>OZ245717.1:4800000-8802311 GCA_965226945.1 Gemmataceae bacterium | reverse complement strand
ACTGAGTCGTGAAAAATGCGGCCGCCCACGGTGCGGTCAGGGATGCCATCAAAGCATCGGCGATTACGAATCGCCCAAAAAGCCGAGCTCGAGTTTGCGCAGAAATTCATGCGTTTGGTGGGAATCGCCGCAAGCCAGGATTTGTTCGGCAAGAGTCTCGTCGGCGCGGAAAAGCCGGGAGAGCCTTGCCAAAATCGACAAATGCGTCGCATCGTCGGTGGCGAGCACCAGGAAAAACACCTGGGTCAACTTGCCATCGGGCGCGCCAAAGGGGATGCCCCCGAGGCTGACCCCAAGCGATACGGCCGACTCGGAAATCTCGGCGGTGAGGCGTTTGCCCGGGTGAGGAAAGGCAATCCCCATGCCCATCGCCGTCGAAGACCTTTCTTCGCGCTCTTCCACCGCGGAAAGAACGGTGTCCGGGTCCCAGATGCGGAAGGAGTTGCCCGCCACCTGAACCAGTTCTCGCAACACGCTTCCCTTGGTGCGTGCTTGCAAGGGAAAGGCGATGCATTCGGGCAGCAGGATATGGTCGGACATGCTGCCGCCCGCCGGATGCAAGGTCGATTGCAAGGCGATTGGGGTTTGTTCGAAGCGGACAAGTTCATCGGAGGAACTGATTTGCAACTCGGTTTCGATCCAGCGGGTGATTTCCGCCCGCTGAAATCGCCACTCTCCGCCGACTCTGCGGGCAGGTAGTTTCCCCCGAGAGACCAGTCTGGTCACTTCGCGCGCATCGAGACCCAGCCAGCGGGCCAGGTCGTCGATTCCAAACTGTTCGGCTAAAGGCATAAAAACCAGTTCCTCTGAATGATCGATTTAACTCTTGGACGACGGTCCCATCAGGCCGGGCAGGGCGAACCCCTTGCCGTCCTTGAGGAGTTGCCGTTGTGCTTGCGTTTGCTGACCGAGTCCCCAAAGGCGAATAAAACCCTTGGCGGCCTCATGGTCGAACTGATCGCCGCTTTCGTAAGTGGCGAGGTCCTTGCTGTAGAGGCTGTGTTCTGACTTGCGGCCGACGGGCGTGCTTTTTCCCTTGAAGAGCTTTACGCGCACCTGGCCCGAGACAAAGCGCTGGTTGCTGCTGACGAAGGACGCCAGGTCCTGGTGAAAGCCGCTGAACCAGAGGCCGTTGTAGATCATGTCGGCATATTCTTGCGACACCAGCGTCTTGAAGCGCTGCGCCTGTTTGCTCAGGCACATCGATTCGAGTTCGCGGTGGGCTTCATGCAGGATCAGCGCCGCGGGCGCTTCATAGATTTCGCGCGACTTGATGCCTACCAGGCGGTTTTCAATGTGGTCGATGCGGCCGATACCGTGTTTGCCGCCCAGGCGGTTCAGCTCTTCGATGAGCGGCACGCCGTCCATCTTTTTGCCGTTGAGTCCAACGGGTTTGCCCTGGTCCCAGTCGATGGTGACATACTCGGCGGTATCGGGCGCGTTGGCGACTTCGGTCGTCCAGGCGTAGGCTTCCGTGGGCGGCTCGACCCAGGGATCTTCAAGGATGCCGGCTTCGCAGGAGCGGCCAAACACATTGAGATCGACGCTGAATGGGTTTTCCTTGGTGGCTTCGACCTGGATGCCGTGTTGGGCGGCGTAGGCCAGGGAATCGTCGCGACTCATTTTCCATTCGCGCACCGGAGCGATGACCTTGAGGTCGGGCGCCAGCGTCTGGAAGGTGACATCGAAGCGGACCTGGTCGTTCCCCTTGCCGGTGCAGCCGTGAGCGACGGCTTTCGCTCCGTGTTCGCGCGCGGCATCGACCATCAATTTGGCGATCAGGGGGCGTCCAAGTGCGGTGGCTAGGGGGTATTTGCCTTCGTACATGGCGCCGGCCATCAGCGCGGGAAACACAAAACAATCGACAAACAGATTGCGGGCATCGATCGCGACGGCTTCGACCGCGCCGGTTTTGAGTGCTTTTAACCGAATCTTCTCGATATCTTCGCCCTGGCCCAGGTCGACCGTAAACGCAACTACGTCCAGGTTGTACTTTTCCCCCAGCCATGGCACCATGACCGAGGTGTCCAACCCGCCCGAATAGGCCAAAACGACCTTATCTCGCTTGCCGCCCGCTTTTGTCATAACTCAAATCCCAATAAGACGAAATAACTATTATTCGCATGGTGGTTCCTATTTTCAATCCTGAACTCGTTCAAACGACCGTCGCGACCCTCCTTAACATGAGGGGGCATGCCGATTTGGACCAATCTGTCGAGTGTTGCGGCCTGCTCGGCGGCCAAAGGGTTGGGCGGCATGTTTGGGTCGTTCAGGTTGAGCCAACGATCAATACGCTGCGAAGCGCCGTAAGGTTCGAGGCCGATCCCGCGGATATGTTCCGGGTGCTGCGCCTGTTTCGTGAAAAAGGACTGCAGTGGGTGGGAACCTACCACTCGCACCCGCATGCGGCGCCAAAGCCAAGCAAGATCGACATCGAACGGCGCCAGGGCGGCGGCATGATTGACTTAATACTGGGTCGCGCGCCGAACTTGAAAGCGGACTTTGGGCAGAGCGAGCCTGGCGACGTTGAGAGCCCAGCGGCGCCCGCGGAAAGTAAGTGGTTCTTACAGGCTTGGGACTTGAGCGGAGACGAGCCGCGTTTGCTCAAGGTGAATTGCGACGGGTGGGCCGACCCGGTCGAATGGGCCGATCTGTCGCTTTACTCGACTTGAATCGCGACCTGGATTTCCACCCGAATTCCTTGCACCTTGGAACGAAAGACCGAGCGGATCGGCAGGCCGTATTGCGGGTGGAAGCGTGCCGTCAGGTAGTGCTGGCTCGGGTCGGTCGCGGCTTCGGCGAGCCATTGACTCAGTTGATCAAAGAGCCCTTCGGGCATCCACTTTGCCGCCTGATCTTGCCCCAAAAAGGAACCGTTTTCACGGCAAACCCTCTCTTGCCCGGGTGTCACTCGCAATAAGACCGCGGTTTTGCTCGCCCCATCGGTTTTGAGGATGTGCAACGTGTACGATGCGGGCTTTGAGTTCTCCCAAAGTTCACGATTGATTTGCACCTGCGCCGCGGTGAGGAATTGAGAGCGTTGATAGATCCAGGGAATGGCCGCGGCGGCCAAGGCGCACAAAACCAGCGCCAGAAAAAAAATCTGCCAGTTCTTCACGCGCAGATCCGGTTTAAGTGGCGGCGAATGGCGCGGTAGCAATCGGCCTGGTTCCAGCGAATCGATTCAGGCACCTGGGCCCCAAGGGTTGAGCTCGATTCTCGGCACCGCGCCAGAACTCTCATGGCGCTGGCCGCCATGACCGCCGGTTTCCAGGCGACCGGAACGAGACGAGGGGCGGCCTTCGCGCTGGCAAGCGTTGGGGATTTTGCCGAGGTCAAGACTTCCGTTTCGCCCAGGAAGTCGACCAACCAGTCGGGAACATTTTGCGGTTGGGGAGCAAACACGAGGGCGGGAAGGGGGCGGCCCGCCAGTTGGTCGGGGTAACAAGGGTGAAATTCAATTTGGGCGCCGGTCGAAGCAAGATTGGCGAAATTGCGTAATGTTGCCTGCCACGGCCCCTGGCCAAACAGGTGAAGGCGGCATTTCCAGCCGGTAATGCGGATCATGGTGAAAGCCCAGAGGATCTCGCGAATTCCGGCGCGAGAGGTCCAATCTCCAAAACCCCACAGTGAGAATTCCTGCGCATCGGCGGCGCCGGCCGGAGCCGCCGGCTCGGGCCGATCCCAAAAGGCGCTGACGCGTTGGCGAAGCCAGCGGTTCCAGAAAAACTCCGACTCCCCCAGTCCGCTGGCAATAATGGGAACGGATCGCGGCAACAGCCAGGCCGCCAGGTAGCTTGGGACGGGACCAAGACCATGAACGAAGAGACCGTCGTGTTCTCTGGTCGATCTTGCAAGGCACTTCAAGAAGGCGCCTGGTTGTTCAAGCGACGCCGACTCGACGCGGGACCAGCCGGCGTCTGCCGCCATGGCTTCATTTTTTTGCGTTTCAAGCCGGGAAGAACCGAGGATCAATAGGCGGCACTGTTCATCGATCATGGAGGGCTTCCTCGGGCTCGAGAATGAAAATTCCATCGAGATGCCGGAATTTCTCGCCGTAGTCGAGTCCAAAGCCCACGACGAAGTGGTCGGGGATTTCAAAACCGACAAAGTCGGCTTCGATCACAGGGGGCTCGGGGCGGTTTTTGCGTAGGAGCACCGCCGTCAACACGCGGTCGAACCCGGAACTTTGCATCTCTTTTTTGGCTCGTGCCAGTGTCGCGCCGGTGTCGAGGATCTCATCGAGAATGAGGATGGTGGGAGCTTTATTTTCAAGCGACTGGGGGCCATGCCATTCCAGTTGCCCCGCGGTTTTGGCGTCGCCTCGATAGCTTTTTGGCTGGGCAAAGTGGACCGATTGAACCTTCTCCAGGTTGCGCACCAGGTCGGAGCCGAAAAGAAACGCTCCTTTGAGCAAGATGAGAACATCCAGTTCGCCGAGGGCCAGCGCCTGTTCGATTTCCCGTGCCATCGACTTGATGCGGGCCTGGATTGCCGGTTTGGGAATGAGGTTGCGAAGGGCCAACTTGGCGTGCCTTTCCTTGGATTGGCGTGTGGAAATGGGAGAAATCGGGGCCCCTAGGGAGCATTTGAGCTCTGGATGAGGCCACGGGGCAAGGTTGATGTATGGGAATGGGCCGGTTTTGGATGAATGGACTTGTCGTGCGGGAATCGGCTCGGATAGAAGGGAGGACGCTTGCAAGTCTTCGCCGGATGTTTGTCGGTAGGCAGGTAAGCAGGTCGTGGGTTGGAGAGCTAGGGATGGCCATCCTTGAGGTGACGGGGCTTGAGCGCTGGTACGGCCGCCGCAAGGTGGTGGATGGCGTCAGTTTTCAGGTCGACATCGGCGAAGTGGTTGGATTGCTTGGTCCCAACGGCGCGGGCAAAACGACGAGTTTTCGCATGACCACCGGCCAGGTCACCCCCAACGGGGGCCGGGTCATTTTCAATGGCGTCGATGTTACCCAGCTGCCCATGTACCGGCGTGCTCGTCTGGGAATGGGTTATTTGGCGCAGGAAACCAGCGTTTTTCGCAAACTGACCCTTGAACAGAACATTCATGCCATTCTCGAAGCGATGCCGGTGCACCGGACCGTCGGCCGCCGGCTCAATCGGATGGAACGCATCGAGCGCACCGACAAGGTCTTGGACCAGTTCAGCCTGCTTCATTTGCGCAAGAACAACGCCGCGCGCCTTTCGGGCGGTGAAAAGCGCCGGCTGGAAATCGCTCGCTGCCTTGTCGCCGATCCCCTTCTCATCCTTTTGGATGAGCCGTTTACCGGCATCGACCCGCAAACTATTGAAGACATTCAGCGCATTGTGCGCGATTTGCGCGACCAGGGGATCGGCATCCTGGTCACCGATCACCGGGTGCGAGAAATTCTGACGATCACCGACCGCAGTTATCTGATCAAAAGCGGCAAGGTGCGCACGCATGGCACACCGCAGGAAATCGTGCGCGACCCGGTCGCGATTCAGGAATACCTGGGCAATAGCTTTAGTGAAGACCCCTTCGGCATGCAGAAGGATTCCGCAAGTTCCGGGGCGGCTGGCGGGTTTTCCGCCGATCCGGGCGCGACGAGGCGGGCCTTTGAGCGGTTTGTCATGGGGGACAACTCCGGCGGCATCGAGATCATGTCGGGAATGGGCGCGGCCCTGCCGGTGATCTTCGAGTACCTCGACCACCCCAATCCCCCGCACCGCCTGCATGCTTACCAGTTGCTTTGTCGCTTTGCGGGCGTGGCGCTCGATTTCGAGGCGACGGCGCCCGACGCGGTTCGCCGTGAAAAGATCCGGGTGCTGCGCGATTTCTGGTTCCGGCGTGCGGGGTAGTCTGCCTTCCTGAGCGATTTGGATAAGCGGCAGCGTCGCAAATGACCCCCCTTCCAACGAAGAATCGCCCGGCAAACCCGTCACGCGAGATTTTGTGGCTTCCTTATAGGTCACAGCTGATTATGCAGTCGGTGGACGGGGAACCTGGTCATCAAATATTTCGTATTGCGACGCGAAGATTCCGCAAAGTTTGCCTGGCTTGAAAACCGGTAACGGGCTCTGCCGGATCCCTTGCCTGAGTTAGCCCCCCACTTTCTCGACAAGAGGCAATCGCACCAGCTGAGTTGGGCCATTTTGGTGCAGGGATCAAGGCTACGCCTCCGAGTCGGAGCCGATGGGCCCGGTTGAGGGGGCATTTCCACGGGAAAGAGTGCAATTTCTGGTGATTTGAGCTCATTTGCGACATCCCTATTCCCAGGGATGTCGAATGGGCGCAAAGTGAAGTCAACCCTTTATGAAAAATGTGCGACAAAGGCTCGCCGACGCTATCCAAAATTCTGGCAAGCGAATCAGCCAATTTAAGAGCTGAATCCCTGTTCGTTTCGGGAAAAACCGCTAAACCTTGCCACTGGAAAAAAGTCGGTGAGGGATCGTGGCGGGGAAATCGAAAAAAAACCGGAAACCCTATCCCAAATGGCGGGATTTGTGGCAAAAAAGGGTGTAAGGTGGCCATTAGTGGGACAATGGGTTTCCAGTCGGATAAATTGAGATTTCCTGGTTGGTCCCAAAGGTATTTTTTGAGGTAATTGAAATGCTTGGACGCCAATGGTTGGGTGGGATCATGGAGGAGTGGACGGGTGGTGGTGAAGTCCTCTCCGGGATGGCAACCATTGAGCAATCCTTTGACGGACATTCCTCGGCGAAAGACGAAGACGAAGAAGAAGATTTTGAAGACGACGAAGATGACGACGACGATGATGAAGAGGAAGACGACCTCGAGGACGAGGAAGACGACGAGGATTTGGAAGAATTCGACGAAGAAGAATTCGACGATGACGAATTCGATGACGACGATCTGGACGATGAAGACGACCTGGACGACGAGTTTGATGACGAAGACGACGATGAAGACGATTTTGACGATGATGAAGATGACGATGAGGACGAAGAAGAGGAAAAGGAACCTGACGCCTAAAAGGCGCGGTTCGCCGCTTTTGCGAACGACGTAAAGCGCGGTTCACAAAACGCAGTCGGTTTGAGAAGAGAGGCCCACGTGGCCTCTCGATTTCTTTGGGTGAGGTGCCTTTGCGGGGTGGTGTTGAGGTTGACCCTCCCTGAATTGGCCTTTACAGTTAATGTTTTGGGGCATTTTGCAACCGGCGGTGCCGGACAGGGTTTTGAGATTCCATGCCAACGATCAATCAGCTAGTTCGCAAGCCGCGCGTACCGCAATTTAGCAAATCGAAGCACCCGGCCATGCAAGGCTGCCCCCACAAGAAGGGCGTGTGTCTTCAGGTCAAGACGATGACCCCGAAGAAACCGAACTCGGCGCTGCGTAAAATCGCCCGTGTTCGCTTGTCCACCGGCGTCGAAGTGACCGCCTACATCCCGGGTGAAGGCCACAATCTTCAGGAACACTCGATCGTCCTGGTTCGTGGTGGTCGCGTGCGTGACCTTCCTGGCGTTCGCTACCATATCGTGCGCGGCGTGCTCGACTCCCAGGGTGTTTCCGACCGGAAACAAGCCCGGTCCAAGTACGGCGCCAAGATCGATAAGAAGTAGTCCGCTAGACCCATACAAATTCTCACGGAAATAGATTCGAAGGAACGACTGCTCCCATGGCGAAGAAGATGACCGCGAGTGCGACGACACTCAAGCCCGATCCCCGATTTGGCAACAAGCTTTGCTCCAAGTTCATCAATTGCCTGATGTGGGATGGCAAGAAGGCCACCGCCACCCGCATTTTCTACGATGCGATCGATCAGATCAAAAAGCGTATGCCTGACATCGATCCCGTCGAGGTCTTCTCGATCGCCATCGAAAATGTGAAGCCGACTGTCGAAGTCCGCTCCAAGCGCGTTGGCGGTGCGAACTACCAAGTTCCGATGCAGGTCAATAAGTCTCGCCAGCAAAGCCTTTCGATCCGCTGGATCATCGACGCTTCCCGCTCCAAGTCGGGTCGTCCCATGTTCCTGCGTCTCGCCGAAGAATTGATGGCGGCTTACCGTCGCGAAGGCGAAGCGGTGAGCAAGCGCGAACAGACGATCAAGATGGCCGACGCCAACAAGGCGTTCGCCCACTTCGCCTGGTAAACCTGAACCAACAGAAAAAAGGGGGGCAATGCCCCCCTTTTTTTATTTCCCTCTGATTTCTTTGCAGGTTCTTGGCGCCGGTTTTCCCGTGGGATTTTCAACCACCCCGACATGGGGTGGTTTTCGTTTAGGTGGGGTCTTGTTATGTCCTCTTCGCCAACCGATCTGAATAAGGTTCGCAATCTCGGCATCATCGCCCACATCGACGCAGGCAAAACCACAACCTCGGAACATATCCTTTTTTACGCTGGGGCCACGCACCGGCTTGGCGCCGTCGATTCGGGCAACACGACCACCGACTACGACCCCGAGGAACAGCAGCGCGGCATCACCATCTACAGCGCCTGCATCCCCCTCAAGTGGCGCGACCACACGCTGAACCTGATCGACACCCCTGGGCACGTCGACTTCACCGCGGAAGTCGAGCGCAGCCTGCGCGTGCTCGATGGCTGTGTCGTCGTCTTCGATGCCCAGAAAGGGGTCGAGGCGCAATCAGAAACTGTCTGGCGACAGGCGGAAAAATACGAAGTCCCCAGGATGATTTTCATCAACAAGATGGATGTCATCGGGGCCGACTTCCCCGCCGCCGTGGCCGATGTGATCGAGCGTCTCGAAGCCAAGCCCTTACCCCTGGCGATTCCCGTCGGCAGCGGGTCGGTCAAGGATAGCAACCAGCCGTTCGAAGCGATCATCGACTTGGTCGAAGGAAAGCTACTGCGCTACAACCCCGCCGACTCAGGAAAGACATTTCAGGTCCTCGAAGTCCCTGAAGAGATGCGCGAGGAAACAGCAACCTGGCGCAACCGCCTTTTCGATCTCTTGACCGAAAACGACCCGGAAGACCTGATCACTTCGGCGGTGCTTGAAGGCAAAACTCCCGAGGTCGAGAGCTTGCGCCGGCTCATCCGCGAGCAGACGCTCAAGCGTACCCTGCAACCGCTCTTCTGCGGTTCGGGCCGCGAGCATATCGGCATTCAACTTCTGATGGATGCGATGGTTTGGTATTTGCCCTCGCCGCTCGATCGTCCGCCGGTGAAGGGGATCAACCCCAAGAAGAAAGACAAAGTCGAGACCCGCAAGCCCGCGGTCAAGGATCCCTTCTGCGGCCTGGTCTTCAAGGTGGTGGCCGACACCCACGGCGAACTTTTCTTCGTACGCATCTATTCAGGATCGGTGAAGGTCGGCTCGAAGGTGGCCAACCCCGGCAAGGATTGCCGCGAAATCATCGCCAAGATGTACCATACCGAGGCCGATCCCACCCAGCGCATCGAACTGGAAACGGCCAGCGAAGGCGACATTGTCGCCATGATCGGCCTCAAGGAGTCGGTCACCGGCGATACGCTTTGCGATCAGCAACACCCGATTCTTCTGGAAAAAATCCAGTTCGCCCAGGCCGTGGTGAGCCGCTCCGTGGAGCCGGAGTCCTCAGGCGACAAGGACAAGCTCAACGACGTCCTTACCATCCTCAAACGCGAGGATCCGACGTTCCTGGTGAATGTAGACAAGGACACCGGCCAGACGCTCATGAGCGGCATGGGCATGCTCCACCTGGAGATCAAGCAGCACCGGATGGAGCGCGATTTCCGCTTGAAAATCCGGGTCGGCAAGCCGCGCGTCAGTTACCGCGAGACGATTGGCCAGGCCGTCACGACCGAGGGAGAATGCGACCGGATGGTGGGCGGCAATGCCATCTTCGGCAAGTTGACGGTGTCCTTTTCGCCGATCGATCTGGGGTCCTCGATCGAGGGAAGTGCTCCCGAAGAAGAGAGCAGTGCTTCGCAAAATAAGTCCAAGGGCAAAGGATCGAAGAACAAAGTACAGAAGACGCCGACCGAAGATGCGCTGGGCGTGCGGGTCATCAACAAGATCCGGCCTGACTCGGTGCCCGAGGCCCTGGTCGATGCCGCGATCGACGGCTTGCGCTCGTCGCTGCAATCCGGAGAGCTTGGCTACCCGGTGATGAAGATCGAGGCCGTTCTGGAATCGATCGAGTGGGATCAGGTTCGTACCAACGACGTGGCCATGCAGGTCGCTGCCGCCGATGCGGTGCGCAAGGCGCTTCTTAATAACATCGTGCTCCTGGAACCGGTCATGAAGCTGGAGGTCAATGTTCCCGAAGATTATTTGGGATCCGTGACCGCCGATCTCAATTCCCGGCGTGCCGAGATTCAAGACATTCAGGTGCGCGGCAAAATCCGGGTCGTGGACGCCATCGCGCCGATGTCGAAGCTCTTCGATTATGCCGACCGTGTGCGCAGTTTGACCCAGGGGCGGGCTGCCTCAACGATCGAACCCCGCGCCTACGCCGCGGCGCCTCCCGAGGTTTTGCGCCAGATGCTCAACCCCACCTTCTGATCGCCGCCTGAACCCGACGCCATCGGTCGATTCACCGTGCGCCTGCGTATTTTGGTCGCCTAAAAAGACTTCACCAAATCGCACTGGTAAAAATGCTTTCGGGGCAGCTGCTGTTTTATAAGCAGGTGCCCCGAAGCGGTTTGATGGACACGAGATCCAACTACTTTTGAATCTGCAATTCGTGGCCGCCGCTGCTCACCACGAATTCGCGCGCGCCCTTGGTCGATTTTCCGGTCACTTTCAGATTCGGTTTGCCCACTTCGGCCTTGGCGCCCAGGGTCACGACCAGGTCAACTTCGGAGGCGTTGGGGGCGATCGAAGCGGTGGTGGCGGTCACCTCCTTGGGCAACCCTTCCACAGATACCGCGATCGCGCCTTCGAACCCCTTGTCGCGCACTACTTTTGCCTTGATCGTCGCCTTCTGGCCAATCTTCGCAGTCTTCTCGACCAGTGTCGATTCGACCTTGAAGGGCGGTTTTTCCAGAATGGCCACCGCTGCCGAAGACCCAAATTGATGAGGCAAATACGGTAGTCCCGCGAGGCCGGTGCTGACGGGTTTGGCAACGGAGAAGCTATGGGCGACTTTTCCCTCGAGCGCAAGGACCAGCGGCTGAGGACCCATGGGAAGCGTGGGTGGCGCCTTGACAACGATCGTGCCGGCCGGGTCGGCGGGCTTGGCCGGCTTCCCCTTGGGAATCTCGAGCGTGCCTTGCAGCCCGGCGGGAGAAACCACCACCACCTTGAACGCCTCATCGTAACCCTTGCGTTCGACGAGGATCGGAATGCCGACTTCGCCTCCCTGGTTGATGGCGTAGCGATCCTGCGCCAAAGTGATGTTCACTCGAGGTTGCGGAGGTTGCAGGACGATGCGGTAAGCCTCGGTGGGTCCACCCCAGAGATGGACGTGTTCGACCATCAGGGTGAAGTCGCCGTCGGCGGGAGGAGTGAACTCAAGCACGGGCACGCCGCCCGGATCGCTTTTTTGAATCTTTCCTCCCTTGGCATCCAGGATTTCCAGATAGACCTCGGTGGGGGAGAAGGGGCCCGAACCGGTGCCGTCGATCGCAATTTTGGCCCCCTTCTTCGCGGCGAATTTGTAGTAGTCGCGTTCGCCGCGCTTGAGCAGGCGCCCATTCACCGCGCTGGGGATCGTGATCGGTTGAGCTTGGGCCAACTGATGGTTATTGCCCGATTTTTCCACCTCGGCGATGGCGCTTACGGGCAATTCGACCGCCATACCGGGGTCGCCGCCGCCTGGCAGGGTCGCGCCCACGAGCATGGTATCGCCTACCGGTTTCCCGGCCGCATTGACCTTGGCCGAAAGACCCGCAGCGGTCGAAGGTCCGGCAAAGCCAACCGTTCCCGGTTTCCCCGTTTCCACCGCCAGGGGGAAGGGGGTCGTGGCCATGGGGAAATCGCCAATGCGCAAACGGTAGAGGAAATCAGCTCCGCCACGCCAACTGACATCCCGTAGCGCGAGGAGGAAGCTTCCTTCTTCCTTGAACTCGTATCGGATGCGCGCATCGGTCTGCAAGCCTGGAGAGTCGTTGCTGTAGCCGCCTTGCAATTCCTTGCCCTTGGCGTCGTAAAGGGTGAGCTGCGGATCGAGGTTGCTCCCGAGCCGGCGGCCGATCGTTTCAAAAGACACGGCCTGTCCTTTTTTCGCCTTGAAGCGAAACCAGCGGGCCGTTTCGGCGTCGATTTTTCCATCGACCACGCAGGGCAGAGTCACCTCTTGCGCCTTTTCCTTACTTGTGTTTTGACCGTTTTCGGCAACCACGGGCAACTTGTCCAGCGCGATCACGCGCGCCCCAGAAATGCCTCGGGTCGTGCTGATGCGAATGATCTGCAGACTGGGGGGCAGGCCAGCATCGGGTTCGATCGAAACCTTGATCTGCGTGGCTTCGGTCTTCTTGTCTTGAGTGAACTTGAACTTGCCGGGAAACGAGGCGAGCACGCCCGTGGCTTCCTGGAGATTCGTCCCGTTGATTGCGATTTCGGTCGCCTTACCGATCGTCACTCCCGCGGGCGTTAGCGGTTGAATTTCGGGGTTGGGCTGCGCATGAAGCGCCGCGCAGCAAAGCAAGGGCGCGGCCATACTCGCGAGAATCTTGGGATGCATGTTAGCCATCCAATCGGCGGGAGGAAGGAAGGAGGGAACCGGCAGTCATTCAGGCGGGAACACAAAGCGGCAGGACAACGGTGTCCGGCGCGTTTCTATTTTTTGTGTTTGCAGGGCATGCAGGCGGGCAATGTCATCTTACGCGGCAGGTCAAGTTCTACGAAGCAGGATCGGCAGGTGAAGCGAAACGATCTGAGGCGCAAGGCGCCTCAGATCGCAAAATTCCTTCTTGGCGAGAATCAGGAATTTCCTTCCTTGATTCTCTTTTCAATCTCGGGGAAATTGAACTTTTCCGGCAGGGAGAAATCCTGGTTTTGCTTTAGTTCTTCCAGGGTGGGCCGCTTCGACTCGATCCCGCCTTCGGGCACTTCGATTTTGCAAAGCCAGGCGAGGGCATTGAGGACGAGTTTACGGTTGGCATCGACGCCCCAGTTCCAGTGGAAATGGCCGCCGGTGTAGCCAAAGCCGCGGCCGCCATCGGCCCGTTCGCGCGCCCAGGCCAGGGATTGGCTTTCGCCCTTGGCAACCGAGGCGCGCACCGCCGGGTTGCCGCTATGCGGGCCATCGGGACGAGTGAGGGTGTCCTTACCGGGCAGCCCAGAAAGGATGCTCGTCACGCCCTCCATGTCCTTGGGAAATCGCATATGGTAATACCACTCGTCATAGGTGCGCACTTCGCCCACGCCCCGAGTGATCGGGTGCCCTTTGGCCAGTTCGCTACGGACGAGAGTCCAGGTTGGGTTGACCGACCAGTGCGGCTCGAAATAGCCGCCGGTCCACTCGAGGAACTTGTCGCCGCCGGGTCCCTTGGGAACTTCGACACCATAGTGCATCATGCCGATGCCCACGCCCTTTTTGGCAAGGGCGTCGATTTCCGCGAGGTGCGCCAAAAACGGATGGCCTTCGCCGCCGTCGGCATAAATCACAACGGCCGAAGCGCCGTCGAAGACCTTGGTGTCTTTGGGCCAGCCATCGAGCACGACCACCGTTTCAAGCTGGGGCAGCGCCTTGTCGAGGCAATCTTTGAGCAGCATGCAGCCCGCTTTGAAAGCGTGTTGGCCGTAGGCGTGGCTTTTGCGGCCGGCAATCAGCACCAGCTTTTTCTTGGCCGGTTCGGCGGCCATCGACGACAGCGGAACGAGGCCGATCAACGCGGCGCACAGGGCGAGCGGACCAAGGTAACGGAAGGCTGATTTCATTCGATCACTCCGGAAATTCCGGGGGTCTTTGGGGGGGAAGAGGCGACGCCCGGCGGGGTTTGGCTATCACATACGGTATCAAAAGTTCGGGCTGGGGCCAATCCTCTCAATGGTCTCTCTGGCTCACCTCACTGGATCGATCCCATGAAATCAGCTTTCCCCAAGTTGCTGGCCGTTTGCGCGGCCATGACGCTTGTTGCCTGCTGCGCGCAGGCGAGCGAAATCCGCATGCCAAGCAACCCCTCGTTGTCGCCAGATGGCTCCAAAATTGCCTTCGACTGGAAGGGGGATATTTGGACGGTGAACTCCGCCGGGGGGACCGCCACCCGTCTGTCGCTACATACCGGCCGCGACCGCGAGCCCAAGTTTTCACCCGACGGCAAACGAATCGCTTTTACAAGCGATCGCGACGGCCTTGGCTTTCAGATCTACGTCATGGATGCTCGCGGCGGTCCCGCCCGGGCAGTCACCCAGCACACGGCGGGGTATTCGCTGCAAGGCTGGTCGGCCGATGGCAAGAACTTGCTGGCGAGCAGCCAGCGCGACCATGGCTGGCGCCATGCCGAACGGTTTTATCTGGTCAACGTCGAGGGGGGCGGACGGGAAGAAATCCTCTTTGACGACTATGGCAACCAGGGAAGTCTGAATGCGGCAGGCGATCTCCTATATTGCCGCGAGGGGACGCAGTGGTGGCGCAAGGGATATCACGGCTCGCAGGCCAGCCAGATCTGGCTTCGTTCCGCGCAGGGCGGCCAGAAGCGCTTGCTCGATCCCGTTCCCGTCGAGTCGGGTCAGAAGGTGAGCTTTGCCCATGAACGCGGCGCGCTCTGGCCCACCTGGGTCGATGGCGGCAAAGGTTTCATTTATGTGGGCGGCCAGGACGGCTCTTACAACCTTTGGGAACAAGGGCTGGAAAACTCCCAGGCGTTCAAGATCACCGACTTCAAGGACGATCTGGTTCTCAATCCTTCGGTAAGCGCCGACGGCTCGACGATCCTTTATCGCCGGCTGTTCGATCTGTACCTGATCAAGCGCCATGGGCCGGGAAAATACGCTCCCGCGACGCCCGTCAAGATTGAGGTGTCAGACGACCTGGAGCCACCGAAGTTCGAGAAGAAGAGCCTGGCGGCGGCCACGGCGGTCGATTTCACCTCCGACGGACTGGAAATGGTCTTCGCCGCCGGCGGCGATCTTTGGGTGATGGACACGGAGCTGAAGGAACCGGTGGCGATCGCGCAAACTCCGGCCGAGGAACGCGACCCGGTGTTCAGTCCCGATGGCGAGTCAATTCTTTTTGTCGGCGATCGGGATGGCCGCACGGAAATCTACCAGGCGCGCAAGGGAAACCCTTCCGATTTCTGGTGGCGGCAAAGCTCCTTCGACATTCGCCCTCTCACCAAGGATGGCGGGGTGAAGGCCAATCCGGTCTTCAGCCCCGATGGAACCAAGCTCGCTTATAACAGGGGCCGCGGTGACCTGGTTGTCGGCAAATTCGATCCGAAAACCGGCCTTTCCGACGAAAAGACCGTCGTGAGCTCCTTCAGCCGGATCGAGTTCGACTGGTCTCCCGATGGCAACTGGCTCGTCTATTCCAAGGAAGACACCACTTTCAACCGCGATATCTTCATTGTTCCACTCGATGGTTCGCGCGCCCCTTACAACCTGTCGCGCCATCCTCGCAACGATTCGAATCCCGTGTGGTCGCCCGACGGCAAGATCATCGCCTTCACCGGCCAGCGAGAAAAAGAGGAAGTGGATGTCAAATATGTGTATTTGACGCTCGACGAACATGACCGCAGCCCGCGCGACCGCTTAGTCGACAAGGCGCTTGAAAAGATGAAGAGCCGGCAAAACTCAGGCACGGCCAAGGGACTGCCGAAGGGACCGGCAAGCCAGGAGAAAGGAACGCCCGATCGGCCCATGGGGCCGCCGGGCGGCGCCCGCCCTCGCACCGAGGCGATCAATCCCAAGCCCAAGGCCGATGTGAAGATCGATTTCGACCGTCTGGCGCAAAGAGTCAAAGTCATCGCCAACAACGATGTGCGCGAGACCCAGCTCTTCTGGTCGACCGATTCCAAAAAGCTTGCGTTCTTGGCCGGCGGCGAGGCCGGACGGGGAGTCTACACCGTGGAATTCCCCGAGGACTTGCGTCCCAAGCAGGTTTTTGCGGGAACCGGCTCCAACCCCAAGTGGCTGAAATCGGGGAGTATCGTCTGGTTGTCGGCAGGCATTCCTTCCAGTTTTTCTCCAAGCGCTGGCGCAGGAGCGGCTTCTGCGGCGGCTCCCGCAGGCGGCCCAGGAGGCCGCGGACGCGGTCCCGGTCCGGCGGCGACTCCTGCCGCCGCGCCCGCCGCGGGCGCGGAAGGCGGAACGCCTTACCGTTTCACCGCCTTGCAAACCGTTCAGCTTCCGGCGAAACAGGGGGAGGTGTTCGATCAGTGCTGGCGCACGATGAGGGATAACTGGTACGACGAACGCTTGAATAATCGCGACTGGAACGCCATTCGTACCAAGTACCTGCCCCTGGCCATGGCCGCTCCCGACATGGAGAGCCTTGCGCCGGTCGTGCAGATGATGCTTGGCGAACTCAACGGTTCCCACTTGAACTTCACCGTCACTCCGGGCGGCGGTCAACCGCGGCGCGGCGCGCCTCCCACGCCTACCGAGGAAAGCCCGGCGGGAGTCTGGCGTCCCCAGACGCCGCATTTCGGTCTGCGCTTTGACCCCACGTTTAAAGGCCCAGGATTTTTGGTCAAGGATGTCATTCCCGGGGGCCCGGCGGACAAGGCGAAATCACGAATCGTCGCGGGGGAAACAATCGTCTCCATCGATGGCAAGATCCTGGCGCCAGGGATTGATTTCCCCGCCAGCTTCAATGGGCCTGCAGGCAAAGACTATTCCTTGGTGGTCAAGGCCAGGGATGGCAAGGAGCGGGCGGTTGTCTTGCGGCCGATCAGCTTCACCGCCGCCAGGACGCTGCTTTATGACAAGTGGCTCGTCGACAACGAGGACCTGGTGCACAAGATCAGCCAGGGGAAATTGGGCTACCTCCACATCAGCGCCATGGACATGCCCAGCTTCCACCGCTTTGAAGAAAAGCTGGCCGCGGCGGGCCTCGGCCGCGATGGCCTGATCATCGACGTGCGCGAAAATGGCGGCGGCAGCACCGCCGATCTTTTGCTTACCGCTTTGAATCAACCGGGCCACTCGATCACGATTCCCCGGGGCGGTCAGCCGGGTTATCCTCACGACCGGTTGGTGTATCCTTCCTGGGATAAGCCGATTGCCGTGCTGTGCAATCAAAACAGTTTCAGCAATGCCGAGATCTTCTCGCATGCGATCAAGATCATCAAACGCGGCAAGCTGATCGGCGTGCCCACGGCAGGCGGCGTCATCAGCACGGGGGGCACCAACATCATGGATGTTGGCTTCTTGCGCATGCCCTTCCGGGGCTGGTACTTGCCCGACGACGGCCAGGACCTGGAGCTTAACGGGGCCGTGCCCGATTACATTGTCTGGCCGCAACCGGGCGAGATGCCCGCGGGCAAGGACGTGCAAATTGAAAAAGCGGTCGAGGTTTTGGGCAAGGATGTGGAAGCCTGGAAAGCCCGTCCCCGGCCCAAGCCAATCAAGGCGAGCGAACGGCCTCAGCCCTAATCGCGCGATTGCCTCCGACCGGCTACCCGCCGGCCGGAGGCATGATGGACTTCTCTGTCATGCGGCAGACGTTTCCCGGGGAGAATCTCTCCCCGGTTTTTTTTGCACGCCAATTTCGCGCGGGAAGCGTGACTCATGCTCGGATCGAATTTCAGAGTCCAAACGAAGAGACCAAACGAAACGGGCGTAGGTTGCTAGAGGGCATGCACTGGCCCGATAGCAGGAGGTCGGTTCAAGCGTACTGGAATGATCGAATGAAATCGATCGATCAGCAACGCCGCGGTCGAATGAAACAGAACGGCCAGCCCGCGGCTGGTCTGCTCCAGTCCCCGGGCTTAATACGCGCCCTTGCCAAAAATCACGGCGGGAATGGTGCGCAGGATCAAGACGGCGTCGAGCGCCAGCGATTGGTTTTGAATATACTGGCGGTCCAGTTCGACCTGCCGTTCAAAGGGGATCTCGCAGCGGCCCGAGACTTGCCAAAGACAGGTCAATCCCGGAGTGACGGCCAGCCGATCGCGATCGGTAGAGCTGTATCGGGCGACTTCTTGGGGGCAAGCGGGCCGGGGGCCAACCAGCGTCATCTCACCGCGCAGGACATTGCAAAGCTGGGGTAATTCGTCGATGCTGAAGCGACGCATGACGCGACCCAGGCGAGTGATGCGCGGGTCGTCAACCACCTTGAAGGTGATCCCTTTGCCATGAATGTTGCGCCGCAGTAGATCCGACTTCATCGCGTCCGCGTTTGGCACCATGGTGCGAAATTTGTAGCAGAAAAACGGCACGCCTTTTTTACCCACTCTCTTGGCGCGGTAGAATACCGGGCCGCCGTCTTGAAGCTTGACGAGCAAGGCAACGACGAGGAGTAGTGGCGACGTCAGAATCAACAAAGAGCTGCAGAATACCAGATCGAGGAAACGCTTGATGTTCAGGTAGCTGCTGGAGGAAGAGGAAAGGCGACGGGCGGAACGAATCGGGCGGACAGGGCGGGTTACTTGAAACTCTGAGATCACGGTGCTCAAGGAAACATCCTCCCTTTCCGGTCGCTAGCTCAAGTCATCCCGTGGGCGCATCGCCACGGACACAATGGCACCTTCACCAATCCTGCGGAATCTTCAACCAAAATCGCATTCACAACGACGACACCACGATCAGACCACGGTCAATTGGCCGTTGGTGATCGTCACCTGGTAGTTCGAAGCTTTGCCCGTTCCTGAGTAGATACTGCTGTTGATGATGTAAGTGCCGATGGCCGCCAGGTCGGTGTTGCCTAGGCTGTCAAGCAGCAGATACAAGGTTTCGTTGTTTACGCCGGTGTTGATAATCGCTCCGTAAGTGGGTGCGGTCAACACCAGGTTGGCCCCCTGGACCACGGCGCTTCCGTTGAACGAAAGACCGGCCGCGCCCGCGAATCCGGAGGCGTAATCGAAGATCGGTGAGCCGCCGATCTTGTAATTGAAATCGAGAATCGATTGCTTGGAGGTCAAGGCGCCCGTGCCGCCGGTGAAGCCGACATAGGCGGTGCTCGCGCCGATCGTTCCGGCAATATCAACCGTGTAGCTTTGCGTCGCGCTCATGTGCGTGGTTTGGTCGGTGATCACCACCGTAAGGGTCGTGCCGTTATAAGTCAGGTCGACTGCGAACGCGTGCATCGACTGCAAGTCGATGTCGCTGTTGGTCAGGTCAAACGCAGAGGAAGTGGGCGAAGCACCATTGCTATAAAGGCCGGTCGAATTGATCCCTTCGCCCGCGTTATTGAAGTAATCGAACTTCACCGCGACGCTATGGCCCATTCCCTGGTAGCCCAGGCCTTCCGCGGCGAGTCCCAGCGCCTGAGGGCTGTTCGCCTGAATGGTAAAGGTGAAACCGTCGGCCAGGGTGCGCTCGACCACTGCGGTCTGGAAAGTGAAGTGCGAGGTGAAGCTCGCGATGTTGACCGGGTTTGAGTAGAAGGCACTGCCGGCCTGGTTGTAGGGATTGGGCGTGACCGTATTCAGGTTGGTCGCGGTTCCTTGAGTTTGCGTCTGATCGGCAACGGTGTAGGAAATCGCCTTTTTCGTGACCGAGAGCATCCCCATTGACGTCGTGATGTTGTAATTGGTTGCGAACGGTTGGGAGCTCAAGGTGATGGGGAAGAAACCCACATCGCTAAAAGCGGTCGCGTCGGTTTGCAGGTACAGGCCCGAAACCACGCTGGGAAGGTCGCCATTGACGAGGCCCGTGTAGGTGGCCGTGAGGGTGGGGACGGAGTCGCCATAGACCTTGGTTTTGTTGTCGGCCGAAATGTTCAGGTTGGCCTTGAGAATCGTAAGTGTGCCGTTGACATAGGTGATGTTGTAGTTGCTCAAGCCGGTTCCGCTGATCGCGGAGGGAGTGATCGCGTAAGTCCCCGCATTGGAACCAGCGGATGAGCCAGGGCTCGACAAAAATACGCCGGTGATCGTGTCGGTTCCTGCCAGGCCGGTCTGCGTATACTCCGAGCCGGTGAAAGTCGTTGCAACTCCGTAAAGATTGCTCAAGTAGGCCGCAGTGATTACCAGATCGGCCTTGGTGACCGTCAAGATTCCGTTCGTGATCGTCGTGTTGTAATTGCCCACCAGGCCGGTGCCGTCGGTCGCCGTACCCGTAATCGGGTAGGTGCCCACCGGCGAATTGACTGTATGCCCCGAACTGGCCAGGTCGACATTCAAGTACTCCCCATTGGCGCCGGCAATCACCTGTTCGGCGCGATCCGGGCAGGTGAGAACGAGATCCGAACCGACGACGCCAGCGTCCCCATTTTGGAACAGGCTTGAGGCCCCGCTGAAGCCGGTGCTGTAATCGATCGGCGTGCCGGAACCGGGAGTATAGGTCCAGCTCAAGATCGATTGCTTGGCGGCGAGCGATCCGGTGCCGCCGGTAAAGCCGACATAGCCCGTGGTCCCAAGCGTGGTGGAAGGGATGTCGATCGTGTAGTTCTTCGTCTGCGATTTTCCGGTATTCGTATCGGTGATGATCACCTGCAGGTTCGAGGAACCGTAGGTCATCTGGACCTGGAAAATGTGATTGGTCGTGAAGTCGATTTCACTGGGAATCAAGTCGACCGACGAAGATACGGTCGAGGGATTCGCGCCGCCGGTGTAAACGCCCGTGGAACTGGATCCTTCGCCGGCGTTGTCGAAGTTGTCGAACTTGATCGCGACGCTCTTGGTGATTCCCTGGTAGCCGAGGCCTTCGCCGCTGGAGCCCAAGGCTCCCGCCCCCTTGCGCTGGATCGTGAAGGTGAGCCCATCGGCCAGCGTGTCGGTCACGCCAACTGTTTGGAAAGTGAATTTCGTGGTGAAGCTCGTGATATCGACCGGGGTCAGGTAGAAGGCGCTGCCTGCCTGATTGTAAGGATCGGCCGCGATCGTCGGATTGAGCGGCACGGGGGCGCCGTAGGTTTGCGTGCTATTGGAGATCGTGTAAGAGACCGATTTCTTGCTGACCGTCAGCGTGCCGGGCACGAGCGTGACGTTGTAATCGGAAACCCAGCCCGAGCCGTCCCACACCGTCGCGCTGATCGGGTAGGTGTTTACGTCGGAATCGGCGAGGTTACCCTGGCTATTGTAAAGGAGGATCAGGTCTTCGGTGAAAATGCCGGTGACCGGTTGAGCCGCCTGCTTGGGGCCAGTGAGCACGATGCCGCCACGCAGCACGGCATTGCCATTGAGGGCGAGCGTCGCCGAATCGGTGCTGACGAAACCGCTGCTGTAATCGATGACGGTCGTTGGGCCGTTTTTGAAATCCCAGCTCAGAATATTCTGCTTGGAAGCCAGGACGCCGGTGCCGCCGGTGAAACCGACAAAAGCCGTGCCGGCGCCCACTTTGCTTGCAATGTTCACCGCGTACGACTGGTAGGAAGACAACCGCGAAACGGTGTCGGTCATGATTACGAGCAGGGTCGTGCCGTTGTAGGTCATGTCGACGGTGAAGACATGGTTCGACTGGAAGTTCAATCCCTTGGGGGTCAGCGGTTGGGAGGGATACGCCGGGTTCGAAGGATTGACCCCGTTGTAATAGATGCCCGTCGAATTGGTGCCTTCGCCATAGTTGTCGATCAGGTCGACCTTGATCGCAACGCTGTTACCAATCCCCTGGTAGCCCAATCCCTCACCGTTAGCGCCGAGCGCCGTCAGGCCGGCATTTTGAATGACGAAGGTGATGCCGTCGGCCGGAGTCGAGGTGTAGGCGTCGGACTGGAAGGAGAATCGGGTCGTGAAATTCGTGATATCTACCGGCGTGGAGTAAAACGCGCTGCCCGCCTGGTTGTAGGGGCTTGGCGTCCAGGTCGGGTTGAGGTCGACCGGGCTGCCATAGGTCTGGGTGGCGTTGCCGATCGTGAAGGTTACGGCCTTTTTCGTGATGTCGGCCGTGGTCGCCGCGGTGGTGTTGAAGGTGTAATTGTTCGCGTCGGTGCCTGCGATCGAAATGCCGGTCACGCTGATCGGCTTGCTCGTGCCTACATGCTTGTCGGTGGTGTAGATGGCGCTGGCGTAGCTGTCGGTGAACAGATCGCTTGTGACCCGGTCGTCGGACAAGGTGACCGTGGCGTTCGTCGTGCCGTCGTAGATTTTGTTGACGCCGGTGGCCGAGATCGTCAGCGCCTTCTTCGTAACGGTCAAGGAACCGCTGACATAGGAAATCGAGTAATCGTTCGGATCGAACGTGCCGCCGGTGGCCGCGGAGGGAGTCAGGGTCCAGGGGGCGGCGCTGTAGTTGAAGTTGCCGCTGGTGGACAACGTGGCGTTGGAGGTCAGTGTGACCGAGCCGATTGTTTCGGCGCCATTGAGACCGCTTGAGGTGAAGCCCGTGGCGCCATCGAGAGAGATCGACGCATAGGTGCCGCTGACATTGGAGGCGGTGATCGTCAGGGCTTTCTTGGTGATGGTGAAGTCGGCGCCGGTGTAACTAATGGTGTAGTTGTTTCCGGCGCCCAGGGTGTTTTGGGTAATGGCATAAGGGCTGCCTGCCACACTTTCGCCCGCGGCCCGAATGAGTGAGCCGGTGAAGACCGCCGCCGTATCGCCATTGGTCAGGCCGCTGTAGGTATAGGTCAGCGCCGGGTCGGCGGAACCGTAGACCTTGGTTTTGGGGTCGGCGGTGACGATCAGGGTGGCGGTGGTGATGGTGAAAGTGTTGCCGGTGAAGTTGATCGTGTAGTTGGAGCCGGCATCCAGCGAGCCCTGGCTGATGGCGTACGGGCTGCCGAGGACGGTCTCGCCGACGGTGCGAATCAGCGAGCCGGTGAAGACGCCGGAGGTGTCTCCGTTGGTCAGACCGCTGTAGGAGTAGGTCAGGGTCGGATCGGCGGAGCCATAGACCTTGGTTTTGGGGTCGGCGGTGACGATCAGGGTGGCGGTGGTGATGGTGAAAGTGTTGCCGGTGAAGTTGATCGTGTAGTTGGAGCCGGCATCCAGCGAGCCCTGGCTGATGGCGTACGGACTGCCGAGGACGGTTTCGCCGACGGTGCGAATCAGCGAGCCGGTGAAGACGCCGGAGGTGTCTCCGTTGGTCAGACCGCTGTAGGAGTAGGTCAGGGTCGGATCGGCGGAGCCATAGACCTTGGTTTTGGGGTCGGCGGTGACGATCAGGGTGGCGGTGGTGATGGTGAAAGTGTTGCCGGTGAAGTTGATCGTGTAGTTGGAGCCGGCATCCAGCGAGCCCTGGGTAATGGCATAGGGGCTGCCGCTCACCGTTTCTCCCGCGTTGCGACTGAGCGCACCGGTGAAGATGGAGACGGTGTCGCCATTGGCCAGGCCGCTGTAATTGTAAGTCAGAGTCGGGTCGGCGGAGCCGTAAGTCTTGGTGTTTGGGTCGGCCGTCACCGTGAGGGCAGCGGGCGTAATGTCCTGGGAGACGCCGGGGGTGTCGCTTGAATCGTCAAAAGAGGCGGGGGTGTCGCTTGTGTAATAGGCCACGATCTGGTGGCTGCCGACGTTGAACGGCACAGGGCTGGCGAGGGTTAACGTGGCGGTGCTCGTGTAGGTGCCGCCAAGTCCCGCGACCAGCGCCACGGTCCCAAGGGAATTGTTGAACTCATCTTTGAATTCGACCGAGCCGGTCGGTTCGGTACCGAAATTGGGCGTCGTGTTCACAACCGTCGCCAAATAGCTCAATATCTGGCCGTAGACCATGCTTGAGGTGGTGGCGCCATCGTAGGTGACGGTGGTTGTGGTGGTGTCGCCAAGCGTCAAACCGGAACCGGCCCAGTCCTTTTGCGCCGCCAAGATCGTTTGCGTTACCTTGCCTGTGGAGAATTCGAGGGCGGTATCCCCCTTGGCTCCCGTGAGGTCGGTGCTGCCGGCGACATCGGCTCCCGTTAGCCTGCTCAAATCTTTCAGGAAGGTGGTGCCCGCCGAAGTTGCCGCCACCGAGCAGCCGTAGACGAGGAAGTCGGCGCCAGGCGCCAGGGAAGATCCCCAGGATCGCACAAGCGACGCATGCGCGTTCAAAGCAGCGTCATCAATGACTTGTGTGCCAAGGAGGACCCCTCCGGCCTGTCCGTGCGTAATGAGGCGGACGGCGTTGAGGTCGGAAAGACCCGCCAGGCCCTGGCCGATCTGTCCAAAGAAATCACGCTCTGGGTCAAGCAGGACCATCAGCGAGCCGGACGTTTCCGCGGCGGGCAGAGAAGGGGCGAGATTGCGGTCAACGAAGAGGATGCTTTTGGGCGACGAATCGAAAACCGAACTTTGCGGAACAGGAAGCGCGCCGAACGGAGCGGGATTGCAGCGATCTTCCAGCGATTCGAGGCCGAGCGAGCGACGCACCCGGTTTTTGTTTTTCCTGGCGGGGCGGTGCAGGGCGCCCAAGGGTCGGGCGAGGTCGCGATAAGAGTGGGGGGAATGGGCAGCGTGCACAAAAAGGTGGCGGAAAAAATTCCGGAAAAGCATTTGGCCATTCCTTCCGAGCGGATCGTGCGGAGAGTGCCCAAAAAATGGGCTTTGCGGGCTATAGCGGCGTAAGGGAAAGCTTAACTAGGGGGGCGTCCCGTCGGAAGTCAAATTTTTTTCATTTGTGAGAGCGTTTCCATCGATTTGGCAGGTTGGGTCGTTTGTCTTTCTCGTTCCCCAGATGGGGAATTCGAATGCAACAGCCGCCGGGATAGATTTGGCGATCCAGCGCTTCATCTGTTCGTGAGAGGTTGTTGTTGATTTGAGTTGTTTGGGGTGGATAGGTGGCGTGATTGGCCTGCGTTGATTGCGGGTTCTGGGGTTTTCGTCGAGCGATTTGCGTGTTTTCCGTCATCCCTGTGGCATAACGGCCAGGTTTTTCTTCCAGGACGATGCTCCGCGCGCCTTTGCCCGTGCCGTGCACACTTCTCGAAACCCTAATCAAGCCTTCAGCGCCGAACTTTAGATTTTTTTCTTTGCCACAAAAAATTCCTGGTTTTCGCGAAAGAAATCGGAACCTCGTGTTTCAGCTGAGAAATCTTCGGATTTGTGAAAGATTCTCTTCTCATGAAGGGACTTTACGGCCCGAGAAAGGCAAATCCGCCGTTTTCCGGTGAAGGGAGAGGAATCCTTCCCAAAGGCGCTCGCAGTCCCTTGGCCCCAAAAATGAGAGCACCCTGCCCGGACATTCATGAAACGAGCGTCAGGACAAAGTCCTGAGTGACCGCGCCCCCCAGATTCGCCGCCTTGATCGTGAAGCGGTAAATCCCCGCGCGCGTCGCCGGGCTCAGGTTGAGCACTCCCGTGACAGGATTGAGTGTCACGCCCGTAGGCAACGAACCCTTGCCGATGGAGAACTGGGGATCGGGGAAGCCCGTCACCGCAAACGCATAGGTCAGCGTCGATTTCGCGGCGAGTTGCACGCTGGCCGGACCGCTGAATGTGGGGGCCTTGAACACCGTCAGCGATCCGGCGCGTAGTGCAATCTCGTAGTTGGAATTCACGTTGGCCTTGGGAGTGATCGCATACACCCCCGTCACACTGTTTTTGGTCGCCTCGGTCACAAAGCCCAGCCCGGTGACCACCGCCTTGGTGTCGCCATTCACCAGCCCGGCGATCGTCGCCGTGAACGCCGGATTGTCGGTATCGGCCTTCCTTGACTTGTTGTCGGCGGTGATCGTGAGCAGGGCCTTGGTGACCGCGAGTTTCCCTTGTTCCAACCGGATCGCGTAGTTGGCGGAGGCGCCGCCCGTAAGGGTGATCGCGTAGTCCCCCACCTTGCTCGTTTTCGTGGCCGTCGTGCTCAACTTGAGACCGGCGACCACCGAGGACGTTTCGCCATGAACCAGCCCGCTGTATGTGACGGTCAGGGGCGGCATGGCGGCGCCATACGTCTTGGTCTTGGCATCGGCCGTGATCGTCAGCGGAGCGGGTGTTACCGTGAGCGAGGCGTTCGCAAGCTTGATCGTGTAGTTGGCCGCGGTCCCCCCGCTTGCCAGGATCGCATAAGAACCCACCTTGCTGGCATTGCTGGCCGGAGTGGTTAACTGCAATCCACTCACCACCGAGGGCGAATCACCGAGCACCAAGCCGGCAAACGAAGCGGTCAGCGCCGGATTGCTGCCCCCGTAATAGCGAGTCTTGTTGTCGGCCGTGATCGTCAAGGTCGCGGGCGTCACTGTGAGCGATCCTGCCTTCAGTTGGATGTCGTAATTGCCTGCCGCGCCTGCGGTGAGCGCGATCGAGTAACTGCCCACCGGACTGGAAGCGGTTGCCGTCGAACTCAGGCTCAAGCCGGAGACCACGGCCGCGGTATCGCCATTGACCAGCCCCGAAAATGAAGGCGTCCAATCGGGCAGGGCAGCGCCATACGTTTTCGTTTTGTTGTCCGCGCTAATCGTCAACCTGGCCTTGGTCACCGCAAGCAATCCACTCACATACGCGATCGTGTAATTGGACGAAACCGCCTTGGAAGCGACGATTTCATACGAACCCACTGCGCTTGCGGAAGTCGCCACGCTCGTCAGGCTCAGGCCACTGACGCTCGTAGCGGTATCACCCAGAATTAACCCCTGGTAAGTCGCCGTGAACGCGGGGTTGGCCGCGCCGTAAGCGCGTGACTTGTTGTCGGCAACGATCGTCAGCGCCGCCTTGTCCACCGTCAACTGGCCGTTCACAAAGGAAATGACATAGTTGGCGCTTTCGGCCCCGCTGGGCGCAATCGGGTAAGTGCCCGCGGGGCTTGAATTCCCCGCGCTGCTCGTCACCTTCAGATTGAACACCGACGACGGGCCATCGCCATTGACAAAGCCCGCATAACGCGCCGTGAACGCGGGGTTCGCCTGACCGTAGACTTTTTTGCTGTTATCGGCCGTGATCGTGAGCGCGGCCCGGTTCACCGTCAACACGCCCGCGTTGTAAACGATGTCGTAATTGCCCAGCCCAACGCCCTGTTCCTGCGACGGCTGAATGTTGTAGGTGCCCACCAGCGCGGAAGCCGCGGAAGCGGCGGTCGTCAGCTTCACCTTGTCGAGCCGGTCCCCCGCGACCAGCCCCGAGGCCGTGAACTCGGTGCCGGCAAATGCAACACTCTGGCCGTAAATCTTGCTTATGTTATTGGGCGTGATTTTCAGAGTCGCCTTGGCCACCTTGAGGTTTCCCGGCACATAGGTCACGTCGTAGTTGGGAGCGTTGAGCCCCTTGCCATTGATGGCGTAGTCGCCGATGGGAGAGCTCTGCGTAGCCACGGTTGTCAGCGTCAAGCCCGTCAATGCAGTTGTGGTGTCGCCATTGACCAATCCCTGGAAGGTCGCGGTCAAGGCCGGTAGCGCCGCGCCGTAGGTCTTGGTCTTGGGATCGGCGCTCACCGTCAACGCCGCCTTGGTGATCGTTAGCGTGCCTTCCACGAACACAATCGAATAATTCTTGGGACCCACCGCGGAGGACGGGGTGATTTTGAAGGTGCCCACGCCACTGTTGGCCTGCGCCACCGTTGAGAGCGCCAGCCCCTTGATCAGGCTCGGAGAATCGCCCGCGACCAGGCCGATCATCGTCGAGGTCAGGGTGGGGATCGCTGCGCCGTAGACCTTGGTTTTGCTGTCGGCCGTGATCGTCAAGGTGGCCCGGTTGACCGTCAGGGTGCCGTCGCCACCCAAAGTGATGATGTAATTGGTGGCCGTGGCGCCCTTCGCGGAGATCTTGTAATCGCCAATTTCACTCGTCGCGGTTGCGTTGGTTGTCAGCACCAGTCCGCTCACGGCCGAAGGTCCATCGCCTGCGAGAAATCCCAGATAAGAGGCAGTCAAGGCCGGCAGGGGAGCGCCATAAATCTTCGTCTTGTAATCGGCCGTGATCGTCAGTTGCGCCTTGTTCACCAGGAAGCTGCCGCTGCCCATCACGATCTCGTAGTTCTCAAGCCCCTTCCCCTTGGCCTCTACGGCCACGATCGGATGCGTCCCCGCATTGGCGTTGGCCTTGGTGGCCTCGCTCGTTATCACGACCGACGAAACCATGTCGCCGTTGAACAGCGTGCCGTCGACGGAAAACTCTTTATCGCTCAAGGTCGGGGTGTCGCCATAAACCTTGAATGCATCCTTCGGTTTGACGAGCAAGGCGGCCTTCTTGACGACCAGTTTCAGTCCCTTCAGGTCGAGTTCATAAAAGGCCGCATTGGCGCCCACCAAATATCCCTGAAGGGGGTAGTCTCCCGCATGGCTTTGGGCATCGCCGCCACTGCCATAAAGGGCATAGCTCAAGCTTTCGTCGCCGACTCCGGTGGCGACCTTGCCCGCGGTGCCAAAGCCGGTCATGATGAGTGCCGGACCGTTGAGGATGGCCGAACCATTGACGATGAGCTCTTTCGCACCTTCCATCGTCGCAAAGGAAAACCGTTTCGCGCCATCGCGGTTGGTCCAATCCCAGCTCAGAATCGACTGCCGCGAAACCAGCGCCCCCGTGGCGGCGGTGAATCCCACAAAGGCATTGCTGCCGCCGACCTGAGTGGCGATATCGACCGGGTACGATTGCGCGGCAGATAACCCGGAGACGGTGTCGGTAACCTTCACCTTCAATACCGATCCGTCATAGGTCAATTCGGCCAGGAAGGCGCGGTCGGAACGCAAATCGATCGGCGAGCCGACAAGCGATACCGAAGGAGTCGTCGGGCGCGCGCCGTTCAGGTAGATGCCCGTCGAAATGTCCCCTTCGCCGCCATTGTTGAAGAAGTCGAATTTGATCGCGACGCTCTTGCCGATTCCCTGGAACCCGAGCCCCTCGCCGTTGGTCCCGAGCACGGCCGTCCCATTGCCTTGCACGATGAAGGTGAATCCATCCCCCGGAGTGGAGGACAGGGCCAAGGTTTTGAAGGTGAACGAGGTCGAGAATTTCGTGATGTCGATGGCCTGAGAAAAATAGGCGCTGCCGGCCTGGTTGGCGGGCGCATTGACCTGGGGATTGAGATTGAAGGTCGATCCGTAATTCTTGGTGAGGTTCGCCAGGTTGACTTCGAGCTTCTTCTTGGTGACGCTCAGTTTTCCCTGGACATATTCGATGTTGTAAAAGGGCGAGGACGCACCCGAGGCGGTGATCGGGTAGTCTCCCGGAAAACTGGCGTTCGTGGCCGCAACATTGAGCACCAGGCCGGTGACCGATGCCGGGCCATCACCCGCGATGAAACCGGTGTAAGTGACGGTCAACGTCGGGTTGGCCGCTGCGTAAATTCTTGATTTGTCGTCCACTTTGATTTGAAGCGCCGCTTTGTTCACCACCAGGGTGAAGGCCTGAGTGATGGGGGCGGAAAGGCCGTTCGATGCGCTTACGTTCAGTTTGTAGGTGCCGGGAACAATCGATCCCTTGGTGCTCAATGCGCCCGTCGCTGCATTGAACTCGACGCCGGCGGGAAGTTCATTCTTGGCGACGCTGAAGGAGGGAACCGGCTGGCCGCTCGCCGTGAACGAAAACGATGCCGATTTGCCATACACAAAGGAGCCCGATGTCGCGCTGGTGAATTTCGCCGGCTCGTTGATCGACAGCGTGCCATGGACAAAGGTGATGTTGTAATTGGCGGCAATGCCGTTTGAGGGAACGATCGGGTATTTTCCCGCCGGACTGGCTTTGGTGGCGGTGGTTTGAAAGACGAGGCCGGTCACCACGGCGGTGATGTCGTTATTGACAAGGCCCTTGTACTGGGCGCTGAAGATCGGGTTGGCTTCGCCGGCCAGGCGAACTTTGTCGTCGGCCACGATCGTCAAAGGCGCCCGGGTTACGGTCAAAGTGGCTTCGGCAAACTGGAACGAATAGTTGGCGGCCAATGCGCCGATCGGCACGATTGCATACTGGCCCACGGGGCTGGCGGTGCTCGCCGTGGCCTGGAAGCTCAGACCGGAAACGACCGAGCCTGTGTCCCCATTCACCAGTCCCGCATATTGGACTGTGTAGTCGGGCAGCTTGGCGCCATAGATCTTGGTTTTGTTTTCCGCCGTGATGGTGAGCAATGCCTTGGTGACGGTCAGGGTGCCAGGCACATACTGGAAGGTGTAATTGGCAGCCTGGGCTCCGGAGCCCACAATCGCGAAATTGCCGGCGCCACTGCTGGCGGTTGCCAGGGTCGACACCTTCAACCCGGTCACGAGGGATGCCTTTTCGTCATTGACAAAGCCGGTGATCTTGACGGTAAGGGCGGGCAGCGCGGCGCCATAAACCTTGGTTTTGTTTTCCAGCGTCACGGTCAAGACCGCCGGACTGATCGTCAGTGTTCCTTCCTTGTAGACGAACTTGTAGTTGGCCGCCTCGCCGCCCGAGGCCGTGATCGTGTAATTGCCCACGGGACTGCTGAGTAAAGCCGAGGTGGCAAACTCCAGGCCGCTGACTGCATCAGGTCCATCGCCATTGACGAAACCTTCCATCGAGGCGGTCAACAAAGGCAGCCGCCCGCCGTAGCCCTTCGCCTTGTTTTCAGGAGTGACCGTCAAGGTCGCGGCGTCGACCGTCAACTGAAACGATTGCATAGCGTCGCTGCCAATGCCATTGGAGGCATCCACGCTGAAGAAATAGCTGCCTGCCGCCGCCGCTTTGCCCGAGAGGAGGCCGGTGACCGGATCGAAACTGATGCCCGCGGGGAGTGAATCGACCGAAAGTATCGGCGCCGGATAGCCGGCCGCGGTGATCTTGAAGGAACCGGTTTGCCCGTAGGTGAAGGTGGTCGAGGCGGCGCTGGTGATCGAGGCCGCTTCTTCCACCGCGAGGTGAAAGACTTGCGTGGCGTCGGGTGCGGTGCCGTTGGACGCCGAGACGACCAGGTCACGCACGCTGCCTGAACCGGGAGCCGGGGTACCCGAAAGCACACCCGTGGCCGCGTCGAAGGTCAAGCCATGGGGCAGGATGCCCGCTGTGATCGCGAAGGTGGGAAGGGGGAAGCCCTCGGCGCTGAAGGCAAAGGACTGGCTTTCGCCGGCGCGGAAGATCGCCGAGGCGGCGCTCGTGATGTTCGGCGATTGGCGCACATTCAGGGTGAAGTCGAGGTTGGCCGGGTCGCCGACGCCGTTCGATGCCGAAACGATTAGGGAGTAAGTGCCGTGAGTGCCTGCCGCGGGGGCACCTGACAAAATGCCGGTCAGGGGATCGAGGCTCAGGCCCTGCGGGAGGCTGCCGCTTGCGATTTGATAGACCGGGGCCGGCGAGCCGGTCGCCTGGAAGGCGAAACGGCTCGCCTGGTTGACGGTGAAGTTGGCGGAAGAGGGGAAATAAGAGTTATTGATCAGGGAGATCTGGTTGCCGGGGTTGTTGGCCGCCACAAGGTCGAGCAAACCGTCGCCGTTGAAATCGCCGGCGGTGAGGGCGACCGGATTGCTCGCTGCGTCAAAATCGAGCGGGGCCTGGAAGCCGCCGTCACCTTGACCAAAGAGGAGAGAAAGCGACTTGCCGCTGGCGTTCACCGTGGCGATGTCGAGGATTTTGTCGCCGTTGAATTCACCGACTTGCAGCGCCAGCGGCTGCGTGCCGGTGGCAAAGGAACTCGCGCTGCCAAAGCCGCCCAGGCCGTCGCCCAGTAGCGTCCAGACGAGATTGTTGGCCGGATCGGCCACGGCAAGGTCGGTGATGCCATCGCGGTCGAAATCGGCGGCGGCAATGCTTTCCGGGTCGGAACCGGCGGCCAGGGTCGCGCCTGCGGTGAAGCCGCCCACGCCATCGCCCAAAAGCAAACTAAGATTCTTCGAGCCGGCATTGGCGCTGGCCAGATCGAGCTTGCCGTCTCGATTGAAATCGCCCAGCGCGAGCGCTGCTGGATTATCCCCGACCAGGAACGACTGTGGGCCTGAGAATTTTCCGTGGCCCTGACCCAGGAGCATCGAGACCGACTGGTTTTCAAAATTGGCGGTGGCGATGTCGCTTAGCCCGTCGCGATTGAAATCTCCTGCAATCAAGTGGCGCGGGCCGGCTCCGGCGGGAAGCGTTCCATTTTGCGGGGCCTTGAATGAACCGTTGCCGTTGCCAAGCAGCACGGAAATGGTGTCGGTCTTGTAGTTGGCGGTTGCCAGATCGATGAAGCCGTCGTTATTGAGATCGGCCGCGAGGATGGCTTGAGGGTTGCCGTTGACGGTGATGTTGACCGCTGCGGCGAACGCTCCTTTTCCCTGGCCCATCATGATCGAAATCGAATTGCGAAAGGGGTTCGCCGTGGCGAGGTCGGGGATGCCGTCTTTGTTGAAATCACCCGTAATGATGGCCGCCGGCGACACGACCGATCCCAGGTTCATCGGGGCCCGCAAGTTTCCCGCGACCGAGAAAAGTGCCGGCGCATTGAGGTTCAGGCGTTCTTCGAGCGCTTCCAGTTGGAGCCTTCGCCCAAGCACGCCAGCCGATCCGTTTTTGAGTTTTTGGGCACGAGAAAGAGGAAATACCGACCACAACCTGAACCGCATGAGTTGCCTCAACTGATGACCCAACCTTCTGTTCGGACGCGCCCCAAGGAAGTGCAATTCCCTCATCGTAGATTTGAGAAAACCGAGATCAATGGCTCTCCAAAAATAGCACGCCCAAAAAGAAAACTCATCGTGTTTTAATGATTTTTAAATGACCGGTTAAAAATGGGGTTAAATTCCTGGCGAACGGCGGCCAACCTTCCTAGGGTAAACGATGCAAGCGGTGAAAAGATTGAACTCAGGCGATTGAGGCGGGAAGGGTTGCGTCGGGAAATGAGAAAACGATGACAGGAAGATAGCTTCCCAGTCCTGTTGAAGGGTCCGAGTAGGTTTCGACCTGGAAAATTGGGTTTTCAAAGAAGTGGAAAGAAAATAGCGGCGACTGGAATTGAACCAGTGACCTTGGCCTTATGAAGACCCTGCTCTAACCCCTGAGCTACGCCGCCATCACTTTTTGAATTTTAACTGAAATGCCGTGGAAGTCCAAGAGAGGGCTGAAATCTCAGCATTCCTTGGGCTTCTTCCCGCCCAACTGCACCGAATTTCCGTGAAATAGGATTCAGGAAGCAAGTAGCGGTGAAAGGGTTGCGGATGGACATCAACGATCCCTGGTTTCGAGACGGCCTGCGCTTTGAATGCACGCAGTGTGGCGATTGCTGCACGGGCGAGCCCGGCTATGTCTGGGTCAATGACGAGGAAATCAAGGAAATCGCCAAGTTCCTGGGCACTTCCGAAACCGAGGTGCGCGAGTATTACGGCCGCAAGGATTACAAGGGGATCACCCTGCGCGAACGAGCCAATGGCGACTGCATTTTCTTCGAGCGCGGCCAGGGCTGCACCATCTACGCCGCGCGGCCGACCCAGTGCCGCACCTGGCCGTTTTGGCGTGGCAATGTCGACAGAAAAGAAGACTGGAAAAAGACTTGCGAAATCTGCCCCGGATCGGGCCAGGGAAAACTCTTCACGGCCGAGGAAATCTTGAAGCGGGTTTTCCGGACGAATGTTTGACCCGCACGGGCCAATCTTTATCTTTTCCCCGGACGCTTGGGTTGCCCATTTTTCGGAACCGGGCCATAATTCAGGTGTTAGATGATGTAGGCAGACCATCGGGCCCTTTACCTCCCTCCTTCCCGCCCGGTATTTCCGCGTTATTGACAGGTGATCCCTCCTTTGAACAGCCTTTTAGGATTGACTGTCCTGTTGTTTGGCGCCCCACCCGAAGAACCGGGTTGGAAGGCGGTTGCCGAGCCGTTTTTGCGCAAGCATTGTGCCTCCTGCCATCAGGGCACCAAGGCCAAGGGAGGCTTCTCGGTCGAAAAGCTGGTGGCGAGCGCCGCCTCTTCGCCCCGCGAGGTCGATCTTTGGTCCAAGGTCGCCGAACAGGTTCGCTCGCACTCCATGCCGCCGGAAAACAAACCCCAGCCCTCCACGGGCGAACTCGATGCGCTCAATGGCTGGATCGATGAGAAGGTGCTCAAGCTCGCCTGCGCCGGACCGCCCGACCCGGGCAAGGTGACCGCCCGCCGCTTGAACCGCCAGGAATATGCCAACACGCTTCGCGACCTTTTGAGCCTGACCTCCGGCAACCCTTCGGAAGATCTACCCGCCGACGATGTCGGCTACGGCTTCGACAACATTGCCGATGTGCTCTCGGTCAGCTCGCTCCACCTGGAAAAGTACCTCGCCAACGCCGAAAAGTATGTCGACCAGGCGTTGGCAACGCCCGCGGCGCGTGTCGCGTTGCGCTTGCCCCATGCTTCCGCCATGAAAAAAGAAGGGCTCGACGAATCCCTGCGCACCTTCGGTGACCGGGCCTTTCGCCGCCCCATGACCGAGGCCGAATTCTCGCGCTATTCCAAGGCGATGCACAAATCGTTCGACGAATCGAAGGATGCCAACAAGGCCCTGGCCGGGGTTTATCAGGCGATCTTGGTATCGCCGCATTTTCTCTTTCGGATCGAACCCGACCCGGTGGCGCCCCAGACCGCCCGATCGCTGAACTCCTACGAGATGGCATCGAGGTTGAGTTACTTCCTTTGGAGTTCGATGCCCGACGCGGAGCTCTTCAACCTGGCGAAGTCCGATTCGCTCAAGAAACCAGAAGTGTTGGAAGCCCAGGTCAAGCGTATGCTCGCCGACAAAAAGGCCTCCGCGTTCGTTGCCAATTTCGCCGGTCAGTGGTTGAACCTGCGCAACCTCGACAACCTTCAGCCCGATCCGGGCCGGTTTCAAAGGTTCAACGAAGCGCTTCGCTTCAGCATGAAGCGGGAAGCCGAAATGTACTTCACCCATATCCTTCGCGAAGATCGCTCGGTGCTCGAATTCATCGACTCCGACTATACCTTCCTCAACGACACGCTGGCCCGGCACTACGGGCTGCCGCGGGTTTCCGGCAGCGAAATGCGCAAGGTGAAACTCCCCGAAAATCATGCGCGCGGCGGCCTCATCACCATGGCGGCTGTATTGACGCTGACCTCCAACCCGACGCGTACTTCGCCCGTAAAGCGGGGCAAATGGATTCTCGAAGTCTTGCTTGGCACTCCACCCCCGCCGCCGCCGCCTGGAGTTGAAGAACTTAAGGACGACAAAAAAGGCGAACTCAAGGGGACACTACGCCAAAAGATGGAACAGCACCGGGCCAATCCCAACTGCGCCGTCTGCCACCAAAAGCTCGATCCGCTCGGCTTTGGCCTGGAAAACTTCGACGCCGTGGGCGCCTGGCGCGAAAAAGAGAACGGCGAAAAGATCGACTCCACGGGCGTGTTGCCTGGCAACGAAAAGTTCGAAGGTCCCAAACAGCTCAAGTCGATCCTGTTGAAAAAGAAGGATCTTTTTGCCCGCAACTTGGCCGAACGCTTGCTCACCTACGCCCTTGGACGCGGCACCGAGTCGTCGGACCGTTGCGTTTTGGACAAAATGGCGGAATCGGCCAAGGAAAAAAATTACAAAATGAGTGTATTGATTCTGGAAGTGGTCCAATCCGAAGCATTCCGCAGCAAAAAGATCAAAAGCCCGGGAGGGGTTTCATGAACAAGTCCGTGATGAGTCGGCGTATGGTCCTGCGGGGATTGGGCACGGCCATTGGGCTTCCGCTGTTCGATGCCATGGTCCCCATGCTCGATTTCACGCCTGGCTTGAAAGCAGCGGCGCCGGCACCGGAAATTCCTCGTCGGCTGGTTTACATCTATGTGCCCAACGGCGTGCACATGCAGTCGTGGACGCCCAAGACCGAAGGCGCCCTGGTGGGGGATTTGCCTTCCACCCTGGCCGAATTGGCCCCCTTGCGCGACAAGATGATTGTGTTCAGCGGTCTGACCGCGGACAAGGCTCGCGCAAACGGCGATGGGCCCGGCGACCATGCACGCGCCATGTCGAGCTTCCTCACCGGTAAGCAAGCGCGCAAGACTCCCGGGGCCGACATTCGCATCGGCATTTCGGCAGACCAGGTCGTCGCGCAAAAAGTGGGCCATCTGACCAAGTTTCCCTCGCTGGAAATCGGCATCGAGCGCGGTCTCAATTCAGGCGGTTGCGATTCGGGCTACAGTTGCGCCTACTCGGCCAATATGGCCTGGCGTAGCGAATCGACCCCCGTCCCCAAGGAAATCGACCCCAAGGCGATTTTCGAAAGGCTTTTCGCCGATCCCAAACAAGAGTTGGCCGAGCTGGCGAAAAGAACCCAGTCGCGCAAGAGCGTGCTGGACCTGGCCATGGAAGACGCCCGCCAACTGGAAAGAACGCTGGGCGGCTCCGACAAGCGCAAGCTCGACGAATACCTGACGAGCATCCGCGATGTCGAAGTGCGCCTGGCCAAGTCAGGCTCGGGCAAGTCGTTCCCCGAGGTTCATCCACCCAAGGGCGTCTCCAAGCCGACCGGCATTCCGCCCGAATACGGCGCGCACATCAGGCTGATGGCCGATATGCTTTGCCTCGCCTTGCAAGCCGACCTGACTCGCGTTTCGACCTTCGCCTTCGCCAACGAAGGCAGCAATCGCAGTTACAAGTTCATGGATGTTCCCGAAGGACATCACGACCTGTCGCATCACGGGCGCGATAAGGCGAAGCAGGCCAAAATCGAAAAGATCAATCGCTTCCACATCAGCCAGTTAAGCCATTTCTTGAACGGGCTGGCCAAGGTCCAGGAGAACGGCAAAAGCCTGCTCGATTCGTCCATGGTCTGTTTTGGTTCGGGCATTTCCGATGGCGATGCGCACAACCATGACGAACTTCCCATTTTGGTCGTGGGTGGCGGCGGTGGCACGATCAAGGGCGGGCGCCATGTGCGCGTGGCCCGGGAAACGCCGCTGACCAACCTGCACCTGGCTTTCATCGAGCGCATGGGGGCCAAGACCGACAAGCTTGGCGACAGCACCGGCATTCTGACGCACTTGAGCTAGGCCGGGTCTTCTCATGGACGGCGTAGTCCGCCAAGAACTCACTCAGATCTATCGCGACATCGACGCACTGGTGAAGCAGGCAGGCCCTGTCTGCCAGGCCAGCGGTCGATGTTGCCGTTTTCGCGAATGGGGCCACACCCTTTTTCTCACGCGCATCGAAGCCGAATACCTTCTGGAAAATGCCCCGCACTGGGATCGGCCGATCGACGATTCGTTCTGCCCCTATCAGGTCAAAAACCTCTGCACGGCGCGCGAGCAACGTCCCCTGGGGTGCCGCGTTTATTTTTGCGATCCTTCGTTTCAGGAACGAATGCCTGAAATCATGGAGCTTGGCATCTCGAAGTTGAGGGCTTTGGCAGATAGGACAGCAGTGGGATGGGATTACGCGCCGCTCCATCGATTCCTAATCGAACATCAGAATTCAGGCGCCGCTCTCGCACCGGACAAGCCAACATGAAAAGCCCTCTTTGCCGCCTGGTCCTGGTTCCGTTCGCCTTCCTGACATTGGCCTTTTTCGCGGCGCAACCTGCCGAAGGGGGCGACTGGCCGCAGTGGCTTGGCCCCAATCGCGACGGCTCGAGCACGGAAACCATCGTCCCCTGGAAGGAAAAGCCCAAGCCGGCCTGGCGGTTGCGCGTGGGAGACGGGCATAGCAGCCCGGTGGTCAAGGGGGGTAAGGTGTACCTTCACTTCAAGGACAAGGAATCCGAAGGCGAAACCTTGATCTGTGTCGATGGCGCCACCGGAAAACAAGAATGGGAAAAGACGCTCCCGCGCAACGCATTCTCGAACAAGTTCGGCAACGGCCCGCGTGCCACGCCCCTCATTCATAAGGACAAGATCTTCACGCACGGCGCGTCGGGACAACTCGCTTGCCACGAACTGGCGGACGGCAAACTGCTATGGAAGCGCGATCTGCTCACCGATTTCGGCGCGAAGAACCTTTATTTTGGCGCGTCCGGGTCCCCCGTGGCCGTGGATGATTCTGTTCTGGTGCCGGTAGGCGGCAAGGGTGCGGCGATCGTCGCCTTGAACATTGCCGATGGATCCACGATCTGGAAAGCAGTCGATGAAACATCGACTTACAGCAGCCCGGTCGTTCGTCCTGACGGCAATGTTTATTTCCTTTCCCAGGGCGGGGTGCAGGTGGTCTCGGTCAAGGACGGCAAGCCGGTGGCGAAGTTCCCGCTGGTGGACCGTTTGAACGAAAGCGCCACGACGCCTGTCTTTCTCAAGGATGGTTTGTTTGCTTCGTCGGTGACCTACGGCGGCGTGTTTCTGGACACCAAGCCGGGAGACAACTTCCTCAAGTCGATCTGGAAGAAGGGGGCGCTGTCTTGTTACTTTTCGACCCCGGTTCCCGATGCTTCAGGCGATTACCTCTACATGGTGACCGGTGCCCTCTCCCTCATTGCACCGCCCAGTTCCAACTTGAAATGCGTGGACGTGAAAACCGGCAACGAACTTTGGTCTCGTCCCAAGACGGGGAAATACCACGCCGCGCTCATGCGCTTAGCCGATGGCAAGATGCTCTTGGTAGACGATTTCGGCGATCTACGGCTCTTTGAGCCAAGCAAGGAAAAATACAACGAGTTAGCCGTCACGCGCATTTGCGGCGCCACCTGGGCTCATCCGGCCCTTTGCGACGGAACCTTGTACATCCGCGACGACGGTTTCTTGATCGCAGTGAAATTGCCCACCAAATAAGATCGCTCAAGTCGCTCTTGGGCACCCTCCAATCGGGCGCATTGAGCGATGCGCTTCTCTTATCAATGAGACTGGTCAAGGCGGTCCATCGGAAACGATGGGTCGCCTTGACCAGTCTCTTTCTATTTCTTGGCCGCTTCGTTGCCTTCGCGGTTGAGCGTTTTCAAGAACTCCCGCATGGCAGAGAGGAATTCGCGCCGCTCGGAGATGGGGCCCAGCACGAGCTTTCCGCCGGCACCCATGAGGAGCACGGCGATCCAGGCGGAAATCCCGTACCAGGCAATCAGGGAAAGCCCGGCGAGAATGCGGCCAAAGCGCAGATGCGCCCCTTCGACCAGGACTTCGCCGTTTTCGAGCGCGAGCACTTTCGACATCTGCTTGACCGGCTCTTCAAGATTTTCGGGGTTTTGCGCACACGAAAGGCAGAACTGGGCGATGGACCAGGCATGGTAGGCGCCTCCCAGGAGCAAGGCGAGGCCGACCAGCTGGCCTACCACCCGCAAGGAATGGGTCAGCGCTTGACCCAGGCTCGATTCAAAACTCGATCGTTCCACGGGAGAGTGGTTTTGCATGGCGGCGGCCTTTCAGCGTCATCCTAGCGAACCGTGAGCAGGATGAAGTTCGCGTGGGTGATCGAAGTGATCCAACGAAAAAGGCCCCAACCCAACTTGCCGAGCGAACGGCGAAGCGGATCGGGGCTTTCCTGGTGACCTGAAAGGTCCGAACGGAAATCTCAGGGAAGCCTATTCCCTGGTTAAGCGTTGTAGCTGCTGCTGGAGGTCGTGCCCCCCTTGCCGGTCCAGTTCGTGTGGAAGAACTGGCCGCGGGGTTTGTCGATCCGCTCGTAGGTGTGGGCGCCGAAGTAGTCGCGTTGCGCTTGCAGCAAATTGGCAGGTAGTCGGCCAGAGCGGTAGCCATCGAAGAAGGCCAGGGCGGTGGAAAATGCCGGCACGGGAATGCCCCACTGCGCGGCCGAAGCCACGACCTTGCGCCAGCCGGTCTGCGATTTTTCCATTTCGCCGGTGAAGTAAGGATCGAGCAACAGGTTCGAGAGATTGTGATTCTTGTCGTAGGCTTCCTTGATCTTGCCAAGGAAACGGCTGCGGATGATGCAGCCGCCGCGCCACATCAAGGCGATGCCGCCATAGTTCAGTTCCCAGCCAAATTCCTTGGCGGCCGCCTTCATGAGCATGTAGCCCTGGGCGTAGCTGACGATTTTGGAGGCATAGAGCGCATCGCGAATCGCGTCGATGAATGCCTTCTTGTCGCCGCTGAAGGAAGGCTTGGGGCCGGTCAACACCTTCGAGGCTTCGACCCGTTCGTCCTTGAGCGCGGAAACGCAGCGGCTAAATACCGCTTCGGCGATGAGGGTGATCGGCGTGCCGCAGTCCAGCGCGCTGTTGACGGTCCACTTGCCCGTGCCCTTTTGGCCGGCGGTGTCGAGGATGCTGTCAAGCAGGTAGGAGCCGTTGGCATCCTTGTAGGCAAGAATATCGCGGGTGATTTCGATCAGGTAGCTGTCGAGCACGCCGGTGTTCCATTCCTTGAACACTTCGTGCATTTCGGCGTTGCTTAAGCCCAGGCCTTCCTTGAGGAGTTGGTAGGCTTCGCAGATAAGCTGCATGTCGCCATATTCGATGCCGTTATGCACCATTTTCACGAAATGGCCCGACCCCCCCTGGCCAACCCAGTCGCAGCAAGGCACGCCGCCATCGACCTTGGCGCTCACGCTTTGGAAAATGGCCTTCACGTGCGGCCAGGCTTCCGGAGCGCCGCCGGGCATAATGCTTGGGCCGTGGCGGGCGCCTTCTTCGCCGCCTGAAACCCCGGTGCCGATGAAGAGAATTCCCTTGGCCTGCAGTTCGGCGGCGCGGCGGCTCGAATCGGTGAAGAGCGAGTTGCCGCCATCGATGATGATGTCGCCTTTTTCGAGGTGGGGAAGGATCTGGGCGATGAAGTCGTCGACGGCGCTGCCGGCCTTGACGAGCATCATGACCCGGCGGGGGCGCTTGAGTTTGGCCACCATGTCGGGGATCGAATGGGCGCCGATGACCTTCGTGCCCTTGGCTTCGTTGGCGAGGAATTCATCGACCTTGGCGACGGTGCGGTTGTAAGCCACGACGGTGAAGCCATGGTCGTTCATGTTGAGGATGAGGTTTTGGCCCATGACCGCCAAACCGATCATCGCAATATCGCCTTGAGCTTCCATCGAATGTTTCCTTCCAGTCCTTTTCGTCCCGCTCGCCGGGTCACCTTCCCTGATTGGCGAGCGCTTCGTGCTTGCCTCTCAAGGTGTTGCTAAATAAAGAGTTCGGGAAAACCTTAGCGGGCAGCGCAGTCGGCCGGCCCTGATTTCGCCTTGCTTTTAAGAACCTCATTTGGGTAGGACGTTAAACGGAAAAACGCCCCCCTGGTCCCCAGGGATGATTTAGGAATTTGGAAGCCGGTTTCATGTCCCTTTAAGGGACGGGCAAGTATTCCTAGAATGAAAGTCCCCGCGGAATGATTTGATTCCTACCTCTGCTTTCAAGCGATAGCAGTCGACTTGGTTCCCGCCTAGAAGTACTTCGCGATATGGGGTACTTCCCGTAGAGGGGGTATTTCCCCCAAGCTGATCGATTGAGATGAATAAAAGTCATTCGGAACCTTGGGTGTCCTTCGGGGTATAATGATTTGGAGGTGTGTCATGATGATCGTTAGTATTAGTCTTGCGGTCGCTTTGATTGGTTTGGCCGTGTTTGCTTTCGTCCAAAGAAGCAGCTACCTGACCCGCGTCGAGGAGCTGGAAAGGCAAATTCGGCAAAACAACAAGGCTGCTCAGGCCGTGCAAGACTTGCTCAAGAAAGGGCGCCGTTCGCCCAACTTGTGGAAAAGCGTCACCGATAGCGGCAGCGACATCTGGCGCCGCGGCTAATCAGGTCCTCGCGTTTGGCCGGCACCATTGGACCAAACGCGTGCCTTGACGGAAAAATTAGAGTGTGGCGCGCCATTGAGGCGCCGGAGATCAGTGAATTGAGGGGCAGTTGAACGAAGGCGCAAACAGCTAGGCGGATCATCAGACCGCGGTAGGCATGCGCGAAATAAGCCCTTGACCGGATGGATCGATTCCCGCTCAGAATCGATGCAAGGCAACGAAAAAATCAACTCCCCAACTTCGCTCTCCCGAAGTTGGTTTTTTTTTGCTATTTGTCAAGATCGTAAAAGAGATTCCGCCTAGAACCAAGACGGCCGACGTGGGGGGAGTGCCCCGCTCAGGACTCGAACCTGAAACCCGCTGATTAAGAGTCAGCTGCTCTGCCAATTGAGCTAGCGGGGCCAAATGGCCACACAGGAATGATACTCGCAAATGGGGAGTTTGTCTTGGAAAAAATTTGGTTTGTCGGTTAGTCGGCTCCGCCGCTCGTCCGCCCCATCGTTACATCGAATTCGGAAAGCAAGGGAACGAGCATCGCCGCCACTCCAAAGCCGAAGGCCAGGCAAAGGACCAGGGCGGGCATGGTCGGATCGGCTGACTGGCCCGTTCCCGGCTTGGCCACCACGAGACTTGCGGCGCCATAGAAGACCGCCAGGGGGGCCAGCCAGGAGGCCAGGCTAAGGGCACCGGAGGGCCGCTCGCCGTTGAGCACCCACCAGAGTCCGCCGATTCCCGCCGCCAGGAAAAAGACAAAGCTCGCCCACTGGTATTCGAATTTTCCGTTAATCAAAATCAGCGCCATCGTCACCAGCGTACCGACGGTCAGGAAGAAGACGGTGCCAAGGGTGTTGAGAATCGCCAGACGCGAATTGGCGACCCGCAGCGACACGTGAATCCCAAGCATCATGACAAAGGCCAGGACCACGCTGCCGGAAAGCAGGATACACAAGAGCGAGGTCGCATTCATGGACCGGGAAAGTTCCGGTTCGTCGGGGGGCGGTGTCGCAAGCAGGCCGAGCAAGGCGTACGCGATCGCGAAGAGCACTGGCGGGATCAGAAATTCCTTGATGTTGTAAAGCACGCCGCCAAGCTTGCCAAAAACAAATTCCCGCGGTTCCAAATCGGTAACCAAAAGGAGATCCAGCGCGCCCAGGTCTCGTTCCGAGGTGATCGAGGTGGCCGATTGCGTTGCCACCAGGAGCAGCGCCAGCACGGTGATCGGCAGCAGGCCATAGGCCGCCACAAAGGCGCCGCGTGGCGCCTCGGTCGCGCTGGCAAGCGGTGCAAACACCGCATAGGCCATAAGCGCCGTGACGAAAAACCAGACGAGCTTGATGACCAGGGGTCGGCGGCCGTAGGCGCGCGTGTTCGTTTCGCGCCAGAGGATCGGATTACCCACCACGGAGCGGACCTTGCCCGGCGCGGCATGGGCGCTGGTGCGGTCGGTCTCTTCCGCCGGCTCGGTCGGCGCTTCGCGCTGCATAATCGGCTCGCCGCTGGGGTTCCATTTGCGGACCGCCAAAATGCCCCAGGCCAGCCAAAACGAACCGAGCAACACAAGCACGATGGGACAGGCTTTCCAGCCGGCGAAACCGGTCATGTCGCGATTGGTCGACAAGAGCTCGAACATCGCCTGAAACGGGTCGAAGGCGGAGCGCAGGTAGCTCATGGCGGGAGCAAATTGCGGAGCCAGGTAGTCAACCGCAAGGGTCAGCCGGATTCCGGTCAAACCCAGAACGATGGCCAGGGCGGTCATCGCCAGCGATTGAAAGGTCCGTTCGCGGGAAAGGGCGACCAGACCGCCCAGCGCGCCGCCGGCAAAGATGGTGGCAAAGAGAATCGCCTGGACCCAGAGCACCTGTTCCAAGCTCACGCCGCCGAGCACGGTGAGCAAGAGCGAGATCGGCACGCCGGCCACCCAGAGCATGAAAATCCCGAGCAAACTGCCGAGGATTTTGCCCGCAACGAGTTCGGAGTTTTTTAAGTCGGTGATCAAAAGGAGGATGAAGGTGCGCCGGTCTTTCTCAAGCGCCACGGCGCTTGCAGTCGCCAGGGCGGAGAAAAACAAAAAAAGCGCCAGTTGCAAAAGGCTAAAGATCGAGAAAAGCAGGGTGCCAAGGCGGGACAGGTCGGAAATCAGGGTCGGGCGGTTCCAGTCGGATCCGGAAAGCCAGGCGGTGACCGCCAGCACCCACAGGGTGCCAGCGTAAATGACGCGGGCCAGGTGCGTCTTGCCGGCGCGGGGCACCGTGATCCATTCCCGCCAAAATAACGGACCCATACTCGCACTGCCCTTACATCCCTGGACCCACTTCTAGGTGCAACTCCCTACGGGAGTCTACCTAGCAGGCTTTTCCGTAGCTTTTTTCATTTTGTAGTGATTGATCAAACCGTTGGTCGACCCGTCGTGGCTGTGCACCGGGTCGCTTGAGGCCAGTTCGGGGAGGATCGTGTTGGCAAGCTGCTTGCCCAGCTCGACGCCCCACTGATCAAAGGAGTTGATATTCCAAACAATCCCTTGAGTAAAAATGATATGCTCGTACAGCGCAATGAGCATGCCGAGGGTTTTTGGATTCATCTGATCGACCATGATGCTGTTGGTCGGCCGATTGCCTGGAAACACCTTTTGCGGGGCCAGTGCCGCCAGTTCGGCCTCGGTTAGCTTTTTACCCGCCAGTTCGGCGCGCACCGCTTCGATCGATTTACCCACCATCAGGGCTTCGGTCTGGGCAAAAAAGTTCGCGAGCAGGAGCTTGTGATGTTCACCCACCGGGTTGTGAGTGTGGACCGGAGCGATGAAATCGCAGGGGATCAGCCGCGTTCCTTGGTGGATGAGCTGGTAAAAAGCGTGCTGGCCGTTGGTTCCCGGTTCGCCCCAGAGCACCGGGCCGGTTTCCCAGTGGCAAGGAATGCCGTCTCGAGAGACGCGCTTGCCGTTGGATTCCATATTCGCCTGTTGCAAGTAGGCCGGAAAGCGGTGCAGGTATTGATCGTAAGGCAGGATCGCGACCGTGTTGGCTCCGAAGAAATTGGCGTGCCAGAGGCCGATTAGGCCCAGCGTTGCCGGAATATTCGATTCCAGCGGCGTATGGCGGAAATGCTCATCCATGGCAAATCCCCCCTTCAAGAGATCTTCGAAGGCGTCCATGCCAATGTACAAGGCGATCCCCAAGCCGATCGCCGACCAGAGGGAATAGCGGCCGCCGACCCAGTCCCAGAAGACGAACATGTTTTCTGGATCGATACCGAACTTGGAGACTTCGGCGGTGTTGGTCGACATCGCCACGAAGTGCTTTTTGACCATTTCGGGATTCTTGAGCGACTTGAGGAACCAGTCGCGCGCGGTGTGGGCATTCGCCATCGTTTCCTGGGTGGTGAAGGTCTTGCTCGCGATGAGAAAGAGCGTCGTCTCCGGTGAGCAAACCTTCAGAGTTTCTTCGATTTGGGTGCCGTCGACATTGGAAACAAAGTGCATTGTCAGGCGCGGGTGACCAAAGGGCTTGAGCGCTTCGGTGGCCATGAATGGCCCCAGGTCGGAGCCGCCGATACCAATGTTGACGATCGATTCGATCGGCTTGCCGGTCGCCCCGGTCCACTGACCGTTTCGGACCTTGTCCGTGAAGAGGCGCATTTTGGCAAGCACCGCCTTCACATCGGGCATGACATCCTTGCCATCGACGAGGACCGGCTTGCCTGAGTAGTTGCGAAGCGCCGTATGGAGGACCGCTCGATTTTCGGTCACATTGATCTTTTCGCCCTGAAACATCGCTTCGATCATTGCGGGCAGTTTCGCTTCGCGCGCGAGTTGCCGCAGCAGTTCCAGAGTTTCGTTCGTGATCCGATTTTTCGAAAAATCGACCAGCATATCGTCGATTTTTAAGCTAAGCTGCTCGAACCGCTTGGGGTTGGCCTGAAACAGGTCGACCATGCGGGTCTCCTTGACCTTGGCATGATGGTCTTGGAGCCGTTTCCAGGCGGGAAGCGAGTCAGGAGCGGGCATGAGGATTCCTCATTTACGGAAAGGGAGCTAGGGTCGTTTTAGGATCGGCGGGGGCATTGATCAGGCGCGGCCACCGATCCGCCGAATCAGGGGCATCGGATCACCTGTACTGGGAAACCTTCCCGGGCTTCCTGTTTCCAAAAAATGAGCGCGATTTTCAGCAGCGAAAGGCCGCCTTTTGAACGCTTAATTCTGCTCAAATTGCCTTGACAACTTTTTTCGGTGGCGATGGAATCGAGGGAGGAATCAACTGACACTTCAGAAAGGCGAGCCCTCGGTTTTCGGCCTGGTCCGTTATTCACCGAGGCACCGTGTCATGTTCTTGCGCTCACACTTTGCAAATTTCCCCAGGCGGTTGCCATGCCAGGAGTTAGGTAGGCGCAATCTCCAGTTCGAGCGCTTGTTTCGTCGAGGCATCCTGATGCGGAAGGCGCCGACAAATGTCAGGGCCTTGGCGGCACCCGTAGCCTGCCTCTGGCTGCTATTCGGTGCCCTTACGGTCGCGCAGTCTGCACGTGGCCAGGAAATGGAAGAGTTTGGCCGCGACGCGGTGGTCCAGCGCCTGCGCGAGGCGGAAGACCAGATCCATTCGGGTGAGGCGCTGTTTGAGGAGATCAAACTCCCCACCTCGCCGAACATGATCCCCCTCATCAAGGAACTGTGCGAACGCGAAGGCAACTCGCTGGCCGTGCCGGCCTACATCGTCGACAAGGAAGCGGCCCAGTCGGCAAGCCGCAAAGTCCACTGGCGCCGGTTCGGGGTCAAGGAACGGTTCGACTCAATTCCCCTGGAACAAGAAAAGGAACATCCAAGGACGGAAACGCGGGCCTTCAACGGAGAGTTTGTCCGCTGGATTTTTCCTGGCGCCGATCGCCCTCGTGCTTCGATCCAGAGTCTGGAAGGCAGTCACTGGAAGACGGAGAATCGGATCCAGCCGTTCTCTCTGATCTACCAGTTCCAGGATGTGCCCTATTCCGACATCATCGCAAGAAGCCCGACTTACTCGGCCCGCCATGAGGTCATTGGCGGAAAGAAATATTCCTCGATTGAATTTCAGCATCCCGATAAGGAGGGGATGACCTTTCAATTGCTATTCGATCATCGTTTTCGCCTCTTCGAGCGGCGTCTGATTTTCCAGGATCAGAAAGACAAGCCGGCGCGGGTGGGGGAAACGCACAGGTTTTCCGAATGGGAGCTCTTTGAGAACAAAACCGGAGAACCGGTCGAGTTGCCCTCGCAGGCGGTGTACAAGTATTTCCTGGGGGTGCATCCCAATGGCACTCCCGTGGAATACACGCAAACTGAAATGGAGATCACCGACCTGGTGCTCAACCTGCCCTTGAGCGATGCGGTCTTCCTGCCGGAAATCCCGGTTCGGGCGGAAGTCTTCGATGGCATCTCGGGAATGGGAACCTTGCAGCCGGGCCATCGACCCGACCACCTCTTCCCCGAAGACGCGCAAAGCCGCTGGTGGTGGATCAAGGCGCTGGGAGTAGGCGCGCTTGTCGGCCTGCTCGTCGGGGTCGCGGTCTATCGGCGCAACCGGCTGGCGCGATCGATTTAGATTCCGCAGTTTTGATTTTTGCGTGCGACGACCCTTATTTGTCGTTGGAGGAATGGCCGGAAAGAGCACGGCTCCCGCGGGTTTGTTCGCGCATGCGCTGCAGGTGATATTTCAAGCCCGGAATGAAGAAGCAAAGCGCCGTCACGATTCCAAAGATCGGTTGATTGAATGCGGGAAAAATCGCCATGGGTATTGCCGTGAGGAACAGAAGCACCGAGTAGATATAAAACTCGCCGCTCAGCATGCCCGCCTTCACGAAAAAGATCATCCCGGCCACCACAGCCAACAGGGGAGAGAGGCTGAGCACGGGCAGCCTGAGCAGTAATTCCACCAGAAAAATACTCACGCTGGCCATGATGGCGGCGACCCAGATATGAGCGACCTGTCTTTCGATGAAGAGCACCGGCCCTCCCTGGGTGCGCAGTTTCCAAAAGATGGCGCCCCAGACGATCCAGCCGCCGGTCCAGAGTGACAGGTAGATTGCCGGGTTGGTGATATCCCAGGCCCGCAGGCCCCAGGTCAACAAGCAAATGAGCAGCACCATGCCGCTATGGACCATCCAGAGCTTGCCCCAGTTTTCCAGAATGGCGGCATGATGGGTTTCGCGAAAAACACGACTAAAAAGATCCCAAATGCCTCGAAAGCCGGCCTTGCGTAGCGAAATCGGCTGTCCGGCAAGCCAGGCCTCCAGGTCCCTTCCCAGCTCGTCGCCGTTGGCATAGCGCAGGTCGGACTGCTTTTGCAGCAATTTCATGCAGATCAGTTCGAGGTCGGGATCGACCTGGCGGTTGAGCAGCCGTGGCTGCACCGCCTCCTGATCGAGGATTTGCAGCAGGGTGGCCATCGGCGTCGCCGCGCGAAAAGGCGGCCGGCCCGTGAGCATTTCGTAGAGGATAACGCCCATGCTATAAAGATCGCTTTGCGGCCCGGCTTCGCCAAAGAAGCCAAAAGCCTGTTCCGGTGCCATATAGGCCGGAGTGCCCACAATGGCGCCGGTGTTGGTCAGCGACAGATCCGACGCTTTTTCCGCCGATTCGGCGAGATTCTCTTGTTTCACCGGATGCGATTTTGCCAGGCCGAAATCCATCACGTGGGGCTTTCCCAGCCGGTCGATCAGAATGTTCGAGGGCTTGAGATCGCGGTGGACCAGGCCGTTCCTGTGTGCATGGGAGATCGCCTGGGCCACGGGCGCCAAAAGCTGCACCGCCTCGCGAGGCTTGAGCGGGCCGCGCACCAGGCGCTCCGCCAGGGTCTCTCCCTCAATGAATGGCATGCACAAGAATGGCTGGCCATCTTGCTCGCCTGCTTCCAAAAGCGGCACGAGGTTGGGATGAGATAACCTGGCAATCGCCCGGGTTTCGCTTTGAAAACGCGCGAGGTCAGAGGAGCGGGCATCGAGCCCCTTGCGAATCAGCTTCAAGGCGATGATGCGTCCCAGGGAATGTTGCCGCGCCTTGTAGACGACGCCCATGCCCCCTTCGCCGAGCACTTCGAGCAGGCGATAATCGCCAAAATCGCGCGGCAAGGATGCGTGGAGGGGACTGGTCGTTTCGCGCAATACCTGAGCCTCCGGCTCGCCGCCGGGCGCTTGAAAACAGAGGTTGGCCATTGCGCCCATGGCCGCGAGTTGCTGGAGTTCTTCCAGGATCCCGGGATGGAGCGCATCGTAGCGTTTCCACTCGGGCGGAAATTCGCCCGTGGCGCTGGAATCGCGCTCTGCCAGAAGTGCTGCGAGTAATTCATCGCGGCTGGTGTCGTCGCCGATCCTGACGGGTGTTGTGGCGTCGCCCTGATCGGCGCGCTTTGGATCCGTCGAGCCCTGTTTCGTTGGACCCATATTCGTTGCACTCTGGTTGGTGCCGGCCATCCAACTGCGATGGATGCCAAGGGTTCCACGAATCCCTTATTCGGCGGCCGGCGTTTCGTCGCCTCCGAGGAGGAGTTCCTTCAGACGCCGGATCGATCGCAGATAACGCATCGAGGCGGCCGCCTCGCTCAAACCCAATAACCGCGCGGCCTCTTGATTGGTCAACAGGTCTTTATGGCGAAGCTGCAAAATCGACCGGTCGTCGGGGGCCATCAGCTCCATGGCATCTTCGAGCGTCGTGCGAATTTCCGCCTTGATCGCCGCGGAAGCAGGGGTCAGCCCCTTGTCCGCCAGCGGAATTTGCCCATCCCCCGAGGAATCGTCATGGGCACGAGGAGCCTGCAGCGACTGTTCCCGGTCAAGGCTGCGCCTTTGCGCGCCGCGGTGGCGGCGGTGCGCCTCGATGATATGGTCCATGGCAATATGCCGCAGCCACAGGTGAAAGGGCATCACCGGGTTTTTGAGATAGTCTCCAAGGCGCCGGTGGGCTTCGAGCATCACATTTTGCACGATATCGCTGGCGTCTTCACGCGGGGCGATGGCCGGGTCGAGCCGCATGGAAATCATGCGTCTGAGTGAATCGCGCTGGGCGAAAAGAATGGCGTCGGCCTGGGAAGGGGAATCGTCGGTGGTGGGAACCGTTTTCGGTTCACTGGCCTTGGGTCCGTCGTGATTCGTCTGATTGCCGGCCATCCACTTGGTCTCCTGAGGCTCTTTTTAGGATTGTTTCCAGACTGCATTCAGGTCAAATTCGCGTCTGGCGGCCATTTATGTTGGTTCCCCAATCCTCGAAGAGCGAGCAGGAAGCTTCCCTTCCCCCATTTGCATGCGCCCTTTTCTGTACCTGGTCCTTGTGGCCTTATGGTTGAGCGGCGCGGGTTGGCCGGTGCCTCAGCGTACCGAAGGCTTGCGCATTGCCATCGCGCATGAAATGGCATCAGAGGGCCACTGGGTGGTGCCGACCCTTTGGGGCGAACCGATTCTCACCAAGCCGCCGGCTTTCTACTGGGCGCTGATGGCTGCCGAAATGCTGCTTCCCGGTTGGGGCTTGACCGCTTACCGGCTCGTATCGGTGATTGCTTTGTTTGGCATCGCCTTGCTCGCCGCCGGATTTTTGCAAAGTACCACTGCGGGCCGGACGCTCACCGGGAACGAGCGGCTGGTGTTGGCGCTGCTCATTCTTCCTCTGAGTCTGGCCGCACTCGGACAATTGCCCAGCGCCGAAATGGATCTGGCCTTTTCGTTTTGGGTGATTGCTTTTTGGTTGACGGCGCTGAAACTGGGCTCAGCGCCGACACACACGGTGGCGGGGTTTTTGTTCGGCTGGCTTGGTCTTGGGTGTCTGGGAGGTGTGGCGATTCTCTTTAAGTGGACCGCACCGGCGTTTTTCGTACCGGCGGGCGCCTGGTTTTGGCTCGTTGGACGCCTGAACATCGGGGGGAAAATCGCGGCGACGATCCTTTGCGCTCTCCCCATGGCTTTGCTGCCGGCCGGATGGCTCGTTGCGGTCGGCACGAGCGCGGGTTGGCCGCTTTTGATCGAGACCCTCTGGTCCGAAGCGATGCCCCATCTTTCTCCGACCCATCACACCCGTTCCTACCCTTTTTCGGAATGGGTCACTTACCCTTTGCAGGTCATCGGGATGGCTCTGCCGGCGGCATTGCCCCTGCTCGTAAGAATTCCCAAGTGGATCAAAAATCAGGACCGCTGGCTAGCCGCCGGGAAATCCCGCACCTTGGGGCTCTTGTTCATGATCGCCGGTTCGCTCTTTTTGTGGACGATCATTCCGGGTCACCGTCCCCGGCATGCGTTGCCCATCGCGTTCGGCCTGGTCGTTGCGTCGTTGGCCTTCTGGATCGACTGGATCGGTCCCTTGCTTGGCGCTCAGCAGAATCGCGCGGAAGCGGGTTGGTCGGTTATGCGCATTGTGCTTCTTGTGGGCCTGATCGGCTTCGCGGCAACCAAGTTCGGAATCTCGCTGGGCGGGGCGCGAGGCCGGCAGGACGCGGCGCGGGTGCTAGCCGATGCCGCCATGATCAGGCGTCATCTTGAAGAAAATCACCGGAAAGGGGACGCACTGGCACTTTATCTGGGCCAATTCAAAGACGACGGCCTGGTCCACCTGATCGGCGTGCGCGGTGTACGCTGGGATGCGTCGAACCCGCCGCCCGGGCCGGTGCTCTGTTCGAGCCGGGATCTGGCGGCCTTTCGCCTTTGGAATTTCACCACGGAAATCCCTCTTCTGGATCAGCAGGGGGATTCTCTTTATCTTTTGCTGAAACCCCAAGTGCTGCAAACAAGGCGGACGGATCCATGATTTCCGAGGAGATGATCAAGAATTTGCCCCCCAGGGAGGCACGGCTCCTCATCCGCGAGGGGATGCATCACAGTCACACGGCGAATCTGGCGCCCGGTTTCCTGCAAGCCAATCTGGTGATCCTTCCCCAAGAATTCGCGGCCGATTTTCGCGCGTTTTGCCTGGCAAATCCCAAGCCCTGTCCGCTTTTGGAGGTGACCGCTCCTGGCGACTGGGAGGCCAAAGTTTTGGCGCCGGGGTCGGATTTGCGTACCGACCTGCCTGCCTACCGGATCTGGGAAGACGGAGAGGCCGTGGCCGAGGCGACGGAAGTTTCGCACCTCTGGCAGGGGGACCTCGTTTCCTTCCTCATCGGTTGTTCCTTCAGCTTCGACAATTTGTTGGCACGCGCTCATTTGCAGGTGCGGCACCGGGATCTGGGTCTCAATGTGCCGATGTTCCGCACGAATCGGGCGTGTGTGCCCGCGGGCCGATTCCATGGCAATTTGGTGGTCTCGATGAGGCCATTCACCGCGCGCGTCATTGAAAAAGTGCGCGAACTATCCGGACGCTTGCCTTTGGCTCATGGGGAGCCGATTCACTGGGGAGACCCGGCCAAGTTGGGAATTGCCGACATTTTTGTGCCCGACTTTGGCGATTCGGTGCCAGTGGAACCGGATGAGACGCCCGTGTTCTGGGCCTGCGGCGTGACGCCTCAGTTGGCCCTGGAGCAAGCGAAAATTCCGTTTGCCATTACCCACAAACCGGGCCACATGTTTATCAGCGATTACCGCGATGCCGACCTGCTCGACCGCAGTGCGTTCGTGCCCGTATCTGCTAGGTGATGATTTTTTCAGGCGTTAACAGGCCTTCGTAGCGAACGAGCTCGCCGAGTATGGGAAAGAAGGCACGGGCGCAGACACCGATGCTTTCGCCTTGTTGAGTTTCGATGCCAAGCCCCGAAGGCGCCGCGAAGGAAGGGAGAAGAATTCCCAGATTCCAGGCGCGCACCACCCGAAGTTCCAGCGCGCCCTCTTTGACTTCCAGCTTTTGGGCCAGGCAGATTCCCCCGAAACGCTCGTAGAGCAATCCCGGTCCGGCCCATTGAAATGAAGGGAGCTTGTGACCGGCGAAATCACGGTGCCACCACTCGCCGGTTTCGGTGCGCTCAATGCGCAAGTTCAGTTCGACCGCTTTGCCAGGAGGTGGCAACCCGCCAAACCAGGCCAAAATTCCAGGGACCAGGCCGGGTTTGCGCCAGACATCGAAAATCGCCTTGCCTGACCAGGTGGCAAAATCGCCGTGAAACTCACGTAGCACCGGGCTCAACTCACCAAAGCGATCTTGGAGAAGGGCGCGATAAGGCGAACTGAGCATGGCGCTACGAGCCGTGGTCCTTGCGAAAGGACGAAATGGAAAGCGAGGTTATCCGGGGGTACGGCGATCGCGCAGGAAGTTCTGCCTGGTCCAGGTGAACCGTGGAGAATCTTGCAAGCGCAGCACCGCCGGTTCGCCCGCATTCGTATGGGATTCGGGGCGATCGATGCGCAGGCTCAAAAACTTGAGCACCCGTGCATTTCTCTTGGTGGCGAGTACCTTTCCTTTGCGATGAATCCGCGGCACCGACTGGCCCAGATTGCGATACTGCCTGGCAAACCATTCGGTTCGCGGAAAAAGAAAACGCCCCTGCCGGATCAGGTTGTCCGTTTCGGCGTGGTCGCCCAGCGTGTGGGCCATGCGCGCTAGGCGGGCAAGGTGAATCGGGTTTTTCGGCTGGATCTGGACCAGGCTTCGCTGAAAGGTTCGCGCTTCGTCGAACTTTTGCTCGCGGCAGAGCAGGCGGACGATGGCGTTCAGGCTGGCGCGATGATGAGGGCGCGACACAAGCACCTTGCGGTAGCAGGCCTGCGCTTCGGCCTGGAACTTCCGACCCTGCTTTTCCATCGCCTTGGCCAAGAGGAACAGGGGCATGGGCTCGTGGGGAAATTGCGTAACCGTTTGCTGCGCTTGAAACAGGGCCCGGGAAAAATTACCGAGCGCAAGGTGGCAGCGAATGGAAAGCAGCCAAAATCGCAAGTCGTTGACCTTGCAATAGCCGCCCGTCAAAAGATGCCCTTCCAAAATCGAAAGGCTTTTTTTGATCAGTCCGCGCCGAAAGGCCAAGTGAGCCTGGCGGTATTCATAAGCCGTCAAAGAAAAAATGGGATCCACGATTCGCCTCCTTGCGAACACGGGGAAATATTGAGGCATCATAGGCCGGACGATTTTGCCAAAGCAAGGGGAAATTGTAAGAGCTTCTCGGGCAGGTGCGGCTTGGGTCTTGGAAGGGAGGGTGGCAATGGGAGTAATGGGAGGCATGAGAAGAATGGGGGGGAATACATGAAGCGAGAGGTTCCCATTTCGCTTGCAGGCGCGTTTTCTTATGTCGAGGAGGGAATCGTTCCCCATTTCTGACTTTTTGAGATGAGGCGCCATGGATGCGATTTTGCTTGTGGGTTCGGCCGGCCACGCCAAGGTGATTGTGGATATTGTCGAAAAGCAGGGGAAGTATCGGATCGCCGGTTTTCTGGAACACAGTCGGCCCAAAGGGGAAATCGTGCATGGCTACCCTGTCGTGGGCCAGGAAGAGGAGCTGCCGCAACTGATCGAATCCCTTGGCATCCACGGGATTCTGGTAGCGATTGGCGATAATTTTATCCGGTCGAAAGTGGCCGCCAAAATTGGGGCGATCGCGCCGCGGCTGGCGTTTGCCACCGCCATTCACCCGCAGGCTTCCATTGCGCGCGATGTGACGATTGGAGAGGGCACGGTCGTGATGGCCGGAGGAATCGTCAATCCGGCCAGTACGGTTGGCCGGTTATGTGTCGTCAACACAAACGCCTCGCTCGATCACGACTGCGTGATGGAAGATTTTTCAAGCCTGGCCCCGCGCGTGGCGACCGGCGGCTTTTGCCGCATTGGCGCATTCAGCGCCATTGGGATCGGCGCCGTGTTGATCCATCGCATGGTCGTCGGGGAGCAAAGCGTGGTGGGCGCGGGCTCCACCGTTCTGAAACCGGTCGAGCCGTACCAGGTCGTCTACGGCACCCCCGCGAAATTCGTTCGCACGCGCAAGCCGGGCGACAAGTACATGTAGCGCGACGTCGCTTGTTTGCCGAAAAGAAGTCATGAAACGAAAGAACCCGCCCAGGCGGCAGCCTGGGTGGGTTCTTTCGTCTTCATCGCCAAAATTAAATGCCGGCAGCCTTCTTGAGGTCGGCGGCCTTGTTGGTCGATTCCCAGAGGAATTCTGGGGTTTCCCGGCCGAAGTGGCCGTGGCGAGCGCTTTCGCGGTAAATGGGCCGGCGCAGTTGCAAGGTGTCGATGATGCCTTGCGGGGTCAGCTTGAAGTTCTTGCGGATGATTTCGGCGATCTGAGGATCTTTCAATCCTCCCTTGGCCGTGCCGAAGGTGCTCACCCAGATGTTGATCGGTTCGGGATAACCGATCGCGTAAGAGACCTGAACTTCGCACTGATCGGCCAAGCCGGCGGCAACCACATTCTTGGCGATGTAGCGGCACATGTAGGCGGCGCTGCGGTCCACCTTGGTGGGGTCCTTGCCGCTGAAGGCGCCGCCGCCGTGACGGCCGCGGCCGCCGTAGGTGTCGACGATGATCTTGCGCCCGGTCAACCCGCAATCCCCGTGGGGACCGCCTTCAAGGAAGATGCCGGTGGGATTGAGGTGGAAGGCGACTTTGCCGACCGAATTTTCCGCCTTGTCGCCCACGGGAACGACATAGATTTCGCCCTTGCCGTCAAGCAGGTCGGGCCGCTCAGCGCGCAGGGTGGGCAGCACGAGCTTTTCCAGAAGAACCTTGCGGGCTTCGTCGGAGAAGAGGTTCTTGCCGTTCTTGGTCACCATCGCGGTTTCGTCATGTTGTGTCGACACGACCACGGTGTGGATGCGAACGGGAGTGCCGTCGGCGTTGTATTCCACGGTGACCTGGCTCTTGGCGTCGGGACGCAGGAAGGGCAGTTCCTTCGATTCGCGCATTTTCGCATGGTTTTCCACCAGGCGGTGAGCCAGGTAGATCGGCAGGGGCATGAGCGACTTGGTTTCCTTGCAGGCAAACCCGAACATCATCCCCTGGTCGCCGGCGCCGCCGGTGTCGACCCCCGCGGCAATGTCGGGCGACTGGGAGTGAATCTGACACTGCACCTGGCAAGTGTCGGCGGCAAAGCCGATGCGCGGATCGGTGTAGCCGATCTTGCGAATCATATCGCGGACAAGACGGTCGACGACCGCGCGGGACAGATCGGCGGAAGTGGTGATTTCACCGGAAACGACCGCCAAGTCGGTGGTGACCATGGTTTCGCAAGCGACGCGGCTTTTGGGGTCGGTGGCAAGGCAGTGATCGAGAATGGCATCGCTAATCTGGTCGGCCACCTTGTCGGGGTGGCCCATGGAGACGGATTCGCTTGTGAAAAGGTAATGGTCGCTCACGAGAAAAAACCCTTCGTTGGGAAGTGAAAACCTTAGGCGCTGTCCCGGCCAAAATCCGTTTTTTCAAAACAGGAGTTGGGGCGGGGAAGATATATGATCAAGATTATAGGGAAAACGACTCATCTGGACTTTCGATTCACTCCCCCATCCCTAATCCCTGGAGCGGCACATGGCGAATAACGAGGAAGGCCAAAAGCAGGGGGCCGGGCGCATCCTCGAGTCGAAAAAAGATGCCAAAACTCAGCTGAATGCTCCAGGCCAATCCGTGGAAGCCGGCGACGATGCCAGTGCCGCCACCATCCCGCCTTCAGCTGAAGTTTACTCATCCGAACCACTTCATCAAAAAAGAGTTGCGGAAATTCACGACCAGGGAAAGACCCGCGTCACCGGAAGCGATGGAGGCGTCCTGCATGCCAGCGCTCCCGCCCCCCTTCATGGAGCCGACGGCGGTGAAACCCTGGCACCCGGCGCATTTCACGCTTCGAATTCAGGGCGGGGAAGCTCGGCCACAGATCATTCCCATCCAAGCGAAACGCTGAAGTCTGCCGGCGCCGACAACAAAAGCGAATCCCTGGAGCGTAAATCTTCCGATTCGACCCTGACGGGAAAATCGCAGGATACGCTTTTCAAAAACTCGCCAGCAGGTCCTTCAAACAAAGGAGCGGGCTCCGGTCATGGCCGCCCAACTCCTGAGAAAAGTGATCAGACGATCCACATCCCCGCCGCCGATGCTCCCGCACGGCCTCACGCTTCCCAGGCGGCCAGCGACGCGACCATTGCTCCTGGATCGGTCTTCGAAGCGAGCACGAGTTCCGTTCCTGATTCGACGATTCCGGCAGGCGCGATGTCGGTCTCGCAGGTCCCGTCCCCGGGCTCATCCCAGGCATTGGATCACAGTGACGCGACCTTGGCGCCGGGAATGTTGGCAGGTGATGGCGGTGCAAGAACAACCGACGCCACCCTTCACGGGTCGTCGCGCTCAAGCTTGACCCACATCGGCCCCTATCCCGATTCGGAAGCGACTCTGGCACCCGGGTCGCACATGGCTTCTTATCCGGGTGCGGAGGCGACGCTGGCTCCCGGGTCGATTCCCGGTTACACCGGATCCGATGCCACGCTGGCACCGGGCGGGATGTCCGCATCGTCCCTTGATGCCAGCTCGGATGCCACCATGGCTCCAGGCAGCCAGTGGTCATCGGGAATCTCGGACGGCACCATTCCGATCGGGCAGGCCGCCGACTCCGGCGTCACCATGGCCCATGGATCGCAAACCGGCAGCGGCACGGTGCCGGCGGGCCAATCGCCCGCGAGCAAGGGGCCCACGATACGCTACCCCGGTTCGCGAGGAGATAAAACCGAATCAACTTCGAACGCAGTCGATTCCAAGGGAAACAGGTTGCCGGTGATCACCGGCTACGAGCTATTGGGGGAATTGGGTCGAGGTGGCATGGGCGTCGTCTACCGGGCCAGGCAAAAAGGCCTGGGCCGTATGGTCGCGCTCAAGATGGTGCTCAATAACCAGGCGAGCCAGGAAGAACTCGACCGGTTCATGCTGGAAGCCCAGGCGGTGGCGTTGGTGGAGCATCCGAACATCGTCCAGATCTACGATGTCGGCGAATACAACATGCTTCCCTATTTCTCGCTGGAATTCGTCGATGGGGGGCCGCTCGACAAAAAGCTGAATTCCGAACCGCAAGACCCGATGTTTACCGGCCAGGTGATGGCCAAGCTCTGCCGCGCCATGGGTTATGCCCACTCCAAGAAAATCCTGCACCGCGACTTGAAGCCCGCCAACGTGCTCTTGACCAAGGGGGGCGAGCCGAAGATCACCGACTTCGGTCTGGCCAAGCAGATGGATGCTCCCGACGAGGGGCACACCAAGGCCGGCTCGATCATGGGAACCCCCAGCTACATGCCCCCCGAGCAGGCCGAAGGGAAGGCCAAGGACCTGACCAATCGCGCCGACATTTATAGCCTGGGCGCGATCCTTTATGAGTTCATCACGGGCCGTCCCCCCTTCAAGGGACGAACCCTGCTGGAAACCTTGCAGCATGTACGCACCAAGGAACCGGTGCCGCCGGTGCAGTTGCAGCCCAGCGTGCCGCCCGACTTGCAAACCATTTGCCTCAAGGCGCTCGAAAAAGACCCGGCGAAACGCTATCCGACCGCCGAGGAGATGGCTGAGGACCTTGAATGCTATTTAAAGGGCGATCCGATCAAGGCCCGTCCCATCTCGCAGATGGAAAAGGCGGTCCGGTGGGCTCGTCGCAACAAACCGCAGGCGGCGCTCATCGCCATGGCCGCGGCCATGGTCTGCCTCATCATCGCAGGTGGATTCGTATACCTGGGACTCGATGCCCACAATCAAAGGTTGCGCGCCGAACGGGTGGAAAAGATCAACCAGGACCGCAAGGAAGCGGAGGCCCTGCTCGATCAGGCGGTGCGTGAAGGACTGGAACAAAAGTGGACCGAATCGAGAACGACTGCCCTTCAAGCCCGAGCTCAACTCGGCGATGACGAGGAGGTCGAGGAAGTTCGCCAAAAAGTGACCGAGCAGATCGATCTGGCCGTCAGCCACCTCGAAACGGACAGCAAACGAGCCCAGTTCGATGGCCTCGTGGACAAGGCTTATTACTATGCCACCGACCTGACCGGAGAGAACGCCGCCACCAACACGCGGGAAGCGATCGATCAGGCGACCAAGGCCCTGGAACTCTTCGAAGTCAAGGTGGGGGTCCGTGACTTCGATCCGAAATTCGGAGAGCACTTCGAACCGACGCAGCGCAAGCGAATCACCGCGGAATGCGTGGCGCTTTTGCTTCTGGTGGCATCACGGCAATTGGATCGAGATTTCACACAAAATAAGCCTCTAAAGGGCATCCTCCCCATCCTCGAAGCGGCAGAGAAGGGAGGGGCCAGCAAGAAGATCCTCCACTTGCTTCGGGCTCGTGTTTACCAGGCGATGGCCAATCGCGATCCCAAGGATCAGACGGCGCAAGCGCAGGCCACCAAGGAATGGGATGCGCAGGCCAAGTTGAATCCCGAGGGACCTCGAGACTGGTTCATGATTGGCGACGACCTCTTTCGCAAGGGAGATTTCACCCGGGCAAGCGAGGCCTTTGCCGAATTGAGCCGGCTGAGTCCGAAGGATTTTTGGGCCGTCTACTACCAGGCCATTTGCGCGATCCGGCGCGAGTCGTGGGCCGAAGCCGCGGCGCTGGTGCAGAACTGCATCGCACGCAACGAAGAATTCGCCTACTCCTACATCTTGATGGGGATTGCCGAAGGGAAGCTCAAGAATTTCACGCTGGCCGAATCGTTTTTCGAGAAGGCGAAGTCGCTTCTGGGCGAACCGATCAATCTGCTTGGCAACCGCGCGGCGGTGCGCTTTGATGAGGGCAAGTTCGACCTGGCAGAAGCCGATCTGCGCAAGGCGATCAAGCTCGATTCCAATAACTGGCAGGCGCTCGACAACCTGGGAATGGTGCTACGCAAAAAAGGCCAGTTGAACGAGGCATTGAGCTCATTCAGTCAGGCCGAGCGCAATTCCGGCACCGAACTGGGCCCGATGCGCCACCTCGCGGGTCTTTATGGAGAATTCGATCCGCCGATGTGGGACCGAGCCGTCGAGGTGTATCAGAGGATCGTGCAGCGCGAACAAGACCCGATCAAACTGGCCCGGGATTACACCGGCTTGGCCACGGCCTACTTGGGGCAGGGCGATTTTCAGAAAGCGAAAACGGCTCTTGACACCAGCATACAAAAAGATGCGGAGAACCCCATCACGCATTTCCTCTATGGCAATGTCGTTAACGAACTGGCGGCTTCGCAAGAGAAGATTCTCAATCAGGTTGCCACGGTGCAAGCGAATGTCGACAAAAAGGCGATCGAGACTCTCTACCGCACCGCCGTCAAGGCCTATGACAGAGGGATCGAATTGACTTCGAAGGGGAAGTCGGACCCACAGCAGTCGCAAAGCCTGACGGAGTTTTTCCGTAAGCAGGATCCCGAAGGGAACGCCGAGCTTCTGGAATCGCGCATTCTGCGTAGCCGCGGTTTCATCAAGGCACGCTTGGGCGACTATGGCGGCGCGATGTTCGATTACACAAGAAGTCTGGAACTGTTTGCGGATCAACCCGCTTTGCGCATCCGCCGGGGTACCGCGATGATCAGCAAATGGCGCGAAATTGCCCTGCTGGACTACAACGAGGCGATCAAGCTCAATCCGAACGATCTTGAAGCCTATGCAGGCCGCGCTTTTGTGAACGCGACGCTTGGCAAGCACGAAGAGGTGATTAAGGATACCGACATCATCCTGAAAACGAAAAATACAGCCGTTGGCGCGCAAATCAATGCGGCCTGCGCCTTGGCGCAAGCCTACCGCTTTGCCAAGGAACCGGTTCTGGGCGCGACCCCATCTTCGAAGGAGACGCAAGACCTCTACTTGCAAAACCTCTGGGCGATGATTCAGAAAACGATGGGATTGGTCCCCGAACCGCAATGGAAAAAAGTCTGGAGTCAAAACTTCCGGGGAGACGACGCGTTCGACCCGGTGCGCAACCTGCCGGAATGGAAGGCGTTTGACAAGAAATTCGCGGGAAGTTGAACGGCAAGAGACTTTACGACGCGAATGCGCAGGGCAACGCCTGGTCCTGTTTGACGCCATCCGCCCACGCGGGTTATTTTCCTTTGAGCCGTTTTGCAACCGCTTCGATGGGGCCCTTTCGCTCGACCTTGGTTTGATAAAAGTGGTAGCCGAAATCGGCGAGCCGGAGATTCCAGGTGTCTTCAAGCGCCTTGGCCGCAAACTGGCGGTTGAGCAGATAAGGATCGTCGAGCGCTTCAAGGATTTCCGGGATCCGCGTTGGCGATTTGGAGCGAATGAGGCCGAGCGCTCCCACAAGGCGCACGGCGGGTTCGGTGCTTTCGAGCCATCCCTTGGCGGTCGAGCCTGAGCGGTCGGGATATTTCAAGCGGATGCGCCAGTCCTCGTAGGTCTTGCCATACCAACCTTTGAGGTTTTCCAACGTCCAGTCGATCGATTTTTCCAGGTGGCAAAGATTGCAGGCATTGGGATGATTCTCCTGGATCATCTCTTTTTTCGTTGGTGAAAAGATCATGTGGGTGCGGACCAGGTCGTTGATCCCTTCGTTGATTCTGGGCATGTGGCAATTGAGGCAGCGGTCGCCGTCGGAACCGGCCGGGTGATGCGTGTGGGCGAGGCGCTTTTCCGTGCTTCGGTAGGTTTCGTGGCACTTCAGGCAGACCGCGTCATCTTTTCGAGGAGGCGCGGTCCATATGGGGCCGATCGCCTCATGAGGGTTGTGGCAATCGGTGCAAGTAAGTTGGGAGTAACAGGAACCCTTCATGGCATCGCTGAATTCGACGGAGTTCCAGGTCGACATCCCGCCCGCGAAGGTCGGCCGATTGCCGGTGTGGCAGCGGCCGCAGCTCCAGTTGACGTTATCGTGGGTGCGTCCGTTATTCGGCCTTTTTTCCGCTTCTGTGGTCAAAAAAGGACTCGATGGGTAGAAATCGGGCGGAGATTTTCCCGCGGTTTCCGCATGTTTCTTGGCTCCCAGATGACAAGCTTCGCAACTGATCCCAAGGCTGACCGCGTAATGGCGTGCATCCCAGGAAAGGGGGGGGAAGTCGCCTGGGTCGTCCCCGGTTTGGCCGTGCCCGTGCGCGGCTTGGGCGGAAGAATAAATCGGCTGCCTGTGAAAAAACTGGGCTTCCAGGGCTGAAAATTCCTGGGGGCGCGAATGCTCTAGAAACGGCTTCATTGACCAATTCATTGAAAAAGGAGCATGTTCCGCCATCTGCGCCGGTCTTCGCGTCAGCATGTCGCCCAGGGCAAATGTGGTGTGGCAGCCATTGCAGCTTGGCGCGTATTCGGCGTAGTGCCTTCCCTTCTCGGGCGGCTGAAACGGATCGGCACGCTCTTCATCGGGCCGTTCCGGGCCAATATGCACCACCGGCACCCATTCGTTGCGCTCAAGCCAATACCCAAACGGCAACACATGGTCCTTGCCATAGAAATGGTGTTCGCGCGGTTCAGGACCTTCGATCTGGGTACCGACGTAATACTGATAAAAGCGGATCCCAATGGTCTGATGAATTTCGTAAACGCGCTTGATAGGGGGCCGCTCCAGGATCATGAGGTATTTGGCCGTCTGTTCCTTCTCCCCTTTTTGCTTGAGGAACGATCCTTTCCCCCCCTTGTAGGCAATCGTCGCTTGCCCTGAAAAATCGCCTTTTACGGTTTCGGCGCTCGCCAGCGCGTTCATTCCCTTGTGGGGGTGTTGGGACCAGGCCTGGTAGTTTTTGGGATGGCAGTTGCGGCAGGCCTGCGCCCCCAGATAGTCTTCGGGGTGAATGTTGCTCGGACGGGTGGAGGCCCACCTGGGCGCTTCCGGCGGCCCCGGTTCCTCCCACCAGAGGCGGATCTTGGGAAATGAAGCCAGTAGCTGGTGCGATTTTTTCGATTCCGATTGGCTGCTTTGGTTTGCGGCAATCCGATCCGCATCGGCCGCGAGTTTCTCGCGAAATGGCCCATGCCAAAGGGCTGCTCCCAGGGCGAATCCGCCCACGAGCAACAGGACGGCGATGACCCATCCGCGATTCAATTTCCGTCTCGCATCCAAGCCAAAATCGACCGTTGCGCGCCCAGCGAAAATGGCTCGCGAGCGGCGCGGCAGTTCGTACGAAAAATCGATCTCGTCACTTTACTGAGATTTCAACGCGCAGATTGCCAGGCCAGTCCGAGAGCGGCCAATGGACGGTTGCTCCCTTGAGAAAGTCTCAGGACGCATCCACAGCCGAGTCCTTTTTCTTCTTCTCTTCCAATCTCTTTTCTTCCCAGGCCTCCAGGCCTGGACGAATCTTTTTCAGGTGTCTTTCCAGTGCTTCAATGTCGTGAATTTCGGCACCGTCGCGGCGGGTGTATTTGCGCTTCAGGGCGTCGAGTACATGCTCCCACATGGCCAGCGTTGGGTAGCGCACCGCCTCCCATTCGCTACGCCTTTTGTAGCGAATGAAAAAGTTCCATTCCTTCGCGAAATGGCGCGCTTCCAGGTAAACTTTTTCTCCCGTATCCGGATGGAGATCCGTCCATTGAATTTCCATCGTCAGGTTGCTCGCTTTTCCTTGGTTTTGAGCCACGCATCGAGGTCGGCAGGCAAGGGCGCCTCGAAGTGGCATGCCACCCCGGTGACGGGATGCTGGAAGCCCAGTTCCATGGCATGAAGCGCCAGGCGAGGGGCGCCGCTCTCATCGGTCATCATCATGCCATCGACCTTTTTCAGGTAGACCGGTTCACCGCAAATCGGCTGTCCTTTTTCCGATAAGTGAATGCGGATTTGATGTGTCCGTCCGGTTTCGAGCCGGCATTCAATGACCGAGAGCGGCCCCACCTTGCGCACAAGCCGCACATGGGTGATCGAGTCCTTGCCCACCCCAGGTAAATGCGTGCTGCCGCGGCGTCCGTCGCCGCGGTCGCGCACCAGTTGGCTCGTGATGGTCTGATTCTCGATCGTCCCCTGAACCACCGCCAGGTAGCGGCGCTTCACCGTGTGCTTGCGAAACTGCAAACCCAGACCGCGTTCGGCCTCGACGGTGCGCGCGAAGACGAGCAAGCCGCTTGTTTCCTTGTCCAGCCGGTGGACCACGCGCAAACGCGGGTTATGCCCGGAAGGAGCGCGATTCTCTTTCTGGCGAATGAGTCCCGGCACCGATTCTTCAAGCGTGGGCGCCAACTCCTTGCGCTCCCTGGTCCATTCCCGCTCGGTGGGATGCCGGACCGAGGAAATGCCCGAGGGCTTTTCGACAACGACGAGGTGCGAATCGAGATGGCGGATCACGATGGCCGAAGCGACCGGCTTTTCCCGCGAGGGCGAGGCGAGGATCGCGATCTCCTCGCCTCCGTGAACGCGGCGCGCCGGGTCGCGGCAGACTTCTTTTCCCAATAAGACCATGCGGCCTTCGATCAGTTTCCCCGATCGAGCCCAGGGAATGCCGAGCACGCCACGTACGAACGCGGCGAGGGTTTTCCCCTCCGCTTCGGGAGGTACCGGATAGACTTGCTGTTTCATCGATTGGGTATCCGGTTTACACGAAAGCAGTTGAGCTTGCAGCTCTCAGGCCAGCAGACGAGACCTTGCCGGGGCCACTGGCGTATTGCCGTGATTACTTCATTCCTGAGGACCAGCAAGTTTCGCTTTGGCTTTCTTGGCTTGGTTGAGGGTCATAACTCCAGCTTCAACCATGAGGTCTATTTGTTTTGTTCTACTCATTGTCCGGAGCGATTGCTTTGCCATCCGGATTCTCTGAGTCGACGAGGGCAGAGCCAATTTGGAGCGTTTTACAGACATCTTTTACCTCCATTCCCATCGGGTGATGTAACCAAGTGCCGAGGATACTCGCCGCATTCCGTACGCAGAGCTGAATGTGAGTGTCGCGCGAGATCCAGCTTCCTTCTCATATCCGTTTTGCGCCATCCGTAGGGACGAATACACCACGTGCGGTGTCCACTTTCTGTTTTGGTGCTTCATTCTCAATGACCTTGTAGGCGTACTCAAATACGGCACGATCCAGTTTCCTGTATTTTCGAGTGTTTTGAGGTAACGCTCCTTCCGCTAAATCCATCGAGTTCTTATACGATTCGTAGATTTCACCTAGATATTCTATGTTCCCTGGCTCCGTCAAATCCAGGCAAAAACCAAGCCGGATCATGCACGCGATCACCGCCAACGGTTCGTCGGCTCGTAGTTCTTCGGTCTTGGTTTTTCCTTTCTTTTTCTTGAGCTGGCGCTGGCGAAGACTGGCGAAATTCAAGGCTTGCCTTGGAGCATACTCCCAAAAATAAACCCCTCGGCCCAGCCAGTCGTAGTCCCGTTCGCTCAATTGGAAACCGTCAACACGTGTGACGAGACGCAATGCGACGGAGAGTGTCGTACCGTGATACCCGATGACCGTCCGATGGTAGTCGTCAAATCGAGCCATGGCTAGAAACCGCATCGAAAATGAGCAATGCCAATGACCACCGTCTGCAAGGGGGCGAGCCTGAAGGGCTGTGGCACCCTTGCAGACGATTTCCTTCACACACGCAACACCGGGTTGCTTAAGGCATGGTGACGTTGTGGTAGATTTCCTGCACGTCATCGCATTCGTTGAGCATCCCTAAGAATTTCTCGAACGTGGCCAGCGATTCCGCGCTGAGTGTTTTGTTTTCTTTTGGAAGGAAAGTGATTTCCTGGACCTCGAACTCGACATTGGGAAAGGCCTTGTGCAAAGCCGTTTTGGCTTTGTAGAACTCGGCAGGTGGAGCGAAGACAGTAATGTGGCCGTCCTTGCACTCCACCTCTTCGACGGCGACGTCCGCCGCGAAAAGGGCTTCCATCGTTTTGTCTTCGTCACTCCCTTTGAAGGAAATCACCGCCAGGTGATCGAAAAGCATGACCACCGAGCCATTGCTCGACAGCTTGGCCCCCGTCTTGGTGAAACAGTTGCGCACATCGGAGATGGTCCGTGTAGGGTTGTCACTCAAGCACTCGACAATGACGAGCGCGCCGCCGGGACCGATTCCCTCATAACGCGCCGGTTGGTAATTCTCTCCTCCCGAGCCCTGAGCTTTCTGAATCGCCTTTTCGATCACGTGGCTGGGAACGTTTTCTTTCTTGGCGCGTTCGACAAAGTTGCGCAGCACCGGATTGGCGTTGGGGTCGGGCACGCCATTCTTGGCCGCCATGTACAGGATTTTGCTGTACCGGGAATAGAGCTTGGAGTTCTGAGCGGCGGTCTTGAAGATGGAGTACTTGCGCTTCTCGAAAATTCTTCCCATTCGAAACCTGCCTCTCTGCTTTTTTCGTTGAACCGGGTTAGGAGTGAGCCCGTTCCATCAACAGTAATCTTAGGTCTCAAGTTCTTTTGTTCGAGTTTGTCTGGCGACAGGATTTTCCGCGTGAAATCTGCCGCAAACGACCAGGCCCCTGGTCGAGAACGCCCCAATCACCGGCCTTTTTCCCCCTGCCGCCGCTGCTGAGTCTTGCGTCCGGGCCGGTAGCCCATTACCGCCTGGGGCCGTGCTTTTCGACGCCGGCATCAAGCTTCTTGAGGTGCTCGACCGCGTTATTGTTCTTGGGGTTCAGTTCGAGGGATCGCTTGAAGTTCTTGACTGCGGACGGCTTATCGCCGGCCTCTTCGTAGGCTTCGGCTAGGCTGTCGTAGCTGTTCGCACTCTGGGGGTGGAGGTGGGCGTTCAGGCGAAAGACCTCGACCGCTTCCTTAACTTGACCCACCTCAAGGAGGCGGTAGCCCCAGGCGTTGACTTCCTCCTCTGATAGCCGAAACTTGACATCTCTCTTCTTCGCCTCCTCCACCACTTCGCGTGCTTGAGCGTAACCGCGTTTCAGGAGCTCGGTTTGGATCGATTTGATCGCGGGTGGAAGGCCAAACCCGGCAATGGCACGCATCTGCGGGATGTAGTACCCCGCGACCTCGTCGATGAACGACTCCGGAGAAGCCCCGGACAAGTTGGTGAGGATCACGACCGCTAGGTCGTCGTCGGGATAGACGAAGAACGCGGACCGCATGCCGCCAATGCCGGCCACGGCACGATGCTCCGCGCGAACCCGAGCCGGCCAACCGAGAGCCCAGGAACCGGATGCCCCGCTGTTGAGCGCAACCGGTGCCCAAAGAGTAGCCAGGCTCGTCTTTTTCTTAATGAGTCGACCGTCTTGCAGTGCGATGATCCAACGCGCCAGTTCTTCGGCGGTGGTATTGATCCCCGCGGCCGTTCGCAGGGAGGGCGGGAACTCATCGAAGTGACGGCGAAGCGTGTCCGTTCGGACGTATAGGCCACGCACGCTTCGGAGTGTGGTGTAGGCCTGCGCGGCATGGGGTACGACATCGGATGAATCCCCGAACCCGGTCCGCGGCATGTCGGCGACCTGGAACTGCCGCTCGGCAATAAACCGGTTGAAAGGCTGACCGCCCAGTTTGTCAATGATCCGACCCAGCAGGAGGTAATTCGTCTGCGTGTAGCTGAACCGCTCCCCCGGAGTGAACTCCATCGGGAGGGTCTGGGCCTTCGCCCACGCCGACTCCTCGTCGCCACCTTCCACCGAGATGCCGGGAATGCCCGAAGTGAGGGTGAGAAGTTGCCGGATCGTCACGGGACGCCAAGCCATTGGGAGGCCGTCGAGGTACTTCGAAACCGGGGCCCCCAAGTCCACCTTGCCGTCCTCGACGAGTTGCATGATCGCCACACCGGTGAACGATTTCGTGGCGGAGTTGATGGAAAAAATGGTCTTGTCGGTGACCGGGACCGAGTGCTCGATGTTGGCCATCCCGTAGGCCCCAAGCAGTAGGATCTTCCCCTGTCGGACCACGGCCACTTGAAGGCCGGGAATCTGGCGCCTTGCCATCTGCCTGCGCAAGAAGGTCTTCACCCCGTCGGCCTGCTCCTTAGCGCTCGATTCCTGTGCGGTGGCAGGCCTTGTGGAACCAAGGGCCATCCCTGCCAGCAGTACGGTCGCCAAGCACGCCGGAAAGGCGGACGAAATTGGTGTCGTGATCATTGAGATCTCCAGTGGTGTTCTTCTCTTGGGCCGAAAAGGAGCCGCCGGCACGGTGCCAGGGGCGTGTCACGGGCCGCTCGATCCCAGCCGATTCCTGTCGGCCCGAACCCCACAGTATCGCCGTCCTCCTCCTCGGTCTTGTTTAGGAACAACATCCGGTTGACTTGGCTTAGCATCGATGCGAGTTCCGCCGGAATTCACCTGGCGTTACTTGCATGTGTCTGCGAAATGTCCTCGTGAAGTGGCTCTGATCCGTGAACCCCGCTGCGAGTGCGATCTCAAGAAGGGGTTTCACGGTGCCGGTCAGTTGGTGGCAAGCGAATTCCACACGCAACTTCCGAAGGTATTCGCCCAGAGTGCAGCCGAAGTGGCGACGGAAGCAGCGGGCGAGGTGGACCGGGTGTACCCCGACTGCGGCAGCCACGTCACCAAGGGCCATGGGCTCGGCGAAGCGGTCATGCATTAGGTCACGGGCGAGGCTCAACCAACGCGGTGGGTGGAGCGCCACATCAGCGGTGCCGGGCCGGGAGATTTGAGCGAGGAGTTCGAGGGCGAGCCCCTCCATGATCAATGGGGAAAACTCGTCCCGCTTCTGGTATTCTCGGTAGAGTCGGGAGGCCAACCAAGCGGCCGGCCCACTACGGACCTCAGTCGGGCTATTCCGGACCGGTGCATACTCCCCGATTGCCGCGAGGCGGGGTTGCGAGAACTCGACGTGGAATGCCCGCCCGCCTGCCTCGTCCCAGCGATTGCTGTGCGGGACACCCGCTGGATGGAATACGAGGGAAGACAACTCGACGAGCCTCGTCGTTCGCCCGAGGCGCTCCTCGCAAGCCCCCGCGACGACGAAGTAGAGGTACGCATTCTCATGCGCGTGCGGTGGCAGATGAAGTCGCGATTGATTCGTGTAGACGCATTCCACGAACGTTACGCCGGCGACTTGGCAGTGGCTGTCCGCTCGTCCGTAAAACGTTCCTGAAGCCAATTTGACAGTCACTGGGGGGCCTCCGGCGCGAGACTCGCCTCCTATTTCTTCCGCCGTGCCTGAGTCTTGCGCCCTGGCCGATAGCCGGTCTTGATGGGCCCAGCGCCGCGTTCCCCCGGCTTTTCGCCTTTAGCCGGGTTGGCGACCGTATGGTAGTGGTCGCCTTCGCTCTTTCCTTCTCCCTTCATTGGGCGCTGGGCTTCACGCCGCCTTTTCTCGACGGCTTCCTTCGGTGGGTTCGCGGGAATGAGGCAGTCGCAACCGTTGCCGATCAGGTCTTGCCGGCCGGACTGTACGAGCGCATCGCGGACGGCGAACCAGTTGTCTGGCTTGAAAAACTGCAGCAAGGCGCGCTGCATGCGGCGGTCTTGCAGTTTTTTGGCAATGTACACTTCCTTGCCCGACATCGGATCGACCCCAGTGTGGTACATGCATGTGGCGATGTCGTACGGGGCAGGAATGAAATCCTGAACTTGATCGGGGCGGTAGCCGTTTTTCTTGAGGAACACGGCCAAATCGATCATGGAATGCACATCGGAGCCAGGATGGCTGGCGATGAAATAAGGAACCAAGTACTGCTTGGCCTTGCCGGCTCGCTGACTGGCCTTTTGAAATGCACGCGTAAAGCCCAGGAAATTGACATTGCGCGGCTTTTTCATCAAGTCGAGCACGACCGGGTCGATCGCTTCGGGCGCGACTTTCAAATGTCCGCCGACATGATGGGCCGCCAGCTCTTCGAGGTACTCGGGCTGAAGCTGGGCCAGGTCCATGCGCACGCCGCTGGCCACAAAGATCTTTTTAATCCCTTTTTCTTGGCGCGACTTTTTCATCAACTGGATGAGCGGCGTGTGATCGGTTCCCAAAAGCTTGCAAACCGTCGGGTGCACGCAGGAAAGCCGGTGGCACTTCTCTTCGACTTCCGGTCGTGTGCAACGCATCCGGTACATGTTCGCGGTGGGACCGCCGATGTCGCTGACGGTTCCCTTGAATTCGGGATTGGCCCCAAGCGCCTTGACTTCGCGTAGCACCGACTCTTCGGAGCGCGACTGGATGATCCGCCCCTGGTGGGCCGTGATCGAGCAAAAAGTGCAGCCGCCGAAGCATCCCCGCATGATCGTGATCGAGTCGCGAATCATTTCAAACGCGGGAATTGGCTCCTTGTAGCGGGGGTGGGCCTTGCGCGTGTAGGGCAAGTCGTAAAACCGATCCATATCTTCCGTGGACAGCGGATAGGAAGGGGGCTGGCAGACGACCGCCTGATCGCCATGGTACTGGATCAGTGTCTTGGCATTGAACGGATTCGTGTTGCTATGGATGATCCGCGTCGCCTTGACGAAGGCCGTTTTGTCTGCTTTGACATCTTCGAACGAGGGAACGAGCTCGCAATCGACCGGACGCAGCCCATTCTTGTCGTTGACATTCAGCGACATCGAAAGGTTTTGGAACGACTCGCGCGGCGGGGTTTCCTTGCCCCCAAGGGCGAAGGCGACACCTCGCATTTTGCGCAAAGATGAAAGCGGTTCTCCCCGGGCCAGCGACTGGGCGATGGCGACGATCGGGTTCTCTCCCATGCCATAGACGACAAAATCGGCCTTGGAATCAAGCAGGATCGATCGCTTCACCGAATCGGACCAGTAGTCGTAATGAGCCAGACGCCTGAGCGAGGCCTCGACTCCGCCGGCAATGACCGGCAAACCGGGGAAGGCTTCGCGCGCCCTCTGACAATAAACGAGCGTGGCCCGGTCGGGTCTCAGGCCGATATTCCCACCCGGGGAATAGGCATCGTCGTTGCGTACCTTGCGATTGGCGGTGTAGTGGTTGATCATCGAGTCCATGTTTCCCGCGCTGATCGCGAAAAACAGCCTCGGTTTGCCGAACTGGCGCCAAGGTTCGCAGCTTTTCCAGTCGGGCTGGCTCAAAATGGCAACGCGAAAGCCGGCCTGTTCCAGGGAGCGCGTGAGGATCGCAGCGGCGAAACTGGGATGATCGATGTAAGCATCGCCGGTGACGAATACGATGTCGACCTCGTCCCAGCCGCGGTCCTGCATTTCCTTGCGGTCCATGGGCGCAAGGGGGGCATTGACCGGATTCGGGGGCACGGCCGCTGGGCTTCTCAGGGGGAGTTCAAACCGGGACAAAGGAATTCCTCAACCATGATGCGAACCGCAGGAAAACGCGGTGGACCATGGTTTCATTTTAGCGGACAGATCTGTCCAAAGGGCGCAAACCCTTGAAGGATTCCGCTTTCAGGCGGGAATGACCCACGCCAAATTGGGTAAGATCGACTCGTTTTGACCGCGTCACACTCGTTTTTCTCGCCGAACCCAGGCCTTAAGTCTTGCCCGGTTCGGGATTGACGCCCAATTCGGTAATCCTGCGGTAGAGCGAACTTAAGGCCATATCCAGCTTGCGCGCAGCCTCTTTTTTGTCCGGGTAAAGGGCCATCATCCGCTCGATATGGCGTTTTTCAAACCGTCTCACCGCTTCTTCCAGTGAATCGACCGCATTGGGGTCATCGGTTTCGCAGGCCAAATCGGCGGGAAGGTCTTCGGCCCGGATGAGGGGGCCATCGCAAAGGATCAAGGCCCTTTGGATCGTATTCTCAAGCTCCCTGACGTTGCCTTTCCATTTCGCATTGCGCAGGATCGTCATCCCTTCGTGGGAGATCCCCGCGATTCTTTTCCCCATGTTTTGGCCATGGCGCACGATGAAATATTCCACGAGCGCGGGAATATCCTCGCGGCGTTCGCGCAAGGGGGGCAAGCGCAGGACGAACACACCCAGCCGATAGTAAAGATCTTCCCGGAACTGGCCTGTTTCCACCATCTTGGAAAGGTCCTTGTTCGTGGCGGTGAGAATGCGCGCTTCGAAGCGAACCGGTTCGTTGGCGCCGACGGGAAAGACCTCTTTTTGTTCGATCGCCCGCAAGAGCTTGGCTTGCAGTGAAGGGTTAAGCTCCGCGACTTCATCAAGAAACACGGTGCCCGAGCCGGCATGCAGAAATACCCCGGGCTGGTCCTTATCCGCACCGGTGAAGGCCCCCTTGCGATGTCCGAAGAGCTGGTTTTCCAAAAGATCGCGGGGAATCGCGGCGCAATTGACGGGAATCCAGCGGGCAGGGGGTTTGCGAGGATCGCGCGAGCGCAGGCTTTTGGCGTTTTCTTCGTCGCGCGCCTGGGCAATTTGATGGATCCGCCGCGCGATCAATTCCTTGCCGGTGCCGCTTTCTCCGGTGATGAGCACCGTGGAATTGGTGGGTGCGACCCGGTCGACCAAGCGAAAGACATCCTTCATGCCGGTGCCGGCGCCGATGATTTCGGTCGCGGACTCGACCCGGTTGAGTTCCCGGCGCAGCCACTGATTTTCGAGCGCGATCTGGCGATGGTTGAATAGTTTTTTCAATTTTTCGATCAGTTCGTCGAGGATGACGGGCTTGATGATGTAATCGTGCGCGCCCCGCTGAAAGGCTTCGACCGCGGTTTCCACCGCGCCGTAGGCGGTGATGAGCATGACATGGGTTTCGGGGCTCGATTTGCCCAGATAGTCCAACAGTTGCAAGCCGTCCTTGCCCGGCAAATGGACATCGCACAGGCAGACATCGTAATGGGACAAGGTCGCCATCTCCATCGCCGCTTCGGCGCTGGGGGCGACATCGACATCAAAACCTTCGCCGGTCAGGCATTCGGCCAGTGTCTCGCGGATCAAGATTTCATCGTCCACGACGAGAATTCGTTTGCCCTCGCGGCGCTTGTCCTGATTTTCAGATTCCATGATTCGCCTTTTCCAAAGTTTGACGCGGCAGCGGAATTTTTACGATAAATCGCGCCCCTTCGCCCGGCTGGTGCAGGTAGTCGAGTCCGCCTCCCTGCTGCAGCATGACCTTGCGGGAAATGAACAGTCCCAGGCCCGTTCCGTGGCGCTTGGTGGTGGCATGGGCACTGAAAAGCTTGGGCAGAAACTCGGCCGAAACTCCCGGACCGTTGTCGACCACCGAGATCAGGGCGCAATGATCGTCGCGTGCGAACTCCAGGCGGACCTGCCCTTCCGGACCGGAGGCGTCGATGGCATTGAGCAAAAGATTGAGAAACACCTGCACCAGTTCATCCCGGATGGCGACAAACGGCGGCACCTGCTCGACTTCGGGAGGAATGACAATTTTCCCCTGGGTGCGCTTGTAATATTTCGCGATATTGAGAGCTTCCTGAAGAATATCGCGTAGGGTCGTGCGGATCGGCGAACTGGCCGCCGGGCGGCTGAATTCGAGGAGTTCTCGCAAGGTCGAACGGATCCTGGTGAGCTGCCCGCTGATCAGTTCGAGTTTTTCGCGCGTGTAATCGTCGAGCTGCCGTTTTTGCAGGATCTGCACGACCGAAGAAATCCCGGTGAGCGGGTTACCCACTTCATGGGCGACGCCGGCGGCGATCAGGCCAAAGCCGGCCATTTTTTCTTGTTGCAAGACCAGCGCCTGGGTCGACTGGAGCTGGCGGGTGCGCTCATCGATCCGGTTTTCCAGTTCGGTCTGACTTGCCCGCAGGGCTTCATTGAGCAGCACGAGGCCTTCCCGGGCTTGCCTGAGGATGCCGACAAGCGACTGGCTGGCCCAGGTCATCCAGCCTAGGATCACCGGGGTGAGCAGGCTCACCATTCCGTATTGATTGGGGTGAAACGCGAGCAAGGTGATGAAACTGATCCAGTGGAAAAAACAGCACATGGTCGAAGCAAGGGTGCTGTGGCGTAGTGAACAACATAATAGCGACAATAGATAGTAATTGCGAAAGATGCTTTCCGGCCCATTGTCGAAATGGCATAAAAGGCCAATGAAAAGCGATTCGGCAAGCGAGATGAAGAGCGGATTGTTATCGAGAAAAACTCTCCCCTTCCAACTGAACCAGGTGTCAATGAGCGTGTAACCCAGTCCCAAAAGGAGGATCGCGTTCAGGGGCATTCGCTCCGACCACTGGCGATCAGGCAGGTTGGCGACGATCCCCCCGAGAATCAGGCCGAACCAGCGGATGCGTACGACGATCGACTCCGAAGCGACCTCCAGGGACGAGGGCTTGGCGAGTGACTCGATCGAGGGGAGCGGTTTCATCCCTTTCTTTCAGACGTTGGAAGCGGTCCGCGGGCGTTGACGGGCGGTCAACCCGGCTTGCAAGGGACCGGGCGCGTCATTCGCGCCTGGATCGCAATTTAGACCGAACTCAGTTCAAGCGTGACCCATCATTGCGGTACGGCGCGGGTTCTGCCGATCGAGTAATAGGTCAATCCGGCCGATTTCATGACCCGCGGTTCGTACAGGTTTCTGCCGTCAAAGACGACCTTGTCGGAGAGTCCCGCGGCCAACTCCTGGAAATCGGGGTTACGAAATTCCTGCCATTCGGTGGCGATCACCAGGGCGTCGGCTCCCTGGATCGCTTCCATGGGAGTGGAACGATAGGTCAGTTTGTCGCCCAAAAGCGCCTTGACGTTGGCCATTGCTTCCGGGTCGTGCACCTGGATCTTGCACTTTTGCTCCAGCAATTTTTCAATGATGGCAAGCGCCGGAGCTTCGCGGATATCGTCGGTCTTCGGTTTGAAGGCCAGGCCCCAAAGAGCAATCGTTTTGCCCGCAAGCGCGGAACCGTAATGGTCCTGCAACTTGCGAAACAGTACCAGTTTTTGCTGTTCGTTGACCTCGTCGACGGCGTTCATCACCGTGGGAGCCAGGTTCTGCTCTTTCGCCATGTGAATGATGGCCCGGATATCCTTGGGGAAGCAGCTTCCTCCGTAGCCGGCTCCTGGAAACAAGAACTGGAAGCCGATGCGAATGTCGTGCCCGATGCCGCGGCGCACATCGTTGATGTCGGCCTTGAACGCCTCGCACAGATTGGCCATTTCATTGATGAAGCTGATCTTGGTCGCGAGCATGGCGTTGGCGACATACTTGGTCATCTCGGCGCTTTCGAGGCTCATCGCGAGGAAAGGACGCTCGGTTCTTAAAAACGGACGATAAAGATCCTTGAGCTCTTCGGCGACCTCCGGGGTCTGGGTGCCCACCACCACCCGGTCGGGTTTGGTGAAATCCTCGATCGCGGCGCCCTCCTTGAGGAATTCGGGGTTGCTCGCGACATCGACGCGAACCTTGGCCTTGGAGAGAATCTCGGCGACCCTGGCGTTGGTGCCGACCGGAACGGTGCTTTTGATTACGACGATTTTCGGTGTTTCGATCGCATCGGCGAGTTGCTCGGCCACCGCCAAGACAGTCCGCAAATCGGCCGAGCCGTCTTCACGCTGGGGGGTCCCCACGGCGATGAAAATGATGCGCGCCTTGGCGATCCCTTCCTTGAGGCTGTTGGTGAACGACAGCCTTCCTTCCCGTGTGTTCTTTTTCACCAGTTCTTCCAGGCCTGGTTCGTAAATCGGAATCTGGCCCTGGCGCAACCGCTCCACTTTCTTGACATCGATATCGATGCAGGCCACCTTGTTGCCGCTGTCGGCGAAGCAGGTGCCTGTCACGAGACCCACATAACCCGTTCCAATAATTGCAAGATTCATTGATCGATCCTATCGTTTTTTCCAAGCCCGAAGTTCTTAGTGAAGTTCATGGAAATGATGTGAAAAATCCGTTCTTTGGGAGATCGTGCCTGCCGTCAAGTCGATGCCAACACATCGACTGGCTGACTGAGCCAGTAGTCCAAGGTATCCTTGATGGTTTGAGCGAATGGAATTTGGGGCGCCCAGTCGACCTCTTTTTTTGCCTTGGAGCCATTGGCGAGCAAGATGGGAGGATCCGACTTGCGCAAAAAATCTTTCCTCAAGACCAGTTCGGGCTGAATTCCGGTAAGACTCGCCAACGAGTCGACGACTGAGCGCATTCCGGTGGGCCGCCCCGAGCCGAGATTGTACGCCTCGCCCGGCCTGCCGCGTTCAATCAAATGCGCGTAGCCACGCACGATGTCGCGCACATCGGTGAAGTCCCGGGCGGAGTCCAGATTGCCGACTTCCAGCCGGTTGGGCATGAGCCCTCGCTTCATTGCCGCAAACTGGAAGGCAAAGCTGGCCACGGCAAACCGGCGGCCCTGGCCGGGTCCGACATGGTTGAACGGTCTTGCGCGAATGATCGCCAAACCGGGGTCGCAAAACGCCTGGTAGGAAAGCAGGTCGGCGCACGACTTGGTCGCGGCGTAGTTATTTGGCGGACAAAGCGGATCGTTTTCCGCGCTTTTTTGGCCTCGTTCATGAGGAGGACCATATGCCAGCCCGGTTCCCACATAAAGGACTCGGGCTTGCGGCGCGATTCTCGCCACCGCCTCGTATAGCCGCCGGGTGCCGAAAAGATTCGCCTGCCAGATCGAATCGTCGCCCAGGCCGCCGGCACCCGCGAAGGATTGGGCGGCGAGGTGAACAATTGCATCGGGCTGGAATCGCTCAAGCGCCTGCGCGGGAAACGGTTCGCAAGCAAGATCCCAGGCCACGGTGTCGACTTCGTGCCCCGGGTCAATTTCGATTCGGGAAGGAGTACCGGGGCGAACCGAGCCCTGGATTTGCCAACCCTTGGTTGCGCCCAGGCGAGCCAGATGTCTGCCGGCAAATCCATTGATTCCAGTGATGAAAAGCTTCATGAATGCGGATGTGCCAAATCGCCTGGAACCTTCGGACTCTCTCAGTTTTGCAGCCGGCCACCATACTGTTTTAGGTAATATTCCCGGTAAGCTCCAGAGCGGATCCGGTTGACCCATTCCTGGTTGGCCCGGTACCAGTCGATCGTTTCCCTGATTCCTTCTTCAAACACGACCGCGGGCTTCCAGCCGAGCTCTTTTTCCGCTTTGGAGCAATCGATCGCATAACGGCGGTCGTGTCCGGGTCGGTCCTGGACGAATTTGATGAGCGATTCGGGCTTACCCATGAGGGAAAGCAACGTCTTGGTCAGTTTCATGTTCGTCAATTCGCAGCGTCCGCCAAAGTTGTAAACTTCGCCCACTTTGCCGTTCTTCCAGGCTGCGTGGACACCCGAGCAGTGGTCGAGCACATGAATCCAGTCGCGGATCTGCTGGCCGTCCCCATAAACCGGGACCTGCTGATCGGCCATCAGATTGGAAATGAACAGCGGGATGATTTTTTCAGGAAACTGAAACGGCCCGTAGTTGTTGGAACAGCGGGTGATGGTTGCTGGAAAGTTGAAGGTGTGGACGTAACCCCGCACCAACAAGTCGGAGCCGGCCTTGCTTGCCGAGTACGGACTATTGGTCGCCAGCGGGGTTTCCTCGGTGAAGAACCCGGTCGGCCCCAGGGAGCCGTAAACTTCATCGGTCGAGACTTGTACATATTTGCGCACGCCCGCCTTGCGCGAAGCGTCGAGCAAAATCTGGGTGCCAAGAACATTGGTTTTGACGAACGGCCCCGAATCCAAAATGCTGCGGTCGACGTGACTTTCGGCGGCAAAATGAATCACCGAATCGATCGGTTGCGCGAAAGCGGTTTGCACCGCCTTGGGATCGGTGATGTCGACATGAAAAAAGCGAAGCCTGGGCTCGCCCTCCAGGTCTTTCAAATTCTCGAGATTTCCTGCGTAGGTTAGGCTATCAACGTTAATAATCTGGTAGCTTGGTTCATTTTTTAAGAAATAACGGATGAAATTGCTGCCGATAAACCCGCAACCGCCTGTAATCAGGACCGTTTTCATGGAGATATTCTCGTTTTCTTTCGGAAATGGGCATGTGGGCATGGAAGCAATTGGCGAGCCGGTTTCAAGATGATCACTCTTTTTTCCGCGGGAATTCACTCCGGTTTGCCAAACTCTCGTTGGAACTTCTTGACGAACCGCTTCGAGATGATTAGGCTAAGGTTTCGAAAGTGATTGCCCTGTAAATAGATATGTCGAGATTCGAACATGACGAAAAAGGAAATTGTCCGGCAGATCGCAGACAAGCTGGGACTGACCCAGCTCAAGACGAAGGAAATCGTTCAGCTCACCTTCGATGCGATCGTGGACACTCTTCTGGAAGAGAAGCGGATCGAACTGAGAAATTTCGGAGTATTCGAAGTCAAGGAACGCAAAGCCCGCAAGGCTCGCAATCCGCGAACCGGCGAAAAGGTGGAAGTGCCCGGCAAGTTTGTCGTCACCTTCAAGCCAGGAAAGGAGATGGAGTTGCGCGTCAGCCGGCTTCCTTCCTCCAAATCCCCGGTCTTATCGTCGCCTCTCATGGTGGACCGTGCCGCCACCGCTTCACTGACCTGATCGTTTTCATCGAATTCACGATTCCCCCCGGCCAACACGGGAAAATCGTTTAAAGTCGCAAAGTTCCCCGGACCGATACCTTCCATACACGGCTTGATTGATTCAGCCGAGGGAGCGGGACGGGGGATAACACATGAAGCGATCCATTTTCTTTGCAACTTTCGCGGTCATGACTTTGAGCAGCACGGGGTGTCTGTTTAATGCATATTCCTCGAATCCGACCATGCGGATGCGGGCTCTACTCAACCAGTCGGAAGACTTGCGCCAAGTCGAGCAGGAATGGTCGCGGTTCTGGTTCACCGATCATCCTTCCCACCTCACGCCTGAGCGCGTTGACGGCGGCATCCAGTAAAGCCGATTGAACGCCTCACCCCCGCTCTGAAAAACGACCAAGGAAAGGGATCCGCTCCCTCTTCCTTGGTCTTATCTTTTTCAGCACTTGCGGTTGCTGGATTTTCTCGGCGATTCTTTTTGATTTTCTTTTCTTAGTTTTCTTTTTTTTATCTATTTTTTATTTGGTCTTTTGTCTCGCCTCTTGGCTGTCTTTTTGAAAGACCATCGCCTCGTCCAGCGCGCGTTGTTGGGGATCGCTCAAAGGGAAGGTCGATCGTTTCGCTTCGAGTAGTTGGGCCGCGGCGGCGTAAGACTGCTTTTTGAACTTGCCCAGCGCGAACCACCTTTCGTCCTCGCTTTTCGATTCGAGTAATCGAAGCAAGCGATCCCGAGCGCTTGTGGACCTGGCCCAGGGAGTTTCCTCCGCCTTTTCCCACCAAAGTGCCATTTCCTCCACGCCGACCTCGCTTAGATTCTCGATTCGCTTTCCGATGAGGATTCCAAAAGGCTCGTCCACTTCAGGCCGAAGAGCTCGAAGCAGCACACGCCTCGACTCGCTTGCCAGGTGGGGGTAATCGAGCAGTTGCAAAATGAAGTGAGCCGCCGCTTTCTCCGAGGTGGCGGAAAAGTAAACGACGGCTTTATCCAGATCGGCCGTTTGACCGCTTTGCGCCATTTCCCAGACGCGTTGGTGTCCGGGCTTGCCCAACAGTCTCAGCGCGAGTCCCAGCGTCTTTTGCCAATCCCCCTGCGCTTCGTTGTCAAAGGACAGTGCCGTGGCCAGGGTATTCGCCGCTCCGGGAAACCCGGCCCGAGCCAAACTCAGCGCCGCGGCCGATTTGATCAACGGTTCGGGATCGGCCATGCCATTGAGCATCGTCTGATAAATCGTTTGATCTTGCGGACCGGCCAGTCGGCCGAGCGATTCGAGGCATTGAACCCGGATCGTCGTCGCCCCTTCTTCCGCCAGAAACTGGATCGCCTTGCGGCTTTCCCAATCGCCGCAAGCTTCGAGCAGGGAAACGAGTCTACCAAGGGCCGCTTCCTCGATTTCCTCCTCTTGTGCCCGTTTTCGCAACTCGGCCATCAAAGGCGGCGGCGTCGAATTGAGGGCCGTCATCCTTTTGTCGATCCGGCTTCGCGCTTCCGCCCACGCCCGCCAGGCTTGCACAGGATCGGTCGCGGCGACCATTTTGGCCAGGGGCGCCGGCCCCAATTTGCTTACGGACGGACCCGGGACCGCAACAGGCGCCGGGTTGGCTGGATCGAGCGCGAAACCGCCAAGCACCAACGTTCGTTCGGCAGTGGAAGATTGCGGTGACAGGCCAAAGAGCGCCGCGGAGCCATCGCTTAAGGCCGCCAACGCGGGCTGCGTCAGCCCCGAAGCAACGGTCCGGATTTCTCCGCTCGGAAAAAGGATCGAACTTTCCAGATCAAGTTTCTGCTGTGTCACCCGGCCTGTTTTTGCATGCGCCTCAAGCAAGAGGTACTGCTCGGGCCGGCCCTCCTTAGCGGGCAGCGCAACAATCAACTCGCTGCCAAAGCCGCCCGAAAGCGATCGATTCATCCCTGGCGGCAGAGGGCTTTTCAGGAACTCAAACGAAGAGAGCGAGCGGAAACCTTGCCTGGCTTCGCCCGCACCGCCTTCACTCTTGGCGACCCTCAGATAATAGGCCCCGTTCGGTCCGCCCACCAGTTGCCTTAGCGCTCCGGCGGGGCCTTGTGCGCGCCACTGCAGAAATCGGCCCTCGGCATCGACTTTCCAGAGACTATCGCCCGCGCTCACTCGCACGGGCCGCCCATCCATGCCCGCCAGCGTGGCGGGACCTCCGCTCAACTGCATCCAAATCGACCCATCGGGCGCTTGCCGCAAAGAGCCAGCCAGAGGCTCATTCCCCGCATCAATGCGGCGTACCAGACAAGTTTTCATTCCCCAGGGGATTTGGGCATCGGCAGTGCGGAATTGAAAGAGAAATCCCTGCGCCAGTACGTAAAGGCCAAGGGGATGCTCCAAAACGAAATCGGGCCGCAAATCCAGTGGCAGTTTGGCAGGTTCCCGTTCTCTCGTGCCTTGCCGGAATCGGACGACCAGGGGGCTTTCATCTCCCGCCAGATGAGGCAGCCAGATCGCTTGGCCGGCCGCAAGGCTCAGTTTCTCTAACGGTCGATTTTTGGATCGGGCCGGGGTGGACCAGTCGAGCCAGACCTCCGGGGTCAAACCGGGGGAAAGGAAGGGCAAGGGGGGGAAAGGGGTCTGAGCGCTCGCCGCCTTGAAAATGAAAAGGGAATTGGGCTCGGCCGGGGGTTCATCCGACGGTGCCAAGGGCCGATCGTCCGCGGAAGGGAAACGATCAAGAGGATCTCTGAAATCCGAATCGGCCGTGGCGGTGGTCCAAGCGGCGCCCAGTGCCCTCCAGGCCGTTCCCAGCGCCCTCCGGGCCGGGCCCAGCGGAACCGTCAACAGTGCCGCGAGCAGCCCCGCTAACAATACGGCCGCGGTTCCTCTAATCATCGGACGACCCGAGTAGATCCTTGACGGTCAGTTTCATCGGTTGGTTTTTGCGCACGATTTCGAGCGTGACCGCTTCTTTCGGTTTGATGTCGGCGAGGATGCGGTACAGTTCGGGATGCTGATCGGTCCACCGGCCCGCCAGCGACACGACCACATCGTCTCGTAAAAGTCCGGCCGCGGCCGCCGCGCTGCCGGGGAGCACCTCCTTCACCACCAGTCCGCACGGTTCGGTGCTTGGCTTGGCATCGAGCAAGACCCCAAAGGAACGCTTCATCGGATTGGGGATCGACTTCTCCTGGGAGAAGAACCGGTTGATGGTTCCTTGCAGCAAATCCTCCGGGACATAATCGTTGGCTTCGAGCGTGACCTGGGCTTTTTGATAATTGAGCGTCATGCGGAATTTCGCGAAGAAAGGAAACCCGACGATGCCTTCAATGGGGCCGAAATGCGACGCCATCAATTTGACCGTGGGATGATCCATCACCATGGCCGGCACATTGTGGACGGTCGCTCCACCCCAGGTCAGGTTTTCGATGTTCGTTTCGCCAATGGGACCGAGAAAGGTTACACCGCTACGCCCCGGCTTTTTCTTTAAATCGCATTCCTTGCCCAGTTTGTTCGTAACGAGGTTGATCGGCGCTCCGGTGTCAAACACCAGTGGGAAGGGCCCCTTGCCATTGATCATCACCTGGATGCGCAAATGGCCGGTTTTGAGAATTTCCAGCTTTCCCGTGGTGGGCGCGATTACCGGCGCGGAAGTGCCGTTCGCATCCGCGGGAGTGAAAGCCGTGATCGGCGCATCGCTTGTCTGGCATGCACCCGCCCATCCCAACGAAATCAACAGGCTGGTCAAGTAGGTCATGGGTTTAGAATCCATATTGAGGGGTGAGCGGGACTTCGATTTCGCGGCCCTTGCGGGAGATTTTGAGTACGACCGATTTCCCGGCGTTGATGCCGCCCAGGCGAGTTCGTGCCTGCGCCAGATCCTTGGGAGTTTCCCCATCGATTTGCAGCAGCAGATCTCCTTTTTTCAAATCGAGCGACTCGGCCGCAGACCCCTTGAGGACCTCGACGACGCTAATCGATTGTTCCGATTGCCCAAGGACGACGCCGCTGATCCCGGGCACCTGGCTTAATTTCGACTTGCTACCGGTGATCGATCCCAATCCCGCCATGGCCGAACCGACTAACTCCAGGCTGCCGGCGCCGCCGGAGCCGACTTTGGACCCCAGTCCGAGCGGATCCGGCGGCGTCCAGTCGAGCTTGGTCCATCGCATCTTGTCCTTGGTCAGGTCGATCTCCATTTCGAACTGAGCCAGCACGTTGTAGCCGATCATGCCATGCAGTTCGACGCCGGCCAGTGCCAGGCCGTTCAGGCCTTTCAGTTGAAAGGGCGTTTCGACGCGAAGCTTGACCTTTTCGAGTTTCAGCCCCCCTTCGAACTCCATTTTGTCGGCGACGGCCCACCCGCTGTCCTTGTCATCGAGGCCGGCAAGTTTGGCGGCCTCCTTACTCAAGAAAAATGCCGGCGCCCCGGTATCGAGTACGAAATTCAAGGGCGGGGACTTGTCGATCTTGGCGCGAACGATGAGGTGCTTTGTCTTGGAAAGGCGGTAGGGCACCTCGAAGGCGATCTCCTTTTTTGCGGCGCCTGGAGTCTTTGCGGGAGGCTCGGCGCCGAATCCGGCCAGGATGCCGGGGAAAAGGAGGAAAATGGGTGAAATCATGGCGTCCGCTTTCTGGTTCGTGATGCTCGCCACTGCGAGAGGATTGCGGGTGAATGCCATTAAGATATTATTCCGGCCACCTCTTCATCCCAAACCGATTTCAAAAATCCGCGTTCACTCCAGTGATCGAATAGCCGCTGGTAATAGGCATCGCTTGCCAGCGTTGAGAAATCCCCCACCACGGCGAGGAACGACTTGGCCCGCGTGATGGCGACATGGGTTCGCCTCGTTTCGGCAAGGAATCCAATTTCCCCCCGCTCGTTGCTACGAGTGAGCGAGAGGATGATCGCTTCTTTTTCGCGGCCCTGAAAACGATCCACCGAGTCGATTTCCACGCCTTCCAGTCCCGCCTCGTTTTCGATTCGCTCCGCCTGAGCCCGGTACGGGGTGATGATGCCAATGTCGCCCGCGGACAGGCCCGCATCGATCAGGCTGCGCGCGATCAGCCCCACCACCTTCGCCTCTCCTGAATTGGCGAGGCTCGATCCGGTTTCCGGCCGTTCTTCCGACCAGCCCGATCCGGCCGTATCGATCACCAAAACGGAAGCGGCCACGATCCCAAGGTGAGTGCCTGCTGAGGAGGTGCCTGGTAAGGAGGGGCCTCGTGAGGGGGGGCGTGGCGAGGACGGGATCGGAAGTTTTCTTTCCAGCACCTCGGGCGGCCCATCGAGAAGCCCGTGATAGCGGTCGTGCGAGGGAAACTCCATGATCGATGCGGCCATCCGGTATTGCAGCTTGAGCAGGGCCAACCGCTCGGGAAACTCTCCCGCGAATCTTTCCATCAGACTGACGAGCGCGCCCGCCGCGATCGCCTCGCGCGACAACACCGTCGGTGGCAACTGGCAGGGGTCGCCCGCCAAAACAAGGTGCGCACCATGGGGCAGTAGCGGCCAGATGTCCGATTCGAGCGCCTGCGCCGCCTCGTCCACGACAATCCAGTCCCATGAGCGGCTGCCTGCCCAATTGCCGACAAAGCCATGCAGCGTCGTGAAAATGGCGGGCGTGTCGTCGAGCAATTTCTCTCGAGCCAGGTCTTCCAGGCGGTCGGCCTCTCGTTCCAGCGCGCGAGCTTCGGCGAGGCGCCCCTGTTTTTCACCTGGTTCGGGTTTGGCCCGGGTCCATTTCTTGCCGGCAGTCCGTTCGGCCCGTGCGTCCTTGCGAAACTGGGTCGCCTGGCGGTAGTCGGCGCTTGCGCGAATCTTGGCGTCAAAACTGGCGGAATGAACCCTTGGATGAATCCTGGCCGGATGGCCCATGCGCAGGCAATTCACACCGCGATCCAGGCATTTCTCGACGAGGTTATCGACCGCGGGATTGCTCGGCGCCGCAATGAGAACTCTTTTGCCCTGCGCAGTGAGAGAGGCAATCAAGGCCGCCAGCGTCGTGGTTTTCCCGGTGCCTGGGGGCCCCTGGATCAGAGCGATCGGGGCGTTCGTCCCCGCGAGGGTCAGCGCCTCGTTTTGCGAGGCGTTGAGCCCTTCGGTCGTGGCGGCCAGCCAGGGGTTCTTGGGCGGCTTGATTTCGTGGCCAACCAGGAAGCGCACAATCGGACCCATCAGATCCCACTTGGAGCCGCGCAGCGCCTGGATCAAATCTTGCAACCGGCGATCGATCTGCTCGCTGACCCACGGATTGTCGGTCGGTTCCAGCCGGTAAACGGCGTCGTCGGCCGGTTCCCAGTAACGTGGAACCGCCAGCGAGACGAAATGCCCGTCCACTTCGAGGACAGTGCCGAGGGGATTCTCGCTTCCTGGAAGCGCAGGTTCGGTTTTCACAAGAAAAAGAGCGCCGGTTTCCACCATGCGCTCAAGCGTGGAAGGCGAGATTTTTTGGGGCGCGACCGGCGTTAGCCGGGCCGTTTGCTTGCCGAGGTTTCCCGGTTCAAGTCCCACCAAACGAAACAGGCCCAGGCGCCGGAAATTACCCAGTTCCTTCTGAATCCGGTCGCGGTTGGCTTGTTTCTCCCATTGCAGCCAGAGGCGCTGCTTTTCCAGCCGGTCTGCCAGTTGTTGGGCGCTTTGGGAACTTGGGGTCATTTCAGCGGCGAGTAATCGGTCGGGTCGAGGTAAACCGAGTCTGCTTTTTTCACGAGAGAGCCGTTCTTCTCCGATTCGGCCTTGGCCTTGATCCAGTCGGCGTCTTCCCGGAATTCCTTCCAGCTTTTGTCGGCGGCCTCCTTGCTGGGATAGGCCAGAATGTAAACCAGCATTTCCTCCTTGGCCTTTTCATCGCGAGGCTTCCAGAACCCGACAATTTTGATGCCATGCTTTTCAAAGAGTTTGCAGGTGTGGTCGCGAAAGCGCGCATGCAGCGCCTCCATCTTCCCTGGATTGGCGTAGTAGGTCCTCATTTCAAAGACCCGGTCCTTGCCGCCGGCGGCTTCCTTGGTCACATCTTGAGACATAAGCGATCCGCCATACTTGAGAGAACCCACCAGGGCCAACAAGGCACAAAACCCAATGAAGCCGATTCTGTTCCGCATCATCTTTCCTCCCCGTTCGGTACCGCGGTATTGGCCTGACCCAGGCAAAAGAGCGTCTTGCGGCTTTTGATATAAAGCCGATTTTTATAAATCGCGGGCGTGGCGAAGACCGGTTCATTGAGAGCCAGGCTTGCCGGCTTGTCCGGGTTCGGCTTCGGTTCGACGAAAAAGACTTCCCCGTTTTCGGAGACGAGCACCAGGCGATTTCCGGCAAGCACCGCGGAAGCCGAAAAGGCTCCGCCGAGCCGCGTCTGCGACAGCGATTTTCCCGTGGCGACCTCATAGACCCCAAGAAAACCCTTGTCGCTGATTTCAAAGAGCAAGCTGCCCACCACGATGCCGGTCGGCACATAGGGGAAGGATTTGAGATCTTCCCAGACCGGCGTGCCGTCTGATTGGCCAATCCTGATGGCTTGCATTTGCCTCTCGCCCGAACCGTCACCGCCGCCAAACACAAGCAATTCGCCTGCTATGAGCGGAGACGAAACGACTCTGAGCGCATTCTTGGCATGTTTGATCTTCGCATCCCAGTTGAGATTCCCCGTGGCGGGGTCGTAGCCGGTCGCGCCTGCCGTGCTCGCCACGACCAGTTCGGATTTGCCATCGGGCAAGGGACGCAGGATGGGGGTCGAATAGCTGGAGCGATACGCCTGCCTTTCTTTGAGCCAAATCGTCTTGCCGCTGGCGCCATCCAGGCAGACCAGTTCCGCTTTATCGTCCTGGTCGAAATTGATGTAGATTTTGCCTTCGAAAGTCACCGGCGAATGGCCCGCCCCGTGCTGACTTTTGAAGGTGCCTAGCTCGCGCACCCAAAGCTCTTTTCCTTGATGGGTGTGGGCCGCCGCATGAAGGCTTGTGCCATCCCAAAACACGCTGTAGACACCTTTTTCGTCGCAGGCCGGCGTCGAACTGGCGAGGCTGTTTTTGGCGTGAGTTTTGGCGGATCGACCTGCCAGCGCCGCTTCCCAGGCGATCGTCCCCTTGAGCGCATCGATCGCGATCAGTTTCCTCTTTTTGCCGTTCTCTTCGGCCGATTGCAGGTAAAGATTGGGCCCCCAGGCGACCGGGCTGCCGTTGCCATCACCGGCGAATTCGAGTTTCCAAAGCAGGCTGTTTTTTAAGGTGGGCCGGGGCGCCAGGTTGACCCCGGCGCCGATCCCCTCACCGTTGGCCCCGCGAAAACGCGGCCAAGCCTCAAAAGGTTCCTCGGCGATGAGGAGCGAGCCTGTACTTAAGGTCAACGCCAGTGCGGGAACGGACCTCAAGAGCCTGCGCCAGAAGGTCGAGCGCCTGAACATCGAATGAAGGTTCATGATGGATTCGCCGGGGGCGTTTGGGGGGTGGGTTCCTTCGATTTTATTTTCTTTTGCCGCCAGGGCCAATCGGGCGGCCCGAGCACCAGGGTCAAAACCACGATCAGGCCAAATAGGATGTGAACCCAGTGGAAGAACGAGCTGACCGAAAGATTGAGCGATGCGAAGGCGTCCGGTTCGAGGCGGTAAAAAAGTGCCCGGTGCGCGAATTGAGCGAACGGAGGGCTTTCATTGACCGGATCGTACTCCCAGGCATAGTACCGAGCCCGGGTCGAGTCATCCATTTCGGCAATGCGCAATCCGCGTTCCCAAACGGTGAGCGGGCATTCTTGCCCAATGGCTCCTTCGTAGCCAATGTAGCCCATGACCACGAAGTGGATGATCCGCAACCAGAAATTGCGCGCCCACCAAGCCTTGAAGCAGAGTCCCACGGGAAGGAGGAGTTGGTAGAGAATGATCCCCGCGACCAACAGGAAATGGAAGCTGACGATCTGGTCCGCGGCGCGGGCGTATTCCTTGATGACTGCCGGGTCCACGTTCATTATTCCCCCGGTGCCTTCGAGTTCTTGCCGTTCGCAAAAATCGGGTCAGATGCGGTGCCAACCTGACCGTTCGCGCGGAAGGTCGCTGAACGGCCAGGCGAGGGTGACGGACCTAGAACAATACCGGCTTGCCCAGTTTGCGGCGCAGCACGCTCAGGTGGCCGGAATGCATCGTAAAGTGTTGCGCGGCCAGTTCGAGCACGGTGCCCAGAGTCGGCGCCATTTCCTTGATGCCCCCCTCCGATGGGTGATCCAGATCCTTGTCGGTCAACTGGGCCACGCGAGCCATCGTGGCCTCGCGAATCGCATTCATTTGCGCGACATAGTCGGCCACCGTGAATCCAGTCGGGGCATCGCTCTTGGTGATTTCGGGCTTGTTGGCATGCTTTTCGGAGAATCCCGCGGGCAAATCGGGATACTTGAACCCCGGGAAATTCTGGAGCATTTCCTTTTCGCTCGAAATGATATGTCCCAGTTGCCAGGCGAGCGTATTCGAATCGGGACCGGGGCGCTGGCTCAAATCTTCGTCTTTGATGTCCTTCAGGGCGCCGCCGATGATCTGCTGCGAAAGGCCCAAGCCGTATTTGAGAAGGTCGACCGCGGTCATTGAGAGGACTCCGTTTTCGAGTTCGAGGGAAGTTGCGACCAGGACCAATTCTTCATTCCCATCAGGGCGTGCACCCGAGTGAGATTGAATTGCAAGGGAGTCACCGTGATCCACCGGTCGGCAAGCGCCGTGACATCGGTGTCGGGATGAGGATCGGGGCAGGTGAAGTCGGGGCCAATCCAAAAATAGACGCGGCCGCGGGGGTCGGTGCGCCGATCAAACCATTCGACATAGCTGGCCGTGTTTTGCGGGACCGACTGAACCCCCTTGATGGGGCCGCGGCTCACATCGGGCACATTGACATTGAACAGTTCACCTGGCCCTGGGTTCTGCGCCAAAATGTCGCGCACAACGCTACAGGCCAGTGAGGCTCCTTGCGCAAAATCGGGGATGCCCGAAGCGGGCATCTCCATCGAGCAGGCAATGCTCGGCACCTGGAAAAAGGCCCCCTCGATCGCCGCGCCGACCGTTCCCGAATAAAGGACATTGATGCCCGCATTGGATCCGGAGTTCAAACCGGAGACGACGAGATCGGGCTTCCAGGGCAGGATCTCGCGGATGGCTAACTTCACGCAGTCGGCCGGACGGCCTTCCACGGCCCAGCCGATGAAATCCTGCGAGCTCTCCCTGACCTCCTGGACGAGGAGCGGTGAGTAGATCGTCACCGAGTGCCCGGCCGCGCTCTGTTCGGCGGCCGGCGCGACCACCAGCACTTCACCCAGTTTTTTGAGTTCCTTGCGCAAGGCCCTCAGGCCCGGCGCGTAGATGCCATCATCGTTGGTCAGAAGGATTTTCATCGGGATAACTTATGGGCTTTCTTTGAAATCATCTCGCAGTTTCTTGCTACGCAAGAGGTGGTGGTAGTGCTGGGCAAAACGGTGGGCCTCGTCGCGTACATGCTGCAAAAGCCGCAAGGCAACCGAATGGCGACCCAGGCGGATCGGCTCGGGGGAGTGCACTGTATAAATTTCTTCTTCGCGCTTGGCCAGCGAGATCAAACAGGGCGGTTGAATTCCGGCATCGCGCAGGATCGCTTCGGCGGCATGCAACTGCCCCTTGCCTCCGTCGATGAGCAGGATGTCGGGCAAAGGGACGAGTTCGCCTTCATCGTTGCGGTGGACCGGCGTCCCCTTCACATAACGCCGATCGACGACCTCGCGAATCGAAGCGAAATCGTCCACACCTTCGACCGTCTTGATTTTGTAGCGCCGATACCCCTGTTTGAGCGGTAAACCATCGATGAAGCAGACAAGGCTCGCCACCGTTTCCTCGCCGGCCAGATGCGCGATGTCGATCCCTTCGATCGAGCGAGGCGTGCTTTTAAGGCCCAGAACTTTGCGTAGGCCAAACAGGCCCTTGCGCGGATCGATCGGAAAGACTTCGGGCTGAACATCCTTCTCGACGGAACCTCGCAATCCCAGTGAATCGATCGCCTTGATTTCATCGCGCAACCGGGCTGCCTTTTCAAAAAGGAGTTGCGCGCTGGCCGCTTTCATCTCCTCGGTCAGTTCCCTGATGAGGCGAGTCTTCTTTCCTTCAAGCACCAGACGCAAGGAGCGGATCTGCCGGCGGTATTCGTCGCGCGACACGCGTAAATTGCAGGGGGCTGTGCACTGGCGAATGTTGGCCAAGATGCAGGGCCGAAACCAGCGCCATTTGGGGTCCTGCGAACGGATATCGAGGTGGCAGGTGCGGAAACGAAAGATCCTTTGCAGGACCTGAATCGCCTGGCGCAAACTTTTGGCGCTTGTGAATGGCCCATAAAGCCGCACCCCGCGGCTTCGGGGTGTGCGGGTGAATTCCACCCGGGGAAATTCCTCGCGCACCCGAATCTGCAAGTAGGGAAAGGTCTTGCTGTCTTTCAGATCGATATTGAAACGAGGCTGGGTATCCTTGACCAGCCGGGCTTCAAGCAGAAGCGCATCGACCTCCGTGGGCGATTCGAGGAAATCGATATCGCGAATGAGGGCGACCAGGTCGGCTGTGCGCGGGTCTTCTCTTCCCGCCTGGGTGAAGTAATGCGAGGCGCGATTGCGAAGGTTTTTCGCCTTGCCGATGTAGATAACCCGGCCTTCGGAATCCTTCATCAGGTAGACCCCCGGATTCGAGGGAAAACCTTTCACCTTTTCCCAGGGCATCAGCCGCGTCACCGGGGAAGCCAGGGGGTCAGGCGGGGGCGTGGCCCCCAGCGAGGAAGTTTCTTTTGCGTTCTCCATGGCCTTGGGGCCTTTCGCGATCGACTCAGGTCTTTGCCGCAATTTTATCCTTGCCGACCCAGGGGCGGAGCACTTCAGGGATCAGAATCGAGCCATCTTCCTGCTGGTAGTTTTCCATGATCGCCAAGAGCGCCCTAGTGCAGGCCACCGCGGTGCCGTTGAGCGTATGGACCGCGCGGGTTCCCTTGGCCTCCTTGGGCCGGTAGCGGATATTCAGCCGCCGGGCCTGGAAATCGGTGCAATTGGACGTGCTCGTCACCTCTCCATATTCCCCTTTTTCCCCTCGGCCGGGCATCCAGGCTTCGAGGTCGTACTTGCGGTAGGCCGGCCCGCCCAGGTCGCCCGTGCACGTGTCCAGTACATGGTAGGGCAGTCCCAATTCCTGGAAGATCGATTCTTCCAGCGCCAGGATTTCGAGGTGGGTCGCCTCGCTTTGCTCAGGCGTCGTGAAGGCAAAGATTTCGACCTTGGTGAACTGGTGCACCCGGTAGAGGCCGCGGGTGTCCCGGCCGGGCGCGCCCGCTTCGGTACGGAAGCAGTGAGATAATCCGACATACTTGAGCGGCAGCTTCGGTTCTTCGAGGATCTGATCCTTGTGCATGCCGCCCAGGGTGATTTCCGCCGTGGCAACCAGGCACAGGTCGGTATCGGCAATGGTGTAGACCTGGCGGGTTTCCGGGTTGGGATCGCGGGGAATGAAGCCGATTCCCTCCAGGACCTCAAAACGCGCCAAATCGGGAGTGATCACCGGGGAAAAGCCCGCGCGCGACAACTTCAACATGGTGAACTGCACGAGGGCCAGTTCCAGAAGTGCCGCCTCGTTCTTCAAAAAGTAGAATTTTTGCCCGGTCACGCGCGCACCGGCCTCGAAATCGACCAGGTCGAGCGCTTCGGCCAGGGCGACGTGGTCCTTGGGGGGGAAAGAGAATTCTCGGGGGGTTCCCCATTTCCTGAGCACCTTGTTGGCGGCGCTGTCGCGGCCCACGGGAGCATCGGGATGGGTCATGTTGGGAATGGAGCAAAGAACCTTGTGCAGCTCTTCCTCGACCGCCTTCACCTGCTTTTCCTGGGCTTGCACTTGCTCGCGAAGTTTTTTGCCTTCGGCAATCAAGGCGTTGCGCGCCGAGGCGTCCTTTTCTTTGGGAATGAGTTTGGAAACTTCATTGGCCCGTTGCTGGATCGTCTGCGTTTCCTGGGCCAGTTTTTTGCGTTCATCGTCCAGGGTGACGGCCTGGTCGGGATTGGCGCCAAGGACTCCGCGATTGTGGCAATTCTGGCGAACCGATTCCAGATTCTCGCGAATGAATGAGGCTTCAAGCATCGTAAATAACCTGTCCTTGGTTAAAAAACTGGCCGTGATAAGTAAATGCGCTACCGCCAAGCATCATAACGCGGCCCGACAGGTCGATCGGCGCCGCGCCAGGAAAATCGTACGCCCCAATGACTCAGCGATTGCATCAGGGGCGCTGTTCCAGCGGGACATAGTGCTGGTCCCTTTGCCCAATGTAGATCTGTTCGGGCCGGTAAATGCGGTTGTTGCCAATCTGTTCGAGCCAGTGGGAAAGCCAGCCCACGACCCGGGCGATCGCAAAGATGGGGGTGAACAGATCCTTGGGGATGCCCAGGTTCTGATAGACGCTGCCGGAATAGAAATCGACGTTGGGGTAAATCCCCTTGGGGCCAAGGACAGGAATGGCCGCCGCTTCCAGGCTGGTCGCGGTCAGGTAGCAGACCGGCTTCGAGGTCTCGGCGAAGACCTTTTCCGCCAGGTCTTGCAGCACGCTTGCGCGCGGGTCCTTGACCTTGTAAACGCGGTGGCCAAAGCCCATGATTTTTTTCTTGGTCGCCACGGCATCGTCGAGCCAGCTTTTGGCTTTTTCCGGAGCGCCGATCTCATCGAGCATGTCGAGCACTTCTTCGTTGGCGCCGCCGTGGAGCGGGCCGGTGAGGGTGCCGATCGCCGAGGCGATCACGGTGTAGGGGTTGGCCAGGGTCGACCCGGTCACGCGCGCCGAGAAGGTGCTGGCATTCATCGTATGTTCGGCATGGAGGACCAGGCAGGCGTCGAGCACCTTGGTGACGGCCGGGGAGGGTTCCTTGCCGAAAAGCATGTAGTAGAAGTTGGCGGCATGGCCGAGGTCTTCGCGCGGGGGAATGGCCTCGTGGCCCTGGCGCAAGCGATGAAACGCGGCGACGATCGTGGGCAACTTGGCGATCAGGCGGATGACCGCTTCCCAGTTGGCCTGGGCGTTGTGCACGTCCGGCAAGGGGTGAAACATGGCCAGTGCAGCTGTGCCAGCTTGCAGGGCGCTCATGGGGTGGCCGCTTTCCGGCAGGCATTTCAGGGCGTCGAGCAGCCTAAAATGAATTGTGCGCTCTTTGATCAGGCCATGGTCGAAGTCGGCGAGTTCTTTTTGGCGCGGCAGCACCCCTTTGAGAAGCAGCCAGGCCGATTCTTCAAAAAAGCTGTCCTTGGCGAGGGTTTCCACGGCAATGCCGCGATATTCCAGCCGTGCTCGCTTGCCGTCGATGAAACTGACCGCCGATTCCGCGGCAGGTACATCCGCAAGCCCGGGGTGGAATTCTGGATTGCTCATTTAGTGGCCCTGTTTGCCTGGCGGCGGGAACAATTCATAGAGGTAGGATGATCAATCAAGAATTTATAGAACCCCGGCAACAGGTGACATTGGCAATCGGCACTCAAAAACTGAAGATGATAAGGCCATGACACCTACCGAACGGATCCCTCTGCTTAACCCGTCGCCGCCCGAGAATGCGGAACCGGCAAAACGGTCGTTTTTATCGCTTGCCGCGGAAGAATTTGATAGCTTTTGCTTGGCACGCAATGACAAGCCATCACTTCGAAGCAGGCAGATCTGGAGTTGGCTGGCTCGAGGCATTGGCAACTGGGAAGGGATGACCGACCTTTCCGCGTCCCTGCGTAGCGCGCTTGCCGCGCAGTGGGATCTGTTTGCGTCGAAGATCGTTTTGCACTCGCGGGCCACCGACCTCACCGAAAAGCTTTTGCTTGAGTTTCCCGACGCGAAGCAGATTGAAACAGTGCTGATGCGCGAAGAGAATCGGCGCACCATCTGCCTTTCCACTCAGGTTGGCTGCGGCATGGGTTGCGTATTCTGCGCAAGCGGGCTGGAAGGAATGCAAAGAAATCTGCAAACGAGCGAACTGTTCGAGCAGATCCTCCGGGTACGCGAAATCCTGGGGCCGGCGGAACGGCTTTCTCACATCGTGGTCATGGGAATGGGGGAACCGCTCGCCAATCTGGAGCGTTTGCTTCCGGTTCTCGACTGGGCTTGTTCGGAAAAGGGGCTTGGAATCTCAGCGCGCAACGTGACCATTTCGACCGTGGGCTTGCCCAAGAAAATCGTCGAACTGGCGTCGCATTCCAAGCCGTATCACCTGGCGGTTTCACTGCATGCGCCCAACGATGCGCTCCGCAACCGCATCGTTCCCACCAACCAGGGGACGGGGCTTGAGGTGATTCTCGATGCTGCCCAGGAGTATCAAAAAATCTCGGGGCGGCAGGTCACTTACGAGTATATTTTATTGGCAGGTGTGAATGATCACTCCACTCATGCCGATGAACTGGGGCGTTTATTGACCGGTAGAAAGAGCCATGTCAATTTGATTCCCTTTAACCCGGTAAGCGGATTGCCGTGGAAAAGGCCCAGCCAAGAATCGATCGACCTGTTTCGCGACCGCTTGCGCCGCTTTGGCGTGACCGCGACCGTGCGCAAACGCAAGGGCGCCGACATCGATGCCGCCTGCGGTCAATTGCGGCGCGAAGCGGCCCGGACCGCGCGCGTCATGGCACCTCCTTCGATTTCCTGATCCAGCCAAAGGAAAGGGAAATTCGCGGAATGAACATCGGCAAAACCAGCGCGCTGCTCGCCTTGCGCGATCCCGATGTGGGTTTGATGCTCCGCGTGCGCGAAGGCGATGACGACGCCTTCCACGAGTTGGTCCTGCGCTATCAAGGCCGCCTGATCACGGTGATTCGCCACCTCGTTGGCGATGAACAGATCGCGGAAGATCTGGCCCAGGAAACCTTCTTGCGCGTGTACCAGTCCCGGACTCGCTACCGCGGCCAGTGCCGGTTTTCGACCTGGATTTTCACGATCGCGCACAATCTGGCCTTCAACCAGAACCGATCGAGTTCGCGCAAGAAACAGGGGCCGCTGCCATTCACCGAGTCGGGGTCGCTGCCAATCAGTCATTCGACTCCGCGCGCCACGGAAAAGCCTGCTCCCGAATCGGCGCTGGACCGCCAGGAACTCGTATTCGCCGTGCAGAATGCGCTCTTGGAACTGAATCATCGCCAGAGATTGGCGGTGGTGCTCAACAAATTCGAGGACATGGGCTACGAGGAGATCGCCGGAGTGATGGGCTTGGGCCCCACCGCCGTAAAATCGCTGCTCAACCGGGCCCGGGTGAAGCTGCGTGAAAACCTGGCTCCCTATTTGAATCAAGCCCATGCGGAAGGGTTGAGCGACACTTCGGAGGACCTCGATGAGTGATCCACGAAGAGATCCCCTCGGCCCGAAAGGCAAGGCCGACGAAGCGTGTTCGCCGGCGGGTTCCGATTCCGGCGGCCCGCGCTCCGGTCCGGCAGATCAAAGTTCGTCCCTTGCGCCTCGACCCGGCGCAGCGCATCAGCTTCCCAATCCAGAGCCCCCGGTTCCAACAGAGCCGGGCGAATCCGATGAGTCGATCGCGGCGAGCCGGGTTCCTGAATGGTTGACCTCGTTCCTGGATGGGGAAGCGAGCGGTGAGGAAAAAGCCAGGGCGAAACAGGCACTGGCGACTTCGGGTGAACTCAAAAAAGAAGCCGAGGAATTGCAAAAGGCCTGGGATCTGCTCGATTTTCTCCCCAAAAACGATCCGGAGCCCGAAAAGTCCCGGGCGACCATGGAAATGGTCCTCTCGCGGGTGAGCGGCGCTCCGGAACGGGTGGATGATGAGGCTGGAATCGTCGAAGCCGCCGCCGTGGCTGGTGACGATTCCAGTGCCCTACGACTTCGGCACACCGGCCTCGGCCAGGCAGACATTCGCGCGGAATGGGGTTCGCACCTGGATCGGCGTACGGAGCATCCGCACCTGAGCTCGACCGCGAGCCAGCGGACGAAACGCGCCCGCGTCCTCTTCTGGTTCCGGCAGACGTTCCCTCTGGCGGCCATGGGACTTTGCGGCATGTTACTGGGTCTGATGGCTCTGGGGGGATGGAATTCGGTCGACAGCCGCAGGCGAGAGAAATTGCAAAAGATCCAGGGGGTTGTCGAAAATCTTCAATTGTTGCGTGAAGCGGGAAATCTGGAATTTCTTGAGGCAATAGGGCAAAGCGACTTGTTTGGTCAAAGCGACGCGGGGGCCGCTCGTGAGTGAGGCCAATCCGATTCAGGGGCCATGGATCGGCGGGGGGAATTCGTCCTCCTGGATTTTCGCGCGGGATCTGTTTGGCCTTGCCTCCGTGGCGGCTCTGTTCGTGCTCGGGTTAAGTGGATGTCAAAACAGAACGGCCAATGAATCTCATGGGGAAGATCCGGCGGATGCCGACCCCAAATTGACGGCACGGCTGCGTGCCGAAACGCGCGAGCGATTCTGGAAAGATCTCGTAGCGTTTGAAAATTTGCCACTGGAGGACCAGCACAAACTGGTCGAGTTTCACGATCGACTGGTTGCACTGGGCCCTGTTGAGAGGCAGCGGCTTTGGCATGGCGCCGAGCTATTCTCGATCTGGCTTCATGGATTGCCCGAAGAAGAGAAGAATCAGTTCTTCGCGATTGCGGACAATGCCGAAAGGGTGGCCTTCGTACGCAAGAAGCGGGAGGAACAATGGCTAGTCAATCTTCCCAAGGCCGATCAGGACCGAATCAAGGCGCTCGATGCCGACCGGGATGACCGGGCCCTCCTGATTAGCCGCCTCAAAATCGAGGAGACGGAAAGGCGGACGCGCACACTGGAGCTCTTGCTGAAGCCGCCGGTATCGCCGCCCGGCAATCCGACGGGGGGAAGTGCCCCTGGCGCGAATCCCAAGGCCGGCAATTTCCCCGGTTTATTCTTCTCGCCGAGGCATGCCCGGCTGGATGAGATGCCCAAGGAGGTGCAGAAGTGGGTGGTGCAACAACTGACCCCGCGGCTGACCCAGGCGGAGCTGTCGCAATTGAAAAAGGCGGAAGGCCAGTGGCCGCTTTACCCCCGAACGATCTACCAGTTATCCCGTGATCATTTCTTGTTGCCAAGCAGGCCCACCGATGTCGTGACTCACTATCAATCGTTGCCCGGCTTCATTCGTGAAAAGCTACCTCAAGAAAAGCTCGAACAGGTCTTCCGCAAAAAAGGCCTCACTCCGAAGACGGAGCAGTGGCCAGACTTTGCGCTTTCGGTTTCGCAGATCCTCAAGGATCAAAATGCCGGCAATGCCCTATTGGGACCATGCAATTTGAACGGTTTGCCCAAGACCTGGCGAGCCCTGGTAGAGAAAGAGCTGTTGCCCAAACTCGATTCGGAGGGCAAAGCGTTCTTGCGCCGCGCGGAAGGGAAGTGGCCCGACTATCCCAGAAACCTCGTCGATCTGTTCATGATTCGAGGGATCGCCATTCCTGGAAATCCCCTGCCTGGTCCGCTTGGCATCTGGCGCGATGCACTCACACCGGCAACGCCACCCAATTGAATTAGTCTAAATTCCTTTTGGTTTCCTGGCCCAACCACGCGGATTATTCGGGTCTGGAGGGGCGATCGTAATGGTTTGTGCTTGGGGGGGAGCTATGAGAAGGCGTGGATTGCTTGGGCCCCATTTCGCAGGCGACCTTCTGTCTTGAGCTTGGAGGTTATCTTGGTCGCAATCAGCGGGAGTTTGGGTCGCGCGTTAGCTTTTGCTCAAGTCGAATCGAATATTTATTTGCAGATTCTTGCAGAATGGCAGACGTAAAAAGGCCAGAAAAAAGTATAGGCCGGATTCCCGCGAGGTAAAACCGGCCTTTTTTATGATTATTTTAAGTCTTCTTGAGATCTATTTCTTCTTGGCGGATTTCACATCGCCCCTTTTGGGTAAAGGAGAAGTATTGATCTCTCCCAGTCCGGGGTTGGGGTTTTTGTCCTCAGCGGAAGGGCCGCCACAACCCATTCCGGCGACGAACGACAACATCAAAACACTGAGCACCGGCACTTTTCGCATCGCAATGAATCCCCTTTGTTTTCAAAAGAAACCTGGCCCGGCTTCCAACCGGGCCAGGTGCTTGAACGAAACCTTGGACTTATTCCGCAGGCAAAACTTCGCCGCCTGCGCGCGATGCCAGAGCTTCAAGGAAGGTCACATTGATGCCGTTGATGGTGGTGATGATGTTCGAACCGCTCGAGTAGGAGATGAAGCGGACCGATCCATCGGCCATACCCCACTGACCGCCGCCTGGATGGAGGCTGTAGTAGTGGTCATAGTCGACGTTTTGGGTGAAATCGCCCGCGCGATAGACGCCGGGCGTCGCGTTCAGACCGGTAACCCGTTCACGGACACCCAGGAGCATATCCCCGGCGCCGAAACCTTTCCCGTCGTAACCATAGGCCACCCACATCCAGCCGTATTCGAGGTCAGCCGCCGGCGGCCTTTCCCCGAACATGATGGTGTTGGTGGTTCCATCGAGAATGTCCGCGATTTTCACCTTGGAGTTCACATAAAGGATACCGTTTTGCCCGGCCAGTTTCGCGCTGCTACCGGTAGGGTTGCCGGTGCCGGGAATCGTTTCTTTCCATGTGTCTCGGCCGGTGCAACCCATGTAGCTGGTCAATGCGGCTTGATTGCCGTCGGCGTAGACCTGAGCCAGACTGCCACGAGGGTCGGAAGGGCAGGAGAAAATCTTGAACTTCTGAGCCACGACGTTGCCGGCTCCATCGGTGCGACCGGGGAGCTTCAACCACCAGGGCCAGGCAAAGGGGCCAGCGGCGACGGTGACCTTTGACAGGTTTTCCATCTCGAGGAAGGGGGCCAAACGAATTTGGTAACCCCAGTATCCGTCGGAAGGATAGCTGGTGGTTGCATCCGCCCAACCGTTGGGCGGGTTGTCATAGAGCCCCGGGGAAACGTTGCCGCCCCCCCACCAACCTTGACCTGTTTGGTATTTACCGATGGTGACCCCAGCGGGGAATTTACCGTTGGCGCTTTCATAGTTATGCATGGCCAAGCACATTTGCTTCAAATTGTTTTGGCACTGCATGCGATTCGCGGCTTCCCGCACTTTTTGCACGGCGGGAACTAGGAGGCCGATCAATACGGCGATGATGGCAATCACAACGAGCAATTCAATCAGGGTAAACCCCGATCTTTTCGACGAACGTAAATAAATCATGGACACCCTCCCGACAGCATGATGGAAATGAAGCGAGCATTAAGAGAGGACCACGAATTTTTAACACAATCTGCACCGACCGTTCAAGCCGGGAAGGGATTTTTTTTGAACAAATCCACGAAGCCTATCCACTTGTGCCCGTTGGAAGGCAAAAGTGGCTTAGAGAGTCGCTTCGTCTCAAATGGACGCGGATTTGCTAAAGTTGACCGCGTCGATCAAAAACAATTCGGGGCCCGGAAGATAACCAGCCCCACACTTAGTACGTTGGTGGGCCAGGAAGTGTTTCACGAAATTCTGATTTTGATCCGAGTTCTTTGTAGAGGACACCTGCGTTCCGAACGATCCCCATCGATGCGCCACATCAAAGCAATCTGGTTTCGCTTCACGCGTCAGACAAAAATGAGAGAATTCTCCTCCTTATTCCTCAAGAAATGGGACAATCGGTTCGATTGATCTTGCCCTTCTTTCAGGAACCGGATTATGCGGAGAGGGACGAGGTTACCCTTTTGCAGGCTCGTTTGAGGTGCCGCTCCTGAGTCAGCGCAAGCGCTTTCAGGGATTGATCTTCCTGCTATTGTTTGCCTTTTTGCCGAACAAGAAATTGGTCGGTCAGGCCGATGCTCCGCCGTTGCCGCCGCCGACGATGCCACAGTCGCCCCCTTCCAATCCCAGTCCGTTTCCCGCGCCAGGGACTGCACCAGCGATCCCGCCATCGCCCATCTATGCACCTGGCGCCAGCGGGCCGATTGTGGGAACACCGATCCCAGATCAGGCGCCCACCGGCGGTCAAGCGGCCGGCGGCATTCTGTCCCCCGCGGCGGTCAGTCCTAGCCCCACGGCCCCGGCAAGCGGCGGCCTTTCGGGAATGCTTCGACGGCTGCCGGATCCGACGGCCAACAAGCCGATCAGCCCCTCGCAAACCGATCTTGGGGGGCTATTGGTTCCCAATCTTCTACCGGGAGTGACTGGTCCAGAGTACAAGGAAGGGGAAAAACCGATCGTGATTCCGGGGGCCGAGCCGGTCCAGCGCGATGGATTTTATTTCACCCAGGACTTGTACATTTTGCAGCCAAATTTCATTGGGACCCTACAGCTGTCACCGGCGCTGGCGCCCTGGAATGGTGGGATCCTGACGCAGCCTGCTCCTTTTACGACCTTGGTATTTCCCACCACGGCGCTGGAATGGGTGGTTTCGCCGACTTTCGATTTTGGTTACCGGTTGCCGGGAAAGCAGGGGGAGTTTGCTCTTACCTATCAGTTCCTGGTTTCGCAGGGATCGGGCACGGGAAGCTACTATGGACTGAATAGTCAGGTCAATTCTCGAATCACACAGAATGAAGTGGATCTCCTTTATCGCAGCTTTCCCACCGCTCTTGGACCGAGATTTGAATTTCGCTATGAAATTGGCGCCAAGCTTGGTTTCTTTTTCTATGATTCACTCGCCGCCAACGCATACGGCCAAGGGCACGCCACCAACTATTTTTATGGCGGTGGGCCCAGATTTCGGATGGATGGGGACTTCGCCCTGACAAGAAATCGCCGCTGGTTTTTTGCCAACGGCGTCGAAATTAGTGCCCTGATGGGACAGATCCAGCAGTCCTTTTCCAACAGTGTGGTGATTCCCGGACAAACACCCTATGTCTTCGCGGTGAGCGCACCGCTTGGAACGACCACCTTGCCGGTGTTTAAGTACCAGACGGGCGTCCGGTGGACCCCGGCGTTCACGGAGGGACTGTCCCTCATGGCCGGGTTCGAACTGAATCAATACTGGCAACTGGGCAACCAGGCCCAATCAACGGGCAGGCTACAAAATTTGGGGCTATTTTTACAGGGAAGATTAGATTTCTAAACCCATGTTGGGTCGAAATAGCTGCATAAAACTGCGCATCGTGCAGGCAAAATCTAGACTGTGGCGATATACCAAACCATCGAGAAGCAGGCGAGCGAAAGTCCAAGCCCAAAGGTGAAGATCGTCAAGGCCAATACGCCGACCGGGGTGCGTGAAGTTTCCTCGGCCAATTCGGCATGAAGCGGAGCGCCAAGCGAACCGGAGCTTGATGTTCCCGTGAATGGGACCAAGTCGTAGCGATTGTTCGAAAGTGTCGGATTGCTCAGTTCGCTCATCATAACCGTTCCGCGTGGCACAACTGGTGTCAGGATGTTCCCTTCTGAATGTCCGTGCAAAAGAGGCCCATCTTTCCTCAAACGAACCGAATTTCCCAATTGATCGAAATTTCTCATGAACGGCCCGACAGGGGCGATGATCGGCACGCCTCGATTGCTAGAATGGGGAAAATGGGGCGAATGAAAAACTGCTGGGCTGATAGCGCTCGATGAACATTAGCGCAGTTTTGAGCAATCGAACAACATGACCGAGTGATCGGCGGCGAGTGCTGCGATCTTGCCCGATTCTTCGGCCACCGTCATGCGGACGATGCGCCGGCCGTGAGTATTGAGAGTCAGCGGCGGGAGATGCAAATGCGACAGGTTATAAATGCGAATGGGACGGCGATTGTCGCCCGGCACCCGTAACGCCAGGTTCTCGTCGTTAATCAAGCCTGCGTCAGCGATATCGGCATTGAATTGGTGAACCGATGATGGCACGAGATAAGGATTCGCGTTAGGGGTCGTGATGACATTCTGCGTGGGGTTCGTGCCTAACTCGTATTGGGCAAGTTCACCCTGGGGGGAAATCGCGAGCATGGTGGACCCATTTTTCGTGAAGCAGACCATGGGAGGTCCCGTCAAGAACCTTCGCATTCCGAAATTTTGCTTCTCCTGATCGAGGTCGATTGAGGTGAGGCCGCCAGGATGCATCAGGCCGATCACCTGGCCTTTTTGCGGGAGCCATCGATAGCGGGCCGAGTGAAGGTTGGCGACTTCCTGGACTTTGGTGGCGGCCGGGGTGAGCGCCTTGGGGAAGATCCCGTTTTCACTTTGAGCTAAGTAAAAGGAATTGCCATAGGTGACAAGGAGTTTGGAGGGCTCGGTTTTTGACCATTCCAGGCCGGATAAACGTGAGTCGTCAGGGTTCTGCCTGCTGTAGACCGCGGCGACCTTGTGAAAGTCGGAACGGATTTCGAGGATGGCAACATTTCCCAAATTGTCGGCCACCGCGAGGTAGGGGGCGGACCAATCAAAATCGAACGGGGCAATCGGAGAGGGAATTTGTCGTTCTGGTTTATTGGGAAAATTGACGATGATGTGCTGGTTGTCCAAGCCGCGGAATATGGTTCCATCGGGGCCGAGTTTGACGACGGGGCCAAGGGAATTGGACCCTGGCGAGGGAAAGAAGGCAATGGGATTGAGGCCCGTTGGCCGGGTCATCTCAAAGATCGCCAGGCCTGCCACGACGATGCCCACGACTGCAATGAGGGACGAAAGCACCCAGCGCGAAGTGATCCAGGGTTTTTTTTCTGGTTTTGCCAGCAGTTGGAGTTTCTGGCGAATCTCTTGGTGGTTCGCGGGGCGTTTCTGCGGATCGAGGGCCATAAGGTCCTGAAGCAGCGGCAGCCAGGTCTTGGGTACGGCGGCGTCTTCGAGAGGACGGACGATCGATTCCTGGGGCCATCCGGGCGGAAACGCCATCTTACCGGTCGTCATTTCGTACAAAACGCAGCCGAAGCTGAAGAAATCGGAACGGTAATCGCCAATATCCCCCTGGGATTGCTCTGGCGAGTGGTATCCCTTGGTGCCGGTGGAATTGAGGCCGTAATTCGTGGTCGAGGCAATGCCGAAATCGAAAAGGACCGGTTCGAGTTCGTGAGTTGCGCTATCGTTCTTGAGCCAGATGTTGTTGGGCTTGATGTCGCGGTGAACGATTCCCGCCTGATGCGCGACTTCCATTGCCCGGAGGATTTTCAAGGCGATGGAGGCCACCTGGGGAAGGGGCATGGGGCCGGCTTTGAGTTTTTTTGCCAGGGTCTCTCCAAGCAGGAAAGGCATGACAAAGAAGGTCAGATCGCCGAACTGATCGACATGGTGAATGGGAATGACATAGGGGGAGGTCAGGGCGGAAGCGGTTTGAGCCTCGGAAAGGAAGGCCTGTCGCCACTCCGGGTTCTTGGAGAGCGATGGCCGTAACAGCTTGATGGCTACGGTGCGGTTGAGCTTGGTGTCGTAGGCCTTGTAGGTGTAGGCGATATTGCCAGGGAAAAGCAATTTTTGGATGCGGAAGCGCCCAATGGTTCCGAGGTCCTCTGGTTTCTCCGGGCTGGCGAATTCGGGTACGGAAAAAGGGAACGGGGTGACGCCGCCGTTGCGCACGGTCGATTTTGCGCCGGAGTCGAGTTCCGCGCCAAAGTGGACGCGTATCTCTTCGGAGGGGCGGTAATCGTCAACGATTTTCGGGAATTGCGGATCGGTGATCTTCAGAGAGAGGATTTTTTCACAGTGGGGACAGTGTTCAATATGGTTCAAACACAGCGAAAATGCAGGCTCATTGAGCGTTCCTTCCGCCAGTTGCGCGATTTGTGACGCATCGGGGCAGGTGGGCGATCGGAGCTGGGACTGGTTTTTATCCATTTCAGGCATGAGTGCTGCGGGGGGGCCGGGACCTTTCGTGGAAAGTGCAAATTCGCTTAAAAATCATCGAAGGCGCTCGCGAGCGCCCCGTTGCACAGGCTAGATTTTCGTTTCCCAAACGGCACGAATCTAGCTCCGGATCCGTCCGCCACCCGATTTGGGAACTCAAGTATACTCAGACCGAACGGGGAAAGGAATTGGCGGTCCGGGTGGGACGCGGTCTATTGGAATCAGACCGGGAAATCGGATCCCTTCGATTTATGAAGGGTGAACCAAAAATGGTTGCCTCCCTCGGGAAGTGGATGATGGCCAAGCTTTCCGCGGTGCGCTTCCACGATTTCGTGGCATAAGGTCCATCCGGGCCAAAGATATCCATCGTGAGGTTTCGCTAGGGGAGGGGGAGAGGCTGTATCTCCCGCAGGAAACCTCTCGCCATGGGGATATCCGGCTCCCTGGACCAGGGAAAAGAACCAGTGAGTGCTTTGCTCGGTCGCGGTGAGGGCGAGCGGATCGAGGGTGCGCGCGCCGAGGCGAATGGCTTCGCTGATCAAACTTTGAAAAAGCTGGGTGATTTGAAAACGATTGCCGTGGATGACAGGCAGTGTATTGGAAAGGAAGTCGATTTTGGCGAGACTCATTTCCCGTTGAAAATGATAAAGAATTTTTTCAACCACCTGGTTGCAATCGATTTCAGAGTTTTCTCTTACTGCTTTCTTTTCTTGAGCCACGTTATCGAGCTTAAATTCTTTGTTCTCTTTATTTTCTTTATTCTCTTTATTTTCTTTTTGGCGTTCGGCTCGAAGGATCGACTGGGAAAACTCAAGGAACTCGCCTTGCCAGTGGCCTGGCGAAGCGGGGCGCAGACGGGGCGCAAACGGATCCAGGGTTTGCTTGGGGGCGGTATATCCTTTGATTTTTTGGGTCAATCCATTGCGCTCGATCGAATAGCGAATCGAGTGATAAAGCACACCGTAGTTCCCAGGGTCCTTCACGAGGTAATCCTGGGCGCCCTTGGCCATGGCGGCGGTGGTGGTTTGGTCGTCGGACAGCCCGGTCAGAACGATGATGGGCGTTCTTTCGGCGGTTGCCTGCACGGCTTTCAGGGTGTCGAGACCCTGGCTGTCTGGCAAGGAGAGATCGAGCAAGATGACATCGAAGGTCCGCTCGCGCAATAGGCCCATGCCATCGGCAAGGCTGGCCCCCACCGTCATTTGAAACTCGAACGGATCAATGGTCTCAAGCGATTCTCGGACAAGCACGGCGTCGCCGGGATTGTCTTCAATCAGAAGCACATGGCAAGGGTATTGCCCCATTGATGCGAAACTCCATGGTGCATCCTTTCGGACGAACTACCCCTCCAATACCCTATGCAAACGACTGAACCCAATGATTCGATTGATCGGTAATAAGAAGGGTGCAAAAGCGATCCTGGAGGTCTCTAATAAAGATAGGATCAAAAGTGCCAATTCCAAGAAGCGGCCTCTTATGTTTTTTTAAATCGAACCTGTGGTCAATTTTCGTGCCAATCTTTCGTGCTTTCACTTAGAGTTCAAATCGAGGTGGCGGAGCCTTCGGGCCCTTACGGTGTTTTCTCATGAGGGAGCGCCTGGGGTTCTTCGGCCACTGGATGCAAACCCGGATTCCCTCGTCCGATGTCGGCGTTTCCAGCCAGATGCGGCCGCCGTGCCGTTCCACGATCTTCTTGCAAATGGCCAGACCCATGCCGGTGCCCGGGTACTTGTCTCGCGTGTGCAGTCTTTGGAAAAGTTCAAAAACCCGGTGCCTGAATTGCGGCGCGATGCCGATGCCGTTATCTTCCACGAAAATCAGCCAGGCATGATCCTTTTCTTGCGCGGAAATTGCGACCCAGGGGGACCGAGCATTTCGGAATTTCAAAGAGTTGCTAAGCAAATTTTGGAAAAGTTGAACCATCTGGATCGCATTGGCCTGGATTTGCGGCAAACTTCCCCGGCGAATTTGCAATTGCGAATCCGCCAGTGCTGGTCCCAGGTTGGATAGGCACTGGTCGAGCACGGTATCGCACTTTACTGCTTCGAGAGTTTTTCCCCGGCTGTCGACCCGTGAATATTCAAGCAGATCGTCGATCAGCCCCTTCATGCGGGCACAGCCATCCACGGAGAATTTGATGAATTGCTGAGCCTTTTCATCGAGCTTGCTGCCATATTTCTTGGCGAGCAATTGCGTGAATCCTGATACCATGCGCAGGGGTTCTTGTAAGTCGTGCGAGGCGGCATAGGCGAATTGCTGCAAGTCGGCGTTCGATCTTAAGAGTTCCCTTTCCCTGCGTTCCAGGGTCTTTCCCGCTTTTTTCCTTTCAGTGATGTCCTGGACCGCTCCGTAAACGACCCGTTTGCCGGTGGATTCCGCTATAAGCATCCCATGCATGGCCAGCCAGCGCGTCGCGCCGTTATCTTCCCTGAGAATGCGTAACTCCATTTCCAGCGGGGCGGACTGATCGGCGACGAGCTGCGCCATGAGCCGTTCGAGCCTTGGCCGGTCGGTGGGATGGCAAAACCGAACCAGCCCGCCATGCGGAAGATCGCGCGACGAAGAACCCAGCAGGCTCATGAGGCCTTCGGAAACGAACCAGGAATCGTCATCGACGGACCAGACCCACGCACCCGATTTGGCGAGCAACTCGGCTTCGCACAAAAGACGTTGATTGGAAAGGAGTCGATCTTCCGCGCGCTTGCGTTCGATCGCGACTCCGGCAAACTGGGCCAATATGGCGATCGTTTCCAGCTCGGCGGTGGAGGGGGAATGAGGCTGGTCATGGTAGATGGCAAAGGTTCCAAGAACCTCGCGATTGCTATTGAAGACCGGCTCCGACCAGCAGGCGCGGATATGAGCGGCGCGAGTCAGCTCGATATAAGGGAACCATCGAGAGTCCTTGTACACATCTTCCACGATGACTCGTTTGCCAAAATAGGCGGCCGTGCCGCACGAGCCGACCTCCGGGCCAATCGTCACTCCATCGACGGCTCGGTTGTAGAAATCCGGCAGATTCGGGGCAGCGCCTATGCGCAACTTTTTTTCTTGCGAGTCGAGGAGCAGCACGCTGCACTTGGAGCCTTGATGCTGCGCTTCGCCGTCGAGCGTCAGCGCGAGCAAGATCGATTCGAGTGGCTCGCCCGTGGCGATCATGGTCATGATTTTCGAGCGGGAGGACTCGCGTGCTTCAAGCGATTTGCGTTCGGAGATATTGGCATGGGTGCCGATCATGCGTAGGGGTCGGCCCATTTCGTCGCGACTGATGAGTTTGCCGCGAGTGAGGTGCCATTGCCAGTTTCCCGATTTGCTCCGCATGCGGTGTTCATTCTGGTAAACAGGGGTGATTTGATTGAAATAGTCTTGTTTGTCCTTCAGTGTTTTCGGCAGGTCGTCGGGATGAACCCGAGAGGACCAATCCTCGAGAGTCGAACCAACCTCGTCGTTGTCGTACCCAAGCATTTCCTTCCATCGTTTCGAGTACAGAACGACGCCGGTTTGCACGTTCCAGTCCCAGGCGCCTTCGCCCGCGCCTTCAAGCGCGAATTTCCAGCGCTCCTCGCTTTCCCTAAGTGCTGCCTCGGCGCGCTTGCGTTCCGTGATATCGACTGCGGCGGCGATCGAACCGCGAGGCCGGCCGCTGGCATCGAGCAGGTGCACCGACCTGCCGAAAAGGAAGGAGGAGGACCCATCGGGCCGGCGAATTTCCCACTCTTCGAAATCGGATGATTGCGGCGCGGTCAGATCGTTTCCGTGAACGACAGCGCTACTCTTCAGGAACTGGTGGAGCGTTACCGGCTGGCCGTTGCGAAAAAAACGGTTGCCATCGGTTGCAGCCAGGCCGGCTTCATTGGCATGGCTTAAGGCCAGATTGGCTCCATGGGGCAAGCCCAGCGTCTCGCAGGCCGCTCGATTCCCCTGGACCAGATTGGCAAGCGGATCCTGGGAAATCCAGATGGGCGCGGGAAGAACCTCCAGCAGGGCTTCCAATTCCTCGCGGCGGATTCGCTCCTTGTTTTCGCTTTCGGTCAGGGCATCCAGAATGCGCAGTTGCTCGGTGATGTCCTGAATTTGGCTGACAAAATAAAGCGGCTCCCCGGCGCCGTTACGCACGACCGACACGCTGGCCTGCGCCCAGATCGGATGACCTTTTTTGTGGATGTAGCGCTTGCGGTATTTCGCGCTCTTGACTTCGCCGCGTCTTAACCGGTCGGCATGAAATTCCGTGATCCGCATGTCGTCCGGATGGCTTTGCGCCTGGATATTGCTTGAAAGCAATTCGTCTTCACCGTAACCCAGGATTTCGCAGAGCGCCTGATTGACCTTGAGCCACTGGCCCTCGAGCGAAAAAAGAGCCTGACCGGTCGCGGCATGTTCAAAGGCGTGGGAAAACCGGTTTTCACTTTCCCAAAGAGCATTTTCCGCCTTCTTTCTTTCGGTGATGTCGGTCCAGATCGAGGCGAAGTAGTCCTTGGCTCCCAGGACGATTTTCCGGGTGCTGACCCTGACGTTCCTGAGGGTTCCGTCCTTGTGAAGGTGGACCGTTTCAAAGACGCCTCCTCCGAGCGGGTAATGCGCCAAGTCGGGAGGGAAGATGCCGTTTGCCGGGCCGGTGTGCAGCGGCGGTTGTGTGATGGCGCCGATGGAAAGCTCGGAGAATTCGGCCTGGGTATATCCCAATCCCCGGTGAGCGGCCTCATTGAAGGCGGTGAAGCGGCCGTTGGCCAGATCGACCAGCACGATACCATCGAGTGCCTGGCCGATGATCGTCGAAAAGATCCTTTCGCGCTCTCCAAAGTTGTTTTTTCGACGAGCCAACTGGGTTCGGTCGGTGCCGGTCCAGGAGATCAACGACTTTCCTTCTTTTACGAGCAACTGCCCTGTCGATTCGAAAATGCGGACCTCGCCGCGTGAGCCGCGAAGCGAAACCATGAACGAGACCTTCTCCCCCTTCAAGATGCGCCCGAAGAGGGCCGTCGTTTCCTTGGCGGTACCGGTCAAGGAGAAATAAGACCAGGACATCGAAAGCAATTCCGATCGGGTAAACCCAAATCGTTCCGCGGCGGTTTCATTGCAATCGACCAGCCTGAGCGTTTCCGGGTCGATCACGATTTCCGGTTCGTTCGCGGCGGCGGGGGTAAATTGGGGAGCTTGGCGCACGGCGGTTTCGGGGGCCGGCACGGTGCGGTCGGACACTTCTTCGAGAGTCACAAACGAGCCATTTTTGTAAGGCGATGTTGCTCCCTTGAGCTGCACCGATTTGCCGGTTGCGCGCAACTGGATGGGCTTATGAGATTGACCCGCGCCGCGCTGCGATAGTTGCTCGATGAATGCGCGCAGTGCTTCGCCGCTGGCTTCCGTCACGCAGTCAGTAAAAAGGAGGCCATGAATCTCCTTGGGGGGACCTCCCAAGCAAGTGCCGGCAGCCGGGTTTGCCAAAAGGACGCGCAAGTCGGGTGCAAGCAAGACCGTTGCGGCAGGCGAGTGCTGAAACGCCCATTCAAGGAAAGACTGCACTGGCTGGGAATCGTCTCTGCTTTCAAAGAGAAACGATGGTTCTCGATCGGAACCGCTCTTCAGGGGGGAGACGCTCGGCATGGTTTGCATGGCCAGAAGGCTCTGTCCGGAGGGAAGTGGGCCGGGTCCTTGGCAGTCAAGTTAGTCTAGTCCAAGAAACGGCACCAGAGTGCTCGCGATGCCCCAGGTAAGACATTCCGCCAAAAAAGAACCTGCCTTCGCACTGCGCCAACTTCGCAAATCGGGTGGTGATCCTGTGTGGCCCGCTGGATTTTTCAGATATTCCGTCATGCGATCGATCAAGCCGAGGTTTGGTCAACGGGTCAGGTTTTTTAGAATGCGCGCGACTTCTTCGTGATTCGCCGGTCGATCGCTGGGGTCGAGCTCAAGAAGTGGTCGCAATACCTCCCGGCTTGCGGCACTCAACCCAGGTGCGTCGAGAGTACCATTGGGTTGATCCATGGCATCGGGAAGCGACCAGGCTTTACCGCCGGTGAGCAATTCGAAGAGCACGCAGCCCAGGCTAAAGAAATCGGAGCGGAAATTGGGCTCGCGACCCATCGACTGTTCCGGCGACTGGTAGGGGACCACGCCGTTTTGGATCGTTTCGTGCAGAAACCGCGCACCGAAGGGGGCATCGCCCAGGACTGCATTCCAGAGTGTGATTTCCCCCTGGGCCATCGATTTGGGGCTGCAAAGAATTCCGCTAGGCAAAAGCGGCCCGTGGACCAGGCCGCCAAGGTGGAGGGCGGTCAGGCCTTCAAGCAGACACTGGGCAAAATGTGCGATCTGTTCGGTCGATAATGAGTCCGACGCGATCAGACTGGAAAGGCGGCGCGGGCCGAGATAAGGACTCACGATGACCGGTCCAAGCGCAGTTTTTTCTTCGTGAAGGATCGGAAGGACATAGGGGTTCACGATGCGCTGGACCGCGCGTGAGCGTTCAAGCAACGCTTCGCAAAAATCCTCGAGATGAGCGTATTCTGGGCGCAAAAAAGTCAGGCGAACTTTCTGACCGGTGGAAAGATCGATTCCCCGGTACAGAAAGGTGCAGGCCTGAGTTTCGAGGAACTGATCGATTCCATACTTCTTGCCAAGGGGGTTGTCCCAAAGCGCTGCCCGAGAGGCGTCCGGTTCGCCGGTTGATTGGAAGGGGAGGCCTTTAGCACCTCCCTTGGGAAAGGGGTCCAGTTCCGGTAGCGGTCCGTTTGCGGCCGATAATCCCGGATAGAGGGGCGGGCGCGATTCCATTTGAGCGGACAGGCATGCTTGGCAATCAGGACATGCCAGAATGTGATCCAAACCGAGCGAGAGTGCCGGTTCCGCAAGTTGACCTTCGTGCAATAGCCGGATGAAGTCCTGGCTCAGGCAAGTGCCGGATTTAAACGGGAATTCGGAAAGTTCCATGATTGAAGTCCGCCTTGTGGGAGGAGTTCTTTCGGGGAAACGGCCAATCTTGAAGAAAGAAAAAAAGGGAGAAAGAAAGGGTCACCCGGGGAGCATTTGAAAATAGGAGAGGGCCGTCGCGGTGAATCCCCACGCTTCGCGGAGTTCAACCTTCTCGATGATCATGAAGGCCCAGAGCATCACGGATTGTCGATGAATTTTTCGATGATGTGACGCAAGCGAGCGTGAATGCGGCAGGTCTTAATGTAAACGGCGTTTTTCGTGACGTTGAGCTCTTTGGAGATTTGATCGGGAGTCTGATTCAGGAAGTGGCTGCGATGGAAGATCTCCCAGGCGCTGTCGCTGAAATCCTTGCGGATGTAGGAGATGGCTCGCAGGATGAGCTGGCGCCGGTGCTCCTGATCGAGCAATTCTTCGGAAGGATCGTCGGCGGCAATGAGGTCGAAAAGGTCCGGCGCAAACGTGTTCATGGTCTGCGTCGCGTTGCGGTTGCGATGTTTTTTGGTGAAATTCTGAGTGACATGGCGCAACCAGCGCCTGAAGGCGCCTTTATGCGCCAGCTCGAACTCGGGAATGTTGGAATAAAACCAGGTGAGGACTTCTTGCGAAATATCGGCCACATCGCTTGAGGGGGCGCCTGCGCTTTGAGCAAAATGCCCAATCAGCGGGGTGTATAGCTTGACAAATAGGTCCCAAGCCTCAGGTTCCGTCCTGAGCCGCAAGCGTTTCAGTTGCGTGGGAGATGTAGTGAGCATGTCTCCAGGGTTACCGGCCAAAGAACTTTAACTAACTTTCCATGGATCAGATTAGCAGGAAAGCCCTCCCTCTGTCCCATGGCTTATCCAGTATGTCAGGAGATTCTCCAAACACTCATGTCTGGCCATGGCTCAAGATTTCAGACGCTCTTCAATCGATCAGGACCAGGTTGTTTTATCTATCGGTGGCGCGAGAGTGCATGCATCAATGCGTCCGGTCATTTTTTCATTTTTGCAAGGACGGCGCTCACCAGCGATAAAGAGCCGGTTGCAATCGCCGGTTTGGCGACCGGGGCAAAGAATTCAGAATGCAAGGAAGGCAGTGTCGCTCCCCCTGGAGCCAGGGCCTTTTTAACTTCAGCTGGATCGGCAGTGCCGATGAACCACATGAAGATCGGCACGCCGGCGCGGCCATATCGGCTGAAATCCTCCCCGCCCAAGACGGGGGGATGGGATTTGACCCGCTCCTTGCCAAAAACTTCCTCGAAGACGGCCGCCGTTTGCGTGGCCAGTTTGGCGTCGTTGATCAAGGCTGGCGTGAATTCATGATCGCGCACTTCCACGAGCGGTTCAGGTGCGCCCGCTGCGATCGCTTCTCCTTTTGCCGTGCGTTTGATCCCATCGAGCAACTTGGCGCGCACCGAATCGGAGAAGGATCGCACCGTGATTTCCAGCTTGGCTTCACCGGGAATGATGTTGTGTTTCGTTCCCGCATGAAATGACCCAACTGTCACGACCGCGGGTTGAAAGGGATCGTTCTCGCGGCTGACCAGCGTTTGCAAACCGACCACAATCCGTGCTCCCAATACGATCGGGTCGATGCTGTGCTGCGGTCGCGAGCCATGCGCGCCTTTTCCCTTCACGGTGATATCCACCGAATCGACATTCGCGAGCGCCGGGCCTACCGAATAGGCGATTTCCCCATGCGGGACATTTCCCTCTACGTGCAGGGCAAAGGCGAAATCGGGCTTGGGAAAGCGTGTGAACAGGCCATCGGAAAGCATCGCCCTCGCGCCCACGCCAATCTCTTCGGCCGGCTGCGCGATGAACATCAGGGTGCCGCTCCATACCTCTTTTTGCCCGGCAAGGATCCTGGCTGCCCCGAGCCAGGAGGACATGTGGACGTCATGCCCGCAGGCATGCATGACGGGCACCGTTTCTCCGTTAGGGTTTTTGCCGGTGGCGCGGCTGGCAAATTCGAGGTTTGTCCGTTCCAAAATGGGCAACGCATCCATGTCGGTGCGCACCAGGATCACCGGCCCGGGACCATTTTTCAACATGCATACCAGGCCCGTTCCTCCTACTTTTTCCGTAACTTCAAACCCAAGCTCCCGCATCTTGCTTGCCAGAAATGCTGCGGTCTTGATCTCTTGCAAGCTCAGTTCGGGGTTTTGGTGAAGGAAGGTATAATCGCGTAAAAGGCCGCCAAGGTGAGAGTCGGCGCTTTTGCGTACCGCTTCAGGAAGGGGATCGGCACCGAGCGCGAAAAGCAGTCCAAAAACGATCATGTTGGAGCCCTTATTTTCAAACGGAAGAAATCTTCGAGCACTTTCACCCAAACCGTAACAATCTATACCCGTAAACATGAAGGGGAGGTTTCATGCGGGATCTCCGCCTGAAACCTCCCCTTCGGTTTATTTCTCACCCGCATCATGCCAAGGGAAATCTCATCCACTTGGCAGGCCTATCCATGCAGTCCTTAGCGATTCACTGGTAGCTGGGACCAGGCGCCTAGCGACCCGCGGCCTTTTCCTGAACATGAATGTGAACACCCTTCTTATTCGAGGTGATCACATCGAGCTTGCCGTCGCCGTCGAGGTCGGCAATCTGGAACTGAGTGCCGATTCCCGAACCGGAACCGATGACATGGGGGGTCAATGTGTATTCGCCGCTGCTATTCTTGGACCCCTTGAGGAAGTTGATCGTGGGGGTCTGGTCGCTGCCCGGTTCGGAGCGCCCGTGCGACCACCACCTTTTGCCGGTGACGACATCGAGCACGCCGTCGTTGTCCAGGTCGACCAGCCAGAGTGCATGGGTTTCGGAAACGAGTTGAGGGAAGAGAACTTGCTGGGTGAAGACGGGGTGTTCGCCCCCCTTGCGCTGAATGTGCGCCCAGATGCCGTACTTGTGGGCCGAGCTACTGATGACATCCATCAGGCCATCGCCATTGACGTCGATCACGACCATGTCGGCGGCGGCCTGTCCCAAATTGGCAGGGTGGAATTTCCAGGGTTCCTTGGCGGCGCGGCCTTCGGCCGGTTGTTCCCACCAGCCGCCGGTGCAGATGACGTCGTTGCGGCCATCGCCGTTGAGGTCGCCAACTCCCAGGCCGTGGCTGAACATCTGGGTGCCAGGAACTTCCTTCCCCTTTTCGCTGGCCACGCTGATCGGGTGCATTTCCCAGAGTTTGGCCGGGTCTTCACCCGGGGTGAACCAGGCCATTTGGCCCATATTTCCTGGGCTTCCCTTGGGCTGGGAACCCATGAGCAGAACTTTCTTACCGTCCTTGAACAGGTCGGTGTACATTGGAGTTTCATTGCAGGCGCTGTGCCAAATTTCGTGCGCCGTCCAGAGTTTCTCTTCACCCTTCGGATTTTCGAGCCAATAGCAAGGCGCGCCGGGGAAACAGATCACGCCGATATCGACCCACCCGTCCTTGTTGTAATCTTCGGCCCAGACGACAAAGCTATCGGAATAGCTGCCCAGTCCGTCCTTGTAATCGGTCTTGGCGGGACGAATGCGGCGGGCGCGCCAGGTGGGGGCCTCGTACCAGAATTCGCCGGTGACGACATCGAGTTTGCCGTCCTTATTCACGTCGGCGACGGTGACGCCTTCGGAATGAAACTTGGGATCAAGGCAGGTCATTTTGAAGTTGGGGATCTGAGCTTGAACGCCCTGAGCAAGCAAGAGGACAAGGGCGGCGCCAAGCCATGATCGGATCGCCGAGAATCGCATGGGAAACCTCGCGAAGGCAGGAGGGAGAAGGAGGGACTTCGCGTTAATCTATGCAACTTCCTTTCGAGGCGAAGGGGGAGCGATCGGCAATCGCACAATGAAAACGGCGAGGAGGATCAGTGCCATGGCCGGAAGGATCACCCAACCGGGCGATTCCCCGGCAAGTGCCCAGCCCACGAAAACCGCCACAACCGGGTTGACGTAACCATAGGTGCTGGCGACGGCCGGAGTGGTGTGCTGCAACAGCCAAACGTAAGCCACAAAACCTAAAAGCGATCCGATAAGAAGCAAATAGAAGAAGGCGCCGATGGCGCTCCTGGTCAGATTCTCCCAACCCATCTGTTTCCCTTCGCCAATGAGCAGGCCCAGCGCCCAGAGCGAAAGCCCGCCCAGAAGCATCTGCCAGCCGGCAATTTGCACCGCATCGATCTTGGGAACCAGGCGGCGCTGCACGATCGAGCCGACGGCCCAACAAAACGCCGACGCGAGCGCCATGAGGTTGCCTTCCTCCCATTGCTCCCACTGCAAAAGCGAGGTCTGGGCCGAGGGATCGATGACAATGAGGCAAACGCCGGCAAAACCCACGAGCATTCCGAGCCATTTGAGGAGACCGATCCGGCTGCCTCCTGGCCACAAGCTATCGAAGAGCGTCATCCAAAGGGGCGTGGTGGCTACCAGCACCGATGCCAGGCCGCTTTCCACCGTTTTTTCCGCCCAGGTGCAAAGGCCATTGCCGCCAACGAATAGAAACAGGGCGCTGGCCCAGATGGGCCAAAGCTCGGCCGCCTTCAGCCAGATTTTGCCTTTCCAGAAAAAGAAAAAGGCGATCAAGATGAGTCCGGCTAGGGTGATGCGCGACCCGGAAAACAGAAAGGGGGGCAAATCTCTCACGCCGATTCTGAGCGCCAAATAAGTGGTTCCCCAGCTCACCCACACCACCACCAGATTGATCCAGATCCAAAGGGGAGATACCTTGTGTTCGCTCATTGACTCTTCCTGACCTCTGTCCAGGCTTTTGTATAACATCCCGGACCCAACCCGGCTCTCAGGCCGCCCGCCCCGCTGACTCTACCTACGGTTGACCCTTCTCCTGCCTACCCCCCGGTGTGTCATGAATTTCCCCCGGCTCACACATGTCGCGTCCATGGCGTTGAGGATTTTTTCGCTTTCCACGGTTTTGCTCCTTTGGAGTCAAAACTCCCCGGTTCGCGCTCAGGTCGAACTGGCGCAAACCGCGGCTTGGAGGCTTGGTGCTCAAGATCCGGCGATGCTCATGGTGGATCTCATCGGGCTCGATCTCGACCGGCGTCTGGCGGCTGCCGCCAAAGAGCGGTCCTGGCCCGGCGCGCCGGGCTCGGCCTCGTTCCGCGCGAAAAAAGCCCGGTTGGCGCAAATCCTGGGGGTGGTCGATCCCAGAACCGCCTATCCGAAAATTGAAATTTCGAAGGATCTGGATCAAGATCCGCTTCGCGTGGGAGGCTTCGAGGTCGAGCGGGTCAAGTGGCCGGTCATGGAAGGGGTGAGCGGCGAGGGGCTCTTGCTCGAAAACCACGGCGGCCCGTGGAAGCGCAACCTCATCGTTCTTGTCGATCCTGCCGACTTGCCCGAGCAATGGGCGGGACTGCTTCCCGGCGCGGAGGCCAAAACCGCGCGGATCCATCAAGCGGTCCAAGCCGGCGATCGCGTGTGGCTCTTGCCCTTGATCGATCGGCGCGACGACCGCTCCGGCAGTGAACTTTTGGGCCGCTTCACCAATCAACCGCACCGTGAATTCGTCTACCGGATGGCGTTCGAGATGGGCCGGCATTTGATCGGCTACGAAGCCCAGCGGGTGCTGGGGTTGGTCGATGCGCTTGTCCGCAATCAGCCCGATGCCCCGATTCTTCTTTGGGGATCAGGCGAAGGTGGCGTCGTGGCGCTGGCCGCGGCCGCGTTGGATGAACGCATCAGCAAGGTCGGCGTCAGCGGATCGTTTGGTCCGCGAGAGAAGGTTTGGGCCGAGCCGATCTATCGCAATGTCTGGAGTTATGAAAAGGAATTTGGCGATGCCGGGCTGGCCGCTCTTTTGGGGGAGCGTGGCCTGGCCGTTTCCAATGAAGCGGGTCCCGTTGTTTCGGGGCCGCCACAGCCGCGGGCAGGCCGCTCGGGGGCAGCGCCAGGGAAACTGGAACCCTATGCTCTTGATCGAGTTCAGTCCGAATTCAACCTGGCGCTTCAACACCGAACGATGAAAGCAACCAACCAGCCCTGGTCGCTGCAATCGAGCGATGCAGCGGCCTGGCCCCGGTTTATCGGAAATCGGGAAGTGCCCGCCCCCTATGCCATTTCCTTGCCTCCCAGTCAGATCAAGAAACACCGAGCCGAATCCGATCAACGTCACGACCGCCTGTTTCTCGAACTGGTTGGGCATGTGCAGATGCTCTGGCGACGTGGCGATCGCAGCCGCGCGCAGTATTTCGATGGCAATGCCGTGGCCCGATCAGGTAAATGGGCCGAGGAAACAGCCAAGAAACGAGCGATTTTCGATCAGGAAATCATGGGCTCCCTCGGCCAGAAGGCGGCCCCGCACAATACCCCCGTTGCCGCGACCTCGCGGATCATTTACGACACCCCAGAATTTCGCGGATGGGAAGTGGAGCTTCCCCTGAGTTGTGCTCCCGGAGTGTTTGCCCAGGGGATTTACCTCTTGCCCAAAAACCTCAAGCCGGGGGAAATTCGACCGGTGGTCGTTTGCCAGCATGGGCTCGAGGGCAGGCCGCAGGATGTTTGCAACCCGCTGGCGCGCACGCCGTATTACAACAGCTTTGGCGCGGAACTGGCGCGTAAAGGTTATATCGTTTTCGCGCCGCAAAATCCGTACATCGGCCAGGACAGCTTCCGTGTGCTGCAGCGCAAGGCGAATCCTCTGGGGTTATCCCTTTTCTCCTACATCACCGCCCAGCACCGGGTGATTCTCGACTGGCTGAAAACGCGCCCCGAAGTCGATGCCAAACGGCTGGCCTTTTATGGCCTGAGCTATGGAGGCAAAACGGCCATGCGCGTGCCCGCGATTCTTGAGGACTACTGCCTTTCCATCTGCTCCGGCGATTTCAACGAATGGGTGGGGAAGAATGCCGCCTGGGAAACCTTCGGCGCCTTCACCAGCTACATGTACACGGGCGAGTACGAAATCTACGAATGGAACCTGGGTAACACCTTCAACTACGCCGAGATGGCGTTTTTAATCGCGCCCCGGCCGTTCATGGTGGAGCGGGGGCACGACGATGGCGTCGGCATCGATCCGATGGTTTCCTGGGAGTTTGCGAAGGTGCGCGAAGTCTTTGCCCGGCTGGGAATTCCTGAGCGTACGGAAATCGAGTATTTCCTGGGAGGACATGAGATCCGGGCCAAGGGAACTTTCGAGTTTTTGAAAAAGCACCTAAAATACCCGGAGTGACGTTTTGGCTCGGTGATGGAACTGGCAGACATGCAGGTCTTAGAAGCCTGTGCCGTAAGGTGTGCGGGTTCAAATCCCGCCCGAGCCATTCAGTTGAGGAACTCGTTGGACCGGGTCCTGCCCGCGCGCTCTTTAGGCACTCACATCTGCCGGTTTTTGTACCCGCGGAACCCGTCCTGAGGGCATGGGGCGCCCGATTCAGGGGCGATCTTGCGTCGGTCTTCTCGCAATCTCCTTTTTTCCATTAAGATCTTCCGAGACTCACCCTTTCCCATGGTGCTCTCGATGAGTCATTTCCTTCTTTTCGCCGGCGCCCTGATTGCTTCCCTGGTCCTTGTCTTGTTCGTCGCGAGAATGCGCGGCCGATCTGCCGCGGTCTTTGCGGGAACCGGATGTGTGCTTTTTTCGACGGCAGTCTGGCTGAGTTTTCCCTGGTTGGCGACCCGATTCGCGCAATCGGATCGGCAACTCTTTTCCCGTGACGTGGAACCCCATTTTGCCACTTCAGAATCGTGCACCGAATGCCATCAGGGCCAGTTCGAAACCTGGAAACAGTCGTTTCACCGCACGATGACCCGCGACGCCACCCCTGAATTCGTCAAGGGAAATTTCGACAACGCGACCGTGACCTACCAGGGGATCGTCTCGCGCATGACGCGCGAGGGGGACGGCTATTTCATGGAAACGGTCGACCCTCAATGGGCCTGGAGGCAGGCCCAAACGCCTCAGGGTTTGGCCGGCCAGACCAACCCCCCGATGAAGAAATTCAAGGTGGAACGGGTGGTCGGCTCCCACTGGCTGCAGGAATGCCTCCATCTCAAAGAGAATGGGGAATTTCAGCGCTTGCCGATCATGTATCATCTGGGCGAAAAACGCTGGGTTCACAGCAACGGGTCGTTTCTATCTCCCGACTCGGAAGATTTCTGGTCGCAAAGCCGCGGCGCCAACTGGAACGAGTCCTGCCTTTATTGCCACAACACCGGGGTCGCGAAAAATCCGGTCAAGGGAGAGAAGGGGAATGCGGTCGCCTACAAATCGACCGTTCACGAACTCGGCATTTCTTGCGAAGCCTGCCACGGACCCGCGGGAAATCATGTGGACCAGCAGCGTGCCGGTGCCACTACCGGTGAGGCGATGGATGTGGTCAACCCCGCCAAACTCTCGGTGGCGCGCCGAGACGATGTGTGCGCCCGCTGTCATGGAGCGCTCGTGCCCAAGGTCCAAAACTGGGACCTGCAGACCCATCGCGATCCGTTCGCGCCGGGGCAGGAGTTGCGCACATTCAATCATGTATTCTGGTCGGAAAAAGAGCAGCTTCTGCTCGCCACGGGAAAAGCGGTGCAGGGCAGCCTCAAGCCCGATTCCAAGGACGGCCGTTTCTGGGAGGACGGGACCCCTCTGACCACGTCGCTGGAATACAACGCCATGGCCCTGTCGGGCTGCTACGAAAAAGGGCACGGAAAAATGAGCTGCCTGAGCTGCCATGGCATGCATGGCGCCGACCCCAATTTCCAGCTCAAACCACAGATGAACACCAACGAAGCCTGTTTTCAGTGCCATCAGGAATACCGAACCAAGTTGGCCGAGCACACGCGCCACGGTGCGGATTCATCGGGTAGCCAGTGCGTCGGTTGCCACATGCCCAAACAGGTCTACTCCCTCATGGGCGCTCACCGATCGCATCGCATCCAGATACCCGATTTAGCAAGTAGTCTTAACTCGGGAAAACCGCACGCCTGCAATCTTTGCCACCTCGATCAATCGCTTGGCTGGACCCAGAAGGAACTGGCCAAGTGGCCCCATGGAGCCAAGCATGCCGCGGGAAGGCTCTCGACCGCAGATAGCACGATGGCTTCCTCCTTGGTAACGATGATTCAGGGAGATGCCCGCAGCCGGGTCATCTTCGCCGCGGCCTTTTCCGAACCCGCCGCGCGCAAGGCCTCCGGTGACGACTGGTATGGAGTGTTCCTGCCTCGGCTGATGCAGATCGAACGCTATCCCGCTGTGCGCTACCTGGCGAAAAAAGCGCTCGTAACGGTCCATGGCGAAGCCCAGATCACCTGGGACACACTGGCGCGCCGCGAGCAACGCACCGAAGAACTCCGCTTGCTCCTCAGGCGTTTCGACGCGAAGCCCGTCGAACCCCGCCACCCCTTCCTACCGCTCAACGCCAAGGGCCTCCCCGACGAAGAAGCCATGAAGACGTTACTAAGAGCCCGCCGCGATCCCGACTTAACGGTCAATGAATAGTGAAAAAATGATATTTAACACAGAGGCGCAAAGAAGTGAAATCGAAAAAGACATTTAACGCAAAGGTGCAAAGGACGCAAAGGGCGCAAAGAAGTGAAATCGAAAAAGACATTTAATGCAAAGGTGCAAAGGGCGCAAAGGGCGCAAAGGGCGCAAAGAAGTGAAATCGAAAAAGACATTTAACGCAAAGGTGCAAAGGACGCAAAGGCGCAACGAGAATTGGCCTAAGGAGATGCGGTTGATTCATCCATGGGCTGTCGGCTGCTGGCGATAAGCGGTTTCTAACCCACGGCATTCCCGTGCAAGGGGGCATTTTGTCTTTGCGTGGTTCACATTCCTGCCTGCTAAAATCCCAGCCCCCATTCGATGCCCCCTAATGTTTCTTTGCGCCATTGCGCCCTTTGGGTCTCCGCGTTGAATTCCTCGTCTCGCCCACAGGCCATAACCGCATACCAATCCGCGCGCCTTCTTCTTCCGAGGCTTCTTTGCGCCATTGCGCCCTTTGGGTCTCCGCGTTGAACTCCTCGTCTCGCCCCACAGGCCATAACCGCACACCAATCGGCGCGCCTTCTTCTTCGAAGGCTTCTTTGCGCCTTTGGTCCCTTTGCGCCTTTGCGTTGAACTCCTCATCTCTCTCCCCATTCCCTAAACCCCCACGCAGTAGTTTCCCCCAGAAAACCATGGGAAGGACGAAGCCATTTACCTAAGATAAGTCGCTTGGAGGATTGGAGTTGAAAGCGGGCCATTTTGATTGCTTTAGCGGGATATCGGGGGATATGACCCTCGGAGCGTTGGTGGATGCCGGGTTTCCCCTGGATGAGCTCAAGGCCGCGTTTCGACCATTGAATTTGCCGATTGAGTTTAAGTGCGCACCGGTGCGCCGCTCTGGCCTCGAAGGCCTCAAAGTTGATGTCACGGCCCCTCCCGAAACGGCCTCGCGCTACCTACCTGAAATTCGAGAGTTGATTGAAAAGGCCGATACGACTCCGCGGGCGCGAGAGTTGGCGGTCCAGATCTTTGAGAATCTGGGCCGGGCCGAGGCGCGCGCCCACGGCATTCCGATCGAAAAAGTGCACTTTCACGAGGTGGGCGCGCTGGACAGCATCGCCGATATCCTGGGAGTGGCGATCGGGGTCGATTTCCTTGGGTTAAAGCGGATCAGCTTTTCGGCCATCCCGCCGGGTAGCGGATCGGTCAAGTGCGAACATGGTCTCATGCCGGTTCCCACACCGGCCACCGCGTTTCTTTTGGAAGGTGTTCCGTTAGCGCAAAGCCCGGCCGCCGGTGAATTGACCACCCCGACCGGCGCGGCGATCGTCAAAACACTCGCTGATGAATTTGGAGCGCTTCCCGCGATGACGCTGCACCGAGTCGGATGTGGCGCGGGGACCAAGACCTTTATTTCCCATCCCAACATGGTTCGCTTGTTCGTGGGCGAACGGACTCAGGTGGGAGAAGTTCCCTCTTTTGGTCCTGAATCCGATCAGGTCGTGCTCTTGCAAACGAACCTGGATGATGTCTCCTCCGAGACCATCGGCTTCGTGTTGGAGCAGTTGATGACCCTGGGCGCGCTCGACGCCTGGGTCACGCCGATTGTGATGAAAAAAAGCCGCCCGGCGCACGAACTTTCGGCTCTCGCAAGCGAGGGCCAGGTGGCTGCCATTGAGACGGAGATCTTTGCGCAAACGCGCTCGCTGGGGATCCGTCGGGCCGCGATGTCGCGCTCGAAGTTGCCTCGCAAGATTCTGTCCGTGACGACCTCCTGGGGAGAAGTTCGCGGCAAGTTGCGATCCTTCCATGAAACGACTTCGTTTCATCCGGAGTTTGACGATTGCGCCCGCCTGGCACGGGCCCATGGCATTCCGCTTGTCCAGGTGCAAAAAGCGGCGCTGGATGCCTATATGACGGCTGCGGAAATCAAAACAGCGATTCAGTGAACCAACAGATACGGTTAGTGGGAAAGGTTGATTGCGATGCGTACAGGGAATCAGATTCGTCAGGACTTCATCGAATTCTTCGTCAAGAAGCACGGCCACACCTTCGTGCCTTCCAGCCCGGTCGTGCCGCTAGAAGATCCCACGCTTTGGTTCGCCAACGCCGGCATGAATCAGTTCAAGGATGTCTTTCTGGCCACGGGCAGCAGGCCATACAAGCGGGCCGTCAACACGCAAAAATGCATCCGCGCAGGCGGCAAGCACAACGATCTCGACGATGTCGGTCGCGACACCTACCACCACACCTTTTTCGAAATGCTGGGCAACTGGTCGTTTGGCGACTACTTCAAGAAAGAAGCGATCGCCTGGGCCTGGGAGTTGTTGACCAAGGTCTGGGGCCTCGATCCCAAGCGCCTGCATGTGACCGTGTTCGAGGGAGATCCGGAAAATGGAATTCAACCCGACGAGGAAGCGGCGCAGTATTGGCGCGAGCAACCCGGCCTGAATCCCAATCACATTCATTTGGGAAACAAGAAAGACAACTTCTGGGAGATGGGGGATACGGGTCCTTGCGGTCCCTGCACCGAAATCCACATCGATCGCACTCCCGACATGAGCGGCGGCAAGCTCGTCAACGGGGGCGTGCCCGAGGTCATGGAGATCTGGAACCTGGTCTTCATTCAGTTCAATCGCCGGCCCGATGGCAAGCTCGATCCCTTGCCCGCCAAGCATGTCGACACCGGCATGGGCTTTGAACGGGTCACCGCGGTGATCCAGGGCAAAAGCAGCAACTACGACACCGATGTCTTCACGCCGATCTTTGCCGCGATTCAGAAAACGACCGGTGCCAAGACTTATGGCGGATCGCTGGAAAGCATGGTCGACACCGCTTACCGCGTGATCGCCGACCACATCCGCTGCCTCGTGTTCGCGCTGAGCGACGGTGCCGTTCCTTCCAATGAAAAGCGGGGCTATGTGCTGCGTTCGGTCATTCGCCGGGCCGAACGCTATGGCCACCAGTACCTGGACACACGCGAGCCGTTCTTGCACAAGCTCGTGTCGACCGTCGTCGACACGATGAAGGGGGCGTTTCCCGATCTTGCCGAACGCACCGCAGTGGTCACCAAGATCATCCTTGAGGAAGAAGAATCGTTTTTGCGCACGCTCGAGCGGGGCCTGAAGCTGTTCGCGGATGTCGCCGAGAAAACGCGCAAGCAAGGCGGCAAGGTCATCTCCGGGCAGGATGTGTTCGATCTGCATACCACCTTCGGCCTGTTTCCCGACATCACCGGGCAGATGGCCCGCGAAGCGGGGCTGGAAATCGACTTGAAAGCCTATGAAAAGCGGATGACCGAATTCCGCGAGGAATCGGGCAAGGACCGTAAAAAGATCACGATCAGCGCGGTCAAGGGAGACATGCCGCAGACCGACGACGCAGCCAAATACCGCGTGGAAACCGTGTTTGGCGGACCAAAGGTCTTGGGCTGGGTCGAAGGCGACACGGTCGTCCGCTCAGGCAGTCTGGCTCAGGGCGCTCAGGCCGGGCTCCTTTTGGATAAGACCTCGTTTTATGCCGAACAGGGCGGTCAGGTCGGCGATCGCGGCGTGGTCAGGACTCCTACCGGGTTATTCCGCGTGGAAGACACCCAGCGCATGGGCGACGGCATCCTCCACCTGGGTACGGTCGAAGAGGGGCAGCTCTCGGTGGGCCAACAGGCGACTTTGGAACTCGACGAAGTCCGCAAGCCGACGATGCGTCACCATTCGACGACGCACATGCTCAACTGGGCTCTGCGCAAGGTGCTGGGCGGCGCGATCGATCAGAAGGGTTCGCTTGTCGATGGCGACAAGACTCGCTTCGACTTTACTTTCGATAAGGCGCTGACTTCGGAGCAGATCCGCGAGGTGGAAACGCTGGTCAACCGCATGATTCAGGCGAATTTGCCGGTCGCGGCGGTGACGATGCCCTTGGCCGAAGCCAAGTCGTTGCCCGGGGTTCGTGCGGTGTTCGGTGAAAAATACCCCGACCCGGTGCGCGTGGTCATGATTGGCGCGAGCAAGCCCGAAGGGCTTAGCGCCGATTGTTCCGTCGAGTTTTGCGGCGGCACCCATTTGCAAAGCACCGGCGAAGCCGGGGCTTTCCGCATCGTTTCGCAAGATACGGTCGGCAAGGGAGTGCGGCGCATTACGGCGGCGGCCGGCGAAGTCGCGCTCAAGCACTCGCAGAAAGTCAGCGCGCTTGTTGAGGAGGCGGCGGGCAAGCTCAATTGCCGGCCCGACGATGTCGCGGCCCGCATCGACGCCTTGATCGAAGAGAACAAAAAACTGAAAACCCAGGCCACCAAATCGGCGGGCGGGGACCTGCAAGGTGTGTTCGACAAGTTGCTTGAGGCCGCGCCTCAGGTCGGTTCCGTCAAGGTGATTGGCGGCACCGTGCCGGCGGCGGCGGTCGATCAACTCCGCACGCAGATGGACCGGATTCGCACGAAGGCTGGCGCCTGCGTGATTGCGGTCGGCTGGGCCGATGAAGGCAAGGTCGGCCTGATGACGGCCGTGAGCAACGAGGTTCAGGACAAGATCGAGGCGGGCAAGCTGGTGGGCGAACTGGCCCCGATTGTGGGCGGCAAGGGCGGCGGTCCCAAGGGGATGGCCCAGGCCGGCGGCAAGGACGCGGACAAGCTTCCCGAGGTTTATGCCAGGCTTGCCGAAATCGTGAAGGCCAAGTTGGGATGAAGATTTTGAGCCAGAAGCCGTGTGACAGGTTGATGTGGCCCCATCGTTTGGCTGCCGCGCGAGATGCGTCATGAGTGATCCGTTTGCTCCAAGCGATGCGCTGCGGATGGCCAGGCAATGGATCGAGTCGGGCCAACCGAGTCGGGCGCTGGCCAATTTGACTCGCCGTCTGGAAGAGGCCGGCGCGGACGACCGCCCCAGCGCCTTGCGCGATCTGGGCTGGGCCGAATGGTGGGTGGAAAAACCGGAACGCGCCGTCGAGCTGTTTCAGCAGGCTCTGGCGGCCATTCCCGATTCGGTTCCCGATCGCACGATTGCCTACCTGACCGCCCGGGATCTGGGGCTGGGCCGGGCATCGCTTTTGCAGTTTGAGCCTGCTTTGTCCGCTCTGGAGCGTGCCAGCGCCGAGGAAGCCAGGCTCGGGGTGCCGCCACCTCCGGCTCGTCCGCTGCTTTTGGCACGGGCCGAGATCAGCCTTTATGCCAACAAGCCGCGCATCGCCCAGGAAATGGCGCGCACGGCGCTTGAGACGCTGTCCAACGATTCGCCCCACGTTCCCTTCGCGATGGTGATCGCCGCCGAGGCCCGTACGATTCTCGGGGAGGTTCCGTGGGAGCCCTTTCTTGGAGATTTGAAGTCTCAATTGGAGGCCATTGTCGCCATTCTGGAAGAGCGCACCGCGCAGGGAGACCCCTCGGTGCTGCGCCAGGTGGCCGCGGACTTGGCCGATTTGCCTTCCCGTTCGGGCAAGGATGACCTGGTACTTCGCATTTCCCTGCTCAACACGCTGGCCAAGCTCGATGGCCTCTGCAAGGATCAGGCCGGCCGGGCCGACACGCTTTCCCGCCTCTCTGCCGCGTATGGGGAAGCGAAAGATGGCGCCGGCAGGGCCTGGGCCGATCTGGAATGGTCGAAGTCGATGATCGATCTGAATCGCTTCGATCAGGCCGGTCCGATGCTCGATGGCCTCGAAACGATCCCGCCGACCGAGCACAACCTGCGATTCCTGGCCGCTTTAACTCGACAGCGAGGCCGTTTTTTCGCGGCCCAGGGGCAATTCGATCCGGCGCGGGAAGCCTTTCGCAAGGCGATCCATCTGGCTCGCCAGGCCGGCGACGAAGCGGAAACGGGCCGAGCCGAGATCGTATTCGGCATCCACTTGCAACATGGCGGCGAAGTGCAGGAAGCGATGCGCTGGATCGATCTTGGTCTGGAAAAGCTCAACGCCGACGACGATCATGCGCGCGCGGCGATGCGCCACCGCGAATGCCTCATCGACAATGTTCCCTGCCCCTGCAAACAGGGCAAAGCTTCCTGAGTTTTTTCTTTTCTCGTGCAATCCGATACCCGCCCGGTAGGGTCATTCCCCGGTTGGGCAAGGGCTCAAGCATTCCGAGGCGGACTTATCAAGGAGTTGGTGTGGGTGCGCCCAAACGCACCGCCTGCACCGGCTCGGGTTGCGTAGCCACCGGTCCCGTTGCGTAGATCGGCGGCGGGGCCGCGGGATAGCCTTGCGGGGTGCCTGTCGGCTGAGGGTTGCCGTTCGGCTGCGAGGGCGTGGCCGCGGGATTCGACCAAACACCAGGCGTATTGGTTCGGGGCATTACGAGGACGGATGCGGTTTGAAAGGCCGGGGCCCCTGGGGGCGGCGGCGGGATGGGGGCACCTACCCAGTCCTGATTCTGATACATCGAGGGGTGCGGTGGCTGTGCCACCATGCGAATGGGGGGATGTGGGTATTCGCTCATCGCCATGGCGGGAGCCGGCGTCGGCTGGCCCAAGGTCACTCCGCGGTTTTCAGGATACCCTTGCGAATTTTGATAGATCGGTTGCGGATAAGGGTTGTTGGGCTGGTAGGCCGGTCCGGCATTCTGCGCGCTCAAGTAGATCGGCGGCGGCGCTTCGCGATTCCAGTTGGGCACCACCATGCCGCGCGAGTCCATCACGCCCTGGCCGCCACCTTGCACCATGGAATTCTGGGGACTGGATGTCAGCGATGCGGGCGTGTTGCCCTGAGGGGGCACGCCGTTTCGAGCCAGGTTTTGTGGGTTCGGCTGCTGCGGCTGCGTCGAGCGCATATGGTCGATCCAGGCCGCTTCCAAATTCTCCACGCGATCAAATCCATAATGAACCCGTACGGCGGTATCCCAGTCGCCGCGCATGCCGAGGGCGATGAATGAAAGAAAGTTGGCGCGGCCGCCGCGGTTCACCAGAAAATCGGTTACCGAATAACCGAGCGCATAAAGCACCATGACATCGTGCGGGTACTTCTTCATCGAGAAGAGATGGCGCAAGGGGATGCGGCGGTAAGGATTCATCAAGATTTCGCGGGCCATGCGGTCGTGTAGTTGGCGTTCCGGTTCATCTTCCGACATGACCGAGGCGCCTTCGTCGGCCCAGCGGGGCACCGGCGTGCGGAAATAGTGAGCGAGCACGGTGTGCGTGATTTCATGGGGCAACACGCTGGCGAGGATGCGGTCGGCCTTGCCTTCGACCTCCATCTCCTGACCGAGAATCGTTCCCTGATCGAAGGCGAAGGAAGTGGCGCCGCCGGAACCGCCGCCGGTGATTTTGATCACGATGGGGCAGGGTTCATGCCAGGGGGGCATTTCGCGGCCAAGCCAGAGCATGGCTTTGTCACGCCGGTAATGTTCGGCGAATTGGGCCGCCTGTTGAGCGAGTTGGGGGGTGGGTGCCTGCACGACAAAATTGGGGCTACGAAATGAAGCCGCGAGAGACGGAATCGTTAAGAGCAGCGCGAGTGCGGCAAGCTGCAGACGAGAACGCATGGGCGAATCCCCTGGGGCAACTCGGACCATCCTTGGCCATAACGAGAACCCCGCAGGCAAATATGACGCAAACATTGGGCCGAAGGGCCTTGCTTGAACTCAATTCGACATAACGAGCAAAAATGTGGAACGGTCGCGCCGATTGTGCGAAAAATGCGCCCAAAACGAACCGGAACCGGAGGCTTGACCCCCGGCTCCGCATTGGAGTCGATGTAAAAAATTCAAGCGAGTGCTGGCTTGAAAGAAGTTCAAGCCGGTCCAGGCAGCGTGTTGCGCCCGTGGAAATTGGCCTTGATTCGTGTTTGCCGCACCCGGGCATTGGCCGCCGTAGCCGGTGGCCGACCACTTAAGGTTGCCTTATTTCAGCGGTACGCTTTTGAGCAGTTGGCCGTTGGTGCCGTTGTAGATGCGCAGGGTGCCTTCTTCGCCGCCGGCGGCGACAATCGTGCCGTCGGGGCTAACGGCGACGCTGTAAAGGAAATCGGTTGAACCGCCGAAGTTGCGAATCGACGAACCATTGTCGACATTCCACATACGCACGGTCTGATCGCCCGAACATGTGGCGACTTCAGGCTTGGTGCCGATGAATTGCAGACGGGTGACCTGCTTGACATGGCCGGGAATGGTGCGGGCCTGCTCGCCGCTCTCGTAGTTCCACACCTTGATCACCTGATCGGCGCCGGCCGTGGCGATCGTTTTGCCGTCCGATTTCCAGGCCACATCCATCACATGATGGGTGTGCCCCTCGAACGATTTCAACATCTTGCCCGTGGGAACCTCCCAGGTCTTGAGGAACTTGTCGGCGCCGCAACTGGCAAGGATTTTTCCGTCGGGACTGAAGGCAACGCCGAAAACGGTGTCGCTATGGGGAGCCTTGAGCTTCATCGTTTCTTTGCCGGTGGCCACCTCGAACACGCGAATTTCCCCTTCCTCGGTGGGGGCGCCGCCGCCGGTTGCCAAAAGCTGGCCATTGGGGGAGAAGGCCAGGGCAACCACGCGTTCGGCGAAATCCTTGAGCCGATGCTTGATTTTGCCGGTTTTCGTGTCCCAAAGAACGACTTCCTGATAGGCGCCCGAGGCCAGGGTGTTGCCGTCGGGACTGAGCGCGAGCGATTCGATGAGCGAAAGATGGGCCGGGGCGCGGAGGGGATCCTTTTCGGGAGGAAGTTGTTCATCGCGCAACGCGCGTGTGATTTTGCCACCGGCCACATCGACTTCGACAATGCGGTTCGCAACCGCGGCGAAGACGGTTTTCTTGTCCGTGGATAGGACGACGCCATGGATCGGCTGCACGGTTTTGGGGGGAGCGCTGATGACGACCTTGGGTTTGACCCGTGTCGTCGTGGGCATTTTGGCCCCCTGGTCGATCCAGAGTTTCACGAGCGCGAGTTCTTGAGGCGTAAACGGCTCTTCCGACTTGAGCGGCATGAACGGCTTTTTCTTGCGTGCCGAAAGCGTGTAGACATGGCTTTCTTCCGGCTTACCCGGCACAACTGCCACGCCACGCTTGCCCCCCTTGATCAATGCGTCGGGCGTGCCCATGTCGTATTGCCCTTCCTTGACATTGCCCGAGTGGCAGAAGGCGCACTTGCTTTCGAAGATCGGCCAGATCTCCTTGGCGAAATCAACTGGTCCCTTGTGATCGATTTTGACCTCGGCGATGGGGGGCAAGTCCTTTTTCTTGGCCTCGCCCTCCTGAGCGGAAGCGTGCGTGGAAAACCAAAGAATCGCCGCAAAAACGGCGAGCGAGAACGGCAATCGGTTCATGGACGACTCACTTCACAAGGTTGAGATTCAAGGGGATTTTTTGCGTAAAGGGAAACTTGTTTTTCCACTGGCCTTCGGCAAGGAGAATGATGGTTTTGGCGCCGGGGGCGGCATTGGCGGCGACTTCGACATTCAAGACAACGGTGTCGCTGCCGGCCGGAATGGTGGCCGGCACGATTTTCACCTGGCCGTCTGCTTTGTCCACCGGGGACAGCTTGATTTCCCCGGTAAAGCCAGCCGTGCGCGTCACCTTGACCGAAAGCTTGGCCGGCTTGGCCAATTTCCAGGGGCTGTCCATGGGGGTGGGCTGAAACGTTCCCAGGTCCTTGGGCAAGACCTCGATGTTGACGGTGTTCGACCAGTTCACCATGTTGGTCGCCGGTTTTTGCTTGGCCGCGGGGTCCTTGGCGTAAGGAATCGCAGACTGGCCGCGCACCGCCAGAGGGTAGGTTCCCGGCGCGGCGGTGGAGGGGATATTTACGGGAAGCTTGACTTCTTCCTTGTCGGCATTGATGTTCTGCGGCTGGTTGTTGTTCAAGATGCCGCCAGGCGTTTCCATTCCCTGGACGGCGACGACGGTCTTGTCGGGGACCTTACGCGTCAATTGCACCTTGATGTCGGTTTTTTCGCCCGGCTTCAACGATTCCTTGTCGGCGGTTGCCTTGAGCAGAAAAGGCGCCGCGCCGCGCACCGAGACCATCAGCTCGGGATCGACCCCCGTGACCGGAAGAACGATCGCCGCCGACGGCAGCACCGTGCGCATCGCAATGGCGACCACCTCGCGTTTGACCTGGGGCGCGGTCGATTCCGCAACCAACCGCAGCGGCTGCTGAATGTCGGGCGCATTATCGGCCGCCTTGATCACGAGCAGGCCGACATTGTTGGAGCTCGAAATGACCAGCGGCTCCGCCGTGAGGCCGGCTGGCAACCCTTCTGCCTGGATTTTCACTTCCGACTGGAAGCCGTCGAGCCGTTGCAAGAAAATGAGGATGCCCGCATTGCCCCCCTTGGCGATCTGAATCGAACTGGGGTTTTGCACATAGGGAGCGACGGCATAGGCAAGAAACGCCGGCTGACTCGCCTGGATGCGCAAGCGATACGATGCGCCCGGCCCAAACATCGACTGGCTCAAGCGGCTAGCGATCCGAACGGCAAAGGTGCCATCGGCCGGCGCCGTGAAATCGGTCGAGACATCGAGTCCCTTCTGGAAGAATTTCGGATATTGCAGAGTGCTTTCATCTTCTTTGTTGGTTAATGTCGAGGTTTGTTTCTTCTGCGCATCGATCGACACGATCTTGAGCGTCGCCTGGGTCAGGCGCCCGTCGTAGGTGGGCAGAAGATCGACCCGAAATTTCTCCCCCTTCTTTGCCTTGAACTGAAAGAAGTCGATATCGCCCGCCTTGCCCAGGCCGCCACTGATGTCGGCGGGTAGGGCGATTTCTTGCGCGGTCTCGGCCGTGTCGTTCGGTTCTTTCTCGGCAAATACTGGCAGATTCGTCTGCGGCAAGGCCAAGGGAACGACCGGCTTGCCGGTGGGAATCGGCGGGTTCCACTGAAGTACCTGGTCGTCACTCATGCGCCGTTCCGGCCGGCCCAGGAAAGCCAGGGGCTGAAACTGTCCTGGTTCGGAGTTGATCGTCATGGTTTCCGCGCCAGGGCCTTTGCCTTGAGCATTGGCAGTCAAACCGAAACCGATGAGTTCGATGGGGCCAGTTCGCTTCGCGTTGACCGCAAGCGGCCGGGTCGATTCGACCCAGGGTCCGGGCCCTGCATAGAGCAGGTAAAGGAACTCGGCGCCGCCGCGATTGTAAGCCAGTTCGCTGACGCGGATCAGGTATTTGCCGGCAGACGTGATCCTCTGACAAATCAGGGCGTCGGTCCCCTGGTGGTGGTGGTTCGTGGCGACGATCCGCCCAGAAGGGTGAATGAGCTCAATGCGCGGCTCGGCGGGCGACTGGATCGACGAAGCCTGGCAATGGAGGACGAGCGGCGAATTGGCCGGCACATCGATGGCGAAATAATCGACATCGGTGCCACCGGAAAAGGTCCCGGTCATGCGCGATTTCCAGGGCAGGGGGGTGGCCTGGGCAATGTCGTTGTTCGGTTCCTTTTCCTCCGCCACCGTCAGATCCGACACCGGCAGGATTTTCAGATTGCTGACACCCCAGGCATTGACCAACCGGATCCCGTAATTGCCCGGGGGCACCTCCTTGGCGACCGTGATTTTGATTTTGGGATTCGGACTGGGGGCCGCTTTGGGATCCTTTTTCTGGGCCTCGTCGGGGACGATGGCCGCCTTGATCCCAGGGTGGTTGGTGAAGATTTCCTTCGGCGCTTCGAGATCATTTCCAAAAAGTGTCAGGACGGATTCGGTAGCGGCCGTCGCCGCGGCCGGGATGGTCCGCAAAAGCCGCGGAAAGGGGGTGCCGGGGTCGGCTGGCTGGGCCGCCAGGTTACTTAAAAAGGCTCCCATCCAGAAAAGAATCGCAGCGGAAACCTTCCCAGGAAATTGACATAACTGCCGAGGGTACAAAACCATGGAGAGGATCCTGGTGACGGCCCGGGTGAGGTTGGGTGGGCCAATGAGGTAGGTGCTTTCATTTTCCGAGAATTTGGTGAATGGATCAACGGAGATTTGACGCAAAAACAAAAAGTGGGTGCCGGTTTTTGTGATTGCCAAAGGATTTAGAGTCCTTTGTCGATCGCGGGTTGACTTTCTTCACAAAGGCACGATAACAAAGGTTCACTCTTACGGGGCGTGGCGCAACCTGGATAGCGCGCTTGCTTGGGGTGCAAGAGGTTGGAGGTTCAAATCCTCTCGCCCCGATTTTTTTGCCGCCGCGGCAAAAAAATAGAGAGTGGATGGGAGAAAGTGGAAAGTAGAAAAGCTGCTTTCTCCCATCCACTCGGTCTACTCTCAACTTTCTACTTTCTAACTTTCCCAAACCGCAATCGTTCCGTTCGATGGCATTCGCTTTCGAGAAGCTAATCGTCTATCAAAAGGCGGTCGACCTAGCCGATGTCATCTTCGCTCGGACCGAAGACTTCCCGCGCGGCTACGGGTTTCTCGCTAACCAACTGAATCGTGCAACTCTTTCGATTTCGGCGAACATTGCCGAAGGAAACGGACGGTTCACTAAGGCGGATCGCAAGAACTTTTTCGGGATCGCTCGCGGATCCGTCCAGGAATGTGTTCCATTACTGGAACTTGCTAGGAGGCGGCAACTCATCGCCGATGAAGTCCATGCGGACCTAAAAGGCCGCCTGGAAGAAATCTCACGGATGCTCTCGGGTTTGATCAACGGTCTGGAAGATCGAGAAGACTAGGCCGGTTTTTGTTTCCGCTTGTCTACTCTCAACTTTCGACGCTCTACTTTCTCACTGGCATTCGCTTTCGAGAAGCTGGTCGTCTATCAGAAATCCGTCGACTTCGCCCACGCCGTTTGGCAGCCAAACCGAAAAGTTCGCGCGGGGGTTTGGATTTCTTGCGAATCAGCTCAACCAGGCAGCGCCCTCCATTTCGGCCAACGTAGCAGAAGGCAACGGGCGCTTTACGAAGGCAGACAGGCGGTACTTCTTTGGAATTGCTCGCGGCTCGGCTCAAGAATGTGCGCCACTGCTGGACTTGTCGCTCAGGCGGAACTTGATCGACCTTCAGAATTTTAGGGTCTGAATTCGCAGTTCGAAGAAATTGCGCGAATGTTGTCAGGTTTAATCAATGGTCTGGGAGATTGAGAAGGCCAGGCGTGACAGTAAAGTAGAATGTCCCGAATGGCACTAAGCGAGCAGTAAGCTGAAATTTCGAAAGGACTTGAGGCAAACGAAGACCTCCCGGCATCATGGCGTTGTCACACGACCCATGGGCAAGGAGGCCCTCGAATGCATCGACGAATTGATACCGCACTGCGGCGGATTCGGCAAGACCTCGGCAGCCTTCTGGATCGCTCGACCGTCCAACGGGTCTGTCGACAAGTCGGGCACAGTTGGCGTGCCGGGATCCTTTGTCCCTTTGCGACCCTCCACTGGTTCTTGCTGCAGGTCCTTAATGGCAATACCGCTCTGGAGCATATCGCGACGCTCGCCAAGAAAGCGTTCACCGACTCGGCCTACTGCCAGGCGCGAACGCGGCTCCCTCTGGCCGTCTACCGAGCCATGCTTCGTGCACTGATCAAAGCATTCATCCCCGAGACGTCCAACGGCCTATGGCATGGGCATCGCACCTTCCTGATCGACGGTTCGTCATTTTCCATGCCCGACACTCCCGAGCTGCAGGCCCACTTCGGACAACCGGGAGCCCAGGCCGCCGGATGCGGCTTCCCGGTTGCCAAGATTCTGGCCCTGTTTCACGCGGGTACCGGCCTTCTCCTGGAGGTCATGGCCGCCCCCTTGCGCTCGCATGAGATGTCGCGCGTCGAGGACGTCCATCCTGCCTTGCAGCCGGGAGATGTTCTGGTCGCCGATCGTGGCTTCTGCTCCTTCGCTCATCTCGCGCTGCTCATTCGACGCGGCGTGCACGGGGTGTTTCGGATCCACCAGCGCCAGATCGTCGATTTCGCACCGAATCGAGCGCATGCTCGACCTGGCGCCAAAAGCGGCAGCAAAGGACTCCCTCGCTCGCGCTGGGTCCGGCAGCTTGGGCCGCTTGACCAAATCGTCGTGTGGTTCAAGCCCCAGAGCAAGCCCGAGTGGATGAGCGTCGAGGACTACGCGGCGCTACCAGACATGCTCAAGGTACGTGAGCTGCGTTACAAAATCTCGCACTCTGGATCTCGGACGCGCGAGGTGACGCTGGTGACGACGCTCTTGGATGCGAAGGTCTACACGGCGGCGGAGTTGGCGCGTCTCTACTGTGCCCGCTGGGGTGTGGAGACTGATCTAAAACACCTCAAGCAAACGATGAAAATGGATGTTTTGAAATGCAAGAGCGTGGAAGGTGTTCTCAAGGAACTGACGGTGTACGCGATGGTCTACAACATGGTCCGCTTGGTGATGACGGAGGCGGCACGGCGCCAGGAAGTGGCCGCAGACCGGATCAGTTTTATCGACGCGCTGCGCTGGCTGCTCGACTCGAAAGCGGGAGACGAGTTGGTTCCACTGAAAGTGAACCCCGACCGTTCCGGTCGAGTGGAACCGCGGGTTCGCAAGCGGCGGCCGAAGGAATTTCCCGTGATGGAAAAAACCGCGCTCTGAATGGTGTAAGCAATTGATGGGGAATACGTTTACGGGTTAGCTTAGTGCCATTCTAGAATGTCCCCTTCTTCCTTTCCCGCTTCTTTTGAATGTCGGGGTATGTCTTTTCCAGCCATTCCTTCACTGCCCTGGGTTCCTTTCGGCAAACGCGCCTTACCAGTTTCTGCGGAATGAACCATTTTTCAGGAGCCGGCCAACTGTCCAAACCGAAAGGCTTAACCTGGTTTGCTGGCGAATCAGTTCCCGAACGAAGTCTCGTGTCCAAAGAGCACAGGGAAGTCTGAGCTGCGCGGGGCATCGGTCCATTATCGACCGCGCAACCGTCGGGGCTTCCTGCCCTTTCAGCTTGGAGGCGGTCTTCCTCCCTCTCTTCTTCGGAATGAGCGCTTTTTCGCCGCCCTGCTGAAAGGCTTTGGGCCAACATTTCAATGCTTTTGGACCCACCCGAAATGTTTTCGCCCCCGACATAATACTCAAACCCTGGTCAAATACCACTTTGACGACACTCATTCGAAAGCCTTACAGGGCAGGCAGACGCAACTTCCAACCACGGATTCCACCAGTCAAAGTGTTATTTGCGAAGCTAGATCTTTCGCAAAAATCCGGATTTTTTCAAGAACACTCCAGTCTATCGCCTGATCGAAAATCTACACCTTGCCAAGACCTTGTCACTACGAATAATCGACACTTCAGGCCGAGGAGAAGGTCAACCCGAGGCTTTTCAACTCCGCTTCAAAACTCCCGCCTAAGTGCTTGAATCATTCCGCGCGATCACCAAACAACTCCACTCAACTGCGAAATCCCTGGCTCAAGATAACAGAACAAAACCCATAAACGGCCCACCTAGCCTGCCTCATTTTTCGCAACCGCCAGGCCATTTATCAGAGGTAGAAAACTTTTTTTGATTTTTTTTTGACTCTCCGACCCCAATCCGCTAATCTCAGAAACAGCTCTCCCCAAAAGGTTCACTCAACAAAATGGGGATGCCAATAACGAGTAATCCACCTCTCTCATTTCCGGAGTCGCCCATGACTTTTGGTAATAAGACCTCATTGCCGCCTATTCAACTCTCCTTCCCGTTCGTCATGGTCTCATCCTCACACCAACCCCGCAAACCAGAAATTTGCCTGGCGCTCCTTTGGTCGCGGACGAATCAACAGCCAATCTACGCTCGCCAGACGGCACTTGATCAACATGACGTTCGTATGAGTAGGCGTATCTGACGATTGTCCGCCCTTGAGAGATTGCTGCAGCCTTCAGCATCTCCGTAACGAATGCCCCGACTTCAGCAGCGACACCTAAGGCATCCAAATTCCCTCGCACCGAACAACTCCTGTTTGGGATTCGCCACAAGAGTACAGCATGGTAACTGCGGACAAAACAATCCCTTGATCACAAGTGCATTCACTCCAAATCTGTGTCACCTTCGGGAAAGATACAATGAGCACGATCCTCACGCCTACAGATCGGCAAACCGATCAATCACAATGTCTTTCTGTCATCATTCCTTGCTACAACGAACAAGCAACGATAGGGGTACTGCTGCAAAGAGTCAGAACCGCGTTGCCGATGGCCGAAATCATCGTGGTTGACGATGGGTCCACGGATTCCTCATCAGCCTCAATCTCGAACCTGGCCGCCGACTTTAATATTTATTCGTTGAAAAACCCACAACGTTCCGGGAAAGGCCATGCCCTCAAGGAAGGGATGAAACAGGCCACGCGTGAATGGGTGGTCATTCAAGACGCAGACCTTGAATACGACCCAAAGGACATCGCAACCATGCTCGCGTTGGCCAGGGAAAATCCAAATTGCGCGATTTACGGCTCACGATATAAGACCTCTGGGAGAAAGAATGGCGGACAACTTGCAAATTACGCAGCCGTCAAGTTTTTCTCTCTCCTTATTTTTCTTTTTTATCGAACATGGCTTACAGACCCACATACATGCTATAAAATGTTTCAGCGCAAACTGCTGCCACTCGAAAACCTTTCTGAAAATGGATTTTCTGTTTGCGCTGAGATAACAAGCCTTCTTCTAAAAAAAGGCTCCCCAATCCTTGAAGTTTCAATCCAGTACGCTCCGCGATCAAAAAAGGATGGCAAAAAAATTGCATTAAAAGATTTCTTCTCTACACTTACTACATATTTCGCTTTGCGATTTGCGCATAAGGCAGCTTAACCATGACCTGTAAATCTTCAATCTATATAATAAGCCGCTCGATCATTGGCATCATCTTGTTTTTGGGCGGGATCAACAAGGTTTTTTCTCCAAAACATATTATAATAACCGAATGGCTAATATTAAATGAATGGGCGACATTTTCAGTTGGCCTCGCCGAGCTACTTATGTCACTATTTGCACTATCTTTTTACCCATCATCGTTCATTAACCGACTTTTAACGGTCCAATTTATAATTTACACAATTGCTCTAATAATGCAACTTATTTCCGGGGAAACGAGATGCCAGTGTTTTGGCGGAGAAGGACTTAGCATCTATTTTATGCTCTTTCTGGACGTGTCCAATATTTCACTACTTCTTTATTTATCTAGCCAATGGTCGAAATTTCAGGAAAATAACAAAACACCTTTGATCGATCTTGTAGTCTATTTGAGCTTTTTGATTCCACCTTTCCTAATAGCCATGCATCTGTGGCTTGGCTCCCCAGATGTTGTATACGGACTACTAGTAGGCGATCCTATTATATCAAACCACAAAATTCAGTACGGCGGCGAATTAAAACCGGGTGCTTATTCCGATATTATTTATAGTATAATAAATAACACCAGCGCTCCAATTACTATAACAGGAAGATTAGCATCATGCAGCTGCATCGCCTTACTGGACTCAGTAATTACTCTTCCCCCGGGAAAAGGTACCGACGTCACAGTTAGAGTTTTTGCAAAGAAAGACGCCGGAATCCAAACCGAATCTGTCTATTTACTTTTTAACGATTCCGCATATACGCTACGGCTATATGCGACGGTTGTAATCCGGCCGGATCGTTAGCACCGTGGCCGGAATGGTTCGATGGTTTAGGGAGTCGATTGTGAGTAATTCGTTTTTTAAACTGCTTGGCTCATCAGGCATTATGCTAATGGTGATCAGCCTTATGCCCGGTTCCGTAAGCTACAGCTATCCCTCTTACAACGCCTTCGGCTGCAAGGGAACTGGTTGCTCAACCGTCACAGATGAGCTCGGAAATCGAAAATGCGCCCCTACTCAGCCTGCGGGCGCGTGCTATGATGGTCAAACCGTAGGATGCGACTGCATCTCTACTACTGGAACAGGACTCGGAGCCTGCCCTTGCAGGGGCAGATACGTTCCTTAAGAGGCTTTTTTCCCTTTCTGATCAAGCCGAACCCAATATAACTAACCCTCACCCAGCAAGAGCCTTTAGATTTTTTAGGCTCTTGCTGGGGCCAACCTGTCCCCACCGAGAATTTCAATGCGATATCAATATTATATTTTATGCGTTTTTTTTATCGCGCTTTTTTTTCCCGTTCCTTTTTCTTGCGGGCAGGACGTTACTTATCCACAGTTTAATCCCGATCTTGCGGAGTTGACCGAGCAACAAAAAGAAACAATTAGTGTTTTTTTTAGGAATTTGAAATCAACTCGCGAATCAATTTACGGCAATGCCCATGCCGTATTTAATGTTGTGGAAACTGAGGATACAGGAAAATCAACGAAACGCAAAGAAGTCAAGTACGAGTTTTGGTCTAAAGATCACATTTTTTTTAGAGCTGATAGCGAGATAATTGCCTCCGATGATCCTGAGCAAATTGGCATAAGGCGAAGGATGATTGTCCGCCCAGAGGGTACTGCAAATTTCTCTTCAAAGAAAGCTGGTGCGCCGCTCTTAGTAGTAAGCGTGGAACGCCCGGAGACCGGTTACGATGGTTTTACCTCAATGCCATTCTATCAATGCTCGACCTTATTAAACTGCCTCGGTGGAGTGGCCCTTGCTGAAGTTCTATTCCTGCGAGATGTGAATGGAGTAAAAAAACAATTAAAGCATATAGAAATCAATAAGAGCGCTTGCAATTGCACTGTTTCATGCGTTACCTCCGGATCTCCATATGACGTTGACTTTTCTTTCAATATAGATCTAGGCATTTGTTTGTCGCTAAAAGGCGTACGAAAAGAGGGCAATAAAGTGGTCTACAGCAGGGAAGTGCTTAACGAGTACGACCACAGCAGATTCCGTCAAATTCCAACTAAACACATTGAGAAATTTAAGTCTGAAAGCCAAGGATCTTCAAAAACACTAGAAATATCCACTGTCTCCGCAGACTTCGAACCAATAGACATGGAGGTCTTTTCTTCAGCAACAGTGATGCAGGAAAAAGGGCAAGGATTAAATTTCTGGACAAGGCGGTTCTTAATTTTTATTGTTGGAAGCATACTATTCGGTGCATTTCTAATTTACCGCTTTATATTTAAGAATCATGCACCTGCGTAACAAAGCCCTGTGTTATTTGCTTTCAATACCGCTTCATTTTATTGGCGGAATTATCAGTGGTTTCACTATGCTAGGAGATTTACCTTGGTATTTTTCTATTATTTCGTTTTCGTTTTTTCTGGCTCTGATTTTTAGCAATACCCCATTTGTTGTGGTTTGGATTGGATCCCTTCAGTATGGCTTGGGATTTTATGGAGTCACGCTACATGGCCTGCTCGGGCCGCTTAACGGCGCGTTCGGACTACTTTGGTTGTCCGTAATTATAGTACTTTCTTTATTATTTTCGCTGTTTTTTATTACAGTGCATTTTTTTGAAATACGCCGCTTCACTTCTCTGAAGTTATTATTTCCCGCTTTTTTTTACGCCTTTGAAGTTGCCGTGTTTTTGCTGACTTCATTGATTGACGAAAATGGTGCGTCATATCTTAATCATGGATATATACTTTGCCACAACAACCTTTTACTACAAGCAACGGATTTTATTGCACCAAGCGCTATGACGGTTTTATTGGCCTCTATATCACTATGTCTTCATCAAACCTTTTTGTCGATTTTTTTAAGGCTTAGATCACCACTTAGGCCAGCAGCCCAATATGCCTGCTTGCTAATCGTCGTTATTTTAACCTGCAGCTACAAGCTCATTATTTTTTCTCATCAGAAGATTGGATATGCGGTTTTAAATGAAAACTACCCTTCTTTGTCAATTGAAAGTGACTTAAGAACGGTCTTAAAATTAAAAGATGAGGAAATGATTTGTGATTCCAAATTGCCAACTTATTTAGTTTTTCCAGAAGCAAAATTCAGCGTCCACCTAGAACCCAACACAAATAGGCCAATTATTTACGGAAACTTCGATGCCTTGAAGATATCAGCCGATCTTAATCTGACCATTATATTTGGAGCAATTCTATATCAACCAGGCGGCGAATATTCAAACTCGGCAATTGTGGTCCATCCAAACGGCCAAATTAGGAAGAGCGACAAAAAGAAGCTTGTGGCTGGGTTGGAGCGGAAAACTTTAACACTTTCCTTTTTACAGCAAATTGGTCTTCTCCCAGACATTAGTTCCCTGCCGTCAAATAATCCCGGAGATAGCACTCTATGCAACTGTGCCCCTTTCGAAGACAACATCTTTACCTGTGTATGCTACGATATTTTCTTTTCTGACATTTTCCTTGGCAAGATATTTAACAGCCATTCAGTAATCGCTTGCTGCCTTGATGAATCGCTTGATGATGAGACTGACGCTTTCAAAAAACTGTCGATGCTACACAGCCGCATAAGGGCAGTAGAGCATCGGTGTCCATTACTGCGGTGCGCTCATCATGGGAATAGTGCCGTCATCGACGCAGCTGGAGCCATGGCGCCCGTGTTGTATGCTTCTGGCGACGTTAAATTATATCCCGTTTTTTACTCCGACAAAAATCATCTATCAAAGCGGTTTATTTTTATTGTAGACTGCGTTTTATCCATTTTATTTTTTTTAATTTACTATTATATTATTAGCTCAACAGAGAGCAAAAATGCGTAGCTTACTGAGTTTCTTCACAGTCGCAACGTTTTGCGCAGATAAACTGCATTCATATTTACCGCTTAAATATTTTTTGCAGATACTTCTTTCAATCCAATTTTTGTTGCTATTTGGAATATGCTGGTTTACAGGTCCAGGGTGGGACGAGTGGGGCCATTTGCCTAGCGGACTTTACAGCTTGCAGTACGGCGATTTTAGCCCGTATTCGGTAAACCCGCCATTAGCGCGCCTGTTGGCTGCGCTCCCGGTTTGGGCACTCGGTGGCGGCGTGGATCGATTCAACTTTACGGGAAACCCTGGATCGCGCCCGGAATGGGAACTTGCTTTTTTCTACGTTATTTCTAAAAAGGAGGATTGCTTCTTTTGGTTTTTCATTGCTCGACTTACGCTTATTCCATTATGCTTATTTGGAACCTATGTTATTTGGAGGATTGCATTAATCTTATATGGAAAACGCCCGGCTATTTTGGCAGCTTCACTTTGGGCTTTCTCTCCAACTTCCTTAAACTATGGCGCCTCAATAACCCCCGATATTTGCGTCACTGTGTTCAGTCTTTTTACTGTGCTCAAGTTTTATCGATTTATTCAAAAGCCAACTTTATTAACTTCAACTACATTTGGTCTTTCGTTCGGCCTGGCGTTATCGAGCAAATTTACTGCGATTCTTTTGTTGCCGGTTTTTATATTGTATTTTGTGTGGTATTTTAGAAGCCGCTTCATTTTGAATATTTTTCTTTTTTTCTGGTCTGTCTTACTAAGCCTATTTGTCATTGCCTGTGTTTACGATTTTGACAGGTTGTTTTTTAGCTTAGGGTCGTTTGAGTTTGTTTCTAGCGCTCTTAAAGGACCAGAGAATAGCGAGTTTTATGGCAATCGATTTTCCGAGACAATTTGTGGCATTATTCCAATGCCTGTCCCAGCTGACTACATTAAAGGAATCGACATACAAAAGAGAGATTTTGAGGGCAATTTTAAGTCATATCTTTTCGGAGAGACTAGGGATTCAGGCTGGTATTACTACTATCTGGTTTCGTTATTTTTAAAGGAACCCATTGCAATTTGGATTATGCTGCTTGCTTCAATTGCATTTTATACAACTAGCCATAGATTTGACTTTGAGTCAAGCAACAATTATGGCCTTGAAATCCTGATTTACTCAAGCGGGCTGTTTGTTTTCCTATTTGTTAGCTCACAAACTGGATTTAATCATCACTTTCGTTACGTCTTGCCTTTTCTACCGAGTTTTTATTTGCTGATTTCCAAGGTATTTTTTTTAAAGATACATAGGCGCTCCACTGTAACACTAATAATTACGCTTGGTTTTTATATTTATTCTTCTCTTTCTGTTTACCCTAGAGAATACGCATTTTTCTCTGAGGCAGTTGGCGGCTCTGAAAACGGTTGGAAATATCTTGAAGGTTCAAATCTTGATTGGGGGCAAGACCTCCCCGCTGTTAAAGAGTGGGTTAAGCAAAACATTGATAAAAAACCAATTAAATTCCTTTATTTTCCAGAATTTCATAATTTCAGTTTAATTGGCATTGATGTTATCCCGGGATATAATCTGATAGACGGCAACGGTCCCAAAGAAGGCGGCTGGTGGATAGTATGCAATGGGGTACTGGTTGATAATCGATTTAAATTTTTTCGTGATTTACCACCAAATCATAAGATCTCCGTTTCTACAAACGTATTTTACGTTGAAAAATAGATAATAGTAGCGCGGGCTTCCCAAGATCGCAGCGGGAAGAACAAAGGGGACATTCTACTTTATTGCCGCTGGCGTAGGGAAATGAGACGTTCTACTTTACTGTGAGCAGGCCCGTTCTTAAGCTCGAAGTATGGCAAGAACAGCGGAGTGTATGAAAGGGGACATTGTAGAATGGCACTAAGCGAGCAGTAAGCTGAAAAGGCAAAAGGACTTGAGGCAAACGAGGGCCTCCCGGCATCATGGCGTTGTCACACGACCCATGGGCAAGGAGGCCCTCGAATGCATCGACGAATTGATACCGCACTGCGGCGGATTCGGCAAGACCTCGGCAGCCTTCTGGATCGCTCGACCGTCCAACGGGTCTGTCGACAAGTCGGGCACAGTTGGCGTGTCGGGGTCCTTTGTCCCTTTGCCACCCTTCACTGGTTCTTGCTCCAGGTCCTCTGTGGCAATACTGCTCTCGAACATATCGCGACGCTCGCCAAGAAAGCGTTCACCGACTCGGCCTACTGCCAGGCGCGAGCGCGGCTCCCTCTGGCCGTCTACCATGCCATCCTTCGCGCGCTGATCAAGGCCTTTATCCCCCCGAAACGTTCGGCGGCCGATGGCATGGGCATCGTACCTTCCTGATCGACGGTTCGTCATTTTCCATGCCCGATACTCCCGAGTTGCAGGCTCACTTCGGCCAACCGGGAGCCCAGGTCGCCGGATGCGGCTTCCCCGTTGCCAAGATTCTGGCCCTGTTTCACGCGGGTACCGGCCTCCTTTTGGAGGTCATGGCCGCGCCCTTGCGCTCGCATGAGATGTCGCGCGTCGAAGATGTTCATCGCGCCTTGCAACCGGGAGATGTCCTGGTCGCCGATCGTGGCTTCTGCTCCTTCGCTCATCTCGCGCTGCTCAAACGACGCGGCGTGCACGCGGTGCTTCGGGTTCACCAGCGACAGATCGTCGACTTCGCACCAAATCGAGCACATGTTCGATCCGGCACCAAAAGCGGTAGGAAAGGACTCCCTCGCTCGCGTTGGGTTCGGCAGCTTGGGTCGTTCGACCAAATCGTCGAATGGTTCAAGCCCCAGAGCAAGCCCGAGTGGATGAGTGTCGAGGACTATGCGGCTTTGCCAGACGTGCTGAAGGTACGTGAGCTGCGTTACAAGATCTCGCGCTCTGGATTTCGGACGCGCGAGGTGACGCTGGTGACGACGCTTTTGGATGCGAAGGTCTACACGGCGGCGGAGCTGGCGCGTCTCTACGGTGCTCGCTGGGGTGTCAAGTCTGATCTGAAACACCTCAAGCAAACGATGAAAATGGATGTCTTGAAATGCAAGAGCGTGGAAGGGATTCTCAAGGAGCTGACGGTATACGCGATGGTCTACAACATGGTCCGCATGGTGACGGAGGAGGCGGCACGGCGCCAGGATGTTGCCGTGGACCGGATCAGTTTTGTCGACGCGCTGCGCTGGCTGCTCGACTCGAAGGCGGGAGACGAGTTGGTCCCACTGAAAGTGAACCCTCATCGTTCCGGTCGAGCGGAACCGCGTGTCCGCAAGCGACGACCGAAGGAATTTCCAGTGATGAAAAATCCGCGCTCTGAATGGCGCAAGCAATTGATGGGCAATACCCTTGCGGGCTAGCGTAGTGCCATTCTAGAATGTCCCCGTTTTCCCCCGCTACTGGTAAGGGGCGACTGGCATGAGCGCCCTGAATGACGTGATTTCCGTAGCGTCCCGGATTTGGTCAAAACCATTGAAAACTACATCACGCATCACAATGACCACGGCAAAGGCTTCACCTGAACTGCGGAAGCCGAAGACATCCTCGCCAAAGTCCGCCGCGCCCGCGCCGTTCTCGATAAGATCCCAACTGCCGGAGACATCCGTTCCCAACCAAAATACGGCAATCGCTTTCCCACCACACCTTACATTACATTGCCATACCCATCGTAAAGCGTCGAATCGTAGGAAATTTTGTCCGGCAAATCCCCACAAGTTTCTCGGCGATTGCTGCGAAAGAGGTGAATTTCTCTCATTCCGCGCTGAATTGTTGAAACGGGTGCAATTTTTGCTTAAGTCCTTTTGGCATGGAACCGCAAGGTCCCGACCGTTCAAAAGGAGTTACCGATGTCTACCGAGAATCGCCCGCTGGGAATTGGCCTTCCATTCAGCTTTCCCATTTCGGCTGCTGTCGTTTTGCCCGTTTGTTTTCTACTGGTTCTTTTCTCACCTAAAGGTCAGCTAGGTCAGGCTGAATTCGTCGCCAAGGCAGCCAGCGGTGGCAAATTCGAAGTGGAATCGAGTAAGCTGGCGAACCGAGCAGCCAAGAGGGAGGATGTGAGGCAATTCGCTCAAGAAATGATTGCCGACCACGAAAAAGCCAATAAAGAGTTGGCAGTAGCCGCGTCCGAAGCCGGCCACGAAATGCCGACAAAAATGGCTGACAACCATGAACAATTGCTTACCATGGTCCGGGACGCACAGGTAAGCAATTTTGATTCCATCTATATCGCCACTCAGGTTAGCGCGCACGAAGAGGCGGTGACACTGTTCACCACCGCTTCGAAGAATCTGCAAAACCAGACACTCAAGGCTTATGCCACCAAAACCTTGCCCGTGATCAAGGAGCACCTTGAGCAGATCAAACAACTCGCCATGATAAGCCGCTAGTAAGCGAGCCTGGGGTTGAGTCCTGCATACTTAGCGCCTGGCGTGTCGGCCTGGATGGGGCCGACATCGGTGAGGACCAAACCGGCTTCTCCTTAGCTGCTCGATGGTGTTGCAGTTCGTGCATGGAAAAGGAAAGGGGACATTGGAGGAAAGGGGACATTGTACTTTTCGAGCGCCCTCATCGTTGACAGTCGACGCCGGCTCATGTGTCCAGGCTGTGGGCTTCAAACAGATTGATCACCAGATTTTGGACTAGATCCTGGAGGATAAAAGGGGGAACGCAAGGGGGCATTCTGGACGAAGGATGCGCGTCTGAGAAGTTTTTGAATGCATACAAGACCGGACAATGGCCATACCGCACTGAACAGCCTTCGGACGTCAAAAAGGGGCTGGCTCTCTGTGCCATGTGCTATGCCTGTTTCCCCCAAGTTGCCATTGCGTTTGATAGTCGCGGGAGTAGTAAAGTAGAATGTCCCCGTTTTCTCCGCGGCGGTTCGATTGGCACGAGCACCTCTACCGTCATCGCTGCCTCGACCCGTTGGAGTGGGGATCATCCAACTCCATCGCCCTTATTCTGCGCATGAAGGGAAGCGGAAGGCGAGAAAATCCAGGCTCTCAATCAGGGGATATGTGGCTGCTTCTTCACCTGCTCGGGGATTTGGATGTCGACCGTTTGCTTTGCCTCGTGGCTTTCGGGTCTCCCCTGGAAGGTTAGGTTGTCGAGCGGATCCGCCGTGTCGGTACCGGCAACATGCAATGCCATTTCCGATGAATCCACCTGGGCGCGCAAAGCGACCTTGTGATGGTATACCCGAACGGTGAAACCTACCGGAGAAGAACTTAGCTGCCAAATCTGGCAGAAAATTGAGTCGCCCATTGAACGGCGGATGCGCGCTTCTTGTAAAGGTCCTGACCAATGTCCGCAGGCCGATCCGGCAGAAAGGCCATCTGAACTACGCCGCGTTCGTTTTGGCGGAAATCATCCCATTGCGAATGACAAACACCCAGAATGGTTGTTTAGGCCATCCGCATCCGGGTGCTTGAGCTGGTCGCCCATTACCGGCACCATCAACTTACAACAAAAATTCAAAAGCGCTTAGGGTAAAGCATGTCAAACAAAATGCGCTCGACGATGTTGCGAGTGGTTTTCCGTCTACGCCGATTATACAAGGGGGGTGCGCGGGCCAGTCTACATCGCGCCCTTTGACAAAGTGCAGCGTGTCATCTTGTCCCTCCATGGACGTTTTCTTGGCGGCTTGGTGCGGGCAAACTTCCTGTTTAACCCGTTAAGAGAACCGCGAGAGGATGCTCATCATCGGTTCGAAAAAGCGACCGATATCAGACATTATAAGTTTGTGGTTTTTATTGACCATAATTATGGCAATGCATGCGGATGGAATGAGTCGTACCGTGGTTTGAAAATAACCAAAGATAGTGAAATCGGTGGGATCTTTAGTTTTCCATATTCATGAATATAAGAATGACACCTATAAAAAGACACACTGTTTGGATGACTTGATTGAAGGCAATTTGATGAGGCTTGGACATATAGACGCTGAAAAAATCGGCAACAGAAACCATTTTAATTAGTGAGGAATATAAAGGTCAGCACAAGAATCACGATAAGGCCCAGCGCCGAAAGCACCATACAGATAGTGAAACCTGTATGCGTTTTAAAAACCTTTGCTTATAAACCAAACTTGAAAAACTTAGTGAACGTGATTTCAATTACACAGTTTTCTTTTTTTCGCGGACGAAACTGAAATACCGGGCTCCGCCCTTCCGTTCGCCAAATCAGCAGAGTGGACCCTGGTCCCTTCGATGGATGGTTTGTCAATGGCGACCGCTGACAATAGGAAGCCTCTTGGAATCTCTTGCAGATAGCTTGCTGCCGAATGCGCGAAGGATCAAACCGCCTCCAAAGGCAACGGCCGCCAAACCAAGGAAAACAACAAACAGGAATCTCGACCCTGCCCACGGCTGATCGGAGACGCCGATAAAACCGGCAACAAAAGCTCCAATTAGAAAAGCAACTCCAAGAACCAAAGTTAATCGCAACAGAGCATTACTCCCTGAATAGAGAGCTGGCCTTAACCAGCCTGAACACGGTTATAGCGGTACCGCCCGCCTACCTTCTGTGGCACAACCAGTGGGTTCCACTGGTTCGCTCTTGGCAACTTACGGCGAACGACTCGCCGGCAATCGACGCTCATTTAGGACGCCGGGGACTGACCATCCATACCAGGATGTCGCGAGGCGGCTCGTGTTGCCTTTTTGATTGGTCGCACGTTCGGCACCTCACGCAGTGTGAAAACCAAGACTTCTTCGCCGGTCTGAGTGCTAATGTCGTGATGCAGGCTAATCGGCTTGACGCAGGTTGCCTCCTCGACAATGCCATCGAGTCGGGGCCGCGCCATTTCGACGAGTTGGGTGCGCAAGCATTTGATGAGATTGCGGCCGTTCTCGACCGGGTTCGTTTTGGTCAATTGCACTTCAGAGGCCGTTAAACCTCCCTTCAGGCGGACGACCAGCAGATCGCCAAGCAAGTGAGCTCGAATCTCCCTGGGGCCGCGGCCCAGCAATTCTTGCTGCAGATTCCCGATTCTCTCGCAAATCGCCGCTTCGATTTCCCCTTGGGACCGCCGAGTCGCCTCATGATCAAGCGACCAGGGACGCGGTTCATTCGAACCTCCCGCTTGCGTCGCTCCCGCAGGGCAGAGATGACCAGCCCCATTGGGCAAAGGCTTCGGAATGGCAAACGGAGTTGACTGAACCATAAATCCATCCTCCTCAGGCTTGGAATCGTTCGGAAGGAACACTCATCCGACGCCGATGGGTAGCGAGAGCGCCGGCTTTATTGGCAAGGGCCCCGCAAATCGCATCCATGAGTGAATTCGGCGTAAATGGCTTGAACAACAGCTCCACAATGGGCGCAGCAAATCCCCCATCAGCTTCCCGACGATAGCGTGGTGTTGCGGTGAGAAGGACGGGAACATGAAAAGACTTGACTTCATCACGCAAGCAGGCGAGGACTCCCTCACACCCATTCCAGACGCTGTTCCCGGCCGTGGACTCATTGCGATTCCCGATGCCGCTCAACATTCCCGAGCCGGTTTCCCACCAGGCCAGGTCGCGATCGAGCACCAAAAGGGCTGGCCGGAATCGCTCAACCTTTTGCATGCAGTCCAAACCATTCATTGCCGATTCCACGCGAAAGCCGGAACCAGTCAGGGCTGCCTGGTAGAGGTCGCAACATTCTCGGTCGCAATCGGTGATGAGTAAGGTCTGGAACATGGTTGGCTTTGGGACGACTTTCGCGACATTACCTGATGCAGGTCGATATCGCCTACGCGGCGAACCTTCCTTGGCGACTGGTCAATCCGTATCCATTCAGATTAAACTCATTGCTGCAACCGCACCAGTCGGGGGGTTAACGACAAATCGTGTGAGGGAAACCATTACACAAAGAGGCAAACGAAAGGTGAATGTTTTTTACATACATTTAAATAATGTCGACGATGACAAAACTAAAGGACGGACGACGACAAATCAGGACATCGTCTTTAAGCAACAACCCATCCAGAAATCAGGGCATATCCGGTTGATCAGTCGCCTTCTTCGCTCTGGCTTCCTAGAATAGCCCGCGTCAAACTCTGTGTCCAAATAATCTCTGGACACATCGCCGCCGTGATATAAGCTTCAAAAATACGGAGCCTTTTTAATCAATAATTTATTCCTATTCAATAAATAATTATTCGTTGTCCTGATACTGCAAAATCCATTGTGTGGCAAAGTGCGCTAACTCGGTGCCGTCTTTCAGATCCAGTTTTTGACGGATACGGTTGCGGTAGGTCTCGACCGTTTTCACGCTGAGGTGCAGTTTTTCCGCAACCGCCGCGGTCTTCACTCCGTGGCCGATCAGCCGAAAAACCTCCAGCTCCCGATCTGCCAGAAGTTCGACGGGCGAGTTCGTCATCTCCTTTTTGCCTTCACCCACGCTACGATGAAGGATTTTTTCTGCCATGTATTCGCTCAAATAGACCTTTCCCTCGAGAACACGGCGAATCGCTTCGATGATTTTGCCGGTGGCCTGATCCTTGTTGATGTAGCCTAGAGCTCCCGCACGAAGCGACCTTTCCGCGTAAAGCGATTCTTCATGCATCGAGCACACGAGAATACGGACTTGGGGGTGCCGATCCTTGAGCCGTTTGATCAGGTCGATTCCGCTCCCCGTTTTAAGTGAGAGATCCACGACAGCCATGTCCGGGATCGACTCGGCTACCTTCTGCAAAGCTTCGGCCATATCGGCCGCTTCGCCGCAAATCTCCAGATCCGGCTGGCGACTGATCTTTGATCCCAGAGCCTCCCTCATGGCGGGATGGTCATCCACTACCAGAACGCGTGCGCGTTTTCCTTCACTAAATGGGTTCATCCGATTCCCTCGACATTCTGCAGAGCACCTGGGTTCCGGAAGGTTCAATCATTTTGATGGTCAAGGTGGCCCCGATGATGGCGGCACGGTTCTGCATGATCCGAATTCCCAGATGCCCCATGGCAATGCTCGAATCCTCGGAAAGTCCGATTCCATCATCGGTAATCGAAAGCGAAAGCCGGTCGCTGATTTCGATCGCAATCGTAATGTTCTTGCCACGAGAATGTTTGAAGGCGTTGTGCACCGCTTCCTGGGCAATCAGATAAAGATGGGTCGCGGTCAGGTTGTCGGTAAGCGAAACGGGCGTAGGGCAAACGAACGTGCAATTGATCTTATTGTCCCATCTTGATCGGCCCGCCAAATCGCAAATCGCGGCCATTAACCCCTGGGAGTCGATGGCTACCGGCAAAAGTCCTCTCATGACCGACCTGAGTTCATTCTGTGTCCGGCTCAAGCCACGCACAATCCGTTCCAATAAAGCCAAGTCGTTGGAATTGCTGCTTTCAAACGATTCGGCCAGTTCTCCTGCCATGATGTTGATTGCTGTGAGTTCTTGACTCACGCTATCGTGAAGGTCCTGGCCGATCCGGCGCTGTTCCATCGAAGCAATTTCCACCACTTCTCTTTCCAGTTCCTTGCGTCGGGTGATGTCTTCATGGGCAATCACAACACGATTGAGACCTGCCCCAGGAAATGGAGTGACGCGCACAATGCACCAGCGCTCAAGCTCCTCATAGTTCCAGGGATATTCCATGATGAATTCAGGAAGTTCCCTTGCAAGCACTCGCCGGATTCCCTCCCGAGCGATCTTTCCACGGCCCTGATAGGGGCCGTCGACCTGTTCGCTGACTTCGAGGTAATTGGCCCCTTCCTGGGTGGCTTCGGGTAGGGACGAACTCGAGAGGGCGAAAGCTCTCCATGCCCTATTGACTGCCAGGATTTTCCCTTCTTCACAAATGATCGCGATATGCGCGGAAAGGCCGTCCAGAGTGGACCTGGCAAACCGCTCCGATTCTCGCAGGGCTTCCTCGGCCTTCACCCGCTCGGTAATGTCACGCAAAATTCCTGTGAATAGTTTGAGATGATCCACCTCGCTCACGGCCAGGTCGACCGGAAACCGCGAACCCGCTTTGCGCATGCCGATGACTTCTCGGTTGATGCCGCCGATAGTTCTTGCATCGTTCCGGTCGAACGATTCGATGATACCGAGACTACTCTGCTCGGCGGAAGGCATGAGCATTTCAACGTTCTGACCGATCATTTCGAAGGGTTTGTATCCGAACATCCGTTCTGTCGCGGCGTTGACCGACAGGATCGTCCCTTTTGGATTGAAGGTGATGATGCCATCCGCCGCGGTCTGAAGCACCGCGCCCAGTTGTTCTTGACTTTTTTGCAGTACCAATTGAGATCGTTTGATTTCCGTGATGTCGCGTTCCGTTTTGGCAAGCGCGATCGGCACTCCCCATTCGTCCTTGACGGCGGTGGCGGTGATCAACAGGTCAAGCAACCGACCGTCCTTGGTTTTGCGCTGACTTTCCCAGGACTCAGACCGATCTCTCTTGGCCATTTCTTCCCATGATTCCCGATGGGAACCACGGAGTGCTTGGGGAATCAATTGTTCTACATTCATGAATAATGCTTCCGCTTCGGCATAGCCGTAGATTTTTTCCGCTGATCGATTCCAGGATGTGATCTTGCCCTGGAAATCGTGAACATAGACGGCGTCATTGGAATCGAGCAGGACGGAACCCAACCGCCTGGTCAGCTCGTCCGAATGGCGGATCTCCGAGATATCGGTGTAGGTAACGATCGTTCCGATCACCCTTTGATCCAGCGTGCGGTAAAGTGTGATGCACTGATTCCACCAGGAGCCATCGAAAGTTTGGATTTGCCTTTCATGACGGACCAGCGAATGGAATACCTGCTCGACATCTTGCCGAAGGGTGCTGTTGGGAAACCTCGGCGTGATATCATCGATCGGGCGGCCGATGTCGCCCGGAATGAGGTTGAACAGGCGACTCGCCTCACGAGTGAACCGCTTGATCACGCCTTGTCTGTCCAGGAAGAGGATTCCCGCCTCGGTGCAATTAAGTAAATTAGAAAGATCATTATTCACGGCCTCAATTTCAACCAATTTTTCTTGCAGCTGGTGATTAGCCGTTGTTAATTCCTCATTTAGCGACTGCAGCTCCTCTTTGGACATTTCTAGCTCTTCGTTAGTCGACTGAAACTCCTCATTCATCGACATCGCCTCTTCATTTGTAACCTTGAGCTCTTCGTTGGCGCTCTCCATTTCTCCAAGCGAGTTCTGCAGATCTTCCCGGACTGCCTTGAGTTCACCTTCGAGTTGATGGATGAGTGATTCCTCGGCATCTGTCTGCGGCGCCTCGATCGGTTTCGCCGGGCGCCCAGATCCTTGGAATGTGATCAAAAGAAAGTCGTCCGATTCGGAGGGCCCCTTCAACGGCCGTAGGGTAGCGATCGCCGGGTGGGCGTGGCCATTATGAATGATCGATACTTCGATAAGAGTCTCCGGCGTTCTTAGTTTGAATGCGCTTCGGATGGCCGAGCGAAGTTTGGTTTGAAGGCCCTCGCGAGCGACCAAAAAGAGATCTTGAGTCGGTTCCCCTTCGGGGTGGCTCAAATATGGATCGAGTTGACCAAAGAAATAAAGGATCTGGCATTTGCGATTAATGACCACGGCGGGTGGCGCGTGGAGCTCAAGCAATTTCCGCCGGGCCAAGTCGGAGAGATTCAGGAGCCGGTTTGATTTCCCAAGCATGGGCCGTCCCGATCGAGTGCGGGATGCGGCAATCGACGCTATCGGGAACTTCACCCGGTTAAGCTGATCGTGACCAATTCGACGAAAGATGCGCCATTTCTTGGAGAGCGGTTCAAACAGATCGATATGCGGGCCTACCGTCTCCGAAGGCCCAAGGAACAAAAGCCCGCCTTGGTTCAAAGAGAAGTGAAAAAGGGCGATTACTTTTTCTTGAATCTCCGGTTCCAGGTAAATCAGTACATTGCGGCAAACGATGAGGTCGAGTTTGGAAAAGGGAGCATCGGTTAGCAGGTTTTGGCGTGCGAAAGTAATGCAATCGCGAAGATTCGCGTTGACCCGAAAAGCGGTTTCCCCATCTCTGGTGAAAAAACGATGGAGCCGCTCGGCGCAAACATCGGTCGCAATGCTATCGGGGTATCTCCCTTGGCGGGCGTAATCGACTGCAAAATCGTCGATGTCCGTGGCGAACACGTGCACGGAATTGTTTTTCTGAACCCTGCCAAGTTCTTCCAGCAAAAGAATGGCCAGTGAGTAAGGTTCCTCGCCGGTAGCGCATCCGACGCTCCAAATTCGTAGCTGAGAATCGAAATCCATTCTCTGAACAAGAGGGACGACGACTTCTCTTTGCAGGGCAAGGAAAATCTCAGGATCTCGGAAAAAACTGGTGACGCTAATCATCAGGTCGCGAACGAGCCTCTGAACTTCTCCCTGATTATTCTTGAGGAATGAATAGTAAGCTGAGATTTCGGGAATGAATAACAAACTCATGCGCCGTTCAACGCGCCGATGAATCATCGGTTTGCGATAGCAGCGAAAATCGAACTTCGTACGGTTCTTGATCAGATCGAGGATCGGACCCAGTTGACCAACAGGCTCCGCGGGAACCGATTCTGATCTCGAATTCAATAGGTGCCTCAGATACTTGCTCAAGGCTTCGGGGAGTTTTTCCGGGGGAAGGATGTAATCGACCAGGCCCGTGGAGATCGCGCTTTGAGGCATGCTGGAGAATTCGGCGGTTTCGGGATCTTGAGCCATGACCATCCCTTCCTGGGCCTTGATTTCTTTGAGACCAAGCGACCCGTGAGACCCTGTCCCGGAGAGGATGATGCAAATGGCATTTTCCCGTTGATCGAGAGCAAGTGAACGCAGGAAAAGATCAATCGACGTCAGCGGCCCTGTTCGCTCCACAGGGCCGACCGGATGAAGTTTGCTGTCCACAATCGTCAGATAACAGTTGGGGGGGATGACATAGACCTGGTTGGCCTGGGGAACCTGACCCTCGCAAGCCTCACTTACCTCCATACTGGTTTCCCTGGCCAGCAATTCGACCATGAGGCTTTCGTGATTGGGATCGAGATGGGGTACCAAAACAAATGCTGCGCCAGAATCATGGGGCATCGTCGAAAAAAACTGCTTGAGTGCTTCCAGTCCGCCAGCGGAAGCCGCGATTCCAACGATCGGGGTTCTCGATCTACTTGCTTCCTGAAGATCAGATAGCTGTTCCTGCGTCACCAGTGCGCCTCCAGAAGGCAACGCGCTCACCGCCAACGAAGCCGGAATCGATCCGACCTTTTGGGAATCGGCAACCGGTGGCTCCGATTTCACCGGATCGGCCTCATCATTGGATGGCTTGTGATCGGTCATTGAATTCCTTGACTGTTGATTCTCATCCCATCCTACTTCATCAATAATTTTAGCTAAATCATCCTGAAAAATAGCGAAGAAATTTTTCATTACCAGGTAATGGATTCCATTACACGATTTGTCAGACCCGTCCCGGCTGTCGCCCTACCTGAAAAAAGTTAATCTTGTAGCAATCCGCCTTTCCCAGGTGGTCGCGCCTTTCTACCAGGTCAAAGCGCTTAACAGGGCGGACTCCGGGTCGACCAGACAACGGGGATCAACACGATGATGCCGACCTTGCTCGTAACCGATTGCGACCCGTTGATGTGTGACATCTACCAGCAGTTTCTTGCCCAATTCGGTTATGCCGTGGAAACGGCCTCCGACGGCCTGGAATGCCTGCGAAAGATTGATCAGCTACGGCCCGTGGTATTGGTACTGGACCAAGCCCTGCCTTGGGGTGGCGGCGATGGAGTGCTTGCTTGCCTGCGTGAAGATCGAGTGGATAACGATCTAGCTGTAATCGTTACCGCCGCGAACCCAACGGACCGAACTGAAAATGATTTGAAATTGCCGGTGATCTATTTTTTGCCAAAGCCATTCACACAGATTGATCTACTGGAAGCCATTTGCACAACCATCGCCAAAAAATCTTTACGCAAAAAATCTAAAACTCAATTTATGACACATTTACATGATTTCAAATGTCGCAAATAACGACAGTTGCCTTTTTTTGCCGAAACTGGTGCCATTTATTTCATGGTTTCAAAAAAAACCTTGATGCTGCCAAATTTATTATCGCGGAAGGCTTTATATATTTCAGGGGCCTTTGCAAGCGCAACGTTGTGCGTGATGACGAAGGAGGGTCGATCTCCCCGTGGCATGCCAGCAAAGCGCTTTCATTGTTTGACCGTTATTCGCAAGTAGAGTGCTGTTGCCGTGGCGCGCAACTCATCGGTTCACCCAAGAGTTGGACCATAACCGGCGGGCCTTCACGATCACGCCCAATGGGGCTCAATCCCGCGCATTCGACTCCGAGTTAGGTGGTACCTACCTTAACAGTGTCGCCAGGAGATGTCCCCCGCAACGTCTGCTCCAGATCGAGGAAATTTCCTTCGAATTTCGCGGGAAGATCCACCGCAAATACGATTCGTCGTCCGACTTTCCGCAAGTAGTTTTGCCGAACGCCCTGGGGCTCGCCCCTTGTTCATCGAGCGGCGTGCCGATAAGATGCCTGTATTATGCGAGGTGGAAGGTGGGCAGGTTGGCGGCACACTCTTGCACTTTTCGGACGACTTGACAAGGCGTATCTGCGACTCAGTCGAGATACGAGTTGACCGGTAGGCCGATGTGGCGAGACTCTTCGAGGTCTCGGCTACATCGGCTTTTTGCTTGTCCCGCGAGGGTATCTATTGTCGTCGAAGCCGCTCATCGATGATCCAGAATCCCACCACGTGGAGCACGGAGCACGGAGCGCAAATGCGACTGGCCGATTTCATCATTGCGAATCTTGAGACGATTCTTCTTGAGTGGGAGGCCTTCGCTCGCGGTATTGCTCCCGGCGTTAAGATGGACGCGTTAGCGCTACGCGACCATGCCGACGAGATTCTCCTCGCCACGGTTCGGGACATGCGATCCGTACAAAGCACCACCGAACGCCCGGCCAAGTCGGGCGGTAACGCCAGCGGAGCGGAGAGCATCGCTTTGAACGGCGCCTCGGAGCAACATGCTATCGGCCGGCTAGGCTCAGGCTTTGGCTTGCTGGAGTTGGTTTCGGAGTATCGTGCGCTACGGGCCAGTGTGCTTCGACTGTGGCATGAAGGCGGATCACGACCTCGGGAATGCGACATCGATGATGTGGCCCGTTTTAATGAGTCGATTGATCAGTCACTCGCGAAAGCGGTCAGCAGTTACACCAATCGAATCGACCAGTCGCGTGATCTCTTTCTCGCGATCCTCAGTCACGACCTGCGCAATCCACTGAATTCCATCGCAATGTCGGCCTCGCTGCTTCCCCACCTGGTGCAGCCGGCCACCCGCGCAGTCGAGGTGGCCACTCAAATCGCCACCAATGCCGGGGTGATGGCTCGGATGATCAGCGATCTTCTCGACTACACACGCACGCGGCTAGGAGCGGGGATGCCCGTGTCTGCCTCTCCAATGGATCTGAAAGGCCTTTGTGAGGAGTTGTACAAGGAATATTTGACAGCTCACCCGCGCCGGAACATTCATTTTCGATCTGAAGGAGATTTGCATGGAAACTGGGACGCCGATCGCCTCCGTCAAGCTATCTCCAATCTCCTGGGCAATGCCATTCAGCACAGCCCGGAGACCGCCCCGATTCAATTGATGACAATCGGAGAAGTGACTGATGTAGTCCTCGTGGTCAGCAATGGAGGTCCGCCGATCCCGCCAGGTGAATTGGCGAAGATCTTCGATCCACTGGTGCGCGGGTCGAGCGCTGAGCACCCTAAGACAAATCGTCCCGGAAGCATTGGGCTTGGCCTCTACATCGCTCGTGCAATCGCCGGATCACATGGCGGAGCGATTCAGGTCACATCTTCCGAAGAAGGCGGCACGGCCTTCACCATGCGTCTGCCGCGGGCCTTCGTCGTCCATTCGGGCCAGCCTATCCTGGATGAGACACATTTGCAAACGATGTGAGGGTTAACTACGACTTGTGATATCCGCTAAACGAAAATAAGGCCCCGGCGCAATTGTTGACATCACGGCTCGAAATTGTGCCGGAGACCAACTTTGGGCTAGTGATAAGCTTCAAGGAATTCGCGACCCGGTCGTTTTCGCAACTCCGCAGGGCTGTCTTGTGCCTTACCGGAAGATTACCAAGTTAGGTACCCGATTTCGGACCATTCGGTGGTGGCAGTCAATCCAATCGCGCTGGTACAAAGGAAAAACAGAATCCGCGCGGCTCTGGCCGCGCGGATCATGGTTGATTTAACGAGTCTTGGAACCGTGTTGCAAAATCACGGTGCACGTTGAGAAAATCTGGGCAGGCATGGCGAACGCACGTTAAATCATTTAGCAAATAGGACTTTAAGGATGCAATCAGGATTCCATCCTGCCGCGAGCTTTTGTTTTTGACGCCAGATTTTACAGTTTTCTCGTTTTTTAGCTTGCTGACGGCGATTCTGCGGAGGTGCCCCAGATTGATATCCGCGTTGCCTCCATCAATTTCACAAAGTGGTCATGGATCACTTCCTGTTATGCGGGTTGGTTGGCTTTGACATGCAACAGGTTGTTGGCTCCTTTTTCCAGGATCTTGTCGGCGATTTCCACCTGGCAATCCATAGCGTCAATGGTCACCAAACACCCTTTGATTTCCAGCGGTTCCAGCAGTTGGGGTATTGCCGTAATCTCGTTAGTCGTCTCGTCGGTCACCACTTGGCCGAAGGCGATTCGATTCTCCGTCGCCCAAGCATTGACCATGTGAATGGCCTTTTTCCCTGTCGCTCTATCAAAACTCCGACGCAAGGTTTTTCCATCAATCTTGACGGGCCCCGTTTTCGAAGGCACTCGTTTAAGACAATCCTCGAAGACGGGGCCCGCCTAACGCGGCCAGTTCACCGATAAGCTCGGACTTACCTCATAAATCAACGACGATTCCGTCATTAACGATTGTAAGGGCTGGGCGTAAGCCCTGACCCTGCGCGATCCCTACTATCCGCATGTTTGCCATGATCATGGTCAGTAGATTTCGCAAATTTGGAATATTTGACATGGGTCGCATATTCATTGACCGAATACCAAAATGGTCAGGCGGTTCTCTTAAAGGGCGAACAGGAAGTTTGCCCACAATTCACCGCCAAAAAAGGTCCATGGAGGGACAAGATGACACGCTGCACTTTGTCGAAGGGCGCGATGGTTCTGGCCCTTTCCTTTGGGATGGGCTCGTTTGGCCGGACGGACGAGCTCACTTCGCCTTCAGCCAATTCAAGAGTTGGGCCAGGCCCAGAACCCCGAACAAGCGAAATCGGGATTCCACCCGGTCATCCGCCCGCGCTCAATCCGGCGCCTGTTTTTGCCCCGGGTCGTGCTCCTGAAAACGCCTCCAAGCCGGCAATACCCCTCTTTCGCCTCATAGAAGGCCCGGAAGAAACGCCATTGGCGACCGTAGTGAGCGAAGCCGCTCCACTCCCGGAGGACTATGGCGGCCCCGGATTTCTGAACCAACCCGCCTACGCGGGAAATGGAAATCGATTCTGGGGTAGCAGTGAACTGTTGCTGTGGGGAATCAAGGGGGCCAATGCGCCACCGCTTGTAACGAACGGCCCGCTCGTGTTTGGAAGCAATCCTCCTGTAGGTGGAGCAACGCTCTTTGGCAGCAACATCGACTACAACCTACGCCTTGGTGGCAGATTTACCGGTGGATACTGGCTCGATGAAGACCAAACTCTTGGGGTCGAGGGTAGCTACTTCTTCGTGAACGGCCCCTCGGATAATTTCAGCGCGAACTCGGCTGGAACGGGTACCACGATTTTGGGAGTTCCCTTTATCAATGCCGTCACCGGGTTGCCCGATCGGCAAGTGGTTTCTTTTCCGGGCATCACCACCGGAACGGTCGGAATCGTTTCAGGCAGCTCATTCCTGGGCGCCCAATTGAATGGAATTTACAACCTCTATGGAGGGAACAATGGCGTCGGCAATAAAGCCGCGTTTGCTGGGACCGGAATGCCTGGATACGGCATGGGTCGCTTCGGGAATCCGGCAGGCTACAGGGTGGATATGATCGGGGGCTTCATGTACCTGAACCTCAACGAAAACCTGGCCATCACGGAGAACATTGCCTTCCTTCCCTCTGCCCCTGTTCCTCCCTTTGCTCTGGGCTCAAGAATCACGACCAATGATCGCTTTGCCACCACCAACAACTTCTACGGTGGTCAACTGGGCGGGCGGGCGGAAGTGTACAGCGGCGCCTGGTTTACCAACGTGACCGGCGCCGTTGCCTTGGGCGCAACGAACCAGCAAGTTCGCATCAACGGATCGACAGTGTTCACCGATTCGGCCGGCGCTCAGGTCACCCAGCGCGGTGGCGTTTTTGCCTTGCCAACTAACATAGGTACCTACAACCGGGACCAATTTGCGGTGGCCCCGCAAGTCACCCTGAATGTAGGGCGGCAATTGACCGACAACGTGCGCCTCTTTGTTGGATACAGCTTCCTTTACTTGAGCAATGTCGTTAGGCCCGGCGATCAGATCAATCCTGTCATCAACCCCACCCAGTTCCCCAACCAATCGGGACCTGGCACACTGGTCGGCCCGGCTCGGCCGGCGTTCACCTTTCACGACTCGGACTTCTGGGCACAAGGGATCTCCTTCGGCCTCGAAATCCGCAGATAACCACAGGCGCCTGACAGATTTCGTAAGCGGTTGGTGGAAAACCACCGCTTTACGAAATCAGCCTATTCAATTACAGTCGAAAATTTTGCCTAAAAAATGCTAAGACCTGCTGTTCGTTATACCCTGCCAAAAACAAACGGCTGAAATAGATCAAACCATTGAGATCGGGTGCTCGGCCGAGCAAGGCGCCATACAAGCTGGCCAGATAGTTGACCTGCCGAGCAAAAGTACCATTCTGCAAGTTGATTAGATTGTTACCGATCATAAGGAGCTTGCCTGGGGCTGCGAGGCTGCCCACGGCCATATTCCCGAACAGAATCGACGAACTGTTCAAGCCACTCGTGGCATAGATGGGCAACGGATTGTTGGTCATGCGTACGTATCCTGGCGGAGTCACTTCTCGGATGCGGTAGATTCCCGGCCCAAGATTGGGAAAGCTGAAAGATCCGTTGGCGGCCGTGACCGTCCTTCGTTCCCCAAGATCGAGTACACCGTTGTTATTTACATCGATGTAGATGGTGACCCCGGCCAAACCGCCCTCGCCCGCATTGCGGACTCCGTTCCCGTTGGTGTCCTGGAATTTGACGCCGCTGATCGAGATCATTTGGAAATTGCCAAAGGTCACGCTGAAGACATTATTGCCGCTGACGGCTGGGATGCTGCCCGGGTTCACGGTCGTCTGAGTGTAGCCGGTTTGCTGGACCTCACGGATGATGTAAGTTCCAGGTCCGATGTTTGCAAAGGAATAATTTCCGTAGGCATCGGTGACGGTGCTTCGTTCGCCCGGATCGAGTACGCCATTGTTGTTGGCATCAATGAAGATGGTGAAGCCGGCGATGCCGACTTCGCCTCCGTTGCGAATACCATTCCCATTGGAATCCCGAAACTTTGTTCCATTGATTGAGATTAATCGGAAGTTGCCAAAGGTCACTCCCCCGACACTGCTGCCGCTGGTGGCGGGAATGCCATCAGGATTGACTGTAGTCTGCACGAAGCCTGGTTGCTGGACCTCACGGATGATGTAAGTTCCAGGTCCGATGTTTGCAAAGGAGTAGTTTCCGTTGGCATCGGTGACGGTTCTGCGCTCGCCTGGATCGAGGATTCCATTGTTACTGGCATCGATGTAGATCGTGAATCCGGCCAGGCCCAAGTCGCCAGGATTGCGAACCCCATTGCCGTTCATGTCGCCAAACTTCGCGCCACCGATCGAAATCAATTGGAAATTGCCAAAGGTGATGTCGGTGACATTGCCGCCGCTAGTGGCGGCAATGCCGGCTGGATTGACCGTGGTTTGGACGAATCCCTGTTTCTGAACCTCACGGATGATGTAGGTGCCCGGGCCGACATTGGTAAAGATGTAATTGCCGTTGGCATCGGTGACGGTGTTTCGTTCTCCTGGATCGAGCACGCCATTGTTGTTGGCATCAATGTAAATGGTGAATCCTGCCAAGCCGGGATCGTTGGGGTTGCGGACTCCATTTCCCGTGGTGTCGCCGAATTTCACTCCGCCGATCGAGATCAACTGGAAATTGCCAAAGGTGATGTCGGTAACATTGCCGCCGCTCGTGGCGGGAATGCCGGCTGGATTGACCGTGGTTTGGATGAAACCCGGTTTCTGAACCTCACGGATGATGTAGGTGCCTGGGCCGATGTTGGTAAAGATGTAATTGCCGTTGGCATCGGTGACGGTGTTTCGTTCTCCTGGATCGAGCACGCCATTGTTGTTGGCATCGATGTAAATGGTGAATCCTGCCAAGCCGGGATCGTTGGGGTTGCGGACTCCATTTCCCGTGGTGTCGCCGAATTTCACTCCGCCGATCGAGATCAACTGGAAATTGCCAAAGGTGATATCGGTAACATTGCCGCCGCTCGTGGCGGCGATGCCGGCTGGATTGACCGTGGTTTGGATGAACCCCGGTTTCTGAACCTCACGGATGATGTAGGTGCCCGGGCCGACATTGGTAAAGATGTAATTGCCGTTGGCATCGGTGACCGTGTTTCGTTCTCCTGGATCGAGCACGCCATTGTTGTTGGCATCGATGTAAATGGTGAATCCTGCCAAGCCGGGATCGTTGGGGTTGCGGACTCCATTTCCCGTGGTGTCGCCAAACTTCGCGCCACCGATCGAAATCAATTGGAAATTGCCAAAGGTGATGTCGGTAACATTGCCGCCGCTCGTGGCGGCGATGCTGGCTGGATTGACCGTGGTTTGGATGAACCCCGGTTTCTGAACCTCACGGATGATGTAGGTGCCTGGGCCGATGTTGGTAAAGATGTAATTGCCGTTGGCATCGGTGACGGTGTTTCGTTCTCCTGGATCGAGCACGCCATTGTTGTTGGCATCGATGTAAATGGTGAATCCTGCCAAGCCGGGATCGTTGGGGTTGCGGACTCCATTTCCCGTGGTGTCGCCGAATTTCACTCCGCCGATCGAGATCAACTGGAAATTGCCAAAGGTGATGTCGCCGACATTGCCGCCGCTGGTGGCGGGGATGGCCCCGGGGTTGACGGTCGTTTGGGTGAAACCTGTTTGCTGGACTTCGCGAATGATGTAAGTGCCTGGACCGACATTGGCGAAGGAGTAATTGCCGTTGGCGTCGGTGACGGTGCTTCGTTCGCCTGGATCGAGCACGCCGTTGTTGTTGGCATCAATGTAGATGGTGAAACCAGCCAAACCGAGATCGCCGGGATTTTGGACACCGTTTCCGTTGATGTCGCCGAACTTCTGGCCGCCCAGAGTGATTAGCTGGAAGTTGCCGAAGGTGACGCCGGCGACATTGGTTCCACTAATGGCTGCGATTGCGCCGGGGTTGACGGTCGTTTGGATGAAACCTGTTTGCTGGACTTCACGGATGATATAAGTCCCTGGTCCAACATTGGCAAAGGTGTAGTTGCCATTGGCGTCGGTGACGGTCCTTCGTTCGCCTGGATCGAGCACGCCATTGTTATTGGCATCGATGAAAATGGTGAAACCGGCCAAACCCGGATCAGCTGGGTCCTGAGTCCCATTTCCCGTAGTATCGCCATACTTCTGGCCGCCGATGGAAATTAACTGGAAGTTGCCAAAGGCGACACCGCCGACATTGGTTCCGCTGATGGCTGCGATGGTGCCGGGGTTGACAGTCGTCTGGGTGTAGCCGGGCTGCTGAACTTCGCGGATCGTATAAGTCCCCGGTCCCACATTCGTAAAAGTGTAATTGCCACTGGCGTCGGTGACGGTGTTGACTTCCCCCGGGTCGAGGATGCCGTTGTTGTTGGCGTCGATGAATATCGTGAAACCGGCCAAACCGACGTCGCCCGGATTTTGAACGCCATTTCCGTTGGCGTCGCCGAACTTCTGACCGCCGATCGATACCATCATGAAGTTGCCGATGTTCACACCCAAAACATCCTGTTCGGCAATCAGCAGAATCGGAGCGGGGTTTACCGTGGTTTGCAGAGAGCCGGATGGCTGCACTTCGCGGACCAGGTAGATGCCCGGCAGCAGTCCATCGAAGGTGTAATTACCGCTGGCATCGGTGACCGTGCTCGTTTCCCCTGGATCGAGAACGCCGTTGTTGTTGGCGTCCAGGAAAAAGGTCACTCCGGCTAAGCCGAGATCGCCCGGTTGCTGAATCCCATCACCGTTCAAGTCGTTGAATTTCTGACCCGAGATCGTGCCTTCCAGGCAAGCCGCGATGGAGACGCTGTTGGAATCCAGCGTCACGGCGCCATTTCGGGCAAGAACGCTGCCATTGACATTGGCACCGGTCAGCAACGAGATGCTCTGGAGCGCGAGAATATGACCTTGAAACTCGGTGGTGGTGCCAAGTGTCGCGGAACTGCCCACCTGCCAGAACAGGTCGCAGGGGGTGCCGCCATTGATCAACAAAACGTTGGAATTGCTGGCCGTTACGAGCGTGGTGCCGATCTGAAATACGAACTCGGCGTCGGGGTCTCCTTGAGCGTCGAGCGTGAGGGTTCCCGTCAATTGGGCAGAGGTCGAAAAGAAATAGACGCCGGGTGTCAGGGTGAGGCCGCCGAGGTCCTGACCGGTCAGTGTGGCGGTAATTGCCATCGAAGCGAGAGCGTTGTAGGCGGTGGTCAGGTCGGCTTGCGCCTGGCCGGCTACGGCATCGGCTGAGTGAATTGTGCCATTAGTGACCAGTCCGGGAGGAAATCCGGTGACAGCGGTTCCAGGGCTGACTCCCAAATCGCCGAAGATGATGGAGGGGCCAGTATTGGTCACGGCCGCTCCGCTCAGCACTGCAAAGTTGCCCGCCGTGCCGAGGATCGTCGAAGGCTGGGTGCGATCTTCCAGGCCCTCTACCCGTAGCGAGACCGACCGGCGGCGCGGATTGTAGCGAGGAGGACCCCGCGTGGTGAAGGTTTTGACCAACCAATCGACGATACCGCTGCGTTTTAGCACTTCGTTGCTCCTGTATTGGATGCCTTGACCGAAGGGCTCGACTTCTCAACGAGACGAAAGCCCATTGGACCCTGCGGAAGTCCTCCAGCGGCATCTGAAAAAGAAAAAAAGAAAAAAACCGGAACGAGGGCGCACCCGAAGGATGTTTGCCCACGCCGGTTTACTTATTAGCGGACCACGACTTTCAGTCCCTAGGAACCTGCGGTGGTGTCCTCTATTCAGTCATCCGACAAACGAAAACTCTGAAGGGTATTTGGAGGGGAAAGGCATCGGCCCAATCCCACAACACACTATCATTCTATAAACAAAAGTCCGGAAATTCAAGCAAGACTTCCCATTTTCTCAAAAATGCGCAAAGTAACTTGAGAATAGAGTTTTAATAATTTTAATCCGAGAAATTAACTGAAGGATCTTATTCAAAAATAAATTGCGCTAAATTTTACCGTAATGATAGATTAGTTTATATAAAACTTGTTATAGAAACATAAAAATGCGAGCCAATGAAGAGCCAGCCAGTCCTGACAATGGACGGTTCTGTGGTCAAGGAGGGTCGACGGTGCAAAGCTAATTGATGGCATCCACCAATTCCAAATCGGAACTTTTCTGCCGTTGCAAGGGCTGTTTGAGCAACTGGCGAAGGGGCAGCACCCGGAAACACAACTCCATCGGTTCCTGTCGATTTGCCCGTGTACCATTCGACCATCAGACTGTGAAAGGAAATCACGAACCCGAGGGAATTGACATGCGCTTCATCAGCGTTTTCACGCACGTACCGTTCGAGAAGCTTCCGTCAGAGGCCGAGATGGCCTCCATGGGCAATCTCATCAAGGAGGGAATGCAGGCGGGGTGGCTGCTCGAATGCGAAGGAGTGCATTTTGGCACCACGGGTGTTCGCGTCCATAAGGACGCCAATGGCACGGTTACGGTGACCGACGGACCATTTACCGAGACGAAAGAGGTCCTCGGCGGCTACGCGCTTCTCAAAGCCGCGAGTAAGGAAGAAGCCGTGGCACATACTCGGCGCTTCCTCGAGCATGGCGCGCAGGGCACCTGGGAAATCCACCAGCTTTTTGAGATGGTGGCGGATTGAAGATCTCGATCTTTCACAACATTGCAGCGCTTGGCGCGGAGTTCATCTTCTTTGTCTGCGAAGCTTTTCGTGGGGAGCGCCACTCGTCCAGCCGTGGCGAAAAAGCGTCCGCAATCGTTCCCTACACCGCTTTTCACGCATCATTACCGGGCCAAAACGGATAGCACGAAATAGAAAAACAACTCGTGTTTCGCCTGAAATGGACACCTTTGCTCGGTGGCCGATTCAAGCGAATGGAGGCCCAAGTGATGAATTCCGCCGAAACCTCGTCGCAGGATCCAAGCCTTGATGTCGAGAATAAAAACCTCGCTTCCATCAGTCCATTCTTCATCGTGAAGGATCTAGAGGCATCGGTTTCCCACTACATCGACCGCTTCGGTTTCCAACTGGACTTCCAGGGGCCTGAGGGAAATCCGTATTACGGTCGTGTAAGCCGGGACGGGATCGGCATCATGCTCAAGGCCGTTCATCCCGAGATACTTCCGCAGCCCAATTCATCGCGGCATTCTTGGGCGCGCTGGGATGCCTACGTCTACACGCTGGACCCCAAGGCGTTATTTCTTGAATTCCAGGAGCGCGGCGCCTCTTTCGTGAATGAGCTCTCTTTTATCGACGATGGCCTTTGGGGGTTTGAAGTCGCTGATGCCGATGGATATGTTCTTGCGTTCTTTTGCCTGCGCAGCAATAACTAAGTCATCCATGTCGAAAAATATTCAATTGAGCGAGGAGTTGAAAAAGGCAGTCTGGTTGATTCGTGGCGGGCAGAGTCCTGATGCGATCCCAATCCTGGACCGCTTACTGGAAGTCGACCCGAACGACTGGTTTGCACGGCGGGAACGCGGCTTTGCAAAAATGTTCACCGATGACCATGCCGGAGCCATCGCTGACTATTCGGCAAACATTCTGGCGCAGCCTGAAAATGCGGATCGATATGCTGACCGAGCTGCGGCTTTGCAGCGAGCCGGGGACCTAAACGGCGCCGTCGACGACTACACAGCGGCGGTCCAGCTCGATCCGCGGCACAAGGTTGCCTACTTTCAGCGCGGCCGGGTCAAAATGTCGATGGGAGACTTGCACGGAGCGATCGAGGATTTCACCATCGGTATGGCATTTGACAGTATCGGGCCTTTGTCCAGCCTTCTTAACCGGGGAGTAGCCAAGCACCGCTTGGGTGACCTTACTGGTGCGATCGATGATTTGACTGAGGCCATGCGGCTGGAAAGAGGCCTTCCTTTGCATGCGCCACTTTACCGCGGGAGAGTCCGAGTAGACGCCAGGGACTACGTGGGCGCCATCACGGATTTCACCACAGCCATAGAAGCCTACCCTGGTTTGACGAATGCTTACCGGCATCGAGCCGAAGCCAAGGCTCTCGCTGGCGATCTGGTAGGTGCGCAAATGGACCTGCGCGCCTACGAGCGGCTTGGCGGCAATGATCTTCCCGCTTACGCATAGTGTTCGATGCGCGTTGAGGCTGCCCGGACACCTTCAATTCCTCCCGCGGCGGTTTCCCTGAGATTTTCAGGTTCCCCCCTGTCGATTGGATCCCTGTTCGTTCGACCATGCAGTGAATGCCTGGTGAATCGCATAATCAGGCCGACTCGAGGGTGTCAGATATCTTGCATCGAAGTGAGAGAAAAGAACATGAAAGTCATGGTGCTCGTCAAGGCCTGCAAGCAATCCGAAACAGGCCTGATGCCGGTTCGCCAGAAGATGGAAGAGATGGGGAGGTTCAATGACGAACTGGTCCAGGCCGGAATTATGAAGGTTGCCGAAGGCCTGAAGCCAAGTTCCGCGGGCGTTCGCGTCCATTTCTCGGGTAAGGAGCGGGTCGTGACGGACGGGCCCTTCACGGAAACCAAGGAGTTGGTGGCCGGCTACTGGATTTGGGAAGTGAAGTCGATGGAAGAGGCTATCGCCTGGGTTAAGCGTTGTCCCAACCCGATGACGGAAGATTCGGATATCGAGATTCGGCCGATTTATTCCAGGGAGGATGTTGAGGAGATGATGAAAGGGGATTCAAAGTAGCGGCAGCAGGTCACTGAGCTCCCATGCTGCCGCGCTCGATCCCCTCGAAGCTACGTCTATTTTCTGCGCTTTCCTTTACGATTTGCTGCGGGAGCGCCCGCTTGGGATGCTCCGAATGGAATCGGAGTGTCGATCACGTTTGATGGTCCCAGGATTTCGGGATTTTGAGGGTATCCAAGACTTTGGATTTTTTTTGAAGTACGATTTACTAGTTCTGTGAAGGAAATCTGCTTGCCGTCATTTTTAGCAGAGTGTAAAACATGGCAAAATGCAAAGGAAAATGCCCCGTATGACACTTGACCATGGAGGTATTCGGAAGCCGATTCATCTTCCTTACAAGCTTCAATGATGACGGGTAGGTACGGTCCCTTCCAGCTGGTTTTTTTGCGAAGGCTGTCGAAATCGGAATCGGACAGGCGTCTACGGCTAACGGACCTGCCAAGACGCTCCGTGCAATTGTCTTTGCCGGAGTAGGGGATCCACCAGTCGTCGCCCGCTTTTGATGCTTTCGCAGGAATTAGCTTCGGAAATTGCCGAACCTCCCACATTTGTTCGTCGGCATTCCATCTCAGCATTCGATGGCGGATATCATCAGGAAGGTCGAACTGTCGCGTTGCGCCAAGGCTCCTGGAATTACCCGTTCCCTTGGAGCGGCAGCAATCGAAAGCCAAGATTAGCCGGCTATCAAAAGGAAGGCGCTCATACAAGGGAGCTAAGTCGCGGTCGGTGATCGCGGATTCAAGCGTGCCTTTAAAATCATGAGGAACCAAGGCATCCAAGAAACGATCCGGTTGGCCTTGCTCATTGTAAACGGGTAAGAGAACTCCATGGCCGCTAAAATAGAGGATCCTGAAGTCTCCCTCTCTCACATCATTCAAAAGCCAAGTTAGCCTCTCTCTAATGCCTTCCGATGTGGCCCGTTCGTCCAAGACGACTCGTATATCTTCTGGATTGAATCCATTTTCTTGGAGAGCCGCACTGACCTGGAAAACGTCATTGATGCAGCCAGCCAATGCCGGAATATTTTCCCCTTGGTATTTATTGACCCCGATAAGGAGAGCGCGCTTCGAATTCTGTGGGGGGAGGGTGGGTTCCACTTCGGCGACTTTGGCACGCAATGCGACCAAACCGCGCACTTGACCTGAAACGGACCGGCTGGAAAACCAATCATTTAGGAGCGGCCAGCAATCCGAAGCGGACGGATCGTTGAGGTACCGATCGATATTTGAATGACTTCCAATCCAACCTTCGTTGAATCGGACATCGAACTGCTGAAAGTTGTCAGCGCCAGCCATGTCGCTGCCAAATGACTCTGTAAAAATCCAGTCGTCACTATTGTAAAGATGGAACCATAAAGAGCCGGATGGCAGTGGTCGGATTCCGCCGTCAAAAACTCCACGAACAAAAGAATTGTTGATCTGGGATCCAAAACTTATGAACGCCCTGTTATTAACTAATTCTGGATGTTGAGTAAATAAATCATATGAAATTAATGAGCCAAGGCTGTGCGCTAAAATAATGTCTGGTTTTTTTGATTTAATAAAATCTGCTAAGCGGTCCCGAGTTTTTTCGCGCAAATCGGGAATGCCAGCCCATTGAGTAACCATTCCCGCAGTCCAACCAACGATGTTGTCACCGTCAAATAATCCACGTGTGCGCCAAAGGTTATTCCAGGCGCTTCCACCCAGGGTGGTAATGGCGTCCAAAGTTTGTCGGGCCGTTAGGCCGGTCTGGACAAATAAATCGTCACAAACGCAGAAATCGACCGAGGCATCGGCCCCAAGCGCTTTTTGAATCGCGCTAAGCCAGGCGGTTTGCCAGGTAATATCAGAAAGAGAGTGCTGTTGAACGCCGGGAATGCAAAGGACTTTCATTCGAGTTTCTCCAAAATGGCGATGGCCTGGAACTTGTTTATAGGGAAGAAACTGGTTTGGTAGAGACCGTTCTTTCGACGAAGGCAAAATGAAGGCAAAGGCCAATAACCCAAAATTCCAATGACTCAAGCGGTCGCCGTTTTTGCTGGAATCTACCTCCGCTTCTGGTTATGCGGAATCGAGGAAAATACTGATGGGGGCTTCTTTCTTGCCCGGTCTTAGGGTCTTCTGTTGGACGATGTTAGCGAGGGCCTCGTGCAAAAACAGATGAAACTACCTTTTGATCTACTGTTAGAACGCAAGACGTTCGATATTTGGGTCCTCTTCTGGCCGCGCCATGCGGGTTATTGGATGGGCGTGATGAGAGCGATCAAATAGGCCGCCTCGAACACCCTTGCATCTCATGACGGGCGGCCCACGGTGTTTTTGAGAGGACAAGTTGTCGAAAAGATCAAGAAAATCTAGCAATCACCGGACCGGGTTTGCATTTTTATGGAGGTTCCACATTCGTGCTGACCCTGCTCGGGCACGATTTAGTCGATGAGCTTTGTATCAAGATCAATTCGATGGCTCTGGGCGGCAGCAAGCGGCTGATTGAAAAGAGCATGCCTCCGGCAGCGTTCAAAGTGACGGAGAGCACAGTGACCCCAAAAGGCATCGCTTTCGTAAATTACGAACGCACTGGCGCGGTCGCGACCGGGCGGCATTCAGAGCATTCCCATCGCCATGAACCTTGACCCAGACAGAACAATCCGCCAGCGCATCGACGAGATTTATCGCTTTGAGTCGCGCCGGGTGTTTGCTTCGCTGGTTCGACTGTTCAAGGATTTCGACCTGGCCGACGACGCCATGCACGAAGCTTTCGCAAGCGCCCTGGAAGTCTGGCAACGCGAGGGGGTACCGGTCAATCCTGGCGCCTGGTTAATTTCCGCGGGGAAATTCAAGGCGATCAATGCGCTTCGCCGTCAAGGACGTTTGACGGCGCTGCAAAGCGGCGTCGCGCTACGCGCCGAGGAGGTAGCCGGGGAAAACCTGGCTCGCGCCGCCACCGAGATCGAAGACGATCGCTTGCGGTTGATTTTCACCTGCTGTCATCCCGACATCGATCCCAAGCTGCAAGTGCCGTTGACGCTGCGCGAAGTCTGCGGGTTGACGACCGAGGAGATTGCCCATGCGTTCTTGACTTCCAAGGCAGCCATGGCCCAGCAAATCGTCCGCGGCAAGGCAAAGATTCGGGATGCCAAGATTCCCTTTACCGTTCCTTCCCTGGGAGAATTGCCCGATCGCTTGAACGCCGTGCTCTCTACCATCTATCTGGTTTTTAACGAAGGTTATTCAGCCTCGCAGGGTGGTTCGCTCGTGCGCGTCGATCTGGCCAGCGAAGCCATTCGTCTGGCCCGGTTGCTTCGAGAGCTGCTTCCCGATCCGGAGGTCAAGGGGCTGCTCGCTTTAATGCTGCTCCACGAGTCACGCAGGCAGGCGCGCACGTCACCTGAGGGCGAGATCATTTTGATGGATGAGCAGGACCGAAACCTCTGGAACCGCGAATGGATCGCCGAGGGCAGGGGCCTCGTGGAGGAGGCACTTCGTTCGCGCAGGTTCGGCGCCTACACGCTTCAGGCGGCCATCGCCGCGATCCATGCCGAGGCCGAGACGCCCGCTCAGACCGACTGGAACCAGATTGTCGTGCTCTACACCGTGCTGGTGCGTATCGATCGTTCCCCGGTCGTGGCCTTAAATCGTGCCGTTGCGATCGCGATGCGCGACGGACCGGAGGAGGGCCTCAAGATCATCGACACGATTCTGGGCAAGGGAGACCTGGGCAATTATCAGCTTGCCCATGCAGCACGCGGTGAGCTTTTGCGCCGCTCAGGAAAATGGTCCGAGGCATTGAACGCGTTTCACCAGGCGCTGGAACTTGCTCCCGAAGGACCGCAGAAACGGTTGCTAACGGCCAAGATTGCCGAGCTTACCGCGCAAGTCGGCGATTTTTGAGAAAACTTCGTTCTTGCTGTCGATTGCGATTCGTCTCATTTGACTAATGAGTGAACGCCTGGCCGCGGATGGGCCAGGCCCAACCAACAGGACCGCGTTCCCGGGGAGCATCGCATGAAATACGTATGTTTGGGGTTCTTTGACGAGGCTGCCTACATAAAACTTCCCCAGTCAGAGAGGGATCGCATGACGGAAGTCTGCATGGCCTATGACGATGAGCTTCGCCGGGGCGGGCATTTTGTGGGGGGCGAAGCGCTCGATTCGGCGCAAAACTCGGTCACGCTACGCAAAAAAGGTCAGGAAGTTCAGGTTACCGATGGGCCGTTTGTGGAAACCAAGGAGACCCTGGGCGGCATCCTGATCCTGGAAGCGCGCGATCTGAATCACGCGATTGCCCTCATGTCGAAACACCCGTCGGTCAAGCAGTTTGGTGTGTCGAGCTTCGAGATCCGCCCCGTTCATGAAGCGATGAATCGACTGGTCGAGGAACGCAACGCGGCCATTGCCAAGGAATTACGGGCGAAGGGTGGTTCCACCTCGTAAAGCATGATCCATTCGGTCTCATGATTGTCCTTGCGGTCACTTCGTTTCGAGAAGGAATCGCGGGTCGATTTGCAGCGTAACGGTGTCGTCCGTTTGACTGACGATCGTCGCGCCGATCTTGGCGTAGAACGCCATGCCGGTACGATTGCTTGCGCTGGCGATCCAGGCCATGTGCGTGCAGTCAGCGGCAACCGCCCGTTCCGCTAGCCGGCGCATGAGACATTGTCCCGCAGTTTGGCGCCGGGACCCCGGGTGGACATAGAGGTCGTCGAGCCAAAGATTGGGCCTGCCGCGAAAGGAGGAGTAGCGGAAATAGTAGAGCGCGAATCCGCTCGGCACGCCGCCATCGACGGCGAACTGAACGAACGCGGCGGGGCGCGAGCCGAATAAATGGCGACCGATCAATTCTTCGGTGTTACCGATGCTTCCGGAGAACGCCCCCAGTTCGCGATCGAACTGGGCTTTGGCCTGGATAAACGCCAGCACCGTTGCGGTATCTTCGGTAGTCGCTTCGCGGACTTCCATCTTGCGATTCTCCCAGTTGTGCGCATCCCCTGTTGTCTTGGGCCGGGTCAACTTTCAACAGGCGTTCGCATGTTGCTCATGGGCGTGTGCGCCGGCATGGCGCCTATTGGCTTGATCGCTTAGCATTTCTCTTCCTCACGCCAACCTTCGAGTACCTGCTGCAGTAAACCCTTGCGGGTCAATACACCTGGATGGCGATGTTGTTGCTGGAAGCCGCCGGCGTGTTCGCGCTGCCCGGATGGTGTGCATTTCGACGGAGTTCCGATTTGCAGCGATCGGGCTCGTTCTTTGCGTGGTGGGCGCTGTCCTGGCATTTCATTGACTGCGCGATCTCGAAGTCGTAAAATTTCCAAGTTGTCAGATTCAAACATTTGAATTTGACGGGAAACGAGGTCCCCGCCATGCCCCATCGCGCCTTAGTGACAAAAGAACTTGCCGAGTTCTTGGGCGTGCTATCGCATCCGCATCGGATCCGCATCATTGAAGAGCTGCGCGGGGGCGAACGCGATGTGAACACCTTGCAGGGGGCCCTGGGCATTAGCCATTCCGGGGTGTCGCAACACCTGATGGTCTTGCGTGTCGGCCGGTTGGTTTCGGAAAGGCGTGAAGGGCGGCACGTTTTCTATCACTTGCGTCAGCCGGAAATCGCCGCCTGGCTCTTGGAAGCGACCCGGTTTCTGGAAAGAGAGACCGTCGAAGGGGACGAATTGCGCAGGGCCATTGGCAAAACCCGCAAGGAATGGGCGGGAAAGTAAGTTTCAGGATCCACCAATTTAACTGAAGGCAAGAAGCGTCGATGCAAAAACTGATCCAGGGCATTCACGAGTTTCACGAACAGGACTTTCGCCCGCTGCAGGGGCTATTTGAGGAGTTAGCCAAAGGACAATGCCCCGAAACCCTGTTCATCACCTGCTCGGACTCCCGCATCGATCCCAATTTGCTCACCCGCTCCAAGCCGGGCGACTTGTTCATCCTGCGCAACGCTGGCAACATCATTCCGCCTCACGGCGCCCCCGGCGGCGGCGAAGCGGCGACCATTGAGTTCGCCGTGGCCGCGCTCGGCGTGAAAGACATCATCATTTGCGGTCATTCCCACTGCGGCGCGATGAAGGGGCTGCTTCAGCCGGAAATGGTCGCCTCGCTGCCCTCGGTCTCCTCCTGGTTGAAGCATGCGGAAACCACCCGCCGTATCGTGCGCGAAAACTACGGGGAACTGGAGGGGGAGCGTCTTGTAGCCGCCACGGTCGAAGAAAATGTGCTCGTGCAACTGGAGAATTTGAAGACGCTTCCGGCCGTGGCCTCTCGCCTGGTACAAGGCGATCTGCACTTGCACGGGTGGGTGTACAAGATCGAAACCGGTGAAGTGTTCGCCTACGATTCGAAAGGCGGCCAGTTTGTGCCGCTCGCTCAATACCAATATCCGCCGAACGAAGCCACCATGCGCCAACGAACGGCCGCAACGATCTAAATCGGTCTGAACCGAATTGCTCGCTTGAAGGACGGGTCGATTTTTTTGGGTTCCGTTGGCAGTGTCTGGAGACCATTCATCATGAGTCACACAGAAAGAAAAACACTACTCGCGACGCTGATGGCATCCCTACTCGCATTTTGCGGATGCGGCAAATCGAAAGACCCTTCCAGGGCCGCCTCATCCGAGCCCACCATTGTTGAAGAGATTCGCATTAGCGGTTTCGACCCGGAGGGCGAACCGGTCGTCAAAAAATGGTCCGATGGGACGATTTGGCTTCACTTTGAAGCGATGCCCCCGTTTTTCGCGGAAGCGCAGGGCAAGGAGACGGAATTTGAAAACTTCGAGCAACAGATGGAAAAGGCACTGAAGGTGCCGGTAACGCGCCTCGATCGTGAGATCTTTGTGATCAAAGAGCCCTCCGCGGACACCGCCGAAAAAGCGAAAAAGTGGCTGGAAAACTTCAAAAATCCGCGGTGAATCGCTTCGGGCAAGCACTGCGTCGAAACATTCCTCATCAATGCCTCCTTGCCATCTTTCCGGGCCATTCCAAGACATCTCACTTCCTTTGTTTCTCCCTACGTTCTCGAGTGAAACTTGTTGCCCGACGTCGACGCTTGGTCGCTCGACCTGAAATCGCTCGACTCTGCGGGCGGACATCTTTTTGCTTTTTTTGACACAATTTCCTCAATCCCACCGACGAAATTGCCCTCCTTGCGGGAGTATGAAGAGGAACGGCAGGCTCCCTTCCGCGGCGTTGGCGGGCGTCGGAGGAGCCGTCACCCTGACGAATTGGCGCCAAAGTGACTGGAACCAGCACTCCGGTGGGGTAAACCGCCTGGGAGCAAAAGGGTTCGGCCACAGGAGCGTAACGAGCGAGCGCTTTTGCTGGTAGGTAGCTGGGGTGGCCGGCCTGGGAAATCCTTACCTGTTGCTCGCGAAGCCGAAGGTTTCACGGAATTGTGGAGTTGAGCATGGTTATGGCAAAACTCATGATTGGCGGTCCAGCCATGGTGGCAGGCCCAAAGGCGGACATCGAGCTCTTTCGCCGGTTTGTAGCCAGTCGCGATGAGGACGCTTTCGCCGAGCTTGTGGCGCGCTTTGGCCCCATGGTGTTTGCCACCTGTAGGCGCATCATCCCGGATCAGCACCTGGCCGAAGATGCGTTTCAGGCGGCATTCCTCGTGCTGGCCACCAAGGCGCATCAACTCGATGACCGAAAGCCGTTGGGGCCGTGGCTGTATACGGTGTCCTGTCATGTGGCCATGAGGGCAAGAGCGATGATCCGCCGAAGAGCGCAACGCGAAAGGCTTGTGGAAGGGAAGCTCGATGTGACTGCCGATTTCAGGGCGACTGATGACGCGGCCGCGATCCTTGATGAGGAAATTGGCAAACTTTCGCCCCTTTGCAAGGAAGCCGTCATCCTCTGCGAATTGCAAGGTTTGAGCCGAAAAATGGCCGCCGCCGAGCTGGGAATCGCCGAGGGTACGCTGAGCAGCCGACTGGCCGCCGCGCGCAAGGCACTGGCCGCGCGGTTACGGGTTCGCGGCGTTTGTGGTGCGCTTATGATCGCTGCCGTGACGGTACCGCCCGCATTGGCCTCGGCGGCGGTGGGCGCGGCGGACGGTTATGGATCGAAGGTCACTCAGGAACTTGCCCACGGCGCCTTGCGGACCATGTTGATTTCCCAATTGAAACGCCTTTCGATCTTGATGGGGGTGCTCTTGGTTCTCATCGGCGCCGGCGGCTGGGGGGGAGCGTGGCTCCATGGCGCGCTTGCCGCACTGTCGCCCGAACCTGACGCCGGCTTGATCTGGCTGCACGATGAAGCCTCGGGCAAGTTGATGGGCTATTCTCCTGAGGGGAAAATGCAGAAAGAACTGCATTTTCAAGGCGGCGATCGCTTCATTGGCTTCACGCAAGACGGGGCGAATATTCTCTATGCAGCCAACGGGAAAACGGAAGGCACCGAATTTGGTGATCGTCCCACGCTGCACCTGCGTGATGTTGCTGGGGCCACGGAGGGCGTCGATACCGGCTTCGCGTATGAGCGTGGCGACCAGTTCGTGTTTTCCCCCGATGGTAAGAAGTTGGTGCGTCAACGGCTGGTTCGATCGGCTGGCAATCCCACCATTCCCAGGTACATCCACGCCTTGATTGATGTGGAAACGGGGAAGGAAACGAATATCCCGCTTGCCTCCAACCGGCAGGTGATGCAATGGACGGCCGATGGCCAGGCCTGGCGAGTCTTCGAATGCGATCTCTCAAAAGATAGAAAAAATCCAAAATGTCGCTGGTGGTCGGTGCCGGTGGATGGCGGCGAGCCTTCGCTTCTTTGCGATACGCATTCGCTCAACTGGTTGCAGCCATCGCCAGAGGGGGATGGGTTCCTCGCCACTGGGTCCCTGCATCCGCATGCTGATGCCGCGGGGGCGAGTGCGGGAATCTTTCGTTTCGATGCCGCCATGGGCGAGCCGATGACGATCAAGTTGTTTGAGAATGCGGTTTATCTTGTGGCGCGCGGCTCGCCTGACAGCAAACGGGTTATTTGCATGAGATATGATTTTGATGCCTCGCGCACCATCATATCCGGCTCTCAACTGGTCCTCTTGGGTGCTGATGGCAGGAATGAAAAGACCTTGCTCAACTTCCCCGGGAATACGGAGCGAATCGCCCTGGTTGAGTGGTTTCCCACCAGGCCGAAGAGTACGAGTTTCGACCCCGCTCTGCTGGCGGTGGCTCGCGCGACTCCCGCGACGGCGCAAATCCATCAACCCCCGGTAGGTCAGACTACTCCCATTGAACTGCACGCTCCCAAGGGAGATACCGCCGCGGCCAGGCAGCTCGCGCAGATCTTCGATGCCGCGAATGGCAGGCTGCGCGAGGCCAAGCCCGATGAGGTCAGCGCGATCCTCATCGAGACAACCGCCAAAATCATGGCTCACGCGCGCATGCACCCGGAGGAAGAAACCTCGCTTCGCGCGCTCGTGAATGCGATTGGTCTGGTGCACCGCTTTTCGCAAGTGGCGAAAGTGGGTGAGGGCGGGGGCGCGAAAGCCAACGAGGAGCTGTTCGCGGTGATGAAAGCGAAATTCGCCACCTCGCCTGCGATTCGGCCTCACTTGCCTTACCTGGCCAACGAGTTTTCCGAAGGCGCCCGCGCCTTCGTGCGCGACGTGATCGGCACTCACCCCGACAAGGGGATTCGCGCCTACGCTGCGAAGGAGATGATCAAAGCGTTGGAAACGCAGAGCCGTTCTCTCAAAAGCATTACCGAGAACAAGGAAATTCAAGCCTTCTACGAAAAGCAGATCGGCAAGGAGAAGGTGAAAACGATTCTTGAAAGCGCGCCACGAAAAATATCGGAATATCAACAAGAGATGGACCGCTACCGCATCGCGCTACGCACCGACTTGAAGGGACAATTACCGGATCTGGAGATCGGCGCCATCGCGCCGGAGACCATCACCGAGACCCCGGAAGGTAAGGTCGTGAAACTATCGGACCTGAAGGGCAAGGTGGTTGTGCTCGATTTCTGGGGCGTCTGGTGTGAACCTTGCCGGCGCTTGATCCCGCACAGCAGAGAGTTGGTCAAGCGCTTTGAAGGCAAGCCATTTGCATTTGTGAATATTTGCGTTCGCGACGAAAAGGCGACCCTGGCCGAGTTTTTGAAAAAAGAACCGATGCCCTGGACGCACTGGTGGGATCCCAAGGCCGTCATTGCCCAGCAGTGGGATATCGCCGCCTTTCCGACGCTTTATGTGATCGACCACAAGGGGGTCATTCAGTTCATGACACGTGGGTACGATCCCAAGACGGGGGCGCTTGAGAAAAAGATCGAAGAGCTGATTAAAGTTGCTGAAGGGGAGAAGTGAGCGGCGCTATCCCTCTCGATCGTCTATTTCGCGCAATGGATCGATCGCTGGCTTATGGGCGATCAAGTTCCCGGTCCCGGCTTGGTGGATGGCCGTCGGTTTTGTGTTACCTGTTTTTCTCCCAATCAAGCCAATGAGTGGGCAGAACGCTGCGGTAGTCAGTTTGTGGAGCAAACTTGGTTTGCGGCACGGCTGCGCGAAGCGGCGACGGGCTGGAGTGAATTGACCAAGCCCTACACTGTGATCGTGATCCGGGAAGTGATGGATGCTTCAGCGTTAGACGACGAGGTGCGGGCGGTGGCCAACATTCTTCCCGAGTGGCTAACGCCGCCTGGCATGGCGCCCCGATGACGATGCAAGACCATCGAATGATCCGCGGCCGACCTGGATTCGACAACGCTCTGCCCCCGATCGCAGCGATCAGCCTTTTCGAACCTAGGTTTGGCGAGACAAAGTTGCCTTCCGTTGACAGAATCAACAGAGATCTTGATTTCGCTTTCCTGAGTCGAAACTGGTAGAGTCATCATGGATTTCATCACGCGAGATCAGGCTCGGCGCGACATCGTTACTCTCAATCTTCCACAAATCGTGCTCGATATCTTTGACGAAAAGCCATTGCCGAAAAATCTCGATCTCCGCTTCTGCACCCCCTATCCCATTTTCGCGCTAGAGGCGGAGGGACAAGCCAATTACGGTCATGGGCGAATGACTCCACTCTGGATGAGCGGTGGTTACACGATCGTTGCCTACCACCACGCGCGGGAGCATCGTGGGTATTTTCGCTTCGATATCGAATCGGGCGAGGAGGAGCCCATTTTCTTGACGTGGCAGCAGGTGCTTGTCGAGGAATTCCAATTCCTTTGGGAATCTGAGTGGACAGACGAAGATCTAATCGAAGTAGCGGAATGGTTCAAGTTCAAATACATCGAATTGTTGATTGGCGAATTGACCCAAGTGAATCTCAACCCCGACGCAGACCGCAGCGCTTGGTACCGGGAATTTCTTAGGAAAGTCCAAGAGTGAGACCTCTGGGCTCAAGGTCCTGGCAAGACGGGATTTGCATCCGTTGCTACCACCGGGGTTCCTTCTTTCGTTAGCCGACTTGGATCGAGTTGCCCTATAGCATTCAGAGGGCGCACTGGTTTCTCAGTGGTCAGGCCCGGGCGTCGAGGTTTGGATGGCGAACGAGGCAACCGGATGACAATCATTCACCACATCAATTGCGGCACCCTCAAGGTCGCGAATTACCCTCCGGTCGTTTGCCACTGCTTACTGCTTCAAGAAGGCGACCGACTTGTCCTTGTCGATACAGGCATCGGGCTTGCGGATGTGCGCAATCCAGTCGGGCGTTTGGGTCAACCTCTGATTGACATGGCGGGCTTTCAATTTAACGAAGGGGACACGGCGGTGCGCCGCATCGAAGCCCTGGGGCTTTCACCTGAAGCCGTGCGGCACATCGTTTTGACGCATGGCGATCCCGATCATGTAGGCGGCCTGGCTGACTTCCCGAAAGCCCAGGTCCACATCTCAAAAGAAGAGTGGGAAAGCATTGCGGCGGGCCATGGACGCTATGTTGCGGCGCAATTTGCCTATTCCCCGGCCTGGAAGACCTACGGCCCAACGGTGCGCTCTTGGTTTGGCCTTGAGGGGCGTCCGGTGAACATTGGGTTCACTTCGGAAGTATGGCTCATTCCCCTGGCTGGCCATACGCGTGGCCATTGTGGCGTGGCCATTCAACAGGGAGGCCATTGGCTTTTGCATGTGGGCGATGCCTACTATTTGCAGGCCGAGCTGTCCGTGGAGAATCACCCCGTCTCCGTGATTGCCGCCCAGCGTGCCGATGACGATGAACGGCGCCGTGCCAGCCTGGAACAACTGCGTCGCCTGAAACGCGAGCATGGAGCGGTAGTTACCATGATCGGCTATCACGATCTCACGGAACTCCCCTTTGGTTACCCAATTCCTAGTTAGTGAGGCCACGGATGACGACGAGGGTAAGATGAATATCGGCGGCCACTGCGGCCCCGAAACGGACGGTTTGATTCTGACTGGTCGTGAATGGAGAAGCGAAGGTGATTGAGTCGTTCAAACTTGCGGGCTTGTTTGCCGCTCATTCCCTTCACGATCTGTCCGAAGGGGAATGTGTTGTGCCGCTGCTTGTGTACACGACCCCGCCCGACGAGTGCACGATAGCGCGTCTTACCGTCAGCGAAGACCTGGAAACCTCTGTCGTATACGGGCAGGAAAAGTTAGAATCGAACGATATGGGTGCGAAGGATGCGGTGTTGTTGTACGATGGTCACATTCAGATTGATAAAGAAACAGTCGACGCCGTGATCATTGAAATGCGGTCCTACACTTCGCTCGACGCCAAAGCCGTCCTCGCGGTCCCCTACACGCCAAAAAAGTCCGGAAGGTTTCTCGTGTACAGACCAAAAGTCATCCGTTGGGAAAATTGTGACGATTTCAATATGGATAGTTCAATTCAGTCATTTTTTAATGCCTTTAAAATGCATGAAAAAGGCGCCAAGATTTTGAGAGATCACGTGGAAAAATCAAAGTAAGGATTATCGTCCGTTCATCCGCACTGAAGATCATTTGGCTTATGAGCTCAAGGTCGTCGAATTCGAATCAGAGCATCTGGGCGCGCTTCAGTGCCATCCCATCAATTGCCCATTGAATCCACGACACCGATCCGTTGCAACCAGGCCTTCAAGTCTCTCCAAATCGGCATCGCATCGCCGGTCGTTGCATGGCGCAGTCCGTGGTTGGCGCCGAGGTAAACGATCACCGTATGGGACTCGTTTCCCTCAGTAACGATCCTATCAAGCACGCGGACGGTGGCGAAGGTAGGAACGCTCTTATCGCGTTCACCAAGCAACCACAAAGTCGGAATCCGCTGGGATTTAAGGACGGGTAGGGGATCGTATCCCGCCGCTCCGTCGAACGCTTCGACAGGCCGCTTGATTTCCGCTTCGTCGATCACTTCCCGAGTCCTCGTTCCGTCTCCGGTCAATCTGCTATAGAAGGCTTCGACCTCCGTCGAAACAGCCGGTCCTGAGAGCAAGATCTGGAACCTTGGTTTGGATTCGAGTTGCTCTGCCGCCAGAGGAATGATCCAGCCTGCCTGGCTGGCGCCAAAGAGTCCACTGCGCGACGCATCGACTTCGGGTTCACGCCGCAGGCGGTCAAGTGCCGCGGCCGCATCCTGGGCAAGAAGCCGCAATGCGATTTCGAATGAGGGGCCACCGCCACGAGGATACTCGCCTTGCCAAGCGCCGACGCCGCGGTTGTCGTAAGCCAGAATCCTCAATCCCTCCCACGCCAATTGCCGGGTATCATCAAGCAAATGTTCGCGCGGCAGCGGGCCGGAACCATGCACGATGACGATCGCTGGCAAGACAAAAGTACTGACCTTCCTGATGATGCCGTATCACCGGGCGGGCGCCTTGTCCTGATCAAAGAGTGGCGAAACCGCACCGATGGCAAGCCGGGAAGCTACCTGGTGTTTCATATTTTCGATTGCGAAACGAATGCGGCTCGTACGATCGAACGAGTGAACCAGTCGCTGGAATTTCTCGGTTGGGCCGGCGCCGGCAAGGACCTCCGTCCGGCGTTCCTGTGGCGAGAAGGGAGAGGAAAACTCGAGGAGCGAGCGTACTTTCTTGGCGACCCGTTCACGGGCGATCTTGCAAGCGTCAAGGAGGCGACGCTGCCTCTCGATCGGTGGAATCGCCGGGTGTCGCCAGATGGTGAATTCAAGGCCGAGGTCGAACGAATGGGTGAGCTCACGATCGAACACGTCAAAACCGGTGAAAAGCGATCCTTTTTGTTCCATGAGGAGGATAGCCCGTTTGTGCGTGATGCCATGCACCGGTGGGTCAACCCAAGGTATTTGTTGTTGGATTTGAACCGTCCGGCTTTTCTTGATGTTCAAACGATGAGGATGAATTATCCGCTGGGAAAAAAGGTCGAGGTCCAAGGACTGGTTCTTAGTCCCGACTTCCAATGGGCTTTATGGCAAGATAAAGAAGATGCGCTCTATTTCAGTCCCGTCGTTATGCCGCCCGATCCTTCTCGACCGTAATGCGTTGGCCGCACATTGGGAGAGGATTTCACCGTCATTTCTTGGCGGAGAGCTGGGCGAAATCCCAGACCTTGATGGTTGCACCCCAACTGGAGGGTTGCCAACTGTTTGCGATCCGGAGAAAAGGCGACGCCGAAGATCCGGTTCATGTGACCGGGAAAATTGGCCAATTCCTTGTGTGAAACGAGGTCCCAAAGAATGATCTCGCTTTGGACCGCCGCGGGCCGCCCGTTTCCCCACGGACCGCTGACCGAGGCGACTAGCTTTCCATCGGGTGAAAAGGCCACTGCCAAACACTGGGTCTTGTGCCCCTTCCGATCGGCGATCAGGTTTCCATTTTCGGCATCCCAGATCTTGATGAGTGGATCCCAACTGGCCGTCGCGATGAGTTTGCCGTTTGGGGGAGTAATCCGCGCAATGTATCACATTCGGGTGGTCTTTGAGGGTAAGGATCTCCTTTCCGGTCTCGGTATCCCAAAGAATTCCATGGGAAGAAAGAAATCATCGGATCCATGCCGTACCTCTGTCCAAATCAATTCATGACTCACTTGCTTCATGGGACGAAGCCGGGAATGCCCGTTTTTACAACACTATTCAATCTGACTCGTAATGTGATTCGTTCCCTGATTTCGCGGATGGCTTCTTCAGGAATGGTCGAGACTTCAAAATTCTCGTGGATGCGACTGGTTTTTTGAGACTGGCTTCGAGGGCGGGTTGGACGCGTTTGGGACGATGATTCGAATTCCAGAGTTTCGTGATGACAAACAGATCGTCTCGCTTGATCTTCCCTTCCGCGGACACTTCCTGCATCGCTTCCCCTACCTCCTTTTCGGTGCGATGGCGTTCCGCGGTATCCAAAAGACGAAATCCCTTTTGCAGCGCTGCCTTGGTGGCATTCCGCGTTGTGACAGGGTCGGGAATCAGGGTGCCAAAGCCAAGCGCGGGCATGAGACCGGAACCGTGGTTGAGAGGTATTTTTCTCTCGCGAAGGTTGTCGCCTGGCAACATGGCTTTCTCCTGGAAAACGGGTGGCAGCCAGCGCAGTCCTCTTACCAGGAGCGAGCGGTTGGCCCTCTACCCGCCACGTCGGCGTTCATGGCTTCGACTGTTCTAGGCGGTTGGCCTCTACCGGGAATGATCCCGTTCGGCATATCGCCTGGGTCGAGGTGCCATGACAGACGCTTGCGATTTTGTAATGCGTGCCGGCGGGACCGGCAGGCGCCGTCCAAGTGAAAACGCCTACCTTGAAACAGTCAGCACTCTCTCTCGGCCGTTTCGTTTCTCGTCGTGTTTTAAAAAGAGCTCGGTCTCCTCTCGATTGGACCAATAGTAAGCGCGGAAAACCGTTTTGGCACCCGAGAAATTGGCGCCCTGGGAGGGGATCAAGCAATCAGGAAGTGACCTCAAGATGAATGGTTCCGCAGTGTGGGTTGAGTTCAGGAATCGAGGCGCGACAGCAACCGTGTCCCCGGGTCACGCCTAGCCTTGGACAGGCCGCTCGATGCCACTGTCATTCCAGGGAGGAGATCAGGGAGAATGGGAACGGCAAATGAAGGGCATTCTGAAAGCTTGACCGCGGCCGATATGCCCATGGCCAAGGCAATGACATCTGGCGCGCACCGGGATCTACCTGCCGGGCAACCGGTCGGGGCGACTGCAGGACCGGTGGGGCATGCCGGCGACCCGGCAAATGCTTTACACACATCGCCAACCGCGTCGCATTCACCATCGCACCCCTGGCGAAAGTGGCTGAGTGTGGCGGCCTTGGCGATTGGGGTGGCGGCAGGGATCTATCTGCTCTTGCCGATGATCCTGACTGCGCTCCACACCGTTTCCACCGATGACGCCTATGTCAACGGCCACGTGACTTTTGTCGCGCCGCGAGTCGCGGGCCATGTCATCAAGGTGCTCGTGGATAACAACCAGCGGGTCAGGGCAGGAGACCTGTTGGCGCAACTCGACAAGGAGCCCTTCCAGGTTCAGGTGAATATCAAAAAATCCGCGCTTTTGGCGGCGAAACGGGACCTGGGAACGGCGCTGGCGCAGGCGCGAGGTCTGGCGGCCCAGGCGCGGCGCAGCCGTTTCAAACTTGACCACACGATGGAAGATGTGCGCAATCAGATCGAGCTTCTCAAATCCAATGTCGCGCAATTGAAGGTGGAGGAAGCCAATCGCGTGCTCGCTGAGCGAGACTACTCGCGCGGCGAAAAACTCGCCGCGACCGGCGCCATCAGCAAGCAAGAGGTTGACAAATACAAGGCCGCGCTCGATGTGACCATCAACCGCGTCACCAGTGCCGAGCAGACAATCCAGCAGACGCGCACCAGCCTGGGACTGCCGATCAACTACAAAAATCCACTGGATATCCCGAAAGACCTGGACGAGAACTTCTCGACGGTGCAGGAGGCGCTGGCGGGGTTGTACGGCAGCGTCACCCAATTGGGCTACACCCCTCCGACTTGGAGTGCGACGCCCAAGCAGGTCAAGGATGCGTTCTATTCTCAAGACCCGGACAAGAACCTGGACCGCATTTTCCAGCATCTGATTCCCGAGTCGCCCGCCGTCAAGCAGGCCGAGGCCAAGGTCGTGCAAGCCGAGGCCGATCTCGAACTGGCTGAGCTGAATCTACGCTATTGCGATATTTTCAGCGACATCGACGGCCAGGTCACAAGCCGCAATGTCAACCCGGGCAACTTTGTCCAGATTGGACAAGGCTTGATGGCGGTGCGCTCCCTGACGGAAATTTGGATCGACGCCAACTTCAAGGAAACGCAACTGGCCGATTTGCGCATCGGCCAGCGAGTGCGCTGCGAGGTGGACATGTACGGCAGTCGCCAAGAATTCGAGGGGCGCATCACGGGCTTCACCATGGGAACGGGAACCACGCTCTCCTTGTTGCCGCCCCAGAATGCCACCGGCAACTTTGTCAAAATCGTCCAGAGGCTGCCAGTGCGCATCGAGCTCAACGACTACGATCCGGAGAAAATTCCGCTTTTCACCGGCCTGTCGGTGGTTCCCTATGTGTATGTCAAGGAGCCGCCCACCGGAGAGCATGCGGGAGAAGTATTGCAGCCATTTGTCGCCCTCTCGAAGGCTCCCATGAGCCGAAAACCGTGATTCTTTCCCCTCTTCGACGCCGCACCGAAATCTTGAATCGCACCGTTGGCTTCGAACTGGCAAGGGAGTGCTTCCATTGAGCAAAAAGAGCAAAAACACAATTGCTCCGGACGCTATCAGTCGGCGGGCGATCAATCCCTGGTTCGTCGCGGCCGCGGTGATCATCCCGACCTTCATGGAGGTGTTGGACACGACGGTTGCGATCGTGTCGCTGCGGTACATCGCGGGCGATCTATCGGCCGCGGTGGTCGATGCCGAATGGGTCCTTACCAGCTACCTGGCAGCAAACGCGACGATCCTGCCGATCTCTGGCTGGCTCTCGGCGCAACTCGGTCGTCGCAACTATTTTCTGTTGTCGATCGCGGTCTTTACCATAGCCTCTGCGCTTTGCGGCATGGCTACGAGCCTGTGGCAGATCATTCTGTTTCGGGTCATTCAGGGGCTTGCCGGTGGTGGCTTGCAGCCTTCCAGTCAGGCGATCTTGATCGATAGTTTTCCGCCGGAAAAGCAGGGAACGGCCATGACCATGTTCGGCATCGCGGCGCTGACGGCGCCCGTGGTTGGCCCGACGCTGGGCGGCTATCTTTCCGACTACCAAAACTGGCGCTGGATCTTTTTCATCAACATCCCGATCGGCGGCCTGGCGCTGTTGATCTCTTATTTTGTTGTCCAGGATCCGGAGTATCTCCAAGAAGAGCGCGCCAAATTGCGGCGCATGCCTCTGAATTTCGATTATTTCGGACTGGCGCTTCTGGCGCTGGTGATGTCAGCCTGGGAGATCCTCATTACCAAGGGGCAGGAGTGGGATTGGCTGTGGGACCCCTTCGGAAAGGTGCAGACGCTGTTGATCATCTTTCTTCTGGGAGGTGCTTGCCTGGTTGTGTGGGAGATGCGCCGAAGTAATCCCGTGGTCAATTTCCGCCCGCTGGGAGAGCGCAATTTTTGGGTATGTAGCATTATCATCTTTTGCGCCTATTCCGTGCTTTACGGCGTCAGCACCTCCCTACCGGGCTTGCTTCAGTCGCTTTTTGGGTATGACGCCTATCAATCGGGACTGGTCATGTCTCCGTCGGGTTTTGCCTCGGTGAGCATGCTTTTGATCTGCGGAGCGTTGCTTGGCCGCGGAGCCGATGCTCGCTGGCTCATTGGCGGGGGGATGCTCGTGGTGGCGGCCGGCAGCTTCTGGATGTCGGTGATGAATCTTGAGATCAGTCCGTGGCAGGCCATCTTGCCGAGGGTCGTTACGATCGCGGGTCTCGGGATGGCCTTTGCCCCGATCAATGTGGCGGCATTCTTGTACACGCCCCGGCACATGCGTGCCGCGGCCGTGGGTTTGTTCGCACTGCTGCGCAATGAGGGAGGAAGTTTCGGCACTTCCATGGCTCGCACCGTGCAAGAGCGCCGCGATCAGTTCCACACCTGGCGATTGGGAGAATTTCTTGATCCCTTTAATCCCGCGGTCAATAGCTACCTGGAGTGGGCGCAATCGTTTTTCTTTCAGCAGACTGGCGATGCGACCCGGTCACAGCAACTGGCACTGCAGAGTCTGGCGAACCTCCGCTCGCAGCAGGCATCTTCCTTGGCCTACTTCGATGTCTTTTTTGCTTTTGCGGTCTTGGCCGTGGTGCTCGCGTTTTTGGTGTTGTTGATGAAACGGTCGGTGGCCGAAAAAGGTGCCCATGTGGGGGCGGAATAGTCCCAGTTTGATGGACAGCCGCATTCTGGTAGGATCATGAAATCTTCGATCGCCCTTTCAAGATTGCTCGAAGCAAAATGGTCGTGATTCCCACTCCGCAATATTTCCGTAACGAGATCAAGGAGAACGAAATCAAAGTCCTCCCGATTGTCGACGATCGGGATCGAAAATGGCATCCGGGTTGGTGCACGCACGCCTTGAATTTTGGAAAGCAGCCCGATGTGGAGTTCTTCTGTGGCGGGGTCAATCATCAGACGCCGACCTCGGCCGCTCTGTGGCGACAGGGCAACCTGCTGCATTTTGGATTCGAGCAATCTCCTTCGGAAATGAACGAGTTGGGCGGGCAGTTGCTCTTGAAATCGATCGCCTACATCAGCCGTTTTTCCGATGATCGTCCCATTGCGATCACCCCTTCCGTCTTTGCTGGACCGATCGCTCGGCCTCGCGAAACGGTGGGAAGATGGCTGCGAGACAGTGGGACCTCAGTGGACTCGATGCGCAACGTCGTTGCGGATGTGGTTTATTCGGAGCTGTTGAAGCAGTCCGACCGTAACGGCATGGTGAAATGGGCGGAACTTCATGGTCCCTTTCTCCACCCAAATCAGGCGGAGATGCTGGAGATGGATAAGGACCTCGTGGCCATGGGGGTTCCCTTCGATCATCCGAAATTCTTCGAAAAAGTTTTGGCTGAGCTGCGCTCGCCTGAAAAAGCAGTTGCGATGCGTGCACTTCGTTTGTTGGAACGATACGCGCCAAGTGGCCCCAAGGGCGATACTGCCGATGCCTGGGGAGCATGGTGGAAAGAGAATCAGTCCTTTCTGTTTTCTTCCGATGATGGTATCTATTGCTGATATATTGACCCCTTGGCAAAAAAACGGGTAACCGCTGTTAGTGAATTGCGTGGGCCTCGGCGCGCGAACTAATAACAGTTACATGTAACGCGTGATATTCAGTCGCTTAGTAAACTTCAGCGCTTGGAGCTTGGATAAGTGGCTTTCAGTATGGCGAAAAAAGGACGATCTATTGGAAGGCGGTTAACATGCTAAAAAATATAGTGTCAAATCAATAGTTAATGATATATAGCTTGCTGCCGAGGATTGCCACGGAGACAAGAAGTCCCGTAAAAATAAGGTGATACCAAAGCGGAACATAGGACCAAGACATCACTGCCTTCAAGACACCCAACGCCAAAAGAAGTGCGCTGAGGACAAGCGGAGCAATGCTCGTTTCACCGGAGATCATCGCGGTCAGAAAGCCAGACAACATCGAGACGAGACAGCAAAGGAAAATGTGAATGACGAGCATTCTGGTGTTTGCCGTGAAGGGACCGCCCTTTGTAAGCGCTTCTTCGAAGGCGCGTTGATGAACGCCAAAACCTGCGGGCCAGAGGGCGCAAAGAATCTTTTCCAAAGTGACCCACAGGATCACCCAGCCGAAAAATCCGGCGATCACACCCAAAAAGATGGGGAGCATGATTCCTCCAGTTCGGTTCAACGGATCCGATTCGTCGGATATCCACTCATTTTTCCCGAAGGCTTTTGACCGGCACCGTTCTAGATTGTTTTATCGACCGCAGCGCGGACGCGGATCGTCTCGGCTGATGCCGATGATCAGAACTTTGGGAATTCGTGCGTCAAGACGCACAGGTTTGCGCTTTGGCGAGGATCATTGCGACCAAATGCATACGGTCAGCGGCTCTTGTGCCTTCTTGGGGAGCCCTGAGCAGTCTTGAACCATGGACGTGGCATTCTATCATCGCCGACAGCGGCAGAGGACCTTCGTAGCGAACGGCTTCTGTTCCACCACTTCTTGGAGATAATCATGAAGGCGATCCTTTCGGCGGCGATGTTACTTGGGCTTTGTACCCTCCTTGTTGCTCGGGAGGAAAAGGTCAACCCGGTAGGGACCTGGAAATGCGAATATGAAATCGGCGATATGAAGCGAAGCTCGACTCTGATGATCAAGAAGGAAGGGGACAAGCTGGTCGGGACCATGAGCTGGACGGAACAGAAGGACGAGAAGCTCAAGGATGTAAAACTCAAGGAAGGCAAGCTGACCTTCTCCGCCGTTCGCAAATTCATGGGCAACGAGATTCCAATCGATTACACCTTCACCGTCGAAGGCGACAAGCTCAAGGGGAAGGGGGAAGCGGAATTCAACGGCGAAAAGCAGTCCTTTGAAATTGCAGCCAAGCGTGAGAAAGAGAAGAAAGAGGAAAAGAAGGAAGAGAAGTAATCGTCTGAGCGACCGACTTCAGGCATCCGATCGTCCCTCGGTCCCATGCGCATAGCGAAGCCCCGCAGGTCCGTGACTTGCGGGGCTTTCTTCTTATTGATTCAAGGCTTTTCCGTACCGCCATCATTTTTTGAAGTCGTAGATTTGCATTCTTCTTGAATTCTTCATGGGGTGGGCTGCCATCGTGCCACATTAAGACCAGGCATCGACCGTTGCGAGGGTATTGAGAACAGCGTGGAAGCCCCGGCCGCGGGGCGGGGGGTAGGGGCCATCATTTTGCAGGCGGCGTTTCGCATTGTTTGAGCCATTGCGAAACTTGCTCGCGCTGGGATTCGTCCTTCGACAGTTTGAGGCAAGACCGAAACGCCTGGGCCGCCTCGCGCAAGCGATGCTCTTTGAGCAGAAGTTCGCCGTATGCTTGATGGATCACGGCGAAATTCTCGTTCAATTGGATGGCGGTTTGTAATTCCTGAATTGCATCCAACGGTCGATTCGTCCTGAGAGCCATGCCGAGTTGAAAATGCGTTGCGACCGATTTGGCATCGAACGTGAGCGCTCGGGTGAACGACAGTATCGCTTCCTCAAGCCGATTCAGGCGTGCGAGGGCGACTCCCAAGTTGTGATGCGCGGTGGCCGAGCGCGGTCGGACGGCGATGGCCGCCTGGTAATAGCGGATTGCTTCGGTCGGGTTGCGGGAGCTCAATTCATCGGCGAGCGATAAGTTTGCAAGAAAATGATCGACATGATCTGCCTGCACGCGCAAGCGAAACGCGGTCGCGTCGAGCATGATCAAAGCGAGCCGATCGCCCAGTGCCCGAAGCTGTTGCACCGAGGCTTTCACATTCGGCGCCCTGTTGCATAGTTCCAAGAGTTGGGTGCGATCCGTCCAGGTGGCAGGATTGCGGCAACGATTCTCCCATTCTTGATCGGGAGCTCCACCAAGTCTGGCAACTTCAAGCACCCAGTTGCGCCGGGACGCTTCCCTTTCGCAGACGGCCCAGTCGTCAAGCGCGGCGATCAACGGCTGTTTGATTTCCGACGCGCCAATGCTGCGGGCGATCGCTGCGGGATCGTCGGTCATTTTCCCAATCCCGGAACTGGCGAAAAGCGCTTCATACTCTCTCGCGGCCTGGGCTTTGGGTTGCCAGGCAGCGTCGTCGGCATTCAAAAGGGTCGCACGCGCCACGCCGATTTCGTCAAGCTTTTCGACAAGGTCGAGGTCGGCCAGGGCCCGGTCGATCCGTTGCCTCAGTTCGGAGAAGCCGCCATCGCCTAACCTGCCGAGAATCGCGTGCGCTTCGGCGAAACGACCCTCTTGAACGAGTTGGATCCCTGCTTCAAAGCGAGAGGTCAACCTGGCTTTTTCGATGCGGCTTGCCGCGGTCTTGGCCCAGTTGTCCACCACTTGGCTGCCGATCAAGCCGACCAGAACGAGGAACGCAACGCTCAATGCCGTCGGCAACGGATGACGCCGGATCCACCGGATCAGTCGTTCGGCCGGAGCAACGGGGCGCGCGTAGATTGGCTCGTGGCGCAGAAACCTTTCCAGATCGTCGGCCAGGTCGCCGGCCGACGCGTAACGCGCTTGAGGAGCCTTCTCCAGGCATTTCAGGCAAATCACTTCGAGATCGTGAGGAACCTTGGAGTTGAAGCGGGACGGAGGTTCGGCTTCTTCCGTGGCCAGTTTGCGTTCGGTGTCCGAGACCGTTTCTCCGCGAAAGGGAGGGTGGCCGGTGAGCATCTCGTAGAGAATGGCGCCAAGCGCAAATAGATCGACGGCTGGTCCGGCCGCCGCCGAACCGCCTCGCAACTGTTCGGGAGCCATGTAGCTGGGCGTGCCGATGCGAGCGCCGGTGTGGGTCAGGCTGCTTTCGCGATCGAGCCAACGAGCCAGCCCGAAATCCGAGATTTTGGGCAATCCCTCGGTTGTCATCAGAATGTTGGCCGGTTTCAGGTCGCGGTGAACGATGCTGCTTTCGTGGGCCGCCTGAACGGCGCGGGCCAGCGCGGCCACCAATTTCGCCGAGTCGCGCGCCGGCTGCGTCGCGCCGGCAATCTGTTCGGCCAGCGTGCCGCCGCTGATGTACTCCATCGTGTAATAAGGGTGTCCATCGACTTCGCCAATGTCGTAGACCTGAATGATATGGGGGTGGCGAAGCGCCGCGGAAGATTCGGCCTCGCGCAGAAAGCGCAGGTGATCTCGCCGGCTGGCATAGGAGCCGCTCAAGAGCATTTTGAGCGCGACATCGCGTTTGAGCTGCAGATGCCGCGCGTGGTAAACGATCCCCATCCCGCCGCGGCCGAGAACCTTTTGGACCACATACTCGGGGATCGAGGGAAACACGCCTTCCAGCATGGCCGAGGATCGCACCCGGCTTTTGACCCGCTCAAGCGAATTCGGGAAAAGGGAGTTGAGCTGCCCCTCGACATCGCTGAGCTTGCGCAGCTCCTCGCGCACCAGGGCGAGCAAATCCGGGCATTGGGCGCAGACTTCTTCAGGAGTGCGATCGGTCTCGAGAATCTCTTCGACAAGCTCGTCGATGCGAGCCTGGAGCGAGCGCTCCTGACTGGGCCCGGTACTCCTTTGCGGCTCCGTGCTTTTTTCTTGGTCCGCCGTATCGTCAGGCATCTTCGGCCGGCTGCGGAGAGGAAGGCGAAGGCGGATTCAAGTCGCTTAAGTTTCTGGCCAGGATCATCAAGGCGCGGTTTAAGCGACGCTGAATCGTTTTCGTGGAAGTTCCAAGTAAGTCGGCGACCTCGGTCTGCGCCATCCCCTGGATGCGCACGAGGCTGAATACCTCCCCTTCTTCTTCAGGCAGCGACTCGATCGCTTTGAGCATTCTAAGGGCGTTGGGCGTTAATTGAGAGGCGCTTGTGTCGGCCGCGGGCATGAAAGCCTCTTGAAACTCCATCGCGGAGGGTTGGCCATCAAGGCGGCGGGCCAGGTCGTTCAGCTCCCAGCGCATGTGCTGATTGGCCAGGGCAAAGAACTGCCGCACCGTCGCGGGGCGAACTTTCTCCATGGCTCGCAGCAGGCGATCAACGACCGAGCTGAGCATTTCTTCCGATTGCAAATTGAAAGGAGGGCGAGTCAGCCGCGGATAACTGCGAACCAAAAGGGTTTTGCACAAAAGGTGCAAGCGCGTGACGGAACTGTCGATCAAGGCTCGAATGATCGGGGCCGCGGGGGCGCTTCCTTCAATTCCCGCCAGTTCGCCCAAGTAGTTCTGAACGGCGATGGTGGTGTGGCCTTCTGCCATCTCGGAAATTCCTAAACCTCTATCCCGGTTGATCTTCGTTCAGAAATGCCGCTTCGTAAAGGGCCGTGCGCACAAAAAAACGCAAAAGCTGTCCACCGCCCTCGCTCAGTTGGGCAGGAGTCAAAGACGAGTTTGAGATTCCTCAAGGCCAATCACACCAAGGAGATCGTTCCATGCAAGCTGTGGATCCCGCCGTCGATGAAGCGATCGACCATCGCGTTCGCGCGTTTTTGCAGAGGCTAAATGCCGCGGACGGTAAGCCGATGGAAGAGCTTGCTGCGGTCGAAGCTCGCCAGGTCCTTGCCGCTGTACAAAAATCGGTTCCAGTGGAATTGCCGCCGGCAAAGATCTCAAACCGCACGATCGTTCAAGAAGGACAAAAAATTGACTTGGTAATTATCCGGCCGGTGGATGTCGACAAGATCACTCCCGTATTTATGTTCTTTCATGGTGGCGGCTGGATCCTGGGCGATTTCCCCACCCATGAACGGTTCGTGCGTGACCTCGTCGCCGAATCGGGGCTGGTCGCCGTGTTCGTCAACTACACGCCCTCGCCTGAAGCTCGATACCCGGTGGCGATCCATCAAGCCTATGCGGCAACCCAGTGGGTTGCCGAGCATGGCGAGGAAATTCAGGTCGATGGAAGCCGGCTGGCGGTGGTTGGCAACAGCGTCGGCGGCAACATGGCCGCGGTGGTCGCGCTCATGGCCAAGGAGCAGGGTGGTCCGGCCATCCGTTTCCAGGCGCTGCTTTGGCCCGTGACCGACGCCAACTTCGACACGCCCTCGTATCACGAGTTTGCCGAAGGCCGCTTCCTGACGCGCAACATGATGAAGTGGATGTGGGACAACTATCTTCCGGATGCGAACGACCGAACGGAAATTTACGCTTCCCCACTGCGCGCCACGACCGAAGAGCTGCGCGGTTTGCCGCCGGCTCTCGTGCAAACCGCCGGCAACGATGTGCTGCGCGACGAAGGCGAAGAATATGCCCGCAAGCTTGACGAGGCGGGTGTCGATGTCATCGCCGTGCGTTATAGCGGTTTGATTCACGACTGGGGCCTGCTCAATCCGATCAGTCAGGTTCCGGCGACGCGCGCTTCGCTCATCCAGGTCGCCACAGAGCTCAAGCGCCGCCTCACGTGATCACACGCAGGCAAAGGCCTGCCGCGGTGGATTGCGAACGATTCCTCCGTCGCCGCCAATAAAAACTCGACATTTGCTTTCGGGTAACTGCATAGACTCTGTCTTCTCTGTTTTCTCTTTTGCTTCTGGTTCTTCTCTTTTGAAAGGAAAATGATCATGGCTACGACACAAGCGATCCCACGCCGGTTTTCGGTTGACCCGGCGCTGGCGAGCCCCACCGATCTGACGCCTGAAGGCGTTGCCGCGATCTCGGCCGAATTGCGCACGCTCCTGGCCGATGTCTTTGCTCTTTACCTCAAAACCAAAAATTTCCACTGGCACATGAGCGGTCCGCATTTTCGCGATTACCACCTGATGCTCGACGAACAGTCCGATCAAGTGTTCGCGATGACCGACGATCTGGCCGAACGAGCCCGCAAGATCGGGGGTACGACCCTGCGCTCCATTGGCGGAGTCGCCCGCCACCAGCGCATTCAAGACAACAACGAAGAGTTTGTCAGCGCGCAAAAAATGCTCGCCGAACTCGCTTCCGATAACCAGAAATTGACCACCTACTTCCGTAGCGCTCATGCCGTGTGCGATGAACACAACGATGTGGCCACCGCCAGCCTGATTGAAAACTGGATCGACCAGACCGAACGGCGCACCTGGTTTCTTTTCCAGGCTTCCGCCACGCGTTAATCGCCCAAGCCGGGGCGACGATCGACCTGATCGTTGCCGCTGCGATCGTGACGCGATTGTCCGCGCGCTAAAGAGCGGTCAACTGGCCGGTTACGCGGGCGATGTGTGGTTTCCTCAACCGCCGGCCGGCGACCATCCCTGGCGCACGATGCCTCATCAAGCCATGACTCCCCATGTGTCGGGATCGACGCTGTCGGCGCAAACGCGCTATGCGGCCGGCACCCGGGAAATCCTGGAATGCTGGTTTGAGAGCCGGCCCATTCGCGAGGAATACCTGGTGGTCGATGGCGGTAAGTTGGCCGGCGTCGGCGCGACCTCCTACACCCTTGGAAAGGGACCCGCATCAAGGACGATCGCCTCAAAAACCAGGAATGTCGCGAAACGCTAAGCGACCGTCAGAATGGGACGATCGCATCGATGGACCTGATAAAAGCCCCTACCGCTAGAGGAGAATCAAAAATGAACCCATCGCAAAACTCACCCGGCGTTCCGCCGGTGCTTGTGCCCCCTTTCACGCGGGAGACAGCGACCAAGAAGGTGCGCTTTGCGGAAGATGCCTGGAACTCGCGCGATCCGAAGCGCGTGTCGATGGCGTATACCGAAGATTCGCAGTGGCGAAATCGCGATCAGTTCATCACGGGCAGGGAGCAGATTCGCGAATTTCTCACCGGCAAGTGGAATCGTGAACTCGATTACCGCCTGATCAAGTCGCTGTGGGCATTCACGGACGACCATATCGCCGTGCGCTTTCAATACGAGTGGCACGATGAGCGAGGAAACTGGTTTCGTAGCTACGGCAACGAACTTTGGGAATTCGATGAGCAGGGTCTGATGCGCCGGCGCGAGGCGAGCATCAACGATGTGGGCATCGCCGAAACCGACCGGAAATTTCGTTGGCCGATTTCCGGTCCTCGGCCCGCGGAGCATCCGGGCATCCCGGAAATTGCTTGATCAGCAAGCATTCGAGCGCCGCGATTTGCCCGAGTATGTGCTGCAGCACCTGGCTACCCTGGCGAAACTCCATGAGGCCAATCGTTACGATCGGCGGACCGATGATGTTGAGCGCATCACGGGCAAGCCGGCCACGATGGTCCAAGAGTTTGTGCGCCAGCATGTCAGCGCCTTTGCCCCTTCGCCGTCGGGAGATCGGCTAGGCGCCGCGCTTTCCGGGGTCGTTTAAGCGCCGCAAAGTCCAGTGACATCGATCCCACGAGTGCAGCGCGATTAGCGCCTTGTGCCGAGGGCCGCTAAAGATAACTTCGAACAGGCCCGCCGGGTTTCACAAAGGAATTGCCACCATGCCAACGCTGACTCAAAAAACGGCCATCGTTACTGGCTCCAGCCGGGGGATCGGCGCCGCCATCGCTCGGAAACTGGCCGCGGAAGGGGCTCGGGTTGTGGTCAACTACAGCGCCAGCGCCAAGGCTGCCGCGGAAGTGGTGAAATCGATCGAACAGGCCGGCGGCGTAGCGATTGCCATTCATGCGGATGTGTCGACGGTGTCCGGAGTCGTAAATCTGTTTGATGAGGCGGAAAAGCAGTTCGGCGCGGTGGATATTCTGGTCAACAACGCCGGCGCGATTCTTTACAAGCCGGTTGTGGAAGTGACGGAAGCCGAATTCGACAAGCTGATGGCCATCAATGTGAAGGGAACCTTTTTCGCGTGCCAGCAGGCAGCAAAGCGTTTGCGTGATGGCGGCGCGATCGTTAACTTCTCCTCATCGACCACGGCTCTGATGTTGCCGACCTATGGGGCTTATGTCGCCACCAAGGGCGCCGTGGAGCAGTTGACTCATGTGCTAGCCAAGGAACTGGGCCCTCGCAAGATTCGCGTGAATGCCGTCTCGCCGGGGCCAACCGACACCGACTTATTTAATGAGGGCAAGTCTGAGGCCGATCGCGCGCGGATGGCGAGCATGGCGGCATTCAATCGTCTGGGCACCCCGCAAGACATCGCGGAGGTCGTCACCTTTCTAGTCAGCAATGCCTCAGGTTGGGTGACCGGACAGAACATCCGCGCAAACGGCGGCCTGATCTAACAAGGAGAGGATCATACCACTCGCGCGTTATCATTTTCTTGAGGCTGCTCGATTGCCTGGCTTGCCAGATTTTCCTGGTTGACCAGGTCGTTTCCTTTTCATCGGCGATTCCCAGCCCTGTTCGTTCCAAAGTTCCGCAGTGAGTGTTTGATCTAAAGGTACATGGATCCGGGTCTTAACGGAATCTTCGAAGCCGCAATGTCACGGCCCGGGAAAAAGGAATTTTCTTCTCCAAGTTTGATGGGCCTGATCTGTTGAGAATCGGCTCGATGGACAAGATCGGGTGGGACCCCTACAAGTTTTGGGGGTTCACTCAGGTTATCGAAAACGGGTATAAAGGCGGACGGAAGGAGCCTCTCGTAACCGCAGCCGGCCGATCGTTTCCGTCACGAGCCCTTAGGGTCGCGGGAAGTGGGTTGGATGGCAAGCGGGACCTTCTTGATCGCGCTCGGCCGTTCCTCTAAAGACGAGGCTTCATGCATCATCAGATCGAACTCGGCGTTGGGCTTGTTGCCTGCATCATCGCGCTTGGAGTTCTGGCGCGCTATTTGAGTATCGCCTACCCGATTTTGTTTGTGCTCGGCGGACTTGTGCTCAGCGTGCTGGATGGGGCGGATGAATATCGATTGAATTCCGAGCTGGTGCTTTTCGGTTTCTTGCCGCCACTTTTGTATGCGGCCTCTTTTCAGACCAACTGGCGGGCGTTTCGAGCCAACATCATACCGATCCTATCGCTTGCGATTGGGTTGGTTTTGTTTACCGCGACCCTGGTCGCCTGGGCGGCACATGACATCCTCGGTATGTCCTGGCCGGCGGGGTTTGTGCTTGGCGCCATCGTCTCCCCGCCGGATGTCGTTTCGGCCGTCGCCATCACCAAGCGCGTCCGCCTGCCTCGATCGATCACGACGCTGCTTGAAGGGGAAAGCCTGGTCAACGATGCTTCGGCCCTGGTCACCCTGCGCATTGCTTTGGCCGCCGCGGCCGGACAGGCCTTTCGCTCCGACAGTGCGGGGATCGAGTTCCTGACCGCAAGCGCCGGTGGTGTGGGAATTGGGCTGATCGGCGGGTGGATCATGGTTCGGATCCACAGATGGCTGATGTGGACGCACCTGGGCGAACCGAAGCTTCACATCGCTTTGAGCCTGCTCACCCCTTACCTGGTGTTTTTGAGCGCCGAGCGGGCTCATGTCAGCGGGGTTTTGGCGGCGGTCACCACCGGACTTTATCTAAGTCACTACGGTGTACGGACGGTGAGGCAGCAGTGGTACTCCGACGCCAAGGCGGTCTGGGACATGGTCGAGTTTCTCCTCAACGGGCTCATCTTTGTCTTGATTGGCTTTCAGCTCCCCCTGGTCTTAACGGCGATGGATGAGCACCATACGCTCGCCGAACTTTGCCGCGACGCCCTCATTGTTTCGATTGTCGTCATCAGTGCCCGCTTCCTCTGGATTTTTCCAAGGGTTTATCTGCCATCGTGGGCGGAACGGTACATTTTCAGACGCAAGATTCCGCATCCATCATGGCGAGCGATGGTCATCATCGCGTGGGCGGGAATGCGCGGCGTGGTCTCGCTTGCGGCTGCCCTGGCTCTTCCTCCGTGTCCCGACCATGACCGGATCGTTTTTTTGACTTTCGGAGTGATCCTTGTCACGCTTGTGGGCCAGGGCTTGACCTTGCCTCTCGTCATTCGCGGGCTGGGATTCGGGCAAGGCGATGAAGGAGATCCTGCGTCCAATCCGTGCTTATTGCCAGAGCCCGCTCCCGTCGCGGCCGCGACGCCCGCTGTCGCGGCTGGTCAGCCCTCCAAAACGGGCCTGCAAGAAGAGTAAGCGAATCGCGTTTCCTCTACGGAAGGGAAGTCGCGAGGGCGATCGGAACGAGCGACCGGATGTTCCTCGTCTTCCTCTGCGTAGAACGGGAGCTAGTGAACCAAGTGCTTTCGTAAAAAGGCCCCGGCTCGGTCGATTCCTCTGTGGTCGATGCCATGACCAAGACCGGGGAGCGAGTGCGTTTCCGTGGGAACGTGCTGGGTGGTCAGAGAATTGGCCGCAATCTGGAGCGAATCGTGTGAAACGACTGGATCGGCTTGGCCATGAATCAGGCAAACCGGCGGTCGCACGACGATTTCCTTTTCGAGTAATTCCGGCCCCACCATTGCTCCGGAAAATCCAACCAGTGCGGCGATGGCCGGTTGGCGTCTCAGAGTCAGGTGCAGGGATGTCATCGTCCCTTGCGAAAAGCCGACCAAAGCGAGGCGGGTGCTGTCGAAGTCCAGGTCTTTGAGCGTTTCCTCCAGATAACCGTTCAAAACCGCCGCCGCGCGGCGGGCGCCGGCAAGCATGACCGAGGAGGTGCGGTCGATCAGCGGGAACCATTGGCGCCCTGATGGGTTTTGAACGCAAGGCTCAGGGCCATTGGGTGCGGCAAATTGCGCTTCGGGCAAGAAGTCCGCGAAAACATCGGCCAGGCCAATCAGATCGGCGCCGTCCGCTCCATAGCCATGGACCAGGACGATGAGCTGCCGCGGTTTTCCACCCGATTTCGGCAATCGTTGGACATCGGTCAATTTGGGCAAGGTGTTCACTGAGGCGGTCCCATGACAAGAGGTCAAAAACGATGAAGTCGGTGGATCGAAGCTTTGCAATCTTCAGTCTACCGGCAAACGAGATGGTTGAGCACCAGCGGTCTTCGCAGTAGGTTGACCTCAAGCAAAATCGTTGCATCAAAGCGTTTGCCTGACGGGCGAATCATTCTTGGGCGTGTGATTGTGAACGAGTTTTGTTATGGCGACGAATTCCGTGGAGCCCCCGGTCGGCGCGCACCGGATTCCCGAGCCGGGCGCTGAGTCGTGTCCGCCATGAAACATTCAGGTCCTGCGGTGTCTTGCAGCCATGGAGCGCAAGCAGCTTGCGGTGGAGGTTGATGGATGACTGCGCTTGATCGCATCGCCGAGAATTGGAAACAGCTTCGAAGCCTCCCTCGTAGCGGCTCGCCCGGAGGTTTGTCAGGCGTTCAGCCAGGCATGGCGGCAGCCGAACCGATGGAGGAAACGATTCTCCAAGGGATCGAGCAGGAATTCGAGGTCTCGCTACCCGAAGAATACCGCTCCTTTATTTTGAAATTTGGAGACGGCCGTGTTGGGCCCGGGACGATGCGAACGGTGCGCGAAGGACTGAGCTGCGCCTCGAAGCGGACTTTTCCGTTAAGCAGCCCTGTCCTTGGCTCCGGCGCTTTCTCCTATCAGGAACTTTCAAGTGAACAGCAACAGGGAGAACTCGAAGCCCTGTTCCGCGCCTGGGATGCGATTCCTAAGGAGGATGGGGTCGCAAGACTTTGCGACTATGGTGGGGGCATCTATGGTGTTCTCGTACTCAATGGTCCTTATCGCGGCCGGGTTTGGATGCTGCAAGCCGACACGGGCTATTACGGCCCCTTTGGCGGGTCGGAACCGCTGCACGACGAATCGGTGACGATTAGCTGGAACCCCAGCGACCATCCGCGCGATTATTCGTTTTTGGAGTGGTATGAAAGCTGGCTGAACGGAAAATTAAAAATGGCAGGAATCATGCCGCTATAAGGCGCCTGCGCCAGAGGTTGTCAAAAGTTTCCGATGGATTGCGATTTCCAGAAGATGCTGCAACCCTAGGAAACCCCAGGAGGATTCTCCCACTCGGTGGTAAACACTCTCGCACAGCGCTACAGGAATCGTCAGATGTTCGGATTTTTCAAGAAAAAGCCGGCAGCACCAACTCGGGCGAAGACCGAGTCGGGGGGCCCGGTGCTTTCCGTGCTGTTGTTGGAGGGCGATACTTACCCCCTCGAAGCCCTGCAAAGGGAACTCGCCAAAAAACAGATCGCGGGAAAACTCCCCACGGAAATGGAACTTGGCGACAAAGGGATTCTTAGTTTCAACCTGGAAGGTGCGATTATTGCCCTTGCGTTGATGCCGGCGCCTTATCCCGAAGCCGATCTGGATGGTCCCATCTCCACAACATGGATGTGGCCGAAAAACTCTCCCATCCAGATCGTGAAAAGGCATCGTTCCTTTTTGCTCATTACCATGACACTTGGCATGGGAAACCCGGTCGAACGCCGGTTGGTGGCGACCGCCGTCACTGCACTTGCCGCCGAGCAACCGGGAGTGGTGGCCGTCTACTGGCCGGAGGGAACTCTTATCCACTATCCACCGCTTTTCGTGGAGATGTCCAAGGAAATGCAATCGCCCGAATTGCCGCCGCTGTATCTCTGGATCGATTTGCGGGCCGGGCTCAATGAAGATGGCACCACGGCGCTGTTCACCACCGGTTTGACCCCTCTGGGTCACAAGGAAATCGAAATTCCTCGCATCGATATGGAGGTCGGGGAAGTGCGGGAATGGCTTATTAGCATCATCTACTACCTTCTGGAAAAAGGTCCGATACTCCTGGATGGCCAGACGATCGGCATGTCCGCCGACCATCAAGTCAAAATCCGACATCTTCCCTCCAAGTTTGGGCATCCAGGCAAAGTCATCCGCCTGGAGCCGTAACGCTGTAATTTCGTGACGAGGTGGACCAGTATGCGGAGCCAGTGTAAGTTTGACTTGCTTCGCATAAGGCGGAGATACCGACGAGACCAGGGAAAATGACTGTCGAATCGGTTGCAAGCAAAGGAGCCAAAGGTCAGGACGAGGTCATCGCCTGGCTCCTGAATTCCGATCCCGCCATCCGCTGGCAAGTCCTACGCGATTTAATCGGCGAGCCCGAAGCGGCAGTCGAGGCCGAAAGGTCACGCGTGCCATTGCAGGGTTGGGGTGCGGCGCTGCTTTCGCTTCAAGGGTCGGATGGCGCTTGGAGCGACGCGCTTGACCATCCGCCCTGGCATTCAACACTCTATACCCTGCTGTTGCTTTCGCATTTCGGTCTGGATCCTGTGAGCGAGCCTGCCCGCAGGGCGGTGGAACTGCTTTGTGAAAAGTTCACCTGGGGAATGGAATTCGACAACGCATCCTTCTTCGATGGCGAGACGGAACCTTGCATCAATGGCGGCGTTCTCGCTTTGGGTGGTTATTTTGGAAAGCCCAGCGATCGGCTGGTTGATCGCTTGCTTGGTGAGCAGCTTGCCGACGGCGGCTGGAACTGTGATGCTCCGAAAAGTAGACGGTCGTCGTTTCATACGACGATCTGCGTGCTCGAAGGTCTGTTGGCCTACGAAAAGACCAGAGGGGCGGTATCACGGGTGAGCGAAGCGAGAATTCGTGGACAGGAATATCTCCTTGAGCGTCAACTGTTCCAAAGGCGTTCGACTGGGGAAGTGGTCAACCCAATCTGGCTTCAATTCTCCTTCCCGGCCACCTGGCATTACGACATCCTTCGCGGCCTCGATTATTTGCGTTTGGCCGGTGTGAAGGCCGATGAACGTGTCGCCCAAGCTGTCGAATTGGTCGCACGGAGTTGTCAGCCGGACGGCCGCTGGCTGCAAGCCGATCCCCGCCCTGTTGCGCCTCATTGGTGGGGCCGTCCCATCCATTTCGATCTGGGCGAGCCGGATGGTGTTGCCAGCCGTTGGAATACACTGCGCGCCCTGCGCGTACTGAACTGGTTCGCCGCGTGAAGCCAATCGTCGTCATGAGGGAATGAGCATCGGGGCAAACTCCAGGAGAGTTTTACCGGAATGCTTGGCGCCACGGCAGAGGGCCGAGTTCCCGTTGGACCTGTTGGCAAGGTGAGCGGTGACAGCGCTACGCGAGATACGAGCCGACTTTGACAGGGAAACCATCGCCATCTACCAGGCTTACTCTCCTGCCATTGCCGACGCCGCCTTGAAGGCCGGGCGGTTTGTGCCGCCGTTTTCGTCGACGCGCATGACCTGGATCAAGCCATCGTTTCTCTGGCTCATGCACCGAAGTCACTGGGGGCAAAAGAGCGCGCAGGAACGCATTCTTTGTGTGCGCCTGTCGCGCATTGGATGGGAGAAGGCGTTGTCGCTGGCTTGCTCGACATCGTTTTTCCCCGGGTTGTTCGCATCGCCTGACGACTGGTGCAGGCAGTTCGCGACCGCTAAGGTGCACCTGCAATGGGATCCGGAGCGAACGCTACGAGGAGCAAGCCTGCCGTATTACAGCATTCAGGTGGGCTTGAGCCGACATATCATTCATGAATTTGTGGACGAATGGGTGACATCAATCGAGGACTTCACCCCGCGAGTGCGCAAGATTTATGGCCTGCTCCAATCGGGCGAGGCGGATAAGGCGAAGCGGCTGCTGCCACTGGAAAAAATCTATCCGGTCAGCGCGGACCTGGCTAAGCGATTGCAGATGGAAACGTCCCTTTGACCTTAAGAGGTCGAAAAAAGAACCCGCCGGTGAACCATGGCGCAGTGGATCGAGCATTCCATACTGCGTCTCGAGTAATCATCGAGGATCCGGTGTTTGGGCAATGCTGGAATGGATCGCCAAAAACGGCCCAGGAAGCTACGGGCTGTTTTATTGCCATGACGACGAAGACACGATGAGCTCGCGTGCGGATGGTCGCAACCTTCCCATGGATTTCAACAACAAGTTCCGAGTGCATCGAATCATGAATGGCCAATTGATCGAACTGGACGATCCTTACTTTGGCCTGATCGAGGGCAACATTGACCCGGTCCACCCGTACCATCGGGCCACCGGTCACTGAATCTGCTCCTTAAAATCGCCTCGGCCAATGACCAGGGCGATTTTAACGAGATCGTCGACTCACCTCGCCTTGATCACCTGGTTCTGACCGCCTTCTTTTTGGGAGTCGCCAGCCGGCCAAAACAGGGGCTTCAAAATCCAATCCAAGAAACCGCTCGGTTTTCGCGGTTGAGGCGTACTTCGTGTCATTGGTTCCTGCTCTTCCAAAGTGCCGCCGTCGTCGCCAATCGGTTCCAAGCCAATCGACGAGAAATCCTGAGGATTCGTCGCGATCATCCAGAGTTCTTCGGCCACGCCCGCCACGGAGGGGAAGGGTTTGGTAAAGACCCGCACTGCTCCCGAATCGAGCAGACGCTGGCTCGTGGATCTGCGGATATCCCCAGTCATGAAACAAAAACAAATAAAAGGGTTCCATTGGCGCAGGGCGGTAAGCGTCTCGGGACCGTTCATGCCAGGCATTTGCACATCCGAGAGGACGATGTCGATCTGCCCTTCGAATCGCCGGTAAAGGTCAACCGCTTCCTTTCCTTCAAGCGCGGTCCATACCGTGAACCCTCGTTTGCGCAACCCATGCTCCATCGCCTTGAGCATGATCGGATCGTCCTCGATCAGCAGGGCGCCCGGTGCCCGGTCATTGGCGGGACCGTTTGTACCCGATGCAAAGTCGAGCAGGTCCCCCTTGGCACCGGCGATCATCGGTGTGCCATTTGCTTCTCTCTTAACGCCCGCGTTATGGTCCATTTGCCCCTCTCCGGATGAAATCATGAATGATTTATGGGATCTCAATAATCGAAATATTGCCAAGCGCCGTGAAGGCCGGTTGCGGTAAGCATCAAGGCCCGTGGTCAGATCGGCGGCAAAACGGCAAGCGTGGCCCGATGCCGATCAAGAGATGACAATCAAGCACCGGTGCGCGTGCTTGAATTGGTTGTTCGAAATCGCCCGGGCCGTTCTCGTCCGTCCGAGGAATTGGTCGCAAAAGTGTGAAAAGACTGACGAAACCCGACGTATTCTGCAGTGAGAACGGCGGTCTGCAGTGATCGATTGAGGGAGCGGTTCTAACAGCGCAGCAAGCAAATGAGGTGCAAACGGTCCCGGGGGGATACAATTTGGCCGGCAAGATGAGATTTTAACGGAGTGCCGATTTCGATCGAAGTCGTCTTATAACCCATTCGGGGCAGGCTGGCGAGAAATCCGCCGCAGATCTTGCCCCGAACTTGCTGGGTGGGCACGGAAGGCAGGGTCAGAGAGTCATCTGGAGAATGATGCGGGCAGTCCGAGCCCAATGGGCTATGACCGGCACGGGCTTTGACTTTGGACTGTCGCGGGAGAACAGATTCGCGGAACCGGCCAGGTTCTTTACCTTCCGACCCATTTGCCAAAGTGGCGACCGAGCAGAATGAGGTGCATGGCTCGGCACTGCCGGCACAAGGCGTGGGCTTTGCCGCTAGCGCGAGTATCAACAACAGCATCCACGCAAGCCGCGGCATCCGGTTTCATTCTCGATTGTAATGGGGTGGGGATCGACTACCCAACAGACGTGCCCCTATCTTAGAGCGGTGCACCTTGGATGAGCAAGTGTTTCGCCGGGAACAGAGCCGCTAGAAACCTTGGCTCTCCCGTCCGGTGACTTTACTCTGGCCACGAGGTGCCAAAGACTAGCCAAGGTATGGCTTTAGGGAGAGCCCGTCAAAGTGGGCTTGACGGTCGGTGGGCCGGCGACCGTAAATAGTGAGTGAACGCGGTATCCGGTTGCAAATACCTTTCGGGGTTGCTCTTATGAAGACCAGGCGGTGGGTGTATCCAACCGGTTGGGCCCCTCGCTTTCCGCAGCCGGTTTTCCTTCTAATGGACGCTAAAAAAAGCTTCCTAGATTCCACTTGCTTGAGGCCGATCCCGCAGGTCCAAAGGACTTTCCTGTGAGCAGCGCATTCGCCCGAATTGTCACCGGCTCGTTGCTCTTCCTTGGGGCGGTCCCGGTTCAGTCGCGCCTTGCCTCCCAGGAACCTGAAGTTCGAACGCTGATACCTTCGGACGCCGCGGCGCCCTCCCAGGCGGAAAAGGCGTTTCCGGCCAATGTTGCGGGAATCGTCACCACCAGGCAGCAGGCCACCATCAATGGTCAAGTACTAAAATATCGCGCGCATGCGGGGCACTTGCCGATCATCGACCACGAATCGGGGGCCGTCCACGCCCATATTTTTTTCACGGCCTACACCGTCGATCCCGGCGAAGGAAAACCGCCTCGGCCCTTGACCTTCTTGTGGAACGGCGGCCCGGGAGCCAGTTCGTCGCTCGTCCACTTGCTCGGATTTGGTCCTCGCCGCGTCGCGGCTGATGGCACGCTTGTGGATAACCAGGGCACCTGGCTCGATCAGACCGATCTCGTCTTCGTCGATCCGGTGGGTACCGGCTACAGCCGTCCCACCAAGGTGGAGCATGGGCCTGAGTTTTTTCAAACCCGCGGCGATGCCGAATCGGTGGCTGAATTCATCCGTCTATTTCGCAATCGCTTCCAGGCCTGGGACGCGCCGCTCTTCATCGGGGGAGAGAGCTTTGGCGTCACCCGAGCCGCCGGGGTTGCCGAAATCCTCGATCGCAAGCGCATTCCCTTGGAAGGGGTCATCCTCATCAGCTTGGATTTGCCCTTGGGTGACTTGAGCCTTGCCCAGCGGGCCGCGCTGATGCTCCCCACCTACACCGCGGCGGCATTTGCGAACAAGAAGCTCGGCTCCGATCTGCAAGGAGATCTGCCAAAAGCGCTGCAGCTTGCCGAGGCCTTTGCCGAATCGGAGTATGCACCGGCACTGGCCGAGCGCGACAAACTCAGCGAAGCGCAGCGACAACGAATCATGAATCAGTTGGCGAAGTTCACGGGACTGAACTATCGCCAGCTTGATCCCAAGGCGCTGCACGTCGGCATGGAACAGTTTTCGGTTCTCCTCCTCGCCGATCGCAACCAGGTGGTAGGGCATTACGACACCCGTCTTGTCGGAACCAAAGTTGCGAGCGACAAACAATACGACCCGACGCAAGACCCCAGCCTGAAGGGGATCATCAACGACATTGGCGTCCTGCGCTATTTTCGAAATGAACTCAAATTTCAATGCGATTTGCTTTATCAGGGGCCATTTGGAGGAGGTTATCCGCCGCCCGTTGCCCCTCGCGGCGACTGGATGTCGGTGCGTTGGGCCTGGACGGCTGACGACAAGGCGATGTTCGCGACACGGGGAAGTACGCCGACTCCCGTAAAAAAGCCGAACCAACCGCTCAGGCAAGCGATGATCGCCAATCCCAAATTGCAAGTCCTGATGGCCAGCGGCATTCACGATCTGATTTGCAGTTATGCCGCCAATGCTTATCTGGCTTCCAAACTCAATACCGAATTCAATAACCGCATCTTTGCCCACAGTTATCAAGGAGGGCATGCCATTTACACCGATCTCAATGCCCAGCAGGAGTTGAAACGCGATGTCGCGAAATTCATTCATCATGCCATTGCGGAAAAATAAACTCATGGGTGTTTTATTTGAGATTCTTTGACATTTGAGAAATTTGGGATATTTGGATGCCGCATCTGATGATTCGCCTCTTGCTTTCCCCGGTGAGCGTTTCATGGAAGTTTTGGCCCTTGTCCCGTTCCTTGAAAGGGACGGGATCGCCAGCGGCATTCCCTCAAGCAATCGTGCGAGGTTGGAATTTGAAGCGAGTCTTGCAGATGCCCAGGTTTTTCTTTTGCTCTCTACTGTTGCTCCTCTCATTTGCCTGGTGGCCAGGGGAGCGCACCCATGCTCAGGAAAGTGCCGTGAACTTTGCCGCGCCCGGACAGGTCGAGCCGGTCAGCGAGACGCGCCACGAGATCAAGATCGGTGCCAAAGCGATCAAGTACACGGCAAGGGCCGGCCGCCTCCCCATTCGCGACAACCAGGCGGGCGAAGCGCACGGTTACATGTTCTTTGTTGCCTACCTTGCCGACCGCTTGCCAGGCGAACCCGTTCGGCCGCTCACTTTCCTCTGGAACGGCGGGCCTGGCTCCAACTCGGCGCTCGTACACCTTTCTGGCTTCGGGCCCAAGCGTATTCCGCTGGAAGAAAAATGGACGCCGCAGGGCGAGTCGAGCCGTGTCATCCTCACCTGCGTTGACAATCAGGAAACCTGGCTCGATCAGACCGACCTGGTCTTTGTCGATCCGATCGGCACCGGCTTCAGTAGGCCCGCCAAACCGGAGTTTGCGCAGGAGTTCTACAACACGCTTGGCGACATCGCTTCCGTGGCCGAGTTTGTGCGTGTGTATCTGACGCGTTTTGATGCCTGGAGTGCGCCGTTATTCGTTGGCGGCGAAAGCTATGGCGTCTGGCGTGCCGCGGGCGTGGCGGAACTACTCATCAAACGCTCGCAAAAGGTGGCGGGCGTCATTTTCATTTCCGGAGGCCTTCCGGTCGGCAAGGTCTTATCCGATGAAATGCGCACTGCCCTTTTTGTGCCAACGCGTACCGCGGCCGCGTTCTACCACCGAAAGCTGCCGCCCGATTTGCAAGGCGATCTGGCCAGCACCTTGAAGAAATCAGAGGCCTGGGCGCTCAGCGAATACGCGCCGGCGCTATCCAAATTGGACGAACTGACCGAAGCGGACCGGCAGAGCCTTCAAGAGAATTTGGCGCGCTTCACCGGATTGCCGTCTTCCTACATCGATCCCAAAACGCTCGTGGTCGGCAGGCAGCAATTTGCCGAACAACTGTTACGCGAAAGAAAACAAGTGCTCGCGCGCTTCGATACGCGCAAGACCTTTGCCAAAGACAGCAGAGACATCAGGGAAGCCGATCAAGACGGTGCTTATAAAACACTGGTCAATAAATACCTGCGTGGAACCTTGCAATTCCCAACCGATCTGGCCTACACGGGTATCGAAGAGGGGTACAGTCCCACCACCGCGGGCAAGGTGCGCTCGGCGGGAGAACGCTGGGATTACAACCAGGGGGTGGCGCAAGCCAGGGTGGCGCCCACCGACACGGACTCGCCCCCAGGAGGACCCCAGCCCTGGCTGCGCCGCTCGCTGGAAAGTCAGCGCGACCTCAAGGTTTTCGTCGCGGCGGGCCTGTACGATTCGCTCAACAGTTGCGCGGGGATAACGCAAACGGCGGCAAGGATGCCCGCAGACCTTGGGCGCAACATCATGGTGAGGTGCTACGATGGCGGCCATATGATGTACGAAAGCCCCGGCGCCCGCCGGCAATTGAAAGCCGACATTGGCCAGTTCTATCGGCAAACTCTCGGCGCCGCCAAAGCAACTCCAGGCCGCTAAGTCGTGAAATCTATTGTCCAAACGGCATTGGCGTGAGCCGCGCTTGGCAGGTTCACTGCCGGTGAGATTTCGAAATCGTCCGCGATCTTGGCCCCCATCTTGGCCGGCATAGAATCCCGAGAGCAATCCGCGTCCGAGTCCTTTCGGGATTGTTTTCAAGGCTTCCCGTTTCCGCCGGTGGGATCCTCCGATGGGATATTCGACCTCCCTTTACGCGATCGACCTGGTCGCGCTGCGTGCTGCCATCGGTTCCAACGACCCTATACTGCTTTCGCGCGCCCAGGCGGCTTGCCAGGCGCATGGGCCAGCCACCAAAGATCCCACTCAGGGGCCACGCATCAAGGTCACGCGCGAAAGCCAGATCTTGTTTAATGGCAAGCCGGTGACGCCCGAAGAGATGCGCGATCATCTGCGCGATCCGAAGTGGGCGGGGACGAACCTCTATTGGTACCACGAAAAGGGACAAAAATCGGGCACATGGAAGGAGGCGGGGGCTTTCATGCGCCAGTTGCAAAGCGCAGTGGCGGGCACCCGTTTTGCGGGACTGCTTTCTTGCAATAGTGAAGCGGAGCTACTTAGCGGCTGGGACGACGAGGACGAACTGTCCGAGGAACAGGCGGTCGCCGATCTCATCGCCGGTCACTTCTCCCGGCCCGCCAGTTCCTATGGTTATGGCCTCCAGTGCCTGTGCCAGCTTCTGGGAGTCAAGCTGGGGGTGATTCCCGGCAAGGGCCGTCTGAAAGCGCTCAAGGTCGATACGCCGCTGGCGGAACCACGCTCGCCAACTGCGTTGCCAGAGGTGGACGATTTTCCCCATTTGAGCTACCTAAGCGCCGAAGAAGTCGCCCAGGAAGCGCGCCGCATCGAAGCCATGGACTTGGCCTACCCGAAAAGCAGTGCGATCGAGGAGGATCGCCGCACCCTCCTTCAATACCTGCAAGCGGCCGCACGCGAAGGGCATGCTGTTGTTTCGTTTTACTCCTGATCCCTGGCGGGCTGATCAAAGGAGAGGCCAAAGCCCATGGTCCAATCGGCGCATTGGGGTCCTGCATTTCACCGGGAGACGAGATCGGTTCCGGACCAAAATCATCGACAAGAAATCGAATCCTCATCAAACCTAATCGCGACGAAGAAAAGGCGAACCGATGGAAACGACCGACCGGCAACCCACTGTGGATCGCCGCGTTATCAAGCCTGCGGATCTCCTAAGACCCATTCGTCTTCGAGCCCTGGTCGCATTCGTCGCCGGATTTCTCTCAATGGCCCTACTCGTTGGGGAATGGCAGATCCGCGCGCTGCATCATGCATCGCTGGCCTTCGTGATCTTGCTCTTTTTTACCTTCCTGGCGGCATTCGATGTCTCGCTACGCGCTTGCTGGCGGATGGCGCGCGGGCCGAAGCGATCGGTTGCGACCCTGTGGCTTGGCATTGCACTCATGGGTCCACTTCTTTGGGGAGCACTGGGCTGGTATGGCCAGAGCCAGTGGAGTCGTCGCAACGTACCTCACAACTGGCCTATGACCATGGTGAAGATGATGGGCGCCAGCTTGATGGAAGCACAGGCGCGATATTTCTATCCCCATCGCCTTGAGACCGATCGGCTCGTCATGTTCTATGGCGATGGCATCAGCGACCCTGAGGCCGAAGCGCTTCAGATGGATCGTCATCTTGCGCGCATGGAAGCGCTGACGGGGGTCGTTCTCAAGGCCAAGATCTGGTGGGTGCGCGGCAGGCTTTTGGGACAGGGGTCGTTGTCGATGGGGGCCCTGGCGCTTGGCAGCGGGGAAAGCCCGGTGGGTAAGGTGGACTACCATGAATTGGCCCATGCCCTGATCCATCAAGGAGGTGATCGCGATTCCCATCCGCCGACGCTTCTTTCCGAAGGCTGGGCCGAAGCGCAATCACTCGACCGCTTCGAGCTGGCCCCATGGGCATTGCGCAGCCGGAATTATTTTCAAAAGGAAATGCTCCCCTCGTGGGAGGTGGTGGAGCGCGAGCAAAGGCAAGGCACCGTGCCCGATCCGCAAGGCACGGCCCGCCTTTTCGCGAGGGTCCGTAGCGTTGGAAAGATTGATTTTTTTCTGCCGGAGCTGACCGACTCGTTCTGGTACGATCATGATGCCGGTCCGGTCTATGCCGTGGGCGGCGCCCTGGTTGAGTTTCTTTTGCGCCAGTACGGTCCCGAAAAGTTTGTCCAACTGTATTTCAGCGTGCGTCCCGGGACCTTTGCCAAGCAATGCAAGCGGATCTACGGTCAGGAACTGGAATCCCTCGAAGCGGAGTTTTGGAAAGAAGTCGAACGGCTGGCCGCCGACCCAAAGGCTGCCCCGGATAAGTTGATCCGCTAATTTCTTCGTAGGGGTAAGGCTTACCGCCCAATCTGAGCCTCGAGATCGAGTCGAATCAACCCATCAGCCATGGCCGAAGGCATCGGCCCAGCGATGCCAAATGCGCGCAACTCATAATCGTCGGTGGGTACCCAGAGGGCAAATTCTCGTTCGCCAAAGCGCAGCATCACCTGGTCAAGCGCGATGGCATTCGCCGGTTCCTCTTTCTTGTAAGCGCCGATCAACACCGGCCATTGCAGGCCCTGCCACGTGCCTGCAACCCGTTTGCGCATGGAAGGGAAGCCATGAACGCGCTGGCCAGCACCGCCGGTGCTTGGAGGATGGACAACGAGGGCATCCACCGATCCTGGTGAAAAACGAAACTGAATATCCTTGAGCCCGCCCGGCACGGGAGCAAGCATGACCGGCTCGGCCTGTGGTCTCAATAGGCGGGCCAGGAGGTGTGCGTCGGCTTCTTCAGGCGAATGAAAGATCTGCCAAATGCAAAAAGGTTCGATGCCGGTCGTTTCCCAAAGGTGAGCCGCCATCATTTTCAGTTCATTCGGCCGGTGCGTCTTGAAAAGATGCCCATAGCCGGCATGGACGAGGAGCTTACGCTTCGGGTTGGCGGCGAATAACTGAGCGAGTTTGGCCGCCTGGTCAGACTCGCGTAATTCCATGGTTCTTTGATTCGATTCATACCGGTGCAGAGTAAAATCGAGATCGATGGCTCGGCGCAAGAGGTTGGCAAAGTGAGGCTCGGTCACGTAGTAGCCGGTGGTGGGCAGAGGATAGCCGCGTTGCTTCAGAGTAACGCCGGATTCGGCCAGTCCTTCCGCCGCGTAGTCTTCGAATCCCGCTTCTTTAACGATCGATAAAAGCTGCTCAATCCATTGACGGTGCCCGGGGGCATTATGCGCTTCCATGACGATGATGAGTTGGTGTTGATGAGCGATCCGGGTCATCGTTTCGCGCCAGGGCAGGGGCTTGAGTTTGGTCAGGTCGATCGGAAGCGAATTCGAATGCACTTTTTGGCTAGCGCCATCACTGTGCATCCAGCGAGAGACCGATTCGGCATCGCTTGCGCGGCCCGCCTGAGCAAGCAGAATACTCAGCTCCTGGGATTGGCCAGAATCGAGATGCGCTTGTTGTTCGAGCTGGGTAATCGCAAATAGCAGTTGCGGCGCGAGCGCTCGCCCCTTGCTGAAATTCACCAGAAGCGCGGCCAGGCTGATCAGGCCAAAAGCGCTCGCGGCGACGATGGTCCAACGCAACCTGGGGCCAATGGCTTGCAATCGAAGTAGCAGTTGCGGCCAAGCGGCGCACACCAAGGTGATCAGTGCCAGGACGCCATAGCCGGGAAGTTCCCAGCCTGGAGGGCAAGGTCCAAAAAACAGGTCGGGGTCAAGACTTTTGCGCAGTCCTTGGATGGCCGCCATGCTGGTTAAGGTTGCTGCCATCACGACCAGCAGACGAAACCGCGATCGCCACCCACCGCTTGCGCACAAAAGCATCGTGATGGTTGGGAATGCGGCGAGGAACAGGGCGGAACGCTCGATTCCGCTCAACCAGATGGTGGCGAAAAAACTTCCCGCCACTTGCGCAAGCACGATGACCAGAAACGGGACGATGATCTTGTTGGCAAATAACCGATTTTGGGGAGGAGCCATGAGGATCATTGGGTTTTCGTAGGCATGCGAGGCACAGGCTCCTTTCCGATCGGTAGGAAATGGAGGGGGCAAAGGACCGTCACGGATCGCCGCGCCGACGTCTCGATCTCAGTGCTCCCTGATCTATCTTAGTCTTCGCGAAGGCCTGAATTCTTGAAGGCTGATGTAACTTGCGGCAGGGCGCGATTCATTCATGATGATGAGTCCTGCCGGGGAAGGGCCGGGGATCGTTTCTGAGGGCGTCTCTGAGGGAGGTTGCTGAATTTGTTTGGCGATCGAAAAGCTGGTTTCGCGGTGCTGGCGCTCGCTTTGATCGGTTTGCCTTTTCGCGTAGCCGGTGGCGACGATGTTGCGCAAGAGTCGCTGCCGGTGGTTCGGGCCAGTTCCCCATTGGTCGATATCGAAGATGGCAATCGCCTCTTGAAAGGGATCTGGACGGTATCTCCCACGGTTGAAATCGATACCTATCACGCTCGCCGGCTGAGCGCGCAGCGAACGATCACGTTCCGCACCGACATGGACGCCATCTCATTCAAGGTAGGCCCGGGGCAAACGCACGATTTCGTCGTTTGGCTTGATGGCAAACATCGCTGCCGAACCCGAATCTCCGCCCGGCAGGAACCCGCGCGATTCGAAAAAGCTTCCGGCGACGCAAGAATTCCTTTCCAAATCGGAACCGACAACAAGATCCACCTCAAGGGGCAGATCAATGATTCCGTACCGCTTGACCTCCTCTTCGACATGGGTGCCGACACAACGGTCCTGTATCCATCCGCCAAGGCAAAGAAAGCCACGGTACGAGTCGATGGCAAGACCGAAAACGCCGGCACCGGCGGCGTTGCCACGCGCGAAGTTGGCAGCGACAACCGGATCGTCCTTGCAGGCTGGCGCTGGGATCATGAATCGGTGCTTTTGATTGAAAAGCAGGCCGATCGCGCCGACGGCATCATCGGTCACAATCTGTTTGACGGCAAAGTCGTGGCGATCGACTACGACGCCCTCGAAATTTTGATCCATGACAGCGTGCCTGAAATCGTTTCGTCCTGGGCGAAGCTGCCGATCCGGTTCCTTGGCACGCTTCCGGGAGTGTCCGTGAAAATCGATGCCGGTGGCGAGCCCTTCGAGGAATGGCTGGTGCTGGACACCGGATCGAGCTTGAGCGTGCACCTCAATCAGCGCTCTGGCGAATCGCATCCCTTTCCCGCATCGATCAAGCGGCTCGGATCAAGCCGGATGCGCGGCGTGGGTCAAGGAGAAGTGGTCAACGACGTCGATCTGATTCCCGGAATCGCATTGGGAAATTGGTCCCTTCGCGATCTGCCGGTCCACCGGGAGCGAGCGGGCGGCATGGCGACCGTTTCAGGCGGTCATCTTGGCATGGATGTCTTGAAGAGGTTCAACACAATGCTCGATTTTCAAAACGATGCGGCCTATTTTCATCCAAGCGCAATGCAAGCCGTGGCCTATCGCAGGGATTACAGCAGTGGCGAAGAATGGTGGATCGTCGCGGGTTTGGTGGGCGCTTCGGCGCTGGTATTGCTCGGCCTGTGGCTCGCGAGGCGGGCACGATTGAAATCGAGCGACAAGGTCAAGTCAGATTGAGTTCAGCGAAATTCTATCGGTGTTTCCAAGGGTTGGCTTTTTCTCTTGAAGCGCGGCACTTCAGCCGATCATCGCCAGATTGCATTGGCTGCACACTTTGCCGAAGTCCTTTTCAGGACTTGCCGCAGGATCTTGCCTTCGAGGTACTTCGTGCGGTTCGGGCGACCATATCAAGCTGAACACAGAGCACTGCTTGGCTAGAATAGCAGCGACAACCCAATCGCAACGCAAGAGCTGCTACCCCCAACAGAAGGTGGGAGAGCCCGGCTGGAATCGGTTGATCCATTCACCAGAGATTCAGCCTGTTAGGTACGCACGCGCTTGAACGGGTGAGGAGAAAAGAAAAACATGACGGTAAAACGGATGGACAATGTCCTGATCGTTGTCGAGGATCTCGAAGCCGTCAAAGCGTTCTTCATCGAACTGGGCCTAAAGCTCGAGGGAGAAACAACCGTCGAGGGGCCTTTGGTCGGCAAGCTTATCGGGCTCGAAAATGTTCGGGCCACACTGGCGATGCTGCGGACTCCCGACGGGCAGGGCGTTGAACTGGATAAGTTCCATACTCCCGGCGCGATCAGGTTTGGTCCCGCGGCCGCGCCGGTGAACACACTGGGCATCCGGCGCATCATGTTCGCTGTCGAAAACCTCGACGCGGTTGTTGCACGCATGCGCGTGCATGGTGCCGAAATCATTGGTGAAATGCAGTACGGGGAATCCTACCGACTGGCTTACCTCCGCGGGCCAGAGGGGATCGTTGTCGCGCTTGCCGAGCAAGTTGGCTGAGGTGTGCCAGCGTGTCCTCATGCATTGCGCCGAACGCTGTGAGCGCGATGATCTTGCACTCCGGATGGCGCCCGATGAATGCTGCTGAGCGTTGATCATGGATCAATCTTGAGGTTCAATGATGGCGAAAAAGAAGTTTGCTCTACGCGCCGACCAGATCAGGCCTCTTGTCGAGAATCGTGGTGGCTGCTGTGCAACGGATAGGATCACGGTCGAAGGCTCCAAGGTCGGGTACATGTACCGGGACGAGCCGGCAAGCGCGCAGGATAGTGGTTGGGTTTTTACGGCGGGCGATGAGTCGCAAGACTACATGGACAACTCCGAAAACCACGGAATCTACGATCTCAACACAATTGCTAACTTCGATCCGGACGTTATTCCGTTGCTCGATGCGCCACCCGGGACGGCTTTCGAGCGGCAGGATCTGGCCAGTCCGTTTGTCCAAGTCGCAGGGGAGCCCTGGGAACCTGACGCAAAAGCGTCCGTTACCGCGCGGCACTGGCCCCCGCCGGGATTTCCAATCGTCGAAGGTGAGCATTTCCTGACCACGACTTGGTCTGTCTTCCTGCCTGAGCGATTTGCGCGGCGCATGGAAAATGGTCAGTTGGTCCTGTGGCGTCCGGGGCTTACGATTTGGTTGGCTGCTTGGAATAACGATCAGAATGACTCTCGGGCTAAAAGGCTCGCTGACATCATCGAGACCGCCTCCTCAGAACGCTTCGCGATCAAGGAAAGCAACACTGGTAACCTGGATCGATTTAGTTACCGATTGCGTGACGAGAACGACGATGGCGCGGTCGAATCACTCCATGGTTTCGTCTTGAATGACGAGGGCCACCTCCAAATCGCCATTTACTTCGATCATCCTGATGACGAGGCTGGGGCTCGTCAATTGATCGAGAGTGTCGAGGAGCGGAAATGAGCAGGATCTGTCTGACCGACAATGAAGACTGCGGGAGGCAAAATCCGAGTTTTGTAGAATGAAACTACCTTGCAAATCGATCAACCAGATCCGGCTGAACTGCTATCGTGGGAAATCGAACCACTGCACGATCACTGCCAGGTCGAAGCCTCAACTGAGTTCGAGAATATTTTAGCCGGGGCGGCCGGCCATCACTTGGGAGCCTACGTGCGGCAAGGGCGCGACACCACCGAGGTCGAAAGACGAGCGATCAAAGACCGATTTGCGTGCATTGGGGAGTACGAAGCCTTCGAGTTGCTTCCAGGCATCGTTGCCGACTGTTCGGTGTGCGGTGAATTTGACCATCACGTGTTCTGCAGTTGGTTCTATGGTCTGTTGCGGGATTGGTGTTTCTTGGTCGTATGGCCGCAAGGCAATCTACTCTGGATTGGCAGCCTGACCGATACAGATTAGCACCAAAGCCGAAACTGTACGGCTCATGGTGGAGCCGTAAATTCGAGCCAGTGAAGAAGGCACGGTTGTTGTGAAACGAACCCTTCGTCTTTCTCCGGTGGCTCCACTTGCTCCGATCGTCGGGGATGGTGAACTCGTCGCCTTCAATGTTGGCCCTGATGGCGTGGCCTACTTCGTGGTCGCGCTCAAGCGCCTCGATTATCGGTCCGAGCAGTCTGGTTGGGCGAGCTTTGCGAAGACCGTCCCGAAGAAACCTCAAAAATATCTGGTATTTGGGTTGTCAGGATCGCAGATCGTCCTTGACGTCACGATTGAAGGAGAGTGCTTCAATATCCACGACGTCCAACCGTTGCCCGATGCGCTACTTCTCGTGTGTGCGCGCTCCTATTTCAAGGGCCCCGACCATTTCGAGAAGAACGGACGAATCTACACTCGCTGTGGCAAATTTCTTCGGGAAATCCTGCTGGGCGATGGCATTCGGTCCGTCCAGGCGATGTCGAATGGGTTGATTTGGACGAGTTACTTTGACGAGGGCGTCTTCGGCAACTACGGTTGGTCGGACCCAATTGGCGCCACAGGATTGGTCACCTGGAGCTGCGATGGCGAAAAGGTCTATGAATTCCAGCCGTGCGATGGCTTGGACTCGATATGCGATTGCTATGCGTTGAATGTCGAGTCCGATGAGGATGTTTGGCTTTACTACTACACGGAATTTCCGCTCGTTCGGCTTTGTGGCCGTGAGATTAAATCGATTTGGAAAATGCCGATTCAAGGAAGCAGTGCGTTTGCTGTATTCGAAGGGTATGCCTTATTTGCAGGCGGTTATGATGACCGAGGCACTTATTTTCTCTTTTCAATCGGCTCAGGTGGCACGCCGCAATTGTTGGCGGAGTTGGAGCTTCAAGACGACAACGGCGGCATTTTGGCGCCCACGCATGTCGTAGGACGCGCTGACGCCATCCATCTGGTGAGCGATGGCTTTTTGTACCGTGTCGACGTCCAAACTACGCTTGCAGTAATGTGAACCGTGAGGATCGATCTCACTTGTCCGTGACTCCTTCGGTTTGGAAGTCCGTCGACTTGGAATTCACTTGCATTTTGCAAGCACGATGGTATCCTTCCCGTATGAGTACATCAGAAACAGAGCCGCGTCTTGCTCCGCCCGGAGCGGGAATTCCCGCTATCGAACGATTTGTCGGAAGCCTGGTCCTCGCTGTCAAGCGATGGTTCTATACACGCGAGCGCGTGGGCGCCGAATTTGACCAAGAGCGCAAGGCGATCGCTCGTTTGTATCATGGCCGCGACGAGCGCGCGCTTGAAAAGCGAGTCCTTGTTCCTCGGCTACGCGGACTCGAAGACAGCAGCCGATTCTGGTCGGCCTACATGACGCTCGATCATTTGCGCATTGTGAATGAGCAGATCGCCCGAGTGATCACGGAATTGACTCAGGGACGTGTCCCTCAAAGAAAAGCCAGCACGGCCGCGGTCAAACCGAGCGTCGATTCGGGTTCCTCAGCCATCGCGGCTTACGAAGCTTCCTGCGACGATTTGATTGCAGTCGTGGCTGCGAGCCCGCAACTCCGGACGCCGCTGAAATTTGCCCATCCGTGGTTTGGACCGTTGAATGCGGCTGGGTGGCATACCATCGCGGCCATCCATATGGGCATTCACCGTGCGCAAATTGACTGCATCCTCAAGAAAGACCCAACCAAGTCGGAGTGATCGAATCGTTGGAGAGACGGGGATCGTTTGCCGCCGAATTCGTTTTAGCAACGGCGGCCTTGTATCCCCGTTTCACTAAAGAATTCAGCGTTGCCCGCCTGACGCAACACCCGAAGGAGAAAGTCATTCCTAGACCTTCTTGCTTTTGCTGGTGCTTGATTTCGAAGCCTTCTTGGCCGACGACGGACTCATGACGATGGATCCGCGACCGTCGCTGGCGAACGGCACACGGCTGCGGACGACGGCTTCATCGACAAGCGAGATGATCGACGCTTGTGCGAGCGTGGAGGCACCCTCCAATGCAATCCAGCGGGCCTGACCGCCCGAACCTTTGAGCAGCTTTTCCGGATCGGGCAATTCCTTGGCGCTATTGAAGTACAGTTTCACGCCGGCCTCGTCCGCGCGGATGCCAAGCACGCCATCGTAACCATGGACGGTCGCCGAGTAACTGATCACGAGGAAATCGCGATATTCATACACCACCTCATGAGCGCTGGGCAGGCGCTTTTGCAGCCATTTTCGCACCGTGGTTAGAAGGCGAAGATGCGCCGGTGCAAATTGGTCGATCAGCGCACGCAATTGGGCTTCCACCGAACGGCGCTCGGCCGCGGACTGGGCGGTGCCGGGAACTTCTACCTGAGCTGGGGCCCGCTTGGGGGCTGCTTTCTTCTCACTCATTTTGGCTCCTTGGGAGGGGGGGGCTGTTGCACAGAACGCGCCGCGACTTCTCTCTTCTCCTCTCCTTGCAATCCCAAGGAGAGACGAGCGTCGTCGCGCGGTCTTACTTTTTACGCTTATACGCGATCTTCACCATCGGTTGTTCCTTCCCATCCTTGTCCACCACGAACAGGGTGTAGTTCACGGTGTCGGCGTCTTTGATTTCCGTAATGGACTTGTACTTGGCGTTCGTACCGGATTGCCAGGGACCTTCTCCAGTCATGGTCATGACTTTATGGTCCTTGTCCAGGCTCCCTTCCATGATTCTGGGTGCCGTCGAAAAGGAGTCTGCCCAAATGCTGCGGTACTTCTTGGTCGCGGGGTCATAGGTGTCCAGGGATTTGCCCTGGAACTTCGCGCCGCCAAATTCACCTTCGAAATCTCCCACCAACCACAGCCCACCCAGGTCCATCTTGTAGGTCATTGTCCCCTTGCCGAACTCTGTCTCGGCCTCCCAAGTCCCCGCAAGTCGTCCCAGCAGGTCGTGTTCCTTCCCCGGCTTCGCAGGTTCCTGGGTCGATGCCGGTGATACCAGGTTGATCAGTACGACGCTTGCCAATAGTGCCCGCAGGAAAAGTGCCATGATGATACTTTCTGTCTCGATCGGCTGCCGATCCCATGGGCTGTTCCGGCAGCCTACGATCCCGGGAACGACGATTTCCTCAATGGTCGAACGGAGCGGGAGGAAATCGACATGCCCCGACAGAATCACGGAAAATAAGGGAAATCACTGAAAGCAAGCGGAAATTCTCGGAGAGTTGATTTCCAGAAACGCAAGGGATCCGCGTGCGTAGATTGGAAAGAAGGGAGGCCGCAGGGCATCAAGGCAACCGTAACCAATGGTCTCGCCGTCTCCGTAATACGGGTGACGACTCCGATTTGCCAAATCGAGATTGCGGATCGCCTGAGTCGAGCGCTCTTCGCGGCCTCCCTGCTTTTTCTGTGTGAGTGGAACTGTGAACAACGAAATCATTGTCAAACCGACCCACCGTGGGATCTGGTATGAAGACGGCGTGCTCAAGCGAGTTTTGGAGGCAGGCAGGTACGAAATGCCGGCTCCACGCTGGTTTGGCCGGACGCCTCGGGTCGAAGTGGTCCTCGTGGATATGCGCAGCCGCGAACTGACCATCAAAGGTCAGGAGATCCTGACTTCGGACAAGGTCGCGATCCGGGTGAGTATCCTGGTGCAATATTCCGTCATCGACCCCACTGCCGCACTGCAAGCGGTGGAGAACTATGCCGACCGTCTTTATTCCGATGTCCAACTGGCGGCGCGCCGATCGTTGGCGGCCATGTCTTTGGAAGACATTCTGACCAACCGGACCCGCCTCAGCGAAGACATCTTGCGCGATGTCAAGGAGTTCGCCGCGGGTTACGGCGTGGCGATTGCCCGGGCCGATGTCAAGGATTTGACATTCCCTGGGAATCTGCAGGAGATCATGAATAAGGTCCTTGCGGCCGAGAGGAATAGCCAGGCGCAGCTTGTCGAAGCCAGGACGAAAGCCGCGGTGCAGAAGATCGAAGCCGAGGCGAAGGCCGAAGTGCAGCGGGTGCAGGCTGCCGCCGAAGCGGAGGCCGTGCAGTTGATGGCGGCCGCCCAGCGACAGGCCATTGAAGATCGGTCGCAGTCAGCCGCCAACTACGAAGCGCACCCGTCGCTACTTCGATTGGAAGAATTGGCGGCCTTGCGTGATCTGGCGAAAAACGCCAATGCGCGGCTATACCTGAACTTCAAGGTCCCCCCGCAAGAGACGTCTTAACCGTGTCGAACTGCGGCTGGCTACTATGAGAAATTCCACCTTAGGGCGCTGTCTAATCACAGGGACATGAGGTGGGATTAGGCGAGCTCGCTCGTCGTGGCGAGTTTTAGCCTATTGCGGATCTTTAGAGGCATCGACTCCGCACCCTACTCAAAGTCGTAGGGCGCCGGATGTATCGGTCCTAATTCCACCATGAAGGATCGGGAAATGACATTTCCCTCCTTCCAGTCGGAATAAGATAACGTGACTTTGACTTTCCCAGAACCAATACCTTGAGGGACCCGCACGGGGCCGTGAAGGGTATCGCCTCAGCAGCGCTCGTTGAGGGACGTTTCGACGATGATGGGAGGCTTGCCGGCTTCCTTGTTGGGAAATTCGAAGACAGCCCGAGGATGGAGGTTTTTCGGGACTTCGGGCGTTGTCAGCGGCGAAAAGATCGTCTCCTTGCAGTTGCGCGGTGGCAAACAACACGAGCCAACGTGTACGTCAAAATGGGTCTCTTCGTTGGGTTTGAGGCGCTGCCGATCGCCCCATTTGGGACTGAAGGTGAGTCGGCCGCCCAGATTCGTGATCTGTGCAAGAGCGGGGCGAGCTGCGAAAATGATCGGATTCTGCGCCCTTCCTTTTCCCGGGATCATTCGGTACAGCGAGGCATTTTCCCAATCGTTCAACTCTCGTTCCTTCATGAGCACCTTGGTGAAATTGTCTGTGGGTTGGTGCTCTTTATTGCGCACCCAGTAATTGAGCACGAGCCGATTCCCGGCCACCGTACCGATTTCGAACACATTCATCCCTTTGTAAGCGCCTTGAGCGATCTTGATTTTTTGGGTTGCCTCGACGTCGAGCGCCACACGTTCGCCTTCCTCGGTCAGATCGCCATTGCCGTTGCGGTCGATGTAAAGGACGTCGTCGCCGTCCATAACCATCCATGCCCGCAGGTCGGCGTTCGGCCCGAATACGAGTAAGGCATAGTGCGGGTGGTTTTGGTATTTCGGCTCTTTGCTGATCTTGCGTTCAACCTTCGTTAAATCCACCAAGTCTTCAGAATGCGCCGAGCCGATGGAAATGACGAAGGCGAGAATCGCTCCCCATGCTTTGGTCATCGTTTGCCCCTTTGCCACGGAATCTGCCGGGTGTGTTCCCATTGTATTTCAAGATTGTGAAGAATGGATCTAACAATTTCCGGCATGCTATCGAGAAATACCATGGGCCTCGCTTTTGCGTCCGAGGATGCCTCTTTGTTTTCCTAGAGATCCTTCGTGCTGGGATGGGCGTTGTGAATCGTTCGTATTCCCTCGGTCGAACGGCCGACGGAGCGCCTTGCGCGCATTCGCAGGCAGGTTACAAAAGGTACAGGACGTGCCTAGCTGTTCTGCCTTGCTTGCCGGATTTTCCAAGCGGGAATAGGTTGCCCGCATGAGCAGGAATCTGAAATCTCTCCTTCAGCAATTGCGTGATGAAGCGCAGGCAACCCCTGAACTCGCCGCACTCGATTTGCCGCGGCTGGCCCGGCCAGCGGTGGGCCTCGTCCCCCAAAAGATTTCTTCAAGTGAGCTTGGCCTGGGAGAGTCTCGTTTGGGCGGAACGCCCGACCTTCCCCCCAACCTGGAATGGCCTCGTTGGTCACCTTCAATACCAAGGAAGGACAAGTTTGCCCGGCCCTGGCAGCCGAACGGCCCCGCGCCCTTGGGCTTGATCGCGCAAATCGATCTGAGCTCGCTCCCCAGGATTGATGATTCGCTGCCGCATACGGGATGGCTTTACTTTTTCTACGACCGGTATTGCGAGCCCTGGGGATTCGATCCGGCCGATCGAGGATGTTGCCGCGTCCTCTATGCCAACTGCGATCGATCCGTGCTCATGCGCGCCCAGCCTCCCGCGGATGCCGATGCAGATCATGTTGCGCCAGCCTGCCGGCTGGAGGCCCGCGCGCAGTGGACGATTCCGGATGAACCACCGGGTGTGGAATATGACAGCCCGGTCTACGACGCCTATCGAGAACTGTGCGAGAAACGCATCCATGCCGGCGGTCCGACGAATCACCATTTGCTTGGATATCCTCAGGTGCTTCAAAACCCGATGGAGCTTGAGTGCCAACTCGCATCGAATGGCGTTTTTTGCGGAACCCCGGCCGGATTCCAATCTGAGCAGGGCCAAGCCTTGGCAGGCGGGGCGGACGATTGGCAGCTATTGCTCCAAGTCGACTCCGATGACGAGGGGCCCGGCTGGATGTGGGGAGACTCGGGGCGGCTCTATTACTGGGTCAAGCGACAGGATCTGGCTTCTCTGCAATTTCAAGATGCCTGGCTCGTGCTCCAGTGTCATTAACCGCCCATGTGTTTCCCACTGGTCCCTACGGAACGGACGGTTTCGCGGATAGCCGCAGCTCCACGACGCGGTCCTTGGTGCTCACGGTGGCATAGCCTCCCTTGAGCCTCAAACCTGGTAGTGTCACTTCCTTCAGTTCGATCGAACCGCTGGCGCCTGCCTTTATGCCGAACAGGCTCTCGACCTTGTCGGCGGAAACCAGGTCCTGAAGCTGGCACACAAAGCGCTTTCCGGCACGGTCGTGAAGCAGCGGCGTCGCCACCGTTTGTTTAAGAGTCGTTGCGCCGACCGTAGCGGTAATCGGAATCAGCCGATAGATGGTGCGGTGATCATCGACTCTCAAGATGCCGAACGGGGTGAAAGAGAGTCCTGGCTGTTGTTCTCCAAGAGCCGAGTAGTCAACGACCAGGGCGCTCTTGGGACCCTTCTCGATTTCATCGAACAATTTTTGCGTCGCTTCATTTCCCTCTTTTTCCAGTTGTTTTTTCTTTTCCGCCAATTCGGTATAGCTTGGCCGCTGTTTGACCGCCGCGAGGCCCTCCATCAATTCGACGTCGGTCGCGTTGATGGCCCTGCTCGCCAATCCGGTCAGCGTGGACTCCGGCGCGAACATTTGCTGTTTCCAGTTGGGGCTCAGGCGGTCAAGCAGCACGCCAATCGCCATCCCGGAGTAGTAAAGACGCATGCGCATGGGCGAAGCGCCATAGGGGTCGTTATTGATATTCACCTCGCCGCGCATCATCTTTTCCAGCATGCGGACCAATCGTTCCCGCTGAGGTCGCAAGTCGGCATAGCCATGGAACCCCTGCTGCCAGATCATCGCTGGCCTTGCGGCCCGCCCTTCGAGAACCTCCAACAGGCGATATTCGACATACTTGGCCAGGCCTTCGAGGTATTCGATGCGATCTTCGTAACTGGCCGCGTCGGGCGTCAAACCTTTGCGGCGATCGTTGCGAACGGCCAGCCAGCGAATGGCGTGGGCGCGCACTTCTTCGGGCTTGGTACTGCGCAGTGCTTCGGCAAGAAGGTCCCCCTCGAGGGCAAGGCCGAGGGTATTTTTGGATGCGATCGTGGGATAGCGAGTAAGCGCCTCTTCGCTGCCGCCCTTCTTGGAGGCCTGCTTTTTTTGATAGGCGTGAAACGCTTCATGGGCGATCATGCAGATCGAATCGTACGGGCTGCCCTGAAGCTGATCGAAGGTCAGTTCGGCCGCCTTGGTTGATCCGGCCCGCGGATCTTGCAGCCAACCGCGGACATTGGAGCGGCGATTCGAAAGCGTGTCGGCGACCACCAGTGTCGTGGCGCCGGCGACATCCAGCGCCGTGTTCTGGCCATCGAATTCGAAAAACGTGGTCCCATCACGCACGTGAATTTCGGCGCCAGGGAACACCAACGAGCCGGAATAACGGCGGAAGCCTGCTGGCGGCTTGGGGTGATTGATGAGCACATCTTGAATACCCGGCAGATAAAAGAGCAGGGGTGTGTCGGAAGCATTCCACCCAGGCCAGACCGGATTGTCCGGTTGAGCGATCACCGACCAGACCTCGGTCGCCTGCGCGACAAGGAGCGGATCGACCCGCAAGTGCGTTGCCGCTTCTTTAGGCGCAGGTTCCAGTGCGAACAGACTGCAAGAAAGGGCAACGGCTGCCAGGGCCGCGATAACTTTCCGATTGAGCTTGGGACGACGCATTCTTTCCTACTCCTTGATGATCAACGTGGTGAAAAGTGGAAAACATCTGATGATAGAAAAAACACCGTGGAAAACACTTACACGCTTCGGCGACTTAATGCATCGAGAAACTCCCGAATCCAGGCGACACGGGCGTTGGTCACATGGAGCGTGCCGCGTTGCGACTGCTCGCTGAACCAGTCGCCGCTCTTGCGGTAGCGATCGCATTCTGCCTCAAGACGGGGCACCTGCGAGAGCAATTGCCGTTCGGCTTCTTCGAGGAAAGCGCGCTGCTCTGCAGGGGAGAGTGCCGCCAGGAAGAATGAGCGTGTACGGATGGGGTCGAAGGTGATCGAGGCCGCGGATTCGGGCAGCGGTGGCGTTAACCACTTTCGCAGGGTGGTTCGGCCCTTGTCGGTGAGCGAGAACAGAGTGGCTGGGCGGCCGAGCCGGGTTGCGCGTTCTTGTCTCAAAAGTCCAAGAGCTTTCAGACGCGCCACTGCCGGGTAAACGGCGCCGGCACTGCCGCGCCAGTGCGAAGAGGGCGAAGTGAAGAACTCCTTGGCCACCGCATAAGAGGTGCAGGGCGCTCGCTTCGAGATGATGCCAAGGATGGTGAATTCCAGATCGCTCAACTGTTTCACGAAGCGCCTCCAGGATTTGGCTCGCAACGGAATTGATATTACGAATCGTAATATAGGGCGCCCGTTGAGTTTTGACTACGTCAGGTTCACCGAATGGGAGCAACTAGGATGATTTCACCAGCGACGACTGAGGTGTCGGCGCTCGTAATCGCTCGCGAACCAATGGGTTTGAATTGAGATCACTTTTGCCTCCTAGGATTCGCCATGACCCAACAGTCCTCCGGTGGCGGTGGCCACAGTCTCACAAGGCCTGAGCTGACGAGTGATCTTCAACAACGCGCGCTTGCGGCACTGGAGGGTCACCCGCACTGCTTGGCAGCGAAATCTCAGAAGTTTTGCGAAACCACCGTGATGTTGGAGCGTGTTTCGTTTATTGACCGCATTCGATGGGATGAAAAAACGAAAGAGCAAATCAAACGGCACCTAACCGATACCGAAACCGTGTTGATCGTGGCATTCATGACTGCCAACGAGGTGCCTGAGTTTTTGCATGGAGCCGGTTCAACCTACGATTTTGTCTTGCACCCAGAAACGTTGGCAATTCTTCACTTTACCAACGGTGTTTGGAGGTCGTAGCGGTTTGCGAGTCGTTAGCGCCGAGCGTCTGTCGCAAACATGGTGAGTTCTCAAGTTGTTCCGGGTAAAAGGTTTATGGGATTTGAAGTTGAAATCCGTCCGAATTTGAACCCCTGAAATTCACCTGGACCGTGGCTCCGTGACTCGCAACGAGTCCATTCTTCGTGAACCGATCAACCCTTCTTCATCTTTGCCGCGGTACCATCCATTTTGTTTTCTGTCCGAATCCAAATTCCCCCTTTCGGCGGTTCGATTCGCCACGGATCGACTGGCCACCCGCGTGCCCTACAATAGACCCTAATCGACTTCACTTCTCGTCTGGCCCTGGCGACTTCTGCCAATCTGGCCCGTCCGAATTTTGGAGGAATGCAGGCATGGCGCGCGTGCTCGTTGTCGAGGATAGCCTCACTCAGGCTGCGGAAATTCAGTTCCTCCTTGAAGATGCGGGAATTGAAGTTGACCATGCCACCGATGGTTGCGCCGCCCTTGAGGCCCTGGAGGAACGGCTCCCGGATCTCGTCGTCACCGACCTCCAAATGCCGCGCATGGATGGGTTGACCCTGGTCGAAGCGGTGCGGGCAAAATATCCGTCCGTTCCGATCATCCTGATCACGGCCCATGGCAGCGAAGAGATCGCCGCGCGCGCCCTGCGCTCCGGCGCCGCAAGTTATGTTCCGAAGCGTGACCTTGCCCGCGACCTCGCCCCGGTCGTTCACCAGGTCATCGCCATGGCCGCCCTCGACTCGGCTGAAGAGCGAATCATCGACAGCCTCGACGAGACGCGTTCGCGCTTCACCCTGCCCAATGACGAAAAACTTGTCGCTCCCTTGATACGGCGCCTTGAAGGGGTTGTTTTCGAAATGGGTTTGTGCGGCCGGGCCGAACTGATTCGCGTGGCGGTGGCTCTAAGGGAGGCGATCGTCAACGCGATCGATCACGGCAATTTAGAGCTAGACTCCGAGCTACGTCAGGATGACGAGCGAGATTATCACAAGCTCGGTGACGAGCGCCGCAAGCAATCGCCTTATCGCGACCGTAAGGTCCGGATCGATGCTGGCGTCACGCGCTCCGAGGCGATCTTCACGATTCGCGACGAAGGGCCAGGTTTCGATCCCTCCAAGCTCCCCGACCCAACTGACCCGATCAACCTTTGCCGCATTGGAGGTAGGGGTGTCCTGCTCATCCGCACGCTGATGGACGAAGTGCGTTACAACTCAACGGGCAACGAGATCACCCTGATCAAAAGACGCCAGGCCACGAGCGAGCTCAACGAAGCCGCATTGGCCGATTGCTAAGACCCGATGAGACGAAATCCGGATCGATACCGGCGGCAGCCAATCACGCATGAACAAACGCTAAGAGGCTCCAATGCGGGGCGGTCGTGGGCGCTCAGGCAGTGAAGACAGCACATTAGCCAGAGCTATGTTGAGTTGGCGAATGTCTTCTTCCAGTTGGTGGTAGGAAGCAGTCGCTTCCGTCAGATCTCCAGAATGTCCCAGCGATTCCAACTGCAGGGCGCTGTTGACGACGCCCGCCGCCCCGAATATCCCGACCGCTCCCTTGAGCGAATGGGCCGCCCGCTTGAGCGCGGAGCCATCGCCAAGCGCGATCGCGTCGCGTAGTTGCGCCATGAGCCCAGTCGATTCGCCCTGGAAGACCTTGATGATCGTTCCGAGCCGGTCCTGGCGACCGCCGATCCGGGCCAAAAGTGCTGTTTTGTCGATCGCGACGGACGATGTGCCGACAGGTGCGGGTGGGGGCAAAGCATCGGCCTGGGTAGATTCCGTTGCAAGACCTGTCTGGGAAGTTTGAGAGCTGGAATCTGGGGAATGGGACTTACAGGAATTGGGTTCGCCGAGGTTGGCACTTGCGGCCGGCGCAAACTGGGCGAGGGCCCGGTACAGTTCTTCCGCCCGGATCGGCTTGGTGACGTAGCCATCCATCCCCGCCGCAAGGCAGCGCTCGCGGTCCCCCTTCATCGCATGGGCCGTCATCGCCACGATTGGGATGTGTTTCCCGGTCTTCTCCTCCCTGGCTCGGATCTGCCCGGTTGCCTCGAAACCGTCCATTTCCGGCATTTGGACATCCATCAACACGATCTGGAACGACTCCTCAGCCAGGGCGGCGAGCGCCTCCTTGCCATTGTGGGCGGTCGTAACCGCGTGCCCTTTCTTTTCGAGCAAGGTCTCGGCAAGCAGCCGGTTGGTGGCATTGTCCTCGACCAGCAGGATGGACAGGGCGCCCACCCCGGCCTCCAGGTCTGGCTTTTCGCAGCGCTTGTGCTCATTGCGGCCGATCGGCTTGCCCAGGGTGCATTCCGGCAATCGGTCCAACGCCCTGAGGATGGCGTTTGCCAATTCCGATTGCTTGACCGGTTTGGTGAGGCAGGCCGCGATCCCCGATTGCAGGCAGCGAACGGAATCCTGCCGCCGGTCGGCAGAGGAGAGGAGGATAATGGCCGCCCCGGCCAATTCAGAGTATTGCCGTACTTGCTCGGCGAACCGGTAGCCGTCGACTTCGGGCATCATCACATCGGACAGCACCAGAGGGAAGGGCGATCCCAACTCGGCCGCCTCGCGCAGGACGGCCAGCGCCTTGGTGGCGCAGTCGGTGAGCACGGGCTTCATGCCCCAACGCAATAGGACCTCGTGGAGCACCAAGCGGTTGGTGGCATTGTCGTCCACGACCAGGACGCGCAGATCGCGAAGGAGGGATGTTTCCAGAACGGGGGTGCGCGATGTCACCGGCTGAACCGCGAGGCGGGCAGTGAAGTGGAAGGTGCTGCCCCGGCCCAGTTCGCTTTCAAACCAGATGCGGCCGCCCATTAGTTCCACAATCCGCTTCGCGATCGTCAAACCCAGCCCGGTGCCGCCGAACTCGCGCGTCGTGGAGGTATCCGCCTGAGTGAAGGGTTGGAAGAGCTTGCAGCCCTTATCCGGGGGGATTCCCGGACCGGTGTCCGACACTGCGAACGAGAGTTCGACAACACCTTCAGGCGAGTTTTGATTCTCAGTCACGCACACTGAGAGGACCACCTCGCCCTTGGCCGTAAACTTGATGGCGTTGCCCACGAGGTTCAAGAGAACCTGGCCGAGCCGCCCAGGATCGCCCAGAAGTGCATCGGGCACCGAGGAGGCGACATTGCATGCCAGTTCCAGGCCCTTCGCGTGCGCTCGCAGGGCGAGCGATTTCAACACATCTCCCAGGCGGTCGCGCAAGAGAAAGGGAATGGTTTCCAGTTCGACTTTTCCCGCTTCGATTTTCGAAAAATCGAGGATGTCGTTGACGATCGTCAAGAGCGAGTCGGCCGAGCACTGTACGAGGTCCAGGTAGCGGCGCTGTTCGGGAGTCAGGTCGGTGTCGAGGGCCAGCTCGGTCATGCCGAGGATGCCGTTCATCGGCGTGCGGATCTCGTGCGACATATTGGCCAGGAAATCGCTCTTGGCACGATTGGCCGCCTCCGCTGCCGTTTTCGCTTCGCGCAGCGCCGCTTCCGCTTCCTTCTGCGCGGTAATATCGGTGTGAACGCCGACCCATTCACGAATGTCACCGTGCTCGTCAACGATCGGCACGGCGCGAACCAGCATGTTGCGGTAGGTGCCGTCGCGAAAGTGTAAGCGGTGCTCGACATGATAAAGCGATCGGTTAGCGACCGCCGCCGACCAAACGCGCGCCGTTTCCGGCCGGTCGTCGGGGTGGACTGCGTCAAGCCAACCCCACCCTTTTAATTCTTCAAAGGTCTGGCCCGTGAATTCCGTCCAGCGAATCTGCGGAACTTCAAATTGACCCGACGCCGGAGTGTTCCAGACGACGGCGGTGATCGCCTCGACCAGGGAGCGGTAGCGCTGCTCGCCGAGGCGCAGGCCCTCCTCGTCCTTGCGGACTCGAGCGATCTGTCGCTTGAGTTCTTCGTTGGCTGCTTCCAGTTCGGCCAAGCGTTCGCGCATGTCGAACGCTTGCTCGCGCACGCCATTGTCCCGATCCCCGAGCATTGGTAAGCACCTCTTAGGATCCGCGGGCGGGCGCACTGTTTCGCTGATGGGACCTGCCTTCATTTTACGCAAAGAGCGCCAGGGGACGACCGCTGCCTTTGCGACTCGTTCGTGGCCCAATGAACCTGGCCCAATGAAAAGGGTCTCCTTCTCTCTCTGCGTAGATCGTGCTGAGTCCAAACAGGTTCGATCTGCTACCGGTGTTTTTCCGGCGATGGTCGTGTAAACGGTTGCGACCTGGCGAGCACGGGTATCCTTTTTGTTTAATTGCTTGGCAAGGTATGGCTCCTTCACTGTTCCACGCGTCAGATTCAGACCATTTTTGTCTGTGCCTGTTTTTTGGACTGCGGTGATTTCAGTAAGCTCATTCGTGGAGCTTGTAGCCGGAATATCAAAGGGATCTATACCTACTGGTGGCGTTGCGAGTTTTTAACGCAGGAAATGCCTCCTCTCTGGCGTTAGAGGAGGCTAACCAAGCGATTGAAAAACTCGTTTACCGGAGTCGCCAAGAGCCTTCCTTCGTGCATGAGGTGATTTATGCCGGCGTCACAAAATCAAGTCAATTTGCACACTCCGGGCGGAGCCAATCTCGTTGAGGGAGGCGCCACATTTCGCACCTGGGCTCCCAATGCCAAAGAAGTCTACGTTGTACTGAATGATGCCGGAGGCGATGTGCCGGCCCGCTGGTCCAAAAACGAGTCCGATCTCCTTGTGAAGGACTCTTTGGGCTACTGGGGAGGGTTCTTTCCCGGCGTGAAAGACGGCGATCTCTATCGATTTTGGGTGGTTGGCCAGGGACCTGGTTCGAGCGAAGGATTCAAGCGCGATCCCTATGCTCGCGAGTTGGAGGTGCGTTTCGGTAATTGGTATCCGTGCAACGGTATCGTGCGCGATCCAGGCTCCTACCGGTGGCACGATTCCTCGTTTCGAGCTCCCGAGTTCAATGATTTAATCATCTATCAATTTCACATCGGAGTCTTCTATGCAAAAGACAGTGCAGGAAATGATATTCGACCCAATCGCGTTTGTAAAATACTTGATGTGATCGATCGCATCGAGTACTGGAAGGACCTCGGTGTAAACGCAGTCATGCCGCTGCCATTTCAGGAATATCAGGGAGAAAATAGCCTCGGCTACAACGGCACCGACCTTTTTTCTCCCGAGATGGACTACTCCGTATTTCCAAAAGATCTGCCGACTTACCTGCCGCGCGTGAATCACTTGCTGGCCAATCGAGGAATTTCGCCTTTGACCCTTCCCGAACTAACGGGACAGATCAATCAGTTCAAGGTTTTCGTTGACCTCTGCCATCTCTACGGTATCGCGGTAATCGCAGACGTGGTGTTTAACCATGCAGGCGCCGGCCGCGACAATTTCAATCTCGATGATCAGAGTATCTGTTTTTTTGACCGGCAGACCCGATCTTCCAGCACGCGGTTATATTTTACAGACAAAGAACATGTCGGGCCGATTTTTGATTACAGTCGGCCGGAAGTGCGGCAATTCTTGATCGACAACGCTCGCATGCTGCTAAGAGAATTCCATATCGATGGCTTGCGCTACGACCAGGTGACCGTCATCGACGAAAACGGTGGTTGGTTCTTCTGCCAGGACCTCACGAACACCATGCGCTACGAGAAACCCAAGGCAGTGCAGATTGCCGAGTATTGGAATTATGATCGAGGGCAACGTTGGAAAGGCGTTGCCCGAGGGCCGCATGGAATGGGCTTTGATGTCGGTTATAGCGACTTTTTTCGGGATGGACTGCGCAAGGTCATTGAAGACTGCGCCAGATTTCCGCCCGTAGAGATCAACCTTGATTCGCTCCGCGAGGCGATCGAATTCACATATCGCCAAGATGCTCGGTGGACGGTGTTCCAATGCATCGAGAATCACGACCTCTTGGACGACAACCATACTGGACGCGATAAGCAGCCGCGCATTGCCCGCCTTGGCGATCCAGGCGATGCTCGGTCATGGTACGCACGAAGCCGGGCCAAGGTTGCGACCGGGTTGCTTCTCGCGGCGCCTGGGGTGCCGATGATATTCATGGGGCAAGAGTTTCTAGAAGACAAATATTGGACCGACTATCCGAAAAAACCGGAGCTGCTGATTTGGTGGGAAGGGCTGGAAGTCAAAGATAAGGATATGTCCGATCAGCATCGTTTTACGCGGGAATTGATCTGGTTGAGACGAAGATTTCCAGCCCTACGAGGGGACGGACTCAACGTTTTTCATGTCCACAATCAAAATCGTGTGATTGCGTTTCAGCGCTGGGTGCCTGGAGTGGGTCGCGATGTGATCGTCGTTGCCAGTTTGAACGAGCATTCTTTCTACAACCGAAGCTATCGAATCGGATTTCCAGGAGGCGGGCACTGGCATGAAGTTTTCAATAGCGACGTTTACGATCATTTCTTCAATCCCAATGTGCAAGGAAATTATGGCGGGGTGATTGCCGACGGCTTGCCCTGGGATGGACTGCCAAACTCCGCGAACATCACGCTGCCTGCAAACAGCATTTTGATTTTTGCCAGAGATACCGGAGATGATCCGGTCTGATCATCCCAATGATTTCGATCTCACGGATATCGAAGCGTAAAATTCTAGTAGTATGTTGTTGCCTCGGCTGTTTGGCAAACGCACAACCCTTCGCCGGTTGCAGAAGCAACCGGCGAAGGGTTGTGAATTTTTGAGAAACACGCCTTCCCGTGCGCGGGACCGTATTGCAGACGCTCCCGCCGATCACCAGAGCCGATCGTCCCTTATCGCCGCTTCACATCCTTCTCGTAGATATTCGCGCGCGTTTGACGGTCGTTGAGCAGGAATTCCGCGAAGAAGTCCCAGGTTTTTTGAGTGAAATAAGGCTGGGCCGCGCCAAAGGCATGGCGCGAGCCGGGGATGATGAGCAGTTCGAACCGCTTGTTCGCCTTGATCAACGCATCTGCCAGACGCATCGTGTTGGCCGGGTGAACGTTGTTATCGATTTCCCCGTGAACGAGGAGCAAATGGCCCTTGAGGTTCGCGGCCAGCTCCGTGTTCGTGGGGACTTTGATGTCGAACTTCGTCTTGGGAAGCGCCTTCTCTTCGGCCTTGTGAGCGTCCGTTTTGGCATCTTCTTTCTTGACGTCGTCCTTCTTCATCTCGGTTTTCGTTTCGGCTTTCTTGGCCTCGTCTTTTTTCGTTTCGTCCTTCTTCAGGTCTGTTTTGGTTTCGGTCTTTTTGGCGTCCGTCTTGGAGTCTTCCTTTTTGGAATCCTCTTTTTTGGCCTCGGTCTTGGTTTCGGTTTTCTTGCCGTCGTCTTTCTTGACCTCGGCTTTGGTTTCGGTCTTTTTGGCGTCGTCTTTTTTCGCTTCGGTTTTCTTCTCGTCAGCCTTCGCGGCTGCTTGAGTGTCTTCCGCGGCTTCTTGTCTAAGCTCGGCCAGTTGTTCTTCCAAAACCGCCAGCTTGGCTTCCGCTTCTTCGACCGACTGCTTGTCGTCGGGGTCGAAACCAGTCAAAATCGCCTCGATCTCGTTTTCAATCGCTTCTTGCGCGGGAGGCCGGCGTCGCCCCTGACCTCCTTGTTGGCCTCCTTGTTGGCCGCCTTGGCCGGTCCCGGTGCCCCGTCCCGAATTGCCCGTGGCAGCACCGGCGGCGGTACCTTCCTTCTTTTCCTCGCCGACGGGAACTTCCTTCATGCCGTGATAACGCTCCGACCAATTGTCGTTGTAAATGTTGTTGTCGTGGTTCCCCGCGCTGGCGACCGCGACCTTGAAGAAGTCGTTGTAAGGCGGTTGCAAAACCGCCGCGGCCGACATGAAGCCGCCGCCTGAGTGCCCGTAGATGCCCACTCGATTGAGATCGATGTAGGCGTGCCGAGAGGCCAGTTGCTCGATGGCTGCTTTCTTGTCGACCAACCCATAATCACGCAGATTGAAATAGCCAAAGCTGCTATAGGCTTTTGACCGCTCCGGACTGCCGCCCCGGTGTCCCACCTGGATCACAATGAATCCAAGTTGCGCAAGCTGCATCGTCCCCGAATAAGCCGCGAACCGGTAGGAAACCCCCTCGGTCTGAGGGCCCGGATAGACATTGGCGATGATCGGGTAGGACTTCTTGGGATCGAAGTCGAAGGGCTTCCAAAGGTTGCCGTAAAGGTCGGTTACGCCGTCCGCTGCTTTCACGACGAAAGTCTCAGGCATCCGCCATCCGGTTGCCTTCAGCTGAGTAAGATCGGTGCGTTCAAGCGACATCACCGGCATCCCCAACTCGTTGTAAACCAGGGAAACCGGGGCGTGATCGACTGCGCTGGCCGAACTGACCACAAATTTTTTGGAAGGAGACAGGAAAGACTGATGATTCAGGCCCCCTTCGACTTTGGCGTAGGTTGACCGAGAGGGCTCGACGCTTGGGTCCAATAGCGTCAAACCGGTGCCGTCGAACTGCACCCGGTACAAGTGCGAGTAATAGAGGTTTTCCCCCGGTTCGCGGCCATTGGCCACGAAATAGATTTGCTTGTTTTTTGCATCCAGATCCACAATGCGGCTGGCGTGCCAGGAGCCCGATGTGATCGCGTTCTTGAGGGTTCCATCTCTTCCGTAGAGGTAAAAGTGGGCCCAGCCGCTGCGCTCCGACCACCAGATCATCTCATCGGTTTCCTCGACATAGCGCACGGGCTTGGAATCGAGGTAGGCCGAATCGAACGATTCCACAATCAGGCACTTTTCGGCGCCCGTGAGCACATTGATCGTGCAAATTTCCAGGTTTCGCTGCAGGCGGTCGCGGCGGATGAAACGCAGTTCATTGGGTACCTTGCCCCAGCCCATGCCGGTGTAGCGTTCGTCTTTCCATTTCGATTTGACCTGCGTGAGCGTTTTTTTTGCGACATCGCAGTAGAAAAGTTCCTGCTTGCGGACCTTTTCCTCACCCGGCATCGGGTACTTGTATTGCTCGAGCTTGGGACGGGGTGTGGCGATCGAATCGACCAGGTACAGATCCTTGACACCCCGGGCATCGTTGCGCGACACATAGAACGACTTCGAATCGGTCGCCCAGGTCACATTCGGCCGCGATTTGCGATCGTCGGGCGCGGGCCGCTGGACGGCAGCTTCGCCATTCTCCGTTCGCCGGCCCTGTCCAAACATGCCGCCGCCACGGGACATGAACGAGTATTCTTCCTCACCGTCCTTGGTCAATGCGACCGCCTTGTCCTCGGCCCCTTCATCGGCCAGGTAAAGGTTGTGTTTCATGACATAGACATACTTTTTCTTGTCCGGAGATAAGGCCTTGTAGCCGGTCGCGGGCGCTGCGGCGGGGGGAGCGGTTTGCGCCCCCTGTTCTTGTTGCTCCTGCTGCTCCTCGCGCCTTTGCTGTTGTTCTTGTTGCTCTTCTTTTTGCTGGTCTCGATCTCGAATTTCGTCCAGTCGCTTGCGCTGTTCTTCGGTCATGCGGTTGAGCGTGCCGGCGGGAGGTTGAAATCCCGTTCGTGGCGCTTTCGCCCCCTTCGTCATGACCGCGGAGGCCAAGTCGTACTCGTACAGGTAATCGTCAAAGACAAATTTGAGTTTTTTGCCGTCTTCCGTCACGCTCACGCGGGAGAGATTCAAGGTCGCGGAATCGAAAGGCTTCTTCGTCAGTTCCGACAGGCTGGAGGCCAGTTTGCCGCTATCGAACAGCGGCTCCTTGGTCAATTTCGCGGGATCCACGCGGTAGTAGGTCGCACCGTGGGGAGTGCGGATCTGGTACCAGAACTGGTCGGTCTTGCCGATCCACTGCGGAGTGACGCTGACCTCCTGCACATTGCGGGAGACGAATTCTTTGTTGAATTTTTGCGCGAGCGGATAGTTCGCCCCCGTGACCTTATCTGGTTCCACCGTTAGGGCGGGAACGGAAACGAGAAGCAATACGAAAAGCGCGGGACACGTGACCCGTGACCAGTGGCGACTCATGGCGATCAGCCTCAAGGTGTGGCAATTAGTCTTGGAGAGGATTGCGATTTACCTAAATTACCAAATGTTTTCTCTACCTGCAAATATTAACGAGGATTGAAGGGCGACGGTTGTCGCCAATTTCTGAAAACGACAGGCCGGGTGCCTGCTTGACCGACGTTCACCGGAACCCTGAATCCTTGACCCCAGTGGCCCACCGCGCGAAATCCTGACTTTTATTTACCATCGCCATCAACAAAGTAATAATCGAGGAGGCCGCCCATCATCTCTTCCCAGGTTTGATCACCCCAGCGGACTTCCTTCGTGGGATCCGGATTATTGGGGTTGTTCGTCGAGTTGTCGAAGGTGCCGGTGCATTCGATCCTTGTGCCGGCCGGCACTCGCAGGGGATTCGTCAGCCGGTAGGTGCTTTGCCAGTTGAAGTCGTAGCGTGGCACGGACAGCGCGATTTCCGCATGACCATCGGGATAGACGACCTTGTATTGGAAACTTTTGCCGCGCAGGTGCATATGCGGCATGAAACTCAGGATCATTGCCTCTTTGGGGAAGGCGTAGGCGGAGCGGACCTGTTGGTTGGCGGCGCCCGGGGGAATGACGAATTTCAGATTGTTCACGGTGCGGGTGTGGGCCACATGTTCGGGAGGTTTTTTGGCAAAGATGAGGCCAACCGAAGAGCGGTCGGACTGTTCGACACCATTGGCCGTGTAGTGCATTTGCAAAAGCAGTTTCGACCCTTTGGGAATCTTCATGGCGATGCCGGGCGGAAGCACCAGTGGCAAATCGCCAGGGGCATGGCCCACGAGCACGTCATCGTCCTGAATTCCCAGGGGCTTTCCCGCGTCCTGGAGGAAGGCCAGGATGTGGTGGACGACGGCAGGGTTTCCCGGGCGCGCTTGGGCGGCTTGCACCCACATGTCTTCGGTGAAGTGGGTCGGGACTACAATGTGCTGGTAGGGGATCCCGCCTTTCGGCGCCTTGGCCGGAACGACGAAGGCATTCTCCATCGTCAAAACGAGATCGGGCTTCCCGATCGTCCAGCCTTCCACATACTGCTTGGGCGGCGGCAGGTCCTTATTGTCTCCCTTCGGACAGCCCTGGCTAATCCAGGCCAATAGCGTTTCGCGTTCTTCCCGGGGCAGCCGGCGATCATTAGAAAACTTCCCATGAGGCGCATCGGCATGCCAGGGCGGCATGCGCTCTTCAGTCACGACCTCGCGAATCATCTCGGCCCAGCCTTTGGCGGAATCGTAATTCTCCAAGGAGAACGGCCCTACCTGGCCGGCGCGATGGCATTCGTGGCATCGCTTTTGAAACAACCTAGCGATCTGACTGGTGTAGGTGATCGTGGTCTCCCCATGAGTTTTCCTGGTTCGGCCAATGAGGCAGCCGGCCGCCTGGGTGCGGACAATGCTGACCGGCTTGTCCGCGAGAAACTCTTGGAGGGCCTGGGAAAGGTCGCTCCGGATCGGCTGGGGACGCTGGAAACCGACACCGAATTGATCGTCGATTCGCCCGCGATATTTCACTTCGCCCTTGTTGTTCAAAAGGAACGCCTCCGGGGTGCGCTCGGCTTTGAACCCATCGGCCGCGGCTTGTTGGGGGTCCCGAAGGACCGGAAACGGCAGCCGATGCTTTTTCGCATGCTCGGCAATGTTCTCAGAAGAGTCGTGGGCATTGCTATTGATGGCTACGAATTGCACACCTTGTTTGGCGAATTCTTCGTGTAGATTCTGAAGTGTACGCATGTAGGCGTTATTGACCGGGCATTGCGTTCCGATAAAGACGACGACCAGCGCCTTCTTATCCAGGAAATCGGCAAGCACGACCGGTTTGCCAGAAACTTGAGTGAGGGGGATCTTGCGAATGTCATTGAAACCAGCGTCGCCGTTCTCCATGGACACCGATGTCCATTCCATGGCCGATGCGATCATCGGTGACCATGGAAGCGAGAGGACCATCAAGGCAACCGCGAACCAAGCACACACCACGATCAACCAACAGGATCGCTTCATGAAATCATCCTGCTTAAAAACACCGGCGAACTCTTCCGTATTGTGATTCTTCCACACGGATCATTCAATCAAAAAATCAGCCGATCTGTAAAACCGTACGGTTGTTGCGCTCGCCCCAGTCCTGTTCGGGAGGAATTCCACCGCGGGACCCCAGCGAATTGGTAAGAATCCTGTCAGTGGTTCGTGAGGCCCATTCTCGGTAAAGGCCGCTTGCTAGGTCTTGAACGTGCCCGCCTGTCAGTTTTGGTGGCAAAATGCCAAAGCCAAATGGAAGCTTACGCGAAACGGACCTCCTGCCCCGGACCGGGCAAAAAGAGCCGATTGCTCTCAAACCCGCGGACGGGAACTTTTTCATCTATCTCGCGGCCTTCCTCGGCAGTTGGACCATTTATGTGCTGTGGGCATATCCCCATGTACAGGCGCTTGGAGAGGAGACTTTCTCTTACGCGTTCGCGAGTCTGGCCATTCGCCTGGTCCTTTGGGTGTTGCCGGTGCTTCTCATGGTTCGCATCGATGATGCCGCCGAACCGCTTCGCACACTGGGATTATTCGAAAACGCCTCGCGGGGCCTGCTCATTGGGCTTGGCCTCGCGGCAATCATGCTCACCATGGCCTTGGTTCGGTTCGGGTGGCCGCGCGACATTGGGACTCATGTCACCTGGAACGGCATCCTGGGCACCTCTCTGGGCATTGGTTTTTTCGAGGAGATCCCGTTTCGCGGCTATGTTCTGCAAAAGCTCAGTACGCGAATGAATTTTTGGCTGGCCAACATTCTTACTTCGCTGATCTTTGTGAGTGTGCATCTGCCAGGGTGGTTTTCACTACAGCGGTTCATGCCTTCATTGGCGCTGAATGTTTTTTTGATCGGTTTCGTCTTGGGCCTGCTGTTTCGGTACAGTCGTTCGCTGTGGAGTTGCATCATCGTTCACGATGTCAATAATTTCATCTCGGCCGTGCTGTTTCCCGGGCGGTGATACGGGCACCATCGATTCGATCCAGAGGGCAAGTGCCTCGTCGATTCGTTTGATTACCTGACCGTGAAGAGGACAGGTGAGGGGCTGAGGGCTCGCTGCAGCTTGCCCTGGTTCCATAAAGTGCCTGAGTGGACGTTCCATTGCGGTGCGCTATGGATGATTCATCCAGTGGTTCAGCGATCGATCTGACGGCCGGATCATCGATTCTCTTCGCCCCGATCAAACCTGATCACGATGGAAACGGGCGAGCGCTATCCCATGTGAAGGAGACAACCATGACGACTTCCATTACGCAGATCGAAAAAGTGCTCTATACCGCAAAAGCGCATACCACAGGCGGTAGGGACGGGGGAGCCTCGCGGACTTCCGATGGCCATTTAGAGGTCAAGCTAACCGTTCCGGGAGGTCACGGTGACGGCACCAACCCTGAGCAATTGCTCGCTGTCGGTTGGTCGGCTTGTTTTCTGTCGGCGATCAAGCTGGTCGCTGTGAAAACAAAAGTCAAGCTTCCGCCCGATGTCGCCGTTGATGCCGAAATCGACCTGGGCACAACCGATGGCCACTACTTTGTACAAGCTCGCTTGAATGTCAGTCTTCCCGGCCTTGATCGCGAAACCGCGCAAAACCTGGTGGACGGTGCCCACCTGGAGTGTCCCTATTCCAAAGCCACTCACGGTAACATCAATGTCGTATTGAAACTGGTGGATGCTTGAACGACCGAGCCGAACAACAATCTGCCTAATCCCAAGATTCCGGGTGTTGAAGGGCTGATCGCGAGATTGGGGTGGCAGAAGGTGTGCGAGAGTGCAAGACCCCTCAGCGCGTCGCCCGGGATTTAAACGTTAGCCCATCGCTTGAAGGAATACAGAAATCCATTTCACTTAATCGGAGTTGCGCGGCCGCAGTGGAGAGGAAACGAGGAGCGAAGCGTAGGCCCCAAGGGCGCAAGTAAAATGCATCGTAAGTGGAACAGCGCAGAGAGGCGAATCGTCATTGCGCGGATACGGGCGCTCTTTGCACTTGATGTGCATGGAATCACGATTGCCGATTCACCATGAATTCGACCCACACCGGCACATAGGGAGGCGTGCAGCCCTTCGAGACCGGCCAGTCGCTGTAGAGGCCAATTTTTTCGCCGATGGCGATGGCACGCTTGCGCAGTTTGGGGTGATGGATGCCGATGGCGGCCAGCGTGTTGTTCATCGTCCACTGCACTTCGGGCGGCGCCTTCGGCAGTTCTTTTTCAATCCGGTCGAGAAGGGCGGTGACATCCAGATCTTCGTCGTTTTTCTTGTTGATGCGGCTTGCCGTGAAGTTCCAGCCGGCGCGAGCAGCCCAACGGTCCTTGTCCTTCATCCACTTGACGCGCAGGGTTTCCTTGTCGGCGTGTTCCGCGATGACGTAAGAGTTGAGCCAGTCGGCGACTTGCGCGCAGGTGATCGAGCGCGTCATCCGGTCGACATCTTCCGCGGTAAGCGACTTGACCTTGATGATGAGCGTGGCGAGCAGTTGCGCCTCGACATTGCCGGTGTCCCAGAGTTCCAGGGCGAGTTCGTGATTCGTTTTGAGCTTCTTGGCGATCGTGCGCAAGTCGCCAAGCTTGACGCCGAATTGATTGGCGGGAGCGCCCGACTTGGCGTTATGTGTATGGCGGGACGGATTGCCCAGCGCCTTGAGCTGTGTGAGGATTTCTTTAGCGTTCATGGCAATTATGATAGGTGGGTCCAGAGTGGCGCCAAGCAGGAGGGGAGTGGTCGTTAAAACACGAGGCATGCCGCCGAAGGGTAGGGGGTTCTTGAGGCGCAACCATTTCATGGGACAGGCCCAAGCTCCTGGCATTCTCATTTCATGATGCTAAAAAAGGCGAAGGAATTCGGCTCCTTCAAAGTTGCGGAGGAAATCATGGCAATTACCGGAATCATTCCTCAATTGCGTACCAGGGATATGGCTTCCTCGATTCGCTTCTACACCGAGAAACTGGGGTTCACCGTCGAGTTCAATTACCAGGATTTCTACACGGGCATCCGGGCCGGCATTCAAGTGTTTCATCTGAAGCAAGTCTGTAATGAAGATCCTTCGATTCCCTATGTCGATGAAGGCGGTCACTTCCACCTGTACCTTCAGACCAACGGGGTGGCGGACATTGCCGTCCAACTCAAGGCGAAGGGGGTTGCCTTGATAAAGGATGTTCACGAGACGGACTGGTGCACCCGCGAGATCGTCATTCATGACGACCAGGGGCATACCCTTTAACTGGGCGAAGCGCTGTAGGTAACGCGATCGTACCAAACCCAACCAATCCGCACCCAAGGCAAGGCCCATCGCTGCCGCCTGATGGCTGTGTGCAGGCGCCTTGAATCGACCCTATCTGCATCAATCCCAAGAAAAGCTCGCCGATGATCGAAACAAACGTAATTTACCAATGAGTTAATTAACTAATCGGTGAAATGCGGCCGGCCGTTGACCGGACATGATATCGGCGATTGGGAAGGGAAAGACCTGTGTCTGACAGAGAGGGCGTTGCAAACATGGCCAATCCAGGAATGGCGGGTGGGCAGGTGCTGATTACTCGCGATTTTGCTGCTCCGCGCGAATTGGTATTTGAGGCCTGGGCCGATCGAGAACAGCTACTCGGATGGTTCGCGCCGCGCGGATGCCAAATCAGCTTTCGCCAGTTCGATTTTCGCGTGGGTGGTCAATTTCACTCCTGCATCAAGACTCCCGACGGCAGCGAATGCTGGTGCAAGGGGGAGTATCGGCGAATTGTCAAACCCGACCTGATTGAGTTCACCATGGTCGTTTCCAACGCGGCGAGGGAGTCGCTTGAACCGATCGATGCCGGCATGGACCCCGCCTGGCCGAAAGAAACAGTCGTCACGGTGACTCTGGTGGAGCACCAGGGCCAAACTCGTCTTACGCTGAGGCAAACCGTCGATGAGGCCCTGGCCAAACGCACTGGCGCCCATCCAAGCTGGCTCGACATGCTGGATCAACTGGCAAAGCGGCTTGCGTCTGCCTGAAAGAGCGTGAGCGGTCGCCTATGCGCTTGATCATGGCTGCCATTCTAGGACCTCACACTTCGCCCCCAGGTTACGAAACCTGGGGGCGGGGCGATGAAGTGTTTTGCTGTCGATCGGTTGATCAAATTCATCGAATCTTGACAATCTCAGGCCTCGGCGAGAATTCCGCGTCAAGGTAATATGTGTTGAACCAGTGACGGGAATTGGTCGATTCGACACACGCTGGGAACACTCACCGCTCAGGAGGTATTTTTTCAAGTGCCTTTGATCTATCAAGCACGGTGTGAGAATTGCTCTCATGCGGGCGCGCTTTACTTGAAGGAATATGGCGCCGTTTATTTGGATGAACCGCATACCCGTGGTCGGCAAGTCGTATTTGCAAAAGGCATGGTGCATTCGGTCGCGGCCAAATCGGCCGTTGCGACGTTCGAGGATCCGCGGCTCTTGGTGTTGGCTCCTCCCATGGAGAGGGAGTTCCTCGCACAGGCGGGTCTCAACCATTGGACCGTGAGAAAGGTGGGACGCTATGTGCGTATCAATCCGGTCGTTTGCGTCTGTGGAACCATCTTTGATGTGCGCAGGCTGACCAGTCCACCCTGGCCGGATTTCGATACCGGCTGCCTTCCCGCCCTCTTCCTGCCGCTATCGGTGGGACTGTGGCTTCAGAGCTTTCTTGCGGGTTTCGCGGCACTGATCATCTTCGGGTATTTGTGGCTGAAAGTTGCGAGGATGCTTGGCGTGTGGTTCGTACGCCGGCGCTATCCCGGTCGAGCGCGGGACATCGATGGGCCGTTTGAGTGTCCGGGATGCGAATCAAGACAGTTCGCGAAACTCCCCACCGATTGGACACTTCCTTGTTCGGAATGCAAGGTGATGGCCATGCGTTTTTTTCGTGTGGGGAGAGCTGATGCCTCCATCTTGATCTGAGGTACGCCAAGGTGAAGCCGTCTGATTGGACTGGCAAAACGGTTGGGAATCTCATGGCGAAGATCTTGAGTGCAAAGGGATTGTCTTTTGTAAGCGGATTCGACCTTCAACTCGAGGATTTTGTCGCACCGCACGATTGCAATAACATCACAATCTCTTGATGCTCTCTCTTGGTCGCCCATGCCATGGGTGTCGCCCATGGTTTTGCTTCAGGTTCTTTTGCCTCTGCGCCGCGTTGCAAGTAGAGTTGCACGAGGTCAAGCTGACCCCAGCGACATGCCCAGCCCAGCGGGGTCGAGTGAAGCAGAGAATCACGAAGGTGGAGCGATGCACCCGCATTGAGGAGAATCGTGGCGAGGTGGATGTGTGTCTCCGGAGGAACCTGCACGGTCGCGAGGTGATGGAGCATCGTGTAGCCGCCTTCGGCCATGACGTTGGGATCGATGCCGCGCGCGAGGAGCAGCTTGAGGCTGTCGGGCAGAGTCGCGCGCAGGAGCGCGTAATTCCACCAGCAATCGTCCTGCTTGCGCTTCACATGGGGCAAGCACATGCGCACAATCTCGGGGTCGCTGCTTCCCGCGGCCAATAGCATCTGTTCGGCCAGATCGGTGATGGTGGGTTCATCCACATTCAGGCTTTGAGCGGGCAAGGCTCCGTCGAGGATCGCTTGCACAGTGGCGTGGTCGCTGACCTGTTCGACGGTCAGGCGCGCGCCATGTTTGCGCAGTAGGGTTTCCATCGGCTCATCGGCGGCCATGCACATCGCATCGCCGCAGGCGTAGACAATGGCATTGACGTCGGCACCCCTCGTTAGCAGTAGTTCGGCAATCGCGTGCCGGCCCAACATGGAAGCAAACCAGAGAGGCATGCCCCAGCTTTGGAGCGCCCCGTCTTCAGTATGCACCGATTCGTTGGGGTCGAGCCCAAGATCAAGCAAGAGGGCGACCATGTCGATGCGATCGACACGCACGGCGATCGAAACTAGGCCGCCGCGTAGGGTATGGATCTCATTTTTGAGAGCGCCCGCACGATCAAACTGCAAAACAGCATCGCGATCACCGAGCGCCACGGCGGCGCGCGGTGTGAGCCTGGCATGGTGAGATCGAAGATGCCGCACCGTTTCGTGAAAAAGCTCGGGGGCCTTGTTCGCGTTCTCCATGAAGGGGAATTTGCGGCCGGCCGTGGACCAGCCCGCGGTGAGGACGGCATGATCCAGCGGCGTGCAGCCTGAGTCTGGAAGATCTTTTTCTTGTACGCAAGCGGACAGGTCATGCGGCGCCTGCGCGTTTACAGGCGCGCCGCGGTGCAGCAGCCAGGCGGTCATCTCTGGGTTGTGCGTCCAGGCGGCTACATTCAGAGGTGTCAATCCGTTCTGGTTGCACGCGCCAATTAGCGATGCATCGCTCTCCAGAAGGCGGAGGGCCTCTTCCGTTTGCCCTTCCAGGATCGCCTTGTTGATGGTGTCTGTCTGGGAACCAATGCTGGCACCGGGTGCGCTCATCTTCGTGCGGCGGGACCATTCGGCTTCATCAATGATTTTGAGGATCTCGTCATAGCCCCGGTCGCTGGCGATCGTGCGGGCCGTGGTGGCGTCGCGATGTGGCCAGATGCCCGCGCGCGCATTGGCACCCAGCGCCATGAGTTCTCGCGTCATGGTGGCGTCGCGATTGAGCACGGCAAAATGTAAAGCGATGCTCTCGCCAAACTTGCCGCCGCGTTCGGCATTGACCAGTTCTGGCCGCGCCCGGCCCAGGGCACGCACCGTGGCAATGTCGCCCTCTTGTGCCGCGGCGAATAGGGCTTCGACGGTGATGCCATCAACCTGTTGTTTGAGTTTGGTCCAACTGGCAAAGCCGTAGGCGCGGGCGAGCACGCGCTGTGCATCGACCAGGCGAAACTGGGCTCGGTCGCGTTTGCCATCAAGGCGTTCGAAGCGCGCAACCTCGGCGACAGCGGCGTCGTTGCCCGCCTGGAATGCGGCGAGCAAGTCCTTGGCCTGTTTACGCAACTGGTCCAGATTCGGTCGGGAGGGAAGCGTGCGCGTGGGAGCAGGGTGAGAAGACATGACGTCCTCCTTTCGGCGGCTGAAAATGGCCGCATGGCTCGGTGTCCGCGTCGCGAACCGAAAGAAGGTACGGTGACGGTGTATTTGCTAGTTCACTATCAGGTGGGCTCAGCCCTTTCCGCGGACACAGCAGCGTCCTGAACGCATGGGTTTACTCTATCATGAATACTTGAGATCGGGAACACAGGTGATCGTTCGAACCCTTCACAACCTGCTCTCAATCTTTTCCAGCGCGCAAACCAGGCGGCAATCCTCATGATCACACCGGCCAACCAGGAAGATGCGAGGTTTCGCGAAGCGGTGCAGGGCCTGATTCGCGGCGATTTCTCAGCGCTGGAACCTCTGTTTGTTGCAACGACCGCTGAGCGGCCCAAAATCCTTGACTGGTATGACGCGGGGTATTTTCGTGAAGAGCCCGCTGCTCTCGACGAGGCGCTCAGTTGCGCCTGTTTCAATGGCCGAACCGAAGTCGCCGATTATTTGCTTGGCCGTGGCGTGGATCCCGCGCACGGGGCGGGAACGGGAATGAACGCGTTCCACTGGGCCGTCAATCGCGGGAAATTCGACGCCGTACGGCTACTGCTTCGCTACAACGCTCCGCTGGAAGCGCGCAACATGTACGGCGGTACGGTGCTGGGGGCCGCTGTCTGGGCGGCTCTGCACGAATCCAAGCCCGACCACCTTGCCATCATGGAAGTATTGCTCGCCGCCGGCGCCCGCACAGAAGAAGCGGGATACCCCACCGGCAACCAGGCCATTGATGCCCTGCTGCGCCGTCACAACGCTAAGTGAGATTCGCTCTCCGCTCGGCGCCGATCCAAAATCCTTCCATCTCATCATTCCCTTGCTTCTCATGCTTCCCATGGTTTTTGTTTTTTGCCAAGTCCATGGGAGTCATGGGATTTATGAGACCGACGAGAGTCGTGGCCGTTCACGTGGCATCGCGGCATTTGTCCTGGCGTGCCTTATCCACGAACCGATTCGGCAGAATCTTGACGGAAACTTGCATCGCGATGTCGATTGCGGCTCCGGCCGTTTGACTTATCAGCGAGAGCAGCGGTTCCGTGGACCGGCCTGCGATTCATTGGAGCTATTGAGAGGACTTGGCCATGAAATATATCTGTTTGGGCTTTTACGACGAGTCGCGGTTTGCGGACCTTCCCAAGGAGGAGGGACAGAGGATGATGGAAGAATGCATCGCTTACGATGCCGAACTGCGCCGTGGCGGGCATTTTTTGGGCGGCGATGCGCTCGACTCGGCCCGCAATGCGGTCACTCTGCGCATCAAGCAGGGCCAGGTCGAGGTGACCGATGGTCCCTTCGTGGAGACCAAGGAAACGCTGGGAGGGATTATGCTGCTGGAGGCGCGCGACTTGAATCACGCGATCGCTCTCATGTCCAAGCATCCGGGGGTGAAGATTGGCCCTTTTGAGATCCGGCCGGTGAACGAAGCATTGAATCAGTTCCTTGCAGAGCGCATCGCTCAACTGGCTCAGGAAAAACCGTAAGCCGAGAGCGTCACGGGACCGTTGCTTGGAAGATCTCTTTACCGCAATCCCTTCAAGCGGTGACAAAATGCGAGCAAGGAATGGGGGCTCTCTGTTCTTTGGAAAACGCTTGGGGGCAATCGAGGGAAATGCCTCCAGGCGCGGAATCAGTGAGCCGACGCACTTGGAATTACCCTCGTGTCGCAGGGTAACGTAGTGAGTCAAAATCGCTAGGACATCCAGCCGGGCAGGGCGGCGGCTTGGCGGACCCATTTTGTCATTTGCGCTTCGTCGAACGCGTCGCCTTCGCGCAGGTCGATCCAGCGCGCATCTTTGCTCTTCTCGGTGCCTCCAGGCGGAACGGGTTTGAGGTCCATGCCGCGAAAGAAGGTTGCCTTGAGGTAATGCGTAAATACATGAATCGAGAGAAACCAACCCCGGCCCTCGACGCCATAAAACGGAGAATTCCATTTGACGGCCTTGCGCAGGTTGGGCACGGAGCGTGCCACGAGCCCATCGAGCCGTTTGCACAAATCTCGTTTCCAACCAGCCAAGGCAGTGATGTAAGCCTGGACCGGCGCGTCGCCATCACCCTTGGCGATCTGCGGATTGCCGCCTGAAAGCAAAACAACGGGCTTCTCGCCAGGCGTGCTAGCGGTTGGCATGGTCTGGCGCTTAGCCGATTTTGGTTGGGCCGTCGCCTGTCTTTTTTTGGCTTCTCCAGGTTTCTTTGCCGATTTTGGGGATTTTTCGGCGACTGGAACCTGGTCCGGTTGGGGTTTTGTCTTGGGCGCGCGCAGGCGCTGATTTTCGGCGATGGCGGCTTGCACGAGCGCTTTCAGGGCTTTCGCATCGATGCGTTCCCCCTCGCGGATATCGATGGCGCGGCGTAAATTGCCTTCAAGACTTGAATTAAATAGCTTCTTCGGGTCGTTCAAAAAGGCGCCGCGGGCAAAGGTCAATTTCACCACCTGCTTGTAGGATTCTCCGGTGCAAATGTTTCCATTGTGCGACCAGACCGGGGTACCCATCCATTTCCACTCTTCGACCATATCTGGGTTCGCGCCCAGAATGATTCGGCGCACCTCGGCCAGGGTTTCGCCACGCCAGTCTCCAAGGGAGGCAATGCGTTCGTCGATGAGGCGCGAGGCCGATTCTCCCAACGCGCGCTGATCCGTAGCATCGGATGAAAGCTTCGTCGCGGGCTTGCTCTTCGCGGTTGATTTCGTCCTGGCGAGCGGTTTCGACGTTGCCTTCGGTGCCCGTTCTGCCATGGTTGTGATCCTTCTTCACTGCCGCTCAACCCTCTCGTCTCGAAAGCTGCACCGGAGAGGGAAGCAGGCCGTGAGCCATTAATATAACCAGGATGCTCCTGGTAGGTCAGGGCGTCAGCCGCTGGTCGTTGGGAAATCGTCCATGAGGGTGCGGGTATTGACAACTCCCCGAGGTCCGTGGGAAGGTTTTCTGGGCTTCGTGGAATGAAGGTTGGAGATTGCGTAGGTCATGAATTCCCTTCCCCCGATCTTCGTAGCGAATCTGTTCCCCGTCCTCTCGCGCCACCTGCTTGAGCTTCTGCGTTCACTGAAGCAGGAAGAATGGCCGTTGCCCACGCTAAGTTCCCGGCGTTCGGTCAAGGACATTGTGAGCCACTTACTTGATGGCAGCTTCCGCCGCCTTTCGATGCAGCGCGACGGCTACTTTGCCCCGGATGGTCAACTTAGGCCGGGCGAACCGCTCATGGCTTTGCTCAATCGCCTCAATGACGAGTGGGAGATCGGGACGCGCCGCTTGAGCCCGCGGTTGCTCATGGAATTAATGGAAGGAGCCGACCGCGAACTCGCGCGGTTCTTCCAATCGCTTGACCCCTTTGGGCCGGCGCTATTTCCTGTCGCCTGGCTGGGGGAGAATGAGTCGTACCACTGGACCGATCTGGCGCGCGAGTACACGGAGAAATGGCATCACACGCAACAGATCTTCGATGCCACGGGTAGAACGAGCACGATTTTGACCAAGGAACTGGGTCATCCCTGCCTCGATATTTTCCTGCGGGCCCTGCCATTTACCTATCGCGGCGTCAATGCGCCGGAGGGGACAGTGGTCGAAGTGCGGGTCAGCGGCGACGCAGGGGGAAGGTGGTTCATTGAACGAGGCCCGGATCGATGGACGCAATTGTTTAACAGCGTCCAGTCGCCTGCGGCCATTGTGGAAATGGATCAAGATACAGCTTGGAAAATGCTCACAAAGCGCCGCGCACGCGAGACGATTCGCCGCCAGTTTCCCGCGATCAAGATCTCAGGCGACGATGAACTGGGAGGTCATGCGCTGGATATGGTCTCGGTCATGGCCTGAGTGGTGATTGGAGTAAACGGAATTCTCAACGGAGCGTCCGAGATGACGGTTTCAGAAAAGAACCGGGAAGCTGACGCTCCCCGCGCGCCTTCATTGGCTGCGAACGATTGTTGATCGAAGGCGGCGACATCAATCGGATTATCGTTTCCACGAAAGGAAATGAATCAGCCGGCTCGCCGGTCGGCGATGTGCCAGAGAATACCGGTGGGATCACTCAGGTAGAGCACGCGCAGGCCCCAGGGCTGCATGGCGGGTGGTTTGGCCATGATGCCGGGATATTTCTGTTTCAGGTCAACGTCTTCGATGTGTCGCCACCAGGCGTCAGCGTCCTCGACCATCAGATGCATCATGAAGTTTTCGGCATGTTCCTTAACGAAAAACGGTTGCAATAGAAAGCGAAACGAACCGGCTTGGAACTCGGCGATCTGGTCGTTGCCGAAGGTGAGCGTGAAGCCCAGATCGAGGTAGAACTGCTTGGATCGGGCAAAATCCTTTGCGGGCACAAAGGCCTTTAAATCGACCACGGAACTGGGCACCATCGGGGCATTTCCTTTTGATTTCGTACCCCCAACTGCGCCGACCTGCATGGCGCAAGGGGTGAAGGACGATCGTAATAGGCTGAGCGAATTCATGGCCTGTCCATAATTTATGGAGACCTTCCATTCTCATCGATATCCACAAGATTCCTGGCGATCCGTGTGCCACGGTCGGCGCGGCTCAGCGGCGCTCCCCCCCATGCCAAGGACTGCGAACTCTCCCCCCTCGATATCATTTCCTTCTGCGCTCCCAAGATTCCGCCCCGCCATGGGTCTGCACCGAAATCCAGGCGAAGCCCAAACGGATGGAAGCAACTTCATGATTGGTTTGCTTGCAGCTTTATTGTTTCTTTCCCTTTTGCCGAAGGTCGCCTTTTCTGCCGACGCGCCTGCCAAGCCGTCGGTCGTCACGCCGATCGATGTGGGAGATCGGAAGCAACTATTCCTTGACGAGCGCTTCATCGCGAAGAAAGACCGCATCACGCTACGCATGAATCCGGCGCAAAAGCTTGGCGCCTTGCGCGACGAGAAAGGTGTGCTCCTGCAGGGGCATGTCAGCCGGGTGATCGAAGATGGCGGCAAGATTCGCCTTTACCTCGGCGCCGATGGAGTCGAGATGCTCGAAAGTGATGATGGTTTGCAGTTTCGCCGCACAGGAGTGAAGATTTCCGGGCATTTCGCCACATTGTTTCTTGATCTCCACGAAAAAGATGCGGCGAAAAAATACAAAAAATTTCACCTGGAGTTTGGACAGCCGATCGATCTCAAGAAGGATGGCGTTTTTGCCAGTTATTCGGCGGATGGCGTGACATTCACGAAGGTGGGAAGAGTGTTCCCCTTCTTCACCGACAATCCGCCGCTGGCGCACTGGGATGGCCGCATTGGCAAATATGTCATTTACACGCGTGCGCTCGATTACGATTCGGAAAATCAGCGGCGCATTGGCCGCATCGAAACCGACGATGTGCTCAAGCCCTGGCCTTATCGCCAATCACCGAAAGACAGAAATGACCGGGTCTTTTTCTCGACCGAAAACGCTCAGGTCGTGCTCTCGACGGACAAGGAAGACGACCCGCATTCCGATTTCTATTACAACGCCTCAACCATCTACCCCTGGGCACAGGATGTTTACCTGATGTTCCCCACGCACTTCCGGCACTTTTCGCCCGAGCGCAATCCGTTCATTCGGCCGCGGGTGAAGGGGCAGTGGGAGGATTTCGGCATGCTGGAAACTCAGTTTGCTTTCAGCCGCGACGGCATCCACTGGGCGAGGCCCCATCGCGAAGCCTACTTCCCGACAGGGCTGCCCGAGGAATGGGACCGCTGGTATGCCGTGATGGGTCCGGGTCTGGTGCGCCGGGGCTCTTACCTTTACCAGTACTGCAACTCGTCGGGTCAGTTACACGATTCTGTTGTTCTGCGTCCCGAGTACGACCACTCGGCAAAGCAGGTTGGCGGGGTTGGAGTAGTACGCCAGCGGCTCGATGGATTTGTTTCGGCCGATGCCGATCATTTCGGGGGATCGCTGCAAACCCCGTTGCTCCGTTTTCGCGGCAAGCAATTGCGCTTGAACATCGATACAGGCGCGTCGGGCACCGCTTTTGTGGAATTGCAAGACGCCGGCGGTAGGCCGATCCCGGGTTTTACGCTGGCCGATTGTGAGGAGATCGGTGGCAATTTCATCGATCAGCGAATTTACTGGAAGAACAAAGCCGACCTATCTTCGCTGGCTGGTCAGCCGGTGCGGATTCACTTTCAATTGAAGCGGACAAAATTGTTTGCTTTTCAGTTCACGGAAAAATAAAGCCGGTTCAATGATCTCGCTTCCTCATCAATGAATTAGCCGTGCGGCGATGCCGGCGCCGGCGTACCTGGGAGCGTAAGTGGGATTTCCACTTGGATATGGTCCATTCGGTCAATGCGTCCAAGTTCGCTATGGAGATAGGACCCCAGGCCGATGAAATAGGTGAGCAGGACGAGCCTGAGCACCATGGCCAAGACCAGGTTCACGTCGCGATCATGGCGCCACGTCAAGTCCGGGCCGAATGAAATGATGAGGTAAAGGCAAGCGATGTGAAGCGCGAGATTCAAGCGCAATGTCGATCGCCGCCATTTGCCTTTATTGGCGCCTCGGGTGGCGACCCAGACGGCAAGGGCCAGGAGGGCAACGAGCAAGCCGACCAACGCCGGAAGCCGACATTCGTGAAACAGAATTTGCTCAGGGGTCCAGAGTGGAGGATGCCAGTGCGGATCGTCGAAGTAGCGCCCATGGGCCATGGCCAAACTCGGTGTGTGCGCTCCGGTGGGGCTCCCACGAACGCCTTTGGTGAGGCATAGCAAACCAGTAGAGTGCAGGCGATCGGGAATAGGATAGCAAGGCCAATGCGATTGGACCGTTTGCGATTGCGTGGTTTCCACGGCCAAAGGGATGGCCAGGATAATCGAATCCAGTTCTTGACCCCAAAATAGAAGAGCAATATCCCAAGCCACGTCATGATTCAGTTTTTAAACATCGCTTCGGCAAGTTTTTCGACCCAGGGACGATGGTCGGTCGCATGACTGAATAAGACCATGGCGCCGATGCCAATGATCGCCGCGCGCGCAAAGCTCTTGGATTCGGCTGGAGCAATGATTGTCCAGGGCGTGTGATAGCGGGCTGCGACTTCGCTGGGCCGGCCATAGGCCCGGACAAGCGAGATCGCCATTTCCGGCGTCGGAACCTGGCCTTGGTTCGTCGTCTGCGCCTGCAATTCTTCATGAAACAGAGTGCGCAGTTCCGCCGCGACATCGGCGCGGTCGCGACCGGGTAGATCGCGCACGGTGTCGTCGACGTAGATCTCGATGACGTCATTGGCGTTCATGACTGGGGACACTCCCTATTTCTTGGACGCAGTCAAGCGGTTCACGGTTTCGACCAGGTCGGTCCAACTTTCGTTCAGAGTTTGGTAATGCTGGGCTCCGGCGGGACTGAGCCGGTAGTAGCGCCTCGGGGGCCCGTCCTCGATGCGCCAGTCGCTCTGAAGCAATCCCTGCGATTCAAGCCGACGCAGCAGGGGATAAAGGGTGCCCTCTTCAATCGGCAGGCCCTTATCGTTTAGAGCTTGACGGAGCGAATAACCGTATTGGGGCGTGTGCAACTGCGAAAGCACGGCGAGTACGAGCACGCCTCTGCGCAACTCGGGATCGAGCTTGCCATTTCCCGCAGGCGGCGGATCGGATTTTTCTTTTTCGCCCGCGGCCATCGGAGAACTCGCTGGGAATGCAGATGGGGACGTTTGACCTGTTTTGTGCATAGTACATAGTATGGCACAGTATGTCAAGGAAGGGAATGGCGTGATTCTCTTTTCCGGTCGCTGCCAGGGGTGATTCGGCCTAAAACAACACCAGGGGAAAGCACCCAAGTCCTGATGGATCAGGCTTCTACGCCGCATTCTGCGCGGCAAAGAACGGAAGAACCGGCGCGCAAGCTCCTCGGCCGATCACCAGGGAATGGGCCTTTTTCTTTTTTTCTGAAAGATGCCGGAATATTCTTTCTTCGCCGTGAAAGGTTTCGCCGCGAGCGAGACTAGACAGGGTAGGAGAGTTGAGCGTTATGGAGCCATCGTCGGGAACTCGAGCTAGCCTGGTCGTGCGCTTGTCCAATGCGCGCGATGATCTGGCGTGGGGCGAATTCCTCGACCTGTACGAACCGCTAATTCTGCGCCTGATGCGCAATAGTGGCCTACAAGATAGCGATGCGCTCGACCTCTGCCAGCAGGTGCTTGCCGCGGTGGCGCGCGATGTTTCTTCCTGGAAGCCCGACGGAGAGAGCGCCTCGTTTCGCCGCTGGCTCTTTCGCATTGCTCGCAACAGCGTGATCAAGTTTTTGGTCAAGGAACGCAAGCGGATCCGGGGCACCGGCGGCACCGATGGCCAGATCCGGCTGGAAACTCATCCGGACAATGAAGCCTCGCTTTCGGCCGAATTCGAAAAGGAATGCCGCGAGCAGACGCTGATCTGGGCGCGCGAACAGATACGGCCGGAATTTCAGGATTCCACCTGGGCCGCCTTTTGGCGAACCTGTGTGGAGGGCCGGTCGCCCACGGAAGTCGCGGCCGAGCTGAAGATGAAGATCGGCAATGTCTATGTCGCGCGCAGCCGGGTGATTGCGCGCCTGCGTCAAAAGGTTCAGGAGGTCGAAGCCGAGGTTCGCTAGCGAAATCGCGCCGAGAAGAGGCGGCTTTCCAGGCGAACGGGCTTCAGGGGAATAAGTGGGAATATGAAGGTCCTTGTTCACAACTTACGGCGCGTCGAAAGGAGGATCCGGTGATCTCTTCCACGCCTCATTGCAATGCCGAGCAGTTGAAACGCTTGCTCGCCGACCGCCTGCCAAGCGCCGAGCATGGCGAGGTCGCCGATCACCTGGCCGTGTGCCCACCCTGTAGACAGGCGCTTGAAGATCTGGCCGGCGATGCGACCTGGTGGAGCGAGGTGCAAACTTGCTTTCAGGCCCGCGAAAAAGAAAGCGGCTCGGGTCAGGTTCTTTCCCGTACCTCTTCGCCGCGATCGCTTTCGGCCCTGCCGACGCCGGCGCCTCATCTGCGTTCCACCAGCGAGCCGATTTCCCATATTCCCGAGGAAGCAAGGAACCTGGAAGGAGCCAACTCCTACGAGACATTCACGATTGATTTTGTCGTCGATTTTCTGGAGCCAAGCGACAACGCCCAGGCGCTGGGGCGCCTGGGGGAATACGAAGTCCTGGAGGTCATCGGCCGCGGCGGCATGGGGGTCGTCCTCAAGGGATTTCACAAGGATCTGGGGCGTTTCGTGGCGATCAAGGTGATCGTGCCCCACTTGGCGGCCAGCGGCGCGGCGAGGCAGCGCTTTGTCCGCGAGGCGAGGGCGGCGGCGGCAATCGTTCATCCGCATGTCATGCCGATTCATTCGGTTTCGACTGAGGGTAGGTTGCCCTATCTGGTCATGCCCTATGTGGGCTCGGAGTCGCTGCAGCAGCGCATCGACCGGCAGGGAATGCTCGAAGTCAAGGAGATCGTGCGCATCGGCAAGCAGTCGGCCGAGGCGCTGGCGGCCGCGCACAGTCAGGGGCTCATTCATCGCGATGTCAAACCGGCGAATATCCTGGTTGACAAGGGCGTCGACCGGATCCTGTTGACCGACTTCGGCCTGGCGCGCGCCGTTGACGACGGCTCGCTGACGCGCACCGGTTTCATCGCGGGCACGCCGCAGTACATGTCGCCTGAGCAGGCGCAGGGCGAAGCGATCGATCATCGCTCCGACCTGTTTAGTCTGGGCAGCGTGCTTTATGCCATGTGCACCGGCCAGCCACCTTTTCGGGCCGATACGACGCTTGGACTACTTCGGCGCATTAGCGATAAGCAGCCGCGGCCCGTGCGCGAGTTGAATCCGGATATTCCGGTCTGGCTCGAAGCGATCGTCGGAAAATTACACGAGAAAGATCCGAAAAGGCGCTATGGCAGCGCGCAAGAGGTCGCGGAGATCTTTGGCCAATATCTGGCGCACTTGCACCAGCCGCGCCTCATCCCGGCTCCGGATGAACTGGTTCGCATTGTGCCGAGCGCGCCGAATCCATCGAGTCCAACGAGTATTCTTGTTAGAACGAGTCGGAAAAATAGACTGCTTGTTCAATTTGCAAAAAATAGATTGCGAAAAATCACCGGATTATGGAATACTCATTTAGCCAAACGGTTCTCCCTCTCGTGGAAAACGGCAATTCAGGGGGCAGGGCTGATTTTGGTCTGCCTGGCCGCGATCGTCATGGCGATCTCGCCGAGGGGGCCGGCGCCCCTGGCAACGGAACAAAATCCCGAAGCGTCAAGCGATGCAAGGGAAGCAACTTCCGACGAAGCGATCGATCGAGAATTTGAGATATTCGATTCTGACCTTCGCGGCCTGGAGCAACGCAACTCTCATCCGTGGAAAGAAGAGGGCAAGCCCCTCGACCTTCCTTCCCCATCTCAGGAGTCAAGGCAATGAAATGGTCGGTGTTTGGATCTCTGGTCTTGGTCATAACGTCGGCAGGCATTGCCTTGCGGGCGTTGGCGCAAAATTCCGTGACGACGAATCTTGATGATTCGGTTCAGGCGGAGGCGCCCAATGCGTCCAGGGCGGATGTCAAGGTCGCGCCCAAGTCGGATGAGCCGACGAGAAAGGACCTCGCCCCGCTCGAGCCCTCCGATCAATCGGATAGGGCTCCAGAAGATCGGAAAACTCCAGCACCGCTGTCTCGCCAAACGAAGCCTGGAGAACGGCTCGAATCATCCGATGCGGCGAAGGACACGCCGAAGCTCCCGCCTCCGCCGCCGACCGCCGGGAAAAAGGCCGAAAAGAGCAAGGATCTACCGATTGCCAGCAGTGACTCAGCGCCCAGAGGCGCTCCTGCCATCCCGAAAAGCGTATCCCCTGGCGTGCCCGATTCAACTCCGTCCCCCGTTCCTGGTGAGGCTTCGGTGAAGGCGGCCGTACCTTCAAGTTCCCGGTCGATCCCTGCGCCGAGCGCCGACACGATTCTCGCTCCCGGTCGCTCCGCCGTAAATGACGCTCCGCCCCTGGACTTGCCAGAGGCAACCGGTGCCGTGCCGGTGCCGACTCCGGTAGACAATCCCGCAGCGCCGCCGGCATCCGGTCCTGCTGCCGCACCGCCGCTTCCCGCGGCCACTCCGGCGCGTTCTCCAGTTCCTGGGAACCAGCCTCCGATTCCCGGAACCGCGCCGCTGCCGACTCCGGCCGCAGCGCCGCCCGCGGTGAATGCCGCTCCGCCCGCGGTGAATGCCGCTCCGGCTGCGGTGAATGGCACTCCGCCAGCAGTGACTGCCGCGCCGCCATCGTCGGGGCCGACCCCGCCGCCGACGGTAACTCCAGCCTCGGGTCCCCCAGGCGCGCCGTCAGCAGCACCGCCTTCACCTGACTTGAACCCCGTCCCTTTTGAGACGCCGGCCCCTGGTGCACCGTCTGCCGCGCCGCCATCGTCGGGGCCGACACCGCCGCCGAGTGTAACTCCCGCCTCGGGTCCGCCAGGCGCGCCCTCAGCAGCACCGCCATCACCTGACTTGAACCCCGTCCCCTTGGCAACGCCGGCCCCTGGTTCGGTTCCGCTGCTGCCCCGGCAAAATCTGCCCACCGTTCCCCCCGCCACAGCCGCACCGGCATCTTTGACCCCGCCGCTCTCAGACGAGCCAGCCAGTCCGGTTCCCAGCAAGAATGCCCCCGCGCCCCGGCAATCGACCGGTCGCACCCCGGTTGCTCCCCCGGTCCAAGGAGCCCCTTCAGGGGTCCCTCTGCCAGGTGGTTATCCCCCTTCAGGAGTGCCTCTGCCAGGTGGTTATCCCCCTTCAGGAGTGCCTCTGCCAGGTGGTTATCCCCCTTCAGGAGTGCCTCTGCCAGGCGGGTATCGCAAGGCTTCGGTGCCCTCGCGAGGACCTGTCTCGAGTGGGCCTCCCATGGTTGCGCCGTCCGGCAGTTTGCCTCCGTCGACTGGATATCCGATGGTTGCGCCTCCCACGTCGAACAACCCCCCCGCGAATCCGCCGATCTTCGAGAATCCCGTTCCTCTTGGCTCGAACGGCGAAAGCGGCGATCAACCCAGGGGATTGCGTGACTCGCGCTCGGCGGCCGAGCGCGAAATGGCCAGGCCGGTTCCCTCGCAGCAGGAAAGGTTCCTCAATCCTTCCGAAGCTCAGCCCGTGCCGTCGACTCGGCCGGGGCCCGAGATGATGGAAGGCAATGGCAGGCATTTGCCGCGGACGCCTTCCGCCTCGGCACCGACGCCCATCGGGGAGGGCGACTCGATTGCGCCTGCTCCCCATCGAGGCTTGACTTCTCGCAGCACGGTGCCTTTCCCCCGTAGCGAAGATGTGCCCGGTACCCAGGTCTTGCACCGCAAGAAGGCCGACGCCGAAGCGACCGTCGAGATGATCGTGCAAGGCCCCAAGCCCTGGGATCGCAACCGACTGGAGCAAAAGGTCACGGAAGCCTTTGAAGCGCGCCAGGAAATTCTTCGCGCCGAACTTGCCCACTTCCAGGACCGGCTCGCTCAATTGAATCAGCAGGTGCAAGCTCGCGAAAAGCAAAAGAAAAAGATCATCGAGCGCAGAATGGCGGAGCTGCAAAGCCCCCATCTGCAATGGGATCCAGCGTTCACGCAAAATGGCGGTGCGGCCCGGCCCGTGCCTTCCAATAACTACCCGGGAATGTCCGGCGAATCTTTCACTCAACCCAAACGCGGCCGAGATCAGGGGCATGACTTGGCTCCTTCCCTCGACCCCGGGAGCTTACCGGCGAGCGCCATCCCTGCAGCCAGAGAGGTCGCGGTTCCGACGAACGATCCTCTCATCGAAATCCAACCGGCAATCCCTTCGAGCGCCCCCGCGAATGTTGGGCCTAACCCGGGCGTGCCAAGCAATCCGCCGCCTTCGGGCGAGCCGGCTGTTCCAACCGAAACCCCCGCGTCGCAGCACATTCCGGCCGCCGAGGCGTTCACGCCGGCGCCGACCGCCGCTGATCCCGGCATGAGCGTTGACGATGTGGCCAACACCCCGAACAAGGTCCCTGGCCTAAGCCCCGTGCCCTTGAACGTGAAGAAATCAACGAGCGTGCCTTCCGGCATAATCGACTCGGACGATGAAATTCCCATGCGCAATGGCGGTACGACGCGCCCGGTTGGCCTTTCGGGAATGAGCGGCAATGTTCGTACAGGTGGGCTAAGAAAGACGGAGCAGCCGCCTGTAGGCAACCTTCAAGGCGACCTGGGCCGCTGGCAGGGCGACTGGCGCCTGGTTCGCGCGGAAATGGACGGGAAGGCCATGACGCGCGAACAGCAAAAAGCGATGTCGGGAGTACGGGTCCAAGGCAATCGCGTGACGCTTTTTGTGGGGGATCTCAACGAGCCCAACCTGGAAGGCAACGAAGCCTTGCTGGAGATCAATTCCTTTCCGAAGATCAAGGAATTCAACCTTTCCGGCTTGAATGCGACGATGGGGATTTACGATTTCCGCGACGAGCAGTTGTGGATCAGCTTTTATGAAGCCGGTTCCAAAAAAGACGGCAAGAGGCCAAGCTCCTTCGTCACGAGCCCGGGCTCGCGTCAGTTCACCTACCGCTTCGAGCGCAAGGCGATCGGCAATCGATCCGAGTCGCAGCGGTCGGTCGCGACCGACTATCTGCTCCGCTACCCGCAGTTTGCGTCACTTTCGTACAAGACCACGGAATCGGAGTTTCGTTCGCTCTTGCTGGAAAACAACTCGAACTACTCTTGCTCGGTGACCAAACCGAACAAAAAAGTCTACCAGATTTCGCTTGCAGATGAGACGCTGATGGTGACCTTTGTAGGCGAAACTTGCATCGAGATCGCGCTGAAACCCAATGCCGCAGCGATCGGCATGTAACTCGTTCTCCTGTTTCCCTGGGGGAGGTTGTATTTCGGGAAAAAGCCCACGGGGAAACAGGTTTTACCGCTAAGCGATCGTGGGCAGGGCGACCATTCGCCTTGAGTCGCGCCGGCAGACTACATAAGCGAATCCCGTTTTCGGTTGCCAAGCAACCGGTCGCGGGATTCTTCTTTTTTTGAGGAACAAGCGAGTGGATCGATATCTTTCACTGGGGGCGGGTGCACGCGGTTGAGGATTTTTTTTTGACAGAAGACGAAGGTGGACGATGGGCGCAAAAACTTGGATGCTTGTTTATGCGGAGTCGAACGCTCGCCAAGTGCTGAGTGCCAAGCCTCTCCTTGATCGTGAAGCGACCTTCAAACTTGCGCGCAAGCTCTTTGCGAAGGACCATCTTGAGCCATTGCCGGATGGCGACCTGTCCTACACCTGTCCGCCGGAAAACGAACTCCATATCGGTTGCTTTGCGGGCGTATCGGTCATTGCGGCCAGGGAGTTTCAAATCGATTTGCCTTCGAAGCTGCCCCAGGAATTCATTGAGGCGGGCGGTAGCGGAACGATTTATTTTCACGCGATGCACAGTGTGGTCGATTGGTTCGCCTTTGCCATTTGGTCCAATGGGGCCTTGGTGCGTTCCCTCAGTCTGTCGCCGGATAGCGGCATCCTCGAAGACATCGGTCCCAAGTGCGCATTTGAAGTGCCGTTTTGGTCGGGCGAGCACCCGTTGAGGGAGGATGATGACGAGGAGGAAGAGACCGCCTATCCCTTCCCTTTTCACCCCTTGGAGATGGGGGAGGCGGCATTGACTGAGTTCTTCGGTTACAGCATCGAGGGCATGCCCGATCGTTCGTCGATCGACGCGGAGTCGATCCCGCTCATGCGTTTCAAGCGTTCGCGATCCTGGTGGAAATTTTGGTGATTCAGATCGCTGGCATGGTGCAGTCTTCCTCCCAATCAAGCGTGCCGTCACCAGCCTATTTTTACACGGCAATCCGGCGGGCAAATCCTGCACACCCATTCAAAGGGCAACCCGCCGTAACGATTTGCTCCGCGTCACAAGGGCCATCCTCTTGCCTTGCGTGTCGTGCAAGGGTCTGAGGGAGCAGCACCTCACCAAAGGTCGCCGAGAAGAATTCCGCGCATTTTGACCGCATCTACGAGAAATCCCATATGCTTGGCGATGCAAGGCGGCGCCCCTACGGCGGCGAGGACTTTGATGCATAAGCAAAGGTCGCATTGATCCATGGGCAAACTCGACTTCAGTTCCTGGCAGGGGATGTTCCTCAGTTTCATCGGCATTGCGCTGGTGACCCTCATCGGCGTGATGATTCGGCTGATCCTGATGCAGTCGGTGCAGCAGCGGCGCGACCGGGAGAATCGGCAGATTAACGAGCGCTTGCGCGCGCTCATCGCCGCCTACAAGGCGCTCGGCGGATCGTTCACCGGCAGCCTCGAGGTCGATCCAAGGCACAAACGGGACCTGAAGGATGCAGCCGACTGGCCCGGAGGCGAGCGAGCCCGGCGAATTCGCGACGCGGTCGAAGCCGCGCTTTCCGACATCATTCTGCTGGGCACCGAAGAACAAGTCCGGCTAGCCGCCAAAGCCGCAGGTCAACTCGTTGCCGGGCGTACCGTCGAAACCGCGGAACTTGTCGTTTCGCTTCGCGACTTCGTTCGCAAGGCGCTCAACCTATCCCCCATCCCGCCGGATGTGGCCATTCCCCGACAAGGGCCCACGCGAGTTGTCGCAAAGGAGGGCAGGGAAGGCGGGAAGAAGGAAAACGGCGGCGGAGGCGGCATGGGTGCCGAGATGGCCGCCGGAATGGGCGGCGGAGCCGAAGGCCATACGGGCACGGGCACGGAAGAAGACCATCACCTCGAATTCGGACCTCGCTGAACCGCTATCCACTCAGATGGCTACATTTCTCCTGCTAGAAAAATGCCCTTCATTTAAAGGAGACCCAGGTGAGCGGTGGGCATAAGCCCGCCGATTCTAAGCCGTCATCAAGCCATCGTCGAATTCGGATAGTCAATGACAGCATCAGTCCTGCGTCCTCATTTCGTCACCCCCGGACGCTCCTTCCCCCCCCAAAACCTGTCCCGCGCTCAAAGAACGAATAGGTCCATGAACCGGCTGACCGGTGTGGATTCTAGCGCAGTGCGATCCTGGCATAATCGAAGGATCGCCTGCGCCGGCCGCGCGGGAATGCGCCCAATCAGATTGGCCCTAAACTTCTCTTCAAGCAGGGGAATCCCTTCTTTCCGGCGGCGGCGGTGGCCGACGGGATATTCGACCTCGATTCGCTGTGTTGAGCTGCCGTCACGGAAGAAGACCTGAACGGCGTTTCCGATCGAGCGCTTGGCAGGGTCCAGATAATCCCTCGTGTATTGGGCGTTTTCAACCACCTCCATTTTGGCGCGAAGCGCATCAATGCGCGGATCGTCGGCGGATTCGTCCTCATAGTCCGCCGCGGTCAGCCAGCCTTTCAACAGCGGGATGGCCACCATGTACTGAAGACAGTGATCGCGGTCGGCCGGATTGGCAAGCGGTCCTGTCTTGTCGATGATCCTTTTGCCGCTCTCCTGGGTCTCGATGACGATGCGCTCGATCTCGTCGACTCGCGAAGCGACTTGGGAATGCAGGGCAACGGCGGCTTCGACCGCGGTTTGCGCGTGGAATTCCGCGGGAAAGGAGATTTTGAATAACACATGCTCCATCACATAACTGCCGAACCCCTGCGCTCCAACCGTGACAGATTTGCCTTTGAAGAGGACATCCTGGAAGCCCCAGGCCTTGGCGGTCAAGGCGCTGGGGTATCCCATTTCTCCCTTGAGCGCGAACAAAGCGTGGCGCACCGCGCGACTGGTCGCGTCGCCCGCGGCCCAGCTTTTACGCGATCCGGTATTTGGAGCGTGCCGGTAGGTGCGTAGCGCGCCGCCATCGATGAAGGCGTTCGACAGCGCGTTGACGATATCGTCGCGGCTGCCGCCAAGCATCCGGGTCACGACAGCCGTCGAAGCGATGCGGACAAGAAGCACATGGTCGAGGCCGACGCGGTTGAAGCCGTTTTCTAACGCGAGCACGCCCTGAACCTCATGGGCCTGAATCATGGCAATGAGGACATCGCGGATCGTCAAAGACTTTTCGTTGTTGCGGCTCAAATAATCGGCCACGGCCAGGATGGCGCCGAGATTGTCGGAAGGGTGCCCCCACTCGGCGGCCAGCCAGGTGTCGTTGAAATCGAGCCAGCGAACCATGGCGCCGATGTTGAAGGCCGCCTGAATCGGCTCTAACTCATAGGAGGTTCCAGGGACGCGGGCGCCACGGCCGGGCAGGGTGGCACCGGGGACGACGGGGCCAAGGAGTTTGACGCAAGCCGGGTAATTGAGCGCGAGTAGGCCGCAGCCGAGGGTATCCATCAAGCACAAACGCGCGGTGTCGAGTGCTTCATCACTAACAATGGATTCGGTTGCCAGAACATAGTCGGCAATTTGGAGCAAGAGGGCGTCGGGTTCGGGACGAGACGCATGGGAAAGGTCGCGATGAGACATCAGCGTTGATCCATGGGAAGAAAGGGAAGGTTTTCCGGACCGGTGTAGTTGGCACTAGGACGGATGATTTTGTTATCGTCTCGTTGCTCAATGACGTGCGCGCTCCAGCCGGAGGTACGGGCAATGGCAAATAGCGGCGTGAACATGTTCGTGGGAATGCCAAGCAGATGGTAAACGACGGCGCTGAACCAATCGAGGTTCGGAAACATTTTCTTTTCCCGGGCCATCACGCTCTCGATGCGCTCGGCGATGTCGAACAGTTTCGTGTCGTTCGCTTCGCGCGAGAGATTGCGCGCGACCTCCTTGATGATTTGATTGCGCGGATCGCAGACGGTGTAGACCGGATGTCCAAACCCAAGAATCACTTCCTTGTTCGCCACGCGGCGGACGATGTCGGCCTCGGCTTCCTCGGGGCGGGAGTATCGTTGCTGGATTTCGAGGGCGAATTCGTTGGCGCCGCCATGCTTGGGCCCGCGCAGGGCACCGATGCCTCCGGCGATTGCTGAGTAGATGTCGGAACCGGTGCCGGCAATCACTCGGGCCGCAAAGGTGGATGCGTTGAATTCATGTTCGGCGTAGAGGATGAGCGAGGTGTGCATCGCTTTCACCGCGGAAGCCGCGGGCGGTCGGCCGTGGAGCAGGCTCAGGAAATGCCCGCCGATCGAATCGTCCTCGGTTTCGACATCGATTCGCCGGCCGCCGTGGGAGAAATGAAACCAGTAGAGGAGCATCGATCCGAGCGAGGCGAGCAGGCGATCCACGATGCCGCGCGCCCCCGATATGTCATGGCTTTCGCTTTCGGGCAAAACGCAACCCAGTGCCGAGACGCCAGTTCGCAGGACATCCATCGGGTGAGAAGTGGCGGGCAGTGCTTCCAGCACGGCTTTGACCTCGGTGGCAATTCCGCGTAGCGACCGAAGTTTCTTCTTATATTCAGTCAATTCCTGAAAATTGGGCAAGGCGCCGTTGAGCAGCAGATACGCGACCTCTTCGAATTCGCAATGTGTGGCGAGATCGTGAATGTCGTAGCCGCGGTAGTGCAGATCATTCCCCTCGCGCCCTACGGTGCAGAGGGCGGTGTTGCCTGCGGGCACGCCGGACAGCGCGACCGATTTCTTGGCCTTCAACACACCGGGTGCGCCCTCACTCACGATTTCTCTCCTTTTTTCTCTTCTTCGTTCTTTTCCGCGGATCTTTCCTTGGCAAACAAGGCATCGAGTTTGTCTTCGTAAGCGTGGTAGCCGAGGACCTCGTAGAGTTCGGCGCGCGTTTGCATGAGTGGAATGGCGGCCTTTTGTGTGCCATCATCCCGAATGGCCGAATACACCTGTTCCGCGGCCCGGCTCATCGCCCGAAAGGCGCTTAAGGGGTACAGGACCAGGCGGACGCCGGCGCGACGCAGTTCTTCGAGAGGGAAGAGCGGGGTTTTGCCAAATTCCGTGATGTTTGCCAATACCGGCACGTTGCCTAGCGCGGCGGTGAAAGTGCGGTATTCGTCCAGAGTCGTTAGCGCTTCGGCAAAGATCATGTCCGCCCCTGCCGCGGCGTAAGCGCCTGCGCGGCCGATGGCCGCCGCCGCCCCCTCGCCGGCGTGAGCGTCGGTACGGGCCATGACGACGAACGAGGGATCGATGCGGGCGTCCACGGCGGCCTTGATGCGGTCGCACATCTCGGCGGAACTGACGAGCTCCTTGCCCGGTCGGTGGCCACAGCGCTTGGCCTGTACTTGATCTTCGAGGTGGCAGCCCGCGGCTCCGGCGCGAGTCAAATCCCGGATGGTGCGGGCGATCATGAACGCGCCGCCCCAGCCGGTATCCGCATCCACAAGCAGGGGCAGGTCGGTGGCCTGGACGATCCGGCGGACATCTTCGCAGACATCGTTCAGGCTGGTCAGACCGAGATCGGGAAAGCCGAAGGAGGCATTGGCGACACCGGCCCCTGAGAGGTAGAGGCAGCGAAAGCCCGCACGGTCGGCCAGGCGGGCGCTATAGGCGTTGATGGTCCCAACGACTTGCAGTGGGCGTTCTGCCTCGACCGCGGCCCGAAATCGTGCCCCGGGAGCGCGAAATTCCGCTGGTTCGGCCTGGTTACTTGGCATTTAGATCAATCTTTCTCCAAGAGAATTCGCAAGGGCGGTTCGATCCAAATCGCCGATGTCTGCCGCGATAGGAGTTATGGTTGTCAACTCCTTCAGGCTTCCCACGTACGCGCAACCATGAACGCTACCTGCAAGAGAGTGCTTCCTCTGACAGGCAAGGGTTTGCTGGTCATGGTAGCAAGTGGTTCGTGGAACGACCCTATTCAACCAAATGGTTGACATTCGTTTTGATCAACGAATTGTGTTCCGCTGGGGATTCGTCGGCCCAGATCGGAATGAGGGACCCGTTTATGACTCTCTGCTCACCATCACGTTGGGTGTGGCGCGGGGGGCAATACGTCGCTCACGCTGGTTCACGAGCGATTGGAAGAGCTTGCTGCTTCTTTGCCACATGTGGCCGAAAACGTGGAACGAGGCTGGCATTCGGTCCTTGAGAAACTGACTGGCTTGATCGGCGAGGTGTCCTCATGTGGCGCCTTGGTCGTGAAGCACCGGTTAGAAGGAGATGGAAATGCGCAAACTGATTGTGACCGAATGGATCAGCCTTGATGGCGTCGTGCAGTCGCCCGCCTACCCGGATGAAGATCCAAGCGGAGGATTCCAGCACGGCGGCTGGCACCTGCGCTACTTCGAGAGCGGCTCAATGAAGTGGATCGTGGACAATGTGACCCAGGCTGGCGGCTTCCTGCTTGGGCGTCGCACCTACGATGTGTTCGCAGCCTACTGGCCAAAGGCGGCGCAGTCGCCCGCGGAGCCGATGAATGCGCTGCCGAAGTTTGTGGCGTCAAGGACGCTTCAGTCGCCCCTCACCTGGCAGAATTCAATCTTACTCAGCGAAGATATTGCCGCGGCCGTGGCGCAACGGAAGCGCGAAGACGGCAAATACCTCCTCGCGATGGGGAGTACCGAACTGGTGAAATCACTGCTTGCGCACGATCTGGTTGACGAGTTCCAAACAATCCAGTTTCTCCCGCTCCAAATGACCTTTTGGTTTCAAAATCAAGAGATAGCTTGACTTAATCGCCCCTGGCAAGCGGCGTATTCCCATTGAGGAGAAGGATCATGCCCCGGATCACTCGGCGCCGTGGCGCAGGCGTGGCCGCTTTGGCCGCAATATGGCTCGCGATGGGGTTTTCCTGCAGCGTTCAAGCTGCGGAGCAAGATCCAGACCTTCAGGAGATCTTGAAGCGCGCGGTGGAGGCCAACCGCCGCGTGAAGAATTTTTCCGGTGTCTCACGGGAGTATGAGCCGATGAATGTGCCCGGCTTTGCCTGGGCGCCTCATCTCAAGAGCTCGGAAATGATCGAGCGATCCCCGGAAGGATTTGCGCTGATGGCGCAGCACCAGATCGTCTTCGACCGGGTTGCACCTCGCTGGCGTTATGACACTCGCCAGTTCACACAGTCCGGAACATCAAAACCATCTTCATATTTGAGCCGCCGCGACTTGTTCGATGGCAACCTCTACCGGTACGAGTGGACGCACAAAAACACGGGCGGGCGCCGTACCTACTCGGAGTGGCTTGGCAGTTATCCTTGGTCGTTGCATACCTTGCTTGGCGACGGTTTGGGAGGCGATCTTTCGGCCGCAGACGACGCGAACTTGGTCCACTGGCTAAGCCAATCCTCGGGCTGGTCAGGGGAATCGAAACTCATTGCCGCAGGGCCCCGGTTGACGCGTCTTTATGGCTGGAAACAAGATCCGACCTCGATGCGGGTGGAGGTGACCCTGTCGCCGGAGCACGGATACTTGCCTTCGTCCATTGAAACCTACTGGTGCGACACGCAGACCCTGTGCAATCGGGTGACGGTGGAGAAGTTTCACAAGGTGATGCCAGAAGGAATCTGGGTGCCTGTTCGCGGCATTCTTCAAAGTTTCTATCGGGATGTCGATTTTCCTCCTGGCGTGACCCGTGCCCTTTACAAGAAGATGTCGGCGGAGGAAAAAAAGCGTGTGGATGCAAAAATCACCTTCAAGGCGGTCCCACTGAATGTGTGGCACGTCATTGAGATCGATCCTCAAACGATCAAACTCAATCAAAAACTCGCTGACTCCACCTTCATCGACAACACCCCTGCGGCCAAACCGATCATTTGGGATTGGAGGAAAGCTCAGCGAGAGCTTTTAGAAGGCAAAGACTCGATCGATTAGATGACACGGCCGCTGCGGCAAAAACCTGCAAGGCGATCCCCTCAATGCATTCCGTGGCACTTTTTTTCAGGTAGAGTCTGACCCGAGCCTCGTCGGATTTACCCCAGGTTGATGCCTCCGGTGAACCCGGTCGCGGCCGCAAACAGGCTGTCGAGCAGATTTAGGTTGTTGTCGTAGCGCTTCACTTGGGGCGCAGTTCCCTTGCCCGGCGCCGTGATGATCTCCTTGGTGCCGTTGCCATCGAGGTCAGCCAGCGCCACGGAAACGCCGCCGGTGAACTTGCTGTCATAAGCCGTGATCTGCGCCAGCGATTGGCCCGTTTGATCGAACACCTTGAGCGTCGGCGCGGCGCCCGCACCCACGGCGAAAACGATCTCTGCCTTGCGATCGCCGTCGAGGTCGCCCACGACTACCGTGCCCCCCTTGTTCAAGCTCGCCACCGGCGTCCATTCCTTGAGGAGTTCTCCTGTCGCCGCGAAGGTACGAATGGCGGAAGTTCTTCCCGCCAAGCTCGACACAACGATCTCGGCTTTTCCATCGCCATTGAGGTCACCCAAGGCCACGCTGACGCCGCCTGTAAAGGCGGGCTCAAAGGCTTGGATCTTGTTGAGCAAGGTGCCTTGCATGTCGAAGCGGCGTAGTTCGGCGAGGCTGGGTGCGTTGGGAATGGTGAGGATTTCTGCCTTGCCGTCGAGGTTGGTGTCGGCGGTGAGGACAGTCAGACCGTTCTTGTTGGACGCGTCGTAAGCGTTGAACGAGGCCAAGATCCGGGCGTCCTGATCGAACACCTTGACCAGAGGGGCCGTTCCCTTGCCGGGACTCGTGACGAGGTCCAGCGTGCCGTCGCCATCGGTGTCGGCCACGGCGACACTAACACCGCCGGTGAAGTTAAGATCGTAGGCGCTGAAACTTTGCACCTCGGCGAGCGATCGGCCATCGAACACCTTCACGGTGCCAGCCAGGCCCGCGCCCGGCGAGGTGATGATCTCAGGAACGAGATCGCCGTTCAGATCGGCGAGCAAGGTGTTGATCTTGCCGGTAAAGCCGGGATAGGGATTGATCGTCCCCAATTTTTTCCCCGCGGCTCCCCAGGCAGTCACGCCGCTCGCCGCGCCTACGGTTGTGGTCAAAATTGGCACGGTTCCCACCTGAATATAAGAGAACGCGCGGTTGGCGACGATCAGGGTCAGCGACTGCGTGGTCGTGCCGAGACTATTGGTTGCCTTGAAAGTGATCGTTGCGGTGCTGGGCGGGCTGCCAAGCGATGGCGTGCCAAAGAGCGTTCCTGTTTTCGCATCGAAGCTCACACCCGCGGGCAAGGTGCCTGCCGCGATCGACAGGGAGGGCAGCGGCACTCCCGTTGCCGTGACGCTGAAGGCGTTGGAAAGTCCCGCGCGGAAGGTGGCGTTATTGAGCGAGGTGAAGGCTGGTGCCTCGTTTACCGTCAACGTGAAATTCTGCATCGCCTCAAGGCCGAGGCCGTTGCTGGCGGCCAGGGTGAGTGCGTAAACTCCGCCGCTGCCGACCGACGCTTTGCCTGTAAGCAATCCGCCGGCCCCGAGCGCGATTCCGGCGGGTAGCGTGCCCGCGGCGATGCGGTAAGTCGCAGCCGGGAATCCCGAAGAGGTCAACTGGAAGGACCCCGTGGCGTTGGCCTGGAAAGTGGCCTTGGCCGCGCTGGTGATCTTCGCGGGCGAACCCACGGTCAGCGTGAAAGGAGAAGTGACCGAGCCGACGCCATTGGTTGCGGTGAGGTTCAAGGAGAATGATTTCGCCAAGTTCGCTGCCGGGGTACCCGAAAGGATGCCGTCGGCGGATAATTTCAACCCGGCAGGCAGCGCGCCGGAGGCGAGCTTGAATGTTGGGGCAGGGTAGCCGTACGCGGTGATCGTGAAGGTTCCGGCCTTACCCGCCTCGAACAGCGCGGCGCTGTTGCCGCCAAAAGATGGCTTTTCGTTGACGGTCAGCATGAAATTCTGCAAGGCCTCCGTGCCAAAGGCATTGGATGCACCCAGCGTGAACGAATAGGTCTTGCCGGTGCCTACCTCTGCCGTTCCGGCGAGCAAGCCCGCGCCTGTCAGACTGATTCCGGCGGGAAGGCTGCCAGAAACCAGTCGGAAAACAGGTAAGGGGAAACCGCTCGCCGCCGCCATGAACGTGGCCGCTTTGCCCACTTCAAAAGTCGCCTGATTGGCGCTCGTGATCGACGCGGCCGCACCCACCGTAAGCTGGAAGGTCTGGCTGGCAACCGAGCCCACGCCGTTGCTCGCAATGATCGTAAGGGCGTAGACCTTGCCTGAGCCGGCCGCCGGCGTGCCGGAAAGCAATCCGGCCGCGCTGAGGGTGAGGCCTTCGGGCAGCGCTCCCGAACCGATCGTGAATGTCGCCGCGGGGAAGCCGGTTGCCGCCAGAAGGAAAGAACTAGCCTTGCCTGCTTCGAAGAAGGTCTGACTCGCACTCGTGATGGCTGGCGCCTGATTGACCGTCAGCGTGAAATTCTGCTTCGCGATCAGGCCGACACCGTTGGTCGCCGTCACCACGATCGGATAGTTTTTGCCTGAGCCCAACTTGGGGGTGCCGGACAAAAAGCCGGTGGCGGTCAACGTCACGCCTTCGGGCAACGTTCCGGAGCTCAGCGCGAAGGTCGCGGATGGGAAACCGCTCGCGCTAAACGTAAACGACCCCGCCTTGCCTGCTTCGAACGCGGTTTTGGCCGCGCTCATGATTGCAGGCGGTTGGGTGACGGTGAGCGTGACATCTTGAGTGACCGCGGATCCGATGCCGTTACTTGCCAGAACCGTGAAAACGTAGTTTTTGCCGCTGCCAGGCTTGGGCGTACCGGAAAGCAGACCGCCGGCGCTCAGAGTCACACCATCGGGCAGCGCCCCCGATTTCAACGAAAAGACGGCGGCAGGGAAGCCGCTGGCGGTGATCGTAAACGAACCTGACTTGTTCACTTCAAAACTGGCGCGGTTGGCGCTGGTAATCGCCGGAGCCTGAGTGACCGTCATCGTAAAGGTTTGGGTGGCCAACGGACCGACGCCGTTATTTGCCACGAAGGTGACCGTGTAGGAGTTGGCCGTACCGGGCCGTGGCGTGCCCGATAGAACTCCTGCTGGGCTCAGACTCACCCCGCTCGGCAAGAGCCCCGACTTGATCGAATAGATCGCCCCAGGGAATCCGCTGGAGGAAAGGGAGAAGGAAGCGTTCTTGCCGACTTCAAAAGTGGCCTTGGCGACACTGGTGAACGCGGGCGCCTCGTTGACGACGATCGTGAAATTCTGACTGGCGGCCATACCGATCCCGTTACTTGCCAGGACCGTGATCGTTTGCATATTGCCCGTGCCGGGCCGCGGCGTTCCCGAAAGAACCCCCACGGGACTAAGCGCCAGCCCGTCGGGCAAATTCCCGGCTTTCAACGAGAAGACCGCAGCGGGAAATCCGCTGGTTACAAAGCTGAACGAACCCGATTTGCCGACCTCAAAGATCGCTTGATTGGCGCTGATAATCGTCGGCGCCTGGGTGACATTGAGTGTGAAGGTCTGGGTTGCCGCGGCACCGACTCCGTTCGTGGCCGAGATCATCAAGGCATAGGATTTTGCCGTGCCTGGCAGGGCGGTGCCGGAAAGGATGCCTGCCGGACTCAACGTAATGCCGGCTGGCAGCGACCCGGACTTGAGCGCATATGTGACGCCGGGGAATCCGCTGGAAGCGAACGAGAATGAGGCCGCCTTGCCAACTTCTACGGTCGCGCTGTTGGCGCTGGTAATGGCGGGAGCCTGATTGACGGTGAGCGTGAAGCTTTGAGAGGCGGCTTGACCGACGCCGTTGCTTGCGGCAACGGTGAAGGTGTAAACCTTGCCGGTGCCCGGCTTCGGTGTGCCGGAAAGCAGGCCGCCTGGGGTCAGGGTGACTCCGTCAGGCAAGCTGCCGCTGCCAAGCGAAAAAACCGGTAAGGGAAAGCCGGTGGCGGCAAAGCTAAATGACCCGGCCTTGCCCACTTCCAGGATTGCCTTGTTCGCGCTGGAAATCGAAGCCGGCTGATTGACGTTCAAGGTGAAGTTTTGAGTGATCTCGCCGCCGATGCCATTGGAAGCCGCCAGTACGAAGCTATAGGCCTTGCCCGTACCTTGCCCCGGCGTTCCCAAGATCACGCCGTTTTGCAGCGCGACTCCGGCGGGTAGGACCCCCGATTTCAAGGTAATCGTGGGCGCGGGGAAGCCGTTCGTAAGAACCGTGAACGATCCGGCGCTTCCCACCAGGAACGTGGCCGCACTACCGCTGATAAACCCCGGCGCCTGGGTAACTAGCAGCAGAGCGGTCTTACTCGCGGCAAGATAATTGTCCGTTTCCGCCGCACTCACCGCCAAGGTGTAGGAGCCGGGCTGCAGCGACTCGCCACTCGCGCGATCGTATCGCAGAATTCCCGGCGAAGAACCGCCGGCCACTCCATGGACCGTGGCGTTCAGTTGCGTGGCGCTCAATGGGGTGCCAAAGGAGATCGGGGCCGGATTGGCCCACGTGATGACCTGGTTGGCCTTGTTTACAAGAAGGGTGGTCGTCTGGGTCGCGGCCAAGTAATCCGCGGTTTCCGCGGCCGTCACCGTGAGGAGATTGGGGCCTGAGTTGAGCAGCGAGTCGAGTGCGGAACTGTAGCTCAAGGCGCCGGGGGCGGAACCGCCGGCGAGACCGCTGCCGCTGGCATTGAGTTGGGTCGTGCTCAAACGAGTCCCGTAGACAATCGCAATTGGTTGGTCCCAGGCAATCGTCTGCTTGGCTTTCTCGACGACAAGCGTCACCGTTTTGGATTCGGGCAGATAGTTTTCCGTTTCCGCGGCGGAAACGACCAGCGACTGCTTGCCTCCGTGGAGCAGCTCTCCCACGTCGTGGTCGTAGCTCAAGGCTCCAGGCTGCGATCCGCCCGCGACGCCATTGACCGTGGCGCCGAATTGTGAGGAGCTCAACTTGGTTCCATAGACAATCGGATCGGGGGTCGTCCAGTTGATCGCCTGGTGGGCTTTCTCGACGAGAAGCGTGACCGACTGCGTTTCGCTCAAATAGTTCTCGGTACCGGCGACGGAGATGGTCAAGGTGTGCTTGCCGGCATTAAGGAGTTCGCCGATCGCCAAATTGTAAGAGAACATTCCCGCGGCGCTGCCGCCCAGAACGCCGCCGATTTTGGCATTGAGTTGGTCGGTGCTTAGCCTGGTGCCGTAGACGATGGCGCCCGGGGTGCTCCAGTCGATCGTTTGATGCGCCTTGTCGACGATCAGGTTCACCGACTTGGTGGCGCTGAGGTAATTCTCGGTTTCGGCCGAAGTGACCGAAAGAGAATAGGTGCCGACCCCCAGAAATTCCCCCAGGGCACGGTTGTAGGTCAACTGGCCAGGCGCGGTGCCCCCCTTGACCGCGATCGCTTCGGCATTGAGCTGGGTGGTGCTCAGTTTGGTGCCATAGGGAATTGCGGCAGGGGTCGCCCAGTTGATCGTCGGCTCGGTCTTATTGACGAGAAGGTTGACCGTCTTGCTCGCACCCAGGTAGTTCGCCGTTTCCGCCGCCGTCGCGGTAATGGTATAGGAACCCGCATTGAGCAGTTCACCCAGCGCTCGATCGTAGCTGAGCGTGCCGGCGGGCGAACCGCCGACAACTCCTTTGGCCAAAGCGCCCAGTTCCCTGGCGGTTAATCGGACGCCATAGTCGATTTGCGGCAGATCGCTCCAGGTGATCGTCTGCGCCGCCTTGGCAATTGCCAGTTGGACGGTTTTTGTCGCGCTCAGGTAATTGACGGTTTCGGCCGCGGTGACCGTCAAGGTTCTGATGCCCGCGTTCAGGATGTCGCCAATGGCTTGGCCATAGATCAGCATGCCCGGTGCCGAACCGCCTGCGATTCCCGTCGTGACGGCATTGAGCTGATCGGCACTGAGCTTGGTACCGTAGACAATTCCCGCGGGCGTGGCCCAGGCGATATTTTGCGCCGCCTTGTTGACGACGAGGATCACTGTCTTGGTCGCGGCCAGATAGTTGTCGGTTTCGGCCGCGGTCACTGTCAGCAGCCGCGAGCCGGCATTGAGGAGGTCGCCGATCGCTTGATCGTAAATGAGGGAGCCCGGCGCGGAACCGCCCGGAATACCCAAGTTCGAAGCATTCAGCTGATTGGAGCTCAACTTGGTGCCGTAACCGATGGCCAGCGGCGTGTCCCAGGCAATTGCTTGAACCGCCTTGTTGACCACCAAGGAAACCGACTTGCTCGTGGCGAGATAGTTCGCGGTTTCGGCTGCCGTGACCGTCAAGATTTGCGTGCCGCCGGAAAGCAGCGTGCCGATGGGGCGGTCATAGCTCAGTCCCCCGGCCGGGGTGCCGCCCGCGACGCCACTCACCGTTGCAGTCAGCTGGGTGCCGCTTAGTTTCGTGCCGTAGACGATCGGTGAGGGGTTGGCCCAAACGATGTTCTGCGCCGCCTTGGCAATGGTCAACGTGCCATTCGCCAGGGTGATCTGGTAGTTGGGGTTGGCCGGCAAACCGTTGAGAACAAGCGGATAGGAGCCCGCGTTGCTCATGGCGGTTGCGCTTGTGGTCACGGCCAAACTGGCAAAGTTTGCGAGTGTATCGCCATTGACCAGGCCATTCACGCTGAACGTGAGGGCCGGCATCGCCGCGCCATACACCTTGGTTTTGTCTTCCGCCTGAATCGTCAGACTCGCCTTGGTCACGGTCAATGAGCCATCGACCAGGGTGATCGCATAATTCGGATTGGCGCCTGTCGGTTTCAGGGTGTAGGTGCCGACCGGGCTGAAACGCGTGGCAACGGTGGTCACGCCCAATCCCGCGATCACGGCACTGTTTTCACCGTTGACGAGTCCGGCGATATCGACCGCGAAGCTGGGCATGACTTCGCCATAGGCCTTGGCCTGGTCCATGGCACGAAGGGTGAGCTCTGCCCGATTGACAATCAGGGAGAAATTTTGGATGGCGGCCACAGTGACTTGGTTCGCGGCAACCACCTGAAAATAATAGGTTCCCGCGCGGACCTGGGAGCCGATGTCGATCACACCCGTTACCAAATCGATCTGCACGCCGGCAGGGACGGAACCGATCAAATAAAACTTCGTTGCCAGGGAATTGCCCGTGGTCAAAACCGCAAAGCTTTTGGTCGCGCCGTAGGTGCTGATCGTCGAGCCGGCGCTGACAATCTGGGTGGGGGCAATACCGAGTACGGTTCCCCCGACCACGAAGTTTTTCGCGTGCAACTCAACCCCGTTCAAGTCGAGCGTGGCGCCATCGGAAATCGTCACGGATCCCACGTAAATGGCGTCCCGGCCCGCGCCCGCGGAGTTCTTGACCAAATCTTGGAGTTTGACATAGGCCCCCGGGGCCAACTCAAGATGCTCGATGTAAAAATTCTCTCCATCGGTCGGGAAGAGATTTCCATGATCGGCGCTTGATGCTTCGAACCATTGAGGGGATTGAGCGGTGCCATGGCCTTCGAACCTCAGCGTGCCGCCGAAGCGGAAATCGGTACTATTGACGGTCGTTCCCGTCAGGCTTCCGGTGAGACCCAGAGTCGCGCCGGGCGCGATATCAAGGTAGGCGCCGCCATCCAGGCGAATGTCTTGATGGAAACTCCAGTCGGCGTCGCTTTCGAGTTTCAAACCGCCTTCCGACAGGAGCGGCGGTGCGTAGAAATCGCCGCTTCCTTGCAAGGTGAGGGGACCAGGTCCGAAGTCGGGACCATCTGGAGCGGTGCCGACGAAAAGGAGGTGGCTGTATAGATCCTTCGCAAGGGTGGCGTTCTTGATCAAAAGCGGAGCTCCCTTGCTGCCCAGCCGAATGGTCCCTCCTTCGCTTACCGTCACGGAGGTCGAAGTATCTCGAATCGAGTCTTGCAAGCGAACGAGAGCGGGGAGATCCACGGTGCCGTTGGCGGTCGCCTCAAGGATCAGACTTCCGCTCACGCTGCGATCGCGCGAAAGATCGATCAGCGCAGGCATGGTGATGGCGGACGCATAATCCTCGGCATGGATTTCAAGATTGGCGGCGCTTCGCAGCAAGGGTGTCAGGATCGTCGACAGGTCTGAGGCGTTGAAAGCGGAGCCATTGGCCGCAATGAGTGACGGAAGAGTGAGGTTGACCGCGTGGGAAACCAAGAAAGCAGCGTGATTGGCTGTTGCCAACTTCGGCAAGGCCATCGACGCGAATGAGCCATCGATGTCGAAATGGGTCCGATTGGCGGTCGTTAATTCAGGAACCTGGACGATTCCCCCGAGATCGACCTGAATCAGAAAGGTGCCCACATTGCCCGTCTTGGCGATCGTCGTCAATTGGGGAAGACTCAACGTACCCGATTGCGTGACGGTGATGGCGAATTCATAACCCACATTGTCGATGTGAGTCAGCGTGACCAAATTCGCAAATTCAAGCAAGGAGTTCTGGCCGCGGACGAATAAGCGGGGGTTGGAGGAATCGAATGCGGGTGTTGTCCATGTGACGATCCCAGGCAGGCTGAGGCGGCCACCTTCCGTCGCCCTCACCGAGCCGATCCCGTCGATGTTCGTCAAAAGCGGTGCGTCGATACGTCCCGTGCCATCGACGCTGAGCTCTCCGCCGCCAATCGTAGTGTTTGTTCTCGCGATGGTCGTGAGTGCCGGAAGTTCAATCGTGGAGCTGAACGCCGCGACTCGAACGGTATTCGGGAGGGTGGCGTCTTGCGTCAAACTGACTAGTTTCGGTAGGGCAATCGACGAGGGACCTCGGTTGCCAAAACTGGCAAGGAGTGTCAGATTGGCCGCGGCGATCAAAGAGGGGACACGAACGATCGATTCCTGGAGAGAATAAAGAGTCATGCCGTTTGCTGAAATGACACTCGGCAGATCGAGAACAAAGCCGGTATCGGCGACCATGAACGATTGATCCGCATAGCTCAAGGATGACAGATCGGCAAAACTATTGAAATCGGCGAAATTGAACTGGGCTCCCCCAATCGTGGAAGTCAGTGCGGGTAGTTCCATCCGCCCACCGGAACCCGCATGAAAGATGATGGGGGGAGTTGCCAATTGCGTGATGGTTTGCAAACGGGGCAGGCTTACCGTGCCGCCATTTTCGGCGGAGAGGTAAAAACCGCCTTGCATGGGATTGGCCTGAGTCATGGACACGAGGCTGGGAAAAGTCAGGGCAGAACCTGATCCGTAGCAGAACATCTGAATCACCGCCGACTCGAAGTCGGGCACGGACCACGCGGTCACTCCGGGAAAGGAGAGTTTGGCGCCTTGATTGACATGGATGTAATCGATTCCACCAAAATCGGATAGAAGCGGCGCATTGATCGAACCGGTTCCCCAACAATAGATACTTCCACCCGAATACAAATCGGGGGTGCGTGAAGTCGAGGTCAAAGCCGGCAGGTCGATCGCGCCTCCTTTGGCCTCCAACAAGATCTCCATACCCGACTCTGGATCCCTGATCTGCGGTATACTGACCAGTTTGGGAAATCCGACCCATGTGCCCGAGTCGCTCGAATGGATCTGCAAGTTGGTCGCGGTTGTGAGGTTCGGTACGAAAATCGTCGATCCGGAATCGGCGCTGAAGGTGGTGTTGACCGAGGAAGTAACGGCGGGAAGAGTCAGGGAAAAACCGTCCGAGGTGACAAAAGTCGTCCGATCCAAGTTGTCCAACTTGCTTAAGTCAACCGATCCCGTCGCGCTTGCAAAATGAAACGCCATCTTGTTGCTCGAAGCGAGCCGGGGCAGTTCCAGCCTTCCTCCCGTTTCCACTCCAAAATTGAGTGAAGTAAAGCTGTTGCAACTGACAACGGTCAATTTAGGAAGCGAGATCGTCGCCCCATTCGTTGCCAGGAGGCCGAACATGTCGTAATCGCTGTAGGAGTAGGTGATCGCACTAACATTGGGAAATTCCAGAAATGTGCCCGGATCGCTGGCACGGAATCCGAACGGAAAGGAATTCGAATCGACGATGGAAGTCCCCGTGACCCCTGGCAAGGAGAGTCGAGCCCCTTCTTCGAGTTGAATCGAGGCGATCCCCGCGATCGAAATGAGTTGCGGCACGAGCAGTTGCCCTGACCCTTTGACCCAAATGCTCGCAACATCCGCGGAAGCATGATGGCGGGTGATTTCCACCAGCGTGGGAAGGCTGATCGTTCCACCCAGCGCTTCCAGTGCCACCCTCGTTGGGTAATCTCGAGAATCGACCAGAGTCGTAAGGCCGGGCATGACGATCGACGAGCCAACCGATTCGGATCTGAGGGCCAAGTTCATTGCGGTGGCCAGACCGAATACGGTGATATTGCCACCAGAAGTGGCGTAGATGCTCGAATTCGCGAGACTCGACGCGGCGCCAATCAGCAATTGGGCCTGGGTCGTTACGGTCAAGGCCGAGCGATCCATCGAAAATGCGCCAAGGATCTGTGAAGCCCCGGAGGTCAGGGTCAGGGATTGAGCAGGCGCTATGGTCAATCCTTCCGCATTGGCAAGGCTCAGAACCTGGACATTGGCATCGATCACGATGGACTGATTGCCGGGAAGGTCCGGAATCACCACGTTTTCGGTCACTTCCGGAACATGGTTCAGATTCCAGTTGGCAGCCGTGCTCCATTTCAGGTTTCCTCCCGCCCCGGTCCAGGTGATGGAGTGGTCTGGCCCGGGGCCGCTGAAGGTGAAATTGATCGCGCTGAGATCGTCCAGACGTGGCAGCGAGAACTGGGCCGCGACTTCCGCCGAGAAGGTGATCGGGCCAAGGCCTGTGCGGCTGACCGCCAAAAGCTTGGGGAAGGCGATCGTCGCGCCAAGCAAGGCCGTCACGCTCAAGCTGTTGGTTGCAGGGCCTCGATGGGTGAGGGAAATGAGGTTGGGAAATTCGATGTGCGTGCCCGCACCCGATGCCAGGATGCTCGTGCCGCTGGTGTCATAGCTGGGCGTTGACCAGGCAATGGGGGCTGGTAGTGAAAGTTGGGCACCCGAAAGGACCTTGATCAGGCTGATGCCGTCGAGTTCGGCAAGGAGGGGCACATTGAGAGAGCCCGTGCCGGAAACGACCAGATTCGAAGCGAAATAGGAGAGATGGAGCCGGGGGATCGAAGCGAGCTTGGGGAGATCGATCGAGCCGTCGAGCGCGGACAAAAGATCCTGATTCAAATTGTCCACTTTTAGCATCGTCAAATTCGGCAAGGAGATTTTTGCTGCGCCGTTTTCGGAGCGCAAGGTGAGATTGGTCGCAGTGATCGCGGCGGGAAGCAACGCCGAGGCTCCCCAGGTGGCGACGAGCTTGGTGTCGGTGATCGTGGTGAGAGAGGGTAGTGTCAGCTTGGCGCCGAGCGTGATCGAAAACGAGGATTGAATGGATTGGGACAAAAGGGGTGCATTCAAGGAGCTTGCGACCCCTTGCACCGACAGATCCAGCATGTTGGCTTCTATCAGTTGCGGCAGGTTCACCGAGCCGCCCGTTTCGGCGGAGATTTCGATCGGACCGGCGGTCGCTCGCAGGAACGTCGCAAGTTGGGAAAAGGTGACCGTGCCCCCATTGCGGGCGAAAACGCTAAATGGCGCGTTTTGGGGATGGGCATGAACGATGTAAGCGAGATTGGGAAACTCAACGAGGCTGCCGGCCCCCAGGGAGTTGATGCTCGTTTCATCGGAATTGAAGTTGGCGGTCGTCCAACTGGTTACGCCCGGAAGGGAGATCCTGGCACCATCTGCAGCTTCGAAGCGGTCGATTCCCGAGATGTCGGCAAGGAGAGGTGCGTACACCCTGCCCGTTGAGGTCAGTCGAATTTCGCCGGCGTCGAAAGAGTCGGTGGACCTTGTGACGGCCGTAAGCAGAGGCAAATCGAGCGAACCCCCGATCGCTTCAAGGCTCAGGCCGCCTGGTTGACTCGCATCACGCAAGAGCGTGCTGAGGTTGGGAAAGGAAACGACGGAACTCGCATTTTCTGAGTGAATCCGCAAGTTGGTGGCGCTTTTAAGGCCAAGCTGCATTCTCGATCCGGAAGCGGCGTTGAAGGTGGTCCCAACGGACGTTTCCACCGAGGGCAAGGAGAGAAGGAAGCCGAGGGAGGTGCTAAATGTCGACAGGTCGATATGAGCCAATTTGGCGAGATTGGCCGTGGCCGTGGGGCCTGAAAAATCAAAGGGAATGTTGTTGGCCGAAACGAGAAGGGGTAGGGACAGAGTGGCGCCCGTTTCGACGCGGACGCCGAATGTGCCGTCGTCTGTACTTGCAAGCGTTGCCAATTTTGGCAGGTCGATCATACCACCGAGTTGTGAATCGATACGAAAAAGCAGTGGCAAGGTGTTGTTGTATTCGATGGACGTCAAATTAGGCAGACGAAGCAAACTGCCGGCATCCTTGGCGACGATCTTCATTTCATTGGAATCGAAATGAGCGGTCGACCAGGAAATGACCCCCGGAAGCGATAATTTTCCGCCGACAGAGACCTCGATGCTCTCCACTCCCCCGATCTGAGCGAGCGAGGGAGCATCAAGAAAACCGGCCCCCTCAATCGTGATCTTTTGGCCGTAGTAAACACCGTTTGCTCGATTGAGTGCAGCGAGCGAAGGGAGATGGATCGTTCCACCGGTTGCGGTCATGGAGATGTCTGGCTGATCACTGACAATCGCGGTCAGGGCCGGCAAGTCGACGAATCCCGCGCTGTCGGAAAAAAGGCTCAGGTTCTTGGCCGACTGCAAGCCGGGCAATCGTAGAACTCCGTTTGCGTTGGCGATGAACTTGGAGTCATCCGCGGAAACGAGGCCGCTGACGAACTGATAACCCTCGGAAGCCGCGACCATCGATTGTGAGATCGTGGCCAGTTTGGGCGCATGAAAAAAGCTCGTTGTTCCCCTGAGGCCGAGATTCACCCCCGTAATGGATTCGAGAATCGGTGCATCGAGAATTCCACCATCGCTGACTCCGGCCTCGAATCGGCCGCTGCCGAGGTTGGTGATCGTCGTCAATTTTGGGAGGCTGATCACCCCTTGGAACCGAGCCGAAACGATGGTGGCTGCAAGGGATGAGGGGTTGGCAAAGGTGATCGTGGATAGATTGGGCAAGTCGACCCTACTTCCCAGGTCCTCGCTTATCAGTTGCGTGAAGTCGAGCCGACTGTCCACAAGATTCCACGAGGTTGCCGAGGGAAGAGAAATCTGGCCGCCATGAAGAGCTCGAATGCGCCGAATGCCCGTGAAATCGGCAAGTTCGGGCGCCTCAAGGCTTCCGCTTCCTTGCACATCGATCGAACCGGTATCGGAATAGGAAAAGACGCTGTAAGGGAAATATGAGATCGAGTTAAGCAAAGGCACCTTGATCGAACCATTTTGAGCGACGAGTGTGCCGCCGGTGAGCGAGGTCAATTGAGGCACATCGATCTGAGTACCGGGGTCAAGCGATCGAAGAGACAGGTTGGTTGCGGTAGTGAGACCGTTTAATTGAACCTTTGAGCCGCCATAGGCCCAGATACCCGCATTCTCGGCTGTCATGATGTGGGAAAAAGTAACGCTGCTTGAATGTGCGGTGACGGACGTATTGTCCATAGATGTTAATAATGGTACCATTAATTTGGCGTTATCATTGATGTTGAAAGAAGATTGATTGGCGGAAGCGAGCTGTGAAAGGTCGATTGAGCTCGTCGCCCCTTTGATACCTAGCGATGTCGTGCGGACGGAGGTTAGCAAGGGCAAATTGATCTTGCCCCCCGATTCCGCGAGCACACCGAGGGGGAGGCTGTAGACGACCGTCATCGAAGTCAGTTGAGGCAGGTTAACGGTGGCGCTTCTACGGGCGTAAATGCCTAGCTCGCCGACGTACTGAGCGCCAAAGGTAAGGGTGGTGAGATTGGGCAGGTCGATTTTACTTGTTGCGTCCTCAGCGCTGATCACGGTTGCCGAGCCGGATCCTTGCCAGGTCGTCCAAGAGATGACCGCAGGGAGTGTGAGTTTCCCTCCTGCCGATGCTTCAAGATAGGTAACTCCTGAAATATCCGAGAGCAAAGGAACCTCGATCGCGCCAGGGCCCCGCACGCTGATCCTGTTGCCAAAACTCACACCGATCGTTCCTGTAACCGATTGAAGTGCCGGTGCTTTAATGGTACCACCCAAGGCTTCCAGGCCGGGCTCGGAGAAGACCTCAAGATCGGGATCGCCGGAAGAGGCATGATACCTCGTGATGGAAGTCAAATTGGGCAATTCGACGGATGCCCCGGCTCCGTCGGCCCGAACCCGAAGATTGGTTGCTGTCGTGAAACCGGAAAGCACGATCTTGGCATTTCCAGAGACAAAGAAAGCGCAATTATTTACGGAATTAATTTTAGTAAGATTGACGCTGCTAGAATCGATGTTGAAATAAGTATCTTCAACGGTAGAGAGAAAGGGTACGCTGAGCTTGGAATTGCCACTCAAGGCAAAGGACGAATTTTCCGCCGTGGAAGCGAGACGGGAAAGATCGATTGCGCTGGTCGATCCATCCAAAGTGAAGGCGATGGAGTTAGCCGATGTCAGCATCGGCATTGAGATCTTACCGCCGGACTTGGCGCTCACTTCCACTTTGTCAAAAAAAATGTCCCTTGCAATTGAGGTTAATTGAGGCAGGTTGATGACGCCGCCATCCTGAGCATGAAATCCTAACCAATAGCCATTGGGGTTTGATTTGACGACCGAAGTAACATTCGGCAGATCGATTTGGCTCCCAGTTCCTTGGGAAACGATTTGGAAGGAGTCGAGGTAAGCAGGGCTGGTCGCCCAAGAACTGAGCGAGGGAAGTGAGATTTTTCCGCCATTGATTGCACCCAGGTATTCGATGCCTTTCGTATCCGAAAGCACCGGAGTTTGAATGGTCCCTGCACCGGAGACAATCACCGTGGCGCCAACACCATAAGAATAGCTAATTACCGAGGTAAGCGCCGGGAGTTTGATCGAACCGCCAAAAGATTCAACGATCGCATCGTTGGGCAAAGATTCTTCACGGGCGAGCGTGTCGAAACTGGGAAGGCTAATCACCGAGTTCGCGTCTTCGGTGCGCAAATGAAGGTTGATGCCAGCCGTTAGTGCTGGCAAAGAGATGCTGCCTCCCTGAAGCGCCAGAAGCGTGCTGCTCGTGATGTCAACGGTGCTGGCGGTGGTCAGCGAGGTTGCCAGTGCGCTACCTTTGACCGTGACTTGGGCACCGAAAAGAGTAAGCGCTGCACTGAAGAGCGTGGCGCCGTCGGTGAGTGTGAGGGTTTGATTTTCGATCCTGAACGCTTCGAGGCTGCTGATGTTTTTCACCGTGACGGGCACATTCAACAGAATGGTTGGGGTGCCTGCCAGATCGGGAATGACGACACTGTCGGCGCTGGTGGGAAGTTGATTGGTGCTCCAGTTGCCCGCGTCGCCCCAGTTAAAAGTACCCGCTCCGCCATCCCAGCCCACCACCGCCGGCACGGTCCGGTCTTCCAGTACTTCAAGGCCTCTGACCGCGATCGACGACCCGTATTTACCACTCATGGTCGATGGGCCAGGGCTTGCTGGGCGACTACCTCGCAACTCGACATACTCGCCGGATTTTGAGCCAATCCGAATGGCACCGAAAAGACTACCGAAGTTTTCCCAGAGTCGTCGCCCCTTCCTTTTTTTTGCCGCGGTTTTTTCGATTCGATGTGAGGAGGCCGATTGTTTTTCTGTAGATGAGAGACGGAACGATACCAGGCTGGCAAGGGGCAATCGATGGAGCATTGAGGGCGATCCTGATGGTTAAGGTGGAAATGCATCCCTATCGCATGCAGACAGGTTTACCCTAGGAATTAAAAAAAGGATGGCTGGGTCTCACCTCAATTTCTTTAAACACATGGTTGGTTGATCCTTTGGTTGTTGGATGTCTAGAGCAAATAGGATTTGAATACCGATGGCCATCTTGCCTTTATTGCAGCAGCTCTTTACCTTGACGGGAACGGTGAAGGGATTTCAACGCACTGCGACTTGGCTCGAAAGATGACTATTCTGATCAATCGGCCTTGCGGAATAAATGAGTGACTTGGAATCGTTCGGGATTGGGTCGCAGCCCGCTAGCGAGAATTTTGGAGTTTTTATTCGGCCAGCATCGTCATTTTCGTCATCTGTTGCAGCACGAACGAAGCTTGTGTGGCTTCAGACAAGGTGGACGCTTGACAGCAGTTCCTCCGATTGAAAAAAGTGTGGTCGTTTCCTGGATCGAACGCCGTCGCAGTTCCACCTGCGGCCATGAAGCAGGTGGCGATCGCGCCGAGAACCGTTGCAGCCCGAGGAAGACGTGCTTGATTGGCGATGGATCATGAGTTTCCCAGTCGTCCCTGAATCGCAATTCGTAAACCAAATCTGGTGAGCCAGTGCGGCTACTTGCTCCCGTCAAGGCCTTGCCAGATTCGAGAACAATGCGGTTTGGGTGGCAAATCCCATCCAACCAAGAGGAGAGCGATTCGTTGGTTCGGTCGCGAATAAATCCCATCGTCGATCCGCGCAGGAAAAAGGCAGTCATGACCGCGGCCATGCTCCTGTTTTTTCTATTTTTTCAGCTTTTTCTGTTGCCGGCTGCCGCCCACGCCCAGGGACCGCCCCTTGCAGCGAAAGACTCGGCTCCGCTTTCCCCTGAGAAAGCGCTCATCGCGCCCACCAAGGACAATCCCGAGGCGACGGCCGCCGAAGCGAAAGGCACGATCGAGATCGCTCAGACGGTGAGTGACGATTCCGTTCGACGCAAGCTGGAACACCTGCTGCCGCGGTACCCGGGGGTGCGCAGCATCGAAATCGAAGTTGAGGACGGAGTTGTCACCTTGACGGGCCATGTTGCCGATAGCGAAGCACGCGATCGTGTGCGCGAGTTCGTTCGGCGGGTGCAGGGTGTCAACCTTGTGCTCAACCAGACCAAGACGGATATTCAGCTCCTCACGGCGCAAGAGTATGCAGTCAAGCAACTGGGGGCCTACTGGGATACGATTTCGCGCAAGTGGCTTTTGTGTCTTTTCGCTCTCGTGCTTGTCTTGCTGTCACTGAGCGTGGCCAAGCTATTTGGCCGCTACAGCGACCTGTTGCTCGCACCCTTCACCGGCAATCTTCTATTGCGTTCGGTGCTTGGCTCGCTCTTCGCCATTTTGATCGGCGTTGCGGGATTCTTGGCGGCGTTGCAATTGCTCGGCATGACGGAGGCCGTGCTTTCCTTCATGGGGCTGGCGGGTGTCGTGGCGCTTGCCATCGGTTTTGCCTTTCGCGACATCGCCGAGAACTTCATCGCTTCGGTCATGCTGGGTATCAGGCGCCCGTTTCGTGTCGGCGATCAGATTGAAGTGGCGGGTCATGCCGGAGTCGTCAAGTCGCTCAACACGCGCGCCACCATTCTCGTAACCCTCGATGGCTCGCAGGTACGCATTCCCAATGCTCTGATCTTCAAGGAAGTTGTGATCAATCGGTCCGCCTCGACGGCAGTGCGGGGCAGCTTCGACCTTCTGGTGCCCTGGGAGGCGTCGGTCGCCACCGCGGCCGACGCGGTCACCAAGGCTCTGCGTTCGCATGAAGGGTTTGAAGAGTCGCCTGCGCCGCGCACGCTCGTCGAGGCGATCGAGCCGGAAGGAGTGCGCTTACGTTCTTACTTTTGGTTTCCGTCGCGAGGCGTCGACCGCGGCAAGTTGATGAGCGATGCGCAACTTGCCGCGAAGGCCGCTTTACAGAAAGTGGGTATCCGGCCGGCTGCACGGTCGATCGTGGTGCATGGAGCCGATCAGGCGCCGGTGGAAAAACGGCGCATTCTTGAACTTGATGCGAGCCCGACCGAAGCCTCGAAGCCCACGGAAGAGCAATTGCAGGAGAATATTCGCATTGATGCGGATGCCGCCAGCGTCGCCGCTGCCCAATCCTTGGGCGATCAGGAAAACGAAGTGGGCCATGCCTTGAAAATTGCCGCGGCGGGAATCGATGGCGAGGGAAGAAACCTCCTCGGTGACAAGCAGCCGAGTTGAGCGGGAAAGGTCCGTTTGCGTGTCGATGTTTCATAGGGTTGGCACCAGGGAGGCGAGAGTTCGGGTCGTTACTCTGAGGATCCGTGAGAAGGCTTCTCTTGTGGTGAATTTTTGCGTTTGCGCCTGGTTTCCAGGGCGGCGCCGAATCGATCGAGGCGCGCATCCCAAAGAATGCGGTACTTTGCCAGCCACAAATCGAGTTCGCGAAAAGGCTCGGGCCGTAGCGAGTAGAACCGCTTCTGGCCCTCTGGCCGCATGTTCACGAAGCCGGCCTCGTGGAGTAATCGCAAATGCCGGGAAACCCCCGATTGGTGAACGCCGGCCAGGGCGACGATATCGTTGACCTGCTTTTCGCCGCTACGCAAAACCTCGACGATTCCTCCGCGGGTTGGATCGGCGAGCGTCGCAAACGCGGCTAATGGCATCTCCATGCATATGCACTATAGTGCATATATCGGCTTGTCGACCATGCGCGCGTTGGTCTGCTGTGAATAAGCCCGGCTCTTCGGATGACAGCGGCGTCGTGATGAAGAGGGGAAACTAATAGATCCAGGTACAAAGGCCAATAACACCGGCATTCGCGAGCAGAAGCGCAACCGTGGCCAGGGCGATGGACGCCAGCAGCGAGTGAGACCAGGCGAGCAGACCCACTTCGCAGCGCTTCGCGACATGCAAAAGCGTGTGAACGAGAGACAGACCTGCAAGTAAGGCAAACAGCACGGAACCGAGGCAAAATCCGACCGACCAGAAGGAGGGCTGGGCCAGGGCCTCGGAACCTGGCGCCTTGCGGATCAATGCCACCGCCGCAAATAACGACATGGTGGCAAGCAGCGGCAAAATACGCACCGAAAGATAGCGCACGCTCTTCAATTGACCAAGCAGCTTGCGCACCATCCATATCGGCGCGAAGAGGAGCGTGGTTGCCGAAAAAGCAACCGACCCGACGAGCGCAATCGGCCGCCCATAAGCGATCAGCGGGTGGACCCGAACCCAGGTACGGTCTTCGGACTGCAACAGGAAATCCCCCTCGGGCGAGTCGACGAAGGCAAGTGTGGGCAGAGGATTGTCGCCCACAGTGAATCGATCGTGGCCGGCCGGTTGTAGCGGGGATTCATCAAGCACCAGTTGCCCCCTTTCGAATGCCACCGTGCGAAACCCAAAGCGCTGCATTCCCGCGCCCAGCGCGGAGCCGGAGGAATCGGGCAGGTAGGTGCCTTCGAAAGAGCGGAGCTCCTTTTCGGAAAGTTTGACGGACGCGGCCGGACTAGGCGCCGGCAAGTCCTTCGTGAGGAAATCCGTGAGCGCACCGTCGATTTCGTCAAATGCCTTGTCGTGGCTCGCGTTGATCGCGAAGAAATAGCCTCTTTGGGCATCCGGTAAGTAGCCAATTATGGAAATAAACCCCTCGATTCCGCCGCCATGTCCCTGATAGACGAAGCCCTTTTTTTGGCGCGTGCGGTTACCCAGACCAAAGCCGGCGCGCAATCCAGCCTCGGCCGCGAGGGTGGAGGTGGGAGTTTCCATGCGCGTAAGCGATGCCTGTTTCAAGAATATTTTTTCGGCCGCTTGATCGGAACTTGCGGCGTTGGGCCGATTCTCGTTTCCGGCCGGGGTCGGCTGTTTGGTGAATCGCCCGCGAAGGTTGAACATTTTGAGTAACTGGGCCATGTCCTGGCTTGTGGCGCTTGCGCCGCCTGATGGTTTCAGAATGTGCCGGTAAGGCGCGCGCGCTCGGCCGATGTAGCTGGCGGCGGTTTCGTCGGTTTGCAGGTAAGTCGCGCTGGCCATTCCAAGCGGTTCAAAGACTTCGCGCTTGACCAACTCCTCAAACGATTGGTTGGAGGCATTTTCCAGAGCCAAGGCCGCAAGCGCCGGACCCCAGTTCGAGTAGGCCATGCGCGTGCCCGGCTGCCAGCGGACCCGGCGCGACAAGAACGCCAGGTCGACGGCGCACCGGGTCGTCGCCGACGGAAGGTCGAGCGCATGGCCACGCGGCCCCAGATCGGGGAGGCCGGAAGTGTGCTCAAGCAGGTGGACCAGTTGCACTGGGTGGAGTCCGTCCCAGGGGTTGTCGATGCCGATTTCGGGAGCCCACTTGGGCAGAGGATCGTCGAGCGACAGTTGGCCGCGCTCGACCAGTTTGAGCATCGCCAGCGACACGAACATTTTGGAGACGGAGCCGAGTCGGAAAAGCGTTTTCTCGGTGACAGGCCGCTGGGTTTCGCGTTCGGCCGTACCGAGCGCGCCCTGCCAAACGACCGTTTCGCCATGGACGATGGTGCCGATCATTCCCGGCGTGCCGGTCTCTTCAAGGATCGCGCGAATCCTTTTTTCCAGCGCTTCGAGTGCTCCATTCGTAGGTGCATCGGCTGCCGGAAGCGAGCGCGTCAGGTGCAATACCGCTATGACCATCAGGGTGCTGCGCCAGGCCAGAAGTAGAAGATATTTGCCGCCACCCAGTTCGATCGGCATCGCATGATCCTCGCAGGAGAGGGACTTCAGGACAAAATTCACTTTGCAATGCAAAGTGAATGGGCAAAAAGAAGCGGAAGTGAATGCGTGAAAAAATGCAATAGAAAATGGATAGATAGGGATCAATAAAAAAAGAAAAAGAAGATGGCGATTTAGGCCGGGGACCAACCGGCGCGCGGGGTTTTGTTTAGCGCGTGGGACTGCGCTTCTTGCTGCGCGTCGGCCACGATGCTTTCCAGCACGGCGATGTAGTCGGTAAATCGCTGGCGGCCGCTCACGGTGAGGCGATACATCGTTTGTTGCCGCCCGCTCGTGGCGCCTTTCCAGACTTCCACAAGCTCCGCTTCGCTGAGCACAGCCAGATGGCGGCTCAGGTTGCCATCGGTGAGCGAGCAGAGGTCCTTGAGGTCGTTGAAGAGCAATCCGCTGGCATTGGCCGCCAGCGAGGCGAGGATGCCCAGGCGCGCCTTCTCGTGCAGCACGCGGTCCAGCCCCTCGTAGGAAAAGCGGCCGGCTTGCGCATCGGCGTTTTGGTTGGCGGATTGAATCACGGAGGAAGGATCATTCGGTTTGTGGCGAGTCATCGAATCGTTCCAGAGTCCAGTAGAGGATGGCTGCACAGAACAGGTGGCCGCATCCAAAGCTCATACCCATCAGCCAGGGGGATAAGGCGTACTCTCCCTGGCCCCAGATCAAGCAACCACAGCCGCATAAAACGTAATAGGAGGCGACCCAGATAATCTGCCGGGGAAGCAATCGCGAGGAGGCGAAATTTCCCAGGCCAAAAAGGAGGGACCATAATCCCGGCAAGGTCCAGGCGATTTGCGGCGCCTTGAAATAAACGCACCAGGTCAAGAGCGCTCCCACGACAATGCTCGGCAGGAACTGCTCGACGGCAAGCATTGAATGCTGGCGCGCCAGTCCCGGCCCGGCCCGAAACGCACGCCAGGCAATTTCGCTGCCGCTAAAACCCATGCAAATGACCGCCACGGTCAGCCAGAGCGCCAGATAGCGCCCCAGGTCGTTGACAGGATCACTTACCCAATAAGGTTGGATGACGGCCGCCGCCAGACCGGCCACCCCCGAAAAGGCAACGGTGATCGACCGGTAGCCGCGAAAGATCTGGCTTTGCGCCATCTGCTGGCGAATGTCGGAAATCTGGCGTAGCGCCTCGTCGAGTTGCATTCGCTGGTTCCTCGCGTGGTAGGGCGCGTGAGCTTTGCAATGCAAAGTATGACGGGTTCACCGAACGAGTCAAGGTCGAATTGCGCCGCGGGATGATTTGTCGATCGTGTCGATCCGCGTCGCGGCGGGTGACGGACTTGATGCCAAATCGATGGCAACTAGTAGATTGAGGGCGATGAAAAGCTGGCGATAAGGCCCAAATCGTTTTGCCGGGAGCATGGACCATGCATCTCCGGCGGGATCGGGATTTTTCTTTGGGGATCTTGCAATGAACTGTTATCAGTTGGTTCGGCCCACCCTGTTTGCTTTATTCGCTGCTTGCGCGTTGTTTGGACTTTTCCCTACCGCTGCGTGCCAGGCTGACGAAAAAGACTCGGTGGAGGCGCTACGCAAGGCACTCACCTTTGCGGCGACCTTTGACGCGGGCTTGGATGCCGATTTCGCACGAGGCGACCGGAAGATCTATCACGCCTCCTCCGTGGAACGCAAGGACCCCAAACCGGGTCTGCCGGCCGGCGAAATGGAGATCGCAAAGGGGCAGGGGCGCCATGGGGGCGATGCGCTGTCTTTCATGAAGAAGTCGAGCAAGGTTGCTTTTTACAAGGCGCTGGGCAATATCGACTACCGCAAGGAAAACTGGGCCGGCACGGTTTCGTTCTGGTTGAATTTCGATCCCCGGACCGACCTGGGGGATTGGTACTGCGACCCCATTCAGATCACGGAAAAGGCCTGGAACCATGCGGCGCTCTGGGTCGACTTCAGTAAGGACGAGCGGCCCAAACTTTTTCGCCTAGGGGCCTTTGCCGATATGAAAGTTTGGAATCCCGATAATCGAGACTACGAGAAGATGTCTCCGGCCGAACGGCCGATGGTCACCGCGAAAGAGGCGACTTTTGCGCGGGGCAAATGGACCCATGTCGCGATCGCTTTCGAGAAATTCAACACGGGCAGAGCCGATGGCAGAGCGATTCTCTATGTCGATGGCAAAGCGCAAGGAGAAGTGAGCGGCCGCAACCAGCAGTTTCACTGGGATCTGGAAAAATCAGCGATTCAGATCGGCATCGCCTACGTCGGCCTATTCGATGATTTGGCCATTTTTGACCGTGCCCTGAGCGCAACCGAAATTCAAGCGCTCCACCAATACAAGGGTCGCCTGGTCGAAGCGAAGTAATCCACCTTTTGAGTCCCTTTAAGTGGTTCCTGCTTCGGCGAAAGTCAGGTGTGCGGACCTGCTCGTTCGGATGGGTCCAAGGTCGCCGTGTCCTCTCTCCGCGCCTCCGCGTGAGAAATACCTTTTAATTTGACGCGTTCCCGAGGCGGACACAAAAAAAGCAGCAGAGAGTCCAACTCTCTGCTGCTGGTAATTGTGCGCCAGGCATGTTGTGTAGATAAGAGGTGAAAGTCCTCCGCGGGCCGTGATGACCGGAACCGCAAGGCTAGGCAAGGGTGCCCGCCGCGAGGTGGGATTTGAAGGAAGCCGAAGCCCCTGAACTCGGACTCGACGAATAGAAACCGGATATCAGGCCGACGTGAGAGGGTAACCCGGCAATGGACGGGGACGCCCAATCGTCATTCGGAACCTCACGCAGGTAAATCCGGCGAGAACCGAAGGAAATCGACACGACTTACCCTGGGAGACCTCCAGCCCCGTTCGGGCGACCCGAACTATCGCCTCGGCAACGAGGTGAGATAAAGCCGGAGGAGTCAGCCGAGGTCGTAGTAGTTGAGAGCGATCTCGACGAAGGGCCGAATCTTTTAACCCAAGGAGCCAGTCGGGAACGACTCGATGGACACGGAGCGGCAGCAATGCAAAGCCTACCAAAGAACCTTCAATTTTGAGGGTTACGAGGAAGCTTTGCGCCACGACCAGAGCGGAACGGACGGCATCCAATCTGCTCGGCGCGAGGAGTCGCAAATGTCCACGGCGTGGAACTCAGCACGAGCCTTGACTACGCGTCTGATGGAGGAGGTGTGCTACCTGGAGAATCTGAATCGAGCGTACCTCAGAGTCAAAGCGAACAAAGGATCTGCAGGTGTCGATGGGATGACCATCGTCGAACTGCGAGCCTGGATCGCCGAGCATAAAGGGGAATTGATTGCAGCACTTCTTGATGGTTCGTATCGACCACAATCCGTGCGAGGGGTGCAAATCCCCAAACCGGGTGGCGGGGTGCGACAATTGGGCATCCCGACGGTCATCGACCGACTCGTGCAGCAAGCGATCCTTCAAGTGCTCGAACCGCTTCTGGACCCAACCTTCTCTCCATCCAGCTTCGGTTTCCGACCCGGTCGCGGGGCACACGATGCTCTGAAGCAGGCGAAGAAATACGTTGCGGAAGGTCGACTCATCGTGGTGGACGTGGACCTGGAAAAGTTTTTTGACCGGGTCAATCACGACATCCTGATGTCGCGACTGTCTCGTCGGATCGGGGACAAACGGCTGTTGCGTATCATCCGCCGCTTCCTTCAAGCGGGACTGATGCAAGACGGCGTGTGCGTCACGCGACACGAAGGGACACCGCAGGGTGGGCCGCTTTCACCGCTGTTGGCGAACTTGCTCTTGGACGATTTGGACAAAGAACTGGAAAGACGAGACCACAAATTCTGTCGCTACGCCGATGACTGCAACATCTATGTGCAGTCGAAGGAGGCGGGAGAACGGGTGTTATCATCGCTGACCCAATTCCTTGAAGGGACGCTACGCCTTCGCGTCAACCGTGAGAAAAGTGCGGTAGCCGACATTCAGGAACGCAAGTTCCTGGGTTACCGCCTTCTCTACGGAGGTCGCCTGGGGATCGCCCCGAAAAGTCTGGATCGTGCCAAGGACCGAGTTCGTGAAATCACCCAGCGCAACCGCGGGGTGGGCATCGCACAGATTACGACGGAATTGAACGCCTTCCTGACCGGTTGGGTGACCTACTTCCGCCTTGCGGAATGCAAGGATCACTTGCAGGACCTGGATGCCTGGATCCGCCGAAAGGTGCGCTGTGTGCGACTGAAACTCTGTAAGCGGGCCAAGACTCTGGCCGACTTCTTCCAGAACCTGGGCGTTCCGACCTGGAACTCCTGGATAACGGCACGGTCGGGCAAAGGCTGGTGGCGCCTGTCGAGCAGCCCTACTGCTCAGCATGCGATGAACCGACGCTGGTTTGAATCTCTCGGCTTGGTGAACCTCACCCAAAAGCACGCGGCGCTTAAAAGTTGAAGGAAACCGCCGGATACGCAAGTACGTCCGGTGGTGTGGGAGGACGGGGGGAGCAATCCCCCCTCCTACCCGATTTCTAGCAAATCAATGCAAGATTAGCGATTAATAGCGGTAGTGCTCGGACTTGTAAGGGCCTTCCTTGTTGACATTGATGTAGGCCGCTTGTTCGGCGGTCAGTTCGGTCAACTGCACATTGAGCTTCTTCAATTGCAGGCGAGCGACATGTTCGTCCAGCTTTTTGGGCAGCACATAGACGCCAACGGGGTAGTTTTTGTTGTGGCTCCAGAGTTCGATCTGGGCCAAAACCTGGTTGGCGAACGACGAGCTCATTACATAGGAAGGGTGACCGGTGCCGCAACCCAAGTTCACGAGGCGGCCCTTGGCCAAGAGAATAATCCGCTTGCCGTCGGGGAAAATCACATGGTCGACCTGGGGTTTGATCTCTTCCCAGCGATAGCCTTCCAGCGACGCGACATCGATTTCGTTGTCGAAGTGGCCGATGTTGCAGACGATGGCCTGATTCTTCATCTTGGCCATGTGCGCATGAGTGATCACCTTGAAGTTGCCGGTGGTGGTCACGAAGATGTCGGCCTTGTCGGCGGCATATTCCATGGTCACAACGCGATAACCTTCCATGGCGGCTTGCAGCGCGCAGATCGGGTCGATTTCGGTGATCCAGACCTGGGCCGAAAGGGCGCGCAGGGCCTGAGCCGAGCCTTTACCCACGTCGCCATAACCGGCAACCACGGCAATCTTGCCGGCGATCATCACGTCGGTGGCGCGCTTGATGCCGTCGACGAGCGATTCGCGGCAACCATAGAGGTTGTCGAATTTCGACTTGGTGACCGAGTCGTTGACATTGAACGCGGGGAATTTCAGTTCGCCGCGCTTGTGCATCTGGTAGAGGCGGTGAACGCCGGTGGTGGTCTCTTCGGTCACGCCCTTCACGGCGGCGAGGTTCTTGGCGTACCAGCCTGGTTGCGAAGCGATGCGCTCCTTGATCGAGGCGAACAGGATGCGTTCTTCTTCGCTGCCGGGTTTGTCTAAGAGGGTGATGTCCTTTTCGGCGCGGGCGCCGAGGTGCAAGAGCAGGGTGGCGTCGCCGCCGTCGTCCAGGATCATGTTCGTGTGGCCGCCGTCGGCCCATTCGAAGATCTTGTGGGTGTAGTCCCAGTATTCTTTGAGCGATTCACCTTTATAGGCGAACACGGGAATACCCGCGGCCGCGATGGCGGCGGCGGCATGGTCCTGGGTCGAGAAGATATTGCACGAGGCCCAGCGGATTTCGGCGCCGAGCGCCTTGAGGGTTTCGATCAGCACGGCCGTTTGAATGGTCATGTGCAGCGAACCGGTGATGCGCGCGCCCTTGAGGGGTTGCTTGGCGGCATACTCCTCGCGGATCGCCATCAGGCCAGGCATTTCGGTTTCGGCAATGTCCATCTCGCGCCGGCCCCAGGGGGCGAGCGAGATGTCGGCGACATGGTAATCGGTGAAGGCAGTCGTAGCAGAAGGCTTTTTCAATACAGCAGTCACGTTCATAGTCTCCTAAACCAATGAACGGGCGCCGTTGCACAGTGATCATTCCCCTCATTGAGCCTGGCAGGAACGCCCATGCGTCCGTTGCAGCGCCCCTCAGCGAGCGGGTGGTCGAGTGATTGACTTAAAGCGAAGCTCCGGCAAAAAGCGCGAATACGTTCCTTTCATTCTTAACACCTGGTGGAAGGGAAGGCAAGTCTTGGAGTGGCTTGGTTGCAAGGTTTTTGGATTGCAGGATTGCCGCAAGCCTTTCATTTTCAGGGGCTTATGGATCGATCGTCCGAGGTTGTGGCCGTTTCCTGCGCAAGGCGGTCACAGAAAGGTCTCTTCCCAAATCGCCCCCAGCGGTTTCCATTCCGGGAAGCTGGTGCGACTCCCACGCCTTGCCGAGCTCGACGCGGAGCAGGCTGATCCATCAATGCAGGGCGTCCGGGGCTTTTTTTGCATTGATTTGAAATAATACTTAATTGAGGATCATTCGTGTTTTTTGATTATTTACATGGAATATTCGATTGGCCTGAATGGGTTGATTGGAATTCCATCTTGTTGGAACTAAGATCAGAAGCGGTTCGGTCGACTACTAACTTCAAGGTTGCGCACGATCGGCGGTTCGTTCACTTCCAGCGATCGTGATGAATCGAGTTCAGGAGCGGCCATTGAGGACCAGTGTCTTCGCCTGGGAGGCTTCTCTCGCATCAAATCGGATGCTGGCGACCGCACAGCCACTTTATCTGCGAGAATTTCGAGTTCGTTAGGAAGTAATGAATCAACTCAAACCTCACGCCCTTTGGGTCGGTCATGCCGACGACGGCCGCGACTTTCGAAGCGTGTTCGATTTCGGTATCAGGGCGATCGTGCAAGTGGCCTTAGAGGAATCTCCCATACCGAGCCCCCGGGAGTTGATTTACCTGCGATTTCCCTTGCTCGATGGAGCCGGCAACAACCGGGCTGTCCTGCGTCAGGCGGTGAGCGCGGTTACCCAGTTGTTTCAGGCGAACATTCCCATGCTCGTTTGCTGTGGAGCAGGCATGAGTCGTGCGCCCTTGATCGCAGCCGCGGCCATGACGCTATCTGGCACTCTCCATTGGGACGAAGCGCTTGCACTGGTCGCGCGCCATCGGCCGCTGGATCTGTCGCCCCCGCTGGTTGGCGATGTGCGATCGATTCTCGAAGAGCTTGCAAAATCGCAGGAAGGGAGGATTTCTTCCAAGAAATGAATCCTCCTGGCGCCAGGTCGAGCCGCGGATTTCCGCGAAAGACGTGGTTTGTTTCGATTATCCCGTTTTCAGATAGAAAATGGCGGCCATCGCCGTCCAGAGCAGGACAATGACGATCGCTCCAAGAAGGGTGATGGCTTTTCCCTTGGTTGGCTCGGCATTAAGCCAGGGGGAAAGCCAGCGCGTCAGGGAGGGCATCGCGACCCACTGCAAAATCGATACGCTCACGAGGTTGCCGACAAGCATGGAAATCGCCAGGCCGAGGGGGCTGATGAGCGGCCCAACCAGGATCTGCCAAAGCATCACGGTCGGATAAAGCGCAAGGACGACCGCGAACACCATCTTCCAACCCGGCGGTGGCTTCTGTGCCGGCCCATGTCTTGTGAACCAGCTCGCAAATCCCCCTGTAAGCTTCTCCATTTGAAATTCGCCGCCGTGGCCGCTCAGTTCCTTGAGAAGCAGTGCGCGCTCACGCGAATCAAGCCAGGTTTGCATGGCAGGTTCATCGGCAAAATGAAGCACCGAGACCCATTCGCTGCGCGCCGCGTCGGGCGGGTAAACATCGGTGCCTGTATATCCGCGAAAACCCTGCACCTGGACCGTGACCCGCTTTTGCCAGTCGAGGAACCAGTCGGTGGCCGAAGGCGACAACTTTTGCACGATCACCGCCGACGCCCGGCAAATGCGAATTTCCAAGAATCAAACCCCTGGCAGGACCATTACTTCTTCTTGTAGGCGAGCTTGCCGCCGACCCAGGTTTCGTCCACGTTGCGATCGTCGCCGCAAGCCATGATGCCAAAGAGTACCATGGCCGCGTCGTCGATGGTCGCTGGCACGTTTCCTGGACAAACGAGCGATTGATGCCAGGCGAGGGCGTGTTGGCCGGCGTTCCAATCGAGGGCGACAAAATCGGCCTCTTTGCCGACATTGAAATTGCCCAGCATGTCGTCGAGATAAAGCGCGTGGGCGCCGCCGAGGGTGGCGAGGTAAAAGGCGCGATATGGCCCAAGCTTGTTGCGCTCCGCCTCGGCCTCGTCATGGTCGCGCTCGTTCACCGAGCCGTCGAGCATCGTGTTGTTGCACATGCCCACCTTGTACGCTTCTTCCATGACGCGAATCATGCTAATCGCGTTGCCGCCGCCCATATCGCAGCCAAGCGATAGCCGGACGCGCTGATGCGGGTCGGTCGCCCGTCCCAGGCGAAACAGCCCACTCCCCAGGAACATATTCGACAAGGGGCAGAAGCAAACGCCGGCGCCGGCCTTCGAGAAGCGTCGCAACTCGTCATTGGACAACCAGACACCGTGGCCCGCCGTGAACTTGGGCCCCAGGAGGCCGTGATGTTCATGCACCGCGGTGTAATCGGGGCAATGGGGGAACTCCGTTTTCGCCTGGCGCACCTCGGTGGGGTTCTCCGAGATATGGGTGTTGATCCAGCAGTCGGGATATTCTCGTTTCAGCCTGGCGCAGGCGTCCATCATGGCGTCGGTGCAGCCGACGGCGAACCTTGGCGTGATGGCGTAAAGGTGGCGCCCCTTGCGGTGATAAGTCTCGATCAATCGTTTCGATTCGGCGTAAAAGGTCTCGGGGGAAATGACCGAATCGGCCGGGGCGAAGCGATCGACCCCGGTCAGCCCCGAGATCGTGCGCATGCCGCGGCGGGCGGCTTCGTCGAAGAATTCCTCGGTGGATACCGGACTGCTCGTGGTGAAGGCCTGGCAGGTCGTCGTTCCCCCGGCGAGCAAGGCATCGAAGAATTTCCCCGCGGCATCACGGGCATAATCCCGATCGGCAAATTTGACCTCTTCGGGGAAAATCCACTTTTGCAACCAGTCAAGTAACTGATTGCCGTAGGCGCCGAGCACGCGAATTTGTGGAAAGTGAATATGGCCGTCGATGAAACCGGGAAGGATGAGCCGATTGGGAATGTGCGTGACGGGTAAGTCTCGGTACTTGGGAGCGAGGTGGGCGTGGGGCCCAAAGTCGGCGATGATGCCGTCGCGAATCAATAGCAGGCCATCGGGTACATAGCGCGCGGCGTTTTTTTCCTTGCCGACATGTTTCCAGGGGTCGTCGAGTAAATCGAAGAAAGTACCACGGATCAAAGTTGTTTCGGCCACGTGGACCTCGAAGGATTCAGACCAGAGAAAAGGGTTGTCGTGCGCCATTCGCCGCCGCCAAAGCTTTGCGCGGTTGCGGCGATACCCGGCTTGGGCACCATGGACGCTCCAATCCTATCGATTCGAGGCGGGCCAGCCAATTAAAGGGGGGAAATCCGCGGGGGTGGTGATGGGAATCATGGGAGGAATGGGAGTCATGAGGGGGATTTGTGCACGAGGAGCGAAGCATTGTCAAGGAAAAGGCGACTTTGAGGTCGGGAAGGAGAGATTCGGTCGCCGTAGCTGCCAGCAGGCTGGCCAGGCGATTCTGGTTCCCTGGCAGAACATTCAAAAGAAGTCGTGATGAAGCCATTAGAGACCTCTAATGGCTTCATCACGACTTCTTCGAAATACCTCTCATTTTTTCTCGGCGAAGGCGTAGAGGTGGCCGGCGGTGCGGATGTAGATCGTGTCGTCGCAGATTACCGGAGTGGCGGCCACGCGTTCATTGAGCGCGGGATTCTTGACCGCCACTGCCGGCTTGTCCTTACCCGCTTTCAAGACCGTGACCACGCCCGTGTCGAGGCAAGTGAAGTAGATGTGGCCGTTGGCGGCGACGGGTGACGCATAGTAATGTCCGTTCGCCGCGGCTCGCTCCTGAATGTAAACCGGCCGGCCGGATTTCGCATCATAGGCCGTGACCAGTCCCCCATCTTTGACGAGGACGTATTGCCCCTGATAAAGGATTCCCGAAGGAACATAGGGAAGGCCCTTGGTTTGCTTCCAGGTCACCCGGTCCGTCAAATTGCCGGTGCCCCCAAGTTTGAGCGCAAAGGCGCTATTCCTGGCCGCCGACATAATCTTGAGAGCCTCGTCCCATTCGTCGCGGGTGAGTTTGCCGTCGTGATTGGTATCCTGGCTTTCGAACATCCCCTTCATAAAAGTCTTTTCCAGGCCCGCTTCGTTGATAAAGCCCTGATTCTCGCTGGCCGTCACCTTCAACATCTCATCGAAGGAAGGCAAAGTGAAATCTTCACCGGGGGACCAGCCGCCAAAATAGAGCGTGCCATCGGCCACGACCGGGGTCGCGCAGGTGGCGGCAGGCATGCCGATCACGGTCCATTTCTCTTCGCCTGTTTTGAAGTCGTAACCGATCATGCGCCGGTATCCGGCCGCGATGACCTGTTTCCCATCGGGAGTGTCGCAGACCACCGGTGTGCAAAACCCATTCTTCGACTCGCGCTTGGTCTCCCATTTGAGGCTGCCGGTCGATGCGTCGAGCGCGACGATCTTGGGGTCCTTCTTTTCATCCCGAACGAGAACGACGGTGCCGTCAGCGAGCACGGGCGAGACGCCGGTGCCGAAATCGAATGGGATGGCGGCAGTCGGCATCTCGTAGTGCCAGAGTTCCTTGCCGGCCAGGTCATAGCAAAACAGACCGCAGGAACCGAAATAGGAGACGATGTGCGTCCCATCGGTGGCCGGCGTCGAGGCGGCGGGGCTGCCTTCGGTTTTGTGAAAACGCTCGATCTTTTTGGCGGGAGCCTCCGCGCGCCAGGCTTCCTTGCCGCTTTGGCGGTTGTAGGCGATCGTAAACAGCTTGCCGCCGTCGAACGCCGTCAGCACGAGGTTTTCCCCCGCAACGATCGGCGAGGAAAAACCGCTGGGCACGGGCACCTTCCACACGACATTCTTTTCCGGCCCGAATGCAATGGGGGGCTTCTGGCCGTCCGCGACTCCCGAACCTGCGGGGCCGCGAAATTGCGGCCAGGCAAGCGGGTGGGACCCTTGTCCGGCTGTTGCCAGGAGGCATGCCACCACCGAGGACACGATCGCGTTCATCTCTTTGCCTTTGTTTTGCCTTGAGATTCTGAAAGGAACTGGGTTCCGAAAGTTCGCTTCGCGCAGACTGCCGAATAGATTCGTAGGTCGGCGGTGTTTTTTAATCAAGTACCTACGTTCAAGAGCGTTTCTCTCCAAAGGTAAGAAGGAGATTGCTTCCTGAAATCGAAAAGTTAAACCCGCTGCCTGAGGGCCGCATTCGATTTGATTGGCGGGAATTCGGACATGGTCATTCTGTGGCGCCTTCAACCTGGCCCGAAACGCTTTGATGTGCGATGGCATGAGGCAAATGGACCAGGAATGTTGACGCGGAGCACGGCTAGGATTTTGGTTTCTTGGCAACTGATTTTTCTCGCGGCGCCATTTCCCCCTCGCGCAATTTGCGCGTCTCTTCGAGCGTCATCTCGTTGGCGCGGGTGGTGAATTCGCGAATGACGAGCAGTTCGTCGGTGCGAAATTGCGCGCAGAGGGCGGCGGCGGCCTGGCCCATCGATTCGAACAACGGCCCCATCACTTTCGCCATCTGTTTGGATAGCGGCTCGATGATCACCCGGCGCCGGTCATTGGGGTCCGCGGCGCGGCGCACAAATCCGGCCTTTTCGAGCCGGTCGATGATCCCGGTGATCGCGCCCGTGGTCAACCCGGTCAATCTCGCCAGTTCACCCGCGGTGATCGGGCCAGAGCGTTCGAGGATGTCGGCGCATTTGTGATCGGTCGCATTGAGCCCCAGGCGATCGGCAATCGCTTGGTGGAAGAGCACCGTGGCGGCGCTCGATTGCCGAAATGCAATCATGAGCGCATCGAGCAACTCGCCCCGGGTCGGTTGCGCGCTTGACATCGTCTTCCTTTCCTCTTATCTTGTCATTGTCTTAGTTGCTAAGATAATGACTTCGTGAGTCAATTGGGTGAGTGATATGATAGCGCCAACTCCGGACCTGGCCCGTGGGCCGTTTCATGTGCTCATTATCGGTGGCGGCATAGCCGGTCCGGCCTTGGCGTTGTTTCTGCGCAAGGCGGGGATCTCATGCGCGGTCTACGAGGCTTATCCGCAAGGCACGGGAGTGGGAGGCGGGTTCAATCTTGCTCCCAACGGGATGAATGTCCTTGCGTCGCTTGGTCTGGCGGGAAAAGTCCGGTCGCTCGGCGCTCCGGCTGAGGAGAATTGCTTTCGTAGCGAAAGCGGGTGGGTGATGGCCCGCATGAAAAACGGCAGGGCAAACTACGGCCAGGGTTCCGTCAGCTTGCTTCGCGCCGATCTGCACGAACTGCTCGCGCGCGAAATGCACGATCAGGGTATCTCGGTCGAGTATGGCAAAAGGCTTGCCACCTTGCGGCAGAGCGACACGAAGGTGATTGCTCAATTGGATGACGGCACGTCGGCCGAAGGGGATCTTCTTATTGGCGCCGATGGCATCCACTCCCAGACGCGCAAATGCGTTTTCACCGAGGGGCCCGCGCCCGCCAGCGTGGGCATCATCGGTGTTGGCGGGGTTGTGCCTGGTCGCGCCGTGCCGGCCGTGTCCCGGCGCGACAAACAGAGCCTCAATTTTACCTTTGGCGGCCGGGGTTTCTTCGGCTATTGCGGCTCGCGTGGCGAGGATGTCATCTGGTGGACGACCCTGCCGCGCGAGCTTGCAGGAGGCCTGAACGAACCAGCCCGCCTTTCCACCGAGTCTCTCAAGAAGCAGATGCTTGCCCGTTTCCAGGGATATCACGAACCGGTCGAGGCGCTGATCACCCACTCCGGCCCCATCCTTCAGCTCGATATCTACGACATCCAGTCCTTGCCTACCTGGTGCAAGAACAGAGTGCTGCTGATCGGCGACGCGGCGCACGCGGTCAGCCCCAATGCCGGGCAGGGCGCTTCGATGGCTCTGGAAGATGCCGTCTATCTGGCGAAACTCTTGCGCGGCAATCCTCAAGATTGGGCCCGTTCCTTCGCGCAGTTTGAGCGCGATCGTAAGCCTCGTGCCGAAAGAATTGTTGCCGAGGGGCGCCGGCGCTCAAGCGATAAGCGGATTGTTTCCCCCGTGAAATCGATCGCGCGCAATCTGTTTTTGGCGCTGATGCTGAGGCTCTTGGGCAACCGGGGGCTCGACTGGCTTTACAGTTACAAAGTCGATTGGGACGAGCCGGTTGCAACCGTATGAGGAAAGCCTACCGGGCCTTCGCAATGCGGGGCTCACGAACCCTCGCGATGTAATGACATCTCATAATGCCCCGAGTAAGATAAAACAGACCTCTTGTCTCGGGAGGACTCTCCATGTTTCGAGTGCGCTGGCGTCACGGGCTAACTCTCAGCGAAGTGCTCGTGGCCATTGGCATCGTTGTCGTCGCCCTTCTGTTCATCGTTCCGGCGACTCGTCGCGTGCGCCAGGCGGCCGTGCACATGGAATGTAGAAACAACCTAAAAAACCTCATGCTCGCACTTGAGAATGGTCAGATGGCGGGAGCCTCCGCCAAGCTCGCCGATCGGATCATGCCGCCAGGCTGCCTGGGGCCCGGTACCGATCCCGAGGAGCGACTTAGCTGGATGGTCGCCCTGTTGCCCTACCTGGACAACGAGTCGCTGTTCAAGCAATTGGACACGGCCAAGGGATACCAGGCCAATCTGCCTGCCGCCCAGACCAAGATCGCGGCGTTTCAGTGTGGCAAGCCGTATGGGGGGCAGGGCGATTCGATAACCCATTATGTTGCCATGGCGGGCATCGGACTGGATGCGCCAGAGCGAGCGGCCGGAGCGCAAGGCAACGGCTTCATGGGATATGATCGACGCACGACCTGGTCCATGTTCAAGGATGGAGCCAGTCACACGATTGCGCTGGCGGAGACACGCTCCAACTTGGGCCCCTGGGCGCGAGGTGGCGCGTCGAACCTCAGAGGGTTCGATCCCAGCGACCTGCCGATTTATGGCGACGAGCGGCCTTTCGGGGGTCACCAGAAGGGTTTTCAGGTCGCGATGGCCGATGGCTCGGTTCGTCTTCTCTATGCCGAGACCGATCCCAAGCGATTGGCGGCCGGGATAACGATTGCCGGCGGTGAAACGGTTTCACTCGACCCGAATTGAGCCGGCTGATGCGTTTGAAAGTACTGAAATCGGTCTTCTCCGGGCTAGCGGCCCTGCTCATTCTGCGAGTCCTTGGATCCATTCTCACGAATTATCCTGACTACTTTCCGCCCAATTTCGATTCACTTTTCTTGCAAGGACGAGAATCGACCTTTCATGGAGCCTACCGGATTGCTTTTTACACCCACATTATTTTCAGTCCGGTCGTCCTTTTCGTCGGCTTGATCCTGATGAGCAATCGTGTGCGCCGGCAGCGGCGCGCACTGCACCGAATGCTGGGGTCTCTTCAGGTCTCGGTCTTACTTTTGTTCGTGTTGCCAAGCAGTTTCGTCATGTCGTGGCGGGCGTTCGGCGGTTGGCCGGCCGGGTTGAGCTTTGCGTTGCTCTCGCTGGTCACCGGATTTTGCACCGTCGTCGGCGTGGTGTATGCCCGTCGCCGCCAGTTCGACTTGCACCGCCAGTGGATGAATCGATCCTTTTTGTTGATCTGTTCGGCCGTGGTTCTTCGGTTGATTTCGGGCACGGCAACGGTGGCCCAGGTGCCGACCGTGGAGGGGGAGTACATCGTCGCCGCGTGGATGAGTTGGTTGCTGCCCCTGGCGGGCTATGAAATGGTACGGCGCTGGCGGGCATAATGAGGCCATGGTCGCTGACGATGAAAAAAACCATGTCCGGATTGGCGGCAGCGACTTCCGCCAGGAAGTTATCGACCTGTTTGAGATGGCAGCGGGAAGCGCCCGATTCGGGCACGAACGTGCGCCTCGGGTAGTCGGTGGTGTCCCTGGCGAGAGTTTGGAAAAGATCTCTCGCACTTCATAGGAAATTCTCGAAAGGCGACTGGCAGCAAATAAGGTTGCGACCGCCTACTCACAAAGTCAATCGCTTCATGAATACAGGTGCCTTATGCCCACGAAGCTCTTCATTGCCCGGGACGGAAAAACCCTGGGCCCGTTTCCTGAAGAAAAGGTCAAGGAGCTCTACGAGAAGGGAAAATTGGAACCGCATCTTGAACTTTGGGCAGAGGGAGGCTTTTCGCGCAAGACCACGCTAGAAGCCTATTTTGGCCCAAAGACGAGCGTGTCCGGCAAGGGAAGCGGCCCAGGTAAGAGCGTCGATGTCCCCAAGGAAAAAACGCTCTATGTCTCGATCGATGGCAAGGTGAAGGGACCTTATCCGGAGAGCAAGATTCGGTCCATGCTCGATGCGGGCGAGATCCAGGTGGAAGACCATGTTTGTGGAGCGGGCGGGGAGGCGAAATGGGTGGAAGCGGGCGAGTATTTCGGGATCGACTCGACGACCACTTCCGTAGAAGAAGACGAAGCAGACACTTATGTCGGGGATGAGGATGATTTTCGGAATGCGTCTCGGCCGCTGAAAGCGGGAAAGAAGAAGAAAGCCCAAAAGGTGGAGTTCTCGCCCGGTGACACATTCGGCACGCCCGATGTCGCTTACATTCTGAGGAACCTGAACGATGGGACGTTTGTAAAACGGTTTACTGGCGCAATGACAATGGTTCTGGGCGTATTGGGCGCTCTCCTTCTAGTACTCGTTATAGGAATGTTCTTTTACGGCGCATTGGGTGTGGGTGGACCCGCATTCATCATTATCGGGCGGATTTTTGTTGCAATATCTTTGATTTATCCAACTTTTTTCTTTGCGGTATCTTTCGTTAGTTGTGGGCTTCAAATTTTTAATCTTAAACCATCAAAATTTACTATGACACCAATAGCCTCCATTATTGTTGATACCATTGCGAATAACTGTCTACTCTTCGGGTTGTTTTTGGCCATCCCCAGCGCGATCCTGGCCACGGCCGTAGGAGCGGTGTTCCAAGATGGAGTTGCTGCAATGACTTCTGGAGCTAGCGCATTTGGGCTTAGTGTCGCGTCAGGTGTAGGGCCTTTCTTTCTATTGAAGTTCTGGAAGGAACTTGTCATGGTTCTTTTCTTCATTGGCCAGGATGTGGAAGCGATCAAGCTTAAGGCGGAAGAGATGAAATAGCCAAACATCTAGGGGCCATTGATCAAGCACCTACCCATGGCAGCTCTCGGCTTCGGCGGTTTTGCGAGATCCGACCAGGAAAAACCCATTGAAATGTGGCAAGAGGCCGAGAATTAACCCGGTGGCTTCCTGATCGCCTCCCATTCTTCCACCGATCGCGGCCAGTCATCCTTGAGCAAGCGCGACAGGCTGCGATCGGCGAGTACTTTCCCCTTGGTCTGGCAGCGTGGGCAGTAGTTCGTCTCATTCTCGGCATGGACAATCCGCTGCACCGCGGTGCCGCAATCGGGGCAGGGTTTGCCAAAGCGCCCGTGTACGGCCATTTCGGGGCGAAACGCGGTCACCTTCTCGGGAAAGTGTTCGGCCGCTTCGGCGCGCAACCGGCCTATCCAAATCTCCATGGTTTCCTTGATCGAATGAAAAAGCCGCGCGCTGTCCGCCTCGCTGAGTCGCTTGCTCCACGTCAGAGGCGAAAGGCGGGCACGGTGCAGGATTTCGTCGGAGTAAGCGTTGCCGATGCCGCTAAAGAGCTGAGGCGAGGTCAGGGCTCGTTTAAGCGTATGGTTTTCGCGGCGTAGCGCTGCGTCGAAGGTGGCGAAGTCCGCATCGAGGACTTCGAGCCCTCCAAGCTGATGTTCCGCAAGCGCGGCTTCACCTTTTACCAGATGCAAGGAAGCGCGCCGCTTCGTGCCGGCCTCGGTCAGCGTCAAGGTGCCGTTTGGGAAGTCGAACGCCGCCAGGCCGATCTTGCCTGGCGGATTGGCGCCCAAGGGCTTCCAGTGCAAGCGGCCTGCAATCATCAGGTGCAACACGAGGAAGAGTTGATCGTCGAGTTCGAAAACAATTCGTTTTCCCAATCGTCGCAAGCCGCGAACCTTCTTGTTATCTGCCTCGCTGATGAGAGGGAAGGCGCTACGTACGAGAAAGGGATGCTTGATGCGCGCTTTGATAAGGGACTGCCCCGTGATCCGCCTCTCAAGGCTTTCGATGTAGACCACGATGTCGGGAAGTTCGGGCATGGCGTTCAAAGGGAAAGTTGAAGGCGGGGGCCGTTATCGTGATCCACCGACCCGATTCCGCGGGCAGGCATTTGTGAAGGCAGTTCTCTTCCTTCTAAGGAGCCTACAGGTAAGGTTATACGATCAAATAGAGCGATACGATCAGGCCGGACGGCGCCATTTCAAAGGCTGCTTGGCAGCATAATGATATCTTTTGTTTGCCAGGTGTTTGTCATTGGCCCTGTTGCGACTCGATCGCCATGCCAAGCTTTACTTCTTTAATGATGTCGATGCATTGCCATCTCAGCCTTGATTTTCACGAAGGAAAGAAATAAAAGGCCTCGCACCAAAATCACTAGGGCGCCGAGAAACAAAACATGCGCTTGGCACACATGGTACTGGGCGTGTTCGCACTGCATTTCCTGGTGGACGGCTCGCAGGCACAGATCCCGCCATTTCCTGAATCGATTAGAATTTCGGCGCCAACCGCAAGAATCCCCGTCTATAGCCCACCTCCTGCAAAACTCACCCCAGAGTCCTATTCGGCCTATCGCAAGCAAGCTCTATCTTTCCTGGAGAATCAGTTCTGCGATGAGAAGGGCTCAAAGGTCTGCCTTGATCTGGCCTTGGCCGCCCTGGCCGTGGGGAATCGGGGCGACGAAGAATCGGCGATCAAAACCCTTTTTCTTAATCATGGAGCTTCCGACGAAGCGGCTTATATCGTGCTCAACCAAAAGGTGGAGAAGACCGGATTGTTGTTACAGTCAATCGTCGAAGCAGAGTTCAGGACTTTGGATCGGGGGAAGATCAGCAGCCTTCAACATGTCTGCAGGCGGGTGAACGATAGCAGCCTGGCGTGCCGGGAAAGCATGCCGTTCTATGAATTCGATGTCCTGGCTTCAGTCTTGTTGGAGATGGAAAAGAAAAAGAAAGAAGTAGGTGATCAGAGTAAAGATACCGAAAAAAAAGACAAGACATCCGCCGATAAAAAAGACACTAATACGTCTACGTATTATGCGGTGATAAATAGTCCTGTTGAGGACGGTCTTGCAGATTATTTTATGATCAGCGGGAAATTAAAGGATACAAATAAATCAGAAGTGATTTATGCAAAATATATGAGAGATCAAAATCCTGTCGATTTATTCATCTCTTATTATCAGGTTTATAAAACAAAAGCATTTAAAATGCTGCTTTTATATTTCTGTGAAAATCATCTCAGTAAATCGCAAAAAGAGAAGTACAGCGTTCGCCTGGTCAAGTCGTTGTTGCTGCTGGAATTGGGTTTCGCTCAAGAAGCGCTTCCCATCATTGGCGATTTGGTCAAGGAGAAAAAAGAGCCCATGGCGCGAAATCTGCGAGCGTGGGTCTACTTGAAAGAGGGCAAGGATAAAGAGGCGATCGAGGAACTGCGCGCAATGAGCGCGGATTTTCCCGATCCAGCGGTGCAGGACTACTGTGGCAGATTTGCTTTGGCGATCGAGCGCGGCTTCAGCCTTGCTGCCGCGTCCGAACTGAGAAATTCCTTTCGCAGTTTCAAAAAGGATGTCGATCGAGGGGTTTCCTCAATTTCTTTTGTCGTCAATGTCTACAAGAATCTTAGCAAGCTAAGGGTTTTCCTTGATTTGGCTGAAAATAAAATGGTATTTATAGCGGACGATATGGGTGTAAGAGGCGTCTACTATGGTGAAGAATCGAGATCGTACTGTTCCGATTCCAAGGAGGGGATGACTTACGAGTCCAAAGCCTCTCTCGGCATTCTCAGTTCGGGTTTTGTCCGCCGTGAAAGCCCCCTAGGGAGATATACTTTCGTGTTGGAAAGTACCAAGAGTCGCCGGCTTGACGTGAAGGCGGCCGTCAACACTTTCTTGAATCAGGAAGTCATCGCTTGCGACAAGGATTTCGCCGAATTCTTGGAGTACACAAAAAGCAAACCAGCGTATCTGTTCACGGAAGAAAACAACAACGGGAAAAAATTTCGCTTATTATACCCAGAAATTAGCAAGCTTAAAATCAAGGAGTATTGTGTAAGCGTTGATAAATCTGGTGGATTTAAAAACCTTGAATGCCTTGGTGAGTTCAAAATAGATATTTTAACTAATGAAAAAATAGATTGTAATGGGCTTAGGGAAAAATCCGTTTGCTCTCCTACTGCCGCATTTTTTGATCAAGAGGCGAGTTTGCTATTTGAGAATTTTAACGTTATTGGTGATAATTAATGTATATTTTTAAAGTCCTTGGCCTGGCAGCATTTCTGGTCGGCGACGCTCCTCCGGACGCGGGCGCTGTGACGAAATCCGCCCAGGCGGAAGCCGATCGTGCGCGCGGGGAAGGCGATCCTGCGTGCGCCAGGAGGATTGATCGAGACTTTTTTTGCGCCATCAAGCAGAAATTCAAGGAAGAAGGGGGCGCCGGCTATCGCGCGCGATCTCTTCTCGATCATTGCATTCAGTCGAAAAAGCACGAAGACTCCACGACGGAAGCGCTTGCGCAGGCTCTTGTCCTCGGGACATTTCCCGACAGCCCCGAGGCGAAGTTTCTGATGGAGCGCATCGATCCAAAAAGAATCAGCTACAACCTGCTTCTCCTGTTCCATCTGAGCGCAGTTGTCGATGACGCCGAAGTGCGGGTTGTCCTCTTGAAGTCGATCAATCATTATTTTCGATATTTGAAAAAGGTTCCCGATCGAGAGGGGTTCCTGCCGCTCTTGGCCCTTGCCGACCCAACGATCGATCCGAACCTGGGAGACTCCGCCGAGTTCTCTCCCGAGGATCGCGAAGTTTTTAAAGCCCTGGTTTCCAAAGAATCGGACCTTTGGAAATGCAAGAAAATTCTGTTGTCCAAAGGCAGTGAAAAATATTTCGTAATTTTTCATTTTCTGCAAGTCTCCAAGGATGAAGCGCTTTTTCAGGATGTCGGAGTCGTCAAATTTGCGGTTCTTGGCCTTTTATCCCATTGCCAGTTCGCGACCGCGGCGAAATTGCTAGAGAAAATCGCCGGCCGGAAGAGCGATTTTTCGATCCAGTTTCTTTATGGCTGGTCGCGGGCGCTCAGCGGCGAGGAGGCCGCAGCGGCAGCCATATTCAAGGCGATCGGAAGTGGCAGATTTACGAAGGAAGAGATCCAGGCAGCGACTGATTCCGCTGAACTGATTACCCTGGGCGAGACCCAAAAGAAAGCCGTTGATGAACTACTGAAAAATATCGCGAAAAAAATAACGGATACAAATCCTGAATATTTATCATTTCAAATTGATTTTGAAACAAAGCAGGGTAATAAGGCCACAGGAGATGTCCTTATCTGTCCGGGCATTAATAAAGTTGAATTTAAATTAATCGACAGCTCTGGCCTTTCGTATTATTCTGACACATCTATCTTTGGAACAAAAATCAAAGAGCATCGATCTAAATCGGTGTTTAAAAATGATAGTCAAATGTATTTTCCGTATTTATCTATGCCGGAAGAATGTAAGTCTCAAAGGGGGCTAGGTAGTTTTTGCCTCCAGTTGCTAAATAGCAAGCCAGCTAATATTCCTCCTATTAGTTCTTGGATGCAAAGTTATCCGCTTTTGAAAGATAGCAGTTCTCGTATTGCTTTTCTTGAAGACGCAATTAGCAAGGGATACTATTTTAAAGTAATTAGCACAGGAAAAATGCGATGCCTGCGATTACTATATCCTGATTTTGACGAGTGTAAAATTTTAAGTCATGAAGTTATTTTTGATGAAAACTACAATTTTAAATGCGCCGATCTTAGGCTGGCAAAAATTACCAATTTAAAATTTGGTATTAATTTTGATGATAAAAAGTTAAGTAGAGAACAATCTGAGATAAACGAAATATATGGAACCAAAAAGCAGATAAGTAAATCTGCTATGCATCTCCATGCGTTTGAACCAAATTTTGTTCTTCTTCAGGAATAATATGTATTTCCCGGCGTTGCTTGCGATTAAAATAACTCCCTTTTAGCTTGCCTTCATTTCACCGGTTGCGCGCCTGCTCAGTGGCTGGCTCCCTCTGATGGTCCTTCTGAAGGACCAGTTACCAGGAATTGGGCGGAAGGGGGCCGTGCCATTGCCCGCGAGGGGCCTTTCTTCCAGGTTATCCTGGGAGGATTTTCACCATTCCAATTCCCATTCACTCGACTCTGCGCCATCGCGGCGACGTGCCGATCGGCTATCCCAGCCCTCTTCTCTTACAGCAGGTTGGCGGCAATGAGGGCGTTGCCCTTTTGATCGAAGAACTCTACCAACGCATCGAAAACGATGAGCTCTTGCGCGGGATATTTCCCCATTTCAACCCGCAGGCAGCGATTCCCTTTTTTTTGCAGTGGTTTGGCGGCACACGAAGCTATAGCGATGAGCTCTCCGGCGGTCTTCTGCGCCGCCATCAGCATCGCCATATCAGTGCCAAAGCGTCGGGGGCCTGGCTTCGCTGCATGCGCCAAGCGTTGCAGGCTCGCGGCGTCGAGGCCGAAGCGATCATGCGGCCGTTGCTTCCGATTGCAAAGGCGATGATCCACAGTCCCGAAACGGCCCCTGACGAGTTGATGAAGAGCTGCGACGCCATCCAGGATCGAACGCAAGTCGATTTCGAAGAATTGCTGAAGGATGTTTGGAAAGGGCGCACGGAGAAAATTGCCGACGCGCTCCGGATGAATCCCTCCTTGGCACGGCGCAAGGGGGTTGATCAGCGTACCGTTGCCTGGGTGGCAACCTACTGCAACCGACCGAGGATTCTCGAATGCGCTCTCAAAGCCGGTGGCGATCCCAATAGTCCTGCCTGCGATCCGCTCCATGCGACCATGGCTTGCGATATTGTGCACCTCGGAACGGCGGTTTCTGTCACGGCTTTGGCCATGGCAAAAAAATGGTATCCCAAGCTCGTCCCGCTGCTGCGGGATCATGGGGCGCTTGATGACATTTTCACCGCCGCCTGGCTCGGCGACCCGCCGGAACTGGGTGCGCAACTGGATCGTCATCCCGACCTGATCGACGCGATCGACCCTGCCGAGGATTTTCAGGAAGTGACCCCCTTGTGCCACGCGGTGGCAGGCGGGAGTCTCGACGCCGTAAAGCTGCTCTTGACGCGCGGTGCCGAGGTGAAAAAACACTCGGGCAAGCTGCTCACCTTGGCGGTACTTGCAAACCGAGCCGATCTGGTCAAGCTCCTGGTTGAGCACGGAGCCGATGTTCAGCGCGTCGATTCCCTTGGCCGCCTCGACGATGAGGATCGGCCGGTCGCCGATCTGTTAATCGCCAGCGGCAAGACGGTGCCTCCCTGGATGTTGCCCAAGACGTGCCGGCCCGATGTCAGTTCCAACGAGCTGCACCGCGTTAGCGTGCTCCTTGATTATGGCGCCAATCTTGACGATCGGGGCCGGTACGGGCTGACCGCCCTGCATTATGCGGTGCGCGGTGGCAAAATCCCCTTGATCCAACTGCTTCTTGAGCGCGGCGCCGATCCCAATGCCCTGGATGAAGAAGGGTTGACCCCACTGGTGCATCTGACCAAAACGCGCTCGAAGGCAGACCCGATGGCCGTGATTGACCTGCTTGTCCGACATGGTGCCGGCATCAACGCCCGCGACGAGGGGCAGAACACGCTTTTGCATTTCTTCGCCAAGCGGGGCAACGCCAAGGCGGTGCGGTGGCTATTGGATCGTGGCGCCGATCGCAATGCCCGCAACCAAAACGGCAAGTCGGCGCTGGAGGTGGGCCGGGCCCACGTTGAGATTGTGAGCTTGTTGACAACCGGATAGTTGCGCACGAATGCGACCAAAATCAACCAGTGTGCACGCCCGCTTTCCATTTTTTCCTCCATTTGAGTGATTCGGTTCATTTTCACGCGATAAAATTCCCTCTGGAATCAGATCCCAATCGATACCGTATCCATTTCTTGCGCGTTCGAATCCTTCGGGGTAGGTGGACTGCCGGGAACCGATGAGGTGACGAAATGACGAATCGCCCGATGCTGTCCGCAATCCTGTTTCTTTTGGCCTCCATTACCATGCTGGGGAGCATCCAGGCGCAAGGGCCGGAATGCGTGCGATATGTGACGACGCCATTTCTTTCGCAGTCCGCCGTCCCGGATGAACCACGCGATCGTGGGAACGGGCTGGTTGAACCGGACAAAGACTTGCCGAAATGGGTGTCGGTGCTTGAGCGTATCGACGCGAAACGGCATGCCGTCGCTGGGCGGTGGACGAAGACGTCGCAAGGCCTCCAGGTCGCGGCGGCCACCGGCGCGCGCCTGACGCTTCCGTTCACGCCGCCGGCCGAATACGACTTGCGCATGGATTTCACAAGGCAAAGCGGCGTGCACTCGGTCGGGCTGTTCTTTACACACGGTCGCGGCCAGGCCGGTTTCGAAATCGATGCCTGGGGACAGCACCTCGGGGGAATCCAAAACATTTCGGGCAAATCGATCCGGGACAATGCCACGCGGCAGGAAAATCTCGCGCTGCTCAACGGTCGCAAATACACCATGACTGTCGAGGTTCGCGCCAAACAGGTGCGAGCATTGCTCGACGATCGCGTCGTGGCCATTCACCAAACGGATGGCGGGGATCTTTCTTTACCCGATCTATGGGCTTGGCCCAACAAACAGGCCCTGGGAATTGGCGCCTGGGAAAGCGATACCCTTTTTCATGCGATCGAAGTGCGCTCGCGAAATGGCGCCCCGATCATTTTCTCGAAGGCACCCGATCAAACGGCGAGTCGGCCCGTCAAGCGCACAGACTCCACCTCGGGTGATCCCGCCGCGATGGCCGCTCGCCCAGAAGCCCAGTTGCGGCCCGCGGAAGGGAAGCGGGTGCTGCTCGTTATTGCCAATTACGATTTTTTCTATCGCGAATATGCCGAACCCAAGGCGGAGATGGAACGAGCGGGCATCAAGGTCACCGTGGCGGCCGGAAAAAAAGAACGATGCACTCCGCACGCGGGATCGGGCGAAGGGGCCGACCGGGGAATCGTTCAGCCCGACCTGGCCATTGCCGAGGCCCGCGCCGCCGATTACGACGCCATCCTTTTTTCTGGAGGTTGGGGTGCATCGGCTTACCAATATGCATTCAACGGAAGATATGACACGGCGCCTTACAACGGCGATCGCGCCGTCAAAGCGGCGGTCAATCGGCTCATTGGAGACTTCATCGCTCAGGACAAATATGTCTGCGCGCTGTGCAATGCGGTTTCCGTGCTGGCCTGGGCGCGCGTGAACGGAGCCAGTCCCTTGAAAGGGGTGCGTGTGTGTGCCCCGACACGGGAAGCGGCCGCCGGAATTTACAATGGCCGAAGGGCCCAGCCTTCTTGCCGCTGGCATCCGGAAGCCAATGGCGCCATCCTTTCCCCGGCCGGTTCGATCGGCCGTCCCGGCACCGCCGAAGACGATGTGCTGGTCGATGGCAAGATTGTGACGGGGGAAGATGACCCTTCTGCTCGCGAAATGGGCCGGCGCATTGTGGAGCTTCTTTCGCGCTGAAGTGTAGGTAGAATGGCCCAGGGATCGGCCCGTCGAAGGATCAGGATGATGCTTCCCTATTGGCAGAAAAAAATCTCGGAAGAACGGTTGGGACAGCGGCTGATTGGCACCTCATGCGAAAACTGTGGAAAGACTTTTTTCTACCTTTTGACCCGCGTTGCGAAAGGCCATGCAACCGCCCCCTACGGCATTGGCGCGGACCGTTTGAGCCCGCTGGCACTCAAACGATGCCAGGCCAAATTGGAGAATCTGCTTCAGAAGGGTGAAGAGGCGGTCGCTTGCCCCCAATGTCACTGGATCAAGGACGGGGTCGTCAGGCAATATCTCTTTGAGCGATATCTTTGGCATGAGGGAATTGCGATCCTCCTTGCCTTACTCGGACTGGCAAGTTGCCTAAGTGCAGGTTGGCTCCTGATCACCGATCCCAATGGCGATCCGCTGCTGCTTTGGAGTTGGTTGGGCGCCGGGAGTGTCCTGTCCTTGGCCGTGGTGGCAGGACTTACGCGCTTTCGCAGGTGGCGGCAAAAAGTGATGGAGACCGGTCCCGATCCCATGGAGGTTTCCTGGCTGCCTCCAGGAATTCCATCGGCGCTGTATTGCAATGTAATAACGGGTGAGTGGAAGTTGGAAAAGCGGGCAGCCGTTTCCGACAGAGAATGCACCGAGTGGACCGAGTTTCGACTGGGGTGGGACCATTTTCCCCTTCAGTGTTGCGGTTGCCTGACCTGGGCCGCCGACGCCGCTCCCTATTCCCTGAAATTCACCGAAGCGTTGCGCGTGGAGGTGCCCTACTGCGCGGCCTGCAGGCGCAAAGATCTGCAGCGGCATCTCATCGCATTGGTATTGGCGGTTTGCCTGGTGCTGGTTCCCGGAGGCGCGATTTTGTATTCCCTGAAGTTGCCCGCTGAAGAGACATTTTGGATAGGGATCTCGGGCATTGTGCTGGGGATCCTCTCTTTTTCGCTGTTTTCCAACCGGTACCTGGTTCCTGTCCGTATGAAACTGGTCGATTACTACCGTGGCGTGGCCAAGGTGCGGTTTCGCAATCCGCAATCGAAGCAAGTGTTCAGGCAGCACCTGGAAGACCACTCCTGCCAACCAATTTCCGAAGCCTATGTCGAATCGCTGTCGCAATCGTTTCCTTCGACGGTTCCGTAAAATCTGGCGGAAGGAAATGGCTTACCTCCAAGTAAGAGGCGTCCCCAAAAGCTCGAGCGTCAACGCCTGCATCGAGCGGAGATGAGTAAATGCCTATGTCGGACTTGAAAGGCTTGCCTGGGTGCTCGGATTCATCGGCATCGCCAGTTTCTTCATTTCCCTCGCGTTTTTGTTTCTTGATCCCATGGTCGATCTGTACCCGTGTGGCAGTGGACTGATTGCTGGCGTTTTGCTTTGTTCGATCGTCATTCCTGGCGCGCTACATTTTCAAGCCAAGCGGAGGCATTTGATCGAAAACTTGGGCAATCTCCCCGTTTCCCATTGGTGTCCGCCGGGTGCTCCGCCCGGGTTGTTCTACAATTCCGCCGCCTCCTTCTTCGAGCAGCTTCAACGGGCGGATGATTCAGAAAAGGATCGGGGCGAATGGACCGAATTTCGCTTGGGGTGGGACACCTTTCCCGCGAAGTGTTGTGGATGCCTCAAGGAAACCACCCGCAAGGCACTTCGGCTCAATTTCAGTGAACTGATTCCGTTGGATGTTTCCTATTGCGATTCTTGCGATCAAATTGACCGTCGTTGCCCTCGCAATCGTTGGCTGACGGGAATTTCCATCCTCCTTGCTCTGGACGGAATCGTCTGGTTTTATGGGCAGCCTCGCTCCCAGGATTTCTTTCTTTTTGCATTGGTAGGAACCCCAACTGGCTTGCTCATCATCGCCGTGATTTGCGATCGATTCCTTAGCGCCGCGAAAATGAGAATTGTCGATTTTCAGCGTGCGGTCGCGAAGATCCGATTTCGCAATTCCGAATCGAAACGATTATTGCGCCAACACCTTTTCGTAGAGTCTTGTAAGCCGGTTTCGAAAAGTTTCATCGCATCCATGGCAAGCGATTCATGGTCGAAGTTTCCCAAGGAGTGAATCAGAGGGCTCGTCTCGCGGTCATCGAGAGGATTTCCCCTTAAGGGGCCCGCAGCCCTTCGCCGGCAGGACTTTTCAATAACTCGTCGAACCATCGTTTTTGCGCCTTCACGGCAAAAAGAAAGGTGTCGCGGTGGTTGGCCTGGGCGCCGGCGGAAATCGCCTGGGTGGGCCCGCCACCCGTGATTGCGTGGAACCCCTCCGGCAGCCGGGCAATGTAAACGGGCACGACCTCGTCGGCTTCGCCGTAGTAACAGCGCATGGGGGTGCGGCTGCGCCAGCGGTAGCCATGGGCGGCTTGCAGGCGTACCCAGTACTCGGTTTCTCCGAGCGCGCTGGCGGCGAGGAATTCCGGTTTTAGCAGTTCGCTGGGTTTACCAGGCGTTTGTTTGCGGAAGGCCTGCCAGTCGATGCGATTGGCGTAAAGGTCGCGGCAGGCCTTGGCGTATTCGGTTTTGATCGCCATGTCGACCAGGCCCTCTTGCAGGTATTGCTCCTGGGCGCCAAGCTGCAACGCGAGGATGCCCGGAAGGTAGACCGCATCGTTTGGCTGTGGATTATTGATCCAGCGATTGACGACGGTGTAGACATCGGCCGGGGCGCTTGCGGTCGCGGCCGCTTTGACCGTGACGCCCAGGCTTTCGAGGTGTTGCAACAGCACGAGCGTGGCCCAGCCGCCTTGCGACCAACCGCTCAAGAAAAGCGGGCCCGGGGCGATTTTGAATTCGGCCAGCACGCCGCGCGAGGCGATGAGCATGTCGACGCACGCCTGCTGGGTGCTCGATTTGACGAGATAGCTATCGCCTTCGGCCGAAATTCCTTTACCGAAATAGTCGGCGGCAAGCACGATGTACCCCTGTGCCGCGAACTGAGCGATCATCAGGCGCGTCTCCATCGATTCTTCGGGAAACGAGGGAACCTGAGTTTTGGAGAAGACGGTGCCATGCTGATAGCAGACGATCGGGTTGCCTTCGCGGCGAGTTTCGGGAATGGCGATCAGCCCGCTGGCGATCGTGGGCCGGTTGTGTTTTTCAGGGATCGCGGACGGGTAGGTGACCCGGTAGAGCTTCACCGGATAGCGGGGGGCCTCGAAGGCGATTTCGTTTTCTTTCTTGCAAAATCCTTCGGTCACCAATTCGCTGGAGAGGATCGCCTTGAGCCGTGCGAGGTCGTAGGTGCCGATGGCCTCGTATTTGACCCCGCTTGCGACCGGAATGCCGCCGGAATCTTTTGTGGTGCTTTGACCGTGGGCAGGCGAAGCCGCCCCCAGGGCGGCGAAACTTATCAGGACGGCGAAGCGAATCAGGACGGCGAAGCGAATCAGGGGGGCGAAACTTATTAGGGGGACAACAAGGCGGGTGCCAAATCGCCCGCATTTCAAAAAGCCAATGACATTCAAGATCGGGTTCATCGCATTCTTGGGGTGGCTGGTCGTGAGGAGCAGACGGTTTTCGTTAGCTCATTGCAGGGTGCTTGCGCATCCTTGTCATTCGTTGTATCCGATTCTTTCGGTCGATCTTCCTTTCGATTTCCCTGGGCTGCGACATTTCGGACTTGGCGAAGGTTTCCATCCTCCGTTCGATCGGAACGAGGACGGCGGCGGTTTGCAGCCTCAAGTGGCAACCAGAAGAAAGCAATTGGGTGCGAAAAGGGCTCAAAAATGCCCCGCGACCCCCCGGAAATTTGCCGCAAGACAACGATCCGGACTCCCTTATCGGTTTTCAAGAATTCTGGCCGGAATCCATTTCAAATCGCGTTGGTTTGGAGCTAGGTTAACCTTGTTCGTGATGAGGAGATGCGGCAAGGCAGTTGGCCCCTCCCCGTGACGACGACTGAGGCGGTGCATGGATCCTTCTTCGTCCAAACCCAATTCTCCTTCAGGCGCTACGCCACCTGCCGATATGAAGGCAGGGCTGGGATCGAATGGGGACGCCGCCCCTCCCGCGAAAGTCGCATCCGCTTCCGGGGCCGCTGGCCCAAGTGCTCCAAGCCCAGGTGATTCTAGTCCAGGTGCTTCTGGTCCTGGTGCTTCAGGGGAACCGACCACTCCCGCCTTTTTGCAGCCCTCGGAGGACCCCAGGGAAATTGCCAAGCTTGGTAGCTACGGTATCCTCAGAATCTTGGGTAAGGGCGGCATGGGGATGGTTCTGCTTGCCCACGACAAGATGCTCGACCGCCAGGTGGCGATCAAGCTGATGCTTCCCGAGGTCGCAACACCGCAAAATCGCGACCGGTTTTTCCGGGAGGCGAGGGCGACCGCCGCGCTTCAACACGACCATATTGTCCCGATCTTTCAGATCGGGGACGAGAATGGCGTTCCCTACCTGGTGATGCCGTACCTGCAAGGCGAGGCCCTGGATCGGCGGCTGGCGCGTGAAAGAAAGCCGCCCGTCAGGGAAACCATGCGCATCGTGCGCGAAACCGCCATGGGGCTGATGGCGGCTCATGCCAAGGGGATGATTCACCGCGACATCAAGCCGGCGAACCTTTGGCTGGAAGCGCCGCGGGGCCGTGTGCGCATTCTCGATTTCGGACTGGCTCGCACCCGCGCCGCCGCCAGCGACGTGCGGATCACGCAGGTTGGGGCGATCATGGGCTCTCCCGCCTACATGTCTCCCGAACAGGCGGCAGGCCGCGAGCTTGATTTTCGGGCCGATCTCTTTTCGCTGGGGGTGACTTTTTACGAGATGCTGTCGGGGGCCCGGCCGTTTCGCGGACAAGACACGATGGCGATTTTGGCGGCACTGCTCACGACATCGCCGCCAGCACCCTCGGAGCTCGACTCAACCATTCCGAAAGAGGTCTCGCAGCTTGCCATGGCATTGATTGCCAAGGATCCTCAAAACCGGCCAGCGTCGGCACGAGATGTCGCTGTCATGCTGGCCAAGCTGGAAAAAGCACCGTCTTTTGTTCCACCCTCCGGCACGGCACCACCCTCTGCGGGCAGCGCGCCGGCCCCTCCCGGCGGCCGCACGGATGTTCGTGGCGCGCCGCCCGCGGTTCGTTCGGAAACTTCCTGCACTTCGGCCGGCGGCAAGGAAACAAGAAAGGAAATAGCAAAAGAAACAGCAAAAGAAACAGCAAAAGAGACAGGAAGAGAAACAGGCGATGGCTCGGGTTCCCATTCGGTGCCGACGCCTGCCTTTCACGACCGGGTCTTTTTCGACACGAAAATGATCGAGGAAGCGATCCCCGAGGAATTGCGCGGCGCGCTCCTTCCCGGCCTGTCCTCAGCGGGAGACAAGTCGGGACCTCAGGTTTTGTCGCTCGAACTTCTTGCAGGGGGCGCGGCGATCAACCGGGTGCGCGGGGAAAAGATCCTTGTGGGCCGGGCCGACGGCACGAAGTTGCGCATTCAATCCTCCCAGGTTTCGCGCAACCATGCCCAGATCGTGTGGAGCCCGGCACCTGAAGGCGGGCATTACGAAATCGACGACCTGAGAAGTACGAACGGCACCTTCATCAACGACTCGCAGGTGAGGAAAGCGACGCCGTTGTTGCCAGGCGATCAGCTTCATTTCGGAGCGCTGGGCTTTCGCGTCGATTATTCGATTCCCGCGCAAACGCTCAAGAAGTTGCTCAAGCACCGGCATCAGGCTGGTTATCTAGGTGCCAAGCGCGTCGTGAAAAAAGAAGCGCCCCCGGAAACGCCGACCATCGGCATCGCCCTGCAAGACGGCGGGGCCGATCCCGCGGCGCCGGCCAAGCCGCACGAACAGGCCACGCGGGAGCGCGGCAAGATGCCGAAGAACGAAAACGGGTAGGGGGTTATTCACCCCAATACCCACGAAGCGGCTTCCCGCCAAAATCACCCTTGAAAGGCGCGAAACAGGGGGATTGCTGCCGGTCGTTTGGGGCGTTTCATCGCTCTTATTTCTCTTTTCTTTTCTTTTCTTTTCTTTTCTTTTCTTCCGTCTCATTCAAAAGTCGGCTTCAGCATCGCCTTGGTCCCCTTGATGTGGGCAAGGCCCCATTGCGCCACCGCGGTCAAAACCGGTTCCAGCGATTTTCCCTTGTTCGTCAATCGATAAGCCTCTCTTCCTCCCTGCGGCTCGTCGGTGAACTTCTCGGCCAGTTCCTGGCTGACGAGTCGTTCCAGGCGGTCGGTGAGGATGTTCGTGGCGATCTTTTCGGGCGAGCGGCAGAAGTCATTGAAATAGCGCTTGCCGCAAGCCAGGTCGCGGATCACGAGCAAGGTCCACTTGTCACCGATGATGTCGAGCGTGCAGGCCACCGGGCAGATCGATCGATGGGTCTTCTTCATGGCCGGCTCCTTCTTTGCCATTCGCTCTTGACATTATCGGCAGCCGCTTGCAAGATGCAAGTGTTCGCTTGCAAAATGCAAGTTTGGTCGTTTGAGGGGCAGGCGACCGTTCACCACGAAGTGCTAGAGTAGAGCCATGGCCCGCCTGGAAGAACATCCGACCGTCAAGGCGCTCCGCGAGAAGATTCCACTCGCTTCGAGCGGCGCTCATCATGAGTCCAAAATCCCCGCGCTGGATGCGGCCTGGCTCAAGCAGCTTTGCCTCGACGCGGGAGCCGACGACATCGGTTTTGTCGAAATCGAACGGCCCGAACTGGCCGAGGAACGCCGGTACATCGAGGCGGTGTTTCCCACAACGCGCACCCTGATCAGCCTCGTGTGCAAAATGAACCGCGAGCCGGTCCGGCGGGTGCAGCGGTCAGTGGCCAATGCCGAATTTCACCACGCCGGCCACGAAGTCAACGAGGTAGCTCGCCGGATCGTGACGGCTCTGGAGCAGGAAGGCGTGCGCGCCGTCAATCCCCCCATGGCCTTTCCGATGGAGGCCGACCACTGGCCCCAGAGGATGTGGGTGGTCTCACACAAACCAGTCGCGGTCGCGGCGGGCCTGGGCATGATCGGCATCCACCGCAATGTCATTCACCCCAAGTTTGGGAATTTTATTTTGCTGGGTACGGTGCTGCTCGAAGCGACCGTTTCCGCAACCGCACGGCCGACCGACTTCAATCCCTGCCTGGAGTGCAAGCTATGCGTCGCCGCCTGCCCCGTGGGGGCGATCAAACCCGACGGCGCGTTCGACCTGGCCTCGTGTTACACGCACAATTACCGCGAATTCATGGGGGGATTTGCCGACTGGGCCGAGCATGTGGCCGAGGCCAAAAGCGGTAAGGACCTGCGCAAAAAGGTCACGCCGGCCGAACAGGTATCGCTCTGGCAAAGCCTGGCATTTGGCCCCAACTACAAGTCGGGTTACTGCATTTCGGTTTGCCCGGCGGGGGAAGATGTGATCGGCACTTACCTGGCCGACCGCGCTTCCTTTGTCAAGGAGGTGGTCAAACCGCTACAGCAAAACACCGAGCCGGTCTATGTCGTGCCTCAATCCGATGCCGAAGGGTATGTCCAACGGCGCTTTCCCCACAAAAAACTACGGCGGGTGCGCGGCAGCCTGACCCCTTCCACGATTCCGGGATTTCTCTTTGGCATCCGCATCAGCTTCCAGCGGGATCAAGCGGCCGGGCTTCATGCGATCTATCACTTCACCTTCACCGGAGCGCAAACGGCCCAGGCGACCGTGACGATACTTGACCAGGCGATCGAGGTGCAAACGGGCCTCATCGGCAAGGCCGACTGCGCCGTGACCGCCGATGCCGACACCTGGCTTGGGTTTCTGCGCAAGGAAAAGAACATCATCTGGGCGCTTCTACGCAGAAAAATCCGGGTGAAGGGGAAACTCTCGCTGCTCGTCGCCTTCGGTAAATGCTTTCCCAGTTAGAGGGGCATCCGCAACTGATTGGGTTGCGCGAAACAACCCGCGATGGCAAACCATGCGGTCGATTCCCCTGGGTCAGGAATCTTTCTTGCCGAAGCGTAATTGCGACTTGGCCTTGGCCCTTGCCGCTTCGATCTCCCGATCGTGGGGATCGGAATTCGTGACAAGGCTGTCGAGCAAAACGCGCGCAACGGAAGCGATTTCGAGCACAGCCTTGTTGAAGGCCGGTTGATTGGGCCGCGAGGGGGTCACAAATCCGCTCAGCTTGCGCACGAACTGCAGCGAGGCGGCGCGGATCTCCTCATCGGTCGCGGGTGGTTCGAAATTGAAAAGGGTTTTGATGCTTCTGCACATGGGAATCGTTCGACCACCTGGTTCGACGGGAAATCTGCCCGGCCTTTGCGACCGGCACTTCCGGATTTTGGACGCCAAGGAAATGATACCGCCGCATCCCACCCCAGCCTATGGCGGCATGTCGCGCTGACAGCCAAACGATGGATTGCGATTTTAGCCAGAGCGCCTGCGGGCCGTGAACACGACGCCCCAGGGCGTTTCGCTGCAGACCGACTTTTCCAGCTCCCAGCCATGGCGGCCGAGAAGCTGGCGAAAGTATTTCTCCTGGAAACCCAATTCCAGCCAGCCATGCTTGCGGATCGCCCAGAGCGACTCGCCATCAAGGCGCAGGCCCCAGGGCAGGGGGAAATCGTCGGTGATCGGTTCGGCGGCGAAAACCACCTGACCGCCCGGTGCGACCACGGCATCGAGCAATCCGATGAGCCGTTGATGGTCGCTGCAGTGATGGAAGCATTCAAAGAACAAGACGGCGTCGAAGGCTCTCCCTTCTTGGGCCAGGTTGGCGATTGCGCCGAAGTCCCCCTGGCGGGTCTCGAGGGAGAGGCCCTTGCGCCGGGCTCGTTCTGCGATCAGATCGACAAAGTTTCTTTCGATGTCGATGGCGGTGACCTGGTAGCCCATGCGCGCCAGGTCAATGGTCGTGTTGCCCCACCCGGGTCCCAATTCCAGAATCCTGCTGCCGGCTTGCAAATTCATCGTGCGAATGAGATGGCCAATGCCGATCAGGTGATTGCCGACCGTTTGCGCTCCCCGCGTGTGGTAAGGGAAGGGGTTGGTTGCCGCCTCCTGGACATCGAAGCGCGTCGACTCATTTTCTACCGCGTAGGGCTTGCCATGTAGCCATTCGTAGAGCTTCCACTGGTTTTCGCGATAGGCCGCGCTGTCGGGGTCTTCCGGAACTTGCAACGGAAAGCGCATGTGGAATTGATGGAAACCGCGGCGAAGTTCGTCATCGGAGATGGCGGCCAGTTGATCCAGGTGCTTGAGAACTTCGTCGAGTTCTTCAAGCGTCGAAACGGTTCGGATCGGTGTCGCGGTTGCCGCGGCCGCAGCATCGGCTGCCGCGCCAGGGCGAAGTCTTCGCTTGAGTCGCTGCACGAGCCTCGATTGTCGCCAGGAAAGCGGCAGGGAAGTCCAGACCGATCGTGCCAGTTGGGAAAGGCTCATGCAGTTCGAAATCCTTCGATAGGCAAACAGATCGCCGGGCTTAGTTGCGGCGGATTAGGTGGTCGTGGAGGATGCCGGTGTCAAAGCATCAAGCGAACTCGTGCGAAGCCTTTCGACCAGACTCCTCTCCGCGGCGATGAAATCTTCCTGGCGAAGCTTGAAATCCTTGAGCGGCGAGCCCAGTCGATTCCAGGCGATCTCACGCCAAAGGGCCAGGATGGCGGGGCCATCAGTGATCCCGGCCATCCGCTGAATCAACCAGTAGCCATAGGCGCTATAGCCCGCGGAGCGGCGAAGATCGGGATCGTTGAGAACACTCTTGGCGATGCCTGGAAAGGGCGCAATCCCTTCCTCATCGGCCAACTGTTGAATTCGTTCACTCATCAATTCGGCGGCTCTGTTCTTATCTCGAGGTTGCAGTTTTTTCGGTTGAAGATTGGGAGCGGATTGGATGTGCGAGCAAAGCTCGCAAGTGCACCGACCGCCGACCGACACTCCTCGAAATCCCGGATTTTCGACGACGTCGAACGAGGTCAAAAGATAGGTCCAGAAGAATCGGGCGAACTGCCGCAAGTGGGCGGGGTCCGGCCGCGCTTCCTCAGGAATCAGCAATCGCCATTCCTGTATCCAGGCGAGGGCTGGGTCGGGAGAGTCCGAATGACTTGATACTTGTGGCGTTAGAATCAGACCCTTACGAATCTGCTCATTGATCCAGCTCAACAGCTTGAAACTGCGGCCCTGGATATCGATCGCAAGGGCAAGGGAGGCTTGATCAAGCATGGGCGACTCCTTTCGCTGTGACTGGGTCGATAAGGCAACTTTGGGAAATGTTGAAGTTCAGTCCTCCGAGAAAACAGGCGAAAGAAAACGACCCTTTTAAATCGCACTCAGGCCATCGCGCGACGGCCGGGCATTGATCTGTTTCCAGCGCTCATAGACCTTGATCCCCTCCGGGTCGGGGAGGTGCCGCATCGGCAAGTGGCGCTGCTGCCAGGGTTTGCCCAACTCGTCGTAGAAATTGGCCAGAGTGAACCAGCGCCGATCGTCCACATAAAACCGAGCATAGTCATCCCGCGTCGTAATGAACGTCACCTGCTCCGGGCTGCAGTAGTAGATCGCCGCCAAGCACATCGGGCAAGGATGAGCAAGCACGAAGAACTCGCAGCCGGAAAAATGTTCGGTGCCCAAAATGCGCGAGGCTTCCCGAATTGCCACGATCTCGGCATGGGCCGTGGGATCGTGGCTTTGCACGACCTGATTGGCCGCCTCGGCGACAACCTTGCCGTCCTTGGCGATCACGCAGGCAAAGGGCCGGCCGCCTTTTTCTACGTTGTCTCGCGCCAGCTCCATCGTTCGTTTGATGAAATCCATGACTTCCTCGCCGATCTGTTCCGTAGAAGGGGGCAACTGAAAAGGCAACGATCGATTAGTGTTCAGCTCGTGCGTTCTTCTTGTCGAATTTCGCCACGGCGAGCTTGTAGGCTTCTTGCAATAAGTTTTTGATCGTGGGGAAATTGACCGGGCTGGGATTCAAAATGCACACCCAGGACATTTTCGCATAGACCGGATGGGGATGGAATTTGTCGAGCGCCGTGTACACATGGTCGGGATCGACTCCGTCTCCCTTGCCCACCTTGTCCGGTTGGGCGCCGAACATCGACTGGTAGGTTTCCGGCCCGATGCCGATGTTCAAACGAAACGTTCCCGGCCGACTTACATTCGATGCCTTGTCGTAATCGTCATCCTTGGTTTTGATCGTGGCGAAGTAGAACTCGTTGGGGGCTTTCTGGCCGGGGTTGTAATAGAAGAAGGTATCTCCCTCGTTTTCGACGGCGATCGTGCCGGGGAAGGTTTGCGTGATGTACTGGGCGAAAGCAGCCTCATCCATGGGGGGATCTTCCAGGGGAGTTTGGGCTTAACAGATCGTAATCTTCTCATTTTATGGGATGGCGTTCGGTTTTTTGGCTTTCGTGGACGCAAAGCCGTTAGCATATCTTCATCATCACCCAGTGAATCATCGGGAGGTATTCGGGCCATGCGTCAATGGATTGCGACAGCATTGTTTATTGGGGGAGGTTCCGCCGCGATGGCCGAGCCCCCCGCCAAGGTCGCCACGATCGAAGGGGTGACCGAATACCGCTTTGCCAACGGCGCTCGCGCGCTGCTCTTTCCGGAAATGTCCCGGCCGTCCATCAGCATCAACATGACCGTGCTCGTCGGCAGCCGCCATGAGGGCTATGGCGAATCGGGCATGGCCCACCTGCTCGAACACCTCGTCTTCAAGGGCACGCCCAAGAATCCGCTGATCCCCAAGGCCCTGCGCGACCATGGCGCCAACTTCAACGGCACCACGAACACCGACCGCACGAACTATTTCGAAACGATGCCGGCGACCGACGACAACCTGGAATTCGGCATTTCCATGGAGTGCGACCGCCTGGTCAATAGCTTCGTCAAGCGCGAAGATCTGACCTCGGAAATGACGGTCGTGCGCAATGAGTTTGAGCGGGGCGAAAACAGCCCGGCATCGATTTTGGGACAGCGCATCCGCGCGGTTGCCTTCGAATGGCACAATTACGGCAAATCGACGATCGGCAACCGCACCGACATCGAAAGGGTGCCGATCGACAACCTGCAGGCCTTTTATCGCAAGTATTATCAGCCCGACAATGTCGTGTTCATCGTCACCGGCAAATTCGAGGAAGCCAAGGCCTTAACTCTTCTGGAAAAATACCTCGGCTCGATTCCCAAACCGGCGCGCAAACTCGATGCGACCTACACCGAGGAACCGCCGCAAGACGGCGAGCGGATCGTCACCTTGCGCCGTGTCGGCGCCGTCGGCTCGGTGGGGGTCGCCTATCACATTCCCTCGGCATCGCACGCCGACTGGGCTCCATTGAGCCTACTTGGCGGCATCATTTCGCAATCACCCAACGGTCGGCTTTACAAAGCCCTGGTCGAATCGAAGCTGGCCACCTCGGTGTTCGGCGGTTCGGACAATTCCCATGATCCGGGTCTGTTCTTCTCCTCCGCGTCCTGCGAACCCGAAGCGCTCGAAGCGGTGCGAGATGCCCTCGTCAAGACGATCGAGGCGCTCGGTGAAGTCCCCTTCACGGAAGAGGAAGTGAACAAGGCGAAGACGCGCAGCAAGCGCAACGCGGAGTCGCTGCAGTCCAATAGCCAGGGAATGTCGAGCGCGCTGAGCACCGCTTCGGCCCATGGCGACTGGCGATTGCTCTTCATTCAAAGAGACCGGATTGCGGCGGTCACCGCTGCCGATGTCAATCGCGTCGCCCGCACCTATTTCCAAAAGCCCAATCGCACCGTGGGCATGTACATTCCCTCCAAGGAATCGAGCCGTTTGGCGGTATCCCCCGCTCCCTCGATCGAATCGATCGTCAAGGACTACAAGGGCGGGGCGGTCGGCGCCGCCGGCGAAGCGTTCGACCCGTCGCCGGCCAATCTCGATGCACGACTCAAGGTGGTCGAAGAGGGCGGTTTGAAAGCGGGTCTGTTGCCCAAGAAAAATCGGGGCGAAACGGTGTCGCTGGTGCTTACTCTTCACTACGGCAACGAGGAATCGCTCAAGGATCTGACCACGGCCGCGGGCATGTTGCCCGGCATGATGATGGCCGGCACGAAAAAGCACGATCGCCAGGCACTGCGCGAAGAATTGGAATCGCTTGGCATCCGCATCAGTCCGGGGATGGGCGGCGGCCCCGCCCGGGGAGGACGCGGTCGCGGCGCGGGAGGTGGCGGCGGTGCCGCGGGCCAGTTGAGTTTTTCCGTCGAGGCGAAGCGCGACACCTTGCCTCAAGCACTCAAGCTTTTGGGCGAGATCCTCAGGGAGCCGGCATTTCCCGCCGAGGAATTCGAAACGACGAAGAGGCGCATGGTGTCGATGACTTCGTCCGGACGCACCGAACCCGGCGTGCTTGCCGGCAACAAATTGAGCCGGACCTTGTCGCCTTATTCCAAGGACGATGTCCGCTATGTCGGCACCTTGGAAGAAGCGCTCGAGCGGATCGAATCGGTCACGCTCGATCAGGTCAAATCGGTCTATGAGAATCAGGTCAACGGCTCGCAGGCCGAAATGGGCGTGGTGGGCGACTTTGATCCGGAGACCACGGTCAAACTGGTCAAGGAAATCCTGGTTGGCTGGGATTCGAAAGTGCCCGTCAAGCGGATCGATCGCAAAGTGGTCCCCAATATCGCGGGCGCCCAGGAAGACATCGTTACTCCCGACAAATCGAACGCCGAGTATCTTGCCGGGTTGATGATTCCCGTTTCCGACAATGATCCGGAATTCGCGGCCCTGCGCATCGGCAACTTCATCTTCGGCGGCAGCACCTTGAGCTCGCGCATCGGCGATCGCATTCGCCAGAAGGACGGCCTGTCCTATGGTGCGACCTCATCGTTTGCCGCATCCTCGCGTGACCCGGTGGCGACCTTTACCGTGACGGTGAGCACCAATCCCGCCAACATCGACAAGGTCACGGCCGCGGTCAAGGAAGAACTGGAAAAATACCTGAAGGACGGCCCCACCGCAAAGGAACTGGCGGACGCCAAACAGGCTTTCGTCGAATCACAGAAAGTCGGACGCACCGGCGATGGAGCCATTGCAGGCCAGATTGTCAACAACCTGAATACCGGCCGCAAATTCTCCCATGCCTCCGACATGGAGAAGGCGATTCTCGCGCTCACTCCGGCCAAGGTGACCGAGGCGTTTCGCAAGTATGTCGACCCGAAAAAACTGGTCGTCATCCGGGCGGGCGATTTTAAGAAGTAACCTGCCGAAGAGGGGTTCAGGCGGGCCTACGGCCCGCCTGAACCCCTCTTTTTTATTGGCTCATTATTAGTAATATTCTAAGCGTAGTGAACAAGGTGTCATTTTTTTTCGAGTGAGGTCTTGGGTCATGGTCCGTCAGACGCAGATCTTGATCGTCCTACTCATCCTTTCCTTGGCGTGGGAAGGAAGACAAAACCTGGTTGCAGCGGGCCGAATGGGGAACTGGCAGGCCATCGCCGGTGCGCAAGAACCTAGGGTGCCCACGCCGGTTGAGGAATACCGGGCGGCGGCGCAGCGCGGCGGCGACATCGCATCGGGCAAAAAGATGTTTACCGACAACCAGGGCGCTTGTTCGAGTTGTCATTCGGTCGAGGGCAAGGGGGGTAAAGTCGGTCCCGACCTGCTGGGGATCGCCGACAAACTCGACCGCGATGGCCTGATTCGCGCCCTGTTGGAACCGTCGGTCGATATTCTGCCTGGCTACGAAACAACCGTGGTGGCAACCAAAAACGGCTTGCTCTTAAGTGGAGTGTTGAAATACACCACGCACCGGCAAGTCGACCTCGCCCTTCCTGACGGCACCACCAAGCGGGTCGATCGCGACGACATCGACGAACTGGTGGTTTTGCGCAAGTCGCTCATGCCGGATAACCTCCATGCACAGTGGACGCCCGCGCAGTTTGCCGACCTGATCGCTTACCTGGAAACTCTTCGCTTGCCTCCCTCATCGGCCGCGGCGCGTCCGGATAATCCGGACACGATCGCCCGGGCCGCGAAGCCGCTGCGCCTGGTGCCGATCGTGACTCAGGCCCTGGGGATTGAGCGTCCGGTATGGTATGGTCCCATGTCCGGTTTCCCGGGCGCTTATCTGCTCGTCGAGATCGAGCGGGCCAAGATCTGGCGCATCGAGTTTGGCCAAGGAGGCCCGCGTAAAACCCTCTTCCTCGATCTGTATGACCAAACCCGCCATGGCTACATCGAGGGGATTTTGGGGTTTGCACTGCATCCCGATTTTGCCAAGAACGGCCGCTATTATCTGGCCATGCATGACCCGGCCAGGGACCAGGTGATTGTCAATGTCTGGGAGCGTCGCGCATCTAAGGAGGGAATCGACGATCCCACTTTCTCTCCTCTGAAACTGATGGGCGTGCCGATGCCGCATGTCAATCACAACGGTTGCTGTCTGGAATTCGGCCCCGATGGATTTCTTTACATCAGCTTTGGCGATGGCGGCCCTCAAGAAGATCCGGACGGTCACAGTCAAAGCCACCTATCGATGCTCGGCAAGATCCTCTGTATCGATGTGAACCGAAGTATGGCGGGCAAGCACTATGCCATTCCCGAGACGAACCCTTTTCGTCTCAGGGAAGGGTACCGGCGCGAGGTCTGGGCGCTCGGCTTTCGCGAACCGTGGCGATTCACCTTCGATCGCAAAACCGGTGAGCTCTGGGTGGGCGATGTCGGCCAGAATCGCTTCGAGGAAGTTGCGGTCGTAAAGCGCGGCGAAAACCATGGCTGGAATGTCATGGAGGGTTTTGAGCCCTTTTCCGCGGCGCACCGCCGTCTGGGACGAGTCTTTGTGCCTCCGGTCTTAAGTTACAACCGCCGCCACGGCGTGTCGGTCACGGGAGGCTATGTGTACCGGGGTACCAAAGCGCCGGCGCTGGAAGGGTTCTATATTTTTGGCGACTACGAAAGTCGCAAAATCTGGGGCCTGTTACGCAAGAATGGCGTCCTTGCCAGCTTGGTGGAACTAGGCCGATCGCCTTCGCGCATTGCCGCCTTTGGCGAAAACACCGATGGCGAGCTGTTCCTGGTCGGCCAGGATCCGGCCGCGATTTACCGCATGGATCTTTCCACGGTAGATCCCTCTCCCGTGACGGTGCGCGAACTCGCTCCCACTTCCGAAAAAGCCGGCATCCTTTGGCGCCATACGCTGACGGAGCCAGCGGACGGCTGGACATCGGCCTCGTTTGACGACAAGGCATGGCGCATGTCACCTGGCGGTTTTGGCAGCCCAGGTACTCCCGGCGCCATCGTGCGCACCGAATGGCGCACGGCGGACATCTGGCTGCGCCGCGAATTCACGCTGACGGAAGCGAACCTGAAAGAGCTCGATCCGGCCAACTGCGTACTGCGCATCCATCATGATGAAGATGCCGAGGTCTACCTCAACGGCGTGCTCGCCGCACGCCCGCGTGGATTCACCTCGGGTTACACGGATATGCCGCTAGACGCGGCGGCAATCAAGGCCTTGCGGGCTGGTTCAAATTTACTGGCAATTCATTGCCATCAGGTGGCCGGGGGGCAATATATTGATGCGGGCCTGATGGTATTTCAACCAGGCGCCGTTGGGCCGGCAAAGAGACCTTGAAACTTGGCTGGGTGAATTCGCGTTCAGCAAAAGAGGGACACCTCTGACAAGAGTGTCCTTATCATCGTTTTTGGAAACCGGGAATTTCGTTGAGGGGGAATTCCAAAACCTGAACCCATGTCTCTGTGCCGAAACGTACCTTCAATCGGTCCTTGGAAATCTCCAGGCCGGTGATCGCGAGTTGGTAGGGGGTCAGGGTTTTCCATGCAGTTTTGCCGTCGTCCCAAGGGAACGAAGAGTAGTTGGTTTCTGGTTCCGGCATGCTTCCCTCGAAGGGGACTTTGATTTCCAGGTATTGGAATTGGCCGGAATTCAAGCGGGCGACGGCGAGCGGAAAATGGAATACCTGACTGGTAGGTTGGGGCACGTATCCGCCCGAGGGGACCAATGCGGCTATTCCGTCCGCGAATGTGGTGAAGTCTGCTACCCTTTCCGTTGTCATCCAAACGCGTTTCTTTGGGAAACGAGCCTGACTGAACCATTCAATTTCGACAATACAATCGTGACCACCAGGACCGCCCCAAAAAGTCGGCCTCTCGATTTCCGCAACCGGGAAGCGAACCATCGAACCGTTTTGGCATGCCCAGACCAGTCCTCCATCGGATACCTTGTACTTGCCCCCCCTCACAAGTCGCGGCAAAGTCACGACTCCTTGAACACGTCCGGAGCGAATTTCATAGACCTGGCACTCGGACAAATAGTTGGGAAATGGCCCCTTTCCTCGGGACACCGCCAAATAGATCACCTTTTCTGTGTCCTCGCTTTCTCGGTTTTGCTCAACCACAATGGGCCCACCGATAATGGAGCCGTATATTTCCGGATCGGCCGCCGGTTTGATTTTGGGTTGGGGCTTGGCGGCCTCCTCAAATGGGGATTCTCCTGCTCGCTTCATGAAGTGAGACCAAACGCTGGGTCCGATGAATCCTCTTTCAAATTCCCAAATGCGTTCGAGCTTCCAACTGACTTTTCCGGTCTTTTTCTCCAGGCAGAGAAGATCCTGGACCGGCCCGGCGCAAACCAAAATTTCCTTTTCTAGCACTACCAGTGATTGAAGGTGGGAATGTCCCATTTGGGGGGAGCGCCCTGGCGCAAGCAAAAACGCACCCGGCGAGAATTCCTTTCCGGCAGAGGGAAACGACTGGGTCCATTTTGGCTTGGCGGCACCCGAATCAAAAAAAGTCACAACATATTCGATAAGTTGATCTCGATTCCTCGAATCGTCAACTTCAAAAATACCTGATAAAATCGCCAGGCCTTGTTTGGTGGAGGAGACATACATAATCCTCGCGGTCTGATTCGCTTTGGCGGTGGAGGAAACCGGCAAGTCTTCCATCCAATGACCACTCGATATGGCCAATCGCCTTAACCGCGGTGGGGATTCTACCTTGTTATACGACGTGGCCCCCAGGAAATAGAGTGTCTGTTCGTCGCTTTCACACAGGATCAATTCTAACCCCTTCGGCACCTTGGCGGTCCATTTCGGCACTTGCGAACTGTCAGATAAAAATCGGATTTCTTCAGGATTTACCTTGAGTATCGAATCGCCGAGAGTGATGACGTTGGTGGCCTTGTCAGGCTTTTCGCCTGGCAGAGCTTTCGCCTTGATCGATTTGCCAGGGACTTCCAGCGTGGACTGAGAAAGGTTGGGGATGATTGGCTTGGCTTCCGGCTTTTTTTTGTCCTGTGGTTGCGAGGCCAATGTCGGGTTCTCGCACCAAACGATCAGCAGGAAAAGCCAGGTAGCGCCTTGAACGAAAAAAAAGCGCATGCTTTTGAAAAAGATGGGCTGCATGGTGTAGCCTTTTTTTTTGAGTCCAAAAAGGTTGTCACTCAAGTAAGAGTAGTTTGCCAATTCCGTGTGTCAACTCTTGCGATTTTCGGTGATTGTTTTCCGTGAGGTCCATCTGCCCCCAAATCGTATGGACGCGGGTCCATTTCGGTCGAATTGGTTGGCTTTCAGCGTCCCAGGAAGGAAACTATCCGCACCGGACTGAGCTCATAAAATCACTCCTGGACTTTCCAAACAACTGCTCGAATCTGCACGATTTACGACTCATAAATCCTGTGGGAATAATGTTTTAATTACTGGTTTAAAATGACATTTCCAACTGCGCGCTTTTTGATTCCCTGGATTTCATTGATCGTGATGATTGCAGGAGGAAATTTCGCACTTATCGCCGCCGACATCCAGGTCGATTTTGCCAAGCGCAATGGCAAAATTCGCCCGCTTAATGGAGTGAACCGAGGCCCTGTCGCCGCGGGAGGGCTGGTGGAAGTCATTGATGCGCATCGGGCGCTCGGGCTTCACTCGGTGCGCACCCATGATTCTCACTGGCCCAACTGCGAAGTGATCGACATTCATGCGGTGTTTCCAGACTTCAATGCCGATCCGGCCAAGCCGGAAAGCTTCGAATTCGCGCTGACCGATGAATACATCGCGGGCATTGTCAAAGCCGGAGCCAAGGTGGTCTACCGGCTGGGGGAGACCATTGAACACACCAAGAAAAAGCGGTTCGTTCATCCGCCCAAGGATTACGACAAATGGGGAGATATTTGCCTCGGAATCATCCGCCATTACAACGAAGGCTGGGCCAACGGCTTCCATCATGGCATCGAGTACTGGGAGATCTGGAACGAACCGGAGAATCGGCCGGCGATGTGGTCAGGCAGTGATGAGGATTATTTGCGGCTCTACAAACTAACCGCGAAGAAGATCAAGCGGGCCTTTCCCAAACTCAAGGTGGGCGGTCCCGCCTTGGGCGCGAGCATGGAATTCACCAAGGATGGTCAGTGTAAACCCTATCCGTTTACCACGGCGTTCTTGCAAATGTGCAAGCGCGACGAAGCGCCGCTCGACTTCTTTTCCTGGCATTGTTACACCGATCATCCAGTTGAGCTGAGCCAACGCGCCAAGCACGTACGCGCGCTGCTTGATGGGTTCGGTTTTCGCTCGACGGAGAACCATCTAAACGAATGGAATCTGCTGCCGGATAACACCTGGGATGCGGGCAAAACGCCGCGCGAGAAGGATCGCTATTTCGCCGCGATGTCGGGATGCAAGGGAGCCGCCTTCATCGGTGCGGCCTTCGCTTCCATGCAGGATGCACCGGTCGATGTGGCTAACTTATTTCATGGCGAACTGGGGAACATGGGGCTGTTTACTTCCAACGGCGCGCCCTTCAAGAACTATTTCGGCATGCTCGCCTTACGCCGGCTGGTCGACTTAAACGGGCGTGTCGAAGCGTCGGGCGTCGATTCGGAAAAAGTCGGCTTGCTGGCCGCGATGGACGCCAAACAAGAAACGGCCATGGTGCTGATCGCCAACTACCGAAACACGGATTCATCCTTCGCGGTTTCGGTTGCCAATCTCCCGAGTTCACAGGACTGGACCTGGGAGCTCTTGTTGGTGGATGACTTCCGCGATCTGGAACCGTTTGGTCCAGCGCGCCCCGTACCTGCGGGAATACCGATTTCCGTCAAGCTGCCTGCACCCTCAGTGGGCCTGGTGGTCATTCGGGCCAAGCCCAAGACGAATCCGTAAATTCGGCCGGTTCGGGAAGCGCTGCTCGGTATCCATCCCATCAATCCAGGTTTTCACCACCGGCGATGGTTGCCATGGCGGGAACGAGCCGTTTGTTTCCGTAGGAGATCCACCGAAACCCTCCGTCAGCAGTGGCGAAATGGGCGCCGCCGCCATGAAGACTCCAAAAATGATTCCGATCGCAGGGATTCTGTAAATTCCCGGGGCCCAAGGCCTGGCTCTTACTGATATTCCCGCAGGAATCCTGCATTGTATAGGGCACTTGCGGGATCTCTAAAAGTTGGTTTGGCCCGCCCGGAAAATCGATGAGCAAGGTCGAGTACCATGGGCCGGCTTGGAGGGATGCAGGCGGCGGGCGTTCCCCAAAGAACAGCGTATGACTCGTGCCGTCGAGAACATCGGACATGCGGCAGCCATGGTCGTCGCCAAAAATGCCGGGATGGTACATGCTTGCGGGCACATCGAATTCTTCCGCTCGCACTTGAGACAAACCCAGGTAGGAGCTAAACGCGATTTTGTTTTGCTTGGGGGTATTTAACGGCGTTTTGAGCCGAGAATCGGCCGGGCAAATGGAGGCGGGGACCACCGATCCCTTCCCGATATGGGGCGGATCACGCGGAACCTCGTGGCGCGGTGGATCCTCGGCAATGGCTGAAGGCACGATCAGTGGCTGAAGCTTGTTGGCTTCCACCGTTTGCAGCCACAGGGATTCTTGTTCCAGGTAGGGTAGGAGAGGGGCCTGCCAACCGACACCCGGGAGATTGGGGGGACCGCCACTTCCCCGCCCCGAAGGGAAACAAGAGTAGGTCCCGTGAAACGTGTGCATCGCGAGGGCCAACTGCTTCAGATTGTTGGCGCAGCTCACGCGATACGAAGCGCTCCTTGCGAGGTTGACCGCGGGAATCGCCAATCCCAGGATCAAGCCGACGATGCCGATCACGACCAACAGTTCAACCAGGGTGAACCCCATGCTTCGCTGCTTGGATTTTGCGTCGGGCATGGGGCTTCCTCATTAGGTCGCGAAATTCAACGAGCGAGATGAAGCCGGTCGCAGGGAAGGGGGCCTTGCCCCGGTCCTTCCTTGCTGCCGGATCGAAGCTAGGACGACCTTCGCCAGGAAATCACCACGCCGACGGCGATCAAGACGATCGAGCCTGGAATCAGGAGCAGCCAGTAATCAAAGTGGTTCTCGCTTTCCGTGACTCTTCCGTTGATTTGCAGGGACTCCCCGCCCTTGGCGTAGGCCATTTTCTGGTGCTTGTCTTCGCCCATATCTTCATACTTGCCGTTTCCCAGGGCCTTCAGCACGCGGCCGTTGATTGCATCGGTGACCTTGGTGCCCGCAGGCATGGCGATGTGGATTTCCTGCGCAATGGTGGGACGATTGACGACCAAATTTTCCAGCGTCAGGATTTCCCTTTTAAAAAGCAGGCCATTGCGTACATAGGATTTCGTACTTTTCAGCGGAAAGTAGATGCCGGGCCGAACCTCGCGAAAGTCCGTGACCTCGATGGTCTCTCTGATGGCACCTCGCCCGTCTCCAACATTCCCAGTCATTTCATATTTCGTCATCATGTAGTTGAGTTTTGGGTCGAGAAATATCTCATGCTTGACTTGGTTCTGCACGGTGAACTCCACGCAGATGATGCTGCTGGGTAGGACGCGGCAGTCCTTAAAAACCCGGAAGTTTTCCGCAAAGAGATCGTCCAGATAGACATTGCGGTAGAAAAAACGCTCCTCTCGTTCCTTTTTGGGTTTCATGTCTTCAAGCTTGAAGAGGCAACGGCTTTCGATCTCCGTACCGGGTCCAAAAAAATTCAGGCTGTGCATCATCGATCCCTGGTGGAAAATTTCCCCTTCTTCAATGCGCCTGCCAAAAACCTCCATCTTTTTGGACTTATTGATCGACTCATGCAATCCCGTTTGGACCTGATCTTTGATCATCCGGTCGCTACTGGTTCCGTCGTCCTTCTCAAAACGAAAGCGCATCGCCGTGCCGCTCTTCCAGTATCTTCCCGAGATCAACTGGCGCTGTTCCGGGTGGACGCTGCCATCGGCATTAAGCGCAACGATCTGGGTATCGCAGGAGAAAGACTCGATACGATCGACCGCCTGTTTGTTCAGGCTTGAGATTTTCTTGGCAAATGTGATGTCTTCCGCGGTAAGGGCGCCGGTGCATAGAGGCAGCAAGAAGACGGGGGCAAGACAGAAGAAGAGCGAGTGTCTCATATCCAGATTTTCCAGTGAACGGCGGCCAGGCTTCATCAAAGGGAGAGGCCGCCCGCGAAACTTCGGGGTGATGATGAACCCCGCTTCGTTTCGGGTGGAACCAAGGGGAAGGTCGACCTCGGTGACCACGATTTCGCCATCGCTTGTTGACCGGTCGTTTCCCTGGCCAATGAAGATGCGCGATGGATTGTGGCAATCGAAATCAGGTCTGGGTGAGGATATCAAAAGGGGAATGGAAATGCATCAGAAAAAAATCCCGTTTTCACCGGTCTCTCATCGGCGCATTATTGCACGGGAGTCGTGCGGCCGCAAGAAGCACTAGCCGCCCGCAATGGCCCCGACGATGAGGTAAGGTTCCTCACCTGAACGAATCGCTTCGGGCAAAAGCGCATCCATCGGTTCGTGACTTAGATCCATTTCGCAGGCAAAAAACCGAAGAAAAGGCCGGCGCATCTTCGTGACATGGTCGCGGATGGTCCCCCTGAGCACCGGGTAATGCGCTTCGAGCGCGTCGAGCACGGAGCGTTGGGTGACAGGGTCGGGAACCTCCAGGGAAATTTCTGCTCCCGTTTTCGCCAGGTTGCGCAGGTGGTAGGGAAGTTCGACCCGGATCATGCGAGTGTCTGCACTTCGACCGACATCACCGGCGGCAGGTCGCGCACGATCGCCTTCCAGTGATCCCCGCCGTCGGCGGAGGCGTACACCTGCCCGCCGGAGGTGCCGAAATAGATGCCGCACGAATCGAGCGAATCGACCGCCATGGCGTCGCGCAGAACATTGACGTAGCAGTTTTCCTGGGGCAGGCCGTTGGTCAGCGGTTCCCATTCGTTGCCCCCCACGCGGCTACGGTAGACCCGCAATTTCCCTTCGGGAGGGTAATGTTCCGAATCGCTTTTGATCGGCACGACATACACCGTGTTGGGTTCATGGGCATGGACATCGATCGGGAAGCCGAAATCGCTGGGCAAATTTCCGCTTACGTGCTGCCAGTTTTCCCCCGCGTCGTCGCTGCGCATTACATTCCAGTGAAGTTGCATGAAGAGCGTTTCGGGGCGCGACGGGTGTAAGGCAATCCGGTGCACGCAATAGCCAACTTCGGCCTTGGGATCGGGAATGTAGCGCGACTTGAGTCCCTGGTTGCTAGGACGCCAGGTCTTGCCGGCGTCATCGGAGCGGAAAACGCCCGCCGCGGAGATGGCAATAAAAATCCGCTCCGGGTGAACCGGGTCGAGCAAAATCGTGTGCAAGCCCATGCCGCCGGCGCCCGGTTGCCACTGGGAGCCGGAACCGTGGCGCCTGAGGCCATCCAGTTCCTTCCAGCTTTGACCGCCATCGACCGACTTGAACAAGGCGGCGTCTTCAATGCCGGCATAGACCATTTCGGGATCTTTCAGGTCGGGTTCCAGGTGCCAGACCCGCTTGAACTCCCAGGGGTGGGGCGTGCCATCATACCACTGGTGCGTTCCGGGAACCCCCTCGTAGGGGAACTGATTGCCCACCGCTTCCCAGGTCTTGCCGCCATCGCTTGAGCGCTGAATCACCTGGCCAAACCAGCCGCTCGACTGCGACGCATAGATGCGGTTCGGATCGACCGGGGAACCTTTCATGTGGTAAATCTCCCAGCCGGCAAAGTGAGGACCGTCGACGGTCCACCGTTCGCGTTTGCCGTCCGCCGTGAGAAGGAACGACCCTTTTTTGGTTCCCACGAGCAAGCGCACCGAACTCATGACGCGATTCTCCCGGATGTTCCCTGTCATTAAGGACAGGGAACATTGCAATCAGTTGGAACGATGGCGAAGGGGGCTAAGTGCCACTATATGCCCGCAAGCCGTCTCAGGGAGGTTGGCCCATCCCGGAAACGGTCTCGCCTGCCTTCAAGCCTCCTCCTTTGTCGAAAGGGGGCTGTTGATTTCGACAACAGGTGCAGCACGGCGTGAGAAACTTGCAAAGATTCGGTTCAAGAAACCACGGAATCCCTGGATCCTCGCTTGACCGTCTTCCAAGGGGCCTTTACATTACCGGAAGGTTATGGAACTGAAAAGTTATCTAAGGTCGGTTTCTTGCAGTGAGTCGGCCTTTCGAATGGAAGCCAAAGGCCCTTCCTTTCACGAGAAAGAGGCCAGCGATGAAGATCCTTGCGGTGCTCAAACCAGGTTCGATTTCGCAAGGCTTGCAAGCTTGGTTCGGTGGGGGGCTATTTTGCGTGTTCGCCGGGCTCGCGCCGATTGCAAGTACCTGTTCTCAAGAAAACTCCAAACCCAGGGACGAAAAGAAAGCCGCGGCCGTCATGAAAAAAGATCTGATCATCAAGCGGGTTTTCGATGCGCCAGTGGATGCGGTGTGGAAAGCCTGGACCGAGCCGGCGCAGATTCGCCACTGGTGGAGGCCGACCGGTTTCACTTGCCCAAGCGCCAAGGTCGATCTGCGCGAAGGGGGAATTGCTCTTGTCTGCATGAAGGCGCCCAAGGATTTTGGCGGCCAGGACATGTACAGCACCTGGGCCTATAAAAAGATCGTGCCTCAAAAACGCATCGAATATATTCACAATCTGGCCGATTGCGAAGGAAAAAGTATCGATCCGACTTCTTTGGGAATGCCCGCCGATTTTCCCCGGGACCAGTTGCATACCGTGGTTTTCCAGTCCGTGGGTCCTGACAAAACCGAACTGACGATTACGGAATTTGGCTGGACGGTGGGTCCGATGCGTGAAATGTCGGAGCTGGGGATGAACCAGTGCCTGGACAAGATGGCCGCTCTGCTGGCCAAGTCTGCCAAGTGAAGTCGGGCAGCTTTCGGGGCTCGGTTCAACCAGGCGCGGCAGTTCTCATCGGGCTTCCCAATCGTTTGCGGATCAACAGAGTGTTCAATTCCGTCAATTAGCAAGGACCATGGAGAATTCTGGCAATGGTCTCAAAGATGAAGCTGACGTTGGTGGGGGATCGGGAAATCCTCATTGCGCGCACTTTCCGTGCGCCACTCGAACTCGTGTTTGAAGCGAACACGAAGCCGGAGCTGCTGAAGCGCTGGATGACGGGGCCTCCGGGCTGGTCCTTCGAAGTCTGTGAAATGGACCTCAGGGTGGGTGGTTCCTACCGGTATGTCTGGCGCGGTCCGGACGGTGTCTTGATGGGAATGGGCGGGGTCATCAAGGAAATCGATCCGCCCAGGCGCATGGTGAGCACGGCGCTGTTCGATTCCGATTGGACTGGCGGAGAAACGATCGGTACCCTCACGCTGACGGAGCAGGGGGGCCAAACGCTTTTGACCAACTCCATCGTCTATCAAACGGCCGCGGCCCGCGACGGAGCGCTCAAAACTCCCATGGAACAGGGAATGGCGGCAGGTTACGACCGGCTGGAACGAGTGCTCGGCAACGTCCCGGGCCACTAAGTTCCTGCCAGACGGCCAAGGCCAAAGAGAAAGAGAGGGTTGTTCGCATTCCAAAAAAAAGGTCCTCGATCCTTGGACGCCGCCTCGCGGGGATCGAGCACCTGGCTCATTTTCGGTCGACTTTTTTAAGCCCGAGTTCAATACACGCGCAGTGCAATCAAGGTCCGGTCGTCGGTGGGCGGTGCGTTTTGGCTAAATGCGCCGATCGCCGCGCGGATCCGCTCGATGCATTCTTGCGCGTTGCCCTGGGCGTTTTCGAGCAAAATCGGATCCAGCCGCTCGACCCCAAACAGTGAATGTTCCGCGAGGATCGCCTGATCGGCGGCGGGGGCCATCGCTTCGGTGATGCCATCGGTGTAAAGCACAAGAAGATCGCCCGACTGTAGGTCGATCGTTTCCTGGCCATATTCCCGGTCGGCAAGAATGCCCAGGGGAAGCGCGCCGTTCTTGTCGAGCGATTGTACGGCCCCCGCGCGCACGAGCCGGGGAGGGTTGTGGCCCGCGCTTGAATAGGTCAGTGTGCGAGCCACCGGATCGAGCACGGCATAGAAGGCGGTGACAAACGTGCCGTCGCGGGTGTAGGCTGTTTCGAGCCGGTTGTTGAGGTAGGCGAGCAGGGCGCCGGGGGGAGCGTGCGTGCCTGGCTGCGAATGCGCGATCGCGTGGGTGATCGCCATGAGCACCGCCGCGGGGGTGCCGTGGCCGGAAACATCGGCAATGAAGATGCCATAGCCTCCGCCGCTCAAAGGGAAAAAGTCGTAATAGTCGCCGCCGGCGCGGGCGCTCGTTTCGTAATGCGCCGCCAGGTCGAAGCCGGGAATCTTTGGGATTTCGGCGGGAAGGAGCGACCTTTGAATGTCGCCCACCACCTGGAGTTCGCGGTCCATGGCGGCGAGCGCTTCGGCAAGTTGATTGCGCAATACCAGATTCTGCGTGCCACGGCCGAAGAGGCCACCCTGCCAGTGGAGCATCGGGATCATATTGCGGTCGACTTGCGTGCCGGCGGGAAACAAAAAGATCGTGACATTGAGCGTTTCGCCATGGTCGTACTGAGGCAGGGAGATGAGCGATTGAAACCCTTGCAGGTAAAACCAGGCCGGGTCGTCGCTTTGCAGGCGCGAAGGGAGGTCTTCGATGATCATGGGACCCCGGGTGGTCGCGATTTCACCCAACAGCCCGCCGGACAAGCGAGGCAGCTTGTCGCGTTGCGTCCAGGGATTGAAGTGCTCGGTGAAGCGCGACGAGCGGGTGATGAAGTAGAAGGGCGGCTCGATGTTGCGCCTTGAGATGGCGACATAGTCGTCGATGGCGATCAGGTCGCCCACGCCGTCGTAATAGATATCGACCAATTGTTCCGGATCGCTCACGCCGGAAATGGCATGCATGGTGCGATCGACAATGTCCAGCACTTCTTGCCAGGGCCTTCCCCAAGATCCCATTTTTTACCCGCACTTTCCTGTCCGAACTTTGTCCCAAAACTCTTCACGACACGATCAATGCGTCTTTTCCTTTTCGCAGGCCGTTCTGTTCAAGGTAGTAGATGCACCGTGATCGGCAGGGTCGCACCGGACCATGCAATTGAAGTTCGCACTAGTATCGTAAAAGGCTCTAAATGTGATGAAAGCTAACTCTCTTTAATAGGTGGTTTTTTCAAAAATTTATATACTATTAAAATAATTGCGATGACAATGTTAATGAATAAAGCAACGATGGCCGCGGATAAAATATGAAATACAAGAATAATAACTGGCGTTAATAGTGAATAGGATGAAGTAGGTTCTAGGTTTTCGCTACTAGTCAAGATCCAGAAAAAAGCTTGGAAATACCAGGCAAGCAAAATGGTAAGTTGAAGGCCGTCTCCGGTAAAGAAAAACATTGGCTTAAGACCAATGAGGAAAAAAACGATGGCGAATAGGATCAGATTGCGACGGCAGAAGATACCGCTTACCCACGACTTTACTTGCGAGGGATCCATGGGCGTTGTGGGCGGCGTGTAAGGGTTGTCGCCGAATCGTTGCTGGTCCATGAGCCTACTCCCATCGAGTTCCCGTCAAGACTTGGCTGTTGAAAGGAAGTCGCAATCTTGGCGAAGTCGTCAATCCCCAGGTCGACCCAAAGGGAGGTGATCCGGATCGTTAGCGGTTCCCTAAGAAAAATAGGGATGTGTCTTCTGAGATTCCAACCAAGCCAATGGGGTCGCTCATGAGTGGATCGTTCAAACCGGAGGGTTACACCACCGTCTCTCCTTATCTGATTGTGAATGGTGCAAACCAGACCATCGAGTTTCTCAAAAAGGTGTTGGGGGCGGTGGAACTACGTCGCTTTGCCGACGATGCCGGCCGCGTGTTTCATGCCGAGGTACGGATCGGCGATTCGGTGCTCATGGTCGCCGACGGCGCGGAAGGGTGGCCGCCGCTGCCGGCCCATGTGCATGTCTATGTCGAGGATGTCGATTCCACGTACCAACTTGCCCTCGATTCGGGCGGCATCGCGGTGCAGGCTCCGGTGAAAAAAGAGGATGAAGACAAGCGCGGTGGATTCAAGGACCAGGGCGGCACCACCTGGTGGATCGCCACGCGCGTCGGTTGAAAGCGATCGCCTGGGGTCAAAGCGAAAGCCGCCTTGTGAAAGGCGGCTTTCGCTTTGCATTCTTTCCGGTCGGATCGCTCGACAGGGGGACGAGCGGCTAGCGCTACAAGTCGTCGTACGGCAATTCAAATAGCTTTTCCGCCAAGCTCAAATTGCCAGTTTTTAGACCCAGTTTGAACCATTTCACTCGTTGTTCGGAAGTGCCGTGGGTGTAGCTTTCCGGTGAAGTGAATCCTCGCGAATTTCGCTGCAGGCGGTCGTCGCCGATGGCATTGGCTGTTTTGATGGCCGATTCAATATCCCCCTGTTCGATGAAGTGGAATTGCTGCTGGCCATGATAGGCCCAAACGCCCGCCAGGTAGTCGGCCTGCAATTCCAGGCGCACCGACAGGCGGTTGTACTCGGCTCGGTTGGCCGAACGCCGTTTCTGCTCCACGAGCTTGCTGTAACCCAGAAGGTTTTGCACGTGGTGACCCACTTCGTGTGCCACCACATAGGCCTGCGAAAATTCGGCCTTGGAGCCTTTCAATTTCGTCTCCAGCTCCGTGAAGAATGTGGGATCAAGATAAACCGTTTGATCGGCGGGGCAGTAGAACGGTCCTACCGCGGAAGGGGCGCTGCCGCAACCGGTGTCGACATTTTCCTCGAAAAGCACCATCCGCGGGGCCGTATACTGCTTGCCGACTCTGCGAAACTCGTCCGTCCAGACCTTTTCGGTAAAGCGCAGGATTTTGGAATTGAACTCGCGCCCGCGCAGTTCTTCAGCGGTCAACTCCCGAACCTGCTTGGGCTCGCCATCTCCGCCAGCCACCTGAACGCGGCCCAGAAACTGGTTGAGGATGCGCGGATCAATGCCGAAATAGGCGCCGATCAGCATCAGCGCCAGGGTGGTCAAGCCGCCGCCAAAGAGGAGTTGCTTCCCGCTTGACTGGCCGCGGCGATCTTCCAGATTCTCGCTTTCCTCACCCTGTTCCCATTTCATGGATCTGCCCCTCGTGCTCGCGGTGCCCTTGTTTGGCAACCTCCCACGGCACACACGATCGCAATGGCGCGATCAACTCGTTTTTCCCTTTTTCATTTTGGCCGGTCCCGGCCAAAGGGAAACCCCGTCCGCCGGCAAATTTCCAAGCAAAAAGTGGTCCAGACAGTAATTTTTTTCTTTTTTGTGCTTCTGGCTTAGCGGATGGGAGGGCGAAACTCTGGCAGGAATTAGCCACAGAGGGAAGAAAAGGAAAAAAACGAAAAAACCTCCATCCAACCACGCCCGGAGGTCAGGTGGAGGCCTCGTTGGTCAGGAACAAAGGCGACGGGCTATTCGAACCCCTCGACAATCTGGAATAGCTCGCTCCAGCGGTCTTCCGAACGGCCCAACTCTTCGGTGACTTCCGCGAGTTCCTTTTCCAGCCGTTCCATTTCGGCGATGTCGTTCGTTTTTGCGATCTGGGCAGTCAGTGTTTTCTTCTGCCCATCAAGCTGCGCGATCGTTTTTTCGACCAGCTTGATCTCTTTCTTGGGGTCGAGCTCGACCTTGGGTGCGGCGGCACCTGCCTTTTGCGACTTGGCCACCTCGGCGGGCAGCTTGGCTCTCAGGGTCGCCAATTCCCGTTCGCCCGCCTCGATCTCCTTGTTGACCTTGTAGACATACGACTCGTAGTTGCCGCTGTAGTTGACCACGCGGCCGTCGCGCACTTCGACAATGCAGGTGGCCACCCGGCTTGTGAAGTGGCGGTCGTGGCTCGTGAAAATGACCGAACCCTGGTAGTCGACGAGCGCCTGGGCCAACGTTTCGACCGTGTCGACATCGAGATGGTTGCCCGGTTCGTCCAATATCAAAATATTGTGCTGGCTCAAAAGCAGGCCGGCGAGGCAAAGCCGGGCGCGCTCGCCGCCGGAGAGCACGGAAATTGGTTTTTCGACATGGGCGCCTCGAAACAAGAAGGCGCCGGCAAGGTCGAGGATTTCCTGATCCTTGGTGCCGCGCGCCGCCTGGGATTCCAGGTAGCCAAGCACGGTCTGCTTGTCGGGCAGCGTCGTGTACACATGCTGGGCGTAGACGCCGATCTGGCAACCGTGGCCCCACTTGACATCGCCTGCCAGCGGTTTGAGTGAATCGACAATGGTGCGCAAAAAGGTCGTCTTCCCCTGACCGTTGTCGCCGACAATCGCCGCGCGCTGGCCATGATCGATCTCGAGTGAAACGTCCGACGCGATTTGCCGTTCCGGATACCCGATCGCCACATCCTTGCAGCGCAAAGCCGGTCCCTTGCGCGGCTGAACTCGCGGGGCGCGAATCACCGCCGTCGGCAAATCGCTGTCGATTTCGTTGAGTTCGAGGCGCTCCAGTTGTTTGCTTTTGGAGCGTGCCAGGGTGGCCGTGGCGGCGCGCGCCTTGTTCTTGGCGATGAACTCTTCGAGGTGGCGGCGTTTGGCCAGGATGTTCTCGTTCGATTTTTCGAGATGCTCGCGCTTTTCTTTTTGGAACTGCAAGAAGGCATCGACCTTCCCGGGATAGGTGGTCAGCTTCCCGCGCGAAAGGTCCATGGTGTGGTCGCAGGTGGCCGCGAGGAAGGCGCGATCGTGGGAAACGATCAGGCAGGCGCCGCGATGGTTCTTGAGGAAATGCTCCAGGAGGATCTGCGTGCGCAAGTCGAGGAAGTTGGTCGGTTCGTCCAACACGAGCAGGGTCGGTTCATGCAGAAGCAAGGCCGCGAGTTTGACGCGCGTTTGCCAACCGCCCGACATCTTGGCGATCGGGCCTTCAAGATAGGCCCCCTTCAGTTCAAATTCGCCGGCGACTTCGCCGCATTTCCAGTCGGGCTGGCCGCTGTCGCGTTTCAAGAAGTCGAGCGCGGTTTCGCCCGGTAGAAACGGGTCGTGTTGGCGCAGATAACCCAGCTTGAGGTTGGGGTGGCGAATGATCTCGCCGCTATCCAATTCTTCTTCACCCAGAAGGATGCGCAGCAGGGTACTTTTGCCCGCGCCATTGCGGCCGATGAATCCGACCTTGGTGTTGTCGCTGATAGTGGCTTCGGCATTATCCAGCAGGACCTGCTCGCCGTAACTTTTGCAGGCTTTGTTGATTTGAAACAAGACAGCCATCGGTTGCGCAATCCCCGAACAATTCGAATCTGGTTATTTGGTTGGATGCGGTAACGGTGGCGGCCACCGGCCCGTCGCGCCGTAATCCTTCAGGTGGGAGGAACCGATTCGGATGATGGCGAGTCGTGATTATGCGGGATTTTCGCCCAAAAACCAAGGAAAAAGTTGGTTTTTGGCCCCAATGTCCCCTTTCAAGAGGCATTCTTCATCGAGTTTTCCAACCGTCTTGCCCTGCCGGCGTCGGAAATGAAGGTTCCATCGGGCCCAATCTTTGACGGGTCAGCAATTTTTTTGGCGAAAATTGGGGGGGGAAACAGGCTGAACGCAACGATTTGAGTCCGGTCCTCTCGATTGTTTTTGGCGGAATGGTTCGCCCCTGGTAATCTAAGCAATACCCACGCCTTGGATTTGCTATAAACTCCTTCCCGATGAGATCTTGCCGCTGAGGGGTTTCATGGAAATCGTTTCCCTGCTCGGCCTGATTTTCTCCGGAAATGCCGTCGGAACCGATCCCGAATCCTGGACGAAGGCGATGCGCGAGCATTGGGCCTGGAAGCCAGTCGAGAATCGCCCGCTGCCAGAAGTGCGCCACCCCAATGGGGGATCCCATGGGATCGATCGCTGGATTTTGGCCGAGCTTCAGAAGGCGGGTTTGGACCCGGCGCCCGCGGCAGCGCCCTTGCCACTTTTGCGTCGAGTGTCGTTCGATCTGACCGGTTTGCCACCGACGACGGAAGAGATCGACGCGTTTTTGCTTGCGCAATCGGCGGAGGGCTTTGCGAGAGCCTGGGAAAAGACGATCGATCGCTTGCTCGCTTCCCCTCAATATGGAGTGCGCTGGGCGCGCCACTGGCTCGATCTGGCCCGCTACGCCGAGAGCAATGGCTTTGAGTTTGACGAAATTCGTCCCGACGCCTGGCGCTACCGCGACTATGTGGTCGATGCGTTCAATCGCGACAAACCGTATGATCAGTTTCTGCGCGAACAATTGGCAGGCGATGAAATCGAGCCGGTCCAACCCGAAGCGCTCGTCGCGACCGGTTTCGCCCTGCTTGGCCCGGACATGACCGATTCGAGCGATCAGGTGCGCCGCCGCCAAAACACGCTCAACGACATGCTCGACACCGCCGGCTTCGCTTTCCTCGGCCTGTCTCTAGCCTGCGCGCGCTGCCACGACCACAAATTCGAACCGCTATCGCAGAAAGACTATTATAGCTTGCAGGCGTTTTTTACGCCGGTGTCATTTCATAATGATTTGAATTTGTTGTCGGCGCCGAAAAAGAAAGAGCTGGAAATCGCTTTCCGGGCGTTTGAGGCGCAATCCAAACCGCTTCGCGAGGAATTTGCAAAACTCGAAGGCCCTTACCGCGCGCGCTTGCGCCAGGCGAAACTGGTCAAACAATCGCCCGAGGTGCGCGAGGCCCACGAAACCCCTGCGGAGAAGCGCACCCCGGCGCAGCGGGAGCGAGTCGAGGAAACGCTGCGCTTTGTCGGCGTTTCGCAGGCGGAAATTCTCAAAGAGATGACGGCCGAAGAACGCAAGCGCCACAAGGACCTGGCCGATCGACTCAACAAGCTCGAAGCCAAACGCCCCCGTTTTCCAACAGCCATGGGCCTAGGCAACGACCTGCCTCCTGATGCGAAAGCCCCGTTAACCCACATCCTGGAACGAGGCGAACTGAGCCAGCCTGCAGAAGTGGTGCATCCGGGATTTCCTGAGGTTTTTCGAATGGGCCCGGCGGGGGCGACCCTGGCTGACGGTTCACTCGCCTTGGCAAAAGGCAGGCGGACGAAGCTGGCCCAGTGGATGACCCGTCCTGACAACCCGCTCACGGCGCGGGTGATGGTTAACCGGATCTGGCATCATCATTTCGGCAGGGGAATCGTCGGCACGCCGAGCGATTTTGGCGTGCGGGGCGATCGACCCTCCCATCCGCAACTGCTCGACTGGCTGGCCAGCGAATTCGTTGCAAGCAACTGGAGCGTCAAGAAACTGCACAAGACGATTCTGATGTCGGCCACCTACCAGCAAAGCAGCCTGGCCAGTGCCAAAGCCATCGAAAAAGATCCGCAAAATCGCTTGTTTGGCAGAATGAATCGTCAGCGTCTGGAAGCCGAGCCGATTCGCGATGCCATGCTCGCCGCCGGCGGTTTGCTCGATCTTTCCCTTGGCGGTCCAAGCGCCCCGGCCACGGAATCTGCCCTGGGCCCGAAGGCCAAGGCGAAACCGGCCGCGGCTGGCGTGGCGAACAGCACCGCGGCGAAGCGTCGCAGCTTGTATTTGTTTGCCAGGCGCAATGCACGCTTGCCGTTTCTGGAAGTGTTCGATCTTCCCGACAGCAATTTGAGTTGCCCCTCACGCGAGCGGTCGACCACCGCGCCCCAGGCGCTGGCCTTGCTCAACGCTCCGGAAGTTGAGGTGGCCGCGCAAGCGCTTGCGGGTCGCCTGCGCCGGGAGGCGCCCTCGCTTGACCAACAAATCGCGCTTGGCTACCGGCTGACTCTGACTCGCGACCCCCGCGAGACGGAGTTGGTTCTGGCGCGCCGGTTCTTAAGCGAGTCGCCACTGGAGGAATTCTGCCGGGCGCTTTTGAATCTCAATGAGTTTGTCTTTGTCGATTGATTGCCTGGTTGCGATTGGGGAGATTTGGCGGTCATGAATCAAGCGATGTTCGCGGCCCGCAGGCGGTTCCTCGCTGAGGCGGGCGGCGGCTTTGGCATGGTCGCTTTGGCCTCCATGCTCATGGAGGAAAAGCGCGCCGCCGCGGCGAGTCTTGCGGCGACCGATCCCCTGGCGGCCCGGTTGCCTCACTGGAGAGCCCAGGCCAAAAATGTCATCTTCCTGTTCATGTCGGGCGGTCCCAGCCAGATGGAGACCTTTGACCCCAAGCCCCAGCTTCAAAAGATGCATGGCCAGGTGTTGCCCGAGTCCTTCGGCGCGGTCAAAACGCGCCGGGGAGTCGATCGCAATAAGCTTTTGGCGACGAAACGAACCTTCCGCAAGTATGGCCAGTCGGGACTGGACGTCTCGGACCTGTTCCCCCACATCGCGCGCCATGCCGACGAATTGTGCGTGCTGCGCGGTTGCCATGGCGATAGCGTCACCCATCCCGAATCGGTCTACCTCATGAATTGCGGCTCCATCCTGATGGGCCGACCCAGCCTGGGATCGTGGGTCAGCTACGGCCTGGGCACCGAAAATCGCAACATGCCGTCGTTCGTCGTCCTTCCCGATCCGGGCGGATGGGTGAAGGGGGGCGCGCCCGCCTGGGGCCATGGCTACTTGCCGGCCGCTTACCAAGGCACGGTGATTCGCGGCGGCGCCTCGCCGATCATGCACCTCGAGTCGCCGGCCAGCGTCGGCATCGATCAGCAAAAGCGCACGCTCGAGCTGATCAACAAACTCAACAGCGGTCATCAAAGCGATCGGCCGCAGGATCAGGAATTGGCCGCGCGTATCGCCTCGTACGAACTGGCCCACCGGATGCAGTCGCACGCCACCGAAGTCGTGGACATCGTCGCGGAAACACCTCTGACCCGCCGCCTCTACGGTCTCGATCAAAAAGAGACATCGGAATTTGGCCTGCGCTGCCTGCTTGCCCGGCGGATGGTCGAGCGCGGCGTGCGCTTTGTCCAACTCTATAGCGGCGATACCAATGGGTGGGATGGCCATCAAAACCTGGAAGAAAATCATGGCCGGCTAGCACGGCAAAGCGATCTACCCATTGCCGGCCTTCTTACCGACCTGAAATCGCGCGGCCTGCTTGAAAGCACGCTGGTCATCTGGGGCGGCGAATTTGGCCGCACGCCGATGAGCGAGGGAACCGATGGCCGCGACCACAACCCATACGGCTTCACGATGTGGCTGGCCGGCGGCGGAGTGAAAGGCGGTGCCATTCTGGGCGCGACCGACGACGTGGGCTTACGCGCCGTCGAAAGCCCGATGCACGTGCACGACATTCACGCCACGATTCTGCATTTACTCGGGTTCAACCATGAAAAGCTGGTCTATTATCATCAGGGGCGCGGCGATCGCTTGACCGATGTTTTCGGTGAAGTGATCGAAGGGGCGCTTGCTTGATTTTTCGTTTTTCTCTCCTTAATTACTCTTTCCCCTCTCCCCTCATCTCACTCCTTGTATGTGAGCGAATTCTGGCGGATGGACCGAAACGCGGTGCGGTGAAGAATCGCGTGGGGCCCTTCGCTATTTCCTCATATTCTGATCTTTATTGTTGGTGCCCGCGCCGAAAGGACTCGCAATGACCTCATGGATCGGGCTAAGTCTCGGGTTGTTGATTTTGAGCGCGCCGCCCAAGGAAACGACCAACAAAGCAAAAGAATCGATCGGAAAACGAGTTTTCGATCTCACCTTTGTCAACGACAAGGGCAAACCGGCGGGCTTATCCGATTTTCGTGCGGCGCCCGCGCTCGTTCTGGTCATCATGGGCCGGGATTGCCCCGTGGCCAATGCCTTGATTCCCGATTTCAACGATCTGCAAAGGGAACATCCGCAGGTGCCCGTGCTCGGGATCTACATGGGGCCCAACGACGCTCCCGACCTGGTCGCCATGCATGTGAAGGCCTTTGCCATCGAATTCCCCGTGCTCGTCGATCGCGAACAGGCCTGCCTGGAAGCGCTGGGCGCCAAGCGCACCGGAGAAACGTTCGTTCTTGATGGGAGGAGAGTCATTCGTTACCACGGCCGCATCGGCAACCGCGTGGGATACAGGCAAGTCAAGGACAAGGCGGATCGCGCCGATTTGGCGCTCGCCCTTGAGGAAGTGCTGGCCGGAAAAAAGGTCAGCGTCGCGACGACTGCGGTGGAGGGCTGCTTGATCACCGATCGGCATACCCCTGTGAAGGCTGGCGTCGACTATTGCAAGGACATCGCTCCCATCCTCCATGCCAAATGCGCTCCCTGCCATCATCCGGGCACGGCCGCGCCCTTTTCTTTGCTTAGCTACAAGGATGCCGCCGAGCATGCGGCGATGATTCAGGAAGTGATCCAGGAACGGCGCATGCCCCCCTGGTTCGCCGATGCGCGCCATGGCCATTTCCTCAATAACCGGGCGCTTAGTGCCAGGGAAATCCGCACGATTTCCAACTGGGTGCAGTCGGGCCACAAGGAAGGCAATCCGGCGGAAGCCCCGGTCGAGCCGGTCTATTCTCCCCAGTGGAATATCGGAAAACCGGATCAGATCTTGCGCATGCCAACGACTTACAAAGTGCCGGCGAGCGGACCGGTCAAGTATCAATTCTTCTACACCAAAACGAAATTTCAAAAGGATATGTGGATCCAAAAGGCCGAGGTGCGGCCAGGCAATCGCGCGGCCGTGCATCACCTGATCGTCAGTTGGCGCTATCCTGGATCGAAGGATCCTCCCGAATGGATTGCGGCGTCCATTCCGGGGGGTGATCCGACGATTTTCCCTGAAGGAATGGCCCGTCGTATTCCGGCGGGGGTCGAGCTGGTCTGGCAGGTCCACTACAACGCCACCGGCAAGGTGGAGGAAGATCAGTCGGAAATCGGTTTTGTTTTTTCCGACAGGCCGCCGCGCAAGCAGGTGCTCCTTCATGGCCTGGTCAATAATTCGTTTGTGATCCCGCCAGGGGCGCCGCACCACGAGGTCACGGCCCAGCTTGGAGTGGCCCGGGACCTCTACATCCTTGGATTTTTCCCGCACATGCACAGCCGGGGTCGCGATTTTGAATACCGGGTTGCCTATCCCGATGGCAGGTCGGAAGTCTTGCTCTCGATCCCTCGCTACGACTCCAACTGGCAGGCGACCTATCGCCTGAAGCAGCCCAAGCGGATTCCGGCCGGGTCGGTTCTGCGCTGCATCGCCCACTACGACAATTCGGCGGCAAACCCGGCGAATCCCAATCCCAAAAAGGAAGTCGTTTGGGGCGAGCAAGCCTGGGAAGAAATGTTCATCGGCTACCTGGACTACTACCTTGCCGATGGTTTCTAGCACCCGCCCGGGGATAGGACGCTCACACCTTACCACGCCAGATGGGCGAAAACGGCCCAGTGCCCGATAAGAAAAGCCTCATATCGGGGACTGGAGCAAGGCAAGCCTGGTCTGGAACTCTTGCGGCGCCAAGTTCATGTTCGCCAATTACTACGAGGTTTTGGGTGTCGACGCCCAGGTCGATGGGGAGGCCTTGAGGAAAGCATTTCGCCGATGTTCCTGGGAAGCCCATCCTGATCGGGGCGGGTCAACGGAGCGAATGAAGCTGATCAATGAAGCCTGGACCGTCCTTTCCAATCGGGATCTGCGCGATCTTTACGACAAAACCCGCTGGGGCAAAACCAAATCCGAGGGCGATCCGCCTGAGGCCGGCGTAGGTCCGACCGGACAGACTACCGCCAAAGAGGCAGGCGGCAGTCCCACCCAAGATCCGCTTCAGGAAGAGCGCCGCGTTCAACAGGAAGCGGAACAAGAGCTTTGGCGTTACATGGAATACCACAACCGGATGAATCCAGGAGTGGCCAAGTATTACGCCGACCCCAAGATGGCGACATTCAAGCGGTTCCAAAAACATCTGACGGCATTTTTCAAGATGTTGAAGGTCGTGCTTTTATGGTACGTGATTGTTTTCCTCGCAGTCGCTTTTCTTTATTTTGTTTTTGTTGAATCCATTGAGTGATTCCGGAAGCTTAATAAGCGCGAATTTTTTCGCGGATTGAATTTGGAGTTATTTTTTCGACTCAAGAAACGCGAGAAGATCAAGAATCTCTTGGTCGGTCAGTTGCTCCAGAAGGCCGTCGGGCATCAGGGATTCTTTTCGGGGTGTCATCGACGCCAGATCGTTCGCCTGGACCTTGAAGCGATTTCCCTCCTGATCGACAAAGACCGATTCGTCCAGGTGGGTGCCCGCAAGGAGGCCGACGCGCAGTTTGCCGTCATTGGTTTCCACGACCCAGGACTGGAAATGCGGAGCCACGGAGTTGCCCGGCTGAGTGAGCGATTCCAGGATCCAGCGCCGATCGGTTTTTCCCATGAGGCTCAAGTCGGGACCAACCGTGGCGCCGCGTCCATCCACCGCATGGCATTTCGAGCAAGAAGCCAATTGCGGATGCTCGAAAATGCGCCGCCCCGCTTCTGCATTGCCCGGACCGCGAAAGCGGGAGACCCAGGCATCGAGGGCCGAAGGGGCCGGCCTTTTTTCCGTGCGAGGCTTGCCGATCGCCCGCTCGAGGAGCTCACGAGATTCGGCCTGACTCTCGGCCCACTTGCCCAGGGCCTCCTTTTGCGCGCCCGATAGCGGAGCTTTCACCAAGCCGCGCAGGGCTTCCTCACGTAACTCCCCCGGGGACTTTTGCGCCCAGTCGATCAACTCGGGCGGTGTAAGGCCTCCCAGACTCGACAACGTGAGCAGTGCTTGTGCGCGCAAGGGCACGGGTAAACTGGCATCGGCCAACAGTTTTTTGACGGCCGGGCCGGCGGCTTTGTCGCCGCGGTCTTTGATGAGTCTTAGCGCCTCGATCGTCAGCGCCGGTTCCTTTTCCGCCAGGAGCGATTGCAGTTCGGCCATCGTCAATTTTCCCTGGCTGGCGGGAATGCCGCGAAGCGCCATGACGCGCATTGCGGTGGGGACTTTTTTGTCCTTCAAGCGCACAAGGAAGGAGCTGGCCAGAGCCTCTTCGTTCACCGGCAACTTGGCGATGCGGGCCAGAGCGGTGGTCAGGCCGATCACCGTTCGGTGGTCCAAATCGGGACTTTGCAACATCGCTTCGAGCGCGGGACGAGATTCTTCCCAGGCATGATCGGAAACGGTCTTGATGGCCAGGAACCGCACCTCGCGATTAGGGTCTTGTAGGAAGTTTGCCACGGCGGTGCGTTTTTTGGGGCTAACGCTTGAATTCCAGGCCAGGAGCAAACCGGTGCGTTGACGTGGATCGTCGAGCTTGGCCGCATCGAGCGATTCCAGGATCGCATCGGAGGCTCCCACGCGTGCGATGGCGGCATGGCGCAAAAAGGGATCGTCGTCACCCAGGCGGGCGACACAAATCGCGCGAGCCTGGTCGTCGTTCAACCCCATAAAAGCGATCGCACGGACTGAAGGCGGCATCTTCTCTTGGGCCCAGGGAGAGACCTCTTTCGCCTGATCGATCATGGCCTTGACCGCCAGTTCGCGAATGCCGATTTCCGGATCGGCGGTTGCCAGTTTCGCCCAGTCGACTCCCGTATCTTGAATGCGGGCAAGCGCGGAGAGGGCCGTGGCCCTGACCCTCGAATCGGGGGAGGTGAGGCATTGGCGCAGTTCAATGACTCCCTCTTTCGTTTCTCCCAGTTTCCACGCGGCCGCTTCTCGTTCCTGGCGGTCGAGGCTGCGCGCCGCATGCGCGGGATCGCTCCAACGAGTGGGGGGCTTGGTGTTTTTGGTTTTGATGTGCCAGACGGCCCCCTTGCCATGCAGGTCGTAACTGGAGGACACCCAGTCGCTCATAAAAAGCGAACCATCAGGAGCGACGGAGAGTCCCGAGGGACGAAACTCCTTGCCCCCTTGCACGAAGGGCATCCGGTCGGCGACCAGCGCCGCGCCTTTGGGTTTCAGGCGATAACGTTCGAGGCGATGATCGGCCCAGGCCGGCACGAGCAGATCGCCCCGGTATTCCGCCGGCAAACCATCCGATTCGTAGCTGATCACCTCGCAAGGCGACTCTCCCGTGCCGGCGGCATACGGCAAGCAACCGGGAAGTTCTCCATTCCAGGCCTGAAAGACATGGCGGCCGGCGCGGCCATAGCGAAACTGAAAGCCATAATCTGCATCTGGCACCAACTGGAGCAACCGGCATGGGGGAGACGAATCGGGATCGTTGTCGACGACGAAATAGCGCCCGAAAACATCGCGCGTGGTGCCAAACGGGTTCCAGAAACCGGTGGCGACGCGGCGCAGATTTTTCCCCTGAGCATCGCAGTGGAAGACATTGCCCCCCTCGCCGCCGCCAGTAAGCACCTTGCCGTCGGAGCCGATCAACCGGTAAGGCTCGCCAAGATTTTCCCCCATGCCGAAGATCAGTTGACCCTTGGAATCGAAGGCCAATCCGCTCAGGCCGTTATGGGGGTAATTGCCCTTGGTTTCGAGGAACATGATCCTCTCGGAGCGATCGGCTTTGCCGTCGCCATCCTGGTCGGGCAGGCGGAGGATCTCATTGCGCGTGGCCAGATAGATCGTGCCGTCAGGATGCACCGCCAGGTCCATGGTCGAGGAGGTGCCTTCAAAAAACGTCGTGAACCGGTCGGCCTTGCCGTCGCCATCGGTGTCTTCCAGAATCCGGACGCGATCGGTCTTGGGTCCTTGGTAGTTGGCCGGGCGGAAATGGGTGTGGCTCTCGACTACGAGCAAGCGACCCTTACGATCGAAGTCGAGGGAAATCGGGTGAACGATGTCGGGCGACTGCGCGAACGGTTCGACGATCAAGCGAGCATCGGCACAGACGGGGATCTCTCCCACGGTTTTTTGAGTGGATTGCGCCAGAATCGCGCTTGCCGAGACGAGAATCCAAAGCATACAGACCCAAATGCGATGGCGATGAGGGTAGGGTGTCATCGGGCCGATCCTCGTTCAGAGCGACAGGGGAGGGAAGTCGGAGCAATGGGCGCGGCTCATTGATTCCAGGCCCAACCGAACCGCGCCAAAGGGCGTAAGAGTTCCTGGCTATCATCGGCGAGCGCGGAAGGTTGGCAAGAAGCCACAAGGGGAAACGGACGAGCTCATGGCGCAAATAGGGGACAATCGATGGGGAGATTGCCTGCACGCCGGTAGGATTTCAGAAACCTAATTTTGGATCACTCCGTTCCCCAAGCAGCTCCCAACGAGAGGCCCGCTTTCATGCCACGTCAACGCCACCGATTGTTTTTCCTCACGATGCTATTTTTTCTGATTTCAGGTGGGACCTGGCGAGCATGGGGCCAGGAGACGCTGCGGGGCAATGCTTCCAAAGAGGCGCCATCCAAAATCCAAACAGCCAAGCCTAACCCCAAGATCGGAATGAATTTCGCCGGGCCGATGGACTACGCCTCGGAAATGCCGTTTGTCGATGTTTTTCGGTATTCGCGACCGTGGATCAGTCAGGCCCCGGGCCAGCCGTGGGGCAAGGGGCCTCCCCTGAGTCTCGACGAAAATGGCTGGGTCAAGCGGCTCAACCCTGGCTGCTGGGCCGAGACGCCTTTATGCACGATCGAAGGGGGCCATTATCCCAGCGGGATTTACACGGTGCTTTTTGAAGGAAAGGGAAACGTCACCTTGAATGGCGCGGCTGAAGTGCGCATTCGCCAGCCAGGCCGCCTGCGGGTCGCGGTGGATGCCAAGAAAGGCGGTTTTTTTCTGGCGATTCGCGAAACCGATCCGCGCGATCCCGTGCGCAACATTCGCGTGATCATGCCCGGGCACGAAACCAGTTTTCATGGCGAACCCTGGAACCCGGCGTTCCTCAAGTTGTGGAAGGGGGTCGACTGCGTTCGCTTCATGGATTTCATGCTCACGAACAATTCGAAGATCCAAAAATGGGCCGAACGGCCGACGCTCGAAACGGCGACGTTCTCGGAAAAAGGGGTGCCGCTTACGCTCATGATTGACCTGGCCAACCGGTTGGAGTGCAACGCCTGGTTTTGCATGCCTCACCTGGCCGACGACGAGTTTGTGCGCAATTTCGCCCTGGCGGTGAAAGCGAAAATTCATCCAAAGGCAAAGATCTACATCGAGTACTCCAACGAAGTTTGGAACCGTATGTTTGCCCAGAACCGGCACGCCTTGGCCAAGGGGCGCGAAGTGCGGCTTGGAGCGCGCGACCACGACGCCACCTGGATCTACACCGCGCATCGTTCTCTTGAGATATTCGCGATCTGGGAAAGCGTTTTTGGCACCGAGCGGCTTGTGCGCGTGCTCCCGACGCAGGTGGTGAACACCTACATCAGTGAGAATATCTTGAAATACAACGATGCGGGCAAGAAGGCCGATGCGATCGCCATTGCCCCCTACATTTCGCTCAATGTGGGGCCAAAGACCAAGCCGTCTGTTGACGAGGTATCCAAATGGTCCGTCGATCAGCTCCTCGACCATGTCGAGAAAGAAGCGCTGCCGGAAAGCAAGAAATGGATTCAGGTCAACAAGAAGCTTGCCGATCAGTACGGTCTCAAGCTCCTTGCCTACGAAGGAGGCCAGCACCTTTCCGGAATCCAGGGAGGGGAGAATAACGAGGCGTTGACCAAACTGTTTCGGGCCGCCAACGCCAGTCCTCGCATGGGGACCATTTACGAAAAACACCTCGACGATTGGGTCAACGAAGGCGGCGACCTTTTCTGCAACTTCTCCTCGATGAGTGTCTGGACGAAGTGGGGAAGTTGGGGATTGCTCCAGTACATGGATGAAGATCCGCGGCGCTCTCCCAAATTCCAGGCGGTCATGGGACGCGCCAAGGCCCTGGGGCAGCCGGTCGATCTTCCCCAACCTTAGTAACGCATCGCCCCATGGCTGCCTATCAACAGTAAGGAAGGCCGAACTTTCCCACGGCTTTTCCCGACTTCGCGTGTGAGGGATTGAGAGGTCACCAGGCGCTCCCACGCCGCGGTATTTCTCATTTTTAGGTTCCCTCTCTCACCCCAAACCTAAAAACCGCTACAGATTGTGTTTTTTGTTCATTTTAACCTATTTGCCCATAAGGACTTCTTGAACCCTTCACGGAATTCCCTGAAATCAAGATTGGTATTCATTCCTACCAGGTGCCTAACCCCATGATTCGCAACGCTTTGGCTTGCTTTCTATCCGCGGCGGTCGCCGCCGCCCCGGCATTGGCGCAGCCCCCCGAAGGGGGACCTCCGCGCGGACGGACTCCCTTGCCGATGACGCGCCCCCCCGGAGCCCCCACGGCTCCGGGCGAACTGAAGAAATACGACGATGTCATCACCAAGGACTACACCACGCAGGCGGGTGTGTTCGCGGTGCATCGCTTTGAAGACAAAGTCTTCTTTGAAATTCCCAAGGACAAGCTTGGCAAGCTGTTCATGTGGTGTGCCGAAGTGGCCAAGGGACCTGGCGGCAATAGCTGGGGCGGCGCTTCCCTCGGTGAAGAAGTTCTGAAATTCGAACGCCGCGGCAACAAGATCTACCTCTGGAAAGCCGGCTTCGGCAAGCGTTCCGATGGCAAGGCGATTCAAAGCTCGATCGACGCAAGCGCGACCGACTCGATCATCGCCGCGTTTCCCGTCGAATGCGAAGGCAAGGACCGCTCCGCGGTGATTGCCGTCGGCGATATGTTCGTAACCGGGTTGGCCGACCTTTCCGTCACCTCGGCCGCCGGTTTCAACGGCGCCAACCCCGATCCTTCCCGGTCGTTCCTTTCCGAGGTGAAGGCGTTTCCGACGAACATCAATATCCTCGCCACGGTGACCTTCCGCGGGCCTGCCGGAGGCCCTCCTGGCGCCGGCGGAATGCGTAGCGCCACCGCGGTGATTCACCACAGCCTCGTGCAATTGCCTGATGCGCCGATGATGGGGCGCTTCTTCGATCCTCGCGTCGGCTATTTCACCGAGAGCTTTGTCGATTACGCTCATCCGCGCGGTTGGGCCCATCCCAAGCAATTCATCACCCGCTATCGGCTCGAAAAGAAAGACCCTTCGGCCGAAGTGAGCGAAGTCGTCAAGCCGATCGTCTATTACCTCAGCCGCGAAATCCCCGAAAAATGGCGCTCCTACCTCAAGAAGGGCGTTGAGGACTGGGCGCCCGCCTTCGAAAAGGCCGGTTTCAAAAACGCGATCATCTGCAAGGACGCGCCGACCAAGGCCGAAGATCCGCATTTCGATCCCGAAGATGCCCGTTACTCGGTGATCCGCTGGGTGGCCGAACCGGTCGCGAACGCCATGGGGCCTCATGTCCATGACCCCCGTAGCGGCGAGATCATTTCGGCGCACATCATCTTCTGGCACGATATCGTCAAGATTGCGCAGATGTGGTATTTCATCCAGTGCTCGGCGCAGGATGAAAAGGCCCGCAAGCTGCCGCTTTCCGACGAGCTGACCGGCGAACTTCTGCGTTACATTTGCTGCCACGAAGTCGGCCACACCCTGGGCCTGCGTCATAATCATCGCGCCAGCCAGGCTTATTCGATTGCGCAATTGCGCGATCCGAAATTCACCGAGAAGCATGGCAGCGTCGGTTCGATCATGTCCTACGGCCGCTACAACTATGTCACGCAGCCAGAAGACAAAATGCCGGTCAAGGACCTGATTCCCAAACTGGCGCCTTATGACTTCTTCGCAATCGAATGGGGGTACAAGCCCGTTGCCGGCGCCCGGACCTCGGATGCGGAAAAGGAAACCCTTGATACCTGGGCCTCCAAGCAAATCAAGGAACCCTTCCTGCGCTTTGGCGGCGAGGATGGCCCGAGCACGGCCGATCCGACCGTGCTGACCGAAAACATCGGCAACGATCCGGTGGCGGCAACCGCGCTTGGATTCAAAAACCTCGACCGAGTGCTCGATCATCTCGCGGCCGCCACGGTCGAAAAGGGGGAAGATTACACCCTTCTTGAAGACGCCTACAAGGAAGTCATCGGCGCGCGTGGCCGCTGGCTTGGCGCCGTTGCCAAGCAGGTGGGCGGCGTGGTCGAAACGCGGACCCTTGGCGGTCGCGGCGGAGAAACCTTCGCGCGCGTGCCCAAGGAAAAACAGCAGGAAGCCATCAAATTCCTGATTGAGAACGCGTTCTCGCCATCGCCCAAGCTCATGTCTCCGGCGATCGTCAACCAGTTCAAATACACCGGGGTGGCCAACGACCTCGCCGCGCAGCAGCGGACCGTCCTTTCGACCTTGATCTCTCCCGGAGTGATGGGCCGGCTGTTCGATTCCGAATTGCAACTGGGCGACAAGGCCTATGGCGCCTCCGAAATGCTCTCGGATGTGCAGAAGGGAATCTTCTCCGAACTGGCGGCCCCGGCTCCCAAGGTGGAACCGCTGCGCCGCTTGTTGCAGAAGAACTACATTGACCTCTTGAGGAACGAATTCGAGCCTCAGGGGGAACCGATCGTAGCCCCAGCGCTCCCGCCTGCCGGCCCTCGGCGCGGCCCGGCGGCCACCCCCAATGTTCGCACGAGCGAATTGCGTCCGGTGGCTCGTGTGGCTTTGGAAAACCTGGCCAAGGAAGTGGCGGAGGCCACACCCAAGGCCAAGGATCCCGCCACGATCGCGCACCTGAAGGATCTGTCCGCGGAAATCGGGACGATCCTGAGTGGCGGCAAAAAGAAGTAACCGGCTTCTGGCCGATATTGGCCCGTGTCTGGAACCAAAGGCCAGGGAGCGATCCCTGGCCTTTTTTCATGGATTCAGGTGATCGTGCCGTCGGTCATCAGCGCCCTGAAGCGATCGTGCTCGCTTGAACGGCAGAAAAAAAGGCCCCTATGCCGGGGGCATTTTTTTGGGGCCATGTCAGGTTTGCCATAACGATGCCGGGCGGATGGCGCTTGCGAACGGACCCACGATTTCGCCAGATTCTTGTTCGTTCGTGACGCGAGAATCCTAGACTGATTCGGTTTTTTGCGAGAGGGAACGATTGTGGTTTGGTGGCGACTCAAAATCAGCGGCCTGACGCCCACCGCTCGCCGGATTCCGGTCGCAACGATTGCGAAGCCGGCCGTTCTACCCAAAATCGTTCCGAAAGAATCCCTCTCTTTGGGCCCTTTGGTCTCTTTGCGCCTTTGCGTTGAATTCCTTCACTCTTGCTCACTGGCAAGAGATTAACCGATCTTGAGCATGTTGCGGTATTGCGCCAGGCGCTGATCGATTTCGCTGCGGCCGACCTTGCGCAGGCGGTCGAGGCCGAAACCTTCGACGGTCAGGCTGGCGACCACGGTGCCGTAGGCCATGGCCCGCTGAAGCGACGAATCGGCGTCGGTGTCGTGCGCGGCCAGATAACCGAGGATGCCGCCAGCAAACGAGTCGCCCGCACCGGTCGGATCGATGACATTTTCGGTTGGGTAGGCGGGGAAGACACAGACCTCGTCCTTGGAAAAGAGCATCGCGCCATGTTCGCCCTTTTTCAGAATGATGAACTTGGGGCCGAGCTTGAGCACCGCCTTGCCGGCGCGCACCAGGTTTTTCTCGCCGGTCAAAAGCTGGGCTTCGGAGTCGTTGAGCAACAGGCCGTCGAGCTTGGGCAGCAGTTTGAGCAGCGGTTCCTTCTCGATATTGATCCAGAGGTCCATCGTGTCGGCCAGGACGAGCTTGGGCGACTTGATTTGACTCAGGGTCGACAACTGGGTCGTGGGGCTCGAATTGGCCAGGAAGATATGGCTGCTGTCGGTGAAGTGGGCCGGCAGCTCCGGCTTGAATTCACCGAAAACATTCAGGTGGACTTCCAGGGTGTCCCGGGTATTCATGTCGGTGTGATAGCGGCCCTTCCAGCGAAAGGTTTCCCCTTCCTTGGTGACCAGGCCGCTTGAGTCGATTTGCCGATCGCTAAAAAGCTTGCGGTGCTCGTCAGGGAAGTCCTTGCCGACGACGCCGACCAAGCGCGGCTTGGTGAAATGGCTGGCCGCAACCGAGAAGTACGAGGCCGAACCGCCGAGCGCATCGTCTACCGAACCGTTGGGGGTTTCAATGCTGTCAAACGCGATCGACCCAACGACTAAAAGAGACATGATCCATCAACCTTTCCATTTTCCGCGGTAGCAAAAAGCGAGTAAGCGAATCGGAATTATCCGGAGATCTGAGCCGCGTTTTCCAGCCGCCTGAGCGACTCTTCTTTGCCCAGGAGGGCCAGGGCATCAAAGAGCCCAAAGCCAACCTGCGAGCCGGTGACGGCCACGCGCACGGGGTGGACGAGTTGGCCCGGTTTGATGGCCGCGGCTTCACAGAATTGATGCAAGGTGCGATCCAGTGTCGGAGCGTCGAACGGTTCGACCTTCGCAATCGCTTCGGCAAAACGGCGCAGAAGGCCCGCCGTGCCTCCTGGCTTCAGCCGTTTTTCCACGGCCTGAGGATCGAGCTTCGGCTCGGCCACGAGGAAGGGGGTGGCGAGCAAAATGATGTCGGAGAAAAGTTTGAGGCGCTCGCCCGACGCTTCGATGATCTTCGAGATCTTTTCGATGGTGGCCGCATCGGGGGCGTCGCCGAGGACCTTGGCCTTTTTGAGAAACTCCAGGCAACTGGGCAGTTTCTTTTCCACGCTCAAAAGCTTCATGTACTCGCCGGCAAGCCAGAAGAGCTTGTCGGGATCGAAGCTCGCGGGGGAATCGTTGACCCGCTCCAGGCTGAAATTCTTGACCAATTCTTGAATCGGAATGAACTCGGTTTTGTCGTCAAGCGACCAGCCCAGCCGGGCCAAGTAGTTGACAAGAGCTTCGGGCAGATAACCCAGCTCGCGGTAGTAGGCCACGGTGGCCGGATTCAGATCGTCGCGGCTGTCGATTTCGGCATCGGTGTAGCCAATGGCATAGAGTTTGGCGCGCACTTCGGGAGTGACGAATTTCGCCATGTCTCTCTTGCTTAGTTTCTTTTTGGATTTTGGCTCGTTGACCACCGGCACGTGGGCGAACTGCGGCATCGGCATGCCAAGCGCTTCAAAAATGGCGGTTTGGGCGTAGGTGTTGCTCAGATGCTCGCGGGCGCGGATGATGTGGGTGATGCCGAAATCGGCATCGTCGATGACGCTGGCGAAGTTATAGAGCGCGCGGCCATCGGCGCGCAGGATCACTGGGTCGCCGACCAGGTTGGAGTCTTGCTCGCAGCGGCCGCAGATGAGGTCATCGACCAGCAGCGTCTTGTCGGCCGGGATTTTCAGACGGATCGGGGCCGGATTTTCCCGGTAGCGGGCCAAATTCTCGGCGGCCGGCGCATCGCGAAGTGGATCGCGATGGACATAGGCGCGTTTCTCCTGTTTGGCCAGTTCGCGCTCGAGGTCGAGTTGTTCCTTGGTCATGTAGTCGGGATAGGCCAGCCCTTTTTCCAAGAGGTCGATTGCGGCCGTGCGGTAACGCTCGAGCCTTTGGCCCTGGAAATAAGGAGCATAAGGGCCGCCGACTTCCGGGCCTTCGTCCCAGAGGATGCCCAGCCAGCGAAACCCATCGAGGATGGGCTGCAGCGCTTCGGGCCGATTGCGTTCGGCGTCGGTATCGTCGATGCGCAGGACGAACTGGCCCTGATGACGTCGGGTCAAAAGCCAGTTAAAAAGCGCGGTGCGAACCCCGCCGATATGAAGGTAGCCGGTGGGGCTGGGTGCGAAACGGGTGCGAATGGCCATGAAAAGAAACCAGGAACGGAGAATCGGTTTTCTAAGAGGCTTCCCTCAAAGGAGCCGGAAATGAACAAGAATCGAGCCGGTTATAGAAAAAACTAGGTTGCGGGATCGTTTTTGGCCCGGTGGCCGCGGCCTTCGACGAGCACCTTGGTCACGCCTTCCTGGACCTTTTTGCCGTGTTGGTTGTAAACCTCGCGCAGCCAGGCAACGATGCCGCGTCTGCCGCGGCCTGTCGGTTCCTTGGAAAGAACGGTGCAAAGCACGCGGATGGTATCACCCACGAAGACCGGTTCAAGGAATTTGAGTTCCTGAATTCCCAAAAAGGCCTGGACGCGCAGAGGAGGGCTCTGGCTGGTCAGGCCGCTGCCGATGGCGACCACCAGAAGTCCATGGGCGATCGGACGGCGAAAGGGGGTTTTGGCCGCGAATTCATGGTCCATATGGATGGGATTGAAGTCGCCGCTGAGGCCCGCGAAATTGACGATATCGCTTTCGGTGATGGTCCGACCCAGGCTGGTGTAGACCTGGCCCTCGGAAAGATCGTCGAAATAAAGCCGCAGATCCTGGTGGGGTTGCCGGATGGGGGTCAAAGGTCCCGCGTCCGCGGGGTCTTCGGTATGCAACGTATTGTGACTTTGGGTCATTATGATTCCCGTTCCGGCTCCGTGGACACCCATCGAATTTTAGGAAATTTTCGGGAAAATACTTCACTCATTCGTGAAAACGAAGGGGAAACGAGGGCTTGTGAGCAACCGATTGTTCCACTTGTGCCTGTTTTTCAAAATGGGAAGGAGAGGTAAGAGATGTTGACGGACGATCACCTGTCGTTGGTTCGGTCGGCCTATCCAGCGCTTCAATGGATCGCTCCCGGTGCCCAATCTCCCGAGGTTTTCTTCGATGGACCCGGGGGTACGCAAGTTCCCCAGGCCGTGATCGATGCTTACCGCGAATCGCTGGTCCATGCCAATGCCAATCGGCACTCAACTTTTCGCGGCAGCGAATGGGTGGAGCGGTTTATTGACGATGCGGCGGAGGCGGTGGCGGCGTTCGTGGGGGCGGCGAGTGCGCGCGGGATTGTCTTTGGCGCGAACATGACCAGCCTTGCGTTTCACCTGGCCGATGCGTTGGGAGATGCGTTGCGAGCAGACGATGAGGTGATCGTTACGGGCATGGATCATGACGCGAATATCGCTCCCTGGGTGCGGGCGGCGAGGCGTTGCGGTGCGGCGCTACGAGTATGGCCCATGCGCTTGCCCGAAGGGAAACTGGTCATCGACGACTTGATTCCTCTTTTAAATCCCAAAACGAAATGGGTGGCGTTTACGGCAGCTTCCAACGCGATCGGCACGGTCACGCCCGTGGCAGAAATCATTCGGGCCGTCCGGTCGCAGACCGATGCGATGGTGTTTGTCGATTCCGTACACTTGTCGCCGCACATGCTTCCCGATGCGCAAGGGTGGGATGCCGATTTTGTTGCACTAAGCCCGTACAAATTCTTCGGCCCGCACGCGGGGGTGCTTTGCGGCAAGGAAGAGGCGTTCGCACGCTTGAAAGCGCCCAAGGTCAGACCATCGCCAAGCTACCTGCCCGATTCCTGGATGACAGGAACTCAGAATCATGAGGCGATTCATGCCATAACGGCCGGCATTCGCCATCTTGCGGGGCTGGACGAAGCGATTTCCCATAAAGCTAATCGCCCCTCAGAACGGGCCGCTCGGCCGCTACGCGCCAGGCTTGCCGCTTCGTTCGCGCTGATCCGCGCGCATGAGGAAGAACTTTCTCGGCGGCTGTTGCAAGGGTTGGGGCGCATTCCTGCGATTCGGCTCCATGGTGTTCCCGCAACCGGGCCAGATCGGGTGAGCACTTTCGGGCTGGAGCTGACGCGCCATGCGCCGGAAAAAATCGCGAAGCAATTGGGGGAAATGGGGATTCGGACCTATGCGGGCAACTTCTATGCTCTTTCGGTGACCGAGGCGCTGGGCCTTGAAGGCAAGGGCGGTTTATTGAGGATCGGCCTGGTCCACTATAACACCGCGGCTGAGGTGGATGCGCTCTTGGAAGCGCTTGGCACCCTCCTGAAGGAATGATTTCAGCCTCACTCGTGTGGTTGGGGCGATAGGCGATGCCAAGCGGAAAGGGGCCGGCGGCGCTGACACCCTGGCCGTCATTCGGAAGCGAGTGCAAAAGGCCGGCCTTCCAGGGGAATGCGCTTCGTTTCGGTCAGAGAGGCATCGAGTTCGATCAGGCACTTTTGATCGAAACTGCAAACGAGGAGTCTTCCCCCGGGCAGCTCCTTGATGTGGACGGGGGATTGAATCGAGGCCTGGCGCACGACCTTGCCGTCGGCATTCATTTGCACGACGAGGTGGGTGCCGGCGAAGCAGGCAAACATGGATCCATCGGCGTGAGGCAGTAGGTGCCCCCAGTAACCCGAACCGGAAGATCCGACTCGTTCCGAGACCACCTTGTTTTTGCGCCCAAGCGGGTCGAGGCGCATCGTGGTCCCCCGGCTCGTCAGGATCTGCACTTCGAATTCGGGAGTGACGCGGGCGTAGCGCAGGCCATCGGCCACCTTGGTTGACCAGTCGATTTTGCCGGCCGGGTCGACGATGCCCACTTCGTTGAAGGTTGCGTAGAAGGTCAGGCCGCCTTCGAGGCGCTGGCAGTGGATGGGGGCGGCGGGCGCCTGCCACTGCCAGAAGATCTTCCCCTTGAAGTCGCGTTCGGTGATGAGCATCGCGTTGCGTTCGGCAATGAGCAGGCGATTGCCAGGCAGGACCTGAATGTCGTTGGGGCCTTGCAATTGGCCGATCGGGTCGATCGGTTTGTTATCGGCTCCCAGGCGGTAGACCCGCCCGCCTCGTTCACCGTCGTACTCGCAAATCCACAGGGCGTCGGACTTTTTGTGTTCTTTATTTTCTTTGTTTTCTTTGTTTTCTTTGTTTTCCCTATCCAGGGAAACGGTTGTTTGCTGACTTGTCTCTTCTTTCCAGAAGGCGATGGCCCTGGCTCGTTCTGCTTGAGAGCCGTGGCCGATGGGGGCGGCGAGGCTGACGCCGGGGGATTGCTGCAGGAGGAGTTCTTCGAAGTGCCAGGCGGCGCTTAGGGGTAGGCCGGCGAGTAGAGGCACCGAGTCACGCAATCCCTTGGGCTGAGCGGAGTTCGTGTTGGGAGCAAGCTGGGCACCGAGGATGTAGTGAAGCGAGCAAAGGGTGGCTTCTTCGGAAATGTCTCGGGTTTGGCTTGAGGTGTCGGCAGCTTGATATCCCGCGACGAAGGCGGCGAGTATGCGGCCGGAGCGCGTGGTTGTCAGGGTCTTCGGCAGTGCTTCGGTTGGGTAATGGCGCACGATCCAGGCATGAACCGTCGGCCTTAGACCTTCATCTTCGATGGTTTCAAGGAGGTTCAAGAGTAAGTGCAGGGGCGGTCCGGTCCCTTCCGTGCTGGTGAGCCAGGACCGGACTTCGAACGAAGATGGGGGTTTGGGAATTTCGGCGAGGATTTCCTGCGCGCGTAAGCGGATTTCTGGGTCAGCCGAGTGGAGGGCTTCGCGAAGGAAAGGGCGGGCTCGGGGTCCGGCCGCGCCCAGTCGTTTGGAGGCATCGGCGCGCACGTCGAACGAGGCGGCTCCCAGCGCTTCGGTGAGGGTGGCAAACGATTGGTTGGATTCGTCCTGTGGCGAGATGAGGGCGGATTGCAGCCGCCAGGTTTCGCCAACGGGCGGGAGGCTCAAGGACACTTGGGGAGGCGGGGAAAGAGGGGCCAGGTAGGAGGCAAATTCCTGCGAAAAGAGTTCTTGGCCCGAGGCGACAATCGGCAACAGGCCGAGGAGGATTCTCGTGCGCATGGAAGTTGCCCAGGGGGTTGGCGGGATTCAGGAAACCTTACCTCCTGATTCTCTGAGCCGACTGGATTGTGGCGCGGTGCGGTCTGCAAATTGGGAAAGGAGGTCGATCACAAACGAAAAGTCCGGCAGGAATTACCCCACCGGACTATTTCGTGAAAACTGTTTCGTTCAAGCGAGAGGAAAGACTCTCCCCCATCCGTCCATTCAACCTGGTCGAAAGCTCGCCATCAATCGGACAGCGATCCCCAAACCAGCACCCTCTTCTCAATCGCCGAACTTTTACAAAAGCCCGGAATTAGCCCAGGAGGATGTTGGCTTCCCAGCCGACGCGTTCGGCGGAGGCGCGGAGTTTACTTTTACAAAGGCCCGGAATTAGCCCAGGAGGATGTTGGCTTCCCAGCCGACGCGTTCGGCGGAGGCGCGGAGTTTTTCGAGGGCGCGGTTTTGGATTTGGCGGACGCGTTCCTTGCTGATGCGCAGGAGGTGGCCGATTTGGCGGAGGCTATGGGTGCCGTTGCCGGTGAGGCCGAAGCGCAGGTCGAGGACTTTGCGTTCGCGGGGGCGCAGGTTTTCCATGAGGAAAAGGAGCGCTTCCTGGCGTTCGTTGCCGTCGCGTTGATCGTTGCTTTCGTTATCGGGCATCGCTTCGGTCAGTTTGAAATCGCTGTCGTCGTCGAGGACGGCGTTCAGGCTGACGGGGGTGCGGGTGGCGGTTTGCAGGTGGGTGAGGTGTTCGAGGCTGCTGCCGGTGCGCGAAGCGAGTTCTTGCGGGGAGGGCAGGTGCTTGCCGCCGTGGGCCAGGGCTTCGGACTCTTGTTGGAGAAGACCGAGTTCTTGGAGGTGGTGCGGCGAAAGCGAAACGAGGTGGCTTTGACGGGCCACGGCGATTTGCAATGTCTGGCGAATCCACCAGGTGGCGTAGGTGGCAAGGCGGGTGCCATGGCTGACGTCGAAGCGATCGATCGCTTGCATGAGGCCGCAGACGGCTTCTTGAAGAAGGTCGGCGTAGCTCAGGGCATGGTGGCGAAAGCGCTTGGCGACGTGGGCCGCGAGGCGGATGTTGGCCGAGGCCAGGCGATGCTTCAGGTGGACATAGCGGTCGTGGAGGCGGCGGATCGCGGGAACACTGCGGGTGTCGTTATTGCAATTGTCGCGAATGAATTGGGCCATGGGCCAGGGTTCGACCGCGGGGCGGGTCTGGCGCAGTTTAGGAAAATAGCGAACCAAGGAGCGCAGCAGCTCGTTTTTGACCTCCCAAAAATCGGCTAATAATTCTCGCTCTTCCTCGGGTGTGAGGAGATCTGACGAAAAGATAATGGGTGGGGGTCCTCCGTTGGCTTCATCAAGGTCAACGGATTGTTCGCGTATTTTTGTTTTCATGAAGAATGGTTCCTGGTTGATTCAAGACACAGATTTAGTGCACTGGCACCAACCCGATCCGGAACATCCATGAACCAGTATCAGAAGGGGATAAACGAGTGGTAAATATTGGAGCATCATGCCCAAAATTGGGATTGCCTTGTTAAGACAACCCCGACCCACTCTGGGTGTCATCCCAGGGAGCGGAATGACAAAATCGGTGTCTGGAACAAGCCTCCCAACTCAGTTTTCAAGAGCCCGATCTCTCGGTTCCGTTGAATTGTAAAGCCAGTAAAGTCGCCAAGCAAGCTGGAAAACCGAACTCTTATTCATTTGAAGGGAGGGGGATGTTCCGGCGGAGTTTTCGTCAAGAAAAAAAGCCGGTTGGTTTTGCGGGGAGGACGCCGGGATGCTAAACATTAGGAATCATGCCGATGTCGACTAGCACATTCCAGGCTCTCGCCGTGGTGCCCCACACGCTACGAGAATCGCTGGACAACCCGATGGGACCGATTTTTTTTCAGTTCTGCTCGAAACAAGAGGTTGCCCCATTGCTAAAGACACCATTTCCCCTGGAAAGGCCTGGCTGGGTGTTCGCAGCTGGTTCGATGGATTCGGAAGAGTTGGTCCAGCTCCTTGAAGAATCCGCAACTGCCTCGCCACAAACACTTAGGGTCATTTTGGGGTCGCTCAGCGGCGAGATTGCGGACCAGGATTTTCCCACCTCGCGCCTCCTTGAATTGGCCGATGGGTGGATTCCCTGGCCTGTCACCGCTTCGGAATTCTTGTTCCGCTTGGGAATGATCCAAAGAACGCGACTGGGAGGATTGGGATCGGTCGTCTACTCACTCGATGCGAAGGATGAGCTCATTTTGAAGCTGCGCCAGGAGACCGAGGAGTTGAAGGCGTCGCTCACGCGCTGCTCCCTGACGGGGCTGCTCAATCGCAAGGGGATCGAGGACAAGCTCGAGGCCGAGTGCGCGCGCCGGGACCGTTATGCTTCGCCCATTTCCTTGCTCATGATCGACGTGGATCACTTCAAGAAGATCAACGATCAGTACCTGCATACGGGGGGCGACGCCGTGCTCTCCCAGTTGGGCACGCATTTTCGCTCGCAGGTGCGCAATGTCGATGCGGTGGGGCGTCTTGGGGGCGAGGAGTTCTGGGTGGTCGCCCCGGGAACGGATACCGCGGGCGCCACGGTGCTTGCCAACCGGCTGGGTTCAAGCACGCGCGATCAGGGGTTTCAAATTGGAAATCGAACCATCCGCCTGAGCATCTCGATCGGGGTGGCGGTCGCGGAAACCGGTCAGTCGGCCGAACCTACCCAGCTGTACGAATTGGCCGCCAGTGCGCTACGCGAGGCGAAGAATCAGGGGCGTGACGCCGTCGTCGCCCGCCAACTTTTGTCGGATTGAACGATTATCGCAAGCGCCGCCGCGAGCGCTTTGCCGGCCCAATGCGCGCCTTTTGCGAGTCTGGGTAAGCTTCGCCAAATATAAGGCTTGGTCAAAAGGTCCCAAAGGACGGTCGCCATGCGCAGCGATCCGGTCGGACCGCACCAGGCGCCCATTTCTTCAGGAAGCGCTTCGTCAGGTCCATCCGAAACCGCTCGCACCACCGCGAAGGGGATTCTCCGGCGGCTCATCAGGGCTGCGAAAGTTCCACTTTCCATGTCCACAATGTCCGCTTTGGCGCTGGCCGCCAAGGCTTTCTTGTCCTCTGCCGAGCTAATCGGCTTGGCCGCGGCCCAAAGGTTGGCGTTAGGAGCTTGCAAGATTGAGGCGAGCGGTGCCGCGAGGGGAAGGTGCCAGGTGGCTTCGGGGCTTTGGATTTGGGAAACCACCCAAACGCTGCCTGTTTGCGCGGCGGGAGCCAAGCCCCCGGCAAAGCCGGCGAGAATCGCAACCGAGGGAATCGATTCCAAGCTGGCCAAGCCCCGCTCCAATCCCGCGGGAAATTCCCTGCCTGGGCCACAGATCAAGGCACGCCACCGCATGGAGCCCGAGGTTAGAACGAACTCGCCGCTTCGGTGCGCCACCGGTTCGGGTTTGAGCCCCGCGCTACGAAATGCCTGAATGACTTTCTGGGCTTCGATCGCCAGGGCGAACGCCAGCAGGCCCAGTACCGGATCGCGGCTCCTTTCGGTACCAATCGGGATGGGCGCCATGAGGGTTCGTCTCGAATCGAAAGCAGTCCGTCTACGGGAAGACATCGGGCAAAACCAAACGGCGAGGTAAGCATTGCTTGCCCCGCCGTTTGAGGGATTTTACAGCGACCCTGGCCGCGTGCTCAGGTGAGTTGCCACATGAGCATTTTGAGGCTGTCGCCGAGCTTCCCGTTGACGCCCAAGGCGGCGGAAATCTCGTAGCCGCAGTGCATCAGGCAGTTTTCGCAGCGGGGATCCTTGCCGTAGCCGAACTTCTCCCAGTCGGTGTTCTTGATCAGGTCCTGATACGAAGCGTGATGCTTGTCGGTGATCAGGTAACAGGGGCCTTTCCAGCCTTTGACATTGCGGGTCGGGTTGGCATAGGCGGCACAAGTTAACTCTCGTTTTCCCGCGAGGAAGTCGAGGTAAATCGGCGAGCTCATCATCCGGTATTTGTTGAAGAGCTTTTGCGCCTGGGCGAACTTGGCGCGGATGTCCGCCCGGCTCATGAAGAGCTCTTCGGCGCCTTCGGGATTTGTCTCCTGCACCGCCGAATAGCCGTAAGCCGGGCTGACCATGAAGCCGTCGACGCCGAGCTTCGTCAGGTAATTGAACAGGGCATCGATCTCGGCGATGTCGGTTTCCTTGTAGATGGTCGTGTTGGTGCAGACGAGGAATCCGGCCGCCTTGGCTGCCTGGATGCCTTCGATCGCCGCCTTGAACACGCCTTCCTTTTCCACCGCCTTGTCGTGATTCTCTTCCATCCCATCGAGGTGGATGTTGAAGAAAAACCGCGAGGTCGGGGTGAATTCCGGCAGCTTCTTCTTGAGGAAGACACCGTTGGTGCACAGGTAAATGTGCTTTTTGCGATGAAGGATCCCTTTGACCAGCTTGCCGATTTCGGGGTAGATGAGGGGTTCGCCGCCGCAAATCGAAACGATCGGCGCGCCCGCTTCGTCGACACTTTGCAAGCATTCCTCAACCGTCAATTTTTCCTTGATCGTCTTGCTGTATTCGCGGATGCGCCCGCAGCCGGTGCAGGTCAGGTTGCAGGCGTGCAGCGGTTCAAGCATGAGCACCAGCGGGAATTTCTTCTCCCGCCTGATGTACTTTCCGGCCATGTAACCGACCATGCTGGTCGTGAGTGAAAGGGGAAAACGCATAGATCAATCCTTGCCAGAAAAAGTTAGCGGTGTCCAAACTTCCAAAAACTTGCGGCCTGAGTCACTCGTGTCTGAGTCAGGCAATCAGGGGGTCACATATCCGGTCACCGGCGGCAGAGGCCGCGTTGGCGAGCCTTCCGCGCGGGCCTGACGGGCCAACGCCATGATGGGGAAATAAAGCCGGTAATTGTGATAGCGTAAGTAAAAGACGCGAGGAAAACCGGTCCCCGTGAACTGGGGTTCGTACCAGTCGCCATCCGTCCCTTGCAGGTTTTCCAACCAGCGGATTCCCTTCTCAATAGCTGCCTTTTCGGCGGGTCGCACGCCGCCGGCCGATTGAAGGCCGAGGACTGCCCAGGCAGTTTGCGAGGGGCTCGATTCTCCCTGGCCGACCGTTTCGGGTTGATCGTAGCTCTGGCACGATTCGCCCCAGGATCCATCTGGCTTTTGCCGTTCCACGAGCCAACGGGCTCCGGAGAGCATCATCGGATCGTCGTGAGGAACGCCGATTTTTTCGAGGCCGGCAAGTACTTGCCAGGTGCCGTACAAATGGTTGACCCCCCAGCGGCCGTACCAGGAGCCGTCGGGGTACTGGTTCTTGGCGATGAATTCGAGCGCTTTTTGCACGGCTGGGTGCGAGGTCGTGTAGCCAAATTCCGCCAGGGCTTCGAGGATACGAGCCGTGATGTCGGCGCAGCTTGGGTCGAGCATCGCGTTGTGATCGGCGAACGGAACCTTGGTCAGGATTTCGCGGTTGATGTCCTTGTCGAAGGCCGCCCAGCCGCCGTCTCCGTTCTGCATCGCAAAGAGCCAGTGGATGGCCCGCTCGCAGGCCTGTTTGCCTTCGGGCCATTTGTGGGCGCCGGTGCGGGCCAGCGCCATCAGCACCATGGCGGTGTCGTCGGTGTCGGGATAAAAGGCGTTGTTGTATTCGAAGAACCAGCCGCCTGCTTCAATTCCTTCGATGTTGTCGGCCCAGTCTCCCTTGCGCCGGACTTCCTTGGCCAGGAGCCAGCGTGCCGCCTCGGCGATTCTCGGTTCCTTGACCGTGTAGCCGCAATAGGCCAACGCATTGACGGCCAGGGCCGTATCCCAGACCGGCGAAAGGCAAGGTTGCAGACGCAGGCGGTCGCTACGGCGGATTTTGAGGTCTTCGATCTGCGCAAGCGCCCAGAGCATTTCTGGGGCGTCGTCCGCCACGCCCTGGGCCTTCAAGGCGACCACGGTGTAAATCATCGGCGGGAAGATCGCACCCAGGCCGTCGCTCTCTTCAAATCGCTCGCGCATCCAAAGATCGGCCCGCAGAAGCGCCTCTTCGCGCACCCCGCCAAGCCAGGGTTCGACCGCCTTGAACACCCGATCGACCAGCAGAAAGAAATTACGCCAGGAAACGAGTTTTTTGTCCGAGGAGCACGGCGGCGGAACCGCGGGATCGGTCGGCAAAAATAGTTCGGAAATACCGAGGCTTTCATCGAGGCGGCGCACCGGCTTCAACGCCGACATGATCGACAGGGGAACGACGATCGTGCGCGTCCAGGACGACATGGCGCTGAGGTTGACATAGAACCATTGGGGCAAAAGAAGCAGTTCGGGGGGAACGCTTGGGACACTGCGGTAATCAAGTTGCCCAAGAAGTGCCAGGTAGAACTTGGTGAAACTGTTGCAAGCCAGAATGCCGCCCAGTCTCAGCGCGGTTTCCTTGGCGCGGACGAGGCGCGGGTCGCTGGGGGAGTAACCGGTCAACTTGAGAGCAAAATAAGCCTTGACGGTGCCGGAGATTTCGCTGGGACCGCCCGGATACAGCGACCAGCCGCCTTCGGCGTTCTGATGATCGAGTAGATAGCGGGCCGCAGCGTGGCAATCGGGTTCGTTTTCGCGGCCCAGGAAGGCCATGAGCAAAATCAGTTCCGACTCGAGGATGCAATCGCCTTCGAGTTCGGCGACCCAGTGGCCGTCGGCCTGCTGCAGCGAGGCGAGGAAACGCGCACTCAATTCCGCCCGGTCACGCAAGTCGGCAGCGCTCGTCTTTGGCAAAGGAAGAGAGCGCTCGGCGAAGGGCCTAGCGGATCTAGGAGTCGATACGAGAGAATTGGCCGGCACGGATTCCCTTCCTTTGCGCCTCCCACCTGGTTCTTCTGTAGTGGGCTTGCCTGCAATGCAGGACCTATCTCGCCCAGGTGGTGTTGTCATGTTGCGAAACGTTCGCCTTTGTCGCAAGTCGTAATCGGCACAACCGGTCTTCTTTCCCCATTTCGATGTGAAGGCCGAAAAGTTGGGTAAACTTTGCGGTCAGAGGATCTCATTTTCTTGCCACCAGCGAATCGCGTCACGGAGGGTGCGCGCCAGCGGGGTCGGGTCGATTTGCAATTCGGCCAGTGCATCGGTCGTGTCGAAATGCATGGTTCTTTGTGTCAGCCGTACGCCGGTAATGGTGGCGGGAGGTTCCTTTTTGGTGATGAGGTCGGCCCCGATTTCGCCGAGGCAGGCAACGGCCAAGGCGAGGGGGTACGGGACCTTCCAGCGGGGCATCGGCACCCCGGTTTGCCGGGAAAGTTCGGCAAAAAGCTCCAGAATCCGGGTGTTGTGCGCACCCAGGATGTAGCGTCTGGCAGGCCGCCCGATTTCCATGACCTGGACCATTCCCCTGGCCATGTCGCGCACATCCATGAAGTTAAGCGTCGCGTCGAGGTATTCCTTGCGAATTCCCTTGCAGAAATCGACGATCAGGCGGCTGGGGGGACTGAGATGACGATCCCCTGGGCCGCAGGGCAATGTCGGGTTGACGATGAAGACCGGGTGCCCCTGGTTGGCCAGGAAAAAGGCATGTTTTTCGGCCAAAAACTTGGAACGGCAGTAAGGACCGATCACATCGCTCATCATTACCAGCTGGTCGCAGCGGATCGGGGTCGCTTGCCGAGCCCTGGTCAGGATGCTCTCGGTGCTACAGTGCAGGATTTTCTTGGTCTTGAGCTTCACGGCCGTGTCGAGCACGGTTTTCGCCCCGAGGTAGTTCACCTTGAGGAAATCGCCGCGCCGAAGCGTCCAGAGCCGTGGATTGGCGGCGAGGTGATAGACCTCATCGCAGCCGGCGACGGCCTGCTCGACTTGTTGCGACTCGGTGATATTGCCATGCACGAAGTTGACGAGGCCCGAAGCGAGGAGATCGGCCGCGGGTTCGACCAGGTCGAAAATGCGTACCTGGCGGCCCCGGGAAACGAGCTCGCGCACCAGGTGGCTGCCCAAAAATCCGGAGCCTCCCGTGACAAGGGCCATTGGGGCGGCTGGAGAAGCCTGCGCACCCTGACTTCTGGAAGGGACCGCGAGGTTTTTATCCGCCAACGGTGTCTCCCAGCAACTTGCCGAGGTCGAGGTTCGGTTGTTTGCTAATGCGGGCAAAATAGGCCCGAATCGTGGGAAAGGCCTGATTCATGGTGTAATTGCCAAGACGCCCATGGCGCTTGGCGCCGATCAGATCAAAACCACCAAGTCTGGGGGGATGCGGCTTGATCCGCGAGAAATCCTCGTCAACCGGATCGAGCGGCACGCCCAGTTCCCGAAGCAGGGTGGTTTCGGGCATGAATCCCTTGTGACAAATCAACCGCTCCGCTTCAAAAACCTTGGGGCCGTCGGGGCCATGGCAGCGCAGACGAAAACCGGCTTCTTCGCTGATCCATTCCACCTGGTCGACATGCATGCCCGCCGAGAATTCGACATGCTTTTCGCCACGGGTTGCCAGAGAGTTCGCCTCGGCGGCCAAAAGGTCGCGCTCGCGATAGGGATCGTTGGCGATGCGGCGCATGGGCATCGCTGAATCGGTGCCCGCAAGCCAGATCACCCAGGTCGCCGGAAACTGCTTGGCGAGCTTGGCCAGGCGCGTGACGGATGCGGCGGCCATCAGGCCATGGCCGATCACCATCACCGATTTGCCTGCGAAGAACTTTTGTGACTCGCCCAGGATGTCTTCCAGTCCAAAGACCATTTTGGCGCGGGCCGCCGCCTCACCGGGTGCGGGCAACCCTCCGCGGCCCAGCCAGCGGGGATTGCCATAAGTGCCGGAACAATCGACCAAAAAGTCGGCCTCCTCCATCGATTCCTTGCCGTCTTGTTGACGGATGAGAAAGACGAAACCGTTCGGCTCGCTCTTGGGTCTTTCCATCCGTAAACCCACGCGCAATACCGAAACACCCGCCTCAACGCAGCCCTTTAAGAGCGGGCAGTTGACCACCGGCTCGAAATATTCGGCAAACAGCTTGCGCCCCGTAAGCAGAGTTTCCGGATCTCTTTTGGCGTGAGGCAGGCGCAATCGGTGGAGGATTTCCAACCCAAGCCGGCTGGTGTTGGCGCTCCAGGGGGTGAAGCAGGTGGCATGGCCCCAGCGCAAAACGTTTTCGCACGGCCGTCCTTTTTCCAGGAGGCGGACCTTGAACCCCAGAGCGCGGCCGTAAAGAGCCGTTTCGATTCCGGCCGGACCCGCACCGATGACTACCAGAGTTTTACCCGCTCCCACGCTATGGACTTTTTCCAGACGAGGGGGGAGAAACCAATCCATAAGCACTCACCGGATCCGTCAGAAATGCGATGCCAACCCCTAGATACCAGAGAATCAAAGAGGCCGAACAGGCCAAAGGAGTTCACCCAGGCCGAGCGCGACACGGTCTCCCCGGGAAATGTTCCAATGACGCGTTACGGGAAGATGTGCGAATGGGGCCTGCAAGCCGAGCAATGCAAGATCCTTGCGCAGCAATTCAAGCCAGAGCGGCCGATCTTGAACCGGTTCGCTAAACGAAGGGAGGATCGATGCCGGGGCTTGGCCGCACACGATCGAGCCTCGTTTCATGGCCGCGCCGGGACGAATGCCGCAACCGCCCAAAAGCACCAGGCTACCGGCAATCATGCCCAGGCCGGCGAAATCGCCCGCGGAGCCGGTGACCACGATCAGGCCGCGGCGCATCAAACTTCCCAGTTCGTTGCCCGCGTTGCCGCGGATCAAAATCTGGCCGCCGCGCATCCCGGAACGGGCGCCCGCGTAACCGGCGCCTAGGCCATGCCCTGCATTGCCCTCGATTTCCAGGAAGCCCCCCTTCATCTCCGCGGCGGTCCAGTCGCCGGCGTCGCCACGGATCAGAAGGTGGCCCCCCTTCATCCCGGAACCGGCATGCATGCCCGCCGGCCCATCGATTTCGAGCCGGCCCGATTCCATGGCCTGGCCGATCCTTTTGACGCGGCTCCAGTCTCCTTCCAGAAGAAGGTGCCCATCGGAGGAGTCTCCCTCGATGCGCGCAAGATCCCCCAGGGCGACGATCTTGTTGCCTCTCCAACAAGGGATATTTTGGATATCGAAAGGGGTTAATGTGGCCAGCGTGTCCGGCCGCAACCGCTCGCACTCAAGCGGCACCGTGTCCTTGTACTCAAGGGAGATTTTCAACATTCCCGGCGCGCCTCAACGCTCAGCAGTTCGCGCAGGTGGATATGGTGAGGCCCGAGTTTTCCCCCGTAATTTCCGGCCGTGATGCGAGTCAGGGGAAATTGCGAAGCGGCTTCGATGGCCCTTTTCATCGACTCCTTGACGCTTGCAAGCGTCAGGCCGTCCATGACCAGTTCGTAGACGCAGCGTTCGCCTTGAAGCATGCGGCTTTGTGGCAAGTGCGAGAGGGTGGGGCACCAGGCGACATTGGTGCTCGCCCTGAGTTTCGGGTACTTGGAGCCGACCTGACTGCCGCTACGCACCACGCCCGCGGGAAAGGGAAGGATCACTTCGGGTACGGACTTCGCCGCCTGCGCGGCCGCCAAGGCAGCGTCGAGCACCAGGTCCGAATCGGCTCCCGCCATGAGGATGTTTCCCCCGGCGACGCCGGTGACGACGCCGAAGCGGTCCTCGCAAAGAAACTCACCATCCATGACCGGCACGCGCCAGTAACGCGCGGCACCAAATTTTTTGGCGATCTGCTGCCCGTCGCCATAGTAGCGCAGGCCGCCGCCGATCTTGATTTCGGACTTTTTGTCGACGGGCAGACCGTTGAAACAGGCGGTGGTGGCGCAGGTCATCACCGTCTGGCCGACGCGGTTGAGCACCGCTTTTTCCAGGCTCTTGCGATCGAAGGCAAAGGCGAGCACCGCCGCTCCGGGCCGGCCGTCGGGGGTTTCTTCGGGTTTGAGGCTTTTTTCAAAAGCGACTTCCGCATCGCAACCGATCACCGAGGTGGCATAGCCGGTCATCGCGGCGATGGCCGCATCCAGGAGCAAAGGACGCTGCGCGGTGATGATGATCCGGGCGGCCCTCATGGGAAAGGCTTCGGCGAAGGTGTCTTCCACCGGTATGCCGCGGACGCGCAAGATGTCGCCTCAACCCTTGAGTTGACTAGAGAAATAACCAGAAAAAGGCCAAGCCGGGGAATCGCCCGGCTTGACCGCTCATCTTATGGCCTTCGCGGCCCCTGTGCTTCATGGCGGCTAGATGAAGGGCGTTTTGCCCGGCATCGCCACGGGGGGTTCGGGCAAGGGACCGAAGGCGTAAACTCCGGTGCGCTTGACCGGTTCGGGGGTCAGGTCTTCCTTGGAGTTCACCATCTGCTCCCAGTTGATTTGCTTGCCGGTGTAGGTGGCGGTGCGCCCCATGATCGCCATGAGGGTGCTTTGGCACATCCACTTACCGTCGTTGATCGGCTTGCCGGCCCGGATGCTGGCAAACAGCGCATCGTGCTCGTTTTGGTACATGTCGTCGGGCCGGTCGCGGTCAGCCTTGTGCTTCCAGGCATGTTTCCCGGTGATCGTGTGCTTCATCACGTCGCACTTACCTTCGGTGCCCATGAAGAAGTCGTTGACTTCGTTGAAGCAGCCGTCGATCTGGCGGCAGTAGCTAAAACACTTCGCCCCGTTTTTCCATTCGTAGACGACCGCATGGTGGTCGAAGATGTGGCCATAATCTTTGCTTGTGCGCACCTGGCGGCCGCCGAGCCCGAAAGCGGTGACCGGAGGCTCATCCTTCATCGCCCACATGCACTTATCAAGGCTGTGGATGTGCTGTTCGACGATATGGTCGCCCGACAGCCAGGTGTAATACATCCAGTTGCGCATCTGCGCTTCAAAGTCCGACCAACCGGGCTGGCGCGGGCGATTCCACAGACCCCCCACCACGTAATTGGTGTGCATGGCGACGATATCGCCCACCTTGCCTTCGTGGATGCGCGCCATGGTGTCTTGCTTGCCGCGGTGATAGCGCCAGCAAAGGCCCGAGACGACCGCGAGGTTCTTCTTTTTCGCATCCTCGCAGGCGGCGAGCACCTTGCGCACGCCGACGGGATCGACCGCGACCGGCTTTTCGGCGAAGACATGTTTGCCTTTTTCCACGGCGTAGCGCAGGTGCTCGGCCCGGAAATGGGGAGGCGTGGTCAAAAGCACGACATCGACGCCGGAATCGATCACCTTTTTGAAGGCATCGAACCCGGTGAAACAGGTTTCTGGGGTGGCCTCGATGCGCGAGGCGACTTCGGCTTCCGTCTTGAGCTGGTTCAGGCTTCCCTGGATTTTTTCTGGAAACATGTCGCCGATGGCGGTCAGGCGGACATGAGGGTCGGCACGCAAGGCATTGTTCGCCGCGCCCGTGCCGCGGCCGCCGCAGCCGATCAAGCCCACCTTGATCACCTCAGAGCCCTGAGCGAAAACGCCGCCTGGCAAGGTGCTAAGGGCCGCCATGGCACTCGTCGTGCCGAGGAAGTTCCTTCGAGTGGTTCCTTTGAATGTTTTTTCCATGCTTCATTCTCCGAAAGCGGCGGTGACTGGGGTGTTCAGGTAAGTAAGGGGTTGGGGTAAGCGTCGTGCGGCGGGTTTCCCTACTATCGTCCGAATTGAGGGCCGGATGGTCAAGGCTGGCGTGGCGAGTGGCGGCCTTGGCGCCGTTTGAAGATGACGATTTGGTAACGATTGATCAGTCCAATCTCAGCTGCTTTTTTTATCCGGTAACGCATGTCGTTTTTCCCTGCAGATGGTCTTGACCCGCGAAGCAGGGCAAGGATATCTCGGCGAACCTGGATCAGGAGGATCTGGTTTTGGCACCCGCGCTTAATCGCAATGACTTTCCACCGAACGACCCACCGCGCGAGGTCCCCAACCGCTGGCTGGGCGGCTTGACCTTCGGCGGCCGCCTGGTTCACCCGGCGGTCCTTTTTCAAAACGAAGCCTTTTTGAGCAAGGCCAGGGCCGTTTCCCCGGAGCCTTTTTCGGGAGACTGGTTCGATCAGGCGAGCCGCATTCGCTTTGAGCGCAGCGCCACCTGGCTGCCCAAGCTTATGGAATTCCACAAACACGAAGGCGAACAGGTCGTTTGCCTGGGGCCAACGCTGGGTTCCGACTGGGTGCAATTTTCGCTTCACCGCGCGGAATTGACCGTTTTTGTACCTTCCGAGCCGTGGATGCGCGTGGTTCAGCGCCATTTCTCGCTCCTTGGAGGCAAGGCCCGAGTGCTCGTTCATGCGCCCGGAACCCTGCCTTTGGAATCCTCGGCGGTCGATGTCGTCTGCTGGAATGCCCTCAATGAAGATGGCGATCAGGTTGCCGCGACCGCGCGGGAAATCATGAGGGTGCTCAGGCCAGGCGGTAAGGTCATTCTGATGGGGCCATCATTTGCCAACCAAAAAAGCTGGCTGGGAGAATCGTCCATCGGCTGGTCGGGACCGATGCTCACGCGGGCGGCCACGGCTCGCGTGTTCGAAGGCATGGTCGAAATGCGCTGGCATCAACGCTGTCTGAAGCGTTCCGAAATTCACTGGCTGATCCGGTGGCTGCCTGTGTCGCTCTTGCAGAGGTTGATCGGCCGCTGCCTGATCTTCAAGGCGTTCAAGCCGCTTCCCAGCATCAAGGGCAAGCCGATGCCCGCAAGCGAAGGCGATACCGGCATGCACCGAAGCGGTTCTCGCCCGGGGCTTGATCTGGGCTTTTCCCCAAGCTCTGACAGGGCCTGATTTTTCTTCGAAATCCCTCCTTCAAGGCGAGTCGATCTCAGCCTGGTCTTTTTGCGCCTAAGTCTCATTCCCCTCGGGATCCGGAGGTGGCGGCGAGGGCTTGTTTGGCTTGCGGCGATTTCCTTCGTCGTGTTTGGATTTGGCGTCGTGCTTGGTTTGGGATTCTTGCCGCTCGGGAGAATCCTGCGCCTGGTTCTCAGGGAAATAGGCAGTCGGTGGATCCTTGATGGCCAGAGGCCCCCAAAGATACAGATGGCATTTGAGCGCGCCGTTGGGGAAGACCCAGCGCTGGCGATAATCGAGCCCCGTTTCACGGGCCAGTTCCGGCGTGGCGGTGAACAGGCCCAACGACCATCCCTTCCAGCGCGAGCCCACCATTTCGCCCAGGTGCCGGTAGGTCTCGATCAAATCCCGTGCCGCGCCGATGCGAACTCCGTAGGGCGGATTGCAAAAGACCCAGCCGGGCGGGCCTTCGGGCGGTTCGAGGTTGCGTAGCGACTTCTGCGTCCATTTCAGAAGATGCCCGACCCCGGCCAGCCCCGCCGCTTCGGCGGCGATCCCCAGCGCGTCCTGGCGCTCGTCGGAGCCCTGGATGAGGTGGGCCAGGTTCGGTTTGGTCAAGGCCCGCAGTTCGTTGCGCACATCGGCAAACAGGCCAACATTGTGGTGGATCCACCCCTGGAAAGCAAACCACTTGCGCGTCAGGCCCGGGGCCCGATCGGTCGCGATCCAGCTTGCCTCGATTGGCAAGGTCCCGCCGCCGCACATCGGGTCGACGAGAGGGCATTGTCCCAGATATCCCGATCGCAATAGCAGCGCGGCTGCCAGGGCTTCGTTCAGAGGAGCCCGGGGCTGAATGGGTCGATAGCCCCGTTTGTGCAGCGATTCCCACGAGGTATCGAGGCTCAAGACGACCCGGTTGCGGTTCATATGGAGATTGAGACCGATCATCGGCCATTCCCGGTCGATCGACGGGCGTTTGCCGGTACGGTCGCGGAATCGGTCGCAAATCGCGTCCTTGACGCGCAAAAGGGCATATTGCGAATGGGTGAAGACGGAATCGCGCAAGTTGCAATCCAGAGCCAGGGTGTGGTCTGGAGTCATGTGATCTTCCCAGGTAAACGCGTAGACCGCTTCGTAGAGATCGTCCTGGGTGGCGATTTCCGTTTCCAGTAGCGGCAACAAGATGCGGATGGCGGTTCTGGCGCCCAAATTGGCGCGGTACAATTGATCCAAACCGCCTGAGAAGTGAACGCCGCCAAGTCCCAGTTCGATGCCGGGAACGTTGAGACGGGCCAACTCGCCGGCGAGCAACGGCTCGACTCCGCGCGCGCAGGTGGCGAAATACCGATATCCAGCGGAAGGGCTGGCTTTTCCATGACTTCCCGGTTTGCGCTTCTTATCCATGATCTGCCTGAACTGCACCTCGACCTGATGTTGGGTCGAGAGGAAGTTTTATGGACATGGAGGCTGAAACGCTGGCCGGACCCCTCCGTTTGGATCGCGGCCGAGCGGATTTCCGATCACAGAACCGCTTATTTGGATTTTGAAGGGCCCGTTTCCCAAGATCGCGGCACGGTCCGGCGCATCTTGCATGGCTGCCTTGATTGGCTTGACGGTGGATCCGGCCTGCGCCTGCAGGCACACTACGGCGGCAAGGCGGTTGCGTGGGAATTGCGAACCGTTTCGAAAGTAGGCGAAGACGTTGGAGGAACCGTCCAAGACTGGCAATTTCGGCGATTGGCGTGACGCCTGTGGCGAAATCCTAGCGGCTTGTGTTTGACTTCGGCGATTGGCGAGACGCCTGTGGCGAAATCCTATCGGCTTGTGTTCGACTTCGGCGATTGGCGTGACGCCTGTGGCGAAATCCTATCGGCTTGTGTTCGACCCGGCCGGATCGGCGCTGAGGAAGGTGTCGTCGTCGACGGAATTGCCGCGGATGACGAGCATTCCCTTGTCGATGACCAGGCTTCTCAAGAGGAAGGTGGGGCGAGGCCGGTCGGCCTGGAAGCGAATGATTGCCACGGGGGCGCCTTCGTGGCGATACCAGGCGACTTCGATGCCATTTTGCAGAGCCGTTTCGGAAATTCGTTCAAGGACCGACTGCGGATTGAAGGGCACGGCCCCCGCGTAAGCGGCACAGAGCTTGATGGCGAGGGTGTTCGGCTCGGCCTTGGCCAGCCAGAGCTGCGCCTCCATGTGGATGACCGAATTGACCGGGCCGATCCGGTGCCTGAAACCAAGGAGGATCCGGTCCCCCTGGAAGGCGACTCTTAAATGCTTTAGCTTTTCGTTCCACTCCTGATTCTCGTTGCCGAGATGGGCCTTCCCCTCGGCGAGGTAGGCATTGATCTGATGTTGATTGAACCGGGCGAACCATTCCTTGTCGCCGCTGCCGATGGCATTGATCAGTTCGGTGAACTCTTCAAGAAATTCCTGCGCGTACTTGTCCTGTTCAGCTGGTTTGGTGTCAATCAGGTCGCGATAAAAGCGCGGAATCTGATTGAGGGCGATCCAGCCTCCCGAAATCGCGAGCACGGCGACAACCGCGGTGATTCCCATGCTGATGAAGGCGGACAACCTGGACATTTTCGTGATTCTCCCAACCCTGGTTTACCCGAGGGATCGGCCGGAAATCAATCGAACCGGTCGGATGGAGCCGTTTGCTGTGAATCTGGGTTGTCTGGCGAGGATTGGGTCCTGAGCAACATGCCGATCCTACCGAAAAGTTCAAGTGAAACGATCAATCAGCCGATTCGTTTTTTGAGGGATAAATTTTTTACGCCGATCGCACCGGACACAACTACTGGCGCGGTTGCGTAATTCGAGGCCTCGGTTACCCAATTCGGGGCGAGGGGTGATGTATGACCAGATGGGCTAAGGCAATGGGTGGGCTTGCCTTTTGGGCATTGAGCGCGTTTGTAGCGCAGGCTCAATTCCCTGGCGGCGCAGGCGGCGGACCCGCTATGCCTGAGCCCGTTGGGGTTCCTTCGGGTGCGGGCATGCCCTCGGGGCCAATGCCGCAATACGGCGGCGGCGGGCCAGTCGAACTGCCCGACTATGTGAACCTGCCGGCCGGCAGTCCGTCCGCGTTCACCTGCGATGAGCACATCCCCGAATGCGCGGTGTACCTGCACATTGGTGGTCAGGCCTTGCAGCGTAATCGCCCCGTGGGTCCGCCCCTGGGCTACTTCAACCCGATTCCGGCGGCCCCTGGAGTCCCCGGAACGGCGGTGCAGTGGGACAACATCAATCCCAACATGGCCTGGGGGCCCAAGGGCACCTTGGGGATCCTTTACGAAAACCATGCCTTTGAACTGACTGGCTTTTATATCCCCAACAGCACATCAAGCACGACCATCGCCCCGGCGGGCGGCATGTCGTTGCCGTTCCTTCCTTTGCCCCCGGAACTGGCCAACTACAACAGCATTCTCACTTCGGCGACTTCGGTTCAGCCCAGTCTGAAAACGGCCCTGGGCAATATCGAAGCCAACTACCGCACCACGAACCTTGCCATCTTCGGCTGCGAAGCGATCGTCGGTTTCCGCTACACCGACTTGCAGGAAACGGGCACGGTCATTTCCTCGGCCCCGACGGGATCGCTCAACTACCAGACCCGCTCGTTCAACCGGATGCTTTTGCCTCAGATCGGTTTCGAGCACAATTTGCGACCCTGGCACGGGATCTCGCTGGGATCGAGTTACAAGGCGGCCATTGGCCCCAACTTGACTCAAAGCTATTTGAGTGTGAACGATGGCCAGGGGCTCAACCTGCAGTCGGGTTCGCAGGCAAATAACTACTTCTCCCAGGTGTATGAAATCAACGCGTACGCCAATCTTCTCTTGCTGGACCGCTTTCGCCTCAAGATGGGTGTCGATCTGCTTTGGCTCAACGGCATCATGGAACCGGGCCGCATCTACAGCCAGAATCTGTCGAGCCCGAACATCACCAGCCACACTGGATCCAGTTTCTTCTGGGGTCCAAGCATCGAGTGTCAATTCCTCTTCTAAATCTCCCGCCCCTGAGGCCGGTTCGACTTGAAGGATGGTGCCACGGGCCGGGTCAAACCGGCCTGTGTCATTTAATAGAGGCCTCAAGCACCCAAGGTCGATCGTTCGCTCGGCGCCCGAAAAAAAGAGGTCACTAGCTGTGATGTCCGGTGCGACCGACACACCATCGATCACGGTTGGATTTGCGCGGCCCGCTTGATCTCCACTTTTGCGCCGGAGCCGACCGCGTAGTCGAACTCGGTTCCCGGTGTCGCGGCCGCGCCGGTTCTTCCCTTCGGATCAAGCGCGATGAAGGCGGCGCCGGGAGCATGTTTTCCTCTTCGCCCCGCCACTTTGTGCAGCGTCTTGACGGCTTCCTCGCAAGCTTGCTGCGGCGATAATCCCCGCTTCATCGCCTCGACAATGCGAAATCCGCCGCAAATGCGGATGATTTCCTCGCCAAGGCCCGTGGCGCCGGCCGCCCCGCCCTCGTTGTCGACATAGAGGCCCGCGCCAATGATGGGCGAATCGCCCACGCGCCCGTGGAGCTTGTGCGATAAACCGGAAGTCGAACAGCACCCGGCCAGATCGCCGCCGGTGCCGGCAATGAGCACGGTAACCGTATCGTGTTGGTCCGGTCCGACCGGTTTGGGCTTGGGCCGCGTTTGATCCCATTCTTGAAAACTCGCCCGCGTGGTCAGGCACTCGGCCTTGAACCCCTGCTTCAGTGCGAAGTCTCGCGCGCCATCTCCCACGAGAAAGACGTGCGGGGTCGACTGCATCAGCTTGAGCGCGACTCGCGCCGGGTTGCGAATATCCTCAAGCCCCGCGACGGCGCCGCAATCAAGCGTCTTGCCGTCCATGACGCAGGCATCGAGCGTGACGATGCCAAGCGCATCGGCCAAACCGCCATAGCCCACCGAATGAACTTCCGGATCGTCTTCGACCGCCTGCGCGCCGTCGACGGCCGCCTCGACCAGGCTTTTGCCCGCTTGCAGCGCCTTGAGCGCCGTCACGACCGCGGTTTTGCCAAATGGCCAGGTGGCGATCACCGTGGGAAACGCGGCGGACGGAAAAGTAGCCATAAAAGATCCTTTATGGTGAATTTGAGGGCGCGGCCCTTGCCAGCTGAATTGTAACCTAGGAACCAGCCCCACGATTTTCCCGGGATTTTCGGGCATTCCCGTCCTGATCCCCCGGTAAAATAAGGGCTTTAGGTATCCTCCCTTTGAAAAAACAGGGAAATTCCCGGGATTTTCCCCACTTCGAGAATTGACAGTCCTTCTCCGAACATCTAGGGTCATCTTCTAGCAGGGTCTTGATTCCCCGCAGTTTCCAAGGGACAAACCGTCTGGTCTCCCCTTGTCCTTATTAGAGGTGAACGATGTCAGAAAAGAAAAAACCAGTCACGAAGTCCATGGTTATCAAGACCATCGCCGATGAAACCGGCAAGAGCGGTAAGGAAGTGGGCGTATTCCTCGACGCGCTTTCCGCACTGGCCAAGGAACAACTGGGCAAGAAGGGCCCCGGTGTTTTCATTCTTCCTGGTCTCCTGAAGCTGACGCTGGTCAAGAAGCCCGCCACCAAGGCTCGCAAGGGAATCAACCCCTTCACCAAGGAAGAAGTTGTTTTCAAGGCCAAGCCCGCCAAGAATGTCATCAAAGCCAAGGCGCTCAAAGGCTTCCAGGAAGCGATCAAGGTCTAAGATCGGTTGAGATTGGTCCGGTTTTTTCAACCGGACCTTGGCTTGAGACCTGTTCGATGTCGATAATAAAAAGGCCACCCGCATCCACGGGATGGCCTTTTTCTGTCTACGGTGGGCTTGCGCGGAACGCAAAGCGGCCCGGTGAAGCTGAGAGCGGCCCGAAATGGCGAGGCGCCGTAAGAGCGAGGGAACTCGTGGCGACCAAGGCGGATTCGTCCTCGATGATCTTCGATCCCCGATACGACGATATCGAGGACCGCTTGGAGCATGTGGAAAAAGAAATCCGCCAACTGCGCGAAGAGATATCCCGGCCCGGAATCTTGACCCTTCCCGAAGCCGCGCTCTTTTCGCTCAAGCCACCCGCACACGATCCGGCCGTCGAACTTGCACATCCCACTGGCTTTCGAGCCGTGCTCATCTGGGCGGCCGACATCGCGCGCTGGGCCATTGCCATCCTGAGCCCTCTGTTGAAATTCTGCCTGGTCCCCTGGGTGCGCAACATGGTTTTCGGTTCCCTGACGATGGCGATCCTTTTTTCCGACTGGTGGCTCCCCTTTTCCAGCGTTTGGATCTTGGGCGCTCTTTGGGAACGGACGGTCATCCTTCTCATGGCGGGCATGTGGTGGTGGCTGCTCGCCCTGTATTTCGCGGACCGGCCCAAAAGAGCGCTTGCCGTGGCCGCGCCGCCGAACGCCGGGTCCCCTTCGCGCAAGCCGGAAAAAGACTCTTCCCAGACTCGCCCCGCGGGCGAACGCTTCGGCGCTCGAGCCGGTTGATCTCATTTCACAAAATCGGTTCCTGGTAGCTGCCGCTGACCGGGCCACCGAGAGGTTTTGTTTTCCCTTTCCAGTATCAGGATGAACGCAAGAAATGATTCGCTTGGGAGTGAATGTCGATCATGTCGCCACGGTTCGGCAGGCCAGACGGTCGCTGGAACCCGATCCCGTTGCCGCGTCGGTCGAAGCGGTGCTCGGAGGCGCCGACGGCATTACCGTGCATTTGCGTGAGGACCGGCGCCATATTCAGGATCGCGATGTCCGCATCCTGAAGGAAACGCTGCCTTGCCGATTGAACCTGGAAATGGCCGTCACGCCCGCCATGACCCAGTTCGCCCTGGACATCGCTCCTCATGAAGCAACGCTCGTCCCAGAGAAACGTGAAGAGCTGACCACGGAAGGCGGCCTCGACGTCCTGGCTCACCTCGCCGCGGTCGATGCCTGCGCCAAGAAACTTCTGGACAAGGGGATCGTTGTCTCCTTGTTCATCGATCCCGACCCTCGCCAGGTTCAGGCCGCCCACCGCCTGGGAGTTCAGGCGGTCGAATTTCAAACGGCGACTTACAGCGAAGCACGCACCCCAAATGAAACACACGAGGCGTTGACCCGGCTCAGGGAATCGTCCCTGCTCGCTTCTTCGCTGGGGATTCACGTGCATATGGGCCACGGGTTGAACTACCAAAATGTGTTCCCGATCGCCGCGATAACGCAGGTCGAGGAACTGAACATAGGCCACAGCATCGTGGCCCGCTCGATCCTGATTGGCATGCGCGAAGCGGTCAAGACGATGAAGGAAGCGATTCGCCTGGCCCGAGAAAAAGCCTAAGGGCGAGAAAAAGCCTAAGTGCGAGATCAAGCCTAAGTGCGAGATCAAGCCGAGCCGACCGATCGCCGCCTCGATTTTTTATTCAGGCCCGTTGTTTGCGAGGTGTCGCAGGCAATGGGCCTGACTCGCATGGATCACTTTTTTGTAATGATGCGGCACCGCAGCCAGAACTTTTGTGCCCTGGGGCCTTTGCGCGCCCTCCCGGAATCGAAAACTCCTCTCGACATCAAAAATCGTGCCGGATATCTGGTAGATGCAGAACATCCAGAACCAATACGGTTATCGCTGGATTGAGTTGGGGAGTAAGAGATCATGCGAAAATTCAAGGCGTTGGCGTTTTGGGCTGGATGCGCGGTGGTGGGAAGTGAAATGGCGCTTCAGGCGCAACCGCCGGCGGCGCCGGCCTCCGTGGCGCCGGCAGGCGATCCGAGCCGTCCTGTCGCCACGGTGAATGGCGCGCCCATTAGTTATCTGGCGCTGGAACGGGCCCTTGAGCGTTTTCCTGAAGAAAAGCGCGCGGAAATGAGGACGGAAATCCTTTCGTTCCTCGTCGATAATATTCTCATCGATCAGTACCTGACCCAGATCAAGATTGAAGTACCCGCCAAGGAAATCGAAGATCGCCTCACGGCGATGAGCGCGGAAGCCAAGACCGAGGGCAAAGAGTTTTCCAAAATCCTCGAAGAGCTCAAGCTGGGGCCGGCGGAACTTCGCCAACATTTGACCGCGGACATCCGCTGGGACAAGTACCTGGATAAGCAGGCCACTCCCCAGGTGATGCAGCAGATGTTCGATGCCAACAAGGATGTGTTCGACGGCGCGACCGTGAGGGCACGCCACATCCTGTTGCCAGTTGCCGAAGGAGCCAAGCCCGACGAAGCCAGGGCCCAGCTCATGGCCTACAAGGCCGACATTGAAAAGCAGGTGGCCGCCGGTTTGGCCAAGCTGCCACCGGGCACCGATAACCTGGCAACGGAAAAGGAGCGGGTGAAGCTCCTTGATGACGCGTTCGCGAAGATTGCCACCGAACATTCCACCTGCCCCTCGAAGGCGCAGGGCGGCGATGTCGGCTTCTTCGGCCGCGAAGGCGCCATGGTCGAGCCTTTCTCCAAGGCGGCGTTCGCGCAGCAACCGTACAAGCTCGGTGAACCGGTCGTTACCAAGTTCGGTTGCCATTTGATCCTGACCCTGGAAAAGAAGCCCGGCCGCGAAGTGAAACTCGACGACGTCAAGGACGAAGTCAAGGAGTACTACGCCGAGAAGCTGCGCGAGCACCTGAGTCTGCATTTGCGTAAGTCGGCCAAAATTCAAGAATTTGAAGGGGCGAAACCCGCACCTGCGGCCACTCCGGCCGCGACCGGCGCGGGAAATTAGCCGCTTCGGCTTTGGAGAAGTTTTCATCGAAAGATCGAAGTCCCGAGGTGCCTGCCTCGGGACTTCGATCTTTTTCTTTTGCTCGCACTCTCGCGCGGCCAAGAGAGCTCGGGCCTTCGAGCGGGCGAAATGGCTTTTTGTGTCTTTTTCTTCAGTTGGGAATGATCGCCCATTTCCTGTTGTTACGAACTCTCTCGAACTTCCTTTGACGAGCGGAACGCCTAAATTAATCGAGTAGGCCTGGCCGCCAGCAGGGCGGGTTCGTGCCAGATGGGATCATTATCGTTTTTCCCGCGAGGCGAATCGTCATGAAGAGTAGGTACAGCAGGTTACTTTCCCTCATCGTTCTCCTTTCGATATTCCTTCCGGCGGCCTGGGGAATCGCGCCCGATTTGAGCGGCCACTGGGTTCTCTCGACCGTGACCCCGACGGGAGAGGGGGCCGTGCTGATCGTGAAATTCGAAAACCAGGGCGATGGTCCCAAGGCCACGGGAGTCTACCAGCGCCCCGTGACAAAAGGGATGCAAACCAAACCGGAAATCTCGGAATTCCAAAGCGATGGCCACTCGATTTCTTTCGCGGTGAAGCAAGGCAAGGCGAGCAAGAAGCTGTTTACGGGCCTGATTTCCAAGGATGGGAAATCGGTGCTGGGAAGCTTTGGGGCCGACCCGAGGCCGCTGCGGGCCAAGCTCTTGCCGACCGACAAAGTCAAGCTCGAAGCGGGCGATGTGTATGTTCGCCGTAGTGCCGAAGCCTACAGCAAAGCGGCCGATCTTCAAAGCAAGGCGATGCTTTTGAGTTTCCAGGCGCAAAATGAAAAAGATGCTGAAAAAAAGAAAGCACTTGCGGAGAAGTTGAAAGAGGCCAAGAAAGAGGCAGATTCCCATTTGCCGGAACTTTGGCGAGCCGCCGTCGAAGCGCATCAAGGCGAGCCGGCTGCCTACGACGCGAGTTTGGCGGTCCTTCGCGGCGGATCCCGTTATAAGGTGACGGCCGCCGAAGCGCAAAAACTGGCTGACTCGCTGGAAAATCAAGCAGCGCCTTATGGCGCGCGTTTTCGCCGTTCGACTTTGCAGCAAATTGCAGAACTTTTGGCCAACGACAAACCGCTTGCCAAAGTCGGCGCGGCGGCCGCCGGAAAACTCGCCAAGGAAATTACAGAAAAAGATCCGGCCGATTATCAGGCACAGGTCCTTGGGCTTTGGAAAACCGCTCTGATCAATGCGGGAGAAACCCAGGAGATTGAGGCGATCAAGTCAAGAATTGCCAAGCTCGATGAGAAGCAAGATGCCGAGTACGCCAAGAATATCCCGCCCTTCAAGCCGGAAGCCTACAAGGGGCGCCAGGACAAGGAGGCCAACCGCGTGGCGGTGCTTGAGCTGTTCACCGGGGCTCAATGCCCGCCGTGTGTTGCGGCGGATATCGCGTTCGATGCGCTTGAGCATGCTTATACTTCGAAGGATTTGATCTTAATTCAGTATCATCTGCATGTTCCCGGTCCCGACCCGCTCACCAATGCCGCCAGCGAATCGAGAATGGAGTACTATAAGAAACTCCATCCCGAAAAGGTGCGCGGCGCGACGCCGACCACTCTGTTCAATGGTTCGCCCAAGGCCGGCGGAGGGGGTTTCCTGGCCGACTCGGAAACGAAGTACGGAAAATATCGCGAAGTGATCAACCCGATTTTGGAGACGAAGACGCCGATTGCCTTGACCGGCAAGGCGACGCGCAAGGCGAACAAGATCAGGGCCGCGGTGCAGGTGCAAGGCGCCGATATGAAGGAGGAGCTCGTCGTGCGGTTTGTCGTCGTCGAGGAGAAAATCAAATACGTCGGCGGCAACAAGCTACGGTTTCATCATCAAGTCGTCCGCGCCATTCCGCAATCGGTGGGCCCCCTTGCCGGAAATCCGACCAGCCATTCCATGGAACTTGATCTGACGAGCCTCCACCAGGAACTCACCGAGTATCTGGATGGATTTGCTCGCAGGCGGCCATTTTCCAATCCCTCGCGTCCCCTTGATTTTCAGGGTTTGAAGGTCGTTGCCCTGGTGCAAAACGACAAAACCGGGGAGATCGTTCAGGCCGCTCAATTCGATCTCAAGGAATAAGTGAATGAATCATCAAGCGGCAGGCGATTTTTTGCGCTGAGTTGCAATCGAGTATGCGATATCGGAGCGGATTTTTCGGTAGTGGAATCGATGAGTTCCATTGGCTGCGGGTTTTCCCGCAGAGCCTGAGCCTGAGCATGGGGACATGGGAGACGCTAGCGGCCGTTCCCCTTGGTCAGTCCTGGAGCAAAGGGACCCTGGCGGAAAGGGCGATGCAAGCGCAAGGCCTCCATCGTGCGCAGCATGTCCTTCGGAATGGGCGCTTCAATGGCGATCACCTGTTCGCGCCGCGGATGGGTGAATCGCAAGCGGTAGGCGTGTAAAGCCTGCCTTTCGAGCAGTACGTCCTGGCTGCCGGCGGCTACTGCCGATCCGGCGATATCCGCCATGAGGATCTTGTCGCGGCCGCTGTAAGTCTTGTCGGCCAGGACGGTGTGGCCGATGTGACCCATGTGGATGCGAATTTGGTGGGTGCGCCCGGTACGGGGCTGAACGCGGACCAGGGTGTAGTTCTGGTAGCGCTCCTCAACCTCGTAGTAACTCAACGCGTCGCGCCCAAACGATTCGACCAGGCTCGTCGCCATCTTGACCCGGTCATGGGGATGGGGACCGATGCGCGCTTCGATGTAGTCGCTGTCGCGATCGAGGTTCCCATGCACGATCGTCAGGTATTCCTTGAAGACCTTGCGCTTTTCGAAGGCCATCGACAAGTCGCGATGGGTGCGTTCTTCCTTCGCGATTAGAATCGCTCCCGAGGTGTCTCGATCGAGCCGGTGCACGATTCCCGCGCGGTAATCGCCGTTGATCCCGCTTAACTGCGGGAAGTGAAACCGCAGGGCATTGACGAGCGTACCCGACCAGTGACCCTTGGCGGGGTGGACCACCATGTTGTAGGGCTTGTTGACCACCGCCAGAAACTCGTCCTGGTAGAGGATCTCAAGCGGAATGTCTTCGGCGATGGGCGCCGGGTGCGCGGGTGGCGGTTTTCGGTACACGAGTACATCGTCGTGATGCACCCGGCTTGAGCTTTTGACCGGCTTGCCGTTGAGCGTGACTGCGCCCGATTCGATCAGTTTTTGCACGGTCGAGCGGCTTTGCTCGGTCATCAATCCGTGCAGGAACTGATCGAGCCTTGGAGGATCCCCTCGCAGTTTGGCAACGAGTGTCGTTTCGGGAGCGCCGTCGCCTGAAGGTTCTTCGTCTGGACCCAGGTCTTCGAGGTCGTCATCGTCGCTTAACGATGGGTCCATAAGGATGCCCAATGCGCGCAAGGCAGCCTGCCTGGCCGAAAAATGGAAGGGGGACTGGAGAAAAAGAGAAACGCTTTTTCTCTAGCTGCGCGTGCCGCGCGCGGCATTGAGGAGTTTTTCTTGCATGGCCTTGATCTCGGCCGCGTTTTTGGTGAGCCGTTCGATGCCGGCCTTGGCCTGGGCGGCCATATCGGTATCGGGAGCGAGGGTCACGACCTTCTCATAGAAGGCTTTGGCTTCGGTGAAGGTTCCAAGCGCCTCATTGGCCTTGGCGGCGCCCAGGTTCGCTTCGATCTCAAGCAACTTGGGCAGGCCGCCGGCGCGGGAAAGCTCTCCATACGATTTCGCGGCGCGCGTGAGCGATTCGATTGAGGCGAGGATCGGTTCGCTCTTGGTCGCTTCCGGCTTGAGCGGATTCTCGGCGGCCTTTCTTTCGGCAAATTTGCGGGTTGCGAAGTCGCGCAGGCCGTTGCGCAGATCTTCGCGCGCGAGCTTGAACTGGGCCACTTGTCCGGCGATCCCAACATCGGAGCGTGCGGCAAATTCCTTGAGGGCTTCGGCATTGTTGAGCGAATCGAGACGGTACCAGATGTCCGAGGAGGCGTCGATCGATCGCTGGCGTAGCGTGATGAAAATCATGTAGGAAACGAAGCCGACGATGAAGGCTCCGATCAGGTACCGAGCCCACACCGGAACGACAAAAGACAGGGCGGCAGGTTGGGGCGCAACCGTGTGGGGGTGTGCGGGGTGGGGAGCCGGGGCGTTCAAAGCTCCAGAGGACGCGGAATCCTTCATGAGTCAACCTTCCGATGCGAGGCAAAACCAAACGAGTCGCGCCATGGCGGTCAATCCATAGCGAGTATCCAGGTCGGCGCCACCGCTTTTTTCCATGGCGGTGCGTGGCGTCGAGGCCGACCTGCCTACCTGGACCTGCTTACTTGGCCCAAAAAGGAATTCTATCAAGAGTGGGAAAAAGGAGACCAGTCACATTTGGTCCAACAGACTTGAATCATCGAAAAAGCGTTAAACGGAAACGGAGTAACCGAAGCGGTCGAGCCAGCCTTTGAGCCTCTGAGCCGATTTTTTGGCCACGGGAGAATCGAGGCCGGCCTGGCAAATGGCCTGATACCAGAATCGCTCGCGGTCGCGCGGAGCCAATTTGGTGGGGTCGACCCCCAGTTGTCTGACCATCGCCGGGTCCCAGCGGACCTTTTTCAAAAGCAGTGCCAAATCGCGCCAACTAATGCCGGAAACCAGCCGGTGTCCCTCCGGGGACACAAGCCCGCCCCCCACGATCACATGAAGAAACCCGAGAAAGCTCTCATGCGGAAAGGACTGGGTCCTGAGCTTGAGAAGGAAGGATTCCAGGGAATCGGTTGTAACCGGCATCGGCAGGACCCACCAGAGGCCAGGGGATTGGCTAGGTCCATCATCGGCACAAAGTCGTGGAAGCATTTACCAAAACGGGAGGCATGGGTAGTTTGGGAGGCGCTAGGGCTAGAAATGGGGTTTTCAAGTAGGGTGCGCCCACTCGCTGGGTGCCGTCCTTGGCCCCCAAAGTGTCCTTTCGCTTATTTTCAAGAAACGCTCGAAGTTCCAGGAATGGAAATGCAATCGCGGGGGGAATTTGCTTACTCCGCCCGTTCCCAGGGCGGGTTCTCATGATGAAAATCAATCGGCTGCGCGATTTTCTGAATTCTTCTCCGCGATTATCGCAAACGAGCGAGGAAGGGCTGTTCAGCGATGAGAATTTGTGCCCTTCCACGGACCGCAAACGTTCCACCTCGCGAAAAATTCAGGAAAATTGGAGAATCTTTGGCGTCGATGGAGCAACTTTAGCGAATATTCCGCGTAATGAGAGGGAATGGATGCACAACTTCCCCATTTGAGCCGTAAAGTGTGGCATGCCAATTGCCCATGAGGATTTTGTCGATTGGATTGACGGTTCGGTTAAGCAGTGTACAATGGTTCACTAGCGAGGTGCCATCATGTCCAAAGCGATCGCCGTGCCTTCCTCTCTCGGGCCACTTTTTGATATTCCCAAGGCCCCCGAGCAGATCACGTGGGCTCCCAAGTCAATTAAGGCTTCCGTCCCGCCCGATTTCCGGGCGCTTGCCTTACCGGGCAATGGACCGGCCATCCTCGCCATCGATTGGGCGCAGGGGCCTCCGCGTTTGCACGACTGGCTGGAATGGCTGCGCTCGAGGCTGGCGACGAAACCCAGAATTCTCTTTGGCTGGTCGGGCGACCCGCTCGTGGGAGAGCTTGGCCACCGCGAGGCCTTTCTGCGCATGGTCCGCGCCACCTTGCGCTGGGGGATGCAGGTTTGCGTCCGCACCGAGTCTCAGCTTGACGACGCCGAAGCGGCGTTGCTCAAGCCTTTTCGCTCGCAGCTCAAATTCCTCGTCCCCTTGCTCGGTTTTGCACCGACGCCCTCGGAAATTGCCAAGGTCCCGAATCGGCTCGATTCGATCCGCAATCTGGCGACCTACGGGTTCACCCCCAAGGTTGCGCTCGAACCGATGATTCCGGGCATCCACGATCGGCCCGAGACGATCACGAAGATCTTGAACGACATGGCCATTTTCTCTCCCGCGTCGATGCAGGTCGGCTTTTTGACCCTGCCTGAAGATCGCCGCGGCAATCTGCTCGCTGGGCCGCTTGAGGCGGCCAGGCGCGGCGGGTATGCGGAGGCCTACACCGAAGGACCCTCCCTGGAAATTCTGGGCACGCGGATGAGGCTGCTTCCACTGGCCGCCAGACAAAAGGCCTACGCCCGCGTTCACGCGCTGGCCGCGGTGCGCGGCATTCGCATCGATGTCTGCCCCTGGACGAATCCCGATTTCGTCAAGAAAACCCCATCGATGCAAGATAAGCAAGCGATGCAAAATCCGATGCAGCCCAGGCCCAACCTTCTCAAGAGGTTTTTGGAGCTGTCGCATCCCGGCTAAGGCGATTGAGGCGCCGCAAAGGAAACAGGCCCCAGGATCATTCTTGGGGCCTGTTTCCTTTGCGCGATTGGTTTCAGGGTGTCGAAGATTTAGGGGCGACGCCAGAATCCTATCTGAGGGCGTCGAGCGGTTTGACGAACATGGCCGTGATCGCTGGCACCAGGCCGCCGATGAGCCCTACCGTCATGGAGCAGAGCATCCCCATGAGCAGAAGCTGGTAGTCGACCGTCATTTTCAGAACGACGCTTTTGCCGCCGCCCTGGCCGCCGCTGACGATACTGTTGGCCGACCAGCCATCGGCAAGCATGCCCACCGCGCAGCCGAGCAGTCCTCCAAGAAAGGCCAGGAGCAACGCCTCCATCAGAAAACAACAAAGTATCTGCCAGGGGTTAAATCCAATAATTCGCAGGACGCCGATGTCCTTGATGCGCTGACTGATCGCGGCAAACATCGCGTTCATCATGCCCAGGCTACCGCCGATCAGGACCACGACTCCCACTACGAAAATCGAGTAGAGAAACTGTTCGTTGGTGGCGCTTAATCCAGCGTAATAGTCCTTTTCGGTTTTGGCGCCGACCGCGGAGGTCTTGTAGTTGGCCGCAAGGTCTTCCGCAGTCTCCTTGGCCGTCGCGGCGTCGCTCGTGCGAATTACCAGCGTCGAGTAATTGATCTTTCCAAAGATTGGTCCAACCAGTTGCCTCTTGGCCCAAATCTCCGAATCGAAAGTCGATCCCGAGGATTTCATCACACCCGCCACGACCCAGTGTCGATCGGCCACGCTAAATAGATCGCCAGGCGCAAGGATCTCTTTTTGGCGATCTTTGCCCAGGGTGCGGGCAATCCCCTCACCCAACACGACCTCCCACGCCGACACCTCGCCGCCTGGTTGGTTGGCTATCTTGACCGTGCGCACCCCCGCCTGGGAAAAAACCTCTCCGCCGGTGTGTAAGGAAATATTGTGCACTGCAAGCGAGCGCGCGGGATTATCGATCCCTCGCACTTGCAAAAAGCGCCGTGTCGATCCGGTGGCCACCACTCTTCCCAATTCCCCAGTCAAGTTAACGACCGAGGTGCCGCGCGAGACTTCGATTTTGGCGTTGCCCTCAAGTTTGCCTGCCAGCAGTTTCTGCAGGCTTTCGTGATTGTTGACGGGGATGCCCTCAAATCGGGTCAGAGTGTCGCCCGCCTTCATGCCGGCCGACTGCGCAAAGCCGCCCCACTCGGTCGAGGCGATCGCCATCGATTCCCCCTCGAACTGGCAACTCAGCTTGACGGCATTGATCCGTTCCGGCGGAATCGGTTGGTTGACGAGGATATAAACCTCCCAACTGGCGAGAGGTCCCGGATCGGCGGGATCGGTGCTTTGCAGCACGTTCGGATGCCTTTCGATATCGGCGATGTCGGAAGAACTCAGGTTGGAAAACACTTCATCTGTCGCGCCATCGGCAAGCACAATGACATTGCCCGGCACACCGCTGTCCTGCGTCAGTTTGTACATGCCGTTGACAAAAGCGAACATGAAGATGAGCACGCCGATTTGCATCATGAAAGCGGTCAGCATCAAAAGCGTGACCTGCCAGCGCACAAAGAGATTGCGCAGGTTGTAATTGATCGGCACCTTGGCGAGCCAGGCGAACAGACAAAGGCCCGCCATCGCCGCGATCAGGCAAGCCGAAATGATCGATATCGTCAACGTGGAAAACATGCCCGCGAACCTCGTTCGGTTCCGCTCAGGAGATCCTGGCGAAGACTTCGGAAACCTTGATACGGCAAGCGTTCAACGACGGGATGACGCTACCCAATATGGCGGTGAGGGCACCCAGGGACGGACCCCAGGCAAGGGCTTCCACCGGGATCAAGAAGGCCGGAAAAAACGCGATGGGAAATTTGATTCCCCCGACGAAGTAGTTGATGAAGGCAAAGGTGGCGACCGAGCCCATGACGCCGCTGAGCACCCCCACCATCATGGCCTCGCCCATCACCATGATCAGAATTTGTCCCGGAGCGAATCCCAGAACTTTCAAGATGGCCATCTCTTTGCGCCGTTCTCGCACACTGATGCTGATCGCCACGGCAATGATCAACGACATGGTCAAAAGAATGAACGGAACGAGAATCCAGCGCATTCCCCACAATAGATCGCGGTAGGCATCGAGGAACGAGGCGACACCCGAAGACGCGGTTTCGCATTTCACCGCGGGCGTCTGAAATTTCGATGAGTTGTTAATCTGCGTTTCGACCTTCTGAAATGTCTGCGTGTTGGGAACGCGGATCCAAACCAGATTCAAACTTTTCTCGGACAGCGGATGTTTCTTGCCGACATTTTTGCGGTTGTAATCGTCCATGGCCGCGTTGAGGTAATCGCGGTGCATCACCGCGCTTTGGTTGTAGCGGCCATCGGGGAAAACCCCGGCGACTTCAAACTCCAGATCGATTTCCTTGTAGTTGATGCTCGTCAACTTGAACGATTCGCCCACTTGCTTGTTGATCGCTTTGAGCCGGTCCTTGCCGATGACCACCTTGCGCTTGTCGGCGAGGGACAATTTGATCGCCTTGCACATGGCCACCAGTTCTTCTGGCTTCATTTCGTCCAGGCCGTCCATCATCGAGGTGATGCGCCCGTCGCGGCGAGCCTGATCGATTTCCTTCAACGTGCTACGCTGCGTCGCGTCGAGGGGCACGACCTTATCCTCGATCATCTTGCCTTCAGCGTTTACCTTGTACGGGTAGGTCGAGGAAATGGGCAACGAATCGATGGCCTCGTCAATCGCCTTGTCATTGACGGTCAAAAGTTTGACCGGGTCCATGCAAAAAAAGAACATGATGTTTTCGCGAGTTCTTTTCGCGGGATCGAGCGTGCCGGCGTAAAACTGCCAGGTCATGGCATCGCGGCTCGTATCGACTTTGTAGTCCCCTTCCTTGGAGGGAGCCCCTTCGCTCAAATCGGCCTCATAGGAGAAAGGCATTTGGCTGGGAAGCTGCCACCTCTCGGAGATGATCGCCTTCAAGTCCTTGGCCTTTTCCGAGGTCACATTGTTCAAGAACCAAAGAATCGTCCAGACGAGCGTCACGACAAGCACGAGCACCATGGTGGCCATCGCGGTCAGCCCGGTGCGTAACCAGTTGCGCAAGAGGTTGCGCAAGATGAATCTCAAATAGAAGGAAGCCCAGCCCGTCAGCCCAACCAGGAGAAACAGGCCCAAGAAAAGGCCCGCTTCGATAAGCGTCAGGCGTACCGCGTCCATCGGCGTGGGGATGAGCGGCAGGACGAGGCCATCGATCGATTCGGCAATCCCTTCCATGGCTGACTCCTAAGCTCCCGCAGTCGCGGGGGAGGCACGAAAACCTCGGCCGTGGTAGGTCTCGCTGACCAGTTGTCCCTTTTCCAGATGCAGGCACCGTTCTGCCCGATCGGCCGCACGGGGATCGTGGGTCACCATCAAGATCGTTTTGTTGAGCGCGCCCTTGAGCGTGACGAGCAATTGCAGAATTTCCTCTGCCGATTTCGAGTCGAGGTCTCCTGTCGGTTCGTCGGCGACGATCAGGGTCGGGTCGGTCACGATGGCACGGGCGATGCCGACGCGTTGCTGTTGACCGCCGGAAAGTTGCCCGGGCCGGTGGGTGAGCCGGTTCGATAGGCCCACCAGGTCGAGCGCGGTGAGTACTTGCCGTTTGCGCTCGCTGGCAGAAAGTGGCAGCAAGAGAAGGGGTAACTCAACATTCTCGTAGGCGGTGAGCACGGGCAGTAAATGGTAGAACTGGAAGACAAAGCCGACATGGCGGGTACGCCACCGGGCCAGTTGGGCTTCTCCCATACCGCTGATGATTTCCTCACCGACCCGGATGATTCCGCGGCTGGGGGTGTCGAGCCCGGCGATCAGATTGAGCAAGGTCGTCTTGCCCGAACCCGAAGGGCCCATCAGCGCGAGAAATTCCCCTTCGGGAACCTTGAGGCTCAGTTCAGCGAGTACTTGAATTTCTTCCGACCCTCGTTTGAAAGTCTTGCTCAGGCCGGTGACTTCGACAATCGATTCCATGGAGCGCGTTTCCTTCACGTTGGCGGCGGATTTTCGCTTGCGGTATCGGCTTCAAGTCCAAGGGTTGAACAGAACCCGCAAACGCCCGTTTTCTTCGATGGGCAGGAAGTCCTTACGACTTGGTGCCCTTGTTCTTTTCGCGGCTCGAACTGTCGGGCCGAGGCAAGGGGGTTTCGGCCTTTTTTGCGGGCGCGGGTAGGGCAGGGGAAGCGCCTGTGGGCGGCGAGCTCATATGGCTCGCGGGGGCCATCGCTGCCGCCGTCTTGGCAGGCTGGTTTGGCGATGTAGGCCGGGTGCGATCGAAGAAGGTGACCTCCACCTTCATGTCGGGCTTGAGGAAGGTGCCCTGTTCCTCGGGGGGAACGTCGATCTTCACGCGTACGGGGATGGCGCCCTTGCCGCGGTCGGCCTGGGGCATGACCCGGCTGATATAGCCGGTGTAGCCCTTGGGATTTCTCGCGAGGAACGGCTTCGAGTTGCGATAGACCTCGGGCATGATGTTGCACTCCATGCGTGGCGAAAGCCGGGCGAAATCGCGCTCTTGAATCGACAGGTCGACTTCAAGCTGGGTCAGGTCGGCCATTTCGCAGAGATTGGCCGACACATTGAAGGCTGCGGGGTTGACCATATTCCCCTCTTCGGCTTTTTTGGTGAGGATGATGCCGGTGACCGGAGCCGTGACCCGGCAGTTATCGAAACGCCACTGGGCCTTGGTCAATTCGGCTTCCATTCCTTTGACCTGGGCTTCCGCGCTCTTGATCCGCTCTTCGCGCGGTCCCTTCACCATGAGTTCGTAAACCGATTTCAAGCGTTCCACACGCCGATCGAGCCCTTCATAGGTGAACTGCGCTTTCTCCAGTTCTCCGGCCGATTGAATCGCGGTCAGCCTGCGGGTGCGCTCGTAATCCAGTTTGGACTGTTCGCGTTGCTTGATCATTTCGTCGAGTTCGAGTTTCGATTGAAAACGCTCTTCGGGCCGGGCGCCGGCAAGCAATTCGGCGAGGCGCTGGCGGGCATCTTCAAGATTGGCGCGAGCTTTGTCCAGTTCGGCCTGGTACTCGATCGTTTCGAGTTCGGCCAAAAGGAACCCCTTTTGCACCATCATCCCTTCTTCGAAGTTGAGTTTGACGATCATCCCGCTAACTTTGGGGCTCACCTGAATCTGATGGATGGGAATGATGTAACCGCTCGCCACCTGGGCCGGGGCATCGGGATTGGCGGCAGGCGCCGCCGATTCGGCGGCACCATTTGGCTTGATGCTGGCAGCGGTCACCGTGCCACTTGCCGGCCTGGCGGCATCGGCTGCGGTCGCCGAACCGCCCGCAGTCAAACCCAGCGGCTTGTCGCGGTAAACGGCCCAGCCCAGCATGATTGCGGTGGCCGTCATCGCGCAGGCGAGGGCCCATCCGGTCCACGAGATCGCCTTGACGAGGGCTCCTCCTTCGTCGCGCTTGCCCGAGCTGATGCGCAACGACTTCACCCGTTGTTCCAGGGCTTCCCGGTCCGAGGCCGCCTTGTCGGTAGCCGTCGAGTGGAAGGCGCCATGGCCGGAAGGACCGTGGGGAAACGGAGCGCCCGCCGGACCGGGAGAGTGGCCGTGTGCGGCGCTCTCTTTCATGGACGGCGCTCCAACCGAATCGTAAGTGCCCGCGGACATGAATCACCCCATGGTGGTCGAACAAGGGGGGCCTGCGACCTCTCCCTTTTTCGAAGAGGAAACCAGATCACCCAACAATGCGGAACAGATTTTGGCCATCCGGGCGCGATCCACGCAATTGGGATCGGCGGCAATCTGCATGGCGAGGCCGTGCAAGAGCGCCTGGTAGACGGTGGCGATCTCGATCGAGGTCGGCTCGATTTTTTCTTGAACCGCCTGTTTGTCCTTGGGCGCCGGTAACCAGGCGCGGGCCGCTACCGCTTCGGCGGCGGCTTCAGGCCCTGCGAACGCGGGATCGTTTTGCGATTCGAGCGAGGCGATGTCCTGCGACATAAAATGGCGCCAGTTGCGATAAAGTTCCGCCAGCTTTTCGCGCAAGTCTTCGCGATGGGAAATTTGCGACAAGAAGGTGTGCTGCAACGCGTGCATGTGCTGGTTGACTAGATGGTGGTCGGGCTTGAGCACCATTTCCAGTACCATGTTCAACCGTTCGCCCGCCATGTGGGGGTCAGGCTGTCCGCCAAGGCAATCGGGGGCCTCGAGCGAGAAGCGCTCGTGCATGAGCCGGATGACCCGGTCATAAAGCGCGATCAGGATCTGTTCCTTGGTGCGAAAGTAATAGGTCAGTTGACCCCGGCACAACTTGGTCCGTTTTTCGATTTCCGACAAGGAAAGCTTTTGAATGCCGAGCTCGGTGACGATTTCGGCCGCCGCATCGACGATCTGTTCCTTGCGCTTGGGGCCGACTGCTGTTTTCGCCGTCTGTTTCAAGGGAGGTTCCCAAAAACTCACATTCAAGGACGATTTTACTTCGTCCTAGTCTGATTGGTCTAGGGGAAGTTAAGATTCGGCAAGACGGCTTGGCCCTTTCCCTGGACACAGACCAGGTGAGGTTCCCAGGGATTGTCGCCGTGGTGGCGAAACAAAACGAAGGTTCCATTTTCGAGGTCGTAAGGGGGCGGCAGGGAAAGAGCCTGGCCGGTGTGCAAGGAGGCCATGGCCAGCGCTTCAGGCAAGGTTGCAAGCCCTGATCGCAGCAGAAATCGCACGCAATGATCGGTGAAGCAGCCCGAACCGGCGAGCAAGGCCGATCCAGGCAGGCTGACGCGCCCTTCGGGGTTCACCTCGACGGTGCCGTTCCAGAGCGGATAGGTCCCGGCGGGCAACCCGGCGACGGGACTCGAATCGGCGGTGACAACGGCCCTGCCGGCCGGTTTGCAGGCGAATAGGCAGCGAATGAATTCCGCGGGCAAATGATGCCCGTCGGGGATGAAGCTGGCGGTCAAGTCCTCGGTCGCGAGTTGAACCCATAAGGGATTGGCATGCCGATCGATCGTTTTGGCCAAACCATTTCCCAGATGAGTTGAGAAGGCAGCCCCCCTATCCACAGCTGCGCGAATGGCGGATGCGGTGGCCTCGGTGTGGCCCAGCGCGACCCGCACGCCTTTGCGAACAAGGTGGTGAATCAGTTCCAGGGCCCCCGGCCTTTCAGGCGCGAGCGTCACCATCACGATGCGGCCGTTCGCGGCCTCTTGCAAGCGATCGAAGTCTTCGATTCGCGGATCCAAAACGCAGTCGGCGGGGTGAGCTCCCCGGAAGCCGTTTTCTGGGCTGATCCAGGGGCCTTCCAGGTGGTAGCCGGGGCAGGCGTATGCGATCTCTTGGGGATTTGCACGCCGAAACGACTCCAGAGTTCTGAAGGCGTCGGCCAGATTTTCCAGCCGGTCGGTGATCAAGGTCGGCAGAAACCAGGCGATGCCCAGACGGCGCAAGTGGCGAATGAGTTGCAGGAACGGGGCCGGATCGACTCCCGGGCTGCCAAAGGAATAACCCAGACCGCCGTTGATTTGCGGATCGCAAAGGGCGGGGCCAGCCCAGAAACGCTTGGATTCTGGCAGCTTCACCGCGATCGCCGCCTCGAGTCGCTGGCTCTGTTCTAATCGACCCTGGTCAAAGGTCCATTCCCAGGCGGTTTGGGAGAAAATGTCGATGCCCGAAAAGGTGCCGCAGAGTGGAGACATCGGCATGAGGCCATGGTGAAGGGAAGGAGGGTGGCGACAAGCGGCCTGGCAAGTTGCGCATCGCAGCGCAAGCAAATGCACCGGCCAAGGGAATTCGGCCGTCCAAACCGCTTATTTTTCTTTGCCCAGAAGCGAGTCGATCCGGTCCATCGCTTCGGGGTCGTTCTTGTAGAGACTCTTGAGCGCTTCCAGCCTGGGCTTGTATTGGCTGTCCATCCCCTTCTTTTTCTCCTCGATGACGGTATGGAGGGCACCGAGGAAATCGGGGGGAACCTTTTCCTCGGTTTTCCCTTTCTCTTTTTTCTGAAAGAGCAGCTCCTCCTTGATCCCTTCCTTGGCAAGGTCCACCCAGCCGCTGGCTTCGGGAACTTTCTCGTAAGCCTTGACGAAATTCTCCCAGTGGGCCTTCGCTTTTTTGGGACTGCCCATCTGGTACAGGTGGACGCCTTCGAGGAAGAGCCGATGGCTTTCGGAAAGGCTGCGGAAGTCCTTCGCCTCGCGGCCAGAGATTCGGCCGCGTCTGAGCACTTCGATTTTGCCTCGGAACTCCGCCATTCTCTCGCGTTCGGCCTGTTCGGGGTATTTCTTGGCCAGGGGTTCCAGGTACAAATCCCATCCCTTGGTCCAGTCTTCCTTGTCTTCGCTATCCATGAGCACGGAGCCGCGGTGGTAAAGCTCATCGGCCGAAATCGGCCATAACAGGTAAATCAGCGCGCCGATCACCAGGATGAAGGCAGGAATGACAAATGCGGGATGCCGATTGAGCCGCTGGAACCAGTTACCGTTCTTCTGATCGAGCATCTCCTTGCGCACGATCTGCGCCAAGAGCTGGCTGGTTTCCTGATCGATCTCCTCGGGATCCTCGTCGAGGTAAGGATCGGCCGGCAAGCTGGGCGGCTTGGCCGATGGGTTGACGCGCAACTGGTGTTGGCCGCGGATGAGCTGGCGAATTTCCGATAGCGCCTGGCCCGGCGACAACGGTTCGCCCCCGGTCACGCCGCCTTCCAGGCGGCGGGCGAGCGAGCGGATGGCGCCGGCGATATCTTGACCGGTCGGGGGAAGCGGATTGATATCGCCTGGCAAAGGCTTGGTGACGACCTGGATGGCGCTGGCGATGTTGGCCAGGCAGCGCAGAGTGCGTGCGAGGCTTGAGCGATCAAGCTGGGAAAAGACGGCGGTGCCGAGCGGATCGGGGAAGTGCAGGGGGGGCGACAACAAGATGCGCAGATCGGTTTCGCCGCTGGATTGTTCATTGCGCACCCGGCAAAATTCGGGACCCAGTAGATCGTGCCTCCAGCCCGATTCGTACAGGCCGTGAAAGGCGCTCAGTACCTGGCGGCAAGCTTCCAAAACCCAGCCTTCCGACACCCCCTGAGGGTCGTCGGCAATGTCGGGCAGGCTCGGACCGCTGGCAGCTTCCAGCACGAGTCGTGGCGATTGAGGGGAAGGCGCCTCGATGATGGCAGGCAGGCTTGGGTCATCGAGTTTTTCGTATTCGCGGGTGTACTCGGCCAGCGCCTGCGCGGTCTCCGGCCCCGGGGTTGCCTGTTGAAGGAGGAAGACGGAAGCTCCCACACCCGCGGCCTCTTGCGCCAGGCATAGCTCCAGGCCGGGATCGACGAGCGAAACCCTTTCTCCAATGATCCAGCGCGGCCCGGGTGTCGCTCCCATAATGCTCCGATTCCTCCAGTCTTGCCTATCGTATGATCAGAATGTCATTTTCCCGCAACCGACCCGATCTTCCATGGGAACCCCATGCCGGTAAAACAAGCGATCCTCCTGATTGCCCATGGCAGTCGCAATTTGCAGGCCAACGAGGACCTGGTCTGGCTGGCGAAAGAACTCCAGGAGGGCGGGTTTCCCCTGGTCGAACCATCCTATCTGGAGCTGGCGCCGCCGGATATTTTGACGGCCGGCCGTGCCTGCGTGGCGCAGGGAGCCCAGAAAGTCATCATGATGCCTTATTTCCTGGCCGCCGGGGTCCATGTGCGCGAAGACCTGACCCGCGCGCGCGATGAACTGGCCCAGGAATTTCCTGAAGTCGATTTCCGGCTTGCCGCCCCGCTCGGCCGTCATCCCACGCTGGTCGATCTCGTCAAGGCCAGGATCGGTGAAACGCGGCCGCACGAGTGATCAATTGGGTCAGCCTGGCAGTTCCAGAGCGTGGATCTGGGCCGCGTCGAGAACCTGGTCGTTCGTCTCGAACAGTTGCGCGATGGCCTTGCGGTGCAGCTTCATCTTGAGTGAACCGACTCCAAGCGCGCCAAAGGTGGAGGCGCCATGGCGGGCCACACCCTTGTCCATGACTTCGATCCCGCCAATTCCCAGGGGCGGGACCGCGTTGAGATCGACCAGCACCCGCAGACTCGGGAAATCGCGCCAGATCGACTCGGGGAGCAGGCAGATGCCCGCCGCTCCCGCGGCAATCACCACCTGCACATCCTTGAGCGCCGAGCGTAACTGGGCTTCGCTTGCGCATTCGATCCCGTCAACCTTGCCGCTACCCAGTGCGAAGGCGGTGACCGCGGCCGCGGCCGCTTCGGAGCGGCTTTTTTGCCGCGAGGCCAACCGCACTTCAAACCCGCCCATGGCCAAAAGCAGTGCTGCCCGCTGACCGACCGGACCGGTCCCCCCAAGCACGAGCGCCCGGTGGCCGGGGCCCTTGAGGATTTTCTCGGCGGAGCGCACTGCCGCCGAGGCGGTCGTGTTGCAGCCATTGGCATCGAGCATGACGGAAACTTGCAAACCGAAGCCGGGAATCATGTGATTGCGCGTCTCGGCGAGAAGGGCCTCGGCCTTGGCGACATCATTACCCCCGATGAAGACCGCGGTGCGCTTCAGGTCGGCCGGTCCCCGGGTGAAGATCGCCCCGTGGATCAATCCCTGCACCTGGGATGGAGTGACCGAGCCGTAGGAAAACACCTCGTCGGTTCCGGCATCGATCGCCACGACCCGGTCAAAAACGCTGGGGTGTTGATCGGGATCGATCTGAATCAAAATGCTGCGCTTTTGCATGGACTGGCTCCAAAAGGGAGGGCGGTTGAAGAGAAATGAAACAAGAATAAAACTGGGAAAAAATCAATGAATAAGTGGAATCAAGAGAAAAGAGTCGAAAAAACAAAAAAGGGAGGCAAACTTGCCCCCCTTTTCATCGGTCGATCGCGAAATCGACAAGACCGTCAGGCCCGCATTACTTGGGGGAGAAGGGGTGCTTAACTTTATCCTTCTCGGAAGTGATTTGGCTGACGGAGGGCTGGTTGGTGAGCGCCCTTTTGAGCGATTCTTTGACCGCATCGTAGTTGTATTGGAAGATCTTGTTGTCGTCGGCGGCGGCGGGATGGATGAACACACCGCAAACGACGACAAAGTCCTCGGCTTGTTGGGCGGTGATCACGCCTTCGGCGACCGAGTCGGCAACCGCGCGGGCGACGGCGGCTTGAGCGGGGCCGAACATCTGAACGGCCTGCTTCATTCCCTTGATGGTCACCTTGGTGATCATGACGGTGGCGGGCTTGCAGATGAGGTTGGGGCTAACGACTGCCAGAAGACTGGTGTGGCCTGCCGACTGATTGGCGATGGCGTTTGCGAAAGCGATGCCAACGGGACCGGACTTGGGTCCGATGAGAAGGTCGATGTGTGCAATTTCGTTACCGTCGCCGACAAGCGACTCGCCGATGAACATGGCCATGCTTTAAAACTCCGTAAGAGGCAGGAGGAATCTTCCTGTTGGGATACCGATAGGAAAACACTCGATTTTGGCCAAGTTTTCTACATTTCACGCGGTCAGCGCCGCTCATTGGCTGATCTCAAACCTCTTTGGGCCACGCTCGAGCCCTTGCAGGGACCCGGATCCGGTCCTAAATAAGCCCAGTTCATGGTGTTTGATTGTTGTTTGGTTATTGAGGTGTGATGGATGAGCGCTCCGCATTTTCCCAGTGCCACTCGTATGCTCGGCCTGGAATTGACTCCAGGCAAGCTGCGTGGATTGCAAAGGATTAGCAATCCCGATGGCACCTTGACGATGGTCGCCACCGACCAAAACAGTTCGATGATTCAGATGATCCAGGATGCCCTCAAAAAGAAGGGTACCGAAAGGCCGGCCAACTTCAGCGAGATCGTCGATGCCAAGCTCGTGCTCGCTTCCACGATCACCAAGCATGCCTCCGCCGTTTTGGTGGATGGTTATTACGGTGTCTGGAATAGCTTGCTTACGATGAGCATTCCTCGCGATGTCGGCCTGCTGGTGCGGGTCGAAAAATCTGGCGGCAGCAAGAATGCCGCGGGCGCGCCCCTGGGCGAATACGAGCCAGGCTTCAGCGTCGGCAAACTCAAGCGCCTGGGCGCCGATGCGGTGAAGCTGCTTGCCCAGTTCGAACCGGGCGAACCCGAATCGGCCGAACATCAGTTCGCCTTCATTCAGGACATCTACAACGAGTGCAAAAAGCACGACATCCTGTTGCTTTTGGAAACGGTTGCTTTCCCCTTCGGCTCCGACAAGAAGGACTCGCCAAGCTACCGCAAGCGCAAGGCGGAAACGGTCATCGAAAGCGCCCGCCAGACGAGCCGCTTTTGCGATATCTACAAGGCGGAGTTCCCCGGCTATTTCGGCCAGGAAAGCGACGCCGAACTTCAGGAAAACCTCAAGGCGCTCAACAGCGCCAGCGAACGCCCCTGGGTGCTTTTGAGCGCCGGCGTCGATTTCCCCGATTACAAGAAGCAGGTGGAAATGGCGATGGGCGCCGGCGCCAGCGGTGTGCTGGGCGGCCGGGCCTTCTGGAAAGAATATTTCACCAAGGATTCCGCCGAAGCGCGGTTGGCATTTGCCAAGGGCGAATGCACCGAGCGCGTACGCCAGATCGACGAGATCGTGCGCAAAAACGCGACGCCCTGGTTCAAGTGGTATGACCTCTCGACCGACGAGATCAAGGCGATGCGCGCAGCCGAAGGCTGGCACTTCCGCTACGGCGAAAAGTTCGGCGCGAAGGGCACGAGCGGCGGCGCCGGAGAATGGGGCTACTAGTTCCCCGAATGTCCATCTTTCAAGGGAAAAGCCGGCCTCTTGGCCGGCTTTTCCTGTTTTGGTCCCCATCGTCGTCTCGATCACGTAGCAGAAGTCGCGGTTTGGATTTTCACTTCTTGCTTTTCGAACCGAATAGGACCGTCCCTGCGTACCGGTCGATGCCCACCAGACCGCCGGCGACCTTGGGATCGACCGCGATTCCCTGGCCGGGGAAGGGACAAGCGAGCGATTCGAGCCATTGCAGCTCGGTGCCTTCGGTCGGAACTCTCAGGCGGTAAAGCACCTTGAAGTGATGATGGGAAACGAGCAGGGTATCTTGATCCCAGATGCCTCCCGAGGAGCTCATCTTGTCCCAGTCGGCCACCACATTTTTGGGAAAGTTCCAGCGCTTCGTCTCAACGAAGCCATCGTCCATTTTCGCGAGAAAGGTTTTGCCGTTTTCCGCTCCGTAATGGGCAAAACAGCACCACCAGCACGGCTCCCTGGGGTCGCGGATGCACCAAACAAGGCTGCCGGGTGGTTTTTCAAACCTGTGAAAGATCGACAAGGTTTCTTTTTCCGGATCGTAAACCCGGATATCGCTTTCCTCGGGCAGTGCCGGATAGTTCGAGTGGGCGCAATAGAGTTTGCCCGCGTGGAAATAACCGCTGTTGAGGTGCTTGCTGCCAGGCGAGGTGCTCGCGGAGATCATCTTGCCGGTTTGACGGTCATACTTGGCGACATGAGTGTTGGAAATCGCGTAAAAGAAGCGTTCATCCGCGGCGGCAGCCTGCGTCGCCTGCTTCGCCTTGAAGGAGGCCGTTAACTCCCATCCGGGTTTGAGATCATGACTCGACTGAGTGTTCTGTGCCTGCGAGCTGAGGAGCCCGATCGCCAGCAACCAAATCCCGATCATCGTTCGGCCTCCGCTGCATTGCCCCTTACGACCTCGGTCTTATTACCTCCTATTCCTAGTCGAGCCCATGGTTTGGGTGCTCAATTCATCCAATCCTCTTTTTGGGGGACAATTTTCATTGACCTGAACCGGCTCGAGAAAAGAAAGCGGCTCGCCGGATTGCAAAGACCGGCGAGCCGCGTGAAACCAAAAAAAGAGCCGTCGATCCTAGAGCAGCGAAAAGGCCTTTTTGAGTCCGTGCACGGCTTCTTTCGCCTGATCGCGGTCCACCACCACGCTGATTTTCATTTCGCTGGTGTTGATCATGTTGATGTTGATGCCAAGCGACGCCAGGGCGCCGAACATGCGCGAGGCGACCCCGGTATGCGTGCGCATGCCGACGCCATGGACATGCACCGTCGTGATGTCGGGATCGGCCGCGATGGTGGCGCCCGGCTCTTCCGCCTCGACCCATTTCTGCGTGATGGCGAGCGCCTTTTGCAATTCCTTGGAAGGAACGCTGAAGCTCAAATCGGCGCAGATCTCGTGCAAATTCTGCACGATCATGTCAACGATGATTCCCGCCTCGGCGATGCGCGCGAAGATGCGCGAACAGGTTCCCGGCCGGTCCTTCAAATTGAAGATGGCAATGCGCCCCTGGTCCTTCTCCGCGGTCACCTCGGTGACGAGGATGTCTTCCATGTTGGTGAGGCGATTGCTCAGTGTGGCCAGATCGTTTTTCGTATCGTGGCTGGCGGCATGGCGGTCGAGGTCGCGCCCGTTGCCGTTTTTGACGAAGGGGTTGCCCAGCCCAAAGGCATGGTGCACCGCGCGCAGCGCCTTGATCCCCTCGGCACGATCGACGAGCACCGAAATCTTGATGTCGGCGGTGGTGATCATGCGCAGGTTGATCCCCTCCGCCGCGATCGCATCGAACATTTTTTGCGCGACCCCGAAGTGACTGCGCATCCCGACGCCGACAATCGAGACCTTGGACACTTCTTCCGAGGAATCAAGCGAGGCGCCCATTTCCTTGGCCAGCGGCTTGAGGATATGCAGCGCCGCTTTCAGTTCATCCATCGGCACGGTGAAACCGATCGTGGTTTTGCCTTCGCGGCTCACATTTTGCGCGATCATGTCGACGACGATGCTTTTGGCCGCGAGTGCCGTGAAAAACCTGTGGCTGATGCCGGGCCGATCGGGCACATCGAGAATGGCCAGCCGCGCCTCATCCTTGACCAGCGCGGCGCCACGCACCGGGTCATTGCTCATCCAGGGGCGTTCGGGCAAGATCCAGGTCCCCTCGGCGTCGGAGAAACTGGAGCGGACCATCACCGGTACATCGAATTTGCGAGCGAATTCAATGCTGCGCGAGTGCATGACGCCTGCGCCCACCGACGCCAGTTCAAGCATTTCGTCGTAGCTAATGAAATCGAGCTTGCGGGCCTCGGGAACCAGCCTCGGATCCGTCGTGTACACCCCATCCACATCGGTGTAGATTTCGCAATCGACCTGGTCGCCTTCGACCCCTTCGGTCTTCATCACCGCTGCGAGCGCGACCGCGGTGGTATCCGAGCCGCCCCGGCCTAGGGTGGTGATGTTCTCCTGCTCATCGACCCCCTGAAAACCGGCCACGATGCAGATGTGGCCATCGGCCAGGGCGCGGCGCATGCGCGCGGTGGAGATGCTGCGGATGCGCGCCTTGGTGTGGGTGCTGTCGGTGACGATGCCCACCTGGGCGCCGGTCAGGCTGACCGCTTTTTCGCCGAGAGTCTGGATCGCCATGGCGAGCAGCGAAATGGAAATCTGCTCGCCTGTCGAAAGGAGCATGTCCATTTCGCGTGCTGGCGGGTTCTCGGTGATCTCGCTGGCCAGTTCGATCAATTCATCGGTGGTGTCTCCCCGGGCGGAAACGACGACGATGACTTGATGGCCCGCCTGTTTTGCCCGGATCGCTTTTCTTGCCGCGGCCATGATCCTGGTGGCATTGGCAACACTGGAACCCCCGAATTTCTGCACAATCAAAGACAACGAACACCTCCCGGCAAACCCGAATCCATCATTTTAGGGGAAATCGTCAGGGGGGAAATCGCCTGCATCAGCGCCACTTGAAGAAGCGGATTGCCAAAAACAAACAGAGCACCGTCCAGAAGATCAAAATGCCGAGCTCCAATCCCAGTGAACTCAACGATCGGCCTTCGTTCATGACGGCGCGCAAGGCGTCGTTGAGGGCCGTCAAGGGAAGGATTTTGATGGCGGGAGCCATGAATTCTGGGAAGCGCTCCGCGGAAAAAAAGACCCCGGAAAAGACGTACATCGGCAGCATGACCAGATTCATGATACCGTTGACCGCCTCATAGGTCGTTACCCGGCAGGCAACGAAAAGGCCAATGGTCAAAAAGCAAAACCCGCCCAGGCAGACCAGGAAAAGAAACTCGAAAAAATTCCCCCGCACCGTTACGCCAAAGGTCAACCAGGAAACTCCCACGAGGACGAGCAATTGACCCATGGTGAAGATGAAGCGGCTGATCGCCAGACTGGTGAGCAGATCGCTCACTTTCATGGGGGTTGCGGCAAACCGCTTGAGCAGCTTGCGCACGCGCAAATCGACCAGGGCGTAGCCGACGCCCCAAAGCCCCCCGCCCATCAAATTGATGCCAAGCAGGCCGGGAATCAAAAAGTCGATGTAGCGCAACCCGCCCAGACTCAAGGGAACATCGGGAAACGGTTTGAGTTCGGGATGTTGCGATTTTGCGAAAGCGGCTTCCAGCCGCGCCTTGGCCAGGTTCGATTCGATGCGCGTGGGGTCGGTGTGAATGCGCACGCCCGCTGGGCCTGCGTCGCTGGCAAATTCGACCACGGCATCGACGCGGCCTCGGCGCAATAAATCCAGACTCGACTCGAGCGTTCCCTTGTTGACCTGAAACCCCTTGATGCCTTCGATCCAGCCGGGCATGGGAGCTTCGGTTGACGATTGGCCGCCGGTAGCGTCGGCACGCTGCGACGCCAGGGCCACCTTGGTCTCGATCTCTTGCACAGGTTTTTCGCGAAAGGCGATACCCAAAGAAAACGCCATCATCAGCGGGAAAAAGTAGACCCAAAAGACCGCCTGAGGCTTGCGGATGAACTCGATCAGACGGGTGAGCACCATCTGATAGATCGGATGCTGAGAAAGCTTTTTGGGCCGTGGTGCTTTGAGCTCGCTCATGGGGTGGCCTCCCCATCGCGCAGGTGGCGACCCGTCAAAGCGACAAAGACGTCTTCCAGGGTGGGTTGATGGGTGCGAATCGAGGAGATTTCCACGCCTTGTGCCGCGGCGGTGCGCAGCACGATGGGGAGCGCTTCGATGAGCGACGAGGTTTGCAAGATGGCTCCTTCGTCTTGCCTGGACTCCACATGGGACAAGGGAGGCTCCGGCTTCAGCCAGGAAAGGTCGCTCTGGGGCGTTTTCCAGTCAACCTCGATGCGGATCTGGCCGCCATGGGAGCGAATCAATTCGTTGGGGCTGCCTTGCGCGATGATCTTGCCATGATCGATGATGGCCAGACGCTGGCAGAGCTTTTCGGCTTCATCCATGTAGTGCGTGGTCAGGAGAATCGTGCCCCCCTTGGCCTGGTAGGACTGCACCAGTTCCCAGACCTGGCGGCGCGACTGAGGATCGAGGCCGGTGGTCGGCTCGTCCAAGAATAGAATTTCCGGATTGCCGACGAGCGCGCAGGCCAGGGCAACTCGCTGTTTTTGCCCGCCGGATAACTTGCCGATTTGCGTGCGGGCTTTCGATTCGAGCGAGACGGAGGCGATGACTTCGGCGGGAGGTCGAGGTTCGGCAAAAAAGCTCGCGAACATCCGTACGGTTTCGAGCACGGTCAAGTCTTCGGAAAGCTTCGTTTCCTGAAGACTGATGCCGGTTTTTTCCCGAAGCGCCGGCCCGTCCTTGTCCCAGGTCATGCCGAGGATCCTGACCTCGCCGGAAGTCGGCTCTTGCAGCCCTTCGAGGATTTCCAAAGTTGTGGTTTTGCCGGCGCCGTTGGGGCCAAGCAAACCAAAGCACTCCCCCTTGCGGATGAAGAGATCCAGACCGCGGACCGCTTCCACCGGCGGCTTCGCGGGGTAGGTCATGACCAGCGATTTGCATTCAATGGCGTATTGCATTGTGATAACTTAGCGATTGGCCTCGCCTTGATCCGCACCTTGTCCAAAGGGAACTCGATGTTCGCCGTGCTCTCGATTCTTCGCGACTTGCGCTCGAATTATTTCATGAATTTCCGGTTATTTCTCCTTGGGGGAGGCCTGTCCACTCTCCTGATGGGGCCTGATGTCGTCAGGGCTCAACAGATTGATGCGCTTGGCAAGGTGCGCGTGCGTCTTTTGGATTCTCTGGCCATCCCAGGCGATGCCTCTGATCGGTCCGGTCTCAAGGGGGCAACCGGTCTGCTCGGAGTCGAGGCGAACCGGTTCGGCGGCTGGGGATCGGGCATCGCCCGAGGAGACAGGCCGGGCACTTACTGGGTGGTATCCGACCGCGGTCCCAGTGACGGGGCCTCGCAATTTCAGGACCGGATTCATCGGATTCAACTGAACTGGACCGGTGCGAAGATCGAATTCCAACTGGAGAAAACGGTCCTTTTAAAAAACTTGGAGGGAAAGAACCTCCTGGGGGACCAAACGGCGATCGCTTCGAAATTGCGATTTGATCCCGAAGCCATCCGGGTCATCGAAAGCGCCAAGGGCCTGAGGATCGTTCTTTCCGATGAATATGGCCCGGACATTCGCGAGTTCGACGAAAACGGCAATCAGACCGCGGCCTTTGAAGTGCCCGACTATTACAAGCTCAAGGCTCCCAATGCGATCCCACTTCTTGAAGTGAAAAACAACAAGGAAGGCCGCATTCCCAACAAGGGCTTTGAGGGGATGGCGCTCTCCGGAAACCGCCTGGTTGTGGCCATTCAAAATTCGTTGATTCAGGATCAAAACGAAACGATCGATGGGTTGGCGGGGGCGGGGACCGTGGCCCGCTTCCTGGTCCTCGACACCGATAGCCGAAAGCCCCTGGGCGAATTCCTTTACGCGCTCGACGAGAAGGATAAAGACATTTGCGAGGTCTTGCACTGGGAAAAGGACCGCTTCATCGTGCTTGAGCGCGATGGGTTGGAAGGGACGGAAGTGAAGAAGAAATCCAAGTGCCTCTATGTGGTTGACCTGTCGGCCGCCAAGATGCTTCCCCTGGCGGCACGCCTACCGGATCAAACCGCTCGCAAGGCCGCGCTGCTCCCCAAAACGCTGCTCGTTGACCTGACCCAGCTGGGCCTGCCGGTGGAAAAGATGGCCAGAAAATGGGAGGGATTGGCCTGGGGGCCGACGCTTCCTTCGGGCAACCGATTGCTGTGGTTGACCATCGACAATGATTTCATCAAGCAGAAGCCATCGTGGATCCATGCGCTGGAAATCGGCGATCGCTAGTGTGGCCTTTGCCGGCGGGCTAAACGAGAAAGTTAATCCTCATCGGTCCAAGCCACGGCCCGGATGGGGCTGCCGTCGCGCCCCTCAAGAGGCAGCGGAAGCATCGAAATCGAGAAATGGTCCAGGGGCAAGCGTTCTAGCCCGGTGAGGTTTTCGACGATGAAGATGCGTTTTTCCAACAGGAGGAAATGCGTCGCGTAGGGTGTGTAATCGACTGAGGGAAAATCCATGGCCACGGTGAGAATGCCCCATTCGATCATCGCCTCTGCGGCCTTGGTCGAAATCACCGGATGATGGGTGAAATAGTCGGCTTCGCGAAACCTCTTGTCCCAGCCGGTGCGCAACAGCACGCGTCTGGTCCTTTGAATATTCTCGCGGAACGGGGCGAGATGTTCCGCAAGGATCTCCTGTCTCGGTTTCAAGAACTCAAGCGGTACCAAACAAGCCGGTCCCAGACCGCGCTGCAGTTCAACCTGTTCGATCGTCGGGCCCGCGGGAACAAAGTGGAAGGGGGCATCGCCGTGGGTGCCGACATGAAGCCCCAAATGAATGCGGGATAAGTTGGGCACGGGATCGGGAACGGATTTGCCGGTGGCCACCAACGACACGGTTGCCGAATAGGGTGGATCGCCCGGGTAGGCCGCAATCCCCGGATGGATCCGGTGGGTCAAATCGAAAATCCTGGCCATGACGATTTCCTCGGTGTGGGGGGAAAATGCGACCGGATCCCGGGCTGGCTAAATGGCGTAATCGGTTTCAAAGGTGCGAATGCGGTGCGGCGAAATCCAGACCTGGCTGTGCACGCTTAAGGACAGCTCCCGGGCGCGCGATTCGTGCAGATCGATTTGAATGCGCGCGGCCGTCGCCGGATCTTCCACGATCACCCGGGTAATGACTCCCGTGGGCAGAATTTGGGCGACCTTGGCGGGCAGGGCGCCATCGGCCTTCTCTTTTTGAATATTCAGTTCGTGCGGTCGCACATAAACCCAGCTGCCCCGGTCAAGGCTGTCGTCGGGCCGGCGATAGGCGGCCAAGCGGGGACCTTCCCGCGAATCGTGCCCCTGAAACACATTCACGTGCCCGAGGAAATCCATGACGAAGGCATTGGCCGGATGTTCGAAAATGTCGGCCGGTTTACCGACCTGTTCGATCTTCCCCTGGCGCATGACGACTACCTGATCGGCGACGGCAAAAGCATCTTCCTGATCGTGGGTGACGAAGATGCTCGTCATATGGATCTCCTCGTGGAGGCGGCGTAGCCAGGCGCGCAGTTCCACGCGCACCTTGGCATCGAGGGCGCCAAAGGGTTCGTCAAGGAGCAGCACGCGGGGTTCGGCGGCCAGGGCCCGCGCCAGGGCCACGCGCTGCCTTTGACCGCCCGACAGCATCGAGGGCATCCGGTTTTCGAGGCCCTCCAGCCGGACGAGGTGCAAGAGTTCGGCGACCCGGTCTTTGACCTGTTGCGCGCTCCTTTTTTTCAAACGCAAAGGAAAGGCGATGTTTTCAAAAACATTCATGTGCCGAAAGAGCGCGTAGTGCTGGAAGACAAATCCGACATTGCGCTCTTGAATGCGGCTGTGGGTCACCTCGGTCTGTTCGTAATGCACGGTGCCGCTATCGGGGATTTCCAGTCCGGCGATGATGCGCAGCAAGGTCGTTTTGCCGCAGCCGGAGGGCCCAAGCAGTGCAAGCAGGCAGCCTGTGGGGGCCTTGATCGTGACATGATCCAGGGCCTTGAACGATCCAAAATTCTTGCTGACGTCCAGTACGGAAATGCTCATGATCGGGAGTCGACTCCGTGGGGCGTGTCGGTTGCCTTGTTGATGCGGATTCTGTTCTCAAGCCATACTTTGACGAGCAAGGTGGCCAGGGCCATGAGGGCCAGCGCCGTCGCCAAAATGAAATCCTGGGGCGATTTGTTTTCATTGAAAAGCAACTCGACGCGCAGGGGCATCGTTTCGGTCACGCCAACGACGCGACCCGAAACGACCGCCACCGATGCGAATTCCCCCATCGCGCGCGCATTGCAAAGTAAGACGCCGTAAGAGAGCCCAAGAGAAATATTGGGGAGGGTGATTTTCCAGAACATGTTGCGGCCATTGGCGCCCAGACTGGTCGCGGCCAGCTCCTGTTCGGGGCCGATCTCTTCCAGCACGGGAATGAGTTCGCGCACGATGATCGGCAAAGTGACGAATACCGTCGCGATCACCATGGAAGGAGTGCTGTTGAGGAAGGGGAGTCCCAGTCGTTCCATCCACTGGCCCAGGACCGAACGGCTGCCGCACAAGATGACGAGGCAGACCCCGGTCACCACCGGCGAGACCGCGAACGGCAAATCGATGAGCGTCAGGATTAGCGTGCGGCCGCGAAAGCGATAGCGCGCCAGCAGCCAGGCGGCGTTGATGCCAAAAAGCGTGTTCAGGCCGACTGCCAGGGGCGCGATCGTCAGGGTCATGAAAATGGCGTGCAGGGTATCGCGATCGCCAAAGAGGCTTTGCCCAAAGAAAAGAAAACCGCGCGAAAACGCCCGAGACAAAAGGAAGGCGATCGGAATTCCCAGGACCAGGAGAAAGATGACCCAGGCCAGGCCGATCAGCAGGCACTGAGTGATCGGTCCTTCGGTCATGGCCCGGTCGAGCCGGCGCGGCTTCCATTGCTCGCTGATGGGCGGATGCAGCGGAGTGGCGGTTGGTGGGGCGGCGGCGGGCAAGGAAGTCGAGCCCGTTTGCGAATCAACCATCGGTCTGCCCCTTTCGCTGGAGCCAGTTGATGAGCATTAACAGGCAGAAGGAGGCCGTGAGCATGACCAGAGCCACGGCGGTGGCATCGGGCAGGGCGTTCTGCTCAAGCCGAGACACGATCATCACAGGTCCTGACTCGGTGACATAAGGCCGGTTGCTCGACACGAACACGATCGAGCCATATTCGCCCAGGCCTCGGGCAAAGGCGAGGGAGAAACCGGTGACCACGGCGGGGAAGATGGCGGGGAAGAGAATTTTGACAAAGGTCTCAAAGCGGCTGGCGCCAAGGGTCGCGGCCGCTTCCTCGAGGTCTTTGTCCAGTTCCTCGAGCACCGGCTGCACGGTGCGCACCACGAAAGGAAACCCGGTAAACAAGAGGACAAAGACCGTCAAAAACCAGGTATGCGACAGGGAGATACCTCCCAGGCCGAGGATTTGACCCATCCATCCCTTGTCGGAATAGAGGGTGGAATAGATGAAGCCGGCCACGGAGGTGGGCAGGGCAAAAGGCAAGTCGATGAAGGCATCCATGACGCGCTTGCCGAAGAAGTTGTAGCGCACGAGCACCCAGGCGAAGAGCAGGCCGATCAGGGTATTGCCTAAAGCGGCGGTGAGCGCCGTGGAAAAGGAAACCCAGTAAGCCGAAACGGCGCGCTGGCTGAAGGCGCTTTGCAAAAAGCCCGACATCGAGAGCGAACTTGCCTCGACGAACAGGGCTGCCAGAGGCAGGACCACAATCAGACCGAGGTAGGTCAGTGTGAAGCCCAGGGTGATTCCAAAGCCGGGCAAAACCCGCGGCGCCAGGCGGTTCATCGTGCCGGTCCTTTGCTTGCTTTTTCCTTGTTGGCGGGGCTTGCGGCCGCGGCTTTCAAGGCGCGGTCCACGGCGGCTCCATCGGCGAAAAGCGTTTGCATCGCCTCGTCCCAGTCTTTGAAGATCTCGGTGATTTCCAGGAAGCGCATGGGCGGGAATTTGTCGGCAAACTTTTCGGCAACCTTGGGATCGGCGGGACGGAAATGATTTTCCGCGAGGATCGTCTGTGCCGCCTCGCTATAGACCCAGTCGAGGTATTTTTCGGCGATGTCAATCGTTCCTTTGCGTGTCGACACGGGGCGTATCAGGCCGATCGCCGGTTCGATCCGGTAGCTCATGCTGGGTCGAACCATTTCGAGTTCTCCCTTCGATTCTTGCACTTCAAGAAACGCTTCCGGTTCCCAGGTTATCTGCACGTCGCCGATCCCTTTTTGCGTGAAGGAAGTGGTGCTCAGGCGCGCCGAAGGATCGAACACCGGCACGCGCGCGCAGAGATCGCCCAGGAATCGTTCGGCTCCCTCTTTTCCCAACCGCGGCTCCATAAAGGCCCAGGCAGTCAACACGGCCACCCGGGCGACGCCGGCGGTTTTGGGGTTGGGCATCACCACCTTGACCGGTTTGTCGATCAGATCGGGCCAGTCCCTGATGCCATGAGGATTTCCCTTGCGGACGACGAACACCACGGCGGCGTACCAGGGAGCTTTTTCCTTGGGCAAAAGTTTGCGCCAGTCGGAGTCAACCAGGCCCTGTTTATGCAGGATCTGCCAGTCGAGTTCGAAGCTGAGCGAGACGATATCGGCCTTGAGGCCGTCTCTTACTGCCCGCGCCTGAGCCGCGGAGCCGTTATTGGAAATCCGGTAAGTGGGCCGTCCCCAGGCTTCATATTGGGGGGATTGTTCCAGGTGGGCATGCCAGGCGGCGAGCAATTCCCGCGAGGAATCGAAGGAGGCATGAAGGATTTCGCGATCGGCGGTGCGCGGCGCCATGAACAAGGACAAACCGAGTGCCAAGGCGAGGGAACCGACGCAAACCGCGCCGCCTCGAAGGATCTGAAAAGGGGGGAAATCGTTCATGGAGAGATCCAGGCCGTGATGCACCAGGTGTGATTCTAGCAAAGGGATCGGCATTGAAAACCGATTTTGTGATCAAAATAATCAATTTGGTAATGTATCGGGCTGGCCTTGACCCGGCTTCCTTCCTTCCATGAGATGGAGTTTGACCAACCGCAGCCAAGGAATCACCCAGGCTTAATGAAAATCATGAATTCCCCGGAACCGGAACCGACCATGGCCATTTCGGGGCGCCCCAAGCGAGGGGTGCCCGAGGGGTTGTGGCTGAAGTGCCCGCAGTGCAAGTCGACCATTTTTCGCAAGGATGCGGAGGCGCGGTTCAATGTCTGTCCCGAGTGCGATCATCATTTTTATCTGCCGGCGGCCGACCGGATCAAGCAGCTCCTGGATCAGGACAGTTTTGAAGAGTGGTTTACCGACCTGACGCCGCTTGACCCTTTGGGTTTTCGCGACCGGATCCCCTATAAGGATCGCATCGACGCCGAGCAGGCGAAAACGAGCATGCGCGATGCGGCGGTGGTGGGGCGTGGTTTCATTCGCGGCCGGCCCGTCGTGGTGGGCATCACCGACTTCGCCTTCATGGCCGGAAGCATGGGGTCGGTCGTTGGAGAGAAGTTGACCCTGGCGGCCGAAGAGGCGACCCGGCTGCAATTGCCGCTCATCATTGTGAGCGGTTCGGGTGGGGGGGCCCGGATGCAGGAGGGAATTTTCTCCTTGATGCAGATGGCGAAAATCAGCGCCGCTTTGGCGAGGTATGCTCAAGCGGGCGGACTTTATTTGTGTATTTTGACCAATCCGACCATGGGCGGAGTGGCTGCAAGCTTTGCCATGCAAGGCGACATCACCATGGCGGAGCCCGGTGCATTGATCGGTTTCGCCGGCAAGCGTACCATTTGGAACACGGTGCGAATCGAGCTTCCGGATGGGTTTCAAACCAGCGAGTTCCTGCTGAAGCACGGGTTCATTGACCGGATTGTCCATCGCAGGGATCTGCGCACCGAAGTGGCCAGGATCATCGACTATTGCGAGAAGTGATTCCTGCATAGCAAATGGGGTTCAAATGGGCCTTGGCGATTGGTTCAGCGGGCTGCTCGGCAAGTCGACGGGGAAACCCGCGCCGGGAAAGATCAAGATCACGGCGGGCTTTCCCGTCCTGAAGCCATTGCCCAAGAAAAAGGGCAACCCTCTTGATGGGTTAACCAAGGTCGATCTGGATAAACGATTTGAAAAGATCGGCAGAACCGGCCAGGGAAGCATGTCGAAGGTCTGGCGGGCGCTTGACCGCAGGCTGGGTAAGTATGTCTGTTTGAAAATTCTTGACCGCGAAAAAACGCTGAAATTCGAAGCGCGCTTTCAAGGGTTGGACAAGCCCCTTGAAGGGGAAGTCTGCATCCATCTGAAACACCCCAACATCGTGCAAACTCATGAGTTTGGCGTTTCGACCCAGGGCGAACCGTTTGTCGTCATGGAACTCGTCGATGGGATGGGCCTGAACTTCCTCATCGAAACCCGCTCCAAGAAGCTCGACGGCAACCGGATGAAGTATCTGGGGCAAATTTGCGACGGCATCGAATACCTTCATGGGCAGGGCTACCTGCATCGCGATATTTGCCCGCGCAACACCATGCTCACCAACGAAGGGATCATCAAGATCATCGATTTCGGTCTGACCATTCCCTATCGGCCCGAGTTTTGCCGGCCGGGCAATCGCACCGGCACACCCAACTATTTGGCCCCCGAGATCATTCGCCGCAGCGCGACCGACCACCGCGTCGATATGTTCGCGCTGGGCGTGACCGCTTTTGAAATGTTCTGCCACGACATGCCCTGGGAAAGCACGCAATCGATGCAGACCTTGATCGGCCATATCAATTCTCCGCCGCGCAACCCGCGTGAGTTTGCACCCCATTTGAGCGATGAGATCGTCAAGTTTTTGTTGAAGGCGATCTCGAAGGACCCCAAGGATCGCTTCCAAACCCCTGGCGAGATGCGGGACACGGCCAAGAAAATTAAAGAATAGTAAGAATAGAAAAATAAGAAAGCACCTGAATTCCTTTGGAATCGCCGTTATTTCCGCTTATCTTCAGCCCATGGGGCCGATGGCGAGGAAGTCCCGGGGCGGTTTGCCAAGGGGTGGTTCAAAGGAGCGCGAAGCGATGGCAAAGAGCATGTTTCGAGCTTGTTTCGGCTGGATGACGGCGACTTGGGTTGCAGGGGTTGCCGCCGCGCCGATTTTTGGCGCCGACCCCAAGATCCACCCATTACCGGTCAATTCCAGCGCCGACGAGGACTTGCCCTTTTACAACACCGGTTCCGCGAGAAATATTCCGCCGCGGCTCTATTTCAGCCGCAAGTCGGTTTCAGGCAAATGGGATCTTTATTGGGCCCGATACGACGCCAAGAAAAAGCAGCTTGGTGCCCCCGAGTTGATTGGACCCTCGGTGCAGACCGACGCGGACGACCTGGGAGCCTACGTCACCCGTGAAGGGGCGTTTCCCCAGTTTCTCGTCTACGCCACCAAAAAGGACCGGTTCAGCCCGACTGCCGACATCTATTTGTCGATTCGAGATGCCGAGGACCGGATTTTTGGCCCGCTACGGCCGATCGCGTCGATCGCCACGAAAGACGACGAATCGGAGCCCTGGATTCAGCTCATCGACAAGAAAACCTTGCACCTTTACTTTGTCCGCAAGACCAAGGAAGGCTCGAGAATCTTCCTGGCCGTGGGAGAGTCGGACGGGAAGGGTGGCGTGGCCAGTTTCGGCGTCGGTAAGGCGGTCGAATCGATTCCGGTTGGGTTCACGCATCCGACGCTGTTCCCCCTTTCGAAGAAGATGCTGCTGCAAGGTCCCGTCAAGGGGGGCACGCAGGGGATCTTTGTCACCTATTATGCTGAAGGAAAGTGGTCGGTGCCGAAACTGGTCGAGCAGTTGAATTTCCCTGAGGCGCGTGTGGGATCGGTCTCTCCCTCGTTGACGCGAGATGGCCAATACCTCTATTTCGCTTCGGACAAACCAGGCGGTAAGGGCGGGCTCGATCTTTACTATGTTCAGGTTTCGGAACTGACCCTGCCGAAATAGGCAAAAAGGCGATGCTCCCTTTTCAAGGAAGCATCGCCTTTTCATGGGCCTACCAGGCTCATTTCAAGCGTAGCTCGGCGATCTTGCAGGCATGCTTGCCTGCCGCATCTCGGTTCTTTATTTCGTCTGAATCGAAGTCTTCATCGGAGCCGTCGCCGGTTGCGGCTGGTCTTCGAGTTTCAGAAGCTCCATCGCATCCTTGACCATGTCCGGATTCTCTTTTTCAATCTTGCGGACATAGGCCTTGGCTTCCGGTTTTTCCTGCGACGCGGAAAGGGCAAAGCGCAGGATGGAGCGGCGGACGATCGCGACCTTGAAGGCGTCGGTGTTCTGAATGCCGAGCACCTCCGCGGTCATACCCCAGGCTTTCCACTTTCGCAAATCTTCGATCGCCAAATCGGCGATATCCGATTGCTTCAACAGCGGCTGCAGCGAGGCGAGCACCTTTTCCTTGGAGATAATGTCGGCTCGATAATCGTGGAAAAAGCGCGCCGCGCGCAGGGCGCCCCAGCGCAGCATGAAATCCTTGGCGGGTCGGTCAAGAACCCGGTCAGGTAGTCCCAGCCCTCTTTCGGCGCAAGCATCGTGTAGGCCGCGAGAATGCCGTCGAGACTGCCGAGCTGGCGCTTTTCCGGATCGTCGAGCATTTTCTTGAGCACCGGCGCATGTTCTGGTTTGCCGCAGTGACCAAGCATGGAGGCATAAAGGCCCAGGCGGAAATTGGGAGTCTTGTTGTCTTCAATCCAGGAAACGACCTTGGCCGCCGGGATCTTTCCGGCCATGTCGCGGAAATCCTTGTAATCGGCGTTGCCGAATTCCTTGTAGGCGTCGTTGGACACTTCCAGGTCGGGGCTATCGAGGAAATTGAAATAGAACTCCAGGCGCTTGGGAATCGAAGCATCCTTGACCGTCATGGCTCCCGTCAGATACTTGGCGACGTCGGTCGAGGCATCGAAGGCCACACCCCGGTAAGGATCGATCTTCTTCTCGAAGACATCGCAAAAAATCAGGTATTTGAATGGTTTTTTCTGGTCCTGGGGAATGTACCTGCGCAAGGTCAGCGTTTTCTTGTTCTCCAGGATCGGGTGGTCCTTGATCACTGCTTCAATGTCCAGGTCGGTGAATCCTTCCGCCTCGGCCGGATTTGACGAGAGCCGGGCATTTTTCAGGGTTCCAAACAGGACCATGCTCGCCTGATTAATTTCGCCGGTCAGCGTCTGGCCCTGCATGGTGCAGAAGGGACAGGATTGCGCTTCGGGAGTCAGCACAATCGCCAAACCCAGGGCCACGATGGCCACGAACAATCCACCACGAAACAAACGGACGGCCATGATCGATTTCCTCAAGAGACGATTCCATTGATGTAGGGGTTTTTGGGGCGGGAAGTGTCAATGAGCACGGAATCGAGGTTCTTCCCTTCCTTGGGTTTGAGCACAACGGCGCAGGCATAGGAGTCGCTTCCCAGGTTTGACGGTCGGTTCGACCAAGTCTGTCGTTTGCCGCGTAAGTGGAATTTCCCCGGGGAAGGCAGGCAGGTTCATGGTTCGCCTCCAATAAACCGGTTCGCTTGGGAATGGACGCGTCGAACTAATTCACATAAGGGTTGGCATCGGGGGGAACGACCTTGATGATCGAATCGAGCGTCTTGCCTTCTTCCGGATGAAGAATCAACGAGCTGACATACTCTTCCTTGCCCAGTTTTTTCAGAAACTGAACCTTGCCGGTGACTTCCACCCACTGGTTTCTCAGTTTTTGCAGGGGCAATCGCTCCGGATATTTCGGGTCGACCATGATGATCGAATTGAGGGGGACCGCGTCGGCCGCGCAGCAGTTAATCTTGTAGCGGATCAGGGTGAATCGCTTATCGTCGTCGCCGACAAAGCGCCCCGTCAGGCGGATGGTTTTCCCCTCGTAGAAATTGCGCGTTTCCTCGTTCGCGGCGGCACGCTCCAGTTGCAAAAAGGTGACCTCGAAGTCCTGGCCTTTATCGCCGACGTCCCGCGTGGAGGCTTCGACATCGTGGGCGCTCAGTGCCTGAGCCGAATTGAAGACTTCGCCGGGAAGACCCAGGAGCAAGACGATCGGGCTCAAAAGGATCATGGTTTGCAGCGGCAAGAACCCCGATCCATGGGAATGGTCGTGACCATGATCGTGCGTGTGAGCATGGCCATGATCGTGCGAATGATTGTGGCTGTGCGCAGGACCATGATGATCGTGCTCGGGGTGGTTGCATGAGGCGTGATCTTTGCCGAGATCATGATGGCAATGTTCTCCATGAACATGATCCTGTTTTCCCTCAGCGTGGCTCTGGTGTTTGTGGCCGCCGCCTTCGCCATGGCAGCATCCGTCATGATGCTCGTGGGTTCCGTGGTCGTGCGTTCCATGATCATGCGAACAGGTTGCTCCTTTGTGGCCAGAGAGCAATAGCCACACGCGAGCAACCGTGAGCGCCAACAAGCCCAGCCCGCTGATCAGCACCCAAATATGGAATTTGGGCGCCAGGATCAAAAAGAGCCGGTCGGAAAAGTAAAGGTAAAGCGAGGCCATTCCCAGAATGGCCGTGACCGAGATGCCTAAAAGCTGCTCGTAGTCCTGCGTTTCCGAGCCATGGTCATGGCCATGTTGATGACCGTGGTGGTGATGATGATCATGCCCATGATGGTCGTGACTACCAGGATGGTCGTGAGAACCGGGGGCAACGGATGAGGTCGAATTCTTGGGAGCCATGGGAAGTTCCATGCGAAATCACCTCGCCTGCGGTTGTTGGGTTGCCGGATTCGACTCCACCATGATCATGGGGGCAATTCGGGCCCATAAGTAATGTACGCCGACCGACCCCGCGAAGGACAGAACGATCACCAGGCCAAATATGAAAACGATCAAGCGCGGCTTAAAAACCCGGGTATAAAGCGCCATCAATTTGAGATCGCACATCGGCCCCAACACCAAAAACGCCAGTTTGGCCGCCGGCGCCATTTTTACCATGCTTGCCGCCACGAAGGCGTCGGCCTCGCTGCAAAGACAAAGGAGAATCGCCAGAGCCATCATCAAAAGAATGGCAAAGATAATGTTGGAATCGGTCCAGGCGGAAATCATGTCATGAGTCACGAAAAAGCGTATCGTCGCGGCCAAGCCGGCTCCGATCACCAGAAAAGTGGTGATGTCGACAAAATCGTGGAGGATGGTGCCGGTGATGCGCCAGATTCGGGCCGCGGGTGCCAAATCGCGAACCTGCTCCCTCTCCTCGGCATCCCGGCTGGGCATGGCCGAGGCCTTGACCAAATTCCCAATTCCCTGGTTCAGGACGAAGAATTCCACCGCCATTGAGACACTGACCGCAACGAGATAAGCGAGCAGGCCCCGGGCAATCGTCATCGCCGGGCCGCCCATCTGGTAAGCAAGTCTGCCGCCGGAATCCAGTGTTTCCTCCATGCCCGAGAAGGCGACATAGGTGCTGGCAAGCACGACGGGATTGATGACGGGACCAGCCAGAAGGTAAGCGGTGCTTGTGCTAAGAGGCAGCCCTTTGCGCAAAAGCCGGCGCATGATCGGTACGATGCCGCACTCGCACATCGGGAAGATGATTCCCAGGCACCCGCCCCAGAGAATGCCGACGAATCGCGACCTGGGCAACATCCGCACGAGCAATTTGGGGGGGAGAAACTCTTCCAGCATCCCGGCGACAACGGCACCGAGCAAGATGAAGGGCAATGCCTCGTAAACGATGCTGATGTAGATCAGGATCGCCTGCTGAAAGCTGGCGAAAAAGCTATTGGCGGTGTTGGCGAAAAGCATATTGGCGTTGGCCTTGAGTCAAATCGTTTAGGAACATGATAGGACCGAACGGCGGGAACTTGAGCCCTGGAAAATCAAGAAAGCGACAGCAGACAGGAGTCAGGCCCGCGATGCGGAATTCTTCACGAATGGTCCGACGATGGCGCTCAACACGAAAATGCCAACACTGACAAGGACGATGGTCCCGGAAATGCCCAGTTCGATCTGCCGGCTCATTTCCAGCTCCCAACTGAGACACTGGCCCAGGGCCGCCGAGCTCATGCTGATGATCATGGTCAACCAAAAGACCTGACGAAGGTTCTTTCCCACGTTGAAAGCGGCTGCCGCTGGAACCACGAGCAAGGCATTGATGAGTAATACCCCGACATACCGCAGGCACAGGTTCACAATCAGCGCGAGCAGCACGATGAAGGCGTAATTGTGCCAGCGGGCACCCAAACGGCGAGAGCGAGCAAGCGAAGGGTTGAAGCTTGACAACACGAGCGGGTTGTACAGGAAGATGAGAAAGACCGCGGTGAGAGCGACCAGCGCGAAGAGGGCCCAGATTTCTCCTTCGGAAACGAGCAGCGGGTTCCCGAACAGGAAATACTCCAGGGCATTGACCCGGCGGCTGCGGATTAGTTTTGAGAGCGCGGCCGCAAAGCCAAGCGATGCGGCAAAAAAGACCCCAATGACCGTATCGCTGGCCAATCCCGTTTTTTCGCGAACAAATGCAATTCCCGCGCCGACGAATGCGCCGAAGGTCACCATGACCGGCGCCACCCATTCCCAAAAGGTGTCGTCCTTGTCGCGATCTCCTTGAGGGTTGACAAAGATCTTGAACAGCAGGAAGCCGAAACAAACGCCAGCAAAGGCGCAGTGAGCCAGAGCATCGCTAAAGAAAGCCATCCGGTTGCCGACGACAATACTTCCCACTGCGCCGCAGAGCAGGCTCACGGCGAGAAGGGCGAGCATCGCCCGGATATTCAGATTTTCCCCCAGGAAGGTACCCGGACCCCAGGGAGCGCAGAAGCGATTAATCGCATCGAATAGGAAACCTTCGCGAGAGGCGGCCCACGGAAAATCGATCATGTACGGGCTCCGGCTGGCTGGGGCGTCATCGATTGGCTTTTCGTGATCATGCGCGCGCAGGCGGCGCGCATGATCAGGAGCGCGCGATCCACCTGGTCCAGAGTGATGGTCAGAGGAGGGGAGATGCGCACGACCTTTTTCGCCAGGGGGCCAAGGAGATGGAGGCCGTCGGGGCGGGCCGAATCTGCCGGGCCATCGACTTGTTGCGAACCATCGCCCAAATAGCACTCAAGGATGAACCGGTTCGCCCATTGCGCCGCGGCTGCTCCTTCGTGATCGCAAAAGTCGATGCCCCAAACCATTCCCCCTTTTTCGCCGCGAACGGCCGCGATGAAGGGAAACTCCTTGAGGGAGCAAAGTCCGGTTTCCAAGGCGGCCGAAGCGCGCCGGCAATTGCCGAGAACATCCTGGCTTTGAAATTCCTCGATGGTCGCGAGCGTTGCCGCTGCCTGAAGGGGGTTGGCGCTCCACGTGTCGGAAGCTTCGCCGAAATCCAGCGAGGACAGGACATCGCGCCTGCCGACCACCGCGGCCACGGGCACGCCATTGCCCATTCCCTTGCCCAGCACGACCAGGTCGGGCTCAAGCCCGTAACTTTCATAGGCAAACCAATCGCCGGTACGGCCGAAATTCGCCTGAACTTCATCCAAAATGAACAAAATTCCGTGTTCGCGACAGAAGGCCTGCAGCCCTTGCAGATAAGCCTTGGGCGGATGATAAGAGCCGCCGCCGCCCAGGTAGGGCTCGGTGCAAAGCGTACCGATCCCCTCGCCGAACTGGTTCCAAAGCGCGTCGAGTTCCGCGCGGTAGGGAGCAAAATCGAAAGGTTCGTCGCGCCGGCTCAAATCGTTGACCTCCGCCATCGGAAACGAGACGAAACGCACGCGCGGATCGCGTTCTTTATCGTTTTCCGAGCCGGTAATGGCGCAAGCGAGCCCTTTCTTGCCGTGAAAACCAAAGCGAGTCGCAAGCACCATGTCGCGCTTTTTGGCAAACGCCATGGACGCCCAGAGGGCCTTTTGAATCGCTTCAGATCCCGAGGCGGCCCAAAGCACCTGCTCCATCCGCTTGCCACCGGGCCGGCCCGACATCAGTTCCAGAAGCTTGCGGTTGGTGATTTGTTCGACGGGAGTCAGTGCGTTGTACGACGTCATCGGCAGGGCGCGGAAATACTCTGCCCCCCCCGATTGCGCCGCCAGGAGCTGGAGATCCGCGTCGGGTTCAGCCACCGATGGGCGAGTATACCCCATGTGCGTGAAAAACCGTCTCAGCCAGGAACGCGGATTGTGTCCCAGGTTGGCCACGAGCACCCCGGAAGTGAAGTCGTAAAGCCGCCGGCCTTCCGGCGTCCAATGAAAGACTCCCGCGGACTGGGCAATCACCACCTGGGTCGGGGTAAAGGTTCGCTGGCTCACCGGCTCCGCCTGGGCCAATTCGGCGCGCACCGCATTGGATTTGGGCTCGCCGGCGTGTCGAATGGGGGAGGTCATCGAATTACTAAGTCTCCGGGGGCCGTTGGTCTCGTTATCCGCACACCAGCAGGAACCTGGCCAGGTATCAACTCTTTTTGTTTATTCGTTGTTATACGGTTTTTGCGTAAAGCACTCGAGACTGGGAGGTTCCCGGGAACTTCAGCACCAGTCCTCCCTGCGGCCCGTTGACCTCGACTACCCCGCCGCGCTGACCTGCCGCCGAGGCGGCCAGGATGGCTTCGGTCGCTTCAACCATGGCGATGACCGATCGATCGGCGCCCAAATCGGCATAGGCCAGTCCGCGAATCGTATCGAGCCGTTGAGGGGATGAACCTTGATCGCCGTCCCATAGCACATGGGCGGTCTCATCGAAAAATCGTTCGATCACTTCCAGGCCATAGCCGCGGGCCCTTTTTGAGCCCCATGGGTCCAGGGTGGTGGCGTTGTAGTGGTTGTTGATGTTCGTTTTCAGTTCGGTGGGTGTTTTTCCTTCCACGACCAGTTCGATGCCCCGTTTTCTTTGGGAGGCGTTCCAGACCCCGTTGTGGAATCGGAACTGGACCTCCTGATCGACGTAGCCGGGAAAATTGTCCGGATGGACCCAGGAGGTGTGAATGTCGAAAACGGCTTCGCTTCCGTCCGGATAGGCGTAGGTGAGTCGCGATTGGACCGAATCCCAGGTCACCGGATCGCGGCTCACCTGGCCTTTTTGGCCGGTCGCCTCCACTTTTTTCAGACGCATTGCCGGGTTGACCGTGGCGCCGCCAAAGGTGAAATCGATCAATTTGAAATAGTGCACCGCCACATAGGTCGCTGGATTGCGCCCTTGAATCCAGGCGGCAAAGGTCGACATGCCGATCGATTTGGGTTCAAGCAGCGTGCAATAGCCTGAATTGACATGGTTCAAGACGCCGTCGGCAACCAGGGTCCTGAGGCGCTTGTGGTCCGGATCGGCCAGCTTGTGGTAAACGACGCGGACCAATTTTTGGGCTTCGATCGATCTTTTGAGAATCTGGTCGGTCTGCTCAAGCGACAGCACCGACGGTTTTTCCACGAGAATATGGCAGCCTGCATCCAAACCCTGCATGATCGGCGCAAAATGGGCATCATCGGGGGATGCCACGCAAAGCACATCGGGCTTGAGGGCCAAAAGCCGATCCAGACCGTCGTTTCCCGCGAAGCAAGGGACCTTGAAGCGCGATTCGATTTCCGCGTGGCTCTTGCCGGTGCGAGAGACCGCGCCCATCCACTCGACCTGGTAGGGTTCGCCTTCCGGTGAGATTCGGGGGGACCGAAGGGCATTTTCAAAAACGGGAAGGTAGGTTTCCCGGAAGATCATTCCAAGACCCACCATCCCCACGCGAAGCTTGGGAAGGACCACAATGTTTCTCGCGGGATCGGTGTTTTCGCTCGTGCGGGATTCAGCTTGTTTTCAGGTTTGAGAAGGTCATCCCACATCCTAGGGATCGGTCTCGATTCCGTTAACTACAGGCATGTCTGCGGAATCCGCGCCTGGCCCTTGCCTGAATGGGGAATACCCGCCATGCCGATGAGTTTTTCTCATGAGTCAATCGGACCCGAGATCCGCCGGGAGCCGGCACGGGCCATTTGGCGGAATGCAAAAGGAAAAATGGGAGGAATGAGGGGGCTGTGTCGTTTCGTACTGAGATTTCTTGAAAGGCCACCAATCGGAAAAGGACCCAAGGGCGTTGGTAGATTGCAGGACCGTCTGGGTAAGGTTTGCGGATGTTAAGGAGCGAGATGTCGATGGAATCCACGATTCGGATTCCGAATGTGCCATCCTGGTTTGGCGACCGTGTCGATACGACCAAGGATGCTACCGCCCTCAGGCGGTCTTTAGGAGTTTCCTCCCATGGAGGAACCGAATCGATGGGAACAAACCTGATCATTCTCTGCGCCCTTGGCGGGAGCCTGGTACTTCCGGATCAGTCTTTCTTTGGTGGGCGCAGCAAGGCGGCGCCCACCTCGGAAAGGGTCAAGGAATTGCTGCAAACTCTCAAAACGAGCGGTGATGAGGGACTGCGAATCGGCGCCGTTGACGAACTCCGCCTGCTCGACACGCAATCCAACGCCCCGGTTGTTGCCGCCCTGGTGGAGACCTTGAAAACCGATCGCAAGCCGGGGGTGCGCGCCGAAGCTGCCGTGTCGCTGGCGCGTATGAGGCCGGTGCGAACCGAAATCGGCCATGCCCTGGAATACACGATCGCCAAGGATGCATCGATGCGGGTGCGCATGCAAGCTCGTAGTGCGCTCTTGCAATACAATCTGGCGGGTTATCGCTCGACGGCGCCTTTGAATAATTCACCGGAGCAGCTTGATCCCCTGGGCGAAATCGCCCAGGCGGAAAAGCAGGAAAAACAAGAAACGCCGGCTGCAGTGGCTAGGCCCTGGACCTGGATGGCCTTTCAAAACAACTGGTTTGGCACGCCTTCCGACCCACAGGCCAATGCACCGGGCGCGAAGCCGGCCGCAACCGATGGGCAGCCCGCGGCGAATGGAAATGGCGTGGCCACGGCAGCCGTTTCGGGCACCGCTCCCGCCAGCCAGCCCGCGGCGGAGACCAGATCCTGGTATCGTCCCGGAAAAGCCTTGGCGGGTTGGTTCCAAAGCACCTTTGGTTCTCAGCGAGCCGATGCGAAGGAAACCGGCTCCTCAATGCCCCCCATTGCTCCGGCAGGCCTCAATCTGCCTGCTTCAGGAATGGCCGCTGCGCCAAGCCCCAGGCCTGGGGCGCCGGGCCGAACCGTTTCGAATTCCAATCGCTCCAGTGCTCCTTCGCCTGACAGGGGTTCACAGGGAAATGCCTCCAGCCCGGCTCCCATCCCGATGTTCCCGCCTGTGCCGGAATTTCAACCCGGCTCGCCAAACCAGCCCCCCGAGACGCAGGGGCCTGAACTGGGGAAACCCGACCGCTAAAGGCCAGCTCGATCATGACCCCACCCCGCTTAGCGCATTTCATCTCAGGACGGTCCACCCATGAATAACTTTTTGAGCTTTTTCCGCGGGAAAAAAAAGGTTGCCTCACCAAGGCGCGCTTCCTTCACCCCCGGAATCCAGGTGCTCGAGGACCGATCGGTCCCAACCATCATCAATTTCACCGGTCCGACCAACATCAATCCGACAGGATCTTCCAACCCCGACGATTACACCCAGGTCAACGCCACCCTTTATTTCACGGCCAACGACACGGACACCACCCGGGGTGTCTACCGCTACAACTCCAACCTGACTCCCACCCGGATCATCACCGGTACGGGTCAGCCCGCCCTCATCAATCCGGTCGGTATGACCAGCGCGGGCGACCGCCTGTTCTTCGGCGCGCAAAACGCCTCCGACCTCTCCCAGGGGCTCTACGCCGTCATTTCCCCGAACAACACGACGATGAAGGTGCTCGATACCCCGGTTTCCATCACCGGCCAAGAAATCGCCTTCGGTCAAAACACCTACTACCTGGGTTCGGCCACGGTGGGTGGCAACAACGGCCTTTATCGCACCATCGACACCTACAATGCCGGCGTTTTGACCTCGATCCGCTCGGTGGTCGTTCCCTCCAATACCAATCCGAATGCCGTCTGGAACAACCCGCAAAAGTTGCTGATCGATGGCCCGAATCTCTACATGGTCGATCAAAACGACCAGGGAGCGTTCGCGATTTACAAAATCACCCTGAGCAGCGATCAGAGCGAACAGTACGCCGAATTCGGCGTCAAGATGATCACGACGGGATACAACTATTCCTCCATTCAAGATCTGAATCTGGTCAATGGATCGCTCTATTTCCAGGGCACCATTTTGGGGGTGGCCAAGCCTCAACTGGTCGTCAACAGGCAGGGCCAGGATTTCGGAACCCTTTTGACCCAGCCGATGGACGGGACCGACCCCAATCTGCTTAAAGTCGACCTGGTTGGCCCCACCAGGTTCGTCAACAATCAAGCCTTCTTTGCCGGTAATGGCGCGAACCAGGGCACCCAGCTTTACACCTCCAACGGCACGGTCGCCGGAACCAAGTTCGCACTGGAAATCAACCCGATCACCAATGGTCTCGATCCGGTCAACGGCCTGCTCAATGCGGTGGCCGTTCCCAACGCGCTGATTCTCGCCGCCAACGGCGGTTTGCTCCAGACAAGCGGCGGTTCCGGGCCGGCCGCGTTCACCCCCTACGGCATGGAGCCGGCGACCATTCCGGTCGCGCTCGATGGGTCGCTCAATGCCAAAACGCCGATCGTTTTCATTGACATGAACTCTGGGCCCAACGGTTCCAACCCGACCAGTTTCATCGCCAACAATTATCAGGTCTATTTCTCCGCGACCGATCCGGTGCTTGGCACCGAACTGTTCACCACCCAAGGCGCCGCGGCCAACACCTTTCAGCTCAAGGATTTCAACCCGACCGGGTCTTCCAACCCGAAAAATATGGCCGTTCGCGACGGCGTCCTCTATCTTTCGGCCGATAACGGCACGACCGGTTCGGAACTCTTTGTGGGAACCACGTTCGAGACTCGCACCACGAGCGAAATCTCAAGCAATAGCCCCACGGCCAAATCGCTGGTCAATGTAAACGGCAATCTCTTTTACATGGTTGCAAGCGACCTGTTCGTCACCGACGGCACCGCCGGGGGAACGAGGGCGGTGACCACCTCGTCGGGCGCGGCCGGAGTGCTTGTCGATTCGATGCGCAACTTCAACGGCGCACTCTATTTCTTGCGCACCAACGCCAGCAATACCGTCGAGCTCTGGTACTCACGGGCCAGCACGACCACACCGATTCAGCAGGTTCCGCTGAGCACGCCGACCACCTTCAGCAGTTCCGCTCAGGTGGTTGCCGTGACCGACAATTACCTTTACATCGCCGACAATAAAAATCTCTACCAGGTCGACACCACGGGCAAGATCACTCTGAAGTTCGATAAGTTCGTGACCTCCAATCCGACCTCCGCCTCGGTGGCGGGCCGGTCGCTAACCAACGCCAACGGCACTCTTTTCTTCGCGGGACTGGAAACGACCGGCAACTACGCGCTCTATCGCCTTGCGCCGAGCGATGCCGCTGCCGTGAAAATCGCCGATTTCACCTTCCAGACCGGCCACTCGCAGCCGATCAACTTCGGCTCGATTTATGGGCGGGCATTTTTCACGGCGGTGGATGACTTCAACGGAAATACGCTCTATTACACCGAAGGGGTGCCGCTCAACACCAAGCTGAGTCAGGACACGGTGAAGGTCCGCTCCCTCGACGCTTCCACGAGCCTCGACACCTATTCCAACCATATCTTCTTCGGTTCGCCCACCGATCCCGCCGTCGGCAACGAACCGTGGCTCACGGACGGCTTGCTGGCGGGAACCAAGGTTTTCAAGAACATCAACACCAACAATAACGGCACCGCGCCCTCCAACCCCTCGGCAGTCGTAAGCAATGGGCGCTTCGCTCTGTTTTCCGCCGCCGACGAGTTGACCTCCACGGGCGGCTTGACCGGGTTCGAACCGTACATCATCACCGGGTTCGACAAGCCGACGGTCACCATGCTCAAGGATATCAACCCCACGGGGCCCAATGGCTCTCAGCCTGGCGACTTCCTAGCGGTCGGAACGCAGATGTTCTTCACCGCGGATATCGGCCAGGGCGGGCTGACGAATCGAGTTCTCTACGGAACGCAGGGCACTGCCGCGACGACCAATCGTGTAACCGCCGCGAATGGGACCACGCCCAACAATGTCGACAACTTGGTCAACATGCAAGGCAACGTGGCCTTCCGCGCGATCAGCACCACCGTCGGTTCGCCGGTTGTGTGGAACTCGGTCGTCGATCCGCTGGCCTTGCCCGTCAAGTCGATTCAGCGGCTCAACCCGGGAAGCATCCGCGTCGATGCTCCGCCTACGACCCAGGTCGTGTTCAAGGTGACCTTCAATTTCGATGTCGATCCGACCAGCGTCGATATCAACGATTTCGTGACGGTCTACGATTCGACCCTGACCAAGCCGACGATCTCCAAGGTAACCCAGGAAACGCCGACCGATTTGCGCTCTTATCTGGTCACGGTCACGGTCGCTCAGAATGTCAATAGTTTTGGCAAATTGACGATCAACACCAACCCCAAGGCGGTGGTGAAAGCGGTTGCCATTGGCAACCCGCAGGTTGACCTCGGTCTGCCGGTGAAGAATCCAGAAGCCTATGAGATCAACCCCAAGGCGCCGACGGTTCTTTCGATCAACCGCTTCAATCCGCCGGGAGAAACGGCTTCGGGCGGAACGGTCACCTACCAGGTCAATTTCTCGCAAGACATCATTGCCAGCACCGTCAACGCGACCGACTTCAGCGTGACCACGACCAATTCGGTCACGGTTCCGAACACATTCATCGGCACGATCACGCCGGTCACCAACAACCCCAGGTCATTCCTGGTGCAAGTGATCGGGATTCAGGGCCAGGGCACGATCCGTCTCAATGTCGTTCCCAACGCCACGATCCTCTCCACCGCGGGCATTCCTTACGCCCAGGGCGGCTTCACCGGCGGCCAGTTCTACACGATCGATACCCTCGCGCCATCGATGAGCCAGGTGCTCCAGCAAAACCCCCTTTCCGGATCGAGTCCGATCAACAACCAGGTGGTCACGTTCCAGGCGGTCTTCAGCGAGCCGATCAATCCGACGACGGTGGATTCCGCCGACTTTGTCGGAACGATGTTCGGATCGTCGGTGGTGTCAACCACCATGATCAACAGCACCAACTGGCTGGTGAGTATTGCGGTGCCGAACGCGGCCGGTACCCTCGGATTGGCGCTGTCCACCACGGCCAATATCCAGGACCTGGCCGGCAACAAGATTAGCATTCCGGCCAACCCCAGCCCGAACCAGGTTTACAATGTCAACCGGGTCGCCCCGGTTATCAATTCGATCAGTCGTTCCAGTCCTCCCAATCAATCGACCGACGCCAGCCAGGTGACTTTCCAGGTTGCTTTCTCGACCGCGATGGATCCAAGCACCGTTGTCGCCTCGGCATTCCAGCTCAATACGACCGGAACCGTCAGCGGAACGATCTTGAGCGCGGTGCCCGTGTCCGGTTCCACAACTCTCTTTCTGGTGACCGTCGGCAAGTTTGGCGGCAGCGGCAACGTCAACCTGTACGTCAACCCCAACAGCGGAATGAAGGATGCCGCGGGCAACCTGATGTTCGAAGGGTTTGACAGTTCCAATCCCAACAACCAGGTCTACACGATTCTGGATAATACACCTCCCAGCTACGTGGGCATGACCGTCGTTCCCAATTCCGATCCTTCGGTCACCTTCGTCGACATCGCTTTTTCGGAAAGCGTGACCGGGCTGACAAACGCCGCATTCTCCGCGGTGACCAATACCGGCAAGATCCTGACCGCCGTACTGAATCCGACGCCGCAACCGGGCACCTATCAGCCGACCTACCGGATCAATGTCAGCGGCTATCAGGGGGCCGGAAGCTTCACATTGAGCTTCACCAACACCGGCGGCATCGAGGATCTGAGCAACCTGCCCTTGAATGCCCCGGTCGGCGTCGTGGTGGGAACGCTTGCGGTGAACTTCGCCGTTCAGGGAGTCAAGCCGATCGTGGCGACGGCCGGCATCCCCGGAACCTCTTCCGTGGTGCAAATCACCTATCCCAACGGAACCACCAACACGCTGGTCGCCTTCGGCAACTTCATGGGCGGCGTGCGCGCCACAACCGGCGACATTAATGGCGACGGTGTCGAAGACATCATCGTCGCGGCACAGCAGGGTGGACGAAGCAACATCCGAGTGTTCGATGGCACGACCCTGGCCCCGATCAAAAACTTCTTCCCCTACGACGGCTACAACGGCGGCGTGAGCATCGCCAGCGCCGATTTGAACAACGACGGCGTCGCCGACATCATTTGCGGCGTGACCTCCGCCTTCCCGAATCAGGCGGCCGGCGTGCCTCCCCATGTGGTCGCCTTCAACGGCAAGACCGGCGCGGTGCTTGCAAGCTACTACGCCTATGCCGTGAACTTCACCGGCGGCATCAATGTCGCCGGCGGCGACACCAACGGCGACGGATTCGCCGACATCATCACCACGCCATCGTTTGGTGGGCCCGCCCACGTAAAAGTGGTCAGCGGTAAGAATTTGCAGGTTCTGCAAAGTTTCTACGCGATCGACCCAAGGTATCTGGGTGGAGCGTTCATTACGGCGGGAGACTTCAATAATGATGGCTTCGCCGACATCGCGGTCGGCACTAACCTGGGCATCCCGTTTATCAGCGTGCGCTCAGGAAAGGATCCCAAGGTGATATTGGATAATTTCTATCCGCTCAATCCGCAGCAGCAGACAGGCGCTCGCGTCGGCACCATGATTAATGGCGCCGGTGAAACGAAACTGATCGTCATGCCGGGGTACAACTCCGTGCCGCTGGTGCAGATCCTCACCTATTCGATTCAAGGATTTTATGTCAACTCCCAGTTTGTTGCCGGATTCAATTCCCTCAATCAGGGTGGCATTCCTGGGTAATCGCTAGCACTTCCATTGCTGAAAAGGGCGGGGTGGCTTGGTGGCCACTGCGCCCTTTTTTCATGTCTCTTCGTGAAATTTAGGCCAGGATCCGGCGGATGGGCGAGCCATCGGTGTAAGCGATGGGCCGGCCGTCGCCGGACTCGAAAACCAGCTTTTCAGGCGCATGGCCAAGGGCCTCGAGGATGGTGGCGTGAATGTCCGCCGGGCTTACTGGGAAATCCTTGGGGTAAGCCCCCGTGCGGTCCGACGCGCCATGCACCGCGCCGGCGACAATGGGGCCGCCGCCAAGGAGGGCCGTGAAACACTGCGGCCAATGATCGCGTCCCGAATCGGCATTGATCTTGGGAGTGCGCCCAAAATCGGCAAGGGAAAGTACGATCGTGTCCTCCCATAAGCCGCGCTGAATGAGGTCGTCGACCAGGGCCGCCATGGCCTTTTCCATGGGAGGAACCAGGCGTTTCTTGTGCGTTTCGAAATTGTTTTTGTGCGTATCCCAGGTGATCGAAGGGCCGTTGACCACGCTGACAAAGCAAGATCCCGCTTCCAGTAGTCTTCGCGCCAAAAGATGCGCGTTGCCCCAGGGGTGCTTGCCGTACGACTCGCGCACACGATCGGGTTCTAAGTCGAGCCGGCTGGCCTGGTGAATGGCCGATTGACCCAAAAACTGCGCAGCATCGCTTTTTTGCCGCGCGAACTCTCCGTGCGATCGGTCAAGGCTTCCCCAAAGTGCCATTTTCTCTTGGAGCGATGCGGTCGCGATCTCGGCGCTTTGCGAAAAGGGATTTTTGGCAAAGGGGATCGAGGGGTCGAGGTTGAGGATGAAGGGATCGGACAATTTGCCAAGAAATCCGCCAAACTGGCCCGGAGTCAAATAGGCATAGCTGTCGCAACTGGGATAGGGGGTGATCACATAGGGGGCGCTGCCGGCAAATGACCTTTCTCGCCGGGCAAGGTGGCCGACGACCGATCCAAGGCTGGGAAAATCGGTTGGTCCCGGGTTGATCAGCGTGCTGTCGAGGCGATAGGGCTTGCCGGTGATGCTCCAACACATGGCCGAGTTGTGTTGCGTGTGGGTATGGTTGACAGTCCGAAGAATCGCGAATTGGTCGGCAAGGGGCGCCAGGCGAGGAAGAAGCTCGGAAAAACGAACTCCTGGGATTTTGGTCGCGATTGTCTGAAACGGTCCGCGGATCTCGGCGGGGGCATCGGGCTTGGGGTCCCAAAGGTCCAGATGGCTGGGCCCGCCGCAGTGAAAGATCATGATGACCCGCCTGGCCTTGGCGCGTTGGCTCAGGGCAGGACCATTGGCGCGGTCTGGTTTGGCGCCGGCTTTTTGAACCGCGCTGAGCCAGTGAGTGCAAGCCAGCGCTCCCGCGCCAAGAAAATTCCGGCGCGAATGTGCGGAGTGTGTCATGACGAACCCCTCCCCTTTGTCAGAGAAGTCAGGGCGACTTAGTCGGAAGGTGCAAGCAGGAAGGCATGAAAAAAGGGGCAGCTTACAACCAAGCTACCCCTTCTTGGGAAAGAGGACAACCAAAATAGGACGAATCGCTGGATACCAAGTCGCCCTATGCCCTAAGGCTCAGTAACTCGGGCCCCTGTGCTCAATAGGTCTGGCGCGGCGCCGCCTGAGATTCCGCGGGTTCTGGCGGCGCCGGGATCCGAGGCGGAGTCACGCTCGCGCCGGGAGTCGGACGAGTTGCCGGACGCGTGCGGCCGGAAGGTGCTGAACCGGACGAGGAAGGTACCGCATTCGGCGACGGAATCGTTTCTGGGGAAGGGAGCGGCATGGTCATGGGCGAGGGAGTCGGCATGGCGACCGGCTGGTTTTGCGGGTAGTAGCCGCTCGCGGGAGGGGGGTAGGGACCATAGCCCATGGGGTTGGGATAGGGGCCATAGTAAAAGGGAGGCGCGGGAGGATTCACATTGGGCCGCTGGCGAAGTTCATTCAAAAGAGCTCGGATCTCCTTGATTTCGCCGGCAAGCTGATCGACCGTCTTTTCCAGGTTGCGATCCGTTTGCAGCAACGGCTGGTTTTGACGGAATGGTTCCGGCGGGCGGGGAGGCGCGGGCAACCTGAGTGTCGCCATCGGCGCGTTGTGACCGGCAGCAGGCAGATTCCTCGGCCCTTCCAGTTGACCCAGGCGATTGCGCAAAGTTTGGATCACATCCTGGATGTGGGCGGCTTCGTTCTGCTTCTTATCCAGTTCATCGGTCAATCTCGCCAGGGCGTTCTTGAGTTCGTTGCGCTGCTGTTCGCTTGCTTCCTGGGTTCCATCCGGGCCAGCGGAATCTCGATGGTCAGGAGAGGGGCGGTTAAGCAGCGTGGGGCGCGCCCATTCGCCCTGGATACGCTGTTGGTGTTGAGCCATCAAATTCTCGAGTTGATCTTGCTTGGTGCGTAGCTCTGCCTCCATCTTCTTGAGCTGGCCGTCGCGTGCTTGCGCCATTTCCTCGCTTTTACGCTTTTCCACCTCCATGTGGCCGCGAATTTCCTGGACGATCGATTCGAATCGTTTGCGCTCTTCGGCGCGAACGCGCTGTTCGGACTGCTGGCGCGTCTTCTCCAGTTCCTCCCTTTGGCGATCTTCGCGGATTCGCCGATCTTCTTGGGCGCGGCGCTCCTCTTGCACGCGCCTGTCCTCGATCGCACGCCTTTCTTCAAGCGCGCGGCGTTCGAGCGCTTGCGCATGGAGCATTTGCGCTTTGGCCTGGTCTTCCGCATGCTTTTTAAGCACTTCCTGATGCTCGCGAAGCCTTTCTTGGGCAAGCTCCAATTGAACCTGAGTTTCCTTTTTCTCCTTGGCTTCTTTGGCTTCCTTGGGTTCCTTTTTTTCTTTTTTGTCTTTTCTGTCGGCCTTCTCTTGGCCATCCTTGTTGTCTTTGGGCGCTTTTTCCAAGGGCGCCGATTGTTGGAATATCATTTGCTCTAATTTTTGGGCATCGTTTTTCGAAGGTTTTTTCGCCGAGGGCGTTTCATCGGTTTTGGGTTGTTCGTCGAACTTTGGCACCGGCGGAACATTCAGGCTCGGGAGGGCGCCCGCGACGGGAAGGACCAGGGATGCGAGGGGCTTGACCAGCCCCATGGCCAGGGCAGGGGCGTCCGCTTTACCGGAAGGACCGCCCAGGGTCACGGTGGATTTGAGATTAAACGCCTCGCCCACTCTTTTGATTTCGAACACCTTGTCGATCTGGATGCTCAGGACATTGATGTTGTTCTTGGACGGTGATTTTTCCGCCTGGGCAGGCGCCGGTATTTTGGCTTCGGCCGATTCGGTGCGACCGCGATCGAGATCCATTTTTTGTTTCTCGGCAAGGCGGGTTTTTTGCTCCATTTCCTGTTGCAGGCGCATCTTCAAAGCACGCAGTTCCTCGCTCTGAATTTCGGCTTTTTTCTGCTGCTCGGCCCGGGCTCTCTTGAGGTCCTCCATCATGGCCTTGAGCTGAGATTCACGAGCTTCCCAAGCGCGCTGTTTCTCTCTCTCGGCCTGAGCCTGGATCCGGCGCTTTTCCGCATCGGCCCTTTCGCTGGTCTCCTTGACTCGTTGCCGGTCACGCTCCGCCTGTGCCTGATCTCGTTTTTTTTCGGCTTCGCCGCGTTCTTTTTCTCGTGCGGCTCTTTTCTCTTCTTCCGCCCTTGGTTTCGCGGGCGGCTGCGATTCCACGCGGATCACGGGGCGCGGGCTCGGTTGCACCGAGATTCCCGTCGCTACGGGCTGGGGGGCATTCGGTTCGGCAACCCGGATCACGGTGATGCCGCTGCCGTTTTGCCCTTGAGTGATGAGCTGTTGGGCCTGGGCTGGATCGATCACAATCGTCAGCGGCTTGGAGTCGGAGGAGATGACCGGAGTGGTCGATTTCCTTTCGGTCGTCAATGCTTGCACCGGGGCCGAGGAAATTGCAGCCGGTTTGGCCGTCGTGGTCTGCGTCACAGGGGTGAGGGGCGTAGCGGGTTTGAGCTGAATGGTCGCGGTCGCATTCGATTGAGCTTGCGTCGGCTTGATCTGGTTGATTTGGCCGGCGACCGGTTTGAGCTGAATGGTCGCGGTCGCATTCGATTGTGCTTGCGTCGGCTTGATCTGGTTGACCTGGCCGGCGACCGGTTTGAGCTGAATGGTCGCGGTCGCATTCGACTGTGCTTGCGTCGGCTTGACTGCAATCACCGCGGTGGCTGCTGGCTTGGCGATCGTCGCTTGCGTGGGATCGATTTTTCCCAGGGGAGCCGGACCGGCCTGCATCAATACGAGATTGGGAACCCAGGGCAGGTTATGAAACACCTGATCCCAGTTGCCTTGCTCCTTCTTGGGCAGGTCTTTTTTTTGTGCTTCTTTTTTCGGTACTTCTTTGATCGTGATTTCGGAAGCCCTCGCGCCCCAAGTGGAGCTACCGCAAAGGAATCCGAGCGGCAGTACGACCGCTTTCAGGACAAATCCCCAGGAAACATTTCGAGTGGCGAGCATGAAGAACCCCTTGGGAAAGGAATGTTCCATCCATTACAAACTGGACCGATGGTGTTGCCTAGGGGAAATGGGGGAGTTTTACGCCTAGAATCCCTCGTGTGAGGCCGTTTATTTCCGTTAGAACGCTGGAATGGTGCCGGAACTGCATGGGAACGGTGTTGGATTCGTTGAACATTTTGGACATTCGCGACCTGGAGGTCTCTTATGGGGAACGGAAAGTCCTTGAGGGGTTCAACCTGACGTTGCCCGCCGGCAAAATCGCGGGACTTCTTGGTCCTAACGGCGCGGGCAAGACCACGCTCGTCAAAACCATCATCGGGCTCAAAAGGCCATCACGCGGATCGGTTCGCCTGGGGGCCGCCCAGGAGCGGCCCGGCGACCTCGGGTTCCTACGGAATCTCGGGGTCGTTCCTCAGGAACTGGCCATTTGTCCGGAATTGACCGCCTGGGAAAACCTGCTTTTCTTTGGGAGCCTTTTTGGCCTGTCCGGCGCTCCGTTCGCCGCCCATGCTCGTGAGCTATTGGATCAGGTCGGCCTCTCCGATCGCGCCCACCAGCTTGCCGGGGAATTTTCCGGCGGCATGCAAAGGCGGCTCAACCTGGCCGTGTCGGTGGTCCACCAGCCCAAACTTTTGATCCTCGATGAACCGACCGTCGGTGTCGATCCGCAGTCTCGATTTCGCATGCTTGAGCTTCTCAAGGCCTGGAATCGTGACGGGATGAGTATTCTGTATACCAGCCATTTCTTAGATGAGGCCGAGCGGCTCTGCGACGATCTGGTCATCATGGATCATGGCAAAATCCTGGCGCACGGCGCCCTCAAAGATCTGCTTTCGCCGCTTCCAACCCGCATCTCGCTCGAAATCCCCGAATCCGAGTGCGACTCTCTGAGAACGATTTTGGCTGCGATTGCGGGACTCGAATGGAAGGGAAGGGGAGATGACGGCCGCATCCACCTGGAAATGCCGCAAAATAGCGCCGCGCTAAAAACCATGGTGGATCAAATGGAAGGATTCACGGGTGCGCTGCAAAGCCTGGAAGCGGAAAAGCCGCGGCTGGAAACCTTGTTTCTGCGCTTGACCGGAAGGCAGTTTCGCGATGAGTAACGAACCGGCCAGGGGCCAAACTCCGGCGGGCCTGGCACTTTGGGCGATGATGGGCCGCGAGATTCGCGGAGTCGTCCGCGACCGCAAAACCATCGTCACCCTTTTTGTGCTTCCCTTGGCTTGTATCTTGTTGCTCGGCTTGCTTCTGGGTGAAAATTTCGGCCGCAAATCCGACGACCACTTCCGGATCAGCCTGGTTGATCTCGACCATGGAGTGGGCCTCGACGGCATACCCTGGGGACAATGGGTCCGCCGTGACCTGCGCGAAAGCCCGGATTTGCGCATCGAGCTGATCGAGTCCCTCGACGAGGCCGAGGCCCTGGTTGCCAGTCACCGGCGTGCCGCGGTGATCGTTCTTGGACCGTCGCTGAGTGAAAAAATCAATCAATGCTCCTTTTTGTCCGGCGGACTCAACCCGTTTCACCGTGATGGCGTCGACCTCGACAAGATCGGCGTGAGGATCATCAAGGATCCGCGCCAGGGCATTTCCACCGCGATTATCGAACAGGTGGCCCAGGTATCTCTCATGCGGGTGGTGTTGCCCTGGATGATCGGCAAGGCCTTTGCGCAGTTGGGCGATCCCGAGTTCATTGAAATTTTGGCAAGCGGTGCTCATGTCCCCGTGCCTTCCAAGCTGATCTGGTTTTTCCGCAAGGATGCCGTCACCCTGAAAGAGCTGCTTGTCCTGGCTTCGGAAGGCAAAAAAGAGTCCATGGATCTCTATAAGGGGAAAATTGGCGAAGGGATCAAGCGCGCCCTCTCCACTCAATTCTCGCGCTACAACCTTACCGGCAAGACCTGGGCGTCGCTTGTCAAATCGACTCGGACCGAAGAAGGGCACGGACTTGAGGAGGCCTTCCGCGATCAGGACGGCAAGGGCTGGTTGCGCCGCGGCGCACAGCGCTACCAGGTGCTCGTGCCGTCTTATACGGTACTGTTTCTGTTTTTGGTGGTCATGCCCATCGCGGGCACCTTTGTTCTCGAAAGGCAAAGAGGAACCTGGATGAGGCTCGTCATTTCGCCCATCCCCAAATGGACGATCATTTTGGGGAAGTCGATTCCTTATCTGGTGTTGTCGATGATCCAGGGAATCATGCTTTTAGTCCTGGGAAGGCTCCTATTCGGGATGAGTTGGGGACCGGACCACTGGTCCTTTGCGAGCCAGTCACTGTCGCTAGTGGCTCTCCTGGCATCGACGTCGATTGCGGGAGTGTCCATCGCCCTGCTCGTGGGGTCTTATGCGCAAACGATGTCGCAGGTGTCGCTTTGGGGATTGATGCCCTCGCTTGGCCTGGCCCTCTTGGGCGGCTGCATTTTGCCGCGCGAGATGTTCCCCGAGCAGAGCCGGTGGATCTCCTTTTTGACCCCCCATGGCTGGGCGCTGGAGGGCTTCCGTGAGCTTCTCGATGGGAACCAGGCGGCCGAGCCTTCCGTCGGCGTGATCGCGCGATCCTGCCTGGTACTCGTTTCGATGGGAATTGCGCTTTGGCTGCTCTCCTGGTTTCGCCTGGCAGGACAAATGAAGCCGGCGCGGTAGGCTGGGCAATGAAAAAGGGCCCTTGCGGGCCCCTGGCATTCGATGGGATCCCCGTGAAGGGATCCCAAGGAAAATCAACGTTAGATGCTTGGGAAGATGCCGCCGAAGTAGTTGTTCGGTCCGCCCTGGCCGAAGGCATAGAAGCTGTCGAGCTTCTTGAAATCGATGCCGCTGAAGCGGCCGACCGCCGGGCCGCCTGTCGGGCCTGCCCCCGTGATGATATCGGGAGTGCCGTCGTTGTTGACATCGGCCACGCCGACGCGCACGCCACCCGTGAAGTTGGCGCCGTAAGCGTAGAAGCTTGCCAGCTTGGTTCTTGGGTTTTGACCGCTCACCACGACGACATGGGGGCCGCCGCCCGTATTCGCGCCGGTGACCACGTCGGCGAATCCGTCGCCGTTGAAATCGCCCGACGCCACGAAGATACCCCCATTGAAGGCAGCGCTGTAGGCGTAGTAGCTTTGCAGCACCGAGCCGTTGGCCCCGCTAAACACCATGACGTGCGGCGGATTGGCGATCTGCGGGCCGGTGATGATGTCGTCGATGCCGTCGGCGTTGACATCGCCCGAGGCGACCGTGACCCCGCCGGTGTATGCGGGCGCATAGGCATAGAAGCTACGCAGCAGTGAGCCGTTCTTGCCGCTGATGACCCGAACGTTCGGCCCGGCGCCGAGGCTCCCCGGCGCGACAATGATGTCTTCATAGCCGTCGTTGTTGATGTCGCCCGAGGCGACATTGACCGCTCCGTTGTAGCCTGAGAAGGCCTGGAACCCGACGATGACGCCGCCATTGGTTCCGTCGTAGACCTTGATGGAGGAGTTTCCGCCAGGGCCGGCCGCCACGATAATGTCGGCCACTCCGTCTCCGTTGACATCTCCTGTCGAAACCCGCATGCCTCCCCGGAAGTTCGGCCCGAAGGGGAGCAGGGCAAATTTCTGCTGGTTGGTCACCGAATCGAAGGCCACCAGGGTCGAGCCGCCGCCCGGGGCGACGGCATACACCGGTTGAACCAGAGGTTTCTTGACCGTGTAGTTCAGCGTGCCGGTCGATCCGTTGTAGTTGACATCACCCACATAGACCGCCTTGAGGTTGTGCACTCCGGTGGTCAAAGTGACGTTGGCAAGGCTGGCTTGGCTGTTGGCGCCGATCGTGCCAAAGCCGAGACTGTTGTTGCCGTCGAAGAACTGCACCTGGCCGCTGGGGTTCGGTGCTCCGGCCGGTGCTCCCTGAATGGTCGCCGTAAGCGTGGTGGGAACTCCGGTGGTGCCCGAGGCGGGCAGCGCGGTCAGAACGGTGACGGTGTTTTGCTTGTTGATCGTCAATGTGGTCGCGGCCGAAGTCGACCCGACATAGTTGACATTGTCGCCGGAGTATTTCGCGGTGATCGAATGGGTGCCGCCGCTGAAAGTCACGATCGTAATGCTGGCTTGGAAATTGCTGTTGATCGGAATCGGCTGGCTGACCGCGGTGGCGCCGTCGTAGAAGGTGATCGTGCCTCCCGGCGGAACGGCGAGCAGGGAGCTTGGCACCACGGTCGCGGTCAATTGGACCGAGTTGCCGAAGTTCGTCTGCGTGGGTTGGACGAGCAGATTGGTGCTCGTCGCCTGACCGGTTACGGTCAGGGTCTGACCATTGCTTGTGGGGCCCACATAAATATCGCCGGCGGTGCGGACATATTTCGCCGTGATCGTATTGGCGCCCAGCGGCATGCCGTTGGGTGAAGGAGATGCGGCGGAAGGGTTGATCGTGAAGTTGTAAGCAAGCGAACTGGAAGAGGGGAAGCCGACGGCATCCTGGGCCAGAACCGTTCCCAAGAGGACCGGCGTGGTGGTGCCTGGAGCGGTGTAATAGAACTCCACGTTGCCAAGGATGTTCACGCCCGAAGGCGTCACCGGCGTGACCGTTGCGGTGATGACGGCCGTGTTTCCCTTGGCGATGGTCGAAGGCGTTGGCGCGCCGAGCGCCACGTTTACCAGTTGGCCGACTTCCTGAACCACCGTGGGCGAACTGCTCGGCTTGAAGTTACCCGAACTCGATTGGTAATCGACGCGCAAATTGTAGGGCTGCGCGACGGGGAAGCTGGTCGTCAGCGAGTAGTTGCCGTTTACCAAAGTTCCCGAAACGAGCGGGATTGGGTTGTTGGGGTTGGTGATGTCCAGAAGCGTGACGACACCGTCTGGGAATGCAGTCGAGTTGGGTGCCGTGACCTTTCCGGTGAAGGTCACCGGTGAATTCGTGCCGGAAGGATTCGGGGAACCGCCCGAGAGGGTGACGGTCGTCGTGGCGGGATTGATCACCAACTGGACGATGTCGGTCTTGCTCGGAGCAAAATCGGGGCTGTTGTCGAAGAACGCCCGGAGGTTGTAAGTGTTCGAGGCGGCGAAGTATTTGCCAAGCGCGTCGTTGATCGTGAAGTTGGCCGTCACCGTGGCCTGTTGGCCGGGTGCCGGGGGCAGGCCCTTCACATCTTGCTGGGCGATGATTTGGCCGGTCTTGCTGTCTTCGACATAAATCGTACCGACGATGCCCACCTTGGTGCTGGCGCCGTCGGAGTTGACATTGACCGAGAAGCTGACCGGCTGGCCATACTCGGCGGGATTGGGATTGAGCTGATTGTTGACGATCTGGGCGATCGATGGGATTTGCGCCTCGTAAGCGCCGATATCGAGCGCCAAGTTGACGTTGCGGTTGATGAAGCGGTTGTCGACCGGGCCGGTCAGGTCCGGGTAGAGGACCACATTGCCGATCTTGGTGGAGCCGGTGTCTCGCGCGGGGCTGGTGCGGGTCAGCGCCACGGTTTCGATCTGGTCGGTCTCGAAGTTTCCGGTCCAGATGTTGGGAGTCGACATGCCCACGGTGATGTTCGGGCCCGGGTTGACCTTCAAGCCTTCGGGATCGAGGAGGTTTTGCGGAATATCGCGGATATCGCCCGGCCCGGGGCCATTGACCACGGCGGTAACATAGGTGAATGTCAGCTGCTCCCGAAGCATTTCCAGGCCGACGGCGTCGTAGTAGTTGGATCCCAACGAATTCCAGATCGACCGGACTTCGTTCCAGATGAACTGATAGCCGTTGCCGGCGTTGCGGACGGTCCTACTGCCGATGTCGGTCACGATATTGTTGGCGTAGACGACCGGAACCACATTGGGGCTGGTGATATTGACACCGAAGTTCGACACGAGCAAGGAGTTGGCGGTCTGGGAAGCGTTGGTATCCCGGGTGTCCATGAAAACACCGCCGCTACTTCCCTGGGCGATGCCGAGGGCGTCGTAGTAGGCGGCGGGGTTCAGCGGATCGGGGGTGCCATTCAACACGCCAACCGGGACGGATTGGTTGTCGACACGGTTGTTGGTCACGGTGATATTCACCATGTTGACCGTGTTGGTCTTGCCCGTGTTGAAGTCGTCAAAGGAGGTATTGAGGTTGGTGCGCACGCGGGAATCGGCGACGATGATCGCTCCACCCGTGAGGCCGCGACCATAAACGAGCGGGTCGACGCCATTGAGGCTGGCAACTGTGGTGGCGCCGAAGTTCACGGTGTCTTCGGTCCCGATGGGCGCGGTATTGACCACGCTATTGTTGTAAAAGGTAACTTCAGAAATGGTGCTCACCACATTGGCGGTGGGTGCCAGCGGATGATTGGTGATGTACAGAGCGCCGCCGCCGGAGAACAACCTCTCATAGGGGTTGCTGACCAGCCATGTTTTCGCGTCCGGCAAGCGCCAGATGTTGACGCCGGAAGTCACCGAGTTGTCGTCAAAGGTTACCTGCGAGATGATCGTCGGCCCGCCCGAGTAGACGCCACCGCCGCCTGAATAGCGGGACGTGGGGTATTGATCGGGAGTGGCAATGGTCGCGTCGGGGGGAACCGGGGCCTGGAATGGGTTGGTAAAGATATTGGCGGTATTGCCGGTGAATGTGGACCGGGTCAGGGTCAAAGCGCCGCCCTGGTTGTAGACGGCGCCGCCGCCGTTATCGCGACCATAAAAGCTGGCAAGGTTGTCGGTGAAGCCGACATTGTCGATTGTCATGGCGCCGTTTTCGTTCCAGATGGCGCCGCCGCCGCCAAAGCTGAAACGGCTGTTGGCCGTGTACGACTGATCGTCGGGCATCTGGCTGAAGTTGCTGTTAAAGAAGCTGGAGGTGATGGTGGACGTACCCCCCTGAATCTTGATGGCGCCGCCGCCGTAGCCGCCGAAATTCTTAGTGAAGTAGCTGTTTGAGACCTTGAGGTTGCCGGTAAGCTGGATGCCGCCGGTGATCACGAAGGGATCGTCGGTCAGCGAGTCCCCGTTGAAGTTGAATTCCGAATTCGTGACCGTTACCGTGTCGCCAAAGTTGGCGATGATGCCGCCCCAGTCGTTGCCTTGCAAAAGCGTGTTGTTGACCGTGATCGAGGTGCTGTTATCGCTACGAACGCCCACGAGAGACACATTGATGATTTTCGAGTCGGTGATTTCGACATCTTTCGACCCGTTTTGAGCGTAGATGCCGTAGCCAAGGATGCCCCGGTCGGAGTCGCCATCCATGAAGATGCCCGACAATTTCAGGTTGCCGCCGATGTGATAGATCGCGCCGACCGGGTTGCCACCGGAGATCGTGTTCGAGTTGGTCAGGCGCATGCCGCTGATTTCGACATAGGTCGCCTGGCTCTGGGTCAAGAAAAGGCCGCTGGCCGCCCGCACGGCGCTGACTTGCAAAATGGCGCCCGTACCGTTACCCGTCAATCGGATCAAACCGGGAGGATTGGTGGTGCTATCGAGAATGTCGCCGACTTTTTGACCGCCACCTGGCTTTTGCACAAAGAGGCCGGTGATGCGGCCGTTGGAGTCCACCGCGGTCACGGTGAATTGAGCGCCGCCGGCGTAGTTGGGACCGGCGCCGATCGGTTGAAACAAAATGTCGCCGGGGGCGTAGCCGGAACCCGAAGAAATGATCGATACCGCGGAAATGCCGTCATTGGCCTTGATTGTCAGGGCCGACATCCCCGGCCCCTGAATCTTGATCTGGGGATTGGCAACCACCAGCGCGCCATCGACGCCGTTCAGGGTGATGGTTTGAGGATTGTTGGGATTGAATACCGAGGGGTCGAAGGTGATAACCGAATCTTCGCCGCTGATGGCCGCCAGTTGCAAGCCGCGGCGAAGCGACCCGTCGATTGCTCCACCCGCTTCCGTCGGCCGATCCGCGATGTTCGTGACCGTGTAGTTGAAGGTGGGGACCACACGGGCTTCGAGCAATTCCAAGCCGGGCCTACGCGCCGCGGAGTTGAGTCCATTTTGTGAAAGCTGACTGTTTCGGCCCCAGAGTCGTGCGATTTTCTGGAACAGATTTTTTTGGGCTGGCTGATTCCGGTCCGACATGTTGTGACCCCCTGGTGGTCGTTCTTGCCTGGCAATCCGATTGCAGTTAGGCAAATGGTTCAATGAATGGAACCGTCCACCCCATCAAGGAGATCGGCGATAGGGGAAAGATGACTCAAGGAAGCATTGATCGAAATGATTGGAGTCCCGGTAATTTGGGGAAACCTTTATGCTTTCATGGGTTCTAACCCTACCCGATCGTTTGGCTATCGGTTCCTTCGATTCTAACGATGGTTGCAGGCGAAAGGTTTGCGCATCGAGGTGGATATCATCCGATTCTCATTTTTTGGAATCGGGTTTGGGAGCTGGTTTTTCCTTGGGTCTTGGAATCTTCTTGACCGTCCAGTTTTCCGTCAGCGTCTGGGCGTCGAGCTTTCCTTTTCCCATCGACCAGACCGCGATGCCCTCGGTGCCCACGAGTTCTTTCTTTTCAAAAACGACCGGATCGAGCGTGACATCGAAATCGACGTGGAACACAATCATGTCCCCAGGGTCGGCTCCAAACCATTTGACCGCTTGATTTTCCTTACGGTCTTGTCCGAGATTGGACATGAGATCCACCGGGACCCAAGCCAGGTCGGGATGCCACCATTCAGCGCGAATGCACCACTGATGATTGGATAGCGCCGCGCCGCCGCCCCGTGGCGTGACCAGTTGCGTCGATTTGGCCAGACGCCCCACGAGAGTTCGTGCCGGAATTCCCTGAGACCGGCAAAGCGCTACGAAAAGGGCATGGATTCCACTGAAGTCGCCTTCGCTTTTGACGGCGGTGGCGGAAGCTTTGCGCAGTCCCTTTGCGTCCGGCCGGAAATCGTAGCGCGCGCGAATCAGAAAAAAATAGCGCCGGGCGAGGGCCCAGTCGTCTTCACCCGATTTTCGTTGAAGCTTTTCTTCCTTCATCCAACGGCGAAACTCTTCAGAGTCGAAGTCTACCGTTGCCGAGGACCGCAGGTATTTCTTGCGTTCCTGAACCGGCAACGGCTCGGGTGCCAACGCGGTTGGGGCTCCTCGTGGTGGCGCGGGGACGACTTTGCGGCTAGTCAGCGATGCCTGGATGCTAAGCACGGCGCTCAGGGAATCGAGGTAGGGTTCCTTGTCCTCTTTTTTCGCGGGAATGCGGTTTCTCAAAAAAGCTCGTTGAAGTGGAGAATCCTCGGCAATCTCTTCGGAAATTCCGGGAGATAATTTCACCGAGTGGATTTTTTGACCGGGAAGGTTGGGGGGATTAGCACTGATGGCGATCCATTCCACCGCTTCAAATCCGGGATTCTTCAAGGTCCAGTTAAGCGTGGCGTCGTAGGTGGCCGTAGCCTTTTGCTCCATTTTCCACGGAAAACGGGCCGGTTGTTGCCAAGCGGTCAGGAACACGACAACACAAAGAGTCGTCTGCATGTTAAGACTCCGCCATTCGGCCCGAGATGCCGACAATCGAAGGCAATCTCGATGCAATCGTCGCGGGCCATTCGAACGAGGAACCGGCATGAAGGAAGACTAAAGAATCATATCAAATCGAATTCGCCGCACGGGGAATCTCAGTGTGCCGGCAATGACAAGAAAACCAAATCTCAAAAAAGCCGTCGCAGGGTTGCGACGAGGGACGCCGTTGCATTATCCTTAATGTGTTGGTTTCAAGAAACTTTCGTGTGGGAATGTTGGTTCATGCCCGAATCCAATGCCGCTCTCGCCCGTTTCATCATTCCCACCGGTCTGACACTTGCCAATGCCATTGCGGGCCTGGCGGCCATTTTGTCGATCCACCGTTACGATCCACAAGACTTATCCACCTGGAGCTTTCTCTACTGGTCGATCAGCCTTCTTTTTTTGGCGATGATTTTTGATGCTCTCGATGGACTGGCGGCCCGGCTCATGAGGTCGACCAGCGATTTCGGCGCTGAACTCGATTCTCTTTGCGATGGCATCAGCTTTGGCCTGGTGCCGGCCTACCTTCTTTGGTCGGTTTATGGCCAGGGCGGGTGGTTGCTCGAAAATCAAATCTGGGGAATCTTGATCACTCTGTACCTTTCCTGCACGTTGCTGCGGCTGGCGCGGTTCAATTTGCAGCGGACAATTCAAGACAAGGCGGACGGCAAGAAATTCATCGGTCTGCCTTCTCCGGCGGCGGCGGGGTGCATTTGCACGCTCGTTCTACTGCAAGGACGAATCGATGTGGGCCTGGGAATCTCTACAAGCCATCCCAGGTTTGAACTGGTCTTCGGCGAGATGATGCGAGTGCTCGCCCCGCTGGCTGCCTTTTTTGTTTCGATTCTGATGATCAGCTCGGTGCCCTTTCCTCATCCCAGCCGGGAACTTTTGGGCAACCCAAAATCTTCGACCAGAAAACGTAAAGCTCCCCTGTTTCCCACGTCGGTGCTGGTGTTGTTGATTGTCTGCGCTTTCACCCGATCGCTTGACTTGATGATGGTTGCCGGATTTTGGGGATTTGCCATACGGGGTTTGCTGCAATGGTCGCTTGGCAAACCGAAAAAGAAAGCCCAATCCAACGAGGTTTCCGCTAGGTTAACCACTTGAGGCCGATGGAACTTTCGGGGGAACCTGCCTGAAAGCCCGACGGCCCGGTTAACTTGGAAAGCGGAATGTTTACCGGTCTTATTCAAGAATTGGGCGAGCTTGCCCGTGTCGCTCCTCGTGGGGCGGGAAAGAGCTTGTGGATCGAGTTGCCGGTGTTGTCGAGATCGGCGAAATTGGGGGACAGCATTGCCATCAACGGCACCTGCCTCACTGTGGTGGAAATCGAAGGCCCCACGGTCCGATTCGACCTGAGCCCAGAAACCCTGGCCATGACCACCCTGTCGCAGCTTTCCCTCAAAGCCATGGTGAATGTAGAGCCTTCCTTGCGAGCGGGAGATCCGCTTGGCGGCCATTTTGTTCAAGGGCATGTTGATGGTGTCGGCGAGTTGCTCGAAAGAATGCCGCAGGACGGTTTTGAGACCTTTCGGTTTTCGGTCCCCCCCGGGCTCGCGAAATTCGTGGCGGGTAAAGGCTCCATCGCGGTGGACGGGATCAGTCTAACCGTCGTGGAAGCCTGCGAAGACTCCTTTACGGTCGCCTTGATCCCCCACACCCTGCAATGCACCAACCTCGGAAGGATGAGGGTGGGCACCCAAGTCAACCTGGAAACCGATATGTTGGCTCGCTATTTAGCGAGAATCGTTGCCATGGCACCATCGCCTGCCCGTACGGGTGAGCAGGCTTGAAGCGCAATTGGTGCGCTAAAAATCGATTCTTTTAAAGTGCAGTTTTATGAAGCAAAGTTTTAGTGTAATTAATAACCTGTTGTTGACACATGGTATTAATCCGCGGAATAAATTAGGGCAAAATTTTTTAATTGATCATAATACGCTAGACATTGTCGTGAATGCGGGGGAGCTGACACGCGAGGATGCCGTGCTCGAGGTCGGTCCCGGAACCGGCATCTTGACGCAAAGGCTGATCGAGGCGGCCGGATTTGTCTTGAGTGTCGAGGTGGACCGGCGATTCGCGGATCTGATCTGTTCGCAAATTCCTCAGGGGGCAAGGTTCGAACTGCACCTGGGCGACGTTTTAGCCGGCAAAAACCAGATCGATCCGTCGGTGCTTGGAAAACTCAAAGAAGGGGGAGCCAGGGCGGGGTGCAAGCGCTGGAAGCTGGTCGCCAATTTGCCTTATTCGGTCGCGACGCCGGTGCTGACAAACCTGCTTTTGGGAGAAGTGGCCTGGGAACGGCTGGTGGGAATGGTGCAGTGGGAGATCGCCGAGAGATTTGTCGCGTTGCCAGGCACCGATCACTACGGTGGGCTCGCGGCATTGATCGCGAGCCTGGCGGACGCGCGCATTGTGCGCAAGGTTCCTCCCACGGTTTTTTACCCCAGGCCCAAGGTCGATTCGGCCATTCTGGAAGTGCGGCCCAATTACGAAAAAAGGACCAAGGTCGAAGGTCGGCTCGCCTCATCCGCAATCAACATTTCAGGCTGTCTGGCTTTTCGTCATTTTCTGCGAGATCTTTTCGTTCATCGCAGAAAAAACGTGCGCGGGGCGCTGATCGCCATGCCAGACGCATTGCCAAAGCCGCAGGTTGATGCCTTGCTCTCGGACTTCCCCTTTCCGCCGGAATCACGGGCTGAAGACCTTGACCCCGCGACCTTATTGGAACTCTGCGCCCGGTGGCGGGAGAAGTTATCGAATGGCGAACAAGAAAGCCCTTGAAAAATGGCCTGATTGATCACCGCCATCAGAGGGAAGATGGCGGCGTGATGGAGGAGAGAAGTCAGGGCGTCATGTTGGGCATCATGTTGAGTTGACGAATTTCCAGATGAATTTTCTGTACGGAATCCAGCGTGTTTTGAACTTCTCGATTGCGCGCCGCGGCAAGCAGCACCATCGACTCTTTTTCGATGGCAGGGCCGATCGAGGCGACCTTGACGCGGTACATTTCGGGAATCTCGGTCGCCTTGGGGAGCAAGTTCGCCGTTTGGTTGATCGCCTTTGCCGCGGTTTGAATCGCATCCCAGTCGTTGGTATAAAACGCGTCCATCGCCACGGTCGCCTGTCCGCGCAGGCGCAAGGCTAACTCACGATAGGGTCGAGGTTCACCCTTATCCGGCAGCGGTTGAATCACAGTGCGATCGACGGATGCTGGTGTGCAGCACCCTGCAAGCATGAGCAAACCTGTTGCTATGAGCTGCTGTTTTTTTCGTGCAAGTTGATTGGAGCGTTGTGGCATGATCGAGCTCATGATCCCTTCCCCGGTGAGGACTCCAACGACTTTGCAATTATTACCGGCAATTTGCCATTTGGGACGGCAAATGCTTGAGGCGCCGTCCTTCTCTCCTAAGATCATAGAGAAAAATCCAAAGAAACGGGCCGCCGGTGGCTCTGAGTTCAGTTCTTGGTCGGGCCGCGGGTGGTCCAAAGTGGCGGATTAATGAGCAAAGCCGATTTCCTGGATTCAGACGACTACTTCGCGTCGAGCCGGATGAGTTTTGGCGATCACCTTGAGGATTTGCGCAAGCACCTGATCCGTGCGGGAATTGGATTTGCCGTCTGCTTTTTCCTGAGTTTTTTCATCGGTCAACATGTGCTGGGCCTGATCAAGGCCCCCGTGGAAAAACAGCTCAAGACCTATCGCGACGAACAAGCAGCCAAGATGGAAAAACGCCGGGATGAGGGCAATCTCACCCCCGAGATGGTTGCAGTCAACAATCCTACCCGCTTTATCTATTTTGCCGTCCCCAAAAAGGCATTCGAGGAGGCCCTCAAGGGAAATTCCAACCGGGATTCCAAGTACGATTGGAAACCCAAAGGCCAATCGGACGATTCGCAGAAACCCCCGGACGATGTCGAATGGGTGCAACCCGGCGACTGCATTTTCCTGCCGATCTCCGTTTACGACCCTCTTGGGCTCTCACTCGGGCTGCATTCGAGCCTGCGAGAAAGCAGGGGAGAGAATCAGTTGTCCACCCTCGCGGTTCAAGAGGGTTTGATGACCTATTTCATGGTTTGCGTGGTCACCGGAATTATTCTGGGCAGCCCGGTGATTTGCTGGGAGATTTGGACATTCGTTGCAGCTGGTCTGTATCCGCACGAAAAGAAATATGTCTACATGTATCTGCCGGTGAGCCTCATCCTCTTTTTGGGCGGGGTGGCCCTTTGCCAGTTTGCGGTCATGCCCGTCGCGGTGGCGGCGCTCTTGGGTTTTAACGACTGGATCGGGTTGACCCCCGAGCTGCGCTTGAGCGAATGGCTTGGGTTCGCGATTTTGATGCCCCTGGTCTTCGGCCTTTCGTTTCAAACGCCGCTGGTCATCCTTTTCCTGGATAGCCTTGGCATCCTGGATGTCGCCACCATCCAGAGCAAGCGGGGTATGACCTGGTTTGTCATGGCGATCTTCGCGGCGGTCATCACTCCTTCCGCTGACCCGTTTAGCATGATCATGCTTTGGATCCCGCTGGGCCTACTATTTGAAGTCGGGATCTTGATGTGCAAGATCCGCAAAAAAGGAGGGGACCTCGAAATCGAAGTCCCCGATCGAGACGAACTCGTCGGCGTCTAATGTCTCTAAACCAAAAAGAACCGAATGATCTCGGCGGCTCGCCGGGTGATTGGGACCCCATCCTGGGACAGGCGCGAGCCTTTCTTGTGGGGGCGGGGCCAGGACATCCCGGACTGCTTACCTTGCGAGGCAGGGATATCCTTACCCGAGCCCAGGTGGTTCTCTACGACCGCCTGGTCAACCCTCGCTTGCTTGAGTATTGTCCCGCGCCCTGCGAAAAGATCTGCGTCGCGGGGCTCGATGGGACCCATCCGGAAAGATGGCCGGAAATTTGCAAGCTGCTCGTGGAGAAGGCGCTTTCCCACCAGGTGGTCGTTCGGCTCAAAGGCGGCGACCCGTTCCTTTTCGGGCGGGGTGCGGAAGAATGCGAAGCCTTGATCGCCGCGGGAATCCCCTTTGAAGTCGTGCCAGGAGTGAGCTCGGGATTGGGTGCACCCGCCTGGGCGGGCGTTCCCGTGACGCATCGCCAGTTCTCAAGCGCCGTGGCGTTTGTCACCGCCCATGAGCCGGCGGAAAAGGAAAGTCTGATTCAATGGGATGCCCTGGCCAAATTTCCGGGCACGCTGGTTTTCTTCATGCCGCTAAGGCAAATTGCCCAATTGAGAGACCGCCTGGTTGCCCAGGGAAAATCGGCGGAAACGCAGGTCGCGCTCATCGAAAAAGGAACCCGCTGCGATCAGAGAGTGAAAATCACCACGCTTGCAGAGATGCCTACGGCCGCGGAAGGCTTGATCTCGCCGACGCTGGTGGTCATCGGAGAGGTCGTTGCGTTTCGAAAGAGTTTGAACTGGACGGAAAAGCGGCCGCTATCCGGGCTGCCCATTCTCCTTACGAGGCCCGCGAACCAGGCCACGGCGACCTTGAACGCCTATGAAGCGTGGGGCGCTACCGTGGAGAATGAGCCCATCGTGGAACTTTGCCCCGTTGACGACTGGGAGCCCATTGACAGGACTTTGGACACGCTGGCGCGTTTTTCCTGGATTGTGTTTACCAGTGCCATGGGCGTCACCATTTTTTTTGATCGTATGGAGCAAAGAGGTTACGATGCTCGCAAGCTGGCGCAATCCAGGCTTGCCTGCATCGGTCCGTCCACGGCTTCGGCCTTGGCGGAATATCGAATCAAGCCGGACCTTGTGGCCTCCAATTACTCCAGTGAGACCTTGGCGCTGGAGCTTGGCAACCAACTTGCCGGCGGCGAAGTTTTGCTCTTCCGAGCCGACCGGGGCAGGGATCTCCTGGCGATTGAGCTGGCGAAGAAAGCGGCGATAACGCAAATCACCGCCTACCGGCAGAGAGATCTGGACCGTTTGTCGCCCCGCCGTGTCAAAGAATTTCAAGATCGGAAATGGAGATGGGTCGTCCTGGGCAGCGCCAACATTGCGCGGGGCTTTGCCCGGTTAATGAAAAACGAAGCGATCGCGCCGTCCCAATTTCCCCTTATCGCGGCGATTAGCCCGATCACCGCTCAGGCTCTGAGCGAATCAGGCATCCAAGCGGATGCAATCGCCGAAACCTACACGATGATGGGAGCCGCTCAAGCGATTGCCAGGTGGGAGAATGAGAAGCGCCGGCCCACGGTTTGACCGAGATTAGGTTGACCGGGATTAGCGCAGGTCTCGGTATGCATCGAACCCAAGAAAAAACACCACGGCAGCTGAAATCAACCCAAGAATGTCGATGATCATGCTGGTGCCGCCGAAGGGGATGTTCACTCCTGGGATGATATCGAGCAAGAAGAGAAGAAAGACCAAACCGGCTGCGCCCATGGAGCCGTAACAAAACCACTTCTCCATAAGCGCCTCACTAAACCCTTAACACCGGCCCGGCCAAATACCTAAGGGTCCCCAATCCGTGAGGATCGTTGACATGCCATAGTCTTGATTATCGCTTTGACGGGCGGAATCCAGATAGAGTTTTTCCTTTGAAAAATCGCAATTGAGAAGGAAGGGACCGTCAGAACCCCAACTCGGTCCTTAAAAGCTTTGGAATCTCGCGTGGCGGCGAATCCTGACGGCTGAGGTTGACTCAGACCAGGGAAAATCGTTCTTCTGGGGTTGAGTCATTGCCGCTCTTTGGATGGAGAGGCATCCCGGTTTTCTGAGTCCCAAGGATTGGGCATGAAGAATTTCCTACGAGTCCTTCGCTTTGCCTGGCCTTACCGTCGCCGACTGATCGCCTCGATCGTTTGCGCGTTCCTCGCGGCGATCCTCTGGGGGCTGAATTTCAGCGCCGTCTACCCGTTCCTGCAAACCCTACAGTCCGATCAGCACCCAAGCGAATGGATCAACGGTTCCATCAGCAATGTGATGGCCCGGATCGAAGTGGTGGAAAAGGAAAGAGCCGACCTGGCGTTGCAAGAAAAAGAACTTCATGCCGCTCCCACCGACAAGTACTTTGAAAAGTCGAAAAGGGAATTGACCGCCAAGCAGATGAACAACGAGTCCAATCTCGAAAGCTTGAGACGCAACCTCTACTACCTGCAATGGGCGAAAAAATTTGTCCGGGACCTGCTTCCCACGGACAAATTCATCACCCTTGTTTGGGTAGTGATGGCGGTCATGATCGCCGTGGTCCTCAAATGCTTGTTCGAGTTCCTGCAAGACTCGCTCGTTGGCAGTGTGATCAATCAAACCATCTACGATTTGCGCAACGCCTGTTTCGCCCATGTGATTCGGCTCGATGTGGAAAGGTTCAGCGAGCAGGGGTCGGCGGAACTGATGTCGCGGTTTACCAATGACATGGATTCGGTCTCGTCCGGGATGAAAACGCTCTTTGGCCGGGTCGTGGCCGAGCCCTTGCGAGTGATCGCTTGCGTCACCTTGGCCGTCATGATCAGTTGGCAGCTCACGGTGATGTTTCTGATCCTCGTTCCCGCCGCCCTCTTGGTGTTAACGCGCATCGGTAGGACCATGAAGCGGGCAACGCGCAAGCTGCTTGAAAGAATGTCGATGATCTTCCAGATCCTTCAGGAAGTGTTCCAGGGAATTCGGACGGTGAAAATTCACACCGCCGAGGCCTTCGAAAGACGCCGCTTTCTTGGAGTGACCCGCGAATACCGCTACCGCTCCAACATTGTCGCCTATGTCGATGCACTGGGCGGCCCGGTCGTGGAAATCCTGGGCGTTGCTGCCGTATCCGGCGCCCTCCTCGTGGGGTCGTACCTAGTACTCAGGCACACGAATACTCTTTGGGGTATTCAGATGTCCGACCAGCCGATGGATTCGGTCTCGCTCATTCAGCTTTACATCTTCTTGGCGGCCATCGCCGACCCGGTGCGTAAGCTCTCAAGTGTCTTCACGAAGATCCAGGGAGCGTTTGCCGCCTCGGATCGGGTGTTTGAACTCTACGACCGCCTGCCCAAGATCTCGACCAACGCCGAGGGATTGCGACTGGAAAAGGTCGAAGGCAAAACCCTTGGTTTGCAAATTGTCCAAAAGATCGGGGATTCCGAGGCTTGGCCCGGCAGCGATCGCGAGACCCCATTCTTGCAATTCAATGAAGTTGGGTTTTCCTACCACACCGGCGTACCCGTGCTTCGTGAAATCAGCTTCGAAATCAAAATGGGCGAGACGATTGCCGTGGTTGGACCCAATGGCTGCGGGAAGTCGACTTTATTCGGGCTGTTGCCGCGGTTCTACGATCCCGATCATGGCTCCATCCGCCTCTTTGGCCAGGACCTGAGAAAATTTCACCTGCGGTCCTTGCGCCGAGCGGTTGGCCTGGTCAATCAAAATGCGAACCTTTTCAACGGAACCATTCTCAACAACATCGCCTACGGCTCCAAGGGCGCAAGCATGGAACAGGTCGAAGCGGCCGCCCGCAAAGCCCATGCTCACGAAATGATTCTCAAATTGCCTCAAGGTTACGAAACCAAAGTGGGCGAATCGGGCGGAAGGTTATCAGGCGGTCAGAGACAAAGAATTTGCCTGGCAAGGGCCATTCTCCGTGATCCGCCGATCCTGCTTCTTGACGAATTTACCTCGCAGTCCGACCCGGAGAGTGAAGCGCTCATTCACAAGGCGATGGAAGAGTTCGTGCGTAACCGCACCGTATTCATCATCACCCATCGCCCCGGATCGGTGCATCTGGCCAATCGGATTTTGGTTCTGGATGCGGGAAAAATTGCCGGTTTCGGCACCCATGCCGAGTTGTCGCAGAATTGCGTTTCCTATCAGAAGTTTTTTCAAAGCGAATACCGTCGAAAAACCGCCTGAAGCGGATGACTGGTGATCGGGACTGGCTTCAGACCGACTGCATGAACATGGAAAGATCGCATGCCCAGGAGAACGTTAGCGTTATCGATTATCTCGTTGGCAACTCTTTGGGCCTTGGTCTCTTGGCTGCAACTCTTTCGCAAAGCGGACGAACGGGATCTCTGGAGTAGTCATGAAGCAAGGGCCGGCATGAACGCCAGGCAGATCCTTGCCTCGGGAGTTTGGTATCTTCCCGGGCGCGTGCAGGGCGCGCCTGACTTGCAAAAGCCGCCAGCCTATTACTGGGCAGTGGCCTCCTTTGCCTCGGCTGGTTCCCTTCTTGCTCACGGATTGGGCGAGCCTGCCGACGGGGCGGGGGCAAAGGAATTCGCACCGCCGAACCTGGGGGGGGAAGTCGACGCCTGGGCGATTCGCCTGCCTTCACTCCTTGCGGCGCTGATTGCCGCGGGGGTCGTGGCTCTCCTGGGTATGGAATTGGGATTTCCATGGGCGGGAATGGTTGGCTCATTCGTTTTGTTGACGACCGGCCATTTCGCCTGGGGAGCCCGAATCGGGCGAATTGACATGCCCCTGGCCGCGGCCATTGCAACGAGCGCATGGCTGCAACTGAGGCTTTTGAGAACTCAAAATTCCTTTGATTTAACGATCTTGGGTCTGGTTTTGGCAATCGGGATCTTGTTCAAAGGACCGATTGCGCTCGCCATGGCCATGGCGACGTCGATGGCGGTCCTTGCCTATGGCTATTTGAAACTGAAAAAGCTTTCCATTTTTTTCTTGTTTCAAAGCAGTTTAACCTATCTTTTTGCCCTACTCGTTAGTTTGCCGTGGTTCCTGTGCGCGCATGGCGCCACGGATGGCGAGTTTACCCGGTTGTTTTTTATCGAACACAATTGGGACAGAGGCTTTGGAACGGGGCGGCTGCGTAGCCATCCCTTTTATTTTTATCTGCCGCAATTTTTTGCCGATTTTTTACCGTGGTCGCCCATTGGGCTTGGCATGGCTGTATTTTTATATTTTAGCTGGAAACGCATGAAGTGGGATAATCACCCTGGCTTTTATGCGATGATTTTTTGTGGCGCATGGTTCCTGGCAATTTTTGCCATGCTTTCCGCGAGCCAGTACAAACGGGCCGACTACCTTTTGCCCGCCTATCCTGCCGCGGCGCTGGCTTTGGGACTCTGTCTGACGGGATTTGTTGGCGGTTGGGCGAGGCCGAAGTGGGTCGGTTATCGTCCTGGCTTGATCCTCGTGGGAATGCTCCTGGGGATTTTGGGAATGGTCTATTTGCTTGACGTGCAGATTCCGGCGCTTGAGCCCAATCGCGACAGCAAACAATGGGCGACGGAAATCCAAAGGAGAATTCCGGCGGATGAGCCGCTCGTTTTCTTTGCGGAGGAGGCCCATGCGGTTGCCTTCCATCTGGATCGAGATCACCGGGTTCTGGGAAAACCGGCTGAGTTCGCCCGAGTTTTCGAGGAAAATGAGCGGGTCTGGGTCATCACGAATCCGGAGGTATTGGAAATTTGGCCAGAAGGACCGCCCTCGGTTCGTTGGCGCATCGCTTCGAAAAATGGAGACTTATCAAAACCTGTTCAACACAAACCCCTTATATTGCTGGAAGCGTTTGCAAGGCCAGGTTCACAATTAACGAAGGCAAAGTTTCATCGTGGAGACGAAATCGACTGATCTGAGTTCCCCCTCTGAACCTGTGGCGCGGCAGCCGATCTTGTTGATTTGGATTTGCGCGGAAGGCAGGGGGCCTGAACCAGCTCAATGCGAATTTTGGAAGAACTGGTCTCTGGAACATCAGCAGGAAGTCGATCACCGATCACTCATGTGGGTACCGCGAGCGGCGCTACCCAGCTTGGAGCAGGGACCGGTTTCTGAAAGCGAATCGCCTGTTGCCGCGGTCATCCGGATGACCGATTGGGGCCAAACGCTCAATGGGTTCGCCTCGGAAAGACCCTGGAAGGGCGTCATCATCCTGCCCGCCTGGCAAAATCCCCAAAATCTCTCTCAAGAAATCGTCGACGCGATGGGGAGTACCGATCTGGATGGGGTGACCTTTTATCGCGAGGGAGGCAAAGCCCCGTTTCCTATCTGGATCTGGCGAACCCTCGTCACTCGGCCGATCAGCTTTCTTTTGGAGATTCCCTGGACCCCCGATCAGGATTGGTTGGGTTGGAAGAATTGGTTTTGGGAAATGGCAGGAGCGTGGGTTTTTGGAGTAAAAAATCGCGATCCCCTTTTTCCTTGCCGTGCTTTCCAGGGGAGTTTCTTTCGGCAAATTGCGCTTCAGTCTCAATCAGGTTGGGTCTGGATGGAAATGCTCGCCAAGCTCCATTTTTTGGGCGCTCGCCTCTCTGAGAGGCGATTGCCAGACCCTGGCAGGGAAATTTCGGCGATAAGCGGCACCATCGACTGGAAAGATGTGAATCAGGTCCTTAGAAAACCTCAGTTCCTCCCCGCGAGCGAGCCATGAATCGTTGTAAATCCTGTGCGGATCGAGGCGTGTGCGCGGGGGGATTCAGCCGGCTATGTAAGGCTGGCGGACTGATAGCGTTGTGTTTTTGCGGGTTATCCGGATCTAGTTTCTTGGAAAACCCAATTTTTTCCTTCCCTGACTCAAGTCATGACCTATGATTACCCGAGTAAGCTGATTCTCCCTCAGTATTCAACCTTTGGTGCCGAACCGGGGTTGTATGCGGTTAACTTGCCAGGCAGCCTGGGGGCTTATTTTCTGGGAAATAAAGGGGGGAGTTCGGGGAAATAGTGCAGCAATGGCATATCTTTAAATCTTTATGAAAATTGCCGAAGTGGCGGAATTGGCAGACGCGCTAGCCTCAGGAGCTAGTTCCCGTTAGGGAGTGGAGGTTCGAGTCCTCTCTTCGGCATTTTTTCGGGCTTTTGTTGCACTTTCCCGACTCTTAAAAAATAATGCTTGAATATGGTTGGCAAATTTTTTGTTTATCGATGGTCTTTAGTGTTGTTTCAAATTATCTCTTTCGCTACATCTCGCCTGCACTCGATCTTTGCGACAAACCGGATGGCCACAGAAAGTTGTCCCACGGGACCATTCCCCGCGCGGGCGGCCTGGCGATTTTCATTTCCTTGTCTTTGGCGGCCGTCACCTTAATTGTTTGGTCGACTACGGCGCAGACCAAGATCTGGGAAAATCCGCAAGGTTTTTTTGCGTTCTCCGGTTGCTGCGCGGCCATTGCGCTTTTGGGATTCTTGGATGATCGCTACAACCTCAGGGGCCGGGACAAGTTCCTGGGCCAGTTGGCGATCGTCGGGTTTCTTGTTTTGTTCGGCGGATATTCGGTATCCAAAATCGGCATTTTTCAACAAGAAATCGATCTCGGTCCATTGGAGATCCCTTTTGCCTTTTTCTGGTTTTTGGGAGCCATCAACGCGGCTAACCTGCTCGATGGCATGGACGGGCTTCTGGGAAGCGTGGCCATTGTGGCCTCGGTTGGCCTGGGCGGCATCGCCTTCCAGCATGGCCAGACCCTTTCTTGCTACCTGGCGATGATGCTCGCCGGATCGATTCTTGGCTTTCTTTATTTCAATCGCCCACCCGCCACCATTTACTTGGGCGATGCCGGAAGCATGCTCATTGGTCTTTTCCTTGCCGCCATTGCGCTCAAGATGCACGATTTATCCTCGGGAGAGCCCTGGATCGTTGCCGTTCCCCTCGCCGCGCTGTTGATCCCGGTCATCGATACCACCGCCGCGATCTTAAGGAGAAAACTAACGGGTCGAAGCGTTTACAGCACCGATCACGGGCACCTTCACCATTGCCTGCAACGGGAAGGGTATGGCCGCTCCGGCGCACTGGTGATCGTGGTGTTCTTAAGTGCGCTGGCCGTCTTCTCTTCTTTCTTGGCGAATCACTTCAAGACCGATCTTTTCGCCTGGATGGGAATTTTGCTGGTGTGCTTGATCCTGGTTCAAGCCGGTTGGTTCGGAGGACCCGAAATCCGCTTGATCGCCAAAAAAACCGGGCAGATTCTCAGGCTCTCGAAGACCGCCCTGGTTCATCGCGAGCATAACGACGATGGGATCCTGCTTCATGGAAACAAGCGCTGGCATCATGTTTGGAAACGGATCCTCGAATTTGCCGCTAAGGAAAAATATTCAATTATTCAGCTGGACGTAAATGCCCCTGCGCATCAGCAGGCCTATCACGCTCAGTGGTCGCGGTCGCTCAAAGCCCGCACCGGTGAATCGGATATCTACTCGATGCATCGTCACCCCATTCGCGTCGGCGGGCGAGTGGTTGGCAGACTTTCCGTGGTTTATCCTGCCGTGAATGATCGAGATGGAAAAGATTTCCACCATTTGGCGAAGCTGGTGGAACTTGTCGAAGAAAGCGCCCGTGAAATCCTGGATTATCCCAAAGAAAAATCGGTCTCCATTGAACGAGCCATGAAAGTTCGCGATATTGGTGTGGATGCCACGCGCGTAGGCTAGTCGTCCATTGGCCTTAGGGCTAATTGGGTAAAGAGCGCGAGATCGGTACGGCAGCAATGCCGGGCAGGTGTCGCGCTGGAGTTTGGATCGAATCGCGAATTCGAACGAACGATGTCTTCGAGTGTTTTTTTCACGCGCTTGGTTCAGGCCTTGAGCATAGAATTGGACGCGCTGGTTTAAAACCGTTCTGCAAATCGATCCATTGTCTGTCGATTCCCCCTAAAGGGAGAGTGAAATGGCTTCATCAGTTGAATCAAGGGTTCTGCAAGCTCCGGAGGGTTCCAGATTAGTACCTTCTTTGCCCAATCCTCAGGTGACCGACCTTCAGCCACAGGGCGGAAACTCGGTCAACCTCATGCAGGTGGCCCTCAATCGCCTTCCTCTCTTGTTGATCGGATTGGTTGCCGGGATCATTGGCGGTTTTTTCTATCACTTGCGGGTGGTTCCCACATTTCAAACGACCTTGAGTTTTTCCGTTGCCAAAAAGAAAGGTGAAATGTCGGTGGCCGGTGACAGTCGAACCAGCTACCTCGACGACTTTGTGGCGGTGCAACTGGCGGTGATCAAAAGCCCATCCGTCATGGAAAAAGCGGCCGAAATCCTGGAATCGGAGGCGTCGAGTACGTTCTCCCTCGATAGCTTGGGGGGCAGTCCGCGCCCAACCGCGCCAGCGTCGCCTGGATCCCTGGATTTGGAGAAATCCAATCAAACTCTCGTCAAGCTTCCCCAGGGCGCCACGAGTAAATCGGAATTGGCGAGCATCATTCATTCCGGCTTGACCCCCAACAAGGACGAAAAGCAGGGCATTTTGATCCTTACCTACAAGACATCCCGAATGCCGGAAGAATCTCAAAAAATCATCTCTGCAGTTTTCAAGGGTTACCAAAAATATTTGGATGATCTATACAACATTGCGAATGATAATACCATTAAGAATATGGACGCCGCGATAGCCACAACGAATAACGAGCTATTAAAATTTCAAACAGAATATCGTACCAAACAAGAGCAACTAAAAAAGATCCATCCTACAGGAGTGGTCAAGGTTTATGAGCAATTAGAGGCATCGATCGCGAAGATGGAGGCGTCGATATTGGATTGGAAGGATCGAATCCAAGAATTGGATGCGAGAAACGGCGGAGCATCGGGTCTCATTCGCCCTGGAAGATCCGGCGATTCCGAGGGATCGATGCAATTCCTTCCTGCGAATGAAATGACCATCAACTCGCTGAAACTCGAAAAAAAACTGCTCCTGATCGACTATGGGAAGGATCATCCCAAGGTTCGAAAAGTAACGATGCAAATCGAGCATTTGGAGGAATTAAAACAAGCGCAGTCTGCAAAGGGCTCGGACGGGTTTGTCTCCACAAATCCGTATGAGAGGGAAAAAGAATACCTGAAATCGAAAATCGAAAAAGCCGACGAAGCGATTCAGGAAGCTTTAAGTAAGCAAAAAGTGCTGAAAGAAGACACCGAAATAGAGAGAGAATTGGACGGCTACTGTAAAGACCTTGCGAAAAAAATCGAGACATTTTCACGAAAACTGGAAAACATTGAAGATTTGCGCAGAACCTTGGCGCTGACCAAGGACCAGGGCGGTTATGAGGCCCGTCAGATTTCAAGAATCGTCGGGCCGTTTCCCAGTGGCGTCAATCGATTTGTGTACCTGTTTATCGGAGGCGTCATGGGATTGGGAGCTGGATTTGGCCTCGCCTATCTTGCCGAAATCACGGACAAAAGCTTCCAGACTCCCGACGAAATCCGCCGCCAACTGGGACATTCGATCCTTGGCCATATCCCGACGATCCGGATTAACGAGGAAGATAGGAAGCCGGGTTCAAGGCTTGAGGCACAGCTCTGTACTTTCCATAAGCCGAAATCGACGGAAGCCGAAGCCTATCGAGGTCTCAGAACCGGTCTTTACTTCAGTACGCAGAATAAAGGCCACCAGGTGATTCAGATCACATCGCCGAATGCGGGTGATGGTAAGTCCACGCTGTCGTGCAATCTGTCGATTTCCATTGCACAGAGTGGAAAAAAGGTCGTACTGATCGATGCGGATATGCGCAAGCCGCGCGTTCACAAAATCTTTGGTCTGGAGAATCAGGCGAAAGGCCTCTCCACCCTCATTGAAGGGACTTCAACCTTTGATGAATCGACCCTTGCCACGGATGTTCCCAATCTCTTCTTGATTCCCTGCGGTCCAAGGCCGGCGAACCCTGCCGAACTGTTGACCGTTCCCCGCTTCCCTCAATTGCTGGAAGAACTGAGGCAGCTTTATGATATCGTGATCGTCGATACGCCCCCGTTGCTTGCGGTGAGCGATCCGTGCATCGTGGCCCCTCGCGTGGACGGTGTGATCCTAAACATCTTGCTGAACAAAAATGCTCGGACCTGTTCGGTGAGAGCTTGTGAAATGCTCGCATCGATCGATGCCAAGGTGCTCGGCCTGGTCATTAACTGCTTCGATTCGAAGATGCGCGCTGGTTCGTACGGTTACAGTTATTCGTATGGGTATCGGTATAGCTACAAATATGGCTACCGTTACGGGTACGGCTATAACTATGGTTACAGCGATTATGCTCAGTACAGTGACGATGTCGTTCCCGGTAAAAATCAATTGGGCAGCAATGCCTCGAGCTTAAAGCCGCGAAAAAAACAGTAAATGAGTCTTCTTCCCAATGGCTCTAAGTGCCGTGCGAACTGCTTAAGACCTGGCGCGAAGAGCTCATGGGATTGGGTTCATTAAAAGTGTTGGGAGTTTGAGTTCGTCGCGCTTGAGTGACTCTGGATTTTGATCCATCAGTAAGCTTCGCACGGTCACCGTGGGAAGCTTACTGCATTTTGGGGTGGCAGGCGGTTTTAAGAGCACCAAGAGCCTCCCTTCATCAGAACAATGATCCAAAAGCATGGTTCAGAAGCCATATCGCGGCCAGGTTTGAGATGCCGTGTCGGCGATTGAATGGGCACAGAACGGACGGGTCGTCTGCCATTTCCTCAGGCCGTCGGTGCACAACACAAGAACGACTTGAACGATCGCGATCGTTCAAGTCGTCCTTTGAGCGGTTGTCGGCTTACTGTGCGGCGCTGCCTCCGCCTCCAGGCACAAGGAGGGTGGCCCGGCCACTCAGGTCTCCCGCTCGAATGATCGAGGAGGTGAAGATCATGCCGAACTGCTGGTTGAAGTAGTTGAGCACGGCTTCGCCTGGCTTTTGCTGGAGAATCAGGATGTCTCCATTGAGGATGCGAATCCGTTCTCGCAGATCACGAAAGGCGAGGTTGATATCCACCCGGATGGAGATCTGCTGGCTTGCGGGTGTCTTCCTCAAAACCACGACAAACGAGGGGTTCGTATTGCCGATACCGTTTTGTTGGAACTGACCACCGAAGCCCGTCTGGGTGAAGCCACCGTTTAGCAAGGGGCCGCGGATGATCGAGATCGCCTCAATAATATCCAGGTCGTAATCCCTTGGCAGCGGATATTGTCCGACGCCGAGGAGGCCGGCGGTATAGAAAATCTCTTTTTCCCGCGGCTCAATGTAGATGATGTCGCCTTCTCGCAGAGTGATGTCCTCTTCAGAGAATGGCCAGGGTTCATTCGCCTTCATGCGAAGCGGGACTCTGGAGAATCCTTTTTTCGCGGTGGTGGGCGAAGCCAGATCGGTGGGGGAAGTCGCCCTTTGGATCAACACTTCGGCTTTGCCGCCCTGGCTAGGCAGACCGCCGGTGCGACTCAGTGCATTAAGAACGTCGTTTTCATAAGCTGGCAATTGGAGCGCGTAGCCGCTGCTGCCGCCGCCGCCGCTGACATTGTTGATAACGACCTGGCCGAATGTGCCCGCATTGCTTCCCAGGGACGACCCAGGGTTATTCCCGTCCATTCTCATGACGAGGACGTTAAACGTTCTGGGCTGCATCAGGGTGACGACGACGCGAGCATTTTCCATCGGCAACAGATTCTTCGGTTCGGTGCATGCCTTCAAAATGGCTTTGTTCACATCCTTGAGATTCATGCCGCCGACTTTCAGCGGATCGATCATCGGAAGCAGGATGTAGCCGCCTTCCTGGACGGGGACCGGGAAGCCCAACGACGGCTTCTGACTTCTTTGACTGATGGGGTTTCCCACTCCCCCGCCGCCTCCGCCTTGAATGATCTCGCGGATGGGGATCGGCTGATTTCGTTCACCCAGCACGCCTTCAATATAAACGCCGAGGATGTCGCCGGTATCTACCAGGTGTTCCTTTTGCGTATTTTGCCTGAGCAGGTCCAAGGGAATGGGGCGCAACTCATCCTTGGAAGGTCCGAGAATATCCTGAGGCAGGCGCCGCACCGGGATGGCGTCCACCACGGGCACGGTCAGCGAAGCGCATCCTTGAGATGCCAGAAGGACTACGAGAATTTGTAGCTGTTTTAAAATAGAGTAATTCAGAAAAGGTTTTTTAATCTTCATTTTCCACCTCCATTCGTGGAGGACATGGATGCAGTTCGTAGGGGAAGAAGGGTCGCGGTCCGATTCGATCCCATCAAATTCAAAGTGGGACTGGGAGCCGATCCCTGCGCTGGCGGCACAGGAGGCGTGCCTGGAACCGGCGCGGGGCCGGGGATTGGCTCGGGAAAGGGCGAGGGTTGCTCGCGGCTAGCATCTCCAATGGGTGGATCGACGCTTGGCGGCGCGGCGACGCGGTTGGGAGCGGTGCGATTATTGAGCGGGCTAGGGTAATTGGGCTTGAGGCTACTGCTGGCGCGATTGAGATCGTCATCTCCGATCAGGATCGGGACCAGGAGCGAATCGCGTAAATTGCTTCCTTTCGCGCGAAGGCTGCCTTCCTGGTAGCCTTCCATGTAGTCTTTGGTCTTTTGGAACCCGGCAGCGTTTAAGTTGCTGTACTTCCAATAGCTTCTGGGGGGCGCCGCGGGCGGAACGCAGTTGCCTCCTCCGTCGAGGAAGGAAGAGAACCCGTCGAGGAATCCATGACGAAACGAGTGGGAGAAAGTGAGCGTGGCGTTTTCTTGCTTAAATTCTTGCCATGCGTGCTTGGCCATGCGGTCCATTTTGGCCTTAAGATAAATCGAGTCGACGATTAATAGCGGTTCGTTGATAATCGTCCTCGTTACCAGGACGGCGATACTGCACCCCGCGATGGGAGGCAGGGCTAACACCCCGGCCAAGAGGAGTGCGGCCCGATGTTTTGATGATCCATGGCTCATAGAATGACTCGATTCTTGACTTCTCCACTTTCTGCATCGGATGATAATTTGGGCCGGGTTTAAGGATTCTTGCGGTTGGAGGGATTATTCTTGAATATTGTGCTAGCGGCTGGGGTGCTTCTTGTAGCTGCGCAGGCGGATTCACAGGTCCCCTACGATGTCACTCGGTATGCCGCAAACACCTGTTTTTTGCGAATCGGCGAAGGAGGCGGCTCGGGCGTAATCTTGGGGCAGCGTGGGCAAAAACTCTACATCCTGACAAGCGCGCACCAGATTCTGAGCGAAGAATCGATTTTGGTCAGCTGGTTTAAGCCATTTGGGCTTCAGGAGATGGAAAGCAAAAAACCGGTTGGCCCGCCGGTTTCCGGCATGATTTTCGGTGAGAAAGATCTTGTGGCGGATTTGGCCCTGATTACCGTGGAGTCGAAGGAATTGTTTCTCGACAAAGTTAAGATGGCAAAGAAAGAGGCCTACGTCCGGCCACGGAGCCTTGTTTACTCGGTTGGTTGCGAACAGGGGTTTCCGACGATCGAGGTGACGCAAATGATTGGTCGCAAGCTGTTTTCGACGATTCCGAACGAATTCGCGTTCCATTGGGAGACGGTGGACATCACTAAGCCAGGCCGTTCCGGCGGCCCGCTATTCAGCGCTAAAGGGGAACTTCTCGGGATTTGCCATGGATATAAAGAGAACAGGGGCTTCTATACCCACCATCTGGAAATCCTGGCGTTCCTGAAGAGAAATAATATCGAATCGGTGGTTTCGCACGACTAACCGGAACACTGAGCAAATTTGTCCAACCTCAGCGGATTCCGATTGCCGATCAATCCTTTCATGGGTACAGTGAACTTAAGGAAGTGGAGGTTTTCAATGAATTGCTACAACAAGAGCGTGGCTGGTTTGGGCCTGTTGGCCGTCGGCATTTGTGGCTTTGCTTTGTTCGCATCGGAAGCGCCAGCCCATTTTTCGGCAATCACCTCGGGAACCGCACCTTATACAGAGGCACTGGTCGATTCTCACTTTGAATCGGTGAAGAACGAGGCCGTTCGCGAGCCCGTTTCTTACACGGTTGAGAATTCCGAAGGCCTGATCGTTAAGAGCGATCTGTTTACGGAATGCGTTTCGAAGCGAGTCATTCGTCGCCGATAGTTTTCGTCCCGAGCCAAATCATAAGCCATGCCAAAAAGCAGAAATGGGACGACGACGTCCCAAGCTGACTTTTGGGATGGCTTATGCGATTTTCTTATCGCATCTGTAGTCTGCATCGCTCCCTGGATGTTGGGGGCCGATGAGGCACCTTATCATGTGGTGCTTCTTTTCCTCGGGTTCTTGGCCTTTTGCACGGTTTTCATCAAGGCATGGAAAGGGGGCGGTTTCAGGCTTCATCTGGATCCTCCCATCTGGATCTTTGCCGGTTTCATCGCACTCGGCCTTTTCCAAATAACGCCGATCCCCCTTCCGATCGTGAAGTGGCTCTCCCCAAAAACCTTTGATTATCGCGTCGACCTGCTCCCAAACGTTGCCGATCAATATGCCGGCGACGCCCTTCCTTGGTCGTCGTACGCGACGATTAGTTTTCATCCCTACGGCACCAAGCAGTTTATTTTCCAGATCATTGCTCTCGCTTTTTTTTACATCATTTCTCGGTCCAGTTCTAACAAAGTAAAAAGCGCCACGACATTATGTTGGTGTTTGATGGCCAACGGGTCGATCATGGCATTGTTTGCCATTTCTCAATCGTTTACCTCGCCGTCGGACATGGTTTATTGGTCGATGCCTTTCGCGGGTTCCGCATTCGGGCCCATGAATCGCGATCATTACCCCGACTACATGACTCTGTGCATCGGCGCCTCGTGCGCCCTGCTCACCACGGTCTACCATCGCGCACTGACCCCGATTCGAGATAAGAGATTTCCAAGAAGCTGGGAAAGGATGATGCAGCCGTTCTGGGATGCGCTCCGCGCGCCCTTGGACCTCCTGCAAAGCCCCGGAAATCTGTGGATTCTGTTGGGCCTCATCTTCATGATTGCCTCCGTGCCGATGTCCGGCTCCCGGGGCGGAGTTGGAGGGATGGCCCTCGGTTTTTTGATTGCCGGCGGATTGGCGTCTCAAAACCTGAAAAAAGGTGGATTTCCCACCTACATTCTCTGGCTATTTCCCATCATCATTGGATTTTTTGCCGTCGTTGGTTGGAGTTTTCTCGAAAGCCGCGTGGTATCGGCCAGCACCTTCGAAAGCTTCAAGAAAGAAGGGCGCTGGAAACTCTGGTATCCCCTTTTGGGTCTGGGTGGGAAATTCCCGATCTTTGGGACCGGGTTTGGAACGTTCCTGCAGGCTGAGCAACTGGTCAGGACAGAAGAGCTGCAAGGCCTAACCGTTGACTATGCTCACAATGAATATCTCGAAGCCCTGGTCGAAGGCGGCGCCATTCGACTGCTATTGTCCTTGATGCTGGTCTTGGTGGTCATCCAAAAAGCGATCAAGGCCCTGCAAATTCACCGCAACGAATACCATGCGCTTTTGCCCGCGGGAATATGCTGGGGACTGATCGCCTTGGCGATTCATAGTTTTCTCGATTTTGGCGTGCATCTGCCGGCCGTTGCCATTACCGCAGTCGTACTTTTGGCGAAATTACACTGCCTTTGCGACCCCTTGCCGATTGCCCAAGAAAAGGTCGCGGAAGAACTAGGGGCAAAACCCGAAGAAGCCGCCACGCCATCGCCTGAAGGCCACGATTTTCCATCGAGCTCGTTGACTCCGGCGCCACCGGGCCAGACGATCTCTGCATCCGCGGTGGAGCGGGGTTTGGGCTCTGTACCGCAGAACTCATCTGCATCACAGAACTCAAGCGGGCGAAGGCGCCGCCGTCGCAAAGATACCAAAGAAACCGTTGAAGTGAAGTCGGGCGATTATGGAGTTTACATCGCCGGGTTTTTATTGTTGACATTTGTATTTGTCCTCGGTCAAAGCGTGGTTTACGCACGGGTCGAGAGTCTGATGGTGGCCAGCCGCACGGCCCGAGGCAAGGGAGACACGACCAAGGAAATTGCCTATTTGAACGACGCGTTGAGAATTGCTCCGGCAAATGCCCTCGTGCACGAAGCTCTTGGCATCTCCTTGACACTCATGTTCAACGACGATGTCGCGCAGAAAAATAAACTGAGCAAATTGATCGATAGTCTCACCGCGCTTGACACCGTGGCATTTCTCCCTTTCGCGGAACCGGTCGGCCTGCGTGCACAGAGTGGAATTTTTGTCGGATTGACGATGCTTTCCGCCATCAAGGAAAAAACAAATCGAAGCATCGTTGGCTTGGAACAAGAAAAAAAGAAGCATTTTAAAAGTGCAGTTTATGCTCTGGAAAAAGCAAGAGTTCTTTTCCCGATTCTTTATCGCGTTCACTCTAACTTGGCGATCCTCGCCCCGATCAAAAACTCCGCCGCAAGCGATTTCGTGACAGATTTGCCGAGCGTTCATCTAAGGAGAGCCTTGGAGTGTTTCCCTAGCAATATCGACCTGAATTTCTCCATGGGACAATCGGCGCTCCTTGAGGGAGACCGCAGGGATGCTGGCGAGCATTTCCGAAAGGCCCTGGAGCGAGGCGGTACGCGGCTCGATGACATCTCCCGGATTGTAAGAGGCCATTATTCTCTCGCGGAAATCTTGAATTTTGTTTTCCCTCAGGATCCCGACCTGATCTTAAGGGCGATGCCGATCATCGCTCCCCGCCAAGGGTCCGAAGAGAGGGTCGCTGTTCTCCTGAAGGTCCTTTCACTGGTTTCGCAAAATCGCGGAAAGCTCGAACCGCCACTGATTGTCGCGATCTTCAATGAAATGAGCAAAGCGGGGATTCCCCCCGAGCTGCGCCTTGGAGTGATCAAGGACCTTCCGCCGGACATTATCCACAATCTCTCGGTGAGCCTTGAAATCGGGGCGGTGTACGAGGAAGCCGGTCAGTTCCTCGAAGCGCTCCCGCATGTGTATCGAATTCTAGAAAAGAATCCGAAAAGCGAACGTGCAAGAGAGATATTGATTGCTATTAAAAGATACTGCAAAATATTTGATATTAATTTCGACGAAGCGATCGATCGCATCAAAAGGGATCAGCGGTAGTTGACGTCGCGCGATTTTGAAATTGTTAGAGCTTGGTTGTATTTTGAAATTCTTCAAAGCAAGCGTTTAATTCCGCCAGGCTTTTGCATGTCAGAATTTTTTTTCTGCATTTCATGATTTCGCTTTTCGGAAACCTTGCGGCGAGCTGGCGGACTTCGGCGATTTTGCGCACCGGCACGCTCAAACGGCTCACACCCAGGCAGAGCAAAATCCAGTAACCCATCGGTTCGGTGGCCAATTCCCCGCAGGCGACCACGGGGCGCGACTGAGCGGCGGCCGCCTCGATCGCGGTGTCCACCATGCGGATGACGCCCGGATTGAACCGGTGCGACGGAAGTGAGCTGACCTGGGAGTCGCGGTCGATCCCCAGACTCGATGCGGTCAGGTCGTTGGTGCCCAGCGCGAAAAAATCGACCCAGCCGGTCCAGTCCTTAACCATCATCGTGGACGAGGCCGCCTCGATCATGATGCCAAGCGGCACGGCAGGATCGAATGGCAGTCCGTCCTCGGTCAGTTGAGCCTTGGTTTTTTCAATCGTTTGGCGAATGAAATCCATGAGTTCGGTGGTGGTTACAAGGGGTACCAAAAGCCGTGCCTTGCCAAAGGGGGAGGCGCGATAGATTGCGCGTACCTGTTCTTGAAAGATCGCCTGCAGCGAGGGCGAGATCAAAATCTCGCGCCAGTCGAGCGCTTGCCAGCCGCCATCCTTGGGGTTCAACACTCCTTCCACCTTGTCCGGCCGGATATCGAACGTTCGTATCGTGACCGGCTTGCCTTTCATCGCCTCCAGGAGCTTGCGATAGATCGCGACTTGCTCCTCCTCGGAGGGCATGTTGCGCCTTGCGATGAACAGAAATTCGCTGCGAAATAGGCCAACCCCTTCGGCTCCCGCCAGGCTCGCATGGTGGGCTTCCGCCAGAAAGTTGATGTTGCATTCCAGGGGAATGGGACACTGGGCTTCCTCGATGGCGGGTGCAACGCTGGCCGCGGCATCCTTCCCCTTGGACAAGGGAAGCATCCAGGATGGAGGATCCACAACCAACCTGCCCGCATCTCCGTCGACCAGAATGGGGGTGCCGCCGGGAATCTGGCGGGTGAAATCGGGAAACCCGCTGACCATCGGAATCGCCAGACTGCGTGCCAGAATCGCCGCGTGGCTTTGGGACCCGCCACGCTCAACCACAATTCCGGCGAGGCGGTCCAGATCGACCGCGAAAAGTTCCATGACTGACGATTCGCGGCAAACCAAAACGACCTTTCCTTGATTCGATCCGCGGCCGCCGGACGTCGACGCGATTTCACTTCGCTTCAGCTGCCACAAGATGCGATGAAAGACATCCTTGATATCGTAAATTCGCTCCTGAACCAGGGGCGTGCGGATGTCGCTCAAAACCTTGACGTAGGCCTCAAGGGTCGATTGCAAGGCGGCCTCGGCGTTGGCGCCCCGATCGATCCTTTCACCGAGTTCGCGCAACAGGGAATTGTCCTGAAGGAGCATCTGCTGCGCCTGCAAAATGGCGCCATGAGATTCTCCCACCAGGTCGGAGATTTGCCTTGCCTGCTTGGTCAAATCCTCGCGCGCCGCCGCCATCGCTTCGACGAGCCGTTGTTTCTCCTTCTCTGGACCCTGGTGGTTGGCATTGCCCAGATTGGTCCAGCCACGCTCCTCATCGACCAGGTAGGCCAAACCAATACCCGACCCTCCGCTAAGGCTGGTCCCCTGGCGCGATTCGCCCGGAGATGGGGCGCGCTGAACCGGTGTCGTTTCCTGGCGTAGCGACGCCGCCACACGTTCAAGCAGAAGCGCATCACCTACAAGGGGCGCCACCTGGGCGCCGACCGCGACGAGCATGCGGATTTCGCTTTGACTGAATATCCGCGATTCCACCGTCTGAACAACAAGAACCCCTTTGAGAATTCCGGTTTCCACAAGCGGCACGCCGAGAAACGTCTGATAGGTCTCCTCGCCCGCTTCGGGGAAGTATTTGAACCGGGGATGTTTGGGCGCATCGGGGACCATGACAGGCAATAGCTGCTGCGCCACCAGGCCTGTTAAGCCCTCCTCGACCTTCATCCGTAGTCGGCCGCGTACCTCGGGCCTCAGTCCGAGCGTGGCGGCGAGGATCAGTTCCATCGTTTCGGGCTGATACAGGTAGAAGGAGCAAACCGCGACATGAAAGCGATGCTGAATCAGGCGGACGATATTGTCGAGCGTTTCGGCCGAATCATGACTGTGGGATACAAGCTGACTGATCTCCTCCAGGGTGAAAAGGAGGCTTCCCTCGGTGTTGGATCCGGGGATTGGGGAGGGTTCCATCGGTGTCCTTTGGAATCAAGAAGCGCAGGGGGGATTGCCAGGCAAACGGCAGCACGTCGGATTGCAGAATGCAGTCTGATCCGAAGGCCGTGTTCGACCGTGTGCCCTGGCCTGGGAAGAAAGTTGAGTGGGAGCGGCCGGAAGGCTCCACTTCTGGTTTAATCCGGCATGACCGCACTGGGGGCAATGCGCTTTTTCGTCTCCGTAAAGCAGGGTTTCAAATTCCCAGGCACATTTCTTGCATTCGAATTCGCGAAGCGGCATCTCAAGGAGTTCCACGAGAGAAGGGGAAGCTTATCGGGATTTCTTCTGATTCTTGATCCTGTCGCTTGCGCTCAGGAGAAATTTCTTTTCCTCGTCGGAAAGGCTTTGCAGGCCCGACTTCGAGATTTTCTCAAGGATTCGATCCATCTCCTCTTCCTGCGACGGATTGACCAGTTCCTCTTTTTTCATGTTGAGCGCTTCCTTCTTACTGGAAACCCGGACCGGGGTTTCACGGCGCGCCCTGCGGGCGTTTTCGTCGCGGAAGACCCGAAGCTTCGGCCCAAACAGCGATCGTTTCCAGTTTTGATACCCGGCAAGGGGACCCCAGTTCCAGCGGCCAGACCATTCAACCAGGGTACCAACCAGCGCCCCCATGAGATGCATCTCCAAAACCAGACCGGGTTGCCTGGTAAACAGGAGCGCCTCGATCGCCACGAAAAGGACCACGGCCACCCAGAGTTGGACCGGCAGATAGCGACCCAAAAGGTAAACCGTGGCATTGGGATTACGCCAGGCGGCCAACACCATGATGGCGGTCACGCCGCCGGCCGCGCCAAGGCATCCCACCGATTCCTTACGAATTCCGAGCCAAACCATGGCACAGTAGACCAGGCCGCCAATCAGGACCGATCCGAAATAAAGCAGCCCGGTTTTGAGCGATCCGATTTCCTCTTCGACCATTTTGCCAAAGGTCCAAAGCACCAGGCAAATGACCACAAATCCGAGAAGGTCGGAGATATTCTGGACCAAAAAATAGGTCGCAATCCGCCAAACCTGCCCGCCGGGCCAGACCAGCGGAGCTTGAAGCATCAGCCCTTCGGCCAGCACTTGCTTGTTGCCGCTCAATACCTGCAGGAAAAAGAAAAAAATCAACAGCCCAAGCAACGAATGAACGAATCCACTTGGCGTGAACGGGGGTAAGGAGTCGGACCAGCGGTTGTTTGGCCGGGAATAATCGCGATCGTGGATTCCCATAGATTATCTAAAGGGATTTCGAAGGTAAGATTCAACAGTAATCAGTTTACTCGAAACTCCCGGGCATTTGCCAACCGATTTCACCTAAAAGAAGAAATCGGGAAGGGATTCCCAGGGTTGAAATCAGAGATCTCCATGAGTTCCACACCTCCCCCCGCCGCATCGGGTGCGAAATCGATCCCGCAGAACCCCGCTCTGTGCGCGATTGTGGCCCGTACCCGTCACGGCGTCATGATTTCCGAAATGATGGATGCGGCGGCCCAGGGGGCAGGCATGGTCGAGCTTCGACTCGACTACCTGGCCAAGGCCCCCGATTTCAAACGCCTGTTTGAAAAGAAACCGTGCCAGATCATCACGACGATCCGGCGGAAACCCGACGGAGGCAAGTACGCGTTCAAGGAAGAGGAACGCCTTGCACTCTTGCGCCAGGCAATCGTGGGGGGCACCGACTGGGTCGATTTGGAATGGGATGTCATCGACAAGATTCCCAGGTACGGGAAAGTGAAACGCATCGTCAGCTACCACAACTTCCAGGAAATTCCGTCCGACATCGCGGCGATTTATGAGAAAATGTGCGCCTCCGATGCCGACATCGTCAAGGTGTCGTGCATGGGCAAATCCCCGGAGGACAACTGGAACATATTGGAATTGTTCAAGGGCGCACCCAAACCGACCATCGCGTTTTGCATGGGAGAAGTGGGAATTCCCTCACGGATACTGGGTGGAATCATGGGGGCTCCATTTGCCTACTCCGTCCACAATCCCGATCGGCTGGTCGCTCCGGGGTTGCCCTCCCTCAAACAATTGAGAACCCTGTATAACTACCCGCGCGTCAATCGGGATACCAAGGTTTTCGGGGTCGTCGGCGATCCGATTGGCCACAGCCTCAGCCCCGCCATCCATAACGCGGCATTTCGGCAAACCGGCTTTAACGGCGTCTACCTGCCGTTTCTTGTCCCGGAACAACGATTTTCCGAATTCCTGAAGGGGGCGCACAAATTTGGAATCAAGGGCTTGAGCGTTACCATCCCTCACAAAGAAATGGCGGCCGCGGCCGCCGTGGCCAGCGACGCCCTCGTTCGGTCCACCTCTTCAGCCAATACGCTCATTCCCAAGGAGCAGGGATGGGAGGCGTACAACACCGATTACAAGGCGCTAGTGGAAGCCTTGCTCGTCAGTTTGCCCCCCATGCCCAATGGAGAGCCGGCGGATCTCAAAGCCCGGCAGGTCCTGTTGCTTGGCGCGGGGGGAGTGGGGCGTAGTGTTGCCTTTGCCCTTTTGCAGCAAGGGGCGATCGTCACGATATCCAATCGCACGCCGGAGCGAGCTCAGCGACTCGCCTCGGCCCTCAACTGCCGTCATATCGACTGGGTGACTCGCCACAACGTACTGGCCGACATTGTCATTAACGCAACGTCGGTCGGCATGTACCCGGATGAAAACGAATCCCCTTTACATCAGAGCTTTTTCCGGCCGGGACTCATTGTGTTTGACACCGTCTACAACCCGGAAAGCACCGTGTTTGTCAAGGAAGCCAGGGAACGTGGCTGCGTCGTGATTACCGGCTTGGAATTATTCATCCGCCAGGCGGCAGCCCAGTTCGCGCTGTTCACGGGCAAGGCCGCGCCGTCGGAGTTGATGCGCCAGGTGGCACGGACTGCGCTTGCCCGAATCAGCATGGGCGGCAAATCGAATGCCTCGGGCGCGAGCGGCAAATGACATCGTTGCCGGCAAGAGTCGCGCTCGTGGGATTGCGAGGATCGGGGAAAACCACTCTGGGAAGGGTTCTCGCCGACCGTCTTGGTCTGCCGTTCCACGATGCCGACCAGGTGCTTCAGCAAAATGAGGGCTGCTCCATTGCCCAAATTTTTGCCGAAAAAGGCCAGGAGTGGTTCCGTCGGAGGGAGGCGCAATGCCTTGCCGAGCTTGCCCGGCAAGATCGTTGGGTCATTGCCTGCGGTGGGGGAGTCGTTTTACGCGAGGAAAACCGCGCGTTGTTGTCCCGGCGAGCCTTGGTCGTCTGGCTCGATGCGGATCCTGAAATTCTGGCTCGCCGCGTCGACCTCGATCCGCAGTCGAGCGCAACTCGCCCCGCGCTGATCGCGTCCACACACGCGTCCGCGGCCGCACAAGCAGAGCAGGATCGCGGTGTCGAGGAGATTTCCAGGGAATTAACCTTGCTCGCCAGACAGCGTGAAGACTGGTATCGATCTGTTTCCCAATTCCGCTTGGACACCGGCTCGGGCACTCCCGCCGAATGGGTTTCTCATTTTTTGCGTAACCTGGATTCCGTGGAAAACCGAATCACGCCCGTGCCCGACGAGGGATCTGGATCGCCGGAGGCCCCATGGAGATAACCTGGATCTGGGTCTGGTTTGTATTGGTCTTTGCCATTGGGGCATCTGTGGGGAGCTTCCTGAACGTGGTGGTGGCCCGCATCCCCACGGAGCGGAGCATATTCTGGCCATCGTCCTCCTACTGCTTTCGGTGCTTTCAGCCGATTGCCTGGCGTTACAATCTGCCCATTCTCGGGTATTTGATCTTGAGAGGCAAATGCGCCACTTGCGGCAAAGCGTATTCCAGCCGCTACCTGTGGGTCGAATTGTTTACCGGAATGTTGTTTTGCCTGGTGTTTGCCATGGAAATCGTTTGGGATGTGCGGGCGATTGGCTGGGTGAAACAATACCCCTTTGAAATGAAGTTTGGCCTGGTCCCCATGAAGGGGTGGGCCGTTTTCGCCACCGTGATCACGCTGATTTCTTTTCTTCTGGCGGCGTCGCTTTGCGATATTGAGCATCTCGAAATTCCCCTGCCGATTACGATTACCGGGACGCTCGTCGGACTTTTGCTCTCGACCATTTTTGCCTGGCCGTTTCCTAACGAGTGGCTGGCATCCGCGCAGGCGCTGAGCAAGACGGAACCTATGGGGCGACAGTCAATTGCTTTTGGCATCCAGCCCTGGCCATTCTGGCATCCCCTACCATTCGGTCTGACTCCAGGCGGGCCTCTCGTCGGTTTCCTTGATGGTCTGATCGGAGCCTTTGTGGGGGCCCTCATTTGCCGGGTCGTGCGTTGGGTTTACACCCTGGGACGAGGTATCGAAAGCATGGGGGTGGGCGACTCGGACCTCATGATGATGGCCGGAGCCTTTCTTGGCTGGCAGGTCGTCCTGGTCGGATTTTTCGCGGCGGTTTTTCCGGGAATCGTTGTGGGGGTGCTGCAGCTCTTTCTTAAAGGTTCTCAAGTCCTTCCCTTTGGCCCCTCGCTGGCGCTCGGGTGCCTGATCGCGTTTTATTCCTGGCCCTGGCTGGGACTTTTGCTCGCGCCGCTTTTTTTTGACCCGTTTTTGATGGGGGCCATGGCGATTTCTTCCGTGATCATCCTCGGCGCCTCCAGTTTGATTTTCCGAATCCTCGGCGGCGTGGCGCCCCTATCCGAATGAGCCCAACGGAGTCGAAAGTACCTATGAGCGGACCGGACAAAATCGCGAAGATCGTCATTGTCGACTATGGACTGGGGAATCTTCGCAGCGTGCAAAAAGCGGTTGCACGACTTGGAGCGGTCGCGGAGATTTCTCAAGACCATGCGGCGATCGCCAAGGCCAGCGCCCTGGTTTTACCAGGGGTCGGCTCGTTTGCGGACGGCATGGCGCGCTTGCGCCAATCGGGACTGGACCGCGCCATTCTCGCCCACATGGAAAAGGGCCGGCCGCTGCTTGGGATTTGCCTGGGCCTGCAACTTTTGTTTGAGACCGGCTACGAGGATGGCTGCCATCGAGGGTTGGGTTGGTTCAAGGGAAATGTGGTCCGCTTGCCGAATCGGCCCGGGTTCAAAGTTCCGCATATGGGTTGGAACACGATCCGGTATCAAGACCCCCACAACACGTTTGGCGGGGTCGAAGAGGGGTCCTATTTTTACTTCGTCCATTCCTACCATGTCGAGCCGCAAGACCGGCAGGTGATTTCGACCCTGACCGATCATGGCGGAGATTTCGTTTCAAGCGTTTGGCGGGACAAGGTTTTGGCGACTCAGTTCCATCCGGAAAAAAGCCAGCTTGCCGGGTCCGATCTGCTGCGGTTCTTTTTGTCGGACGTGGCCAACCTGCCGGTGGCTTCCGAGCAACTTTCGCATGGGGTGAATGCATGATCTTGTTACCCGCAATCGACATCAGGGGAGGGCGGTGCGTTCGTTTGATTCAGGGCGATTACCAGAGGGAGACGGTATTTGGCAACGACCCGGTCGCGATCGCCGAGAAATGGGTTGGCCAGGGTGCCGAGTGGCTGCACATCGTCGATCTCGATGGCGCCAAGGAAGGCAAGCCGGTCAACCTGGCCATCATCGCCAAAATGGTCGCCGCTTCCAAGGTGCCTTGCCAGTTAGGCGGCGGGTTTCGGACCGAGGCCGACCTGGAGGCGGGCTTTGCGGCCGGCTTGAACCGGATCATCGTGGGCACGCGCGCGATCGAAGATCCCGACCGTTTTGCCTGGTGGGTGCATTCCTACCCAGAAAAAATCGTCCTGGGGCTTGATGTCAAAAACGGCCGTCCCGCGGCGCACGGTTGGCTGGAAGAAGGGGCCAGGTCGCTGGACGACCTCCTTGCGGATGTCAAGGATCTGCCCCTTGCCGGAATCGTCTTCACCGACATTAGCCGCGATGGAACGATGACCGGCTGCAACATTGAAGCCACGGTCGACATGGCCAGGCGCTCGCCGCATCCCGTGATCGCATCCGGGGGAATTGCCCGTGCAAATGAGCTGACCGAACTTGCCGGTCGTGGCGTTTATGGCGCCATTTTGGGCCGCTCTCTTTATGACGGTAGTATTGACCTTCACGAAGCCTTAAAATTGTTGAAAAATAGGCAAGGTTGACCGTCTCTCCGGGTCGAAATGGTATACTGAAACAATCCTTCGGAATCCCCCCATGCGTTCGGCTTCCCTAGCTGCAGTATGGCTTTCGTTGAGCCTGGCTATTTCCCCGGCAATCGCCCAAAGGCCTGCTCCGGTAGCGGTGGCGGAAGGTGCGAAGCCGCCATCGATTGAAAAAGCCAAGCCGGCCGAAACGCCGGCCCGAGACCTTGAGTTTCCCAAGAAGCTCGAGGATTTGACCTATCTGCAAAACCGAGTCACCGAGGTCGTCAAGAAGGTAACGCCATCGGTCGTCGGGATCCAGATCGGCAACAGCGCCGGTAGCGGCGTCATCATTTCCGAAGACGGATATGTGCTGACCGCGGGCCATGTTTCCGGCGACGCCAATAAAGATGCGACGATCATTCTTCCAGGCGGCAAGAGGCTCAAAGCCAAAACGCTGGGCGCCAACAAGTCGATCGACAGCGGGCTGATCAAAATCGAAAAGGCCTCAGGCTTACCTTTCGTGGACCTGGGCGTATCGAAGCCGCTTGCCAAGGGCCAGTGGGTCGTAAGCATCGGCCACCCGGGCGGCTATCAGCAAGAGCGCGCTCCGGTCGTGCGCCTGGGCAGGATCATCTCGGCGAATTCGTCGGTCATCCAAACCGATTGCACCCTTGTAGGCGGCGATTCCGGCGGTCCGCTTTTCGACCTGGATGGGCGTGTGATTGGAATTCACAGCCGCATTGGCGCCGGCTTGAACCTGAACTATCATGTGCCAGCTGACACTTATCGTGATACCTGGGACCGACTTGTGGTCGCCGAGGTTTGGAGCGACAGCCCTTTTGGCAACCTGTTCGGCGGGGGCAATCGCCAGCAGCGTACCCCCGCCTGGTTGGGAGTGGAACTGGATGTGCCAAAACGGGGATCGGCTGGGATCCTGATCACCAAGGTCATGTCCAATTCACCGGCGGAAAAGGCGGGTCTGTTGGCGGGCGACCATCTTTGGAAAATTGGCGATGTGGAACTGATCAAGCCTGTCGATTTCACCGAACAGATGAAGGACAAACGCGTCGGAGTGGAGGTGGGGCTCACACTCTTAAGGAACGGTGAGGAAATCGAAAAAAGAGTCAGGTTGATCCGCCGGCCCGCTACTATTGATTGAACCAGTCGAGGAAAGTCCGGGGGTGAAAAAATGCGTTGGATGACCCGCGAGATCTTTGGCCCAAAGACACTGTTATTGGGCGTGATGTGCCTGGGGCCAATACCCGGGTCACTTTGGGCGCAAGGCCCCAGGACAGAAACCAAATTTGTCGAAAAGACCGCGGCCAACTACCTCCAGCTTTTTAAACCGGCGGTCAAGAGCGCATCGAGCGCCACCGTGCGCATCATTTGCCTGGGCAAAGAAGTCGCGCTCGGAACGGTGGTCGACACCTCGGGTCTAATTCTGACCAAAGCCAGCGAAGTGAAATATCCGCCCAAGTGTAAATTGCCTGACGGTCGCGAGATCGAGGCGGAAGTGGTCGCTGTCGAAGAAAAGCACGACCTGATGCTGCTCAAGGTTGCCCACAACGGCCTCAGCGCCGTGACGCTTGTGCCTGGCGAAAAACAAAATGCCACGGCCGGAAAATGGGTGGTCAGTTCGGGGATTTCGGCAGAGGCGCCGCTTGCGGTGGGGGTCATCAGTGTTGCGGCCCGCAAAATCGAGCAGAGCTTTTTGCAGCGCGGATTGCCCAACCTGGCGAGCCATGGATTCATGGGAGTTACCCCCAACACGACCGATGAAGAAGGCAACGGGGTGCCGCTTGAATCGGTGGAAGCCAATGGAGCGGCCTTCAAAGCAGGCCTGAAAGCCGGCGACATCGTAATCCGCATCAAGGGAAAGGCGATTGGCAATTCCTCGGAAATGATGGCGTTGATGCACACGACCCGGCCCGGGGAAGTGATCGATTTGAAGGTGCGCCGCGGCGATCAAGAGATGGATTTCCGGTTGACGCTGATGAAGCGTCCCAGTGGCAACCCGCGCGGCGAGATGCAAAATCGCATGGGCGGCGAACTGAGTGATCGGCGAACTTTCTTTCCCGCCATTTTGCAGCACGATACGATCTTGAAACCGAACGAGTGCGGTGGCCCGCTTTGCGATCTCGATGGCAATTGCCTTGGCATCAATATCGCCCGCGCCGGCCGGGTCGAGTCGTATGCGCTACCCGGCGACGCCGTGACTCAAATCTTGAAAGAGATGAAGGCGGGCAAACACCCTTTCTCCGGCCAATTTGCCGGGGAGCTTTTGATCAAGGAAGAGGTCAAGGGTCTTGAAGACGAAAGCGCCAAGGCCGCCAAGGCGGTCGAAGAAGCTCAGGCCAAGCTGAAAGAGGCCCAGGGCAAGGTGGAAGACGCGGAAATTGCTCGCAAGCTGGCCGAGAAAAAACTCAAGGAAAAGCAGGAGCAATTGCAAAAAGCGAAGGACAGGGAGCAGGAAATCCAAAAACTCAAGAAACCAAAGTCAGTCAATTCCGGGTCGTTGGGCTAGTTGCATACAGGCCGGTTGATTCGTGGTTTTTTCAAGGCGCGGGTTTTTACTCGCGCTTTTTTTTGTGCATTCAGGGAATCGTCGGCTTTCTTGGGATTCAGGTGGACCCGTGTCTTGACTCATGCGGGAAAATCGAGCAGAAAAGCCGTGAAGTCGTCATCCAGGATTTCCGCCTGGGCCAGGTCGCGGCATTTTTGCAGCAAGGTGGACAGGAACGCCGAGCTTTCCATCGTCCGGTCAGCCTCGACCTGGGCCACGAATTCGGCAAAGGTCCACTCGCCGCCGCCGGCCAGATGGATCTCATGGCAGCCATCGGAGTAGACGAGCAGCCGGCTGCCGGGCGGGACGATGCGTTTCCCGGAGCCGAACTCGTCCCATTCGGTGATGCCGATGATCGGACCATCCGAATCGAGCATTTGCGGCGGCTGCCCCGGTTCAAGCAGAATCGCGGGCGGATGGCCGCCTCCCGACCAGGCGATCTCCCGCCTGGCAAGGTTATAGACTCCATACCAGATCGTGAAACTCTTATCCCCATATTTCTCCATGGGAAAGGCGCGGTTAAGGGCGTCAAGCACCTTGGGTGGATCGAGGAAGTCGGCCTCAAGGGCGCGCGAACGCAGCACATTCATTACGGTGACCGACAGGAGGGCCGAATCGAGTCCGTGACCGGTGGCATCAAGCAGATACATCGCCAGGTGTTCGCTATCGAGCATCAGGTAGCTGAAGGTGTCGCCGCCAAGGGAAGCACAGGGGAGATAATTCCAGCGCGCACGAATCGGCACGGCAGGAGTCGGGTCAAGTGGTTCGGGAAGGAGGGACTGGACATAACGAAGCGCAGACTGAATTTGTGCCGCCATGCTTTTGCGCGAATCTTCGATCTGGCGGTAGGCCTCGTTGCGTTCAAGCAAGTGGCAATAGCCCGCGGAGTGATAGCGGACGCGCGCGAGCAGTTCGAGCCTGTCGGGAAGCTTGACGATATAGTCGTTGGCTCCCCAGGCGAAGGCCTTGGCCTTGGTGACCGGCTCCTCTCTGCCCGAGAGAACGATCAAGGGGATTTCCCGGGTGTCGGGATGCGCGCGGAAAAACTTGACCAGGGTGAGCCCATCGACATCGGGCATCACGAGGTCTTGCAGGATGACCGTGGGCTTGAAGCGCAAGGCGGCGGGAATGGCCTCGACAGGATCGGTGACGTGAAGCAGTTCGATGTCGCTTTCGCTTTGGAACATCGCCAAAACCGCCTTGCCGATGATCTCCTGATCATCGACCAATAGCACCCGGACCTCCTCCCCCAATTCGGTAGCCGGGGGACTTGCGTGGTGGCTCATACGGTGGCATATCCTGAAAGGTGGCGCTGAACAAAGCGGGCCACCTCGCCGATCGGCAAGATATGCTCGGACGCACCCAGATCGGCACAAGCCTTGGGCATGCCATAGACGACCGAGGTTGCCTCGTTCTGAGCAAAGGTGGTCCAGCCGCTGTTTTTCAATGAAAGGAGCCCCTTGGCGCCGTCTCGACCGATACCGGTCAGGACTCCGGCAAGGCCTTTGCCCGGCCAATTCAAAGCACAACTTCTCATGAACACATCGAGCGAGGGCAGGAAGGGAATTCGGGCTGGCTCGGCGGAATAATCGAGGCTGCCGTTCGGCTTCATGATGAGATGCTCATGGCTGTTTGCCAGGAGAACCTTTCCAGGCAGGGGCCGGTCGCCTCTCTTGGCAATGGATAGGGGCAGACATCCGGGCCTTTGCAGCCACTGGGCGAAGGACTCGCAAAACTCCGCGCCAATGTGCTGCAAAAACACAAAAGCGGCTCGGCTGCTTGGGCCAAGGCCGTTCAAGATCTGCTCAAACGCGGCCGGCCCGCCCGTCGACCCGCCGATGATCACCAGCGGGAACGACTCGGCCTTCGTGGGAGGGGGCGGGAGGTCCTGGAATTTGGGCAGGATCATGACCGTCGAGGGGCGGTCGGGCGGCCGGAACATCAATTCGACATTCTTCAGGCGATTGAGCAGGGCCAGGCCGTCCTTGCCGGGATCTCCTTTGATCGTCGGCAACAAGACGACATCGATGGCCCCATGGCTCATCGCACGGGTCGCCAGTTCAAAATGGGTGGCAACGGATGAGGTGACCACGAGAATTGGGATGGGTGCCGATTTGCGGATCATCCGCGTGGCTTCGGCCCCGTCCATGCGAGGCATCATCAGGTCCATGAGGATCAGGTCGGGAGGGTGGGTGCGGGCTTTCTCCACTCCTTCGAGGCCATCGATGGCGGTCCAGTGAACCTGGTGGCCTCCGGCGAGGAGCACCGACTTCAGGGCTTCGGTGGCGATCTTCAAATCATTGACGATGGCGACTCTCACGAGATCGGGTCCCCAATCAGTTCATGAACCACCTTGAGAAGTGAATCGTCCTCGAAACTACTCTTGGTGAGGTAGTAGTTCGCCCCGGCGTTCAACCCGCGCATGCGGTCTTCGTCGCGGTCTTTATAACTTACCACGACCACCGGGGTATCTTTTAATTTGGGATCGGATCGGATTTTGGCGACCAGTTCAAAGCCATTCATGCGCGGCATGTCGATGTCGGTAACGATCAGGTCAAATGGTTCGGCGCGAGCGGCATGAAAACCGTCCATGCCGTCGACCGCGGTCCGCACCTCGTACCCCTCGGCCGAAAGAAGCTGTTTTTGCACCTCGCGGACCGTGATCGAATCGTCAGTCACGAGCACTCGTTTGCGGCGCAGGCTTTTGGGGCCGGAAGTCAGGCTGTCGGTGCGCAGGAGAGGCTCCTCATCGAGCAACCGATCGATGCCGCGTTTCAGATCGTCCACATCGAGGATGAGGATGGGGACGCCATCGTCGAGAATGGCGGAAGCCTGGACATAGGGAACCTTGCCCAGACGCGGGTCGAGCGGTTTGACCGCAAGATCCTGTTCGCCGATAAAGTCGTCGACCATCAAGGCGTACGACTGGTTTTGACTGTAAAAAAGGATCACCGAAATCTCATCGCGCAGCGGCGTGACGCCTTCGAGTTGAAGGATTTGCCTGGCCATGACAAGTCCGACATTGCGGCCGTCGACCACCAGAAACTGCTTGTCTTGTAGCGAATGCAACTGAGCCGCCTTGACGCGCATCAGGCGGTCGATGCGGTGAAGGGGAAAGGCAAACGGGTCGCCGCCGATCCGGGCGAGCACGGCGCGAATGACCGAAAGGGTCAAGGGCAATTGCATCCGGATGGTTGTTCCCCGGCCGGGAACACTTGTCAGCCGCACGCTTCCTCCGACCGCGGTGATGGCGCTATGAACCACATCAAGGCCAACGCCTCTTCCGGAGATTTCGGTGACCTCGCAGGCCGTGCTGAAACCGGGCAAAAATAAGAACTCAAGCAGTTCCAAATCGCTCATCCGCGCGATCATTTCTTGCGAGGCGAGCCCTTTCTCGGCGATTTTTTCGCGAATGCGCTCGAGGTTCACCCCCTTGCCATCGTCGGAGAGCGAAATGACCAGGAAGCCGGCAGCGTGTTTGGCCTCGAGTATGAGAGTTCCGGCCGGATCCTTCCCCTGCCTGGTTCGATCCTCGGGGGGCTCCAGCCCATGATCGAGTGAATTGCGCAGCATTTGCGTCAGCGGCCCATCAAGCTTGTCGAGGATGTCGCGGTCGACTTCGGTTTCCGGCCCGCGAATTTCCAGGCGCGCTTGCTTGCCGAGCTTTTTGGACATTTCCCTGACCATTTTGGGAAAGGCCTGCACGCCGCTACGAAAGGGGGCCATGCGGCTAAGGATCGCCTCGCGGTAAAGCCGGTCGTTGAGATCGTCCGATTGGCGGGCATGTTCCTCGAAGGCGCCGACGCGTTCGGACAGATTTCCGGAAAGGGCGGTCAGCCGTTCGGCGAAATGATGGAGCGATCCTAGCCAGGGGTCGTTGCTTGCGCGGCTTTGACTCAGTCCGCCGAGAATTTCGTCGAGTTCATCTTTAAGGAGGGTCTGTTGCCGTTTCATCCGCAGCAGGCTTTGAGCAAAGCCCTGAAGCCAGCGAGCTTCAATGAGCGATTCGCCGGCTAGACCCATGAGCCGTTCGAGAGCCCGGGCATTGATGCGGACGGTGCGCTCCGCCGTTTCGGGCGAGGAAGGCGCTCTGGCGGCGCTATTTTTGGTCCGCGCTTCGGTAGACAGCGTCACCGGTTTTTCTGCTGGATCTTGCGTGGCTGGTGGATTCTTGGACGGTGGCGCGGTCCATTCCATTTTTTGGACGCCCGCCTCGTGCTGTTTTTCGAGTGGATGGCCCTTATGGTCTGGTGTTTCGCTCCGCGGCTCGCGAAACAGAGCCTCCCACTGCTTCGTCCACTGCGTGAGGCGATCGCCCTGCGCCTTGACCCAGGAGGCAAAGCCAGGGCCGAAGGCCGCGCTCGCCTCGCCAACCAAGGAAACGAGCTGAACGAGCTGATTCCAGACCGGATCGGTGCGCCTAGAAAAGCGCGCGACTTGCTCGACACTTTGGGCCAGGATGCGGGCGAGTTCGGCAATCGGGCCTGCGCGCACAAGCAGCGCACCACCGCGAATTTCTCGACTGGTTTCCAATAACGTTTCGAGTGAGATCGACTGCCGATCGGGCTGGGAAAGCAGGCCGCTGAGTCTGTCTACGAGAACTTCCGCTTCGCTTTTCATGAACTCGACAAGCGCATCTTCAGGGGGATCTTGCAGATCAGGCCAATCAAGGACCAAAGGTCCCCGTCCGGGTTGCGCGAGAGCTTCGACCGAGGGCGCGATTTGCCTCTCCAAGGGGGGCACGAGCTCAGTTGAGGCCTGAGCGGGGGAAAGGGCGATGTCATTTGAAGGAGAAGAAACTTCTGTGGTGCTGCCCTCGATGGTCTGAGTCGGCGCTGGAGCGGGAAGGGGATTCGATTTCGTCGATTCACCGTGGAAGCGCCGCGCGAGGATGACCAAAAGCGCATCGATCCGGTCCTTGGAGAGCGGGAACCATTCTTCGAATCCGGGACCGGCCTGACCGGCCATGTTTTTCAGTTCTTCGGTGGCCACGAGAAGCAAGTCGTAGTCGGCGGTCTCCAAGCTGAGTTTGCCGTTTTGCGCGGCCACCAGAATGTCTTCGCAGGCATGAGCGGTTTCCACAAAGGGTGAAAGTCCAATGACCCGGGCGGCGCCCTTGAGCGAGTGGGCCGCCCGCATCAGCGGTTCAATATCGCTGGCCGCGATTCCCTTTTGTTCGCCTTCAATGAGACCGTTCTCAAGAATGGCCAGATTGATTCTGGCTTCCTCCTTGAACAGTTCCAAAAGCATGTCAGCCATCGCGAGCCATCCTGCGGTGCATGTCGAACCGTTCTAGAGGCATGTCAGCCAGGACGACTTCTCCTGGGGTCCATGCAGGGAACTGGGTCATCGCGGACCCTGGCGTGTGCTTCCGTCCATCCTCGCACCCCAAAGGGTTGATCAGCCAATATGCTGATTCAGCCGGGAAAGGAGCAGGCACGGGTCCATGAGACCAGCCATTTTCCCCTCCCAGGAAACGATCGATTTCACCAGCGTTGATTTCCAGCGGTCCAGAGTTGCCGGCACGGGGAATTCTTGCGTGGCGGAAAAACGGATAATTGCCAGAACCTCATCGGCAGGAAAGGCCCAGGTCTGGCCTTCCAACCGGATGACCACGAGCCGTTCGGCGCGTTCGGCATCGGCGGTTACGGCGGGGATGGTGAGCATTTGCCGCAAATCGAAAGCCAGTTTGAGTTCGCCGCGAATGTTGACCAGGCCCAGGAAGATCGAATCGCTACGAGTCGGAATCCGCCGCACCAGGCGCGGTTCAGCCACTTCCACGATCGACATGGCATCCAGGACGAGCCATTCGGCGCCCAAGCGAAACAGGAGCGCCGACTGGAGCGCTTCCTGGGCCGGCAGTTCGGGCAAGGCCGCCAGAGTGCTCCGCTCGTTCAGAACTTCTGGCGGAGGTTCCCGATCAAAAAGCAATTTCCCCGCTTGAGAGAAGATCGGGCAATTGTGGCAATGAACGACGGTTGCCAGTTGGGGACAGGTGCCGTTTCCGTAGACCCCGATGGTATTCCAGCAGTGGGCATTTTGCGCATCGCCGATGTCTGCGGGTAGGGCGAAACCGGGCGGCCAGGAGACGGGAATTTGCGGCAATGAGACGCCTTGGGGTAGGGAAGTTGAACTCATGGCTCATTTCTCCCTTTTTGGATGGCCAAGGCCAGGCGCCTTTCCAGTTGCTCGGCCAGTGCGGCTTGACCGAGCTGACGCCTGAGAAGCGCGGCGGCTTGCAATGCCGGAACATGGCGCGGATCGAGGTAAAGGGCCCGGTCGAACATCCCCAACGAGTCCTGGGCCTTTCCTTTGACCTGTTCGACCATGCCGGCCAGGCACCAGTTCAGCGCCTTGTCGGGCTCTTTGGCGACCAAGGTCGCGCACAGTTGCGTGGCGAGTTTCCAGTCGCTGCTATTCGCGGCGTCGAGGGCTCTTTGAAAATCGGGATGAGTTGGCGTTCCGTCTTTCGGCTTGATCGCGGCGAACGCGGGATTGGGCGCTGCCAGGGCTGCCAGTCTGCGTGAGCGAACGCCCGATTTGGAACGCGGCGTCGCGGGTGCGGGGCGTTTGGCGGGGGCCTTGGTTTTTACAAGAGGCGCGCTTTCTTTTTTGGGGGTGAATGCAAAAAGGAAAGCATCTTTCCAGAGCTTCACTTCAAAGGTCTCGAGGACTCGGCCCTCGGTGTGCCCCAGGTAAAGAATCCCTTCGGGATGCAGCAGCTTCAACAGATTCTTGGCTCCCTTTTTCTTGGAAGCGGGATCAAGGTAGATGAAAAGGTTTCTGGAAAAAATCGCGTGATAGCGGGTGCCCGCACCCGCGGGGGCAAGATGCCCGTCGAGGATGTTGCCATGGTGGGTTTTGATGAACCCCGCCAGGTTCTTGTCGACTTCAAAGCCATCGGGGATCGGCCTGGTGAAACGATCGAGAAGCGCATTGGCTTCCAGATTGGTTTCACGCCGCGAGAATGCCGTATATTTTCTGGCTTGCAAGGTCTCCAAGGAATGGGTGTTGATGTCGACGGCATCGATCAGCGCCTGGCCTGGTTTGAGCCCCATTTGGGCTAGAGTCATCGCCATCGACCAGGGTTCCTCGCCGGTGGAGCAGGGGAGACTCAGGATCCGCAAAGGGGGCTGAAAATCGGCGCGGGCGGTCAGTTCCTCGACAAATTGCTTGAGGCATGCAAAAGGCGTCCAGTCGCGAAAAAACCAGGTTTCTCCCACGGTGAGGCGACCGCAGAAATAGTTAAGAGCCTCCGGATCGCTTCGCAGGCGAGCGAGCCATTCGCGCGCCTCGCCGCCATAGCGCTGGCCAAAGGCAGCCAGGGCGTTTCGAAGGGCGCCTTCCTGGACCAACTCGCTCTTGAGCCCCATCGCCGAGGCGAGAATCTCTTTGAATTCATCCGCCATGGGAATGGGGGCGCCGGGCGGGAATCGACTTGCGGGCAAGATCGATCCGCCGGGAGGAAACGGAAGATCCGCAGGCTGATCTTGACGGCCGGTCATGGGCAACCCGCCGCTTGAGCCTGTTGGGCAGGATGGGTGAGTAAGCGTTGGCGGATTAAGTCGATATCCAGAAGCTGATAAACCCCCTCATCGTCCTGACAAAAGCGGCCCCAGGCGCCTTGCCCAACCTCGGCTTCCTTGGGCACGCCCGCGAGCGGTGTCGGCTCCGCGTTTTCCACCATCAGCCCAAATCGCTGCCTGGGTAGCGAGGACGATTCGACCACGACGATGCGCCCGCTCCAGCGGTTGAGACAGGTTTGATTCATGAGGGCCGACACCATGTCGATCACGATGAGGGATAGGCCGCGGTGGCGCGCGATCCCCGCGATGGGCGGGCTCGATCCCGGCAGCGGTTCGAGGCGCACAATGGGCAGCACTTCGATCGCGCTGGCCGAATCGATCGCGCAACGAACTTTGCCGGCAGCGCACATCAGAATGAGCATTCATCCCTCCAGCGGTTCGGCGAATCTGCTAGGCACCCATGTTCACCAGGGCCACCTGATCCTGAAGCCCCTGGATCGAATCTCGAAGATGAGTCGCCGCCATGGAGAACTCGTTGGACGCCGAGGCAACCTGCTGAACACCCCCGCCAAGTTGGCCAATGGCGGTTTCAATCTGGCTGGCCCCTTCGGCCTGTTGCGCGACGCCTTCCTCAACTTGCCGGAACCGCTCATCCTGGCTTTCCACCTGGCCCATGATGCCGGCAAGCTGATGGCTGATCGTTCCCACGCGGCTCATTCCGGAGCGGACCTGCTCGCTGAACTTGTCCATCTCCATGACGCCTGAATTCACCGCTTGCTGCATGTGCCTGACCATTTGCTCGATATCGAGCGTCGCCACGGCGGTCTGATCGGCCAGCCGGCGGATTTCGCGGGCGACCACGAGGAAACCTCGGCCGGCTTCGCCGGCTTTCTCTGCTTCGATCGCGGCATTGATCGAAAGCAGATTGGTCTGATCGGCGACCTTGGTAATCGTGGTGACCACTATGTTGATGGCGCCCGCTTTTTCGCGAATCGTGCCCAGACGCCCATTGATCGATCCGGTCGCCTCGGCGAGTGAACCCATGGTCGACTCCATCCCCGCCAGGCTTTCCTTGCCTTCGCTTGCCATCCGCGCGGTTTCACGCCCTTCCTTCCCCAGTTCCTGGATGGTTTGGGACAGCTCGCGGCTGGTCGCGCCAATCTGTTTCACGGCGGCGGCGATTTCATTGAAGCTCGAATTGAAGGTTTGCACGGTCGCATTTTGCTCGGCGGCCGCCGACGCGATCTCCGACGAGGTGCTGTTGACGCGCATGGCCGACATTTTCACCTGCCCCACGAGTTCTCCTGACGACTTCACCACCTGGGTGATTCCCCGGGCGATCAACCAGGAGGCTACCGCGAAAACGCCCAGAAGCACGGCGTTGAAACCCATCTGGACGGCGTACCACCAGGCCGTGGTCGAACGGGCCGATTCTTCGTCGGCTTCGATTCGCACCTCGGTCGTTTTGATGAGTTCATCCACCGACTTGCGGTGCCTTTCGTAAGCGGAAATTGCTTCCGCGGGAACTTTTTTCGCGCTGCCATTGACGACTTCGCGCTCGACGACGCGAAAGAATTCCTGTCCCGCCTGATAGGCTTCGGCAATGAATCTTAAGCGAGGATCTTCAGGACTGAGTTCCTTCTGCCAGTAAAGGTAGCGGGTGTCAAAATCCTGGCGATTTTTGCGTAGCCGTTCCAAAAGGTCGTCGCGCCGCGAGCCGGACTCTTCGCACATCCGCATGGCGATCAGGTAGGATTCCACCACGTAAAGCGGCGGGGGTAAATAGTCGGCGACCAGATCCTTCCCTTGGACGATCTTGTGATAAAGGGGGCCATTGACTTGAACGGTCCGGGCTAGAAACAACCACATCAAATTGGTTGCGCCCAGTCCGAAAAGGAACAAGATCCCCAACAGGAGAATGCGGGATCCAAATCCCAGACGAATGGTTTTCATAGGAGAGCCTGTGCGAACGCCGGTGCCAGGAGTCGGGGTTTATATTAATCGGGTTGCTCCCGTTTTTTCGGATAATTCTCCTTCATTTTCCCCAGATCCGCAGCTTCTCCCTGGCACGGAATCGGTACAACCGGTCTAACCGGCCGCTCCGACGGCCATTGAGACCCTTAATCCGCATCGGTTTCAGGATCGATCAGGAAATCTCGCCGAGCATTTTTTGACACACGGCGCGCAACTCACGGTAGTTCGTTTTACCCGTGCCGAGGACACCAATCGATTCGACCGGCTGAACCTTGTCCAGCCGGAAGACGCCGCGAAACCCTTCGGCTTGCAGCATGGCATTGGCCTCGGTCAAGGACAGGGGTGTCCTCGTGAAGAGGACGATGAGCCTTCGGCCATGATCGTCGATGCCTTCGACCGCAACCCGAGGGCCTGTTTCATCAGGCGGGAAACGTTTCGAAAAAACCTCTTCGAGCGCGGGAAGCGAGACCATTTCTCCGCCGGCCTTGATGAACCGTTTGAGCCGGCCTTCGAAAAAGAGAAACCCCTCTTCGTCGAGGCGGCAAAGATCGCCGGTCTTGTACCAGGTTTTCCCCTCCCATTCGACGAAAGGATTTTCTTCGGCGCCCAGGTAACCGGGAAACACCGAAGGACTGCGCACCAGGAGCATCCCACGCTCGCCTTGGCCTGAGGTTTTTTCGCCCCCTTCGGGATCGACCAGCCGGATTTCCGTGCCGGGAAATGGCAGGCCCAGGCTGCCGCGTTTGGGGCGCGCGGGGGGATTGGCGGCCACGACCGGACCGCATTCGGTGATCCCATAGCCCTCGATAATGGTCCCCTTGGGACAGTGTCGAGCAAAGGTGGCCGCGACCGGTTCGGTGAGCTTCTCCGCTCCGCACACTGCCAGCCGGACTTGATCCCAATCGCCGGGTTGCGACCGGTCCAGGATCATGCTGACAAAGGTGGGGGTGCCGAGCACCGCGCTCACGCCGTAGTTGCGAATTTTTGCGGCAAGATTGGCGCCATCGGTGGGGTCGGGATGATGCACCACGCGGATGCCGAGGGCCATCGGGAAGAGTGAAGTAACATTGAGCCCAAAACTATGGAATGCAGGAAGGAAGCCGAGGAACACGTCGCGCTCGGTGAAGCCCAGATGTTCGATTCCTGCTTTTTGATTGGAGAGGAGATTCTTGTGGGTCAACGGCACGGCCTTGGGAGCTTTTTCCGATCCGCTTGTAAAGAGGATGACCGCCATGCTTTCCGGATCGGTCGTGGGGATCGAGGCTCGAAATCCGCCGGGGTAGACCTTCCAGCGCAGGGCCAGCCAGATCAGGCCCCATTTGGATAGCGACGCCTTGAGTTCTTCCAGATAGATGGGCTTAAGATCTTCGATCTCGATGCCGATGCGATCCATGAACCGTTTCGACGTGATGTAGTGGCTGATGCCGGCGATTTTGGCGCAATGTTTCAAGCTGGCCGGGCCAACCGTCCAGTTCAAAAGCACGGGGGTTTTTCCCGCGAGAAAACTGGCGAACAGGGCGACATCGGTCGCGACCGATGCGGGTAACAAAATCCCAATCTTGTCTCCTGAGTATGCCTTGAGTTTTTGCGACATGGCGAAGGCGCCAAGAAACAATCGGCTGTAGGTGAGCATGCCCGAAAGGTCATCGGCCAGGGCAGGTCGAGAGCGGTTGCGCAGACACGAATGGAAGAGCGCCTCGGCCAGATGCTCTCCTTCGATCACGGGCACCACTTGCCTTCCGGGAGACTTGGCCCAGGCGGCGGGGGCGGGCTTGGGCGGCGCCTTGGGAGCGGCACCGTGAGCCAGGGCCCAAAGTCCGCCCAGCGTCTGGGGGACTTCGTCGGCATGGAAGCCAAAGGTTCTTTCGACCTTGAGCGTTGCGTCGGCGACATCGAGACTGTCAATTCCCAGTTCGGCGAGATGCGTTTCGGCCCGCGCCTCCTTGGGTTCGAGAGGCCGGTTTAGCTTCTCCTGAAGGATTTCATTGACTTCTTCAATCGTCTCCTTTTTGAATCCCTTGAGGTCAAATTCGGTCTTGTTGCCGATGGTTGAGGGATCCGCCGGCAGACTGGGAATCAGCAAGTGGTAGGGGACGCGGATCGGTGCCGGCGCGGGCTTGTTGTCATTGAGATAATCCTCAATGAGTTTGTTAAGTTGCGTGCGATCCAGGCCAGAGCGTTCGCTGGCTCGGATCAGGCGAAAATGCATGCGCACGGTGCGCCGAGGCATGAATAAAATCAGTGAGGCCAGGAGCCACCCGATCGAAATCAGGCCCTGCACGGTGAAGTTGGGTTGCGTACCCACGAAACCATAGCTGAAGCGGCTGCCCCAGACCCCTTCGGTGCGGCAAAGGAGTAGATCGGTCTCTGGATGCGCCGAAACGATGTTCCACACGCCGCTCGTGCCCACGACCCGTTCAACACCTTCTCTTTGCAGGCGGCCGGAGGGCCACATGATCTGATTGGAGCCGTTCTTGAGCCCCGCGACAATTTCTCCCAGGGCTTGGCCCATTTTCTCCCGGGCATCCTGGCTCGGTTTGGACAGGTCCGGAATCGGGATCGCCCTGACCAGCCAGAGAAAGGGGACCATGAATGGGTTCTTCCAGTTGCCCGCCCAGGATAAGGGTCGGGGCCGCAAAAGTCCCCAGATCTGGGTCATCACCAGCGGCGGATCGACATAACCGGGGTGGCTTGGCAGGACGAGCAGCCGCTGTCGGGAATGTCCTTTGAGAGCGGCGTTGGGATCGGCATGGACGCGATAGCGAAGCTTTAAGAGTGTTCCGAATAGGAAAAAAAACGCCAGCCCGATGAAATGGCGCAAGGAATCCATCATGACAAACCTTCTTTGTCGTTGAAGCCGCCCCGCTGCGTTGTCGGGGGATGCTTCAGGGAATTCTCAAGATCGATTGTTTTCGACATGCTTCTGCGAGGAATGCGGCGCGTGCGGTTTTTCAAAGCGTCGACGAAGGCGGTCGATGCCAGACCAAGGAGGATCATCAGGAACAAGATCCAAAAACCACCCCAAAGGGCCGCCAAACGCCGGTCTTCCTCATTGAAGGGGGCTGGTTCTCCGCGCAAGGCGGCGGCATCGCTTAAATCGGCAAGTCTTTGAGCCGGGCCTTCCAGGAACAGTTGGGCAAAGCCGAGCATGCCGCCAAGGATGACAAAAAAGATCCCGTAAGTGCGGATAAATACAGCCCGACCTGGGTTGGCTTGCCGGCTCGCGAGAAAGTGAATGCCGAGCGCCACCAAAAGTACGGCAAAACAATTTCCAATGACGGCTTGATGCCAGGTCATCGCACTCGTTGAATCCAGACGCCAAGTACCTTGGCGACCTGTTCCATCCCTTCGCCTGAGCAATTCTCCGGTGTATCGGTGATCCGGTGCCAGTGCGGGTAGCTGAAGTCGATGATGTCGATCGCCTTAATTCCGACCTGGTTCAAGGGAACATGATCGTCCTGGACCGCGGTGCTGCTGTATTTGTCGCTGCGGAATGCCTTGCAGCGCAGTTCGCCCGCGATGCCATAAATTTCCCGGACAAGGGTCGGGGCCTGCCACCAGCTGGTTTGTTCGATGGGAAACTGCGGATCACGGCCGGCAATCATATCGACGAGCACGGCGCCGTGATACTGCGGCGGGTTGGGGCTTTCCTTCCAACTTTGGGCAAAATAACGGGAGCCATGAAAGTAGACGTCCTCTCTTTCAAAGATGTATTCTTCGCCATCGAAAAGCACCAAGTCAACGCCAACACTCGTTTTGACCGATTTGAAATTGCGAGCCAGTTCCATGAGGAAGGCCGCCCCCGCACCGCCATCGTTGGCTCCCAAAAAGGTTTTGGCTTTCAGCCGCGGATCGCTTTCCTGATCGGCAAAGGGACGCGTGTCGTAGTGGGCGCAAATGATCACCCGCCTGGCCAACTCGGGCTGAAACGAGGCGACGATATTGGTCATGGCGACTTCATCGCGCCGGCTTTGCGCACCTGCCTTGAAAGGCTGAAGCGTGACGGTGGCGCCACACTCTTTGAAATGCTTGATCAATAGTTCCTGTTGCTTGGCCATCGCGGCGGAGCCGCTGACGCGAGGACCGAGGTTGCAAATCTCCTTGAGATCGGCGAGCGCTCTCTTGGAGTCAAAGGGGATGGGGACTTCGCCGCCGGGCCGATTTTCCGCGAACTTGTCGGGCTTGGTCGCGCTCGTGCTGTTCATCGTCAACAGAAAACCGGTCATCAACAGGACAACCAGCGACCCGAAAAGCCAGCGCCAGGGTTGTCGAATCATTGATAACTCCTTTTCCGAGGAAGCCGGTTCCATGGTTCTCTCCCGTCTTCGATGCTAAACCATTGGCTCATGCGAGGCGAGTCGAAAGCGCGAGGCGCACAAGGATATCGCCCGAAATGCGCTAGATTCCGATGTCTTTTAAGTGCTGGAAGAATTTCCAGGGGCGCGCCCAGATCTCCCCCTCGTCGTTCGGCCGAATCTCCAAAATCCCAAGCATTTTCTCGGCCGGGTCAAGCAAAGCCGTGAGAGCGGCAGGTTCTGACGTGATGGTAGTCGAACTTGCGGTTCCTGAACGCGTAAGTGCGGAAAGCGCGGCCCACTGCGCCCTTTCGGTGTCGTTGAGAGCCATTTTTTTGCCTCCTACGATCACGCGGCAGCGTTCTTGAGTCATGCGAATCTGCGGTAGATGGGAGATCGATTCTTCCATCGATATGAAGCCATCGCTTTCTTTGGGTTCTATGGAACTTGCCTCTTCGACAACGAAAGGACCGATTTGCGTGCGGCGTAGAGACTCCAGATAGCCGCCGCATCCAAGCGCCTCGCCCAGATCGCGCGCGAGGGAACGAATGTAGGTGCCGCTGCCCACCTCCCAGCGCACCGTCAACTTGCCCTCCGAGTAAGAGATCAGTTCGGCCGAATAAACATCGACTATTTTCGCTTTGGGAAGTTCCGCGCGGCCCGCTCTGGCCAGAGCGTAGGCCCGTTTGCCGTCGACCTTGGCGGCCGAATAGGCAGGCGGAGTTTGCGAGAATTGGCCGGTCAATTGTGCCAGGTGGGTCAACACTTGATCCCGGTTGGGAAGGATCGCCCCCTCGACCGCAGTCAGGGGGCCTTCAGAATCATCGGTTTCGCTACGAGCGCCGAGTTGAACGGTGCCGATGTAGGTCTTTTTTAGATCCTGATAAATCTCGATGAGCCTTGTGGCCTTGCCGGTGGCAAGGATCAGCAAACCCGAAGCCAGTGGGTCGAGCGTGCCGGCATGGCCAAAGCGCAATTTCTTGGGAAGCTGCCTGGCGAAGCGGTCAATCGCGTGGCGGGAGGAAGGCCCGCACGGTTTGTCGAGTAGGAAAATGCCGTCCATAAGCCCCATTTCATTCGAGTCGTCTCACTCATCATAAGTTAGCAAGATCGCGATTGAGAAGCTTGCCTGGGCACCGCTTCCATCCTCCCGGCTTTTTTTTTTCGTTGACCAACCTCTCGATCGGGATCGATCCAAGCATGGCACCGGCACCCCAATGGAAAAAAGCCCGGATTTTATGGAATCCTTCGGCGGGCAGGGGCCGTTCGGCGAGTCAGGCCAAGGTGCTTGCGAAGCAGCTTGAATCCTTCGCCGATTCCACCGAATTTGTTTCGACGGAAGGCCCTGACCACCTGATCCGATCGGCTGCCGAAGCGCGAGCGCAACAATTTGACCTCGTTTGGATCGCCGGCGGGGACGGCAGCGTGCACCTCGCGGCCAGAGGGCTACTGGAAAACGGTATCGGTCCGATTCCCCACCTCGGCATTTTGCCGCTCGGCTCGGCCAACGATCTGGCCTTTGGTCTGGACCTGAAGGCGGACTGGTGGAAAAAAGGGGAGGCGCATGCTGCCGTGATCGATCATGGCTGGATCCGTTGCGGTCAGGGGCCAGAGATCGCATTCGTTAACGGTGCGGGGCTTGGGATCAATGCGATGGTGACGATCCGCTCGCGCAAGATCTCCTTTGTGCGCGGGCTTGGACTCTACACCCTGGCATTGCTGCAGGCGCTGGTGCTCGACTGGACGAGGCGTCGCTGGCACGTCTGCCTCGAGGGAAGGCGGCTATTCTCAAACGATGACCCTGAAAATTCGCCCGCGAGCCATTTCCCAAAATTGGGCAATCGCGACCTGGAAGGCGAAAAAAACACCGAGCGCGCCTCCTGGCTAGCGTTGAGTGTGATGAATGGCCGCCGCGAGGGCAATTTCGATCTGGCTCCCATGGCGCGCCTCAACGATGGGAAATTCGAATTGCTGGCCGTCCGAGATTTGTCGCGGCTGCGCGCGCTTACGTTCTTGCCAAGCCTACTTGTAGGAGGCCTTGGCGAGAAACCGCCCTGGCTGACGCGCTACCGCGGCAAAGAACTGACGATCAAGGCGGCGGAAGATCTTGCGGTTCATGCCGATGGCGAATTGCTCGCCGTGCCGGGTGACTCCGTCCGCGAAGTATCGATTCGTTTGCAACCTCTCGGCTTGCCCGTTCTCGTGGGGCCGCGGTTTGAATCCTGACGGCGGTCGTTGCTTTTTCAGATTTCCCCGCCGGTTTGAATCGTTTCTTTTCGCATGCCACCGGTGCCTGCCCACGGTGCCGCTTGCTCCAGGGCGATCCGGTCGACTCATACGCTTGAACTCATTTACTGAGGCAGGGTGTACGGAAGACATAATTCTCGCGGTCGCGCCGCAGGTTGCGATCAAGGATCAGCGATGAGCCGTTTTTCAGCGCGCTGAAACCAAAGCGCTCGCGAATATGGTCTTTGCACTGGCCGATCGCCTTGAGCTGTTCTTCGCGCGGATCGGGGAAGAGCGAGGTTTGAATCGCGGCGCTAGTGAGCGGTTCGAAGCCCACGCCAAGCAGGCGCAAAGGCAATCGGCGCTGGTAAACGCGCAAAAACGTGTCTTGGGCGATCTCGCGCAGGGTGGCCTCGTTGTCCGTGGCCACGGGTAATAACGCTCGTCCTTCGCCTCCCTGCTGATCGCCATAACGCAAATACAGAGTTAAGCCGCCGGTGCGCTGACGATTCCATCGCAACCAGCTGGCGGCGCGGTCGACCAAATGTCCGATCAGTGCCAAAAGGAATTCCCGGTCGCCGGTGGGCGGGTCGAAGCTGGCGCGGCGGCCAATACTTGTCTGGGGTTTGTCCGGACGCACGGGGCGATCGTCGATCCCCCGCGCCAGAAGTAAGAGCCTTGGTCCCTGTTTTCCAAGTAACCCACAGAGTAAGGCGCGGGGCGTTGCGGCCAGGTCGGCGACTGTACGCAAATGCAGCGGTTCGAGCTTGCGCAAGGTGACGTGTCCAATCCCCGGCAAAACGTCGATCGGCCAGGGCGCCAAATAGGAGGCTTCCTCGCCATCTGGAACGACGATCACGGGCGATGGGGGCAGCGGGCGATTTTTGTGCGCGCCCCACGACTCGAGCTTTCCTCCGTAGGCCGCGAGCCGGCGGTCTTTCGCCTCCTGCGTGGCAACCGCCGCGACCAGTTTATTCGATCCAGCCCCCAGCGAAACGCTCAGATTGACCTCTTCCACGACCTGTTCCCGGATCGATTCGGCTTGCCGCAAAAGCGTGTTGGGAGGTTTTCCCACAACCTGTTTTCCGGCGTGTTCATCGCCTGGGAGCGTCAGGTAAAGATCATCGAGCGCCGTAACTTCGACCTGAGGAGATGCATCATGGCAGATGGCAAACACGTGGCGGCCGGCCTGCTCATAACGACGGTAGTCGCCAGGCAAAACGATCAATCTCGGGCAAAGCCGGCGAGCTTCCGATAGGCGCATCGCGGTGCGCACGCCAAAGCAGCGCGCCTCGTAACTGCAACTGGCAACCACCCCCGTTCCCACCGCAATCGGCTTGCCGCGTAGCGAGCGGTCGTCGCGCTGTTCGACGGAAGCGAAGAAGGCGTCGATGTCGAGGTGGAGGATGGTCATAGTGTACATATGTTTACACAAAGCAAGTGTACAGTCAAGCCGCTTTTGGCCTTCCTTTTCCTTGACGACCCCCGCCCGGCTATTTAAAACAAAGCTTGATTCTCAAGGTGTTTCCGGGTTCGATCAGGGCAATTCGCGAGACAGGATCGATCTCAATGCCGCTCCTGTTTTCGGTTTTTCCTGCCGGCCAGGCCAACGAGCCTTGCTTCCCTTCATCATCCCGATACCGGTCAGACCGGATAGGTAGATCGGGGAGAAAGCGCCCCAGGGGCGTCGTTCTCGCAATCGTCAACTCACCGGTTTCCTTTAAGTAACCGGAATGGAATAGGCATCATGCAAACCCCCACCAGCACCACATCACCGCAATCCGACAACCTCGAGAATTCGCGAATCGCCCAGGACCTTCAATTGAGAAAGGCCCAGGTCGATGCGGCGGTGGCCCAGCTCCATACCGGCTGGGCGCCAGTGTTTCTGGCGAGGTACCGCTCAGAAAACGCCGGGGGGCTGAACGAACCGGCGCTGCGTGCCGTTTCGGCGAGGCTGCGCCAAAATCGCCAGCTTGGCGAGCGGCGCTCCATCATTCTTCGAAGCATCGAATCGCAAGGTCAACTGACCGACGAAATTCGGCACTCTCTCAGCGCCGCCGACTCGATGAGGCGGTTGGAAGACCTGTTTCTGCCCTTTAAGCCGAGGCGGCGCGGGCAGGCGCTGGCTGCGCGCGAACGAGGCCTGGGGCCCCTGGCCGAAGCGATCTGGTCGGGCGATCCGACCGTCACCGATTTGCTCGGCACCGCTTCCAGGATGATCGATCCGGCGCGCGGCCTCGATTCCGCGGAAAAAGTTCTGGACGGGGTTTCCGCGCTTTTGGCTGAAACGCTTGCCGATCAGGCCGACTTGCGCGCCTCGGTACGCATCATTTTGAATGAATCGGGCATTCTTAAAGCGGCTCGGCACCCCCGCACCAACGACAACACCGCCCAGGAGTTTCGCGAGTACTTCCGCTTTTCCGAACCGATGCGCAATATCGCGGCGCACAAGGTCTTCACCTTGAGGCGCGGCGAAAAAGCCAACGCACTGGAAGTCTCCATCGACTGGAACCGCGGGGCCGCCATCCGTCTCATTTTGGACCGTTTGCCACTCCCTGAACCGGGACAGGCAACTTCGCTGGGCGAGTTTCTTGCCAACTGGAAGCCATTGCCCGTGAAGGCCAAGCCGGCCCCGGCACCCGCTACGACTGTGGAAGCGGCACCGGCCGCTGCATCCGTCCCGGCCCAAACCGAGCCGGCCCAGGACGCCACCGCGGCCACCGCCGAAGGAGCCACCGCGGCCACCGCCGAAGGAACCTCAGCGGCAGCGCCGGAGTTCTCCGTGGCTTCCGCGACCGCATCCGGGGATGCGGGGGCACCGGTTGCCGCCGGCGAAGAAGCCGCGGTTGGATCGGGGGAAACCCCCGCTTCGACCGAAACCGCTTCCGCGCACGGTGAGACCGCTCCGCCCCAGGATCACCATGCCGAAGAAGCGGCGCCAAGCGAGCCTGAGGTTCAAGAAAATTCCGAAGACCCTTATCTGAACATGCCGGCGCCGAAGTTCAAATTCGCGCCTCCAAGCCCCGAGAATTTCGCTCGTCATCCTCACAAGGAATTCCTCGAGCACATTGCTGAACTCACCGTGCTCGAATTCATGGGGCCGTCGCTTGAGCGCGAAACCCGCCGCGACCTGGGCACCAAGGCCGATGACTATGCGATCGGCATCTGTTGCCGCACGCTGCGCATGCGCCTGCTGGCGCCGCCATGTCCTGGCAAAAGGGTGCTCGCCATCGACCCAGCTTCGCGCGGCGGATGCAAGGTCGCCATTCTCGATGAAAACGGCGACCTCATCGAGGACGGATCGTTCAACCCGCATCCTCCTCAGGCGCGCCGGGCCGAACCCAAGCACAAGATCGAGGAATGGGTTCGCCGCCACCAGGTCGAGGTGATCGTTCTTGGCAGCGGCGCCGGTTTCCGGCATGTCGAAGGGATGGTTGCCGAAGTCCTTCAAGAACTCGACGATCGTCGACACGGCCGCATTCCAGTCGTGACGGAAACGCTCGCCAAGGAACAGGAGGCCGAAGCGCACGCCGCGCAGGCCGCTCACGAAAATGCGGGTCATGCGGCGGCAGAGGAATCTCACCAGGTTGCCGCCCCCAGCAGCGAAACCACCGAACAGGTGCCCGATGCCACGGCCGGGGAGTCTCCCGAAGTTGTGGCGCAAGAGGGCGCTGCCACCGAAACCGCGGGCGAAGCCGCACCCGTTGCCTCCGCGGAAGGCGAGGCGGCTTCGGGAGAAACCACGCCTGGGGAAGCCCCGTCTGGTGAAACCCCATCTGGCGAGGCTGCCGCCGCGGGCGAAACGCCCGCACCCGGCGAAACGGCACCGGCGGCGCCTTCGGCGCCACGCCGTCAAGGCAGGCACGAGAAGGGCGCGAAAAAGGCTCCCACTCCGTTTGTTCCGCCTTCGCTTGACCACCTGCCGCAGCCCTTGGAATCGCTGTCATTCACGACCGTTCCCGAAGTGGGTGCCGGCTATTACGGCGCCAGCCCGCTTGGCCGCGAAGAACTTCCCCAACAAGACCCCGCTTTGCGGGCGGTAATCAGCATTGGTCGCCGCTTCATCGACAGCTTGGCCGAAATGGTCAAAGTCGATCCGCAATATCTCGTCAGCGGCGTCCATGCTTCCGAAGCTCAGGGCAAGTCGCTTCGCGAGGCCCTGGAAGGCGTGCTGGAATCGGTCGTGGCCCAGGTGGGTCTTGATCCCAACCGCGCCACCGTCGCCGCGCTTCGCTACATCCCTGCGCTCAATCCCGCGATCGCCCGCGACCTGATCGAGTACCGCAAGGTGATCGGCCGCTTTACCAATCGCCAGCAGCTTCGGCTGATCCCCGGCATGACCGAGGACCGGTTCGTTCAGGCGGTCGGCTTCTTACGCATCGCCGAAGGGGACAATCCCCTCGACGCCACCTGGATTCATCCGGAGCAATACCCGCTTGCCGAGTGGATTTTGCAGCAGCTTGGGGTCGATAGCTCGGTGTTGCGCGACCCGGCGGCGCACAACCAGCTCAAGGCAAAAATCGAAAGCGAAGGGCCGGCCATCGAAGCCAAGGCGCCGACGGCGATGCCTGGTTTTTCCAATGCCACGGTGCGCCAGGTGTTGGGCGAACTGATTCATGGCGGCGACGATGTGCGCAGTCATTTCCCATCTCCCATCTTGCGCAAGGGGCTTTTCCCGATCGAATTGCTCGAAGTCGGCAAGCAGGTCGAGGGGACGGTGCTCAATGTCGTCGACTTCGGCTGCTTTGTGGACATCGGCCTCAAGGATGGCGGTTTGGTTCACATCAGCGAAATGGCCAACCGGTTTGTGCGCAGTCCGCACGAAATGGTCCATGTCGGCGAAGTGGTCCGGGTATGGATTCGCTCGGTGGATAAGGAAAAGGGCCGTGTTTCGTTGACGATGATCCGGCCCGGATCGGATCGGGGGGGACCTCCCGCCCATCGCGAGCGGGGTGGTCAAAGGCCGCGTCGCGGACCTGGGGGCGAAGGCGGTCCAGGTCGCGAAGGCCGAACGGAAGGCGGGGGCGGGCCTCACCAGGGCGGCAATCGTCCGCCGCGCCGCGACGGCGCCGGGCGTGGTCCCGGTGGACCGGGCGGTCCTGGTCCCGGCGGACAGGGTGGCCGATCGGGTCCCAACCGGGGCGGGCCGGGTCGCGACAATCAAGACCGAGGCGGCCGTGGCGGCCCCCCGGCGCGCCAGCTTCCTCGCGGTCTGGCCGATTTGCCGCCCCGCGGAACATCGCTCAAGCAAATGGGCCGTGGGAACAAGCCACGTCCCAGCCAGCCGCCGCCGGCGGCGCCCGCGCCAGGAGCAACTGATGCCGCGGGAGCGACCGCGCCGGCCGAAAAGGATAAGGCCGCAATCGCGCCTCAACCCGCTGGCGCACCGAAGACCAAAAGGGAGCCGGCGAAGTCGCCCGTTTTGAGCCAGGAGGCGCTCAAGGGGGCCAGCCCGCTGGGAACTTTCGCCGAACTGGCTGCCTTCTGGAGTGCATCCGGAGACAGCGATCCCAAGGCGAAGCCGCAACCCGCACCGGAAAATCATCCCCATTCGGGTGAAAACCCGGCCTAAGGGCTTTGGGTGCCTGAATTTTACGATTGATGTTCGTGAACAACGGAAAGGCAACTTTGCCTTTCACAGGTTCTTCAAACGGCAGACCCCCTATAATACCCGAAGGGCAACCAGGCATTCCTCCTGGCTGCCCTTTTGGTTTGACTTCAAAGAAAACGGGTACATTCAATGGATCAGGCCCCCAAGAACCTGGGCACCCCCAATCCCCCGAAAATTCCAAAGAGGCGCAATCAACCCAAGCCCAACCCGGGAAGTTGGGCCTGGTTGATCCTGATTATCTGCATCCTTGGTCTGCTTTTGTGGACCACGACCTATCAGAATCCCCAGCCCGTCCAGTACGGAACGTTCGTCCGTCTCATTTTCCATCCGGAAAGCAAGAACATTCATCGGATTGTGTATGTGGGCATCGACAAGGTGAAAGTCGAACTGAAGCCGGATGCGGTGTTCGAGGTCAAGGAGTTCAAGGAAGCCTTCGCGAACAGAAAATCGTTCTATGTCCAGCGCGTTCGCCTGGACGATAGCAAGACTTACGAAAAACTCAATGAAATGTCGCGAGATGGGAATTTCGAATGGGACCAGCAGGAAGACTGGAATGCCGGTCTGGGTACACTGGTCATGTTTTTTCTACCGCTTGTGCTCTTTGTGGTCTTTTTCTTTCTGATTCTGCCTCGATTTCGCGATCCCATGGGTGGCGGCTTTTTGTCCAACTACATCAAAAGCCCCGCCAAACGCTATGAGAAAAATAAGGCTCGAATTACCTTTGAAGATGTCGCTGGTACCGAAAATGCCAAGCTTGAACTGACCGAGATTGTCGAATTCCTGAAAACGCCTGAGAAATTTCAACTTCTTGGGGCCGTGGTTCCCAAGGGAGTTTTGCTGGTCGGACCTCCAGGCACCGGCAAAACCTTGCTTGCCAAGGCAGTTGCGGGTGAAGCGGGCGTTCCCTTCTACAGCATCAGCGGGTCGGAGTTCATCCAGATGTTTGTCGGCGTCGGCGCGAGCCGCGTGCGCGACATGTTCAAAACCGCCAAGGACAATGCTCCTTGTATCCTCTTCATTGATGAAATTGATGCGGTCGGGCGGATGCGCGGCGCGGGCCTTGGCGGCGGCTCCGACGAAAGAGAGCAAACGCTCAACCAGATATTAAGCGAGATGGACGGATTTACCCCTTCCGAAACCGTCATCGTCATGGCGGCGACCAACCGCCCCGATGTGCTCGACTCGGCTCTGTTGCGTCCGGGGCGCTTCGATCGCCATGTGACGGTTGACCGACCCACGCTCAAGGGGCGCATCGAGATCCTCAAGGTGCACACGCGCAACAAGCCGCTGGCCGAGGATGTCAACCTCGACAGTCTGGCAAGGCGATTGATCGGTATGACCGGTGCCGATTTGAAAAACCTGGCGAACGAAGCCGCGATCGTGGCGACCCGGAAAAATAAGACCAAGATCGACCGTGCCGATTTCGAAATGGCCATGGACCGCGTGCTGATTGGCGCGAAGCGTGAAGACATTCTGTCGACCGAGGCCAAAAGGCGAGTCGCGTATCATGAGGCGGGCCATGTCCTCGTCACCTGGTTTCTTCCAGGAACGAGCCGGCCGCAGAAGGTTTCAATCATCCCGAGGGGCCGGACCCTGGGTTTGGCCTGGATCGATCCTGAAGAAGATCGCCACTTTCACGGGGTCGAGTTTTTCCATCATAGGTTGGTGATCAATCTGGGGGGAAGGGCGGCCGACCGCTTGGTTTTTGGTGAAGCCGATGCCGGAGCCGAGAGTGACCTCAAAAACGCCACGGGCCTTGCCCGAAAAATGGTGGCGAATTGGGGAATGAGTGCCAAGGTTGGTCCCGTTGCATTCCGTATGGGGGAAGAGCATGTGTTCTTGGGCCGAGAGGTCTCCGAGTCGCGCGATTTTTCCGATGGAATGGCCTATGTCATTGATGAAGAGGTGCAGCGCTTCTTGCGCGAAGCCGACGAAAAGGCGCTCGAAATCCTCACCGCCAACCGAAAATTCCTGGATATCATCGCCGAGGAGCTCGTTCAAAAAGAAGAAATCCTGGGCGACGACCTCGAAGATCTGATGTTCAAGGCCGGCTTGCCCGGAGCCAAGGACCGCTCGGCGGCGCCAACGGAAGCGCTCAAACCGCTGCCTGCCCCTGTGGTGGGACCGCCAATTTCGCCGACCGAACCCCAGTCTCCCCCCGTGGAGCCCGATTCCGTCGAGCCGCCACCGGCACCCACCGCGTTTTGATTGCGATTTCGATTGGAAGATGACAGGGATGGATTGGCCCGGCAGCCCCCGGGCCAATCCATCCCTTACCAATTTGGGACCATGCGGCCTCCCATCGAGAAGTTGAGCTGGGTGAGGCCGAAAGCACGGTATTGCCTCGTGCGGGCCGCGTGATTTGTTCCCCTTCCATTCGACCTTGGATTTCGCCTGTTTCCCGGCGTGTCCGTGTTCGCATCATCAACGAAATCCGCATCATCCGCAGCAGCGGTGCAATCGGTATTTCTTGCCCGAACTCCTCGACGTGTCCTCAAGAAATTGATTGCAAACATCTCATTTTTCATTTCTACTGGGAGGCCTAAGGTCGTGTGTGATCGAAGTCCCAGGGATCGGGATTTCTAGTGTTTTCAGGAGGAAGGCAGGAGAGTCCGGTCATGAAGGGTTATCAGGCTTTGAGTTTTGCAGGTTTGACGCTTTTGAGCGTAATGAGCGTTGGTTGCAGCCACGGCGGGAATGGCATGTTCGGTAGAAGGCAGACCACGCCTGCGGCAGCACCTCCAGCGGCCCATGCATGCCCCTGTCCGCAACCTGTCTGCGTTCCGGTCGCACAGCCCGTCTGCGTCCCCGCCTGTCCGTAAGGCAAGCCGCTGCGGGGCTACCATCGAGAGGTCGCGCTGGCCTCGCCTGGTTTTACAGTGGGACGCCTGCGTGAAAGTACGCTGCGGATCGACGATGATTGGCGCCATGGAGGAATCTGATCCCTTTGATCGATTCCAACGGGTCGGGGGTTAAGCCACCGTTCGCCGATTTCGCGAACGCGAGGCGATTGCCGGTCGTTTGGTGGGAATAGCCCGCACAATCCGAAGGGTCCCATCCAGCTTTATTTTGGTTTGAAAGATTTTCATTAAGTCGAGGGCGCTGGGTCCCGATTATGGTCCATCTTTCGTGGGGAAGGCCAAGGTGGCTTTTCCTTCACGAGGATCGACCTGCCCATGAAACGCCAACTTCTTTTGGGATTGGCCCTTTTCGCCCTTCTCTGTCTTGAAGGTTGCTGTTGCCCGGTCAGGCGCCAGGCGCGCATCATGGCTCGCTATGGAGTCCTGACCCCCAACACGATGTGCTGCCCCACCGAATGTTGCCCGCCGCCATGCTGTCCGCCAACGCAGACCGTCATTGTCCGGCCCAGCAGCCAGTCGGCGATCACTCAGCCCTAAACGGCCCTGCCTGCGGCGCAAGCCCAGGCAGCGCTTTCTTTCTTACTTTCTTGCACCCTGCGGACGTCGCTTTTGAGGCGTTTGAACGTTGCTTTTGGGCGGGGATACGATTTAGGGGATGTCCAGTTCCTTCAAATCGGCCACCGGGTTATAAAGTTTGAACCCTTTGAGCTTCCACCCCTTGTCCGTTTTCTCCATCGTTGCCAGCACCTTGGCAAAGAACATCTGGCCGCCGCCTTCGGCCTTGAACATGAATTCGACCTGGTCGGTCGTACCGGGGGGCGTGTTGAATCCCCAGCAGACCAGGCGGACATCGCTTAGCCGGCTGCGCCACCTTTGGAAGTAAGCTTCCAGATCGGACTTGGAACCGATCGACGGATGCTGAAATTTGTCCGAAATGAGCCCTTTGACCTGAGCCCAGTTCTGGGTCAGGCCGCCATCGCGCAATCCTTCGATCGACTTGGTCATCGCCTCCTTGGAGGTGACCACCATCTTGTCGATCAGCCAAACGCTACCGAGCGCCAAAAGGAGGAGTGCCAAGGGCAGCCATTGATCCCGGGTTTTTTGAAACCAGAAAAAACCAAGGATCGAAGCAAGCACGAAAGCCAGCACATATCCGAACATCTGGCCTTCCGCAAACCAATCGAACATGGCAATTCTCCTTCAAGCACCAGGTACCGTCGTCGTTCCCTGATCGGGTTTGGCGGCGCGCCCCGGAAGAGTGGTCCGACGAGTGGTCTGGCCTGGTATTGTTCGGCACAATGAGTGAGTTATCATGATCTCATGAAGGGGCGTTGGATTGCGGCCGCCACGGCCGCTCTGGGTTTGGCGGGAATCGTCTGGGCGATCGTGCGCACCGGGCCGCAAACCGCACCAGAAGTGACCGCGTTGGAACCAAAACCGGCGCAAACGCAGATCGATTGGTTCCGCGAAGAATCGCAAACCTGGGGCGTCCAGGAAGTGCATGACGCCGGCCCCTTTGATGATGCCTATTTGATGCCGCAAATCCTGGGAAGCGGCATCGCGCTTTTCGATGCCGATCAAGATGGACGGCTTGATCTCTTAGTCTTGAACAATGGCGGCCCGCGCGGCAATCCCAATCGCCTCTACTTGCAAAAAACGCCTGGCCGATTCGAACTGGCTCCTGCCGGCCACGGTTTGGACTACGCGGCTTTTTGCATGGGGGTGGCGGTGGGCGACCTCAACCGCGACGGTCGCCTGGATTTACTGATTACCGAGTACCCCAGCAGCGAGTCTCAAGGTGCGCGGGTGTGGATGAACCTGGGGACGCCGCCGCCCGCAGCGGCGTTCGCGCAATTACCGGCGAGCTGCGGCGTGATCAATCCGGCCTGGGGAACCTCCTGCGCGGTTGGAGACCTTGATCGCGATGGCTGGCCCGACCTGGCACTTGCCAACTATGTCCGCTATGACCCGACCTGGCCATGCACCGCCCCCTCGGGCCGGCGTGAGTATTGCCCGCCTCATGCTTTTGGCGGCCAACCGGCCCGTATCTGGAAGAACCTGGGATCACCAGGCCAAGGCGATCCGCGCCAACTTGCATTCATCGACCGAACCGGGCCCGCAGGACTGGGAGCCAAGCCAGGTCCCGGCCTGGGTCTTGTCGTCGCCGATTTCAATGATGACAACGCGTTAGACCTGCTGGTGGCCAATGACGGCCAACCCAACCATCTCTGGATCGCTCATTCTCACGGGCTTTACGCCGAGGAGGCGCTCGACCGCGGCGTCGCGTACAACGCCTCGGGAAAAGCTCAGGCCGGGATGGGAATCGCCTTTGGTGATTTTCAAAAGCGAGGGCGTTTGGACCTGTTCATGCCTCATCTGGCGGAAGAAACGCACACCTTCTGGCAGCAGACCATGGCTGGCCAGTTTCGCGACCGGACGGGGCCCACCGGAATTCTGGGGGCCGGCCAGCGTTCCACCGGCTTTGGAACGGTTGCCGCCGATTTCGACCTGGATGGCGAGCTGGACCTGATTTTGGCCAACGGCCGCATCTCGGCCGCGCCGACAAAACTGGCAAATCAGGAAGCCAAGACTCGATCGCAAGTGGGGATTGCCTCACCCGTTGAAGACCGCCTCGCTCCCTACCGCGAAAGAAATCTGGCCTTCAAGGGGATCGGGCAGGGGCGCTTTCTCGATATTTCCAATCAAGTCGGAAGCCTTTGCGGCCAGGCCAATGTGGCGCGGGGATTGGCGGTGGGGGATCTCAATGGAGACGGGCTGCCCGATCTTGTCGTCAGCCGGATCGCGCAGACGCCGCTTGTTTTGATCAATCGTTCGACCGCGCGGGGTTCGGCATTGATCCTGCGCGAAAAAGAAACGGGAGCGCCTTGCGCGGGATTGGTGGTGGAAGTCAATGGTCCCGACGCCTCACGGGTGCATGGCATCGGCATGGGGGGCAGTTACTTGAGCGCCTCGGAACTGGCCGCTTTTGTCCGTAGCCCAGAGGATGCCGCTCCACGAAGATTTCAGGTCGTTTGGCAAGACGGAAGCCGGGAAGAGTTTGCATGCGCCTCAATGCCCAGACGAATCGACTTCGTGAAAGGGAAGGGGAAAGCCATTCAGAAAGAGAAGGGAAATCCGGATCCTGGGTCGCGGAGCTTTGCACCTGATGGCAAATTGCTAAACCTGGGAGGTGCAAAGTCATGAATGTTCAAGGTCACGAACTTTGCCAAAAGTGTCCAGCAATTCTGTTGGTACTTACTTATGCATTTTATTATTTCGTTATTTCCGTTGCTTTTTGCTTATTATCTGGTTGCCGGCCTCAAATCCAGACGGCGCCTGAGGAATTGCTTGGCAATATCCTGGCACAAGACCTGATCGATCCGATGACGCGAAGCGCCCTGGCTTATCAAATGGAGCTCGTGAAGCAATCGCCAGGAAAGCCGCAATCCTGGGGCGCACTCGGGATTCTCCTCAAGGAATCGGATTTTTCCGAAGAGGCGAGTGCATGCTTTTTTCAGGCGGCGAAACTGGATCCCAACGATCCGAAATGGGTGTATCTGGTCGGGTGGAGTCAATTGCCCGCTTTTCCCGAAAAGGCGATCGAACCGCTCAAACGAGCGGCGATTCTCGCCAAGAGCCGAGATCCGGAGAATCTGGTCGCGCTCTTGCGCCTCGCCGAGGCCTACCAGGGGCTGGGTCTTGCGAACGACGAGCGCGCCGCACTGGAGTCGATTCCTCCCGGTCCGCCCTTTGGCGATTTCGCTCAATTGCGTCTGGCCGAACTCGACTGGGAGGAAGGGCGCGACGAGTCGTTTCGTTCACGAGTCGGAACAATCCCCGAGCGGCCCAACTGGAGCCGCAGGTTGGGTCTACTCAAGCGTTCGTTGGCCACCCTAAATAGCAAAAACACCGAAAATGAGACCCATTCTGAAGGGGAACGAGGCGTCGTGCGGATCGGTTCCGAAACGGACAATCTTTCAGTCCAGAGAGAATCCGCACGCGCGGAAGCGGCCTGGATCGATCCTTATGTCCGCGAAACCCGGCCCGCAAGGGAAGGACTGAAGGGTGCCTTTCAACAGGCCTGGAGTCTGGAAGCAGCAGGCCAATATCAGGAAGCCGCGGGTGAACTGGAAAAAATCCTCGCCTTTGGCAAAGACTCGCGCGCCCTGGCGGGATTGATTCGTTGCAAGCTCAAGGCCCTTCGATTTGGTGAGGCGGAATCAATCATCCAGGATGCGAAAAGCGCGTTTCCCACCCACTTGCAAATCTCTCTACTCGAAGGAGAACTGGCGCTTGCCAAGGGGATTGCCCAAGCCCAGGTTCAACAATGGCCCCGCGCCCGCGAAATCTGGCAAGACGCACTCGAAAAAATCGAACCGAAACCAAGTAACTGGTCCGCGCGTTCGCTTCAAGAATCGCTTCCGGGCTCATCGCCTTCCGCGGGGCAAGAATCGCTTCCGGGCTCAGCGCCATCATCGGGGCAAGAAGAAATCTTGTTGCTAAAATGTCGATTGGCCTTTTGGCTTGACGACAAACCGCTCTTGCTCGCCTGTTCGACCAGGCTGTTGCAACGAAACCCCGGCCTTCTGGGCGCGCGGGTGTTTGCGGCCTGGGCGCGTCAGGATCGGCTCGTTGCTAAGGATTTGGACTTTAAGGCGAAACCGCTTGGCCAGGAATTGGCCGAAACTTCCCCCTCGGGACGAGAGCCCCTTCATGAAGCCGCCTTTCCCGAAACCGCGGCCATACTTCGCAGGATGACCTTTCCTTGAAGAACGACCCTTTGGAACACGACCAGAACCGTAACCGCCAAGTCGAGATCGCCGGGAGCGTTGGCGGCGCGAGCTTGGCGGCGGGTCATTCCCTGCCGGCAGTCCCGCCGCACGCCTCCGGGCACAGCGCCAATACTCTTTCAGACCGAATTCCCGGTGCATTTTCGCGGGAATTTTTCGCTTACTGTTTTATGGTCGTTATTGGCCTGTTGATATTCACCCTCTTTTGGTTGCAAAATCTTCCGACGGTGGACGGCTGGTACGCCACGGGACGCGGCCTGGAATACCTTCGGGGTCACTGGTATCCAGACTTCTGGCCGGCGACCTTGCGCGAATTGGCCAGAGTCATGCACCCGCTTTCGGATCTGCTCTGGGGCCTGAGCTTTGGGCTTGGCGGCGGGTTCGCCGTGCTCGGACTGCTTTTAGTGATGCAATTGGTGTTGCTCGCCTGCCTGATTTACGTAGGCCGCTCGCGCCTGCGCGTCGGAAGTGCGCTCGTTTGCCTGGCCTTGTTTTTGCCCGGGCTCAACGCGCCGGGCAGTCTGCCCCTTGGTTATCTGCTTCTTGCGCTCTGGTTGCTCTTTGGCGTACCGCAAAGAGCGGCCCTCCTCCTCCTAGTCCAGGCGGTCTGGTTTTTCGCGGCCCCCTTTTCCTGGGTGCTTGCCTGGAGCAGCGCCACCAAGGGAAACCTCCCTCTGGCGGCCAGGTTCGGTAGCGGCCTTTTTGGCTTGGCGGCATTGTCTCTTGACATGGTGGATCTTCGGAGTGCCCTGCTTTTGCCCTTGGCGACCGAAGGCGATCGCTGGATGGCGCTCGACCATCTGAAAATCGTTTATGGTCTGCTTCTTTTGTTCTCCCTGTTGGGCGCAGTCGGCATGGCCCGGTGGCTCTCGTCGGAAAGGGCGGCAACCTGGGATCTGCTTTTTGGTGCGACACGATCGATTTTGGTTGGCCTTTTGTGCGCCGATGCCCTACTCGGTTGGCGAGTCCTGTTTGCGGGACATGCGTTTGCGGGGCGCTTTGACGAGCACGCCGCTTTTGCCACGCTCGCCAGGACCAATGCGGCCCCGATGGGTTCGCGTACCTCAACCAAAGAGGAACAGTCTGCGTTCGTCACCACCTCGGCCTGGGTCCATGCGCATGCGCTGATGGAGCCTGATCTCAAGCGGATGGTATTGACCGAGAAAGGCGCCTTGGCGCAGTCGGCAAATGCCACCATCTGGGTGGGCAGTCCGTCCCCTCGATTGGCGGCAAAAGACCTGCTTGAAGTTCTTGAGTCTCTACCGCGCTATCCAATTCAGATTTCCGGTACGGTCGCGGTGCTCGAATCAGGTCAGAAGGACGACCGCGAGGCATTGCGCGACATCTTCGCGGGCGGGTCGAGCGACCCGGCAGCCGAAGCTTGTCTGACGCTTGCGTGGTTTGAGGCCAGGCGGCAGGGCTTTGCCAAGCTGAACCGAAATCGCGAACGGCAGGCGGCACTGGGGGCGATTTTGGATCGAGCAGAGCGGCAAATTGCTCAAGCTTTTGCGCAAAAGCGCAATGAATCGCTGGCCTGGGCGATCAAGGCCGAAGCGGGATTGATCCGCTTTGTCCTCGAACTCGAGGCCGGAGGAATGGTTCCCTTCGTCGAGTCGTTTCGTCTGGCCCAGGTGTGTCACGACCTGCGCCAATCACTGGCCCGCGATCCGAGCGATGGCAGAGCGAGCAACCTGCTTGAGGATCTGCTGGCAAGGCAGAACGCACTCGACAGTGCGGTGGAATGGGATGCTTACAAGGCGAAAAGGCGGCTCGGCCGAGACGCCGGTTATTCACTCGCCGAATGGCGGGTCCTCGATCTTGCCAATGAGCTGGCTTTTTATCGCCCCTTGAGCGAGGGCAAGACGCTGGCCCGGCTCCGGGATGCCAATCGGCTGGGTCTCAAAGGCCTGGCGCTTGAAGAACTTTCCAGTTCCGATCCGGTTTTGTTTGGTCCGGCGGGAATCAAACTGCGTATGGAATTGATGTTTTCGCTGGGCTACGCCGCGGAAGCCGCCCAGTTGCTGAGTGAGTTGAAGGCCATCCGGCTGGACCGTGATCTGGGGCTGGTGGAATGGCCCTATGCGCGTGGCAAGGGCGTCGCCGCAACCTGGAAATTTCCGGCGATGGCCTGGTGGGAAGCTTCGGCCGAAGCGATCCTCGATCCGCCGGGTTCCTCTTCGCCCAAGTTGAACGGACTGATCGGAGAACTTCAGGCGGACCGCAAGGAACTGGCAAAGCGCCTGAAAGATAACTTCCCGCTGACCGCGGCGGCGGCGGCATTGCCGCAGCACGGCTGGATGCCGGCGGGCTACATCGCGGCCCAGCAATGGGAGAATGAAGCGGAGCTGTTTCTGCTCGGCGAACAGATTGGCAAACAGATTCAATTTCTGGAAACGTTGCGTCGCGAACGGCAGGCTTACCGCCAGGCCGCGGGCCCTTCGTGACCGTCCACACGGGGCAAACACAGGAATCAGACCCATGAGGGTGTCCCAATTGGCCCGGGCCAGTCAATTCGTGTTGGCATGATCGCGGCGGCAAAGGATGGCGGGCAGTAATGAGCAAGAGATTTCTTTGGACCCTGGCTAGCGGATTGAGCGCCATCCTGCTCCTGGCAGGGGTCTTCGCTTTCTTTTTTGCGCGACAAAGAGATCCCGATGGGCAGGGATTGGGGCTAGCGGAGGAAGACCGTGCGACTCGCAAGGCGACGCCCGAGGCGATCGCGTCCTTTTGTGGCGACTGCCATGCGCTGCCCGATGCCTCGATCTTTCCCAAATCGGCCTGGAAAATGGAGGTCGAGCGGGGCTTTCAGTTCTTTGAAAAATCCGGATTGCCCTTGAAGGCGCCGCCGCTATTGGCGGTGGTGAAGTGGTACGAAGAGTCGGCTCCCGAGTCGTTGCCCATCCGGACGCAAAGGCCTGAACCGGCACCGGGCTGGCAAAGGATCGAGACCTCCTCCTGGCCCGAATACAAAGATTGGCCTCAAAGCGAAACCTTGTCCCACGCCCCACACGGCGGTTCAGGAGAATCGAAAACACCCAGCGCCGGCGTAACTCAAGACAAAAAAGGGGTCCCTTTCGCCATTTCCCATCTCAAATGGGCAACTCTGCAGCCGGAAGAAGGGCCCGTGTTGATCGCTTGCGATATGCGCAGCGGCGGTATCGCCTCCTGGAACCCACGCAAGCCCCTACAAGGGTGGTCCAAATTGGCACGGGTGGCTCACCCGGCCCATGTCGAAGTGGCCGATCTCGATGCCGATGGATTTGCCGACCTGCTTGTGAGCGACTTGGGGAGTTTCTTGCCGACCGATGCCAAAAAAGGAAAGGCTCTCTGGTTTCGCGGCTCGAAGGCCGGCCTGCTTGCCCCCGTCACCTTGCTTGCGGAGGTTGGCCGGGTGACGGACATTGGCGTCATTCAAGACCGCTCGCGTGGCCTTATCGAATTGGTGGTCGCGGCCTTTGGATGGAACCAGACCGGAGAGGTCTATTATTTGCAGCAACGGGAAGGCGCGCCCGCGTTGGATGCACAGTCGTGGAAATTCGACGCCAGCGTCGTCGATACGCGTCACGGGGCGATTCATGTCCCCGTTCACGACTGGGATGGCGATGGCAGAATGGACTTCGTCGCTCTGTTTGGTCAGGAGCACGAAGCCGTCACCCTCTATTTGAATCGCGGCCGGGGAAAGTTTGAAGCCACGACGATCCATCAGGGCGCTCACCCGGGACTGGGCAGCAGCGGCATTCAGCAGGCCGACCTGGATGGCGACGGTGACCTGGACCTGCTTGTCAGCAATGGGGATGTTTTGGACCAACCTTATCTCTTAAAACCCTATCACGGAGTGTTTTGGCTCGAAAACAAGGGGCATTTGCAGTTCGAGCATCATTCCGTCGGCCCGATGTACGGTGTCCACCGTGCGCTCGTCTTCGCGGGTGTTCACAGCCGGCCGGCGGAAAGCAGGAAAGAGGGGAAGGCAAACCCCGGGTTCCATCCCGTGCCAGATAAGAAAACACGATTTGCCGAGATCGTTTCGGTGGCCTTCTTGCCGCGTGAGGGATTTGCACAGCGTGAGGCGATGAAACTGGAATCGGTGCTCTGGTGGCAGCCCGATTTCCTGGGGGTGTATACGCCCAGGTGGGTCGAATCCGTGACTGCCGATCATGTGGCCTGCGAGGTGGGCGATTTTTGGGCGAACGGCGATCGCGGCATCGCCGTGGGCGACTTTTCAGGAAAGGGCCCGCCCGTTGTTCTTTACCGCAGGCCTGCTGACGAGCGTTGATCTTCCGGTGAGAGCTCCCGTGCTGGCCGGCACGATCTGCGCGGGTGACCTGATTTGGAATTGAGATCCTTCCGACTTGGAGGGCGCGCCCGCAACTGTCTGATCGGGCCGCGACTATTCCTGGTCTCGCAACGAATCGGGGCTTGAAGCCGCCAACTTGGCTCGCACCCTTTGCAGCGCCTCGCGCGCCGAATCGCGCCGGGGGTCGATCCGCGTGGCGCTCTCAAGCCACGCCCTTGCCGAAAGCGATTGTCCGGTGGCTTCATAGAGCAAACCCAGTTCTTCGTGAAGAGCTGGATCCAGCGGCTTTTGGGCGATCTCCTTGGAGGTAATCTCGTTCAGCCGTTCGAGTTTGATTTTGATCTTCTCGGCTTCCTTGGCCCACTTCTGGCTTTCTTCTCTTTGACCGAGGCGCCCAAGCGCTTGCGATAGCGAATATATCGACTGGTAGTCGGCCGGCCGAAGCGCAAGAGCCTGACGAAACAAGGTAGCGGCCTCCTCGTTTCTGCCGCTCAAAAGGTCGATCTGACCCAGCGTCGAGATCAGTTTGGCATCGCTGGGAAAGCGCGCAAGCTGGCGCGCAATCAGCGTCCGCGCCTGCTTCTCGCGACCCAGCATGAAAAGGGAGCGCGCCTGGCGGCAACTGACGAGCGTATTGTCCGGCCAGACGTTCGCCACCAGATTCAGTTGTTCGAGGCCTTCGTCGTAGCGGGCTTTATCCAAAAGCGCCAATGCCAGGTGAAAACGCGACTCGATCTGTCCTGGATCCAGATCGATGACTTCTTGCAGCGCAGGTACGGCATTGTCCGGTGAGCGAGCCCGGTACCAGGCGTCGGCCCTTAGAACATGGGCCCGGATCGAAGTGGGATCGGCTTTGAGCCACTCCGATGTAATCGCCAGCGCATCAGGCAGGCGGAACATGCGCAAATACCCTTCCGCGAGCGCTCCGGGGATGTCGGAGCGTTCCAGGCGGTTGCGGTTCCAGATTTCAATGAGCTTGGCCTCGACGAGGGCCAGGTCTCCGCGCGAAGCGCGAATCATCGCCCAGAGCAAGGGGCCATCCCCCTCAAGGTTGGTCCCCTCTTGTTCCAGTGCCGACAGGTGCAGCCAGGCTCGATCAAAATCTCCAGCCTGGCGTGCCGCGATACAGGCCTGGACACGCGCTTCTTTCCACCAGGGGTAAAACCTTAACGCCATTTCCCAGTGCCAGAGAGCCTCGGCCGGATGAGACTTTTCAAGCAGATGGGTTGCGTATCGAGCGTTAAGGAAAGGAAGCGCGATGACCGTCAGAACGCTGAGCGCGGCAAAAAAAGCAAAAAGGGATCTTTTTAATTGCCAAAAGCGCCTATTGATCGGCCCGGGCGTACTCGCGCTTTCCGAAGACGAGGCTTTACTGTCGTCGGCGGACGCTACGGGGGAGATGTTCTTGGCAAAGGAAGGATTCTCGGCGGTCATCGCCCAACTCCACTGGGTCGGGAGGGATTGGCGCTCGTTTTTTGCCGGTGTTCGGCCGCCAAACCGGGATTGCCGGTGGCCTCATAGTACCCGGCCATGAGCTCATGGCTTGGAACATGATTGGGAGCAATGAGGAGGGCCTTACGCACCCAAAAAATGGCGCTCTTGGGATAGCCCGACCTCAGAAAAATCGCGGCCAGTTCGTGCATCACATCGGGGTCGTTCGGCTTTTTTTGAATCTCGACCTGGATGAGCTCCCTGATCCGCTTCTGGTCTTTTTCCATCTGCGGTATGCGCAGGCCCAATTCCCTGGCCTCATCGGTTTTTCCCAGTTCAAAGAGGGCCTTGCGCAAATTGTCGGCGGCGATGGTGTTTCCCGGTTCGACGCGAAGGGCCATTTGCAGATCCGTTTGTGCCTTTGCAGGGGATTGATTTTGCAAAAAGATCCGGCCGCGCTGAGCCAGGGCCTGTGCTTCGCCGGGATCTCGCTCAAGGATCGCCGAGAGCAGGGCAATGGCCTCGTCGGGCAGTCCTAACCGGTCGAGCACCACGGCCAGGGCCAATTCCCAATCGGATTGATGGCCAAGCAGGCCTAAGGCATACTCCAGGTTTTCGCGAGCCGCTTGATTGTGCTGGAGCGCCGACTGGCACTTGCCGATCCAGCCGTCGATTTCGGGGTTGTGGGGCGACAGGGTCTTCGCGATTTCAAGCTCGGTCAAACAACCTTCAGGGTCGTCGAGAAAATCGTGGAGATGTGCCGCTTCCAGTCGATAGAGCAGGCCAGGCTGCTCCCGCTGCCAGCGTTTAAGCAATTCACCGGCGGGTCCGGGAAGCAGTTGTCGCAGATAGGCGCGCACGGCCCCCTCGTAGATGCGGTCACGCAGTTCCGGGCGGGCATCGGCAAGGCGCATGGCCAGTTCGAGGTTGTCGGCCAGTTCGCCGTTTTCCAGGCGCAACAGGCCGCGCTCCATCTCGATTTGCGACCAGAGGGGGTCAGCCGGAGTGGCTTTTTTTAGAAATTCGCCGGCCAGGACGAGGTCGGAATTGAGCCTGAGGATGCGCGCCCAGAGGATGGCATGCTGGTTTAAAAACGTGGGGTCAAGGGTCTGGCCGTAGATCTTTGCTTTCCGGTAGGAGGCCCTATCCACCAGACGGTCCAGTTCCCGGGCTCGGGAATCGCTGAACCAACCGGGCCACCAACCGGCGCCCATGGCGAGAAGCGTCGCCACAAACAGAGCCAGGGCGACAAACGCCACGAACGCGCCAAAGCGGGGAGCCGCTTTATGAGGCGCGGGAGGAGAAGTGGGTTCTCCCCTGCCGAGACTCATCGTCCTTCCTCGCCCAGCGTGGGAGTCCTCTTAGTCGACGGTGAAGGTGACATCGTCGTTTTTTCCAGACTTGATGACCACTTTGAGGCCCGAAGAGGAAGCGGTCTTGTACTTCTCCTTGATCTTGACCGCCTTGTTCATGCCGTAATAGTTTTCCTTGCCTTCCATTCCCTTGGGCGCCTTCATTTTCGCCTGGATCGCCGCATTCATTTTGGGAGCCGCAGGCGGGCTTACGCCCACGTTGGCCGACCCGACCGGTAGGTTGGAAACCGAAAATGAGCCATCCGTTTTCACGGTGACGGTGGCCGACTGGCCGTCGCTATATTCGAATACGAGTGTTCCGCCTTGAAGCGGATCCTTACCGAAAACCACACGACCGTTCAATTCCCCGGTGGGGACTCCGCATCCCAAAATGAAAAGAAAGGCCCCCGCCAAGGGGAGCCTCGAAAGGTTGCGCAAGACCATGGAGTTTTCTCTGTGGATTTTCTATTTTTTCAAATGAACTGAAAGAGCACCGAAATGGGATGGGCTTTGGGAGCCGTTTCAAAAGGAACCCTGAGGGTAAGCTCAGGGGCCCTTTCTTCTGCACAACAATCGGTCAAGTCATTTATCGCAACCCGTGAGGATCGCGAAGTCGCACGAATGCAGGAAGGCAACGGGCTCCGGATCGAGCCCTGTGGCGTTACTACGGGTTGTTCGTCGTGATGTCGCCGCCATTGGGGGTGAGCATGGTCCACCAAGTGGCCGGAGCCACGCCCTGGCTGACAAAGCGAACGCTGCCATCGCCGAAAGCGGCGTTGATACCGCCCGAGTGCGGCGAAGAAGCGCGGTTGCCGGCCGCATTGGTGTTGGCGCCGATTTGGGGTTGGACCTGAAACATCGCCGCGGGACCGGAGGGTTGACCGCCGTCGGCCGTATCCGCGATGGCGGGACCCCAGTCTGGCCAGTAATTTTGATCGCCACCGGGTGCCCAACCGTCGGCGCCGTAGGCCTTGGTCATCTTCTCGGTGAAGTAGATCGTGTTGGAAGATCCGTCGGTGACGAACGAGAGCTTTTTGTTGCCGTAGCCCCAACCGCCCGAGTAGCTCATGAAAAAGGTCTGTCCGTTGTAGGCGTAGCTCGACAAGGCGTGGCCATCGATGGGGTTCGTTGCATCGGATGGGCAAATGTAAGTTTTGACCTTGGTCGGATTGGGCAGGCCCCACTGGCTATAAGTGAGGTAATTGTTGTTGCGGTCGTCAACAATGTACGAGTTTTTAAAGAGTGCATCCTGCTCGATATAGGGAAGGATATGGAACAGAATGCCGCCTTGGCTCAGACCAACCGACATGGTTCGACTGGGATACAGGCCGATGCCTGGGGGCATTTTCTGGTCGTTTTGATCGGTGCAGTTGGCAATCGCCAGCGAAATTTGCTTCAGATTGTTGGTGCAGGTCATCCGGTTGGCGGCTTCGCGTACTTTTTGCACAGCAGGGACCAACAGCCCAATCAACACCGCGATGATGGCAATGACCACCAAAAGCTCAATGAGGGTGAACCCCATTTTTAATCTTTTTCCGTACAAACTCATAATTTCGCCCCAAAAGGTTGTGGATTGGGTGGGAGGAGGAGAAATGAATAGATTCGAATAGGGGTATCGACCGGGAAACGCCGATGCCCTTAAAGAAAATTTGCTGTTTGGGGGTTCTCTTGTCAACCCTTAAAATGAAAACTGGGAGCAAATTCGGGAACAATTTCCTTTCCGGATTGCCATGAGGCGTTTGGCCATCCGGAAGGCTTGGGTAATTCTGTGACCGCTTGGGAGTTGATCGCACTTTTTTTCCTGATTCCTGGCCTCATTGGGCTCAACGGTTTTTTCGTAGCCGTGGAATTTGGTCTGGTGGCCGCGCGTAAAACGCGCATGGAGAGTTTGGCCGAGCACGGTGACATCCGTGCCAAGATCGTATATCAGCTGCAGAATAATCTCGATCAGGCAGTGGCAGCCACTCAGCTTGGCATTACCTTCGCAAGCATCTCGCTCGGATCGGTCGGCGAAGTGACCCTGGCATCCATCCTTCAGCGCGTGGCCGATCCGGCCTTCGACGGTCTGGTCGGCGCGATTGCCGTGCACTCGATTTGCAGCACCCTGGCCGTGGCCGCCGTTTCTTATTTGCATCTGATCTTTGGAGAACTGATTCCCAAAACCATTGCCATTCAGAATCCTGACCGGGTGGTACTCTATCTGGCCCACCCGATGGACTGGTTCTACTTTTTTGCTCGCCCCTTCGTTCTTTGGATGAACCACACCGGCAATTTCGTCCTCAAGGTGATTGGTTTCAAAAACCCCGGCGCCCATGCTCATGCACACTCGGTGGAAGAACTGCTCATGATCGTGGAAGACACCGAAGAGGCAGGGGTCATTCAGTCCGATCAGGCCGATGTGCTCGAAAACGTCTTCCGCTTGAGCGGCAAGACGGTTGCCCACATCATGGTGCCTCAATCCAAAATCAACGCCCTCGAATTGAGTCTTCCCGCCGGTTCGATCCTGGATTTGCTGCGCGACCGCGCTCACACCCGCTTGCCCGTTTACGACGGCTCGATCGATAACATTGTCGGCATCGTTAATGTGAAGGACCTACTCTTTTTGTTTTCACTGCATGGCCTGGTCATTTTGGAAGATGCGCTTTATCCAGCGCTTTTTATCCTGCCTAATGAAACCGCCATGAATGCCATGAAGCTATTTCGCAAGACTCGCCGGCACATGGCGATCGTTCAGTCGGAAGAGGGCAAAGTTGTCGGTTTGCTCACGCTGGAAGATGTGCTTGAGGAAATCGTCGGCGAGATCCAGGATGAGCATGACGCCGGTTCGGCGTTCCACTCCCCTGGCGAAAAGCAAGGGCCCAGGATGCCGGGGCAACTCCCCGGCTTCGTTCCCGGCCAAAATCGCGGCGACTCGAAGAAGAAAAAATCAGGACCGGCAAAGCCGCCACATGAAAAACCCCCCAACAAACCCCATTAGAATGTCGGCAGCCCACACCAAAAGGAACGGATCGATCTTCCCTTCCTTGGCCATACCCGTTCCGCAAAGGATGAGCGGGTAGTAGATGATCACGATCGGCAAAAAGCAACTAATGAAGGCGCTCAGATAATCGCTTTTGCTGAACCAGACGCCAATCGGCGCCCCCACCAGAATGAAGCCCAGGCAACCCAGACTCAGCGCCGGGCGCATCAGTAGTTCCACATCGAGAAAGAGCACCTGCTGCTTTTCGTAACGCAGCTTTTCCTTCAGGTTTTTCAAGTGCGGCTCGGAGGCTGCGGCTGTCGTGGGCGATTCCTGGATGCGAGCCTGCGTCGCATCGATTTCCTGCGACGTTTTTTCCGAGGTCGTCGTCCATTCGGCCCGCTTCTCGGCGATTTCCTGCCAGGTCATATCGCGCGCGCGCCGATTCGCTTCGCTGGTGAAATTGCTAGGCAGCGGCACATCCCAGACCTTGTCGACAAAGTAGAAATTGTCTTTCTTGCCCTCGAAATTGGCCGTTCCGTGGCGCATATGGATATGGATGATTCTCTTGGCCAGGTTCACCCGCAGGTCGGCTTCCTGCGCCTGAGCGACCAGGTCGATATCCCCCTTGTTGTCGCGCCGTTTGAAGGTCGGGTTCACCAGCTTGCGGCCCTGGACGCCCTTGACGAACATGGCGTACGGAAGGTTCGAATGGCTCAGCGAGCCCTGTTTGGAGAGCATGGAATAAAGCAGTTCCTCGGCATCGTGAAAGACCATCGCTCGCAACATCGAGTGAGTCACCGGAATCACCTGGAAGTAAAGCACCATCGTCACGGTGCTCATCGCAATACCGAGCACCAGGCCGGGACTGACCACGGCAAACACGTTGATCCCCGCCGCGCGGATCGCCAGGATTTCGTTGTCCTGACTCAAACGCCCATAAACCACGCACACGGCAAATAGCGTCGTGGCCGGAATGGTGTAGGGCAGGGTGCTCGGGATGAGCAGGGGAATCGCGGTCAGGATCTGACTGGGAGACAGTCCATGCTGGCTGGCTTCCGAGACGATCCCCGCCATGAGAAGGATTCCGGTGATCGCCACGAGCGCGATAATGAAGACCCGGAAAAGTTCCATCAACACCATGCGAAACAAAATTCCGCCCATACCGCCCATCATGGACCTCCGGCTCTGCCGCCCGTCACGGCGGATAGATTGGGTTTGAATGCGTTACGAAAGGGCTGTGTCAATCCTGGCAACACGTCGCGTTCGATTTTGGGAGATCGCGGGTTGCCGTGGATGCGCACCAGAAACAGTTGCTCACTGATCGCTTTAGGCACCTTTTCAATCACCTGGGGGAGAAACTGATTGACTCGGGCCCATTCGGTGCGAAATTCGAGCGCCATGTCCCGTCCGTCAAGCGGCACCGTTCCCTTGCCGCAAAGAGTGATCGCATTGCCGTATAGGTCAAGCTGCCGAAAGCGCAGCATGGGTCCATCGACCCCAAATTGGGCATGAACCTGCTCGAAGGCGGTGCCGTCGGGAACGCGCAATCCAAGTGTCTTGATCAAGTCAAGCAGGGGAGGTAGCTTGTACAGTTTACCCTGGGGCACATCGATGCTCCCTTCGCCGAACAGGCCGTTGACATCAGTGCCAATTCCCTGAAGGTGGAGCATCGCAGTCGCTTGGCCTTCCATTTGGGCCGAATCGCCGAAGTTTGCTTTGGAAAACTCTTCCAGGCGCACCTGGGTCGCTCCGAAGAGAAGATCGTAACGGGTCGTGGCGGCGAAATCGATACGAGCATGTCCGCCGATCTCGCCGCCGTGCATTTGCGCATGGATATCCTGCAGCCTCAAGGTCGAAGGAGTTTCGGGTTGGACCTCAAAGCGCCCATGCGCGTTTTTCAGATGTTGCCCGAACAACGTCATCTGGTCGAACTGGAGGTTTCCATTGACGCCGTCCCAGTTTTGCCCGTTGTGTTTTCCCGCGACGTAGCCTTCCCCTTTGACCTGTTCGAATACCAGGCCCGATTCGATCCGGTTGTTGCGAAATTGGACCCTGCCATTCCATTCCGATTGCACGGTTTTGCGTTCATCCTCCGGAAAACTGAGCGATAAGTCGCATTTGACCCCGATGTCGCCATCGATCTTGACTCCGCTTAAGCCGCGTTTGAGCGGAGCGGGTAGCGCCTTGACCATTTCGGTATCCACCATCAGCGGATCGGCCGCGAGTTCCTCGAAGCGTAACTTGACTTCGCCATTGGGTTGCACGCGTACCTGAGCGGCCTTCATGCCGATGCGCGAGCGGTCGTGGCGGGCGCTGACCTGACTCAGATTGGCGATCATCCCCTGCATGTGACAAAGGCCTTTGACCTGGCTTAAGCGGTAGGGAATCAAGCGCGGCGTGAGCGTGGCATCGTGCACCGTCATGGACAGTTCCATGCCGTCGGGGCTGTCCTGTCTGTGGACCAGATCGGTTTCAAATGTGATCGTTTCCGACGGATTCAGTTCGTCCCAGGTGTGAGCCAGCGACTTCTTCTTGCCCGCCAGGGGTAAGTCAAGGGCCGCGCGCAAATCGCCGTTGGCCGGCAACTGTTCGCCGCGAATGAGCAGGCGCATCGTGGGCGAGCTGTCCTTGGAGATTTCGCCAGCTTGCCAGGAGCGGCCATCGACAAACACTTTTCCCGTGCCGTGAACTCCCTCGAGTTTCGAGCAATACCAGTTGCCTTTCTCGATCTTGAGCAAGCCTGAAATGTGCTCGATGAGGTAAGGAAAGCCGCGGTAAATCGTCGTCGCCTGCCGGAACTGAATGTCGATATCGTTTTCGAGTTTTTCGTTGCCGGGGCGGCGGGTGACGTGGGCGTTGACATCGATGAAGCCGGTGGGGCGAAACTGATCGAATAGCTCCTGTTGAGGTTTGGCCAGTGCGGCTCGCAAGGTATCGTCGATCGGGGCATTTTGGGCATCGACGAACACTTCGAGGTCTTCGTGTCCGTTGCGGCCACGGCCCTTGGCCTTGACGTGAAGCGGCGTGCCTCCCTGGGTGAAACCAAAGACCTCCGAATCGACTCCTCGCAATTCGCCGCCGCGAATCTGGCAAATGATGATCCCGGTGGCGTTGAGAATCGGATAAGGAAACGATTTCGGCAGAAACGACATTCCCAGCGGCCGCACCTCCAGGTCGAAATCGGTCGATTGCGAACTCGATTCGGTCGCCGCTCCTTCCTTCTTTACCATTCGGATAAAGACATCGGCCTTGCCCCTGGGTTGAAAGAAATCCTGGACCCCCTGGGCCCCCTGAGGGAAAGAACTGAAGAGTTCGCGCGAAAACTCGACGCCCCGTACTTCGGCGGTGATCGTGCCGGGCATTCCCGGGCTGGTCCATTTGCCGTTGGCCTGATCCAGCGGAAGGTCCCAGGCGCCAAGGTTCGCTTTGATCTTCGCCGATTTCCACTCGCCGCGTACTTCCATCCGCTGAATTCCCTGAGCATTGCCTTCAAGCTCGCCTTCAAGGTGATCGACGCGGATCGCGCCCAAGGGCAATTGCCAAGACCCATCGCGCAAGCTGACGAGCAACGATTTGGGGCGTGGAATCGGGCTGACAGGGTCGGGTGGGATTTCCGCGCGCATCTCCGCTTGCACCGTTCCGGAAAGGTGGCGCAGCCAGTTGGCCGCCGCGGGGTCCAGATGTTGAATGACCTGCGATAGACCTGCCTTGAGGGCGATCGCCTCCATGCGTAAATCAAGCGTCAATGGGCTTTTTTTGCCGGGCTTGTTTCCTTCGATCAAAATCGGCCCAAGCCAGTCGCCGTGGCCGCGCGCTTCGAACCAAACCTTTTCCGAGGCGTCTTGCAGGCCTTTGCCTCGCAGTTCCCTGATTTCGAGATTGGGCCAGTGCGTACCTTCGAGCGCCGCGAGCCGGTCCTCGAAGATCACCTGACCCTGGCTGACCGACCAGGCGGGAAGCTGGTAGCCGTCCGCCGAAGGTTTCTTGAACAGTCCATCGATATTGAAGGCGCCGTTTGGCTGGCGAATGATGCGCAGGCGCGGCTGCACCAGATTGACCTCGCGGATCGCCAGCCGGCCTTCTAGGATCGCTTCCTTATCGTGGACGATTTGCGCCTTGGGAATGTAAAGAAAATCCGGCGAGTCGAACGGACCATTGCGCGCCAGGCGCAGGCCTTGCGCGGTGATGCCGCCCCAGAGATTGACTTGCAGCGAGTCCAAATGGACCCGCGTGTCAACGAGCGAGTCGCGCACCCGTTCCAGAAGCAGATTGCGGATGAACGCGGGACTCGTCCAGGTAAGGAAGCCGCCAAGCAAAGCAAAGATGCCGATCATTCCCACCAAGGAGCATCCGCGGATGATCCATTTGCGAAACATCATGCTGTGCTGGCGGGGCATGAACGGCGGGTCCTTAAGTGAAACTCATTGCCTCCGATACCCAGGAAGCTGGAAAACTGTCAACGCGGAACCCATGGTTGCCGAAGCCTCCAGTGGATTAAATGATCAGGAACCACTCCCGAGAGATCCGATGAAGAAGATTCCGCAAATTGTTCAAATCTCCCAGTCTCACAATCAGCCGGAGGTGACGAACGTCGAAGAGGCGGTGCTTGAGGCCTGGAGGCAGGCGAAAGTCGCGAGCCGGATTCGGCCTCAAGAACGGGTGGCGATTGGGGTCGGAAGCCGCGGAATTGCTGGAATTCAAGCAATGGCGAGGGCCACGGCGCGCTTCGTTCAATCGAAGGGAGCCACCCCGTTCATCGTTGCGGCCATGGGCAGTCACGGCGGGGCGAATGCCCAGGGGCAGCGTGAGCTGCTTGCGGAATACGGCGTGAGCGAACAGGCGCTTGGCATCCCGGTGTTGACCGACATGGATGTTGATGTCATCGGCACCAACAGCTGGGGCGAACCGGTGTTTTGGGACCGCAACGCCCTCAAGGCCGACCGGGTGCTTTGTCTTTCGCGGGTCAAACCTCACACCGACTTTCGGGGCAGATACGAAAGCGGCATCGTCAAAATGCTCGTCATCGGCTTTGGCAAAAGGGAAGGGGCGTCGCAGCATCATGTTTGGGGCATCTCGGGTCTCAGGGACATGATGCCCAAGACGGTGGAAGTGATCCTGGAAAAATCCCCCTTCGAGGCGGGATTGGCGATCATTGAAAATGCCCGCGAGAAAACCGCGCGGGTCGAGGTGGTGGATAAAACCGATCTGCTTGCGCGCGAGCCGGAGCTCCTCGATTTGGCCCGTAACTGGATGGCCCGCTTGCCCTTGGATCAATGCGATTTGCTCATCATCGGCGAAGTGGGCAAGAACTATTCGGGTGCCGGGATCGACCCCAATGTCGTGGGGCGCCTGCTCATGGAAACGGTGCCGGAAGATCCCAAACCCTCCATTACGAGGATTTGCGCGCTCGATCTGGCTCCTGAAAGCCATGGCAATGCCACGGGTGTGGGCATCGCCGATTTGACGACCGACAAGATGATCGCGTCGATCGACCCGGTCCCCTTCCGCATGAACAACCTGACCGCACGCTTCCTGTGGCGCTCGAAATTGCCGCTTTCGTTTCCGACCGACAAGGAATGCATTCTGGCCGGCCTGGAATCGTGCTGGCGGCCCAAGTGGGACGAAATCCGCCTTGCCGTGATCCCCAATTCGCTGGAACTGGAACGGCTTTGGGTCACGCCGGCCTTATTGGAGCAAATCAAGGGGCGTCCCGAGGTGAAAATCGAAGGGAAGCCGATCGAGTTGCCTTTTGACCGCGAGGGGAATGTCGAGCAAGTGCAGCTTTTCCCGCATTCCTGGCGAGCGCGAAGGTCCAGCCATCCCGCCGGCCATTAGGCGAACCCATTCGATTGCCGCACTTTGCCAGACGGCTCTCGCGTCAAACTGGTCGGTTTGAACCGGTTAGGGCGGCCAATGGCTCGGTGGAGGGTGGGAATCCACAAGAAATTCTCAAGTCTCATTTGCCTTGACCCGCGGCGGCGGCAATGGTTGCAAGGCCCTCGCTCCATATTGACCTATTTTTGGTCGATAGTAGGAGTTATGGGGGCTTAGAGGATTTCCGTGCGCCGTATTTTCGCCGTCATTCTGTTGGGCGCGATGATTTGTTTGGGCTGCAATAGTCAGCAAAAACAAACCGACGCCCAGCGTACGGCTCCGGCGACACCAGTTTCGTCTGGCCCGAAGCCGCCGCAGTGGCCGCCCGTACCGGGCAGCAATTCCCCCATTCAACCCGCCGGCGGATCTTCGGCTGCCGCGCAGCCCTTTGCTCCCTCGCAGTCGCTCGTCACCGGCACTCCCACTTCACAATCGAGCGCGGCAACGCTTGCCGGCTCGATCATGGATCGTCTGCAAAGGCGTCCCTCCAGTGCGATTGTCCAGGTCGTTGATTTGCAAGAAGTCAATCAGTCGAACCAGGAACCGGTGCGCTTTGAAGTCAGCGCCGACACCTTGGGCAATTTTCAGATTCCCGGTCTGAAAAGTGGCAAAGCCTACCAGTTAACCGCGCGCGTGCGCGATCAGGAGAGGTACTATACCGGCACGGTGGTCGTGTCTCCGCCCAATCTTCAAGTCGTCATCACGCTTTTGGAACAGGATAACTCGGGCGGAAGCGTGGTCCCGGTACTCGGGGCACCGCTTGTGGGCGCCACTCAGCCTTCCGCGGCAAATGGAGCCTCCGAAGCGCCCGCGCCACCAAGCGGCGGTTCAAGCGACCCCGCAGCGATCGTCCCCTCGGGTTCGGGCACGCCGACAAGTACCGTACGCCCAGAAAGAATTGCCCGCGACTTAGGGATGATGCCGGCGGCTCCCACCTTGGCCATTCCCTACGCAAGGCCGACCGAGGCGCCCAGTTCGGCGCCGCCTGCCCCGCTGAATACGGCCGAGACGCCGATCCCCTCTTGCCAGCTTGTGGGGCGCAAGCTTGAGAACTTCGCGCTCGTCGATCTCGATGGCAACCCCTGGGAGTTTCGCAAACACAAAACCGGGCGATTGGTCCTGCTCGATTTCTGGTTCAGCACGTGCGGGCCGTGCTTGCAAGCGATGCCGCATCTGGTCGAGCTGCAACGGACGTACAAATCCTACGGGCTTGAGGTGGTGGGCATTGCGTACGAACGTGGCACGATGGCCGAACGCGCGGCCAAGGTCCGCTCGGTGCGTGGGCGTTACCGGCTCAACTACACGACCATTCTGGGGCAAATCGGCGATGGCGAATGCCCGGTGCAGACGCAGTTCCAAGTCACTTCTTTTCCGACCCTGGTGCTGCTGGATGAAAACGGCAATATCCTCTGGCGGACACCGTCTGGACAGGGGCTTAGCCGCCCGATGCTTGCTGACCTGGAAATGGAAATTCGACGCGGCCTTGGCATAAGGTAGAAAAGGTCGAGATGACCTCATCTCATAACGAGCGAATCGATTGGAAGTTTTTAGGGTGAGATTCCTGAGCGCAAGCGTTTCAGGTTTGACGGTTTCAGGGTCATTTTTCGAAGGCCCAGCGTAGGCGTTTAAAAATCGGCGGTTTTTTGGCCGGATTAACGCCGTCCAGGGCGAAAAGCTCGAGATGTTCCCAATTGGGCAGAACTTTTTGCTGGGCGTCGCGGAACTCTTCCATTTTCATCGAAATCGTTTGCCAGTCTCCCTTGTTGGCTTGGGAGAATGATGCCTTCGCAGTGAATTCCACTTCGTTTTGTCCCGGTTCCCGCCGAGTCAGCCGGACCGTCAACTGCTCTGGACGATTCTCGGTCGCAAAATCGATTCGCAGGAGCTTCGTCGCCGACTTGCCGGTGGAATCGGTCTTCTTTTCCGGCTCAATGCCCTGAAATTGGGGGTCGCCGATCTTGCGCGTGCCGAAGTGGTAGTGCATCGCGCCGGCGTGGCCAAAGGTCTTCGGATCCAAGGTAAAGCAGATCGCCAAACTGGGTCCGCTCCAGTCGACAAAGAAGCGATCGTAACGGCAGGGGTCGGTATAGGCCGGCACCCAATGCCAGTTGGTGGCATCCTCCATCGCGTCAATCAGGTTTTGGGGCTTCAAGGTCGGCCGGGCATTGGGGATATTCGCGGCGTCCTGCTTGATCAACGCCGAGCTCACGCAGGCGCCCGATTTGTAATAGACATTGGCGAAAACGAAGAGGGTATCGCTCTCGCTTAAATAGGGGGCCGAGGCCACGAAAGTGTTGCCATCGGGCATCGGGTATTCCCCGCGGCGCCAGAATCGTCCGGTCGGCGAGGCGTTGTTCAGGCAGTAGTTGATCTCGACCCGTTCGACGCGGTCGAGGTTGCTCGCTTTCACCCGCACCAGGGGAATACCCATCTGCGATTCCTTGACTTGCACTGTTGGAGTCATGGGCCAGGCGGGACGGTTCCCATGAAAATGGGTGGCGAAAAACTCAGGCAGGGAATGGCCTTCGTCGGGCTCGACATGATGGTTGTAATTGCGCGTGAACACCAGGCTTTTTTGCGAGGAACCGAGCTGGGCCAGAGTGTGATAGGCCAGATCCATGCGGCCATGAAAATCGTTGGTTGCGCTCAGGAAATGCAGCGGGCAACGGATACGCGCGGCATGGGCTTCGGGAGCAATCAGCTTCCGCCATAAACGCAAGTCCTCGCCCACGGGCGCCTTGAGGTCAGGGGGGTAAGGGTAGAATTCCCAGCCGCAGCCATAAATCGGAGCCGCCGCCTTGATCCGATGGTCGAGCGAGGCGATGCTCCAGGTCAGCGTGCCGCCCACCGAGATGCCGAAAACGCCCAGCCGGTCCTTGTCGACTTCGGGGCGGGCTTCGAGCAGGGTAAGCGCGCGCCGCGCGGCCAGGGTCCAGTGATACCAGGGATTGTGCCTGGGCGTCGGGGTCATTTGCAACCCCCCGCTGATTTTGAACATGTCGGCGGGAACCTTTTCCCAGCGAGTGTAATGCTCCCGTTTTGATTTGGGCCCGAGCATCGAGGTGTCGCCGCAAAAATCGAAACTCACGCAGGCATAGCCGCGCTTGGCCCAAAACCGCGGCCAGTCGAGCACCGCGGTCTGGCCCCCTCCATGGACATGAATCAGGCCGGGAATTTTTCCTTCGGGCTTTTTGGGTCGTCCAAGGTAGCCAAAGATCCGGGTTTTCTTGCCTTCGAATTCCTCTCCCGTGAAATAGAACATTTCGAAGTGAAGGTCGTCTTCGTCCCAGGATTTCAATACTTCCGTTTCCAAGGGCAGGGCCCTGGGATCAAATCCGGCCCAGAGGTCTTCGATCGTTTCGATTTTTGCAGTCGTTTGCGATTCCACAGGGTTTTGGCGAGCGGTCAACGGCTGGCCCATTCCCGCCATCAGACCCAGGGAAAGGATGATCCAACTGCAGGAATGGTCCATTGGCCCGATCCATTTGGGATTTCAGGAAGCAGCCTTGAGCAGTTCGCGCACGGTGATAAGGCGGTTGCCCTTGTGATAACGGATCCTTTCGACCCAGTAGTCGATGTCGGAGGGCTTGGGTTTCTGATTGAGAGCGAGCGAATAGACCTGAGAAATCCAAATGTGCGCGTTGTTGTTGCAGCGATCGAAAAACTCGCCGCTTGAAAGAATGGCGGCTTGAATGTCTCCGACGGTTTGGCCCTGCTGTAGCGCGGCAAGCTGGCCCTGCAGGCCAAGTTGGTCCGGTTCCCGGCCAAGATAGATGCGGTACCACTGCGTGATCAACGCGACCGGTCCCTGATCGGGAGGCGGCGGCGCGACCGGGGTGACCACCATGTTCATCTGTGGGCGAGCGCCGCCCGTGTACCAGTAGGGCTGGTTCGTCTGGCAAAGCACCTGGCCGCCTTGCAGCACCCGCGCGTCGAGGTAGTAGCGGCGTTTCGGGCTGATGTTCGCAGGACGGAAGTTCAGGTGATACTTCGCGGGAAAGCCGGGGATATTGGGGTGAGTGGTCTGCGCGACCGGGGTGGCGGGGGTGCCGGCGAAACCTTCTTCGAGCAGGCGAATGTGCAAGGCCGACCCGGCGGGTAACTGCACCGCCGTGCTGCATTCGATGGTGCCGCTGATCAGTCCCTGGCCCCAACCGGGATTGGGTGGGGGAAACGGTCCAGGAGGAATGGGGCCGGGCGGGATCGGCGCACCCAGATTCACATCGACATTGGCCAGGAATCCGGTGCGGGCATTGCGGATCACGAGCCGGACCATTCCGTTCGCGTCGACGCGGCGGTTGCACTCTTCCCCCACGTCATAAAGGCGGCCGTTGACATAACCGACCTGATATCCCCCCACGGTGATGATCACATCGGCCCGCTCCAGGCCGACCTGTGAGGCGGGAGACCCGGGAATCACCTGAACCACCTCCACGCCAAATTCGCGATTGCTAACGCGGACGCCCAACTGGGCACTACCGCTCGGTGGCAAAAAACGATTGGCCCCGCCATCGCGGTTGCGCGCGTCCTGGCCGAAAACATCGGTCCGCATGCCGCCAAAAAGCGCGCTGCACCCCAAAAGGGTTGCCAAGATCCGCTTCATCATCTTCCCCCGAGTTTTCTTTTTATTTTTGATGATTTCTAATTATTTTTGTTTGTTTTTGTTTGTTTTTATTTGCTGGTTTTGAAGAGGCAATTATTTCACCGGCGAAAATCCGGCGCGGTCGAACCCGGCGAGAATTCCGGAGCGATCCAGGCCCTTAAAACCATCGCGAGCCGCGCAATCTTGCCCGGTCTGGCTCAGGGCAAAGGCAAGGAATTCGAGCACGGGCGGGCTCAACGGTTTTCCTTTTTCGCGGGCGACCACCAGGAATAACTCCTGATTGAGCGAGGGGCCTTCCGAGTTCGCTTCCTCGGCGATTGGGATCGTTTTGACTTCCTTGGTGGCAAGCGCCCTGGGGCAAAAGCCAAGCGATCCCTGGTCGGCGGCAACGGCCTGAACGATTGCCCGATTTCCCGGGTTTTCTTTTTGCGCCCGCTCTTCGGTGTCCTTGGGCAATTGCAGCGCCCGGCGAAAAAAGGTCCGGGCGCCCGAACTGGCTTCGCGGCCCTGGATCGTGATCGCCTTCGCGGCCCAGGCATCCTTTAAGCCCAGATCGCCCCAGACCGGGTCCTTGTTTTCGCCGGCTTTTTTGCCAAAGACCCGTTGCAGTTGGGTCCGCGTGATTTCCTTGAGCGGGTTTTCCGGATGAACGATGATGCCCCACTCGCTTTCGCATACTCCCACCACGACGAGTTCCTTATCCGACTTTTTCTCAAACGCCTGAATCTCGTCGCGGCTCAGGGGTCGACCCAGTGCGGCAATGGCATCTTTCTGGGCGGCCAGTTCGGGAAGCGCGGTTTCCGGGCCTTCGCAATCCAGTTGGACATGAAGTTTGGGATGGTATTTTTTGAGGCCTTCGCTCCACTGGGCGAGCAGGTTGGCCATGCTGCGCGAGCCGACCACCTTCAGTTCGCCTGTGATGGGCTCGACTCCCCGATAGGGTTTGCCCGCCAAATCGCGCTCAAGCGGATCTTGTCCATGCGAAGGGGTAGAAAGAAAAAGCGCCAGACAGGCGCCCAATGCGGTCAAGCCGCCGGTACTGCGAAACATCCTGTTCATGATTGCCGATTCCCTGGTTGGAAATGGACCCGCCTCTTCTTTCTACGCGGCGGGCCGATTCCTTTTAAGTCGATTCAGGTGAAACTTGATGAGGCATGGCGCTTTTTGAAGCGCCGGTCTTCGCGAGGGAATGAGGAGGAAACGAGGAAAACCAGGCCGCCGAGATTCAGCGCGGGAAAGCGGTAATAACGCTCTGCCCAAGAAACCAAGACTGTTCAACGACTTTAACGCAATGATGTTGAGGCAGGTAACGAACAAAACGGGAACGGGGGAACCCCGCGCCCGTTTACTCGGCGACGGGCAAGCTGGTCACCGTTTCAAAAGGGTGCGCGGGAACGGGAGCGTTTCCTGGCCGGACGGTCAAGCGAACTTTCATCCCCGCGGCATGAGCTGCCTGAATCTCCTTGATCGCATCGCTGAAAAAACAGACTTCCCCCGGTTCAAAACCGGTGGTCTTGGCGATCGCCGCGTAACTGGACGCTTCGACTTTGGGGCCCGTGGTCGTGTCGAAATGACCTTCAAAAAAAGGAAGTAGGGCGCCGGCGATCGTGTGGCCAAAAAACAGTTTCTGGGCTTCGATCGACCCGGAGGAGTAGATGAAAATGCGCAAGCCGCGGTTGCGCCAACTGTTGAGCGCCGGCACCAGATCGGGATAAACATGCGTCTTGAGTTCGCCCGAATCGTAGCCGATTTTCCAGATCCAACCCTGAATCCGTTTGAGGCCGGTGACCTTCGCGTCCCGGTCCATCAATGCGTTCATCGCCGCCAGCGCATTGTCCAGAGTGGGGGGCGCCGGCGCCAAGCCCGCCTCCTCGATCATGAGGCGGCCCGCTTCGACCACCGCGGGATTGGACCAATTGGCTTCGAGATAAGCCGGCGCGGCTTTCCTGGCATAAGGAAACAAGACATCGTGAACGAAGGAAATCGACGACGTCGTGCCTTCGATGTCAAGAAGTACGGCCCTGGTTCCCTCGGGCAACATGATCGATTCCTCGGTGACGCGACCCCGCTACTCGCGGTGCGCCAGGACCTTATTGTCAAAAAAGCAAGCAGAATGCCGCCCGCTCCAAGCGGGCAGGAGCCTTGGCGCGGGAAGGCAGGAGCCTTGGCGCGGGCCGTTTGCAACTAAACCTTGAGCGCCGACGGCATCGTACCGTGTCCGGCAACTTCCTTGGGTCCAAAGCACAGGGGAGCGTACTGGCCCTGCACCCCGTTTTCGATGTACTCGGGCGTCCAACCGGAGGTTTCCTGGAACAGGCGAATCGCCCGGATGGTTTTGTCCTTGCACAAATCAAACCAGTGCTTGGTGCCCTTGGGCACATTGATCATGTCGCCCGCCGTGACTTCGATCGCATAGACGGGGCCCGATTCGGGGTGCACATGAAACAGGCCATTGCCGCGCAGGATGAAGCGCACTTCGTCTTCGGAGTGGGTGTGCTCCTTGCGGAAGCGATCGAGTAGCGCTTCCAGATTGGGGGTCTCATGGGTGATATTGACAACATCGGCGACAACATATCCCCCCCTCTTCATCAGGCTTTTGATTTCCGGATCGTAGGCCTTGAGGATTTCTTCCGAGGGTGCATTGGGGTCGACGCGCTCTTCGAGGGGCCAGCGCTCATACCAGATGCCATGCGGCGCGAGATAGTCGCGGATCGCGGCAGTGTCGTTGATCGTCCGTTTTTCCTCGGGAATGCTGATCAAGGCCATCGGTCAACTCCTTTTCTTGAATCTTGGACTTTTTCGGTCGTTTGAGTCGACTTTGGCGACCCACTGTGGCATTTCCAACGTCTGTGATGACTCGCGCGACTTCTATTGCCGATCCCCGATCAGGAGATCATCCTTCTGCGAGCAAAGCATTCAAATAAGAACTCGAAGATCTCGATGTGGCGGCGAGCCGCTTCCAGATCCTTGCCCCAAGTATAGAGGCCATGATTGTGGATCAGAAATCCGTGCTGCAGCGGGTTCTTGGCGTCGGCGAGTCGCTTCGCCACCTGGCCGGCCAGGCGCGGAATGTCCTGATCGTTGGGAAAAATATCGATCCATTTTTTGGTCTCGTGGGTCTTGATCCCTTCGAGGCCTTTCAACATTTCGTACCCCTCGATGAAAAATCCTCCCGAGGGGGCATAGAGGTCCGAAAGGACGGTGCCCCACACGCTGTGGGTGTGGAGTACGGCGCCCGTGCCGGGCAGGGGCGCGAGGAGGAGGTGCAGGCCGGTTTCGGCGGAAGGTTTTTCGGGCGCCCCTTCGAGCACCTTGCCCTCGCCATCGACCACCACGAAGTCGGTTTCGCCGAGCTTTTCCTTGTGTTTGCCGCTGGCAGTCAGAACGAGCTTCAGCGGATCTTTTTGCACCACGACGCTGTAATTGCTGCTGGTGCCCATGGACCAGCGAGAATCATGGAACTGGCGGCCCACCGCCATCAAAGCTTGTCGTTCTTGAGAGAAGTTCATGATCCTGCCTGAAAAGCGGTATTCGTTCCCATTGGGAGAGAAACGTTAAGCCGATTCATCGCGAGCGGCCCCCCACATTCCTAGGGAGGTCCGGGTTAACCGATTTTATAAGACCTAAAGGGCCTGGGTTCGAGGCCGCGTTGCTTCAATATCACACGATCATGATCTACCTGGTCAACTTCAGTGGCGTCACGCCGGCGACCTAAGGGCGGCATGCGGCCGGTGAGGTGTCCTTCACGGGTTTCCCCCAAAGCAGCGCCAAGGCGATCAGCCCGACAAACGGAACCAGGCCCGCCCAGAAAATTCCCGCGGCATAAGAGTGGGTTGCCTGGACATGGTTGCCGACCAACTGTTGCATTTCGGCGGTCGCAATCCAGGTGAAAAAGCTCAGGAAGCCAGTGACCTTTCCTTGGTGCCTGGGCGAGAGGTCCTGAGTCAGCGAGTAATAGATCGGGAAAAGGCCCAGATTTCCAAAGCCAATCGTGGCCAGCAAGATGAGCAGCGGCAGGCCGGCGGGCATGGATGAGGCGACAAGGCTCAAGGCCGTCAGGCAGGCGTAGAGGGTAAAGACCCCAATGCGGCAGCCATGCAAGGGCAGGCCGCGATTCGCGAGCCATTTCACCAGGAAGCCGGCGCTAATGCAGCCCAGATCGGTGGCGATGTAATAGCAGGAGACGAAATTGCGCACCGTGGCTTTCGAATAGCCATGGTATTCCTCAAGCATCTTGGGCAACCAGGCCAAGAAAAATTGCCAGGTCAAATTGATCGAAACAATGACCAGGATCAAGGCAATCGCCTGCCGCATCATTTGCAATACGGGTACTTGAGGAGGCGCTTGCGCCGGTGTGTCCGCGGCATCGCCGGGTTTTTTCTCCAGTCGCGAACCGGTCATCCACAGCCAGGGGAGGATCCACAAAATCCCGGCGGCGCCCACCGCGACAAACGGCCAGCGCCAGGCTTTCTGATCGTCGCCCATGCAGAGGCCCACCACCTGCGGAGTGAGAATGGCTCCAAGCGAGGCACCGCTTTGCAGCAGGCTATTGCCAAACGGCCTTTCTTGAGGACTGAGCAGGCGCAAGGTGGTGATCAGCGCGCAAGGCCATTGCCCTGCCTCAAATAAACCAAGAACGATCCGGCAAACGACAAAGCCGGCAAAGGCTCTCTGCGGTTCGGTTTCTCCGGGTAGGCCCACCGCATTGAGGAACCACGGGCAGGAGTTATGAAGGAAATCACCAATCCGGTCGCCATAACCGCTGGCGACGCCCGCGGCCGACCAGCCAAGGAGCAGGATCGGGTAGATCAGGCGCACACTGAAACGATCCGCGAGCCAACCGGCGATCAGGCCACCGAAGGCGAAGGCATAGCCGAAACATTTCTGCAAAAACCCATACTGGGAATCGCTGATGGAAAGTTCAGCCTGAATCGCGGTGATGGTCAGTGTCAGGACCTGGCGATCCATGTAGTTGAGTACGAGCGCGAACATGAGCAATCCGCAGATCCACCACTTGATGTCGATGGAGGCAATGCGGTCGCCCTCTTTGGCGGTTGGACCCGCGAGATCGGGACTCGGCGGACAGGGGGCGGCAGCTTCGTCGGAACGATTCATGCATCCCATTCCTTGCCGTCCCAGGCGATCATGCGTTCAAGCAATCGGGATGCGTCTTTGGCAAACCCCTGGAAAAGGAATTCCCCTTTTTCGGGAGTGGCCAGGTGTGGCTGACCGATGTGCCCGGGCACAGTGCGGTCCTTGGTGACCCAGGCACGGTGAGCGGGTGCGAAGGCCCGGCCAAAAGGCACCGGTTCGACCGCTTGGTGATTTTTCACCAGGTCCGGCCGAATGCAAAGCATCATTGAGGTTTCCCACTCGCAGGCATGCCCCATCTCCTTCTGGGTCAGGCGCGAGTCCGGTGCGCCCTCGGCAAGGGTCCAGTAGGTTGCCGAGAGCAACAAGGGTGCAAGTTGGCTGCGCGTTTCCTGGCGAAGTTCAAAGAGGGCCTGCTGCGCGGGAACAATGTTGCCACCGTGACCGTTGAGGAACAAGATCCGTTCGAAGCCGTGAAAAAGGAGATTGCGCGCCAGCTCCTTGAGCAGGTCGAGATAGGTCCGCGGCCCCGCCGAGAGCGTGCCCGGGAAATCCAGATGATGCTCGGAATTGCCGAGCCATTGCAACGGGGCAAACACCACGCGGTTCTGAAAATGCGGTTTCACTCGTTTGACCACTTCTTCAAGAAGCAGCGAATCGGTGAAGAGCGGCATGTGGTGCCCGTGCTGTTCCAGTGCGGCGATCGGAAAGACGAAGGGGGTGGCGCGCGGAAGGTCCCGCACTTGGGGCCAATTCAGTTCCAAAAGTTCCATGGCGGGGTCCGAGGAAGACCGTTGAGGAGGGAATGTAGGAGAGAATTTAGCATTTCGCGCCGTGAAAACCCGAACCATCGGTTTTTTGCAAAGCAGACCTACCAAAAGGCGCATGTGAAGCGGCCAAGGTCACAATTTTGTAAGAGAGGCTCGGTTTCCGGTTCGATTCGTGGCAAATTCGTCCGTCAAGCGCGTGCCGGGCGCGAAAACCGCTTTTCGATGGCGCTAAATTAGTATATGTGTGAGTCGTGTAAAGCTATGGTGTGATTGCATTAGGATACTAGAAGATTCAGTCATATCCGTTTTCATCGACCACTCATAGATCGAGAATCCTCGGAGATTTTGCTAATTGCGCCCCATCTTTCACAAAAATCTCAACAAAGTGGTAAGATTTCGTTGAGATTTCTTCTGTGCTGACCTAGGCCCGGTTTCTCGATTTGCCGAGGATTCCCCCGGATCATGATGATCAAGACCGGCGCCGATCCATCTCCTGCTTCGCAATCGAGTGCGATCTCCAATTCCTCCCGCTTGCGCATATTGTTGTTGGCGGAGCCATGCAATCCAACTTGGTCCAGTGTTCCGCTGGTCGGCTACAACATCGTTCGAGCCCTGGCCAACCGCAAGGACCTCGATATCACGCTGGCGACCCATATCCGCAACCGGTCGGCACTCGAAAACGACCCTCTCATGGGTTTGGCCGACATTCACTTCATCGATAACGACTGGTTGGCTTCGCCTGCTTACCAGCTCAGCCGTTTTTTGCGCGGCGGCAGCGGCTCGGGCTGGACCATCAACACGGCCATGGCCTACCCCTCCTACATCGCTTTTGAATGGCAGACCTTCCGCCATTTCTCGCAAGAAATCAACCAGGGCGAATTCGATCTCATTCACCGCGTTACGCCCGTCTCTCCCGTCATTTGCAGTCCGATGGTGCGCTGGACGAAGACTCCGGTGATCATCGGGCCGATCAACGGCGGCTTGCCCTGGCCCAGGGAGTTCGATGAACTTAGGCGGCGCGAAAAAGAATGGCTGCTACCCTTTCGCAAAGTGAGCCGCTTGCTTCCCTATTTTTCGTCGATGTATCGCCACGCCGCCGCGATCATCTACGCAAGCAAACATACCGGCATGGAAATCCCCAAGGGGAAAGGGAAGCGCTACTGGGTTCCGGAAAACGGAGTCGATCCGGAGCGTTTTCCCCTGGCTGAGCGCTGGCGGCCTCCACAAGGCCCATTTCAATTCATCAGCGTCGGACGCTTTGCCGCGGGCAAGGGGTTCAACATGATCCTTGAAGTGCTTTCGCGTTCCGAAGTTCTGGCTAATTGCCGTTTTGTCCTGGTTGGCGACGGCGAAGAGCGCTCCAAGCTGGAAGCGATCATCAAGGAAAAAGGCCTCCAGGGACGGGTGGAATTACCGGGCTGGCTGGACCAGCCGACGCTTGCCGCCAAGCTGCACGCTTCCCAGGCGTTTGTATTTCCCAGCGTCAAGGAGTTTGGCGGTGGAGTCGTGATGGAGGCGATGTCGGCCGCGCTGCCCAGTATCGTCAGCGACTATGGTGGCCCGGGAGAGACGGTCACGGCCGAGTCAGGAATCAAATTGAGGATGGCGAACCGCGAATACCTGACCAAGTCGCTGCAGGAAGCGATGGAAAAATTGGTGCAGCATCCTGAACTTTGCGCGCAAATGGGCAAAGCGGCCGTGGATCGGGTGAAAACCGAATTCCTTTGGTCGGCCAAGGCGGAAAAGCTCGTGGCCATCTACCGCGAAACGCTGGTGAGTGCTGCCACGCCCAGTTAGTTCCGGCAACCTGAATCGCGAATGAACCGCCAGTCGCTCGCAACTCTTTCATTCTCATCTTGTGCAGGCATCGATTCGCAGGTTGTTCATGCTCTCTTATTTGAAGAAGGCGTTCAAACGCTGGAAAACCTGGTCGGCGCTCAAGTTCCTCGCGCGGATTCAGCGCATCACCCACAGGATGCCGGTCGAACTGAAGAAAGCGACCCCTGGCCGGGTGCTCGTGTTGGCCCCGCACATGGACGATGAAGTGATTGGCCCTGGCGGAGCGATCATTCTCCATTGCCGTGCCGGCAGCGAAGTCGCCGTCATTTTCACAACCGATAGCGCCGGACAGAAAACCGCGCCGGGAGAGACCCCGATCCAGGAAAGGCGGAAAGTCGAGGCGAAGAACGCGGCGGATCGTTTCGGTTGGAAGGTTCTTGATTTTCTCGACTTTCCCGACGGTTCCATTACGCTTCATGAAAACGCGCTCGCCGAAAAACTGGCAGCGCATTTGACCGCCTGGAAGCCGGATCAGGTTTTCGTGACCTTTCCCGGGGATCATCATCGCGATCATCAAGCGACTTCCGCGGGGCTGGCGCTTGCCCTCGAAAAACTGATCGAGCGCAAGACCCCCTGGTCCGGAATGATCTGGTGTTATGAGGTCTGGTCGCCGCTTTGGCCCAACACCGACATCGACATCACTTCCGTGGTCGAAGAGAAAAAAGAAGCGATCGCGCTCCACGCTTCTCAGGTCAAGGACATGGGGTATATCGAGTCGACGATCGGGCTCAATCGTTATCGCGGCTTGAAAGTTCGCGTGCCTTATGCCGAAGCCTTCTTTGTGGCCGATGCGGCCGATTACCTCAAGCTGGCTCAACTGCTCAACCAGTTCTGATCGAACCGCATCCCTCCAGGAACGTATCAAAATCGATCCTTCGCAGTCCACGCAGGAGGCGGCACGATGACAACCGACTATAACCCGATCGCGAAGAAGTACAAAAAATCGAAGCTGCAACCGTGGCGGGAGCGGATCGAGAAATTCAGTTTCTTGAATCTGTTGGGAGAGATCTCTGGCAAATCGGTGGTCGATCTGGCCTGCGGGGAAGGGCACTACACCCGCATTTTGAAGCAGCGCGGCGCGCAGCAGGTCTTGGGAATCGATTTGTCCCAAGGAATGGTCGACCTGGCCCGCGCCCAGGAGGCCGAAGAACCGCTAGGGGTCCATTACCAACAAGGGGATGTTTGCCGGATCGAACCGGCGCAGCCGTTCGATCTCGCGGTCTCGGCCTATCTGCTCAACTATGCCGCGCGGTATGAAGAACTTCTCAAGATGTGCCAGGGCGTGGCGCGATTGCTCAAGCCGGGCGGCCGGTATGTCACGGTCAATGCCAGCCCGATGATCGATACGCCAAGGATCGCGTCGCTACGCAAATATGGCTTCGAGCTCAAGGCGGCCGATCCCTGGATCAATGGCGCGCCGGTGCGCTGGATTTTTTATCAAGGGACTGACACGTTCGAAATTGAAAACTACTACCTCGAACCGGGTTTGCACGAGCAGGCGTTTCAGGAGGCCGGCTTTCGTGATTTTCGCTGGCATGCGCCCTTGCTGGGACCGGCTGAAGCCGCGGTATTAGGCGACCGCGACGAAGTGCATCCGACAGACGATGCCGCCGATCACTGGGGTCTTTTTTTCAAACAGCCGCCCATCATCTTGATGGAGGCGTGGAAGAAGTAGTTGTTGGGACCGACCGCCGGCTATTCTGTTTGATGTGGATCTTTTGATTCTCTTTTTTGTTCGCTCGTTGTCGGCGGGCAAAAATTCCCCACCCCGGCTAGAGTGGCTTTGAGTCATCAAAAACCTCGACCTTTTTTGGCGCCGGTGCCAGCAACGCCAGCCCAGTCAATCCCAGAGCGCACGCCAGGTAAATCAGGGAGTTCGGCGTGCGCGCCGTCCATGGCTGCCACCACCACGGAAAGCGAAAGAAAGCGAAATTCAGCCAGAAATAAACCCAGGTCGTACACAACAAGGCGACTTGTAAGGCGCGATGACACGTTGGTTCTCGCAACGAACGCAACCGCGCCCACACCGCCACCATCCCGGTAAGAGCCAGGGGAAGGACAACGAGAAAGGCCCTGCCGATATTCTCTGGAAGGTAATTGTGTTTCTCGCAAAGCTCCAGGAAGGTCTTGCCCGCGATGGGAATGCAGAGCACCGGCAAAACCTGGAAAAAACTGGCCCCGTTGCCCGCGCTCACCGCGAGCAAGGGAAGCGCCGCCATCGGAATGCCATACTGGTAAAGCCACTCCACCCACTTATTCGATCCGAATTCAAACACGCCGAGCAGTAGGATGTGCAAGAGCATGACGCCAAGGGTGAATAGAAAAATCGCTGCGGAGTGCTTTGCAGAAGCAGCGTCTCGGGGCTCGGCGATCCAATTTTGGTGCAGCCAAACTCCCAGGCCCAAAAACAGCCCCATCGTCGCCCCGAAGGTGGTCTCCATCATATTCCACCAGTTGATCAACTTGTCGAAGGACGCCATCGAGCCATTCTTGAAAGCCTCAAGGTTCCAGGCGTGATACGATTGCAGGCATTGCCCCAGGGGGAATCCGATGGCCCCTCCCACCAGGCCCCAGAAGGCGAGACGGCACGCTAGCGGATCCCGGCGAACCAGTCCGGTATAGAGGATGGCACCTACGATCGCGAGCGCATACCCTCCCCAGACCTCGGGTCTCGGTCGCAATTCACGACCGAAGGGATCGACTGGCTCCCAGGTCCAATTCGCGGAAAAATAAAGGTAAGGGAGCTGGCCGTTGGCGATATCGTGCGGCCGATTGAGCAACTGAATTCCGAAAATGAACAGGAGGAGCAAGCCGGCAAGAATCGCGGCCATTTCGAGCACGCCGTAGCGTTTTCCTCCCAAACCCATCCCCAGAAAAAGCCCGCCGAAACCGATCCATAGGGCTCCCTTGATCGACAGCCCGAGCATGCCCCAGCGCCAGGCCTCCCAATTGCCGACAACCAGGGGATTCTGAGTCAATCCGATCGTCTGCCCATAAGTCATCGACCCGCCAAAACCGATCCCGAGGGCAAACAGTGCGACCGCTCGAAAGGAGGAAATGCCGTTCCAAGCGGAGAGATAGAGCAGACCCACGACCAGGCCAATGAGCAGGCCAGCGAGCATCGCCCCGGTCTCATGACCGTATTGGCCCCGGATGCCCCAGGCCATCCCGCCCGCCAGGCACGGGAACAAAAGGGCCGCCCAGAGCGGGACCTTTCTTGCAATCGGCGGATTGCCGTTTTTGACCAAGCCGACTGGCCCTTTTGAGATCACTGCGGTCATCGTGCGCTCTTTCGGCGTGCGTGGTTATTTGAGATAAATTGGATTCGAAAGGATCCAGACCCGCTCTTCGCCCGCGACATTCAGCCAGACCTCCGCCCGGTAAACGCCCGGTCCGGTCGCGGCAACATCGAGTTGCGAACCCATGGATTCAGCGGCGACCTTGCCATCCTTGATCCATTTCCAGCGGCCAGGCAAGGGCGCCTGTCCCTGGAAGCGAAGGCCGGCCTTGTAGGCCAAGTTGGCGCCCATCTCGCTTTTGCCCGCGTCGCCGTTCTCCTTGCCCTGGGCCATCTCAGGCGATTGCTGGCAAGAAAAATCGAACCCGCTGGCATCGGCCATCCAGTCGAAGGCGACAAAGGCCCTCCCTTTTTCCAGCGCGTCCCACACATCCTCGACGCTTTGCTTGCGCATCAACAGGTGCGTGCCGACATGGCGTAGAGCGTATTCATACCCATCCAGGCGAAATTGAAAGAGCACGGTTCCCGGTTTGGCATCCTTTGGTATGGGGTGAATCGCGGCCAATAGCGAGGCATCGATTTCCATGAGCTTTTCTCCCAGCACGCTTTCGATCAGCGCCTGATTCTTCTCCTTCATCGTGATACGCACACCGACATTCTGATGAGCATCGTTGGCCGACACACCCACCTGGGGGGTGGCGCGGCACAATTCGTCGAAACGCTTGAGGTAGTTGGCCGGGTACTCGTGAAGGGCCGAATACGATTCCTGCGGAAACTTCTGAACCGATTTCTCCATTTTGATCAGACCAAACGGACTTTTGAGCGAAGCCACCAGGTTCTTTTGATCCTTGAAGATCGCGTGGGTGTTGTAGATTTCGACGCCCGTCATGCCGCGAATGTTCCAGTCCATCCGCTCTTCCAGATGAGAAAGGAAAACCAGGCCCCCCGTGCGCAAAACGATATCGGCGAATTCCTGCTTTTGCGTTGCCTCCATCCCCTTGATGCTCTTGCGCGGAAAGGCCAGGAAACCGTTGGCCTCCGCGCCGGGAATCAAAAGGACGCCGTCCTTGAGCCCTTGATGGCCATCCACCATGAAGTCGTATTTGGGCGCCGGGTGCTCCGTGAACATCAGCACCTTGGTACCGACTTTCTTCGCCGCCGCGACGATTTCCTCGATCGTTCCCCGGCTGTCGTGCGAAAATGCGGAGTGTACGTGCAAGTTGGCGCGGAAGTCGCGGTAGGGTCCGGTGCGCGTCAACTCTTTGCGCTCTGCCTGAAGCTTGCCAAGCGCCTCATGCGTGCGCGCAAGATTCTCGAGCTTGAGCCGTTCGACGGCATCGATCTTTTTGACCGCATCCCCTTGGCCCATGGCGGCCGAGCCGCTGCAGATCGCGCTGGCGAAAACAGTCAAAGCCACCAGCCAGATCCGCAGTGAGGGGCACCCTTCATGCGCTCGACACCATTTCTTCTGGGTCAAAGGAACCAAAGGGGTGGGCCTTTCGTCGACAACAGTCATGAATCCATTCCTCAAGGAAATCGTTGCGGTACTTCAATGGGGGGAGTAAGGGATCCGCGCGCATCCGATAGGGTGAGTGTAGAAAGGTGCGGCCGATGGCCACGGGTCCGGACGCCAATCGGGCGGAAGTGGTTCCAAAAAATCGTAAGAAACGCGTAGGTAGTGAATGTAAAAGTATCGTGAATTCGTTTGCGGCCAGGCTTCGCTCGTTTAACGCCGGCATTTGTCCAGGTGCTTCCCCCAGGAGATCGAGGTTATGTCCGCCCCCTTCCACCAGAACGAAGAAGGTAAGCAAACCGATCTGCCCCGCTATCGCGGCCTCCATGGCGCCATCTCTTATGGCCTGTTCATCGGCGGGCTTTTGGTGGGAACGGCGGCAATCGGTTACGCGGCGGTGGTGTTTGCCACGGGTAACCAGGGGCTGGCCGGACTCGTCTTCGTCCGGCTGGCGCAAATCGGAGTGATCACCGGCCTGGCCGCGGCGTTTTCTCGTTGGGTTTGCGGCGGCGCCTCCCAGACCCTTTACAGTCCCAGCTTGGTGAAAGGGGACATGGGGGGAATCACCGGCTGGTTGGTGGGCTTGATCGTCGCCGGCATTTTGACGGAAGGATCGACCAACGGTTTCTTCGTCAAGGAACAAGCGGGAATCATCGGCAAGGCAGCGGCCATCGCCGGACCGACCGTTGATGGAGGCCAGTTCGACCTGAAGGAGCATAAGGGAAAGGTCGTGTTGATCGATTTTTGGGCCACCTGGTGTGGGCCTTGCATTGCCGAAATCCCCAATATCGATGACGCCTACCATGCATTTCATGACAAGGGGTTGGAGGTGGTAAGCGTCAGTCTCGATTCCGATAAAGCCACGCTCAACCGGTTTCTCAAGAAAAATCCGCATCCGTGGCCGCAGATTTTTTTCGACAAGGAAGGGCAACTGGGTTTCGACAACCCGCTGGCCAAGAAATATGGAATCGATTCCATTCCGCGGATTTGGCTGGTCAATCAGGAAGGGAACATCGTTGCCTCGAATTTACGCGGAGAGAATATCTCTCGTGAAGTGGGCAAGCTCCTGGGAGAGTCTCCCAGTTGGAGCCTGCCCCGAAACATCACCCTTTTTTCTCCGATGGAATGGCTGCTAAAAGGCATGCTCTTTTCGCCCACGGGTCTCTTTTGGGGATGTGTCCTGGGTGGCGGAGTGATTTGCTCTCTACTTGAAGCGCTGATCCGCCGGGCCACGGGAAATTGATTTTTTTGCATTGGCTTCGCCAGGACGGCGCCGCGTCATTTTCAGGATTGGCCTTCGATGAGATCCTTTTCGACACGATGTGCATTTTTGTTGTGGACGCTCTGGCTCGTCGTGCTGCCTGAAGGACGAGCGGATGGATTGTCGCCTGCTTTCGGAGACCATCCTCCCAGTCAGGGGGAGTCGGACTCGGTCAAGGCGACACCACTGCTCGTTGGAGAGAGCTTTGTCCTGGACTCTCGAATTCTCGGCGAAAAGCGGCGGATCAATATTTATCTCCCACCCAGAGTCACAGCGGGCAAGGCCCTGGGTATCCCCGTCCTCTACATGCTCGATGGCGGAATCGACGAGGATTTTCTACATGTTGCCGGCCTGATTCAGGTGTGCGTGGGCAACAAGACGATGAAGCCCCACCTGCTCGTGGGAATCGAAAACACCGAACGGCGCCGCGATTTGACCGGACCGACCAGCGTTGCCGAGGACAAAAAAATCGCGCCGAGGGTCGGCGGTTCGGCCGCGTTTCGCACGTTTCTCAAGAGCGAACTGATGCCGGAAATCTCCAGACGGTACGGCACGACGCGCGAAGCGGCCATTGTCGGTGAGTCGCTCGCCGGGCTGTTCGTCGTGGAGACATTTCTGCTTGAGCCTGAGCTATTCGGCACCTATTTCGCCTTCGATGCCAGCTTGTGGTGGAATCGCGAATCGCTGCTGGCGCAGGCTCCCGAACTGCTGAAGGGGAAAGATCGCAAAGGCAAGGCCCTTTACTTGGTATCCAGCAGTCAGCCCGACCTGGCCAAAGCCTCGCAAAAGCTGGCGGGGATTTTATCTGAGGCCAAAACTCCTGGTTTACGCCATGAATGGGTGGCCATGCCGTCGGAGACGCACGCCACCATCTTTCATCCCGCCGCGCTTCGCGGGTTTCGGGCATGGCTGGCGCCAACCCAACCGCCTAAGTGATTCCCAGGCGAATACCAAGTGATGATTTGGTTGGGATTCTCAAACCCTGCGCATTCCAAATGCTTGATTGGCCCGAGACCCGCCGGCAGGGAATCGCTTTCGAGGTTTGTTTCGGATGAGTGAAAAAACGACCGCCATTCTGGTAACGATCGCATTCAGTGTCATCGGCATCGTGGGTGACTATTTTCTAAAGCTGGCAAGCAGTCAAGATGCGCCCTTGAAGTCACGCGCCTTCTACATTGGTTTTGTTTTCTATGCTTCGACGGCCTTCGGCTGGGTCTTCGTGATGCGCCACCTGAAACTAGGCACCATTGGCGTGCTGTACTCGCTTTCGATGATCGTGCTGCTCACGCTGGTCGGCGTCGTCTTTTTTCAAGAAAAACTCAACCGTTACGAAGTTCTTGGCATCGGCCTGGCAATCGCTTCGATGTTTTTGCTCATCCGGTTCGCCTGAGAGGCTGAGGTTTCTGTTTTTTTTATGGCTTTTGGTGTTTATAGTGCGCTCCTGACTATTAGAACGGCAGTTCGTCTCCAGGATCATACCCGCGGCGTCGCGCCACTGCCCCTCTTAAATCCAGGTTATTTTTATTCTCCTCAAACCACTCCCATCCTTCCTCTCGTATTTTTACGGCCTTGAACTCCTGGTTATAGCTGTCATTATTTGAGTCTGTATAGATTTCTATAAAGCTCTTGCGACTTAGTGTTTTAAAGGCTAGGGAAATAGCAAGAGAGTTGAATTCTCCTTGCTTAAGAATGTCCTGTTTTATTCCCCAAATGGGTATGCCATCGTCGGGATCGGTAATTTTATTAGCTATCTCAATAATTACTGATTTTTCATGCGCATGGAGATTGGTGTCATCTTCGATCTTATTTTTTTCATTGTGTGAAGCAATTATTTTTGAATCGTTTTCAAATGACAAGACAGTTGAAATGAATTCTTGGTAGTTAACTGCGCTGGGCAATCCGCTGCCCACAGCTGCCGCCAAAACTGGGAAGATGCGCTCCAAATCTGACTTTTCCGTAGCGATTGCACCTTGAAGCGAGTTCAGTGGAGCTGGCAATCTGCCCGGCTTCATTCCTGAATGACAAAGTGGAATGACTTGGATTTCACGAATCCACCCGCTTCCAGCCTCAAAATTGATCCATGGTCGCGAAACAGATTTTGGACTCGCAAGTACGATTTCAATGGCACAGCTTTTCAAGGCGATTGTAATTTCGTCCAGCCATCGTTTGCCCATTTTAATGCTGCTTGGGTCTGACGAAACGAAAACATCAATCATATTAAGGAATGTATTTTCAACCAGCTTCTTGAGGCTTGATGCTATTTCTTTTTCTTCTGTTATATGTGATATAAAAACAATTGGTTTTTGCATTTCTACACTAGCGATTACTGGGGGCTATTCAGGTTTGGTGCCGGCGGCTATTGTTGACTGTCATCTGAAGCAAATACCCCGGCGTCCAGCCAAACCTATTGAACCGTAAGTGCCCTTAATTTTAATGATTTGACTCTTAAAAAGGAAGAGTTGTGCCCCAATGCCGTCCGGCAGATGCGTCTATAGTGCAATCCAGGGACGATTGTGGGCCTAATGACGTAACATTCTGTGGTCCAGCCGTGGAAATCGGAAATTGCACATTTTTTGCAAAGAACCTGTATTGGAATCCACTAGGCGGAGCTTTCCAAGCCAGCGTTGGGTTGCTTGGTACTCGATACGCGGATTTAGGTGCAGGAGTAAAGATTCTATGAGTCGGTTGGTCTTACGCTTCGATCCGGGTCTTAACTCAGATCGGAGCTGACTTCTGAAACTAATCCTGACCGAGGGAGTCTCGGACATCCGTGCTTTTTGGCAACTTGAACTTCACGTAAAATCAAGGAAGTCCCCATTGCCCGGCACATGACGCCACGGATCCGTCGCGATCTCATGACCAAGTTCGAATCGAAGATCTGGCCGCTCGTCGCTTATGGCTCCTATCCATTGACCCTTGGGGTCTGCCTGGCAGGCTGCTGGTGGGCGATTGCGACTTCCAGGAACTACCTGGCGGTGCAAGGCCCGATGATGCTTGGGATTCTTCTGTTCTATGTGCTCGTCGAATGGCGCTTTCCCTTGCGCGCCGAATGGGGAATGACATCCCGTTCGTTTTTCGACCGGGATTTGAAGTTCCTCTTGATCAACAACATCGTGCTGGGGCTTGGGCAGATTGGCGTGGGCTGGCTGGCGATCACCCTGGCCGAGAGCCATCATGGCCTGCTGGCATCCTTGCCGATGATTGCTGCTTTGCCCCTACTTTTTCTCACCTTCGAATTTCTCCATTATTGGCATCACCGTTTGAGCCATGAACTGCAAGGCAGGGTGGGGCGGTTTCTCTGGCGAACCCACGCGGCCCACCATCTGCCCGATCGCGTCTATGTGCTGATGCAACCTGTCAGTCATCCCCTCGATCTGTTCACCGTAAGCATTGTGCTCATGGCCTTGCTTCCCTGGACGCTTGGCATCTCCCCGGAAACCACCTTTGTTTTCAGCGTGCTTGCCAATTTGCATGGCATCGTCAGCCACCTGAACGCCGGCATCCGGCTAGGCTGGCTCAACTACCTGGTTTGTGGACCGGAGAGTCATCGCTATCACCACAGCGCCCATCAGGACGAGGCGAAAAACTTCAGCGCGGTCCTTACGATCTTCGATCACCTGTTCGGCACCTTCATCTATTGGCCCGGCCGGCATCCCGAGCGATTGGGAGTCACCGAACCGGCCAGCTATCCCAATTCCTGTGAGGTCGGCCGCGTCATCGCTTTGCCTTTTCGATCGGGTTCCTCGGGCGATCGCCCCACAGCGCCCTCAAAGATCCCCTGAATTTCCCACGCGGCGCCTCGCCGCGAACGGAGTAGAGGGGCAAATCGATCGAAATGCAAGCCACTTTGCCCAAAAGGAGGTGGCTTTTGCGCAAGCTTGCTTCGGTGTTTCTTCCCGACTGGAACTCTCCCTAAAATAAACTGACGACTCCATCAGGCCCAATCGGCTCCCATCCCATGGAGGGGGAAACATGTCACCCCATGCGCATTCCTCAGGCAAGGCTCAGGCGGCTCCCGCGACCATCGAGGAGATCGAGGTCAGGGGGCATATCGTAGACTCCCTCATCCTTCCCAAGATCCTCGACCGGATCTTGCAGATGGGCGGATCGTTCGAAATTCGCGAGTGCACGATCGGTTCGCGCCGCGTCGATCAGAGCTACGCGCGCATCGCCGTGAAGGCGAAATCGCAGGAAGCGCTCAATGAAATCCTCGCCGACCTGGTCGAACATGGTGCCACGCCGGTCCATTTGAGCGATGCCCAGACTGCAGTCGCCGACATGGCGGGGGCCTTTCCCGAAAAATTCTACAGTACGACGAATCAGGCAACCGAGGTGCGTATCGCCGGTCGTTGGATCGAGGTGGCCGATCAAGAGATGGACTGCGGGATCGCCATAGATCCCAAAACGCGCACGGCCCGCTGTGTCGCCATGCTCGATGTCATGCCCGGAATGCAGATCGTCGTCGGTTATGCCGGCGTGCGCGTGACACCCCTGGAGCGGCCGCAAGGAGAACTACTCTTTGGCTTCATGAATTCGGCCGTCTCCAGCGAAAAGCCGAAGGCGGTGAGCATCCGCGCCGTGGCCGAATCGATCCGGGCGGCCCGAACGGCGGGGCAAAAGGTCCTGCTTGTCGGAGGTCCCGCGATCATTCATACCGGTTCGGCGCAGCATGTCGCGCGGCTCATCGAGCAGGGCTGGATTCAAACGCTCTTCGGCGGCAATGCGCTTGCCACCCATGACCTGGAGCAATCGATCTACGGCACCAGCCTCGGCATCAGCATCATGGAAGGCCAGTCGGTCGATCACGGCCACGAGCATCACCTGCGCACGATCAACACGATCAGGCGAGTCGGCGGCATCAAAAGCGCGATCGACTCGGGGCTTGTGAAATCGGGAATCATGTACGAGGCCTATCAGAAAGGAATCGACATCGTTCTGGCCGGTTCGATTCGCGATGACGGCCCGTTGCCTGAAGTGATCACCGACATGCTCGAAGCGCAGAGGCGTATGCGCGAATCGATCAAGGGAGTCGGCTTTGCCCTGCTCATCGCGACGATGCTCCACTCGGTCGCGACCGGCAACCTGCTGCCCGGGTGGGTCAAGGTCGTTTGCGTCGACATCAACCCTTCCACCTTGACCAAACTGAGCGACCGGGGTTCGTCCCAGACGATCAGTCTCGTCACCGATGTCGAGCCGTTTTTGCGCAGCCTTAGCGCCGAATTGACCGGATTGCCGAGGTGAATCGCCATGAAGCCGCAACCTCGCATTCTCATGTGTCCGCCCGATTTCTACGGAATCGAATATGAGATCAACCCCTGGATGAACCGGCTGGTCGGTGCCGACCGAGATGCTTCCGTCAAGCAGTGGCAATCGCTTCGCGACGCCCTTGTCAATCTGGGCGTGACGATCGATCTGGTCGATCCAGTGCAGGGCCTGCCCGACCTGGTGTTCACAGCGAATGCGGGTCTGGTCTTTGGCAAAATCTTTATCCCTTCGCGTTTTCGCTATGGCGTCAGGAAAGGGGAGGAGCCCTATTACACCGCCTGGGCGGCAAGTCATGGCTGGGAGGTCGTCTCGATTCCCGAAAGTCACTGCTTTGAAGGGGCAGGGGACGCGCTGTTTCTGGGAGAGACGCTTTTTGCCGGCTACCGTTTCCGTTCCGATGCTCGTGGCCATCAGTGGATTGGCGCGCGGCTGGGCGTCGAAGTGTTGCCCTTGGAACTGGTCGATTCGCGCTATTATCACCTGGATACCTGTTTTTGTCCACTTTCGGCGACCCAGGCGATTTATTTTCCCGGGGCCTTTGACGAGTACGGCCGCAATGTCTTGCGCTCACGCGTCGAGCAGTTGATCGAAGTGGGGGCCGACGAGGCCGCGAGCTTTAGTTGCAATGCCGTCGTCGTGGGCAAAACCGTAATCCTCAACGATGGCGCGCCACGCTTGGCGGACTCGTTACGCGCGCTAGGCTTCGAAGTGATTCCCCTTCGGTTGACCGAATTCATCAAGGCGGGGGGCAGCGCCAAGTGCCTGACCTTGCGCCTCGATGGCGAGGAAGCCGCCTCTTGGCGCCAATAGAATCCAGTTCCGGCTACCCGGCTCCAGCCAATCTTTCGTGAATGGAGTTCACTTCTCGATCGCCCCATAAATTGCCGATTGCAAGAGCATGGGCAAAAACACTTGCTGCGGTTCGACCTGCTGCAAGATGATAACGATCATTTCGGGCCGGGGCGCGATCGAGAAGTTGGTGCTTGAAGCGCCGCTCCAGGCAAATTCGCCACCGGCCGGATCGGTCTTGGATAGGTAGGCCTCCAGCCGCACCGAACCTCCCAGTCCAAAGCCCATCCCTGGCAGCGGAAAGCCGTTGATCCTCATGGGCAGCGCGCCGGCCGGGAGTTGATTGCTCATCATCTCCTTTACCGTTTCGGGCCGCAGCAGCCTTTTGCCTTGCCATTCGCCTTGGTTGAGGAGCATCTGGCAAAAGCGGGCGAAATCGCGCGCGGTCGAAACCAGGCCTCCGCCTCCAGAGAGGTATTTGCGTTGGGTGCGGTACCGGCTCGTTACCGGATTATCGATGATCTTGAGTTCTCCGCTTTTTGCCTGTTGATAGAGCGCGGTGAGCCGCTCGATCTTTCCCTCGGGCACGAGGAACCCCGTGTCTTTCATATCGAGCGGAAGAAAAAGCCGCTCTTGAAGGAACTGGTCGATCGGCTTTCCCGAAACCACCTCGATCAGCCGGGCCAGGACATCGGTCGAAACGCTGTAACGAAATTGCTCGCCAGGTTGATCGAGCAAAGGGATGCCGCCAAGTTGCGTGACCATCTCCGCCAAGGTGTGGTTGGGACCGTCGATTCCTTTGTCGATGTAAATCTTGTCGATGGGGTGATTCCTGGACATGCCGTAGCCAAGTCCCGAAGTGTGGCGCATCAAGTCGCGAATGGTCATTTCGCGTTTGGCATCGACCAGTTCCCCCTTGGCTGAGTGCACGCGCAGTCCCTTCCATTCGGGGAAATACTGCGAGACGGGATCTGCAAGCTTGAATTTCCCCTCGTCGAGCAAAAGCAGCGCGGCCGCCGTCGTGATGGGTTTGGACATGGAGCGCAGGCGGAAGATCGCGTCGGCGGTCATGGGCCGGCCGGTGGCGGCATTGAGTTTTCCGAGCGCTTCGAGATAGGCGATTTTGCCTTTGCGTGCGACGAGCACCACGGCCCCGGCAGTCTGCCGGTTGTCGATCGCCCCTTGCACAAGCGTTTTGACTTGGGCCAGCTTTTCCGCGGACAATCCGGCCTCGGCTGGAGTGACTTGCGGCATTTCTTGCGAGCGCAGCGTGCCTGTCATGGACAAGGGAAACAGGACGCAGAAAAGCAGTCTGCGAAAACGGAACCGAGGGAGTGAGCCAATCGTTTTCACGGAGGTCTCCTGAGGAAATGGGAGTTGCGAAGAGGCACCGCCCCATCCATTAAGGTGCATGCGATTGACGGTAGACTTCGATGGCCATCCTGGCCCAGTTCAACTGGCCTTCAAAACTCATGATTCCATTTTGCAGCGCCAAGCGTGCGGAGCGGGGCATTCGTTGTTCATGAGCGCCGAAATGGTCGTGAAGGAACGCCAGGTGTTTTTCCAGCGCCTTGGACAGGGAATCCAGAAACACCTCGCAGGCCTTGGGCCCGAGGCATTCCTCAATGAAGGAAAAGCGCAGGAAGAGTTCGGGAAGCCGCCGCGCGGCGTCTTCCGGTTCAATCGGCGACTGAAGCCACTGCTTGAGCGCCTTTTGGCCTTTCGGGCCGATGCGGTAAAGCCGGCGCCGGCGGACCTTGGTGGTTTCCTCCAAAAAGGAGGTGACCAATCCCGATTCCTCAAGTCTTTGCAAGGCGGGATAGATCGAACCTGGACTGTCGCTGAAAATTCCCATCGGCTGGCCGGCGAAAATGCCGCGCAGATCGTACCCCGAACAGGGTTGACGCACCCGGATCAATCCGAGCAGTGCAAACCCGAGCAATGGTTGGTCGGCGATCATAGTACTTGGCGTACTATATCGAGCCGTATCAACCTGTCAAGTAACGGATCGCGACGCGATTGCTTTCGCTGGTGTTTGCGTGGCTGCAAGATAGGATGAATGGAGGTCGTTCGCGCACCGAAATCGACCTGCCCGCCTCCCTTTGATCGCCCGATTTGCGTGCCGAATCTCCCTTTTTGCCAGGGCGAGTGACTTATGGCTGTGTCTTTGCAAATTCAGCGCCTGGCGATCGCGGCGATCGCGATGCTGCTTGCCCTATTGCAGTGGAGCGCTTTGGCCTGGTGTCAGGAATTTTCCCGACCCGAGGTGCGCTGTCCCTCCCTGGCCGACGCCTCGTTCGAACAAGAGCTCTGGGCCAAGGTTGCGGTGCCCCACTGTTTGACGTGTCACCGCAAAGGGGGCGATGGAGAGAAAAGCCGTTTTGTTTTGATCGATCCTCGTAAGACGGCGCCGGCTGCTCGCGCTGGGGCCATGAATGCCAACCGGGCGACATTCGTCAAAATGGCGGCGCTCAAGGAAAACGGCCAGTCCACCATGCTTTTGAAGGCCAAGGGAGAACTCGATCATGGCGGCGCGGAAATTCTGCCTGCCGACTCGGCCGGGTACCGGATCCTTGCCCTGTCACTGAAGCGATTGAATTCCGCCACCACCGAGAAGACAGGCCTGCCGACGGACCAGGGCAACGCCAAAGCCGCGCCTTTTTTTTCCGGCGTCGTCATGCTCGATGACCGCAAGCTTCTGCGCCGTTTGACGCTGTCGTTGTGCGGACGGCTTCCCGAGAATGCCGAAAAGGCGGCCATCGCGCGCGAAGGGTTGAAGGCCATGCCAAAGGTCCTCGACGGGCTCATGAAGGAAGAGGCCTTCTACGAGCGGCTACGCGAGTCGTTCAACGATCTGTTTTTGACACTTGGCATCGACGGCAATGCCGACCAGACGGTGCTCTCCTACGAGCACTTTGAAAAGACCCGGCACTGGTACCAAACCTTCGATCTCAGTCAGATCAAAGACAAAGAAGCGCGCCAGCGCGCCGAATGGAAGATCGCCGCCGAATACCGCAAGGCGATCCTCGGCGAACCGATGAAGCTGGTGGAATATATCGTGCGCCATGGCCGGCCCTTCACGGAAATTCTGACGGCCGACTACATCCTCGTGTCTCCTTACTCGGCGAGGGGGTATGGGATCTTTGAAGAGGTGAAGGGCAAGTTCAAGAATTCTGATGATCCCTTTGAATATGTCCCGGTGAAATTGAAAGCGCTGGTCGGCCGCAGTAAATCGGAGAATCAGGAATCAACTACGGGCTTTTATCCTCACGCCGGCATCCTGGGCATGTTCCAGTATTTGACGCGTTACCCGACCACGGAAACCAATCGCAATCGATTGCGCGCCCGCATGTTCTATCAGCATTTCTTGGGAGTCGATGTTTTGGAGTTGGCCGAGCGGGTCTCCGATGCCGCCGCGGTGACGGCTCGCTACCAAGTGCCCACGATGCAGGCGGCCGAGTGCGTGGTCTGTCACAAGACGCTCGACCCGGTGGCGGGCCTCTTTCAGGACTACTGGCGCTTCGCCGATCAGGGAGTTTACGGCAAGCGCAAGGAGGGCTGGTTTCGCGATATGTTCGCGGCAGGATTCGAAGGCGAAGATTTGCCTGAAAAAGAACGCTGGCGGGCACTGCAGTGGCTCGGGGAGCGCGCCGCCAAGGACCCCCGGTTCGCGGTGGCCATGACCGAGCATGCCTACTACCTTCTCACCGGGCGCAAGACCTTGCTGGCACCCAAAGACTGGTCCGATCCGCTTTATCCGGCCAAGGCGCGCGCCCACGCCGAGCAGCGCCGCGAAGTCGAAGTGATCGCGGCGCGTTTCATTGCCAGCCGGCTTGATTTCAAAGAACTCATCAAGGCCTGGGCGCTATCCCAGTTTTACCGCGCCGATGGTTTGACCACGATCGCCAACGACCCATGCCGGCAGGCGGAACTCGATGACGTGGGCCTGATGCGCTTGCTGTCACCTGAACAGTTGGAGCGAAAGGTGAAGGCGGTATTCGGCGAGAGGTGGGGCCGGCTCGACGAACAGCTCGCGTTGCTTTATGGCGGAATCGATTCGAAAGAGGTGACGGATCGAGCCACCGATCCGGGCGGCGCGATGGGTGCGATTCAGCGTTCGCTTTCCAACGATGTCGCCTGCAAACAAGTGGCCCGGGATTTCGCCCTACCTGCCGCGAAACGGCGGCTATTCCCCGAGATCGAGCCCAAGGTCGTTCCCGGCGCTTCCGCGGAAGCCGACCTGGCCATTCGCAAGGCGATCGTGCATTTGCATGAGAGGATCCTGGGCCGACTGGATGCCATCGATTCGGTGGAAGTGTCAAGAACCTTCGATCTGTTGAACCTCATCGTGAAGGATGCACGCGAGCAGAAGGGCCTCGAAAAACGGGAGGCGTATCATTGCCGGCCTCATAACCGTGACGCCCCTGACACCGCTGCCGACGATCCGCATTACACACTCCGCGCCTGGAGAGCCGTTGTGACTTATCTGCTTCGCCGTAGCGAATTCCTGTACGAGTGAAGCCACGACCGAAGGATTTGAAGGTGCGGTTTCGATTGCCATGGGACCGGGAAATCGACGAAAGCGAGAACACCGATGCGTCGCGACTTTTTGAAACTGTGCGGCCTGACCGGTCTGAGCCTGGCCGTCCCCTTCGATGAACGATCGATCCGTGGCAACACAGTTCGGACCGAAGACCAAGCGCCCGAGCCTTATCCCGGTCCCTATTACGTGATATTCAATGCCTCGGGAGGTTGGGACACGACCTATCTGATGGATCCCAAGGGGATCAACGGAATCAACCGGCTTTACAAAGAGGGCGACATCCTGACGAAGGGAGCGCACAAATTCGCGCCGATCAAGAAACATGCGCAAGGCGGGATGAACACCGAAGAGTTTTATGCGGAATTCGGCGGCGACCTTTTAACCTTCAACGGCCTGGATTATTCGGTCAATAATCATTCCCCGGGCGCTCGCTACATGGCCACGGGCAAACTCGATAGCCTCGCCTACCCGACCTTCGCCGCGCTCGTCGCCGCGTGCAAGGGCGCCACCTGTCCCCTTGGATTCCTCACCTTCGGTAACTACTCGGCAACCGCCAACCTCGTGGCGATGTCGCGCGTTCCTTATTTACCGTCGCTCAGTCGGATTGCGCTTTCCGACGCAGTCGATGGCAATGCCCGCGCGCCCTATCACGATGCGTTCGCACTGAAACGGATCGAACAGGCACTCGATCAAGCGCATGAGGGAAGGGTCACTCAACCGCGGTTACCGCGCATGCAGCGCGCCGAAAACATGCTTTATGCCGCGCAGGTCAACTCCCGGGCCTTGCAGCGGGTGACGCAGTATATCCCCAACTCAATTCCCAAGGAGCGGCTGTCCCAACAGGCAGAGATCGCGCTTGCCTCCTTCAAGGCGGGCGTGTGCGTCTCGGCGAATCTCGACATTGGCCAGTTCGACAGCCACGCCAACAACGACACCGATCAGATGAAATTGATTCCTGAGTTTCTCGCTGGGATCGCCTACCTTGTTCGCCGCGCGGAGGCCTTAAAAATCCGCGACCGCCTCGTCGTGGTGATTCAAAGTGAAATGGGGCGCACGCCCAATTACAACGCCGGCCAGGGCAAGGACCACTGGTCGATTGGATCGGTCATGTTCCTGGGGCAGGGGATCAAGGGAAATCGAGTGATTGGTGCTACCGACGAGAAACAGTTTGCCGTGCCGATCCAACCGCAATCCTTGAAGTTGGATAAAGAAAAGGGAACCCGGGTGCGGCCCGAACAAATTCACGAGGCGCTACGGGAACTGGCAAAAATCGCCGATCATCCGGCCAGTAGGAAGTTCCCGCTTGGAGTGAGCGATCAAGAGAAACTCAAGAAGTTTTGGGGATAATGGTCCGTGCAGGATGGGGTGTGCGTTTCATCCACCCCGGCGGCGACAGGCCTGATTTCGTAAAAAGAGAGGGCCAGAAAAGGCGACATGCAGATAGAGACCTTTTGCAAACGGACTCCCCTGTATGTGCTTGGCCGCTGAAGCGGCCTTTCGACCCTGGCCAGGCGCGCTAAAAGAGTGGGCCCCGCTCCTGGCAAATGGCCGTTCAACCTGCAACCGACCGACCGGCGGAGCCGTTCATGAATCGATTTCTCGTTCTTTTTCTCGTCATTTCACTTCGCGGATCGTTCGTCCACGCACAGTGGCAAAAGCAGGAAATCGCCACCGATGCCGATTTCCGCGGGTTATCGGCCGTCAGTGCGAAAGTGGCCTGGGTGAGCGGCACCAAGGGGCGCTTTGGCCGCACGACCGATGGGGGAAGCCTTTGGTCGGTGGGGACCGTGCCCGGCGCGGAGAAACTCGATTTCCGCGATGTCGAGGCCTTCAGTGAAACCACCGCCTATCTACTCAGTGCCGGGCCCGGTGAGGCATCGCGCATTTATAAGACCACGGATGGGGGCAAATCCTGGAAGTTGCAATTTCAAAACTCCGATCCCGAAGGGTTCTTCGATGCCATCGCCTTCTGGGACGAACAAAATGGCCTGGCATTCGGCGATCCGGTCAAGGGGCAGTTTTCATTGAGAATCACAAGCGACGGCGGGGCCCACTGGAAACCGCTGGCGAGCAATCGATTGCCCCCCGCGCTATCCAAGGAAGGAGCCTTTGCCGCGAGCGGCACTTGCCTCATCACTCAAGGGGATAAGGATGCCTGGTTTGTTACCGGTGGCGCGAAGGCGGCGCGCGTCTTTCATACCGCCGATCGCGGCCTGAACTGGACCGCAAATGAGGCGCCGCTCGTAGCGGCGATTCCTTCGGCGGGAATCTTCTCGATCGCCTGGCGCGACGCGAAAAACGGCATCGTCGTGGGCGGCGACTATCGCCAGCCGAATGCCACGGAAGCCACTGCGGCCATGACCACCGATGGCGGTCTGACCTGGGCCTTGCTCGACCGTCCTTTCCCCTTTCGTTCGGGCGTGGCCTGGGCCAAGGATCGTTGGATCGCCGTTGGCACCTCCGGATCTCACCAATTCCTGGGAAGTAAAGCCACCTGGCAAGAGATCGATCGCGAAAACTACAACAGCGTCGCCTTCACACCAACCGGAGAAGGGTGGGCCGCCGGGCCAAAAGGACGCATCGCGAAATGGGGGAGGTAATGTAAAGGTTTCGCGAGAAAAGGAACGGCGAGGAGTTCAACGCAAAGGCGCAAAGGGAGTAGCGAGCGCGTTTTTTTCTGGAGTGGGAGAACGGCGAGGAGTTCAACGCAAAGGCGCCAAGAACGCAGAGACGCAAAGGGAATGGAGAGCGGGAGTTTTTCTGGAGTGGGAGAACGGCGAGGAGCTCAACGCAAGGGCGCCAAGAACGCAAAGGTGCAAAGGGAAGAGGCAAGGGGAAAGAAATTGGGCTAGAGGGCGGCATTTCGCTACGAGGGGCGCTCGGCCAAATTCGGCTTACACTCGCTTTGGCACCGATCATCCCGTCAACCTATGTTGCTCATTTGGGGGCGTTCTGTCGCCAGTTCGCAATGATCAGAGCGACTTAAAAGATCTTCTTCGCGCTCTTTGCGTCCTTGGCGCCTTTGCGTTAAAATGCTTCTCTTCTCTTCTCTTCTCCAATTATCATCTTCATTATTTTTTTGCTAACAGCCGTTCCAGGTCGCTCAGGTCGACGGGTTTGACCAGGTGGCCGTTGCAGCCGGCTTCGCGGGAGCGCTCGCGGTCGTGTTCCTGGCCCCAGCCGGTCAAGGCGATGATGGTCATTCCCGCGCCCCAGGCCTGAGCGCGGATCCGCTTCGTTGCATCCAACCCGTTGAGCCGTGGCATTCCCACGTCCATCAAGATGATCTCGGGCCGGAATGTTTCCGCCACGCTCACCGCTTCGAGGCCGTCGTGGGCCCGCGCGACCGTATTGCCCGTGAGTTCGAGCATCATGGACAGGGTGTCAGCCCCATCCCGATTGTCGTCGACCACGAGAACCCGCCGGTTTAGGCCTCGCGAGAGTTGTCCGGTGTTCGTCGTTTCTGGCAATTCCATTCTTTCTCCTGATTGGATCGGTAAGTAGACAGCGAAGGTGCTGCCATGGCCTTCACCCCTGCTGTAGGCGGTCACTCTTCCTCCGTGCATCTCGACAAGGCCCTTGACCAGGGCCAGGCCAATACCCAGGCCGCCGGCGCGGCGTTCGATCGAACGATCGACCTGCGAAAACATGTTGAAGATGTTGGGCAAGGCATCGGCGGGAATGCCGGTGCCGTTGTCCTCGACGACGATGGCCACTTCGTTGCCTTGCACGCTGGCCGTTAGAGAAAGCCGGCCGCCGCGCTCGGTGTACTTGGCACTGTTGGTGAGCAAATTGCCAAAGACCTGCGACAGCCGGGTCAGGTCGGCATCGAGCGTGATCGGCTCTTCTGGCAAGGAAATCGAGAGTGCATGCTCGGCTTCTTCGATCGTGGGGCGGGCGGTTTCCACGGCGCTGCTAATGATATCGGCGAGCAAGACGGATGAGCGCCTGAGCTCCATCTTGTTTCGGGTAATGCGGGAAACATCGAGCAAGTCGTCGATCAAACGCACCATGTGGGCAAGCTGCCGGTCCATCATCCGGTGCGCCTGATCTCGGATTTCCGGATCATCGGAAAGGCGGATGACTTGCAAACCGTTGCGAATCGGGGCAAGAGGGTTGCGCAGTTCGTGCGCAAGCAACGCGATGAAATCGTCTTTCTTGCGATCGGCCGCCTTGAGCGCTTCCTCGGCATGAATGCGCGCCGTGACATCTTCGATGATGGCCGAAACGCGCACCGGCAGACCTTCGGACGAACGGACGATCGTGGCTGTCACGCGCACCCACAAGACCTCCTTCGTCTTGCGCAGATATCGTTTTTCCACTGCATATTGATCGACCTCGCCATTCACCAGCGCGCGAAACCACTCGTCGCCAGCGGTGCGGTCGTCGGGGTGGGTCAGATCGCGAATCGTCATTGAGAGGAGTTCGTCGGCCGTGTACCCTGTCAGCTCGCAGAGCTTGGGATTGACCCTCACGAGGCCCCCGGTTGCCGAGTCGGCCTGCGCCTTGCCGACTCCGGCTCCCTCGAAAGTGGACCGGAAATCAGCTTCGCTTGTGCGTAAGGCTTCTTCGGCGCGTTTGCGCTCGGTGAGATCGACTCCCTGGACGATGATGCCCGAGACCGTGCCTCCAAGATCGCGTAATGGTTGAAAGACGAAATCGACAAAGCGCTCTTCCAGGTGCCCGCCGCGCATGAGCATGATGCGGGCGCCTTGCTTCACGAACGGTTCGCCGCTGGCGTAAACCTGATCGAGGATTTCGAAAAAGCCTTGCCCCTTGGCCTCGGGCACGGCTTGCTGCACCGGGCGGCCAATGATGCCGCGCCTGCCGACCAGTTCGTAGTAATGATCGTTGGCTCGCTCAAAAACATGGTCCTTGCCGCGCAGCACCGCCATGAACGAGGGCGCGTTTTGAAAAACATCGGCGAGTCTGAGCCTTTCGGTTTCGATCTCTAAGAGAAGCCGGTTGTTCTCGATTTCCGCGTTGCGTCTTTCGGAAATGTCGTTGAGCGTTCCCACCCATTCGCGCACCGAGCCGTCCGGACCGAGCACGGGAATGCCGCGGGCATGGATGAAGCACCAACCGCCCGATCGAGTGCGCACACGATATTCGACATCGTAGGGTTGGTCCGACTCGAGCGCCTTGCTCCAGTGTGACGCGGCGGCAAGCCGGTCTTCCGGATGGACGACATCGAGCCAGATCAGGGGATTGTTCTTTTGGTCCTCAGGCGATTGGCCCGTGATTTGTTCCCACCATCTTTGCGTCTGCTCGAAATCGCCGTTGGCGCTAGAAGGCGACCAGGACCAGACCGCCTGGCTGGTTGCTTCGACCAGGGCGCGGTAGCGTCCTTCGCTTTGCCTCAGGCTCTCGGCGGCCCTCAGTCGTTCGGCGAGATGCTCGCGCACGCCGTACTGGTGGCGCCGAGCGCGCAAGCCGGCCTTCACGACGCTCAAGAGCGAGCGAATTTTGAGGGGCCGCTCCACGAGGGTCACATTGAGCGTTTCACGTACGGCCGACCGGCGCAGCTCAACGCCTTCACGCGCAAGGAGCACCAGCGGAAAATCAGACCAGGGCGGTTGTTTGGCAAGGGTGTTTTGCAGACAGCGATCGCGATCGAATTCGTAGGCTTCTTCGGTCAAAAGGGCCACACCGGCACCTAGAGCGATTTGTTCACAAAGCTCCCGCATGTTATTGCAGACGGTGCACGACAGTCCGTCGGCGGCCAGGGCACGGGCCGTCCGTTCCCCATCCTTGGCGGTGGGCATCAGAACGAGAACTCGCTCATCGGAAACTTCGGGCACTGAGATCTTCCTCACTTTTGCTCGACGGGGCTGGCTTCAAGCGGGTGTATCTCGCCGGCCAACATCTGTGCCTTTCCTTCGAAGTGAGGCACCCCGGTCATGATTCCCCGGAATTCTCGTAGCGGTTCGCCCACGGTAAGGCCCTTGGCATTGATTCGCAGTTCGCGCAGCGTGCGTTCATGTTCTCCGGTGCGTTTCTTGAACACGCCGACAGCTTGCCTGATCTCACCGATCGCCTCAAAATAACGAAAGAGCATCACGGTATCGGCCAGGTAACTGACGTCGACATCGCCGGCAAACCCGCCGCCTACAACCATCCCATGTTGGGCGACTACCATGATGGTGACCACTCCTTTCTGGTTCAGGTAACTGAACATTTCATGCAGATGCGTGGTCAGGAAGCGTTCCTCGGGCATGGCATTGAGGTACCCGTTCAGGCTGTCGATGACGATGACCTTGGCGCCATCGTCCACGGCACGCCGGACCTCGGCGGCAAATGCACCGGGCGACATTTCGACGGGGTCGATCTGCTGTGCGTGGAGAAGGCCCTCTTTGATGTAGGCTTGTAGCCCGCCAGGTTTTCCCAGGCAAAGTTTTTCGACCCGTTCCACAAGGGTGTTGAGTACCTCGTCAAACATATAAACCGAGGCCTTGCGGCCTTTTTTCATCGCGCTGACGGCGAACTGCATGGCGATGGTCGACTTGCCGACGCCCGCGGGGCCCAAAAGTAAAGAGGTGGACCCGGCGGCCAGTCCGCCGCACAACATCGCATCGAGGTTGGCGACACTGCTGGGAACGACTTCGCGTTCGAAGGCTTCATGATGTTCGGCGGCAACCAGCCTTGGATGGATCACGACGCCTCCCAGGACAATTTCGTAGTCGTGATAGCCTTCGCGAAAATTGGAGCCGCGGATCTTGGTCACATACATACGCCGGCGTGCCCGGCCGTATTGAGGCATCGTGCGTTCGAGCACCAAGTTGCCGCCAACCAGGCTCTCGGGGGGCACATCCGCATAGGCCGACGAACGGTCATCGAGCAAGAGGACCGTTGCCTTCTGATTCATAAAGAAATCTTTGAGCGCGAGAAGTTGGCGGCGGTAGACGAGGGCGGTGCCCGAGAGCAGGCGCATTTCGGAAAGGCCGTCGAACACGACATGTTGCGGCTTGGATTTCTCGACGGCGGCGAAGATGGCTTGCGTGGTTTCACCGAGTTCGGTTTCAAACGGGTGGAATACCGAGGATTCAGGTACGCCGGCGAGGTTAGCGGCAGACTTGGTCAGGTCGCAGATTTCGATGCCGTCAAGCGACCAGCTGTGCGAGGCGCACGCATTCTCGAGATCCTTGAGTGATTCGGTCAGCGTGATGTACAGACAGGACTCTCCTGCCCGTAGTCTGCCTAGCACATATTGCAGCGCGAGCGTGGTTTTCCCCGAGCCAGGGTCGCCCTGGACGAGGTAGAAGCCCTGGCGCAGAAATCCGCCCATGAGGACATAATCGAGCCCAGGGACATTGGATGAAACGAACTCTTTGAAATCCATGGACAGGTCTCGCCTTGGACCGCGCCAGTGTGTGGGATTCGTTGCGCGGTGGTTCCCATCAAAAAAGGTAAAGACTCTAGTTGCTTTCTGGTTTGGCTTCGGGCTTCGCGTTTCCTGGTTGTTCCCTTGAAATTGCCTATTCGCCTTCCGCCTCCCTCGGGGAATCCACCTGGGTTTGGAATGGACTGGGAGTCGGTGCAACCATCTCAATTGGTTTGTCTTGCGATCGCACGCTCTCTGGTCGCCCCTTGGCAGGTCGCAAAGCGACCCGGCCTTTGCTGGTTGCGAGGGGGCAGGGGATATGCATCGGCAGCGTGCTTCACATCGAGCGGGGCCATTCCCATGGTTTTCGACGGCCCGAAATGTCCAAGCCCGGCTGGCGCCTTCCCATCTTCTCCATTTGCACATTCTGAGACAGGATCGCCTTGAGTGGGGTGCCGTATCGAAGGAGCCGCTGCACCGAAAAAAGCCGTTCCGATCATGGTTTTTCGCGCCTGGGGGGGAATCGATGGTCGTGGCTGTGTAGGTGAATCCTGCCCGGTCCTTCGGGTGCAGGCTGCGCCGTCCTCGCCATCGGAATATCCATTTCAAGCCTTGGTGCAAATTCTGTGCCAGTCGTGAAATATTCGAGTTTTGCAGAAGGCGTTTCTTTGCAAGTCCTCGTGAATTTGGGGCCGTACCGGCGACCGTGTCGGGTTTCTTGGCGGGGGGCGTTGCCTCATTCGGCTTCACGGATCGAACGGTAAATGCGATCAGTTGCGCGGCAGTCCCAGCCCGATGGGCACGAAATTGTTCAGATGTTTGAATGGCGTTTGTAAATGTTAGCCAATAAAAATGATATAAATATAATTTTTGTGATAGTTTGGTGTGGATAGAGCAATATATATTTTTTTCAAGAGTTCATTGCCCCGCACGGCGCCCGTTGATTGGCCCGAATTTTGCGGTAAGCTGCAAGAAAAAGAGCAACCGATCTCCAAAGGTTCTGGATTTTCCCAAAGATTTGCGTGTTTCTCCACAAACCATCCATCGATTTTCATCGTCAGCGACTTTCGTTTCGAGGAAACCGCCTCGGGATCCTTGAGAAGATGATCGCGCACGCGAGATCTTCATCTTGATCGCGGGCCATATGACCTTGCGCTTTTGGAAGCATTCTGCCCACTGGAGATCTTACTACTGAAGAAAAACTAAGGGTGATTCACCTATTTCCTATTTCCAAAGGCGCAAATCCGCCTAAACCTACAAGGTCTCTCCCCTTACATCCTTCCCCGTACGATCGTTGAGGCAACTCGCTTCTTGAGGTGACGCGACTCGTTCCATGAACTGGGTGAGGTTCGGAGAAGAGTATGGCAAGTTTCCAATGCCCCTACTGTCATGGTTGGGAAATCTACAAATCCAGTTTCCGCTGGATCGACCTGCTCTGCCTGCCCATGGGCAGCGCCCACCGCTGTCACACCTGCGGGGAACGGTTTTACTCCTGGAGAAAATCCCCACCCCGCCAATCCGGAACGGCGACGCGCGCCGATATTCCGAAACTGCCCGAACCTGACAAGTTGACCGACTGAAGTGGGACGCAGGCCGCGTTGGGTGAAATGTTTTTTCAACGCAAAGTCGCAAGGTTAGTAGAGGGCCGCAAAGGAAAGCCTGGGAAGAAGACTCGCTTATTTCACAATTTAACGGTCTTTGTATTGCTTAAATCGTTGACATCGGGACAGCAGAGCCAAACGCGGCCATTTCAAGAAGAGCTTATCTGTCCATTCAAACGGCCTCCCGTGCATTCAAGTCGTCGTTACCGTTTCGCATCTAGAATGCTCATCTGTCTGCCGGTGCATCTTCCCGGCTGGCTCGAGGTCGAGGGGGTTGATTTTGCGGCAAGCGTCGCGCCTACAATGGTAAGCGATTCGGTTGAAATTGGATTCGGTATTGGCCTGCGAGCCGGAGGCTCCCATGGAATCTGCGTTGGAATTGACGCCGCAGCAAGCGCGGGCCCTTCGCCAAAACCGCGAGGGGATGCTCGACCTGATCGACCCCACGACGGGCGACCTCTATGTCCTCATAAGCCGATCGGCCTGGGAACGCCTTCAGGAAGAAGGGGAGGATACCCGGCAAATTCTTGGCTGGGAAAGAAGCCCCGAGCAGGGAACCAACCTCGCTCTTCAAAACGAGGCTTGAATCCTCGGTCAAGCGGTCTACGAATCTCAAGGCTCAACGCGCGGGCGCGGCATTCCTCAAAACCACAGAGCCTTCCCAAGGCGCTGTTTAGGGCCCCATTTTTCATTTAGACACTTTGGGACTCTTTTAACTCTTTGTTATCAGAAGAAATCGGCCAAGGCTGCATGAGTCTCCACGTCGATGTAATATCACTACCGGCGCTATGGATTGGATTCTTTGCGACGTTGCGCCCTATGCGCCTTTGCGTTGAATTCCTTCTCTCTCTCGCATTGCCAGTCGCGCGTCTGTGCGTTGAATTCCTTCTCTCTCACGCATTGCCAACGTCATTGAACATTCGGTTCACGCCGCTGGCGACCAGATGTTGCATCAGGTTGTAAGCGAGCACCGGGAGCACAGCGGCCGGAATCGCGGATAGAGAGGCACATGCCAGGACCATGCCGGTGCCGTTGTTGTTCATTCCCAGGCCGAACATCAGCGACATTTGCTGACCGGATTCAACTTTCAAGGACCGGGCCAGCAGCCAACCGGCCGTGAATGTCGATACGCAAAGCGCGGTGACAACGGTGCCGATCATCGCGATGAAATCCCAGTCGGGCTTGGCGATCATCTGCGGCAGCGCGGTCGACGCATTGATGTAGCAAAGGAATAGGAGCACAAGGGAATTGAAGACCTTGAGTGCGGGCTTGATTTCCCTGATGAGGGCGCCGCCAACCATTTGCCTTAAGGCCAGTCCGGCAAGCGACGGAATCACCACGCATGCCAGCAAGAAGGTTCCGGTTCCCTGGCCGCTTAAGCGATCGAGGACCTCGGCATAGGCTCCGCTTGCCATCGACCGGCAGACGCCGAGTACCAGCGGAGTCGTCAATGGGCTGAAGAGAGTCGAGAGAATCACAAGGCCCAGGCTCAAGGCGACATTGCCGTTGGCGTTTTGCGCCCAGGCCGTGGAGCTGCCGGCGATCGGCATCGCCGCGACGATGGCCAGCCCCAAAAGTAGGTTTTGAGTTTCTTCAGGATCGTGCCAAAACCAGAGCAGGGGATAGGCGAGCAAGAGAAAAACGACGGGCACAAGAAGGTTGAGCGCCAGCCCGGTGAGCACGAGGAAAGGGTTGCGAGCGATCTCGGCCAGTTGACGGGCATCGGCGCCCAGGCCGGCGTTGAAGAGCAAGCAGGCGAGCAGGAGCATCGGGATGCTGACGCTGACAGTCTCGCCTGCAAGCGAGAAGTGCGACAGAATGATTCCCTTGATCAGGGTGCCAAGCCAGGGCCAAATCGCCGCGAAACCATAAGCGCCGATGAGGAGCACCAGAAATCGTTTGTGAACAAGATGTCCCACTCGGTCGATCAAATTTTGGCTGCCTACCATGGAAATGCTCTCCTGGAACGAACCTCAAATCGCTCATTGCCGGTCACGGAAGGAAGCATAGCAGCGTCACCTAAAACGCCTGTGAAACGTAGATAAGAAAGAATTTATCCAGGCCTCATCTGGGCCTTAACTGACCTGGGTAGAGTGGCTGAAGTTCGTGCCGATGCCCCGAGACAGAACCTTTGCCAGATCCGATGCACTCGCGATCTCGCACCGGAATGCATTTGGTTTTTTCAGGGGAGCCTTCGGGCATCGAGCAGGCGGATGAAGGTCGGTTGATCCAACCGCAAGGTCGCGGCGGCAGCCGATCGCAATCACCACTTCGAAAGGGAGATGTCGAATGAAGAGCAACGGGATGAAGGGGGTCATCACGGCGGTCCTGAGCCTGATCATGGCGAGCGGGGCGGTCGGTGTTGGCGGATGGGTTCGCGCGGATGAGGAAAAGGTCGAGATTTCCCAATTGCCCAAGGCGGTGAGCGATGCCGTCAAGACACGCTTTCCCAAAATCGAGATGGTGAGCGCCTCCAAGGAAACCGAGGATGGCAAGACCGTCTATGAAGTCACCTTGAAGAACAAGGGCAAGTCGATCGATGTGTCGGTGTCGCTCGAGGGCAAATTGCAGGCGATCGAAAAGGAAGTCGCCAAGGAAGATCTGCCCAAGGCCGTGGCCGAACGCTTCGATGCAAAATATGCCAAGTCCACGATCAAACGGATCGAAGAAGTGATCCATGTGAAGGGCGGGAAGGAATCGCTCGACTACTACGAATTCCTCGTGGAAGTCAGCGAAAAAGAGAAAGTAGAGGTCCTCGTTTCTCCGGAAGGCAAGATCACCAAGGAAGTGAAGCAGTAATCGGCCGCTCCGTGTCGGGTGCCGCGTTCCCTCGCGCGGCGCCTGATTTTCGTTCATATTGGCCCACCTTTGTGAATTTGCGATTGTGGCGAAACGATCAGCTTCCCTAGGAAAACAAGAGGAGGCGCCGTGAGAAGAGGTTTTGGCGAACGCACATGGGAATTCGCATTCTGGTTGTTGAAGATGAAAACGGGATTGCCGATTTCCTGGTGCGCGGCCTTCGCGAAGAGGGATTCACGGTGGAACGCGCCGCCGATGGCGAAGAGGGCTGGCACCAACTGAAGTCGGGTTCCTGGGATCTGATACTCCTTGATTGGTGGATGCCGGGGACCGACGGCTTGACCTTGCTTCGCCGCTTCCGCCAGACCGATCAAACCACGCCGGTGCTCTTCTTGACGGCCAGAGATGCCGTTTCCGACCGGGTGAAGGGCCTTGACAGCGGCGCCAACGACTATCTTTGCAAGCCGTTTGCTTTTGAGGAGTTGCTGGCGCGCATTCGCGTGCTCACGCGTCAGCAAGACCGCACCGCCAACACCATCCTGAGTCACGACGATGTGCGTATCGACCTGGCAACCCAGCGGGCCGAGCGGGCCGGCAATCGGCTGGATCTGACCGCCAAGGAAAATGCCTTGCTCATCTACTGCCTGCGCAATGTCGGCAAGGTGCTGACACGCACGCGCATCTACGAACAGGTCTGGGACGAACGCTACGATGGCATTTCCAATACGCTGGAAGTGCACATCATGGAGCTACGCCGCAAGCTCGAGGCGCATGGGCCGAGGCTGATCCACACCTTGCGCAATCGAGGATACCTCTTCGGCAACGAACCGGAGTGATCGCTTGACCCTCACAACGCGGCTATCGGTTTTCTTTCTGGCGATGCTCGCATTAGTCTTGGCGGGCTTTTCCGTGACGTTGTTCCTGCTCGCCCGGGCGTATATGGAAAAGCAATCGGAAGAGCGGTTGGATGCCGCGCTCAATACGCTCGTTGCTGCTGTCGAGGTCGGGCCCGAGGCCGTCGAGTGGGAGCCGGACCAGCGCCACAAGAGTTTTGGACCGTCCATGCTTGGCAATCAGGTGCTTTGGCTCATCAGTGAGGCCGAGGGACGCATCGTTGAGCGGTCGGGCTCGACTGAGGTGGACGATTCGCTGACCGAGGCCGCGAGTCTGCTGCGCTCCCGGTTGCAAGAGGCCAAGCGATTGACCTGGCAAGGCGAGCGCTGGCACATCAAACAGCGATGGATTGAACCGAGTTCTTCGGCAGTGCCCGTGACCGAACCCCCAAAGCCCGCGGCCACGCCATTGGGAGAACATAAATACCAGGCTCTCGCGATCACGGCCGCCGTGCCATTGGCGCCCTTGCGCGCAAGCCTGCGCAATTTGGCGCTGGTGTTAGGCGCATTGTCCGCGGGAATCTGGCTTGTGGCACTCGTGGTGGGTCGTGAGGTTTGCCGCCGAGCCCTGGCGCCCTTAACCAGCATGGCGCAGTCGATTCAAGAAATGAATATCGACGATTTGGGCCGGCGGTTGCCAGAGCTTTCTTCAGGTGATGAACTCGCGACCTTGAATCGTTCGTTCAACAATCTTTGTGACCGGTTGCAAGAATCGTTCGAACGGCAGCAGCGCTTTACGGGAGACGCGTCGCATCAATTGCGCACACCACTTGCGACCATGCTCGGCCAAATGGAAGTCGCGCTACGCCGCGAGCGCCCCGCTGCTGAATACCAGCGTGTGTTGACGACGGTCCATGAAAGGGCGGAGCACTTGCGCAAGATCGTGGAATCGCTTTTATTCCTGTCGCGCGCCAACGCCGAAGCGAGTATTGCTGACCGTGCGCCCATCGACTTGCGCTATTGGCTGCCTCGCCACCTGCAAACCTGGAACGATCATCCCCGCCATGCCGATGTCTCACTGGAAGCGGAACTTTCTGCCCCAGCAATCATTCACGCGCAACCGGTGTTGCTTGCCGAACTCGTCAATATCCTGCTCGACAACGCCGCTAAATACAGTGCCCAAGGCCAGCCGATCACCGTTCGGCTGAAGCACTCGGCAGATGCGATCGAGCTATCAATCCAGGACCGCGGTGCGGGAATCTCCCAAGAAGACCAGGTCAGCTTATTCACGCCCTTTTTCCGTTCTGCCGAGGCGCGCCGCCAGGGGATCGATGGCTTGGGCTTGGGTTTATCGATCGCCAAAAGGTTAGCCGACACCTTTGGCGCAAAAATCACGGTTGCAAGTCAGATCGGGCATGGGTCCCTAATAACTCTCCAATTCCCGATGGATGACGCTGTTTCAAAAGCTTGATTCGAGTGGTTTGAGGGAGAGAAGAATCAGCTTAGGCTAACAGAATGGATCTGTGACCAGGTAAAAGCGATCTGGATAAGCAATTTTTATTTTGGAAGAATTGTGATATCGCCAAAAAAAACCAACATAAAACAGCGAATGAAAAAAGTCCTTTGCTGCCTTAGCTTTCTTTGCGCCTTTGCGTGAAAGCTCTTATTAATTCGGCGCCTTCGGGTGAAGGCGCCGCTCTTACAGACAGTGGCGGTTTCACTGCGCCTAATGGATTTACTTGATCCCCACAATCATCGAATCCGGTCCGGCCAGGTGTTCCACGCGGATGTCCTTGAATCCTGCTTCGCGCATCCAGGCTGAGCCGTCGGCGCCGGTGTAGTCGAAGCCGCCGGGGGTTTCGATGAGCATGTTGAGGCTCATCATGAGGCCGAAGGCGTTGGTGCGCCGATCATCGTCGATGAGCGATTCGTAGACGATGAAGGCGCCGCCAGGGGGCAGGGCGTCGTAGGCCTTGGCGACGAGCATTTTTTTGGTCGGCAGGTCCCAGTCGTGGAGGATGTGGCCCATGATGATGACGTCGGCTTTGGGTAGCGACTCCTTGAAAAAGTCGAGCGGCTGAAATTTGAGGCGATTTTGCAAGGCATGTGAGGCGACATACTTCTCGAAGATCGGGCCAACGACCGGAAGGTCCGCGCCCATGCCTTGAAGGTGGGGGTGATTTTGGGCAAGCACGACCGACAAGCCGCCCTGCGCGCCGCCGACATCCGCGAAGGATTGGTATTTGGACCAGGGGAATTTTTCGGCCATCGCTTGCGCGACGGTCAGGGTGATGCCCGTCATTGCCGATAAGAAAGACTCGAGGCCCTGGGGATCGCGGTAGAGTGCGCCGAACAGATCTTCGCCATGTTTGGATTCGTTTTGCGGCAGGCCGGTTTTGAGCCCTTCGGTGAGGCCGTCCCAGTGGCGGTAAAGCCGCACGCTCATCATTTCGAGAATGCCGCCGATGTAGCCCGGCTTGGCGCGATCCAGATAGCGGCCGGTGGCCGGAGTATTAGCATATTTGCCGTTTTCCCGCTCAAGCATCCCCAGCGCAACTAAGGCATCGAGAAAATCCCGCGCCGAGCGCTCATGCAGCCCCAGCCGTGAGCGAATCTCCTCGAGGGATAGCGGCCCGCCGCCCAGCGCGGTAAACAAACCAAGTTCCACGGCGCTCAATAGCGTCTTGGAAGACCAGCACCCAAAGCCCAACTGCATGATCTGAAAGGGGCTAACATCCTGTCCCATCGACGGTCTCCTGATGAATCCATTCCGGGCCTGAGATCCGACCCATAAGCATTACACGCAAAGCCGCCGAGGAAGCCAGGACGCAGGCGAGGCAAATTGATGAAGAATTCAGCGCAAAGGAGCCAAGGATCCAAAGGGTGAAAGAGGCGAAGAATTTAACGCAAAGGCGCAAAGCACGCAAAGACGCAAAGGCGACTACATGGGGTATTTGCGAAACATGGTCCGCTGCCATGGCAGGCACCTTGATTGGTTTCCACCGCGCCCGCCGCATCCGCGCGTGAGACCAACGACGGTTTTCCCCCTTGCAAGGAAGTCCGCCGCGGACCAGATATCTCGTTTGTACCTTTGCGATCTTTGTGTCCTTTGCGCCTCTGCGCTGAAAAAAGTCATGACCCCTCGCGGTGCCCTGCACCCATAGCAATGAACGGCTCAAAAATCCCCTTTGCGGCCTTTGGGTTCTTTGCGCCTCTGCGTTGAAAAAAACACTTCGCCTCGCTTTGTTTTGCCTCATGGGAAAAATCCCCAAATCTCCCATGTAAGAATTCCGGAATTCCTGGATGAATCTCTATAGGAGAGATCATGCCAGAGTTTCCTGAAACGAATGCTCAGCTCATCGCCCGGGTGCGCGACCTGGGGGATGGGGCGTCCTGGGAAGAGTTTCTGGGGATCTATCAGCCGGTCGTTTTGCGCATGGCGCGCAAGCGCGGATTGCAGGACGCCGACGCGCAGGATGTGATACAGCAGGTGTTTTGGTCGATCTCGCGATCGATTCAGAACTGGCAGCCCAGCGAGGACCAGCCGCCTTTTCGGGCCTGGTTGACCACGATTGCGCGCAATGCAATCACCAAGAGTTTAACGCGTCGGCCGCGGGATCTGGCCACCGGTTCGACCTCGGTGGCGGAGTTTCTGGATAGCCAGCCCGATCCACGGGAAACGCAAAGCGAACTTCTTGCCGAAGCGCGCCGCGAGGTGATTCACTGGGCGGCCGCGCAGATCGAAACGGAATTTTCCCAAGAGACCTGGGCGATTTTTCAACAAACCGCCATTCAGGGGATCCCGATTCCCGAGGTGGCGCGGGTGACGGGCCGCTCCGCTGGCTCCATTTACGTGACCCGTTACCGGGTCATTACGCGACTCAAAGAAAAGATCCTCGAAGTGTCCCATCACTGGGATCTGGAAGATCCGATGAACGCCGACTTGCAGGAGTATCCCTCATGAACGCCATGGTTCACGGTTCGGAGTGCCTGACCGAAGAGCTGCTATCCCGGTTGACTCTGGGAGATTTGCATGGTCCTGAGCTGGCTCGTGTGGAGGATCATGTCGGCGATTGTGAGCGCTGCAGCGACCTGCTCGATTCCTCGGCCATGGATGAGGATTGGCGCGACCGGGTGTTGCCCGTGTTGCGCGAACCGCTTGAGCCCTACCACCCTGATGGGGAGGTCGCCAGCGATGGCGAGGATGGGCATCGCGATGAGGCCACGCACGCATCGGTGGGCAAGCTGTTGGGGCCGACCGACGATCCGAACAGCATGGGGCGGGTGGGGCCCTACGAGGTGGTGGGGGTCATTGGAAGAGGCGGGATGGGGGTGGTTTTTAAGGCGCTCGATCCGGCCCTTAACCGTTATGTCGCGATCAAGATGCTTTTGCCCCATTTGGCGGCGGCGGGCGCGGCGCGCAAGCGATTTGCCCGGGAGGCTCAAGCCGCGGCCGCGGTGATCGACGACCATGTGATGCCGATTCACAGTGTGGCGGAGTGGCAGGGGCTGCCTTATCTGGTGACCCCCTATTCGCGCGGCACCACGCTGCAAAGGCGCATTCAGGATAGAGGGCCCTTGGAGCTCAAGGAGATCTTGCGCATTGGCATGCAGATGGCGCGGGGGTTGGCCGCGGCGCATGCCCAGGGGCTGGTACATCGCGATGTGAAGCCTTCGAATATCCTGCTGGATGGCACGGTCGACCGGGCCTTGCTTACCGATTTTGGTTTGGCGCGGGCGGTTGACGATGCGAGCATCACCCGGACGGGCATCATTGCGGGAACGCCCCAGTACATGTCGCCTGAACAGGCCAGCGGGGGGCCGGTGGATCATCGATCCGATCTGTTTGGACTGGGTTCGGTGCTTTATGCCATGTGTACGGGGCGACCGCCATTTCGCGCGGACAACACCTATGCGATCTTGAGGTTGATAACGGACAAGACGCCGACGCCGATACGGGAAATCAATCCGGATATCCCGGTGTGGCTGGCGGCGATCATTGGCCGTCTGATGGCGAAGAAAGCCGAGGAGCGATACGCAACGGCCGCCGAGGTGGCGACGCTGTTGGAGAAGTACCTGGCTCATGTCCAGCAGCCGAACGAGATTCCCTTGCCTGTGAACGAATCGCGGCGATGGGGGCGATGGAGTGCGTTTTTCGCTGGTGGCAAGGGAGGGCTCATCATGTTGGGAATGTTCCTTCTTGGTTTCGCGGGGATGCTCTTTGCGCAAACCGAACCGCCCGACATTGCTGGGGACTGGAGCGCCGCGGAGTGGGGGAATGTCCAACTGAAGCAAACGGGTGCGGGGATCTACGAGGGGAACTACAGCGAAACGAACGGAGGCGAACCGGGGGTGATTGCACTCAGGTGGTCGCGCATTGAATGTCGCTTCAATGGCACCTGGAACGAAGGAAAGGGAGAGAGATTTGGAGACATCTCTCTCCGATTGGTGGGGGAGAAAATTCAGGGAGCGTTTACGACCGACAAGGGATCGCGAATCAATCCGGAAACTCCGAGGATTGGGGATCTAGTTTGGGCCAGGGGGCTTAACCAGCCTGACCGATCCTTGCGCACGCCCGCAGCGGCCACGACCTCACCCATCCAGGCCAAGACCGGGCCGGTCCATGGCACTACCGGCCCGCTTGCCGCAAAGAAACTGACACTCTCTTTCGACCGCAAGCCCTGGCCACACGTTTTTGAATGGCTGACGAACGTCACGGATTTGCCCGTCATCACAACGTTCAAGCCGTCTGGCACGTTCACGTTTCTGGGCCAGCCCGGGCAACTCTACTCCATTCCGGAAGTGATCGACATTATCAATGAAGCCCTGTTTAGTAGCGATGAAATGCAGAAGTTTTATCTCATTCGCCGTGAGCGGTCCTTCACCCTGATTTCCGCAGATGAGAAAGAGGACGGCCTCATGCGCTCCCGGCTTGAAGTGAGCGACCTGGAAAGTCGCCGAGACACGGAGATAGTTCAGGTTATCATGCCGTTGAAAACTTTGGTTGCCAAAGAGTTGGCCCCCGAAGTGAAAAAACTGTTGGGGCCATTCGGGGAAGTCGTCGTTTTGGATCGGTCCAATCAATTGATGCTTTCGGATACAGTCGGAAATCTAAAGCGAATTTACAAGCTGGTAAAGGCTGCTGAAAACAAGGACGGCAAGTTTCAGGCGGATCGGTTGACATATGAATGCAAGTACGTCAAAGCTCGCGCCGTCGAGGTCGTTCTCAAGGAATTATTGAGTGATCCTAAGACGCTCAATTCGGCGACTGCACTGAAGCAAACGCAGATCAATCCTGGTAGTGAACTTCCGATCCCGTCGAAGAGCATTCCTTTCAGTTTAAGCGTCGATGACCGCACCAACACGATTGTGGTGACCGGCTCGGCCGAGAAGATTGTGCAGGCCCTAGAGGTTCTGCAAATTATCGACCGTGGGAGTCCAATCCAAGGCGTTGAGGCCAAGGCCTACGTTGTAGGGCCGTTGCGGTATATTTTTGCGCAGCACGCCGCGAATACCATTCAAGCCGCATATAAGGACTTCACCCGCGACCACTTGGCATCAAGCGACGCGAAGGAATCCCGAAGTATTAAGGTCGGGGCAGTGGAAAAGGCGATCCTGCGGGTCGGGGTCGACTCTGAAACCAACAGCCTGTGGCTTTACTGCTCGCAACAACTGCATAAGGAGATTTCCAAGCTTGTCGAATACATGGAAGAAGCGGGGAAAACCGCGTCGCTGCCGAGATCCGCTGCCCTTGAGAGACCAGCGGGAAACGCCAATCAACCCGAGAAGGGTGTTTACCGGCCGCAATTGAAGGGCGTAAATGCCGATGAAGCATTCCAATTCCTTCGCGAACTTATGGCGTTGATGAATCTGTCTATCGACGTCTCGGTTCATGGCAATGGACAGTTCTCCTTTCATCGCAATCCGAATGACGACTACCGCTGGCTGGAACGAGCCAAAAGTGTCGCTCTCGTTCTTGAGGGGATCGACCCCGCGCTAGGAGACGCGGGCCCTCGCAAGTATCGTGAAAATTGCCTGACCCTGATTGACGAATTGATTCAACACACAAGGCACGAGAAAGAAATGGGGGAATGGGTACAAGGAAGAAGGAATAAATCCGGGAAAGACTTGAACGATCCAAGGCACGTAATCGATCCGGAAGCCCTTTTGGAATTGTTCCCTATCGAGTATGGTGCCAAGTCAAATCTCGATGCTTGGAATTCGTCATCTGGAATTGAAACCTTGGCGCCGAGGAATGACCCCAATCTCTCGGTCAAGGTGAACGCGGTGAGAGCCTTCTTGAAGCCGTTTGGGGTGAATCTCGAATCGGTGGATCGGATAATTGCCCGGGGCGTCGTCGATAACCAGTCGGCGTTCCCTCGCAAGGATGGACGGCAAAGGGTCATTTCCCTGTTGGTTTTCTTGAAGGAGGTCAAGCGACCGGATGGAGTGGGCCTACCGCCCAATGAAGGACGGGCCCTCCTCTTGGCTCGGTTGGAAGTGCTTGAAACCTTGCGTTTGGTTTTGACCAAAGAGAACGCCGAGGTTTCTTCGGCGAGCGGTGCAAGAGAAATCAGGCGGGAGGAGGTCCGTTCAGATTTCAGAAGCACGACGAGTTCTGTGGAGAATTCTCAATTCAGCGCACCGGGCGGATTCTGGCCGCTACTGAAGCGTGCGGATTGGCCGGGATTTCACGGGTTTACGAAAGCGCTCGGCTGGTTCGTGCCGTTCACCCTCGAAATTCATCTCGGCAATGGGTCTGATCTCACACTCAAGTGTCGTCCTACGGACGATCCTCGTTCACTGAAGCGCGCGTGGAAATTGGCACAATCGCTTGCTGTTCCCGATCCGCGTGAAGGGGAAGCAGGCCGAAGAAAACACCGCGATGACTGTCTTGAGTTCCTTGGGGAGCTCAAGGAAACCGCCAACGAACAGATGGAAAAAGAGTGGCAAGATCGGATCAAAAAAGGTGCCAAGGGGTCTCCCGCCGAAGTTGCAGGGTTGCGCGATAATGCGATGCAGATGGCGCGGTCAAACCTCGACGTTTGGAATCAACTGGATCAGATCGAAACTCCTACACCGAAGAGTGATACCCAGAGCACAGGCAAAACAGATGCGTTTAAAGGTTTGCTCCTTCCTATTTTCGCCGATAAAGCAGTGGTCGATCGAATCCTGGCCAAGGGAATGGCCGAGGGACAATTCTCTTTCCCACGCAGTGATGGTCGACAGCGCTTGCTTTCTCAGCTAGCCGTCTTGATGGAAGCCGAAAAAGCCGAAAGGAAAAACCTTCCATTGGAGGAATGGAAATCTCTCCAAATCGCCCGCTTGGAAGTTTTGGAAACCCTGCGCCTGGTGTTGACCCGGGAAAACGAAATCGCCGATCGCTCCGGCGGTCTGCTGGGACCTGCAAGAAAACTAACTGACGACGCTGTCGCTCGTAGCCGAGGCCAGGATCGCAGGGATCAACAGCTTACGGATCCGATGGAAGGTGTTTGGGAGGTGGACCTGCCCAAGAGTCTGCAAGAATTGCCGCCGGATAAGCAGCCCTATCTGGTCGTGCTTGCTGACCCGAGTAAGTCGCAGGGAACTCAGCCCGCCCTCTGGTATGGGATGTATATGGGTCGGGAACGCCAGTCGGCTTCGCGCTTCAATATCGACAAAAACAAGGGCTCGTTTTCCATGGAGGGGCCCGCCAGGATCCCCATTCGCGGCCTCTACGACGTACGTAGCGACCGCTTGTCGATGTGCTATGTCCGCCTGCCCCAGGAACTTCCCAAGACGATCGAACCGGGCCAGGGCAGGGAACTTCACGACTTCAAACGAATCAAGGGAATCGTTGCCGAAACTTTGCTAGGCGATCTGCGCGATTATGTGAAAAAGGCAAAGTGGGAAGAGGAGCTATTTCAGCCCAAAACAAGTTCTTCAAAGAATAACGAAACCAGCCGCTTGCAAGCGAGAAGCCAATTGGTGCTCGACGACCAAGTCGAGCGATGGGCCATTTCGCCCGATGGCCGGCGCGTCGCCGTCGCCTTGCGACTCAAGGGGGAGAAAGAGACCGGCAAGCCTTTTGTCGACATCTTCGATCTGAATTCGAAGAAACTGGAAGTCAAATTGAAAGTCACGGCTTTTGAGAGCGAGAAAGAAAACGGCGCGGCCCAAAAGAAGTTGCCGACTCCTTTTGAACTGACGGCGCTGGCATTTTCCCCAGATGGCAAGACCATTGCGGTTGGCAGTTCGATTGGCCAGGTGTATCTATTCGATGCCGCGACGGGCCGGTTTGCTTTTACCCTGGAGGACAAGCGGTCGGCTGCGACAAGCTCCAACGGGGCAAGCCAAACGGCGCTAAAGCCGGCGTCATCGGGTGCTTCCGGGGCAAAACCCTTGGTTGCCGAAAGCAAGGAAGGGCAAACGAAAAATACGCCAACGCTTGCCATGCAAGAGGTCGCTTCCCTGGCGTTCTCACCCGATGGCGCCACCTTAGCCGTGCTTGGCAGCATGATGGAAATACCACAGTCAAACAGTTCGGATTCGCAAGGCCGAACGGCGCGGAAGTACTTGATGCCGGGGCGCGTGATGATCTGGAATCTCAAAGATCGGACCGTCCTATGCCGATTGGACGACTCGGTTCAGGTTCAACAGTTGGCAATTTCTAGCATTCAAGACGCTTCGGGAAAACGAACACCGGTATTGGCCACTTTGGGGAAGTGGAGTGAAGGAGGGAAGCTCCGCCATGGCACGATGTTTTGGAAGCTGGAGGATGGTACCCGGGTGGGGGGGCCATCCCTTGATGGAGCCTCGATGGCCTCGCCTTCTGCATTTTCTTGGGAAGTCGGTGTACTTGAGGAAAACCAAGACAAGCCAAACAGCCCCAGCCGGGTCAGGGCGCTTTCCAACAAGAATCCGGAAATGCCCCTGTCGATTGCCTTTTCTCAAGACGGCGCACTGCTGGCGATTGCCCATGGTCAACGTTCAGATGGTTCGGAATTGGACCAGTCGACCACGATCCGCCTGATTGGAGCGAATCGCGGCCCCATATGGGGCGTGCTGGAACCCAACGGCGCTCAGGTGCTTGGCGTCACGTCCGATGGCAAGGGAATCATCATTTTGAGCGCTGGCTTGGCGCTAAGAATTTTGGACGCTGCCAGCGGCAAAGTGAGCGAGGAATATCGTATTTCGGACATCCGCAAAGGCGGGAAATGGAATCACGGGGCCATCCTGCCTCAAGGCAACCTGGTCGCACTGAAGGGGGTTGACCAGGTTGGACGCGCCACGATCGATCTGATCGATCTCGATGGCTTGCGCAAGCAACCCGTTTCGGACCGCCTTCCCACTGAGGACTCCGGAGCCGACCTTTCGGGCAAATGGATCGATGAATCAAAGGCAGAGCTTGGCTATTCGATCCGCAAAGTGGAAAACTCGAAAACGGAGATCCTGGTTACCTCCGATTTCGGTCTAGAGGAGAAACTGACCTGGTCGCCGCTTGCGAAGCGGTATGAAGGCAGCGGGCAGTTGACTGGGGGCGAGCGCTACCGCATTTTCGTGACCCCGATCCCTGGCGGCCAGAAGCTTGCCGTGGCTTGGAATTTTGACGAGGCCTGGCGAGAAAAATGGTTTCAGCACAAGGCGCCGCGCTTTCCGCAAATCGCGCCGGAACTGCTCCAATCGTTGCAAAAAGAATACGACGAGCAGTTTCAGCGGGTGTGGATCCAAGAGAAACCGGGCGCGAATCGCAAACCGCCGTTCGACCCCCTAGTAGAGCAGCCATGGTAGGACTTGCGATCTGTTTTTTCGTGGCGCTCGATTGAACACTTCCGTTCCGCGCGCCAATCAGGTGAACGGTGGGCGTGAGTCCACCGTTCTTGAAAATTGCACATAAAAAACTCTGCAAATCGAGGCAGAAAAGAATCAGGGATTTCACCACTCCCTAAGATCCAAAATCGCCTCAAAATCACCCAGATTATCCCATCTCGTTCTCGTTTGGCCGCCTTAAAGTCCCGTAACAATCATGCGCCTGCCTCCCGTCTACAAAATCCAAAGCGCCCGATTGCCTTGCCGAACTTGACGGTTTTACCGAGCCGGTTTAAGTTTCCCTTATGGAAACCGGGTAGCAAGCCATGTCTAACCAATACAGACCGATCCCGTCGCACGTCATCGTTATCGGTGGCTTAGCGCTGATATTGATCGCTTTTTATCAGCAGCAGCAAAGAAATGTTCCCGTAGAGGTGCAAAAATATTTTGAAGGGGAATTAAAACTAGTTCTCGGCATCCAAATGGCCAAGTCTCCCGACGAGCGAGACCGGCTGATTGCCCAGTTGGAAGCGATGCCGATCGAGATCTACCCCTTCTTTCATCGATGGCTGATTATTCAGAAAATCAGCCCCTTCGAATGTTGGACCGATGCGGGGTATGATCCTTCGCAGTCCGAGATCCCTCGGGACATTCAACTCCTGGCCGCTACTTATTACGGAATGAACGACATTGGCAACGGCGGCTACGACCAGTTTTTCTCCAATTCCACGGGAGTGTTCGCGCCCGAGATGGTGGAATGGTTTGAACGGGCGGACATGAAACAAAGCGCGGCGGACATGCGCCAGGCTATGGCGCTCTTTGGGTCTCCGTTTCCCCGATCCCAGGAGGAAAGAAGAAAAGTCCTGGACCGGCTGCGCAAGGAAACGGGGGAATCAAGTTATACGTTTCCAATAGAAAAGGAAGGGGAGAGAAGAAACTCTTGGGATGAAGAAATGAAAATCTTTGAGAAAAACGCGGATCGATGGCTCCAGGAAAAATATGGCATTACCAAACTTCGACAAAAATGGAATGATCCCAAGGAATGAAGCACAAAGTGCTCGGCGGTTACGATCCCAAGTGGTGGCGCATACTCCATCACTTCGTCCTTTAGTTTAAGGATTCGACTTTGGAATGAGCGGCCGAGTCCTTTCGGGTGGAAACTCATCACATGAGCATGAGGACCGTGCTTGGAATGATGGTCGAACGGTTGTTCGGCCAATGACGCGAGCAGCGAATTCATCCATGAAGATCTCGATTCGCTTAGTCGATGGCACGGTGGAAGGGCCAACCGAAGCGCGGGAAGTGCGCGATTCCTTTCTCAGTGGCAAGATCTCGCTCGACGCAATGATCATGCCGGAAGGCGAGCCCGCGGTCTGGATTCCCATCACATCCATTTTTGATGCAGGTACTTCCCTCAACCAGTCGTTACGGTGCCTGGCGCGAGAGCGAATGTTCAACGGATTGAACGCATGGCTCAAGTTCGCGGCCTGGATACTCGTGACCGCGTGCGTGGCCTGCCTGGCGGTCTTTCTTGGCGTGGGGCTGATCGTCGGGGAATTGTCCAAAGGGCCAATTCGCCCTGGTGGATCTACTTTGAGCCCGAGGGTTTGGCGCTCTATTTCGCTGACGACTCAGCCTTGCAATTCGCGGTTCGAGAAAGGAACACCGCCTATCGCAATGCCGTGATCGCTTACGAAAAAGCAGGTTCCGTGGAGGACTGGATCAAGAAGAAAGAATACCTGGATTTGCAAATCGAAGCGGTGCAAAGCGTGCTCGACTGAAGAATCCGTAGGGGGGGCCTCCAATAACCCCGTGCCTGCATTCTTTCAAGAGTCGAAAAAAGAGGAATCGCGCCGGGCACGCGCTCGGTCACTTGTCCTTCTGTCGTTCCCTCAAAACGATGTCGCCGAAGTCAATATTGCCGCCTGCCCTCGCTGAATGACCAACGACACGCCCTTCATCATGGGACGTTCCGAGATGGTAACCTAACGCTTCCACGCGCACAAAAAACTGCTCATCGGGCCAAAGACCGTCCATGGTGAATCTCCCCTGTTCGTCCGTTTTCAAGAATTCCAAGTCCTGGTTCACCGACTTGCGCGGCCCTTGCGAGAAGATCTCCTCGCGCTGCAGTTCGGTCAGCCAGTTGAGCGTCACGTTGGCCCCCGGAATCGGTTCTCTTTTTGCATTGACGATTCTGCCAGAACACGACACCTGATTTTTTTCGCTGATCGTCAATTCGAGCGCCTTGTCAAGCTGATTGAGAGGAATGACCGTGGGGAGATTGACGGCCTTTCCCTTGCGGACGAAGAATTTAAGGGGCAATTTGGGCGTCAACTGAGACAAGGTGAACTGACCTTGATTGACCTGGGCCGGTTTCTGCTGCCTACCGGGCCTGGTTGGGCAGCGCACTTCGTAAGGACCGTCGACTACATTCCCCGATACATCGCGTACGATTCCTTTAACTGAGCGGCTGGGGGCCAAAGAAACATCGCGAAGCCGAACCTTTTCTCCGTCGGCGACAGCCGCATGGGGAATGAAAGGGATCCATCGTTTCACGACTTCCTCCCAGTCAGGTAGCTCATAGTCGGTGTGGTTGTCCGATGGCTCGCCAAAGTCGAGCGTGTAAACGAGTTTGCCTTTGCAGGGCAGGGTGTAGTTGCCGTCGGCGTCGGTCTTGCCGGAGTATCTTTCGTAGAAGTCGCGGGTGTGTCGCTCTCCTCTCCACTTTTCGCCGCCCTTCAAAACGAAGCTCAGATGAGGAATTCCCTTGCCTGTCGTGGCATCGACAATGCGGCCAGAGCAAACGCCAACAGGGATCTTTTTGAGCACCACCTTGGTCGTCTTTCCTGGATGGATGTCGACTTTTTGGTCGAAGCCAAAATGGTAGCTCAGGGATGGATCGAGCGGAATGGAGAGCCAACGAGTACCCGCGACGTAGCCGGCAACACCGGGAACGGTAAACGCGCCGCGATCGATCGGCGTTCCCGGAATCATGTCGACGTAAGGTCTCCCCTCAGGCCCAAATCGGAAATCACCCTTAACGGTGGTCAGCCGCATGTCGATTTTCTTGATGGTCACCGCGTTGGCCTCCCCTTCAATGGCGAGTTCGAGGGAACCTCCCGGAAGCAATTCGACATTCATGGGAAATTTTGAGGTTGGGTAGCAGTGCCCCACGCCCAATCCTTTTGCGTTGATGAGGATGCTCGCCCAGCCCTCTTCCGGGACGCCGCCCAGGGAGAATCGCCCTTCGGCGTCCGTTTTGGTCGATGGGGAAAGACCCCTCAGCGAAGCAGAAATGCCCGCATAGCGATAATCGATCAACGCTGGGTTTTTCGTATCGTTCCGGGTCGGACTGTTAATCGAATCCAATTGGCACTGCACGCCTGCAAGCGGTTTGCCTTCAAAAAAAACCTGCCCCTCGACCGATTTCGTCTTTTGTAGATGCAAGGTGACCTGGTTCACGCCCTGGAACTTTCCATTTGGCTGCAAGCGCCAGGTTCCTAACCCCAGTTCTCCTTCCTCGTATTTTGCAAAGATCTCGAAGCCGCCCGGGGAATTCAATGAAAATCGGGCCTGGCCCAATTCATTTGTCTTGAGCGGTCCCATGACCTGGGAAGCGTCGCGATGGTCATTTCCGCTCTCCCATCCCTCCACCCAGACGATCGAGCCCGCGGCAGGCTTGGCACCGCTCAGCACCAAGACTTCGAAATCGATGGATTGATTGGTCTGGCTTGTCAGCGCGCCAGCGGCGAGCAGGGCGACGGCCAGCGCGGCAAGGATTCTCCCCAGGACGATTCTGAAAATGCCGGTGCGGCTTGCGACTAGGATGATCACGTTTCCATTCCCCAAGAGCGCTGGAGGAAGAAGACTCATTCCAAGGGCTTGAACCCGATCGGCAAGGAAGGGGATTGCTCATGGAATCCAGCCGAATAACCAGTGAAGGGGGGTATCTGTTGGCAACGCGGCAAGACTTTTTCAGCCGACGTTGTGAAGCTCAGTAAGCCGGGGATTGCGTGAAGCAGAGTGGGCATTTTTCGGGCCTTTGCAAGGCGAACAGGGAGACCTTATCCGTTTGGACGGTCCGCGGAAATCGTTTGGAACGATCGATCAGGCTAACCTGGTCGTATTGACCCAAATAGGTGCTGCGAATTTCGATCCGGCTCGAAAGGGAGCTCAATTGACACTCCGCGTTTTCGAGCGGTTGATTTTCAAAAAACAGTTGCCCCTTGACGGAACGTATTTTTTTCAGCGTTAAAGTAATGCGGCTCTGATCTTGATGATCTTCAATACTTGGCGGTTTTGTCTGGAAAAAAGATCCTTGCCCAATCTCGTCTCGATCGTTTTTGGCGTTGCGATTGCGAAACGGGAATTCCTTCAATTTGGGTCCAGGCATGCAATGGCCTGTCGTATGGGGAGCAGTGCTCCAGAAGAAGCTGGCTTCGGTGGAAACCGATTCAGGCAAACGCCGGGGTAGGCTCATCGTCCAAACGGCGACCGTTCCTTCGGTTTCTCGGGAGTTAAAACGATGTTGCTGAATTCAATCGTTTGTCCGCTTGCCGCAGATTGCAGGCCCTCGACGCCTCCTCCGGGTGGAACCCATTCTTGATAGCCCGTGGCAACGACCCGAACGTAAAACCGCTCCTGAGGCCAAAGCCCGCTTGCGGCAAACTTGCCGTGGTTGTCTGTTTCCAGGGTCTCAAGGGGTTTGGCGAATTGATGCCGGTAGCTGCCGTCGGCACGCACTTCCGTCTGCAAATCGGAAAACCACATCAGAAGGATTTTCGCCTTGGAGACCGGCTTGCCCTTGTTATCGACGACTCTGCCAGTGCACGACACTTGATTTTTTGCGCTAATGGTAAACGCAAGAGGAGCCTCGAGTTCGTTGACCTGAAAAACCTCCGCAATATTGACCGCATTTCCCTTGCGAATGAAGAATTTCAAAGGCACATCGGGTTTCAGTTGAGACAAGGTGAATTGTCCTTTGTCCCTCTGAGTCGGCTTCGTCGCTTGGGCATGCCGGGTCACGCAGTGAACCTGATAAGGACCATCGACCAACTTGCCGGAATCGTCCTTGACGATCCCGAAGACGACGCGACTGGGAGCTAACGCGACATCAGGAAATCGTGCCTTCTCTCCGTCCGCGATCAAGAGGTGAGGCACCGCCGGCATGTAAGATTTGCGATCCAGGTCCCATTGGGGGAACTCATAGTCGGTTTGATTCCATCCACATAAAGGTGAGAGTGTAGTCGCAATTTCCCCTGCAAACAATCGAATAGTTCCCTTCGGCATCGGTTTCCCCTTGGTAGGCTTCAGTGAATTGTTTCGTGGAATTGGCAAAAACACCATCCTTCGATTTCGCGATCCCCGAAAGCTGAAAACTCATAAAATCCTCTGCCAAGTCCCTCTTTTTCGACGAAAATGCCCGCTTCGGTACCCCCTGGAATTCCAGTGAAAACAAATCGACCATCGCTGTCCGTTTTGACGGCAATGGCGTTGCCCGCGATTTCTTTGGAGAATTGGGTCCCAATGATTTGTTCAAAATCGGTGCTTTCAACCTCCATCCGGCTCCAAATGATGTTGAGTCGGCATGCTGCATCGGCGACGGGTTTATTGCCGAAAAATAGCTGGCCCTTGACTTCGCTCGTCTTGGTCAAGGTCAGGGTGATGCGATTTTTCTCCTCTTGAGTCTCCCGGGTTTTCTTTCTTTTCGGCTGGCAGGTGCCGAACGCCAGTTCTCCGGAATCGCTTTTGGCAAACACCGAATAGCTGTCGGCGCCGGAATTCAACGGAAATCGAAGCGACCCTGACTTGGGGGTCACCAACGGTCCTACCGTCCTGATGGTCTTCCAATGATCCGTTTTGCCGGAGCGCTCTTCCATCCAAACCGTGGCCGTTTCGGCCGGTTTGCCGTCTTGTAACACAACGACTTCGATTTCAAATGATCCATTTTCCGGGTTTGAAGCGGCGGTCAACGTCGAAGCAAACAAGCCAAGTGCAGCGACCAGCACAAAAAATGGGCCTTTCAGAACAGCACGACTTCGACGGTGCATGTTGGTCATGGCTTGGCTCCTCTTAAGGGAAACTGATGGAGATTTTTTAGCGGAATGGAAGCGGCGACAAATTTGCTATTTTTCACTGGCAGCCTAGCGAAAAAGGGCAATAGATCCAATGGCAAGATGAACGCGGTTGCCTGGGCGCACGGATCGCAGTTGCATGCGCTCAACGATCCCTGGCGAACGCCTTTCACTTTTTTGACAGAGCTTCATTCAGGCGGCAATCGCCAAAGTCGATCGTTTCGCCGACTTCTGCCGAATGACCCACGAGGTAGCTGCCATCGGAATTTTCTGGCTCAAATCCCGCGGCTTGGGCGCGCAAAAAATACTTCTCCTGATGCCACAAACCACCCAAGGAAAATCGACCCTGGCTGTCGGTTTCGATCGTTTCAATGGGGGTGCTCAGGTCGCCGTCATACCTTCGATTGCGTCGCAATTCTGCATCATAGTTGGGCATCCAGACCAGGGTGACTTTTGCTCGGGCAATCGGCATTCCCTTTGCATCGACGATTTTGCCCTTGGCCAGAACCTGGTTTTTTTCGTTGATCGTCCAGGAGAGAGGAGCATCGAGCTTTTCCACAGGGATCGCCGACGGGATATTTACGGAGTTCCCCTTGCGGAGGAAAAACGTCAAGGGCACAGTCGGATTCAAACGCGAGAGGGTGAATCGGCCGTTCTCAAACTGAGGCGGCTTCCTTTCCTTCACCTTCCGCGTCACGCAGAAGACTTGATAGGGGCCATCGACGACATTGCCCGAATCGTCCTGGACCATGCCCGAGACGATCCGGCTGGGAAGCAATGCTGCATCGGGCAGGCTGGCTTTCGCTCCATCCGCGACAACGGCGTGCGGCATCTCGGGCAGCCATTTGTACGTGACGCCATCCCAGTAAGGGAACTCGTAGTCGGTTTGATTCTCCGACCGCTCGCCAAATACGAGCGTGTAGTCATGATTTCCTTTACAGGCGAGGGAATAACGGCCTTCGGCGTCGGTGATTCCTGGATAACTTTCGGTGGAACTCTGATGGCTTTGAGGCAAGGCCCTTCCCTGGTACGCCTCCTTTCCCACGAGCAGAAATCTCAATCTCGGGATGCCCTTACCGGTTTTTGCGTCGATGATTCGACCCGAGCAAACGGCCAAGGGGATTTTTTTGAGCGTGACTTTGCTTACCTTTCCTGCCTCGATTTTGATGTCTTGGGGTGGCCCGAAGTGGAAGCCTTGTTCGGCGTCGAAGGGGAGGGATAGGCGGTAGGTCCCGCTGGGGTGACCGCCCACGCCGGGAACGGAGAAATCGGGGGCGTGGATCGACTTTCCCGGGGCCATGCGCACCAGTTTCCGGCCATTGAAAGTCCTTGGAACCTCGATTGCCTGCGTAAAAACAGGTCCAGCGATCACCGGTTTGCTTTCTCCTTCGACGGAGATTTCCAGGGTGCCGCCCAGGTCCAGCGCAAACTCCACGGGTTCCCGCTTGCCAGTCTTGTCAACGACATGAGAGATGTCCAATATTCCTGAACCCATGCCTTCTTTGCTGACTCGGATGCGAGCGCCACCTTTCTCCGGAATGCCGCCGAGGGAAAATCTCCCCTCGCGATCGGTTTTGACGGAAATGGGAGAGCGCCCAACCGGAGCCAAAATGCGTGCGCTTATACTGATGTTAAAAGGAATTCGATTATTGGATGTTGCTGGCTCCGGACTATCAATGGACTCTAATTGGCACTGCGCATCTGCAAGCGGTTGATTATCAAAAAATAACCGGCCATGAACTTCATCGGTTTTTTCCAAATCCAAGGTGATTTGAGTTTCTTTTGCCCGATTCTGCTCGGGATGCCAAAAAATGGATCCTATTCCCAGATGGCCTACCTCGTTTTTGGCGAGGAACTGGCAGTTCGATGCATCGGCACTCACCGAAAACCGGACCGTACCTGATTTTGGCACCGTCACTGGCCCCATTCTTCTGATGAGAGGTTGGTCCACTGACTTGTAGTTCAATTCCTCCATCCAAACCGTGGCTCCTTCGGCCGGCTTGCCCTCAGAAAGGACGAGGACCGCGACTTCCGTGTTCTTTTGGTCCTTTCCTGGGTTATCTGGTCTTTCGGATTCGGCGGTGCCCGTGATCTTCGAAGTGTGTGCTTCTGTCTGTGTGTTGACGATTCGAGGTTGGGCCAGAGCGAACCCGGCAGCCATGGCGAGCGAAAAGCAACCCAGGCCGCTTACCCATCCACGACCCAATGTTGGCGTGGAAAAGCGGCCGCTGAGAAGCCTTTGAATGCGGCCTTTGAGCGGTGAGTCTTTCGCGGCCGCCGCCAGCCTGAGGGCGCTCGCCGAGTTGGGCGCGAGATTGACGAGCATTTGCGCATAATCGGCCGGATCGCAACCGCTGGTTACGGCCCAGTCGTCGCACGCTTCCTCGGCACGGGCATTGATTGCGCGTTTTGCCCACCAGGCGAGCGGATGCCAGGGAAGTAGACAGAGTACGAATTCCGCGATCAGCGCCGAAAGGTGATCGCGCCGAGACAGGTGCGCAAGTTCGTGCAGATAAATGGCTTCGATGGTGAATTCGTTCTCGTGGTTACGAGGGATCAAAATGCACGGCCTCCGGCTCCATGCCCAGATCACAGGCGACGAAACGAGGTTGCTGGTGGCCAGTCGTGGGTGGGAGCTGATTCTTAGCCTCTTCGTCCATTTGGCTAAGGTTTCAATCGCCAGGCCATTGGCGGCTGGCCGGCTGCCAATCACCAGCGCATGTCCCGCGACGAAATCGCGAAGCAACCGCAGGAGCATGATCAGCGACAAAAGAAGCCATGCGCTCACGACCGCTGGTTTCCAGGGCAGAGGCTCAACCCATGCCGCCCCGGAATGTTCGTCGGTGGGCGAGGCGGCATGGGTGAGGTCGGGGAGTGATTGGCGGTGCGGCAAATCCGCAGGCGATTCGGCAAAGCCCGTTTCGTTTGGGATGCCGGCAGGCAGATTCAAGGAAGGGGGCCGTGTCACTTCCTGGAACAAGTAGGACGGACTGGTAGGTAGATTGTCGCGGGCGGCCTGGGAGCCGGAAGGAATGAATATTGGTTCCCTCGTCGCTGGCAACCAACCCCCGTTCGTTTGCCGCACGGCAGCATACAGCAACGGCGTCAAAAGGGTTCCGATCGATGCTGCGACCAGAATGCCGTGCGCGCGGGCAGGGTGTCGTCGAAAGAGGCGGGAGAGTCCCAGTCCCATTGCCAACCAGGCCGAACCGGTGAGGGCGGCCACCGCAAGCAATGTCTCGATCAGCTCCGGCATCGGAATTCTCCTTCCGTTCTACAGTCCGATCGCTCTTTTCCTTGCCGAAACCGCGCGCCTCACAAGTGCCCGCGCCGATTCGAGCGAGTCCGACGCGCCGGAATCCTGTGTCCACGAACACGTGCCTATACTGAACTTAGTAGTACTACTTGCTGTAGTTGTTGTCAAGAAAAAAGGAAGGGGGTGGGCCGGTACCCGAGATAGATGGCCAGCGATTCGGGCCATGGCGCCACGGAATTGTCACGGAAATCTTGGGTCAGGGCGATGATGCCAAGATCCGTCACTTCTTCCGGACTTCGCAATCTGCCTGATCTTCCGGTGACAGATTGTACCCGTGCTACGGAAGGAAGAATTTTCACGCGGAGCCGCGGAGAGCGCGGAGGAGAAAACCAGCGAGAACCCTGTTTGCCGCCCAGTTTTCTTGCTGTGATCCACTCGTTTTGGTCTCTGTTTTCCCCGCGCCTCCGCGTCTCCGCGTGGGAAATGGATTTTCTTTTTCACCCAAACAGCGCGCATTGAACTCAACCCGCAATCCTCCTCCTCATTCCGTTCCGCGAATTTCCTCGCCTGAACCGTAAACTATTGCTTGTCTCTTCTCCCAGATAAAGCACTCCACCGATCATGGAGGTTCCATGAACCATCTGCCTGCCAGCCCAGGTTCATCGACAACGATCTCTCGCTTCGGCTCTCTTCTCGCGATCGCCATCACCTTGCAAGGTTCCGCCATGGCTCAGGATTCGCCGTCTCCTTCTTCGATGGTCATCCCGATTTGGCCCGGTGTCGCACCCGGTTCGGAGAACTGGAAGCAGCAGGAGTTGGAATTTGTAAATCCTGGCGACAAGAAGCGTCTGGTGCGCAATGTCGTCACGCCCACGCTGACCCCCTTTCTGCCGGATCAAGGCGTTGCAACCGGCGCCGCGATGATCGTTTGCCCGGGGGGCGGGTTTCGCTTTCTGTCATGGGATAACGAGGGAACCGAGGTTGCGGCCTGGTTGCAAAAGCGAGGCGTCGCGGCCTTCGTGCTCAAGTACCGCACGGTGGAAACCGCGGCCGCCACGGATGCCTTCGGCAAGCAGATGGCGGCCTTCTTTGCGATCACCGCGCCCTTCAAGGATCGACGCAATCCCGACGGCTGGAAGGGCCTCGCGGCCGATTTAGAGCAAGCAAGTTCGGCCGCCATCGCAGATGGTAAGCAGGCGGTCAAGATCGTGCGCGAACGCGCCGCCGAATGGGGCGTCAAACCCGACAAGATCGGCATCATGGGCTTTTCAGCGGGTGGGATTGTCACCCAAGGGGTTGCCATGGAAGCCGACGCCGCCGGTCGCCCCAACTTTGCCGCATCGATCTATGCACCCTATTTTGGCGCGCCGAAAGTTCCTGCCGGGGCTCCACCTCTTTTCCTGCTTTGCGCGGCCGACGATCTCATCGTGGAAGGCGGATGCGCCCGTCTCTACTCCGCCTACCGCGACGCCGGCCGCCCGGCCGAATTGCACATCTACGAAACCGGCGGCCACGGCTTCGGCATGGCCCCCAAAGGGCAACCGATCAACCGCTGGATCGACAGGCTGGGTGACTGGCTGTCGCAGCGTGGATTGGTCAAGCCAAAAGCATAACCGAGTCACAGAGGGCGCTGAAGAGGTTGCCAAGCAAGCAGGAACATCTCGTGCCCGGATGAGCGAGGCAGAGCGATCTAGCGATGGCCACCCTTCCTCTGCCTTGGGCAGTAGGAACGACTGGCGAAACAATGTCCGTAAAATGCATGGGGCGCGTAGGACAATCGCCGAAATTTGCCTGAAGCGATGACTGCGTTCTGGAAATGTCTGCCTTGCGGAGAGCCGAAGGCGTGGCGATTCCGCTGGGCAATTGAGGGAACGATTCGGCTACACAAGGAAAATGAGCGCCTGGACCTCGGTTTTCCTACAAGGGCGAAATTTCATTCCTCTAACCTTGGAGTTCCTATGAGAATATTGCTGGGATTTTGTGCCGTTTCGATCCTGCTTGGCACTTGCGGCCTAGCGAATGCACAGACCGAGTCCAAAGACAAGTTTACGCCTCCGTCCGACTTTAAAGCGATCCAGCTCAAGCTTTTAAAGGAGGAGAATGAGCTTCTCAAAAAACAGGTTCAGGCGCTGACCAGGGAACTGGAGGAACTCAAGGCCCCGATGGGTGCGCAAGCCAAGGCTCCTGCTTCGACGAAAGTGACTCGGGACGATGTCGAATATGAATTCGTTTCGATCAAGATGGATGGTAATGTCGGTTACATGAAACTCGCCCTTACGGCCAAGAAGCCAGACAAGGTTCTGAACACGCAGGGGATCCGGCTCATCACGGCGGAGGGAACGGAGCACAAGGCTCCGCTTATCGGCGTCCTCAAGAGCAATGGCTTGCAAACGGGAAGGCTCATCGAGGGGGTGCGAACCATCACCGACTTCAAAATCGGCGCCGTGCCTTCCGACATTACAGAATTCACCACGATCATGCTGCCCGGCGTTCATGGCGGCTCCACAAGAGAGAAGCTGAAAAATCCGGTGGTCTTGAAAGGGTCGTTCAAAGTCGAAAGGTAGAAAAGGGCCCTCTTTCAAGAAAGGGCCGCAACGAGCAAGGCATCTCAACCGTTTTGCAACTCCTGGCAATCTCTTGCAACGCACTGGAAATCCGATGTCATTTTGGATGAATGCCTCAAGGCGCCTGGCCGCGGTGTTCGCGGGGCTTCTCACCGTGGTCGTGCCGGCCGTTGTTACGGATGAGATTCTGCATGCCACTGGCCTCATGGCCCGGGCGAATGTGCTCTCGACCAACGAAGCGCTTGCGGCCTTGGGCTACCGCAGCGTTTTTACGGTACTCGGAGGGTGGGTGGCAGGCAGACTCGCCCCCTGTCACCCGATGAGGCCCGTGTGGGTGCTCGCGCTCATCGGCCTCATTGCCGGACTAGCTGGGGCTCTGGGAACACCAGGCTATGGACCGGACTGGTACAAATGGTCGCTTGCCATCGAAGCCATTCCCCTCGTCTGGCTGGGGGGCCGGCTCGCCATGCGCTATGGCGGGTGCGCCTTGCCGGATCGATCGGCTTCGACGGTTTCCCCGGCTTCGACCTTGCCATCGCCTCCACCGATGTCATGAGTTAGAATACCTATGAAAACCAAACTAATTTCTGTCCTTTTCTTAGTGTTTATTTCGTCCGCGATATTTGGCAGGCAAGATATTGGACTTGAAGAATTTAAAGAATTATACAAGTTAAATTACCCGAAAATCTTGAAGAGATATTCGACCAATAAAGAGGTCGTGGCGAACATCACCGTTTTCAACGAGTTCAGTGATAACGGGGGAAGAACGAGCGCCAAGAACGCGATCCATCGGGTAAGGATCATTTCGGATGGGGCCCAGGCCCGATTGTTCTTTGAAAAATCGACAGATAGCGATGTCGAAGGGACTTATCGGTTTAAGACCCAAGATGCCGTGTTTGGCGTTGCTCGCGATCGTCTCAACCGTTGGTCGATCAAGGATCTCAAGTGGAAATCTCAAAATCTCTCCGATTATGACTGGTGCGGATACCTGAACATCGTCCGTATTCCTTCGTGTGCCCAGTCCTTCAATTTCGAAATGTTCACCTGGTTGAATTCTGCGCCTGGGCACAGTCACTCCACTGTCTGCCCGGAGATTTTTGATGTAAGCAAGGAGGTGTATCGTGGCATGGAAGTCGCCAAGGTTTCCGGTCGATTGAAGGCGCAGCAGTTGCATAAAACTTTCGTCGACTATCGCTGCGATTTTTACCTGGACCCGAAGGATGGTTACTCAACGGTCGGCTTTTCGACCGAATTCCACAAGGCGATGGGGTCCACCGTTGCCAGAAAAGCCATCATGGAGATCGATTACGTCACGGAAAACGGAGTCAAAAAATACCCAAAGAAGTACACCGAATTCGCCGAGTTTCGTGACGGCTTGAGAGTCCGTCGGCTCGAAATCGATTTTGTCGAAGTCAAGGATTATGTGCCAACGGCTGAAGATTTCACGCTGGAAAAGATGTTTGGACTGACGACTCCGGATCCATCTCAGGCAGATCAGGGTTTGTCGATGGGAAGTTTGGTTTTTTGGGTGATTGGTGCCGGGGTGTTGGTTCTCGTGAGCGTACTCGTTTATCTACTACTACGAAAAAAAGTCGATACGCCAAAAATCAGCTAGCGGTTCAAGGTGCATTGCCTGTCATGGAAACTCTGAGATTTCTGATGCAGGAAACATTGCCTGAGCGATTGGTGTTCGGTGGGGTCACTGTGGACATTCTCTTTACAGAACCGCTACCGACTTTCGGTGACCTATTTCTCATAACAGGTACGACCCACCCGCATTTCCCGCCTACTGGGAAATGGGCATTCGAGCGGTTCGACGACTTGCAGTTCCAGCAGGTTGACGACGATTTTGGCGTACGTTCTCTCACGGATGAGGGGGATGATGTCGTCATTTGGCTCCACCCGCTGGTTGAGGGCCAGCCCGTTCATCATCATGCCGGCCCATTCGAGGGAATTCGCTTAGATTACTGTGTCCTGCGCAACCCGATACGCCGTGCCGAGCATTTTTTGCGTTGTGTTCTGGAATTCGGATCGATTGGGGCGCGCGTTGAGTATCAGACCCGCGGCCTATCACTCGGTCCGCCGCTGAATCTAACTCCGCTCACCGCCGATATCGACGACGTGGTTCAGCTCTGGGCAAAACGAGGCATTGTCGTTGGTTCAGATAAGGCGCTTGACATCGATTTCTAATCAAACGCGGAGCGATTTGAAAAGGGAAGGGAAGTCGAACTTTGATCAGCGTGCGTTAGGAAAGCAAGCCCTCGCCCCGGCCACTCCTGAGGAGGCGCCTTGGTCATGACGATGGTTCCAAAATCGCTCGTATCGCCTGGGCCAGCCTTCTTGCTGTGTGTCTTTAAGTCGAAAGTGGTCCCAGATTGATAACCGAGAGGTTGGAATATGTGGAGACCATTTGACGACGGAGTGACCGTCGGCCGGCTTGGCTCCGAGGGTGGAATCATTGTTCGCGATGAGGAGCATGCATTAGGGGCTCGAATCACCCTTGAGCGCAATTGCAGCAATGCACCATGGACTGTGACGTGCGGTGTTTACGGCTGGTTTTTTCACACGCGGTTTCTCAGCTCCGAAACGGAGGGCGAATTCCCGGCCATGCTTGATGCGATGGCAGCGATCCTTGAGATCCTCCCCGGAATCGATGAATCTGATGCCGATGCCAGGCGCTCAGCAGTTGTCGAAAAAATTGACGAGTTCGTGTCGCGATTTCCGTGAGCTGGCGCAGGATCTAGTATTACGCGCCACTTTGAGTTGCTGACTCATCCTTGCAGGATTCTCCTTCTTCACAGGGCCGTGAGTTCTTTATTGACCTTTCAGCGGGGAAAGTTAAGAAAAGCCAATAGTTCGTCCCGTTCAGACCTTCCACCGTTGCTGGCGCCATCCTCTTCGGAGTTACCGTGTTCTACGGAATTCGACTTGCTGATTATGCTGTGCTGATTGTAGTGATGTTTTTCGTCGTCGGATTTTTGGTTCTTTACTTGCCTTCGAAGCTTTTTCTTTACTGGTATCTGAAACGCCAGAACCGTATCAATATCTACAAAAACCAACTCACGAAAGCCGGGATTGTTCTCATTTTGCTCCCTTTGCCGATTTTTTCGATTGGAGTTTTGGGAATGATCCAAGATATCGCTCCACCTACCAACCCCCTTGCGACCGTGATCCAAGCCGTTGGCGGAAAGGTGGTATTCGCGATCGTTCTTATCGCGCTCGTGTGCCTGCTGATGGTTGTTCCCGAATGGTTGGGATTGCGCTTGGAAGTACCTCCAGAACCCCAGTTTCACGATCCCGATCCGGTGCTCCACTGGACTCCCATCGTGAAGGACAAAGGGTTGCGGCCAGAATCGGCCTATGCCGTGGAGTTTCAAAATGACAACAAAACCCATATGGCCTTTGTCCTCAGCATGTTTGTCAACTGCTTCGGCATGAAAATCAACGATGCTTATCAGGAAGCGATGGCGATCCACGAGCAAGGCAGCCGCATCGTGGGTTCGATGAGCCAAAAAAACGCCGAGGCGCTGGTTGAACACATTCGAGCCGAATCCGCAAGGCGCGATTTTCCCTTTCAGTGTAAAGCCGTCCCAGTGATGCAGAGGCCTGACACTTGAAACGATTTTGAGCGCGTTGGAATGACGCCAGAGTCGGATCGGTCATCGCGGTGGCAAACGGGTCACGCAGGAGAATGGCGGCAAAGCGGACGCATGGCCTGGTGGATAGTGAAGGGAAACTCGTGCCTGATCGCTGAGACGGAAGAATACCAAATACCAAATACCAAATACCAAATACCAAATACTCAAACTCTACCAGGATCGATCGCATTGGACTGGCTCCCCTTGATGGATTTTCATCTGGTTGTGTCGGTGGCCATCGGCTTGATCGTGGTGGTCCTGCTTCTCTATTTGCCGCTTGTGGCAGTTCTAAGCAGGTCCTTTAACGACTCAAGCCACTCGAACCGTTGGACAGTACGTCCCACGAAATTCGGATATGTTTTGTATCTACTCATGGGCTACGTCATCCTGGTCGGCCTTGTTCACGAAACCTACGTTCCCAACACCTGGCTGGGCGCCTTGGTCAAGTCGGCGGGAGGGTTGAGCGGCTGGACGTTCGTTGTGTCGGTAGCAGGCTATCTAGTGGCCTTGGGGTTACATGGGCTGGGCGTCGAGCTGCATGACATTCGCGGAGGCTGGTGGGAGGATCCCGAACCTGAGCCGGTCTGGAAGCCCATCAAGGAAGATAAGGAGCTTATGTCAGGTACAGCCTTTGCAATCGAGTTTCTGAATGACGAGCAGACGAAAATGGCGTTCGTTATCAGTGTCTTTCGCAACTGTTTCGGCATGGACCTTCAGACGGTTTATCAAGAAATTGCGGCGATCCACCAGCAAGGCAGGCGGGTTGTCGGGTCGATGAGCCGAACGAATGCCGAAGCTCTGCTCCTGCACATCCAAACCGAAGTCGCAAGGCGTGATTTCCCCTTTCAATGTGAGGTTGTGCCGGTGCCTGAGATGCCGATCGAACCCGTGCTGCCCTTGACTCAATGATGATCGAGAGTCGCTCTTTGCAGAAGTTCGGGGAACTCTTCCTTATGAATGCCGCTGCGGAATCTGCGGTCTGTGCAAAACACGCAAGCTCGAGGGCAAGGTTGTCATGGACAGTGAAGACGCGTTAACTTCTTCGGAACAAGCAAAAGGCCTGATTCTGGCTTGCCAGGCTCGGTCCCTCACCAATCTGGTGATCGATGCTTAGGAGATTGGGAACCGAAACGCCGTGATGGATCTGACCATGATCGTGATGGTGGTCGTCGTCACCTTGGCGGTGGTCCTGTTTCTATTTTTACCGCTGGTGACCTTGCTTAACTGGTGTGCCCGGTGTGGGATGATCGCGATCCGGTGAAGGACTGGGTTTCCGTCGAGAAAGAGAAAGCGCCGGTGTCTGGTTCGGCCTACGCCATCGAATTTCAAAATGATCATAAAACCCCAATGCAGTTTGTTCTTAGCATGTTTGTCCACTGCTTTGGCATGAATGTTTACGATGCCTATCGCGAAATGATGGTGGTCCACGAAAAAGGAAGCCGGATTGTTGGTTCGATGAGCCGTTTGAACGCCGAAGCGCTGGTCGAGCACATCCATGCCGAAGCCGCAAAGCGGGGTTTTCCTTTTCGGTGCAAGGTTGTGTTGGCGGCTGCAAAGACGGAATCCTGACCTCGCCGGTTGTCTTTGAACCGTCCTCGATACGGCGGGCCTCCCTATTACCCACTAAAATGGGCGAATCGGTTTTACGGCATCTCGGGGTCTTTTTTGTACACAAGAACTTCCGGCAGAGGACACATTACCGTGGAAGCATTCCCGTACACCAAAGCCGAATGGATGCCCGTGCGCGACACGCTGCTTTCTTTGGTCAACGCCGGCCTGGCGGATGATGATGTCCTCCGGGCATCTTATTTGGTCGAAGTCATTGAGTTACTGGCGGCCTTGAGGGAGCGGCACGGCGAACATCCGGTGTTACTTGAAACAGAGGCCGATTTCATTGATGACGAGGACGAGCGGGTTGAGCTCTACCGTCGTGCTGCTGGAATTGCGACGGCCAATGGTTTGGCGACGCTGAGTATTCGGTTGTCCCTGGCAAAGGTCCTGTTGGATTTGGACCGGCCAGCGGAAGCCGCTCTGGAGTTAGCGACCTGTCAGCATGAATTGCCTGACGGCGACGATTCGGATCGGGAGTCGTGGAAGGAGATGGCTGGGAAAGCCACCGCATATCAAGGCGGCAAATACGACTGACATTGGAAATGAATCTAAGCCAGCTACAATTCCAACGGAACCGGTTGAATCTATGAACGATCGGTTGCTAGGTGATTCAAGTGAATCAGGATTTTCGGAACAGCAGGTGGTTTTCAGAATTTCCAATCAGATCTGTCCCAAAAAGGCAGTTGTGAAGAAGCATTCGGCCTCGCCTTACATCGCAAGTGAAGGGGAAATCCCATTGGCGGTCGTCAATGGGGCAGCGATAAGGTATTTTTATTTTTATTTTTTTTGATTCCTCATTTTTGCGCCCCGGGTTGTCATTTCATTATGTACTTGAGCCTTTTTTTGGAGGATCTCCGATGTCCGCTCCAGCGCCTTCGCTATTCACCGGGTCATGGAAGTATCAAAGTTTTGTTCCCAATTTGGGGTCAATTCGAATTCCGTCAGGTAGCCCAACTTTCACTCCTTGGTCGCCTCTCGGGGATCTGACCGTGAACGCGGGTGGTACAACTGGAGTTCTCACCCTTGCCGCTGGGACAAGGACTCTTACGTTGAATCTTGCCATTGAAGTAGTAACGGGAACGCCTGCGACATTGCATATCAAGGCAACAATGCCGCTCGGCCCCGGAACCGCCTTCACCAACGAATTGCACGGTTGGTTCACTCTTGTCGATCCCTCGAGGCCTGCCGGGCCAGGAAACCCCCTTATCGTTCGCGGTTCGATCATTCAAACCAGTGCAGATCTTCCCGGAGTACCATCTCCCCAGCCGATTGGCACAGTTGGCTTTTTCATCCTGGAACCGAGATAGTTGGCGACAGGGCGTTGACCGGATTGAACATCTTTCAAGAATCTCATCAAGCCAACTATCGTTTGGGTTGATGAGATTGATTTGTGTTGGTTTGCGATGTATAAATATTATTTAACGCAATAAATATGATATATTTATGATTAATAATAACAATGGCTAGAATATCTGTACCAAGATTGAGTATCAAATTACGACCGATTCAGGGCCTACGAGGGACCATCCATGAACACCACCATCAAAGTCCTCTTCTTCGACCTCGGAGACACGCTCGTTGGGGGCAGGCGCGCCTGGCAACCAGGGGCGAAGGCGGCTCTTGCTTTTCTTAAATCCAAGGAATTCCGGTTGGGGATCATTTCCAATACGGGCAACCTGGCGGATCGAACTGCGATTCTCAACCTGTTGCCTGCCGACTTTGATCTGACGGTTTTTGAGCCCGGTTTGGTTTTGTTCTCCTCAGAGGTGGGGGTGGAGAAACCGAAGAAAGAAATCTTCGCCAAAGCCGTCTCGGCCGCGAAAATTCCCGGTTCGGAGTGTTTGTATTGCTCGGAAAACCCCGTCGAAACCCTGGCTGCCCAGCTAGCCGGCATGCAATCGCTCCGAATCATCACCGCTTCCGATGACATTGCCAAATTGAGTAGCTTTCTGATTCAGGCCGCCGCGGGGTTATAAGGCCTTTCCTGCTATTTGGCGCGGAAATCGATTCGGTTGCCGAGATTTGAGCGTTCCCACCGGGTCGAGAAAACTGCCTGAGGCGGTGTTTTCGCCATTTGAGGCGGTTCGAGACGATCGTCACCGCCAAACAAAGACGGCCCGCTAAATTGTGATACTCATGAGGTTTGGGTCTTGGGGGGGGCCGCAAAATCCCCTGATGCGCCCCAAGGCGATGGCTTGACTCTGTGTGGAACTCATTTCTCCCGTCATCGGACGGCGGCTTCATCGACCAAAAAACCTGGTTTAAGATCGGAGAAACTCGTTTCGCCGAACCTCTCATAAATAAAACAATCCTGACGGGAGAGTGCTGTCATGATCTTTCTCTCCCCCTCTCTCCGCCTGCGAAGGAACTCATGGCCGACGATCGCGTCCTGCTCTTGTTGCCCCATGCCACGGAAGCAGGGAAGCTGCGTCAGTTTTTGGCCGGCGCCGGTCTTATTGTTGTCGCTTGCACCGATGTGGAAGACCTTTGCCTGCAATTAGACCGCGGCGCGGAAATGGCTATCGTCTCCGAACAGGCGATGGCGTCGTCGGCCCTCAAGGAAGCGCTGACGCGCCAGCCCTCCTGGTCGGATTTCCCGCTGATCGTGCTTGCTGATCAAGGAGCAGGGACCTCGGACCGGTTGGAAGTCCTTCCCGCGACACGGATCGAGCGGCCCCTCAACGAGCGCTTGCTGTTGACCGTGATCCGCGTAGCGCTGCGCGCCCGCCGCCATCAGTATGCGATGCGCGATCAGCTTGCCATCATCCGCAAGGAACAGGAGCGCTACCGCGTCATCCTCTCGAGCATTGGCGATGCCGTGATTGCCACCGATGCCGACGGCCGTGTCAGCTACATGAACAAGGTGGCGGAAAGTCTTACCGGCTGGACGCAGGACGCCGCCGCCGGCAAGCCGCTTTCTGAAACGTTTCACATCGTTCATGAGCACACGCGCAAACAAGTCGACAACCCGGCTCTGCACGCGCTGCGCTCCAATTCGATCGTCGGCCTGGCCAACCATACCATGCTCATCTCCCTCGACGGCACCGAGCGGCCGATCGACGATAGCGCCGCTCCCATCCGAGAAGAGGGCAAACAGGTCGGCGCCGTGCTCGTCTTTCGCGATGTCAGCGAGCGCAAACAGGCCGAGGAAATTCGCGCGCGCCTGGCCGCGATCGTCGAATCGTCCGACGATGCCATCGTCGGCAAGACGCTTGATGGCATCATCCGCTCCTGGAACGAAGGGGCCAGCCGTCTCTTCGGCTACAGCGCGGCCGAAGCGATCGGCCAGCCGATCACGCTGATCATCCCCCCGGAGCGCCATGGCGAAGAGAAGGCGATTATTAAGAGATTGCGAGCCGGCGAGCGGATCGAGCATTTCGAAACGGTGCGCGTGACCAAGGAAGGTAGATTTGTCGATATCTCCCTGACCGTTTCCCCCATTCGCAATGCGGAAGGCGATGTGGTGGGCGCCTCGAAAATCGCCCGCGACATCACTGGGAAAAAGCGCGACGAGGCGGAACGGGGCCGGCTGGCCGAAACCCTGGGCCTGGCCGTGGTTGCCGCGGAACTGGGTACCTGGGACTGGGACCCGGCCACCGACAGCATGACCATTTCCGAACGCGCGGGCGAGATCTATGGCATTCGCGCCGGCACCTACCGCCGCGAAGGGTTGCGCCAACTCATTCATCCGAGCTACCGCGACAAGGCCAGGAGGGAAGCAGCCCGTGCGCTGGCCGAACGCTGCGATTACAACATTGAATATCTGCTCCAAAGCGGCACCTGGATCTCCGCGCACGGCCGCGGCGTGTACGACGCCAGCGGCACCACGGTGCGCATGCTCGGGGTCGTGGCCGATGTCACGGCGCGCAAGCGTTCTGAGTTGGCGTTGCGGGAAAGTGAAGCCTTCAACCGGATGCTCGTGAATTTGACCGGCATGACCCAGTCGCTGACCGAGCCGAAGGAAATCATGGCGGCCTCGGCTCGCGTGCTTGCCGACCACCTCGAAGTCGACCGCTGCGCCTACGCGGAGGTCGAGAATGAATTGGTCTATGTCATTACGGGCGATTATACGCGCGGGGACGCGGCGAGCATCACCGGTCGCTGGGAGGTATCCGCCTTCGGTTTGCCCCACCTCGCGGCGATGCAAGCGAACGAGCCCTACGTCGTCGACGACGTTGAAACCGACGCGCGCATCACGGCCGCCGACCGGACTGCCTTCCATGCCACCAACATTGGCTCGGTGATTTGCGTTCCCCTGTTCAAGGGGGGAAAGTTTACTGCCGCGATGGCCGTCCACCAGAAAACTCCGCGTCGCTGGACCGAAGCGGAAATCCGTCTCGTGACCGCGGTCGCTAGCCGGTGCTGGGAGACGCTGGAACGAGCGCGCGTGGCACGGGAGCTTGGCGATATCCGCTCGCGCATGGAATCGGCGCTGGAAGCAGGCACCATCGGCACCTGGGCCTGGGATGTTCAGCAGGACCGCTTCTATGGCGACAATAGCCTGGCTCATATTTTTGGAGTGACGCGAGAAGCCGTGTCGGGCGGCCCCCTTGCTGGCCTCCTGGGTTCGATTCATCCCGACGATCGTGAGCGCGTGGGGGCCCTTGTCAATCGAGCCCTTGCCGAGGGCGGCGCGTACGAGGCCGACTACCGGGTCAGGAGGGTGGAAGAGATCCGCGGCATCCATGCCTCAGCGGCGTCGGAGGCGACCCAGAAAAGTGCGGGAACATTAGGCAAAGGCCAAGAAACTGACACTTCGGCGTGGCGCTGGATCACCGCGCGCGGTCAGGTGGAACTCGATAGTGAGGGCAAGGCGACGCGGTTTCCGGGTGTCGTGATCGACATCACCGAACGCAAATCTGCCGAAGAAGCGCTGGCGCGCGTGACCGAGCAATCGGACCGGATGAAGCGGCTTTACGAAACGGCGCTTTCCAACACGCCCGACCTGGTCTACGTCTTTGGACTCGACCACAGCTTCTACTATGCCAACGACGCCCTGCTCAAGATGTGGGGCAAAAGCTGGGACGAAGCGATCGGCAAAACCTGCCTGGAACTGGGCTACGAGCCCTGGCACGCCTCGAAGCACGATGAAGAGATCGAGCAGGTCGTCGCCACGAAAAAACCGATCCGCGGCGAAGTGCCGTTTACTGGGACCAACGGCCGGCGGGTTTACGATTACATCTTCGTCCCCGTCTTTGGCGCCAACGGCGAAGTTGAAGCGGTCGCCGGCACGACGCGCGACATCACCGATCGCCAGGCGATGGAAGAAGAACTGCGCGAAGCTGACCGCAAGAAAGACGATTTCATCGCGCTGCTCGCGCATGAACTGCGCAACCCGCTGGCGCCCATTCGCAACGGCCTGCAAGTGATGCGCCTGGCCGGCAACAATCAACAGATTTTGAACGAAGCGCGCCTGATGATGGACCGGCAGCTTGGCCACATGGTGCGGCTGATTGATGACCTGCTCGATGTCTCGCGCATCAGCCGCAACAAGATGGAGCTTCGCCGCGGCCGCGTTCCCCTGGCCGATGTGGTCGCCAGTGCCGTGGAAACGGCGCGCCCGTTGATCGATGGCGCCGGCCACGAACTCACGATCTCGCTGCCGGCCAACCCGGTCTTTCTCGACGCCGATTTAACGCGCATGGCGCAAGTCTTTAGTAATCTCCTGACCAATAGCGCCAAGTACACGCCGCCGGGCGGCCGGGTCTGGCTCACGGCAAAACGCAAGGATGGGCAGGTCGAGATTTCGGTGCGCGATTCCGGCATTGGCATCCCGACCGAATCGCTCGAACACATCTTTGACATGTTTAGCCAGGTGGACCGGTCGATCGAACGCTCGACTGGCGGCCTGGGCATCGGTCTGGCGCTCGTCAAGGGCCTGGTCGAAATGCACGGCGGCACGGTGGCGGCCACCAGCGATGGCGAAGGGAAGGGGAGTATGTTCACCGTCACCTTGCCCGTGCTTGCCGGCCCGACATCACCCACGCAACCGCATCAGGAAGGAGCAAGGGGGCCATCGCGGCGGTTTCTCGTGGTCGACGACAATCGCGACGGAGCCGACAGCCTGGCCATGGCGTTGCGCTTTCTGGGAGAAGAAGTGCGCACCGCGTACGATGGCGCCGAAGCGGTCGAACTGGCCGAGCAGTTTCGGCCCGAGGTCATCCTGATGGATGTCGGCATGCCGCGCATCAACGGCCTCGACGCCACGCGCCGTATCCGCACCGAATCCTGGGGTCGGGATATCAAGATCATCGCATTGACCGGCTGGGGTCAGTCGCACGACCGCGAGCGCTCCCGCGAAGCCGGCTGCGACGGCCACCTGGTCAAGCCGGTGAATCTTGTCGATCTCGACAAGATGTTGGCGGAGCTGAAGGAGGGGTAGTGGCCTGGGCGCGCTCAAGAGGAAAGCAAAGGCAGGAAAGCAAAGGCGTTTTCCACGCGGAGACGCGGATGTGCGGAGAAGAGAGCAGAGAGAAAACCGGGCGGCGAATCGATCAGGCAGAGCACGGCGACGGCTCGCTTCCGGGCTTGACTAGATCTGATAAAAGTGAAAAAGGAGAGGAGTATTCTGCTCCCGTTGCCAGTCACTCCATATGCTCGCGCAATTTCTGATTGGACTCGCATTTGATTGATGCTTTCAGAGTTTTTGTAAGGTTTTCGATCCACATTTCGCGAGTCCACTGCTTAAGGACTTGTACCGCCAGGTATCTGCTCGTCGGAATCCAGCTTTTCAGGCCTACTTCGATCAACTCTGCGCCTTGGCCGGAAAACTCTTCAAGTTTATCGAGAACATGTAGGAGGCAGTAATGTGGATGAAGCGCGGGCATCGAATTCGATTCGTTTGCGGCACCCGGCGGAACGGAGCCAAAATCCAGTTCGGTAAGAGTCAAGTCGATCACCGAGGGAAGGCGTTCATTAGCGCATTCGGGCTCTAGCAACACGCTCCTCCCATGGTCAGGCCGTCGTGTCCTCGCTGGGATGCAACCGGAGAAACGCTTCCTCGATGAGGGAAAAACCTGTTGAGGTGACATCGGGATCGTGCACCATCGAACGGATTGCCCGAATGAGTGACGTTTGATACTTGACGATGTTCCTCTCAAGAAGTTGGAACAGAGCTTCGTACATGTGGCAAACACTGGTCTGCAATAAAGACCGATTGGGGGTGAACCAGATCTCCTCGCTCTTCTGCTTGAGCCCCGAGGATCGGCCATGGTCGAAGGCGACGTCTAGCTCATAGATCCACCCGATCAATCGGATTTGGTTTTCTACTTGATTTCGCTCCAGGAAAATCCAGGCACAAAGAATGACCCATTCAAGTCCACTGCCTTGATATTTGTTTTCCAGAGCCAATATTGCCGGTGCTGGCCAGTTGATTTCGCCTGCGGCGTAAAGTTCCGTGGCCTTTCTGACCGCTTCGTACATGATCGGCGATCCCCAGGCTGAGCCGTTTAGCGAATAATGGGCATTGTATTGGGAGCGAAAGGTCCGGGCCGTACAGCGCGGATTCGAAGCGCTTGCGCAGCCGAGCCGATCGGCGCCGCCAGAGTGCGGTAGTCGACTTTGCCAACTTGAAGCATGTCGTCGCGAATCGGATGTCTTCCAAATTCCACTTCACGAATCTGCATATGTTTGCGGAACCAGTCACGATCTGCTGTGTTGGCTTGCCGGCGGACCACTCGCCAGTCGGTCTCAATTCCAGGATCAGAGCGGTCAAGCGACCCTAAGAGGCGGTACGTTTTCTCGCAAACCGAATGGGGATCGAGTTCAAGAACGACGGACACGTACCGATCTCGAAGTATTCTGAGAATTGGCAGATATTGCGCACCAGAATTTGTCTCCTTAGTAGAAGGGAAGAATTCTTGCACCATGTGCGCAAATAAACCAGCCGTGGCAGGCAAGTGGCTGATATTGGTGCAAAAATAAGGTCAAAAATTGATTAAATTCCCAAGACTGAGCGCAAAAGAAATTGCGTGGATTTTCTCCAAACCCATAGGCTTTGACGTGGCCACGAGACCGGCATGAATCACCTTTCTCCCTTCCCACATTCCGAGGTCAACATGGTAAGCGAAACCATAGGGGCCCATTTCATCCGAAACAATGCACCACATGCTCGTCTTGAGAAACTCCCGCTGCCAATGTCCTTGATTACATGGCTTGAAAAAGCCATAGTTCAGGGGTTGCCTGCGACGCCGGCTGATGGCTCCGACTTGTTCGGTGAAGGAGTCGCACTCGGCAGGAGTCAAAGTATGCGCTGGGAACCAAATACAGGACAAATTAACCTGGGATCCGTTCGCAAGAAACTCAGCCTCCATCGTTGAAATGGCGATCGGGTTCATCGCAATTCTCCGGTGGGGGTGAAGTAGGAAATCCGGTGCTCATACTGGTCGTAGAAAACGCACCAGTGCGAAGCCAATGTCCCTTGCCCGGTCAGAACCTTGATCGCTTCGTTCGCCATCATGACTCCCGAGAGCCAGACCACGGGGACAAGGCTCGGGCGAGGCCTACGGCCGAGAAGAACATCTTCAACGAGTTGAGCTTCGACATAGGTCTCGCTGTGGAATTGGCTGAGGGTGAATTGGATCTCGCGGCGAATGCACTCGTTCACATCTTCGTTGGAGATCTCCTCGACCGCGCGTCCGCGGGTAGGAAAGTCGAGGAACTCTTCCCAGTGGGGCGAGTCAGGGGTCATGACGAACACGGAAGCAAAAGGGGTGATCCAGGCGTCGACGATGGTGATCCTTAAACGCCGAGCTTCGCGTTCCAGAATCAGCGAGCTTCGGATGCAGTCCATTCCATTAATCACGATGTCTGCGTTCGCTACAATCTGCGGCGCGGATTGAGCTTCACCGCTTCAAAGGTCTCCACTTTCACTCCGGGATTGATGTCCCAAAGTCGTTGCGCAATGACCTCTGTTTTCTTTTTTCCCATATTGGATTGGAGGCATTGAAGTTGGCGATTGATGTTGGATGTCTCGTAAACATCGTGGTCGGCGATCGTGATCGTTCCCACGCCCATGCGGCAGAGGGCTTCCACCGCAATTCCCCCCATTCCTCCAACACCACAAACGGCCACCTTGGAGGTTCTCAGGGCGTCTTGGTGTTCAGTGCTGAGTAGCCCGAGATTCCTCGAAAAATCCGCCTGCATGGTCCGTTCCCATCCTGGAGGCTTGGTGAATGCTTGGTCCTGTCCAGTCAGCGGCCGACCGCAGCCGGAAAACCGCGGTCCGGCATGAAACAGGTCATCGGTTTCTGAGTGATTCTTCCAAATTGTAGAAATAGCTGCCGTTCTATCGACAGAGCCCAGCCGGAAAAATGAGAGAGTCGAGCCGGCGAGAAACGGACCAAAAATCCGATCTCGATTGCGAACTCAGAAAACTCAACAGTAAGCGAGGAAATGGACGAATTCACGCAAGCAAGCACACAAGATAGAAAAAAACAAAAAAAAACTTTCAGCTCTTTGGCCTTTTCGCCTGTGACATCGCCTTGCGCCGCGCTTCGATGGTGTTGCCGGTTTCCGCGGCGATGCGAGGGTTTTGCTCGTAGAGTTGCAAGACGGTCTGGGTGCCAAGGGATTGGGTCAGAAGGAGCGCGGAGTGAGTGAGGCAGGATGAGGCGTCCTTGATTGGAAACGTGCTCGGGCTCGTTTCTCTTCTTCCAGAAATCTTGCTTCAACTGCATGGAAAAGTAAGGGGACCTGCAAATGGGAGGCGATTTTGGCTAACAGAAACGCCGATTTCTCGATCTGGGTGCAGGTTAGCAGAGGATGACGTTGGTAACCTTCGTTGTCAGGTTCTTTACAGACGAGCAATCCTTGTACGCCGCGTGAGCTGTCTTCAAATGATTGATAGAAATAGGCACAGATTTGAATGGCGATGACCTGCTCGCGCGGAATCCGAATCTGCAGGCGTTTGGATCGGTATCGAGACAGATCGGACTTGGAAACGCGCACGGAAAAATCGAGCAAGAGCGGCCCACGATTTCTTGGAATGGTTAGGGTGATCAGATCATCCCAAGTGAACTTGATCATCGCCGCGGTGACATCGTGCATGATGATCATGATGGCGCCGACGACGAGTGCCGGTGCAACGAGTGAGATCGGCCAGGGAACGGCAGGTTCGTTCAGCAGGCCCACGCTGAAGACTGTAGAGAGGAGCAGCCAAAACCCCGTCAAGAAACACAAATGGCGAATTTCCCATGCTTTTTGCACTCCGGCCAGGGGGCGAAGCATCCCGCCGGCATTTTCCTCAACCCATTCATGGCGAAGTGCCTCGTGCAGGTGTTGCTCAGGGACAGGATCCTTTGGGACGTCGCTGAGCACTTCTGCGGTCGCATGGCGAAGGAGTCGCGGGCGATGATCTTGCACCAATACGATGAGCAATAGAATCGCACCCGCCAGGGCGATGAAACCGAATATCAAGAAGAAGGTTAGTGCGGCACTGGTCTGGTGGATCCCGCCGATCCACCCGCAAAAGCACGCGATCAGACCAATCAAGAGAGTTAGCACGCTGCGGATCGTGTCACCGATGGGGTCCGGCTTATTGGTTTGAGTTTCGGTTTCGGGCCATGCGGGAGCGGTCATGGTTGGGCAGAAAGAGAAAGGCGCAAAACAGATGAGGTTAATTTAGAAGGATAACGCCATTTGCAAACGGTGCAATGCAAAGAGAGTGTCATGAGGGCCTTGCCAATTTGCGGGCTGCCTGAGCGCCTCATTTCTCAGGTTTCCTACCGCTGCTAGTGTCGATTTCATTGCGGTCAATGAATCCAGAAGCAGACTTGTGCAGAAAGAGGGGTAATTTATTGATGATTGCACGCCGTCTGTAATAAGGCGGTTCTGGGGTTTCCTTTTCTCGGTCTTTGCGTCAACATGAAATGGGACCAACCGGTCAATCCCGGACAATGGGGGAGAATCGTCATGTTCCGTCCATCCCATCTCATCATTGCGGGGATATTGATCCTGACGGCGTCCCGAGCGCAGAGCCAAAACTCTCCCGTTTCGACGTCGGACGAATCGGGGAAAATCACGGTCGAGATCGCCGGGGAATTGGGTGACGTTCAGTACCCCCTTTTGCCAGGAGAAACCCCCAAGCAAGTCTGGGCGAGCGTGCACGTGCGTAACAAGGAGTTGTGCTTGGATTGCAGCAACTCGCTTGAAGCGCGCAAAGCGCTGATTGCCGAAAGCGTCTTGCCCGTATCGCCCTCAAGAAAACGAAAACACCTGGTCGTGAAAGGGACAATGGAATTTCGTCCAGTCAAGCGCGCTTTCGAATCGCCGCCCAAGCCTTCTCCAGAAAGGTTATCCCATCCGGCACCCCACCTGATGCCGGCGATCGAAGAAACGGAACCAGTCATTTTGGTGCAATCCCTCAAGGTTCAAGACACGCCCTTGGTGTCCGAAAAGGTCTCGGTGGAGGTGTCCGGCATCAAGGGCGCTATTTCCTTCGAGTCTTTATCGGCGAACCCAGCGACGCAGAGAGTTGGGGGTACTGTCAACGTTGCCGGCCAACTGTTGTTGTTGGATTGCCACAATAGTCTGGAAGCCCGCAAGACACTCCTCGATCACGTACGGCGAATCGGTTCCACCTCAAGGCCGCCGACTCGCATGATCGTTACGGGAACCATGGATTTTCCGCCGGTGACGCACGCGTTCAAGAAGGGTCCGAAGGATACATCGGTGCCATTGTGGAACGATTTCACCGATAAGGCAAAGCTGGTGATCAAGAATCCTCCAGAGGACACATGGCTGGTCGTGCGAGTGGAGTCTCTGTCGATTATGTCCGGGCGTTTTCAGTTTCGCCGCGACGTGCCATGATCGGGGGCGATTTCTTTTGATTCGTCTACTGCGATGGCTCCCATGACTCTCTGTGTGATCGCTAGGCGTCAAGATTCATCGTTTTTGGGTGGTTCCAGTTCGATTCGTCGATCAACCGTTGCATGGGAGATTCTAAGTATGAACCGTGCCCGTTTTTTTCTGATGGCAGGGATGCTGATTCTGGCAGTCTCGTCAGTGCAGGGCGATGGTCCCATGGCCCAAACCTCGAGCGAATCCGGAAAGATTGCGGTCACGATTGAGGGTTACCTGGTCAAGGTGAGCCTCAGTATGGGACCTGGCGATGAATCATTCAAGGTTTCCAACGCGAGTGTGTATGCCAGCGGCAAGGTATTGCGCATGGATTGTAGCAAATGCATTGAAGCGCGAAGAGCGATCTTGAGGGCTTATGATTTTGGGAAAATCGGCTCCACTTCCCGCCCGCACTTTTCCGTGGTGGTAAAGGGGACCTTGGAGTTTCGCCCGGTGACGCGTGCAACCGAGACGGCGTCGAAATCGGCATCAGAGGCGCCATCGAAATCGACTTCAGAGGCGGCGTCGAAAGCGACATCAGAGGCAATGTCGAAAATCTCTCCAGAAAAATCATCAAAAACCTCTGCAAACAGTACCTCAATACCGATGGCGACAGACACGAAGGCAAAGCCGGAAACAGAGCCAGTCGTTGTGGTGGAGAGCCTGTTGATCCTGGCGCCAACATTCCTTCCCGCGGGCTACATTCCGTAGCGGTGGCAGTTTCCTAACAAAAGTAGGTCGGCTTTGAAATTCATCTGACGGGCGCCCTCGAGCGGGCCTCGCACTTTTCGTTCGGAGTCTTCGCATGAGCCGTGCGTGTCCCTTGTTGATTGCCGGAATCGTGATCTTGGGAATTTCCTCGGTGCAGGGCGATGACCAAACAGTGCCGAGTAGGGGCGATCCGGGAAAGATTGCCGTCACGATTGAGGGTTCCCTGATCAATGTGGTCCTCAGTGAAGGACCAAACGATGAAGCGCCGAAGTTTTCCAGTGCGAGTGTCTATGCGGCCGGAAAGGAATTGCGCCTGGATTGCAGCAAGTGCATCGAAGCGCGAAGGGCGATACCGAGGGCGGTGAATTATGGCAGGCTGCGGCCTGATGCCGGAACGCCCATTTCCATAATCGTTAAGGGGACACTAGAATTTCGCCCATTGGCACCGTCAAAAATCTCTCGTGAGAAACCGTCAACACCTTCTGTTGCCCGTGATTCCAAGCTGACCAAGACGGATGCGAAGGCAAACTCGGAAACCGAGCCGGTTGTCGTCGTGGAGAGTTTGTCGTCCACGGGGCCATACCCCCTTGGGCTCTTTCGGTAGCGACCGCTGTTTTTTGAGAACAGCAGATCGGCGACAAATTTTTCTTCCTGGCGTTGCCCTGCTGGGAGTGTCCCGGTGTCTTGCAATGTGCCGGCGAGCAGAGGACTCCCCCTCAGGAAGACGGCTGTTCTCAAGCCTCAGTAAAGCGCCAGCGCCCAAACGGATTGAAGAAGAAATCGTCTTCGTCGTAGCCCGTACACTCTTCCCATAGGACTCGAAATCGAGGCGATTGCGCATCGCAGGAGAAGGTATGGCCCGAGGTAAACTGCCCGGGAAGGCACTCGCCAAGCAGATACAGGCCAAAGGTGGCAAAGAGTTCCACGGTGCGGCCCGCGAGTTCCTCCGGTTCGTGCCCGGCCTTGGTTAACAGGTCTGCCGACACAATCTGGTCGGGCTGGCCAAGCAGGTGCATGCCGCAACTGTATATGTCGTCTTCGGCTTTGATCGGCAATTGCACGAAAGCGCGCCATAGCGCCAGCCAGGGGGTTTCTCCCTGTGCATCTTTTGCCAGTTCGAGCCAGCGCTCGCGGCTGTGCGCAACGCCACTCGATTCGCACTTCATGGCAATGGCGCCGGCTTCAAGCAAGCGGCTTCCCAGCGCTAGCAACTTGAAAGCGACTCCGGGCGCATCGTCCGCAGTGAAATTCTTGCTCACCAGATAGAGCACATGCGAATGCTTGCCGATCATCATGAAATCGGTTTGAGAAAGCGAGGGATCGCGCCGGCAGGCACACGCTTGAAACGCCTCGACCATGCGCCGATCCGGTCCGCGCCATTCGGCTTCAAATTCTTGGCCTTCCAGCAAGGGTCGGCAGGAGCGCTCGAAAGAGTCGTCTCCGACCAAGCACAGAACCATCTTGGGAAGGAAACCGTTGCCGGTGTATTGGATGCGCAATCGGTTCCAGTCGGGCCAGCAGCTATCCGGATGGACATCGCGAGGGCGGGTCGCGGCAAATTCCCTCGCGCGATCTGGCGGCATCATGATGCATACCGCTTTGTCTCGAACGGCGAGGACTTCCTCCTCGGTCAGTCGGCTGCCTTTCAACTTTTCCGCTTGCGCAAGAATCAAACCCAGGGCGGGGATGAAAACGGGAACGAGGTCGTTGGCGTCGCCTTCTGGAGGTTGGGGCATGGCGTGGCTCTCCGGTACGATTTCTCAAAATTCACTTTGGTTTGTTCGGTCGGATCATTCTCAGCTCGCCAAAGGACATACGCATGAGTGCGACATCATCAGGAATCTCGAGCGCATCGAGCGAGAACTGGGTTTCTGGAATCGGCTGGTTCACCGAACTCCAGTTCAAGGTCAGATTGATGCCGCGTGCACCAGCCTCCGATTGAATGTCCGACTCGACGGGAACCCACTGGCCATTGATCTTGGACCAGGTGGTTTTGGCTCGCTCCATCGGCACCCAGGTTTGATTCTTCCCCGGGCTAAAGATCTCAATGAGCCGGGTGCTGAACCCTTCGTTGACGTGGACATCATAGATGACCCGGATGGAAGACGTAGAGTTTGCGAGAGGCACCTCATGAGTGAGTTTCCAGATTCCGTCATTCGTCTTGGTGATTGACTTAAGATCCTTGGCGTTTCCAAAAGCGATCCGGTCAAAATCGGGAAGCCTCCTGCCAGCATTCAAACTGGAGGTCGTGTAAAGGCCAACGGCCTTGGGGTCAAAGTAACCTTCGATTGATTTCAAGTCAAAAGCCCTAGGATCATCGACCGTTGCCGTAGACAGGTTGTCCTTGTATATCGCGAAATGATCATGGTTTTGGAAAAGCCTTGAGCGGTAGTCAAGGACTCTTTTGAATTGCTTGCTCGGGTCGGCTTTGCGTTCTGCTTCTGAGGTCGACACCCAAGCTGGCTCTCTCCCATCAAAATACGATTTATAGATTCCATCGAAAGCGATGGTGTAATCGCCGACTTCATGAACCTTGATCTCTTTTTGCACGATCGTGTAGTGCTTCTTCTTCACTTTAACGATGGCGGAGGTCAAAGCCTTGCGCGCTTTTTTCATTCCGTCGTAAACAAAAGCAAGATCTTCGGCGTTTTTCAGATCCTGCGGTTCCTTCTTCGCCTCAGTGCGGTCCTGAGGACCGGCGGTTGCAAGCGACACCACGAAGGTTAGAAGAGCCAGAGCGATCCAGAGGGTTCCCAGCTTCCTGAGGCGGGGCAAGGAATGCTTGAACATGTTCGTCTCCGAACGATGTGAGAGGTGGAAACGGAGGCCATCCCATGAGCGGAAATGCAGCAAGAGCTGCGCCCCCCTTTTTCGGCGAATGACATGTAAGGTTTGGCTAGAGAGTAGCCACGAACTTTAAAGAACTCGTAGGGTGTGAGCTTGGGCGAAAGATTGTCGTGAACTGGATGCGCAACGCAATTTAGGCCGTTCAGTACTATTGGCACGATATTGTGCTGGTGTGCCGCCCCAAAGGTTTCGCTGGGGTCCATTCCGATAAACGGGGGGGGCGGGCCAGCACCAGCAATGCCGTGAACCACTCAAACAGCTTGAAAGCTGAACTATTTCTCAGGTATGTACGGAAAAAACCTGCCATTGACTACTCGCATGATGCGCATCTGGTCGGAGATTTTCAGAGCCTCCAATGAAAACTCGGGGTCAGGCCGGGGTTTGTTTACCGAAGTCCAAGTCGAGTGCAACTTCCTTACTGTGTTGCCGGCCTCGGACGTGATATCCGATTCGACTGGAACCCGATGGTTTAAAAAGCCTGGATTCGAGATCGTGAACCCTTTTGAGCGTTTCCCTCCCCAACTCCCATCCACTTGCGCTCGACCCGGAGTTTTTCCTTCTCGTCAAAAACGATGGTGAAGTTGGCGGCAATGGGAGTTGTCGTTTGCTTATCCTTGATGACATCCCACTTGAATTCCGCCTTGACGACAGCCGAAGTCAAGGCTGCTTTCGCTTACTTAATTCCGTCTTTCATAAATGCATGATCTTTCTTGGTGGCATTCTCCTGTTGATCGTCCGCGCCGGCGACCCAACCAAAAACCAGCAATGCCAATATTGAAAAATGGTGTTGGGAGTGAGGCATTGGGCCGATGTGATCCTAAAACATCCATGATCTCCATTGCTGGCAAAGAGGGGGAGAAACAACTTCCCAGTCGCAAATACAGGGAAACGATACTCTCTAAGCGTAGTCATCACCGTGCTATCAAGCTTGGTTGGAAGTCGGCCGCAATCTTAAAAGATCCTTTAGGCGAAGGCTTTACATTTTTCAGAAAGGGCACTGAGGCATAACAGAATGCAAGGGCCGCGATTTTCATCGTAACGCCGATTCCATTCGGGGTAGATTGCACTCTCTATTCCAACGATCACAAATGCAATGGGATCAACTCCCCGGATCATTGGGGCCGGTGGAATGGGCGCCAAATCGTGAATGCTCGCGATCGGAAATCTAGCACTGCCGAACACGAGTGCGTGCCACAAGAATGCCAGGGAAGAGCCGCCGAACCTTTCATGGCCGTAAATTCGCAGGAGCCAAGTTTCTAATCGCCATCGTCAATCATCCCAGCGATCAGAATCGGTGAAGGACAGAATGATCCTTTGGGGAGAAAGGAACAGCCTATGAATGGCCGCTGCGGGGCCCTAGCCCGACACAGAGCCGACTCTGGGGTCGTGCCTCTAGGTAACGGGGTCATTCGAATGACAGGCCCGCGCCTAATTCTTGTGAATCCGCCGCAAGTTGAATGCGGACCGTCTCGCGTGGAATGGATTCAGGCCTAATACAGGAGGTGGTACTTACAAATTGCAAAAACCTGAGCCTTGAGCCCAGGTTTTATCGGGTAAATTATTCGCCGGTAAGGATTTAGGAGAATTGCACCCGACAGGAGTCGAACCTGTAACCTTCGGTTCCGTAGACCGATGCTCTATCCAGTTGAGCTACGAGTGCCTGTGGTGAATGATATACCCCCGATGGGGAGTGTCAACTTCACTGAATCGAGGACACGCCTTCTCTCCTCCGACTCCTCCGGTTTCTCCATAAATACATCGATCGCGGGTTTTAGGGGTTGTGCGGGGATGGGAAAAATTGGAGAACCAAAAAACAGCCTCCCGCGCTTGCATGGGTGAGTTTAGCGGGCAAGCTTGCTCTGTTCGAAGTTCCCTTACCATCAGGAGGATGGTTTCATGCTTCGGCTGCGCGCGCTTGCTCTGATGGCTTTGACCGGTGTGTTTCCGGTCGCCTCGTATGCGGATGAACCGATCACGATTCCCGCTTTCCCCGGCACCACCATTCCGACTGCGGTCCCTCAGGTGGTCGTCCCCAATCAACTTCCCATGGGTCAACCTTCTGCATTGCCTACCGGGCAATTGCCGATGGCTCAACCCGGTGTGGGCGTCCCCGGCGGGGCTGGTCCCGGCGGCGTTGTCGCCCCCGGAACCATCCCCGGCCAAATGATGGGCAACCCCAATCATTTCCCCGAACCGATTCCTTTGGGAGCCACCAACCCCGGCTACGGCGCCGGAATGTGCCCCCCTCCGCTGCCCCCGTACGCCTGGCCGACCTATGCGCCTTACAACAACCTGAGCCGGGTCGCCTATCCCACTGCTTACCCCTATGAAGCGTTCCCGTTCATCGGGCCCTACTACCCCTTCCCTAAAGTGCCCCCAGGATGGCGCTCGGTGAAGTTGGAATGGGATGATGGCTACTGGTGGTTCAGCAAGACCGCCAACAAGCACAACTGGTGGAAGGTTCGCTTCTGGTAAGAGTTAGCTTAATTAAGGAAAATGATTCCTTCGTGCGGGTGAGATCCAAATGGGTCTCGCCCGTTTTGCGTTTTGTGGGGGGGAAATTTGGGAGGAATGGGAGGGAGGTGTTTTCGGGGTGTACAGGGAATCATTTGTGGGAAAGGGTTTTACGGCTTTGGGGTTATAACAGGCAGTCGGGAATGCGGTGCTGACTGGTTGGATGCAGACGTTGCGGGGGTGACGGTTTAGAATCAGTGGACTGACGTCCACCGCTCACCTTTGCGAAAACCGTGCATGTGGAGGCAGGGGCGGATGGTGGAGAGCACGCGTTTCGGGCGCGAGCCAATTGGCCCAAATCTCTTGCGGTTAAGGGATTATGGTGCAATCGTGGCCAGCTCAATGGCTGTCTGAAGAAGTTCCCGGAGTTTGGCATCCAGTTCACCTCCATGTGCAGACGCAGAACCGGTGGACTGACGCCCACCGCTCACCTTTTGCTGGCCAACACGTGAAGGTGCATGCTTTGGTCAAGGGTAAGGTAGGAGATGAGCAGAGACTTGGTTTAATTGGATCGTCGCGGTCTGGGGGGATGGGCGAGTTTGTGAACCTCGTCCATCGTTCCCAGGTCGACGCAGCCGTTTTTGCCGATGGCGATGCATTTCCACTGGGGGCCGCGGAAATCTTTCAGAATTGAGACGCCGGCCACTTCGTTGGAGTAGGCGGGCAGGGTGATGCGATTTTCCGAAAGCAAGAAACAAGGGTGTTTCGGGCCTTTTTTTAAGGCGAACACGGGGTGGCGATGCCCGTTGATCTCTTTGGCCTGCGGCGGCATTTTTTTATCACCGTGGTAGATCCACCAGTCGCCCAGGGCAAACCCTTCCGACTTCCAGGGCAGACAGGATAGCTCCCATGTGCCCTTGCGGTCATGATTTCCCGGCGCGATGGCGATCATGCGGATGCGGTTGTCCGCCAGGCCATTTTGGAGTTCCCATTCCAGATCTTCATTGCCCCCTTTTTCAAAAAGATCGCCCGCGCAAGCCAGCTTGGTAACGCCGTGGCGTTTCATCGCGCTAACGAGAGGTTCGAGTTCCTCGGCAAGGGAAACTTGGGGCAGGGAATCGCCGCGCTCGCTGCGAATGCGGTAATATCCCAGGTGCAAATCGCCGACGAGCGCCGTTTGCGTGGGCAGGTGAATTGCGATTTTTTCAGGCAGAAGAAGCCACTCGTTCCAGGCGATCTCTCCCTGAGAGTTCGCAGCGAAGCGGCCGCTAAACATCGCCGAGTGCCCTTTGCGCGGCGAGAATGCGCTCTTCCATCTCTTGGTCAGCCGCGGAACGAACGCGCGCAACGCGCCAGCACTGAGCCAGCGGCGACGGCCGAGTCAGCGAGCGCAATCGCCACAGGACTTGCTTCGATTGCGCGAACCAGTCGCCCAAAACCTGACGATCGGTGGGCCGCATCAAATCGCGCATCGCCTGGATGAGGGGCAATGCCTGGTCTTCCAGGGCCGAAAGCCGATCGAATAGCCGCCTTGCCGCCCAGGCCCTGCCGCCGACCTTGGTCGCCGTGCGCGGGTTGAACCCGGGAGGAACAATCATGAGGGAGATCTCGGCCGATGTTTGAAAGTTGCGCCGGTACTGATCGCAAGTTTGCACCGCTTGAAACCATTCTTCTTCCCAGTGAGCGGGTTCGAGCAAGAGTTTGAGCCGCTCCAGTGGATCGGCTCGATGGGCATGCAGCTGGCCCCGCGGATCCCAAAGGCGAAGACCCAGATCGGCGGCTTCGAAATCGAGCGTGCCCAGCCCCAGACGGTTCGCCCGAAAGGCGGCGATCTGGCCCAGGTGATGACATGACTGCCGGGCCATGGGTAAATGTAAATCCCAGTGAGTTTCCGTACCTCCACACGCGACCGATTCGACGACCACCAGACCTGGCTCGGGAATCTGGCTGACTCGGTCCTGGTCTTCTATCCAGGCGGCCAGGGCTTCGGCATCAATTTCACGCAGGGGAAACTCAGACCTCAGCCAACGTATGAGCTCTTGAGGCGATTCGCGCAGGTGGGTTTTGGCAAGCGCCAGGAGAGCGAACAGCTTGGAGGCCAGCGCCTGGGAGAACGGGGAGCGCATTCCGTCCCAGCGCAGCGCGACCGGCCGGCCAAACGATTCGCTGGCGACAATTTCGCGATGATTGCCCCCGGTCCGCTCCCAGGAGCGGCCGTTGAGCAAGAAACGGTCACCTGGCTGGATCGAATCGGCATACCATTCATCGATCAAACCGATAAGGGCATCAAGCGGACCAGCTTTTTTTCCTTCAGCGAATTCTCCTGCACCGGAATGAGGGCCCCTGAATGAGCGACTTTCGCGATCGGTTTCTTCCGGTTTTTCTTCCTGGAATACGGGAATCATCGGGTTGGTCACGATCGTTCCGAGCGCTTGCCGGATGATCCTTGCCGTACGCATCGAAGGCACGAAGACCTTGGGTGGCAATTCGGGGCTGGATGCGGTGGCGGCCAGCCGCTTGGGCAAGCGCGATTCTCCTTCGGTATTGGGCCAGCCGGATAAGAAAGCCAGTGCGCGATCGAAATCGGCCCGCTCCAGATCGCGGAAATACGACGACTTGCGAACGGTCAGGAAAAACACATCGGGGTCATAGGGCCGGGCCAGCGCTTCCCCCAAAAGGTGCTGGCAAAGGAGGTCGAGCGGTTGGTGCGGCGGTTCAATCGTTTCCATCCAGCCATCTTCGCCCAGGCCCGAAGTGACGGCCGCTTCAAACAGGGGACTGCCCGCTTCCGCCAGGATCACGCCTCGGGGAATCTGTCCAGGGCCTCGGCCGGACCGGCCAATTCTCTGCAACAGACGAATCACTTCACCTGGAGGATCGAGCAGGAACACCTCCCGGATGCCGCCCAGATCGATACCCAGTTCCAGCGAACTGCTGGCGATCAGAATGTCGACCTTTCCGTCACGTAGCGCTTTTTCTGTCTCCTCGCGGGTGCGTCGCGAAAGCGAACCATGATGCAACCGGACGGCCAGGCCCGCACGATTTCGTGTGAGCTTGTAAGCAAGATTTTCGGCACCAGAACGGGTGGCCGTGAAGCAAAGAATGCAGCCGGTTGTCGGGTGGTTGTCGTGCGCCTGAAGCAGGGCTTCGGCGGCAAAAGGAATCTTTTTAACCCCCCTTGGGATCGAGCGAATCTCGATGTCGATGGATTTGGTTTGGCGTGCCGAAAGGATGCGGATGGAGCGTGCGCTCGTACCTCCTCCGAGTCCCGGTTCATCGCCACCGTCGAGTTCGCTCGCGCTTTCCCCAACTCGCCATTCCTCCATGGCAGGAGAACTTGTTGCGAGGTTTCCGACTCCTACTAAGCATCTGGCAAGTTGCTCGGGATTGGCAATCGTTGCCGACAGGCCGATGCGCGCCAGCGGCTGAGAGGTCAGCGTTTGCAATCGCTCAAGCAAAAGCGACAAATCGGCGCCTCGCTTGGTTCCGGCGAGCGCGTGCCATTCGTCAACGATCACCGTCTCCAGTGCGCCAAACCAACCGGTGCGATCGGGATGCGCAAGCAGCCGGGAGAGGCTTTCAGGTGTCGTGAGCAGAATGGGCGTCGGCGTTTCGCGGAATCGTTTTCGTGTAGGAGAAGGCGTATCTCCACTTAGCAGGGTCACTCCGGGAGCAGGACCGTCGCTCGATGTGTCCCAGAATTTGGCAATCCAGTAATCAAACTTCCCCTTCATATCGGCAAGCAGGGCACGCAGGGGACTCACATAAAGCAGCCGCACCCCCACCACGGGAGGATTGCCTTGCCCTTCGATTCGATTTTGCTCTTCTTTCAGTCGTTTTCGCAAAGCCGCGAGGCAAGGGACCAGGGCCGCCAGCGTCTTGCCCGAACCGGTGCCAGAGCGCAGTAAAAAACTTCCGCCGCCTTGTAGGTGTTCAAAGCACAGCCACTGAAAGTCGGTGGGAGGCCCCACCGATGCCGTGATCGTCTCGATCCAATCCTTGGAAATGGTCATACTTTCCTGAAATCTATCAAAGAATCGTTTGGGGATCGATATCGATCGCCATTTCCAACCGTCCGTTCGGCGGTTTCACCAGACTCATGCGCTTGAGCAATCTGTGCAGTAACGGGGCGCTCGGCGATTGAAACTGCAAGTGATACCGGAAATGATTTTCGATTCGGGCGACGGGCGCGGGCGACGGCCCGAGAATGCGGATCGGAGTGTCGCTTGCAGCGGCGGCAACCGGTGGGCCAGAACTCACTCCTTGAGAAGACGCCGGCGCGGTGCCCGCGGAAGTTTCCTGAGTGGCCGCATTTCTGGCCATGCGGCCAAGCTGATCGGCGAAATCGATCACCTCCTGTTCCACGATTCCGCGCACAATCATACGCGCCATCCTTTGCCAGGGTGGATAGCCGAGCAGTTTGCGGTGTTCGAGTTCGTACTGGGCAAACCCCAGAAAATCGTGCTGGGAGGCCAATTGAATCGACGGGTGATCGGGCTGATAAGTTTGCACGAGCACGCGCCCGTTCTTCTCCTTGCGGCCGGCCCGGCCCGCCACCTGGGCGAGCAATTGAAAGGTTCGCTCGCCGGCACGGAAATCGGGTTGTTGCAAGCCGATGTCGGCATGCACCACACCGACAAGCTGCACGTTGGGAAAATCGAGCCCCTTGGCGATCATCTGCGTCCCCACGAGGATATCGACCATGCCGGAGCGGAAGGCATCTTGAATGAGTTGATGGCTGCCCGGCTTGCGCACCGTGTCGCTGTCCATGCGCCGGATCACCTTGCCGGGAAATTTTGGCCCCAGCTCTTCGACGAGCCGTTCGGTGCCGAAACCTCGGAAGATCCAGGTGTCGGTGCCACAGGAGGGGCAAGGGACTTCGTAATTCTTGCTGAAGGTGCAGTGATGGCAGCGCAGCCGATTGGCGCCGCGGTGATAAGTCATCGGCACATCGCAGAAGTTGCAGTGGACCACCTTGCCGCACTTGGGGCAAAGCACCTGGGGCGCCCAGCCGCGCCGATTGAGGAGCAAGAGCACTTGCCCCTTGGCCTTGAGCGCTTCGTGGATGCCGGCCAGAAACGGCTCGCTCAGGATCCGCATCTCCCCCTTGGCTTGAGGTTGATAGCGAAGATCGATCATGTCGACCTTGGGCATCGGCAAGTTGAGCACGCGGCGGGGCAATTCGAGGAGTTTGTAGATGCCTTTCGTGGCATTATGCCAGCTTTCAAGCGAGGGCGTGGCCGAACCCAGTATGACCGGGATATTGAGCATGCGCGCGCGCATGACCGCGACATCGCGGGCGTTGTAGCGCGGCGTGTTCTCTTGCTTGAACGACGATTCATGTTCTTCGTCAACGATGATAAGGCCGAGCTTGCGCGCCGGCGCGAAGATGGCGCTACGCGCACCGACCGCCACTCCCGCCTCGCCCGAGGCGACACGGCGCCAGTACCGTCCTCGTTCGGAGGGGGTCAGGTTGCTATGGAGAACGGCGGTTTCGCCGCAGCGGGCGCGGAAGCGCTCAACGGTTTGGGGCGTCAGGCTGATTTCGGGAACGAGAACGAGCGCCTGTTGTCCCCGGGCCAGGCAATGTTGAATCGCTTGCAGGTAGACTTCGGTTTTGCCGCTGCCGGTGACGCCGCGCAAGAGAATCGGCTGGAAACCCGACCTGTCGAGGATGGGGGACAGCGATTCCCAGACGCGCGCTTGATCCGGAGTCAGCTCGGGCGCCAGCCCTTGGGCCGATGGCGCGGTGGTCGCCCCGTGGTCGGTTTGGGTGTATTCCGTCCAGCGATTGATGAGGCCGCGCTTGAGCAGCGACTCGACCGGACCCGAAGCGGTGCCCGATCGCGCGAGCAGCTCTTTCAGTGTCAAAGGCCCATCCGCGGCCAAAAGCACCCTTCGAACCTTCTCTTGCAACTCGGTCAGTTTGCCGGCGGTCGTCTCTTTCTTCGGCTTTTTCGGTTTGCCTTTCGTCTTGGCCGCGGAAGGGGATTCAGCAGTGACTTCCACCTCTACGGAAGGGCCGTTGTCCTGTGAGTCAGACTTCTCATCGAGTAAGCGCAACGCCTCGGTGGCCTCGAAGAGCACGATTCCCTTGGAAGGGGCGGGGGAGCGGGCGGCGGAGGGAACCACGGCGGCGAGGACCTGGCCCCACGAGCAAAGATAATAGTCCGACATCCACCGGGTCAGGCGCAGAAGATGATCGTCTACAAGCGGTTCTTCGTCCAGAACCTTCATGATGTTCTTGAGGGGGTGCTCGCTTGGTCCCGAATTGGTGGCGACGCAAAAACCGATCTCCTCGCGCGTCCGGCCAAGGGGTGCGCTCACCCGTACGCCCGGCTTGATGAGCCCGCGCAGATCTTCGGAAACAGCGTAGGAAAGCGGGGTCTCCAGCGGCCGATCGAAAACCACTTGAACCACGAAATCCGCCTTGGGTGCGAATTCGGTATCGATTTTGGCGCGTGGCGGATCGTCGGTGTGCCCAAAGAGGTCGGGCGATGTGAAGGAAGAACCGCTCATGAAGATTCATCTTACCGAGTGAGCATGGCCTGCGGCGCAGGTCGATGATGGCGCCGGTCGTTCGCCCATCAAGCGCCTTGCGCCCCTATCCCTTTTTACCGCCGGAAAGCAGGGGCTCCCAATCGCCCAGGAGGCTGCGGCGTAGCTTCAAGGTCATCGCTTCGCTGATTTCCTTTTGCCCTAAAAGCGCCAGGGAGCAATGCACCGGGTTTTGAATGTGGGAGAAGGCGGCGCGGGTTTCCGGATCGAGCGACCAGCGAAAACGCAGGCCGCGGTCCCAGGCGGAACTCAGGTGGTTTCCCTTGATCATGTCGGGCGCCAGCACCAGTTCCGGCCGCGTACCGATGCGCATGGACAGCTCTTCGGGCCAGGGGTCGGCCTTGGGGGGAAGCGATACCTGCTCGACAGGCGCCAGATGCGCCTCCCATTCGCCGGAATCGCAGAGCATGCGGTTGATGATGACCAGTTCAGGCAGAATGTCTTTTTTGGGGAAAAGCTTCCCCGCCCAAATGGTCTCTTGCATGCGAAACCAGAGCGTGTGGCGGTTGTCGAAAATCAGTTGCATGCCAGAGGGGAATAGTAGGGTGCGCTGCTGTTTGATGTAATCGAGCATGCGCTGGCGCGTGACCGTGCGGACGGTCTCGTAATCCGGCCAGGAGAAAAAATCTTCGGGGCGGAATTCGACCATGACGACCTCAATGCGCTGCTTTTACCAGTCCGCCCGACTTAGACACCATCCCGCCACACCGGTCTAACAAAAGACTTGCCAAATCCAAGTGTCCGCCCCCATTGGCTTCATCCGCTCGATGACCCGCAGGCGGCCGCAAGGTCTCTGGAGGAATCTGCTGGCCTTCCTTAGCTATTTGTAGTCGATCCTTCAGGTTCGGATTCCAGGCCGGAGCCGGGAACTGGCTTTTCCGCCTGAATGAACAACCAGCAGAGCACGGCAAGGAAATAAACCCCCGCGAACATCCACATATTGGTCACATAACCGCCAAAAAGCGCCTCACGCAGGTCTTCCCGACGGGTCAGGCTCGCCAAGTCGATCCCCTTTTCCTGGGCGTAGGCGACCTTCGAAGCGGTCAAGATCGATCCGGTGAGGTAGGTAACGACTGCGCCTCCAAGATTGCCGATCATGTTCATGGTTCCGGCCACAATCGCCGAAATACGCCCGCCGACATCCTGACAACAGGCCCAGGTGGGGGCCATGGTCAGGTCGTTAAAAAAGCCGGTGAGGGCAATGAACAGGGCAAATCCCAAAACATTGTTCGTTTGCAGCGCCCAAAGGCAACCCAGGTAACTCAGGCCCGCGCACAAATTGCCAACAACGGCGGGAATGCGCCGGGCCAGGTTCTTGCGCCCGCCGCGCCGAATCATCCGGTCGGTGATCCACCCACCCAAATAGCAGCCGACGGCGCCCAAAAGGAGCGGGCCGCCCTTGTAGAGCGCGCCCCACCACTCGTCTTTCTCCATCATGAAATGGTCGTTCATGATTGCCGGCAGATAATTCAGGTTGAAATACCAGCCGAAATTCAGGCAGAAATACATCGCGCACAAAAGCAGCGTATTGGGATGATAGAGCATTTTGAGTAAGCTTTTGTCGAAATGAGCCTGCTTTGTGTCGTTTTCACGCCCTTCGAGAATGAGGTCCTTTTCGGCCTGCGAGACGGAGGGGTGATCGGACGGCTGATTGTAAAACACCCGGGAGAAGGCGATGCACCAGCAAAAGCCGATGAAGCCGAATCCGACAAAAACCAGGCGCCAGTCGAGTTGGGCCTTGGTAACAAACAGCAGCCACAAAAACGGAGTCAGCCCGCCCATGATTCGAGCCGAAGTCCAGACGAGCCCCTGCGCCCAGCCTCTTTCCGATAGAGGCAGCCAGTTATGCAAGGCCCGCGTGATATTGGGATAGGCTCCCGCTTCGCCGATTCCGAATAAGAAGCGGATGACGACCAGGACGCCGAAGTTGACCAGCGTCACCCCCGCCACGGGGAGGCCGGCCAAGGCGGTCACCGCGGTGAAGAACGACCACCAGATCACGATGCGGATCAGCGTCACCTTGGGGCCGAAAAAGTCGCCGAGCATTCCCGTGGGAATTTCGAACAGGGCGTAGGCGAGATTGAAGGCGGTGAGCGCCAGTTTCAAGTCGTCGATCGATTTGAGCCCCAGCGCCTCTTGAATCTGCTTTTGCGCGTTGGGAAAAGCGGCTCGATCGAGGTAGGTGACCATGGACAGAAAACAGACCATGGCCAGAACCACATGTCGATGGCCAAGCCCGGCTTTTGGAGAGGAAGCCATGTTCGATGAGGATCCGTCAGAGGGCAGGGGGAGGGATATTGGAAGCGGGCTTTCGCACCGATCTGCCAAGCGATCGCCGATCCGCTTATGCATTAACCGGGCCGGGGGCCGCATTTTGGCATTTCATGGTGGGACCCGGGAACAATCAAGCGTAAAACGAGTCAGAGGTCAATTTCCCGGAAAAGAGTGGGATCATGCGGCGAATTTCTGGGGCCTCGGCCCTTCTCTTGTTACTTTTTCTGGCAATGCTGGGCTGCAACCGGCCCCAGGAATCGAAAGAGGCCGGACCGCCGCACGCCAAGGTCAACGTGGCGTTGCCGCTGCAAAAGGAAATTGCCTCGAGTGAGGAATTCAACGGGCGCATCGACGCGACCGAGACGGTCAGCGTGCAGGCCAAAGTGCAAGGCTACCTGATTCGCGACGACATTCCCGAAGGGGCCGAAGTCAAAAAAGATGACTTGCTCTTCGAAATCGATCCCCGTCCCTTCAAGACGGCCGTCGACGCGGCGCAGGCCCAGTTGGCCGGCGCCGAAGCCTCGCTCAAATTGGCCAACGCCGAACTGGGCCGCGCTCGGGTGCTACGCGGTTCGGCATCCTTGAGCGCCGAAGAACTGGAAATCCGCTTGGGCAACCAGGCCGTGGCGACCGCCGATGTCGGCAAGGTCAAGGCGACACTGGAAAAAGCGAAGCTCGACTTGGATTACACCAAGATCACCGCACCCATTTCCGGCCGCGTCAGCCGCAAAATGGTCACCAAGGGCAACCTGATCGCCCCCAGCCTGGCCAATCAGACGCTGACCACCCTGGTGGCCGAGGAAAAAGTTCACGTCTATTTCAACGCCGATGAGCGATCGCTCTTGCGTTACGAGCGTCGCTCGGCCGCCAAGGGAGCCCCGAGCGATACCGCCAGCGGCAAGGTACGCCCCCTTCCCATCGATTTCCGACTTGAGGAAGAGCAGGCGTTTCCTCACAAGGGGGTCATCGATTTCGTCGACAACCGGGTCGATCCCGATACCGGCACGATTTTGATCCGGGCGATTGTTGACAATCCCAAATCCGCCAGCGGCCGGAGGGCCTTTATCCCGGGCTTGCGGGCCAAGGTGCGCATCAAGGACGAGGAACCGTTCAAGGCGCTGCTCATCACGGAGCGGGCGGTGATGACCGATCTTCGCCGCAAACTCGTCTGGGTCGTTGATGAAAAAGGCGAAGTGGAAAGACGCGAGATTCGTTTGGGAACGTCGCCAGGTGACGGGCTAGTCGATGTGATTGAAGGACTGAAAGCGACCGATCGGGTCATTGTTCAGGGAATTCAAAAAGTCAGACCTGGGGTCAAGGTGGATGCCAGCGTGGTGGAAATGCCGAGTTACCCCACCCGCTAAGAAGGAGCATTCCCTGCCATGATTTCTCGTTTTTTCATCGATCGACCCGTTTTTGCCACCGTTCTTTCCGTGGTCGTGGTGCTGTTGGGCGGGGTGGCCTTTTTCCGCCTGCCCATTGCCCAGTACCCCGAGGTTGTGCCGCCGACGATCCAGGTGACCGCGAACTATCCCGGCGCCAACGCCAAGACCATGGCCGAAACGGTGGCCTCGCCAATCGAACTGGAGGTCAATGGCGTCGAAAACATGCTCTACATGAGCTCGCGCTGCACCAACGACGGCAAACTAACCCTCGATGTTACCTTCCGCATCGGCACCGATCTCGACATGGCGCAGGTCCTCGTGCAAAACCGGGTATCGGCCGCCATGGCCAAGCTGCCTGAAGATGTGAAAAGGCAGGGGGTGGTCACGCGCAAACGCTCGCCGAGTATTTTGTTGTGCGTCAATCTCGTGGCCGCCGAGGACCCGGCAACCGGCCTGCCCACGTACGATCTTTTGTTCTTGAGCAATTACGCGACGATGCGGATCAAGGATCAACTCGCTCGCATTCCTGGCGTGGGCGATGTGCAGATCCTGGGGGCGCGCGATTTCTCGATGCGCATCTGGCTCGACCCCGACAAGCTTGCCTCGCGCGGTTTGATGCCGCCGGATGTCATCCAGGCGATCGCCGAGCAAAATGTGCAGGTTGCGGCTGGTTCGCTTGGCCAGCCGCCGGCGCCGTCCAATCTGGGCTTCACCCTGACCATCAACACCCAGGGGCGGCTCGCCTCGGAAGAAGAATTCCTCAGGCTGATCGTCAAGACCGACGCCGCCGGCAGCCGGGTTTATCTGGCGGACATCGTGCGCGACTCGTTTTATCACGTGCGCATCGACCGGGAGAAACTCAAGGATTTTGGCCTGAGCCTCGCCGGCCTTCCCGCGGGCATCCAGGGATCCGGCGCGCTTTTGCCGATCAAGGGCGTTCTAGACGAATTCCTTCTGCGGACCTCTTCGCGCACCCCGTGGGGGATCCGTCTGCAATCGCCTTCAGGCACCGCGGCGCAAAAAGCAACCGGCATCGCCCTGAGAGACATTATCAAGTCGGCCAATGGCATCACCGTCGAGCGCCTTGGGGTGGAGCTAGGCGCGCAAAATTACAACATCAACAGCTACCTCGACGGCGCGCCTTCGGTCTGCATGGCGCTGTTTCAGCAGCCTGGTTCCAACGCGGTGGCCACCGCCGAAAAAATCCGCGCGAAAATGAAGGAACTGATCGCCGATTTTCCTCCCGGCGTCCAGCAGGAAATCGTCTACGACACGACCGTCTTCATCAAGGAATCGATCGAGGTCGTCTACCACACTCTGTTCGAAGCGATCATTCTCGTGCTGATCGTGGTACTCCTCTTCCTGCAAGACTGGAAGATCACCGTGCTGCCGATGATCGAAGTGCCCGTCGCGCTCATCGGCACCTTTGGCATCATGGCCCTGCTCGGATTTTCGCTGAATAACCTGTCGCTGTTTGGCCTGGTATTGGCGATCGGCATCGTCGTGGACGATGCGATCGTCGTCATCGAAAATGTCGAGCGCTGGATCGCCAAGGGATATGCGCCGCGCGAGGCGGCCGGGCTTGCCATGGATGAAACCACCGGGGCGGTGCTCGCCATTGCGATCGTCTTGGCTTCGGTGTTCGTGCCCACGGCCATGCTCACCGGCATTAGCGGCCAGTTTTTCCGGCAATTCGCGCTGACCATCGCCGCATCCACGCTGATTTCCGCGATGAATGCGCTCACGATGACTCCCGCCCGTTGCGCGCTGGTCATGAAGCCGCATGGCCACGACAAGGGGCCCCCGATTCCGGTGCGCATGCAGATGGTCGTCTTTGCGTGCATCGGCTATCTTCAGGCAGGCCGCATCGAAAGCTGGTTTCCTGGCGACTGGTCATTCTGGATCGCTCATGCGATCGGCGTCGTGGCCGGCGCGATCGTTGGCCTTTGCCTGGCCCCGATCATCAACCGGATCATCGCGGTGATTTACAAGATTTTTGAGAAGGTGATTGGCGCCACGACCTCGTTTTATGGCGGCATGACGCGCATGCTCGTGCGCCGCGTGGCGATCATGGTGGTTCTCTATGTGGGCATGATCGGCTTCACCGGCTACGCCTTCCTGCAAACGCCGACCGGCTTTATTCCCGACCAGGACAAGGGGTATCTGGTCGTTGCCTTGCAGCTTCCCGATGGCGCCAGCCTCGGCCGCACCGACGAAGTGATGAGCCGGCTTGAAAAGCAGATTCGTAACGACCCAGCCGTCGAGCACACGATTACCCTTCCCGGCTATTCGATCCTCACCAGTTCGAACATTAACGAGGCCGCGGGTTCGTTTGTCATTTTGAAATCGTTTGAGCATCGCCGCGATCATCCCGAACTGGCCATTCAGCCAACGCTCGGTCGGATCTCGGCGATCTTGGGCTCGGAACTCGATGCGATCGGCATGGCCTTTGGCGCGCCCCCTGTCGATGGTTTGGGGAATGCCGGCGGGTTCAAAATCCAGCTTCAAGATCGCACTGCGCAGGGTCTGCAAAGCCTGGCGGAAACTCTGCAAAACATGCAGGTCGCGGGCATCCAAAACAAGACTCTTGGTCCCATGTTCAGCACCTTCTCCAATCGTCAGCCGCAGATCCAGCTCGACATCGACCGGATCAAGGCCAAGACCCTGCATATTGGCTTGCAAAATATCTTTTCGACCTTGCAAGCCTACCTGGGCGGCGCCTATGTCAACGACATCACCCTGGATAATCGCAACTGGCAGGTCAACGTCCAGGCGGATGCCCGGTTCCGTCTGACGCCGGAAAATCTGAGCAGTTTGTATGTGCGCACTGCCGAAGGCAAAATGGTGCCGCTGGGGACGCTGATTACCATTCGCGAAGACAGCGGGCCGGCCATCGTCAATCGCTACAACCTATTCCCCTCCGCCGAAATGATGGGCAGCGCCGCCCCGGGGCATAGCTCGGGAGAGGCGATGACCGCCGTCGACCAGCTCGCCAAGAACACGCTTTTCAACGGTTTTGGCTACGAGTGGACCGAATTATCTTTGCTGGAAAGAGAAGCGGCGGCCGACCCGCTCAACATGATCATTTTCCCGCTGGGCGTGCTCTTTGTTTTTCTGGCGCTGGCCGCGCAGTACGAAAGCTGGACCCTGCCCACGGCCATCCTCATGATCATTCCCATGTGCCTTTTGAGCGCCTGGATCGGCATGGCCCTGGCGGGGCTGGATAACAATCTATTCGTGCAAATTGGCCTGGTGGTGCTCGTGGGGCTCGCCGCGAAAAACGCGATTCTCATCGTGGAGTTTGCCAGTCAACGAGAGGAAGAGGGGCTGACGATTCAGGATGCGGTGGTCGATGCGGCGCGCAGCCGTTTCCGGCCGATTTTGATGACTTCCTTTGCATTCATCCTGGGGGTTTTGCCGCTGGTTTTTTCGGCCGGAGCGGGCGCGGAGATGCGCAAGACGATCGGCGTGACCGTCTTTTCAGGCATGATCGGCGTGACCGTCTTTGGCCTGATCTTTACCCCGGTCTTCTATGTGCTCATTCGCTGGCTCGAAGGCGGCACCCCGCGCGCCAAGAAAGAGGGAAAAGAGAATACGCCGGCAAAAGAAGCGAAGAACGCCGAACCGGCGACACCGGCTCCCAATCATTAAAAATCGGTTGGAATTTGGTTTTGCATTCCCCGGTTTTTTTCTTTAATGGTGGTAGGCTTGAGTCCTGAAATCTCTCCCGAGTTCAGACGAAGCCTGAACCAGACCCGAACCCTCCCGGGATTGCTAGCGATGAAGAACCTCTCTCGTCGTGAATGGCTGGAAAACTCGATGTTCGCGGCCGCCGCCGCGGGCAGCCTTCCCGGAGCCGTTGCTTCGGTCCGCGCCGAATCCTACCCCGAACCTCAACCCAAGTTTTCGGTTGCCGACAAAGTTCGCGTTGCCGTCATCGGCGTCAACGGGCAGGGCGGTTCGCACCTGGGTTCGCTTCTGAACAAAACCAATCGCCCCGGATGCGAGATCGTCGCCATCTGCGATGTCGATTCGGAAGTCGGCAAGAAAAAGGGCGTGGCGGTCGTCGAGAAGGAAACCGGCAAAGCCCCCAAGTATTATCAAGACATCCGCAAACTCCTCGAAGATAAAGAAGTCGATGCCGTTTCGATCGCGGTGCCCAATCACTGGCACGCGCTTGCCGCCGTCTGGGCGATGGAAGCGGGCAAGGATGTGTATGTCGAAAAGCCGGTCAGCCACAATGTGCGCGAAGGCCGGATCATGGTGGAAACGGCGCGCCGCACCGGCAAAATCTGCCAGACCGGCACCCAGTGCCGCTCCCAAAAAGGCACGATCGACGCGATCAAGTATGTGCACGACGGCAAAATTGGCGAGGTGAAGATCGCTCGCGGCCTGTGCTACAAACCTCGCAAGAGCATTGGCGAGCGCGGCACGTATCAGCCGCCCAAATCGGTCGATTACGACATCTGGTGTGGTCCCTCTCCCGTCCTCCCCTTGACCCGTCCCCGCCTGCATTACGACTGGCACTGGGTTTGGCCCACCGGCAACGGCGACCTGGGCAACCAGGGCATCCACCAGATGGATATCGCCCGCTGGGGCCTCAAAGTTGCCGATATTGGTAAGTCGGTATTCGGCTTTGGCGGCCGTGTCGGTTACACCGACGCTGGGGACACCCCGAACACCGAAGTCACCGTCCATAACTATGGCGACAAAAACCTGATTTTCGAAGTGCGCGGCCTCGAAACACCCGCTTTGAAGGGGGCGAAAGTCGGCGTCATTTTCGAAGGCACCGATGGCTATGTGGTGCTGACGAGCTACACCGCCGGGGCGGCGTTCGATAAAGACGGAAAGAAAGTCGCCGAGTTCAAGGGCGGCGGCGATCATCATGCCAACTGGCTCAAGGCCGTCCGCAGTCGCAATCACTCCGACTTGAATGCCGATATCCTCGAAGGGCACCTTTCGAGCGCACTTTGCCACCTGGGCAACATCTCGCAGCGGCTTGGCGAATCTGTGGAAATTGGCCAACTGGACGACCGCGTGGCCAAATTGCCGGGCTGCGATGCGGTGCGCGAAACGCTCGATCGCGTGCGCGAGCATCTGAAAGCCAACCGACTCGGCCCCGAGACGAAACTATCCTTTGGTCCTTTGTTGACCATCGATCCGGTCTCGGAGACCTTCGTGGGAAGTGGTGCGAGTGCGGCGGCGCCTCACCTGTTTCGCGAGTACCGCAAGGGATTCAACATTCTGAGCACTTGACCGATCATGTAGCGGCCATCCAGGGGGTCGGAGCCAATGCTGTTCTGGCGGGCTCCGACCCTTTTTTTGTTTTTTCTGGTTTTTTGCGGCCCCTGCTTCCCGTGCCGGGTCTTTGTTGAAGACCCGGCGATCTGAGTTCTCCGTGAATGGAAAGTCCTGGTAATTCAAGACCTTTCGTTCGCCTTCCTCCCTCCTGATCCATTCAATTGGAATATGAATACAACGCCACCCAAACACAACCCCTCCGCGACGCTGGGGGGAACGATCCTTTTTTGCATCTACCTGGCGGCGTATGGGCTTTTCGTCCTGGCCAACGCCTGGTTTCCCGATGCGATGACGGCCCAGCCGATTCCCGGAATCAACCTGGCCGTGTTCCTGGGCATTGGTCTGATCTTCCTCACTTTTGCCATCGCCGCGATCTATGTCTGGCTTCGCTTTGAGGCAAAAACGGAAATTTCCAGCAGCCGGGAAGACAAGCGAGCGCCGAAGTCATGATCCATCAAACCTCGATGCTCGCGGTGATGATTTTCTTTTTCTTCGTGAGCATCACCCTTTTGCTCAGCTTCTTTTTGGGATGGCGCACGAAATCGGCCCAGGCCTATTTCGCCGCCCATGGCGAGGTCCACTGGCTCGTCAATGGCGTGGCTTTCGCCGGCGACTACCTTTCCGCAGCCTCCTTTCTGGGCATTTGCGGGATGATCGCCTTTTATGGCTACGACGGCTTTCTATACGCGATTGGCTATTTGGCCGGATGGGTCGTGGCCTTGCTCGTGGTCGCCGAGCCCATGAAACGCCTGGGCAAATTCACCTTTGCCGACGCGATTGATGCCACCTTCCAATCGCGCGGCATTCGTTTGGCCGCGGCGGTGAGCACCCTGGTCGTCAGTCTGTTCTACCTCATTCCGCAGATGGTCGGGGCAGGGGTGCTCATTCAACCCTTGCTCGGCTTTTCTCATCAGGTGGGCGTCTTGATGGTCGGAACGGTCGTGATCCTGATCGTAACCACTGCCGGCATGGTGAGCACCACCTATGTTCAGTTTCTTAAAGGATCGCTTTTGTTGATTTTCAGCTTCATTCTCGTGGGCATGATTCTGAACCGGGGAATTCAGGCGGTTCCTTTCGATCGCGGGACCGGCAACGAGGGGATCGGCTTCAAGGAACTGGGGCCATTTGCCGAAAGCGAATTGACCGCTGAGGCCGTTACCGCCAACGCTCCTTCCGGTTTGGTCCTCCTGGAGCCGACTGGCCCCTGGAAAGACAAACCGTACATCCGCATCAAGGATTCGGAGTCGGGCGAACTGTTCCTTTGGCGCAAGGAAAAGGTCAAAGACGAGTGGTTTTTGCGCCAAAGCCAGATTCTTACCAAGCCGGCGAATGGGCCTTCTCCCACGCTTGTGGGGGGACGGCCTCTGGCCGAAGACAATCAATTGACGCCGGTGGGCACGGTCCTTTCCTTGCCACGCGAGATGAAAGACACTGGGCCGCTTGGGCCGCTCGAATTTCTGGATGCGGTCCAGGGTTCGCAGGTTCTCCTGTGGGCGAATGAGCGGATCAAGGAAGAGGACGGGACCGTGCACACCGTCTACTATCCCAAGCCGACTCCCGGTTCGGAGGTGTTGCGACCGGGGAATTTGCCCGCGTTCAAGGGCATTCGCTCCGGCGGCACCGCGGACAAATGGAATTTCGTCTCGCTCATGCTCGCTCTATTCTGCGGCACGGCATCGCTTCCCCACATTCTCATTCGCTATTACACGGTGAAGGATGAAGCCGCGGCGCGCGCCAGCACGGTGGTGGGTATCGCCACGATCGGCTCGTTCTACCTGACGACCCTATTCATTGGCCTGGGGGCGATGACGAGCGGAGGCCTCGATGTTTCCGACAGCAACATGGCCGCGCCTCTCTTGGCGCGCACCTTCGGCGAATGGATGTTCGCTTTGATTTCAGCAATCGCTTTCACGACCGTGCTGGGAACCGTCTCGGGCCTGATCGTTGCCGCCAGCGGCGCCGTGGCGCACGATCTCATCGAGGGATGGATGGGGTGGAAGCTCCACGACAAGGCCAAGGTTCAGGCGGGCAAGATCGCCGCGGTGGTCGTAGGGGTCATCGCGATCGTCCTTGGCATTATCTTTCAGAAGATGAATGTCAATTTTCTGGTCGGCTGGGCCTTCAGCGTGGCCGCCTCGGCCAATTTGCCCTCGCTGGCCATGCTTCTCTTTTGGAAGGGGACAACCCGGCAAGGCGTGATTACCGCGATCTGGGTGGGCCTGCTCTCCTCGTTGACCTGGATTCTCTTGAGCTCCGACACCTACAGGGATGTCTACGGTTGGGATCCGCAGACTGCGGTGATCCCGTTCAGCCAGCCGGGAATCGTGACGATTCCCCTTGGATTTTTGACAATCTGGCTGGTCTCACTGGCGACCAGGAAGAAATGAAATGGCGGGTATGCGCTTCTGAAAAGCGGCTGAAGAAGCCGGCAGTAGCCTAGAATAGTGATATGAAAACTATATAAAAAATCACCAAAAATAGGCCCATGTACAAAACCATTTTTTGGGGAAACAATCGGTCGTTTTGGGATCTGCCGGTGCTGGCGGTGTTATGTGTATCTTTTTTTCTTAAACTGATTAATCTGGATCACTCCAGTTTGACGCATTGGGACGAAGTTTTTCACGCCAATGTGGCGAAGAATGTTTATAAGCATCCGTTTTATCCGACGTTCATTGATAAGCCTTATTTGGCCTATGACTACAAGGATTGGACGGCAAACCATGTCTGGCTTCACAAGCCCATCGTTCCCTTTTGGGAAGCGGCTCTGTCGTTTGCTGTTTTTGGCGTCAATGCCTTTGCCCTACGCCTGCCGTCGGTGATCTTGTCGACAGGGGCGGTGTGGTTGACGTATCTGATCGGCAAACAATTATGGGATCCTGCAACCGCCTGTCTCGCTGCGGTTCTGCAGGCGATGAGTTCGTCTTTACTAAGAATCATTCACGGCCACCAGTTTGTGGACATCGTGGACATTTCCCTTTTATTTTGGGTCGAACTTGGGATTTTTTTCCTACTTCGGTTTCTGGAGGACGGCAAGCTAGCGAACATCGCCCTTGCCGGAATTGCGCAAGGCATGGCGTTTCACAGTAAGACCTATCCCGCGTTGATCATCCTGCTCATTTATCTCTGCGTGATCTTGGTGCACCGGATCGGCCTTATGGACCTCAAAATCGCGCCCGCCACCCTGAGATCTCGATTTCCGTTCTACGTGTTTTTGATTTCCAGTGCCGCCATCATTCTTCCGTGGAATCTGTATCTGATGTATTCGTTTCCCAGGGAATTTTGGCACGAGCATCAAGGCGTGTTGAACCACCTCTATATCGATGTGGAACACTGGGCTGCGCCATGGGATCGGCTCATTTTCGATTATTCTGTTTTTATTTATGATATCCTGTATTTTCCGCTGCTGGCCGCCATGATTGTGTTCTTTCCACGCCTGCGGGGCAAAAGCGAGGCAGGGCGATGGATCACTTACATTTGGGCATTGGGGGTGATCCTTCCGTATCTTTTTGCCGTGACGAAGACACCTTCCGCCACCATCCTCGCGTTGCCGGCCTGTCTTTTCCTGGTCGCGCGTTTTCTTTTGTTGTCGCTTCGAAGCGGTGATCATTTTCTTGTGCTGGCGGCGATTATTCTTGGCACTGGGATTGCAACGCCCTGGGGGCCGCGCAATCCTGGCCACGGATTTCCACCGCCCAACGGATGGTTCGGTGGAGTATTCTTGGAGAGCCCATGGATTGCCCATCAGTTGCTGGCAATCACCTGCGCACTTGCGGTGTATCTTGGTTTGTTATTTTTAACCCGCTTTCTATCAGACGAATTGAGGTCCGTATTGCAGTTGTCCTTGCGTAGCACGGCAAGATCGGCCGTGGTCATCGGTCTTTTATTCGTGGCTTTTCATTTGGCGTTAAACGATTATTTGGTATTAAATATGAGATTTGAAGATCACAACACAATGGCCGTGAAAGATGCCGTCAAGATCAACTGTCCAGATAATGCCGCGATTCTTTTGGATAGGAGTGCCAGAATTTCGCGTGAAAGCCTGATGTTTTATAGCGATCGGACCGTTTATTATCTGGACGATAAGAATATCCAGGGATTGGCTCGTGAAATTAAGCAAAGAGGCGGAATTCCTTATTTTATCACCAAAGAAAGGCACCCGTATAAGGTTATTGATATTGTCAATAGTAGTGGCCTAAAACTTTATCAATTAGAGACTGTTGAGGCTGAGTGAAGCGGTTCAAATGGGATTGACAGGCGTGATTGAAAGAGAAAGATTTTTGGATTTTGCTTTTTCTTGAAGAGTTATTGCGGTAGATTTTCTGTAAAAACCAAGAAAAAAGAGGTTTTCCGAATTGATGCTTTCTAATAGCACAGATAATGGAATTCGATTCGTTTCGCCAAGCAATTCTCGAAGCATGATGATATCGTGTCGGGCTTTCGCTTTTTCTGGCCATACGACGTGGACCATGACAGGATCGCCGCCTCCCTCATGCAAGGTCATTTCTTCGCCAGGATAGGCCGTGGCTGCTTGCTTCCAATCGCAGTTGAGGCAGTGAATTTGCTCTAGGTGACCATTGCAATCGATCTGAACCATTCCGCCACACTTTGGGCAAGGCATCGGCGATTGGTCCTTCCCATTCTCGGGCAAGTGTTGGCTCGCTTCGACCATCGAACCGGCTTTCACCCTCCCGGCCCTTTATGCGCATGATAAAAAAAAGGAAAGAACACGGAAACGGTTCCGGTCAGATCGTCGACCTTGAGGATGAACTCTCCTCCCTCCATGACATCCCCTTTGCGGAAAGATTCTGGATGGAAAATGCTGAAATGATAAAACACGGTCCAAACGCGGCCGTCTCGATCCAGGCGAACGGAGTCCGGGTCACCCTGGACGCCCTGGTTGGCCAAAATGAAGTCGTTGGCACGTTGAATGACCTCCATGATTGGCATGCGAGGCCTCGTTGGTGTGTTCACTTTCGAAGGCCTCATGGAGAAGGCTTATCGAGCGATTGCACTGGGTGCAACCGCGAAAGGCGATCCGCCTCCTTGAGAAGCGTCGGAATGCGAAACGGCCCGAACATGGACCTAATGCGTTGGGCAGCTTCCTCGGCGGTCATGCCAATCGCTGTGATGAAAAGAGGTTGACGACTGCCGGGGCGCAAGAGCTCAACGGCATGGGTGGCACCGTGGAAGCGGCTTTTCGCGACGCCTACGATTGCGGCCTTTCCCTCCAGGGCCGTCCAGAGGCGAGCGCCCAGGCCGGGCGTCAGATCCGCCGCAAGGTGACAGTAGCCATCAATGACGTAGGTGTCGATTGGCTCTTGAATCTTGCCGATGACCGCAAGAAGAGCAGGGAGCTCGCGAAGGTAAAAACTTCCCGGCGCATACTCTCCGACTTCAGTACAGGGCTCAATGTATTGCGATGCCGCCGTTTCCGCATTCCATTCGGCCAACACGACTGCGGCGGCGTGCGCGCCGCCGGGGAAGTAGTGTGCATCCAGACAAGCGATCATGGGAGACTTTTACCCGGTTTTTGAATCAGGCGAAGCGGGCCCGCCAGCCTGTCGAAGGATGGATAGGCTTCTCTAAAAACCTGGAAAACACATCCACTTTGGTATAGCGATTGCCGTACCCTAAGACATTAAAAATGCTCGTGCTTTTCTATCCGAAGCTCTCAAGCCACTGCTGGTAGAAGGCCCGTTGTTCCTCGATGGAAACCGGGTGAACGGCAGGGTCGGAGTCAAAGATCGAAACCAGGTCCTTGAGCCTTGCCGGACGCCGCAGCTCGAGTTGATAGCCGCGTTCACCGTTCCCCATGCTCAATGCCAACGGCGACGGATAGACTGTCTTGCTGGCACCAAAGCAACGGGGCCGAAGGCCGCGGCTTTCCAATAGCAGTCGAATCTCCACAAGGGCCTCAAAATAAGAATCGCCAAGGGCGGTCAAGACTTCGGCGGCAAAGTGTAGGTCAATACGCACCAGATCCGGATTTTCCGGTGCTTGATCCCAAAGACGAAATTCTCCAAGAAGGATACGCCCACCGGCGCCAAGAATTTCAACCGGCTTGGTTATGGTCATTCGCGAATCGTGAGGATGCGAAGGCTTTTGCAGTTGTCTCTCCTTTTCTGCCTAGCCGGATGATCTGCCCAGGCGGTTCCTGCGGTGAGCTGAATGCGCTCAGCACGAATTCGTGCCGGCGATAGGTTCAGGTCGAGCCGCCTACGTCGTGCCGCTCAGCCGCCAAGCGGAAGAACCGGGAAGCTCGTGGGTCGGAGAACTTCTGTCGGATATCCTCGGGGAGCGGCACCCGAAGTTTATGGAGGACATCGAGCAGACTCAACAGCAGATCGTCGTCAGTGGTTGGGATATCCCGGCAGGGTGGCCTTGACCATCGGCGTGGTCGGTCGATGAGGACGGGTGCATGGTCGCAGAACCCAGCGTTGGCCAGTGCGTAGGATGCCATGATTAGGTAGTCACCACCGCGTTCAATCTCCTCGACGAGGGCAGGCACCCCGACTTTTGAACCGTTGTTGACCAAGATTAGGGACGCGAGGATCCTCACTTCTGAGGAAGGGGTTCGAGTCAGTAAATCCAGTAGGAGTGGGACTGCCTCGCCTCGAAACCGGAGCAAACGCTCTGCTAGAAGATACGGGTCGCTCGCCGTCTCCATCGCCCTCACACTGGCGCGAAATAGGACCCGTCTGCTCGCATCGCTGATGGAGGCGGGTGGGAGGGCGAAGAACTTTTCCAGGGCCAAAACTTGGCTCGCCAAAGCGCTTCCCTGAAGGTCTGCCAGAATTTCGATGACTTCGGGTAGGGGCATTGTTCCTGTGCTACGTAGCCATCTCATCAATTCTAAGGGATCGTCTCGAAAAGGTTGTGTTTCTGCTTGGCCGCCTCATTGATTGCGAAGGCAAGTCGGACTGCTTCTTACCCCCGGTCTGCTTTGTACCTTTCCGAGTCGATCCTGGCTTCTAGCAGTCAAGCCTCGAAGGTGGCCTTCTCGCCTCCATATTCCCAGCAATGGAAGTCAATTAAAAATGAATCTCGCGATCCACAAACCAATGATAAATCAGCCTGATTGATTCAGGGTTCAATTCAATCGGGGGAAAGATCTTCATGCCAGTGCTTTCATAGAGTCCCTTGGATAGTTCATAGGTTCTCCTCAACAGAAAGTCGTCCATGGAACTCATGATGCCGTCCAAGCTGGATTCATCGGCGATGGTCAAGAAGACCAAGGCCGCCTCCTTCACGGTAAGGTCCCCATTGCGGTAAAAGTCTACATATTTGTCCCAGGTATGTGAAATATTGTATTTCATGCGGTTTACTATAAAAAATATTGCGATTTATAGTGTGAAATGTAGAAAGTTCAATTTGTTAATAAAGACGCCTGGTTATGCATGAAAGAAGAATTTCACGAGCGTAGTTGCTCAGCATAGATGACGCCAGTGCGGTTTCGATAAGTGCGTTGACTTCAAGGTTTCCATGAGTTCTACGCGTTAGTGAGCGATTGTTAGCGTCCATGCCCATGGAAAAATAGATAGCATAAGCAAGGCGATCCTGGCGGTGATGGTCGTGATTATCCATTAAATGATCTAATAGATTTTTGATTAGCTCGGTTGGATGAACAGAGAATTTCTTGGTCAACAGTTCCACAATGGTCGAGGAGGAAGAGACTTCCCGCGAAGAAGGGAAGGTGCCGAAAATGGCATCGACAAGTTCCGGCAAATCGTTCCTCTTGAGAATTCCTTCAACGTCCAGTAGCCCTTCGATGAAGCTGGCCGCGAGTGTTGCAGGTAAGAAGGTGAGACATTCGACAATGAGGGAGCCAAGCATGTCGGGAGGTAATGTGCGGCCGATCGTCAGCCCGTAGTCGTACGGCCCATAGTCTTCTGACGGCGGGTCAAGATCACGACGAAGCACGGATTCAACGACTTCTCGAACATTCATTTGTGTCATGATTAGCCTGGGCAAGGCTCACCCACAGCGGCAGCAGGTGAGCCCATTTCTGAATCCACCTCTCTACTGAACATTCTACCTCGACGGCAACGAATAGTCGGGCTCCTTTGGGTGTCGATAGGACAGAAATTCATGGCCTACGCGGAGTCCTTTCAAGGCCTATGCTCTTGGTGGCTCTTAGCGGTTATGACGATGGGACTACCAAGGCCACCATGTTTTCCGAGCCGCGTTTTTTCGATTCACATCGACGATGAGAGGGGCTTTCGCCTTAGATAGCGCATCCATCAGGGCTTTTGCTCCCTGGTTCTTTTCCATAACCCGCTCCTCGGGGTAAAGCGGGACCATCTGGTATAGGTGGATATCGGGGCCGTCGTTGGATTCCACCTTATGCATCGGTATGAGCAGAACCGAATCCATTTTGGTATTGGGGGCGAGCGGGCGGGGATTTTTCTCGCGGCAAGCGACCGCAATCGGCCAGCCGAGCCCGCACTTTTCACTGGCCGCTTTATTTGCCAAGAGATTGAGCCATTGGATCGGCCAGAAATCGTTGGGATGATCCCATCGATCAGCATCCCATGGAGCGGGAAGTTGAATGAAGATTTCGGAGTGCATGATCTGGTCGGCATTGGTGGGATCCACCAGCGGTATCTTGGACAGGCCCTTCGTAAAAAGCGTCAAAAATGGGCGCGATCTGGCTGGACCGATCTTGCAAATCTCAATGGCATTTTCCGTCGGCAAGATTTGCTGAAGCGTCAGAGGAGAAGGTTTGCCGATGTTTTCAGAAAACCAGTCAAATGCCAAATCGGGCAAGGAATGACAATCGAATGGGGCCTCAGCGGAGGGGGCAATCTCTTGGACCCCCTTGGTTTTCAGGTACCGTGTGATCTCTTCGCGCCCGTAGTCGAGGGAGTGAGAAAGGGCATTAAATTCACTCCCGTCTGGCCGAATGTAAGTGGTGTTGAAGTCGATCCCATGGTCGATGAGAATTTTGGCGCACTCGTCATGCCCGTTATAAATTGCGCTTAATAAAGGGTTTTGTTGGCCCGTATCGGTATCCATCGTTCCACCAATGGATAGCAAGTATTTCAAAACCGCAACGTGACCTCTTGAAGCAGCATGTTCCACGGCATTGGTCTCAGAAAAACCGCCTCTCAAATGGACGTCGGCTCCCGCCTCCACCAAATACTTCACGATCTCTAACTTGCCCGATTCCGCGGCCCGGCAAAGGGGAGGACCAAATGGCTTGAGCGGTTTATCAAGGAACAAGGGAAATTGGGAAATTACCTTCTTGATGGAGCCTAGATCACCACGTTGAATCAGCTCGTAGAGGTCGCGTGGACCGTAGGCCATTGATTCACTCCGGCTTGGGCATGCTTTTCAAAATGATCCTGCGGAGGATCCAGGAAGCGCACTTGATCACCTTATTACTTTTGCATGGGTTTCAAGATGATTGGAAGGTCTGGCGAAGGAGCTCGCCCCTCCTGGTGGGTCGGGCAAAAGAGCTGGGCCCGGTACCCCCTTTCATCTCGGCTGCCATGCTTGATCTTGGGTCATAGTTCAATGAACCCCGACGGCATCAAGGCCATGATCATTCTTGGCAAAATGGCTTGAAGTTAGGTCGCTTTCTTGAAAACCACGATCTTGACGGCGATTGGCAGCTTGATCTTGCTCAGTTCATCAAGAATGAGCGCCTTTGCCCGCTCTTGATGGAGGCCGCCGGACCCAGTCCCAATCAGGGGGAGGGCGATCGACTTCATTCCCTTGTCGTAGGCCAATTGCACGGCGTTTTTCACGGAATCTCGCACAGATCGTTCGGAGGCTCGCCAAAACAGGTTAATCCCGGCGACGTGAATGATGCCTTGGAACGGAAGCCTGCCTGCCGATGTCAGCACCGCTCCGCCCAGAGGAATCGGGCCTGCCTTGGCGACTTCCTTGAAGGGAGCGGTGCCGGCTCGCCGCTTGATGGCCCCGGAAACTCCCTGTGGCAGTAGCAGTCACCAGGGGAAGATGTTGCGGTTCCAGGCGTTAACGATCACCTCCACATTCTGATCGAGGAGGTCGCCTTCAACAATTTCAACGTCCTCAGGTACGGAGATGAGCGCAGCCTCCATTTAGAGAAACGACTGCCGAGCCAGGCTCAGGGCCACGGCTTCAAAGAATTGTTCAAACGAGTCGAACCCTTTTTCGGTTCTTTCTCCGCCTTCGTGGAAGTAATGCACGCCGCCTTTGTGAAAAAAGTAGAACTGGTAGCCCTGATGCATTGAAAAGCCGAAGGCCTCTTGCGGCAGCGGAGGCAAGCCTGCTTCCTGAAGCAGTTCGCTGGCTGCTTCCCGCATGCCTGCGAGGTCTTTAAAAAAGACGTCACTGCCCGTCAAGAAATCGATGACTCCATTTCCTGCCGCCTCCATGAATTCAAGGTAGGAATCTGGCAAGTTTGCTTGAGCCTGTGATTTCAAGAATGCCATCTCCTCTGGGGAACATCGCTTTGGATTACGGCCCGAAAGAAACGAAGCCAACTGATCGGAAAAAGTAGGCATTGAGGTCACCAGCGAGGCGGTTCGGTCTGTCCCACGCGCTACACAATCAATCGGAAGGGATGATGTCCTGCACCAGGGGACTCTGTGCCATGACCGACCTACAAGCTAGCACACGGCCGAGAAAGGGCTGTGGTACGTATTCGATCAACTCGTAAGGGGTTTCCGAGCAATACCTGACGTACCAGAGAACCCGTGAATCCTTGTCCGTTGCTTGACCGAGGGCGATCGAGACGATCTCGGCGGCATGCCTTTGAGTCACCGCGTACAACCGCGCCCTTCCCGGAATCGGAGTCGCTATATCTGAAGGCAGGACACCGTCAGCGAGGACAAGATCGTGCGTGTGCAGGACTACCATGCAGGCGAGGACGGACTCGTCCCCGGCGGGAAGCAGGGTGAGCGTGTGGACCGCAACTTCGAAATAGACATCATCCGTAGTCATGGGTGATCACTCAGGAACGCGGGTCGTGACAGTTTTTTTTAGCGTATCGAGAACATACCGTGCGTCCGGAACCAAGCGAACTAGGCGAGATGCGAAGGATGCCTAAAGCGGCGACGGGTTGTCTTTCTTGAATTGGATCAGCCGCCTCGCCATTTCCAATGTTGCGGGTGCAACTTCTTCGAACTCTGCAGGTGTGTAGACGAGCGTCACGCCAAAGCCGCCAATGAAAGGAATGAATACTGGAGTTTCTTTGTAATACGTCATGCCTGAGGGAAGCCAAGGGTTTTCAGCTTCATTCAGATAGAGCAGGCACACTGGCACTTCTCCAAATGAGAATTGTCTAAGAAGGGGAAGCACTTGCGAGTGGAGTCTCTGCTCCCAAGTTCGGTAAATAAAGCACCAAATAATCGTAAAATCAGCTCCGAATTTATATAGATCGTCTATGCTGGTTGCTTTTAATTCGACTTCGTACATATGCTATCTCGCGATGTCATGTAGGCTCCACGGGGGTGAAAGATTCTCACCGCCCTCCCAATCCGTGCGCCCGGCCGACCCGATGGGCTAGAGCGCAAACGGGCTGCCGGCAGCGAAGGGAGGGAGTGAAAGTCGGGGTGGCGACCTTGCTGCCAGTGGGAGTCCGTACTGCAGTTACCGTTTACCACCGCAGTCGGGTAACGTTTGCCCGAATAGCCAACTGCTGGGTTACCCCTGTCGAAGTCGCAAGCTGCGCATCAACTCACACCCCCTCAATACAGGTCGTCGTCCTCATTCTGTTGGGAATTGTAGGCGGCTCGGATGTGGCTCATAACATTCTTCACCCGGAAGTCATCGGTGGCATTGGACATTTCGGTTGCAGCCTCGTACACCTCAGGCCACCGCAGCCTCCTCATGCAGAAGTACGCAACCTCCCACGGTCCACGGCCCCGCAACAGCTCGACGAAACACTGGGTCAGTTCGCCGCGGGCATCGGGTGCAGACTCCACAAGTTCGAATACGCTGCGCAGGGCAGGTTGTACGTCATCGATCCCCTGGAAAGCCTCATCGGCCTCCGCGCACAACTCCCAGAATCGATCCGTCAGTTTGCTCATTTCTTATCCAAACTTCGAATGAAACTCCACCAGAGGGTGTTTGGTACATTTCCCCAATTGTGCGAGCCGTTTGCGTTTGAATAGTTGAATGCGAAAAAAACAGATGTAAAGTTTGCCATTTCGTGCCTTGGTGAACCCGGATCGTTCCGGTGGAGTGGAACCGCGTGTCCCCAGGCAGCGGTCCAAGAAATTTCCAGTGATGAAAAAGCCGCGCTCTGAATAGCGGAAGCAATTGATGGGCAATACCATCGCAGACTAGCTTGGTGCCATTGTTGAGCGCCACATTTTGCCAGCAATTTTAGATAATTAAATATTAGCGGTTTGTGTGCTCTAAATAATTTGCGTAATTTGCCTCGCGCTCAGCGTACTTGGTTTTCGCGCGGTATTTGTCAGTAAACCAATTGCAATACATATTCTTCTTGTTGTGGTGTGTTGGTGAGTTCTTTTTGTAGAAAATATTTAATATCCGTGTTAATAGATAGTCGCAAAATGTCGGGTATCTTGCAGGTACAATTAATGAGTGGACGTCCAGTCGTTCATTTTGTTGATCAAGATTGCATAAAAAATAATCAATTTTATAGTTTATAATTGCATTCTCGATAATAAATTCCCCAATTGGAAGGTTATTCCAAAACGATGGATCCCTGAGTTTCTCGATAAGTCCATTGTCTGACGTTAGTATTCCTATTTTATAACTAGCCCAAAACATTTCAATGCCAATGCAATCGGATAGCTTGGCTATAAGTTCTCCGTCTTTTTTTATTAGCCATCCATATTCTTGGCCATAGTCGGATTCCCATATTGCGACCAAATCAAAATATTCTCTTAAATTTGGCATACTAGTCACTGCTACTCTTTGTGGCTTCGATGCCTTCACGGATAAATTTAAGGTAATTCATCGCGGCCTCTCCTCCGCCTCAATTGCTAAGAATTCCCACCCCCCCGCCACACCTCCTACAAAGGCGAACGCGGTTCCGAGGAGAGGGATGAAGACAACTTCGTCCGGAATAGCGGGTAAAGATGTGAGAATTCGGATTTCAAGCGCGATTACTCCATCCAATGCTGCTCCCCAAGGAACTCATATATTAGTGCCTGCTAGGCCGCCGGTCCAAGGTCCGTATGATGCTGCTCGACGAGTTGATGGCCCTGAAGGTGAGCTTCGTGGGCCGTGGGCCTTAAGGACGGGATCGACCTGGCCACCCACGCGGGCGACTGACTGTCCTTTTCCAGACTCTGATCGCATTTCCGATGTGGTTCTTGCCGAATTGCGATCCGATCCGGCGCCAAAACCAGTAGGAAAGGACTCCCTCGCTCGCGCTGGGTTCGGCAGCTTGGGCCGTTCGACCAAATCGTCGCGTGATTCAAGCCCCAGAGCAAGCCCGAGTGGATGAGCCTCGAGGACCACGCGGCGCTGTCAGACGTGCTTAAGGTATGTGAACTGCGCTACAAGAGTTCGCGCTCTGGATTCCAGACGCGCGAGGTGACGCTGGAGACGATGCTTTTGAATGCGAAGGTCTACACGGCTGCGGCGTTGGCGCGTCTTTACGGTGCCCGCTGGGGGGGGGCAAAGCTGTGAAACACCTCAAGCAAACGATGAAGATGGATATCTTAAAATGCAAGCACGTGGAAGGCGTTCTCAAGGAGCTGACGGTGTACGCGACGGTTTGTAACATGGTCCGCCTGGTGATTACGGAGGCGGCACGGCGTCAGGAAGTGGCCGCAGACAGGATCAGTTTTGTCGATGTGCTACGATGGTTGCTCGACTCGAAGGCGGGGGACGATTTGGTCCATCTGAAAGTGAACCCAGATCGTTCCGGTCGAGTGGAGTTGCGTGTCCGCAAGCGCAGGCCGAAGGAATCTCCAGTGATGAAAAAACCGCGCTCTGAATGGCGCAACCAATTGACGGGCAATATCCTTGCGGATTAGCTTAGTGCCATTCTAGAATGTCTCCTTTGCCCTTCGGGATCGATTTCATCCTTGGAAAATGACGTAAATGCACGTGCCAACCAGTCGACGATCTCGCTGTTCTTGCCATTTTCGAGTCTAAAAACGGCGTCAGTGTCGGTAAGGTAGAGTTTGCCATTGCCCCTTTCATTTTTCCCTCTTGTGTAATTATTTACTTGACCATGATATATTTAAATTTGAAATTGTTACGGTGTTGTTTTTGTGTGTTAGTGTTCCGTCTTTATAGCAGATCATGATTGGCCCGAATATTTCTCTTGTTGATATATTGTCGCGATCAACGGTGAAGCTAAATATAGGGTATTTGTAAAATCCATTTGACATGCTTTGTTGTTCGCTTGGAAAGCTCGGTATTTTAATACCGGGATTAATAATTATTCCTGATTCATTGACTAGCCACCATCTAATAATATTACCGTTAAATACGCCGGCTTGATGACTTGGCTTATCTAATTCGGCAATAAGTAGTCCGATAAAATCTGGGCGTTCTGTAATGGTTAAATGGAAGACTTTAAAAATATACGTATAAAAAGACGCGTTGTCGTTGCTTCTGAACTGGCTAGATAGAAGGTTGACAATTTGATACGATTTGTCTGTGTCGGTCATGGCCTAAAATTTCTGCGTTGTTTTGTATTATTTATGCTAGCGTGTTGTGGCGTATTCTAATGGGCTCACGGTTTCGCCGGTAACTTGCGACATGAATTTAGCATGTGATTCCTTTGAGAATACGCCGGTTTCAATCGAATGCATGAGGTCCGGATTTGCTTGTCGCATGCTGTTTGGAATTCTGTTAAGGTATTGCCGAGCGGTCGGGTCAATGACCTTGCCTTCGTAAAGATAGACAGAGTGTAAGCACTTTTCGCTGAAAATTTTTTCTTTTCCGCCAGGAAGATTATTTTGTAGCCATCATGTGGATTTAAAGCAGTTAAATTTGTCAAGGTTTATTCATCCCTGTACAATTAGTATTCATGATTCTCTAGCTGAAAATAGAAGGAAACATGGGCCATTGTATAATGGCGCTGAGCGAGCGCTAAGCGCAAAAGGCAAAAGCACTTGAGAACAACGAGGCCCTCCTGGCACCATGGCGTTGTCACGCGACCCTTGGGCAAGGAGGCTCTTGGCTGTACGACGGATTAATACCGCACTGCGGCGGATTCGGCAAGACCTCGGCGACCTTCTGGATCGCTCGACCGTCCAAAGGGTCTATCCGCAAGTCGGGCACAGTTGGCGAGCCGGGATCCTCTGTCCCTATGCCACCCTTCGCTGGTTCTTGCTCAAGGTCCTCGGTGGCAATACCGCTCTCGAGGATATCGCGACGTTCGCCAAGAAGGCGTTCACCGATTCGGCCTGCTGTCAGGCGCGAGCACGACTTCCTCTGGCCGTCTGCCAAGCGATCCTTCGCGCGCTGATCAAGGCGTTTATCCCCCCGAGACTTCCAACGGCCGATGGCATGGGCGCCGAACCTTTCTGGTCGACGGTTTATCATTTTCCATACCCGACATTCCCGAGCTGCAGGCCCACTTCGGCCAACCGGGGGCCCAGGCCGCCGGATGCGGCTTCCCCGCTGCCAAGATACTCTCCCTGTTTTACGCGGGCGCCGGCCTCCATCTGGAGGTCATGGCCGCGCCCCTGCATTCACATGAGATCTCGCGCGTCGAGGACCTCCATCCCGCCTTGCAGCCGGGAGATGTCCTGGTCGCCAATCGTGCTTCTGCTCCTTCGCTCCTCTCGCGCGGCTCAATCGACGCGTCGTGCACGCGTTGTTTCGGATCCACCAGCGATAGATCGTCGATTTCGCACCGAATCGAGCGCATGCTCGATCTGGGGCCAAAAGCAGGAGGAAAGGACTCCCTACTTCCGGCTGGGTTCGGCAGCTTGGGCCGTTCGGCCGGAATCGTCGAGTGGTTCAAGCCCCAGAGCAAGCCCGAGTGGATGAACGTCGAGGACTACGCGGCGCTGCCAGGCGTGCCTACGGTGCGTGAGCTCCGTTACAAGATCTCGCTCACCGGATTGCGGACGCGCGATGTGACGCTGGAGACGACGCTTTTGAATGCGAAGGTCTGCACGGCGACGGAGTCGGCGCGTCTCTACGGAGCCCGCTGGGGTGTCAAAGCTGTGAAACACCTCAAGGAAACGATGAAGATAGATGTCTTGAAATGCAAGCGCGTGGAAGGCGTTCTCAAGGAGCTGACGGTGTACGCGATGGTTTGCACCATGGTCCGCCTGGTGATCACGGAGGCGGCACGGCGCCAGGAAGTGGCCGCGGACCGGATCAGCTTTGTCGACGCGCTACGCTGGCTGCTCGACTCGAAGGCGGGGGACGAATTGGTCCCACTGAAAGTGAACCCAAATCGTTCCGGTCGAGCGGAACCGCGTGTTCGCAGCCCGTGCTCTAAAGAATTTCCAGTAATGAAAAAGCCGCGCTCTGAATGGCGCAAGCAATTGATGGGAAATAACTTCGCGGATTAGCTTAGTGCCATTCTAGAATGTCCCCTTTTTCCTTCTGCATGGATTGGTCGTTGCGCGATCCGCGCCTATAGTTCCCCTTAAGGATTTTCACTGTTGTGCGGATGTCTGACAGTCGTGTTAAATCGCGAGTAGGGAGCAGGCGATGACGGAGAATTGCACTATATATTGTAAGGTGCCAGGCCTACAAGAAGTTAATCAATTGCTTGCCTCATGCTTTTCTTCACTAGTCACGAACCCGGACGGTTCGATCGTAGTGCGAGGGAATACTGGGAGCCTCCGCTTTGCGCCAAAGTTGCTGAAGAGGCCAAACGATGATTTTTGTCGATTACTGCTTTCAACGTGTGCGTTTGTAACAAGCCTGCCGAGTGTAAATAGTAGTAGAAAACACCTATTAATTTCACATATTGAATCTTGTAAATTGATTTTGGGCGTGGTCGCAGAGCATGGGTTTGGCGTGGACGAACGATACTCGGAGGCTGTTCGCGCGATAGCCGCAGCATTGGATGCTATTGTTTTCAATGGGCATATGTTCACAGATCGGGATGGTGCAGCCTTGGCGGTCCTTCCACAATCGGTTTGACCTACATTGTGACAAGCTGATTGCAGTGATTATTTTGTGCCTTAATCTGACGGATTGTCTTCGACATCAAACCTTGCCCGCCCTCCCCCCCCGAGGCGATCGCAGCATAGTGGGTGGAGTTAAAGGATAACTGGGCAGATGCGAGCCTGAGAGGGGAAGGGGGCCTCGCGTGTCAAAGCATACCGCGGCCGGAAAAGCAAACCCGAGCGCCCCGTTATACGAACACCTTAATAAGTAAAAAAGAAAAAATGCTCAAATGATCATGGGGAAACGACTCATCAAAAGTGTTGGAGAACCCCGATTCGATGCCGGTTTGAACTAATAAACTGGAATCAGTGGAAAGCTGGAATTCTAAATTGATTCAACATCGCCTAGCGGGGCTCGGAAGTGCTGTCCGGCAATTTGGCCCCTTCAGAACATACCGGAATTCGAAAATGCCTAGCATAGTTAGACCGCAATCTTCACTGTCAAAATTTGGTTAGAAATGCAACCTCAAGCTGATAAAATAGGCTCTGATATAGATGATTGATATGTATGGCGTAATAATTAGATGTGTTTTAGGGACTTTATAAATTCAGCGTGTGAGGCTGCAATAAAGTGGACATTTCGATATGAAGCCTTCTCGTTATCTTCTGACTCATTTTCGTGATCCCAAAAATAGATAGTCCCTTTATTTTCGCCTTTCACAGAAATGCAAATTAGATTCCCTCCCGGATCGTGTGCAATTGGAACCAGCTCATCTGGCATACGGATGCGATTGATTTTGTAGGTATTAAAGTATCGTTCCATGTTATCGAATTCTCCGTCGTAGATTGCTAGGAACCAATCTACGCAAGAATCGGCATACATTCCAGGTTTGTTTCTATAGCTAAATCTGGATTTTTCTGGTCTTCCGCCATTGTGCAGTAGCATAAAATTTCGATATTCTTCGGGAAAAGTAATATTCAGGCGGCGTTCAAAGTCATCAAGATCTGATGCCGCAAGGGGCGCTTCTGTTTCTGTCACTTTTATAGCCACAGTATGTTTCCTTTTTCAATCTCTATAGCTTCCGAGCCCGGGGAATAGCTCTTCCCACCGGGCAACTCCCCCAGTGTGCTTTACCTCGCCATGCAAATCACTTGGAATTAATTCCATCCTCCCCTGGCCGTGCCCAGATACGTCTTGGTGATGGTGCCAAGTATAACCTTTAGGCGTGTTTTTAAGATCTGCGGCTTTATTTGCGGCTATAAAATCATCAACCCGACTCCCTGTGTACTGAATATTAACTGATTTAATTGAATACGGCGTGAAGACAGGAAATCCATTGGAATCAAATGCGACGCCTTTAGGGTACTTTTTTTGCAGATCAGAAGGCAGGGCGCTAAAGTACCTCTTTCCAGCGTACCCGTGATTAATCGGCATTCTTCCCTTTACTGGGAAGGGGGCAATATTAGAACTTTCGACAAAAGAATCAAACCTGTCTTTTATGCAGGCCGCTTCTTTTGCTGATACAGTCTCAGCAACTTCTTGACCGCCCCTATTGACGATTTTATATAATTTGCCCTTTACAATTCTAAAAACACCGGCCGTAGCATTAAAAAGGACGGCGGCAAATTTATCCACTAGTTTGCCGCCGACTCTATCGGCAGCAAATTCAACTCCTTTCGCTGCTAGATAACGGGGGAGGGTAACTCTTACTGTATATGCTGCGACTCCCAATGCCGCCGCGGCCTTAAGTCCTTCACCACCCCCGTAGGAATTCGTACCAAACGCACCGTCTTTTGCCTGAAGTTCGAGTTCATCAGGCTCCTTTGGTTTCCCTGCGACCCAATCGCGCTTTCCCCAGAACTTGTCAACCTCAATTGCATAGACGTGTTGTCCAAGGTTAAATGATCGCCCTTGACTCGCATAATACCTTGCCTGCGCGTAGGCTGCATTCAGTTGAGCATTGTATATGGCGTCTTTACTGGGCGTGCCTTCTGTGTTGTCGACATTCTGTACTGCCAATCCGCTTGGGTCCACCGCTCCTGTCGGTCCATTCCCCACATATCGATAGGTATTCGTATCTCCACCACCAAACCCAATCGGGTCATTCGTTGTCCATCGCATCAAAGTCGGGCTGTAATCTCGATTGCGGAAGTTATACAGGCCGGTTGTCGTGTCGAGGCGGCCTCCTTGATGCAGATAGATCCAGTCAACACTGCTGCTGGTTCGTATCGTTGTGCCATTTGCTGCAAAGACGGTAACCTTGCCATAAATATCATAGACATACCTCTCTATCGCCGTTCCGTTGTTGTCCACCAGGGCCGTCGTGTTGAAATTGGCATCCTGCAATGGCCAGAGTCGTTGTTCGAGGCCATCCGAACCGCCGTTTACATCACTATCCCGTTCGATCATCGCGTCGACATAAACGGGACTCCAGACATATTGAGTTTTCGCCACTCCGCTCTCGCGTTCTTCGATTACCTGCCAATCCTTTGAGTAATAGAGGTCCTTAGTCGTTGTACCTGTGGTCTCCGTGATCCTTCGTCCGAGCGTATCGTATTTGTAATTAACGGTGGTGTTGCCTTTCACCATTTTGACAAGCCGGTTCCAGGCATCATAAGTCAGCAGAGCGCCGGTTTCGTCCTTGGTTAAGTTGCCGTTGGCGTCGTAAGCGAGGGCTACGGTCGTGGTGCCCGTCGTGATGGAATTGATCTCATTCTGGGAGTTAGTCGTTCGTGTCTGAGAGGTTGCAGCCGCCCCGGTGCCAATGGTCTGGAAATTCCCCATTCCGTCCATCGCGAAGGTTTGCAATGTTGAACCGCCGCGACTGTAACCGGTCAACTGATTGAGGTTGTCGTAGGTATAAGTTTCAGTCTTCGTTGCATCGAGGGTATTGGTTTTGCTCAGAACATTGTCGTTTGCGTCATAGGTGTATTGCAAGCGATCGGCCGTGCCTGGATTCGTCCCGGTCTTCACCCAGCGTTGATCGATGACGCGATTGAATCGGTCCAGCCCCGAGTATTTGTCGGCGTTGGCGGCATCGCCCGTTTGCTTGACATAAGTCAGATCAACTTTGCTCAAGGGATGGGCCCTGACCACGACCGTGCTGAGGCCCAGATATTGATACGATTCCAGCGTTCCGGAGGTGTCGGAAATCGAACTCAAGCGGCTGATACTGTCGTCGGTTCCCGACGCATAGTTGTAATTCAGCGTCCCCCCTGTGCCAACATGACGTGAGACCAAATCGTGGTCTAAAGTAGTGAAGGGCACAGGCAGAAAGCGAGCTGGAAGTGGAACCGATTAAACGGGTTATAGGGCTTGGGGATAGCGAGGTTAAAGAGAAGGCCATTCGTCGACGGTTCGACAAGGAATACAAGATTCGGGTTCTTGAAGAGGTGGATCGTGCGGAAGGAACCCGGAAGGTGGTCGAGATATTAAGACGAGAAGGGATCTATCGTTCCCAACTGGACGACTGGCGCCGCAAGCGGGCCCAAGGGGCATTCGGAGCGGACAAGATACCAGCCAAGGGATCAAAAAAGGTTGGCCCAGCGAAAGAGATGGAAAAACTTCGCCGCCAGGTAGCTGGTCTTGAGAAAGAGCTGCTTCATGCACGGACAATTATTGGGATTCAAAAAAAAGTGGCGAGTTTAATGGGGAGACCTTTCAAGAGCGACGGAACTCCCGAAACCAAGTGATCGTAGAGGTCCGGGAAAATCGTGGATTAATTTGTCTTCGCAAAGCCTGCCGTGACCTCGGCGTTTCTCGTGCCAGCTATTACCGGTATGGACGACCAGTCGAGCCGTTCTGCGGACCTCGGCTGCCCAAGCATGTTCCCCGGGCCTTGACCGCACCGGAGCGGGAGGAGGTCCGGGCCATCCTTTACAGCGAGCGATTCGCTGACAGTTCGGTGCGGGAAGTTCACGCCACTCTTCTCGACGAGAGAAGGCACCTGTCGTCGGTGAGGACCATGTATCGGATTCTCGCCAGAGACGGCGCAAGCCGCGAGAGGCGGGACCAACTTCGGCACCCCAGCTATGGTAAGCCGGAATTGCTGGCCACCGGGATCCATCAGGTCTGGTCCTGGGATATCACGATGATTCGTGGCCCGGTGAAAGGGCAGCACTATCGTCTGTATGTCCTTTTGGACATCTTCAGCCGCTATGTGGTCGGTTGGACGTTGGCGGGAAAAGAATCGGGTACCATTGCCCGAATGTTGATTGCCGAGACGGCAAAAAGGGAGGGAGTTCCAGAAGGCCAGCTAACGATTCACAGTGATCGAGGTGCACCAATGGTATCCCGTGAAGTCAGCCAGATGCTGGCAGACCTGGGAGTGACCAGGTCTCAAAGCAGACCGCAGGTTTCCAATGACAACCCGTATTCGGAAAGCCAGTTCAAGACCCTGAAATATCACTCAACCTTCCCCGATCGCTTCGAGAGCTTTGACGCGGCGCGAACCTTCCTTCGAGGATTCTTCGAGTGGTACAACCAACATCACCATCATGAAGGGCTCCAGATGCTGACCCCGGGAGTGGTTCATTCTGGACGGGCCGATGAGGTCTTAGCTGAACGACGCGAGACGATGCATCGAGCTCATGCGCGCCATCCCGAGCGCTTTGTGAAGGGGATCCCTGCCTTCAAATCGTTTCCAAAAGAGGTCTGGATCAACAAGCCAACTTTCGATTCAAAGCACCCCTGCAAATCGGCAAAGAAAACCCTGCCGCAAAACCAACCGCTCGGCCAAACGCCGTGCAACCAAAAGCATGAATTGGCACCAAAGGGAGCCTCACGGGAAGCTGGGCTCCCTTTGGTGCCAGTTCATGCGACCCTCGCATAAAAGAACAGCCCAGGCATGGACCAGGTCTTGATCAATCGACGCAGTGAACGCCTTCTGTACAAATCAGGAAAATTGGTCTCAAAGATGTTGACACATTCCGGTCCGGCCGTTGGGGTAGACCATGCCGGTCTGTCGCGCGCCGTTGTTGCCGGTACCAGGGTCGGCATAGGTGTAGCCCACTTTGAGTGTTGACCCCAAGTTCACCTGGCCAGAGTGCGATTGATACTCGTTGGTCAATTGACCCAGGTTATTGAATGTGCGTACCACTTGGTTGGCGATCTGTTTGCCCTTGGGATCGCTGTAGCTCGTCAGCGTTGCGGCGTTTCCTTGAGAATCGTAAGTGATGCCCATACGCCGGATGGAGGTATCCACGCCAAATCCACTTTCGGCCACCGTGTCGCTGATCATCCGCCCAAGGACGTCATATTCGAAAACATGCTTGGTCTTGTTGCGATCGGTCGTGGTGAGAACATTGCCGGTGGCGCCGATCGTTTGGGTTACCTGCTCGTTGGCACTGGCCAGACCATCGAGCGCGGGGTTCGTGCTCGTTGCGGCATATTGGGTCGCAACCAAGGCATCGTTGTCATTAATGAAGCTGCCCGTGGCGAAACTGGAGCCATAGACATAGCCGGTTTGTTGTTTCTTATTGGAAGGCAAGGTAGCCTGGACGGTGCTGAGGCGCCCCTTAGTGTCATAAAAGAACTCGGTGGTTTTGTTTGAAGTTGCCGAGATTGTGGGGTTGACCGCGTTATAAGCCTCAACCGTCTTGGTCGTCCGCCCCAGCGAATCAGAGTATTGGCGCGATGCAATGCCATTGGCATTGGTGACTTGAGTCCAAAGCGCATCGAGCGCACTCATGTTGCCGTAATCGTAATCAACCCGGTGGACCGTATCGGATCGGTCGGGAACTAGGTCCGGGCGTACGGTGATATCGGCGCCCCCATTGGTGCCAAAATCGATCGCGGCGGTGGGCCTGCCATACTTGTCGAAATAGGCGGCGGTGAAGTAGGGGCGGCTATTGGTAGAATCCAACGATTTCGATTGTGAGGCCGTTTGGTCGTGGAACAATTCTCGAGTCGCGGTGAGGATGGGGTTGCCGGCCGCGTCATACTGGACTTCGGATTGCGAAAAGACAATATCACCAACGATGTCTCCCGCATCGTTGTACTTGTTATCGGATCCTCCATCCGTGATGTAGGAGACGATGGGCCGGTTCAGCGAATCGTAGATCGTCTTCGCAACCAGGCCGCCCGGTTGCGTTGCCTTGATGACATTGCCGCGCTTGTCGTACCAAACTGAACTTGTCAATGGAGTGGTAGCAACTGCGCCGGTGGCCGGGTCTACGCCAAATGATTGTGATTGGTATTCCCGGCCGAGGTTGTCATATGAGGACCGCGACCGGGCCAGCAATCTCGAGATGTCGGGAGCTTGGTAAGGCCCTGATGGAGCCGGTGAGGTCGATGGGGGCGGAGTAAAACCGTCCCCATCGTAAACACTGGTCTGAACCACCTGGTCGGAATTGTTGTAGGTGTAGTAAACGATCGGCCGATTGATACCGTCGCTTTCGGCACTTTGAGCGCCGCTCTTTGCGATGATCGGCCGGTTGCGCCAGTCGTACCAAATCTGGTCGACCTGTTTGTCGTAGATGCTTGTTGGGTAAGTGGTCGTCTTGGTCAGATTGGAGTCGCCTACCCCTCCGTTGTCGTACTCATATTCGGCCAGCTTCACCATGTTGACATTGTTGGGGTCATCGTTGGTGCCGGCCCAGGTGGACGACAGTCGGCCAAGAGAATCGAAGAAAAGACGGAGGGGGGCAAAGGGGACATTGTAGTTTTTCGAGCCTCCGCATCATTCACAGTCATTGCAGGCGCATAGTTCTAGTGACAGTAAAGTAGAATGTCCCGAATGGCACTAAGCGAACGGTAAGCTCAAAAGGCCAAAGGACTTGAGAAAAACGAAATCCTCCTGGCGCCATGGCGTTGTCACACGACACTTGGGCAAGGAGGCTCTCGGGTGTACCGACGGATTGATACCGCACTGCGGCGGATTCGGCAAGACCTCGGCGACCTTCTGGATCGCTCGGCCACGGTCAAAATCCACTGCGAGGCCTTCCGTGTCGAGTTCGAAAGTTCTGTCTTCGCTTGTGAACGCCGGCTGATCGAACAGGCCTTCGCTCTCAATCATGCCGGCAAGTCGCTGACCACCATCCTCGACGATGCCCATCTCATGGATCTGGCTAATCTCCGCAGGTTGCGTCTGTTGTTCGAAGACTTCCCCAAGAACCACAACCTGGTGTTGATCGGCAGAACCAGCCTGCTCGCCGACCTCGATCTCGGAGTCAATCAGGACATCAAAAGCCGCGTCACTTACTCCGCCATTACCAAGCGGCTCGGCCCCGACGCGATGAAGGAGTTCATTCTCCGCGAACTTGACCGGGCCGGCCTCGGTCACAACACCTTCACGCAGGCAGCGACCGATCTGCTCGTCCGCTCTGCCGACGGCGTTCTGCGCAAAGCCCGCAACCTCGGTGTCGGCTGCCTCATCGAAGCCGTTCGCTCGGCGAGGCGCACCGTCGACATCGACATCGACATCGTCAATCGGGTCCTGATGCAGCCCCACTGGCAGAAAGACACCGACCTCACCGACTACTGAGAACGCCGATGATACCCGCCGAACTCTTGCGGAAAATCCGCAACGACCTGCCAATGGCCGTCACCATCGCCGCGCTCGGGCGTGAGGGGCCGCCGTCGAAAATCCGAGATGGCCGCTTCGTCTTCCTCTGCCCGCACTGCGGCGAAATGCTCGTTTACATCAATCCGAAAAACAACCTCGCCCACTGCTTCGCCTGTCATAAAAACTTGAACAACATCGATCTGCTGCGGGTGCTTGGGCACGACTTCCACGCCGCCGTCACTCTTCTCGAACGGTGGCTAAACCAGCATCAGCGCAACCGTACGTCCATCTGACTGATTAGATCCACCATCAAAGCCTGCCTGCCTCCATGTCGCCGCCAGCGTCGAAGGCCTCTCCTATGTCTTCTCCAAAATTCGCAGGAATTCGGGAATCCTCTCATAAACAGATCCCAAACTCTACAGTCCGAATTCGGCTACAAATGCGATCACAATTTGGCTCGGGACAATGAGCGTCGAGGACTACGCGGCGCTGCCAGACATGCTCAAGGTACGTGAGCTGCGTTACAAGATCTCGCACTCTGGATCTCGGACGCGCGAGGTGACGCTGTTGACGACGCTCTTGGATGCGAAGGTCTACACGGCGGCGGAGTTGGCGCGTCTCTACTGTGCCCGCTGGGGTGTGGAGACTGATCTGAAACACCTCAAGCAAACGATGAAAATGGATGTCTTGAAATGCAAGAGCGTGGAAGGTGTTCTCAAGGAACTGATGGTGTACGCGATGGTCTACAACATGGTCCGTATGGTGATGGCGGAAGCGGCACGGCGCCAGGAAGTGGCCGCGAACCGGATCAGTTTCGTCGACGCGCTGCGTTGGTTGCTCGACTCGAAGGCAGGAGACGAGTTAATTCCACTGAAAGTGAACCCCGATCGTTCCGGTCGAGTGGAGCCGCGTGTCCGCAAGCGCAGGCCGAAGGAATTTCCAGTGATGAAAAAGCCTCGCTCTGAATGGCGCAAGCAATTGATGGGAAATACGTTTACGGGTTAGCTTAGTGCCATTCTAGAATGCCCACTTTCTCCCGTGCATAAACCCATCCAAAACTCTACGCCGCCAATTCGGCCACAAGCGCGACAGCAATTTGGATCGGGACAAATAGATCGTCCAGCCTCTTTGGATCAAAAAGATTCTCCAGAACCACTCGGCTCATCGCGCAGAGCGGTGTGCCCTCAACAAATGGTGTAAAATGGGAGGCCAGCATGGCTCAAAAAGCGGCATCAGCGTCGGTAAAGTAGAATGTCCCATTTTGTCTTCCGCCAGGTCTTTCAATTTACTACTCGTTTTCGGCTAATCTAAAATAGCCCATCTTTATGTTAAATGAGCTTTAAATATTTTTCAAGATAGGCTTTTGCGAGGGGTGATTTCTTGCTGTTGTCTTCGGCGATTTTGCTGTAAATATGTTTGTCTGGCCAAGTCTCCTTCAAAAAAGAAACGGAAATAATGACGGCTTCATGCGGTTCCAAGTCTTCTTTAATCAGGCTGGAGAAGACATCTTCGTTTGGATCAAAAGAATCTATAAATGCTCCAAGCATCATGTTTAAATTTTCAGGATCTGAGCGCTTCGTAGCACGGAGGAGCGATCTTGGTATTCGAAAAGCCTTTTTTCTGTCGGTTAAAGTTGAAAGATTAGCCATTGCAGCATCTACGGCAGTGATTCTAAGTTCATCATTATTGATATCAAGCAAGCTAAGGTAATTTGGCTCGTCAATTTTGACCAAAAGCAGTGCTGCTGATCGAATTGCGTTGTCCCTGTAGTTGATATGGAACCTGTCGTCTTTTGCTATATTTAATAGGAAGGCATAATTAAAATTGCCCTCCATGCAGAGGCGGCGAGCGACCTGCAATCCGCGAGTTACATAACCGTTATTATCATTTTTCATTACATAAAAATTAATAAAGGTTTCGGTTAGACCTGGGTCCTTCGAAAGCAATGATGTGACTGTTGACAGGCAATGGTCGACATGCTCGATAGACTCGGTTTTAAGCGATTGATCTATAAGCTGTTTTATAGTAGTAGTTATATCTCTGTTGGTTTCTGTGCCGTTGATAGTGTTGTTAATTAAGCTGCTCTCTTTGTTGCGATAGGAAAATATGTACGAGGTATAGAACAGAGCAATGATTGATGCGCATATAGTCGCGCAATAAATACATCTGGAGAAGGGTGACTTACTAACGACGCGCTGGTTCTTAGGCATTTCTACACCTGTTTAGAAGGCTCGTTTTTTTGGTTTGCCGGCGGCGACAATCGCAACAGCCACTCCAGCGTTGAAGAAAATTGGGTAGTCAACGGGTATTGAATAATCAACCTTGCCTCCGCTTGCGTGGATCAATCCCCTTAAGAAGTCGTAATCTGACCGCTTGCATCTATCCTCTAACCTTGACTCCCGCCATGTCGCCGACAGCGTCGAATGCCTTGCCCGTCTCTTCTCCAGAATTCGCAGGAATTCGGGAATCTTCTCATAAACCCATCCAAAACTCTACGCTGCTAATTCGGCTACAAGTGCGACAGCAATTTGGCTCGGGACAATCAGACGCGCTGAGAAAGGCATGACTACCTAACTATCATGGAGGGATTCATTTCGATATAAAATTGGATTATTTGTTGCTGATCTTTTTCTGAATAGTCGCCCAGGCCGCTGATACATGGCTCAATCCATTGGCTCTTTTTTAATCGCGCTATCCAATGGGAAAAGGTACTGGCCACTATTAAGGTTCGTTCTAAAATAAATGGACCAAATCCTCCAGGGCCGATCGTCTGGCCGCCGACGACCATTATAGAACCAGCCATACAAATCGGAGCATTTAAAACATAAATAATCTCCTCGAAAAACATGCCTGCTCCTACTAGAATCCCCGAGAAACCCTCCCACCCAGGTGGAATCGGATTAAACCGCGAAATATTCAATCCTTTCCAGCCAACTAATTTTATTTCGTTTAATCTACACAATCTAACGGATATATCTGGAGGGCTATCGATGCCGATGCCTTCATGATTGATATAAAACCGGTCTAAATCGCGCGGCAATATAGGTGAACTGATATGGCGCAATTTATTTAGCTTGTAATACGGCTTGTTCATTTTTGTCTAATTTAGTTCTTGTTATTCGGTTCGAAATATCCATGGGCTGTCTCTCTTGAACCCAGCTGGTAAATCGCCAGGTTTAATAAGATATCCGTTTACCTCTGTTATTCTGCCGTCTTCATCAACTTTGACTTTTGTAGCGCATATCCAATTGCCTTGCCAGTTTTTTTCATATGTAATTTTATATGACTCGTGATGATACTTGATGATAAACGAAGAGTCTGGGAGCAAATCCATATTCCACGCGATGTCGAGCTCTCTCATTAAGCTGATTTTATCAACCATTTTAGTTAAAGCCTCTTCGCCTTTTTCTACATATGAACCATGTGCGTATGTAACGCCGCCTATTATTACAGACCCTCCAAGTGCAACTAAAAGCTTTGCTATTTTAGGCGCTGCCTTAATTGCCTCCGCAGAAATCACTCTGTTGCCGGTAGGTGCTCTGTAAAGAGTCGTCATATTTTGTCCAGGCTTGGAGTTTGCCATAATCTTATTAATATTCGCTTTAATTAGGCTATCGTCAACACCGGCTGCTTTTAATGACTCAATAATGATTTTTCTTCGCTTGGCTTCACTAAACCCAGCCCACCGAGCTCTAGCAGCGTCATTGCCTTTGGTATGATTATGATTGTGGACATCGTATTTTTTAAATACGTCTTCAGCAGCATTATGTGCTTCCTCAGTAAAAGGGAATAGTGGCTGGCCGGCATCGTCGCCGCCCAAATATAAAGGATAGCCATGATGATTTCCTTTGCCGCTTAGTCCTGTTGGATCGAGGAAGTTGATCCCTCTATTCTCTTCGTATCTGTATGTATTCGTATCCCCGCCGCCGAATCCCAGCGGATCATTCGTCGTCCATCGCATCAACGCCGGGCTATAATCCCGATTGCGGAAGTTAAACAGTCCAGTGGTCGTGTCGAGGCGCCCGCCTTGATGCAAATAGATCCAGTTATTCGTTCCACCCGGAGAAGCGGCGTTGCCGCTTGCGTCGGTCAGTCGTCCATAGGGATCGTAGAGGAACTTCTCGTCGATATTCGGTGTCGTTACACCGCCTGTGGTCGTTGTTTTCACCAATGCCGTTGTGTTGAAATTGGCATCTTGAAGAGCCCAGATCCGTTCTTCCAGGCCCGGAATGGTGCTGCTCACGTCTCGATCCCGTTCGATCATCGCGTCGACATAAACCGGGCTCCACACATATTGGGTCTTTGTCGCTCCTCCTTCCCGTTCTTCCAGGACCTGCCAATCCTTGGAGTAATAGAGATCCTTGGTCGCGCCATTGACGGATTCGGTGATTCTTCGACCGAGGGTATCGTAACTGTAGGTAACCGTTGCGCTACCTTTGACGACCTTGACAAGTCGGTTCCAGGCGTCGTAGGTCAACAGGGCGCTCGTTTCGTCCTTGGTCAGGTTGCCATTGGCATCGTAGGTTGGTGTCACCGCTCCCGGAATGGAGGTGATTTCATTTTGCGCGTTATAACCCCATTTTGTAGACTGCGCGGCATTATTATTGGTGATTTCATCGATATTTCCTATTCCATCAGTGCCAAATTTTTGCGTCCGCGAGGGGTTCAGATCGAAGGTTACACCCCGATTAAAATCCTTGAGCTGATTCAAATTGTCATAGGTGTAAAATTCATTTTTTGTCGGTTCAAGATGATTGAGCTTTGCCAGGACATTGCCGTTGCGATCGTAGCTGTATTTGAACCGCTCGAGGTCGCTCGTTGTTCCGTTGACGGTCTTGACCCACCGCTGATCGACGATGCGGCCGAACCGGTCGATCCCGGTGTACTTGTCACCTGCATCGCCGACCGGTTCGCTGCCCTGGCTGACATAAGTCAACGAGACTCCGGCCAAGGGGTGATCGCGCACGACAACGGTGCCCAATCCCATGTACTGGTACGATTCGAGTGTGTTGTTGGATTCGGAGATCGATGAAAGGCGGCTGATGCTGTCATCGGCGCTCGCGGAGGAGTAGTTGTAATTTAAGGTTCGCCCATTGGGGTAGATCAAGGCGGTTTGGCGGGCGCCATTGTTGCCTTGTGTTGGATCGGCATAGGAATAGCCCACCTTGGGACTTGATCCAAACACCACCTGGCCATTGTGAGCCTGATATTCCTCAGTCATTTGACCAAGGCCGTTGAATGTGCGAAACACTTCGTTTGCGACGGTGCTGCCATTGGGATCGACATAGCTCGTCAGTTTCTCAACATTTCCCAGCGAATCGTAAGTCACTCCCATGCGGCGCACGGAGTTATTGACCCCCAATCCAACGATTGCGACCTTGTCGGCAACCATGCGATTCAGCACATCGTATTCATATACATGCCTGGTGCCGTTGCGATCGGTCGATGTCAAAACATTTCCGGTTGCACTGATCGTTTGGGTCACTCTTTGCGAATCATTGGCCTGGCCCGAACCTGGATCGGCATATTTGGTCCCCACCAACGCATCTTTATCGTTGATGAAGCTGCCTGTTTCGAAAGTGGAGCCATAAACATAACTGGTCTGCTGCACTTTACCGTCGGGCAATGTGGCTTGCACCGTCTGCAGATGACCAGCTGTATCATAGAGATACTCGGTAGTCTTATCGGCGACATCACTGACAATTGCACCAGTGAAGGCCTCAATCGTCTTGGTCGTTCGACCCAGCGAGTCAAAATACTGGCGCGAGCTGATGCCCTTTGGATCGATGACCTGTGTCCACAGATCATTCTTCGTGGCCATGGATCCTTGATAGTAGTCAACTCGAAGCACCCGGTCTGACCGAGCTGGTGGCGTCGGATTGCCCTGTTTATCCTGATAATCTTGCAAAGTGAATGGGGTAGCCTGGCCTAGGAGATTGGTATTGGTCCCCAAATCGACGGAAGTTTGCAGGCGACCAATTTTGTCAAAGTAATTAGCACTGTAATAGGCTCGGCTATTGGATGCTGTAAGGGCGCCCTTGTCCGTCGAGTCATGAAACCGTTCTCGACTCACGGTAATGATTGGATTGTTCGCGTCGTCGTAAGTCACCTCCGATTGGGAGAAGACCAGATCGTTGTCCACATTTCCGGCGTGTTCCCATTTGGAATCGCCACCGCCATCGGTGATATAGGATGCTACCGGTCGACCATAGATGTCGTACTTGGTCTTGGTGACGAGCCCTCCCGGTGACGTTGCTTTGATCAAATTTCCTTGATTGTCATACCAAGAATCGGATTGCGCGCCCGTTGTAGACAAAGCACCATTGGCGCCTCTGGCATAGACCGTCGATCGATAGGCCCTGCCAAGCTCGTCGTAAAGGAATTCAGCACTTGAAAGCGCATTGCTTATGTAGGGTTGGGTGGGGGCTTGCGATGTGGACGAATTCAGATTGTTTCCATTATAGGCCGTCGCCGTGATCACCTGATTAAGATCGTTATAGGTGAAGAAAGTAATGGGGCGATTGGCCGCATCATATTCGCTCATCTGAACATCGTTTTCCATCCCACTCTTAATGCCGTCTTTCGTCGCAATCGGGCGATTGCGCCAATCGTACCAGGTTTGACTGACCTGCTTATCATAGATGCTCGTGCCGTAGTAGGTCGATTTTGTTAGATTCGAATCGCCAACTCCACCATTGTCGTATTCAAATGCAGCCACCTTTACCATGTTGGCGTTGTTATTGCTATCGTCGGTGCCGACCCAGGTAGAAACAGTGCGGCCCAGTGCATCGTAGAAATTACGGGAGATTGTCCCGGAGGGAGCTTGGATGCGATTTTGTCGGCCGAGATCATCGTAACGATAGGTCGTCCGGTAATAAGCCCCTAAAGTTGTAGTTGGACTGCCGGCTGTTAAATAACTTCCTGACAAGTTATAGTAATCATCCGAAGTGATTACTTGGCCGGCGGAATTTGTTGATAGTCGATTAAGAGAGAGGATGTTCAGGCCGGTTCCACTGGTGACAAGGGTTTCTGTCCCTGTGGGTGCACTGCCGGTTGTTACTGGAGAGGCGGTGATGGAATCCACGCTGACCGTCAGATTGCCCGGGTAATAAACGGAAATCTGAGTGGGCAATCCAAGGGAAGTAACCGTCCCCGATGGATCCGCGACATAACCAGGGTAGACCCGAGTCTCCCGGGCTTTGACTCCATCTTTGTAAAAGTAATAGGTGGACACTTTTTGCGGGTCGGTTGACTTGGTTGTTCGCCCATAGCGGTCGACGCTCCAGGTCGCTTCGAGGTTTCTACCCGCTCCAGCGGGCGTTGTCCAACCCGTGGGCCTACCTGGAAGTGTCGTTTTGCTGGTGTCGACATCGGCAATCGACTGGACAACGGCCCCGGTTCCGGGGTCGTAGTTTACAAATGATAGCAATCCAGCCGAGTCCTTCGACCAAATCGGCCGGCCAAGTGCATCGAATACTTGAACCGACGACACCGACGCGCCGGATCCATTCTTATCTGTGCCGACTGCGGGCAGGATCTCGGTGACCGATTGGGGAGACAGGATCGCCTGAGGGTTGTCTCCGTTGCTGGCAAACCATGTATAGTTATAGGTAGTTGCCCTTCCTGCTGCGTCGTATGTGTGCGCCAGGAAGTAATGGGCTCGGCCGTTTGAACCGAGCTTCTCTGTGTAATCAAAACTCGCTGTTTGAACCTTTGTCCCTTGTAGGCCGTTTTGGACAGAAACGGCCTTGAGGTAACCCTTAGGAACCTCATTCACGCTTGCAAAGTCATAGACTTGCGTCTGGCCCGTCCATCCCACCGAGGCTGAGGAAGTCTGGACCAATTCGTTCATCGCTTGGTTGTAAGTTACATTCACGGAAGGGTTGGCATGAAGTTTCACCTGCCCGAAATTATTGTATTGATAGTAGTCCACCCAGCTCTGGTTGCTTGCCTGGTTGGCGGGGTTCCCCTTGAATGCTTCAATGATCGTCTGGCCAAAGCTGTTGGTGAAAGTGTCAATCGAACTTCCATCCGGTAGCGTTTCCGTTACTTTGTAAGCCCAGTCCTTGTAGCTCCAATAGGAAAACTGATTATTGGTTTCGTAAGTATAGCTAAATCTTCCTACATTGTAGAATGAATCAGAATTTCCCGCAGATGGTACGATGTGCGTTTTCACTCTCCCCAAAGAATCATAGGAGAAACGCTCGTCAGCACCTGAGTCGTCTAAAGGTACGTTGCTATTGGCAGAGAGCAAATAAGCAGAATTTCCAAATACCGCTCTTATCCCGTGGGCAAGACCATCGTTTGCTGAGGACGTATAGTAGGTGTAATATGTTTGATCTACGACTTCGCCGGTAGTAGAGCTTGAAGATATTGGCGCCTTAGATAGTGTCACTGATTTTAGGTCGCCTGTCAGGCCGTTGTAATTACTGGATGCGCTTATATAATAATCGTAAATAACAGATCCAAGCGGCGTAACGTCGCTGCCAACCAGCCGGGACAGACTCGCCTTCGAAATCCTTGGTAAGCCGTCGCTTAGCGTCGTGTAGGCAAATGTAACCGATTCAGTTACAGAAGAATTATTAACATTTGATGTTTGGATATTACTAATCAATGACCCATTGTAGGCAAATGTTATTACATTTCCAAACGGATCGGAGATCTTGGTTACCAGGCCATTTGTGACTGAGCCGGATTTAGAGAAGTCATTAAACTCGAAGATTTTTCCAAATCCATCCGTCACTTGGATGATGCTTTTCGAGCTATCCGTTATTAAAGAAGAGTTGCCGTACAGACTCGAGCCGTAATAATTCGGTTTGTTGGGATCATTGTCCTTATAGAAATCATAGCCGTTATTGCCACTTGTAAATAAGACAAAGTCTGGTTGGCCGACGATTCCGCCATAGTAATCGCTCTTTTGAATCAGTTGAGGTAGATTGCCAATGGTCGATCCATTGCCCAATAAGCCACTGGTTGCGAGGAAGGGAACGGACTGCGATCCCCAGGTCCTTTGAAGGCCAAGCATTGAGCCGAAAGGCAAATCATTTGCCGAGAATGTATAGCTACCATCGGTTCGAATTCCCGAGGTAGTGAACTGGCTGGCGGTCACGCCAATCAATTCAGCGGGCACGCCAAGGATATCGCCCGCATCGTTCGTGAGGGCTTCGGATTGCCTTACCGTATCATCGTTGAGAATCGTTCCAACGGAAGTCGATCTGCTCGGATTCAAACTGACCGCGTAGTTAGCGGGCAATGACGTAGGTAGGGCAATTTTGATGGTGAATTTTTCATTGAGTTCAAATTGACGATCGCCTCTGATGGGAATGGTGAGGGTGGTCGATAGTTTATCAGTTTCGAATGTGAAAGTATCCGCGGTATCTATGGTCGCAGGAAAGGTCGACCATTTCCCTTCGAAATCCGATGAGTCGGCCTTGGATGGGCCCGTGCCTTCAATCCAGTACTTCAAAGTAAGGGCTGGACGGGTAGAAGCTGTGTTCGTTCTGGAGAGGTTGAATTGCAGTGCAGTGGTACCAATGTTCCCCTCGACGGCTGACAATGCCAGATCATCGAAGCTGACAACCACAGCTTCAATTGTGCCAGGAGGAGGAGTCGGTGGAGGTGGCGGCGGCGGAGGAGGAGGAGGAGGAGGAGGAGGAGGTGGTGGTGGTGGTGGATAACCAACGGCCAGAGTGCCCATATTCCCATTGTAATTCGTCACATCGGGAGAACTGGGGCTAGGGGAGGGTAGGTAAGGGCCGGTTGCTAGAAACGCCGAACTGGGCAAAAATGGGGCTTGATTCCCATAGTCGTAAGGGAGGTAGTAAGCGGGGTCGATTGGCGGTCCGCTGGCTCCCGGCGAGCTGGGTGGCGTCGTGGGAGGGACAACCGGCGGATCTTCCGGCGCAGGGTCGGGAATCGTCGTGATGGGTCCCTGTGTATCCCCCGGATCGATAACCGGTCCCGGATCGGAGGGCGCACCAGGCGGAACCGGGGTGACTGGGTCTTCAAATACAGGCACATCTCCTGGATCGACGGGAGGGAGTTGGGTCGGAGGCGGCGTTCCGGTGGGGGGAGTCGTGGGCGGAGGGTCGATCACCGTGCCGCCCCCCTCGGTTGAGGTGGAGCTCGTGGTTGGTCCGCCCGGAAGCCCTTCCGTTGAGCCACTTGTGCCTGAGGTGCTGCTGTTGCTGCCTCCCGTGGAGCCGCTCGTCCCAGAATTACCACTAGAGGTGCTGTTCGTCTGATACGCGTTCGATGAGTTGTTTCCGGAAAACAAACCGATGCTGCCGGTGGCACTTGTCGGCGTGAATGACGTTCCCGATTTGTCCTTGGCATAACCACCCAAGACGACAACCCGGCCCGAGTACGCGACATCGAATTGAAAACTGGGCATTGCGCTCGAGAATTGTTCCCATTTTCCCACGGACGGATACAGCACGGTGATCGTGGCTTGGGAGGACGGGCCAATGGCTTGGCTGGTTTGGGGCGTCAAGCTGACGGAAAGTGGCTTATCCAGTTCCGCAGAACCCTGCAAAGTAGCACTGTACTTCAAGGCTGCGTTTTGCGATGTGACCAATCCTCCCATGTAGCCGAGTGGCGTGTAACCGGAATATGAGATAGGGAAGAAGGGAACGGCGCTGGCGTTAAATACATTGGCGCTAAACGCATTGCCATTTTTAATTTTTGCTATGATATACGGATTTTTGCTGCTGTCGTAACTAATGATCCCAACTTGTACGCCACCCAGGGGGGCAACGCTGAATGCAGTCAGTGTCGATCCGAATTGAAGCTTGGTTTTTGGGTCAAAGACCTTCACAAGATTGCCGGGGCTCGAACCGGTTCCTTGGCCCACCACAAGTTCGCTGTACCCGTCGTTATTAAAATCGCCGCCAAAACTACTGGCAGCCAGCTGCATTCCGCCCGTATGCGTGCCAACAAAGGGAGCAAAGCTCCAAATGTTCTGCGGGGTTGTCGGATTCCCAGCAAAACTTAGCATATTGACGAGGGGCGCGCGACCTTCCCCTGAGCCCACCGCAAGGTCATCTCTGCCGTCGCCGTTAAAATCCCCAGTTGCTATACTTACCCCGCCTGTAAATCCCGCCTCAAACGCCCAGAATGAAGCCATAACCGCTTTGCTTTGGCCGCTATAGACTTTCACATTGGGGCCGCCAGACCGGATTGGCGAGGTGATGATGTCAGTCCACCCGTCGCCGTCCAAATCGGCGCAAGCTACGCGCACGCCACCGGTAAATGCCGTGTCATAGGCATAGAAACTGCCGAGAGCACCAGTAATCTGAAGTCCCGTTGCACCGCTAAAAACTTGCACGCGAGGTCCGCCGCCCGTCCCGGCGGCCACGACTGCGTCAACCACGCCATCGTGATCAATGTCGCCGCTGGCAATCTTGATGCCGCCATTGAAACCCCCGAAAACCGGAAGTTCCCAGGCAAGTTGAGTCGAAGTGGTGTAATACGCGCTGACTTTCGCTGCCACCCCTGCCTCAGTGCCGCTGAACAAGAACGGGGCAACTAGAGTGCGAGAATCGGGGGTAAGCCGGTCTTCTAACCGCTCCAAGTTGAAACGGATCGATGGCCGTTCTTGGCTGGCGTGACCAGCGTTCTTTGTTTTCTTTACGGAGTGTATGGAATCTTCTGATCGAAAGAGGAAGTTGCCAAAAGGAAAACGACGATTGCGGCCAAAAGTCATGGGGGACTCCTGAGTGATTGGCACATCTTCAATGCGGTTAGTGGCCCCTGTCGCTGAATTGAACGCGGAGCCTTCGCTAAAACTAGCAATCGGCCTTGCGAGTGTCAAAAAGAAAAACCGCAAAAAAGCAAGAAATGGTTCAAATTGATAAAAACACCGAGAAAACCGCTGAAAAAAACCGGCCATTTGGCGATGAAAAAGCCCGTGTCAATTGTATTTGAGATCGCAAAACTATCTAAATCAAATTGCTGCACTATGTGGGTCGATTTGAATTCCATCCCGCGTGCTCGCGATTTTGGCTTCAGATGGGAAAAATAAGCCGCCTGGCAATCAGGGCACCGAAGAGCGAGACTTATCCGCTTGATCAGTAGAATCTTGCGTCGCTGGTGTTCAATGGGGTGAAATGATCTTCAAAAAACTTCCGATTTCCCACGAAAGATCGCAGCGGTTGGCGCGGACTTGGGAATGCTCAAATAGATATCCCGTCCCATTTGGGCGGGTGGCTCTTAGGGCATGGCTGCGAGGATTAATCTTGCAATTAAGATGCTCGAACGGGTTCCTTGATCACGAACTGCTTGAAATTTTTACATCTTAATGGCGTAGAATTGTGTTCGTTTGTCGGTTGCGAATGAGATCTTCTACGAATGGATTCGCGCTGAAGTAGAACAGCATTTGATGAAATGATCTTCTATATAAGCCGGCGAGTTTGCGCAAGCAGCGTCGGGGCGGGTCAGCTTCCAAGTGGACCGGGCGAAAGTGGCACACCGGGGCTATTTACTGTACGGTTTTTCGGGCCACCCATTAGGCTTGTCGATCAGGATGAAATCGGAGGCGTCCGTCTTCCAGGGCCTCCGGGCGGTACACCTGGTCTTCCGATCCCAAATTGTGCAGCGATTCGAGCAAGCGGAATTCTCTCTTCAAAAAATAAGTATTAAGAAATTTGTACTATATTGTGAGTTCTAAGGCTAAATTTATTGCGAGCTAAGTGGTCGCGCATTAAGAATCAACTTTTTTGACCTGCCTTGCGGAATTTCTCGCTATGGACCTTGTTCATTCTATTCAGGCCATTGGGTGGTTGAGTTCAATATTTCGTAGTGTCGAAGCGAAGGTTTAATCTCTGTTCCGTGATCCAGACGCGGCGCCATCGACTCTGATAGAATTGGGCCAAAAAAAAGGCCGGGAAATTCCCGGCCAAGTTGGCGTGGACTGTCAAAAATGTGTCAAGTGCAAACTATTGAGCGTCGGGAATCGGCAAGGTCACCCGGCGGCGAACATCGAGCTCAATCGTGCCGAAGGTTTGTTCGTGACGCTGGAGGGTTTGGGCCACTGCGCTCAAGAGTCTTTTGGCGGTGTAGAAATTGAGAATGAGCCGTTGGTCGACGTTGATTTCCTGGCGGCCTGTTGCGAAGGGGTTCGGATTCAAGGCGAAATCGAGGATCACTTCTTCGGGCGTGGCCGTCACGCGGGCGAAATTGGTGTAATTGCTTTTCAGCTTTTCTTCAATGAGGACCAGTTCCGTTTGTTGTTCTTGAGGTTCTAAAGACATGACTCATCCTTGAAAGGTGCCTGGTTAAGAATCGCTACGAACCCAACCATGCTGGGAAAGGTTGTCCGGCCGCATGATAAAGATCTCCCTCAGTTTATAAGTGGGCTCTTCCGGAAGATAGAGTCTTTCTTCAACCACCCCGCGGTAGCGCGAAGAGGGGTAGGGGCCAATATCCCAGCTGGGCCAATCCGCCACCGTGCGGTCCATAATGGATTGGGACAAACTCCAATAGGCAGGGAGCCGCCGTGGAATCGGAGAGTAAAAACACCTCGCGCCCTCAAGGCCGCGGCGGGTAGATTGATTGCAGGGTTGCATTTCCGGATCATTAGGCGGGGTGGGGCATGAAGCCGTTCGCCGGCGTGTTGATGGGGTTGATCTCCCTGGTTTCGGTCCACGATGTCCGAGCCCAGGAGGGCGTGGCTGCGTTTCGCTGGCAAAAAGATCAGGTGTTTCGCTACAAGGTCGATCACAAGACCGTGGCCAAGGACACTCGCGGTCAGGTTGAAAACGAAGTCCAAACCCAGATCAACCTGATCAGGGAATGGAAAGTCCTCGAAGTGGATGCCAAGGGCCGCGCGAAAATTCAGTTGAAACTTCTCGCCTTGAAATCGGCGACAAAACGGCCCGATGGCGAGGTTTTGCAATTCGATTCCGAAAAGCCGGACGATGCGACTCCTCAGTTGCGCGATCAACTCGCCCGTTTCATTGGCGAACCGGTCGCGTTCCTTGAAGTCGATTCCCTGGGAAAGGTCGAGCGCGTCATTGAAAACCGTTTCGGCTCGTCTTCGCGCTTCGAAACCGATCCACCCTTTGGTGTCGTGTTGCCGGGAACTGCCTTTAAGAATGGAGATTCCTGGACCCGAACCGTGAACTTTACTCCTGTCGGGTCCAATCTGCCGATTCCTGGAGGGGGAAATCTTGAAGCCAAGGTCAAGACCACCTGCGCGGCGGCGACCGCGTCGAGCTTGACCTTGCGTACGGCCGCCCAGATCGGCAAGCAACCAGAAGGGATCCCCGAACGGATTTCGTTGTTGCAATATTTTCCCGACACCGAGGTCGTTTTGGATGCGCCCGGCATGCCGCCCAAACTGATCGTTTCCAAAATCGATCGATCGCTCAAGTATGGAGAGAAAGAGGAGTCGCTTTATCGCCTGGTTTCCGAATACCGCGAAACCCGAATCGACGAGTAGGCTTCGCCTTGCCCGCGAGCCGCATCATCAAAAAGTAAGGGCGCCCAGCGTTTGCTGGGCGCCCTTACTTTTTGCATTCGAACCTTCTGGTTTCCGGGCTCGTCTCTGTTTCCAACCGCTTTTAGCCCGCGATCAATTCGGCAACGGCTTCTTTTTCTTCCTGCAACTCCTTGAGGGTCGTTTCAAACTTGGTTTTGCCGAAAGCATCGAAGGACAACCCTTCGACGACCTTGTAATTGCCCTGGCCATCCGTGGTGCAAGGGTAGCCGAAAACGAGGCCCTTCGGCACCCCATACTCCCCCTTGGAAACGGTCGCCATGCTCACCCAGTCGCCAGGAGCGGTGGGCTTGAGCAACCCCTTGACATGGTCGATCGCGCCGTTGGCCGCTGAGAAGGCCGAACTGGAACCGCGCGCCTTGATCACCGCGGCGCCACGAGTTTGGATGCCGGGAACAAAGGTCTCTTCGAGCCATTTGCGATCGGTGACAACCTCGGTAGCCGGTTTGCCGCCGATTTTGGCATTGGTGAAGTCGGGGAACTGGGTGTTGGAATGGTTGCCCCAAATGGTCATGCGCGTCACATCTTCGGAGCGGGCGCCGGCTTTGATCGCCAGGGCGGTCTTGGCGCGATTGTGATCCAGGCGGGTGAGGGCGGTCCAGCGTTCCTGGGGGATCTCCTTGCCGCAATTGTAGGCGGTGTAGCAGTTGGTGTTGCAGGGGTTGCCGACCACCAGGATGCGCACGTCGGACGCGGCCTTGGCGGCGAGGGCCTTGCCCTGGCCGACGAAGATCTTGCCGTTGATGTTGAGCAGGTCCTTGCGTTCCATTCCCTGTTTACGGGGGAACGAACCGACCAAAATCGCCCAGTTGACCCCGTCAAATGCCTTGTGCGGGTCGTCGGTAATCACGGTTCCCTTGTGCGTGTTGAATGCGCAATCTTCCAACTCCATGGCCACCCCTTCGAGGGTGGGCAGTGCCTGAGGAATTTCAAGCAGGTGGAGCACCACATCGACATCGGGCCCAAAAACTTCGCCCGAAGCCAGGCGGGGCAACATGCCATAACTGACCTGTCCGGCGGCCCCGGTCACGGCAACTTTGATCGTCTTTCGCATTCGTTTGAACCAATACGGGTACTTGAGGGTTCGTAATCTCGCCCCGGCATCTTTTACTCGCCAGGAACACATCCATTCCTAAAGTGTTAGGAAAGAACCCTTTGCCGTCCAACGATCGAGCTTGGCTGCAAATGGGGTACAAGGAGTGTTTCTTATGCCGGTGAAGGTGGCGATTAACGGTTTTGGTCGAATTGGACGCCTGGTATACCGCGCCCTCGTGGAAAAAGGCCTGGTAGGAAAAGAAATCGAAGTCGTGGCCATCGGCGATATCGTTCCTGCCGATAACCTTGCCTATCTTGTGAAATACGATTCCTCCCAGGGCCGTTTCAACGGCACGGTCGAATCGCGCAAATCCTCGCCCGATAAAGCGGAAGACGATGTTCTCGTCGTCAACGGCCACGCCATGCAAGTGGTCAGCGCCCGTTCTCCTAAAGATTTGCCCTGGAAGGCGATGGGTGTCGACCTCGTCATCGAATCGACCGGTCTTTTCACCGAAGGCACCCGCGATGCCGGCCAGGTCGACAAGTCGGCCTATGGCCACATTGTCGCCGGCGCCAAGAAGGTGATCATTTCGGCTCCAGCCAAGAATGAAGACATCACCGTGGTCATGGGCGTCAACCATGAAAAGTATGACCCGGCCAACCATCACATTATTTCCAATGCTAGCTGTACGACAAACTGTCTCGCTCCGTTGGTCTATGTGCTATTGAAGGAGGGCTTCGGTATTGAAGAAGGCCTTATGACCACGGTCCACTCCTACACCGCCACCCAGAAGACGGTGGACGGGCCGAGCAAGAAGGACTGGAAGGGCGGCCGTACCGCGGCAACGAATCTGATTCCTTCGACCACGGGCGCCGCGCGCGCAGTGGGCCTGGTGCTGCCCGAAGTGAAGGGCAAGCTGACCGGCATGTCGTTCCGCGTGCCCACCCCCACCGTTTCGGTGGTCGACCTGACGGTCAAGACGGTGAAGGCGACGAGCTACAAGGAAATCACCGAAGCGATGCGTCGCGCCAGCCAGACTTACCTCAAGGGAATTCTGGAAACGACGGCAGACGAAGTCGTCAGCTCCGACTTCATCCATTACCCCGCCTCTTCGATCTTCGATGAGACCAGCGGCATTGAACTGAACAGCAAGTTCTTCAAGCTGGTGAGCTGGTACGACAACGAATGGGGCTATTCTTGCCGCGTAGGCGACCTGGTCCGCCACATCCTTTCCAAGGGTCTGTAATTTCAAGAGCGTTCCATTCCTGGGGACCTTCGGTCCCCAGGAATGGATGACTTAATCTCTCCCATTGGAGCGCGAAATATGGCCAAGAAAAATCTCAATCAATTGCCCGCCGATTTGAAGGGCAAAAAAGTGCTCGTTCGGGTCGATTTCAATGTCCCGCAAGATGCCGCCGGGGAAATCACCAACGACCGGCGCATTCGTGGGGCCTTGCCGACCATTGAAAAACTGCTGGGTGCCGGCGCATCGGTCATCGCCATGAGCCACCTTGGCCGTCCCAAGGGTGATCCTGTCAAGGATGCTCCCTTCAAGATGGACAAGATCGCTCAGCGGCTGGGGCAGTTGCTCGGCAAGCCGGTGAAAAAGGCCGCCGATGCCGGCGGTTCCGATTCGGGTCAGCTTGCCGCCTCGCTCAAGCCCGGCGAAGTGCTCGTGCTTGAAAACCTGCGCTTCGACAAGGGAGAGCAGGGCAGCGATGCGGCCTTTGCCGGCAAGATCGCCGCGCTGGGCGATGCCTATGTCAACGATGCCTTTGGTACTTGCCATCGCAAGGACGCTTCCATGGTGGCGCTGCCTGCCGCCATGAAGGCCAAGCCGCGCGTGGTCGGAACCCTGGTCGCCAAGGAACTCGAAATCCTTGAGACCTTACTATCGAATCCTGGCCGGCCCTTTGTCGCCCTTTTGGGCGGCGGCAAGGTCTCGGACAAGATCGGCTTCATCAAGGCCCTCGTCAGCCGGGTCGATCAGGTGCTGGTCGGGGGCGCGATGACCTACACCTTCCTCAAGGCTCAAGGGCTGAGCATCGGCGGTTCGCGCTGCGAGGCGGACAAGCTCGACGTGGCTCGCGACCTATTGGCTTTGGGCAAGGGAAAAATCCTTCTGCCTGAGGATCATTTGGTGGTGCAGGCCCTTGATGCTCCCCAGACCGCGAAAGTGGTCGAGGGGAACATTCCCGAAGGCTGGATCGGCATCGACATTGGCCCCAAGACGATCGCGAAGTACAGCGCGATCGTCAGCGGCGCCAAGACGGTGATGTGGAACGGGCCTATGGGTAAGTTCGAAGACGAACCTTACAGCAAGGGCACCCGCGCCATCGCCAAGGCGATGGCCGAATCGAAGGCGACCACGGTTGTCGGCGGCGGCGAAACCGCGGAAGCGGTCGAAGCCTTCGGCCTCGACGAGAAGATGTCGCACGTTTCGACCGGCGGGGGAGCGTTTCTCGAATATGTCGAGGGGACCCCTTTTGCCGCTTTGGCGGAGATTGAAGATGCTTAGTCAAATATCAAGAGTTTGACGAGAATGAGGGGGTGGCTTGAAGCCATCCCCTTTTTTTATTGTCAAGGACCCGCTTGATTTCTTTGACACGGTGTTTTTTGTGACGCTCGCTGTCTGCGGACGAGTTCATGCGCTTTTTTTCGACGATTTTTGGTTCGGCACTTTTCATCGGCTTCCATGTATTGTTCCTTTGGTTGTCCACCAACCGGCTCTTTCAGGTCAATCAGGTCGGATTATTGGAGCGTCAGGTTTGGCCGATCAATGACGTCGTATCGATGAGTGTCTGTGGCGTGATCTGGGGACTGCTGGTTGGTATCCAGAGAGCCCGACGCGAATATGCTCACGCTTGCGAGGTTGCAGAACTCTGCACCCAAATGGGCTGCTCTTACGCTTCCATCGCAGCCAAGGAGAAATGGGAGTCCTTGCCGGTTTGTGAATCCTGGCGCAACGGTTTTGATGAAATGGCGGGGACGATGGAAGGTTGGCAGTTTCGGATGGTGGACATGGAGCCCCAAATCATGGCGCGACGCGCGATTTTTCAGCGCAAGACGATCGCCATGGTGGAAGTGGGGGATATGACTGGCCTGCCCGAATTTCACTTGTCGCCACGTGGGTGGGGAGGCGGGGGGACGGCCTGGGCGGGATTTCGTGGGATGGCTTTCGACTTGGGGAGTGTGCCGGATCTTGATTGCAAAAAAGTGATCAAGGAATTTGATCAAATCTTTGAACTGATCCCGCTTGCAATCCAAAACTCTCTCTCTGCCTGGGGTGCGAGTGCTTCCACCAAGAAGATCGAACAGGAGGAAGCCAGGGTGCGTCTGCTGTTCTCGATTCCGGTGATGGCGTTGCTTGTGTGTTATCCCTGGGTTTCGCTCCAGGCCAAAAAGGGAAAGCTTGCGATCTGGCGCGGCGAACAGTGCCTGGGCGCCCCATCGCGGCCCGAATTCCTTGAGGTCATCGCGGAAATCTGCCATGTCCTTGCCGCTTCAGCAATCCAACGCGAACCAGTCCAGATCGCGACGAGCGAGCGAGGTGGTGGATTGGGCGGGCAGGTCAGACGTTATTGGGCGACGATTCAAGGAGGCCTCGCCGGGATGTTCTTGGGCTTTTTCGCCGGTTTCTTTGCCTTTGTCGCGATTTCACGTTTTCAGCTAGGACCAAAGAATTTTTTTCTATTAGAGAGCCTTTTGTTTTTTGGCTGTGTGATCACGGGAGCCCTATTAGGAGGGGTGTGCGGTGCCATCCTGATGAATCAGTTCGATCGGCTGCTCGGCAAATTGCGAAAAAAGCCAGCGGTCAAATCGTGACGGAATGTTTGGCATTTGGCCGCAACGACGCCTTGTGCGCTTTGGCGAAGGCACCCTTATTGATCGATTGAGGAGAGCATTTCCACTTTGACTCCCTTGCGGCGAAGCCATGCGCCGATTCCTACGAACGCCGCTGTTAGACCTGTCGTGATGAGCGTGCCCGGTTCCGGCACCGCAGTCGCGTGAATGTTGTATTGGCCGCTGGAAGGGCTGGTGCCTGGGGAGCTCCAACCGAGATATTGATCTGTAGGCCGATTGGCGGTGCTCCAGTTCGCGGTGCCTCCAGAAGAAGAATCCAGGCGGAAATAAAGGGCGCCTGATTGCCCGGAATTGAAGTTGAGATTGAGCGAACTGAGATTGAACTGGAAATCGGAAAGGTGATTGTTCCCGCCATCGTAGGTTTTTGTCCCAACGACCGACGTGCCGGCGATATCGGAAAGAGCGAATTTTAGGGTCAGCGACTGAATTGGTGTCGTGCCTGAGGCATTATAAACTCTCAATTTGACGTCATCGAACGAGCCTGTAAATCCAGCGGTCCAAGAGATGCTGTAGTTTGTGGAGCTGCTGAATGCAGTGCCCGAACCGTCGCTAGCGCCGCCAATGCGATCAAGAACAAGGTCGGCTCGCGCCGACCCTCCTGCCAACAACGCAGTCGCGATCAAGAAAAAAGAAGTGCGCATGGGAGATGCCCTGCATAGCGAAGAAGATGAGATGGGGATATGCGCTCAAGATAACCGTTTTGCTTGATTTGACCAAAATGGTTTGTGAAATTCCTGAAGAGGGTAACAAAGGCGACCCAGTGCCAACCCGAAAGCGCTTCCGTTGGTCGTTCGTAGTCCCTTGCCAAACATCGAAATCTTCCGAGCCAGCCAAAGGTCCGTTCGACCACCCAACAACGGGGAAGTAAAACGAAACCTTTTTTGGGCTCTGAGCGTTTCACTACCACCCGTTTGATTCCATTGCTTGCCGCTTGCGGCCTCGGGCGATTCCCCAGTGTCGCCTTGATCTACGAAACCGATTTCAACGGTTCCTCCTGTAACTTCCTGAACCTTTGCAGATAGGTCGGCAGCCTGTGCTCGGTCTTGTTCATTCGCGGCCGTTACCTTGAGCGCAAGTAGATTCCCCAGCGTTTCCACTGCGATATGAACCTTGGATCCCTTCTTTTTCTTCGCCCCGTCAAAGTCTGCGCGGCCGCCGCTTTTTGGAGTGGATTGAAGAGTTCGTGAATCCAAAATAGTCGCAGATGGTTGAGGATTCCTCTCTTCGAACAATCTCACAAAGACCCGAACGTCATTGCCAATCTCTTCAAAAACGCCCGCTGCCAACCATCTTCGATCTTGCTGATAAACCGCAGTCCAGGGAGGCAAATCATTGGTCATGTATCGCCAATGGCGCCCGGTCTTCAGGACATAACGCAGGCCGGTAAAAAGATTGCGCGAGGAGTATTCTCGCTGGCGTGCACCTTCACTCATCAAGGTCAAATACGGGACGAGAAAGTCCCATTCTGCGTCTGATACGTCGCTGGGATACGAGGTCTTTGGTGGTTTCATTCCGTAAGATGAACCGCCATCTGACCATGACTCAAAAACAGGCTCTAGGGCTTTGGATCGCCTTCGGGAGGGGGGCTGATTGCTTTCAACGCCCGGATCGTCTTGCCGTCGCTTGACAGGCGAATCTTGATCTCGGAATGACATTTGAGGTCGGCTGCTTTCCCGATTTTGTCGTCAACGATGAGGATCGCATCGGGTGCCAGCGGCAGCCACCGGGAAATCGGCTGGCCTTCATCATTTTCCTCGGCGGTGAATTCGACCTTTCTCTCCTTGAGGTTCACCCCCAATAGCTGACCGTAAAGCAGTTCGCGCTCGCTGGCGTCGACCTCAATGGCATTGACCCACTTGCCATTGCGGGAGAATTCAAGTGACACCCGCATTTCGGCCCGCAAATCCGACCGCACCGCGGGCAGGCCGCCTACACGCAGAACGGCGTCGCGCGCCAGCCCGACCTCGATCTCGCGCACGGCGGCCGTTTCCGAGTCGTCTTCCATGACCAGGAGTTTGCCGTTGGGTTTGACCTCCAGCAGACGAACATCCTTAATCGCGCCTTCCGCGAGAATGCGGATAATCGTGCGGTGATCGGGACCGAGGCGAAGCGATACCCGTTGTCCGACCTTGAGATCGGCCAGTGTCGCCTCTTCAAAGGCGACGCGAACCGCGGTGCGCGGCGAAAGGTCGAGGTTGAGAAGGGTCCCATGTTGATCGAGGAGCAGGGTGAGGGTGGCTCCCTTGGCCGCCTGCCCGTTCGCCACTCCTCGAAATGCGGCGATGCGCCCACAAACACCCTGGTCGAATCGCGAAGGATCATCGAGCAGTTTTCCCGGACCGCCTGGAGCCTGATGGGGAAGGGTTAAAAGGCCAAGCAGAATCCAGGTCATGCGGATCTTCCTCAGGAATGGGACGGCATTCGGTGCCATCGCAGTGAATGCCGGATGCCACCACGTTTTCAGGCAAAGGGACGGCTTCGGTTTCAACGCCAAGATAGCGAGAAATCGGAATCGGGGAAACGGGCCTTCGGCACAAAGCGGTGTGGGCGGGAGGTCGTCACTTCGCGAAAGGGGCCTCCCTTTCTCCCAGGATGGAAGATAAGGGGATCGAGGCAGCTCAGGTGGAGCCCGCTCGCTCCATGTGGATGAAAATCCATGGGAAAGGGACGCCACGAAGGAGGCCGATCCCTCATCATCCAAAGGGCTGAATTTTCGGATTCAGAATGATTGCATGTGATATCTAAGTTTGCGAATCCGTTGCCAACGATTCGCTCTGCGGTGAAGAAAACACTCGCGGCCTCAGTTCTTATTCCTCTTGTTAGAAATTCCTTGACGCTTCTCAATTTGCCTAATTAAATTGGCTAAGTGGGATAATTTAAGGAAGATATGGGGGCGCTTTTTGCTCCGTTCCATCGCTTCTTCCACAATCTCCCTCCTCAATCCAGAGAGCGCCCATGACGCCTTTTTCCCGCTTTTTCTTCGGTTCCAAGTCGAGCAATCGCCAAAACAGCAAAATTAGCAAAAAAACAGTCCGTGATTGGCGCGAAGGACACGCAAGTCGGCCGCGCTTTCGCCCCAACCTGGAGTCGTTGGAAGAACTGGTCCTGCCCGCCATTTTGGACATCACTGGCGGCAGTCTCTTGTACACGGCGACGGGCACGATCGATAACTCACTCTCCATTTCCGAATCGTCGGGCAACTACCTCTTTCAAGATGCTGGGGAGCCGATTGCGCTTTCCGCGGGCGCGATCGCCGCGGGGTGGACCGTGATCGACCCCAATACCGTCACCGGTCCCAAGAACTCAGCCACGATCGATTTTCAAGTCGCGCTTCTGGACGGCAACGACGCCCTGTCGATCGGCGCCAAGATTGCCGTGAGCGGCAAGATCGACGCGCAAAGCGGGAAGTCGGTTGACATCGCCTCGACCGGTACCCTGATCGCGGGCGCCGAAGCGATTCTGCGCGCCGACACGGGCGGCGTGAATCAGGCGGCTGCCGGATCGACGATCATTGCGCCCAGGTTAACGATCTCGGCTGCGGCGGGTGTCGGAACGCTTGCTCAACCGATGCTTACCACCGTGCAAATCCTGGATGCCACGACGAATGCCGCGGGCGCGTCGCTTTTCTTGAGCAACTCCACTCTATTGAATGTTGACCAACTTCAGGTCAAAGGTGATCTGAACCTTGCCGCAGTGGGCCTTACGCAGACCGGCGCCATTTCCGTTGGCGGTCAGGCGACTCTCCTGGCAGGGAGCGGCAACCTTTCCTTGAGCCAGGCGAACAACACGATCGCCAAGGCTTCCTTGCAAGGAAACAACATCGCCTTCGCCAGCAATTCCATCCTGGAGGTGACGGCACTCAATGCCTTGACCGATGTCACCTTGAGCGCGCCGGCCGGTTTCACCGTTTCGTCCGATGTTTCGGGAATCAATCGTTTTTCGATCGCGAATCTCAACGCGGAAAGCAGATTTGAAGGCAAGTTAACTCCCTATCAACTCCAGATTCTCTCCGGATCGGCCGGAGGAAGCCTGCAAATCAAGGGGGATGCGACGCTACCCGGCGGATTGACGGCGCAAGCGGGCACCTACGATCTTTTGATTTCAGGAGAAAGAAACACGATCGGCGCGCTGTCACTCTCGCAGCAGGGGCAGTTCTTTTTGGGAGATTCGAAGAGCGATCAAACCTTGTTCCTTGGCTCGGCCGCCATCAGTGCGGCCAAACTGTCCGTGACGCTTCAAGGCACGGTGATCAGTCAGGGGGATTTGACCCTCGTCAACTGGAAATCGGGCAGCGCCACCGATCCGATCGGCCTCATTTGCAACAATCTTGATCTCTTTCAGGGGAATGCGGACGGCGGCCTCAACATCAATGCGCAGGATTCCGTCTCGATCCTGGGGCAAGTCAACGCGGGCACGACCAACATCGGGGCAGGCACCAATCTAACTTTCAATGGGACCTTTGTCGCCACCGGCGACTTCATTTTCCAGGGCGGCTCGATCGCACAAGGGGCCAACGGCTTACTCCGAGTCACCGACCGCACGGCGCTTGTTGCTTCAGGAGACATCTTCCTCAACAACGGCAATTTTTTCACCAATGAAATTCAATTCGTTGGAAAGAATGTGAATCTCGGCACCAATTCCGCGATGTTGATCAAAGTCTGGAATGCGGCGCTGCCCCCGACCATCCGCAACGCGGCAACCGGGACACTGACATTAAACTCGGTGTTTGGCGATATCGTTGCCGCAACCCCCGTATACGCATTGAGCGAAGCCACGCTCTATTCGGGCTCGGACATCGTCATGGGCGGTTTCAATGAGTTTTTGGCGCCGGTCAGTTTCAACGCCAAGAATGTGACCCTGGGAAATATCGTGGACTTGGTTGTCGCGGAAGGGAAAACCGCGGGATCGCTTACGATCACCACGGCCATCAACAACTCCAACATTACCCAACTTGGCCCCATCAATGTCGCCATCGGTCCGGTTTCGCTTGACGCGGGCACAGGTCACATCGTCCTGGACAATCCACTCAACAATTTCACGAGCACGGCGGCGATTGCCGTTACCACGTCGCAAGCCACCTTGGCCAATGCCGGTGCCATCCAATTGGGCGCGATCCAGGTTTCTGGGGCTTTCCAGGTCGTTTCGGGATCGGGCATTACCCAATCTGCTCCCTTGAACGCGGGATCGACAATCGTCAATGCGCTCGGAACCGTGACGCTTGACCAGTCAACCAACCTGTTTGGCCTGCTCACGCTGACGGCGCCAAGCGCGACCATTGTCAGTGCCGGCGCTCAGATTCTGGCCGGAGTGAATGTGTCTGGGAACTTCTCGTTGAGCGCGGGAGGCGACATCACTCAGACGGCGCCGGTGATCAATAACAGTGCGTCCGCCAAGGCAATCTTGACTTCGACCAGCAAGATTCTGCTTTCGGGCAATGGCAACGACATGACCAACCTCGTGCTCAGCGGCACGATGGTCGATTTGAGCACCGTTGGCAGCATGCAGGTTGCCGATTCCAAGATCAGCGGATTAACGAAGCTCGTCGCCGGCGGCGACCTCAATGGTTTGAACAACAACTTCGGTTCCGACGCCATCTTCAAGGCGGCCGGCGATATCGCGTTTGAAGGCGTTCGCAGCGTCTTTGGCGGCACGGTCGAATTCGATGCGACCGATGCGGCCTTTGCCGCCAAGGGGGATTTCTCGATCCTCCGAGGCAAGGCCAGGGGGGACCTGCAACTGGATGCGACGGGGAAGATTACGCAGGTTACCTCAGGTTCCGATTTCGTCGAAGTGCAAGGGGAATCGAACCTGGTCGCCATCGGCGACATCCTGCTCAATACTTCCCCCAATCAGTTCTTTGGCGCGATTTCGCAGGTGGGCGCTCAATTGTCGCTGGGCAATCGGGTCGGCACGATTCTGGGAACCACGATCGCCACGGGCGACCTCAATGTCTCCAGCCGCGGATTCGGCATTTTGCAAAACTCAACGATCACCGTGGGTGGGAAGGCAAACTTCATTGCAGTCACCGGGGACATTCAGTTGGCTGGCGACAATGCCATTTCCCAAGTGACTCTTTCCGGTCATGCAGTGGCGTTTGCGACCACCAAGGCGTTGACGGTGAACGCTCTCGTTGCCAATGGCGATGTGGGTTTTTCGGCGCCGCTCGGATTCACTGTGATGGGCGATGTGTCGGGAATCAAGCGGCTGCAAATTGCCAACATGAACGCGAACAGTTTCTTCAAGGGAACGCTGTCGGTCAATCAGTTCGATGTGCTTAGCGGTAAGAATTCGACGCTCACTTTTGAAAGGGATTTGCAAGTTGCCGGATCGCTGAACACCGGTCCCGATAACTATGCGGTCACCCTCCTTGGGACCAACAATCAGCTCGGTTCCGCCAATTTGGCCAATACCGGACTGGTCACTTTCGGAGTCGTGCCGTCGAGCGTGACCTCGTTCGATGCCGATTTTTCCCGGTCGCAGCCGATCAATCTCATCGGTGAAATTCGCAGTGCGGGAGACTTTGAGATTGGCGATTATTCGTTATCGGCCGATCAAGGCAACTTGAAAATCGTGGCAAGGTGGGTCCTCACCAAGGACCTGCTCAATGCCGCCAATTCTTTGGAAATCAGTGCGGCCGATTCGCTTTCCGCCGGCGCAATCAACGCCGCCACGCTTACGGTCACTTCAGGGGGCCTCCTCACTCAAACCAAGGGATGGAATGTCTCTGGGGTGACCACGATTTCAGGGGGAAGCGTCAATCTTGCTACGGGAACGGCCAATGAACTGAGCACCATAAGCGTAGAAACGAAATCAGATTTTTCATTAAACAATTTTTTTACCGATATTATTTTCACACACATGAAGGCGGATGGGAACGTCCAAATCGATTTGAATGGGACGGTGGCCATCACCGATGCGGTTCAGGGAATTCCAACCATTGGCGGGGATTTGACTGTGAACACAGGCGGTGACATCCTATTCACCGGGATTTTGAAGGGTGCTGCTTACCTGTCAGGAAGGAACATTGAAATCTCCAACGCAAGGGGGCTGACTCTCGGGAGAGTGATTTCCGAAAGGAACTTGCGAATCTCTGTGACCGATACGTCTCCATTCCCGGGTCTGACGGAAATTGAGCAGATCGGCGCCGTTCAGGCCAGGTTCGGCGGAGTATTTATCTCCAATCCTTTTGGATCGGTGGTTCTTGATGACCCCAACAACGATCTGGGCACCATTGGCAGCGTGTCGATTCAAGCAAAAGATGCCGTGATCCGCAGTCGCTCCACTGTCAACATCGCGAACGCTTACATCGTGGGGAGCCTGGAAATCAATGCGGCTGGCAGCATTCGGTATCAGCCCGATCCGGACTTGCCTCCCGGCATCGCGGTCCGCGAGTTGTTGACGCTTCATGCGGGCCAGGACATCGACTTGAACCCGACCAACGACCACGAGTTTTACAAACTTCTGGCGAGCGCGAACAACATTGACCTGGGCACCAACACCGAGTTGAACATCGCGGGAATCCAGGCTAAAGGCAATGTGAAAATCACTGCGGGCGGTCCGATCACGCAGTCTGGAGCGTTCGTTGCCAATAACCGAGAATCAATCACAACTTTGACGTCCAGCACCACCATAACGCTAGAGAATCCGGCAAATGATTTTACTAATCTAATTTTATCTGGACAAACAACATCAATTTACGACACAAATTCACTGGTGATTTTGAACTCTAATATCTTCGGTAACACGACAATCAATTCATCATCAACCACGGAACTTTACGATAACCAGTTCATGGGGCAGGTCTTTGTCACCGCGGGTGCCAGCATCTTTGGCGGCGGCAATTTTTTTGGCGGCTACGGTTCGTTTGATGGCACCGCGACGGTCGCTCTGGATTACTCGGAAAACACCTTCAAATCCAGTTACTACTTCAACGGCAGCCTGGTGTCCGTCAAGGCGCTTGGGGATCTGGTACTAAACGCGGGCAATGCGTCGGTTTCGCTTTCCCTTACGGCGACGGGATCGATCACCCAGGACATTTCGCAAGGCTATTACTTCAACGTTTCCGGAAACACGGTGCTCAATGCCGGTGGAAATATTTCCTTCCTGGCGCCGCAGAATGTGCTGGTGGGCAATATCGAAGCAAACGGAATGGATATCGCCATTGTCAACAATGGGCCCCTGGTTATCTCCAAGATTGATGCCACCGGGGACCTCATTCTCAAGGGGGCAGGCATCTCTCAATCCGGTCCGATCACCACGATCGCGTCGGCCACGTTTGACGCAGGATCGGGCGATATTCTTCTTGGACTCGAAAATCACCTAGGAGCGGTTGTGCTGAGGGGAGGCAATATTACCGTTAAGGCCGCTGAATTAAAGCTCGATACGATTGCCGTGACTGGCAACCTATCGCTCACGAGTTCAGGCCAGATTCTTCAAAGCGATGGGGGCAGTTTCGTCGCAGGCGGTCTGACAACCCTGGATGCAGTTGGGAATGTTGTCTTGCAGGCCGCCGGGAATCAATTCAACAAAGATCTCTCAGCAAAAACCAGCCAGGGCAGCGTCTACATTGTAAGCGAAACATATTTGACAATCGATACTATTTCCGCCCCATTGGTTGCCTCGGTAATTGTCCGTTCTGATTTGCGCCTTTCAGGTTCAATAAAAGCTACCGATGTGATTTTGGATTACAAGGGTGAAAGCTCTAGTTTATTTGGAACAATTACTTCGTATACATTATCGCTCGGTGGGAGTGGCGGTAATCTAAGTGTTATTTCTCCACAGTATATCGGCACTTCGTTGATATTGTTGCATGGGTGGGTTAAAGTTTTTGGTGATAATTTTTTTAGCCAATATTGTACTCTGAATATGATTGGTGGGTCATATTTGGATTTAAATGGTCACTATCAAATATTCAACGGACTTTCTAGTTCTAATGGCAGCGGAGTAACTTTGGGAACGTTTTTCAATCCTGGCACCCTTTTTATCGATAGTTTTGTGGACGCTGTATTTTCCGGTCAAATTCTTGGACACGGAACGCTCTACAAGGCGAGTTCCGGACGTCAAGTTCTGGATGGTCGCAATATCTTTATTGGTGATACCAAAATCATTTACGGAACGCTGCAGTTGGGAAGCGAGACTTCAAATGGTTCCGTTCTTGGCGACATTTATATAGGATCTGGAACATTGGCTTTGCGTCCAAGTTTGGAGCAGGAAATTACCAACCCAATCAAGGCACTTGATCCTGGGCAACCCTTGCAGGGCTTTATCACTCTGGAATCCCCCGAGCACGCATCCTTGACCATTGCCGGGGAGAATACATTCAGCGGTTTGACGACCATCCAATCGGGCATTCTCAACTTGGCTTCGAACCTGGCAAACACCGTGGTTAACGGGCCCGACGCCATGCTTACCGGGTCCGGCACAATCAAGGGGAATCTCACGGCAATCCAGGGGTCGGTTTCACCTGGTTCCTTCACTGGCGCGTCGCCAAGCGGCAAACTTACGGTCACCGGCGAGGCGATCCTGGGCGCGCAAAGCACCCTGCGCATCGGTTTAGCGAAGAATGCCCTCTACGGCGTGCTCAGCGCAGGCAAAACGACGCTCCAAGGGGGCAAATTGACCGTGCCGGTGGATCCGTCTTACACCCCACTCAATCTGCAAACTTATACCGTGCTGCAAGCAACGCCCTCGCTTACCGGAAAGTTCGCTCAGGTCGATTTCGTCTTCTCCGACCCCTATTTCTTCAAGACCATCTACACACCAACTTCGCTCATACTGCAAAAGGTACCGACCGGAGTTCTCCCCGGAGCCACGCCGTTGGTCGTCGCGCCGGCATCGGGATCTTCGCAGGCGGTGATTTACGATGCCTCCAACCAGGTGCGGGCGCGAATTCAGCCGATGGGTGCCGGGTGGCTGGGCGGGATGCGCGTGGCAGTGGGCGATGTGACGGGTGACGGCTTCGCCGACTATATCTTCGCGGCGGGTGCGGGCGGCGGACCTCGGGTGGTGGTGATCGATGCCATCACGTTGAAGCAAGTGTCGAGTTTCTTTGCTTATGGAGCCGGTTTCGCGGGCGGCGTTTATGTCGCCACGGGCGATATCGATGGCAACGGCGTCGCCGAAATCGTCACCGGACCGGGCGCGGGCGGCGGGCCCAATGTTCAGGCGTTCAACTATCTGGGCAAGAACACCGGCACGAGCTTCATGGCGTACAACCCTGGTTTCCGAGGCGGGGTTACGGTGGCGACCGGCGATCTGGATGGCGACAAGATCGCGGAGATCATCACAGGAGCGGCCAGCCAGGGAAGCGCCCATGTGCAGGCTTTCCATGCCAACGGAAGCTCCGCGGGATTGAGCTTCTTTGCTTACGCCGCCTCGTTCATGGGCGGGGTGAGAGTTGCCGCGGGCGATTTGAATGGCGACGGCATTGCCGAAATCGTGACCGGACCGGGCTTTTCCGGCGGGCCCAATTTGAGGGTCTTCAGTTCGTCGGGTACAAATCTCTCTTCGATCTTTGCCTTCGCGCAAGGATTCACCGGCGGATTGAATGTCGGCGTCATCGATCCAACCCATAGCGGCAAGTTCAAGATTGTCGCGGCGCCCGGGGCCTTTGCCGCCAACTATCCCGGTGCCAGAGTCAACCTGTACGATTTCGATGCGGGATCGGTCGTGTTCGTATCGACTATCCTGGCCTATTCCAGCCCCTTTAACGGGGGACTCTGGACCTCCTGATCAGGACAGCTTGATCAAGGTTGATGGGGCCATTGCTTTCTCTTAAGGTCGCAGTGGCCCGCCACTCTTGCACCATTCAGGGATATAAAATCTCTTCCTCTCTCACTTTTGTCTGAGGTCAATCGCCATGAAGAGTTGGCTTGAGGCACTGGACCGAATCCTTCGCGGCGAGGCAGCTCGGCTGTCCGAGCTGCGGGAAGGATTGGGCAACCTGCCCGTGCAGGGCCTGACCATTTTGATCGCGCTCATGGGTGCGACCTATGGCATCTGCATGGGATGCTTTGCGATCTTCCAGGAATCTTAGGACCAAACGATGTCGCCCGAACAGCCAGAGTTCGAACGTTCCGCCCGCACCCGCTGCCAAATCCCAGGCATTGCCCGGCCGGCCACCCCCTTTAAGCAATCCGCCTGTCGCGCTCGATTTCATTCCCGCGACGACGCTGGTCAAAATGTCCGCATAGTGTTCACATGCTGGGTGGTGCTCTTTGCCCACGTGGGCGGTCAGATAAGCTAGGTTCTGCCACTGCTGCTCCTTTTGACCTTTGCCCTCACCTTGCCCAGTTTTTTCGTTCTCAATTCGCTCATGGGATTGAGTGCCGATTTTCCCGCGGCCTTGAGGGCGTTATCCAGTGGTCAGGCGGGGTTAACCATCGTCCTTGCCTCCCTTGCGCCGTTCACGCTGCTGCACTACGCATCGACCGATCACTACGGTGTCGCCCAACTGTTCAATGCCTTGATGTTTGGCGTTGCAACCTTGACTGCACAGGTCATGGTGGCGCGCTGGTACCGGCCGCTCATTGCCGCCAATCCCCGTCACCGGATCTTACTTCGTGTCTGGTTCTTGCTTTACTCGTTCGTCGGCATTCAGATGGCCTGGGTTCTGCGCCCCTTCATCGGCTCGCCCGGAAGCGCCATCCAGTTTTTTCGCGAGGACGGTTGGGGGAATGCCTATGTGATCTTTGCGAGGATGATCTGGGATGCCTTCCGGTCCTGAAGCGGTTGGCCGCGCGATGGGCGCTTCAGTGCGAAACGGATTCGACTGCGTCAACACACGCCGACAGAGCCTTTCGAACGTCGGGGGGCGCTGTTCTTTGGAAAACGACGAAAGCCTTGTGTTCACAGCTGGCACCGGCATGGACCGTCGACCCACGGACCATACAAGCAATTCTTGCGATGCGATGGGCAAAAAGCGGGAGGAATTCGATCGTTCTTAAGTGGCCGGCGCTGGGCCGATACAATGCCATGACCTTTCCGGGTTACTCACTTCGCTGTGTTTTGCGCGAAAGCCCCGGGTTTGATTCTCGTGAATGAAACCTTATGGCCGAACCCGATCCCTCAAAAATCAATCAGTTTCATGAGGTCGAGAACCTCTTTCAGGCGATTGTGTCGATCGAGGAAGAGAGGCAGCGGGCGGCTTTTTTAGAAAAAGAAACCGAGGGCAACCCGCAACTGCGCAAAAAGGTCGTGGATCGGTGGGTTAACCAGAGAAAACTCTCACCGCCACGGACCCAGACCCCATACATTCCCAAAAGCGACCTGCTCATTGCCGGTCCTGGCGCGGGCGATCAGGGAAAATATCTGAAAGATGGAAAATACATTCTGATCGATCCGATTGGTGAGGGAGGGATGGGCTCGGTTTACCTGGCGAAGCAAACGCGGCCCATCAACCGGCTGGTCGCCGTCAAATTCCTCAAGCCTGATCATGACAAAAGCAGCCATGTGCACCGATTCGACTTCGAGATGAAGGCGATGGCCCTCATGTCGCATCCCAATATCGTCAAGGTCTATGACGCGGGCACCTCGGAAAAAGGCCATCCTTTTTTCGTCATGGAATATTGTTCCGGTAAGGCGATTACCAAATTTTGCGATGCGAAAAAATATGACGTGAAGCAAAGGCTTGAGCTATTCGTTTGCGCCTGCCGCGCCATCCAGCATGCGCATGACAAGGGGGTCATTCACCGCGACATCAAACCCGATAATGTTCTCGTCGAACTGCGCGAGGATTTTCCGACCTTGATGGTCATCGATTTCGGCCTGGCCAAAACCACCGATTCGCCGCTTTTGGAAAGGCACCAGTTCACCCGGTACGGATCGGTGATGGGCACCATCAACTACATGAGCCCCGAGCAGGCCACCCTCGACCCGCGAGCCATCGACGCGCGCACCGACATCTATTCGCTCGGTTCGCTGCTTTATGAACTGATGACTGGACTCACCATACTCGAGACCCAGGTCGATCTCAATTCCCACACCGACGAGATTTTGCACTCGATTCGAACCTCGCCGATCATCGCGCCGTCGGCAGCGATTGCCAGCGTGGTCGCGCTTTACGACATCCCGGCAAATCGCAGTACCAAACGGCGCGGCCTCATCAACAGCCTTCAGGGGGAACTGGACGCGATCATCTTGAAATCGGTGGAGCAAGACCGCGCGAAACGGTACCAGTCTCCCATGTCCCTGGCGCGGGATATCATGCAGTACCTTAATGGCGAGCCGGTGGCGGCCTGTGAACGGGAACCAGGTTACCGAATCAAGCTATTTCTCAAAAAGAATCTAAAAAGAATTGTCATTTTGGCCATTTTAATTGTGCCGATTATTGTGCTGATTTTACTCAACCAGCTGGATGTTCTCTATTTTATTTTCTAGGTGAAGCTGGTTGGTCTTTTTGAGCGTCCTGCAGGCTTCCCAATCAGGTTGACCGAAGCGCAGGTCGTCTCAAGTAGAATGGCCGCGCGGCTTCTTCTCAAGAAGCTTGCAAATGAATCGGAATCAGGACGGTTTCTTGATCGAACATGAAACTGAAGCCGCCCGTGGCGAACTTGGGAACATCCGCAAGGGTGGCCTGACCTTCAGGCGATGCCAGGACCTTTTCAAGATCCGCCCGGGTCGGTGCGTAGAGGCCGACGATCATGTAATAAGGTGGCTTGCCGCCGGGCCTGGCTGCTTCGCATTTACCCACCGTCCAACCCGACAGCCCCCTCATTCTACGAGCCAGCGGAATGTGGATTTCTTGATAATACCGGTCAAAAGCATCCGGATCGTGGGGGTGTTGATAGAGCACCGTGAGCTTGTGCATGGCGAGATTCCGAGAGAAGTTGAGTTTTCCATGGCGGTTCGGGCCAAGTTGCCGGTACCTGGGAAGGAGCGAAGTCTACCTGGTTCCTCTGGTAGCGGCGCCTGGGTCGGTAGCCCACAACTAATTGGGCCGGTTGCCCACAGCTCTTTTTGTAAAGGACTGGGCGATTGCGGACATGGGCTTGCTGGACGAACCGGTAAGCAAACCGCCGCAACGCGAGCCCTGGCCATGCTGCGAGGAACCATCCCAAGAAGAAACCAAACCGGCCAAGGGAAACTCTCCCCCTCCCATGCCGGCGCTTTGGTTTTCCTTTCAAGATCAAATAGAACATCGAACACTGATTTGCTGGATAAATCGCGAGAGTTATTTCATGTTTCAATCGGATGCTAAGGTCTCGTTGGCGATTCGCGAACTCTTCCATCATCCGGAAATCCCTGAGTCTTCCGACATTCACCTCTATCGCGATCATGTACCGGTCGTGCGCAAACATGGAGACCTTACCGAACTCTCCCTCCCGGTCATGACTGCGAGTGACATTGAGGGTTTGCTTGTGGCGGCGGGATCGCCTTCCGTGCTCGAACGGATCCGGGCCGAAAAAAATCTCGATTTCGCCTTCACCGTCAACGTGAACGGCTCGAATATGCGTTTACGCGCCAATTTCTTTTTTGCCAATGGGACCCTTGGTGCCTGCCTTCGCCTGATCCCCGAGGCGATCCCTTCGCTGGATTGGGCTGAGTTTCCGGTTGACCTGGCCGAGAAGCTGGCCGCGCCGCTTGATGGGTTGATCATCCTGACCGGCGCCACCGGCTCGGGCAAATCGACCTCCTTGGCCATGATCGTCAATCTCTTGAGCAAGCAAGGAGGCAGCCGCATCATCACCGTGGAGGAACCGATCGAATATCAGTTCCCCAGGTCGCGGCATTCGGTGATCACCCAACGCGAAGTCGGGGTCGATGTGCTTTCCTTTGCCGATGGACTCAAGTATGGACTGCGCCAGGATCCGGACGTGATTCTCGTGGGCGAAGTGCGCGACCGCGAAACCGCGCAAATGGCGTTAAGCGCGGCGGAGACGGGGCACCTCGTCTTCACGACGCTGCACACGCGCGATGCCAAGGGAGCCATCAGCCGTTTTGCGGATCTTTTCCCGCTGGATATGCAAAAGGATGTCCGCACCCAGTTGGCGATGAGTCTGCGCGCCATTGTCGCCCAGCGGCTATTGCCCGATCCGGTCAAGGGAGCCAAGCGGCACCTGGCCCTGGAAGTACTCTGGAACATCAACCCGGTGGCTGCCGGCATTCGCCAGGGAAAACTCGAAAGCATCGACAACTATCTGATCACGGCTCGGGACGAAGGGTTGCTCAGCTTCGACGAATCGGTGCGTCAGCTCTTGCGGCGCAAAATGATCACTCGCGACGTGGCGCTGCGCAATGTCCGCGAACCGATGATGCTCGATCGCTAGCGAAAATGCCCATCTGAGCTGCTTGGCGCACCGCGGTCCTTGGACGCCATCCATCTCTTTTTTTAAGTGCTTGTCGCTCGGAGCCTCAGCGTTTTTCGGTTGCGCGGGACCTGCCTCGGACCGATTGCTTCTCGCGGCGCGAGGGAGAAAATGATAAAAAAGAACCCTTTTGTGAGAGTTCCGCCTTGTCCCGTCTTTTCAATTGACGGAAACTGGGGTGGGGTTTAAGATTTCCCAAACTATCGGATGCCCGACCTTCCGGTCGACTCCGGTCCCTCTCGTAGTTCCTACAGCATTCCCACCACAGGCGGCTTCGCTGCCCTTAATGATGTTGGGTGGCGGATATGGCCGGGCTCCGCTGGATGCATTTGTGCTCTTTTCGTTTGGCAGTCTCTTTTTGTCGTGTCCCTTTCCTGACTTTTCTTGTTGGCTCTAGCTTAGGTTTTGGCAATTGGACCCTTGTGGGGGCGGAAATCTCTGAAGGTGTCGAGCTTTATCGCACAGGACGCTATGACGACTGCGCCAAAATGGCGGCCGCCGAAATCGCCGGGGGATCCGTCGCGCGGGAATGGTACGAGCTGAAAATCCGCTCGGAGATGGCGCGCGGCAAATTCGAAGAGGCAACCCTCTCGATTGAGCAGGCCAAATCGCAGTTTCCCTATGGGGTTACTTTCCCCCTGCTCAACTACGAAGTGTTGAAGCAGACGGGCCAGGAAAAACTCCTTGAGACCTTGCAAACCATCCTCGATCGCCAGATTCTCAATGGCGCCTTTCGCGATCTGCCGGAGGAACGCGTCGCCGTGGGGCGCTACCTTTTCGGGCGCGGCGCCGACGCCAAACAGGTGCTCGATCAGTTCTTCCTGGGGGTTGTCAAGCAGTTTCCCGATCAGGTCGAAGGTTACTTTGCCGCCGCCGAACTGGCCCTCGCCAAAAACGACCGGGCCCTGGCCAGCCAGCACTTAAAAAAGGCGCCCAAAAGCGCGGCAGATGATCCCCGGTACCATTTTCTCCTGGCCAGCGCCTTGATAGAAGACGACCGGGCCAAGGCGGCACAGGCGATCGGCGCCGCCCTCAAGCGCAACCCCAACCACGCCGACAGTTTGATCTGGGCGGCGGAGCAGGCCATCGATGCCGAAGACTTTGGCGCGGCGTCGGCGGTCCTCAAAAAGGTACTCGCCACCGATGCGGGTCAACCCCGGGCCTTTGCCTATCAGGCGGTCATCGCCCATCTGCGCTCTGACGCCGCGGGGGAAACGACCGCACGGGAAAACGGCCTGAAACGCTGGGCCAAAAACCCGGAAGTCGACCACCTCATCGGCAAGAAGCTCTCCCAGGACTACCGGTTTCTGGAAGGCTCGCAATATCAGAAGAAAGCCCTGGCAAAGAACCCAGCTTATCTGCCCGCCAAGTTGCAATTGTGCCAGGACCTCTTGCGCTTGGGTGAGGAAGAGGAAGGTTGGAAACTGGCGGCCGAGGTCTTTGCCGGCGATGGTTACAACGTCGTCGCTTACAACCTGGTCAATTTGCACGATCAGTTAGGCAAATTCAAAACGATTGCGGGACCGGGCATTCTTTTACGCATGGATCCGAAGGAAGCAGGTCTTTATGGCGCGCGGGCCATGGCAATTTTGCAAAAGGCCCGGCAGACCCTTGAGAAGAAATATGGAGTCAAGCTCGACAAGGCGGTCACCGTCGAAATCTATCCGCGCAAGAGCGATTTCGCCGTGCGCACCTTTGGCTTGCCTGGCGCCGAGGGCTTCTTGGGTGTCTGCTTCGGTCCACTGATCACCGCGAATAGCCCGGCCTCGCAGGGCAAGTCGCCCTCCAACTGGGAAGCGGTTTTGTGGCACGAGTATTGTCACACCGTCACCTTGCACAAGACGCGCAACAAGATGCCGCGCTGGTTGAGCGAAGGGATCTCGGTCTACGAGGAAACTCTGGAAAACCGATCCTGGGGACCCTGGTTCAATCCCCGCTACCGGGAGATGGTGCTGGCCGAGGAATTCACACCGATGAGCAAGCTCAGTTCGGTGTTTCTTTCGGCCAAGAGTGCGCTCCATGTCCAATTTGCCTATTTCGAATCGGCGATGGCGGTGGAATTTCTCATTGGCAAATTCGGATTTCCGGCGCTTCAGGCCATTCTCGACGATTTGGCCAACGGTTTGAACATCAACGAATCGCTGGAAAGGCGCACGGGCGGATCGCTGGCCAAGCTCGACACCGAATTTGAGATTTATGCGAAGAATCGGGCCAAGGCGATTGCTCCAGAAGCGACCTGGGAGAAACCCGAACTGGGGCGATCCGCGGCCAGTCTCTCTTCGAAATCCGCGGCCGCCTTTCTTGAAAAGCACCCCAAGAGTTTTCCCGCGCTTCTGGTTTTGTGTCAGTGCCTGCTCAGGGAAGAAAACTGGTCTGAAGCGGAAAAGCAATTGTCCGTTTTGCGCACGCTTTACCCGGAATTTGTCGGTCAAGACAACGCGTACGAGGGGCTGGCTCGCGTTTATCGGCAGGCAGGCAAGACGGCGGAGGAAATCGCCATTCTCGAAGAATGCGCCACGCGCGATGGCGATGCGGCGGCGGTTTTCAGGCGTCTGGCGGAACTGGGAGAGAAGGAAAAAAAGTGGGACCTGATGGCACGTAATGCTCGCCGCTGGCTCGGAGTCGACCCACTTGGACCAGGTTCGCACCGTGCGCTTGCCAAGGCCGCGGCTCATCTGGGTCAGCGCGACGAAGCCATGCTCTCTTATCAGGCGCTTTTGGAGATGAATCCACCGGATCAGGCCGACATTCATTACCGGTTGGCGGTGTTGCACAAAGAGGCGCAACAGATCGACCAAGCAAAAAAAGAGGTACTGAAGTCGCTGGAGGAGGCGCCGCGCTCTCTTGATGCGCATCGGCTTCTGGCCGAACTGAATCGCAAGAATGACCAGACCTTGCCTTCCCTTCCCAACAAACCAATGGCACCTCCCTCTGCCAGTAATGCGATCAAAGAACGAACGAAGTCGGATCTGAAGAATCTGCCGCCTGCGTCGGCACCGGGTAGCACCCCTCAGAAGAAAGAAACCGAAAAGAAGGATGCGGGAGCGGCCGGTGTCGGCGCAGGCAAGCCGCCTGACAACATCGCGGCAGAAAAAGCCAAGGAGATCAAGCGATGAAGGCATTCCCCTGGTTGGGAATCGTGATCGCGGCCGGTTTGGCAGCCGGGGCGCTTGCCGTGGCCGCGCAGCGGCCCGGCCAACCTCCCTTTCAGGGGGCACCGCGAGGATTCGGTCAGAGAGGGTTTGACCTGCCCGCCGACCGCGCCGGCGTTCCCGACTGGCAAGTCGATCCGCACTTCAAGAAAGACGTCTTCACCTTCGCGCGCATTCAATATTCGTCTTATGGCGGTGGATTTGGCAGGCGGGGCGGCGGGGGCCGCTGGGCAACCGACTGGCCCGACGCCGACTTGAACTTCTCCTATCGCCTGCAACAACTCACCTCGCTACGGGTCAACCCCGAACCGATCATCTTGCGTCTGACCGATCCCAAACTATTCGATTACCCGTTTATCTACATCGTCGAACCGGGTGCGCTCGTCTTTGCCGACGATGAAGTCCTGGCTCTTAGAAAATACCTTCTCAATGGCGGCTTCTTGATGGTGGACGATTTTTGGGGAGATTACGAATGGGATAATTTCTATCGGGAAATCAAACGCGTTTTCCCCGACAAGGAACCGACCGAATTGCCTTTGGAGCATGAGATCTTTCATTGCGTTTACAACCTTCGGGAGAAGCCTCAAATTCCAAGCATCAATGCCGCATGGTACGGCAAGGATCGCGGAATCACCTATGAAATGGGCCACGGCGGTAACACCGAACAAGTGCATTACCGCGGCCTCCATGACGACAAGGGGCGCCTGATGGCGCTCATCTGCCACAACACGGACAATGGCGACGGTTGGGAACGCGAGGGGGAGGACCCCTGGTACTTCAAGGAGTTTTCCGAGAAGAAGGCCTACCCCCTGGGAATCAACATCATTGTTTATGTGATGACGCATTGAGGCTTCCAGTTCCAGCATCCTCCGTGAGGTTAGGATTCCATTCGGCAAAGGAGGGATCGGTGACCGAAGGCGATAGTTCGATCGACGACGAGCGGCAGCTTGTGGAGAGAATCCAGGAAAGCGCCAAGCTCATCGAAAAGGAATTGGGCAAGGTCATCGTCGGGCAGAAGGAGGCAACCACGCAGCTATTGACTGCCTTGTTCGCCGGCGGCCACTGCTTGATTACGGGAGCGCCGGGCCTGGCGAAAACCCTGCTGGTGCGGTCGATCGCTCAGATCTTCCATCTCAAGTTCGCGCGCATTCAGTTCACCCCCGACTTGATGCCCGCCGACATCACCGGCACCGACATTCTGGAAGAATCAAGCGACGGCCGGCGCCGCATGCAGTTCGTAAAGGGGCCGATCTTCGCCAATGTGATCCTTGCCGACGAAATCAACCGCACGCCTCCCAAAACCCAGGCCGCGCTCCTGGAAGCGATGCAGGAACATCAGGTAACCGCCTCGGGAGTGCGCTATCCGCTTGAAGAGCCGTTTTTCGTACTCGCGACCCAGAACCCGATTGAAATGGAAGGGACCTACCCGCTGCCTGAGGCCCAGCTCGACCGCTTCCTTTTCAATGTCATTGTCGACTATTTGCCCGAGGACGACGAAGTCGAAGTAGTCAGGCGAACCACCGCCGCGAAACCTGAGCCCATTCAACCGCTGTTCGACGCCGCCGATGTGCTGCGCTTTCACGACGTTGTCAAAAAGGTGCCGATTGCCGAGGATCTGATACGCTACGCCGTGCGGCTGGCCGGGGCGTCGCGGCCTGGTCAACACAATACCCCTTCGTTCGTTACCGACTGGGTCAGTTGGGGCGCGGGGTTGCGCGCGGCGCAATCACTCGTATTGGGGGCCAAGGCCAGAGCCTTGCTTGAAGGCCGATTGCACGTCAGCGCGGCCGACATTCGCGCCTTGGTCCATCCAACCCTGAGGCACCGCATCCTGCTTGGCTACCGCGCCGTGGCCGACGGCATCACGGTCGACGGTGTGATCGACCGCTTAGTCGAGCATGTCAAGGAAGGGATTCGCTGATGGCCGCGCCGCTCGTGCAAGGCCTGCCAACTTCCTCTGGTTCGCGTGCAAGCGCTTCTCCTGCACGCGAAAGGGGCGCGCTTGGATTTGGTTTCATCGACCCCTTGGCGCTTATGCGCATCAAGAATCTGCAGTTGCGCGCACGCGTGGTGGTGGAGGGTTTCGATAAGGGGATCCACCGCAGCCCCTATCACGGTTTTTCCTCGGAATTTAGCGAGTACCGCCAGTACACGCCGGGCGACGATACTCGTTATCTCGACTGGCGCCTCTACGGCCGGTCCGACAGGTATTTCATCAAGAAATTCGAAGACGAAACGAATCTGCGTTGCCAGTTGCTTGTCGATGGCAGCAAGTCGATGGGTTATGGCTCAGCCGGCGTCTCCAAGTGGGATTATGCGCGCACGGCGGCGGCGACGGTTGCCTACTTCTTATCGCGGCAGCGCGATGCCATTGGGCTGGTCAATTACGACGACAAAGTTGTCGATTACATACCGCCGCGCGGCCGCCCAGGACACCTGGCTCTGATCATGGCGGCCTTGCAGCGTGAACCGAAAGGTGCGGCGAGCGATCCGGTGGGGCCCTTGCGCGAGCTCGTGGGCCTTACTGCGCGCCGCAATTTCTTTCTGATTTTTTCCGACCTGCTCGTTCCCGCCGACGCGGTGAAAACCGCCATTGGCCATTTGCGCGCCGGCGGACACGAAGTGCTCGTGATGCGCATCCTCGATCCCAAGGAGGTCGATTTTTCCTTTAGCGAATCGACTCGATTTCGCGATCTGGAAACGGGGCGGGAGTATTTTGTCGATCCGGCCCAGGCGGCATCGCTTTATCGTTCTCGCTTTCAAGCCCATGCTCAGCAGTTGCGCCAGGCTTGCATTGGCGTGGGGGCCGACTTCGAGCAAGTCACGACCGATCGCCCGCTCGAACTGGTCCTGTTCGACATTTTGCGCTTACGCATGAGCCGTGGCAAAACCGCCGCCCGAAGCGCGCCGGTAAGTTCCGCTTTCGGCAAGGGAGGGGCGCGGTGAGTTTTCTCGCACCCCTTTATGCCCTGGGATTTCTCGCCCTCGCCGGCCCGATCATTTTGCATCTGATCCGTCGCCAGCCGAAGGGAGAAATGGCCTTCAGCTCGCTGATGTTCCTCACTCCTTCCCCTCCGCCTCCCGCGCAGAAGCGACGGCTCGAACAAATTCTCTTGCTCTTGTTGCGCCTGGCAGCGTTGGCGCTGTTGTCGCTCGCGTTCATGCGCCCTTTTCTGCGTCAGGAGGCCCAGGCCGACCCGGGCGAAAAAGGTAGGAATGTGGCCATCCTGATCGATACGAGCGCGAGCATGAGGCGCGCCGACCTTTGGTCGAAAGCGATGACCCAGGCTGAGGCGGCGCTCAAGGAGATCAAGTCAGGCGACCGGCTTGGCATTTTCGTTTACGACAAGTCCATGCGCCCTCTGTTGTCTTTTCGCGAATCGTCTCAACTGGAAGCGGGCGAGCGGGTCGGCGTGGCCAAGGAACGGTTGAGCAGGCTGCAACCAACCTGGGCGGCCACCGACCTGGGCAATGCGCTCATCGAGGCGGCCCGTGAAATCCTCGATCCCGGCACCGAAGGGGTTGTGACTTCAGGCAAGATGATCCTTATTAGCGATCTGGCAAGCGGTTCGCACATGGAAGGATTGACGGACTGGGAATGGCCCAAGGATATCGAGTTGGAACTGAAGAAGGTAACCGATGGCGGGGGCAATGCGGGCCTCGATCTGCTTGTGGACCGCGCCGAGGCGAGCGCCGTGGAAAAATCGACCGAACTGCGCATCCGCGTCACAAACGATGCGTCGACCCCGGTCGAATCGTTTACGATCGCCTGGGCCGGGGGGAAGCTGCCCTCGGTGGAGGCTTATGTGCCGCCGGGCGAAAGCAGGGTGGTGAAAATCGCCCGCTTTGCCGATGGCTCTTCGAAGTTGATCCTCAAGGGGGATGGACCCGAGTTTGACAACACGCTTTTTGTCCCTCCTCTTTTTCGCAATGAAACGAGTGTGCTCTACCTGGGAACCGATGCCGACAACGATCCTAAGGGGTTGCGCTTTTTCCTGGAGCGCGCCTGGAGCGAAACGCCGCAGCGGATCGTGCGCCTGCTATCGAAAAAGCCGGCCGACACTTGGAGCGACGCCAAACTCTCCGGTCTCTCGCTGGCGATCGTGGCCGTCGAACCGGGGCCGGAGGCATTGAAGTTTCTGGCGAGCGAATTGCAGAAGGGGCTAACCGTTGTTTGGGTTTGCCAGGAAAACGCGGCCAATCTGGGGCTTTACCAGTTGGCGGGAACGCAACCGGCTAAAATCGAAGAGGCCAAGATCAAGGGATACGCGATGCTGCGCGACATCGCCTTCGATCACCCGCTTTTCTCTCCGCTCGCCGGTGCGCAATTCGGGGATTTCACGCGGATTCAGTTTTGGAAACATCGGCGCCTGAACGCCGATTCCCTTGCACCGGCCAAAGTGCTCGCCCGTTTTGACGGCGGTGATCCGGCGGTGATGGAGAAATTGATCGGCAGCGGACGGCTATTGGTTTTGGCCAGCGGCTGGAATCCTGCCGACAGCCAACTGGCCCGCTCTTCCAAATTTGTGCCCCTGGCCGATGCGCTCCTGGCGCTGCGCGCCGGCAAGCCGATGAAAAACTCGGTGTTTCGTGTGGGAGATCGCATTCCCCTGGCCGCCGGCGACGCCTCATCTCGGGTGTTCACGGTGCAAAAACCTGACGGTCAGATTGTCTCGCTCAAGACAGGTGAAACCGTATTCGATCAGACCGATCTTCCCGGGGTCTACCAGGTGCAGTCGGCATCCCTCAACCGGTCGTTCGCGGTCAATCTGGATCCCGCGGAAACATTGACCACTCCTCTGGACCTCGAATCGCTCGAACAATGGGGCATCAAGGTTGCACAGGCAAAAACCAGTAGCGACCCAGAAAAACAGATGCGGGACATCGAACTGGAGCAGCGGCAATCGTTGTGGCGCGTGCTCGTCCTGGCGGCGATCGGATTTTTATTCGTCGAAACGGTGCTTGCGGGGCTTCGGACATCCTCGGGTTTCAAAGAGGTCGTCATCCCATGAATGCAAAACGAGAACTCCACTTATTCTTGGACCGGGTCGGCCGCCGCTTTCGCCAGTTCCGGCTGCTTTGGGGATGGACGCTTTGCTGGGCGGTGCTGGCCCTGATCGGTCTAGGCCTGGTGCTCAGTTTGAGTGGCAACGGCCTGGGAGCAACGACCTCTCGCCAACTTGCCTGGAGCGTGGCGTTTTCGGCGTTCCTTCTTGGACTCATCTGGTGGGCGTTGACGCTCAAGGCAGGGCGCAATCGCCTTTGGATCGCCAGGCAAATCGAAGCTCGCCATCCCGACCTTGCCGCCTTGCTCCTGGCAGCCGTGGAACAGGAACCCCGGCCGGGTCAAAAGCTCGGCTATCTTCAACTGGCCGTGGTCGAGAAGGCGCTGGCTCATGGTAGAACCCACCACTGGGATGAGGCGGTTTCGTCACGCTCGCTTTGGACTCTGCGTCTGGCCAACCTGGGCGCGTTCGCGGCCGTGGCGGCGGTCGTGATCGTATTGGCAGTCAAATCCGATGCGCGAGCGAAATCGGCGGTGAAAGGCGTGGCGCCGATTGCGGCAGGCACGAGCTTCGAGTTCACGGTGCAGCCGGGTAACGCGGAGATTGAAAAAGGCAACTCGCTCTTGGTGACCGCAACCTTTGCCCAGCGAATCCCATCCGAAGCCACGCTTCGCGTGGAAGGGGTGCCCGGCTCTTCTGCCAATCAGTCTCAAGCGATGCCTTCTCAAAGCGAACGCAAGATGACGCGCAATTTGGAAGATCCGATCTTCGCGGCGCTGATCGGCACGGTCAACGACGACTTGATCTACCGCGTCGAATTTCCTGGTGGTTTAAGCGATCCGTACCGGGTCAAGGTGTTCGAATTTCCCGATCTGCGCAAAATCCACGCCGATTTGGAATTTCCCAAATACACGAATTTGCCCCCCAAGCGGATGGAAGATATCCGCCATTTGACCGTGGTTGAGGGGACGAAAACCAGGGTTGAATTTCACCTGAATAAGGTCGTGGCGCGCGCGATGCTGCTCGATGAACAGGGAGTGGAAGTCGATTTGGCGCAAGAAAAGCCGAATTCGTTCCTGTACTGGACGGAACTGTTGGCTGACCGGTCGCGGCGTTTTCATCTGAAACTGAAGGATACCGAGGGCCGCGAAAACAAGGCCGACCACTCCTTCAGTCTCAATGTCACCAAGAATCAACCGCCGGCGATCAAGGTGGTCAGCCCCGGTCGCGATACTCGAGTCTCGCCGCTGGAAGAGCTCAACCTCAAGGCCCAGATCCAGGATGATTTCGGACTGGCGGCCTATGGGGTCGAACTGACATTACCCGATGGACAGTCAAGGGAACTGAAGCTCAGTTCATCGGCCGAACAACCCAAAAAAGCGGAGGCGCTGACGCTGCTCGATCTCGAAGCGCTCAAGGCTCAGCCCGATCAGGTCGTCTCCTACTATTTCTGGGCCGAGGACTTTGGTCCCGACGGTAAAATCCGGCGCACCAGCGGAGACATGTATTTCGCGGAAGTGCGCCACTTCGAGGAGATCTTCCGTCAGGGCGAGGGCCAGGAAAACTCGCAACAGCAACAAAACCGTGAGCAAAATCAGCAGGCGGGCGGTAATGCCGGCCAGGCCGAAGAGCTCTCGGAAATTCAAAAGCAGATTGTAAACGGAATCTGGAAACTGGTGCGCCGAGAAACGGGATCGAGCGGCTCCGACAAGTTGAAAGACGACCTGGGCACGCTTCTGGAGGCGCAAAAAGGGGCGATCGAAAAGGCAGGAGAACTCAAGGAAAAACTGGAACAGGCCGAGTCGCTCGAGTTTCTGGAAAAAGCGACCGGCTTCATGGGCGAAGCGGAAAAGCAGTTGAACTTATCCCAGGAAAGCAATGCACCGCCGCCCTTGAAAAAAGCGCTTTCGGCGGCGCAGGCGGCCTATCAAGCCCTGTTGAAGCTAAGGGCGCGCGAGTTTGACGTTTCGCGCAGTAACTCCCGGCAAAGTCAAAGCCGGTCGCAGTCTTCCAGTCGCAGTCCCTCGCAGCAACAACTCCGTCAGCTCGATTTGACCGATCAGGAAAGCAGGTACGAAACGCAAAGTGCCGCGAGAGAGCAGCAGGAGAAGCAGGCGCAACAGGATAAGGAAAAGCAAGAAACGCGCGAGCTTGCCGAGAAGCTGAAAGAACTGGCTCGACGCCAAAACGATCTGACCGAGCGTCTCAAGGAACTGCAAGCGGCGCTGGAGCAGGCTAAGGAGCCCAAGCAAAAGGAAGAGTTACAAAGGCAGCTCAAGCGGTTGCAAGAGCAACAGCAACAGGTGTTGCGCGATACCGATGAGCTGGGCGAGCGGATGGAGCAGGGGGAGAATCGCGACAAGATGGCGCAGTCGCGCGAGCAGGTCGAACAGACCCGCGAGAATGTTCGTCAGGCGTCCGATGCCCTGGACAAGGAGCAGCTTTCGCGGGCGATCAACGAGGGGACGCGCGCGGGCCGCCAGCTCGATCAACTCAAGGAAGATTTTCGCAAGCAAGCGGGAAATCGCTTCGCAGAAGAGATGCGCGAAATGCGCCAGCAGGCCCGCGAGGTCGACGAAACACAAAAGGACTTAACGAAGCAGCTCGATCAGATGAAATCGAATCCCGCGCCGAGTTTGCGCGATACGGGAGAGAAAGAGAACATTCAAAAGGCCCTGGAAGGTCAGAAGAACCAGGTCGACAAGATCACCGAGCGGATGAAAAAGACGGTCGAAGAGTCTGAGTCGACCGAACCGCTTTTGGCGCAGGAGCTTTTCAACACCACCCGGCGCGTGCAGGAGCAAAAACTCGAGGACAGCCTGAAACTGACGCGGCAGCTCGTCGATGTGGGGGCGATTCCCGAAGGCGCCGAGGCTTCGCGGAAGGCGGAAGCGGGAACGGAGCAGTTGCGCAAGGGGCTGGAGAAAGCCGCCGAAAGCGTGTTGGGCGGGCAGACTGACGCCTTGAAGCGCGCGCAAAAGGAACTGGATGAACTGGCGAACCAGCTCAACGGCGAAATCGCACGCGCGACCGGCGAGCCCCAGGGTCAACCGATGGGCGGTCAGGGGCAACCGATGGGGGGCCAGGGTCAACCGATGGGAGGCCAGGGTCAACCGATGGGAGGCCAGGGTCAACCGATGGGGGGCCAGGGTCAACCGATGGGGGGCCAGGGTCAGCCGATGGGAGGTCAGGGACAGCCGATGGGAGGCCAGGGGCAACCGATGGGAGGCCAGGGTCAACCGATGGGGGGCCAGGGTCAACCGATGGGAGGCCAGGGTCTGCCGATGGGAGGTCAGGGGCGACCCTCGGAGCGGCGTAGCCTTTCGGATGCACCGCCCATGAATAACTCCCAGGAAAATCGCGAGGGCCAAGCGCAGGGCAATCGAGGACAGGGCGACCGCGAGCAAAATCAAGGGGGCCGGCCCAATGCCAGTCGGGGTGAGGAGAATCGCGGTGGCGGCGGAGCGATCGGCCCGGGCGGACCAATCCGCGAACAAGGCTTCCGCGAATGGTACGACCGGATGCGCGCCGCCGAGGATCTGATCGACGATCCGCAGCTTCGCGCCGAGGGAGCTCGCATCCGCGAGCGCGTGCGCGATGCCCGCGAGGAGTTCAAGCGCCACGCCAAAGAACCCGACTGGAACAAGCTGAAAACCCTGGTCTCCCAACCGCTCAATGAGCTGCGCCAGCGAGTGAGCGAGGAACTGAGGAAAAGGGAATCCCCCGATTCTCTCGTCCCCATTGACCGCGATCCGGTGCCTCCGGAATTCGCTGAAAGCGTTCGGCGTTACTACGAAAGGCTCGGTTCGGACAAATGAGCGGAGTTTCGCTGGTCATCGGTTCACCCCAGTGGCTGGGCGGTGCGGCTGGGCTGGCGGTTTTGGCACTCGTACTCATCGCCTGGAACTACGCCCGGTATTTACGGCCAGGCTCCGGAAAGTTCGCCGTCGCCATTGCGTGCGCCCTGCTCAAATTCCTTGGCTTCGCGGCACTGGGCTTCAGCCTGCTCGATCCGCTCCTAAGCGGTTCCCGGCCCCAGCCGGGCGCCAACTCGTTTGTGGTTCTTGTCGATAATTCTCAGAGTTTTCAGATCCATGATGGGGGATCTGAACGCAAGCGGGCCGACTGGGCGCGAGAACTTCTTTCCAGTCAGCCTTCGTGGCGCTCACGATTGGCGCAGGATTTCGACCTGCGGGAATTTGCCTTCGATTCCCACTTGCGTAGCGTTGAGGGGTTTGAAGGTCTGCGCTTCGATGGTCTTTCCACGGCGCTTCACAGCGCGCTCGAGGGAATTGGCAAGCGCTTTCAGGGCCGGCCTCTTGCCGGAATCATCCTGGTAAGCGACGGCAATGCCACCGACCTTTCCAAGGTCGACTGGTCGCGCTTGCCGCCGATCTATCCGATCGTACCTCCCGAGGCCAAGCCTCCGCTCGACCTTTCGATCGCGCGCGTCTCCTTAAGTCAGACCAATTTCCAGGCGGCGCCCGTTTCCATTCAAGCGGAGGTCGCCGCGCTCGGCTGTGCAGGTTCAAAAGTGATCGCAATCGTATGCGACGAAGCCGGCCAGGAATGCGCACGGCTCGAATCGAAAGTGGCCTCCGACAAGGAGACGCTGCCATTTCGCTTTCAACTGAAACCGGAAAAATCGGGAGTTCTTTTTTACCGGCTGGTTTGCCGGCTTGCTCAGGAAGGTTTTGGCAGCGACACCGGCCCGAGCGCCGAGGCGACTTTGGCCAATAACAGCCGGTTGGTCGCCGTGGACCGGGGCGGGGGGCCTTACCGGGTTTTGTATGTCTGCGGCCGGCCCAACTGGGAGTTCAAATATCTGCGCCGCGCCCTTTGCGACGATGCCGAAGTGCAGCTTGTCGGCCTGGTGCGCGTGGCCCGGCGTGAACCCAAATTCGATTTCCGCGATCAGGCAACTCAAGGCAATAACCCTTTATTCAAAGGGTTCGATCTGCCCGACGCCGATACGGCCGAACGGCGCGATCAGCCGGTGTTGATTCGCCTGGGCACGCGCGATGCCGCCGAACTGAAGGGGGGCTTTCCCCTGGCCTCCAAGGATCTGTTCGATTACCACGCGATTGTGCTCGACGATATCGAGGCTGGTTTTTTCACCCCCGATCAGCAGGCCCTGATGCGCCAGTTCGTTTCTCGACGCGGCGGCGGACTGCTCATGCTCGGCGGTCCCGATAGTTTCGGATCGGGCAAGTACCAACGCACGCCGGTGGGGGACATGCTGCCCGTTTACCTGGACGGAGCCGGACTCTCGACTGATGCCGGCGGGCCGGAATTTCGCCTGGTGTTGACCCGGGAGGGCTGGCTGCAGCCCTGGGTGCGCACGCGCAAAACGGAGGAAGAGGAGACCCAGCGGCTCGATAAGATGGCCTCGTTTCAAGCGCTCAGCCGTTCTGGCAACGCCAAACCAGGGGCTTCGGTCCTGGCAACCGTCCGCGATGCCTCCGAACGGATCTACCCCGCACTCGTGGCTCAGCCGTTTGGGAAAGGCCGTACGGCGGCCCTCTTGATCGCCGACTTGTGGCGCTGGAATCTGCGGCGCGAAGATCCCGCGCAGGACGATTTCGACCGATCGTGGCGCCAGACGATTCGCTGGCTGGTGGCCGACGTGCCCGGGCGCGTCGAGATCCAGGCCTCGCCGGTGGAGGGCACCTCGCAACCTGCGACCGACCTGATGGTCAAGGCGCTTGATGCCGAGTATCTGCCGCTGGACAATGCCAAGGTTTCGGTGCAGGTGAAAAAACCTTCGGGAGGGGATTTGGTTCTTGGCGCCGATCCCGATGCAAGCGATGCGGGGCAGTACCGCGCTCGCTATGTACCGCGCGAACCGGGAGCTTACCGTGCCGTGGCCACGGTTACAGGTCCGGATGGCGCGGCAGTGGGGCAACGGGAGGTTGGTTGGTGCATACAGCCCGAAGCCGAGGAGTTTGCCCATCTGGAACCCAATCGCGACTACCTTGCCGAGATCGCGGCCAAAACGGGAGGGGAAGTCATCTCTGCCGAACAGGTTGCCTCGTTTGTCGCCGGCTTGCCTGCCCGGGGAGCGCCGCTTACTGAAACCTGGATTTCTCCGATCTGGCATCGGGGTTTTTATTTCTTGATCACCATCGGTTGCCTTTGCGCCGAATGGACGATTCGGCGCCGCTTTGGCATGGCCTGAGTTTTCGCTGGCTCTTATTTCTCGCAAGGAATCGCATGTTTTTGCTTCTTCTTTACGGCAGTTTGTTGGCGGCCGATCAAATGCCCAATCGGAATATTCCGCCCATGGGCAATGAAAAGGCGAGCATGAAGGCAACCGATGCCGCCATTGCAGCGCAAAAGAAAGCGGAGGAAAAAACCGCGAAAGATACGGAGCACAAATTAGGGGAAAAAAACGATGCGGATCTTGGGGTTCCCGAGGTGCTGATCGTGTTGGGGGCGCCGGGGGCTTCCGAGTACGAAAAGGCGTTCCAAAGCTGGATGAACGACTGGGAGATTGCCGCGAAAAAGGGGGGAGCAAAGGTCACTTTGCTTGGTGAAAAGGAATTGCCGGAAGCCCCTATCAAGGACCGGCTGCGTGCCTACCTTCAAAAAGCCACGGCGGATCGTCCGCTCTGGATTGTGCTGATTGGCCATGGCACCGACGATGGCAAGGAATGCCGCTTCAACTTAATCGGTCCGGATGTCAGTGCCACGGAGATGAAGTCCTGGCTGGAAAAGCTCAAGCGGCCAATTGCCTTGATCCACTGCGGTTCCTCGAGCGCGCCCTTCCTCAAGGCGCTTTCCGCTCCCGGCCGGGTGATCGTCACGGCGACGCGTAGCGGCAGCGAATCGAACTATGCCCGCTTTGGCAAGTACCTGGCTCAGGCGCTGGGGGAAACTCAAGCCGACCTCGATCTGGATGGCCAGGTTTCCCTTTTGGAGGCGTTTCTTTTCGCATCGGCGGGCGTGGCGGAGTTCTACAAGGGGGAAGGCCGCTTGGCGACCGAGCATGCCTTGATCGATGACAATGGCGATGGCCTTGGTTCCCAGGCCGATTGGTTTCAAGGGATTCGCGCGGTCAAAAAAGCCAGGGACGGCGCTCAGGTCGATGGCCAGCGCGCCCATCAATGGCACCTGATACCCTCGGAAAAGGAGAAGGGCCTCAGCGCGGCGGCACGGAAAAAGCGCGACGAACTCGAACTGAAACTCTTTCAGTGGCGCGACCAAAAAGCGCGCCTCAACGAGGACGACTACTACCAGGGCCTGGAAAAAATCGTGACGGAACTTGGGGCTATCTATCTGGAATCCTCGAAGGTGCCGTTGGCCCCTTGAAAGAGCAAAAGATGAGGCATTCTTCACTATGTTGGCTACACATATGGAAGTTACTGCGTGGATATCAACAGTATTCAGAATGTAGGCGATGATTGTCAGGATCATGAGCATTGGTGCTGATGATGGCAGTCGGTATTGTGCAAGTGCTATCTGGTAGATGTCGCATCCAAGTCAACGAGGTAGGTCGAACAGCAGCCAAAGGCCGCATGTCTTTACCGTTTTTTCCGGGACCAGGTAAGACGTAATTGCGTTCAATCCGGGTGCATCCCGACAGTGAACGACTCGGCGAGGTCCCCGCCCGCACTTCTTCCCAGCATTTTCCTTTTCCAAAGGTGAATCGATGGGAGCGATTTGCTATCCATTTCAGCCGGAAAATCTGACGAAAGTCCAATCTCTTGGAAAGGATGGTCGTTTTTATCCTTGACCGTCCCATCACATCGCCAAATCATGATTTTGACGCGGTGAGAACCCCATGTATCACCTGTTTTTCATCTTTTATCCGTTTGCGGGCGATCATGATGAATTATCAAAGAAAAATTTGGGCAAGATAAGGAATTTGAAAAGGAATGGAATAAGTTCCAGGGAGAGGGGCGCAATCCTTGCTCACCACGACTACCGGCAGGTTGCCATCGGATAATCCACCTGATCATCCCTCCTTCGAAAGGCATCATGGTCGAACTTGAAGGAATGGATGAACAAAAGGTTCAGGACCTTTACCAGTCGATCCTTTTGATGAACGACGAGAATCAGCGTGTTTGCTTTCTGGAAAAGGAAACGGCAGGCCAACCGGAGCTGCGCCGCCGGGTGGTCCAGCTCTGGGTAGCAAAACAGACCAAGCCCGATTCGAAGCAAGTCAAAAAGCTCGATCCGTTTTCTCAACCGCCCTCACAGGGCCCTGGCGGGGGGCAAGACGGAAAATATATTCAGGGAGGCAAATATATCCTGATCGACCCAATCGGCGAGGGAGGGATGGGGTCGGTCTACCTGGCCAAGCAGACCCGCCCCTTGCAGCGGCTGGTCGCGATCAAATTCATCAAGACCAAAAACGATGTGCGCGTGCCCCTGGAACGTTTTGACGCCGAGTGGCGCGCCATGGCCTTGATGGAACACCCCAACATCACGCGCATTTATGACGCCGGAACCACCGAGAAGGGTCACCCCTTTTTCGTCATGGAGTATTTCCGCGGGAAACCGATCACCAAATTCTGCGATTCGCATCGCCTGGATCTCGAGCAGCGTCTTGAACTGTTTCTACCGATCTGCCTCGCCATTCAGCATGCCCATGACAAGGGAATCATTCATCGCGATATCAAGCCATCGAATATTCTCGTGGCGTTTTCCGAAGATCAGCCGCTGGCCAAGGTGATCGACTTCGGCCTGGCCAAATCGATCTCCTCACCCATTTTGGACCGCAGGCAGCTGACCACGGCCGGCGCGGTCATCGGCACCTTTGAATACATGAGCCCCGAGCAGGCAAGTCTGGATCCTGACAAGATCGACGAACGCTCCGACATTTACGCGCTCGGCGTCGTCCTCTACGAGTTGCTTGCCGGCATCAATCCCCTCAACACTAAAATCGACCTGAAAAGCAAGACCGAGGAAATCCTCAAGTCGATTCTCCATGATGCTCCGCTTTGCCCTTCCAAGGCCCTGGCCCGACTCACCTATTTGGGCGATATTCCCATCGACCGAAAATGCCGCCCGACCTCTTTCATCCCTCGCTTCCGCGGCGAGCTCGATGCGATTGTGATGAAGGCGATCGATCTCAATCCAGACAATCGCTATCAATCGCCTGGGGCGCTTGCGCGCGAAATCCGGCACTTTCTGCGCGGCGAACCGGTTGAGATCCTCGAGGATCATCTCTTTTACCGTTTGAGAAAATCGGCCTGGCGCCACCGTGCCCTCTATGTCGCGCTCGCCGTCACGCTCTTTTGGTTGGCAGTGCTATCGATCGCCGCGGTCCGAGGAGTCATCCGCTTCAGCGAATCGGCATTCAGTCCGTAGTCGCCACGCACTGGGGAGGTGGGAAGCTCAAAACCATGGGACGGAAAACGTAATTGTTCCAGATAAGAAAATCCGAGCTCTTAGAAGGGTGAATTGCCATGAGTTTTGTTTTGGTGAAGAACAGGCCGTATCGATTCCGCCATGGTTTTCATGGTCCTAAATGATGAGCTTCGAAACCTTGCGATCATGACCAAGAAACACCCGATTTTCCTGAAATGCCATTCTTTGGCGAAGAGAAAAGCGGAACCCATGGGTTCCGCCACGGAACGTGCGCTTTTTCGGTCGTTCGTTGCGGCAGATTTGTCCGGTCAATTCTCGATGCGTGGTCATGGGCCCCGTGATTGCAGGGAAAGGCGATGAGCAGCGCGAAACCATGGCGCTGGTTGCCAACCCCTTCCTTTCCGCCCCCCATCTGGGGTTCGTTGGTGCTGTTGTTCGTGGGGTTTGCCATCATTCTCGCGGTGCAGTGGAATCGAGAATCGCGCGCCCTGCTCGACGATTGGACCGGCGAAAAAGCAGCCGAGCTCTTCGCCGCCGTGACCGCCGGGCTGGAAACCCTTCCGGAAAAAGACTGGAACCCATTCATCGCGACTTTGGCCGGCCCTCATGTTCCCTCGATCCTGATCGCCTTCGATGGCTGTGAAACCGTGGCCTTGTCCAATAGCCCGGAAGAACGTGATCAGCCGCTCACGGAGCGGATCGGCGACGGTTTTCAGAGCGAGGTCGATCGTGTACGGACCGGCATTTCAACCGGAGAAACCTGGACTGCCGAAGAGGGACGCTCCTTTTTGTTTCCCCTGAGAGTTGGCCCGCCGCGCCAGTCTGCCCCGGGTGAGATCAAGGGAGTGGTCCGGTTGATCATCGATGATCGCTTCGCCAGGGATCGACTGCTGCGTGCCCGCCTGGCAGGAGGAGCCTCCATCCTCCTCCTTGCCCTGTTGCTCCTGGGGGGCGGCTGGACCTTGCTCTGGTCGCAGTCTCGAAATGGCGGAGCCACGCTGGATCTGTATCCCGCAGGCGGCGGTGGCAGCGCGAGCAAAGCGCCCGATCAGAAGGACGTCGGCGTGCTGGAACGGGTTCGTCGACGCACCGAAGAACTGGCCGCGAAAACGCGCGAATTCGAGGGCGTCGTCCAGTCGATACCCGACACGGTGTTGCGCCTGAGGGATGATGGCGAAATCACCTTTTTCAAGGAGGCCTCGGAAGTCGACTTTGTCAAAACCCTCGGCCTGTTTTCTCGTAGCGATTTGGGAAGGGCCACGAGCAATGTCCAGGGCAGGGCACTCGTAAAGGAAGCGCTCCGTGCCGGCCGGGATATGCGGTCTCGGGGCCGCGGGTCGGCTGTTGCCGAGATGGAAATTGGCGGGGGCGCGGTCGAGTTGCGCGTCGCGCCGCTTGTTGACGGAGGATATTTGGTACTGGCCAGAGATTTTTCTGTCCGCCGAAAACTGGAAGACGATATCAAACAATCGCTCAAGCGAGAGAAAGAACTCTCGGAAATGAAGTCGCAGTTCATTTCGGTGGCGTCGCACGAATTTCGTACTCCGATGTCGGCGATCGCCTTTTCCGCCGACTTGCTGCAGAACTTCAGTGACCGGATCCAGGCGGACAAGAAAGCGGAATTGATCGACCGGATCCTGAACGGGGTTTACCGCTTAAGGTCGATCGTCGACGATGTTCTCGTCCTTAGCCGTGTCGACGCGGGTCGAGTGGAAGTTAGCAAGGCACCGACCAATCTGGCCGCCTTTTTTATGGATGTCCTCGAGGAGGCGCGTGTCCAGGACAAGCGCAAGCATTCCTTTGAGTTGAGAGCAGGCGATTCCGTGACGATCGACCGCAATTCAGCCGAATCGAAACTCCTATCGGATCCGCTTGAATGGGTCCAAACGGACCCCAGGCTTTTGCGCCAGATCGTTTCCTGCCTGTTGAGCAATGCGATCCGCTTTTCGGCGGATGGGACGACGGTCGCGGTATCCCTTGGACATGACGAAAAGCGGTTCTGGTTTCGCATGGAAGACCAGGGGATCGGTATTCCCGAAAAGGACCGCATCCACCTGTTCGAGCCGTTTTTCCGGGCCAGCAATGCGGGCGAATTCAAGGGCACGGGTCTGGGCCTGAGCATCGTCAAGAAATACACCGAATTACTTGGGGGTACGATCGAACTGGTTCCCTCGCCAAACGGAACCTGCTTCGAAGTCGCATTCCCGATGGAAAACAAAGGAGAATCGGCAAAAACCTAGAACGAAGATAGATCCATGGCACTTGTTGGCAGGATGTTCCCGGTCGCCTTCCAACAGGGTTGTTCCGCACCCAGGAACCGCCTCCTTGACTGCGGCCTGGAACGCATGTCCGGCTTTTCCAGTGGATCTGTTTCTTTTCTTTCATTTTTTTCCCATTTAGGCAGGCATTTTCCTTGAGTGGATTGAACGATTTTCCTGAATATTCGCAAGTTAAGCGGACCAGTTCTTTCCTGTGGGGGGCTCCGTGAAGATTCTTGTCATTGAAGACGACGCCCCGATTCGCGAGACACTGCGCGACATGCTCGAAATCAGCGGATTCGAGGTGGTCGTTGCGGTGGATGGGGCCGATGGCCTCGACCGACTTTCCCAAAACCCCGACCTGATCCTCTGTGATCTCGCCATGCCGCGCATTGATGGCTTTGAGGTTTTGGCGACGATTCGGCGCATGAAGTCTCACGGCTCGTTGCCCATCATCGTCTTGACCGCCAAGACCGAACGAGCCGATTTGCGCCGCGCCATGGAACTGGGAGCCGACGATTACATCACGAAGCCATTTAGTTCACGCGAAGTCCTCGCGGCGATCGACGCCCGGCTACGGCGGACCAAATCGCTGGTGGAACGTCTGGAAGAATACAAACAGCATCATGAAAATCAGGTCGCTGCGGCCTGGTCCCATGAACTGTTAACCCCTTTGAACGGGATCTTGGGCGGGTCCGATCTTTTGCTCAACGACGCGGACACGCTGAGTCCGGCCGAAGTCCGCGAGATCGCCCAGATCATCAAAGGTTGCGGCAAAAGAGAAGAAATGCTCGCCCGCAAAATCCTGTTTCACTTCGAGCTGGAGCGGCAGGTTGCGCTGCCGGGGCCGGTCTCCGCGGCCGTAATTGATGTGGCGAGCACGGTCCGAGAAGTGTGCCTGCGCCTCTGCGATGAAGCGAATCGGCTGGACGATCTCAAGCTGACGCTGGCCCCGGGCTGGTCCACGCTCGTGGAAAGTTGGCTGAAAATGGCGGTGGCGGAATTGCTGGAAAATGCCTTGAAGTTCTCTTCCTCAGGAACCCCCATTCGAGTCAAAGGCGAATGGGTCGAGGGCTTGTACCGCCTCGAGGTTGAGAATCAGGGGCCGGCCATGACCCAGGACCAGATTGAAGGGATTGGGCCCTTTATCCAGTTCAATCGGCGGCGCATGGAACAACAGGGGCTTGGCCTGGGACTTTCCAACATCAAGAAGCTCGCCCGGGTCACCCAGGGCGCATTCCAATTGGTTCCCGGTCAAAACGGTGTCGGTATGACCGCGGCCTTTTCTTTTCCGGGCGAGCAGAAAAGATAACGCGTGGGGCCGTTCGCCTGAACGGCCCCACGCGTTGTCTTGGCCAGGTTCCGCTGGGCCGCGCTCGGTGGCGACCTTGATTCACGGCCTTTTCAACGGATCCTTCGGCTTGAGCGGCCGAACTCGTAACGGCCGCTCAAGCCGCATTCTCAAAGCATCAGGGCTGGGCCTCGGTCTTTTTCAGAGCCGGTCCCTTGCGTTTTTCGCGAGCATCGAATTGCGGCTGAACCAGCCAGGGCAGCAAGGCTGCCGCGCCCGCCAGACTCCAGAATCGGTCCGGACTGGGGTTCTCCTCTGTCAATTTCCAGCCTTCTAGTTGCAGGCACCCCTCGGTAGGTTCTTCAACCAGCCGAGTGGGCTCTACCGATCCGGAATAAACCTCGTCAAGCGTTTGCGCTTCGGTGTTGAATCGATCTTCGACACCTGCCGGGGCATCCAGGCCCATGTCCGTGTGAAAGCCCATGCGCAAGGACGCCGTCTGTACAAACGATTCCCATGAGGATCCGGGCTTGCCCGTTCCCTTGGCCAGCGATTTGGCCGGCACGGGTTTCTGGCCCGTCGGTTGCGATGTCGATCGACCTTGCGAACGCGACCCTCGCGAGCCGTTCGTGGGGCGGGTTGACTTCGTTCGATCCAGTTCCTTGTAGATTCCATCAAGCAGAAAACGCAAAGGCTTGTTAATGAGTTCGCTTTGCAGGTTTTCGCCTACGGTGTCCACGATCACCCTGCGTGTCTGTTCGCCGACGCCCGTAACGAGCGAGCGGGTGCCATCCAGGCCGAGCCGGTCGATCGTTGTCTTGACAAGAGAGAGGAACTCGCCGGAGGGCAAAGGGCCGCGCTGGGTGATCAGGCGCAACCCATTGGCGACCGAATTCTGAATGCCGGTGCCAATTCCCTTCAAGAGACTGAGCAGGTGCAGGCTTTCCGCGGAGGCAAAGGCAAGGCTGTTGTAATAGCCGCCTTCCTGGAAGGCCGTTTCGGCCCCGCCTTCCAGGCCAACAAGCAGAGTCGCCATCTGGATGAAATCCAGTTCGCCCGGAAGAAGGGAATTCTGCGAGATGTTGCCGATGACTCCCGAATTGCCGCTGATCAGCACATTGACGATCTGCTGGGCCGCCACGCTGAGTTCGACCGTGGAGGGGGGAATCACCCCCGAACCGGTCGGTGTCGTCGTGAGGACTCCCCGGAAATCCAGGAATAGATTGAACCCCTCCTTGGGGACGGCGCCGACGGGAATGCCATTCGGATCGCTGACACCGTTGAGCGTGATCTTGGGATTGACGATCGAGCCGTCGGCTTGAACCAGCGTCGCTCCCGCCAGAACTCTCCCGCCGCCCAGGCCGAAGAGGTTGAGGTTGTAGGTGCCCGCGGCCGCGCCGGGGATCACCACGAGGTCGAGCGCTCCCTTCTGCGACAGGCTGGCCGCGGCATTTTCGAGGATCGCTCCCTGCGACGAGGTGTTGCCGATTTGCTGCGATTTCGCATCGGTCAAAACGAAATCGCTTGGGTCGACCCAGAGAATCAGGAACGAGCCGTTCAACGCGCCTCCCGCTGCGGCCTTGAACGTGGCAATCAAGGCCGCCGTAATCTCGTCGCGAATGTTGCGGAAGTCGGCGTCGGTCAGGCCAGTGATGATGTTCTCGGCAAACGACTGCCCCAGGGTTCGCTGAAGCGCATCGATGATGGTCGGGCTCACCGTCGGCGCGAGGTTTTGCAAGGTCGGCGCTTGCAACTGCACATCGAGGGTGAAATTGCCGCCTTCACGCGCATCGAGCGGATCGGAAAGCGCTTCGAGGAAAACCTCCTGGCCAGCCCTTGCGGAAAAACGGAACTCGCCCGGCTTGGAAAACCTGCCGCTGGCCATTTGCATCGTGCCGTTTTCATCGCGCACAAACGCCCGAAGCAGCCCGCGCAAGCCGGAATATTTGACCACGATATCGGCATCGGCCGGAACGAGGAAGCGGTAGAAATCTTGATCTCCCGCACCCAGATTGCCATTCACATGGGCCGGCGCGGCGCTGTCGATCTTCAAATATTCGGCGGTGTCAAAGGTGTTGCCGACGGTGTCCGAGCCACGATCGCCTGGTCCAATCTCGAGCCGGTAGGTCCCCGTGCTTTGACCATATCCCCCCACGCGAATGAGATAGGTTCGGCCCGCGAGCACCGAAATCGAAATCTCGCTATTGGTCGAGCGGATGCCGCTAACGATCGTGTCGTCGGATTGAGCGAGCACCTGACCCGAATCGTTGTAGATCCCAAGGACCGTATCGAGCGGGCTGGCCCCTTGGCCCTTGGTAGCGATCTTGAGGAACCCGCTTTCGGTCGCGACGAATTTGAACCAGTTAGCCTCGCCTTCGACATTCACGATTCCCGAAAGCGCCAGGGAAAGTCCTGGGGTCAACGGCAATAGCTGCGCTTCGGCCGCCTTGGTCGGGAAAGGATTCAAGATCGGTTTGACTTCAAAGGTGTAGTCGCCCAGCGTGCCTTGCGCGGCGCGCGCGGAGAAATAGTAGGTTTCTCCCGCATCCACCTGGATGCGCACGGCACTGTTGCGAGTGAGGGCCGAGGCGTTGTTGTTGCTGGCGATCAAGGCACCGTCGCTGGCGCGGTAAACAAACAGATAAGGATCGAGATTCGAGGAAAAGGTCGACATGCTGGCGATGATCGCGCCGTCGCGATCGGCCCGATACACAAACAGGTCGGCGTCATCGGCCGATTCGATCGTTCCCGGGGCGACCGCCTGCAATCCGTTCTGGCTCAATTGCAATCCCGAGGCCGGCACATCGCCGATGTCGTCGATGCGCAAGGTGCCTTTGAGATCGAAGGAACCCACGCTGCCGCCGGCCCCCTGCACCAGAAGAATGATCTGTTCGCCGGCCTTCACTCGTATCTGCAAACGGGCATTGAGGCCGCCGCCGGACTGATCGTCGGCGCCCAGGAGCGTCGCGCCATCGACCTGAGGCACCTTGCGGAAAGCCGAAATGTAAGGGTCGAGGCTGCTGCCGCTGCTGCCCTTGACCGCCAGAGTGAGCAGTCCGTCGATCGGTGCCGTGATCTTGATGAACTTCTTATCGCCAAGTTCCCTGAGCTCGTCACTCAGTAGCCCCGTCAAAATGGGCACGGCCGAGTTCAGGTTGCCATCTCCAGGGGTTAGATTGAGCACCGGTAATTGATCGGCATTGCTTCCCACGAATGGATCGGGCTGGTTGAGGGGAATGACCCGCGATCTGAGCGTGTAGGCACCGGAAGTGCCATGGGCACCGGAGGCCCTCAGGAAGACGGTCTGGCCAGGTATCAGATCGAGCAAAAGCGTACTGGCTGGATCGGAGCCGGTGTTGTCGCTTGCTTGCAAGAGGTTGCCTTGCGCGTCCACCAGTTCCAGGTAGGGGTCGAGATTGCCGGTTTGCGCTTCCAGGCGAATGACCAGAGTTGCCGCCGCCGCATTGGCTGGCCACGAAAGCGAGAAATGATCGTTGTCGCCGAAGAAATCGACTGTGCCGCTCGTCTGCGTTGCGACACCTGATGGCGCGGGAAGAATGCGAACCGAGCCTGCCGGCGAATCATCGGCGGGCAGGGGACTCGTTGAACGGAACGCCGTTGCCTGTAGTTTGTAGGCCCCGATGCCGCTCGAACCGGAGACCGCCAGGAAATAGCGCTGGCCGGCCACAAAATCGGCCAGGATGACCGCGGAGGTTCCTGGGCCGCTATTGTCGTTGGAAATCAGTTTCACTTGCGCCGAGTCGTAAAGCGCCAGGAACGGGTCCAGTGAAACGCCGGCCGCGGCATCGACGCGCAGAATCCATTTCCCCGTCTCGTTGGGAATGAAGCGGAAAACATCGACATCGGCGGCGGGGTTAATCACGCCGTCGATCGATTGCGAGGCGGCTTCATCGAGATGCTGGGCCGGGTTGTCGTTGGCGATCAAGAACGAATCGCCAAAATCGTCAACCGGCGCCAAGCGGTCTTCACCGAACACCAGACGGTAGGAGCCTCGTGCGAGGATGGTTTTGCCGCTGACCTCGAATAGGTACGTGCTGCCTGGCTCGGCCTGAAAATGCGCCGGCTCTTGAGGACCGCTGCTGTTTTCCACCAGTAATTGCTGTTCACCGTCGGCATCGATGCGGTAGATGCGCAAGGTCGCTTCGAGTTCCGAGCCAGGGTTGGCTCCCACGCTTGCGAAATACGATCCGAAGGGGGGCAAAAGAGTCCGATCCGCGGGAGCCGACCAGACAAAGACATCGCGGTCCTGGTACGCTTCCAGGTTGCCTGCGATCGATTGCCCCGCCTGGATCGGCTGGGCCAGGGCCGGATCAAGCTCATCGGTAAAGTCGTCCGCCACTTGGGTGACTTCGACCACATAGTTGCCTGCCGCGCCGTCGAGACCTTCGACGCGAAGGAGCAGCGGTTGCCCCTCGGTGGCGGTGACTTTGCCCGCGGGAACTGGCGTCGAGTCGGCCAACATGCGCGCCATGGCGCTGGCGCCCGCGGTTTGCACGGTGAAGCCAAAGGCGCCGATCGTGCCGTCGGCGGCACGCACCAGGATTTGCAGCGTGCCGGTTTTGCTCGGAACGAAACGGATCAGGTCGGTGTCGGCAGGGAGCTGAATCGCCCCGCTTCCTTGCAGACCCGCGCCGGCAGGATCAAGGCCGCCGGCATCGCTTTCGACCGCGCCAAAATCGTCAGTCTGAATGGTCGCGGCAAAGTCGCCCGTCGAGCCGTCGGCGCCGGCAATGCGCAAATACCAGTTCTGTCCAGCTTCCAGGTGAATGCCAAAAACCCCGGTTTGTCCTGGAAGTGCCGAAAATTCCGCGACGGTCTGAAGTCCTTCGCTTACAAGGAAAAGTTGGGGGGCGAGGGTGCTGCCGGCTCCGCCTGGCACCAGCCGCACCAAGTAATTGCCGGTCACTGTGGGGCGAATCGTCAGCAGATCGCCATCGCCTGGAAAATCGATCGTGCCGCGTGCCTGGAATTGCCCCGAGGAATCGAGAATGACCGGGCTTCCCTGTCCGGTCTGGGAATTGGCCGCCGCCGGATCGCTCGTAAAGGTTCCATTGAGCATCCAGGCCCCCGTGGCACCTGATCCGCTTGAGTCATTAAGGCCATCAACACGCAGATAATAGGTTTGGCCCGCAAGCACGGGGAAACGGACAAGGGCCAGAGCTCCCTGTTCGCCGGCCGCTTGGAGCGATACCGCCTGCTGTTTGAAGTCGTAGGCCGTCAAGGCCAGGTGCACCAAACTCGCATCGCCGGGAGCGACCCGGACGTTGATGTAGCCGGTCTGCGGCGCGACCACCTTGTAGAAAACCCGGTCGCCGATACTTACGAACTCACCCGCCGCCGCAAGGGTCTGATTGGTGAAGGCAAGCGGAATGGCATTGTCGAAGGAGGGGCCCAGGGGGGGCGCCACAATGACGATGCCCGTAAACGCGGCCGAGGCAGAACTGATGTTGCCGGCCTTGTCGATGGCCCTGGCGGTGACGGTGAAGGCGCCCGCCGGCAAATCGCCGAAGGTTCCAAAATTGCCTGACCAGAGGCCGTTTGACCCCACCGAAATCGTCAACATCCACCCGGTCTCGGCCAGGGTCAGCCTGACGGTGGATCCCGGCTCGGCCTGACCAAAAATCGTCGGCTTCGCCGAATCGGTCACCGGCGTTCCCCCCTGTTCGCCGACTTGCGGATTCAATCCCGCAATCACCGGCGCCGCGGGGGCCCTGGTGTCGATGAGCAGTTCCAACCCGGAGGAGAACGCACTGGCGTTGCCCGCCAAATCGATGGACCGCACGCGCACCGTGTGCAAATCGTCGGTCAACGCCTCGCGGCTGGCAGGCCACGTGAAGTTCCACTTTCCGTTCGCATCGGCCTGCACCCGACCTACGACGCCAAGACCGTCGACCGAAACTTCCACCTGTGAGAACGGATCGGCGCTGCCTGAGAAATTGGGACGATTGACCGTGAGGATATGGTCGCCATCAGGGTCTTGCTCGATGGCGACGATGACCGGGGTTGCCGGCGCGCTCCGGTCGAGCATCAGCGTGAAAACGTCCGACACCGCGCTTCGGTTTCCGGCAAGATCGGTGGCGTTTGCCAAAAGGCGATAGGTTCCGTCAGCAAGCTTGCGGTCAGTCAGGTCGATCGACCAGGTGCCGGAGGCATCGGCAATGACGGTGCCCACCACACCCAGCGAATCGATCTGCAGTTCGACCAGGGCATTGGCTTCGGCCTTGCCCGTGATCGTCGGCGTCGTGGTGGCGGTGATTGCGTCGCCATCGATACCGGTATCGGGTACCACCGCGCCGATCGTCGGCATCTGAGGCCCGTCCGTGTCGATGGTTACCGCAAACAGCGACGACGAAGCGGACAGATTGCCCGCACGGTCAAGCGATTGCGCGCGGAACTGGTAGGTGCCATCGGCAAGTGAGGAAGATGCCGGAACCGTCAGGGTCCATTTCCCGGAACCGTCCGCCACGACCTGGCCGACGAGGCCAAGGCTGGCTTCGGAAAGCAATACCGTCGAACCCGGCTCCGCTTGCCCGCTGAACTGCAAGATATTTTGCGACGTCACGCCGTCATCAGGAAGTCGCCCACTGTCATTGCTGAGCTTGGCGATCGTGGGCGCTACAGGCGCGGTGGAATCAACGATGATGGCAAAGGACGGGCTCAACGAACTGGAGTTGCCCGCGTTGTCGGTGGCGCGGGCCTGGTAATGCCATGATCCGTCGGATAAGGTGCCAAACGAGCTGAAATCGGCGTTCCAGGTCCCATCGACCGCCGCGGCGATCGCCACCTCCCAACCTTTTTCCAGCAAGGTCACATGAACGCGCGATCCCGGTTCGGCCGTACCGAAAAGCTGGGGATTGCCCGATGAAGTCAAGGCGTCCTGACTGGAGCTGCCGGTATCGGGCGTGATCCCCGCGATCACCGGGAGGTTCGGGCTGGTTGTGTCAACCGTGAAGGCAAACGGCGTGGAGGAAGGGCTCGTATTGCCGGCCAGATCGGTGGCAGTCGCTCGAAACACATAATTGCCATCGGCCAGGCCTGCCAAGGCGGCGGGCCAATCCCACTGCCACTTTCCGAAGGCATCGACCTGGGCGGAACCGACCACTCCCAGGCCGTCGATGGAGACGCTCACCGAGGCCGCACTCGAGTCGGCCGTGCCGGTGAACGAAGGCCGAGCATTGGCAATGAGTCCGTCATTGCCGTCGTCCGCCACGATCCCCTGGGTGAGCGGGGCATCCGGAGCACTTCGGTCGAAGATAAGGCTGAGCGTGGCGGACCTGGCGCTCGTATTCCCCGCGACATCGGTGCTTTGCGCCGAGATGGGGTAAAGGCCGTCCAGGGTGATTTGGCTGGCCAGGTTAAATGACCAGTGGCCATCGTCGCCGACCATGGCCGTGCCAAGCAAGCGATCGCCGCCAGGCAAACTGCCAGAAAGGTAAAGGGAAATCACCGAATTGAGTTCGCCGGTGCCTTGGAGCAAAAGATTCGGCCCCGAGGTGACTGCGTCGTCTGGGATGCCGGTGTCGTCAATGATGCGTTCGATGAGCGGCGCTGAGGGTGCCTTGGAATCGACCGTCACCGTGAAGGGGATCGAAACTTGCGAGCGGTTGCCTGCGACATCGATCACTTCGGCGGTGAAGGTGTAAATTCCGTCGCCAAAAGGAGTGTCTCCCGAGACGGTCAGTGACCAGATGCCATTGGCATCCGTCTGCGCCTGTCCCACCAACCCCAGGGTGGCTTCAAAGACTTCGACGAGCGATCCGGGTTCGGCCTGCCCGTTCAATTCGATCGCACCTGAGTTGGTCACTCCGTCGGAGGCGGATGCACCAGAATCGTCGGTCAAAAAGAGAATCTGGGCGGACTCAGGAGGGGTCTGGTCGAGCACGAGTTGAAAGGGCGCGCTTGGAACGCTCGTATTTCCCGCGAGATCGGTCGCGATGGCGACAAAGCGGTAGGTGCCCTCGGCCAGGTTGAGATTGCTCACATCGAGCAACCATTTGCCCTGAGCGGTGGCAAAGATGGAACCGGCCGCGACAGGATCGATTTGGCCCGACGAATCGAGGAAGTGGATCTCCACACGCGACCCGGCTTCGGCTGAACCTGAAAGCACAACGCCCGGGCCGGAAGTGATGCCATCGCCAGGAGTGCCGGTATCGGGCGACACGGCATCGATCGAAGGCGTTGCCGGGTTAACGGTGTCGATGACGACCGTGAACTGAGCCGAGGCCGCGGAACGATTGCCGGCCAGATCGATCGAGGTTGCCGAAAACGAATAGCTGCCATCGGTGAAAGGTCCCGAGTGCGGGACGGTGAACGACCAGGTGCCATTGGCTTGAGCTTGAACCGTGCCGGCGACCGTATTCGACCCATCGCGAATCTCGACCCAGCTTCCTGGATCGGCCTGCCCGTTCAACACGATCGAGGTCGTCTGCGTGACGCCATCGGTGGTCGACCGGCCGGTATCGCCTGCAATGCCCAGAATCTTGGGAGCTTGTGGGGTTGCCGTATCGACGACCACGATCAGATTGCCGGAGGAGGGGCCATGATTGCCCGCGTCGTCGACGGCTTGGGCGCGAATCGTCGAGGTTCCTTCAGGAAGGGCGCCCAAGGAATCGAACGTGCCGGTCCAGGCGCCGCTGCCTTGCACCCGGATTTGTACGACCCAGCCTTTTTCGACCAGTTCCAAGAGCAAGAGCGCGCCCGGTTCGGCCACACCCGAAAATCGGGGATGCGACTGGTTGGTCACTCCATCGCTTGCCGAAGCGCCGGTGTCGTCGTTGAGGATGAGCGTGGCCGCGCCGGGGGCCTTGGTATCGATCACTCCCTGAAAGTTGAGGGATTGCTCGCTTGGGTTTCCCGCCAGATCGCTTTGAATCGCATAAAAGGAACTGCTGCCCTCGGGCAAGGAGGCTGGGGCAGGGCTCACGCTGGCGCCCCAGGTGCACACCCAGTTGCCCGCCGCGTCGACCTGCGTTTTGCCAATGGGGCCATAACCCGCCAAATAGACGGTGATCGTGGCGTTCGCTTCGCCCGTTCCGGTCAAGGTCGGCCGGTTCTGGTTGATCAATCCATCTTGTTCGGGATCGCCCGCGAAGCCGCGGATAACGGGACGGGACGGCGCGGCCCGGTCGATGATCACATTCAACGGCGCACTGGCAGCACTCAAATTCCCGGCCGGATCGGTCGCCTTGCCCACAAACTGATAGGAGCCGTCTGAGAGGTTCAGATCGGTCAGGCTCAAACTCCAGTTGCCGAATTCGTCGGCCTGCGCGGACCCGGCGGAACTGCCACCCACCAAGAAAATCTCGACCAGCGCATAGGCTTCGGCCGAGCCGGAAAGGGTGAGGTCGCCGACATTCGTCACCTCATCGCCATCGATGTTCGAATCGGGCGCGATGGCGGCAAGAATGGGCGCGGCGGGTGCCTGAGTGTCCACGAGGACCACGAAGTTTTGCGAGGAGGCGGAGGTGTTGCCCGCGCGGTCGGTGGCGCGAACGGAAAACCTCTGAATCCCATCGCCCAGCACTTCGCCTTGTTGATGGTAGACCCAGTTGCCGCTGCTGTCGGCCGTGGCGAGACCAAAAATTCCCTTGCCGTCGAGGCGGATCTCGACCTCGCTTCCCGGCTCGGCGGTGCCGACCAAAAAGATCGTATTGTCACCGGTGATCCGGTCGTCGGCGGCGCGGCCGGTATCTTCGCCAAACGAATCGATCGTGGGTACCGCAGGAGCGATCGAATCGATCGTGATGGGAAATTCGTCGGACCAAGAACTTGCATTTCCCATCAGGTCGGTCGAGCGAGCAATCAGCCGGAATGTGCCTTCGGGGAAATTGCCATAGGAGGAGAAGTTGGCCTTCCAGGTGCCGTCCGACTGCACCTCGGCCGTGACCGTCCAATCGTTCTCGATCGACTTCAAGGTCACGGTCGTACCCGGTTCGGCGGTGCCGGAAATCTCGGGCGCGGAGGAAGAGGTGATCTGGTCGGTGGAACTGGTTCCGGTGTCGGGAACGAGGGCATCGATGGTGGGGATATTGGGCACCACCATGAAGCCAACGACCTGATTGCCCGCATACACCTTATCCCCCATAAGCGCGTTGGCGCTCAGGGGGGAAAGGACCTGACCCTCGGCCTTATCCCATACGGCCAAGTCCGGATCCGAAGTGAACCGCAGGGTGTAATTGCCCAGGGCCCAGTAGGTGGATTTCGGAGTCAGCGTGTAGATATAGGTGTTGGGAAGATTGGGATCGAGCGAGCCGGTAATGATTGCCTGGTTGGTCGTTGAACCTTCACCCAGAGTGAGGATGAGATTATCCGGTCCGAGCGAGCCTTCCGCGATGCCCGCCACGGCATCCTCATAGGAGATGCGAATGGTTACTGGGTCTGCATTATTCAAGCCGTGCAGTGGCGTGGGAGCCAGGCCGGTGGTGGTATAGGTTGGGACCGATCGGTCGATTCCCAGAAACGACAGGTAGCCCGTACCGTTCTCCGTACCGATCGGAGCGGGTTCGGTGTTGGGATTGCCGTAGATGTCGAAGATCGAATTCGCCTTGAGTTCGATCGAAGCCGGGCCGATCGACTGCGGATCCCCCACGACATCGGCGAGTGGAGACAGGCGCACGACGAGGTAAGGCCCGCCCGCTCCCGTCTGCCAGGAACTCGACACGCTTTCGATGTTGAAGCCCTTGACCTTAAATCGTGAGGCATCGGGCACAATCGACGTATCGAGCAAGGACCCCGGCAGGGAAGTCCCATTGGCGCGGGTCGCGAAAACGAGCACCTCGATCTGGCCGGGGGTGGAAAAAGATCCCAGGTTGGCCGCATTGATCCAGAGCAGGTTGGCGTCGATCTCGTTGGAAAGCAGCGAGGAGCCGAGTGTGCCGGTGGCGACATCGAAGCCGCCGAGCGTGGTTTCGGCAACCGCGTTTCCCGCCTTGTCGAAAATCTTGCTCTTGGCCAAGGCGATGGTGAAATGGCCCTGGTTGTTGGCATCGGTCCAATGGGTGCCGGTTGGCGGGTGAATCAAATAATCGATCGTGCCGGCGCTCTCATCGACGGCTACAACCTCGTAATCGACGGCAACCGAGCCGTTCAGAATGGTCAGTGCGGTTGCCGCTTGAGACAGATTCATTCCGGCGACAAAACTCCAGGCGAAGCCGACACGATACGGAATGGCTTCGTCACTGGCATTGAGCGAATTGATCGGCCCGATCGAACTTGCGGAACCGACGATGGGTGCCCTTTGTACGTACGTCAACCTGGTCACGGCGCTTGCTTGATTGAACACTTCCGGGCTGGACTGCGCGATGCCGGCGTTGACGGAGATTTCGAAAAATTGATTGCTTGGAACCAGGGTGAAGGTGAAGGGAAAATGGATGCCATCGGTCGATGGGGACGAAGAAAAGGTGGTGAACGCCCCCAAGGAAACCGTAAAGTCTGCCACGCTCAGTTGTGACAGCGTGACGGGCTGACTGAAGGTCACCACCCCGGAATTGATGCGCTGATTGGTGGGTGTGGGGCTGCTGAATTCAATGAAAGGCAGAGGTGTATTCAGATTGAAGCTTAAAAATAGCGTGTTGGAGGCGCTGTTCGGATTTTCCGCCTTATCGTGAAACACTCCTGAAGGCACCTGTAATGAGATGGTGGCATCGGAGCTTAGCGGGCTCACATCGAATGAATATTCATTGAGCCCCACCGAAATCAGGTTGCTAACGCGGGCTTCGCCAAATATCGAGATCTGTTCGGGGCGAAGGGGATCGGGCACCGTGCCGGGCGCGGCCGTAATGGTCAGGTGCACCTTGGCCGGCCCGCTCAATCCGCTCGTCTGCGATGCCGTCAAACTCACCGTCGGCAAGTCGGTGGCCACGAGGATCGATCCAAGCGATTCGATCCCCGTCGAGTTACCCGCTAAGTCGGTCATCCCAGAAACTGCGACCGAGTACGTGCCCTGGGCCGCGCCGCTCCATGAACCTCCGGAAAATTGACTCGGATCCAGATCGGCCGACACCTGGCCCGATGCGTTGACGCTGAAATTGCTGACCGTGATCGGTTCTCCACCCGGGCCGGTAACGAGTAGGCTGGCGAGCGTGAGGGAGGTTAGATCAACGCCGGCACCTGCGGTCCCTCCCAGTGCGGGATCGTACACCGAGAATTCGATTTGCACCGGTTGCGAAGCGCTCGACGCATTGACTTTCGCGGGAAGCGCAGTGACCGTGAACTGCGGGGCCACGGTATCAAACAGGAAGAGAGGGTCAAACCTCTGTTCGGCATTGGGATTGGCGAGGTCGTCAAAGATTGCGCCCGGGGCAATGAGCAGGGAGATTGCTTTTTGCAGCGCCCCTTCTTGAGGTCTGAACCGCAATCTCATCGTGGTGGCATTCACCTGTTCGATCGAGTCGAAGGTGGCGTTGAGCGCCTTGAATTTGTCGGGATCGAACGATCCAATCGGTTTGCTCGAAACGATGTCGATCGTCCGGGTGGCACTGGATGAAGCGGGTAGCGGCTGGCCCGAGTTGACGCTTAGCACCGGGGTCACGGTGTCGATCGTGAAGGAGCCGATTTCCGTAGCGGTCCCCGCGGTGCCGTCGAGTGAACGGATCGACCCGGGGACCAGGCTCACGGTGACCTCAACCGGTCCGGCGGCGCCGAAGGCTCCCCAGGTGGTCGGTGGGCTGATCGTATAGGTGGCGATACCGGTGACGGGATTGTAAGTCGGATCGGCGCCCACCGTGATCGATTGGCCATCGGAAGCCGTGATTTGCAGGTTGCCCGGTCCGATCGTCCCGGGATCGATGCCGTGAGCGGCGCCATCGACCAGCGTGATTTGGATGGTTTGAAAGTGAGAGTAAGAGGTACTGGAATTGATGTGCGATAATTCGCCGTAGCCAAAAGGCCCCTGACGGTTGACGACAATCGATTCCTGGTTCGAAGCGGTGTTGTTGAGGTAGGCCCGGTCCTTGAAAACATTCGCGCCAATCGAGGCGGTGACGGTTTTGGTCGAGCCCTGCGCGACATCGGTCGTAACCGAGTATTCGAAGATGCGTGAACTGATTTTCTGGATCGAGTTGGCCGTGCCATTGGCGACGGTGAGGTCCGAGAGGGTCAGGTCGGCTTGAGGATCCTCGGTCAATTCCACCCGGAAGGTCAACTGGTTCGAAGTGGTGGCCGCGGCTCCCACGCGCTTGACGACCGCTTGAGGCGCCACATTGTCGAACAGAACCGTACCCGAGCCGATCGCGGTAAAGTTTTGAAAGGCCTGATCGGAGCGCATGCCGTTGATCGAGCCGTTGATGATCAGGGTCGCGCCCGGATCGGCTCCGACGCTGACATCTCCCAGGGTATTGATATTTCCCGTGATGATCTGGACGCCGGACGAGGCACGGATGACGCCGGTGCCTTCGTAGCCGGACCCGCCAATGGTCCAGGAGCTTCCAAGAGGTGAGCTGTTGCCAAGCAAAACTCGGGAGCCCGCATCGACGGTCAAAGTAAGCGGGCCAAAATCCTGGTTGCCGTAAATACCGAGCGAGCCGCCTCCATCAACCAAGATCTCGTTGCCTGGTTCGATGCTGCCGCCGAACGAGGACGCTCGGCCAAAAACGATGCCGGAACCGAGATTGAGCGATCCGCCACCCAGGGTGATGACCGGGCCTTGAGTGTTGTAAAGCTTGAGGCCATTCTCGCCGCCGCTCAAGGTAAACCCTTGAGCCTGGCTGGCGTCAACCGATTCGTAGGCTTCCAGGCTAAAGGGGGCCGACCCGTAAGGAACCTCCCGGATCGACTTGGTGATCAAACCCGGGTCGTTCATCGGGTAACCGGTTGCCTCGCCGGTGCCGAAAAGCGGCAGATAGGCGGGGACGGAGCGGTCTTCGAGGAATTCGATCAGAAAGCGAGCGGAAGCCTTACCGTGTTGGCCGACTTTTTTGCGCAAATGCGGAGATAGGAATTGCCGTAGGGGTGCTGGCCAGAGGATTTTCATGGTCATGAAAGAAACCACCTTGGATTCGGGGCCTCGGGCGCCGTGGGCCGGACGCGCCGCGCCTGATTGAGTACCGGCAGATTTGGTCCCGGGGCAGGGGACACCGTATTTACGCCGGATGGGATGACTTGGTTGGTTGCGGGCGCTTCAAGTTTTCCCGGCCGCGGCCGCTTTTCGAGGCGGCTGGGCGAGTAGGAAACCTCGCTCCATCGTACTGGCAGGTGCATGGGCCGTGGATTGCCTGACGGCAGAACCGGGATTTCTGTGCGGAAAGTTAGAATTCCCACGGCCTTCGATTTAGGCGGCCGCGAAGTCGGGGTCCCATGATGCTTACTGGGGGAATGGAAACCAGCTAGGGATGACGGAATTCGCAGTTTCATGGGTGGGATTCCAGCTGGATTCCCTTGACCTTGGACCAGGAGACGTGGGTGCCCCAAAAGAGGTGCGTAATCGGATGCCAAATGGTTTGAAGAAATGGCACCTGAACGACCTTCGGTTATTATTTTCGATTTGTCAAATGCGGCGAAATCCCAATTGGCGCTTCGCCTCAAGAAATCTTCGGCCGGCGAGCGCGGCAAAGCCATCCAAAGATTGGACCAACGAATTTTCGCCGCGAGGAGGTGGCAAGGCGAGAAGGTCCCAACGATTTTCGGGGGGGGAAGGGGCAGGCGCGATGCCTTGGCTGTGGGCTCGCGCTCATACCGCGGGACATCAGGAATTGGCCCATCCATGGGTGCGTAACCTATGAGGCCTGTCACGATGGACCCAGCCAGGCGTGGTTTCGGGACTTGCGCCGCGATGTCGGTTGATTGGTTGCCCGGAGGACCCCCGCCTGATTGGGACGAACGAGACGGCAAAAAGATTGGGAAAAAATGAGTGGCGTGCCTGCGCGAACAGAAAACCGGGCGCCCATGATCCGTTGGCGTAAGATCCCTTGGCGTAAGCCACAACCCTGATCCAGACCGATGGTATCCCCTCAACCGGCTGATATCCATAAACCACCGAGTCGTCCGAGGCAGGAGGTTCCGCCGAAAACCATCGTTGGCCAGAGCTTCCTTTTTACCCAAACTACCTATATTTTGCTCAATGGGGAAGCAAGTAGGGCCATTTTTTCATGACAATCTCATGAAAAAGGACCGGAAAGTCGGCATTTCATGTTTACCAATCCCCCTAAATTCACCAGAATAACTGCTTCCTCTCTGCTTGAACGAAATGAAGATTTGGGTCATGAGGGCCGGCCCCAGCCGGGTCCTCGCACGATTTCGCCCTTTCGCAGGAGTTGCAGATGCGTTGGTCGCCCTTGGGAAGTTTTTGCGTTCTTTGCCTGCTGACTCCAAGCATTTTCGCTCAGTCGGCCGATCCCGCCAAACTCAGCGTTGACCGCATTTATGCCTCCGCGGATTTCCAGGGAGAATACGACCGCGCCCATCACTGGCTCGACTCGCAATTCCTGGCGCAGGTGGTCCCGTCCAAGACGGTTCCCAACGGCAGCGATCTGATTCGAATCGATCCTCGCACTGGGCAGCAAAAGCTGCTCGTGTCCGCGGAGAAATTGATTCCACCGGGGAAGGGCCCCCTCCCGATTGAGGACTTTGCCTTCTCCCAGGATGGGAAAGTCGTTTTGATTTTCACGCATTCTGCCAGGGTCTGGCGCCGGCACACGCGTGGCGACTATTGGACCTACCACCTCGCCAGTGGAAAACTGGTGCAGCATGGCAAGGAGGCCAAGCCTTCGACCCTGATGTTCGCCAAACTGTCTCCCGATGGCAAGAGCGTTGGTTACGTTCGCGAAAACAACCTGTACCTGGAGCCCTCCGAAGGGGGAGCGGCCGTCGCTTTGACGAGCGACGGCAACGCCGACATCATCAACGGGACGTTCGACTGGGTTTATGAAGAAGAATTCGACTGCCGCGACGGCTGGCGCTTTCGGCCCGATGGCAAGGCGATCGCCTACTGGCAACTCAATACCCAGGGGGTGCCTCGCTTCACGATGGTCGACAATCTCCATGGCAAATATCCCCAATTGCTGACCTTCCCCTATCCCAAGACCGGCGAGCAGAATTCTCTTTGCCGTATCGGCGTGATCCCGGTTGCACACGGCGGCGCCGCTGTAGCGAAAACGACATGGATCGCCGTGCCCGGGGACACCCGGCGCGATTTCTACTTGCCTCGCATGGAATGGGCAGAACGTACCGGTGGGGCAACCTGGTCGTTATTGGGCTCAAAAGAGCCGTCAGAACTCGTCATTCAGCGAGTCAACCGTGCGCAAAATGCGACCGATTTTCTCCTGGCCGATACGAACACCGGCCAGATCATCACCATGGCGACCGATCGCGATGGAGCCTGGATCGATATCCACGAGCATGGCAACCACTGGCTCGAAAAAGGGAGCCGTTACACCTTCTTGAGTGAACGGGATGGCTGGCGGCACCTATATTCGGCCGCGCGCGATGGCAGCGACTGCAAGCGCCTGACTGTTGGCAACTTCGATCTGCACCGGGTGCTCAAGATCGATGAAGCTCAAGGGTTTGTCTACTTTCTGGCTTCCCCTGGAGCGCCGACGGAGCAGTATCTCTACCGGGCGCGTCTAAGCGGAAAGGAGGCTCCCCAGAGGTTGACGCCGGCCGATGCCAAGGGTTGGAACGACTACCAGGTTCACGCCAGCGGATCGGTCGCTCTTTGGTCCCATTCTTCCTTTGGAACTCCACCGGTCTCACGCTGGGTCGATCTGGGCCAGCATCGGGTAATCCGCACGCAAATCACCAACGAGAAATTGAAAAAGGCGCTCGCCACGGTGGCCAAGACGCCGGTGGAGTTTTTCCAGATCGACAATGGCGAGGGAGTTTTGCTCGATGCCTGGATGATGAAGCCGCCCCAGTTCGACCCCAAAAAGAAATACCCGCTTGTCTTTCATGTCTATGGCGAACCGGCGGGAGCCACGGTGGTCAATCGCTGGGGCGGAAGCCAGTATTTGTGGCACCTGATGTTAGCGCAGCATGGCTACCTGGTGGTAAGCGTCGACAATCGTGGCACGAACGCTCCTCGCGGCAGAGACTGGCGCAAATCGGTTTACCGTAAAATCGGCATCGTGGCTTCCAGAGATCAGGCCGCGGCCGCCAGGGAGCTTGCCAAGCGGCCTTATGTCGATGCCTCGCGAATCGCGGTATGGGGTTGGTCAGGCGGCGGATCGATGACCTTGAATCTTCTGTTTCGCTATCCGGAGATTTATCGGGCGGGGATGTCGGTGGCGCCGGTTCCGGATATGGCGCTTTACGACACGATTTACCAGGAGCGCTATATGGGCCTGCCCCAGGAGAATGGCGAAGATTACAAACTTGGCTCGCCGATCACGCATGCGAAAGGGTTGAAGGGCGACTTACTCCTCGTGCATGGAACCGGCGACGATAACTGCCATTACCAAGGGATGGAAAAACTGATCGATGTCCTGATCGGCGCGAACAAGCCGTTCGTGGTATTGCCCTATCCCAACCGTTCCCACTCGATTTCCGAGGGAACCAATACGACTCGCCATCTGTTTGGAACGTTGACGCAATTCCTGGAAAGCCGGATGCCGCCCGGGCCGAAGTGAACGCGTGTCGATCGGACCTAAGGAAAATAAAGAAAATAAAGAAAGTAAAAGAAATTAAGCCAGTCGCCTGAGGTTGTGCCGTTGGTGTTTGACAATCTCGCCCTCGGCGAGGTAAATGACATCTTCGGCGATGTTGGTGGCGTGATCGGCGATGCGCGAAAGCGCCTTGGTGACGGTGTGCAGGCAGAGCCCCGGTGAAATCGCTTCACCGCCGCCAGCCATGGCGGCTTCGATGCTCTCCATGATTTCATCCACCAGGTGATCTGCCTGCTTTTGCAAACGAATCACCACCCGCGCCAGTTCGACATCGATCTGAACGAAACCGTCCAGGCTGTTGCGCACGAGCAGCGTTGCGAGGTCGGAGAGTTTTTGCAGCTTGGGGGGCACGCCGGAGAAGTTCAGTTGCGATAGCTTGAGACTTTGCTGCGCGATTTCCTCGGCGAGGTCTCCCAGGCGTTCCAGATCGATGACGATCATCATGGCGGAGGTGATGCGGCGCAAATCGATTGCAACCGGTTGATGAAGCGCCAGGATTTTCAGGCATTCTTCATCGACATGGATTTCTTGTTGATCGATCTGGTCGTCACCAAGAATCACTTCCTGAGCCATCAGGGCATTGCGATCCATCAGCGATTTCATCGCCTTATGAATGGCATGCTCCACGAGTCCCGCCAGGGAAAGGATGTCCCGTTGCAGGGTGTCCAGATCGCGCTGCAGATGTTTCGACATGGTTCCTTAGAAGCAAAAAAAGCCAAGCGGCTCGCGCCAAGATGGGTCAAAGAACCTCTTAACCGACAGGTTTTGAAGATAACAGGCACCTGTGTTCGGTGCATGCCCAATGTGAAGATTTGGTAAATCTAATCGATTTTTCATTTTCCGCAAGGGGCTTAGGCTTCAAAAGCAAACCGCTTCAGCGGCGGTGCGCCTGAAGTTTTCTTGGCTCAAACCAAAGGTTTGCGAGAGTCAGCAAGCGCCGAGTTCTTCATTACGGGATTAGAGGATATAAGCGATCTCTAAAAAGTGATTTAGTCGTAACGGCCGCTGGCGTCGATGGGCCAGTATGCTTCGACGCGGTGCTTCCGGATGGCGACGGCAGTGCGGTGAAGGTTCATCGTGGCGCAGCAATGGCCAGAGATGATTTCCATCCGGTCGCCGATTTTCACCTCGGAATCCTTGGTTTCCACAATCGTGTGTTCTTCGTTGACCTTGAGCACCTGATCCAGGGGGCGGTCTTTCAGCGTCGAGCGGGTGAAATCCTGCGAGACACCCTTGCTGCCGACGTCAAGCACGTAGCGGCCGGATCGCGCGCTGATGACCGTGGCCAGGATCGTCAGGCTCACGCCGAATTCGGGCCGCAGCCGATGGTACGAACCATCCATGATCAGAAACGAGCCCGGCTGGATCTCGGTGAACCCGTCAACAGGTGCCGCGGTTTCCCAGGTCGAAGTTCCCGCGCCGGTGACGGTCGGCACCGTGAACCCGGCGCCTTCAAGCGCCCGGCGAATCGCGAGCGCCTTGTCGAGCCCTTCACGGCAGCGCCGCGCGCGCTCGGGCGTATCTTCCTGGCCTTGAAGGTGACCGTCGTAGGCTTGGATTCCCTGAAGCTCAAGATGGGGGCACTTTGCAATCAGTCCTGCCAACCTCAGCGCTTCCTCCGGTGTCTCAACGCCACAGCGGTCCATGCCGACATTGACTTCAATGAAGACCCCCAGCCGGCGGGTTCCATGGGCGGGTAGTCGACTCAAAAGTGCGACATGCTCCGGTGCGTCGACACAGACGGCGAGCGTCGCCTTGTCCATGAGTTGAGCCAGACGATCCATCTTGGCGGAACCAACGAGCTGGTTGGCAATAAAAAGGTCCTTCACCCCCGCCGCGACCAGGACTTCGGCTTCATTGAGCTTGGCGCAAAGGAAGCGGTCGACACCCCGCTCCATCAGATAACGCGCCAATCCCGAGCATTTCAAAGATTTGAAATGAACCCGCAACGCCACGCCATAACGGTTGGCCCCGTCACGCATTTTGGCGAGGTTGGCATCGACGCGATCGAGGTCCAAAAGCAGTTGCGGCGTGTCCAGATCGTCAATCGTGCGGTTCATGGCGGCTTCTCAAACATTTCGCTCTGTTGGCGGATGGGCGCCGAAACTGGCCCAGCACGGAAAAAGAACGTCCTTTTCGTGATTCTGCGCGTTGCTGGGGATTTCTTATGAGGCGGACCGCTGTGCAAAACCATGCGATCGACCAGGCATTGGGCTTTGGCCTGAGCCCCAAGCAAGATCGATCAGGAAGCAGAACCTCCCTTGGCCTCCAGCCGGATCCGGATGAGCAGGTCATTCAGTGCCGGCGTTGCCGTTGGCGCCAATGGCAACGAACTCGTTTCATAGGCCTCGTTCAAGATCGTGCGCAAGCGCTCGTATTCTCTTTGGTGAAATTCCCGGTCGGCATCTTCCAGGGTTTCTCGTTCATGACCGCTGGTTTTCTTGGAAATCAGATCGTCGATGTAACTCAAGCGAGCTTCCTGATTCAGCTTCACCAAATTGGGCTCGACCTGGCCGGTGCGCATCAAATGGATGCCGGTAAGAAGGACTCGATAAAGATAAAGCAGCGGTTTGACCCGGACCGGATTTTCTTTCTGGATCAGCCCCCATTCGGTTTGCGCGAATCCGAGGTAGTGATGCGCATGATGCCTGGTAATGCAACCTGAAACCAGATGCTTGAGCTCCTCATGGTAAGTCGTGGTATGCACGATCAACGGAGAGAGAAGCTGCTCCAACACATAGCCATTTTTCTTGAGAAGCATGCTCAAGAATTTTTCGACTTCATGAGTGACCAGATCGATTTCCCAGCCTTCAATGACTGCCGATCTCTCGATGGTCTCCTTCCCCTTGATCAGTCCAACCACCTGGGCCAGTGGCAGAATGTGGGCTCCGCGCAAATCCCAATCGGAATCCTCTGAAGAGAAGCCATAGAGATGCGAGCCGCTGATCGTGGCGAAAAGCAGTGGAAACGGGTGGTTTTTGACTTGCTCTGCTAGTACCGGTAATGCCTTCACGGCCCATTCCTTTTTCTGCTTCGATTGGAAATCATTTAAGGAAGCGCATCTTCGGTCGCCGCCTGGCGCGCTTTCAAAAGAAACGCGTTGGCTTGTTCATAGTTCGGCCGCTCGGGCAAGCGCGTGGCGGCATGCTCTTGCTCAAATTGGCGATGCAATTCCAAACGCCAGGCCTCGGTTTGTTCCCACGGGATTTCCCCGCGGCGAATGGCAAGCAAGCGGTCGCGGTGAGTATCGGTCCGAAGTTCCATTTCTCCCTGCTTCAAAACATGAATTCCGGAAATGAGCAGTCGAAGCAGGTGCATGACATGCTTCCATTTCACCTGACCGTGGATACGCAGGTCGGCCTGCATCTTTTTGAATTGCGACAGAACATACCCGTTAAAAGTTTGGTAAACCAACCGCGAGAGAAAAATCGAACGCAAATCGAGGAGTTCGCGTCCAAGAGGCGTGGCGCTCACCAGCAGGGGGGAGTAGAGGCACTCAAGAATATTCGGGTTCGCTTTGAGAGCCATGACCAGGAATTTCTGCAATTCCCAGTACTGTTCCTGCGTGGCCGGAAAATCGATCTGTTCGCTCACCCCAAAGATCGACCAATGTTCCACCGCCCTGGGCAAGAACACGCCGCGTAAGTCGGTGTCCGAATCTCCGGTTTCCAATCCAAAGGCCCGCGAACCGACGACGCACCGGTAGATGACCCGCTGGTAGTAAGGATTGATTTTGGGATCGTTTAACCCTTCGGCATCCCGGCCGATCGCCTCTTGTTTGAACAGTGCCAGCATGCTCAGTTCGTGCGGCATCGCCGGGGCTTCCGATCCATCGGAGAACCGCACCCGGTAGGAGTGAAATAAATCGAGAGGTGCCTTCACGACTTCGGCGACCGATCCCCTGGGATGAATGATCTGCCCGCAACGATCTTCCATGTCGATCAGAATCACTACCTGGGTGCCGAGCGAGTAGATCAGTTGAGGATTTTGATGGACGGGATGAGGCACGAAACGATTCTCGACAAGGTATCAACACCACCAACATACACCCGCCGGCCAAGCTTGTTGCAAGATCGGCCGAAAGGCAAACCCGCACCGACGCAAGGGGATCGATGCGGGTTGAAATTGCCGGTACCGGTTGGCACGGGCTCGTTGGAATCCGGCCGGAACTATTGGTCGATTTGCGAATGCAAGGCGATCCGGTTCCCTTCGGTGTCTTTGATCAGGGCGCGGAAGCCATGCGGCCCAATCGCATGGACCGGTTCGAGGACGGCGCCGCCCAACTCTTCGACCTTTTTCACCGCGTCCCGGATCCTGCCCTGAACATTCAAGTAGACCAGAATGCCCTGAGTGGCCGTCACTTCCTTGGCATTGGGAACCAGGCAGCCGCCATTTCCCTCGGCGTGCTGAAACACGGAAAATTGCCAGGTTCCAAACGACTCCTTTTTGACCGCGTTGTTCATGACCGCGGCATAAAAGGCGGTGGCTCGATCGAGGTCCACCACCGGAATATCACACCAAACCACGCAGTTGTGAAGGCTATTGGCAGTCGTCATGATGCATTTCTCCTGAGTGTTGGGAAACCATTCCTGTCATCTGAGCGTGCAAGAAAATCGGACAACGATCGACCATTCGAACGGGCCATTCGCTTGGCCTACAGGCCTTCGACCTCGAACCCCTTGCGGTATTCCTTGCGCACAAAGCGGTTGGCTTCGGGAAGATTGGTCACTTTCATTTCTTCCTTGTCCCACTTCAGCGGCTTGCCCGGGAAGCGAGTCGACAAGCAACCGAGCAACACCATTTCGGTGAGAGGTCCGGCGTAGGAGAAGGGGGCCGTCGTCTTGCCATTGCCGCGCACGGCTTCGAGGAATTGTCCGTAATGGTCGGCCCCCTGGACCTCCGGCTTTTTGTAGTTGGAGAATTTCTCCTTGGGTAACAGCACCGGTTCATCGATGTAGGGCGAGTAGAGGACGCCCGATGTCCCGATGTAGATCGAACCCTGGTCGGAAAGGTTGGCCCCCTCAAGCAAGGTCGATACTTCCTTGCCAGGACGCAGATTGCCGTCGTACCAGGTCAAGCTGACCGTCTCGGTCGTGTAGACGCTGCCGGGAAATTCGAAGCGCACCTGGTTATGAAGGCCCCAACTCGTTAGGTTGGTGCCGCCTTTTTCACAGACCACCAAGTTGGGGATGTCGACCCCGAGCGATTCGTAAACCGGGTCGAGAATGTGGCAGCCCATGTCGCCAAAGGTGCCCGTGCCAAAATCCAGCCGCTTGCGCCAGTTGCCCGGGTGGTAGTAGTTGGAAAGGAAGGGCCGTTCCTTGGCGACGCCCAGCCAGCCATCCCAGTCGAGCGTCGCGGGGATCGGGTCCTTGCGATCAGGCAAGGGGTCGTTATCTCCCCATTCCTTGCCGCTCCAGCTATGAACTGCCTTGACCTTGCCGATCGCTCCCGCGTGGAGGATTGCCACGACTTTGCGATGGACGGGGTGGGAGTGGATCTGAATTCCCATTTGCGTCACGAGTTTTTTGGAAGCCGCGGTTTGGGTCAATTGCCGGGCTTCATAGATCGATTGCGTCAACGGTTTTTGGCCGTAAATATTCACACCCTGGCGCATGGCCCGCATGGCGATGGGGGCGTGCATGTGATCGGGAGTCGACACGTTGGCACTGTCGAGGTTCTTCTCCTTGTCCAGCAGTTCACGCCAGTCTTGATAAAGGCGCACGCCGGGAAACCGCTTCTGCACCGCTTCGAAGCGGCTTTTGTCGACATCGGCGACGGCAACCAGTTGAAAGCCGCTGGTACGGGCCAGTGAATCGATATCGGACCAGGCCATTCCTCCACCGCCGAAACTGGCATGGGCGATCGACTTACTCGGAGCGACATGCCCGTGCCGGGCCCAAACATGGGGAAGGGTCAGGCCGCTCGCAAGGCTGGCCGCGGCCGCCTTGAGCGCCTGGCGCCGATGCATGAGGGAGTGACGGGAAACCGGGTTGGTGCCGGTTTTTGTGATCGTGGGTTTCATGGCAGGTTCAACTTTCAAGTGAGACCAGGATCGGTCGCGGCCAGGATCGGTCGCTTAAGGAGAGAGAAGGGAGGCTTTGGCATAGCAGCCACCCTTCAACTTTCCCTATCTTTCCAACGCGATTTGTCCAAAAAAAAATACTCCAATCCTCGCATTCGGAAGACTTTTCCAAAACCCAAAAAAAACCTCACACCGCGCAAAAAAATGAGGCATATATCAGCAGGGGATTGCGTCCCTGCTCGGCGGCGCGGGACACCAATTCACGAAAAGCATGCGAGATTGAGATGAACGGGTTTCGCTTAATGCCTCAACCCCTCGGTTGCCTTTTCGCTTCGTTGTTCCTTTCTTCCATTTGCTTGCCGACTGCAGTGCATTCTGCATCTTCCGTCGATCGCCAGGCCCATGTTGAAGTCCAGGCGAAACTAAGGGCGCTCGAGTTCACCTCCGATCACAATGTGCTCCGGCGCGATGGCGCCGATCTCCTGACTTGCGGCGATCGTTTTCCCGATGTGGAATGGAATTCCAAGTCGCCCGAATCGATGGCGCCGATCACCCATACCCAGGCGCGCCATGTCGAGGCGCGGGTTCTCATTTTTTTGAACAAGCTTCCCGCGGGAACCCGGGTCAGCGTGGTGGGCGAATCGAACCAGGAAGCCTTCAATTTTGAAGGAGAGGGCCAGGTTCGCGATTGGGGTGGTGGTCCTTCGTCGGCAATGGTCGAGGTCACCTCGAAGGGATTGTTGCCTGGCCGCATGGAGCGGATTGAGGCCGGCATTCAGTGGATGGCGACGGTGACCTTGCCAAGTGGCATGACGCAGGTGATCGACCTGGGGCGCACCGACCGGATTGTCTGCTATCTCACCCGTGGAACGCCCCGGAAAACAGAAGAGGTTCCTTCGGGCGTGACAGCGAGCCGCCTGGCGCACGCGTATCAGCGCCTGGCAACGGCGTTCGAATGGGCGCCCGCCAATCCGTCGCCTGTGGCCTTGGTGCACGCTCTGACCAGTTTTTGCGGCCAGTGGTATAACCCCAAGGTGCACCTCGATCGGGCCGAAGCCTGGAATCTGCCTGCCAACTGGCGCTCCCGCAAGCCAGGTGCCAGTTGCATTTCCATTTGCAACTACTGCGGCCTGATTTTGGACCAGGTCGGCATGGAAGGAGAGATCCGGCAGTTGGAACTCTTTGCCACCGCGGAATCTCCTCAGGTCGCGCAAGAAGGGGGTGTCTGGTCGGACAACTACTTCAAGGATGTCGGCAAGGACCGCTGGGAACTTTTCCTGGTGGATGATCGCAACACCCGCCTGGGCCGCGTGGGTGGCTGGGGCGGCATGAACCATTACGAGGCCTGCATCGCCTACACCTGGCAAGGCAAGACTTACTACTTCCCTGGCGGCACAAACCGGGTTTATGACGACAAAAACATGGTTCTGTGGATCTTCCGCACCCTGGCCTGGGCCCGCTGGGATTTCCGCACCCAGGAATGGCAAGTGATGGAAGTCGTCTACACTTACGCGGCTCCCGGTCGCGGCGCTCCGCCAAACTGTCCCATTCCCTAATACTTGGACCGGTCGGCTTTCGTTTCTTAAAAAATCCACCTCGAAATCACGGCATAGCACCCTGCCGCGGTCAAGGCGCCGCAGGGGACCGTACTCACCCAGGCCAAGAAAATTTCCCCGACCTTGCGCCAGTGAGCCTGGCCCGTGGTCGCTCCGATACCAAGCAGCGACCCAACGCTGACATGAGTCGTGCTAACAGGCAAACTGTGAAGGCTAGCCGTGCCGACGAGGCCGGCGGTCGCCAGACTGGCGGCAAACCCCTGGCCGGGATTCATGGCCGTGACCTTTTTTCCAAGGGTTTCCGCGACCCGCTCGGCGTCGAGCAGGCCCCCCATGGCGATGACCAAGCCAATCCCAAGAAAAGTCCAGTGCAGGTTCAAGCCAGGTAAAACGAGCAAAAGCGCCACCATTTTGGGCGTGTCGTTGAGACCCCGCGCGAAGCTTGCGGCGCCGGTACTCAAATAGTGCAAAACATCGAGCGTGGGGGTGCGCTGATCGGGAGCCAGTCTGAGCGCCCGAAGCGCCAGGTAGACCGAGGCCCCCATCACCATGGCAATCGCCGGACTGAAAAAGAGCGGATAGAGAAACTGCATTCCCAGCGCGGCCAGGTTAACCTCGCTGCCGCTGCCGGCCAGACCGGCTCCCACGAGCGCTCCCACCAGGGCATGGGTCGTCGACACGGGAAAGCCAAACCGGGTCGCGAGGAAGCTGGTAAGCGCGGCGCCAAGCGCCACGGCGCTGACAAACCCGGGTGACTGGACGAGTTCGTCGGGAACCAGGCCCCGTCCACTGAATTTTTTGAGCATCCCCTCGGCAAAAAAAGCCGCCGTAAGCGAACCGGCAAAAGTTGTTGCGGTGCCCCAAATGAGGGCGCGGCGCAAGGTCGCCGTGCCGCTGCCATAGAGCGAGGCGACCCCTTTGAAATTCGCGTTGGCCCCGTTGGTGAAGGCAACGAATGCAACCGCGAGCAAGAGGAGCAAGGAGAGCACGGCGTGCTTTCGTACTTTTACTTCGGCCGATTTTCCGTGGTTTCCGCCGGGTATTGCTTGAAAGAGGCGTACTCCTTCCATGAGCCTTCATAAAGGCGGACCTTGGGATATTTGGCGACATGCTTGAGATAGAAGCGCAGCAGGCTCCCCTCGCGGGAGGTGCCGCAGTAAACCAGAATCTCGCGATCGGCCTTGAGTCCGGCCGATTCCAGTTCCGCTTTCACTTTTTCCAATGGCAAAAATTGGTGCGTGTTTTCCGTGTCCATCAGGCGCGCCCAGTGGAAGCTGATGGCGCCGGGAATATGCCCCTTGCGCAACCAAATTTCATCGTCGCCCAGGTACTCGTTTTTGGGACGGGCATCGACCAGCACCACACCGGGCTTGTCTTTGCGCTCTAGTAGTTCCTCGATGGCCACCGCGATTCCCGGCTTGCCCGCTTCGGGTAGCATGCCCGGCGGATTGCCAAAATACTCCTGAGTGACGGGGAGTTTCGCCTTCTTCCAGCCGGGCAAACCGCCATCGACAATGCGGATATCCTCGATGCCAAATTTCTCCAACACAAAGGCAACCATGCTGGCGCTCAGGATTTCGTCATTGGGGAGTTTCTCGCCCGTCGCATAGATCAGATGGGTGCGGTCGCGGTCGATTCCGGCGCGCATCAGCAGCACCCGGGTGAGGGGATCCGGCAGGTACTGGACCGGCACTCCCTTGTCCGTGCCGCGCAAGGTGTCGAAGTTCAGATGATGCGCCGTGGGCAGGTGGCCCCGGAAATAATCCTTGTAGCCGCCGCGGGAGTCGATGACGAGCGGACGCTTGTCCGGATCGGGCAAAGAGATGAGGCGGTAGGCCTCCGCGGGAGAGATGATGCCGATCTCGGCCTGGACAGCGCTGGCTCCAAGTAACAGGGCAATGACCGATCCGATCCGATTCATGGTGAACATCCGCATCTCGTTTGAAAACCGGGCAGGTGGGACATGGGGGGACGCCGCAACGACCGCTCTTGAGTGAAATTTCGCTCAGGGGAGATAGGGTCACCCTATCAATTTCAGAGGATTCGGAATGCTCAAGTTATGAAATAGCCCCGCTCCCTTGACGACTCCGCGGAATCCCTTCATCATGACTTCTGCCCAGTTGTTATGGTAATTAGCTAAAGGTGAGCGTCAATGGGGCACGCCCTGTCGAGTTCGCGGCTTGAAGCCGAGCCGTTGGAGTCATTCAAGCGGGACGGATTTCTCCTGGTGCGCGGCGTTTTCGACCCGGCTGAGATGGCGATGGCGGCGATGGAAGCCGAACGGCTTCTCGGTCAAGACAACCTGAAGCAGATGAACAACATCCGTTGCCGGTGGAAGAACCACAATGCGACGGGGGAGTGTCTTTTCGAATGCTTTGACCCCGTCATCGATATTTCGCCTGTTTTCAAGCAGATCGCTTACGATCCCCGCCTGCTCGATTTGGTCGCGGAACTTTACGGCGAACCGGCCCACGTGTTCAAAGACAAACTCATCTTCAAGCCGCCGGGGGCGTTCGGTTACGACCTCCATCAAGACTTCATTGGCTGGCCCGATTTTCCGCAGAGCTTTTTGACCGCGGCGGTGGCCATCGACCCCTGCGCCAAGGAAAACGGCGCCACCGAATTCTTCCCAGGTGTTCATAAGCGCGGTTACCTGTCGCCCAGGGATGGCGATTATCACCATTGCCCCACCGAAGCGGTGAATGAAGCCGAGGGGGTTGTCGTCGAACTCCAACCGGGCGATGTGGTCTTCTTTGGCTGCTTCGTTCCTCATCGTTCCGCACCCAACCAAAGCGATTCTTGGCGCAGGCTTTTTTATCTGAGCTACAACTCCCAATCCGATGGGGGAGAACGCCGTCAGGCCCACTACGACGAATTCCATCACTGGCTCAAAAAGAAGTATGCCGAATACGGCAAGCATGAAACCTACTTTCAATAGCTTGCTTTCCGCCTGGGGAATCTGGGGGTCGCCATGTTAATGCCGCGAGCTGCGCGCGTCGCTTTTTCTTGCGCTTTGATTTCTTCTGTTTTCTCTATCATTCCTGCCTCTCCGTTCCTTTCAAACGCTCAAGGCGCGGACTGGCCTCAGTGGCTGGGCGCCCGCCGGGACGGTTCGACCACGGACGCGATCGAACCCTGGAAAGAGATTCCCAAACCCACCTGGTCGGCCAAAGTGGGCTTTGGCTTCAGTTGCCCCGTCGTTTCCGCCGGCCGGGTCTTCGTTCATGCTCGCGTCAGCGGTCAAGAACGCGAAGAGATGATCTGCTTCGATGCGGCCACGGGGAAAGAACATTGGCGCACCGCTTACGATCGCGCCACTTATTCCAGCATTTTGAACACGGGTCCGCAAGCCACGCCAATCGTCTCCGGCGGCAAGGTGTTTGGTTTTGGAATCACCGGCGTGCTCTCTTGCTTCGACGCGGAATCGGGCAAACTCGTCTGGTTGGTCGACACCTTCAAGAAGCTCAATCAGAATCTGCCGCGTTATGGTGTGTGCTGCTCGCCAGTGGTGATTGGCAACCGGGTGATCGTCGCCGTGGCGGGGAAGGGGAGTGCGATCGTCGCTTTCGACACGAAAACCGGGGAGATCGCCTGGCAAACGCTCGACGAACCGGCCAACACTTCTTCTCCCTTGCTCGTCGCCTCGCAGAGCGGTCAGGCGCCCGATGTGGTCTTCATGACCTCGCTACGCGTTGCCGGACTCAATCCCCTGGACGGTAGCGTCAACTGGGAATATCCGTTGCCGTTCCATCCGTCAGGGACCGCACCCACGCCCATCCTGTCGGGTGATCTGATCTTTACAAGCACGATGGACAATGGCACCACCGGTATCCGGCTCAAAGATCAACAGGCGCCTGAAAAGTCTTGGCAGGCGAAGGATTTGAGCGGCTACTTCTCCACCGGCGTGGCGAGCAAGGACCGCCTGTTTCTGGTCACCAATGTTCTCAAACCGATTCCCCGAGCCGATCTGGTCTGCGTCGAGAGTCAAACGGGCAAGTCGGTCTGGAAGAAAACCGGCCTCGGCTATTTCCACTTTGGATTGATCCGCACGGCCAACGATAAATTGCTGTTGCTCGACGATTCAGGCAAGCTGAGGCTGCTCGATTCCGCTTCGGAGAAGTTTCGCGAACTTTGCTCCGGTAATGTTTGCGGTGGCACCCTCGTAAGCCCGGTCCTGGCCAACGGCTGCATTTTCGCTCGCGATGCAGACAAGATCGTGTGCGTGCGCCTGGCCGCGGCGCCTTCTCCGGCTCCCTAATTTTTCCCGGATTCACGAGACCCATTGACCGCCTCGCCTACCAATGGTTCATCCCCTGTTTTTCTTTTGGTCTTTTTTTACTTTTCTTAAGGATCATTCCATGCTTCATAGTCATCAGCGTCGAGGGTTCACCCTCATCGAACTTTTGGTGGTGATTGCCATCATTGCCGTCCTTATCGGCCTGCTCGTGCCCGCGGTGCAAAAGGTTCGTGAAGCCGCCAACCGAATGAGCTGCCAGAACAACATGAAACAGCTCGGTTTGGCCTACCACAACTATGCCGGGGCCAACGGCAATGCCTTTGCCCCGTCAATGATTTCCGATGGCACCAAGAACGTCGGCTGGGGCATCTTTTTGCTGCCTTACATGGAACAAGATAACATTTACAAGAAGTACAGCTTTACTGCTCCTTTTTACTACACCAATACGGCCTATGGCATCGACAATCAGGCGGTTTCCAACACCAAGTTGAAGGGCTTGCTCTGCCCCTCGACGCCGGAACGCGCGGCACCTTACTCCTACACCTTCAACTACCCCGGCTACCCCGCGGTTTCCTGGCAGGCTTATCCCTCCGACTACACTCCGATCAGCGGCGTGAGCAATTACCTGATTCAGTACCTTGGCTTGACCACGACCTCGCTTGACGGCGCCTTGATGCGCGATGTGCCAAGCCCGATCGCAGGATTCATCGATGGAACGACCAACACGATCCTTCATGCCGAAGTCGGCGCGAAAAACGACCTCTGGCAAGCGGGCAAGAACACCGGCACCAAACTGAGTGGTTTTTACGGCGGTCAGGGCGGCTGGGCCGATGCCACCAGCGGCGGCACCACTTTCTGGGGCAGCGCCAATGACGGCAAAACCGGCCCCGGCCCCTGCGCGATCAATTGCTCCAACGATTACGGTCTCTATTCATTGCATAGCGGCGGCTGCAACACCCTGATGGCTGATGGCTCGGTACGGTTCTTGAATTCCAGCACCGATATTCGCCAGGTCGTTGGCTTGATCACCCGCCAAGGGGGCGAAATCAATGCGGCCAACTAAGCTAGCGGGCAAAAATAGGGTGGCTACGCTTCGCCTGGCGGTGAAGGCGGCGGCCTCGGCACTTCTTGCTCTGGCGGTCATCGGTTGCGGCAGCGGCCAAAAGCCCACCTTTAAGGTTCGCGGAAAGGTCGTTGATTCGGCGAAGAAGCCGGCGGTGGGGGCGATGGTGACTTTACATCCGGTCAAGGCCGATCCCAATGATCCGGCGCGTCCCACGGCGACGGTCAACGAAAAAGGCGAGTTTGCGCTGACCACCTTTGTGAGCGAAGACGGTGCCCCCGAAGGGGACTATATCGTCACAGTGATCTGGCCCACACCGCGTAAAACACCGATCGATCCGCCGGGCATCGATCAGCTCAACGGCAGTCTGGCGCGGCCGGAAAATTCGACGATCAAGTACACCGTCGAAAAAAAGCCGGAGCAGGAAGTTCCCACCATCACCTTGACCATGCCTTGAATTCAGGTGGGTGAGTTTGTTTCGTCATGGAAGTCTCACGGAAGGGCCCAGCCATCGTTAAGTCATTTCCCATCTACTATGGCTGGGTCAATGTTTTCATCGCCGCCCTGGCGATGTCGTCGACTTTACCTGGGCGCACTTATGGACTGGGCCTGATCAAGGTGCCGTTGTGCGCCGATTTGGGTATCGATGATCTGCGCTTCGGCCTGATCAATTTTTTGGCGATCATCATCGGCGCGGTTGTCGTCCTTCCCACCGGATGGCTGATCGACCGCATCGGCAGTCGCTGGGTGCTTGGGCTCATCTCCGGCCTTCTGGCAGGCAGCGTGCTCTTCATGGCGCGTTCCACCAGCGAGATGGAGCTTGCGATCACGCTGACCTTGGTGCGTGGGCTCGGTCAAGGGGCCTTGTCGGTCGTGGCGATCGCCCTGGTGGGCAAGTGGTTCAGGCGTCGCTGCGCCGCGGCCATGGGGGTCTTTAGCGTTCTTCTTGCCATCGGTTTCATCGCACCAGCGGTCCCCTTGGCCGACGCGGTCAATATTCATGGGTGGCGCGCAACCTGGGCCATGATTGGCTACGTGTTGCTTTTTGGCCTATTTCCCCTTGGATTGATGTTTGCACGTGACTCCCCGGAATCTTGCGGAGTGACACCCGATGAGCCGGCTGTATCGCCTGCCGAGGAACAAGGGCGAAATTTGACCGCCGGCCCCAGCGATGCACCCCTACAGATGACCGTCTGGGAGGCTGTGGCCACTCGTTGTTTCTGGATCTACACGGCTGCGTCCGCGGTGTTCAATTTGGCTTTTTCCGCATTGACTCTCGATGTCGAACTACTTTTGGATGAGCGGGGTCTGGACGGTGCCTCCGGCAAGGGGCTAATCATGGCAGTCCTCGTATTCAGCGGGATGCCGGTCAACATCTTGGCGGGATATCTGGCGCGCTTTGTTTCCATGGGCAAGCTGCTGGGAGCAGGAGTCATGATTCTTGCTCTTTCCCTTTTGGTTTTTCCATTTGTCACCTCGCTGATCGGTGCAGGAATCTATGCGGCGCTACTTGGCGCTTCGGGGGGTGTGGTCACCGTGATCTATTTTGCGATCTATGGGCACATCTATGGCCGCGCCCATCTGGGAAGAATTCAGGCAGTTGTCCAGGTGCTGTCCGTTTTTGCCTCGGCGGTGGGGCCGCTCTTTCTTGCTTTTGTGCGCGAGCAAAACGAGCGGAACACTTCGCCCTTCTTCTTTGGCTTTGCGACCATCACGGCGTTCCTCGCGATCGCGGCCTGGGTGGTCAAGCCGCCCGCTCGCGTGCAGGTCTGACGCATGGGGCTGGACTCTGGCAAATACGGCGGGCGCGGGAACTTGGAGGACCGATCGATGCAGTTGCAAATGGTGGCCGAGGAGCCGGTAAGGTTCCACCTCTCGCTTAATGTTCCGGACCTGCAAAAAGCGGTCGAATTTTATTCGGTCTTGTTTGGCCAGGCACCCGCCAAACGTCACGACGACTACGCCAAATTCGACCTGGCCGATCCGCCGTTGGTGTTTTCCCTGGTGCCGCAAACTCCTGGACCCGGCGCCTCGCTCAGTCATTTAGGGTTTCGCGTCGATTCGGACGAGGCGATCCTCAAATTCCGCGAGCGGCTCGATGCCTCGAAGCTGAACTGCGAAAGCCAGAACGGCACCACCTGCGCTTACGCGCGCCAAAACAAGCTTTGGACGAGCGACCCATTCGGCAATGTCTGGGAAATCTACCGCATCGAAGAAGATGTGCTGCCCGAACAGATCCGCACGAGTTTGGAGGGAAGGGCAGCACGGCTCGATGTTCCTGCCCAGGGCGCCCAGGCCGGGGCAGGAATCAAGACCGCCAAGGTGGATGACCCCGGTTGCGCCTCGGGTGGACCCAAACCGGAAAGCGTCTGGGAGCATTTCGTCACGAACCCCTTACCCGAACGCATCCCTCATGCGGATGGCTCGGTGGACGAAGTGCGTTTAACCGGCACCTTCAATGCCAGCCTCACGGACAAGGAGCGGCGTTTTGTTGTGGCGGAATCGTTCCGGGTGCTCAAGCCCGGCGGCAAGGTCACAACTCACGGCTTGATGGCGGACAAGAAGATTCCCGGACCGGACCCCAAACTTCCCGGTCTGGCCGCCATGGTCTCGCGCGTGCCAGTGCAAACCGAGCCGCTTGAGGCTCTTGAGGCTGCCGGTTTTACCGGAATGCAGTTTGTGAAATTCGGGGAAAAGCCCTGGTTTATGCATGGGGAATCGGGTTTGCGCGAAGTGAAGTTGATTGCCTGGAAACCGGCTGCCACCGCAATCGCGGGGCCGCGACAAGTCATTTACAAGGGGCCGTTTCCCCACGCGAAAGCCGACGGCGGGATCACCTTTGAACGGGGCCGGCGCACCGAAGTTTCCGCTCTGCTTTGGGATCAATTGAGAATGGGACCGGTCGCGGAGCAGTTTTTGTTTTTGGAATCGCAAGCGGCATCAACCTGTTCGGCGTGACCCGAAAGAAGTGAGAAGGAAGAAATCATGACCTCGACTCTCACCATGACGCCGGCATCGATCGCGACCGAGCCGACTCGATTTCATACCGGTCTTCATGTCGCCGACCTGACCGCTTCGGTGCGATTTTATCGAGCGTTGCTCGGCGTCGAGCCGGCCAAGCACGTTGACGATTACGCGAAGTTCGAACTGGAGTCGCCGCCTCTGGTGCTTGCGCTTTATCCCAGTCCGCAAAAACCGGGAGGAGCGCTCAATCATGTGGGACTGCGCTTCCCCGATTCGAGTGCGCTCGTTGAAGTGCAAAGGCGCCTGGAAGAATCGGGCACCGCCACCCAGCGACAGCAAGGGGTCGACTGTTGTTACGCCCGGCAGACCAAGTTCTGGGTGACCGACCCCGACAAGACCCTCTGGGAAATCTACACCCTGCACGAAGACATCGAGCATTCCGGCTTCGAGGATCCCCCCGCGCCCCTGGCCACGGCCAGTGCCGAAACGACCTGGCAACACCGGCTCACGGATAAGGTGCCTGCGCGCGTTCCCCACGAAAACGACTCGCTCGATGAGGTGCTGCTTGAAGGAACCTTCAATGCCCCCCTGACGCAGGAACAGATCGCCGCGCTTTTGAGCGAGGCCTGGCGCGTGCTCAAGCCTGGCGGGCGCATCGCCGTTCACGGCCTGGTCAGCGACAAAGCGTTTCCTGGCGAGCCCAAGTTGCCGGGGTTGGCCTCCCTGGTGCGCCGTGTGCCTGTTGAGACCGAGCCGCTTGAAGCGATTCTGCTGGCGGGCTTTCGCGGCGCTCACTACGAGAAACTGGGCGACATTCACTGCTTTGGCATCGCCGGTGTGGAGCTGCGTGAACTGCGGTTGCAAGGCTTCAAACCGAAGGCCCTGGAAACGGGCCCGGGGAAAACTCAAGCAAACGCCCCATGTTTGGTGATGTACAAGGGGCCATTTGCCGCAGTTGCTGCGGAAGATGGTACAGTATTTGAGCGCGGATTGATTCGCGCGGTTACGGCGCAAGTCGCGGCCGCGCTACGCAGCGGTCCTTCGGCCGAACAATTCTCCTTTCTTGGGGCGTCCTGAAGGAGGCGAACGTGAAGCGTTCCTTTTCCTGGGTGCTTTTTTGGGCGGCTGCCGGTTTTGCGACGGTGGCGAGTCCGGTGCAATCGGCGCCACCCGATCCGCAAATGCTCGCCAATCAAATCGATCAATTTCTTTCGACCCGGCTCAAACAAGAGAACATTCCGGCCGCGAAGATTGCCGACGACGCCGAGTTTTTGCGCCGCGCCTACCTCGATCTGACCGGCCGCATTCCCGCGCCGCGCGATGTCTATGCCTTCCTATTGGACCGATCGCCCGGCAAGCGTGCGCAGTTGATCGATTCGCTTTTGGAAACGCCCCGCTATGCTTCGCACTCGGCGGCTGTGTGGCGCGCCGCCCTGGCGCCAGAGACCACGGTGCTGCCGGAAGGGCGTATTTTTCGCACCGGCTTTGAAGCATGGCTCAAACAGAAATTTCGTGCAGGGGTGCCTTACGACCAGCTTGTGCGTGAACTGCTCAAAACCCCACTTAGCAGGGACCCAGAGCACCCGACACCTGTTTTGCTTCGCCCCGACGATCCCAATCCCTTGGCCTTCTTCGCGGTCAAAGATGTCAAGCCGGAGAATCTGGCGGCAGTGACAACGCGGGTTTTCCTGGGAGTTCAGATCGAATGCGCCCAGTGTCACAATCACCCCTTCGCGAAGTGGACACGCGAGCAGTTCTGGAATCAGGCGGCTTTCTTTGCCGGCCTGAGCCGTAGCGGTGACGGCATCTTCGCACCTGTATCCGAGAGGCTCGATGTCCACGAGATCGGGGTGGGGGATACTCAGAAAAAAGCACGCGCCAAATTCCTGGATGAGCGCAGTCCTTTGGCCCAGACCAATGGATCGCTAAGAGGCGAACTGGCCGATTGGGTCACCGCCAAGAACAACCCCTATTTCGCCAAGACCGCCACGAACCGGGTGTGGGGGCAGATGTTTGGCCGGGGCATCATCGATCCCGTCGACGACCTGCATGACGACAATCCGCCAAGTCACCCTGAACTGCTCGATGCGCTTGCAAAGGCGCTCGTCGAAGCCGATTTCGATTTTCGATATTTGATTCGCTCGATCGGCCGCAGCCAGGCCTATCAGCGCACGAGCGCCTTCGACCATCCGAAACAAAAAGATCCACGGCATTTCTCCAAGATGGCGGTGAAGGGGCTGACGGGAGAGCAACTGTTCGACAGCTTGATGCAAGCGACCGGCATGCGTCCCGGTGTGGGAAGACCTTCCGGCCGAGAAGCGTTTCTGGCCCGGTTTGCCTTGATGGGCAAACCGGCCGATCCGGAATCGTCGATTCCGCAGGCCCTGGCCTTGATGAACGGCAAGCTTATCGCTGAAGCGACAAGCCTGGCCACCTGTCCCACGCTCAAGGCCGCCTGCGAACTGCCAGGCGGTACCGTCGAGGAACGGGTCGAACTGCTCTATGTGTCGAGTCTTGGCCGAATGCCCTCGCTAAGGGAACAGGCCATTGCCATGAGGTTTCTCAACGACGGCGACGTCGGCCGGATCAACGACCGGCTGGCCGATCTTTTCTGGGCGATTTTGAATAGTGCCGAGTTCCGATTGAACCATTGAGCTCGATGGGAGAGTTTCCGATGTCGACCTTTTTCAACCGGCGCTCCCTCCTCAAAGTCGCCCCGATGGCACTCTCGTCAGGCTGGTTGCCCTGGCTTGCCACCCGTGCGGCGCGTGCCGATCAGGCGGGCGAGCGAAAAAAAGCGTTGATTATCCTTTGGATGAACGGCGGTCCCAGTCAGCTTGATACCTTCGATCCCAAGCCAGGCCATGCCAACTCGGGGCCTTTTCAATCGATTGACACCGGCGTCAACGGCATCCGCATTGGCGAGCATTTGCCGCTCGTCGCCAAACAGATGAAGCACCATGCGATCGTGCGCTCGATGTCGACCAAGGAAGGAGACCACGGCCGGGCCACCTTGCATTTGCGCACCGGCAACTTGCCTCAGGGTGCGATCGAATTTCCTGTTTTCGGCTCTTTATTATCCAAAGAAATGCATCTACCCGAGGCCGATCTTCCTGGCTACGTGAGCATCGCTCCCCGCTTTGGCAACGCCGCGCTTTCGGCAGGCTTCCTGGGACCCAAATTCGCCCCGCTTGTTGTTGGAGGAAACGGCGGGGAAGAGAATTTCTTTGGAAATGACCGTGCCGGTCTGACGGTGGAAAACCTGGAGCTGGCTCGTGGGATTGCGCAGGTTCGTGCCGATGCGCGGCGCACCCTGCTCAATGACCTGGAAGTCGATTTTCTGACCTCGCGCCCGGGAGTCGCGACCGAAAGCCACCAGTCGGCCTATCAAAGCGCGACGCGGTTGATGCGCAAATCGGCCGCTCAGGCCTTTGACCTTTCCTCGGAAGATCCCAAGCTGCGCGACCGATATGGCCGCAACTTGTTTGGTCAGGGCTGCCTGCTGGCGCGCCGTTTGGTGGAGCGCGGCGTGCCCTTTGTCGAGGTGACGCTCGGTGGCTGGGATACCCACGACAACAACTTCACCCTGGTCAAAAACCTTTGCAATACGCTCGATCCGGCCTGGGCGACCCTCATCGCCGACTTGAAGGATCGTGGTTTGCTCGACAACACCACCGTCGTTTGGATGGGGGAATTTGGGCGAACGCCCGGCATCAACCCGCGCAACGGCCGCGACCATTATCCCGACGCCTGGAGCGTGGTGTTGAGCGGCGCGGGAATTCAGGGCGGCCAGGTCGTCGGGAAAACGGGTAAGGATGGCATGGCGGTCGAGGATCGGCCGGTGTCGATTCCCGACTTACTCACGACCATTTGTCAGGCCGTAGGTATCGATTCGATGAAACAAAACATGTCGAATGTGAACCGGCCCATCCGGATCGTCGATCCGGTCGGTAAGCCGGTGCGGGAACTCCTTTCATGATGTTTCTGGCGGCGTTGTTAATCGGCTGGGCCGACCCCGCCGAAGTGGAACTGAGTCTGAGCGCGCGCGGCTCGGTTGGCAGGCTGCGTCTGGTCATCGCCATAAACGGTCAGCCTCCAGGGCACGACTGGGATCGTTTTCTGGATCGACTGTTCGACCAGGCCGATGCCAACGGCGATCAAGTTTTGTCTTCCACCGAAGCGCAGCGGGTCTTTCCCGTTTCGATGAACGGGGGAAAATCGACGGGACTCGACTTTGCCCGAGCCGACGGCAATCGGGATGCGAAGGTTAGCCGGGAAGAATTTCGCGCCCATTATCGGCAGATCGGCTTCCGGCCGGTAGCGACCGTTTACCGCCCGCCCACTCTGGAACCGTCGCGTCTGGGCGCCGCGTTATTCTCCCATCTGGACCGCGATGGCGATGGCGTCATCTCGGCAGAAGAATGGAAGGCCGCCCCGGGATTGATGGCCCGATTCGATGAGAATGAAGATGAGATACTCGATCCTCAAGAGTTGGTCGCCCATCGTCCTCTGGCCGGTGGAGATCACGGCGTTCTTCAATCGCCATGGGCCGTGACGGGCGGTAAGAGCGAGGCCCGAATGTTCATTGACCTGGGAGATCGGCCCGAGGCGAAGCTCGAATCGAGTGACCCTTTTTTTCAGCCGGGACCGGTGCCGCAATCGTTCCAAATCCCCGGGGGGATCCTGCGGATCAAGCTTGACGCGGCCGATCCAGTCAGAGCTTTTCGGTCCAAATGCCGCGATTTCTTTTTGGCGCAGTTTGGCGATGCCGCGGGCAAAAAGCTGGCCCTGAAAAAATCCGAATTGGAGGCGGATCCGAGCCTCGCGGCGATCGGGGGACTGTTTTTTTATGCCGATCGCAATGGTGATGGCATTTTAAGCGCGGCGGAAATGGAAGGGCTGTTCGATCTCGTGGAGATGGGAATCGCGCGGCAGGCCGTCCTGGTTTTGGAAAACCGTGGTCAAAACCTCTTCGATGGGCTCGATGCCAATGGCGATGGGCGGCTCGATGGTAGCGAGCTTATGCGGGCGGGCACGCGGGAAGCACTGAAAAGGCAGGACATTCCCTGGTCCTACCAGTTGCGGGCGGCGCGCGGTCCGGCGGAGAATCGCTTTGGTCCCTTACGCGTCCCAATAGGGGGCGTCAGCGCAGAAGCAAAAACCGTGGCGCCGGCGCGGTCCGCGCCAAAGGGGCCGGACTGGTTTGTGGCGATGGACAAGAATCAGGATGGATTGGTTTCGCGGGCGGAGTTCCGGGGCCGGCCTGAGGTCTTCGATCGGCTCGACCGCGACAAGGATGGCCGGATCAGCATGGTGGAGGCGCTCGCGGCAGGGAGGTAGGCAGATCATGCAAAAAGATCCGCTGGAAACGAAGCAATGCGCCTTGATGCGGTCGGCCTTGGCGGCATCGCAGCGGCTTTTTGGACTTCGGCTGTTGCCAGTTGATGATGCCTTTTGAACCACCTGATTACGAAGCAGCCGTGCCTCAGCCGTGGTCAAGCAGGTGAGCGGAGCCTTCTTGAGCGTATCTCTCCGGATTATTCGCTCACCAGCGATGTTCCCGCCCGCCAACCTGTGCTCCAGGCCGATTGAAAATTAAAGCCGCCGATGGGGCCGTCGAGATCGAGGATTTCGCCCGCGAGGAAAAGATTGGGAACGATGCGGCTTTGCATGGTTTTGAAATCGACCTCCTTGACGTTCACTCCTCCCGCAGTCACCTCGGCCTTGTCAAAGCCGCAGCTTCCCGCGACTTGCAATTGCAGCCCCTTGAGCGCTTGCACCAGTTTTTGCCGCTCCGTCTTGCCGAGTTCCGATCCCTTGCGCTCCAAAGGAATGGAGGCCTGGCTCACCAGGGCCTCGGCCCAGCGCTGCGGCACCGCTTCTCCGAAGAGGTGCGCGAGCAAGCTGACCAGCGAGCGCTTTCCCATGGCCGGTAGCGACTGCAGGATGTGTGATTCCACCGCCTGGGCGCTGAGTTCTGGCAGCGAATCGAGCCGCAGCCAGCCGGCACCCGAAGACGTGGTGATCCAGCGACTCAGATTCATGGGTGCCGGGCCCGAATACCCAAAATGGGTGAAAAGCCAAGCGTTGCGATCGGCGGCAATCGCCTTGCCATTCGTCCCCACTTCGACCCGCGTGTCTTTCAAGGTGATGCCGCTGAGATCGCGGATCCACGGCAAGTTGGTTGTGAGCGGAACGAGTGAGGGGTGCGTGGAAACGATCGAGTGGCCAAGCTCCTTAAGCCAGGTGTATGCATCGCCGGTGGTGCCGCAGCGCGGAAAAGATTTTCCTCCAGAAGCGATCAGAATTTTCTTACCCAGAAACGTGAATCCCGGCCCGGCGACGGTAAATCCGTCGGCACCGCGCTTGATCGATTGCACCGATTTTTCGCAGGCGAGCACCGCGCCGGTGCGTTCCAGTCGGTGAAGGAGGGCCTCCAAGACATCGCTTGCTTTGTTCGACACGGGAAAGATCTTTCCGGTCGATTCAATTTTCGTTTTGACCCCTTCGGCTTCGAAAAATCGAACGGTGTCCTCGACTCCAAAGGAGGAGAGGGGAGATAAGAGGCACTGGCCATTTTTGCCGAAGGCGGTGGCAATGTCGCGATTGGAACAGTGATGGGTGATGTTGCAGCGGCTGCCGCCCGACATCAGGATTTTGACGCCTGGCTTTTTCCCCTTTTCCAGAAGAAGAATGCGGGCGCCTTTTTCGGCGCCCAGTTCCGCCGCGCGGATCGCAGCCATCAACCCCGCGGCCCCGCCGCCGATGATGATCGCATCCCAGGCCGATTCTGCCCACCCCTCCGCCATCAAACCCTCCCAGGAGTGGTCGCTTCACAAAGTGATTGAATGCCTACAGGGCGAAATCGAAGGCCGCCTGAACCCCAGCCCCAACATTGCGGCCGGCAGACTCAGGCGGATTCATCGCTTGCTTCCTCGGTTCCGGTTCGAAAAACGCTTCGAACTTTGGGCCGAAATTCGCGCCTTAGGCCACTCGGGCCGTCGCCTGGTGCGTGAAATCGTCGCCAATCTTTTTGACAAGCGCATCCACCTCGGCCTTGCGCGCCGACCACTGGGCCTCTGTTTCCCCTTTGGCCATGGGTGTGGTGTTCGCTTCAATGTAGATTTTGGCCTTCGGTTCGGTGCCGCTTGGACGCATCACGGCCCGGGCGCCATCCCCAAGTTGGAAAATGAGCACATTGCGCGAAGCCGCATCCGTTGCGCCGCGAATCGGCCCCAATTTGCCATGGGGGTCGCGCAGGTCTTCAAAATGAGTGACAGGCAAACCCGCAATCGTTTTGGGAGGATTGGTGCGCAAACTGTCGAGCATTTGACCCATCTTCAACTTGCCATCGAGGCCGGGAAGCTGGATGTTGATGCCGGTGTTGTGAAAATGGCCGAACTGGCGCGCCAGATCCTCGATCTTCTTGCAAACACTCGATCCGCGGCGCTTCAGTTCCAGGGCGCATTCGGCCATGAGCAGGGCGGCGCCGCCCGCATCCTTGTCGCGAATGAGGGGCGTCGTCAGCGCGCCATGGCTTTCCTCGGTGCCGATCACGAAATCGGCCGGCGAACCACTGACATGGCCATAGCGGCCCGTCGATTCCAGGTGATAGATCACGTCGGCGATGTACTTGAAACCGACGAGGAGATCGGTGACCGCTTGCACCCGAAAATGCTCCGCGATCCGGGTGATCTGGGTCGTGGTCACTTCTGTTTTGACGACGATGCTGCTGGGTTGCAAGCGCCCCTGTTCCTTGAGCATTTCCAGTTTGAACCAGGTGATGAGAGCCGCCATCCGCTGGCCGTTCAAGAAAAGAAACTCCCCCTTTTCATTGGGGAACAGGCCGCCCAGACGATCGGCATCGGGGTCGGTCGCGAGAACCAGATCGGCCTGGTTCGCCAGGGCGGTTTTTCCCGCGCGGTCCAGCGATTCGGGCACTTCGGGATTGGGGCTCTTCGTGACATTGGGAAATTGACCGTCGGGGGTCATCTGTTCGGCCACGGGAATGACCCGGAAGCCGCGTCCTTCCAGAACCTCCATCGCCGTCATGGAGCCGACGCCGTGCAAGGGGGTAAAGACCACCTTGAAATCGTCGATTCCCTTGCGGGGAGCCTCAACAAGCGCCTCGCGCAGGCAGAGGTCGATGTAGGCCTTGTGCGAGGCGTCATCGATCCAGAGCAGCAGGCCTTTCGATTCGGCCTCGTCCCAGGGGATGGTTTTGATCCGGTCGATCTTTTCGACCAGGTCGGCCATGATCTGATCGTCGGGAGGCACCGGCTGGGCGCCGCGCTCCTCGTAGAATTTGCCGCCGTTGTCGTCGGGCGGATTGTGCGATGCGGAAATGTTCAGGCCGCCCTGGGCGCCATGGTAACGGATGAGGAAGGAAAGTTCGGGGGTGGCAAGATAAGTTTGGCTCTTGGCGGGCAGCACCCAGGCCTTGATACCGTTGGCGGCATAGATTCTCGCGGCATGGGCGGCGAAATCGCGGCTAGACAGGCCCATGATCGGGTTGGGTAGATCAGGACAATAATTTTTGTTTTTGTCCTTGAACTGGCGCACATCGTAGGCGAGGCAGACCGACAGGTCGGCGCGTCCGGGGAATTTCTCCTTGAGGTAGGCGCAGTGCCCCTGGACCGACGCGCCCAGGGTCCAGAGGTTCATTCGATTGGGGCCGATGCCGACGGCACCGCGCCGGCCGCCGGTGCCGAAAGGAAGAATCTGATAGAAGCGATCGAGCAGGCCGCTGAAATTGCCTTTTTCGATGAGCCAGCTCAGTTGGGGGCGATAGGCGGCGAAATCGGGGTGAGTCAACCAGGTTTCCAGCGACTTCAGGGCGCCTTGCCGGACGGCGGGGGGAACATCGGTGAGTTGATCGAAACCATGCGCGGCCCTGGCAAGAAGGTCCATGAACGGAGGTCCTTTTTCGGAAAGGGAAGAGGAGATCGCCTAATTGCGTTATCCTAGAAAGGAAAACCGGCGAATCGCATCTGGACAGAGATTGGCGAGGGCGGGGCGGCCCGGGAATCTCACGGCAACGGTTTTGGCAAGAAGGTCGGCAAGGAAAGTTGAGTTGGGCATGCCTGGATTGAGTTTCGATTTCGACATTGTGGTGGTGGGAGCAGGCCATGCGGGGGTCGAGGCAGCTGCCGCGGCCGCGCGCATGGGTTTGAAAACGGCGCTCTTGACGATGAATGCCGACGCGGTCGGGCAGATGAGCTGCAATCCGGCCATTGGCGGCGTGGCCAAGGGGCAGATGGTGCGCGAGATCGATGCCTTGGGCGGCCTGATGGGGCAAGCGATCGACAAGACCGGCATCCAGTTCCGCATGCTCAACAAGGGGAAGGGGCCGGCGATGCATTCGCCCAGGGCCCAGGCCGACAAGAAGCTTTATCAACAAGAAATCAAATGGCAGATCGAGAATCAGCCGAACCTGGTTTTGCGCCAGGAATTGATTGAGGGATTTCAGATTGAGGAAGGCGCGCCTGAGAACGCAATCGGTTCGCGAAGGAGAATCACTGGGGTTTGGGCGCGGGGCGAAACGCTGTACCGGGCCAAATGCGTCATTTTGACGACGGGGACCTTTCTCAAGGCGTTGATGCACACCGGGGAGGCGAAGACAGCGGGGGGCAGGGCGGGGGACGGCACCTCCGAGGGGATCAGCGACCATCTGGCACGATCGGGAATCCAGCTCGACCGTTTCAAAACGGGAACGCCTTGCCGCCTTCTGGGCGCCTCCATCGATTTTAACCGGTTGGAGCCGCAATCGGGTGATCCACATCCTCGGCCATTTAGTTTTTCATCCACCAAGGTGACGCAGCCTCAGGTCGATTGCCACATCACCTACACGAACGAGCGCGTTCACGAAATCATCCGTGCGAATCTGCAGCGCTCCCCCATGTTCTCCGGGCAGATCAAGAGCCGCGGGCCGCGTTACTGCCCCTCGATTGAGGACAAGGTGGTGCGCTTTGCCGACAAGGATCGGCATCAGATCTTTCTGGAACCGGAGGGGCTGCACACGCGCGAATATTACTGCAATGGCATTAGCACCAGCCTGCCCAAGGATGTGCAGTGGGCGATGGTGCGCGCGATCGAAGGGCTGGAAAATGCCGAAATCCTCAGATGGGGCTACGCCGTCGAGTACGATTTCGCGCCGCCGACCCAGCTATTCAATACCTTCGAAACCAAGTCGATCCAGGGGCTTTATTTCGCCGGGCAGATCAACGGAACCACCGGCTACGAAGAGGCGGCGGCCCAGGGGCTGCTCGCCGGCATCAATGCCGCGGGGGCCTTGCTTGGCAAACCTTCCTTCACCATCGATCGCAGTGAAGCTTACCTGGGAGTCATGGTGGACGACCTCGTGACCCGTGGAGTCGACGAGCCCTACCGGATGTTCACGAGCCGGGCCGAATACCGGCTGGCCCTCAGGCAAGACAACGCTGATCGGCGCCTGACGCCCAAGGGTTTTGCCTACGGCGCCGTGAAGCGCGAAGCCATGCAACGGTTCGAAACCAAGGAAGCGCACATCGAGAAAGGGAAAGAGATCTTGACGCGCACGCGCGACGGTGAAATTTCCCTTTGGCAGATCTTGAAACGCCCCGAAGTCGCTTTCCGTGATATCCGTGACAAAGCCCTTGCAGCCGGATTTGGGGAGGACCTGGTAAGCGAGGAGGTTACCGAGCAGCTGGAGATTGAGGCAAAATACCAAGGATACATGAACCGCCAATCTCAAGAAATCGAACGATTCAAAAGGCTCGAGTCGCGGCCGATTCCCGCGCAATTCAACTATGGGATCGTCAAGCAATTGCGCGCCGAAGCGCGAGAAAAACTGCTGCAAATGAAGCCCCAAAGCCTTGGCCAGGCATCGAGAATTCCCGGGATTACGCCCGCCGACATTACTCTTTTACTCATTCATTTGGGTTAGGATGGCATCCAGCGTATAGTGCCATCGGGGGGTTTGGGCTGAGTTTAACGAGGTTAATGGTTTGGCAAAATAGGTTGAAAGGGAAAGAAATTACCCTAAGACAGCTTGCACTAATCCACACAAAATGGGTAGGCTTGGGTTTAACGGATTGAGATTCGGTCTGGGAGCTTGGATTCGTCCCAAACCAGGAAGGATAAGGTGTGCGCATGAAAACCGTCTTCACCACCGGGGAAGCGGCAAAAATCTGCAAGGTTAGCCAACAAACCATCATTCGGTGTTTTGACAATGGCCAACTGAAAGGTTTCCGCGTCCCTGGGTCGCGGTTTCGGCGCATTCCCAGGGAACATCTTTTCCGCTTCATGAAGGATAATGGCATCCCGACCGATGCCCTGGAAAGCGGCAAGCGCAAAGTGCTGCTCGTCGATGACGAGGCCGATCTGGTCCAGTTGATGAAGACCGCGCTGGAAGAAGATGGGCGCTTTGAGATCCGCTCGGCCGGCAATGGCTTCGACGCGGGGATGATGGTCAAGGAATACCGGCCGGACATCATCGTCTTGGACCTCATGCTTCCCGATATTAACGGCCGCGAGGTTTGTCACAGGGTCCGGGCCGATTCCAGTCTGGAGAATGTGCGCATTCTGTGCATCTCCGGGATGGTGGAAGACGACAAGATTCAGGAACTTCGACTCTCCGGAGCCGACGATTTTCTTCAGAAGCCGTTCGAGATGGACAGCCTGCTGAAAAAGATGTGTCAGCTTTTGGAAATGGAAACCGCTGACGCGTGATGGTTGCGGCCCAAGCCGCAATCCCCGTTAGTGGTCATGGATCGGTCGAGGGACTTCCGACCGGAATGGTGGCGTGGCCCGAGCGCATCGAAATCGATTGAACTGGGTGCTTTCGCCCCAACCCGAGCCGTCAGGCGAGTCTTGCCTGATCTTGCCCGAAGTAAGTTTTCTAGTTCTCGAGATGAGCCGCCTGGGGCAGGCGGCATCAACAGCGGCACATCCGCCGGGCAAAAGCGGTAAGCACCTTCGAAATCGCAGAGGTGTTGGTGATGGGACCGGTGGCGCAAGTCAGCGCGGTCCGTCCGAATCCTTCGCTCAAAAAGTATTGGAAATCAAACACCTGACGATCGATCCGGGTGTGTCGCAAGCCCTGCTCGCCCATCACTGGGCAAGTCCCAAATCGAAATTGCCGTCCTGGCAGGCACTTGGCCCGACCTTGATCCGCAGGTTGGGGCAACCGCAAGGCCCGCATGTTTTTCAGGTCAATTTTGCCCTGGCGGGCGCTCAGTCTTGTTGGCGTGCCCAGAACCGCCTGGGAGGGGTGTTGCAGCTTCTTTTCAAACACCTGCCGCGCAAGGCGCCTGTCACCGTTTTCCACCATCTGGCGCTGCAGTCGATTCGAACCTTTTTCCCCTACCTGCGCTGGATCTCCTCCCAGGAGAAAGATCAGGCCTTGCCCCCAGCCAAGTCGGGCTGGAACCTAAGCCGGCTGATTCCCTGGAATATTCCCGAAGCTCCCGCGCTCGACTCCTACTGGCAGCGCGTCCTCGACTTGGGCCAATTGATCGCGCAGGACTGGGAGATTGCTGGAAACTGGGAAAAGGATGCGAGCTATTTTTCCAGCTTCGAACAGGCCTGGCCCCTCATTCGCGATCTGAACATTCCCGCCGCGGCGCGCGTTTTGGATGAACTCATTGAGGAGCGCGATCGCCTGCTGGCGGTCTCGGCGCCCACCCAGGTCTGGAAACCGCTGGAACTTCGTCACACGCTTGCCGGCATTCGCCTCGGTAGCCAGTTGGCGCCAATTGCCGCCGAAGTCGCTCCACCGAAGAAGACGGATTTGCAGCTTGTGCATACCCTGGTGCGCGAGGAATTGGCGGAAATGGCCGCGGGGGCAGGGCACGAAATCAACAACCCTCTGGGAATCCTCACGGGCACGATTCAAAAGCTGCAGAAGGATCTGCTGAAAATTTCCGCAGATTCGCAGCAGGAAGCAAGTCAGAGTCTGGCTCAAGGCCTGGGGCAGAGCTTGGACCTGATGAAACGCCAGGTTCAACGCGTGCGCTCCCAGATCGAGAGCCTGATGGTCTTTGCAAGACCGCCAGAACCGCGCGACTCGCTCGTTTCGGCACTGGAATGTCTGGAACTCTGGCAGAAAGAAGCCGTAGGCCAGGGCTTCGCCGTCCAGGTGATTTCCGAATCGCCCGCCTTGGTGCAGGGTGGGAAAAAACCGCGGAAGGGAAAAGCGAAACAGACCACGCTTAAGCAAAAAAATGCCACCATTGCCAAGATCGACAAGGATCTGTTCGCGCGGGCCGGCCAGTGGATGCTCGAATTTGCCGCGAGCCAAATTTCCCTCGAACGGCCCCGCGAGGTCAAACTTTCCTGCCAGCCCAAGCCAAACGCCCTGATCTTTGAAATGGAGTACCATCAGCCCTCGCCGAGGCCGTCGCAAATCTTGCATCTATTCACCCCCTTCTTCTGTCCCAAGGGCTACGGGCGAAGCAGCGGGTTGCAGTTGGCAGCCTCGCGTGGGATCTTCGAAAAGATGGGGGGCAAGATCGGCCTGGTGCCCTCGCAGAAACCGGGCTGGACGCTCATCCGCGTCCAGATCCCGCGCGCCGCCAAGGAGACTGCACCGCGCACGCCTCGGTCGATTTCGTCGAAAACCAAGGCCTCCCGGGCCGCCTAAGTTCTTCACCTTTTCCCGACCCTCCAGCGTGGCGGGGCGACCAATGGAATACAGCAAAACCCGGCGTGGAATGCGCTCGGGACGCTTTTCGATTCCCCGATGTCCGTGATCGGCGCTTGATCCATGAAGCGTGTCCTTACGTCCTTGGCCGATCTGCTCTTTCCTCCTCATTGCCACGGTTGCAACGAACCGTTGGCCGAGCGGGATCAAGACTTCTGCGCGGCTTGCCAGGGACTTTTGACACCAAGCCTGGACCCCTACTGTCAGCGCTGCGGCTCCCCTGCCGGCGAGGCTGATCGCAGACCGGACGGATGCAGCGAATGCCGGCACCGGCTCTTTCCCTGGGAGCAGGTCATCCGCCATGGAATCTACGAAGGGGGGTTGAGAAATCTGATCCTGCGGCTGAAGAATCGCCGGGAGGACAGCCTGGCGCGGGCCGTGGGAAGGGAATGGGGACGTCAGTCTCAATCGCTTTGGGAGGCTCTAGGGCCGGTGCGCTTTTTTCCCATGCCTCGGTTCTGGTTCAAGAACCTCCTTCGTGGCCACAATCCGCCCGAAGGATTGGTTCGGGGTCTGGCAAGCCAGGTGAGCGGCCTCGTGGATTGCCGATCACTCTCCCGGAAGCGGCCCACGCTCAAGCAGTCCGATTTGCCGCGCAGCCGTCGCCGGGCCAATGTGAGGGGCTCTTTTGCATGGCGAGGGCCAAGTCAAGCGGCAACCGATCGATTCGTGGCGGTCCTGGTTGACGACATCATGACAACCGGCGCCACCGCGATTTACGCGGCAAAAACCCTGAAAGAGGCAGGATTCAAGCGGATCGTGGTCGCAGTTTTGGCAAGAGTCAAATCCTAGGCCATACCGGTCTTAAGAAGATCTTCGCGATGTTCCTTTCAGGACTCAAACCTGAAAAACGCCGGATGGACCTCAACACCGTGGTGTTCCTCGCAAGGCCTAAATCCGGTGCGATAGGTTCCCGTTTGGCCCGAATCCTCTCGCTGCCCGCGAAATTGACAAAAACTGGAATTCCTGACAACCGAATCAAAGGGTGCGGCCCCTCATCAACCGGGCCCCTTTTTTGTTGGGAGTTCGGGGAATGAGGGCAAGTCAGCTCGGTTGGGTGGCGGCGGCGATCCTTGCATTCGTGCCGGGAGCGGAAGCTAGCTCCTGGGCGGACGGGCTATTCGACGAGCTGTCCAAGGACTTTGCGATCGTTTCCCGGGGATCCACCCTGGTGCATCATTTCCGCATCAAGAACACAACGGGTCAGCCGGTCGGGATCTCCAACGTGCGGGTTTCGTGCGGATGCGTGAGCGCCTCGGCGCTTAAAACCTATCTGCAACCCGATGAAGAGACCGCCGTGGTGGCCCGGATGGACACGACCCGTTTCCGCGGCGTGAAAACCGTCACCATCTACGTGCATTTTAACAAGCCCAAGAGCGAGGAAGTCAGGCTCTGGGTCAAGGCGAACGCCCGCGATGATTTCAGCATCAGCCCCGAAAGCCTCGACCTTGGCACCATTCGCCAGGGGCTCCCCAAGGAGGCCACCACAACCATTCGTTTCCACGGCCAACCCGATCTGCAGATTCAAGAAGTTCGTCCGGATTCGCACTTCCTCCTTTGCAAAATTGTCGAAGTGAGCCGCGGCGGCAACGAATCGGTGTACGAACTGAAAGCGACCCTGCGCAAGGACACCCCCGCCGGAATCTGGTTTAGCGACATCTGGCTGCGCACCGATTCTTCGCAGATTCCCCAGGTACGCATTCCCGTAACCTTGACCGTGGAATCGCATCTCAGTGCCACTCCGAGTCAAATTCAACTAGGAACCCTGGCCAAAGGCGAAGAAGTGCAGCGCAAAGTCGTGGTACGCGGTTTATCCCCCTTCAAGATTCTGAAGGTCGAGGGCCTGGGCGGGAAAATCGAAATGGCGGAACTTTCCAAGGAGGCCAAGGCGGTGCATGTCATTACCATGACCGTCAAAGCGGAGGGAACCAAAAAGCTGCCCACCGCGGTAACGATCTTGACCGACTCGAAAGATCAGCCCCAGCTCGAAATCCCCATTCTTGGCGAAATGGCCCATTAAACGAGAAAAACACGAAAATTACGATTCTCGGCAAGTTGACCCAAGTCCTGGGTTTCCCCTCCCTCATTTCTAAAACAAGCAAAGCCTGCAAGCTGTGCAGGCGTGCTTTTTCCCTCATCGAGCCTTCCTTTAAAAACGAGCCTCCCAGGAAATGACTCCCCGCATCCGGAAGCTTCTCGTCGCCAATCGAAGCGAAATCGCCATTCGTGTTTTCCGCTCCGCCACCGAACTGGGTATCAGGACGGTCGCGATCTACGCCTACGAGGATCGGCTCGCCCTGCACCGTTTCAAGGCGGATGAGGCCTACCAGATTGGCAGGGAAGGGGAACCGCTTCGGTCGTACTTGAACATCCAGGCCATTGTCGACATCGCCAAGGCGAATGGGGTCGATGCCATTCACCCCGGCTACGGCTTTTTGTCGGAAAACCCCAGATTCGCCGAAGCGGTTCGCGCCGCCGGAATTCTTTTTGTCGGGCCCAAAACCGGCATCCTGGAAAGCTTGGGGGACAAGGTCGCCGCCCGCAAAATTGCCGAAAAGGCCAAAGTACCGATTCTCACTGGCACGCAAAGCCCGGTTGCCGATCCGGCCGCGGCGCTTGAGGCGGCGGAAAAAATTGGTTATCCCGTGATGATCAAGGCGGCCATGGGAGGCGGCGGCCGGGGCATGCGGGTCGCCAACAATCCCACGGAACTGAAAGAAGGCTTTGCCCAGGCCAGTCGCGAGGCGGCCGCCGCCTTCGGCAATGGCGACCTTTTTTTGGAGAAGCTGGTCCGGCGAGCGCGCCATATCGAGGTGCAACTTCTGGGAGATGGCCACGGAAATCTCGTCCACCTTTTTGAACGCGACTGCTCCGTCCAGCGTCGCCATCAGAAAATCGTCGAAATGGCGCCAGCCCCCAACCTCTCCCAGGCAACACGCACCGGCTTGCTCGAAAGCGCACTGCGTATTGGTCAAGCCGTCGGCCTCGACAATGCAGGCACGGTCGAATTCCTGGTGGATGACGAGACCGGCGAGTTTTATTTCATCGAGGTCAATCCTCGCATTCAGGTCGAACATACGGTTACCGAGGAAGTGACCGGCCATGATATTGTTCGTGCCCAAATCCTGGTGGCGGGCGGGCTGCCCCTCCACTCCGAAAAGCTCATGCTCGGCAAGCAGGGCGATATTCGCGTCAACGGTTTTGCCATCCAGTGCCGGGTAACGAGCGAAGACCCGGCGAACGGGTTTCTGCCCGACTATGGCCGCGTGACCAATTACCGTTCGGCCGGCGGCATGGGAATTCGTCTCGACGCGGGTAGTGCCTATAGTGGCGCGGTCATCGCTCCTTATTACGATTCCCTGCTGGTGAAGGTGACGGCCAGGGGCCTGCAATTTGAAGACACCGTGCTACGCATGCTGCGCACGCTTCATGAATTCCGCGTTCGCGGTGTAAAAACCAACATCCCCTTCCTGATCAATCTGCTTGAGCATCCGTCCTTTCGTTCAGGCAAATGCACCACACGTTTTATCGACCAGACGCCTGAGCTCTTCGATTTGCCCGTGCGCCGCGACCGAGCGACCAAGCTTTTGCGTTATATCGGCGACATCATTGTCAACGGCCACCCGGAAGTGCCCAGGGAACGCTTGAAAACAGGAGCAGCGCGACCCGCGGAACCGCTCGTTCCCGATGCGGCACATCTCGTTGGCGCGGGCAAGCCCCAGGGTTGGCGCAACCTCTTCCTCGAACTGGGGCCGGAAAAGTTCGCGCGCAAAATTCGAGATCACAAGGCGCTCCTTTTCACCGATACAACCATGCGCGATGCCCATCAGTCGCTCTTGGCGACCCGGATGCGCACCCACGACATGGCCAGGATCGCCGATTTTTATGCCCACCGCCTGAGCTGGCTATTTTCTCTGGAAATGTGGGGCGGCGCGACGTTCGATACCTCGATGCGCTTTCTGAAGGAATCGCCCTGGCAACGCCTAAGCTCGTTGCGCGAGCGCATTCCCAACATTCTTTTTCAAATGCTTTTGCGCTCCGCAAGCGCGGTCGGCTATACCAACTACCCCGACAATGTCGTTTTCTCCTTTGTCAAGGAAGCCAATGCGGCGGGCATCGACCTTTTCCGTTGTTTTGATGCGTGCAACGGCCTGGAAAACCTGACGCTGGCGATCGAAGCGGTGCGGGCCACGAACGGGCTGTGCGAGGCGGCGATCTGTTATTCAGGCGACATTGAAGACGGCAGCCGCAAGAAGTACACGCTCGACTATTATCTGAAGCTGGCCAAGGAACTTGAAAAGCGCGGGGCTCATATCCTGGCAGTTAAGGATATGGCAGGCCTTTGCAAGCCGTTTGCCGCCGCCAAGCTCGTCAAGGCGTTGCGCGAAGCGGTCGCCATTCCCGTCCATTTCCACACGCACGATTGCGCCGGCGGCCAGGCGGGCACATTGATCTCCGCCATGGAAGCGGGCGTCGATGTCGTCGATTGCGCCATGGCCAGCCTGGCGGGCATGACCAGCCAGCCCAGCTTGCATGCGCTGGTGGAAGCGATCCGCTTTCACGAGCGGGGAACGCAGGTCGACCGCAAGGACCTGCAATCGGTCTCAGACTACTGGGAAGGGGTGCGCAAGCTTTACTACCCCTTCGAATCGGGCCAGATAGCTCCCGCCCCCGATGTCTACCAAAACGAAATGCCGGGTGGCCAGGCCACGAATCTGATGCAGCAAGCGGCCGCAGTGGGCCTTGGTCATCGCTGGCGCGATCTCTGCGCCACTTATGCGGAGGTTAATCAGCTATTTGGAGATATCATTAAGGTTACCCCGACTTCAAAAGTTGTCGGAGACATGGCGCTTTTTCTCTTAAGCAATAATCTGCGTGCCGCGGATGTCATGGATCCGGCGCGAGAGCTGTCGTTCCCCGAGTCGGTTGTCGAATTCTTCGAGGGCCGGTTGGGGGAACCTCCTGGCGGATTCCCTCAGGAATTGCAAACGCGAGTTTTGCGGGACCGTAAGCCCATCCAGGGCCGGCCTGGCGCATCCTTGAAACCTGCCGACTTTGAAAAGGCACGGACCAAGTTAACAGAGGTCTTGAAGAAGCGCGCGGGCGATCAGGAGGTTGTGACCCATTTTCTTTATCCGAAGGTTTACGAAGACCTTTTGAAGCATCAGGCGCTCTATTCGGATACGGGAGTCATTCCGACGCCGGTCTTTTTTCAAGGGATGGAGCCAGGCGACGAAGCGAGCGTGGAAATTGAACCGGGTAAAACGCTGTTCGTGAAATTCTTGACGATTGGCGATCCTCGCGGCGATGGGGCCAGAACCGTATTTTTCGAACTCAATGGGCAGCCGCGCGAGGTGGTCGTGATCGATCGCTCGTTGACGGGCAAGACCCCGCAGCGGGCCAAAGCCGAGTCAGGCAACCCGCTGCATGTGGGGACGCCGATGCCGGGTTTGGTTTCCCGGATCCTGGTTTCCGTCGGAGAACAAGTGAACGCCGGCCAGCCGCTCTTCGTCTTAGAAGCAATGAAAATGGAGACGTCGGTACGCTCGGAGTTGCCGGGCAAGGTCGAGGGGATCCTGGTGCAAACCGGGGCACAGGTTGAAGCCCAGGACCTCGTCATTCGTCTGGGAACGGGAGCCTAAGATCTCGTCCTTTGGTTCTTGCCTTTTGTTTAAAGGCCGATCCATTATCCTAATAAGGACCAGGAAGTTCCCCGCGCGGGGGTTCGGAGTCGATCATGCAGCCGCCGGTTTTGAAGATGACCAAGGGCCCGGAGCAGGGCAAGATCCATGAGCTCGTCAAGGAGAATGTGATCTTTGGCCGTCAGGCCACCTGCGATGTCGTCATCCCGGTCACCTCAGTCAGCCGTGAACATGCGGTGCTCGTCAAGAACGACGGGATCTATCACCTTTTAGACAAGGGCAGCCGCAACGGCACCTTCGTCAATGGTGAGAAAATTGAGTCGGCGGGCAATGGCAAGCCGTTACGCCATGGCGATCTGATTCAGATTTGCGAGGTCGAATACCAGTATCAGGACCCCAAAGCCGCCCGGTCGGTCGAAATCGAGGTGCCGGTAGAAGAAGGTACGGCCGACGACGAAGACAACACCAATGTCGAGGCGGTGCTCGCTCAGACGAGCCAGCAGATCCTCGAAACTCAGCCCGCGGAAAAACTGCGCCTGCTCCTGGATATTACCGGTGGTTTCAGCAAGACGCTCGAGCTCGACTCGCTCTTGCCCAAGATTGCCGATCAGATGTTTCAGCTTTTCCGCCAGGCGGACCGCTGCTTCCTCATCTTGACCGACGATTCCAGCCCGCCGCGATTGATGCCCAAGCTGGTGAAGACCCGCAAGCCGCAGGATGAGGCGAATGCCCGCTTTTCCCGCACGATTGTGCGCAAATGCATCGAATCGGGTCAGGCGTTTACCGCCGACGACGCCAGCCGCTCCGACGAAGTGGGTTTGAGCCAGTCGGTCGTCGATTTTCGCATCCGCTCGGTGATGTGCGTTCCTTTGATCGGGGTCAATGGCAAGCCGTTTGGCGTGGTGCAACTCGACACTCAGGACCGCACGAAGAAATTCACCCAGGACGATTTGAAGCTCCTTTGGGGTGTCGCCAATCAAGCGGCGATTGCCCTGGACAATAGCCGGCTGCACGAAAAGACGGTCGCCGAGGAGCGCACGCGTGCCGCGTTCGACTGCGATTTGCGCCTGGCGCAACAGGTCCAGTACAGCTTTTTGCCCCGCGAAGAGGCGCAACTTGAAGGGTACGAGTTCAAGGCTTATTACAAGGCCGCACGCGAAGTTGGCGGCGACTATTACGGCTACATTCCGCTTTCCAACGGGCGCCTGGGAGTGACGATTGGCGACGTGGCGGGCAAGGGGGTCGCGGCCGCGCTGATCATGGCCAAGGTCTCATCCGAAACGCGCTACAACCTTTCCACCGAAACCGACCTGGCGGTGGCGGTGGGCAAGCTCAACGACGAGCTCTACCCCTACCTCGACAATCTGCAAAAATTCGTCACCTTCGAAGCCTGCATTTTGGATCCGCTCAGCCATGAGTGGTCGATCTGCAATGCCGGCCACATGATTCCCTTGCTCATCAAGAGGGCAGGGGGGGCGGTGAACGATGTCGTCGATGCCGAAATCACGGGCGTGCCCCTGGGAATCATGGAGGGGATGACCTTCGAATCGGCCAAGTTCAAGCTCGATCCAGGCGATCAGATCCTCTTCTATAGCGACGGCGTGAGCGAATCGATGAGTGCGAAAGGGGACGCGTTTGGCCTGGACCGGATGAAAGAAGTCATTCAGTCGGTCAAGGACCCGACTCCCAAGACGGTCGTGGAAAGGCTCCTTGGCGCCATCAACCAGCATACGGTCGGCCGCCAATACCCTCATGACGACATCACGATCGTTTGTTGCGGCAGGAAACCGGCATGAGTCCAAGCCATTCGAGCCTGGCAATCAAGCGCTTTCCCCTTTCTCAAAGCAGCGAGCCGGCGGTTGCCGAGCCCAAGCAGACGCAAAAGCCGCGGATGCAGCCGAGATACAATGTCATCCTTCTCAATGACGATGACCATACTTACCGTTATGTCATCGAAATGTTGATGGTGATCTTCGGCTTTTCCCCAGAGAAGGGGTTTTTGATCGCCAAGGAAGTGGACAAGACGGGGCGGGCGATCTGCTTGACGACGACCCGCGAGCACGCTGAGCTAAAACAAGACCAGATTCACTCGTACGGACCTGACCCTTATTTGGGGCGCGAATGCAAGGGTTCGATGACGGCCATCATCGAACCGGCCGAATAACGGTGCACCTTGATGACTTGCGTTAATGGCGCTCTTGAACCGGCAGGGAGCAGCGGACGGATTCAGCGCGCTTGCGGCAATTGAGAGCAATTCCGCTCTTCAGGACCGACGGAATCGGGCGCGGAATTCAATGAGGCGCTTTCGTATCCCAATGGGTATCTCCGGCCCAATGGACTAGTTTCTTCGGCGCACTTCGGTCGGCACTTTGCGCAGTTCCTCGTTCTTTTTTGAAATGGCCCGGTGAAGTTCAGCCAGGTCCGACATTCCCAGTTTTTCATAACAAAGCGCGAGACTTTTGTGGGTCCCCGCGTTACCGGACAGGCCGGTCAACGCCTTTTCCAGATCGGTCACCGCGTCTTTCCAATTACCCGCCAGCGCCAGGATTTGCCCTCGCGTATCGAGGAAGCTCGTGTTGTTCGGTTGCAATTGCACCGCTTGATTGGCGAGCGCGAGCGCCTTTTGCGGGTCTCTTGGTGTTTCGTTAGCCAAATACCAGGCCAGGTTATTGCAGAGTTCGGGAATTTGAGGATTGAGGCGATAGGCCAGTTCGAAATGCAGCCGCGCCAAATCAAGCCGGCCCGCACGGTGAGCATCGGTTCCCAGCATCATATGCACCAATGCCAAGGAAACGCCTTTGACTAAAAGCTGGTTGAGTTTGTCCTTGATGGCTGAGCGCGACTCGCTGTTGAGCACCATCGTCTTCTCCATGATTGTGAAGAGTCTGGCGTTGCCCGGATCGACGGCTAGTCCTTTTTCGATCAAGGGGAGGATCTGTTGCAGCTCGACGGGGGGATTCTGGAAAAGGGCGTCGATTTGCAGACTAATGACATCCGCAAATTCCTTTTTCAAAAGCGGGCTCGATTTTTCATTGAGGGCGGCTTGTAGTTGAGCCGCCGCTTCCGGGAATTTGCCGTGCAAGACCTGGATCGTGGCGACGGTGCGGATCAGGAATTCGTTTCCCGGGTCGGAAGCCAATTTGCTTAGGAGGGGGCCTTCGGCGCGGCGCAAAAGGTCCATGGCGGTATTTTTGTTGGCCGAGAGAATTTTTTGAGCCAGAAGCACGGCCAACTCCGGCTTCACCCGAACGCCGAGATGGATGGGGGGGAGGGCGTCCAGGAAGTTTCCCGATTCAAAATAAGCGGTACCCAAGTCGGCCTGGAAGAATTCGTTTTTTGGGTTAAGCTGCACCGCTTTTTTAAGATGTTGCATCGCTTCCTCGGCCTTGGCGGGGTCGCCATCGCGGCCTAGCCAGAGCCTCTTGCCAACCAGCCAGTGGGCTTCGTCGTGACTGGGAGCGTCGTCTTCGAGGGAAATCAATCCGTCGAGCAAGGCACGGGCGTCGTCAAACTGTTTCTTGCTTTCAAGAAACCGGGCATATTGATAGCGGATTGCCATGTTTTCCGGCTGCAGGGCGAGCAGGGCCTCCAGGCAAAGGATCGTGCTGTTGTCCTCCTGCTCGCCGGAGTTTTTTTGAAGGAAATCGACATAGAACTTCGACTCTTCCGGAACGTTGCAAAGAACCAAGTAGCCGATCAGACTTGCCGATAACAGGTAAAACCCGATGGCGAAATAAGTCGACATCCTTGGCGCGAAGGACCGAGCTCCCTCCAGCACGATGCGGGAAAGTCCGGCTTGCGCGTCGGGTCTTGTCTTGCTCATGACAAAAACTCATTCATTGATATTGTGCCGAAATTCAGGCCACTTTTGGATTTCAATTCGAAATAATTCAAATAAGTCGCGCAGGTCATTTTCTTGCTGCTTGGTCAAATCATGTCGGGAAATACAACTCAGCTGAATCTGGTAGTTGTGTTTTGTTGCTGGATTGACTGCGTAAATGAAGGTCTCTGAAAGCCTTTGGCGAATTAAATCCAGGTAATTTCCCATGGTGGAATTGGGGACCTGCCATTGTCCAAATCGATCCACATGGGCAAAAATCAGGAATAATCGCAGGTTGGGCGGCTTGAAGAAGTGGACTTCCACGCGAAACTTGCCGTCGGTCGATCTCGATTCCTTGAATTCCTTCTGGTCCCAGCCCACAAACCGGTAGCAAAAGTTGAGCGGATGGAAGTCTTTGAACGGCTCGTCGATCGCGATGCGGACCGTCATTTCCCCTTTTTTGAACAGCCAGAATTGAGACTGGACACCCGTGCCCGCCAACCTTTCGTCTTCAATGATTTCTGGGCCCTGAATCGATTTCCAGCCGTCCAGGTCGAGATGGGCTCGATTACTAAGCAGTTCGAGATGACCGATTCCTTCCCTAGGCAGAATGAAGCGCGTGCCTTCCCGCACCAACACCCGGGCCTGCAAGAGCAGGCTGGGCACGAAGATCACGAGTAAAGCGATCCCAGTCGTCCCCAGCTTTGGCCATACCCGCGAAGGCTTCACGTGAGGAAGTTCGGAATACTCGGGGTCCAGGTCGATTTCGGGCGCTGAATCGCTGGGGTTACGCAAAATGACCTTGGGCGCCAGGAAGTCCCGTAAACCATCAAGGAGGTTGTCTGTTCCCAGGATGACGAGCAATCCGGAGAAAAATCCAATCAGGCCGAGGATTTCGTGCTTGATCCCCATGGTGAAATCGATGCCGTAAGCCTCGATGGTTAAAACGATAAAAAGGATGCGAAATAGATTCAATATGGTCACGACGACCAACGAAATGCCAAAGAGCGTCAGCGATCTCATCCAGGAATGTTCTTTGTAAAGGCAGTAGCACACCCCGATGGAAATGATCGATACCAGCGATCGAATGCCGCTGCATGCTTCGGCAACCAGCAGGGGGCGGTCGCCAAGAAGAATGATGTTTCCTGAGATTCGGTGTAAGACATTGGTCGCCAGCAAGGTGTAATGGGCCACTTCAACGACCATGTGCTGCAGCGAGGTGGTGATCTGTTCAAGAAGTCCAAAGGGAGGCGAGACGACAACGAAGGCCGCAAGCAGCACGGGCAGCACCGCACGAAACCCGTGCGCGTCGAAGAGCAACTTGATTCCCAATGTTATCGCGAGAATGAAGCTGATGTAGCCGCCTTTGGGGATATTCAAGACGATCGAAGCCGTGGCTGCAAACCAGACCAGGGCCACCAACACATAGTCCGACGCTAGCGGCCGATACACCCGGTACGAAACATTTTTCAGTCGAACCCAGCCGATCCAAACCAGGCAAGCGAGGTAGGGCAGGCTAAACTGGTAGTTTTCATCGACCAGCTGTAAGAATAGGTACTTGAGTGCAAGGGGGGCAGAGGTGATCAGGACCACCAAAAAGGCGAGCATGCTAAGAAAATCACCTCGGTTTTAGCGATTTTGGTCCAATCCCTTGAGCAAATTGTAAGCCTGTGGCAGCCAGCAAGCGATCCATATTGACACAAATCCTCCTAAGGTTATGACCCATCAATCGATTTGGTTGTTTCCATCCCAAGGAGGGGATCCGATGTTGAAGCTGAAATGCGGTGATGGACTGCTTTTTGGATTCCTGATTTTGGGTTCGGTAGGTTGCACCGATCGCTGTTTCTTGAGCAAGTCAGACAAGGCACCCGATTCCAAAGCCCTGGCCAAAAAAGAAGCCACGCCAAGGCCGCCAACCTGGCCGCCAGAAAATCCCGCCGCCGTGGCCAGCCGCGACAGCTACTCCAAACCGGTCGGCGCTCCCGGCAGCACCGTTTCCAAACCGAACGAACCCATTGGCATTCAACCGATCGGGCAATACGAGAAATCGGGCGGGGACTCTGGAGTCATCCAGGCGCAAAGGTTGGAAACGGTTCCCTATACCAAGGGGGCGGCCGTATCTCCGGGTGGCAGTTCTTCCAACACCTCCTCCAGCTTGATGCCGAGTGCCAATCCCGACTTGCAAAAACTCCCGGTCTTTCCTGAAAACGGCGCGAGCAACGGGGCTGGCAATGGTGCGGGAGCGGCAAACCGGGACGGCTACAGCCCCCCTCCGTTCTCGCCAAGCAACTCGCTTTCCATTCCGCCTCCTCCGCCCGGATCGCCGCTGGGTGGGATTACGCCTCTGGGAATTCCCACGCCTCCTTCCTCGAATCCCAACCGATAATTCCACTGTCGTTAGCATCAGGCCACCGCACCGGATAAGCACAGCGTGAAAAAATGGAGTTGGCTTATCCGGTTGTTTGTGTTTCTTCTGATTCTGGTCGGTGTCGCCTACCAATTCTCAAGAATTTTGTCGTCGGAAGCCCTTAACCGGCCCGGCGGAGCCGAATCGGCCACGGGAATTCTGCTTGAGGTTTCGCAAAAGGTCCCGGCCCTCTGCTGGTTCCTTTCGGGTTTGCTTTATGCCCTGGGCATCCTGAACTCCTGGTGGCTTTGGCACTGGCTGGCCAGGCGCATGGGCGATCGAATGCATCTACTGGGCTCCGCCTTCGCCATCACTTACAGTCAGTTGGGGAAGTACGCGCCGGGCAAGGGCCTGGCCATGATGATCCGCGTGGCCTGGGCATCTCAGGCCGGGGCGCGCATTCCAGTCGCCGCGGTGTCGGCCGTTTATGAAGTGCTGACCACCATGGCGTCGGGTGCCTTGATCGGTCTGACTCTGGGCCTTTTCTTTTTTTGGCAAGACGGCACGGGGAGGGGGCTCACCGAGATTCCCGCCGTTCTTTATCACGCGGCGGGAATGTTCTTGCTGGCCTTCATTCCGGTCACGCCCCCCGTCTTCAACCGGCTTGTCGTGCGGCTTGCTGGCCGGTTTATGAAGCCAGGTCAAGAAATTGCGAAGCCAGGCTGGCGCGAACTGGGCGTGGGCCTCCTTTTGGCCTCGGTTAACTGGGCACTGCTTGGCACCGCGCTTTTCGTATTAACACTCGATCTCGATCAAAAGCTGCCGCTTTCCGGCCCGGCGGGCTGGTTTCATTGCGTGCAATACGCATCGCTCGCCAATGTCGGTGGTTTCATTGCCTCAACTCCCGGCGGCATGGGGGTCAGAGAGTTCCTGTTGCAACAATACCTCGATCCTCACCTCGGCGCCGATAGCGTGGTTTTGGTGCTCTTAATCCGCCTCGTCTGGACCCTTGCTGAAATCGGCCTGCTCGCAATCGTCTGGATCGCCGGGCGCCTGGCCGTAAAACGAACGGTTGACTCGCTCCAATCGCCAAACCGAGCGCAAAGTCCCGAGGCCCTTCAGCAGGGAAAACCGGATTAAGCGCTTGGGTCGGCAATTGCAAAGGCTTCTCTCGATTTTGGGTCGGATGGGCCGATTGGTTAAGACGGGTGTTCTGGTACTTGATGCAAGGTCGGTTTGATGCGTTTGCTGAGTTTGGTGATCCCGGTCTACAACGAAGAGGACAGCCTGCGGGAACTGGCCGCACAAATCCGGATCGCGCTCGACACCAACCACGCCTCGTTTGAAACCATATTCGTCGACGACGGCAGCCGTGACGGCTCCTGGACCGTGATCGAAGAATTGCAGCAGGCCGATCCGCGATTTCGCGGCGTGCGATTCCGGCGTAATTTCGGTAAGGCGGCGGCCTTGTCCGAAGGCTTTTCGCGCGCCAAGGGTGACCGCATCGCCACCCTCGATGCCGATTTGCAAGACGATCCCAGTGAAATCCCACCGATGCTGGCGCTGACCGAAGGCCAGAACTCGCTCGACCTGGTCAGCGGCTGGAAGAAGATCCGCAACGATCCCTGGCACAAGGTTTTTCCGAGCCGCGTTTTCAATTCCCTGGTCTCGTACATGACCGGCGTAAGCCTTCACGACCACAATTGTGGGCTGAAGGTGTATAAGACGGAGGTCGTGCGGGAAGTATCCCTGTATGGGGAGTTGCACCGCTTCATCCCGGTGCTTGCTTCGTACCGCGGTTTCAAAGTGGGAGAAAAGGTGATCGCCCACCGGGCCCGCAAGTTCGGTCATTCGAAGTTTGGAGCCAACCGCTTCTTGCGCGGCTTTCTCGATCTGATGACGGTCAGTTTCATGACCCGCTATAGTCAACGGCCGCAACACTTTTTGGGCGCGATCGGCCTGATCTGCTTTCTCGGGGGACTTGCGGGATTGAGCTACCTGGGAGTGACCTGGATTCTGCGACTCTGGTGGCCTGAATCGTTTCTACCCTTGCACGAGCGGCCGATGCTCATCTATGCGCTGGGCGCGGTGCTCTTGGGGGCACAGTCGCTGGCCATCGGATTTTTGGCGGAAATGATCACCGCCAGTCGCTTTTCCCACGCGCAAAAACCATCCGTGCGCGAAACCACTCCGGAGTAACCCTCTTCGTTTCTTTTCCATTAGCTTTGTTTCTTTTTGTGTTTTTTTGTTTTTTGTTTTTTGATTCCGAACCTCACCCTTTTCCATTTGCGAAGGCAATGGAAAGAAAAGGATAAAAGAATGTCTACGGATAAGGCCAATCGTAAAAGTGAGTTAACCACCTTGGGGCCGCAGCGCGCGCCCAACCGGGCCATGTTGCGAGCCGTCGGATTTTTCGACGAGGATTTCGAAAGCCCAATGATCGGCATCGCCTCGCTATTTAGCGACATCACTCCGTGCAATGCCCATCTGGACCGGCTTGCCCGCAAGGGGGTGGAGGGGATTCGCGCGGGTGGCGGCGTGCCGCAAATCTTCGGCGCTCCCACGGCGTCGGACGGCATCATGATGGGCCATCGCGGCATGCGCTACAGCCTCGTCTCGCGCGAAGTCATCGCCGATTCGATCGAAGTCGTGGCGGGGGGCATGAATCACGATGGGTTGCTCGCCATCGGCGGCTGCGACAAGAACATGCCGGGCTGCCTCATGGCCATTGCTCGTTTGAATATTCCCTCCGTCTTCGTCTATGGAGGATCGATATTGCCAGGTACGGGCCCTGCGGGCAACGACATCGACATTGTCAGCATCTTCGAGGCCGTGGGCCAGCATCAAGCGGGCAACATGCCCAAGGAAACCGTTCACAAGATCGAATGCGAAGCCTGCCCTGGGGCCGGGTCGTGCGGCGGCATGTACACCGCCAACACCATGAGTAGCGCGATCGAGGCGATGGGGATGTCGCTGCCTTACGGCGCGTCCAATCCTGCCGTCTCCGCGGCCAAGGAGCGCGAAACCTACCAGGCGGGGAAGGCGCTGGTCGAGCTCACCCGCAAGAACATTCGTCCAAGAGACATCATCACTCGCAAATCTCTGGAAAATGCCTACACGTTGGTTTTGGCACTTGGCGGATCGACGAACGCGGTTTTGCACCTGATGGCGATTGCAAGCGAGGCCGAGGTCGAGTGGACCTTGGCCGATTTCGACCGGCTCAACAAGAAGGTGCCGCACCTTGCCGACTTGAAACCGGGCGGCCGCTTCGTCATGAACGACCTGCATCGTGTGGGTGGCACACCCGCCGTTCTGAAAGCGCTCCTGAAGAAGGGGTATCTACATGGCGAGTGCATGACGGTCACCGGCAAGACGCTGGCGGAAAATCTGGCCGAGATCGAGGATGTCTACGCCAAGCCGCAGCAGGTCATGAAGACCTTTGATGCGCCGATGCATCCGACGGGTCATCTGGTCATCCTCCATGGCAACCTTGCCCCTGAAGGCGCGGTGGCCAAGGTTGCCGGCTTGAAGGTGCGCAAGATGACCGGACCGGCCAAGGTGTTCGATGGCGAGGAAGCGTGCGCCAAGGCGATCGCCGAACGGAAGATCGTCGCGGGCGACGTGGTCGTCATTCGCGGCGAGGGGCCTGTCGGGGGGCCTGGCATGCGCGAGATGCTTGCGGTCACCGCGGCGCTCGTGGGGCAGGGCTTGGGGGAAAAGGTGGGCTTGATCACGGACGGTCGCTTCTCGGGCGGTACCCACGGCCTGGTTGTGGGCCACGTGTCGCCTGAGGCCTGGGTGGGCGGAGCGATCGCCCTCGTTCAGGAAGGGGACAAGGTCACCATCGATGCCGAGGGCCAGCTTCTGACGCTCGAAGTCAGCGATGCAGAGCTGGCGGCCCGCAAGGCGCGCTGGGTGAAACCCGCGCCCAGAGAAAAACGAGGCGTGCTGGCCAAGTATGCCAAGACGGTTGGGTCGGCTTCGGCGGGCGCCGTGACCGGCTAAGACTTGGCGAAACAGTCTGTGACAAACGCCAAAGAGCCACGGGCAAAACTGCCCGTGGCTCTTTGCTTGATTTCAGGCCCATCGAGCTGTTATCGATTCCGAATGAAGGCCTGACGACTCATTCCGGTCAAACTGGGCCATTTTTTACATAACATTGATTATCGGACTATGGGATGGAGCCGATTGGCGTCCCTCGGGCAAACAGCCACCACGATCAACGTCCGATAATCTATCTTATGTAAAAAATGGCCCAGATCGTTCAAACCACTGGTTTTTCCGGCGTTTTGTGAGGTTTTGGCGGTTGGAAACCGCGGCTGGCGATGGGCGCTGATAGGGATTTTTGATTGGTCGACCGCGTGATGTTGGATGGCTCAGTCTTGCCGAAACGGTTTGATCTGGCACTGCAATCGGGATCGCGGAAACGGTCGTTACGCGGATGCAGCGACCCAAAACAGCCTCGCGTCGGAAGGAATGCGTGCGGCCTTGCGGCCGTGGATTTTCGAAGGCCACATGACCCGGGCTTGGTTGATGGCATTGCGAGGGCCCATGGTTCGTGCGAAGGTGCTCTTCCCTATCGCGATGTCGACCCAAATCATGCGGTTGGCGAACGGTGCGTCGCCATCTCATTCGCGCGTCTTGGGAGTCTTGCGGTTGGATCGAAATGGTGATTGGTAGTGCTCCGTGGCAAGACGCCGCGCAGTCATGGGATTGTCTGAAGGCGACATCGATTCAGGGCGACGGCAATCCAGGATTCGATCGGCGGCATTCGCTTCCGAGCTTGCCCTGAAGCTGGCGAATCTTGATGGAACGGCTTTTTGCATCTTGCGATCGCAACGAACTCTTGGACTTGCGACCGGCCCATCGATGGCTGCGAGGCGTGAATTCCGCGGTGGAGTGATTTGGCTGTTGGACGCCGGTTCGTGGCACCGGTATAAGTACCGACGGATCCTGTCGCAACGACTTGCGGTGGCGGCTGCACCCTGTGAAACGACTCAGAATCAGTGGACTGACACCCACCGCTCGCCGGTTTTCTGAGTCATGGGAGTGGCACGGAGAGGCGTAAGGGCCCAATGTCGTGCTGAAATGAAAGTGGTGGGATGGCGGCGGCCGTGGCTAGTGGGCCGTGTTTCACCGGGCGTGGAAAAGGTTAAACACGGTATTTGACGGTCATGGTGCGTTGACCACGGCATAACTCTGGTGAAGCTTACTGCCGCCAAGCTGGGCGCAGCGCCAGGCCGATCAAATCAGGCCGTGCCCGTTGATTGCTTGGCCGATCCGGCGCGGTCAAACGAGCCCATGCGGCGGAACTTGTCGTAGCGCGCCTGGACGAGCGCTTCGGGTGCAAACTCTTTCAATTCCCTGATCGAGCGAGTCAGGTATTGTTTCAGGGTCGTGGCCATTCCCTTGGGATCGCGATGAGCGCCGCCGATCGGTTCGGAAATCACATCGTCAACGATGCCGAATGATTTGAGACTTGCCGAGGTGAATTTCAAGGCGTCGGCGGCCAAAGGTTTGGTCTGCTCGTTCGCAACCTTCCACAAGATCCCGGCGCATCCTTCGGGACTGATCACGGAATAATAGGCGTGTTCGAGAATCGCGACCCGATCGCCGATGCCGATGCCCAGCGCTCCCCCCGATCCTCCCTCGCCAATGACCACGCAGACGATCGGAGTCGGGTACTGCGACATCTCAAGCAAGGCCGACGCGATCAGATGGGCGACACCCCGCTCTTCGGACCCGATGCCTGGGAACGCTCCGGGAGTATCGATCAAACTCACGATCGGCAGACCATACTTCGCGGCCAGGCGCATGTTCTTGATCGCCTTGCGGTATCCCTCGGGATGAGCGCAACCGTACATGCATTCGCGCCGCTCGTTGAGGGTGTGGCCTTTTTGATGGCCAACCAACAGGAAACGTTGATCGCCCATGCGCGCGAACCCGCAGCGTATGGCCCGGTCGTCGCCGAAGGCGCGGTCGCCATGCAACTCGACAAAATCGTCGAACGCCATCCGGACATAATCCATCGTCTGCGGCCGCTCAGGGTGGCGCGAGACGAGCACGGTTTCCCAGGCGGTTAGATTGGCGTATTTGTGCTTCTTAAGCTGCGCCAACTCGCGGCGAATTTTGCGGATCTTCTCGGAAGGTTCGGCCTGTCCTTCCGATCCGGTCTCGAGCTTGAGCAGCAGATCTTCCAGCTCGTAGATGTCGGTTTCAAAAGGCAATCGCGTCGTTCCTGCCATTGCACTTCCTCCCATTCCTTGGTGACTGGCCTTTGGTAACCAGCCTTGTCTATTGGCCCCGGTGGCTTTTCCGTAGTTGAAAGATCTTAAATTTGCAATTGCCGCGGGCCGCCGGTTTCGCGCGCCCGATGCCATTCTGATAAACAAGGACTCGACCCTTCCATGGCCGCGAATTTTCCCCTGTCCGCGAATTTTCCACCGGCCGCGAATTTTCCCCTCTCCGCGAACTTCCCCCTGGCCGCGCGCTTACTTTTTGGGCGGTGCGTCGGTGTCGAACGCCTTCATCGTTTTGAGGGCCATCAACACCTCGTGAAAGTCCTTCGGTCGATCATCCCGGTTTTTCGCCATCGTTCGCAAAATGAAATCGGAAAACTGTTTGTTGACCTTCGCATTCACGGTTCTGGGGCCGACGGGCTGCTCGCGCAACTGCTTGTTAAGAATCTCGTTGGCGGTGGCGCCGCGAAAAGGCGTCCGGCCCGTTACGATCTCAAAAGCCATGCACCCAAAGCTGTAAACGTCGGCCCGGGCATCGAGTACCTGACAACGGATCTGCTCCGGCGACATGTAGCTGCGCGTTCCCTGTGGCTTTCCTTTCCCCCCAAACAGTCGGGAAAAGAAACTCGGCGCCTGATACGCCAGCGCGAAGTCGATGATTTTCACCTCGCCGGAGGCGTTGACCAAGATATTGTCCGGCTTCAAGTCGCGATGGATGTAGCCTTGCGCATTCATAAAGGCCATACCGGTGGCCACCTGTTTGAGCAGGTCTACGGTTTTTTCCTCGATGAACTGCTGCTCTTTGCGCTGCAACCGCAGCCGGACACTGCCCGCGGGAAAGAACTCCATCACGAAATAGGGGTTTTCCTTGCGCCGGCTCAATTTGAAGATGCGAATGACATTGGGGTGCGCCAGTTTCAGGCCGACTTCCGCCTCGTGGACGAGGAAAAAGACATTCTCCGCATCGTTGAGCTTTTCGGGCAGAAGCAGCTTCATCGCCAAATGGCGACTGCTCCCCATTTCGACCACTTCCCAGACCTGACTGGCCTGGCCGGTCGCCATGTGCTTGACGAGCTTGTAATCATCGATGATTTCATCCGCCATCCGCGCCCACCCCAATCATCCTCAGGGATGTTTCCAAAACCTCAGGCAATCAAGTCCAGTATTCTTCAAAATGGATATTGCCCGGATCCTGATGGCCACGATCGGCGCGGAAACCACGCTTTTCCAGGATCTCGATCACGCCTTCGGTTTCGGGATAATGATAGACTCCGGTTTCCCGGTTCTTCTTGGGCACGCCAATCATCGACGGGTTGCCGCAAAGAAAGACATGGCATTTTTCCGGATTCAAGGGAGTGCCGTTGGCCTGGTCGAGATCGCCATCCTTGATCAAGTCTTGGATGTAGCGCTTGCGTCCCGTGGCATCGAGGTCTCGCGTGCTCAAGGGGAAATAGGAGTAATTGGGGTGCTTTTTCGCAAGCTCCCGGTGCAGGTCGATGAAGCCCAGGTCCTTGCGATTGCGCACGCAGCAGGCCGCCATGATCTTCCCTTGATGATTGGCGTGCAAGAGCTGCTGCATCATCGCATTATGAGGGGCCTCGCCGGTGCCGGTCGACAGGAAGATGACCGTGTCGTCGGGTTTCACTTTTTCAAGAGTATACGCTCCGGTGATCTTCTCCCCCATTAACAGGCGATCCCCTTCCCTGAGCATGAACAGGCGCGGTGTGAGCGAGGGGGCCTTGCCGGTGTTGGTCTCTCGCACCAACACGATGTAAAACTCAAGCCAATCCTTGGAGCCGGGAGCTTCGAGCTGGCCATGCTCATCGACCACGGAACTGCTGATGGAATAAGAGCGCCGGGCCAGTTTCGCCAAATCTTCGGGGGCCAAGGTTTCTTCCTGGGTGCCGGGCAGACGCGGCTCCCAGTTGCCCAGACCGAGCAAGGTGTATTGTCCCGGTTTGTAGGGCTTCAGCGGGTGGTCCGGTTTCACCCGGATGACCATGAGATCGGAATGGATCTTCTTGAGGTAGTGGACAGTTGCGTTGTAGCGTTCGGACCTGAGTTCGGAAATTCGCTCGGTGGAAATAGTCATCTCGCCATCCCGGGAAGGGATCCTTTCGCTTGCATCACAATTCTCGGTAACCGCCCATGCCGACCGTATAAAGATAGGAGCTTTTTGCCGGTTGGCGAACCGCTGACCTGCCTTGCGGCCCCTTCATCCTCCCGCGGGAAATCCTAGTCCCCGCTCGTTCCCCCGATTGGAGCGGCTGGCGCGCCGGTGAAGTCGAAAAGGAAAAAACAACGGGTCTTACCAACCGGCGCCTCTCCTTGCAAAGCGCGCCGGACCCTTTCCCAATAGGGCGATTGCAACGGAGGACCGTAAAGAATCGTCGCGCTTGCGGCGATTCTTTTGCCTCCCAAAAACTGGCGGGCCTGCTCTTCGTTTTCGGGCTTCCACTCGATCGGTTCGGCCCGGTGCAAGGGAGCAATGTTGGCCCGCGGGTCGGCGCCTCCCCAGTAAAGGACCTCGATTCCTTGGGATCCGCTCGTCTGGGCAAAGGGGTGTGCGGCAAGCTCAACGAGGCCCTGCCCCCAATCGCAATTGGAGTCGCTTACCAAGCCGTCGGTATGTCTCCAGAAGTCGTTGAGGTAACGAATCCCATCGGGAAAAGGGCGTAGAGCCTGGAAAATCAGGAAGGAGCAGAGAGCCGTTCCCAGGAGGCCCTTCGTGGCCGGTGGCCGTAGGCTGAGCCATTCATTCCAGGAATAGGCGCTCAGCACGGTGAGCAGGAACACCAGCGGGAAAAGCAGGCGAATGCCGATTTGCACCCGGCAATTGATGCTGAATGCCAGAAACAAAAGCGATGCGGCGAGTCCGAAATACCACGGTTTGCGCCATTGCTCGTAGACAAGTAGCGGCAACAGGACAAGAAAACTGGTGGGCAGTTTGATCAACAAAAGGACCGGGAAATGGTACCAGACCGCCTTTTCGTGAGCCATTCCCAACAGGTAGCTCGGATGCCCGCGAAGGTTGTGCTTGATCTGCTGGGCGAACCCTTCTCCCGCATTGGTGAAGATCCGCAAATGGTCTGAAAGGAATACCATCGTGGTTTTGAAGGGCCCTTCGCCAAGACCCTGAGCCCACTGGACGAAGGTCGACTCGGTCGTCCAGTCGCTACCGCAAAGCGCGAATACGATCGCAAATGCCGCCAGGCCAATGCCAATTTGGTGCCTGATTCGGCCGAGGAATCCGCTCAGAACTTCCTTCCACGGTTCGTGGTTGCGAAGAGCCCTCCCGCCATAGCCGACTTCAATGGCAATGAGAAGCAAGGGGGCGAAGACCAAAGACGATGCCTTGGCAAATAAGGATAATCCCCACCAAAGCGCGATCGGCCACCAGCCAAAACGCGAGACGCGTTCTGCTGAGGGGGACGCCACCGTGGAGACATCGGGCCCCCTTCGCCAGCGAAGGTAGGCGTTGACCAGACCAAACAAGCATCCGGTAACCGCGATGTCGGTAGTGGCCAGGCAGGCATGTCCCAGGAGATTGGGTTCCCAGGCAAGGAATTGCACCATCCAGAATCCGCACCAGGCCCCCCGCCCCTCTGTTTGATCCCCTTGCTGCCCCACCCAATGGCCCAATCGCCAGGCCTGAAACAGAAGGTTCCACCAGAAGACGAGGGCGGTGATGCGCGCAGTGCGCAGCATCCAAACGAAGTCGCGGTCGAGGTCGAACGGAGTTCCGGTGATCCGCTCGATCGCATAAAGTGGAAAGGTCGCCAAATCGACGGGCAACGGCATCGTTCCCAGTCGCATAAGAGGTTTGTGGGTGTGATTACGCCAGCAATCGAGACCGCATTTCAAATAGACCGGTTCATCAAAGGTGGCGCTCAACTGACTCTGGGCGAGCAGGCACCAAGCGGTCGACCCCGCGACCGTAAGCAGGGCCAAAACTACGGGTGAGAATACGCGCGACCCCATGAATCCCTTCCGTGGGAACAGCCGACCTCGGGCTACGCAAGAAACGCCCCAAGAGAAAACTGTAACCGGAAAGTTATTTCAAAGGGAAGATCTGAACGACCACCGGAGGTTTTCCGGCCAGTGAAACCATCGCGGGCCGGTTTTTGATGGGGGAATTGAGCATTTTCAACAGCGATGCACTCTGGATCAAGGCGATGGGCTCCTGGCTCAAATGGGGCCGTGTCCCCTTTTTCGTCGGACCGGTTGCCGCTGACCCCGCCGGAAATCCTTTGGCGGAAGTGGTGGAACCGATCAGCCCCAAAAGCTCGGCTTCCTTGGGATGAAGCGTCCCAATGATCGCCTCGTCAAACACGCTGGGCGGCTGATTGGGTCCTGGTTTGCCCGAAACGACCTTGGAGGTGTTTTGTAGGGCCAGACACAATTTGGCGGGATCCAGCCCATGAATCGTCAAAATGACCGGGCCGACTGGCAAATTCTTTTTCATCCTCTCTTCGGTGCCCGGGTCGAAAAGGGTTTTGCAACCTTCGGCTTGCAACGTCTTGATGATCCTTTTTAACCCTTCCGATTCCTGGTAGGTCGGCAGGTCCAGGCGCAGAATCTCCCCTGCCTTTTCTTCTGCCGGCGTGAGGTGTGCGGCATCCAAATCCCTGAGCTTCACGACCTGGGGAAGAAGCAGATCCACCTTTTTCAATGAAAGCGTGGGGCCCAGCGGGGCGCCGAACAGACCATCCCCTTCCTGTTCCAACGGATTATCTGAGGACGCGACTTGAGGTGCCGTTTTCTCAACCGCAACTCCCGGTTCCGGTGCGGGATCCTCTGCCTTGACAACCTTGGTATCTTCGACCGGCTTCACCGCATCCGCGTGCTTCTCTTGAACCCCTTGAGTTTCCCCGACCGTCGGCAATTGGGCCAATGGGCCCGGGGTCTTGGGATTCGGGTCGTCAATACGAACCCCTTCTTTTTCGTTTTCGACTTGTTGGCCTCCCCTGCCCTGGTCGGCAACGGGCTCGGGATTGGCCCGCAAATCGATCCACCAGGAAATTCCCACCCACAACACCAGGCTCGCCGCGACCGCCAAGGCCGCTGCCGGCCAGTAACCGTATTTCTTGGCCTGGCGTTCCTTGGCTGCTGCCTGAAGCAGCAGTTGCGCCATGATCGGACGCGACTTGCCCGACACCGAAGTCTTGGGAGAATTCAGCGCCTGGCGAAGCCGCTGCACCACGAGCAGATGGCCTTGCAGATAGTCGCGCGTTTCAGCGGACCACTCGAGCACCTGCTTGAGCTCGGCAACCTCTCGCGGTGTCAATTCGCCATCGATATATGATGTTATCAATAGCTTAGTATAATCGTCCACCATGGCTTACCGACTTTCTCCCGTTCCCTGACTTGGATGCTCGACCTGGCCTAACTGTTCCAAAATCCAACGCAATTCTTGGCGGGCTCGGTGAAGGCGGCTGCGGACCGTGCCGACCGGCGTTTTCATGATCTCCGCGATCTCATGGTAGTCGAGGTCTTCAATTTCCTTGAGGACGAGGACCGCCTTGAATTCCGGGCCGAGCATTTCAAGCCCCTTGCGCACCTTTTCCACCTCGTCGGCCAGTTCGGCGGCGGCCAGGGGCTGGCTTTGGGCGGCCCTCTCCTCCTGGGCTGCCGTTTGCTGCAGGTGAACCTGGCTCAGCTGGCTTTGAAACGTCTGGTGCCGGTTTGATTTTCGTTGATGATTGATGGCCGCGTTGATGCCGATCCGGTACAGCCAAGTGAAAAACTGAGATTTCCCCTTGTACCGGTTCATCGATTTCAGCGCGCTCAAGAATGATTCTTGCACAACATCCAGTGCATCTTCCGGATGTTGCACAATTTTGAGCAAACAAAAATAGAGCCGGTCCTGGTATTTCTCGACCAGACGGTTCGCAGCCGCCTGGTCGCCGCGATTGATCGCTTCCACCAGCTTCTGGTCTTCCTCCAGGGAACTCGGATTTTCCATGCTGGCCCGCCGGTTCGCTGAAACCCTCGCTCCATTATCCCAGACGATTCTGCCCAACGAAAGGGCGGGAATCAAATAAACCTGGACATTTGCTCATGTAATTGGACCTTCGCCCTCCTCCCTTTTCTAACATGAGGTTGTGGGTCCGGGCATTTGTTGTGCGAGGTCTGCTCAGCAAGGACGTAGCGATGGGCAAGGATGGGAAGGCAAGCGGTTCGATCGGGCATTCCAGGGGCCAAGGTGCGGGAAAGCCGACGGGACAAAGTCGAGCGAAAGAGGCCAAAAAGCCCCGTGAAACAAGCCAACTTGCGCCCGGTGATTCGGGAGCGCCGCGGGAATCATCAACGAACCGACAGATCGTCGTGCGCGGTGCCACCGAACACAACCTCAAAGCGGTCGATCTTCAGTTCCCCAAGGGCAAGCTCGTTGTCTTTTCCGGGGTGAGCGGCTCCGGCAAAAGCTCCATGGCGTTCGACACCCTCTTCGCCGAGGGGCAAAGACGCTACATCGAATCGCTATCCAGCTATGCGCGCCAGTTCCTGGGGCAAATGCCAAGGCCCAACGTGGATTCGATTGCGGGACTGGCCCCGACCATCAGCATCCAGCAAAAATCGGCCAGCCGCAATCCGCGCTCGACCGTTGGCACCGTGACCGAAGTGCACGATTTTCTACGCGTGCTCTTTGCCCGCATCGGTGTTGGCCATTGTCCGGAGTGCTCCAAACCGATCGAAGCCCAATCGCGCGAACAGATTGTTGACCGCTTGCTCGCCTGGGCTAGCGGCGAACGGCTACTGCTGTTGGCTCCCCTGGCCCGTGCCCAAAAGGGGGAATTCAAGGATCTTTTTGCCGACCTTCTCAAGAAAGGCTATTTGCGCGCCCGGGTCGATGGGCAACTCGTTCGGCTAGGTGAAGACCTGGGCTTAGACCGCAAGATCAAGCACACGATTGAAGCGGTCGTCGACCGGGTGCGCGTTTCGACCGAAGAGAGAGGGCGATTGGCCGAAGCCGTCGAAAATGCGCTGATCCTGGGCAATGGGGAAATGATGGCCCTGCGCGAGGCGGAGAATGCCTCGGCGGAAGGCGACTCGACTGGTGGCGCCACGACGAAGGCCAAAAGCAAGGCCTCCGATAAGGAAATGCGCCTCTCTTGCAAATACGCCTGCCTGCACTGCGGCATCAGCTTCGCCGAACCGACTCCCCAGCTCTTCAGTTTCAATAGCCCGATCGGGATGTGCCCCGTTTGCGAGGGGATGGGAGAAACCTTCACTTTCGATCCCGACCTGCTCGTCCCGGATCCAGAAATCAGCTTCCACAAGGGAGCGGTATTGACGGTTGGTCCCTATGCGGCGATGGGCCGCTGGCGGCGTCACATTTTCGAAGGGGTGGCCGAATCGGAAGGGATCGACCTCAAAGCTCCGTGGTCGAAACTGAGCAAGGCGCATCAGCACGCGCTCCTCCACGGCCTGGGTGACAAGCACATCACCTATTCCTGGAAGAAGCGTGGAGGACTGGTCTGGAAACATGGCGGCACCTGGGAAGGAATTGTCCCGCAGTTGATGGCCAGTTTTAAAAAGGTCGCGGCCGGACCGCGCCGGATGCAGTTGCAAAAATATATGCGCGTGCTTCACTGCGGCGCTTGCGAGGGCAAACGGCTCAACCCTCAGGCGCGTTCCGTCGCGGTGGCCGGCAAGAAGCTGCACGAAATCGAAGGGATTCCGGTCGGCGAGCTGGCCAAATGGCTGCAGCCCGGAAGCAACTCCCTGGAAAGCCGCCTGGGCGTCGTCGATCGCCAAATCGCAGCCGAACTGTTGAAAGAGATCCGCACGCGCCTCGGATTTTTGGTAGACGTGGGTTTGCATTACCTGACACTGGATCGCTCCGCCCCAACGCTCTCAGGCGGTGAAGCGCAGCGCATTCGTCTGGCCAGCCAGATCGGCTGCGGTCTGGTCGGCGTCCTTTACATCCTCGATGAACCCTCCATCGGTTTGCACCCGCGCGACAACGAGCGCCTGCTTGGCAGCTTGAAGAAACTGCGCGATCAGGGAAATACCGTCGTTGTCGTCGAACATGACGAAGACACGATGCTCGCCGCCGACCATATCGTCGATTTCGGTCCGGGCCCGGGGGTCCGGGGCGGCCGCGTCGTCGCGCAGGGTTCCCTGCCTGACATCCTCGAGTCGAGTGATAGCGTGACCGGGCAATTCTTGTCGGGAAAGCGCACGATCCCCATTCCCGCGAAACGCCGCACGGGCCAAGGTCGAGCCATTCGCGTCGTCGGGGCCAAACAAAACAATCTGAAGAACGTGACGGTCGATTTCCCGCTCGGCTGCTTCGTTTGCGTCACCGGGCCCAGTGGATCGGGCAAAAGTTCGCTGATCAACGACATTCTCCTCAAGGCGTTACGCCAGGCACCGGCCCAGGAAGGCAGCGAGGAAGAAGAAGAGGAACCGGGCCGCAAGGCGGGATTGCATGACCGCATCGAGGGGGGCGAGTCGATCGACAAGGTGATTGCCATCGATCAATCGCCGATCGGCCGCACGCCCCGTTCCAACCCGGGCACCTACATCAAAGTGTTCGATGAAATCAGAAAGTTATTTGCTTCGGCGCCCGAAGCGCGCATTCGTGGCTGGGAAGCGGGGAGATTCAGTTTCAACAGGCCCGGTGGCCGCTGTGAAGCGTGCGAGGGCAACGGCAGCAATAAACTCGAAATGGATTTCCTGGCCGATGTCTGGATCTCCTGCCCGGTCTGCGAGGGGAAACGGTTCAATCATGAAACCCTGCAAGTGCGGTGGCGCGGAAAATCGATTCAAGAGGTTTTGAAACTGAACGCCGAACAGGCGCTCGCCCACTTCGAGAACATCCCCAAAATTCGCGGCATGCTCGAAACGCTCAATTCCGTGGGCATGGACTATATCGAAATCGGCCAGCCCGCCCCCACCCTTTCGGGCGGCGAGGCCCAGCGGGTCAAGCTCGCCAAGGAATTGTGCAAAAAATCGACCGGAAAAACTCTCTACATTCTCGACGAGCCGACGACCGGCTTGCATTTCGAGGATGTGCGCAAGTTGCTCGAAGTGCTGCACGCGCTCGTGGAATTGGGCAACACGGTCGTTGTGATCGAGCACAACCTCGATGTCATCAAGACCGCCGACTGGGTGATCGACATGGGGCCCGATGGCGGTTCCGAAGGGGGAGAGGTTATCGGCGTCGGCGTGCCCGAAGAGATCGCTCGCAACAAGAAGTCGGCGACGGGCAAGGCCCTGGCTCCCTTCCTCAAGCCCAAGGCGCTTTCAGCCTCTAAGCTGCGGTCGGAACTTGCTCATGCCGCCGGCAACGGTTCGACGGCACTCGCCTACCGAGACGAAAGCAGCGTCAACCTCAAGATTGAAGGCGCGAGGCAACACAACTTGCGCGATGTGACGCTGGAAATTCCTCGCGGCAAGATGACCGTGTTTTGCGGCCCGAGCGGTTCGGGCAAATCGAGCATGGCGTTCGATACGATCTATGCCGAAGGGCAAAGGCGCTACATCGAGTCGCTATCCAGTTACGCGCGCCAGTTCCTTGGGCAGATGGAGAAGCCGAGGGTCGACAAGGTTTCGGGGTTGAGTCCGGCGGTGAGCATCGAGCAGAAGACGACCAGCCGCAGTCCGCGCTCGACCGTGGGCACAGTCACGGAAATCCATGACTATTTGCGCGTGCTCTTTGCGCGCCTGGGCATTCCTCATTGTCCCGATTGCCGCATTCCCGTCGGAACCCAATCGCGTGAAGAGATTGTCGCGCGCTTCTCGGCGATGGCCGAGGGGACGAAGCTTTACTTGCTGGCGCCGCTCAAACGCAAGGGGCAAGAAAAATATGCGCAGATGGTCGAGGAGGTCAAGCGGCTTGGCTACACCCGCATCCGCATCGATGGAACGACCTTCGAGATCGATGCGGCACCCGTCATCGATCACCGCCGCCGCCACCAGATCGAAGTCGTCATCGACCGGATCGTCGTGCGGGCTCAGCAAACGAGCCGCCTGGCGGAATCGATCGAAACCGCGCTCAATCTCGGACAGGGCACCCTTCACGTTGCCCATGTCGATGCGCAAAAGCCCGAGCCAGATTGGCAGGTCGAGAAGTTCAGTCAGCATCTTTCTTGTCATCAATGCGGACGCGGTTTCGAGCGGCTTTCGCCTCACCACTTTTCCTTCAACAATCCGATGGGCTGGTGCCCCAGTTGCGAGGGGCTGGGTCAGCGGGAAGGGACCAACCTGTCGATCGCGATTCGCGATCAGGCGGCGTCGTTGCGCTCCGGCGCGCTTGGTTTTTGGCCCGACCTCTCGACCGGCGGAGAATTCCTTCCCTTTGCCGAAGCGCTTGCCAAACACCTGGCGATTTCGCTCGACACCCCCTTTCAGAAGTTGCCGCAGGCCGCGCAAAAATCTCTGCTCACCGGCACGGGAGCAGAGCGCATTCTGCTGGCCGGAGAACCGGAGAACCATTTTCAATACCGAGGATTCCTGGGGGCGCTTGCCGAAACGTTCCGCACCGATCCTTCCGCTCGCGCCGAATTCGAGGGTATGGTCGGCCAGGTCCCCTGCCCCTCCTGCAACGGCTCGCGGCTTCGCCCCGAATCCGCGGCCGTCAAACTGGATTTTCCGTCTGACGGCAAACTGCTGTCGATGCAGGAGCTATGCGCCCAGCGGATCTCCCAGATCCATGAACTTTTCGCTTCCTATGCTCCGCGCGGCGAGTATCTGAAGGCAACCGCCGATCTCTTGCACGAGATCAAAAGCCGCCTGGGATTTCTGGTGCAAGTCGGCCTCGACTATGTGGGTCTGGATCGCAGCGCCCCGACGCTGTCGGGCGGCGAGTCTCAGCGGATTCGACTGGCCAGCCAGATCGGCAGCGGTCTGACCGGCGTGCTCTATGTGCTCGACGAGCCGACGATCGGCTTGCACCCGCGCGATAATCTCCGGCTGCTCAAGGCGCTGGATCGCTTGCGGGATCTGGGCAATACGCTGGTGGTGGTGGAGCACGATCGCGACGTCATCCAGTCGGCAGATATGGTGGTGGACTTCGGTCCGGGCGCCGGAGACTTCGGCGGCAAGGTGGTCGCAAGCGGCACGCCCGCACAACTGGCCCGCTCCCAGGATTCGCCAACGGGCGCTTTCCTATCCGGTGCCAGGGCGATTGCGGTACCGCTTTCGCGCAGATTCGAAGTTCAGGGAAGGTCGATCCAGCCGGCTCACTTCCTTGAGATCAAGGGGGCCAGGCACAATAACCTCGCCAATCTCGATATCCGCATTCCGCTTGGTGGAATGATCAGCGTGACCGGGGTGAGCGGCTCGGGCAAAAGCTCGCTGGTCAACGATGTGCTCAAAAACACGCTCTTGCGCAAATTGCATCGTTCCAAGGCGCCCGTGGCCCGCGTCGATACGATCCTGGGCCTTGAGCACCTGGACAAAGTGATCCACATCGATCAGGATCCGATCGGTAATTCGCCGCAATCGAATCCGGCGACCTTTACGGGCCTTTTCGATCATATCCGTGATTTCTTCACCCGCCTGCCGGGATCGAAAATCCGCGGCTGGCAACCCAAGCGTTTCAGCTTCAACAAACCGGGCGGGCGCTGCGAGGCTTGCGAGGGAAATGGCCAGCGCCGCATCGAAATGCACTTCTTGCCCGACATTTGGGTCAGTTGCGAAGTGTGTAAGGGGAAACGCTACGCCCCGGAGACGCTCGAAATTGCATTTAAGGGAAAAAACATCGCCGATGTCCTCAATATGCGGGTTTCCGAAGCCCTCGAGCTATTTGCCGCGTTCCCGCGCATGAAGCGGATTTTGCAAACGCTCGAAGATGTGGGCCTTGGCTACATCACCCTGGGGCAATCGGCGCCGACGCTTTCCGGCGGCGAGGCTCAGCGTGTCAAGCTCGCGGCGGAATTGGCGAAAACCGCTTCGGGCCGCACCCTCTATCTGCTTGACGAGCCGACGACCGGGCTGCACTTTGGCGATGTCGCCAAGTTGATCGAGGTGCTCCAGCGGCTTTGCGATGCCGGCAACACGGTGATTTTGGTCGAGCACAATCTCGATGTCATCAAATCTTCCGATTGGGTGATCGACCTGGGTCCAGAGGCGGGTCCCGCCGGGGGCAAGCTCGTGGCGCAGGGGCCGCCCGAAGCGATTGTCTCAGGAGAGTGGATTGGCGTGGGGGACGAGCTCCAGCCTGATTCGGTTCCCGAACTCCCAACTCATACCGCCAAGGCGCTCAAGCCGGTGATTGCCTCGTCACCGCATGAAATGCGGCTCGTTCATGTCGAACGCTTCCCGCTCGATGCAGGCAATGAAACCGATCTGGAGGAAGGCAGCGAAGGAGAAGTCGCAGACATTCGCGCCCCCTGGGAAACGGACGGGCGCAAATGGCATTGCGAGGACCGGCTCGATCCCGATGGCAAGCCTTGTCACTGGGAGGGGCCGGCCTTGCTCTGGCTCGAAGAGCAGTTTGAAGGCTTGTCCGGATTTGCTCCCTGGGACTGGAACAATCGATCGGTGGTGGAAGCGGGAGCGCCCAAGGGTTCCACCTGGTTTTTGCACGCAATGACTTGCCAGGGCTGGCTGCTGCGTCTTGTGTTTCGAGTGCCCAAAAACAGTTTTGATGCGAAGGACCTGGACAAAAAACTGGGCATCCCGCCGCTGGATCAGACCGAAGGGATACCCCGGTATGGCAGCGAACCGAGGGTGCGCGTGCTGCCGGTCAAGGGAACGCCTTGGGACGCGATCACAATTCAGGTCTTTCGCAAATCGGAAATCGCCACGGCGGCGTTTCGTCAGTTCGTTGTGAAAGCGGCCGTGGCTTATCAGCAGCAGATTAGCAAGGAAGGGACCAGTCTGGAAACCCTGATGCCCTGGAAAAAGGATGGAAGGGGCTGGCATTTGGGCGAAAAAGGGTTTCCTCCGGGCAAGAAAAAACTGTGGGAGAGCGGCTTATTGGCCGGCCTGGTCGATGCGCTGGAAAAAAACGATCCAGGCGGCCAGTTTAAATGGGATCATCGCGAGGCAATGACGCTCAAGCTATCGGGGATGACCAAGAATTGGCTCGTGGCGAAAACCAAGATCCCTGAATTCCTGGAGTTGCGCTTGAGCGATACACGTTTGTTGCCGCGCCATTTATGGGTGGCGGCCTTTCCGGGATGTGAAATCGATGGGGGCGACGGGACGCAAACAATCACGGTTTCCTTACGGAAATTTTCCGATTGGACCGTAAAAGGACTTCATGGGTTAATTAAGGAAATCACGAAAAAAGCGGGAGTACCGTCATGAATCTTCGTTATTTACAGGGGCGCACCTGGTGCCAACTTGGTGCCATTCTGCTGGCAGTACTGCTAACCGTGGCCCCTGCCCTGGCTCATTTCCCGATCTTGACCGTGGACGTCGGCGAAAAGAAATTGAACCAACCGGTCAGCGCCACGATCCGCTATGGGCATCCTTTTGAAAATGAATTCGAGGACTGCCCCGAACCTGAGAGCATCCAGGTGGTGGCGCCGGACAGGAAATCCACCAAGGTCACTCCTAAAAAATCGACCTTTGAATTGGGCGGGAAAAATTACGCGCAGTGGAAGTTTGAGTTTACGCCTGAGGTGCGCGGCGATTACTTTGTTCGCGTTGTCTGGAAAACGAAACCAGGAAAGAAAGACGAACCGGCGACTCAAGAAATCGCCGAAACCTGGGTTCATGTCCAGCAAGAAAAAGGCTGGGACCAAAATGTCGATGGCTGGTCCTGCCTCAATCGGCCCTACGGCATCCTTCCTGGAATGGTATTCCGGGCCCGCTTGGGGGAACTGAGCGGAATCCACCGCATGGCGGACGTTCCCTTCGAATTCGAACACCTCAATTCGGCGCCTCCGGCGGCCTTGCCCAAGTCCACATTGATCACCTTCACTGGAAAAACCGATCTCAATGGGGAACTAGCGATCTCCTTGCCCAAGGCCGGGTGGTGGGCGCTTTCTGCCGAGGTTGGCCACGTCCCTGCGAGCGGCTCGCTCCCTCCCGCCGCCGGTCCGATCAAGAAGCACACTCTCTGGCTCTACGTCGATCAGGCGCAGTAGCATGCCGCTTCTTTGGGCTTTGCACATTCCGGATCAGGTATTGCTCCCGTCCTGGTGGATCCTGGGTTGGATCGGGGCGATTCTCTGGGTCCTTGCCGCCAGCCGCGGAATCGAAGACGAAGAGATTCCGCACATTGGGCTCTTTAGCGCGGTGTTCTTTTTGGGCACGCTTTTTCACTTGCCCTTTTTTAGTGTTCATCTGTTACTGCCCGGTATCATGGGTCTGTTTTTAGGCCATCGGGCGATCCTCGCCATCCTTGTGGCGATGCTTTTGCAGGCGGGCATGGGGCATGGCGGGTTTTCGACCGCGGGCATCAACACCTTGGTCATGGGTGCTCCCGCCTGTTTGTCCTGGTGGCTGGTCTTGCCCGTGGTGAAACGCCTCCATCGCCATCCGACGGCGTTGGCCGTAGCTGGGTTTTGTCTCGGCTTCATTCCGGTGTGCATCGCCGTGCTGTTCCATGCGCTGGCACTGCACTGGGGCGGCGTCGTGACGCTCGACTGGCAGATCATCACTTCGATTCCGTTGCACTTGCCGGTGGCCCTCGCCGAGGGGATTTTCCTGGCAAGCGCACTCCCCTTTTTGGCAGCGGCAGGCATTCCTCCATTTCCGGCCAAGGAAGCGGAGGCGCTCCTGCCCTCGAGTGATGCGGCGGATGCACCGTCTTGCGGCCTACCCAACAGCGCGACGATGACGATATCGCTCCTCTTTCTGTGGCTGGCGGCTGCGCCTGCCGGCTGGGCCAGTGGTCTGGAATCCTGGCACAAACTGCAAATCGACTGGAAGGTTCTGCCGGGAAATCGACTGCAAGTGGACGCCTATTTCGAAACGGGGCCCGACATCGAGGCGGGAGAATTGATCCTCAAGGATGAAAAAGGGATCGAATTCTTGCGAGAAACAAAACACAAGGCCGGCCGGTTTGTCGTGGACCTGCCGGAAAGCCATCGCACCATCGATCTGTACGTCCATGCCGAGGATCACTTGGCCCATGTGCGCATCCCTTCGAAGGCATTTCTCGGAGTTGCCGCCCCAGTCGCGGCGAGCCAGGCCAAGGAGAATCCGCAAGAAGGTCCGGTGGACCCACCCGACCGGGAAGCGCCACGAAAGACCATGGACCCGCGCGACTTGGTGCTGGGACTGAGCCTGATCCTTTCCTTAACGGCCTTTTGGATGGCCTGGAGAGTCATGCGGCAGATCAAAAAACTCAGCAAGAACTAATCTCGACAAATGCGGCGTTTCTATATTTTATCGCAATAGCCTAACTTCTCTAGTAAGGACATCCCATTCTTCGCCGCAGGCCCATTCATGTCTAACGATTCACCCGACGATTTCGATCGAAATCCTTATGCGTTCTCCGACGAGGAGTCCGGCACCCAATCGGAACACAGCGACAGCGAGATGGAGGAGATTCGTAACGAAAACCTCTCGCACGAAGGGATGGTCCAGGGTGTGGGAGTGTTTTTTCTTATCAGTGGCACACTGGCCTTGATGCTGGCGGCAATTTTCGGCGCGGCTTTGGTGAAGGGAGAGTTGCCGCGGGCTTTACCCGAGCGGCCCGATCCCGATTCCAGGATCGTCGTTACGGAAGAGGTTGCCTGGGTTCTTCTCATCGTATATGGGATTTCGGCGCCGATTGCTCTGACTCTGGGACAAAGTTTGCGCCGCTTGTCGAACGGGGCCCGGATCACCGCGGCGATCCTGACGATTCCCGGGCTTCTTGGAATTCCCGTGGGCACGCTTGTAGCTGCGATCATCCTATACATTCTTCTCTCGCCGAAAGGAGCGTATGTTTGCACTTCCGAATATCGGGAAGTCATTGAGGCCACTCCCGAAATTCGCTATCGGACTTCACCCATCATCAAGGTCCTGGTTGGCATTTTCCTGTTTTTCATGGTGATTGCCCTCATCGCCATCGCCGCCAACATTCTTTATCCGCCGGCCCAACGGTAGGTCCCAATCTCTGTCGCCCCATACACATCACGGACCATAACGTGCCCGAACCACCCACCAACCATTCCGATTCCAATCCTTATGCCGCTCCGGAAGAATTCCTGGCCAACGATACCATTCTCGGCGAAGGTGAACTCGAACGCATACGCGAAAACTCGATCGATCATGAAAAATCAATTCGGGAGTTGGCGAAGTTTTATTCCGCGATGGTTTGGATTTTCTTGCTTGCCGGCGTGCTCCTCCTGGTGAAATTCACCGAAGGCCGCGGATCGGCGTTGCCCTTCGCCATGATTTGCGGCGCCTTGACGGCGCCATGCTATTTCGTCGCTCACGGACTTGGGAAACTTCAAAATTGGGCGCGAATCACCGCAGGCATCCTGGCAATTCCCGGTTTGCTCCTATTCCCTTTCGTGACCCCGGTTGCTGCCTATTTTCTCTATCTGCTTTTTTCGGAAAGGGGAGCTTTCGTCTGCTCCGAGGAATATGGCTCGGTTATGAAGGCGACACCGCATATACAGGGGCGTAACCTTGTATTGGTTACCGTGCTTTATTACTTGCTTTGTGGTGTGTTCGTTGGCGGGATCATCCTGCAGTTTTGGTTTAACGTGCAAGGCGCGCAAATGAGAGGCAAACCGTAAGCAAGGGTAAGAACGATCTGCAAGATCGTAAAGAGCCGCGACGAATCATTTCCACCCGGCAGCAATAGCGATCTTGGCCGCCTACGATTTCTCCTTCACGCTGCCCTCGACTCCGCGTGGGTTGACGGCCATCAAGGGGATCTCCCACTGGCCCAGTCCCACCTGCACCATCAGCATCTTCTTGCGCGCATCGAAACGCACCACCTGGCCCGGCTGGCCAAACTTGGGAATGTCCACCCAGTCACCTGGCTTCAACTCTTCGCGCGCCTTCTGAATCGCCCGTTCTTGGGCCTCTTTTCTTCGCTGCTTCTCTCTTTCGTGCGCCGCGATTTCTTCTTCTCGTTCCCGCGCAATGGCCTCGCTCAATGCCGCAGCCTCAATCCCTGGATTTGCCGCCTGGATCTTGGCTCCGATCGTTCGCTCGCGCTTGCGCTTTTTGCGTAACCCCATGTACTTTTTCGCGCGCTTGATCAGCGATTCAGGCAGATGAAATCGCCTGGCGATTTTCAAGGCATTGCTCTTTCCGAAACGGCCCATGATCAGCCGAAACGTCGGCAGCAGGGTCTCGGGATTGAACTCCATGGCCGCATTGGCCGCGGCCGGATTCTTTTTGGGATAGCGCTTCAAATCACCCAGGTGGGTGTTGACGATGGCGAGGCCGCTGCGCTCTGACAGTTCGTCCAAGATTGCCCGGCCCATGGCCGCGCCTTCCGCCGGGTCCGTCCCCGTTCCCAGTTCATCGAGCAACACCAAAGTCGATGGGCCGACCTTTGGCAAAATCCAGCCGATCCTGGCGATGTGCGAACTGAAACTACTCAGCGATTGCGCCAGGCTCTGCTCCTCGCCGATGTCCGCGTAGATCCCGTCCAGGAACGGTATCGTCGAACCCTCTTGCGCTGGAATTTGCAACCCCGACAACGCCATCCAGCAGAAAAGACCGGCCGTTTTCAAGGTCGCGGTCTTGCCGCCCGTGTTGGGCCCCGTGATGATCAACAATCGATGCGGCTTGCCCAGTTGCAGCGAAATCGGCACCACTTCGCTGGCAGCGCGATCGATCTCCGAACGGGACGAATCCCCTGGATAGGCCGTCCCTTCCGCCTGGCGCAACTGCAAGTCGATGAGCGGATGGCGGGCATCCTTGAGGATGAGCAGTCCGCTGCTGTTGATGTGCGGGCGCACCATTCCCAGTTGCATGGCGAATCGCGCCTTGGCAAGCAACAGGTCAAGCCGGGCAAGCAGGCCCAGGGCATAGCCCAGCGGCCCAGAGATTTTCGACACCTCGGCCGAAAGCCTGCGCAGGACGCGGCCGATTTCGCGCGTTTCTTCCTCACGCAATAAGGCTCGTTCGGCTGCCAGGTTGGCGATGGCGGCTGGTTCAATGAAAACGGTGTCGCCCGAAGAGCTCGAACGATGCAGCACGCCCTGCACCTTGTGTCGGTGATTGGCGGAAACGGCGAGTACCTGGTGGTCGCCGACGACCGACACCTGTTGAAAACGCAAGATGCGGCGGATCTCCGGATCGCGGAGCAACCGGTTCATGATCGTCTTGATCTTTTCGTCGACCTCGAGGATCGAACGGCGGATCTGGGCCAGTTCCTGGCTTGCCATGTCCAGAACATGGCCCCGAGAATCGATGCAGCCATGAATCGACTTGGCATGGGCGCCCAGGTCCTCAAGAGGAGTCAAAAACTCGATCAGGCGGATGCTGTCGCTGTCCAGATTCATCTTCCAGCGATAAACCTGGCCGGTGCAATCGAGGGCTCGGGCGACCTCGAGCAGTTCGTCGATGGTCAATTGCGATCCGATCGCCGCGCGTCTGAGGGCCAGCCGAACATCGCGTAAATCGCCCAGTTGCGGGGCGCGCGATCGGCTGATTCCCGATTTCATCTCCTCCAGGCGGGCTTGCTCGCGGCCCAATTCCCCGGAATCGCGAAAGGGCTCAAGCGCTTCGGCCAACTCCCGGCCCATCGTGCTGGCACATTCCTTTGCGATAAACTGACGAACCTGGTCAAATCCAATGAGAACAAGGGTTTTCGCGTCCATTCGAGGCCCAGAGAAGTTAGGAATTCCCTTCCATTTTAGGCAATTCCCGGCGGTCCACTAAGATCAGGGGAGGAGGCGATCATTTGGCTGGTGTTTTTGCAGATGTTGTGGTGGTGGGCGGCGGAGCGATTGGCTTGACGTCGGCCTGGTTCCTTGCACGCTCCGGGTTCAAGGTCGTCCTCCTCGATCAGGACCAACTGGGCAAGGCCGCCTCCTGGGCGGGTGCCGGCATCGTGCCACCCGGTTGTCCCGACTTGGCGCAGAGTCCCATGGACAAGTTGCGCGCCTGGGGCAGCCGATTGCATCCCCAGCTCCACCAAGAACTTCTGGACCTTACCGGCATTGATAATGGTTACCGTGTTTGCGGCGGCCTGGAGCTGTTAGCTCATGGCGATGAGCCCGATTCGCGTCGAGTGGCCGGTTGGCGGCAAGAGAATTTGGAATTTCGCTTTCTCGATGGCGCCTCGATCGGCGGCATGATCGCCGGTGTGGCAGGCGACGCCATGCGCGGAATTCATTTTCCCGAAATGGCCCAGATTCGCAATCCGCGCCACATTCGCGCCCTCATTCAAGCTTGCGTGCAACATCATGTCGGCCTCATGTCGCGCAGTCCCATCGCGCAGTTTGACACCAAGGACGATCGGGTTGTCTCACTGGTGACCGAAGACGGCCGGGTTATCCATTTTGGATCGATCCTCTTTGCCATGGGTGCCTGGACCTCGACCCTGTGCGCGAAGCCATTCTATTTCCCTGTCGAAATCGAACCGATTCGCGGGCAGATGATTCAAGTGCTTATCCCGGAATCGATGGCCTGGCCGATCCTGGAGCAGGGGAAGCAATACCTGGTGCCGCGCGGCGATGGCCTCGTGTTGGTCGGATCGACGGAGGAGGCGGTCGGTTTCGACGCGACGACATCCGAAGAGGGAATTCAGTCGCTTCGCGATTTTTTGGGCCAGCTCTTGCCTGATTGGAAAGATCTCGAACCGATTCGCAGTTGGGCCGGATTGCGTCCTTTTGCCGTGCGCGGCATTCCTTTTATCGGCCCGATGCCCGGCTTTCAAAACGCCTTCATCAATGCCGGACATTTTCGCTGGGGCTTGCAGTTTTCGCCGCGCGCGGCGCAGATGGCGGTGGACCTGATCCAAGGCGATGGCCCCTCTCTTGCCGACTCGCAGGCTTTTCGTGTCGATGCTCCGGCTGATCCGGGTGGCCCCAAATTGTTTTCTTCTTAGTTTTCCTCTTCATTTCCGCTCATGGAGCGGCGCCCGTCTGCACGACGGAAATCGATCGGCGGCTCCCGGGAATTTCCAGAATCCGATGCGCGGGGCGAACCGCCCCGTCTCACGTGCCGTGTCCCTCGGAAGCGGTACCGATGACCGGTAACTAAGTCAGAGTTTAACATTCGCATTCTGCCAAACAACCACGGCAAGGGAATCACCACCTATGAAAACGCCGCTGCATGAAAAATCGACGATCGAGGAAATTCGCGAACGGTTCGATCAGGACGTCGAACGTTTCAGCCGACTGGAAACGGGTCAGCAAGCGACCATGGACGCCCCGCTGGTTCTCGATCTGGTGGCAGGTGTCGCTCGCTCGTTTTTGAAGCCTGAGAGTCGGATCCTCGACCTGGGATGCGGTGCCGGCAATTTCACGTTGCGGCTCTTGCGCGAGCAGAGCTTGCTCGACTGTCACCTGGTCGACCTGAGCCAGCCGATGCTGGCACGAGCCGAGCAAAGAATCGCCGGCGCGGGGGCCTCGATGGTCACGGTCCACCAAAAAGACCTACGCGATCTCGACTTTCCTGAAAACTCATTCGACTGCATTTTGGCGGGAGCCGTGCTTCATCACCTGCGCGATGATGCCGATTGGAAAAGGGTGTTTGCCGCCCTTTACCGGTGGCTTCGCCCCGGGGGCTGTCTTTTCGTTTCCGATCTGGTTTGCTTCGCCGAAACGGCGGTCAAGGAGATTATGTGGCAGCGCTACAAGGATTACCTGATCGGGTTGGGAGGGATCGATTATGCCGCCAAGGTTTTCGCCTACATCGACAAGGAAGATTCGCCGCGGTCGTTGCCTTTCCAGATCGAATTACTGAGATCCTGCGGGTTTGCTCAATACGACATTTTGCATCGCAATAGTGTTTTTGCCTGCTATTACGGGAAAAAATGAGTTCCCGCTTGAGCCGGATGCAACGAGGTCAAGTCGTCAAAGGCCGGTTAAGAATCGAGAAAGGCGCGGTTACGCTTTCCCTTCCATCACCTGATGCATTTCTTCGACAAGCCAGGCCATTCCCAGTGCGAGGGGGATTCTGCGCTCCACCATCTCCCCTGCCCGGCCCAATCGCTCCAGGATTTTGATCAAGGTTACCGAGTCGGCCGCGGCGCTCAAGCGGCGCAGGAAGGGGAAGCGCGTTGCCAGTAGCCCTTCCTTGCCCGACGGGTTCAGCGCCCGGGTCAGCACCAAGGAACAGGCCTTGAGGTAGGTCAAGGCCTTGGGGCGCTGGTCGACACCATCCTTGCCGGCGGTTTCGATCCATTCTTGCAAATCTTTCCCCAGACTCGCTTCGTGCTTCGTTTCCCTGGCCACCCACTTGCCGGTGCGATGAACCAGTTCCCAAAGCGCCGCGTCGGTAAACGCTTGAGCCTGGTTCATGCTTCCTTCCGAAAGGAGCATGGCCAAGTCCCAGGCGGGGTCGGCCGAGGTTTCGGGGTCGGCCAATTTCGCGAGGACGGCCGGCTCCAGGGGGCCAAAGGAGATTTGCTGGCAGCGCGATATGACCGTGGGAAGCTGTTTCTCGATGCGATTTCCCACCAGGAAAACCACCATCCCCGGCGGCGGCTCTTCCAGAGTTTTCAAGAAGCAGTTGCCCGATTCGACGTTCAGATCGTCGGCGTCATCGATGATCGCCACCTTGCGGCCGGAAATCATTGGCTTCAGATAGAAAAGATCGCAAAACTCCTTCATGACCTGGATCGGGAATTCCTGCTTGTCCGGGGGCCGCCTGGTTTGAAGTAAGTCGGGGTGGCTGTCGCCGCCTTGCAATCGGCATGAAGCGCATTGGCCGCATGGACCGTCGGCGGGGTTTTTTGCCAGGCCCAGGCAAAGCAAGGCCATGGCGACCTTTTTGGCGAAGAGCCGTTTGCCCACGCCGTCAGGTCCGGTCAGCAGATAGGCCTGCCCCAGACGGCCAGAGCGTAGGATTCTCTCCATCCCCAGTTTCTGCTGGGCGTGCCCTTCCAGGCCCTGCCAGTTCACTATGCTCTGCCCTCAAACGCCCATTGATAGAGATCACCCATGCGTTGGGGTTCCCTCGGAAGTTGAGGGTAATTTTGCGCCGTTTGCCTGCGCGATCCACTGCAAGACCCGGGAAAGGATCTCGCCATGAAGGAGTTGGGGTTCTTGCCGTGCGTCGAGCAACTGGATGTTGCGCGCCGGGTTGTCCGCTTCCTTGCGAAATCCGTCGCGAACCTTGTTGTGAAAATCGCGCGAACGTTTTTCCACATGGTCGGCCGGCCCCTTTTTGCGCTGTGCCGCCTCCTGTGGGTCCAGATCGAGCAAAAAGCAAAGACCCGGCTCGATGCCCCCCGTCGCGAGCGCACCGGCTTGCCACAAAAGATCCGGCGCGATCCCGCCGGCATGGCCCTGATAAGCCACGGTCGACAGCGTGAAGCGGTCGGTCAGCACGACTTTCCCTCTCTTGAGCGCCGGGCCGATCTGCTCCTCGACGAGTTGGGCCCGGCTGGCGAGGAAAAGGAGTGCTTCCCCTGCGAGGCCGATGCCGAAGGGACGGTCCAGGAGGAAATGTCGCAACTGATCTCCCAAAGCCGTTCCGCCAGGATCGCGCACCCGGCACACCGCAAATCCTCGATCTTGCAAGGCCCTTTGCAACCAGTCGATCTGCGTGGTTTTCCCCGCCCCATCGACCCCTTCCACGGAGATGAAGTGCCCGCTGCCTTGCGACTGGGATGCCTTGCTCAAACCGGCACCATCTCATCGGCGTGGTAGGAAGAGCGGACAAAAGGCCCCGCGACCACCTGGCGAAACCCAAGCGTGCGCGCCATGGCTGCGAGCTCATCGAACTCCGCGGGCGGGACATAGCGCTCCACCGGAATGTGCTTGAGCGTGGGAGCCAGGTACTGGCCAAGCGTCAGGGTATCGCAGCCGATGGCGCGCAAATCGCCAAAGACGTCGAAAAGCTCTTCGGCGGTTTCGCCCAGTCCGAGCATCAGCCCCGTTTTCGTGGCGATTTCAGGGTGATGTTTCTTCGAATAGTCGAGTACGCCCAGGGAATGTTCGTATTTGGCGGTGCGGCCGCGCACACGGCGAAACAGGCGGGGAACCGTTTCCAAATTGTGGTTAAACACTTCCGGTTTGGCGGAAAGAACGATTTCCACACTGGCATAATCGCCAAGGAAATCGGAGGTCAACACTTCGACCGCCGCGCCGGTGCGTTCGCGCACGGCGACAATGCATTGGCGGAAATGCTCGGCGCCGCCGTCGGGCAAGTCATCCCGCGTCACGGCGGTGATCACCACATGGCGCAAGCCCAGGCGCGCGGCCGCTTCGGCAACGCGCGCCGGCTCGTCTGCTTCGACCGATTGCGGGATTCCCTTTTGCACCGAGCAAAATCCGCAGGGCCTCGTGCAGACATTCCCCAGCACCATGAACGTCGCGGTGCGGCGGCTATAGCAATCGGCCCGATTGGGGCACTTGGCGTTGTCGCAGACCGTTTCCAGCTTGAGGTCTTCGATCAGCTTTTGCGTGAAAAAATTCTCGTTGCCGGTGGGCAGTTTTTTGCGCATCCAGGGGGGCAGGCGTTTGGCGGGATGCGCATTTTGCGGGGTGTCCGAACCGATCGTGGGAAGCTGAATCATCCGTATTTTCCTTGCTAGGGATGGTGAAATCCCCTTTGCCGATTCATTTTAGGACCGCGAGGAGGAAATTTGTCCCTCTCTGACCTTCGCCAGCGCCCGAATCTTCCTCTACCATGGACTCGGTGGGTGAAATCCTTGGATCTTCTCTACCTAACTCATTGGTCAAGGCGGTAACCATGTTGAAGAATCCGATGTTTGCATTGGTGGCGGGACTCGCGTTCGCCAGCCCGGTTTTGAGCCAGGATGAAACCAAAAAACAGGATAACCCCAAGGTGTTGCTGGAAACCACCAAGGGAAATATCACGATTGAACTTTACGCCGACAAGGCGCCGATCACCGTCAAGAATTTCCTGCGATATGTAGAAGACAAACACTACGATGGAACGATTTTCCACCGCGTCATCGATGGCTTCATGATTCAGGGCGGCGGCATGACTGCCTCCAAGATCGAAAAGCGCACGCGGGAACCCATTGCCAACGAATCGTCGAACAAACTTTCCAATACTCGTGGCACGATCGCCATGGCCAGAACATCCGATCCCAATTCCGCAACAGCCCAGTTTTTCATCAATGTGGTCAACAATGACCGGCTGGATAAGGCTCTTGCGGGGGATGGATTTGGCTACTGTGTCTTTGGAAAAGTCGTGGACGGGATGGATGTGGTGGACCGGATTCGCAAAGCTCGCACCGGTGCGAGAGACGTCCCGACGGAAGATATTACGATCAAATCGGCCAAGAGATTGGACCAATAATCAGGCCGGCGGGTTTCGATTTTTGCTTAATTAATGAGCAAGGGGCGGCGGTAAGACCCTCGCCCCTTTGTCTTTTTTCTCCTTTTGCTTCTCTTTTGCTTTTATTTTCTATTTCTCTTTCTCCCCACGGAGCTGTTGCAATGGCAAAAACCAAAGTGAAAATGGAAACCTCTCATGGCCCCCTGACGATCGAGCTCGAAGATGAATTGGCGCCGGTCACGGTGGCCAACTTCCTGCAATATGTCGACGACAAGTTTTTCGACGGCACCATTTTCCATCGCGTCATCCCCAATTTCATGATTCAGGGCGGGGGATTCGAACCGGGAATGCAGCAGAAAAAGACCAAGGGTCAAATCGTCAACGAATCAAGCAATGGACTCAAAAATGTGAAAGGGAGTCTCGCCATGGCCAGGACCCCTCAACCGAACAGTGCGACGGCCCAGTTTTTCATCAATGCCCGGGACAACGATTTTCTGGACCGGGCCAACGCTCAAGACGGCGTGGGATATTGCGTCTTTGGCAAAGTCCTTGATGGCCACGAGGTTCTGGCCAAAATCGAAAAGGTTCCGACCGGCACCAAAAGCGGGCACGGCGATGTGCCGCTCTCCGATGTGAAAATCATCTCCGTGACGCGATTGCCCGCCTGAGCCTGAAGCTCTTGGAGGGATTCTTTCAGCGCTCATAACGCTTGCTGCTGCTTACGAAAAGCAAAAAGCCAGGAGGAGGTGCATAGCACCGCCTCCTGGCTTTTTGGCGATTAGCGTGATAGTTCGAGTCGTCCAAGGAGGAGTTTTTGCTGGTCCTGCCAGCGTGCCTGATCTTCAAGCATCATTTCCATGTCAATCTTGATCTTCTGGTTGCGGAAGAGTTGGTTCAGGTTCCAGCGGATCGTGACCGGTTTATCCAGATTCACGCAGCAGTCGCCTTTCGAGTTGCGATGAATTAGAAAATTCAATTTGTTGATGCCGCTGGTTTTGATCGTGACTTCGTTTTTCTCAGGCTCCACCTTGGCAAAGAGCGTGGCCGGGCTGACTCTTCCGTCCCAATCGGGGGGGGGAGACGCCAAGTTGCGCGGGTTGATATCGAGCGCTTCGAGCCAGTAGAACTGGTTATCGGTGGACCTCATCGTGCGGAATTCGTTGCCAAAGACGCCTCCGTTGCCATCGGCTCCGAGCGCCCGTAGCGGAAAGACGCGGCGTTTTTCCTTCATCCACTTCACGATGAGCGGAATTTCTCCGTGAAACCAATCGAGCCCGCGCCCCTTGTATTGCACCCAAATCGCGTTGTAACCTTTTGTCGCCCAGTTGGTGAACAGCGTATTTACGGCGTCATGCATGGGGGAGAGGTCCCCGGTGACCACATAAAAGGGCAAGTAGACCCCATTGCGCCAGTATTTATCCGAATAGAGGACGGGAGCACCCGATATCGGTACCACGCCGGCAAACAGGTCGGGATGAGATAGACCGGCATCAAAGGCCATTTGCGCCCCTTCCAGGTTTCCGACGAGAAACACTCGATCCGAATCGACCCGATAGCGCGCGCGCAAATCTCGCAGGCAGGCCAATAGATTGTCGTGTTCCTTCACCGAGTAGGCGTACTTGTTGGGAGTGGCCGCTTCGGTCCATTCAGGAACGGCAACGATATACCCCTCGCGGTTGGCCTCTTCACGCCACCGGATCATGGCATCGGCCGCCTTTTCGCTGATTGCCTTCAACACGATAATGACGGGCGCCGCCTTGGCCGGGTCGTATTGCTGAGGAACCTGGACCAGATAACTACCCGCGGGAAACCCGAAGGTTCCCGGGAAGGTTCGCAACGTGGGGGACTCGGGAAACAGAGGCGGCGCCGGGTCCGGACTGATCGGCCCCAGAGACGATAGGAGAATGGTCAGATCATCCACGGTCGACTGCTCGGGAAATTTCTTTTGCAGTTCCCGCAATTCGGTGCTTTTGCGGTTGATCGCCATATCGACCATGGTCGCTTTGAGCTGCTCGCGCAGCTCATGGATTCGTTTCGCCGATTTGATGTTGGGGTCGGCGGCGGCCTGTCCAAGGGACCAGCCGGTGAGTGCGAGCGCGGCCAGTTTTTCCGGTTTGCCGTCGTCCTTGGGTTTTTCCTGTTTTTTCCACTGTTTGAACTGGCTTAAAAAAGGTTCCATTTTTTGGTTGTCAAAGGCCGTGACCTCACGGGTGAATTTCTCCAGCATTTTTTTGTCGATCAGCAGGTTCGAGCCGGTTAACTCCTCGCCCACTTCGGCGAGCGCGGCCTTGATTTCGCGGAAGGTATCGAGCTCTTTTTCCGATTTTGCCTTGGCGCCGCGCAGGTCGAGCAAATCGGCCTGGGCGCATTGGTTTTCGACCACGCTACCGAGGAGGCTTACGGTGGCCTCGTAGTAGCCGTCCGCCACGAGGGCCTTGGCTTGGCGGATCTTCACACTCTGGATCTGCTCAAAAGCCTTTTTGCGAATCTCCTCGAGCTTCTCGGAATATTCCTTGTTGGCTTCGAACTCGGAAAGACAATCGTTCACCTTCTTGATCGCATCTTCCAGCCGCCCGGCCTGAAAAAGAAACTGCGTGTGTTTTACGCTCTGCGCAAAGCTCTCGGCCGAACCCTTGGTGACCTTCTTTTGAAACTCGGGATGGGCGGCGATCAGGTCGTCGATCATCTTTTTGTCGAGTTCGCTCGTCAGGTAATGGACGTTCCAGGGGTAATACAGAGTCGAATCCATCCGGACGCTTCGGGACCCGATGTACGATAAATGCTGATTGATGTTCGCAATGCCGTTCGGCGTAAAGACTTCGACCTTGCGGTCCCACTTGGTGGTCCATTTGCCGATATCTTTCATCCCCATGACCGCCTTAATGGGCTTGGGTTGGGGAATGTAGACTGAGCGAGGGCTGCTGTAGAATTCTTCGAAGGGAGGGTTTTTCTGCTCGAGGGAGCGCACCAGTGATTGTCCGAAGACCACGGTGCGGGCGGCGTCCTCGATCTTGTAAAATCCCTTGGGGATGGAAAAGCTCTCTTTGGAAAGCTGGTCAAATTCCAGGAAGACTTCTCTTCTTAATTTGCCCTCAAGGACATGGCCATCTTTCAAAATGACCACGTCGGCGAAGCAAACCGAACCGACCAGAACCCAAATCGCTCCGATCATGGCGGCTTTGGGGAGGATCTTCCACACGGGCTCTTTCATCGGGGTTTTCCTTAAAAGCTGGCCAACTTTACGGAAGACTCGACAAATTCTGGATTTTGGCCCAATACTTCCTTGCCCAATCATATCTCCCGGAAAGTGGGGGAATGTTCGATTTCCGATTCGGTATGATGACAATTTCCCTCTCCGGACAACTCCATTGGTCTAGATCATGCCAATTCAGTTTCGATGCCAGACCTGCCGGAAACTTCTGAGCGTAGCTCGGCGCAAGTCTGGACAGGACACCGAATGCCCGGTTTGCGGCTCGAAAACCAGGGTTCCCGGCGATATTCCGGATGGACCCCCATCGGGATCCACGGCAACGCATCCGGAAATGGTCGCAGCGCCTTATACCGGGAAGGCGGTTCCCGCCCCTTACGCCGAGAAGGCGGCCCCTTACGCCGAGAAGGCGGTTCCCGCTTCAGGCGCGGACGTCATGCCGTCACCGGCAGCGCCGCGGCCCGACCCCTCGGGCACCTCAACTCCTGCTATCGGCACGCCGAGCGCGGCGAAACCATCTGCCATGAAGCCCAAGAGAATTCCTGGATCATCGGGGATCCTTGAGATCGATCCGGACCGTTTATTCGGAAAATCCCACTCGAAGAATACCGGATCGAGTCCCTCTCTTGAGAAACCCGCCAAGGAACTCTCCGACTATTTCGAAGCGATCGATCGCGCCCAGGAAATGGAAGATTCCGGGTCTCAAGCCGTGGAAATACCTGAGCCTTTCCTGCGAAAGCCTAGTTCCTGGAAATTGCGGTTTTTCGCAGCGGTGATCTTTGCGGTATTGGCTTCAGCTTTGGTTGTCGGATTTCTCTTGATCAGGGGGTGGTGAGGCCTGCGCAACCGTCATTTCGCGAATGATTGACACGCTCAATTCCTCCCTTTGATTTGCCTGGCTCCTTTCCATCTGGAATGATTGCAGCAGCCACATCCGGGGGACGGTGTTTATGAATCGCCATCGCGTTCGCTTCGCGCATTTCTGGGCCAGCTTGTTGGTCCCCGCCTATTTGTCGACCGGAGGGGCCGCGGTCTGGGCCCAGTCGCTTCCTCCCGATGCGGCCACGCGGTTCAACCGTGTGTTTATCAGTCGCGAAGATCCGATGCGCGGCGAAAAATTGCTCGAGATCCTCAAATCGACCAATTCGGTCGGCGACCTCAACCAGATCATGCTGCTGGCGGAATGGCAGCGGCCGGCGGTCGAATCCGAAAAGCTGATGGCCACCAACGAGGAAGTCAGAAAGGTCCTGCTGGAAAAGCTGAAAAAATCCTACAAGGAAATTCTCAGAGGCAACGACGAACACCTGCAGCGGGCGGTTGCCAAGCAGATTGGCGACTCTGCAGGGTTTGGCATCATCGGCGAAATCTCGACCACGGACCGGATGCTTCCGCGCGCCAAAATCATCCGGCGTACCCTTGCCGACTTGCAAGAAGACCTGGCAGGCCCGGCGAAAAAATCCGGCGTCAGTCAGCGGTCCTGCCTGTTGGCCCTGGCGAAAATCGAATCGGAACCGAAGTCGTTCGGCAAAATGGTGGAAGACCTGATCGATCCGAAAAACTCGACACCCGTGATGAGCCGCCGACACGCGGCGGAAGCTCTCAAGGTGCGCTCCCAGGTCGTCAATGTTCTGATGGTCGCCGCCGCCTCCAGCCAGGACGAAAAGCTGGTGGAGGTCAAGCGCGAGTTTTTGAATGTGGCCACCGTGCTCATTCCGATCGCCGCCAAGGCCCTTTCCGACCAGGACCTCAAAGTCCGCGATCAGAGCATCGAGGCGATCCAGGCCTTTGCCGATATTTTCATGGACATCGATTTCCTCATTCCGGTGCGCGAGGCCGAATCGCTCACGCGCGAGGCAGCCGACCTGGTGCAGGAAAGGATCGTCATCCTGCAGGAGGAAATCAAGCAACTCGAACCGGTCATCCTCGCCATTCAAAAATCGTGCCCAAGTCTGGCGCGGCATGCCGTGAAAAAAGAGGCCGATCTCCATGGAAGGCTCGAGTGCCTGGACATCATTGAAGACTGCGTCGTCATCCGGCGGAAATTGTGGGCGGTCGAGTATGGCATTTCCGATGCGCTCAAGCGCAAGCGCCCCGAATCCCTCAAGGTCGATCCCCTGCCCCCTTCGCCTGAAACCAACGAGGTGGCCCGGCTGGTGCTTTCGGGTTTGTCCGATCCGGAACCGGCCGTTCGCAAGTCTTCGGCTCAAGCCTACGAATTCGTAGGCGGTCAGCCCGACTGGCGCTTCTCGGGAATCACCACCATCAGCCGGGAAACGGCCACATTGACGGCCCAGGTGGCCGCAAACGATCCTGATCAATTTGTCCGTTGGGTTGCGGTGCGCAGCCTGGGCCATATCGCCGCACACCCCGATATTTGCATCCCTGCCCTGGTTGAACGACTCAAGGCGGACGATCTGGATGTTCGCGTCGCCGCCGCGGTGGCCCTGCGCAGCTTCGGTTCGCAGGGGGAGTTAGCCGTTCCTGCCCTGATGAATCTGATTCACGGCGGGGACGCCGATTTCCGCATCGCCATCATGACCACCACCGAAACGATCGGGAAGGCGGCAAAACCGCTTCTGCCCACGATGGCCAAGAATCTGCTTCATGGAAACCCGAAGGTCCGTATCCAGTGTGCGCTGACCCTCGGTCGCTTCGGCGCCGATGCCGCTGCCACCCTTCCCGAGCTGCGTCAAAGTCTGCGGGATCCCGATCCCGAAGTGCGCCTGGCAGTTTCGAGCGCGATCTTGCAAATTGAAGGCAAGTAAACGCGTCCGCGCTAGATTTCCCTGACTCTTTGCCCAAAACCCATCCGCTTGCGGATGGGTTTTGGCGTTTTCGTTCGTAAAAGATGGTTTTTGCCTGAACCGCGTTTTAAGCGGATATCTCGTTCCCTGAACTCCCCGATGCGCGCGTGGCTTTCGTCGTTGTCGCTGTTGGAACAGTAGGAGACGAGCCGGCACTTCTTACAGCGAAAATGAAAGCGATGAAACGTCGCCTTTTTCATGGAGGGTGCCGCGGCATGCCATCCTCGCCACAAGTTTGCCCGTTTTTGCGCAAATCGATCAGATAGCCTTCCGCGAGGTCGCAAAGGCTTTCGCGGCCGAGTTTCAAGCCGCGATCCGTTCCGAAGGTGATGCGAGCCTGATACATGGTCATTGCGCCCATGCGGTATTTTGGGGGCCAGCCCAATCCGACTGGCAAAGGATTGGGCTGTTTGACAATCGGGGTCGCTTGGTGGCCCGATTCCACAAGTTGAGATTGTTATCCATGACCTTTGGGACCAATGCCAGTGAGCACCGACTTGCAAAGCAATCTGGCGAAGGTCGCTTGGGTCACCGTTGATCATTCACCCGGAAACAGCACACATTGCAAACCACCTGAATGTGGCCGTCTACTGGGGCGATAGACCTGCTATTCGACCAGGCGCCGAGGGGGAAATTCTTCGTAAGTCATTCTGGTGTAAAGGTTAGCGTGTGGTTGGTCTCGCAGTCTGCTGCTTGAACAATCGTATGTCAGTCGTTATCAGAAATTAGCAATCCGATGAGAGTGTCCCAACGCCTTGGGTGAGTTGGCTCGTGGGGGATTGACCCCAAGGCGGCTTCAGGCTAATATTCCCTTGTTGAGATTGAGTCTCAGTCTTGTAGGGCTTTCCATGAATTCCTGTTCCAAGCAATGTGGCTCCTGCCCGAATGCCTGTTCCGGGTCTCACGGCGATCTGATTTGCCGATGTCTGGGAGTGACCGAGGACGAGGTGATCCACGCCATCACTCGTTTTGAAATCAAGACCGTCAAGGAAATTCGACTGAAGACGGGAGCGGGGGACGGCTGTAACGCCTGTCACAAGAAGCTCTCGATGTATTTGAGCCTCTACTCTCCCGCCATATCCAGCATGCCTACCGCGCCCGCGATTCCAACTTCACCTGCGATGCCTGCCGCACTTGCCGTCGCCTGATCTCAAACGCTCACCAAAAAGCCAAGCCCCCAAGCCACCGTACCCACTGGCCCACAACGTGGCCGCCATTCTCATTGGAATGGCGGCCTTTTTCGTTTCGAAGGGGTCCTCGCCCTAGTGGCCGCCTTCCTCGTGTCCGAGCTGGCTTTGTAAATACTTTTCAATGCCGATCGTATTGATCACATTGAGCTGGGTCTCCAGCCAGTCGACATGTTCTTCCGATTCGACCAGGATCTGCGACGCGAGTTCGCGAGTGCCGTTGTCCTTGAGCCGCACTGCCAGTTCCGCCAGCGCGTTGTAAGCGTTTACGCCCGATTGCTCAAGCTTCAGGTCGTTCTCGAACTGCTCCTTGACGTCCGCACCGACGCGGATGACGTCATAACGGGCGATCTCGGGCACGCCTTCCAGGAACAAAATCCGCTCGATGATCTTGTCGGCATGCTTCATCTCGCCGATCGACTCCTGGTAGTGCTTTTGGCCAAGCTTCAAAAAGCCCCAATTTTTGCACATTCTCGCCTGGATGAAATATTGATTGATCGCCGTGAGTTCAATCGTGAGTGCGCGATTGAGTCCCTCAATGACATCCGGATGACCTTGCACGTGACCTACCCCTTAAGAAAATTGGCCGCCAGTGGCCATCAGTGTTTCTTAGGCGGTGAGGGGCCTTTAACAATGGCCGGAGTGAAATAACATGGGCTGGCAAAAGCCAAACTAGCATCGGGCCGAGAGACGAGATTCGCGATGAATCAAATCGAGCTTGGGTCGGCACCGGAATTTTCCCACAAGCTGGCCTGGTGCGGTGGTTCACTTCAGCAGGATCCTATCCGTGACGGTCGGGCGGTGGCGGCAACTCCCCTTTAAGGCAACTCAACGATTTCATGACCGGCGCGGCTTGCCAGCGCCTCCATCATGGAATGGGCTGAGTAAGGCAGGAATCTCACGGCACCATCACAAAACAGGAAATTGGCGCCGCCCTTGTGCAAGCTCCAGAGATGGAATCGGTCGCAGGGATTGTCCAATCTTCCCGGTCCCAGGGGAAACCCGCCAGGTCGGCAGCCTCCTGGATCCAGGAAAGGATGCGCTTGCGGTTCAGACAAGGCCATGGTGATGTTCGGACCATTCCCGCCCATTCCGGCGAACCCAAAATACCATGGCCCGGCACTTGCATCCTGGGGAGGCGGCCTCTCGGAGACCATGATGGTGTTTCCCAGCCCGTCCAGGATTTCCGAGAGCTTCGTGCCATCACCATCAAATATTCCCGTATGCCCCGGTGCTCCCGCAATTCCGACATAGGAGGTGAGCGCGCTCAAAAATCCTTGGGAAATTCGTATAGGAGCAAGGAGGCGTGCGTCGGCTGAGCAAACATAGGTAGGAACAATCGCCGTGCTTCCGGTATGCGGGGGATTTTTGAAGACATCCGGTTCCGAGGCACTGGCTTCCATGGCCGTCCGGTAGTGAGCCTCTTGTTCAAGCTGCGGCAGTATCAAGACCTGCCATCCCAAAAGACCACTTTTCGGCCCTTCCGCGCTGGGGCGAGAAAGCGGTGGAAAACAACCGAAAGAACTTTGGTAGGCATGCGAGGCGAGACCGATTTGCCTCAAATTGTTGGCGCAGCCTGCTCTGAGGGCTCGGTCACGAACCACTGCCACCGCGGGAATGAGCAGCCCAAGTAATATTCCAATGATGCCAAGCACCACCAGCAATTCCACGATCGTGTAACCAGATCGGCGGACCGGCTGCATTCTGCTGCCCTTTCAAAATCAAGTGCCGATTTTTCACTTTCTGAAATAGTGAAGGGCAAAGGCAAGGCCCAGGATCAAAAGTGACAGTGGCAGGATGTAAAAGTACCATGAGGTCGGTTCCTCCATGGTCGAGGAGTCGGTTTTCTCGCCCAGGGTTAGTGTCTTCATTGCAGGCGGGTTAGCGGCATGGGCCACCGGTTCCGTGATGGGATCGCCAAACGCATTGATCTTATAGCTCGTGCCGGTCAGACTATCGAGCATGGTTTCGCCTTCAGGGTAGGTTAGTTCAAAAATCTCGTCAGGAATTGGTTCATTAATTTGAATGTTTGTCATGGAACATTCAAAATGATCGATTTCCGTGCCATGATCGAAGTGAGTTGCAATCGCCCTGACCGGGAAAAAAATACCCGGCTTGAGTTCCTTGAACTCTTGAACCTCGTACACAACCCAGGGCGCCTGATTTTTTTGCGCGTAGGTTGCTTTTCTGACCAGGTAGTTGACGGAAGGATCGAAGTAAATCTCCATCGTGAACCCGTGGGCATTGCTTTTGGCGGAATCGTCCTCCGCTTTCGGCGGAAATTTCAAGGTCATGGCGACGAGCATTCTTCCATCAACAGTCTTCCGCGATATCGTTTGGCCGATCGTGGCTCTTTCGACGAGTTCCTTGATTGTTAGCGGCCGAATGTCCATTGGTGGAGTTAGAACCAGGAGGCCTTGGCGATAGGGGTCTCCGCGGGTGCCATAATCATTGCTCTTGGCCCGACGGGTGGCTCCGGCCGGGCGCTTTTGATCGCCCTTCAGGGCGGAGGAAACCGTGTCTTCTTTGCCCTCTTTGATCACGCTATCATGGAGCTGGCCCGCGTTCTTGGTCGTCGTCCTTTTTTTTCCAGGGGCGACCCAGTATTCCCCCGAGAAACTCTGATCGAGACTGCCTATGGGCGGTTCATTGACGCTTTTAAGTACCATCGACATAGTGCCAGAAAATGTCCGAATTCGTTCAAAAGCCGCTTTCTGCCTGGCAATCAATTCATCGGGCGTCGAGGGCAGATCTTTGATCTGGTCGCCTTGCCCCACCACGACCGTCAGCAAAAGGAGAGAGCAAATCATTTTTTGTGCCTTAAAACGACCAGACTGCGACGCTGGATAAATTCCAGGAAAAAACGGAAGTGCCGCGTTTTCAACCTAGAAGAGCTTACTCGCTTCATCAAGTTCGGTCTAATAGGGATGATATCTGGGATGCGCGAAACGGAAGGATTCCAATGCGGAATACGAAGCCTGCCATCGGCCTCATCGTACACGGTCCGGTTTGCTGGAATCTGTGAAATATGAGACTTGATAAACGATATCCTTAACCCGACTTCCGCAGTTAGCGACCGAAGAATAGCGAAAACCCCGGGGTTTCTTGAATTCGGGGGTCGAAAGTTGGCACTACATTTAGGCGACGCCTTTCGGGATGCGAAGCCGTTCTGGCAGGGTCAGTCCCAGACGCTGGAGCAGGATCGATTGGGCTTTATCGGGACGCACGACGCAACGGAGGCGCACCGCCTGGCCGCTGGTGGTTGGGAGGATCACATCGGTGCTCTGGATTCGCGTGAATTCTTCCATGAGCGTCGGAATACTTCGGCCCAGGCCGGCGCGTTGCGACCACGCTTCCAGCGTCTTGCGCAGGACATAGGCGAGGAAGCATACCAGGATGTGCGCCTGCACTCGCTCTGCCGTCTGGTGCCACACCGGCCGAAGCCGCAGTTCGTCCTTCTGGATCCGGAACGCGGCCTCGGCTTCAGTTAGCTGCATGTAGGCTTTCCAGAGGTCTTCGGCCTTCCAATCCGCGACGTTGCTTCGCAGCAGATAGCATCCTTCGCGCCGCTTCGCCGATTCCAGCGCGGCCGACTTGCGCGACCAGGTCACCGCGGTGCGTCCGGATTTATCGCGGCCAACTTGAACCGAGAACAGACGGGCGGCGCGGCTGTTCTTGCCCAGGAGTCGGCCAATGCGACGTTCGATCACGCCGAGGTCGCAACGTTGTTTTTCACAGCCGCGAACGATAGCCTGCAGCCCTTGCTCGATGCGTTGCTCGAACCGCTCTCGCATCGCTGTTTCCTTGGCTGCGCGGTCGGCGCTACGACAGAGGATGAACGTTTCCGAGTCAGCGCCGTCGTGAACGCAACGAACCTCGAGGCCTTCGCGGATCTCGTGCCAGCTTCCCTTGAGCAATTCTTGCTCGAACCGCTTGAGCTCGCCCTTGGGCGTACCCACGATGTAACGCGAGCCTCGTTCCTTCAGCCATTTGAGATTGGCCTTGTCGATCATTCCGCGGTCAACGGCCCAGATCCGGCCCTCCCGGCCGTAACGCGCTTCCATCCGCTGGACGATCTCGCGCAAGGTCGTCGAGTCGCGCCGATTGCCGGCGAACACCTCGTAGCCCAGCGGAAAACCATCGCGGCTTACGACGAGACCAATGCAGACCTGTTTACAGTCCGACCGATGGTCGCGCGAGTATCCCCGCGCGGCCAGAGTATTGCCGTTGGCCTGCCCTTCGAAGTAGGTGCTCGTGACGTCGTAGAGCAAAAGGTCATATTCGAGTTGGAACAAGGTTCCTAAGCGTTCCTTGAGGTGAACCTCGAGCGCGTCCTTATGGGGCAAGAGGTGATCCAGCGCGCGATAGAGGCGATCGTCGTTGACCTTGGCCTCCGACAGGCCCAGCAAGTCGCCTAGCGCCGTGCGGCGGAACCAGTCCTCGGCGATGTGCAATTCGCTCGACGGTTCACAGAGCCGCGCGATCACCAAAACGGTCGCCATCACGCCCCAGGGAATGTCTTCATGACCTCGGGGAATCAGCTTCTCCATCAATGCGTCAAGCTCAAGGGCGTTCCAAAGCTTCCAGGCAAGCCAGACGTTGCCGAACTGCCTGCCGCGCTCCAGCCGCAGCTTCCCTGGGACGACAGTAACCGGCTCATCGGGAAGATTCTCGTCGAAGAGGCCCGGCTTCCGCTCGAGGCCGACGAGGGATTCGGCAAGATGACGCGCGGCGATGCGACCCTTGGCGTCGAGCTCGCCGAGCTGAGCGACAGTCTCTTGCCGGACCTTCTTGCCGAAACGGACCGAGCGCACCAAACGCCAGTAGGTGCGCGTCTTGCCGTTTTTGGTGATCGTCGAATGGCGAAGATACATCCGAGCCTCCGAGCCCCATGATGAGCGACATCGGAGAAAACACAAGGCGTAAGGTTGGCACTACATCGCCATTTCAACCACGCTCGGCCCATCGGATAAGGACTTGCGACGAAAAAACACCCGAAAATCGCTCCGATTTTGCCGTAACTGCGGAAGTTGGGTTAAGAATTGATCCTCAACATGAACGTGAAAATGAACCAGGGTCTCAGGCATTTACCTGAGACCCTGGAATGAATGTCGTAAGAGCCCTGTTCTTTGGAGTTAGTTGATGACCTGAGGATAGGCGGGGTCGTTTTTCATGTTGCGACCGGGGTTGACCACCGAGTCAAAGGAAGTTGCGAATCCGTTGGCTCCGATGAGTTTGAAGACGATGTCGTTGTAATCGCGATCGCTTAGGGGCGTGCCTTCGATCGGACCGTCCAGTCGTTGATCTTCAAAACCGAACACCGTGCCGTTACCGGTGATGTCGGAGAACTGGACATTCGCGGCGGGGTTGGCCGGAGTGTAGGAGAACAATGCCCGCTTCGCTCCGCCGAGCGCCGGGCTGGCGTACACTTCCGAGAAGGTGCCGTTGGGGATGAGGACGAAGGCGAATTCGGATTTCTTGTCCATCTGGAAATCCTGGATTCCCCGATAGGTCCCGCTGTTGAAGGCTCCGTCGAAGGAAAGCTTCTGGGAGTTTTTGGCGGCATCGGTGAAGTCGTTGATGACCAGGTAGCCTTCACCCGAGTTGCTGAGAACCCTACGAGCCACTTCCTTGATGTAGGCGTCGGTTCCGGGAGTGTAGGCGGACATGCCCGCGGTGTTGTAGACCCCCATCTGGCCGACATAGCCGCCGCCATCGTAGCGGAAGTCGATCTGAATCTTGCCGCTGCCGTTGGTGGTGAAGGCTCCGGATTTCGGGCTGTTATCGCCCGCCACGACCTTCAGGTTGCCGTTGGCGTAGGTCACGGTGTAGTTGGCAAGCCCGGTGCCGATGGCGGCGGCGGGGACGATCGCGTAGTCGCCCAGGGCGGCGGCTTCGGCCGCTCCATCACTCTTCAGGTTCACCGATGTGACCGTATCGGAGTTCTTGAGGCCGCTCGCCTGGAATTCCGTGCCAAGGAAGACGACTTCCGACCCTTGAGTTTTGACCCGGCTGTTGGCCGTAATGGTCAGGGCTGCCGGGGTGACTTTGAGGTTTCCATCGACATAGATGATGTTGTAGTTGCCCAGGCCGCTTCCTTGAGCGCTGGAAGCCACGATCGGATAGTCGCCCACGTTGGCCGTCTTTGCCGTGCCGCTATTTGCCAGCTTCAAGGAGTTGATCTTATCCCCGTTGAGCAGCCCAACCGCGGTGTAGCCGTTGCTCGCCAGGGTGACGGACGAGCCGTAAACCTTGCTGACGTTGTTGGCGGTAATGGTCAGGTTGGACTTGGTCACCACCATCGAGCCTTTGACATAGGTGATGTTGTAATGATCCAGGTGGGAGACCACGGCTGTGGAGATGTTGATGCCGTAGGAGCCGACAGGGCTCACCGTGCGGGAACCGGAACTGCTGATGCTTACCGACTTGATGGTGTCGCCGGCTGCCAGGCCGGTCGTGGTGAACTCCATGCCGGCGAAGGTGAAGTTAGCGCCGTAGACCTTGGACTGATCCGAGGCCGTGATCACCAAATTTGCCTTCACCACGGTCAAGCTGAAGTTTTGCGTGGCCGAACCGGAGGAGTTGGATGCCAGAATTTGGAAATTCCAGGTGCCCAGAGTTCCCGCGGCGGGGGTGCCGGAAAGCAAGCCGGTGGAGGGATTCAGCGTAACTCCTGCGGGAAGCTTTCCCGTGGAGATGGTGTAAGTAACCGGCAAGGAACTGGTGGCGATCTGAACCTGATAATTTCCCTGGCTGCCGTAAGTGAAGGTGGTTTTTGCCGCGCTTACCAAGACGGGCACATCCTTGACGGCGGGGGCGGTTTTTTCCGATCCCAGCTTGGTGTGCTTGACGTTTTGCCCGCTGCTGATGTAGGCGATGGGACTGAAGGTGACGCCGCTCGTCGCCCCCATGGCTTTGAAGGTATAGGTAGCGGTGTAGCTGGTATTGGCGGTGGAGCTCAAGGAGGCCGAAGGGATCGACAGGACATTGTTAAACGTCCCGGTGTTGCCCCCAGAAAAAACGATCGAGGTGTTGGTCAACTGATAGAGGTCGGCGCGCCAGTTGGAATAGGATGCCGGAGTGAACGCCAGAACCTTTCCGGCTCCAATCGTTCCTGTTTCCCCTTTAACGGTCACCGTGAAGGTGGATCCAACGGTCACGCTTGGATTGCTCAGGGAAATCGAGTTGACCTTGTTGGCGTTGGCCTGGATGGTGTTTTGAACGGCGTCGTCGGTACCGTTGCCGTTGGGGGTCTGGGCAAACGAGAAGTTCTGATTGGCGATTTTGGAACCTGAAGCCGGAGTTCCGTTGAATACGGAGACCGTGTGGGTCTGAGTCGCCGTGATGTCGTCGTCAGTGGAACTTAGGTAGAAGAAAGCCGTTTTCGTTTGACCTTTGGCCAGCGATCCCAGGTCGATTTGGGTCGGAGCATTCGTTCCTGCGTTCACTGCGACGGCGCCGCTAGCGGCCTTAAAATCTCCAACCGAAACCCAGATGTCGCCGTAGTCGACGCCGTCGTTATTGGTGATCTGGTAGGAAACGTAGTTGCTCGTCAGTGCGGTCGCGTGGGCCGGTGGAGTCAGGTCGTTGTAAAACACGGGAGCCGAAGTCCGGACAATCGTGGTGGGAACCAAGCGGGATTCGAGGGAATCCAGCGACAACCGAACCTTCGAAGTGGATGCCGAATTCGACACGCGTCCTTTGTTAACGGCATTCTTCAAGAGATTCAGGGGATTCCATTTTCCAGACATGTTTGACTCCTTGTGCGTTGGACAACCCGATTCGTTGCCTAGCTCGTAACTGGACTGGCGTTGCGGTGTCGTAATGCAAGGGGCGTGCCAAAGCGAAAATGATCCGATCGCGCCCCGCAGAATGGACGTTTTTTTCTACTTAGTCTTCTTGAATTGCCCAGATTCAACCAAAACGAGACAAATGGAGAGAAACCAGGGCAGCAGTTCCCAAAATGAGACAAATCTTAGGAAAGGGAGTCTTAATGAGAATGGACCGTTCTCAGGCCCGATCCGCAGGCTCGTCTGGACAGAAATCAAACGAGGAAGGGTATAAGTGGTTTCACGGACGCCAGGTCGAAAGTGGCTTTCCCAGCCCCTGCCATTGGTGCTTCCAGCGCCGCGGTGATTTCTTGGACCGCGCGGCGGTTGACCCGTTGGACCAAGGAGGCGCGAGCCCCGCTTTGAAACATATTTGGATCTGCTTTCTGTGAAATAGAAAGCAACTTGGACTCATCCAGGACGAGCAAAACACCCGTTCGATTCGATGACAAGAGCGAATTGCTTCGGGGGCAGCGGCTTTCGCCGAACAGCGTCGCCACACGGTGCAGACGCGAGTTGCCATAGCGCCTCTCAATGCAAGTTTCGGGGTGTGCTGCGAGCTATCAGCGATTTCTTGGCCTTGGGAATCCTAGTGGTCGCGCCGCCAAGCCTCCTACAAATCACCAGTTTCGGCCCTCGCGCCTTCAATATGCTCCTCAGGCACCTTGGAGTTCGGTTTGCGGGCGGTAAACCAGAGCAATCGGGCTTGTTTCGCCGGTAGGATTTCCCGCGAACAAGGCGCAAGGAACAGCGCAAAGAATGCTTGAAAAGCGACCAAAATCGTGGGATTTGCAATAGCCGCGAAACGCTGAAACCACTGGAAAACTAGGGAAATACGCAATGATCCGGATCGGGTTGGCTGGCGTCGGTTTTATGGGCATGATTCACTTCCTCGCGTCGCGCGCCCTCAAGGGGGCCAAGGTCGCCGCGATCCATACGCGCGATCCCAAGAAGCTTTCTGGCGACTGGCGCGGAATTCAGGGCAATTTTGGCCCTCCCGGTGAAATCATGGACCTCAAGGGCGTCGCAGCCTATGACGATTTCGACGCCATGCTCGCCGATCCCAAAATCGATCTGATCGACATTTGCACCCCCACCGATCGCCATGCCCCCATGGCCATCGCCGCTCTCAAGGCGGGCAAACATGTCCTCGTGGAAAAAGCGATCGCCCTCTCCCCCAGGGAGGCGGACAAGATGATCGAAGCCTCCCAAAAGTCAGGCAAGCTGCTCATGGTCGCCCATGTGCTCCCCTTCTTCGCCGAATTCGCGTTTCTCCTCGAATTGGTGCGCAAGGGAACTTACGGCCGCCTGGTCGCTGGCCGCCTCGAACGCTTGATCTCTCGGCCCGACTGGTCTGCCGATATCGGCAACGCCGAAAAAACCGGCGGGCCCGTGATTGACCTTCACATTCACGACACCCATTTTTTGGGCCTGCTTGCGGGAATGCCCGGTCGCCTCAGTTCGATCGGCATCGCCAATAATCAAGACATTGTCGAATACGTGAGCACCAACTACATCTACGGCGACAATGGACCCGCCATCAGCGCCGTTTCCGGCGCCATCGCCATGCCTGGCCGGCCCTTCCAGCATGGATTTGACCTGCAGTTCGAAAAGGCGACCGTGGCTTACTCTTCGGCCGGCATTCCGCTGACGGTTTTCACCAAGGATGGCAAATCGGTTCAGCCCGCACTCAGGGGGCCCGCGGGGCCGGTTGAAGCCTTCACCCTTGAGATTCAGGCGGCAGTCAACGGCGTGCGCAAGGGGGTCTGCCCGCCGGAACTCGACGCGTCGCTGGCCAAGGAGGCGCTGGCCCTGTGCCAGTTCGAATGCCAATCGGCGCTTCAGCACAAACCTGTAGTAGTCAAATGATCAGCGAGGCTCGTAAGGTTTCGCTAACCCGCACAAGCGTCAAATGCCGATGAGAATCCCCAGAGGGACCAAGTGGACCTTCTGAGGGAAAATTCACCATGGGCAGGCGATTTTCATTGAGGAAATGGGCGACCCTGGGGGCTCTTGGCCTGGCCGCCCTTCCCGGTTGTCAGATCCCCGCCAAATTCCCTCAAGAATTGTCGCGCAACCAGCTGGATGCGGACCGTCAGGGAAGCATTCAATCCCGGGCCAAGGTCCATGTCGTTTTCCTCAACGGATTCGACCCAACCGACAGCGGCCATTTCCAGGACTTACATAACTACATCCGCGAGGCCGGTTTCCCCTCGACCTATTACGGTTGGGCCTGGAATGTGCAGACGCTCGCCGACTGGATGAAGAAGATCCCTCCCGAATCGCAAGCCCAGCGCATCGTGATCGTGACCCATGGTTGCGGCGCGGTCGGCACGAAGCACCTCGCCAAGGCCCTGGCCACGCGCCAGCGCATGATCGACTCACTCATCATGATCGATCCGCCACCCGGCTGCGAAAACCTCGTTCCGGACCTGGTGGGAGACAGGATGAGCATCATTCCCGGCAAGGCGGTGGTCAAGGTTTGGGAGATGGAGGGGGATCTGGTCATTCCCGACGCCAACGACTTCGACACCTGCACGCACGAGGCCACCCGCGATGTGCTCTTGAACATGCTCAATGCGATGGCTGACGTCATCGAGCAAGAGTCGCCTACAGTCCTGCCGATTCCGATCACCGGGGCCGGCGGCATGCCGCCGGCGCTCGACGGTCGTGGATCCGGAGTGCCGGGGGCACGCCCCCAGCCACGAGATGAATGGGACTATCTGAAGCCGCAGAAAGAAAAACCAGAACTTCCCCCGCCGACGCCGTCGTCCAATCCCTCAGGCGCGCCCAATACACTGCCGAATTCCATTCCCCCGGGCAACCGGCCACCCTTGCCCAATCCCCTGCGAACCACCTGACCGGGTCATTGGTCTGACGCCTGGATTTCGCGGATTTGTTTAAGAGCTGCTGATTACGATTCGCTGCAGGCTCGTTAGCAACCAAAGAAGCGCATGATCAGCGCTCTCAAGAAAATCGTTCCCTTACGCGAGCGTGAAATCTTGGTGCGGCCCTGCCAAATCGATTCGGGATGGGCCGCGATCGTGTCGAGTAGCGACCGGTAGATCTTGGAAAAGCCAAGGAGTACCGCCCTGCCCGGCCGCGGCAGAAATTGAAATAACTCTTGACCGGCATCGTAGAGCGGTTTGCAACCGTTGACTTCAGACTGCACCAGCTTGGTCCAGGCAAGCAATTGGTTGGGATCCTTCGGGATCTCCGGCCGGGCGCCGAACGCATCAAGGACATCGCGCGGGATGTAACAGCGGCCTTTTTCCAAATCTTCCTTCAAATCCCGCAGGATGTTGGTGCGCTGAAATGCCAGGCCCGTCGCGATGCTTGGAGATTCTGCCCTCGGGTCGGTGGCGCCCCAGATGCGGATGCAGCAAAGACCGACCACGGACGCCACGCGGTAGCAGTAGGCGTCTTGCTCGGCGCGATTGGCAAAGCCTGTGAAATCGAGATCGGCGCGCACTCCCTTGATCACTTCGCGAAAATAGTCGGGCTTGACCCCGAAAGTCTGCACCAACCAGGAGGCGGCTTCCAGCACCGGCTCGCAGCAGGGGGCGGCTTGGATCTGGGAATGGGCAGACGGACCGTCGATCGCTTGGCCTAGTTGAACTTCCCAGAGGGCGAGTTTGCGGGCTTTTTCGGTGGGGTCGCCGGGTTCATCGGACAGATCGTCGGTTTGTCTCATGAAGGCATAAAGGGCCACCATGGCTTCGCGCTGTCTTTTGGGCAAGAAAGCGAACGCCGCGGTGAAATTGGATCCCGCGGTGCGGCAGATTTCCTGGCAGGCCGTCAGGAAAGAGCCGGGGGGCTGAGCCAAGGGTTGAGGCATGGGAAGAGTCGGTGAATGCATAGGGTCCTTCCTATGTGGGAGCGCTTCCAAGGAGGAGGCGGTTGGGGAGGCGATGCTGGGCTGGGTTCATGTTCGGCCTGTCTCACACCGGGTCTCAAAATTGGCAGCGATTCTAGGCGTGCGGCGCCACGGGGCCATCGCTTGAGTGTTGTCGTGTCTTACCGAGACCTTGCTGCTTGAGTGGTTTTTCGCAACGCATGTCGGCCTCGTTTTAAGGGGCCAAGAAGCCAGCCGGTCAATCCTCCCAGCAGCAGTCGGCCTTTATCCCATTTTGTTAGCCGCGGCCGCGTTTCCAGGGATCGGTAGCCTTCGGCGCGGATGCGGTTGAGGATCGCGCGGCCCCCATTCCAGAAGAGGCCGATTTGCGCACCCAACGTTCCCCCAACCATGGCCGGCAGTTCTCTGCCCTGCTCGAAACATTGCGCGGCCCAGTCGACTTCCTGCTTGAGCAGCGCGCGAATCGGCTCGGTTGCCTTGCGTGCGAAGAGGTCGGCTTCGTTGATGCCCCATTGTGCTTGATCTTCCGCCGGTAAGTAAATCCGATTGATGTCGAGATCGCGCGAAAGATCCTGCCAAAAATTGGCCAGTTGCAACCCGGTGCAAATCGCATGGGAGAGTGGCAGCGTGGTCGGGTCCTTCTTGCCAAATAAGGTCAAGACGATCTCCCCGACCGGATCGGCCGAATTGTGGCAATAAGCAAGCAACTCCGCGCGCGAGCCAAAACGATTCTTGGTCTGGTCCAGCTTGAAGGCCTGAATCAACCGTAGAAATGGGTCGATTTCAAGATCATGATCTTCGCGCACCGCCGCAAGGGCAATCATCACCGGGTGAACGGCGTGATGCGGTTGAGCCCAGGAGGTTTCCAGTTCCTGTTGCCACCAGTTGAGCAAGGGGATCGCTTGCTCTGGCCCGCCGGTCTCATCGCCGAGGTCGTCGGACCACCTGCAGAATGCGTACACGGCTTCAAACGGCTTCAACAGTCGTTTGGGTAAAAACCAACTGACGACGGAAAAGTTTTCGTAATGGCTGCGCGTTAATTCACGGCAATAGTCGGCGGCTTGAACCCGTGAAACAGGCTCTCTTTGCTCTTTGGGCTTGCCAAGCCCAGGGCCGTATTGCGCCAAATCCTTTGGAAAATCGTAAACCTTGGCCATCTTGGCAGTTGTCCCTGGTCCGTCCCGGATAGGTTAATCAGGTCGATTTTACGGTTTTCCAGGTTCGAATCCCGGGATCGCTTCCATGAAATTTTCTCCTTCATTCGCCCTGCATGGTTTGCTCATTTTGGGTTCTAGTTTTTTGCCGGGCCGGATGGCCTTCGCGCAAGACTCGCAGTCGTCCTTTCGCCAATATGCGGTGGCGGCGGTTTGCCCCGAGGCGACCAAGGCGGGCCTGGAAATCCTGCGCAAAGGCGGCAATGCCGTTGATGCGAGCGTTGCCTTAGCGCTGGCGATGGCGGTGACCTGGCCCGAAGCCGGCAACATCGGCGGCGGGGGCTTCATGCTCGTTCATCGCCCCGACCGCCCAGCCGAATGCATCGAATATCGGGAAACGGCGCCCCTGGCCACGAACCCCACCTTTTATTCCCGGACCGATTCGACGCACACGGGGAAAGCAGTCGGCGTGCCGGGAACGCTGGCCGGCCTTTACCTGGCACACAAACGCCATGGCAAGCTGCCCTGGCCCGATCTGGTTCAACCGGCCTTGAGCCTGGCGCAGGACGGATTTGCCGTATATCCCGGCTTGGCTCGTTCGCTCAACGGGGCGCTGAAGAACCATTCCAAGAACCGCTTTCCCGAATTGCATCGCGTGTTGGGCCCGCAAGGCGGCGCCACGGAGTGGAAAGCGGGCATGCGCCTGGTGCAGCCCGATCTTGCCAAAGCCATGAAACTCATTCGCGACCAGGGTCCTGATGCCTTTTACAAGGGCCCGCTGGGTCAGGCGATCGTCGACACCGTTGCCACGTCGGGCGGCGTCATGACGATGGAAGATCTGGGTCTTTACAAGGCGATGGTGCGCAAGCCCTTGACGGGCAGCTTCCGCGGCAATCAAATCATTGTTCCTGGGCCGCCCAGTTCTGGCGGCTTTGCGCTATTGCAAATGCTCGGTATTTTGAACGAATTCGACCTCAACGAGCATTCCCGCAACTCGAAGCGCAACCTTCATCTCATCACGGAAGCGTCGCGACTTGCCTATCGCGACCGGGCGCGCTTTGTCGGCGACCCCGAGTTCATTCCGCCACCCCATTTCTTGCTTGAAAAGGCTTATGTGGCGATGCTTGCCAAGAAAATTCACGCGGATCGCTTCCTCAAGGAAAGCAATTTGGGCGAAGCCATCCCGCTTGCTCACGAAAGCGAGCAGACCACACACTTCAGTGTCATGGATGGCGATGGCATGGCGGTATCGAACACCTACACCCTGGAAGACAGCTACGGCAGCGGGGTGATCGCCAAGGGTTTCGGTTTTCTGCTCAATAACGAAATGGGCGATTTCAACTGGGTTCCCGGCTACACCGACGACAAGGGGAAAATTGGCACGCCGCCCAACTTGATCGCTCCTGGAAAGCGCATGCTCAGTTCCCAGACACCAGTAATCGTCTCCAAGGATGGCAGAGCCTGGATCGTCTCTGGCAGCCCCGGTGGACGGACGATTCCCAATACGGTGACGCAGGTCATCTTGAACTTGATGGCGTTCGACATGTCAGCCCGCGATGCCGTTGACGCACCCCGCATTCATCATCAATGGATGCCCGCGGTGCTTCGCGCCGAAAAAACGGACAATGAGGAGTTCGAGAAGTCGATCAAAGCACTGGAAGCGATGGGAATGAAGGTCACTCGCTCCCGCCAGGGAGATGCCCACACTCTCGTTCGCCGGCTGAAAGATGGCCCGATCGAGGCCGCTCCCGATTTGCGCATTCAAGGCGACGCCCGCGGCGATTGACCGGGGCGTTCAACCTGAAGGGTTCCTATAGGCCGGTCAAGATCGCTCGATTCCCCGCAAGGTCCTTGATGGTTGCCTTGGGAGGGAGGTTGATCAATCCGTCCGTTGTGCCGACTTGATGAGTCAAGACGTCTTGTTTGGTGACCTTATAGGTGAACCGAAGGGTGTTGGTCCCGCTGCCGCTTTGATAAACGAGGGATCGCTTGACGGTGCCGAAGTTCAAAAGCATCCAGGGAGCTCCGGCAGTCAGCACCGTTTGATTGAATGTGACGATTACGGTCAGCAATTCGCCAACCTTATAGCCACTCGTGGTCGAAGGTGAGGTGACCGGCGATACGCTCAGCACTTTGGGAGGGGCCGTCACCACCGACACCCCCTTGGTTGCGCCGATCTTGGCGGGATTGAGTTGATTGATCAGAATCCCGGTCGCGCTCGCGGCAATCCGGTTCGCGGCATCGGTGTGAATGGCGGTTCCGGCGGGGATCGTTACATTCCCCGCGTCGCCTGGCTCGACCACCAGGCTGAATAAGAGCTTGGAAGAACCACTTCCGGACTGATACAGCGCTTGCCTTGTCGCGGAACCCACCATCACGGGAAGGGTGGGTTGACCCTTCACGCTGACCGATCCGCTAAAGGTCACATAAAAATTCAAGGTTTCTTTCGCCTTGTAGACCTTTGGGACCGGAGTCAAAATCGCGGCCGCCTTCACCGGGGTCGTAACGGGAGTGCCCGAAGGGAACCCCAGTAATAAATTCAGTTTCAGAGGCGCGGTCAAGCTTGCATAGCTATCGACAGGACCAAGGTTACCCAGACCTAAAAAGCCAGTATCTTTAATGGCCACGAAAGCTGAAAGTAGAGCGTCGGAGCCGGGGCCGGAATTCTTGACCGTGATTCCCCCAATATTGCCGTTCGTCGCCACGAACAGGGAGCCGGCGGATGCGGCCGGTCCGACATTTTGAATCGTGTAATTGATCAGGTTTTCCACGAAATGAAGGGCGGCGCCAATTGGGCCTGGGAGATTCGGCAAATTCACCGGCGCTCCGTTGGGATCGCGCGAGGCGATCTGCAGTTGGATTTTGCCGATGTTGTCGCCTGCGAAAACCGAGAAAACCGATCCCGCCCCAAATCGGCCCGAGGAGGTGATCTCGATATTGCCAATGTCCCCGGGAACATTCGGGGCAAGCAGGGGCAAAATCAAACCGGGGAACCCGTAACCGGTTTCCAGGGCGAAATTGGCAAGAAAGGCCGAGAAGAAAACCCCCGTGCCGATGGAGTTCACCTTGATGTTGCCGATTCCGGCGTTCGCGGCGAAATAACTCGTGCTGATGCCCGCGGGAACGAGGGTCCAGGCATTGTTGGGAGGAGGGGGCAAGCTAAGCAACTGGCCGCCGGCCGAACGCCCCGTCGTCACCGTGATGTTGCCGATTTTGGAATCGAACTCGGCCTGGTCGAAGTCGAAAGCACTGGCGCTAAAGGTGCTTTGAAAAATACCCGTGCCGCCCAGGGTGGTCACATTGATGTCGCCAATCGAACCCCCCGCTCCGGCGAGGAACTCGCTGGTCTCGATGCCGTTTCCATTGAGCGAACCATCGACGACGGTGATCGCACCGATGGTCCCCTTGTTATTGAAATTCCCCTGGCCATCGTGGACGGCGTTTCGCGCGGTAAAGGTGGAATCGCTGATTCCCGGCCCGCCTTCCTCGCGATCGGTCACCAGGGCGGTGATCTTGACGATGAGTTCTCCCTCGAAGGTCGAACCGCTAATCGCCGCGGAAGACGCCAGGTGTTGGCCGGAAGTTTCGGCATAAATTCCGAGCAGGGCGCCCAGGTCGCCATCGCCGGCGGCGTTGGAAAAAGGCAGGTTGGGGCCATTGTTCGGATTGCCGAAATTGGAGTCGGCCACGAAGGTGGAACCTTCAATTGCCGTGCCGCCCCGGGTCGTCGCGCGGATCATGCCGATGTTGGTGTCGGCCATGAAGGTCGACCCCACGATGCCATTCGCGAGAACGGATGTGCCATTGGAGATCGCGACGATGCCTGAGGCCTCGACGGAGGTCAGGTCGGTCGCCGAGGTGACCGCGCCATTGTCGGCAATGAAGCTGCTGTATTGGATCGCGTTGCCACTGTTGGTCGATTCCCCGTAGATGTTGCCGAAATCCCCCTGCGAAAGGGTGAATGTGCTCTCGGAGATGGCCGAAGCATTCAGGGCCCGGGAATGGATGGAAACAAGATCTCCCTTGGAGGTGACAGTCGTTTCCGTGATGCCCAAGCCCAGGGCCGATCGAACGTCGGCGGTGATGGCCGCGATTTGCGATTCGGGCCGCTTGTTGGTGTAGTCGGACCAAGCCTTAATCGTGCAGCCGACGATTCCGCTTCCGGTCTGGCCCCCCAGGACCAAGGCGTCGATCGAACCGAATGCGGTCGCGTAAGCGCTGATCGTATCGATGGCGTTGCCGCCATTGGCGTTTGCAGTCCCCTGAATTCCGGCGATTTTTCCGGTTGCCTGAAGCCGCGTCAACTGGATACCGTTTCCGCCGGCGGGCCCGCCTTGACCGGAAATCTGTCCAAGATTCCCCTTGCTCGGGTCGGCCGTCCCATTCGCGTCGAAGCTCCCTCCATTGATGCCGTCCCCCTGCACGGTCGACTGCCCGCTAATGGATCCCATGCCCCCTTCCGCCACCACGGTGGAATGGTAAATGCCATCGATGTTGCCGATGCCGGTGATCGAGGCGATGTCCCCCATTTGGCTATGAATCACGCTCTGGAAGATGCCGGTTCCGGCATAGCCCTGCCCCAGGATCGGCCCGATCGACGCCGCCAGAATCTGGACCTTGTCGATGCCATTGTTCACTCCCGGGTTGGAGGGAGAAGGTGGCGTTATGGGGGGCAGAATTGCCACACTGTAGGAAATGCCCTTGATGCTGGCGATCTGGTCGCCGGTATGGTTGCCCGCCTGGATCAGTGTTCCCAAAATGCCGGTGCCCTGGAAGGCGTAAGCCGCGATGTTGCCGATGTTTTTACCAGCAATGATGCTGCCTCCTTCGATGGCGTTGCCCTGTTTGTTCGTCACGGTGATGTCGCCAATTGACTGGCCCGCGACGAATACCGCATTGTCCAACATCCCGCTGTCGATCGTGATCGTGCCGATGTTGGCGCCCTTCACCCGCGCGCTCCAGGTGCCTGAGTAAATGCGGATATTGCCGATATTGCCGCCGGCGGAGATTTGGGTGTCCGACGCCTCCAATTGGAATGCCGTGATCGCGCCAATATTGCCCCCGGCGAGGATGACCGTGGAGTTGATGCCCCCGGTGGTAGCCGTGATCGACCCGATATTCTGGCCGGCAAGAAAATTGGCGTTGATTTGCACGGCCGAATTGATGTTTCCGATCGAGCCGCCGGCCTGAAAATGACCCTCCATGAGAACGGCCGACACCGTCCCTTGGTCATTGGCCAGCGTGGTTTGCGTGGCTTTAATGTTGCCGATGCTGGAAACAGCTTCGGCCAGGAAGCCGGCGCCAAATATATTCGCGGTGATGTTGCCAATGGCGCTGGCGGAACTCCAGTGGGAGAGTGCCGTGCCCTCGAAAACCAGATCCGAAATGCCGATGGACGTGCTGAAGTTATTGACTACACCCGGATAGCTCGCTGGTACATAAATGGGGTCGGTCGCCGATTTGGTGTTGATGCCGGAAATTCCCCCTCCTGCTTCGATGGCTCCCGTTTCTCCTTTTCCGGAGGTTCCGTTGGGAAAACCCAGATTCAAGTGCCCCGCCGAACGAATATGCCCCGAAAATTGCGAGGGAAGCGCGATTTTGAGAGCCTGAGAGCTATCGGTCGTCGTGATATCGCCGCTTAATTTCCCAACTTGAATCGACCCAATGCTCCCCGCCGTAACCGAACCTCGCAACTCTCCCAGGGGGGCGACGATCGATCCGATCGCGCCGCTTACGGTGATCACGCCTTCGATGTCGGTTGTGGTATCTCCCGGAGTTCCCGAGGTGGAGTTGGAGCTGGACGAGGGTGGACTAAAGGGATTTCCGGTTTCGCTGCTGATCGCGCCATTGATCGTCAGGGTGGTAATGCCGGCGGCATCGATATCCCCGAGGTCGATCAGGCCAGCGCACGGGTTATAAGGCGCCGGGGCGGCGTTCGCGCTTTCATCGACAACCTCCGTGAGGACGGCGCCCTGCCCCGCTGTGACCACCGGAACATTGATGTTCACGGCCGAGGGGTTTTGCCCGTTGACTCGGTCGACAAAGATCACTTTGCCGGTGTCCAGGCTAATATTGCCGATGCTTACATTCGGCAGGTCAATGGAATTCACCACCGCGGCGCTAAGCTGGATCCCGCCCATTGCCGTCGTGGCGGGCGCACCAGGCCGTTCGGGATCAAAAGCGGAGGTGATGAAACCGACATTCACATAACCACTGCTCCACATTTTGGTGAATTCGCCGCCGGAATCGATCGTCAGTTGATTTGGAGTGACCTGGATGATCAGGCTGTTTTTGGCGGTGAGGCCAATGAGATTGATGTTGTCGATATCGGAGAAGTTCACCGCCCCGCCGTTGAGGTCGAGTGTGAAACCGCCGCTGGCGGTGACCGGCCCCGTGACGCTGACGTTCACCGTGTCGCCGCGGAAATCGTAAAACGCGACATCCCGATAAAGTTGTCCGGAGACGATGTTCCCGGGATTGGCCGGTACGAGGCGATCTTCCAGAGTTTCGAGGGTGACTCGATTTGTAACCCGATTCTTCTGAAGTCCGGAAATTCGCTTCAAAACGCGCTTGGAGCCACGGGAGGCAAACGAAAAGGGAAGCATGGCGTCTCGCGGGAAGGTGGAAAGCGGCCAAATGGACCGACATTAGTGGTTTTGGGAAGATTATGTCATTATCTTGATTTGGGAGTTTTGGTCAAGAAGGGTGGTTTGGGGGCTTTTGTGGGATGGCTTCGCGCCTTTTTTTCGACAAGACCGGGGACTGCCTTTGCTCCGGTTTTGGTAACCGCCTGGCATTCGTCAGAAGCGATGCCTTTGGTTCCCAGCCGCCTTTCTTGAATTAGCCGCCAAAGTGATGCGGTCGTGGGCCAAGTTGCGGATCATGGCGACACAACTGGGTGGATCCGTCCGCCCGAAGGACGGCTCGGTCCATGCGGCTCCCAAGTTGCGGATCGATGCGGATGACAGAAGCGATGAACCGCTGTTCGTTTCGCCATCCCCCGTCGCAAATGATTCCAATCAGAATTTTCTCTCACCGTCTGTCGATTTCCCGCGACCGAGTTCGACCAATGGCACTAGGTCGGCCTCAGTTCACGGCCAAGTTAGCTTCTTGGTTTTTACGACTTTCATGTAATGGAGTTTGATTCATGTCCAAGGCTGTTAAGGCGGTACCAGATGGCATGCACACCGTGACCCCTCACCTGGTCTGCGCGGGTGCTGACGCGGCGATCGATTTTTACAAGAAGGCGTTTAACGCCATTGAACACATGAGGATGCACAGTCCCGACGGCAAGGTGATGCACGGACGGGTGCAAATCGGCACCTCGCAACTCATGATCGTGGATGAATACCTGGAATGGGGGAGTATTGGGCCCAAAACCCTGAACGGTTCGCCCGTCACCATCCACCTGCAAGTGGAAAATGCCGACGCCCTCCTGGCCCAGGCCGCGGCCGCCGGAGCGACGGTGGTCATGCCGGTTGGGGAAATGTTCTGGGGCGATCGCTACGGCGTGGTCGTCGATCCCTTCGGCCACAAATGGTCGTTCGGCACGCATGTCAAGGACGTCACACCCGAAGAAATGCAAGCCGGGATGAAGGCGGGTTGCGCGTAACCGGTCGGTTGAGCCTTTCTTCCAACGGGTTGAATCCGGTGCTGCATGACTTCATGCGGCACTGGAGTGCCTTTATTTGAAAACAGCGGTCCCCTTTTATCTCATACGAGATTGGCGACTTTCCTTCGTGGTCTCGCGGCTCAGGTCCCTAACGCTACATTTTTTTATAGTAATCAGGGATCCTAATAGGACAAAGGGGACATTCTACTTTATTGCCGCCGACACCGTTTTTTAGACCCAAAGAATGGCATGGAACAGGGAGTGCGTTGAGAGGGAAAGTTGTCCGCCATGTCCTGAATTGTGGGAATGGTCGCGCGATTATTTTTCCCAAGAACGCGTACTTCTTCGCGTTTTTCCCGGTGATGGGTGACGCGCAGGAGAGAATTCCAATTTGGTTGGTTGGCGATTGCTTCGTGGCCAATCATTTCATCTGAAGCATTGGCCGCCTGGTGATGGTGATCGCAATCGGTGGATTCAAAGGCTGGCCATTTTTCTTTCTCCCGGTTGCTCGGTTTTTCTCTGTTCGAAAAAGTAGAATGTCCGAAATGGCACTAAGCTAATCCGCAAAGGTATTTCCCATCAATTGCTTGCGCCATTCAGAGCGCGGTTTTTTCAGCACTGGAAATTCTTTCGGCCGCCGCTTGCGGACACGCGGTTCCGCTCTACCGGAACGATCGGGGTTCACTTTCAGTGGAATTAACTCGTCTCCTGCCTTCGAGTCGAGCAACCAACGCAGCGCGTCGACGAAACTGATCCGGTTCGCGGCCACTTCCTGGCGCCGTGCCGCTTCCGCCATCACCATACGGACCATGTTGTAGACCATCGCGTACAACGTCAGTTCCTTGAGAACACCTTCCACGCTCTTGCATTTCAAGACATCCATTTTCATCGTTTGCTTGAGGTGTTTCAGATCAGTCTCCACACCCCAGCGGGCACAGTAGAGACGCGCCAACTCCGCCGCCGTGTAGACCTTCGCATCCAAAAGCGTCGTCACCAGCGTCACCGCTCGCGTCCGAAATCCAGAGCGCGAGATCTTGTAACACAGCTCACGTACCTTCAGCATGTCTGGCAGCGCCGCGTAGTCTTCGACGCTCATCCAATCGGGCTTGCTCTGGGGCTTGAAGCACTCGACGATTTGGTCGAACGGCCCAAGCTGCCGAACCTAGCGCGAGCGAGGGAGTCCTTTGCTGCTGCTTTTGGCGCCGGGTCGAGCATGCGCTCGATTCGGTGCGAAGTCGACGATCTGGCGCTAGCGGATCCGAAACACCGCTTGCACGCCGCGTCGATTGAGCAGCGCGAGATGAGCGAAGGAGCAGAAGCCACGATCGGCGACCAGGACATCTCCCGGCTGCAAGGCAGGATGGACGTCCTCGACGCGCGACATCTCATGCGAGCACAAGGGCGCGGCCATGACCTCCAGGAGGAGGCCGGTGCCCGCATGAAACAGGGCCACGATCTTGGCAACGGGGAAGCCGCATCCGGGGGCCTGGGCTCCCGGTTGGCCGAAGTGGGACTGAAGCTCAGGAGTGTCGGGCATGGAGAATGACGAACCGTCGATCAGGAAGGTGCGATGCCCATGAAATCAGCCGTTGGACGTTTGTGGGATAAAAGCCTTGATCAGCGCACGAAGGATCGCTTGGTAGCCGGCCAGAGGGAGCCGCGCTCGCGCCTGGCAATAGGCCGAGTCGGTGAACGCCTTCTTGACGAGCGTCGCGATAGGCTCGAGAGCGGTATTGCCACAGAGGATCTGGAGCAAGAACCAGAGAAGGGTGGCATAGGGACAGAGGACTCCGGTTCGCCAACTGTGCCCGACTTGCCGACAGATCCGTTGGACGGTCGAGCGATCCAGGAGGTTGCTGAGGTCTTGCCGAATCCGCCGCAGTGCGGAACCAATTCGTCGATGCATCCGAGGGTCTCCTTGCCCATAGGTCGTGTGACAACGCCATGGTGCCAGGAGGCCTTCGTTTGTCTCAAGTCCGCTCGACTTTTCAGTTTACTGCTCGCTTAGTGCCATTCTAGAATGTCCCCTTTTTTCTTGTGGCTGTCGTTTTGGGCGGCATCTATTTCAGTTGGCCCGATAGGTAGAGAGTTCACCTCAAACCGAAATTGACTCCACGTAACGCAAAAGGGGGCGGCTCAGCAGCCAGCCCCTTTCCCATTCGTTCTTGACCTGTGCTGAAAAATTGCTAAATGACCATAAGAGCATAGGGCGCTTAAAAGAGGCTGGACGCTAATGACTAAGGGTTGACCATTGTCCCTCAACGCGCGCGCTGCCTGTCTTCAATGGAGGGACAAATATGAACCAAGGCGACGGAGGGGCAAAAAAGACTCGATGGACTTGGCTTAGGAAGACGGCTTTGTCCCGCGAAAATGGTCCGGTCAAGATCACCAACATCAAAAGCGTTTGTCTTTTTTTTGGATCCGTTTTAACAATAGGCGTATTTATAGTCACTGGATCACTTCTAGTTGCGCTCTTGAATATTTTCTGCAATAAAACGATAGGAGTCGGAGACTTTGAGCAAGGCGCAGCAGCATTTTTCGCTGGCCTTGCTTTCCTCTATCTTGTGGTAACATATGAGCATCAAAAAATTGAGTTGAGATTAACGAGAAAACAGCTTAGGCTGTCGAGGAGTGAACTGGCTAGCACAAGTAAGTCGATGAAAGAGCAGGTCCAGATAAGCTCCATAAATTCTGTTCTCCAGACAATTCCGGTTTTAATCAGGCTGGAAGTCGACAAGGTGTCAAAGAATGAGTATTGGGAAAAATACATTGGAGAGACGCAGGTTCCAGGACAAGAGATAATTAAATCCGCACTTAAGCTTGCAGGAAATGAAATCGAAAGGCTTGCTGCCGTAAAGTTTTGGTGCGAGAAAGGCCTGAAGCAAAGCGCTGCTACAGGCGTCGTTGACGATGAGACAACAAAAAAACTGTACGAATTAGTTCCAAGGATTGAAGACCATAATAGGGGGCCGGCGAGTATTCAGATATTTTTGGATGCGGAAATCGAGACGTCTTCGCTGCTAACCGAAAAATGCGGCCTGCTAATATTCTCCTTGAAGAAAATTCTAAACCACCAGTTGCAGCTGGATAAATCATATATTCTTCTGCTGGAGAAATCCGGGTGCAGTCACGTTGATGTGTTCTTTACGGATATGTCGGCCTCCTGATTCCTCTCCGCCGCCGCTGGCCTATTCTAATCCCGGTCATCCCAAACCCGCTCCCACATAATCGAATCCCGATTCAGCAGTTCCGATTCTTCCTCGACTTCCGGTTTTAGTGGCCCAAACCCTTCAAGGTCCGCCGGCCAATCCTCCACCTTCAAAACTCCCGGCGCCGGCTGGCGCCACCTTAGCGTCCCTGCGCTCACCGCCAAGCCAATGAAGCGTTTCAGACAAGGATTTGCTGTTCTCAGTCCTTTGCCTTGTCGAGGCGAACCTTGGCAGCTTCGACTCTATCATAAAGATTTGCTTCTGATGTAGCAAATAAATGATGAGGAAAAACAGGGACATTCTACTTTACTGTCACGCGTGCCAGAGAGAAAGGGGACATTGTAGAATGGCACTAAGCTAATCCGCAAAGGTATTTCTCATCAATTGCTTGCGCCATTCAGAGCGAGGTTTTTTCATCCCTGGCAATTCCTTCGGCAGCCGCTTGCGGACACGCGGTTCCGCTCGACCGGAACGATTCAGGTTCACTTTCAGTGGGACCAATTCGTACTCCGCCTTCGAGTCGAGCAGCCAGCGCAGCTCGTCGACAAAACTGATCCGGTCCGCGGCCGCTTCCTGGCGCTGCGCCGCCTCCGCCATCACCATACGGACCATGATGTTCGAGAGCGGTATTGCCACTGAGGACCTGGAGCAAGAACCAGTGAAGAGTGGCAAAAGGACAAAGGATCCCGGCTCGCAAACTGTGCCCGACTTGCCGACAGACCCTTTGGACGGTCGAGCGATCCAGAAGGTTGCTGAGGTCTTGCCGAATCCGCCGTAGTGCGGTATTAATCCGTCGGTGCATCCGAGAGCCTCCTTGCCCAGGGGTCGTGTGACAACGCCATGGTGCCAGGAGGACATCGTTTTTCTCAAGTCCCTTTGTCTTTTGAGCTTACCGCTCGCTTAGTGCCATTCTACAATGTCCCCTTTTTCTCACGTGCCTGTGGCTGGGAATCTATTGAATCGCCAGTCCAAGGCGGTCTCTGAAAACGAACGGTGGGTGACAGATATCACCTACATCCCTACTGGCGAAGGGTGGCTCTATTTGTCTACTGTAGAGGACCTCTTCAGCCGCATGATCGTGGGATGGTCGATGGCACCAACCATGACGAGCCGCCTTGTGGTTGACGCGTTGGAGCTGGCGGTGGCACGCAGATGCCCAGACTCACCATTGGTTGCGCACTCCGATCGGGGATGCCAGTACGCGAGTGAACATTACCAACGCGTCCTTGCCGAAACGGGTATCCATTGCAGCATGAGTCGAAATGGCAACTGCTGGGACAACACCCCCATGGAGAGTTTTTTTGCAACCTTAAAAAATGAGCTTGTCCATTAGCAAAGCTATCTGCAGTTTGGAGGCCCCAAGAAGGAACCCCAGAGCAGATGGCTTCGCAATGGAACATCCGCACCTTTCCAATTCACTCTCCCTTCCATCCGAATCCCTTGCGAAGCCGGGCCGCCAAGATAGGATCCGGTTAGAATAGCCCGCATCCCGGATTCCCGACCGGTCCTCCCACTTTCTAACATCGAGGCGATTGTCATGAAAACGAGGCTGGCACTTGCATTCCTCTCCGTGGCACTCGTCGCCCCAATGGCTTCGCCAAGCCCAGCCGAAGAACCCGATCCCAAGTTTTTGATTTTCCTCTGCTTTGGCCAGTCGAATATGGAGGGATTCCCCGGCATTGAGGAGCAGGACAAAAAAGAGGTGGAGCGGTTCAAGGTTTTGGCCGCAGTCGACTTCCCAAAGCAAAACCGCAAGAAGGGGGAGTGGTACCCAGCCGTACCCCCGCTTTCCCGGCCGTCTGCCGGAATCGGACCAACCGATTCCTTCGGACGCACCCTGGTCGCCCACCTTCCGAAGGATGTGACAGTGGGCGTGGTCAATGTGTCGGTCTCCGGATGCAAGATAGAGTTGTTCGACAGGGACCAATACGAGGCGTACGCCAAGACCGCCCCGAAATGGATGGCAGGCATCATCAAAGGGTACGGAGGAAACCCCTACGCCCATCTGGTCGAGGCTGGCAAGCAGGCGAAAAAGGCTGGTGTCATCAAGGCCATTCTGCTTCATCAGGGAGAGTCGAACACCGGCGACAAGGAATGGCCGACAAAGGTGAAGGGAATCTACGAAAACCTGCTCAAGGACCTCGACCTGAGGGCGGAAGCCGTACCACTGCTCGCCGGGGAATTGGTTCATGCCGACCAGAAGGGGGCGTGTGCCAGCATGAACGCCATCATCGACGATTTACCCAAGACGATTCCGACCGCACACGTGATCTCATCAGAGGGGTGCAAAGCCCGCCCCGATCGCCTCCACTTCACCCCGGAGGGCTACCGTGAACTGGGCAAGCGTTACGGTGAAAAGATGGTCACACTCCTGGGGTACCGGCTGACCGAGTCAAAAGAGCCTCCCGCGGTGACCACCTATTGCAACCCCATCCTCCTGCCGAACTACCCGGTGGGCAAACGGGTGCGGGACTTGAAAGTCGGAGCACCGGTGCCCAAGGATGATGGGCTTTGGCAGGTCGGCAAACAGGAACAGTTCCGCGAGTTGGCCGACGTGTCGGTACTTTGGCACGAAGGGGCCTGGTACCTCTATCCCTCGGTTGACATGGCCTGGGTGAGCAGGAACGGCGGTGCCACCTGGGAACACCACCCGCTCAATGTCCGGGATCTGGGCTACGCCCCCACCATCGTGAAGCACAAAGGGAAGTTCCTGCTGATGGCATCGGAGTCGGCTGTGTACTCGTCCGACTCCCCGCTCGGCCCGTTCAAGGAAATTGGCCGGATTGTGCTTCCGAAAGGGGTGCCGGGACAGGTGGACCCGATGCTCTTCTCGGACGACGACCGGCTCTACTACTACTGGGGCTGCACCCCGACCGAGGGTATCTACGGCGTCGAACTGGACGCGGACAACCCGACAAAGATTGTCGGTAAACCGGTCCAGGTCATAGCCTTCGACCCGGTCAAATCCCCCTGGCATCGGTTGGGGGACTGGAATGAACAACCAGCCCGGGGATGGGTGGAAGGCGCCTGGATGTTCAAACGGGACGGCAAGTACTACCTGACTTACGCGGCGGGCGGGACGGAGAACCGGACCTACGCCACAGGCTGCAGCGTGAGCAAATCACCACTCGGTCCGTTCACCCCCCAAAAACATAACCCGATCCTCCGGACGACCAGGGGGCTGGTAACCGGTACCGCCCACGGGTGCGTGGTGGAAGGCCCGCATCAATCGCTGTGGGCCTTTTACACCGTGCAGGCCGGGGTCGTGCACGGCTTCGAGCGACGGCTCGGAATGGACCCCCTAACCATCGGACCGGATGGTGAACTACGGGTGGACGGTGCCAGCTCGCTGCCGCAGCGACTACCAACGTCCGCAAAGTCAGCCGAACCAACGGGCTGGCTCCCACTCAACGCCGGACCAAAGACGGTCGGCTCAAGCGATGCGGCCAATCTTTCGGGACGGCTTGCGGTGGATGACGACCTTCGGACTTGGTGGCAACCAGCGTCCGAGGACAAGTCTCCGACACTTACCAGTAATCTGACCGTCCCCGGGGCGGTGGTGCGGGCGGTGCGAGTTGTCTGGCGGGATGTCGGGCTGAACACCAAGGACGGGGTGAGGCCAGGGCCGTTTCGCTACCGGGTGGAAGTCCAAGCGGCAAACGACCAATGGACAACGGTCCTCGATCGCAGCCAGAGCCATGATGACCTGCTCATCGACTACCGAGAGTGCCCGGCGACACCCGGCCTGGCGGCACGGCTGGTGATTGTCGGCACACCCCCTGGCATCACGCCGGGAGTGGCTGAGTTCACGGTGTTCGGCGAAGTCCGGAGCGCGGCTTCTTCCAGCCTGAAAGATGCTTACAAGGGCCATTTCCGTATCGGAACCGCAGGGGACATTCCTGGCAACTTCTCGCCCGAGGAGTTGACCCTTGTCGCCGGTCAATATGGAGCTGTGACGCCAGAGAATTGCATGAAGCCGGGTCCCATCCACCCGGCCGAAGACAAATGGAACTTCGACCGGCCCGATGCCCTGGTAAAGTGGTGTCAAGAACACAAATTGTCCATCCACGGCCACACCCTGGTGTGGCACGAACAAACAGGCAAATGGTTCTTCGACGGCGGCTCAAAGGAGGCCATCACCAACCGGCTCAAGGATCACATTGGAACCCTGGTTGGACGCTACAAGGGAAAGATTCAGAGCTGGGACGTGGTGAACGAGGCGATTAACGACCGCGGCGACGCCGAGACAAGAAAGACCGAGAACCTCCGCAACTCGCCCTGGCTGAAAGCTCTGGGACCTGATTACCTGACGCTCGCATTCAAGTTTGCTCACGCCGCCGACCCGGATGTCAAGTTGTATTACAATGACTACGGCATCGAAGTCGGGCCGAAGCACGACAGCTCGATGGTGCTGCTCCGAAGGCTGATCAAGGACGGCGCCCCAATCCACGGGGTCGGCATTCAGGGCCACTGGAGTACGGCCACCGTACCGTACGAGGCCATCGACAATGCGATCCAGGACTTCGCCTCGCTTGGGTTGAAGGTGAGCATTACCGAGTTGGACATCACCATTCGCGGGGCGACCGGGGGACAATTCGGCCCGGGCCGCCCTCGGGAAGTGACGCCGCCGACTGCGGAAGACCTCAAAGCCCAAGCGGCGGCCTATGCCAGGCTGTTTGCCATCTTCAACAAGCACAAGGATAAGATCGAGCGGGTGACCTTCTGGGGGTTGAGCGACCGGCGCTCCTGGCGATTCGGCCAACACCCGCTCCTGTTTGACGCCACCAACCAGCCTAAGCCAGCCTACGAGGCCGTCATTTCGGCTGCAAAATCGCCCGCCACCCCGAGCACTCCGAAAAAGCCCCCAGCCTCTGCAATACCCCAAGAACTGCCAGCCCCGCCGCAAGGATTCGATCTCCGGCGGGAGGGCATCGAGCGAGGCAAGCTGGCTACAGTTCAATACGAGTCGAAGGCGATCGGAGCCAAGCGGACGATGCTCGTTTACACCCCGCCAGGATATTCGGAAAACCAGAAATACCCGGTGCTGTATCTGCTGCACGGCGGGGGGGACGACGAGACCGGGTGGACCAGGAAAGGGGCCGCGAACATCATCCTGGACAATCTTTACGCTGAAAAAAAGCTTGTTCCGATGATCGTGGTGATGCCAAACGGACGGGTGGTAAAACCGGACGAGAAGCCGGCTACCCCGTTTTCCGGGTTTGAAACCTTCGAGAAGGACTTACTGAACGACATCATCCCCTTCGTGGAAAAGCACTACCCGGTGAATGCCAACCGTGAGTACCGCACCCTTGCCGGCCTTTCGATGGGTGGGTTGCAGACGCTCGACATTGGACTCACGCACTTGGAGACTTTTGCCGCCCTCGGCGTGTTCAGCTCGGGCTGGTTTCTGGACCGCCGGGAGAAGTTCGAGAAGGAGAATCAGGAACTGTTGAACTCCCCCGAAACAAACAGGAAGCTGAAACTGTTCTGGATAGCGAACGGGAAGCCGGACATCGCCTACAAAAACAACCAGGCGATGCTGGACCTATTTGACAGGTACAAGGTACGGTACACCTACGTAGAGGGCAAAGGTGGGCACGACTGGGGGAGTTGGAAGAACCATCTATTCGTTTTTGCCCCACTTCTGTTCCGCGAAGGGAAGTAGTATGGGGTCGGCGCCAGACTTTGGCCGTCATTTCTACGGTTTGGGTACCGGAGGGTTACAGTACCTCGTCCCATGACCGTAATGGCCAGATTGGACGGAACTGTCCGGTCAAACATAAGCAGGACCAAATCAACCAGATCATTCTTGACTTCGGAGCGGTGAAAAAACCGCTAAAGGGTTCAAGCTCGAATTTCTTGTCAGGAGCTGACCGATCCCCGACCGGATTGCCCCTGCCCCGTTCAATGTCCCTGAATTCCGGCGGAAGGTCGCAAGCCATGGTCCTTAGGCTAGCGAACACCAAACCAGCAAGGTTAAAAATCAATGGCAATCATTTACTTAGAAGGATCATTTAATCGATCTCGGAAAATTGGCGGTGTATTTTGTGCCGAGTGCGTAGTTGCGTAAGTAGTAGTTATTGATTTTTTGAATTCAGTACATGGAATCAAAAGAGATAGCGCGTCGTGTTTCAGGTCCCAGTGCGCGTCACTCCTTCCCTTGCACCTCATAACTGGGCACCATCCCAGTAAACGGCCAAAGATAAGCCTGCGCCATCGTAATCAGCCCCACCACTGCTGCCAAAACCACGCTATGCCAGACCACTTTCTTGAAGATTTCCGCTTCCTTGCCTGACTGGCCGGTCGCCGAAGTGGCCACAACAATACTTTGGGCATCGATCATTTTGCCCATGACGCCACCGGTGCTGTTGGCGGTGCAGAGCAAGACCTGGGCTTGCGCAGACGATAAAGGCAGCACACCCGTGCCATGGACTTCAATCGCCGTGATTTTTTGCAGGCTGCCAAAGAGCGCGTTGGAGCCGGCGTCGGTGCCGGTGAGGAAGACCCCCAGCCAGCCAAGCATGGCTGCAAAGAAGGGGTAAAGGGCTCCTGTTTGTGCGAATGCGATTCCCAGGGTCGCATCCATCCCGGCAAAACGGGTCAAGTAACTCATACCGAGCATCACGGCGATCGTCGGGATCGGGATCACCATTTGTCTGGCCGTGCTTGTGATCACTGTGCCGATCTGGCCAAAGCTTGGGCGCAGGATGACGACCGACAGCAAAATGGAAAAGAAGACCGACGACCCGGGGGTGGTTAGCCAGTTGAGGGTGTATTCCGCTTTTTCGGGAACGGATGAGGCCCCCGGCGCCAGTAACGCGGGGTCGCGCACCGAGAGATTATGAAGCATCGGCATGGGATACTTGTAGCGGCTGGAAATGCCGCCCAGGTCGAAGCCATGCACCGTCTTTTCTTCGCTTTGGCGCAGTAAGCCAAACACCACCAGAAAGACCGACATCAACAGGAAAGGCAACCAGCCAACGAACACACTCACCCGCTTTGGTCCCTCCGTGGATTCGCGGGGCGCGTCACCCGCGCCGAAGTGGGCGACATCTCCTGGCGGCAGTTCCACGGGCGGGGGAAACGGCAATTCTCTTTGGCCCTTCCAAAAGTAGCTGAGAAAAAGGGCCGTGCAGCCCAGCGAGAAAAATCCGCCACCGATATCGGTCATCAAAAAAAGCATCACCCCGGGCACCCAGGTGTGGAAGGTGGCAAAGGCATATTGAAAGGCAGCGAACGAGCCGCCACTGACCAAAAGCACAGGCCAAACCTGGAGCGCTCCGCGCACGCCCGCCAGGCAGATCGTCATGTAAAGGGGAACCAACAGCGACAAAAAAGGAAGCTGATGCGCCGCCATGACGCTGAGGGTTTCGGGCGGAATTTCGGTGACATTGCCCAGCACCATCATCGGCGTACCCAGGCCCCCGTAGGCGACGGGCGATGTATTCGCGAGCAAGCAAAGCACCGCGGCCTGAATCGGGTGAAAACCGAGGCCGACCAGAATGGCGCCGCAGATGGCCACCGGCGTTCCGGAACCGGCAGCGCCTTCCAGGAACGCGCCAAAGCAAAAACCGATGAGCACCGCTTGGATGCGTGGATCGCCTGAAAGGGTTTCCACGGAGCGTTTGATGCTGGCAAAACAGCCGGTTTCGACGGTGAGGTTGTAGAGCATCATCGCCGAAATGACGGTCCAACCGATCGGCAACAGTCCAAACAGGGCCCCGTTGAGATAGGCGAAGAGCCCCATGGCCCAGGGCATCCGGTAGACGAAGACCGCGACCAGGAAAGCAGTAAAACCGGCGACCGCGCCGGCAAGGGGTGCTTCCCAGCGCCTCACCACCAGAAGATAAAAGAGGACGAGGACGGGCAGGAACGCGAGGAAGGTGGAGATGACCTGGGACAGGCCGGCGGGGAGAAAATCCGCGAGGGGATCGAGTCTTTGTTGGTGCATAGGTCTTCCGGGGAAAGCGGAATCTCGCCGTGCCATCGAAGCGGCAATTGCTAAAGATATTGCCATGGGGAGCCAACGGGCTGCCCGAATTGCAAATTTGGGTACCGAATTTGCACTGCGAAACGGAAGCTTCCAGGCGATTTTCGAGCCCCATGATCCACGACGGTCGCCGAAGATGACGCTCCCCGAGTCGAAAGCGGCGCTGCCAAGTCAGCGGCTCGATGCGCCGCTCAAAGGCCTCTGGGGGCCCTGGCCTCCGATCGCCAAGCTCCTCTTTCTACTTGCCCCGGCCCTGGGTTTGATGCTGGCCCAGGGGTGGCCCTGCCTTCTTTGTTTGTGGACTGTGGCGCTTGCCGCCCATCTTTTGACGTGGCCCGATTCCGAATGGATCTGGGCCCGACTTCTGCCCATGAGTGCGAGCATCGCCTTTTTCGCAATCTGGCTTCCCTGGACCCTGCCCGGAGAGCCGATTTTCGAAGGCCGGTGGTGGACCCCCGGCTGGGACGGATCGATTCGGGGGTTTTCTCTATTTCTCAAGGGAACGGGGGTGGCCCTCGGCTTCCTGAGCGTGGTGCGCTCCTTTCATCAAACCGAACTGCTCGCGACTTTGCAAAAGCTAGCAGTTCCGCGATTATTGCTCACCATTGGCTGGATCACCGTGCAGCAAACGCAGCGGTTGCTGCGTGAATGGAAGAACCTTTCCCAGGCGCACCGGGCGAGAGGCGCCTACCTGGGAGAAAGAACCGACCGCACGCGGCTCATGGCCAATTCCTGGGCGCAGCTTTTCGTCCGCGCGCAAAAACGCAGCGACGACCTGGGCGACGCCCTCAAAGGGCGCGCCTTCTGCCGCAATTTCGAATCGTTTTCGTTCCTTTCCCAGCCGGCTTCGGCGAAGTCCTTGACTCTCATTTGGTTGGCCGCCGCCCTTCAGGCGAGCTTCATATTGGGCGTGCTCGCGGTAGACCGGTGGGGGCCGTCATGAGCGCGCCCTTGTTGGTCCTGCGGAATGCCAGCCGTGGCGGCGGACCGGGCAAACCGCGCCTGGATTCGGTCGATTTGACCCTCGAACCGGGTGAAAAAGTGGCCCTCTTGGGGGGCAATGGCGCCGGAAAAACAACGTTATTGCGACTTGTCGCCGGTCTCCTCGCTCCATCCAGCGGCAAGGCCACTCTGGCCGATCTGGATCTTTGCCAGGCCCGGGACCGCAAGCAGGTGCCCCGAATCGCCGGACTCGTTTTCGCTCACACCGACGATCAGCTCTTGCAGCCGACGGTTTTTGAAGAAATCGCGCTGGGACCGCTCAACCTGGGCATGGGGGCCGATCGGGCTCGCGAAGCGTCCCAACTTCTGCTCAGTCAATTTCAGCTCACTCGGCATGCCCATCTTTCCCCCTTCGCGCTTTCCTCGGGAGAAAAAAAGCGCCTGGCCCTGGCCGCCATCCTCGCAATGACACCCCAGTTGCTCCTGTTGGACGAGCCGACCCACTACCTCGATCATCGCGGCAAACGAAGTCTGGCCGAGACGTTGGCCCACTGGAATGGGGGAATCATCGTGGCAACCCACGATCCCAGCTTTGCGCGGTTGTTCTGCCGACGCGTACTCGTCATGGACGCGGGAAAAATTGTCGCCGATTCTACCTGGGAAGCTCTGGCGGGAAGGCCTGACTTCCTTGAGGAACATAACATCGAACCGATCGGCTGAATCGCCTCTTGCCGCCAAGATTGCGAAAGAAGGACCGATTGCCGGTGGACCTGATGAAGGAATTGCCCCCGAAAGTCCCATAATGTTTAATGTCGGTGAGGCGGTGCCGGTTTTCTCATGAACGGGCCGTTGCTTCTCGATTGGCTTTTGGGGGAGCATAACCCCCCGCCGTTCCCGGACCGTTTCCATGGCTCAACCACTCAAAATCCTGCTCATCGACGACGATCCATGGTTCATCAAGATTTTTGAAAAACGATTTCAAAAACGGTTTCCCGAGCACAAGCTCGACACCCGGCAAGCGCCGGAAGTCGTCGAGGGGTACGATGTCTATGTGATCGATAACGATTTCAAGGGCACGGCCCAGTTGCCCCGGTTGGCTGGTCAGCTCGCTGCCTTCCAGCCCAAACCGACCGTTTTTGCCCTCTCTGGCACTCTGGATAACGCGAAACGCCAGAGTTTTCAACAACTCGGTTGCAAGGCCGCGTTTGAGAAAGCCAATCCCGACGACCTGGAACGGCTTTTCGCGGGAATCGAACAATGTCAGCCGCTCTCGCAAGCGACGTCTCATCAGGTGGCCGCCTTGCAGGCAAAGCCCGCCGAACCGTTCCGGGTTCTGTTGATCGATGACGACATCGACATTCACAAGATGTTCGGCGCCCAATTTCGCCACCGTTTTCCCAAACTGAAACTGGACACCAGCCTCGAACCGCAGGTGGGCGGGGCTTACGACGTCTTTGTGATCGACAATCAGTTCACCGAAGGGAAAATGGCCGAAAGCCTTGCCCAGTCGATCCGCAAGGAACATCCCGAAGCCGTCATCATTGCCCATTCGGCGACGCTCGATGTGCGCACGCTCAAATCGCTTCTCAACAAGGGATGCAGCGGTGCCTGCGAAAAAGGCAACCCCGAAGACCTGGAAGTCCTTTTTAAGCTGATTGAGAAATGCGCCGAGGAAAAAGCCAAAAGAAGCGGAGCTCCTACCGTTGAGATTGGGTCGAAAGGCGGGTCGGCCCCTCCTTCGCCCGTTTTCCCGCCCTCCGCTGGCCCTGCCGTTCTCCCTTCTCAAGAGAAGCCTGGCGTGAAGGATAAACCGAGCACCCAGCAGGGGTCGGGAACCCATGGCAAGGGAATTTTGGCGGCACTGCGCACCGCGGCCGACTTGCTTCGCGAATGGAACGCCCGATTGGATCAAAAATGATGGTAGACCTGGTTCGATTTCGAGATTTCAGGATCCAGCCCTTTTTCCCGCGGACTGCCGGCGTTTCCCAACGCTTCTTATCTCAATCGATCCTGAAGGCCGCTACGGAATCGACCACCGGCTGGGGGAATCGTCATGACCGCTGACTCTCAGCCGACTATCGCCCCACACAGAATCTACAAAAGCCGGCGCTATCAGCTCTGGCTTTTATTTCAGCGTTTTTTCGCCATTTTCATGCTAATTTTTTTATCTCCCTTATTTCTGATCTTGTACATTCTGGTGAAAACAACTTCCAAGGGTCCTTTTTTTTATTGCCAGGAACGCGACGGTTTTCGCGGTCAGAAATTCAAGGTGTGGAAAATTCGCTCGATGCGGCCGGGCTCGGACAAGAACAAATCTCTTGGCCTGGGCGTGACCTCGTCGAGCCCCGAGGTGACTCGCGTCGGCAAGGTGCTGCGCAAACTCAAAATGGATGAACTGCCGCAGCTTTGGAATGTCGTGCTTGGGCAGATGGAATTCGTCGGTCCCAGGCCGATTGCCCCGATTCTTTATGAAAAAATCGGCGCCGAGAGCCCCGATTTCAAAAATCGCCGCCTGTCGGTCCGGCCGGGGCTCACCAACCTGGGCCAGGTCTCGATCGAAGATAACGAGACGGGTGATTCCTTGATGCTCGACTGGGAGTTTCGCAACGAAACCGAGTACCACTACCTCGAACACAAATCGATCCCTTACGACATCATCCTCATGGGCCACACTTTTTTGTTTTTGCTGCGCAAAGCCGGTTTGAGGTTGCCCTTTGGGAAGAAGTCGGCGCCCGCCGTGAGTTTTCCGTCCGAATCGAAGCAAACACCAGGAGCCGTCGGACCCGCCGACCCTGTTCATGACACCAAGGATGCGCCCGCGCCAGGGAATGGTTGATTTCAGAGGATGGCCCTAAACAGGGGCGGCTACGCAGACGATTGTTTTCTCCTCCCTGCCGCCCGTTCGCGCGATCGATTCTCGTGGGTCTCGTCAAGACTCAATTCCCCGCCAAAAAAAAGAACGTCTCGCCGGAGCGAGCGCGATTCAAACGAGTCGCGCCGTTCCTTCCAATTTCCCTCCTTGAAGGAATCAAGTAGGATCACCGAAGCGTTCAAAAGGAGTTGACGAATGCATTCGATATCCTGGATTGCGGCCATGGTTGCCGCCCATCTTTCTCCCTGGCAAGCCCCTGCGCCATCTACTGCTGCACCGTCATCGGCCATTCCGGCTGGGCCGCAAAAGATGGCCACGGTCGAAAACATGACCGAGTACCGCTGGCCCAACGGTTTCCGGGCGATCCTCTACCCCGATCCGGGAGCTTCCAAGGTCACGGTCAACATGACGATCTTGGTCGGTTCGCGCCATGAGGGGTATGGCGAAACCGGCATGGCGCACCTGCTTGAGCACATGCTTTTCAAGGGCACACCCAAACACGGCGACATTCCCAAGGAGCTGCGCGACCGCGGCGCCGATTTCAATGGCACCACCTGGGTCGACCGCACGAACTATTACGAAACCTTGAGCGCCACGGGCGACAACCTCGAATTCGCGATCTCGCTCGAGGCTGACCGGCTGGTCAACAGCTTCGTGCGCCGCGAAGACCTTCTCAAGGAGTTTTCGGTCGTGCGCAACGAATTCGAGCGAGGGGAGAATAGCCCCGAGAATGTTCTGAGCCAGCGGATGCGCTCCGCCGCGTTTGAATGGCACAACTATGGCAAATCGACCATTGGCAACCGTTCCGACATCGAGCGGGTGCCGATCGATAACCTTCAGGCCTTCTACCGCAAGTATTACCGGCCCGACAACACCATCCTCATTCTGTCCGGATCGTTCAAGGAAGCTGATGCGCTCAAAGCGCTCACCGGAGCGTTCGGCGGTTTGAAGAACCCCGCCGAGCCGTTGCCGGTCACCTACACGGAAGAACCGGCCCAGGACGGCGAGCGCGAAGTGGTGCTGCGCCGAGTCGGCAAGGTGGCGTTTGCCGGACTTCTTTACCACATTCCGGCCGCTGCCCATCCCGATTATCCCGCGCTGGAAGTGCTCGCTTCCGCCTTGAGCATGCAGCCGTCGGGGCCGCTTTACACAGGTTTGGTGCAGGGGAAGGTTGCTTCAAGCGTCTTTGCCTCGGCCTCGGGGTGGCACGACCCGGGCATCTTTGAAATCGAAGGATCGGCCTTGTCCGGCATTTCCGCCGCGAAGGTGCGCGGGGAAATGATCCGGGTCGTCGACGAGCAGATCGCCAAGGGGATCGACGCAGCCAATATCGTTCGGGCGAAACAGCAATGGATCCGCTCGCGCGAGTTGCTCATGTCCGACAGCAACCAGATCGGCATATCCTTGAGCGACTGGGCCTCCAAGGGGGACTGGCGCCTTTTCTTCTTGCATCGAGACCGGGTCGCCAAGGTGACCAAGGAGGATGTCGACCGGGTGCTTCGCAAATATCTGGTGCGTAGCAACCGGACCTCGGGTCTCTTTGATCCGATCGATCAACCGGAACGAGCCGCCATCCCCCAGGTCGCCAGTCTCAACGAAATGGTCAAGGACTACAAGGGCGGCGCCGGCGTGAAGCAGGGCGAGTTTTTTGAACCGACGCTTGAGAACATTTTCGCGCGCACCCAAACCGGCGAACTGAACTCGAAGGTCCGCTACGCGCTGTTGCCCAAGAAATCGCGCAATAGCCAGGTCTTCTTGAGCATCAATCTGGGCTATGGCAACCCGGATTCGCTCAAAGGCAAGAATGCCGCGGCTTCACTCATGCCCGGTCTCATGAAACGGGGGACGCAAAAGAAATCCCGGCAAGAGATCGAAGATACGCTGACCAAGCTCAAGGCCCAAGTTTTTGCCAACGGCAGTGCCGGAAAACTGAGCTTCTTTGTGCTGGCGCCACGCGAATCGCTTCCCAAGGTCCTGGAGCTGGTTCATGAGATTGCTCGCGAACCTTCCTTCCCGGCACCCGATTTCGAGATCCTTAAAAATCAGTTGCGCGATAGTTTGGAACGAAGCAAGTCGGAGCCGCAGCCCCTGGCGCAGCGGGCAATGCTCAGGGCGATGTTTCCTTATCCTGAAGACGATGTTCGCCGCACGCCGCTCATCGAAAAATCCCTGGAAAATGCGAACAAGCTCAAGGTCGAAGATCTCAAGGAGTTGTACGCCTCCCAGGTGGGATCGGAGAATGTGGAATTGACCGCCGTCGGCGATTTCGACTCAGGCGTCGTCAAGGAATTCTTGACCAAATTGACCGCGAATTGGAATGCCAAGACGCCTTTCGCCAAGATTCAGGGAAAGGCCTTTCCCGAGGTCCAGGGCCAGACGATCACGATCAACACACCCGATAAGGCCAACGCCATTTACTTTGCCGGCTTTTCTTTTGCCATGAGGGACGACCATCCCGAATTCGGCACCTTGGAAATTGCCAATTTCCTGCTCGGCGGCGGCACGCTTTCCTCGCGGCTGGGCAATCGCGTGCGCCAGAAGGAAGGACTTGCCTATGGGGTTAATTCGATGTTCATGGCGGACAACGAAGATTATTTGGCCCGCTGGATGATCCAGGCCTCCTGCAATCCCGACGCGATCAGAAAGGCCGACAAGGCGATCGATGAGGAATTGTCCAAGATGGTCAATGAAGGTTTTGCCGTCAAGGAGATTGAGGAAGGGAAGAAAGCCTGGGAAGCGCAGGAACTCAACCAGCGCTCCAACGATGCCGGCATTCTGGCGATCTTAAACGATGCGCTCGAAGCCCGGCGCGGCCTCGATTATTATCAAGGCGTGCAAAAGCGCATCTCCGACTTGGACGCCGGCCGGGTGAATAAGGGAGTTAAAGAGTATTTCGATCTGAAAAAGCTGATCAAAGTTGAGGCGGGCGACTTCCAAAAGAAGGCGCCCAAGCCGGCGGCTCCGTGATTTTGGGATGGCGCAAGGTGTGGCAGGCGGCATCTGCCTGCCACACCTTGCGAGTGCCGCGATTCTTGGGGCGTGATGGAAGGGCTTTTCGCCCTACTGTCGCAGTGGCCCGCCGCAATAACCCGAACGAAAAAAAGGCGCTGAAGCCCATTCGGGCTTCAGCGCCTTTTTTTCTTTTTGCTACCTTTGGCGCTACACTTCGACCGTGAGCGACAGGGCAAATTCGGTGGAAGTCGGGTCGCCTCCCAGGCCTTCGCTAAGGGGGTCCTTGCCCGCTCGTTCCATGCAGCCGATGACCCAGCCGCGAATGAAGGCGGTGATGTAGGTTTCCAGGCCCAGATCGCAAAGCGAATAGAGATTCAAGCCAACCCGATCGAGCGTTTCGTCGAAGCAGGCTTCCACGAGGATCGAATCCATCGAATCGGGAGCCCGGGGACAAAGCTGCATGATGGGAGCCGGGTCTTGATAGGGCCCCGACAAGTTTTCCAGATCGATTTCCATGGCGCTTTGCACCAGGAAATCCGATGCGAACTGCCTGGCCAGCGAGCGGGCTTTTTGTTCGATGGACTTGCTCTTGCCAATACTGATCGAACGGCTCATGTTCACTCCTTTTCCCGTGAAGAGAAACGATTCACCGCCTGCCAATTCTCAAAGAAAAGTCGACTTAAAAGATAGAAAAACCAGAGAATTCAAACGCCTAATTCCAACTCATGCTGCCGCGCCGCATGAGCGCCGCGGCCTTGGATTCGAAGCTTCTTCAATTGGTTCTGGTGCATAACCCCTTTCGTTGAAATGAGGAATGGGGGGATTTCACGAGGTGGTTGATTCGCGTGCGCGCCCCGGACTCAACCTGAACAAGGTAGGCGACATCGCCTGATCGGAAATCGGCGTGCCGATTCCACCTTAGTGGGAGAACGAATGGATCGATTTCGCGCACGGTCACGATGCGGACTCCTCAAAGAAAGACGGGATCATTCTTTGTCTTTGAGCTGAAAGTCCAAACCACACTCAGGCTACCCAAGGGGAGACAGGTCTACAACCCGGGGGCGCTTGTTTTTTTCAGATTGCCGAGATTTTTTTAAGCTGCCTGGGCGCTGGGCAGCCGGTGCCGGTCCATCCGCTCCAGAAGCCAAAGAATCTTCGATTGGTATCCAAGACTTAGGTTTTTCAAGTTTTGCACTTCCCCCATTTTCTCACGACTTGCGGGGGCGAAGGCGTAAAAAAACCCCGGCGCGGGCCGGGGTAGAACGAGGAGCAGGTCGATCACTCGAATGGTTTAGGGGAAGCAGGCGATCAGCGCGAAGGCCACGGCCGCTTCGGCCACCGAGCCGGTGGCGCTGACGCCGACGGGATAAATCATCAAGGGGACGGGGTCGCCTGGCAGGGCCCAGCCGCCGTTGGAGTCCCAGCGGCGGAAGGGATCCTTGGCCAGGTTGTAAGGCATCATGATGAAGTCGCTGATAAAGGCGCCCGCGGAGATGAACGGCGTGACAGGGCCAAGGTCCCAGCCGTAGCGTTCAAAGTTGATTTGCTGGAAGAGCAAGCGTCCATGAACGATGTAGGCCGGTTCCACGGCGCGTTCCATCGCCATCCAGTTCTTCGCGCGCCACTGGGGATCGTAGGTGCCGGGCGGAAGGACAATCGTTTCCGGGAAGATGATCCGTTCGACATTGGATTGCGCCCGTTTTTCTTGGCGCATTCTTTCCTTGAGCGAATCTTCCGACTCGAGGCGGAAAAGACGCTCAGGTCCAGGAGGATCGAGGTTGATGGTAAAACCGACCGGTCCTTCCGGCTTCGGTTCGAATAGCTGAGGCCGGTTGGGCGGCTGGACCGCCTGAACTTGTTGGATGGGAGCGGAATTCGCCGCGGGCCTGGGAGCCTGCGCACAGGCTTCCCCCAAACCGAAAGCGGCAAATAGGGCAGTTCCCAGAATGGGACTCAGGAGGGCCCTAAGCCCCGTCCTGCCCTGGAGTTTCCGAACGAATGCTGTAGTTCGGTGCTTCCTGAGTAATGGCGATGTCATGGGGATGGCTCTCCTGCACACTTGCGGCCGTGACCTGAATGAAACGGCCCTTGGTCCGCAACTCCTCGATCGTTCTGGTGCCACAGTAACCCATACCGGCACGCAATCCGCCAACAAGTTGATAGACAAATGGTGCAAGCGGTCCTTTGTAGGGCACGCGGCCCTCGACTCCTTCGGGGACGAGTTTTTCGCGTCCCGCGGAGTCGGATTGTCGGTAGCGGTCTTTTGAGCCCGCCATCATCGCGCCCAGCGAGCCCATGCCCCGGTAGCGCTTGAAACTGCGACCCTTGTAAAGAATCGTCTCGCCGGGGCTTTCCGCCAAACCGGCAAGCAAACTGCCAAGCATCACGCAATGGCCGCCCGCGGCGATGGCCTTGGTCATGTCGCCTGAGTAGCGGATGCCGCCGTCGGCGATGATCGGGATTCCCGATCCGGATAGACCAAGCGACGCCTGGTGGATGGCCGTGATCTGCGGCACCCCGACTCCCGAGATGATCCGGGTCGTGCAAATGCTGCCAGGTCCAATACCGACCTTGATCGCATCGGCTCCCGCCTCGGCCAGGGCTCGAGCCCCTTCCATCGTGGCGACATTACCGGCCACGACTTCGATTGCGAATTCTTTTTTCACACGCCTGACCGTATCGATCACATTGGCAGTGTGTCCATGGGCCGAATCGACCAGAACGACATCGACTCCCGCGCGGATCAGCGATTCGACCCGCTCGTAGTCATGAACGCCGACCGCCGCACCCACCCGGAGGCGGCCGCGCAGGTCTTTACAGGCATTCGGAAAGTCGCTCAATTTGTCAATGTCCTTGATGGTAATCAAGCCCTTCAGTCGGTAGGTATCGTCAACCAGTAAGAGTTTCTCCACCTTATTTTTCGTTAAAATCCGCTCAGCCTCTTCAAGCGTTGTATTTTCCGCGGAAGTGACCAGATTTTCGCAAGTCATGACCTCGCGGATGCGTTGTTGGTTGTCGGTGAGGAAGCGCAAATCGCGCCGCGTGATGATTCCTTTCAGCTGCCCGTGCACCGTAATCGGCACGCCGCTGATCTTATTTTGTTCCATGATTTTGCGCGCCACGCCCACGCTTTCGTCGGGATCGAGCGTGATCGGATCGGTGATGATCCCGTTTTCGCTGCGCTTGACCTTATCGACTTCGCGCGTCTGATCGACAACCGGCATGTTCTTGTGGATGAAGCCGATGCCCCCTTCCTGGGCGATTGCAATGGCGAGATCGCTTTCCGTGACCGTATCCATCGGGGAAGAGACGATGGGCATATTCAAGCGGATATTCTTTGTCAGGTGAGTCCTGACATCGACATCCCGTGGTAGAACGCTGCTATAGCCAGGCTCCAATAAAACATCATCAAACGTAATCCCCCGATAGGCAATCCTGTCCATTCTCACACCTCCTTTCCCCAATTGTAGTTCTCAGGGGGTAAAACGCACGCGGACCTCTTCTGGCTTTGTGCGCGGAGGGAATCAATGTCGATTCAGCCGATCACCGGTCGAGTTTGGTGATCGCGTTTTCCAGATAGGAAGCGATCTGGGGCGTGAAATAGCCCGCGCGGCCTTGCTGCAGCCAGTTTAACCCGTCCTGGAGGCGGGAACGAATCACTCCGTTGCGGCATCGAAGCGGTAGGGGCTGGCGCTTGCCCGAACTTTGCGCCGATCCATGGGCGAGCAACCTGCCTGTCGCGTCAAGCAGGCGAAGCGCGAACCAGCCTTGGGGATCGTCTTCAAGAATCGCCGTGTAGGATTGCGGCTTTGCCGAGTCTTCCACGGCCATTTCCCAGAGCACCCCCTGCCCTGAAATCATTTGCAGGCGGGCCCCGGCGATCATTCCTAGATAAGAGATCTCGAAAATCCTTTTTGGCTGTAGATTCTCGCTTTCAAAGGGAGAGGCGAACGCAAACCAGGGGCCGATCGAAGCCACCGTGGAACGCGTCTTTAACCGCGACATGAATCGATCGAGTCCCGATTCGTTGGCAGTCCATGCAAAGGTCGCTTTTTCCAGGCGAGCCTCTGGCTGGGTTCCGGAATCGACCCCCGGCATACCGCAATCGACCCAGGTGAATTTCTCGCCGGTGCGCGTGCGATTCGAGTCCTTGCCGCTGGCCCCTGCAAGGGCTGGGAAAATGCCATGGTCAAAGAGGGAGTAAAGAAGGGGCAGCCTGCTTCGCGGATCCTCCACGTTCCGTCCCAGGCTTGTAGAGAGCTCGACGACATCGACATCACCCAACACCAGTGCGGCCATCACTTCGTATTCGGGAAGGTCGCAGTCCAGTTCCGGCCAGAAGGTGACACCCTTGATCCGGTGGCACTGGCGAAGCCAGTCTCCCACGGCCCAGTCTTTTTCACCGCTTTCCTCTCGGCTGTCCCACCCCCAACCCCACGGGTAAATGGGCCGATGGGCATGCAATAGCGATACCGATCCCAGCAAGGGATGGCGATTCAGCGTGTTGACCGCGACCACCGCCGTTTCGCCGCTGGCCGCGGGCCGAGTTCCGCTGAATTCCAAGAGTTCGTGGTATCTGGACGCGGATGCAGCGTCAGGCCAGCGATAAGCGGCCTGCACCTGCACCACGCCCATGCCGCTCGCCTCGGCTTCGATGCGCGCAATTTGAGGACTGATTCCATGGACGCGTAAGTCCCCCGCCACCCATCCGTGGGGATTGATCAGCGGCTCATCGAGCGCCATCCGCACCGAAAGCTGGCGAGTGAGGACCGAAATCTCTTTGACCGAGGCTCCCGCCCAAGCCGGTGCTTTCAGAACGTCAATCCGGTGGAGCCCGGACTCCAGCTCCATTTCAAAACTGCCAGACTCGGCCGTCCACAGCCCGCGATCCGTGATCCAGTGGCCACCGACATCGCGCAATGGTTCGCGCGATGCCGCCAGGTTGCGGCCAAAAGGGACCTTCGGTTTTCCTTCGGAATCGACCATGCGAACCCAGCAAGGGGTGGGTCCGCCATTGCGGTTGATACGAAAATGGATCGTGCCCAATGCCCTTCCCCTGGAGCGCCCCTGGTTCCCTGATGCTCAGAGAATTAATTCCAGGCGGCTCCCACCGTCTTGAGAATGCCGCGAAACGCCTCGATCGCCAGGGGGAACAGGTCCGGTCCGGTGAATCCTCCCGTCGGCCCACCGCCGCGGAAATGGGGCTCAAGGGTGGCAAAGCCTTGATAACCCATGGCCGTTGCTTCCGCGAGCACTTTGGACCACTGCCCTTGCCCGCGCCCAGCCAGGCAACCGTGCTTTTCGCCATGAACCCAGTCTTTGATATGAAAATGTACCGTGCGATTTTTCGTGCGGTTCCAGCCATCGATCGGATCGTGACCGCAAAATACAAAATTGGCCGCATCGTAGGCGGCGCGCAGATGAATCGACTGAAAGTGATTCAGCAGATCCTCGACGCGTTCGGGCGAATCGCCATAAATGTTGTGCTCATTTTCATGGAGTAAGACCACCCCTTCTTTCTCCGCCAGCGCAATCTTCTTTTCGAAGCGCGCGATCACTTCGCCGCGCCAGTCTTTCCACTGGCCGCCCGCTTCGGGCAGGTAATAGCTGAAGATGCGGATATTGGGCGTGCCAAACCGTTTGGCCAGTTCGATCGCGCGTTCAAACCGTTTGAAATGCGGCTCAAACGGGGCGTCGATTCGAATTTTGCCGATGGGCGAACCGATCGCGCTGAGCTTGAAATGCCGCTTACTCAAAAGCGACTGAAATTCGCCGATCTGCAAATCGGTCAGGTCCAGGACATTGGTGTTGAGGATCGAGCGAAATTCGATGTGGTGCACCCCGGCCTGGCCGAGGATCGCGGTTTGCAATTCCGGATCGGGACCAATTTCATCGGCGAACGCGCTGATTGTGTAGAGAGCCATGCGGTTTTTCCGGGTGAGGTAAAGGAATCAATCTACGACCTGGTTTTCTTGCGGAAAACGGGAGGGAGAATGGAGAAGGGCGAGCTGATGACATTCAACGCAAAGGCGCAAAGAACGCCAAGGCGCGAAGAAGTTGGATAAGCGGGGAGCTGATGACATTCAACGCAAAGGCGCAAAGAACGCCAAGGCGCGAAGAAGTTGGATAAGCGGGGAGCTGATGACATTCAACGCAAAGGCGCAAAGAACGCAAAGGCGCAAAGGATAAGGGAGAGAGGCGCCGTCCGCCGTGAGTTTGGGGAAGGCTTGTCAGGCGTCTCGGAGGGGCGATGTATTTTGTCCGATTTGCCCGCTTGAGTTAACTGTTGGCTCCCGGTTTCCAAAGGATGTCTTTGCTCCCCTCGTCGTTGTGGATGCGGGCCATGACGAACAGGAGGTCACTCAAACGGTTCAAGTAGATGATGACCTGCGCATTGACCTGTTCGCCTTTTGCCAGCGTCACGACCTGCCTTTCGGCGCGGCGGCAAACGGTTCTGGCCAAATGGCACCAGGAAGCCATCGGGCTGCCGCCTGGCAAAATGAAACTGTTCAATGGCTTCAGCCGCTCATTGAGCCGATCGATCGCTTTTTCGAGCCGATCGACTTGGCGATCGGTAACGCGTAGGCAGCTGCCGGGCTCCTGGCCCGGTTCCTGAGGAATGCACAGGTCCCCGCCCAGATCGAAAAGATCATTTTGAATCGCAAGCAGGAGGTCGCGCGATTCTCCCGCATCGGCCGCGGAAAGGATCATCCCGAGAAGCGCATTCAACTCGTCGACGCTGCCATAAGCTTCGACCCGAATGTGATCCTTGGCGACCTTCTTGCCATTCCCCAGGCAGGTTTCGCCCCCATCGCCAAATTTCGTGTAAATGCGGGATAAGTGGACCATCGTTTCCTCCTCCTCCCACCGCGTGGAAATCGCACCACGCAGTGATTTCCTCAGGGGCCTTCTCAAAGCCGGCGCCAACCGGCCGCGCTATTTCCTTGGTTCGGCAGTGAGCAAAAGAAAACCCGGAGAGGCTTCCTTTGGGGATTCCACTCCGGGTCCATTCTCAAGCGGTCCATCTGGCGTTCCAACGGCGGTCCACGTGGCGGCCAGGGCGCCAACCTCCCCTAGCTACAGCCCGAGGTGGTTCCGCAGGTATCGCACTTCAGGCAGGTGCCGTTGCGCACGAGGGTCATCTGCTGGCAAGTCGAACAAGGGTCCCCCTCGTACCCCTTTTGCCGGGCCTGACGGATCTGCTCCGTCTTGGAGAGTTTTCCGCCGGTCTGCCGCTTCGACCCCTCCATGACCTGCACCGGTGGCTGGGCCCCCTGTTTGGCATGGGTGCCATTGGTCTGGGCCGTGTTGATCGCGGCCCCGTTGCCTTGCGTCACGGATGCGGGCGGCTTCGGCGTGGACATCGGATGCAGGTGGCCCGATCGCGGGATCATCACCTTGGCCGGTTTGGCTGCCTCTTCGTCCTCGACCATCCGTTCGGAGACCACTTCTTCCTTTTCGAACTGAGGGTCGTCTTCGGCACGATGGATGGCATCGCCGCGCAGATCCTCGGGATCGATATGGGCCAGTTCGTGCCGGCCCAGATAGGTGATTGCCAGTTCCCGGAAGATGTAGTCGATCAGGCTGGTCGCCATCTTGATATGGGGGTTGCCCTGGACCATGCCGTTGGGTTCGAAACGGGTGAACAGGAACGCGTCGACAAACTCTTCGAGCGGCACTCCATGTTGCAAGCCCAGTGAGACGGCAATGGCGAAGCAGTTGGTCATGCTGCGGAAGGCCGCGCCTTCCTTGTGCATGTCGAGGAAGATCTCTCCAAGCGTTCCGTCTTCGTATTCGCCGGTACGCAGGTAGATTTTGTGCGGCCCAATGCGCGCCTTTTGGGTGTAGCCGGAACGGCGATCGGGCAGGCGGCGCCTTTGCGTCAGGTAGCGGTAAACCACCTTTTCCGCGACCCGTACCGCTTCGGCCTTCTTCTCCTCGGCGGCCGATTCGAGACTGTTGTCGGTTTCGTCCAGTCCGCTGACCGAATTGAGCGGTTGGCTCAGTTTGGAGCCGTCGCGATAAAGCGCGTTGGCCTTGAGCATGAGCTGCCAACTGAGCAGGTAGGCCTTTTTCACCTCTTCGACCGTGGCGCCATGCGGCATGTTGATCGTTTTGGAGATCGCTCCCGAAACGAACGGCTGGGCCGCGGCCATCATCCGGATATGAGCTTCCGGCGACAGGTATCGTTGTCCGGTCTTGCCGCACCGGTTGGCGCAATCGAACACGGGCAAATGCTCATCCTTGAGGTGCGGCGCCCCCTCGATGGTCATCGTGCCGCAAACGTAATCGTTGGCTTCGGTGATCTGATCGTTTGTAAACCCCATGGCCTTGAGCAGATCGAAGGTCGGATGTTCGATCTGGGCCTGATTGAAGCCAAGGGCGCCGGTAAGCACCTCATCGCCGATCGTCCAGCGATTGACCACAAAGGGCAGTTCGAAGGCGCCGGGCAGAAGTTCTTCGACGCGCTTGATCGATTCTTCGGGCATTCCCCGTGCGGCGAGGGTGTCGTGATTGATGTGCGGGCAACCGCGCAAGGTGCCCGAACCGCGGCAATGACGCACGATGTCTTCGATTTGCCGCGGCTTGTAGGCAAGCTTTTTAAGTGCCGAAGGGACGCAGGCGTTGATGATTTTGAAGTAGCCGCCGCCGGCCAGCTTCTTGAACTTCACCAGCGCGAAATCGGGCTCGACGCCCGTGGTGTCGCAGTCCATGACGAGGCCGATCGTACCGGTCGGCGCAATGCAGGTGACCTGGGCATTGCGAAAACCGTGCGCCTCTCCCTCGCTGACCATCAGGTCGGATTCTTCGCGGGCCGCCTCAAGCAGATAGGCGGGCGCGAATCCCGGTTCGATGCCAACGGGAGTAATCGTCAGGCTTTCGTATTCCTCGCGCGCGGCGTTGTAGGCGGCGCGGCGATGATTGCGCACGACCCGCAGCATCGCGTCGCGATTCGCCTGGTAGCGCGCGAACGGCCCCACTTCGCCGGCGATGCGCGCCGACATGACATAGGAGGCGGCATGCATGAGCGACGAGATGCAGGCGCAGACCGCCCTGCCCTGATCGGAATCGTAAGGCAGGCCCTGCACCATGAGCAGCGAACCCATATTGGCATAGCCCAGGCCCAGGGTGCGGAAATCGTACGATTTGCGCGCGACGCTGATGCTGGGAAACTGGGCCATGTGCACCGAGATTTCCAGGACAAGCGTCCACAGATAGGTCGCATGGCGGAAGGACTCGACATCGAAGCGGGAAGATTCGATATCCAGGAATTTGAGCAGATTGAGCGAGGCCAGGTTGCAGGCCGTATCGTCCAGGAACATATATTCGCTGCACGGATTCGAGGCGTTGATCCGGCCATCGGCGGGGCAAGTGTGCCATTCGTTGCAGGTGGTGTCGAACTGGACGCCGGGGTCGGCGCACGACCAGGCGGCGAAGCAGATTTGATTCCAGAGCTGGGTGGCGGGAATCGTCTTGTAAGGCTTGGGTTGGCGGTTTTCCTTGCGGGCCTTCTCTTTTTCGGTGCGCCAAAGGAGGTGCCAGTCGCCGCCTGCCAGCACCGATTCCATGAAATCGTTGCCGATACGAACTGAGTTATTGCTGTTCTGGCCCGAGACGGTGAAGTAGGCCTTGGAGTTCCAGTCGGTGTCGAATTCTTCAATCTTCAGGGAGGAAAATCCCTGGCGGGCCAGTTGAATGGCGCGCTCAACATAGTTGCTTGGAATTTCGTCCTTGCGCGATTCGACCACCGCCTTGCGCAGTTCCTGGTTTTTACGCGGGTCGAAACGGTCCTGACTGGTGCGGCCGGAATTGCCCGCGGCGCTCTGGCACGCCTTCATGACCGCATTGAGATGACGGTTGAGCAATTTCGATCCGGTGACCAGGGCCGCGACCTTTTGTTCCTCGATCACCTTCCATTCGATGAACTCTTCAATGTCGGGATGGTCCAGATCGAGCACGACCATCTTCGCCGCGCGGCGGGTCGTGCCGCCCGACTTGATCGCTCCGGCCGCCCGGTCGCCAATCTTGAGGAAGCTCATCAGCCCGCTGGAGCGGCCGCCGCCGGAAAGCGGTTCGCCATCGCCGCGCACGCTCGAAAAATTGCTGCCGGTGCCGGAGCCGTACTTGAAGATACGGGCTTCGCGGACCCACAGGTCCATGATGCCCCCTTCATTGACGAGGTCGTCATTGACCGCCTGGATGAAACAGGCATGAGGGGCCGGGTGCTCGTAGGCCGATTTGGATCGGACCACTTCATTAGTGGCGGGGTCGACCCGGAAATGGCCCTGGGCCGGACCATCAATGCCATAGGCCCAGAAAAGGCCCGTATTGAACCATTGCGGGGAATTGGGAGCCGCCATCTGGGTGGCGAGCATGTAACAGATTTCGTCGTGGAACGCTTGAGCGTCTTCCTCAGAAGAGAAATAGCCCCCCTTCCAGCCCCAGTAAGTCCAACAACCGGCCAACCGGCGAAACACCTGGCGGGCATCGGTCTCATGCGTCAATCGCGCCTCGTTCTTCGGGGCGCGGGTGCGCCAAAGCCAGGAAGGCACGCCGTCTTCGGGCACCTTTTCCAGGCGGACGGGAACGCCGGCCTTGCGGAAATACTTTTGCGCCAGGATGTCGACGGCCACCTGGGACCAACCTTCTGGCGCCAGGATATCCTTCATCTCGAAAACCGCTTTTCCGTCCGGGTTCGCGATGCGGGAAGTTCGATTGATGAAAGTCACCGAGGCGAAGGGGTCTTTTCCTTGACTCGTGAAACGGCGACTAATGCGCATGGCGGTTGGGATCCTGTCCTTGGTCCGAGAGAATCTATGCCAGACAAGACTGGCGTACATATGAACTGATCACGGTTGAGTCGTCAACGGTTCAGTTTCAAGAAACTTCGCAAAGGATTGAGCTCTAACGAGTTGAGCCAAATCCACAATGGGCCGATATGCCAAATTCCAGGAAGTGCTAGGTACCAGCGTCCGATTTCACGAATGGGAGAGTCAAACCGATCTGATCCTGGTATTTTCCTTTTTTATCCGCGTAGCTGGTACGGCAAGGTTCCGTCCCTTCCACGAACAAAATTTGCGCAATTCCCTCGCCGGCATAGATTTTGGCAGGCAGTGGGGTGGTATTGCTGATCTCAATGGTGATTCTGCCTCTCCATTCGGGCTCAAGCGGAGTCACGTTCACGATGATTCCGCAGCGGGCGTAGGTGCTTTTCCCCACGCAAATGCCAATGACGTTCCTGGGGATTTCCAGGTACTCGACCGTTTCGGCCAGGGCGAAACTGTTCGGTGGTATCACGCAAAAATCGGCTTCGATATCGACAAACGATTTCGAGTCGAAGTTCTTCGGGTCCACAACGGTGCCGTGGACATTGGTGAATACTTTGAAACGCCGCCCCACCCGGACATCGTAGCCGTAGCTGGTGACGCCGTAGGATATTTTACCGGGCCGGGATTCCGCCAGCGCCAAGGGATCGATTTTTACATCCCTTTCAATGCGCCAATCTGGCAAAACTCCCATGGCTTCCTTTCCCGGTACTGGTCTGGTCACATCGATAAAAAACTTGTTCCGTCAGGTTTATCCCCCCCCGGCCAAGCGGCCACCAAGAAATGAAGATTTTGGCGAAGGAATTGTGAGCAAACGAGATAAAGAAAGAGAGTTTAGGGTTCGCTTTTGTCTGAAATAGAGTTTTTCGGTTCAAGCTGGCCCCAAGCTCTCTCGTTTTATTTGCCTAAACTCTCCAAAGCCCCACGCGCTGCCTGGTTCAAGGGATCTTTGAGAGAAACTTGCGAACGATGAAGTTCGAGGGCCCGGCGGGACTGTATTCCAACGACCGGGTAAAGGCCTGTTTGGCAGCGGAAACGTCGCCTGCCTCCAGGCTGAGGAATCCACGGCAAACCTCCATTTCACTGAGCAAATGGTTGCTGTAGAGGTAACCCTGAAACTGCAAAAGCCCTTGAACGAGGATGGTATCCTCGTGAATGATCCCTTCCAGTACCGGCCGGCCCAGGCGGAAGTCGTACGTGGTCGAGAACAGGGCCGACGGTCCTTGAATCGCCGTCGTTCCCATCATTGCGGTCCGGGCGCAATTGAGTGAGGCCATTTCAAGTGGACTGAAGCGAGTGAATTGATCCTTTTTGGGGAAACCGAAGGTCAAGTCACGGAGGTTGCTGAGGAAACCTTGCTTGCGTCCGAGCATGGGTTGAATGCACTCCTTGATGAACGCATCGGCCACCTGGTAGCGCCCCTGAGCCGCCGCGATCAGGACGTTGAACCACTGATATGCCGGCAAATCAAAATTGGGAAAGGCCTCCAACTGGTCCTTGTAATCCTCGGTCAAGGCTTCTCCAGCCGCGTCGGCTTCCCCGAGGGTCAACAAAATTTCGAGATTGAGCTTGGTGGTCTCCCGCAGAAGTTTTCGGGTCGAATCGAGCGCGATTTGCTCGCGAGATTGCAAGGAATCGATATTTTCCTTGGCGGTTTGGATGAGCCGAAATTCGCGAAAGGCCGACTGCGCCTTTCTGAATGCCGAGATATTGGGAGACTGCTTTTCGATGGCAATGGCCGCATTTTCAAATTTGTCCTGGCGACTGCGGATCTCATTTTCCAGGCTCGTCAGATTGTTTTGCAGCCGATTCGCGAGATTCACTCGTTCCGCGGGAGGCAAATTGACAAGCCGCGTCTGAATCACCTCAATATGCGATTTCAAGTAAGACAGCGTCACTTCAGGATAGGTTCGCTCGTAGGTTCGCATGAGAAGGGGATTCAGGACCAGTTTGTCTTCGATGGACTGGGCATTCCTGGCTGCCTTGTTTAATGCGGCATAGGCCTGATAACGACGAATCATCGCCATGGCATTCAAACCATTGGCAACCTGAAAGTGCCGCCTTTCGAGGCTTGCGGTGTTCAACAACTCATAGGCCTGACCCAAGAAGAGCAGCGCCTTGGGGTCATTGGGCTGGATGGCAAGGGCTTGGCGCGCGGCGCGGATGCAGAGATAGAGGTACGCCGGGTCGGCATCCTCGATCGTCTGCGTGCCGAAAAACTCGAACATTTCGGCGACCTGGTTGGGGCGGCCGGAAAAATAGGTTTCCGCGCACGCCCCAGTCCACGTGGCCAGGTTGGCCATCGCCTGAGGGCTGCTGGCCGAAACGGCCAAGCCCGCAAGCTGGGTGTTCAGCCATTCCTCCGTGGCCCTTCTTTCCGTGCGAAACTGAGTGAGCCGGTGCAGGGCTTCATAATCCTTCGGGCCATAGCGAATGTTGTCGGCGAACAGGGCTTTCCAAACCGAGAATACCGGCTCCTTGAATTCAGGTGCGTCGCTCACCCGAGAGGCTTCGGCGCCAAACGCCAGCGATTTGGGGTCTTCCGGCGCGGGCTTGTCGGCATCCGCCGGCGTTTTCAGGGCAAGTGTAAGTGTGGTCCCCTCGACTCTCAAAACACTCCATCTGCGACGATCGTGGCTCAGCAAAATATCAAGCGCGACTTGCTCCAAGCCATGCCCGACTCCTTCCTGGAAGACCACATACCCCACATCCCACGACCGCAGAATCTCCTTCCAGTCGTCGAGTTTGAATGCTTCATCGACCTGATTTTTCCTGCCCATGAGCGCTGCGTGCATCTGGTAAAAATCATTCGCTGCTTTATGGCTCAAGGAGAGCCGGTAGTCGATGAATCCCTTCGTACCGGGAGCGAACCAGGCGAGGTAACCGGGCAGTTCGGGCGACATATGGAACAGTTGCTTGGTATCGTCCCATTCCCCCTTTTCCTTTTTTTCCTTGATCCACAAACTGAGGTTTTTCAACGATTCGTCCGGGATGATTCCCAGCCCAAACGCGCGGTCATCGGTCGTATGCCTGGGGTGAATCCACCCCGGAATCGCGAAAGCCACCGCGAGAACGAGCAGAAAGCACAAACCCACTTTGGGGAATACCAGGCTTTCGAAGGGCTGAGGCGGCAGACCCTTGGCGGAAGCGGAGCGTGGTGCTTCGGAAGGCCGAGGTTCGCGGTTAAGGCAAAGACCCAGCGTCGCCCAGGCTCCGGCAATGCAAAAAAATGGTAAGGTGCGGGAAAAGGCCAGGCCCATCACAAGAAAGACCGCGAAAATGGCAATGTAGCTGAGTGATTTTTGCGATCGACCGGAAATGGCGAAAATCAAGCCAAGCAGGGCCAGCGGAAAAAAGGCCAGGCCGGACAGATTGAAACCGATATGCGGCTGCAAATAGGTTTGGCTAATCGTGGAGGAAAACCATTGCTGATAGATCTCACGCCAGCCTTTCAAAGATTCGTCGTAAAAGCGAATATTCATTGGGACCTGGAAGGCCTTAAATCCCCAGGGATTGATAAGACAAACCGCCCAAGAAAGCCCAATCAAGGCCACAACGCTTACAGGCGATAGCCGGGAGTTGCCAGAAACGATGCGGGCCGTGCAATAGACCGTTACGGCAAGTGGGCCCACGAAAAACCAGATATCGCAATTGACCCACAGGGTGAAAAGCAAAGGCAGGCAGAAATAGGCCAGCCCCCAATGCTTCTCATCTTCGGCGCTCTCGCCTTCCAGATGAGACAGCAAGTAAAGGGTCGCCGCGAGGAAGAAGGCCGAAAGTGCAAACGGTTGCAAGAGCCAGCGATTGGAAATTCCCAGGGCCATCAGGCCAAGTGCCAAAATGGGAACCGTCAAGCGCCCAAGAGGCAAGCGTACCGATTTGGCAATCAGGATGACGGTGCAGACGGCGCCCAGGGCCTTGATGATGATGAGCAACGACGGGCCAAGCGTCTGAATTTGATGAATGAGATAAAGGACGATGCTGTACAGCCAGTTGTGATTCACATAGCCATTGGGATTTGTGTAAACGAATGGGTCCTTGGAAAAATCATAAGTACCATTAACCAGCTGCTGGCCCCCTGCCAGAAACAGAAAAACATCGTGGTTGCGAGCGGGAAACAACGTCGCGCAAAAAGCCACAACAAGGCACAACAGGATGCCGAGGCTATCCCAGGAACGAGCCAAAGCACCCGGACGGGGCTTCTCTTGAACCTGCTGCGAACTTCCTTTTGCCAAATCCTGAGACATGAAAGGGCCTCGTATAATCGATGATGAAACGAGTCAGCCGGTGGTCGAGACATTGTTGGCGATCCAACTTGCGGCCGCGGAGCGGACTTCTTAACCTCAATCCTGACCGTTCAGGATCCCCCGGGTCAAGTTCCCCGCTGACATTCCTCGACCTCCTTCAAGGGCGAATTACATGAAGAGGCTTGCCAATTTCCTGCCTGCCAGGGGTTTTTGTGCGGATTTCGTGGCAAAAATTGTTTTGCTCTCCACACTCGCTCCGTTTTTTCTGATTTCCTGCGCTCAAGCCCAGGAAAAAATCCAAGCGCCTGAACTCGATGGCGGAACCGCCTGGCTCAATACCGCCAAGCCGATCAAGCTGAGCTCGCTGCGTGGAAAGATCGTGATTCTCGATTTCTGGACCCTGTGCTGCATCAATTGCATCCACACCCTTCCCGATCTGGCCAAACTGGAAAAGAAATACCCCAACGAGCTGGTGGTCATCGGCATTCACTCGCCGAAATTCGAAAACGAAAAAGAAACCGAAAGCATCCGCAAGGCGCTGTTGCGCTACGAGGTCAAGCACCCGGTGGTCAATGACGCCAACATGAAAATCTGGCGGACCTATGGCGCCCAATCTTGGCCCAGCCTGGTCGTGATCGACCCCGAAGGAAATGTCGTGACCGCCCGCGCGGGCGAAGGCCATTTCGAGACCCTCGATCGGGCGGTCGGCCAGTTGATCAAGTTGCACAAAAGTAAGGGAACGCTTGACACCAAGGAATTTAAGATCGATTTGGGCAAGGAAACCTCCAAGGAGAAGCTCCGTTTTCCTGGAAAAGTCATCGCCGATCCGTCATCTTCGCGCATCTTCATCGCCGATAGCACCAACCACCGCATTGTCGTCACGAACATGGACGGCAAGACACTGGAAGTGGTGGGAGGCAACGGCCCCGGAAGAGTCGATGGCGATTTCGACAAGGCGTCCTTCAACGACCCTCAAGGAATGGTGCTGAACGGAGATATCCTCTATGTCGCCGACCGCAAAAACCACAGCCTCCGGTCGGTGGATTTCAAGTCGAAAAAAGTGACCATGCTTGCAGGCACGGGGGCACAGGGGCAGGACCGCGAAGCGGTCGGCAAGGCCACCGCCGTACCCCTGAACAGTCCCTGGGATCTGCTTTTGCACGGCAAGGAACTGTTCATCGCCATGGCCGGGCACCATCAGATTTGGCGATTGGACCTGACGACGAACACCATTCAGCCCTATGCGGGCAATGGGCGGGAGACCCTGCGCGATGGTCCCCTGGCCCGCTCCTGTTTCGCTCAGCCAAGCGGTCTGGCTACCGACGGCACGAACCTTTTCGTCGCCGACAGTGAAACGAGCTCGATTCGCAAGCTGCCATTAAACGGCACGGGTGAAGTCCACACGATCGTGGGGATGGATCTTTTTGAATTCGGCGACATTGATGGCAAAGGGGACCAGGTACGGTTGCAGCATGCCCTGGGAGTGACCTATCTCAACGAGTTGCTCTATGTGGCCGACACCTACAACAGCAAGCTGAAAACGATCGATCCGAAGACTCGCGAAAGCCGTTCGTTCTTGACCGGTTTCAACGAGCCGGGTGGTATCTTCGCGGCCGGCGGTAAGCTTTATGTGGCGGACACGAACAATCATCGCATTGTCATCGTCGATCCTGCCACCAAGACTTCCAAGAAGCTGGAAATCAGTGGCCTGGAATTGCCCCATTCTTAAGCCCGATCTGGATCCGGCCGGCAAGTCGGACTAGGAATCGATTGCCGGCCTCTTTCCGCTTTTCCCGCTCACTCGTGGAAATCGATGTCAAAGTTCACCCTTCCTCAGCTGGTCTGCATGACCATCCTTACGAGCGCGTTCGGCTTATTCGCCGCGCAAACAAGCCTTCAGGCTCAGGGTGATTCCAAGCCGCGGTCGTTATTGCCGGCATCGCAAGCCAACGACAGTGCTCACAACGGGATCGTCACCGTTGAGGCGGAGATTCAACCCGTTGCGGGTTCGAGCCCGCAAGCCCAAGGGGCTCAGAAACCGCAGCCCCACCTGCCTTCATCTGAGGCGCATGACGATGCCCATAACGCAATCGTCAGCGTCGAGGCGGAAATTCAGCCGGCCGATCCTTTTCAGTCGTCGGGCGATCCCAAGGGAGTGAAATGGGCGCCGGGCCAACGGCTGGAGCTATTTGTCAAGGTAACGCCCGCGTTGGGCTGGCATGGCTATCCCTTTTCCTTGCGCGCCGCCAATCAAGAAGTCGCCTACCTTTCCAAGCTGAAATGGGAGCCGGCCGATGCGGTGCTCATGGGCGGACCGGTAACCGAAACCGAGCCCTCCTCGCATCTGGAGACCACGGAAAATATCCAGTTGCTACAGCATGACGGCCCCTTCTGGGTGAGGGTGCCATTCCTTCTTTCTCCCAAAACTCCGGCGGGAAAAGTATCGCTGAAGGTGCACATCAAGTTGCAGGTGTGCGATACGCAGTGCATTTGGGGCGACCATTCCTTCGTATTCGACGCGGAAGTCGCGGGTGCGCCCCAGGCGACACCTCAACCGATTCCCCCGGTTTGGCAAATGCCGATCACGGTGAAGGAGGATCCTGCCGGTACCCCGACCGCTCAGCCGGCTGGCCCGAGAACCGCGGAAAAGTCCGCGGAAAAACCGAGTGGCGCGAAACCGCTCGATCGCGCACCCGTGTTGCCTGAGGACGGCGCCTTTGAAATTGTCGGCCTGTACGAAGAGGGAAAGATCAACAAGGCGGACGATTTCGTTGCCTTTTTGACCTCTCCCAAGGTGGCCGACACCACCCCCAAGGGTTTTTGGTCCTTTTTGCTGCAGGGGGTTTTTTGGGGCGCCATTTCGCTGGTGACGCCCTGCGTCTTTCCGATGATCCCCGTGACGGTCAGCTTTTTTCTCAAGCAGACCAATAACCGCTACTCCCCCTTCGTGTTGGCGGCAGTGTATTGCGGGACGATCATTACGGTTTTGAGCCTGGCCGCCTTCGCGTTTCTTTCGGTGTTTGTCTGGCTTAGTACCAACACCTGGTTCAACGCGGCGATGGGCTTTTTGTTTATTTATTTTTCACTGAGCCTTTTGGGCATGTACGACATTGAGCTGCCGTCGTTCTTGACGCGCTTCACTTCGAGCCGGGAAAGTCAGGGAGGCATTGCCGGAACCATTTTCATGGCGCTGACTTTTACCATGCTCTCCTTTGCTTGCGTGGCACCCTTCTTGGGTGGTTTTGGCGGCGTGGCCGTGCAGGAAGGAATGCCCTGGTGGGAGCGTCTTCTGGGGGGAGTCGCCTTTTCCGCGACGTTTGCCTCTCCTTTCTTTCTTCTGGCGTTGTTCCCCGGCTATTTGAAAAATCTGCCGAAAAGCGGTGGCTGGCTCAACACCGTTAAGGTGACCATGGGATTTTTGGAACTGGCCGCGGCGATCAAGTTCTTTCGCCTTGCCGAGATCAAGGCCGGCGACGCCAGCCTTTTCACCTACGATTTTTCGATGGCCTTGACCGTGGGGATCCTGTTGGCCTGCTCTGCCTACCTGTTCGGTTGGTTCCGACTGCCGCTGGATACTCCGGGAGAATCATTAAGCGTGCCACGGGTGGCGATTGCCGTTTTAATCTTCGCGCTTGGGATTCACCTGTTGCCCGCGATCTGGGCCCAGCCTCAGGCCGATGGCGGACTGACGCGGGTCCGTCCCCAGGGGGTTGTCTTTAGCTGGCTTGACGCCTTTTTGTTGCCTGACGAAGCACCCGCGGTGCCGGGGGACCGCCAGGCTCATTTCAGCGCGGATCTGGATTGGGCCGTGGAGCAATCGAAAAAAGATGGGAAGCTGATCTTTGTCGATTTCACGGGGGTCACCTGCACCAACTGCAAATGGAACGAATCGAATGTGTTCACGCTGCCCAAGGTGAAGCAACTCTTCGAGCGCTACCGGCTGGTGCAACTTTACACCGACCGCGTTCCGGGCCGGCATTTCCCTGAAGGGGCTCTGGCCAAGGAGCCGGGACTGGACACCGCGACCGCGGATCTGAACCGGGCATTTCAATCGCGGGTGTTTCAAACCGCGCAGTTGCCGCTCTACGCGATTCTCAAAGTCAAATAATCACGGGCCAACGACCTGCCTTATCTCTGCGGAGGCCCATGCGCACGCGCATGGTGTGCCGCCCATTTGCATTGCGTGGTCGCGATTGCAGCCAGATTTTCCTTGCGCCACCGATACGACCTGGCGAGATGGGGCAATTTCCCGCTTTCGCCCACTGCAAGCTGCTGGAGTGACCTTCCCATCCGAAACCGATCTGGGTTATAAGGTTGCTGAAACAAGGAGACCGGACGATGATACGCAACCTCAAGTCTCGCCGAGGCTTTCTTTCCACGGGTCTGGCGATCGGATCGACCCTTTTCGCAAGTCAATTGATGGGTCAAGGACCGGGGGGCGCAGGTGCCGCTGGCCAGGGGGGCGTACCAGGGCAACCAGGCCCAGCTGGGCCTGGAGTGAATCCGAGGCTCGATCTCTATTTGAATAACTGGGAACAGGCGATGACGAAAATCAATTCGCTTGAGGCGCGATTGAAACTGATCGAAGTCGACAAGGTGTTCGGCAACAAGTCCACCTCCCTGGGGATTGCCAAATACACCAAGGTGGGCGCGCAGGGGGCTCAGAATAGCCTTGCGCTCTTGGAGTTGGTCAAGGAACAAAAGCCAACGGAACTCGACAAAAAGTACATTTGCACCGGGACTTACCTTTACGAGATCTTGCCCGCAACGAAGCAAATCAAAGCGCACGAGATGCCCAAGCCGAAACCGGGTCAAGTCGGCGATGATAACTTCCTGTTGTTTCTATTTGGCATGAAGGCCCAGGAAATCAAACGACGCTACAATATCACTCTGTCAAGAGAGGATGACCATTATGGCTATTTCGATATCTTGCCTATCAACGCATCGGATCGAGCAGATTTCCAAAAAGCACAACTGGTGCTAGGGCGTCAGAACGCCTTGCCGCGAAGGGTGTGGTTTGTGCGACCCAATGGCGACGAGACCTTGTGGGATCTCGAGAAAATCGATACCAATGCCAACGTAGCCCCGGCCGAGTTTCAAGCTCCTCAGCTCCCGCAGGGGTGGACTTCCGTGGTCAATCAATTGCAACAAGTCAATGGCCCGGCGCGCATGCCGCGTGCGAAACCCTAATTCTCATTATTTGTTAATTGTACCTGGGCTGAAATGAAATCGCATTTCATTCTCACCCAGAGGAGATTTCCCTTGAAAAAGTTTGCTATCTTTGGTGTGGCCTGTCTTATGGGCCTCTATGCCAATACAGCCGCTGCCCAGCCTCCCGGCGGCGGTGGACGCGGTGGTTTTGGAATGGGGGGCATGGGTGGCTTTGGGGCCAACCCCACCATGCTGTTGAACAATACATCTGTTCAGACAGAATTGAAGCTTTCCCCCCAGGAAGTCGCTGACATCCTCAAGAAATACAACGAAGAATCAGTCGCGCTGCTTGCGAAGGTTCTGGCGGAAAAGGCCAAGCCAGAGACGGTGACCCGCTTCAACCAAATCCGTACGCAGACGCTGGGGTTTGCAGCGTTTCAGGATAGTACCATTGTCAAGGCGCTCAAATTGACCGAAGATCAGGTCAAGGAAATCAAGGAAATTGCGGACGATCAGCGCAAGGAAATGGAAGAGCTCTTCCAAGGCGGTGGTGGTGGCGGTGGCGGCGAACGATTCACCAAGATGGGAGAAATCCAAAAGGCATCGCTCACCAAGGCCGTTGCGGTACTCAAAGACGAGCAAAAAAAGACCTGGGAAGAAATGAAGGGCAAGACCTTCACAATGCAGGGCTTTGGCGCTGGTGGCGGCGCTGGCCGTCCTCGTCGCGACCAGTAATCGATTTCGACTGATTATTCCCATCATTCGCATTTCCCAACAAACTCCGCGTAAAGGCCTCCCATCAACGATGGGGGGCCTTTTTTTCTGGCCTTGGATACATCGGAACGCCAGAATGATCTAGTCTTGAGGGAAACGGAGGGATTGAGCCCTATGGATAGCGACCGCTCACTTGCCATTTTCATCGACTTCGAAAACCTTGCCCTCGGTTTTTCCGGCCCGCGTGATCGCTTCGATATCGAACGGGTGCTCGAACGACTTGTCGAAAAAGGAAAGGTCGTTTGCAAAAAGGCCTATGCCGACTGGTCGCGGTTTGCCAATTACACCGGCCTTCTTCACGAGGCGGCGATCGAGTTGATTGAAATCCCGCGTCGCGGCCAAACCGGTAAGAACTCGGCCGACATTCGCCTGTGCGTCGATGCGATGGACCTGGCCTACTCCAAAGAGCACATCAACACCTTTGTCATTGTTTCCGGCGATAGCGATTTCTCTCCCCTGGTCAGCAAGCTCAAAGAACTCGGCAAGCATGTCATTGGGCTCGGAATGCAACCTTCCACCTCGGATCTCCTGCGCGATAACTGCGACGAGTTCATCTATTACGAAGATCTGGCGCCCAAGGAGCACCTGGCGCTCTTCCTCAACACGCCATTGCCTGAGGCGAAGCGCAAACTCTTCACCCTGCTCCTGGAATCACTCCTCGCGCTGCGGCGCGAAAACAAGGAAGTCCTCTGGTCCTCGATGATCAAGGACACCATGAAGCGCAAAAAGCCTTCGTTCAACGAATCCTACTATGGCTACCGGACCTTTTCGGAACTGCTCGAAGATGCACAGGGAGCGGGGGTCGTGGAACTGGAAACCGACCCGCGCAGCCGGACCTACAAAGTCGCGCGCTTTGGCACGGAAATTCAGCATCCGCGCCCAACCCCCGAATCGGGTGAGCTGCCCCGGCGCAAGCGCCGCCGCCGCCGCCTCAACGGTGCTCCCAATTCGGCGGTCATCGGAGCGGCTGAAAACCATGCCCAAACCAACGGGCATGCCGGTCACGCCAACCCTGGCGGAAACGGCGTCCCCGGCAGCGCGTCGGAATCACTGGCAACCTCACCGGGAAGTTCTGAGGGCAACGCCCTGCCCTCCGGACCGAAAGCCGATCATGCTTCCCTGCTCACGGGTGCAAGCAATCATGGCCTGAGCTCGATTCCCGGCAGTGCGGCGATCCAGGTTGGCCCGATGCAGCCGCCTGTGGCGGCCGCCGCCTCCGGCCACGCCGCCCCAACGAACCCAACGGCTCTGTCCGCCAGTTCCAAAACGAGCCATGCCGCGCCCACCGACAAAAACTCGGCAGCGTCAGCCGCGCAAACACATGCACCTGCTCCACGAAAGTCCCCGCCCGAGCCCCAGGCCCCTCCCGATCCCGTCGACAATGACCTCCATGATTTCACTTTCCCGCCTCGCAAATAGGCATAGCCGCCTGTTTCTGCGCTTTTGCATCCGCTTTACGATGGGTATCCCCGCGCATGGAATCTGCTCCTAAAAGAAAACGCGTGCTGATTGTCGGAGGGGGAATCAGCGGCCTGGCCACCGCCTGGTTTTTGCGCCGAAGCGGCCGCTACGCCGTGGATCTGTTTGAAGGGGCCCCCATTGCCGGCGGATGCGTTCAAACCAAAATCGTTGATGGCTTCCTTGTGGAAGAAGGACCCAACGGTTTTCTAGTCAATCAAGCCTCCGTCTGGAATCTGGTGTCCGATCTCGGACTGCAAGGGGAGCTGATACCCGGTTCATCGGTCGCCGGCAAAAATCGCTTTCTTCTCAAGGACGGTAAGCTCCTCAAATTGCCCTCCTCTCTCGTTGGTTTTCTGACCAATCCAGTCCTATCGCTTTTCGGCAGGTTGCGCGTTTTGGCCGAACCCTTGATGGCGCGCCAAAAACGACTTGCTGGATCCGCGGAATTTCCCGATGAGTCGATTCGCGATTTTTCGTTGCGCAGGCTGGGACGGGAAGCGACGGAGACCTTGCTTGATCCCTTCGTCTCTGGGATTCATGCCGGCGACCCGGCCCGAATCAGCGCTCGCTCTGGATTTCCCCGGCTCAAAAATCTCGAAACGGCCTATGGCAGCCTGTTTTGGGGATTGATTCGCGGTGGTTTAGGCGCACCCAAGTTAGATCGCAACGGTGCCGATCCGAGCCGTTCGCGACTCTGGTCATTACAAGGCGGCTTAAGTCAACTGGTTCGCGCGTTGAGCGAAAAAGTCGATCGACTGCATCTTGGCCGCCCGGTTCTCGAAGTGGCACCCTGCCCGAGTTCGAGTTGGCGGTTGTCGACAGAAGAAGGCGAGTTTACCGGCGACCATTTGGTGATGGCGGCGCCCCCCGCGGTTGCCGGCCGGTTGCTTGCGCCCTCGGTGAGCGAAGCTTCGCAAGTTTGCCAGGCGATGGCTTCCAACTCTCTGGTCATGGTGGCCCTGGGATTTGCGCGCGATCAGGTTCGTCATCCGCTTGACGGGTTTGGCTATCTGGTACCTGCCAGCGAGAAACGATCGCACCTGGGCGTTCAGTGGTGCTCGACGATCTACCCGGGCCGAGCGCCGCAAGGGAAGGTTCTTTTGCGCGTTTTGCTCGGTGGGGCGCGCAGGCCCGACCTGGCCCGAATGAGTCCCGCGGAACTCGAAAAATTGGCGCTCGATGAAATCCGCCCGATCCTGCAAATCCACGGAAATCCGTCGATGTCCCATGTACGGATTTGGAATCCCGCCATTCCCCAATACGAACTTGGGCACGCGCAGTTGGTCGCTCGTCTTGCGGACATAGAATCCCGTTGGAGGACCCTGTTCTTTACCGGAAACGGTCTTGAAGGGGTCTCCCTCAACGATTGCGTGGCCCAGGCGCAGCGCTGCGCCTCACGGATTGAGCGCGCGGACGGCGCCTGATCCGTTCGACCTGAACTCCCACCCGATCTTCCAGTCCAGGAACGACCGACCTACTTAACCAGCGGCGAGGATAGCGATGTCCGATGTTCTAAGCCTGATTCTTGGAGGGGGGCGTGGCACGAGGCTCTACCCCCTCACCTCGCTGCGCAGCAAGCCGGCGGTTCCCGTCGCGGGCAAATACCGTCTCATCGACATTCCGATCAGCAATTGCATCAACAGCGGTCTCAATCGAGTCTATGTCCTGACGCAGTTTTTGTCGGTTAGCTTGCACCGGCATATTTCCAATACTTATAAATTCGATCCTTTTAGTCGCGGATTCGTCGAGGTGCTCGCCGCCCAACAGACGATGGAAAAATCGGACTGGTACCAGGGAACGGCCGACGCCGTCCGCCAGCAATTGCGCTATGTCCTGGAAGATTCGAACAAGGAGATCTTGATCCTTTCCGGCGACCAGCTTTACCGGATGGATTTTCGCAAACTCATCGAAACCCATCGCAAAAACAACGCCGACGTCAGCATCGCGGTCATTCCCGTACCGCGCGATCAGGTCGAAGGCTTTGGGGTCGTGCGCATTGATCCCACGGGCCGGGTGACCTCCTTTGCGGAGAAGCCCAAGAAACCCGAAGATGTGGCCCCTTTTGAAATTCCTCTCGAGCAGATTCAGGCCCACGGAGTCGATCCCAAAGGGCGTAACTTTCTCGCAAGTATGGGAATTTATCTTTTTCGCCGCGAAACCTTGCTCGAGCTGCTCAATTCCGATCCGACCGTTACCGACTTCGGCAAGGAGATCTTTCCGCGCAGCATCAAGACGCACAAGGTCCAGGCTTACCTGTTTGACGGCTACTGGGAAGATCTGGGCACGATCAAGGCCTACCACGACTCCCATCTTGCGCTTGCAGGCGAAAATCCGCCGTTCGACTTTCATAGTCCCGAAGGGGTCATCTACACGCGCATGCGGTTCTTACCCGCTTCGCGGATCAGCAATGCCGAACTCAAACACTGCCTTGTAAGCGACGGTTGCGTCATCAGCGACGGAGCCCGCCTTGAAGAATGTGTGGTTGGCGTGCGCTCGCGTATTGGCGCGGGGGCATCGCTTTTCCGCACGGTGATCATGGGCGCGGACCGCTATGAGAACTGTGACCAAATGGAGGCCGACGAGGCCGCGCATGTGCCGTTCTTGGGCATCGGCGAGAATTCGGTCATCAGAAACGCGATCATCGATAAGGACGCGCGCATCGGCCGCAATGTCCAAATCACGAACCGCCGCGGCCTCGTCAATCACGAAGAGCCCAACCATGTAATCCGCGATGGCATTGTCGTCATTCCCAAGGGAGCGATCATTCCGGACAACACGGTCATTTAGTCACTCGGCCCACAAATTTTGAAGTTGACGTAGGCCATCAGTTCACGGGCATGCAGGTCAACCGAGAAACCAAAGCGGCCACCAGAATCGATCTGGTGGCCGCTTTTTGATAAGCCCAGGTCAGAGGATATCAAACCACCGGCCACTGGTAAGGGGCGCGGTAGGTTGGATGGAGCAGTCGATTGAGCGCCGGTTCGTTGACGATTTTTTCGGTGCGGCCATCCCACTCGATGAACTTGCGCTTTCGGTAGGCGATATTTCCCAGGATCGCGGCACTCGTGTCGCGATGGCCAATCTCGACATCGGCGTTGGGCGTGGCCCGCGAGCGGATACAGTCCAAAAAGTTGCGGGTATGGTCGGCGGTGTCGAGTTTCCCCTTACGGGTCATCGCCTTGACCGTCGAAGCGCGCTGGGCGCGCCACGCCTTGCCGTTGCCGCGTTCCAGCGGGCTGCCGATGGGGAATTCGCCAACCGGCTGCGGATCCGGGACAATTTCATACGAAGATCCCCCGATGAAGCAGGCGCCCTTGGTCCCGCGAAATTCGAGCTCCACTCCCGCCTTGCCTGCCGGTATCGAGGTTGCGTTGTATTGCGAAAAAGAGACCAGTGTGCCGCCGGGATAGGTCCACAGAACCTCCAGGGTGTCGGGAATCTCGCGATTGTCATCGACCGCGAATTTGCCCCCCATGGCCGTCACCGACGTTGGGGAATCTTGCCCAAGGGCCCAGTGGATCAGGTCGAGGTAATGCACTCCCATATTGGTGAGCTGACCGCCGCTTTGATCGAAGAACCAGCGAAAGCGGTAGAAGGTGCGGTTGAGATTGTAGGCGACCTTGGGCGCGGGCCCGAGCCAGCGGTCCCAATCCAAACCTGTTGGCGCGGCGCCATCGGGAGGATTGCCGATTCCCAAGGGCGACTCGTTTTGAATGTGAAAGGCCCGCGCCACCGTGATTTTGCCGATTTCGCCGGAGCGTACCCTTTCGCAGGCTTCCTTGCACACCGCGCTTGAGCGGCGCTGGAGGCCCACCTGGACGATGCGCGCGTGTTTGCGCGCGGCGCTCACCATGGCCCTCCCCTCCGCCAGAGCAAGGCTTAAGGGCTTCTCACAGTAGACATCCTTGCCCGCGGAGCATGCCTCGATCGTTTGCAATGCATGCCAGTGGTCGGGGGTGGAGACGATGACCGCGTCGATCTCCTTGGAGGCTAAGAGCTGGCGATAGTCGTCGGTTTCAATCAGATTGGGCAGCAAGCGCGACTTGCTTTCCAGCTTCGCGCGGGCAAAGTCGCGGTACGGCTTCCACAAGTCGCAGAGCCCAACGAAATCGACATCCTTGTGTGGCAAAAAACCATCGATGTTTTGATCGCCCCGGTTGCCTAGGCCGATGAATCCGGCGCGGACCCGATCGTTGGCGCCGACGATGCGGGAAGCGGAAGCAGCCGTTGCGGCCGTGAAGGCCGAAGCCGCAGAGAGGCCAAAAGTCCTTCGGTTCATGCGGGCCATGAGCACATCCTCCGATAAAAAAAGCCCCTCAAAAAAGGAGCCTTAAGGAAAGCGGGATTTGAAAAAATCGAGTTCCGCCGCAAGGAGCCTTTTGCGCTCTTCGAGATCTTTAACGTCGTATTCGGCATGAATGCTTGCCATGCCGCTAAATCGGGCCTTCTTGAGGGTTTGGCCCACCTTGTCCCAGGCCACCTGGCCCTTGCCCGCCTGGACGACCGTCGAACTGGTTTCGACCTTTCCTGGCGCCCGACTTTGCGCCATGTCCTTGAGGGAAAGCATGGCGACATGGGTTCTTACGGCATCGAATTCCATGGCGAAGGGGCCGCCGCAAAGAGAAAGATGACCCGGATCAAGCAATACGCCCACAAAGTGAGGATCGATTTCTTCCAGCAACCAGGCGGAAGCGACCCCATTGTTGCCAAAGTTGGAGCCGGAGTGAGTGTGATGGAGAGCCCGCACGCCGGTGCGCTCGGCGAGTTTGGCAAACCCCTTCAGTTGTCCCCTGGCCTCTTTCAGTTCGCGCGAGAAATCGCCGCGATAAGGAAAATAACCGATCTTGATGAAGGGAACACCAGCTTTGCCGGCCGCTTCGAAAAGCGTCAGGGCCATGGGATCATCTGGCCGGTTCATACCGGTGGGAGCCGTGATCAGCCCGACGACGCCGCCGGCATCCTTGAGCGATTGCACGAATGGGGGAAGTTCCTTGCGAACATTCTCGGGGTTGATCGCATAACCAGGGCGCACGGCGAGATCGAGGCCGTCGAGCTTACCCTGCACCACCCAGTCGATCAATTGCGCTTGATTGAGTTCCCGCAGACCTTTGGAGAAATAAAGGTATTTCATTGGGAAGCTCCAGACCTTCAGTCCACTCAAGACACCTTCACCGCACGCAAGGAAGCAAACGCTTGCCCCCATTGCACCGGCTCTGCCGGCGGGCGGCAAGCGGCGATCGGGTGGGGGAACGGCGCTTCGATGATCGATGGGGCGATGTCAGATCCCGACCGAGGTCAGGCGACCGGGTTTTCCAACACGCCAATCTCGTCGATTTCGATGCGCACGATGTCGCCGTGGGCCAGGGTGAAATTGTCGGGCGGTACGATTCCCGTGCCGGTCAGCAGGATAACGCCATCGGGAAACTCGTTTTCACGGCCCAGCCAGTCGACCAGATCGGTCAGGGGGCGCGCGATTTTCGAAGTACGGGTTTCGCCCCGAAACACCTCGGCGCCGGCGCGCACGATGGAAAGGGTAATGCCCAGATCGGCAAGATCGGACGGGTCCTTGATCAGATAAATCGACGGTCCCAGCGAGCAGGCGCCCTTGTAGACCTTGGCCTGGGGCAGATAGAGGGGATTCTCCCCTTCGATGTCGCGGGACGACATGTCGTTGCCGATCGTGGCCCCCACGATTTTCATTTGCGGGTTGATGACGAGCGCCAGCTCGGGTTCCGGGACGCTCCATTTGCTGTCGGCGCGAAAGCGCACCGGTTGTCCCGGCGAGGTGACCCGGGACGGGGTGGCTTTGAAAAAGAGCTCAGGCCTAGGAGCCTTGTAAACGAGATCGTAAAAGCGAGCCGCTCCCTCGGATTCTTCCTGGCGAGCCTGGCTGCTGCGCAAATAGGTCACTCCGGCGGCCCAGACCTCGTGGAAATCAAGCGGCGGCAGAAAACGGCCAATGACGGTCGAATCGACCAGGGTTTTGCCGTGGGTCAAGGCATTGATGCGGCCCTTGGGATCAGGACCATGGAGAATGTTGGACAAAAGCCGCGGATCGGCATCAAGGTCGCCGATTTCCACCCAGAGTTTTGCCGACCCGCAGACCAGGATTTTTCTTCCATCTCGGGTAATTGCTTTGCAAAGATTCATCCTGGATTTTTCCCCATCTTCTCAACGGTGTTGGCTGCGTTCGGCTTTAGCGCGGAAGGATCGACGAGCGAGGTCAGGAGGCTTCTGGCTTCAGGAATGCTTTTTGATTGGATTAGCTTTTCCAGGCGGTTCAGGCAACCCGTCAACGCCGGCGAAAAGGGAATCATGGTTCCCGCGGGCGGCAATGGACCCACCAGCTTCTCGATCATCGCGTTTAGGAGCGGCTCAAGCCCCAGGCCGGTTTTCGCGCTTGTGGCAAGCTCTCCTCGCGGCCGTCCCCCCTTTGCCGACGCGTCGGCTTTCGTTTTCTTGGCAGGAACCAGGTCGGCCTTGGTCCAAACCAAAAGATCGGCTTCGACTTCAGGAGGCGGTGAAACGGGGTCGGTGGAGTCAACCAGCCAAATCACCAGATCGGCCTGCTTTGCAAGATCGAGCGAGCGGCGAATTCCTTCGGCTTCCAGATCGCTGCCGGCACTGCGAATCCCTGCCGAATCGATGACATCAAGAACCCAGCCATCGTGGGCCAGCGTGGCGCGGACCAAATCCCTCGTCGTGCCGGCCGTGGGCGACACCATGGCGCGCTCGTAACCGAGCAGGGCATTGAGGAGGCTTGATTTGCCGGCGTTGGGAACCCCGAGGAACGCCACCCGGTACGGGGTAAAGAGATGCTTTCCCACGGAGGCGGCCTTGAGGGATGCCTGGAACTGGCGCGAGAATGTGTCAAGATTGCCCGAATCCAGATCGGCGATCATGGTCGAGATGCCCTGAGGCCAATCGCGTTCCACCCAGTGCAAAAATCGCTCCAGCGCGACGCGATTGGGAACGAAGGGAAGCCAGCGTTCCTTTTCGAGTGCAAGGCTCAGGTCCACTGACGGTCCGGGCGCTGCGGACGAAGAAGCCGTCACCTGAAATCCGGCCTGCTCGAGAGTGCGCGAGAGGTGCGCATCGGCGAGCGCGCCGTGATGGGATTGCAACTCGACGACCTGCTTGCCCTTCCAGTAGCGGCAAACGAGCAAGAGCTGGTCGCCGTGGCCTTTTTCGTCGGGTAGCGTGCCCAGCCGGGCCAGTCCTGGCCGGTAGGTCTGGGGCAGGGGTCCGTTTTGGCTGCGAAACTGCTTTTGCAAAATGCCCCACGCATCTTTGCCGACGAGGCGCACGACGCTCAGCGCGCCGCTGCCTGAACCGGTCAGCCACTGGGCTTGGGCATCGAGCGAGCTTCCACCGGGGGCGGGGGAAGCGCTTGAATTCGGGGAGGTCGAATTCATTTCAGGTTTTTCCTTTTTTCCTTGGTCACTGTCCCTCGGCAAGACAGGCGAGCATTCCCCAGTGGATGAGGAATGGCTCTGGTTGGGCCTCGGGGAATTCCGCGGCCAGGTAAACGGCATCGCTGCCGGTGAAAATCAAAAGAGATAGCGGATCTTTGAGCAGGCAAAGGTGCCAGGCGCGGTGGATCGCCCCGGTTGCCGCCAGGTGAATTCCCATGCGGATCGCCTTCGGGGTCGTCGAAGCGGGAAATTCGGGGATCGATTTGCGAAAGTTGACCTGGGGCAGTTGTTCGGTGTTTTGCGCCAGGGAGCGGGCCATCAATCCCAGTCCAGGTAAGATCGCCCCGCCTTGAAAGACGCCTTCGGCATCGACCAGGTTGAATGTGATCGCCGTGCCCGCGTCCACAACCAAAATGGTCCGCTCCGCATGGAGCATGCTTGCGCCCATCGCGCCCAGTAAACGATCGATGCCGACCGTGGAGGGGTCTTCCATGCGCAATTTCAGAGGGATGTCGGCCCGGCTCAGAACTCGAGTTTTGCAACCGGTCGATCGCAGTTTGCCTTCCCACGCCTGGATGGCCCGGGGCGCGGAACCGGCCAGCACGCAATTGGATCCTTCGATAATCGAAGCGGGAATGTTCTCAAGCGGTTCGAGAGCCACCCGGCTTAATTCGACCGGCTTTTCATCGACGATGCGGGCGACCTTGCAGGTGGTGTTGCCAAAATCGAGCAGGAAATCAGGCTTCATGCGGCCTTTCCGCCACGCCTTCACTTAGCGGCAACGGTGATTCCTCGGTTCGAATTTCAGCCTTTGCTTCTCTTTGTTCTCTTTCTTCCTTGATTCTTTTGAGCGCGGACACCACTTCGCCCGTCAGTTGATGCAGCCCCTGCCCCGTCACGGCCGACACGCAAAGCACCGGTTTGCCAGTTTCCTTCGCGAGTTGCTCGCGCACTTCGGCGCTTTCGGGAATTTCCGATTTGGAAACGACGATGATCTCGGGCTTGTTTTCGATCCCCTTGCCGTGCAGCATCAGCTCGCGGTGGACCACTTTGTAGTTTTCCACGGGATTGGATCCGTCCATGGGGAGCGGCTCGACCAAGTGAACCAATACCTTGGTGCGCTCGACATGGCGCAGAAACTCGTGTCCCAGGCCGGTTCCCTCGTGCGCGCCCTCAATGAGGCCGGGCAGATCGGCCAGGACGAATCCATGGTCGTCGCCGACTTGAACCATGCCGAGGTTGGGCTGCTTGGTGGTGAATGGGTAATCGGCGATTTCGGGAGTCGCCCGGGAGACGCGGCTCAACAGCGTCGACTTACCCGCATTGGGCAGGCCTACCAGGCCGACGTCGGCGATCATTTTCAATTCGAGGACGACCCACCGCTCTTCTCCTTCTTCTCCCGGAGTGAATTGCCTGGGTGCGCGATTGATCGAGGTGGCGAACGATCGATTTCCGCGCCCTCCTTTTCCTCCCTTGGCAATGGTCACCAGCTCCCCGGGGCCGAGGAGATCCTTGAGAAGATTGCCGCGATCGCGGTCGTAAACAAGCGTTCCCGGGGGGACATGAATGATCACATCCTCGGAATCGGCGCCGGTGCAGTTGGACCCCTCGCCCCGTTTTCCGGGCTTGGCGCGCCAGTGTTTCTTCTGTTCGGCCTCGGCCAGACTATCGGCCCCGGCAAAGGCCTGAATGATGACCGAGCCGCCCTTGCCTCCGTCTCCACCGTCCGGACCGCCCTTGGGGACATACTTTTCCCGGCGAAAGCTACTGCATCCGGAACCGCCGTCTCCGCCTCTGACAAAAATCACCGCCCGGTCAACGAACATGACTCACCCCCAAACAATCATTCTAAGGCCAGGGGGGACAGACGGTAGGAAAAGGGATATCAAAGTAGGCGTTTTGGTTCACTTTTCAGGCAGAAAAACGACAAACCGGGCCATGGATTGGGGCCATTGCGCCTGGGCGTGAACAGAAAGGGATTCAGGCCACCGATCTTGCCGGCCGGCTAGATGGGGCGGCGACTCTCTCAAGCAGCAGCCGCGCGGCCCGTTCGCAGGCACCGGGGATCGCCCAGGTCTCTCTCAAGTCGGTTAGCTCCTCGACCACCTTGTTCAAGGATTCTGGCTCCTTGAGCCATTGATGGCAAACCTGGGCGATTTGGCGCGAGCGGCAACGGTAGTGGACGAATTCCGGCGAGAGTTCTTTTCCGGCCAACAAGTTGACCAGGCTTGCATAGCGGCATCGTTTGAGCACTTTGGCCAGTTGGATGTAGAACCACGCGGCGTGGTAAATGGTGACGCACGGCTTTTTGCGCCAGAGCAGTTCCAGGCTCACCGAGCCGGAGACGGCGATACAAAACTGAGAAACCTCGATGATTTCGGGTGTTTTGCCCGCATGGACCGTTACCGGCAGCGCGGCCCATTCGGGCTTTGATGTGATTTTCTGGACGACCCAGGCTTTTTGTTTTTCCTTCAGACAGGCGAAATGAAATTCGAGTCCGGGATGCTGCTTGTTCAGCCTGCAGGCGGCGCGCAGCATCGAGGGAACGTTATTTTCCAGTTCCTGGGTCCGAGAACCGGGCAGCATGCCGATCACGGTTTTGCCCGAGCCGCGGATCGCTTCGACAAAAGGTTGATCGATCTGCTGCCCGGCGAGTTCATCGAAATAGGGATGGCCGACCCAGGTGTTGGGCATTCCCCGTTCGCTGTACCATTCGTTTTCGAAGGGGAAATTGGCAAAAGCTTCGTTGACATACCGTTTCATCTTGCCGACGCGCCAGCCGCCCCAGGCCCAGATTTGGGGTGGAACGAAATAGTAGACCGGAATGCCCCTTTCTGTTGCCCGCCTTGCGACCCACCAGTTCATTCCCGGATAGTCGATGAGAACGACGGCATCGGGCTTTTCGGCCTCGAACCAATCCGCTGCTTGCTTGACCCGCTCGACGAAAAACCCGTACATGCGCGCGACTTGAATGAAGCCGATGACGGCATGTTCAGCCAAGGGGTATAAAAGATCGACGCCCGCGGAGCGCATCTTGGGCCCGCCGAAACCGGAAATTTCGATGCCCGGATGCATTTTTTGCAGGCTGGCGGCCAGGTTGCACCCGTGGATATCTCCACTGGGTTCGCCGGCGCTGATGAATATCTTCATGACTGCATCCTTTCAGGAGCCTTCCTTGCGGCAGCGGCAAGGGGCGTCGCAATCCTTGCGAACCAATTTTTTAACCTCGGACCTGTCTAAAAGATGCCCCAAAAGCCGGTTTGTCATCATCGTGCCAAGGTGCCAGCGATTGATCGGAAGTCGGTTATCGAGGGTAGTCGGCCATACTGGTTGGGGACAAGAGAGTTAATGCTCGATTTGCCACCATTCGGTCGCGGGCAATTCGTGCTTGGTGTAAATATCTTCTTCGCCATGCGGGGCGACTTCAAAGCCGGCCTTTTCAATTTTCGAAACCATCAAGGCGACCACATCGGGCTCGATCGCATAGCGGCGGCAGAGCTTCCCCGCTTCCGTTTCAAATTCGATGGTTTCGGCGTAGACCTTCTCGAATTCGTCAGGGATTTCGCGCAGAATCTGGGTCCAAAAGTGGGTAAGTCGCTGTTTGAACGGTCCTTCGGCCTCTTGAGGTTTGGCGAAAACCGAAACGCAAACAAATTCTTCCACAAGTAACCTCCCCAAACGAATTCCTTCCGGGATGATAAGCGAGCATTGGGTCTGGCACCAACCTATCTTGACCAAGTGGCCTTCGCTGACCCCTTTTTGAGCTTTTGGGCAGGTGACTCATGCAACGATCGATCCGAAGGATGCGAGACCTGACGGGCCTGATGGCGCTGTCATTGTGCCTCGGTTTGCTTGGGGAAAATAGCCACACGTTCGCTCAAGGGCCGCCCTCACCCGAGGCGTCGGGCAAGGCAGGCATGGCGCGAACGCCCGCGGGGGACTGGGTCAGTACCTTCTCGCTCGTGGCCAGAGATCCGGCAACAGGTGAACACGGTATTGTGGTCGCCTCGAAATATCTGGCGGTGGGAAGTGCGGTCCCCTTTGCCAATGCCTCGGTGGGTGCGGTTGCCACGCAGAGTTTTGTGAATGTGGAATTTGGACCGAAAGGCTTGGCTCTCCTGGCCAAGGGGATCGAACCGGCCAAGGCGGTGGAAGAGCTCCTCAAGGAGGACGAAGGAAGGGAAATCAGGCAGCTGGGGATAGTCGACGAGAAGAATCCGCCGGCGGCTTTTACCGGAAGCAAATGCCTTCCCTGGGCAGGCCACAAGCTCGGCAAGGATTACGCGGCTCAGGGCAATCTCCTGGCGGGTCCTCAGGTGATTGACGATATGGCCAAGGCGTTTGAAGAGAGCAAAGGATCTCTGGCCAGGCGGATGTTCGAAGGCTTGAAAGCGGGGGACAGGGCGGGAGGCGACAAGCGCGGCCGGCAATCGGCAGCCATTTTGGTCGTACGCAAAAAAAGCGGCCCCAACGGATTCGGCGACCGCTGGATCGACCTGAGGGTCGATGATCACGCGGAACCCGTTAAGGAACTGGAGCGGCTGCTAAAACTCTCAGGCAAGGTAGGCAAGGAGACCGAGTGAGTCGCACCTAAACCGGCTGGCCCGATAAGGCCGCCGGCAACGCGGCGCGGGCCGAATTCACCCAGCCGGCGCCCTCTTGGCGCAGGATATCTTCCATCGCCTGAATCCAGAGGGGATGGCTATTGAGCCCGGGGCACAGTCTGAGTTCTTCTCCCCCGGCCTTGAGAAACACTTCGCGCGATTCATGGCCGATCTCGTCGATCGTCTCAAGGCAATCGGCAGTGAATCCGGGCGTCGTTACATAGACCCTTTTTACCCCTTTGGCCGCAAGTTCCTGAAGAACTTCGTCGGTGTAGGGCCTGAGCCAGCGTTCCCTGCCAAATAGCGACTGAAACGATTGGCTCCACTGCGGCCTGGTCCAGCCCATTTGCTCGACGATAAGACGAGTCGTTACCTTGCAATGGGTCGCATAAGGGTCCTTGTATTTCTGGCAGTATCTCATGGGGAGGCCATGGAAGCTGATCAGGAAATGGTCCGGCTTCCAGCTCAGTTTGGCGAGGTCTTCGCGCATGATGCCGGTTACGGCTTGGATATAAGATGGGTGATTGTAATAAGGCGGCGCGACCCGCAGGGCGGGAACAAGTTTTTGCTTGAGCAGTTCCTTGTAAAGAACATCGTTCGCCGAGGCGGTCGTGGTGATCGAGAATTGCGGGTACATCGGCAATACGAGCAGTTTTTGCACGCCCTGGGCGATCATCTCATCAATGACCTTACCCGCGGCGGGATTGCCGATCTGCATGCCGAAGCGAACGACTTGATCGGGAAAGCGCGCGGCCAGCAGCTCGGCCTGGGCCTTGGTGTGTTTCAGCAGGGGAGAGCCGGTCACCGGATCCCAGATGCGGCGGTATTTCGCGGCCGATTTGGCCGGCCTGGTCCAGAGGATGATCTGCAGGATCGGTTGCCAAAACCAGTCGGGATAATCGATCACCCGTTTGTCGTTGAGAAACTGGCGCAGATAACGGCGAAGCGCCGGCGTCTCGGGGGCGTCGGGCGTGCCAAGTTGAATGAGGAGGATGCCGGTTTTCATGGAAAAATCCAGAATGGGTTTGAGGCGGTTGGTTTGAGCCTCAAACCCATCCCAGGTGCGTTTTTTCCCTTGCGATTAGCCCTTACAGCGCGATTAGCCCTTACAGCCGGGGCCTTTCGCGATTAGCCCTTACAGCCGGGGCCTTTCATGGGCGGTTGCTTCTTCGTGAGTTGCTTGCCGGCGTCCTTCAGGACCGCGGCGCGATCGGCGTTCAGTTGAATGAATGAGTTCCACTGCGCGGGAATGGTCGATTCGGAATAGATCGCTTCCACGGGGCAGGCCGGAACACAAGCGCCGCAATCGATGCAATCGTTGGGATCGATCACGAGCATATTGTCGTCTTGGTAGAAGCATTCCACGGGACATTCAACGACACAGTCGGTGTACTTGCAATCACGACATGCTTCGGCGACAACGTGTGCCATAGCCATTTACCTCAAGCTGGTTTCAAATCGGTCACCTAATTCTTTAGCATCATTTCGGTTCCTGTCCAGTCTGAATGCTCGGTTCCGCCGGCTTTGGGAAAAATCGATGAATGAATCGGGTCAGGCATGCCTGCTTGGGGGCCATTCGGCCAAGATGTACCCGCAAATCGATATGGACCCAGCGCAGGAAATCCGATTAGCCTGAGGGTTAGCAATCGTTTTTGGCAGGGACGCCATGGTTCGCCGCATCACGCAATCACTTGCTTTCCTATTTCTCCTGATCGACCTCGGGCTGACCGCGGTCAGTTGGATGCTCGCCTACTGGATCCGCTTTCAATCCGGGTGGGTCTCCGTCGAAAAAGATATTCCGCCGTTATCGGCTTGCCTCTGGGATTTACCCATGGTGGCGGGCCTGGCAGGCCTGTCGTTCCACCTGGTCGGCCAATACCGCATCAACCGCCTCAGGCGTTTTCGCGAAGAACTCTGGGGTGTGGTTCAGGGCGCGGGTCTTTTGCTCCTGTTCGTGCTGGCGGCGATCTTCTTGGCGCGCAGTCCCTATGAGCCCCGGCTTGCCCTGTTGATTTTCTGGATCGTGGAAACCTGTCTCGTTTTCCTTGGCCGCCGGCTGGCCTGGTCCACTCTGCGCAAGCTGCGCCAGTCGGGCTTCGATCTTTCCAACTGCGTCATCATCGGTTCGGGGCGCGAGGCGCGCAGGACCCTGCGAGCCTTGCGCAAAAGCCGCTGGCTGGGGCTCAATGTCCTGGGTATGGTCGACGAGAAGACTCCCTTGAATGCCGACCTCAACATCCTCGGAGGCATCAATGAACTGCCTGACCTCCTGATGCGCGAAAACATCGAACAGGTGTTCATTGCCCTGCCCCTCAAGCGCTTTCACGATGTGAAACGGGTTTTCGACCTTTTAGGCAAGACGATGGCCGAGGTTCACCTGATTCCCGACTTGCCTGGCCTTTCGGGGCTGGCGATTCAAACGACGAGCCTGCATGGCATGACGGTGCTTGGCCTGCGTGAAAGTCCGCATCATGGCATCAATGTTCTCGTGAAGCGGGTCATGGATTTCACGATCGCCATGCTCGCTTTATTCATCCTTTCTCCGTTCATGGCCCTGATCGCCTTGGCGGTGAAATGGAGTAGTCCGGGGCCGGTGTTTTTCACTCAGGAGCGCTGTGGCCTCAATGGCAAGTTGTTTCGCATGCTCAAATTCCGCTCGATGCGTGCCGACGCGGAAGCGGGTACCGGGGCTGTATTTGCGAAGAAACAGGACGATCGACGCACCAGGCTTGGGACATTCTTGAGGCGCACCAGCCTCGACGAACTGCCGCAGCTTTTCAACGTGCTCAAGGGGGAAATGAGTTTGGTGGGACCGCGGCCGGAACGGCCGGTCTTCATCGATCGCTTCTCGCGCACGATTCCCAATTACATGACGCGCCACTCGGTCAAGGTGGGCATGACGGGCTGGGCCCAGGTCAACGGCTGGCGCGGCGATACATCGCTACGCAAGCGATTGCAGTACGATCTTTACTACATCACGCACTGGACGCCGTGGCTGGATCTTCGCATTCTCTTCCTGACCGCCTGGCGTGGTTTCATCCACAAGAACGCTTATTGATTCGGTCGTTATCGGACTGCCTACGGAGCGGTCCCCTCAAGTGCATTCGATTTGGTTTGATTTCGCCCATCTTTTTTCCTTAGAGAAAAAAAGTGGGCTATTTTCGTGCCCACCTCGAGTTGATCCCGTCTGGCTGATGCTCGTTGGAACGGGAGAGGGCATCGCTTGCAGGGAAACGGTGCCTTCATCTCTTGGCCGTAGGCCAAATCGCCACCGACTGATCCGGTTAGCCGGCGCCAAGAATCGTTCGTCCCACGGATTCACTGAGCTCTTTCGTCGAACTCATGCTGGGCACGCAGAGGGAGAGGTTTGTCGTATTTGATCGCGCGCCGCAAATGGGTCGCTGAAGCCTGAATCAAGCGAACGGCGTGCTCCCATAAACGAACAAGAGGCCTGGTTTCCCAGGCCTCTTGTCACACGGATTTGCGAGGGACGAAACTTAGAACCGGATGCCGAAGCGGTACAGGAGGTTGAGCGACAGGATGTCGGAGTTATTCTGAGACTGAAGCACCTGGTTGAAGCACTGGTCGAGTTCCAGGCGGATGCCTTGCAGTAGGATGAAACCGCTGATCGGGATCTCCATGTCGGCGTGGATCGCTCCGAACACCGACCCGAACTGCGCGGTTTGAAAAGTCACATGGGTGTTGGCGGTCATTTTCATGCTCCCCCAACGGCCGCCCAGATCGGCGCCGACGCGGAGGTTGTTGCCGACATCGGGATCTTCAGCGCTGCCCCACAGGTACCATTCCTTGCCAAGGGACAGGTTGCCCGAGACGCGGTTGACGTAGGTCACACCCAGCGGACCGGAGTACTTGCCGTAGGCTTTGCTATCGTTGAGGAACGGATTGAAATTGTTGTCGAAAATCTGTTTGCCCATATTATGCACAAAGACAAAGTCCTTGCGGGTTTTGGCATTTTGGAAAATGTTGCTGACACCCAGGTCCACCACCCAGGCGCTGGTCGCGTCCTGGTTATAGAAAAGCGACCTGCCGCCTCCGGTGACATCCCACCCAACTTGCAGGTTGCGGGCGAGGGGACCGCCGCTCACTGGGAACGAGGGGCCGACCATGCCGTAGAATTCCCAACCGATGGGACCATGCAGGCCAACGCCCTCGTGGGCCACCGGTTCGCCGGGCCTTAAGATCCAGCCGGAAATCGTCTGTTTCTGGATGACCGGAGCGCCGCCTTCCGTCGGATTGGCATTTTCATTGAGGAATTGGCCACCTCCATAAGGAAGGAGAATTCCTTCCTGCCCAATTGCGGTCCCCGCGAACGCGGAGACCAATAATGTCAACACCATGGGGGTGCCGAACCAGTTCTTGTTCATAACCCGCCCATCCCTAACAAGTGCGGAAATCGGCAAATCCGGTAATCTCATTGTGTTCCATCGGACGATGGCGTTGAAGGGTTGAGCTGATCGCCCAAAAAGTACAAACGGAACGATGCATACGACTAAAAATCATTCTCTAAATTATCTAAATTACCCTATATGACACAGGCAGACCTGCTTCTCGGGTGGTCCTGGGGGGGCAATAACCAGCTGGCCTTTTACGAATTGTGGAAGCAAACACTCAGCCGGTTGGTGCATGATTGCGAGCAGATTCCCTGCCCTGTATTCCTTGCGCTGTGGTGTGCTGGACCTGTCAAGTCCCATGATGGTTTTGCTGATCAAGTATTGGTGAGGCGAGATGTTCAGATATCCTTGCGCGGCATGCGTGATGCGCTGGACTTCCGGCTGCAACGCGACCCAATGCTTCGGGAAGCGCGGCGGTTCGCGGCCACAATGGGAACGGGCCCGGCGGCTCACGCGCACGCATTCATTCTCGAAAAGCTCCGCCACGGTCTTGGCCTTCCCTTTGTCGATTGCGAGCCGGCCGATCTGCGCGCCTTGCCCGCGTGGATGCCGGCGACCGGTACGTTCTCGGCGGGAATGGTCGACCGGGCGATCGCCTGGATGCAAACGACGACCTCAGCGCTCGAACACGCGAGCGGTCTTTTTCAGCGAGCGGATTTGCAATTGCTGAAATTAGGGCTGGCTCACTTGAGCGCCTCGGAACGGATCATCGCCCTGGAGGTCCTTGCCGCGATCCGTTGGTTTGATCTCAACCGGCGCCAGGGGCCTACCCTGCCCGGGATCGGCGAGTCGGTCGCGGTCCAGGTTTCCTCGCACGCAGACGATCACCCCACCGGAGGAATCGATTCGATTTCGCACCGCGGTCCCTGGGAAAACCTCGTTCCGTCGGAGCTGGCCTATCTCGACGAATCCTGGCCATCGCTTTTTGAAATCCGTTGGTTGAACCGGGAGTTGCTCTTTTACGGTCGCGACGAGGCGGTCCATCGCCGGCCGATTCTCGACTGGTGGATCCGCGTCGATCCGCGAGTGGGAGATTGGCTCGAACAGCCGCAGGACTCGCCCTACCGGCAAGCCTCGATGGCTCTGGGGTGGGCGCTATCGCTGGTGTTGCGTTTGCGAAAGTCGTTTGGCGACTGGGATTTTCGCATCTGGTTAGAAAGGCTCACGACCACCCGCGAAATCAGGCCCGGGCACCGATCCAACGAGCACGGTTTTTTATCGTTCCTCGACCCGTTCGCGCGCCGTCTTGGTATCGAACTGGGGGCCCCTGGTGCGATTCCGGCTGAAGTCGCTCTCGGCAGGCATAAATTGATCTTGATGGAATTGGGCAGTCATTCGGAGGCCGCTTTGTCCCATAGGCGGCTGGTGCTTGGTCCTCCTGAGGGGGTCATCCCGCCTGCAGAGGTGCTTTGCTGGGACCATCCCCAAAGTGCCGCCGAGTGGCTTGAGCTTGATGAGCGCATCATGGAACGATTGCCAACCCAATGCCTTCAAGGCGTTGGGATCAAGTGACGCCCTTTTGGGCAATGGCATCAGGTAATGCCTCCAAGGATACGGGGTGACATCATGTTTCAGTCCAACGGCCTTTCCAAAATCGCTTTGCTATTTTTGCCCTGCTTTGTTCTCGGCTTCCAGCCGCAAATCCAGGCGGGATCGAGCAACAGCCTCATGGACATCCGTCCCGATGGCAAGTTGCTTGCCGTTGCGAACCCCGACTGCGGCACCGTCACCATTGTCGACCTGGAAGCGAAGAAGGCAAAATTTGAAATTAAAGTCGGCAAGAAACCCGAAGGCGTCACCTGGGACGCGACCGGCAAAATCGTGCTGGCGACCGTTTATGGTCACGATAGCCTTGCCGTCATCGATGCCGAAAACGGCAAGTTGCTTCAAAAAATTAGCGTGGCCGACGAGCCCTACGGCGTTGTCCTGTCTCCAGGTGGCAAGCGTTTTTATGTCACCCACGACTACCTTGGTCTGATCACCGAATGGGATGCCGCCAGCTACAAGCTGTTGCGAACCTTTACGGTCGCCCCATTCCTTCGCGGTCTGGCGATCGATGCCAAGGGAGAGTCGCTATTTGCGACCGGCTTTTTCAACGGGCAGCTTTACCGCGTGGATGTGGCTTCCGGCAATGTTGTCGACACCTGGAAGGGCCACACGACCGACAATCTTTGCCGCTCCGTAACTTTGAATCCCAATAAGGAGCGCGCCTTTTTGCCCCATGTGCGCTCACGGATCGAAGTCATCGATGGCAGTGGTTCGATCTTTCCGCAAGTGACCGTTTACTCGTTTGAAAAGGGGGCCGAGGGATCGCGGCGCAATTCGATTGCGATGGATTCCTTCAACGCGGTTCAGGTCGTTACCAACCCCTGGGAAGGGGCTTTTTCCCCAGACGGCAAGAACTATTTCGTCATCTATTCGGCAACCGACGACATGAATGCCTGCTCGGTACGCAACGACGACAACAAAGAAATCGAAGGCCGCGGCTATCCGATCCAGGTCGGCCGCAATCCGCGCGCAGTGCGCGTGAGCCCCGATGGCCATACGGTGTGGGTCTACGCTGCCATGGATTTTTCAGTCAATGGTTTCGATGCCCAGTCGATGCGCCCGGTAGGTAAAATCCCCGTGTGCCAGGAAAAACCGGATGAGAAATGGGTGCTTGGCAAATACCTTTTTGGGTCGGCGCGCCAGCCGATGACCGGGCCGCGCTGGGTCTCCTGTTTTTCCTGCCATCCCGATGGCCATACCGATGGCCGCGTCTGGCACAATCCGGAGGGACTTCGCAAGACGCCGGCGATGTTTGGACTGGCTCACACTCATCCCCTGCACTGGTCGGCGGACCGCGATGAAGTGCAGGATTTCGAATACACGATCCGCGGCCGGCTCATGAAGGGGCGTGGCTTAGTCGATGAGGTGATCCCCTTCAAGAAGGGAGTCGATCCCGTCGAGTTGCGATCCAAGATGGCGGGGCGGTCGGAAAAACTCGATGCCCTCGCCATTTACACCAATTCGTTCGAGGTGGAAACGCTTTCGCCGCACATTTTGGCGCCAGGCAAATTGACCGAAAAAGCGGCGCGGGGAAAAATTCTGTTTGAAAGCCCGATGGTTGGCTGCGCCCAGTGCCATAGCGGTCCTTATTTCACCGACAGCAATCTGACGAGCCCCAAGGTGCATGATGTCGGTACTGGATCGGATGATCCAAGTGAAAAAATGGGACCCAAATACGACACCCCCTCGTTGATCGGTGCCTACCGCACCGCCCCCTACCTCCACCATGGCAAAGCTGCGACCTTGGCGGACCTTTTGACCAAAAACAATCCCGGCGACAAGCATGGCAAGACCAGCCAATTGAAAGCCAACGAAGTGGACGATCTGGTCGAATTTCTCAAATCGATTCCCTATGAATTCCCTCCCCGGGAAACGGCCAATTCGGTGAAGTACCGTTTGATCGGTCACAAAGAAAACAATGCGGTGGAAAAATGACGATCCCAGGACTTGATCGCTATCAGCGTGCGCTGGAATGGGTGAAGGTCACCGGCAAAAAGACGCTCGACTGGTTTGAAAAAGGGACCGAAATCGAATGGAAGGCGGATCAGAGTCCGGTCACCATCGCCGATCGCGAGGCCGAACAGACCCTTCGAACTTTCATCTCCAAGGAATTTCCCGGCGATGGCTTGCTTGGCGAAGAGTTCGGTAAGGAAACGGGTTCGACCGGTTTTCGCTGGATCATCGATCCGATCGACGGCACCCGCTCTTTCACGCGCGGCGTGCCATTGTGGGCCACCTTGATCGGTATCGAATACCAGGGGCAAGTGGTCGGCGGAATCGCCCAGGCACCGGCTTTGGGCAAGACCTGGCATGCCTTCCGCGGTCAGGGGGCCTTTGTCAACGACCGCCCCATTCGCGTTTCGGCCATCGACGAACTGGCCGCAAGCCAGGTCTATTACTCGGGATTGAAGTGGTTTCGCAAAGCGGGGGTCGAACCGGGATTCATCCAGCTTTCCCACAAATGCCCCCAACTGCGCGGCTTTGGCGATTTTTATGGTTTCGTTCTCGTGGCCCAGGGATCGGGCGAAGCCATGGTGGAATATGGGGTCAAGGCCTGGGACATCGCCGCCTTGTTCCCGATCGTGGAGGAGGCCGGTGGCAAAGTGTCGGACTGGAGCGGGGGCTATAACCTCGACCGGACCGATGTGATCGCCACCAACGGACGCCTGCACGAGGAAACCCGTTCGTTTTTTCGGCCTGTCACCTAACCCCTGGATGCGCGAGCGGCAAGTCAGTTCGAGTAAAAAATCCCACGGGCAATCGGTGCCAAAAGAATCCCTGGAAAAAAGGTGTGAGTGAAATGACCGGTTACAAGGTCCCTTTGAGTGTTTCGTGGATGGGTGATGGCCATGGCCATTTGCGCATGATCGATCAAACCCGCCTGCCTGGCGGGCTGATCGAAATCGATCTGCACGATGTTGAGGGCGTATTTGAAGCGATTGTTCAGCTTCGCGTGCGCGGGGCTCCGGCCATCGGAATTGCCGGGGCTTTTGGGCTTTTGCTCGGCACGAAAAAGGCTCCGGGTGCCGAGGAGTTTCGCACGGCGCTTTCCACCACCGCGAGCCGGTTGAATTCCAGCCGGCCGACCGCGGTCAATTTGTCCTGGGCGATTGGCCGGATGCTGAATCGTTTCGAAGCGATCGCCGAGGCCGAGCCCTTTACCACCTGGCAACACCAGCTTTTGCAAGAAGCATTGGCCATTCAGGCTGAAGACCGCGAAATGTGCCGCGCGATGGGCGACCATGGCGAGTCCCTGATTCGCGACGGAATGGGAGTGCTGACGCACTGCAATGCGGGCGGGCTGGCGACCGCCGCCTATGGCACGGCCTTGGCCGTCATGTACCGTGCCCATGAAAAGGGAAGAAACTTCCGCGTTTTCGCGGACGAAACCAGGCCGCTGTTGCAAGGCGCGCGCCTGACTGCCTGGGAATTGAGCCAGGCGCAGATTCCCGTGACCCTCATTTGCGACAACATGGCGGGACAAGTCATGAAAGAGGGGAAAGTGCAAATGGTGATCGTGGGGGCCGACCGGATCGCGGCCAACGGCGACACGGCCAACAAGATCGGCACTTACTCGGTGGCGTGCCTGGCCCGCGCTCACGGCATCCCGTTTTACGTGGCCGCACCGTCTTCCACATTCGATCTGAATTTGGCCGACGGCAGCGGAATCCCCATTGAAAAACGCAACCCCAAAGAGATAGGATCCTATCATGGCGTCGAGACGGCGCCCCAGGGAATCGACATCTACAATCCTGCCTTCGATGTCACTCCCGCCACCCTGATTCAGGGAATCATCACGGAAAAAGGCCTGATCGATCCGGTGAATCGCGACACGATTCGAAAGATCCTCAACCCCGTTTGATTTTTTTTGGTTTTTTTTGTTTCTGTTTGGTTCTATTTGGTTTGGATTGGTTTGGCGGTTTACGCCTGGGGATTTCCTTGGGCCCAACTGTCATAAAATGAAGGCATTCCGCGTGATCTGCCCGGTCACCTTACCATTCACGAGGTTTTTCATGTTACGCAAAGCGTTTGTGTTGGCTCTCTGCGCGATGGCGGCCTACTCTCTCTCCCAAAACCAAGCGAGCGCTCAAGGTTGGGGAACCGTGAGCGGCGAAGTGGTCTGGGCCGGTGCAGCCCTGCCCAAGGTGCCGGCCGCCAACGTGAATAAAGACCAGGAACATTGTCTGTCGAAGGGCGCCATCGAAGGCGAAAAATATGTCATCAATCCCAAGAACAACGGCGTTCGCTGGGTGATGGTGTGGCTGGTCGACGGCAAGGACCCCAAGACGGCATTGCCGATTCACCCCAGCCTGATCGCGATCAAGGATAAGGAAGTTGTCCTCGATCAACCTTGCTGCAAATTCGAACCTCATGTGGCCGGCATTCGTGAGGGCCAGACCCTGGTCACCAAGAACAGCTCGCCCATCGCTCACAATGTGAGCATCGTCAGCACCGGCAAAAACCCCAACACCAACCAAATCATTCCTGCGGGCAAGCAAGTCGACGTCGGTAACTGGTTTTCGGGCCGTACTCCCAGCCGCATCGAATGCACCATTCACCCCTGGATGGGTGCCTATGTCTGGGCCTTCAATCACCCCTATTTCGCCGTGACCGATGCCGATGGCAAGTTCACGATCAAGAACGCTCCCGCGGGCAACTTCAACCTCGTCGTGTGGCAAGAAGAAACCGGCTTCGTGCAAAACGGCCGCGCCGGCATCCCGGTGAAGATCGTGGACGGCGCCGTCGCCAATGTCAAAGTGCAAATGAAGTAGTTTTTTGACGGTGAAAAATTGAGCTTTTTGGCCGGACCTATTGGTCCGGCTTTTTTTATGGCTGGTTTGGATCGTGGCCGATGCGATCTATGTGCCGCTCTACGTTTCTCGCGCCATGCACCTTACGGCCGCGCTTTATGCTCTATTTCTTCTCATGTGCATTTATGGATTTTTCGCCTGGCGAAGCCAAATGGCAAAGGATCTTTTAGCAGACGCGCCGCAGGCTGCTGGGTCGAGTCAATGAGATTTCCGCGCACGGTGGTCATCGGCAAATTCCTGCCGCCGCATCCGGGCCACAAGCAACTGATCGACACGGCGCTTGCTCAGTCGCGACATCTGAGCGTGCCAGAGCCTTGCAAACGGTCTGGGTGCCCGAATATGGCCGGGAATATTGCGAAGCAAAGCAACGTCGCGGCGAAACGGAATGGAAGAGCGCCGAGTTCACCGTGATCGCCCAGGAGCAAACGCGACGCGAAAACGAAGCGGCGCGCCACGCCCATCGCGTGCTGATCTGCGATACCAACGCCTGGGCCACGCGTTTATGGCACCGGCGTTAACTGGGAACGGAAAGCGACGCGGTCACAAAGATCGCCGCCGGGCTCAAGTGCGATCTCTATCTGCTGACCGGTTCGGAGATTCCGTTCGTTCAAGGTGGGTGGCGCGACGGTGAGGCGATTCGCCAAACGATGCAGGACTGGTTTGTCGAGGAGTTGGATCGTCAGACTGTGCCCTGGTGCCTGATCGAAGGCAGTCCCGAAAGGCGCCTGCAGACGGCCGTCGAACGGATTGAGCGGCTATTCGACCGCTAGCGCAGTCGGCCAAACACCCATGAGGTGTTGACCCTAGTAAGTCGTAAAACTCCCTCTCAAGAAGTGGGCGTAATCACCTTTTGCCAGCGCTTGGGCACGGCCTCCCAGGCCGACATGTACGCCTCTTCCAGTGGTACCTTGACATACATTTCCGGGTACAGATAAATCGGCATCTCAGCGAGTTTGTCGCCAACCGCATAGGGTTCAATGTAGCTTCTTAAAGTATCGCCACATTCATAGGCAATCAAACTTAGCGGGGTGGAAGCGGGAAGCTTGAGGGGGTGATCTTCAAACTCCTCAAAAATCGCGGCGTGAAGGCCGTCTGGATCGCGCGATCCAGCGGGAAAAGGGTCCACGATCAAGAAATGGATTCTCTTTTGCAGCAACTCCCGCACTTTGCGCACGAAAGCCTTGAAGCCGTGAACTGTGTTTTTGTTGCCTGGAGAAACGATCTCAATCATCGCGACGACGCGGTCGCCGCTGGCGTGGCGGATCGAGAGGGAGCTTTGCTTACTTTGATAAAACTCTGGACCGGTTTCCTGGAATAGCTTGGTTTTGGGCCGCTGGAGGGTGACGGTGCCACCCTTCTCTGGCAAATTGTCCGGCTCGGCGAATTGCAGCGTGAGAACATCGGGTCCAAATCCGGCTGCGAACTGCTCGGCCAGTGCGTAGTAGTCGGCTGGCAATCGGGAGTTGAGAGTGCCTTTGATTCGGGAAATCCACTCCAGATGAAAATCGTGGTAGATTCCCGCCTCAACGCGTGTCCAATCGTGCATCGGCATGAATAGGCTCCCCCAATCGGTATTTTAGGGGATTGCGTACGAGCTCTCCTAGGGAGCTCAAAAAGCGCTCGTGCAACCTTCCGTGCCATCACAGGTGTGTCGCCGCCAGCCTTACGCCTGCGGGCCCATTTACTGGTTCCCTGAGCGTGATTTTTTCAGAGCTGCCTCGACAAAGCCCTGAAATAAAGGATGGCTGGCCGTCGGCTTCGAGCGGAATTCGGGATGAAACTGACCGGCAAGGAACCAGGGATGCGAGGGGATTTCGACAATCTCCACCAAATTGCCATCCGGGCTCAGGCCGCTGAACACCATTCCGAGTTCTTCGAACTTCTTGCGATATTCGTTGTTGAACTCGTAGCGATGGCGATGCCTTTCGTGGATGGTGTTTTGACCATAGGTCTTGCGTGCCAGAGAACCTTCCTGAAGCGCGCAAGGGTAAATTCCGAGCCTCATCGTACCGCCCAGGTTGGTGATCTCGTGCTGCTCATCGAGCAAGCAGACGACCGGATCGGGAGTGTCCGCATCGATTTCCGTGGTGTTGGCGTCTTTGAGACCCGCCACATTGCGCGCAAATTCGATGACCGCGCACTGAAGACCCAGACAGATCCCAAAGAACGGGATGTTGCGTTCACGCGCATAACGCACGGCCTGCACTTTGCCCTGAATGCCGCGATAACCAAAGCCACCGGGCACGAGGATGCCGTCAAGTCCCGCCAGGGCTTGATCGGGGCCATCATTTTCCAGTTCTTCGGCTTCGATCTTGCGTACCAGCACGCGTACCGACGCGGTGATGCCGGCATGATCGAGCGCTTCGTAAATCGACTTATACGCATCCTTGTACTGGATGTATTTGCCCACGACGCCGACGCTAATCTCCGCCTTGGGATTGCGCAGCCGGTTGAGCATCGCATGCCAGTTGGACAGATCGACCGGCCGGGCCTTGACGAGATTCAATTTCTGAACGATCAATTCGTCCAGCTTGTTTTCGCTCAGGCTGATCGGCACCTCGTAGATCGAAAATTCCTTATCCCGCTCTTCAATGACCGCCTGAGTTTCGACATTGCAAAACAGGCCGATCTTCTCTTTCATCCCCTTGGTCATTTCCCGCTCGGTGCGGCAGACGAGGATATCGGGCTGGATGCCGATCTGGCGCAACTGCCCCACGCTATGTTGAGTGGGCTTCGTTTTGGCCTCCCCTGCTGCCTTGAGGTAGGGAATCAGGGTCAAATGGATGTAGAGGCAATTCTGTTTGCCAACATCGAGCGCAAACTGGCGGATCGCCTCAAGGAAGGGTAGCCCCTCGATATCGCCGACCGTGCCGCCGATTTCGGTGATGACGACGTCGACACCCTCACCCGCGAGCAGGCGAATGCACCCTTTGATTTCATCGGTCACATGGGGAATCACCTGGACGGTATGTCCCAGGTACTCTCCCTTGCGCTCTTTTTGAATGACCTTCTGGTAGATGCGGCCGGTCGTGAAATTGCAGTCCCGGCTCAAGGGGGCGGTGGTGAAGCGCTCGTAATGGCCCAAGTCGAGGTCGGTTTCCGCGCCATCGTCGAGGACATAGACCTCGCCGTGTTGATAGGGGCTCATCGTCCCCGGATCGACATTGATGTAGGGGTCAAACTTTTGGAGTCGAACCTTGAGGCCTCGTTGCTCAAGAAGCAAGCCGATCGATGCGCTGGTGAGGCCTTTTCCCAATGAACTAACAACGCCGCCCGTCACGAAAATGTGTTTTGTCATCCAGCCATTTTCGCAGGTGAAGACGAGGTCGGCTAGGCTGCCCTGGCCACCAACTTTTCTTGAAGGCTCAGTTGACTGCGCACGAAGGCGCGATAGTCGTCGGGGGTGTCGATGCCGATCCCTTGATGGAAGATCTTCCCAACCATTAAAGGGATGCCTTTCGCCAAAACGCGCAGTTGCTCCAGTTTCTCGGCCAGCTCGAGCGGATGAGGCGGAATCTGCGAAATGCCAAGCAGGAAATCCTTGCGGTAGCCGTAGAGTCCCAGATGTTGCCAGGCCTTGGGGCTCTGCACGGATATTTCCGGCGTGCCATCGCGGAAATAAGGGATCGGGCTGCGGCTGAAATAAAGCGCCCTGCCCTGATCGTCGACGACCACTTTCACGCAGTTGGGATTTTGAAAGGCTTCAAGAGTCGCAATCGGCGTGGCCAGGGTGGCCATGGGCGCTTCGGGGTGATTTTCCAACAGATCGAACAAGAGATCGAGCGATTGCGGGGCCACTTCTGGTTCATCGCCTTGCAGATTGACCACGAGCTTGCAGTCGATGGCCCGAGCCACTTCGGCTACGCGGTCGGTGCCGGAAGGGTGGTCCGCTCGAGTCATCATCGCTTCGGCGCCAAACGATTTGCACGCCTCCATGATCCGCTCATCGTCCGTGGCGATGACGATCCTTTTCGCCCGTTTCGAGAGGCACGCCTGCTCGTAAACATGCTGAATGAGGTATTTGCCGGTTTCCTTCAGCAGTGGTTTCTCGGGAAGGCGCGTGGAGCCTAAGCGTGCGGGAATGACAATGATATTCGACATGGGGACCTCCTGTCCGCGCCGCATTTTCAAGCCCATTGCAGTTCGTAGACCCTTCGCCAGCCCCCGCCGAGCTTCCCGTAGGTGCCGCGGGATTGAGGCCGCGTGAATGGGGCCAAGTTGCCTGCATGGAGCGGGCCGTCCTGCTTAGAAATAGTTAGAAACCAATTCCCCTTACGGATCAAGTGAGACTCATGAGTGCATCGACTCCTCCTGTACCCAAGCTCGATTGCCTGGTCGTGGTCGCCCATCCCGACGATGCGGAAATCGGTGTGGGAGGGACCATTTGCGCGCTGCTTGCCCATGGTTATAAGGTGGGCGTGATCGACCTGACCAATGGCGAACCGACGCCGCACGGAACTGTGGAAATACGCGCGCGCGAGACCGCCGCCGCCACGAATCTACTGAAACTCGATTTTCGGCACAATTTGGGACTACCCAATCGAGCTCTGGAAGCCAACCTTGAGGCGCGGGCCCTGCTCGCCGGCTGGATCCGCCGCCTGCGACCGCAACTGCTCCTCACGCATCACTGGGAGGACGCACATCCGGACCATTTGGCCGCGACCAGCCTCGTCGACGCGGCTCGATTCTGGGCCAAATTATCGAAGACCGACCTGCCGGGACAGCCGCATCATCCCGCCCGTGTTCTCTATTGCTTGAGCATTCACTTGCGTCTCAATCGTGTGCCCGACCTGATCATTGATATCAGTCCTTATATCACGACCAAGCTGGAAGCCTGCCGGGCGTATCATTCGCAGCTGGTTCAGGGGCGTTCCGAAGCCTTTCCGAGCGTTTTGGATGACATCGAAACGAACGCACGCCACTGGGGCTGGGCGATCGGTGCCGGCTACGGCGAGGCGTTCCACGCGCGCGAGGCGATCGGTTTGGCGCATCCCTTTCAGTTGGCAGGCCTGAAAAAGCCCGATTGAAGCGAGCCCCGTTACGGTCTGCGGACAAGTGATCAACGTAGTTTGGGAAAAATGTAACTTTCCTGAGGCGTCCGTGCCGCCGTCAATGACTCGTGACGCCAGGTCCTTGACGAGCCCACTGGTTTTCTTTGCCGAATAGAGATGTGACGAATCAGGCCGGTCTGCATCCGGCCGTTTGTCGGGGCGCGCGCTCAGGGCCCTCAGAGAATCTCAGAAGGGCAAGCCGTGCAAGCCAGGATGGCGGAATTTCTGAGGCATTTGGCGCTTGAGCGCAACTCCTCCGAATACACCATCAAGTCCTATCGCGAAGATCTGACTCAGGCGATCGAGTATTTCCAAGGTCTACCGGCGCTTGGACCGAAGGCCGGAATCGAGGTACTCCGTCCGCGCGTGCTGCGTGGCTGGCTCGCCTGGCTGCACGAAAAAGGTTACGCCAAATCGACGATTGCCCGCCGCCTCGCGGCGCTGCGTTCCTGGTGCCGGTATCTGCGCAGGCAAGGTTTGCTCGAACAGGACCCCGCCGCCGGGTTGCGAGGGCCGCGCAAAGAGCAGCCCCTGCCGCATTTCCTGCCGGCCGAGGGGATCCGCAAGATGCTCGACCTGCCGCAAGGAGATGAGCCTTTAACCCACAGAGACCGGGCATTACTGGAGACCGCCTATTCGGCCGGGGTTCGTGTCGCGGAGCTGGTCGGTCTCAATTTGGATGACCTCGATCTGGACGAAGGCAGTGCGACTGTCCGGGGCAAGGGACGGCGCGAACGGCTCGTCTTTTTGGGGCCGCCCGCACTGGAAGCGATCCAGGTCTGGCTCAGCGATCGCGAAGGCCTCGCCAAGCCCAAGGCGGCGGGAGCTCTCTTTCTGAATAAGAATGGGACGCGCCTGACCACCCGGAGCGTGGGCCGCATTCTTGCCAAATACCTCGGACCCGCCGGCCTCGACCCCGAAGCTTCGCCGCACTCGCTCAGGCACAGTTTCGCGACGCACCTGCTCAACCAGGGGGCGGATATCCGCGGTGTCCAGGAACTCCTTGGCCACAAAAGCCTGGCCACGACCCAGATCTACACGCACTTGAGCACGGCGCGTCTTCGAGACCATTACAAAAAGGCCCACCCGCGGGCCTGAAGCCTCTGGAGAACGAAGCGATGTACCCGAATCGATTCTTCGCCTCGCACCGAAATGCCCTGCTATCGCTGGCGGTCGTTGGACTTGGCGGATCTCAGCTTTGGTCGCAACCGGCCCTGGATCCGCCGGCCCCGTTCAACGCTCAAGCGACTGCGCCGGCAGTTCCCCTCTCCGGACCGGCCGCGGGTGCGGGTCCTTTGACGGTTCCGTCTGCTGGCGCCGGCGTGAATCCCGCGGCCCCCGAATGGCTCGAAGATTACAAAAAGGCGATGGAAGAGTCGCAGGCGCTTGGCAAACCGTTGCTCGTCTTGTTTGTCAGTTCCGAATGCCTCTGGTGTCAAAAGCTTGCCCGGGAAACGCTGGTCGAGCCCAACATCAAGGCGCGCCTGAAATCGCACTGGGTCTGCGTCAAGGTCGATGGAGTCGCGAATCGCGCTCTTGCCGAATCGCTCAAGGTTCGAAGCGTGCCCGCCATGATTCTGGCCAATCCCAAAGGGGCCATGATGGCCCGGCTGGAAGGCTTTCAAAATCCGCAGGCGCTGGGGGTGCAGCTCGATCGTGTCCGCTTTCAGTGGGAGGCTGAGTCGGAATTGCTGACGAATCTCTTCCGCGATGCCGTGAGCAAAATACGCCAGGGAGATTTTGCCTCGGCCAACAGCCAATTGGCGCGCGTGCTGGAAAATCCGGTCAATACCACCATGCGCCAGGAAGCTGCCTATCTTGTGGATCTGCTCAAAAAAGGGGAGCCGAACACGATCTTGCGCATACCCGATCAACCGTTCCAGGAGATCCTGACGAAGTATGGCATCACGCAGGGAGAGGCTCCCGGGGCCCTGGCGTCGCGCTCCGTAGAGAAAAACCCTTCCCTGTCTTTTGGCGCCGCGCCCAACGATCTGTTGCAAATGGCGCGGGAAGATCTGGCGAAAAAGCAGGTTGCCGCGGCCCTCGACAAACTCGAATGGCTCGGTCAACAAAAGCCCGATTCTACCGAGGCCGTCCAGGCGCAAAAGCTGGTGCAGGATCTGCGCAATAACACCGAATCGCTACGTTCCGCGGTCGAACAGATGCAGGAGAAACTCACCCAGGCGCTCCTGCAACTGGCGGAAACGAACCTGGCCGCCGGCGAACCGCAGCAGGCGGTCGCCTGCCTCGAACAAGTGGTGCGCGTCAGCCCCAATAGCCGCCACGCGGAAATCGCGCAGACACGCATGGCGCAACTTCAAGGACAACCATCTCAAGCGCAAACGGCCCCGGGACTTCCCGGCCGCCCGGTAAGTCGTTAATGGCTTGCTCCTCTGCTTCTTCCAAGTGCTTCCATCAGGAAGGCGGGGAATGGAGCGCAATGTTCTCGGCGAACTGCCATTCCCAGGGAATGGCAGTCAGCTCGCCGCATTCCTCCCGCGCGACCAGGTTTTGACGCAAGAGCCGCGCCGCCCTGGCCAGACATTCATAACCCCGTTCTGCTTCCTTTGGAGTTCCTCTTAGCAAGGATTCCCCCAGGATTCGCCAGAAGGCGATCGAATCTGGGAAGAGTTCGACCGCCCTGGACAGCGCGGGAACCAGCAGCAAGGGCGCCACATTGCGCTTGAGCAAGGTTTCGACCATGCGCCGGGTTTGCGTCCAGACGGATTTCACTTCGTAGAGCTGAATCGTTTTCTTCAGGCGCTCAAGCAAACGGCAAAAAGCGGCAAGGGCCTCATCAAGGGGCATAGCCTCAACGCAGACGAACGCAAAGGGGTAACAATCGCTGAATAACCCGTGCCCTTCCCTTGCGGCTTTTTCCAGATCGGGATGGCGATGCTGGATCATGAGGCGAACGAGGTATTGCCAGGCCGGAAGATAGAGACGATTGACCGAAAGCGCGTGCTTTAACGCTCCGAGGGCCTTCTCGATCTCTCCGTGGCGAAACCAGGCCCGGCCCAATTCGGTCCAGCCGCGCGCAAGATCGGGCTCATCCTTGCAAGCGGATTCCAATACTTCGCGCGCAAGCGCCCCCTTGCCCAGATCGTTCAGAAATTGGCCTTTCAAACACTTGAGCGGGTAGTGATCAGGCGCCAAGGCGATCGCCTCGTCCAACTTGGGTAGGGCGGCATTGGAACCGCTTTGGGAATGCAACTCAATGTAGGTCGTGGTTCCCGGTCCGGGGGCCAGCCGTCCATAATGCGATCCGGTCTCCCAGTCGATTGCAGGCAGCGGTATGGGTTCCGCTTGCAAAACTTGCGTCCCCGTTTTTTGGCGGTACCACGTAAGCCTTTCGCCAATTCTTGCCGCCAGCATCCGTTCCCTGGCGACATAGGCGTGAGCCTCCGTGCGGATTGAGTGCAGCCGCTCGGGATGGGCGATCAGTCCGTTCAAGCACTCGGTGAGGTCTTGATGGGTTGACCAGAGCAGGCCGGTTTTTCCCGGCTGGACCGAGTTGCGATAGGGCTCAAAGTCTTGATAAAGACCCACGACCCCGCGCGACGCATACTCAAGGAATTTCACGTCCGAGCGGCAGCGGTTGTACTCGGTGGGCAATAGAGGGGCGATCCCGATGTCGATCGTTTCGAGGAAGCGGAAATAGTCGTCAAGCGATCCAAAAGGCACGAAACGGTAGCGCTCCGCTGGCAAATCGAAGAACGAATGCGCCAGATCGTTGGTCATCACCGCGAGACGCACCTCGGGGTGGCAAGCCAGCCAATGCCTGAGCGTAGGCACGATGCTCAACCAGTCGGCGAAGTGGCCGGGTGAACCGGCCCAGCCGAGAGTCAGCGGCCGGCTGGCGATTTCCGTGCTGGGGACATAGCGAGCCGATTCGGGCAGTGGAGGCAATTGCTGAAGATGATTTTCGAAGACCACGACTTCCTTGGCGCCACGGGCATGCCAGCGCTCAGCGAGCGCCTGGGAACTGGTCTGAACCGCATCGGCTTCCTTGAGCAACTGGAGGTACAATTCCTGGTTGATCCGGTTGCTCCATCCTTGAGCGATCGGATTCCAAGGTTGCAGATCGAAAAAGTAGTCATTGGCCTCGAAGACGGTGAATTGGCCGCGCGAGCGCCTGTTTCTGCAGATCGTAAGCAGATCCCAGTCGTTGACAAACAGCAAGATGAGGAGATCGGCCTGACGCGATAAGGCCGGCAACGCGGCGTGGGCGAAATGGCAATCGATCGTGGTGATCCCATCGATTCGGCCCAAAAAGCGGCTCGGATCGTGGATCCTGTAAGCGGCGTCGCCATCCTCGCCCAGATGGCAAACTTGCACGATCAACATGGCCGGGCCCCGATTGTTCGTTGCCCGCGATGTAATGCACGAAAAAAGTCCGGAAAATCTCGGCCCGTGCAAACAGCCTCACGCATGGCGAACAATCGCGAAGCGTGAGGTTTTTGCACGCTGTGCATTACGTGGCGAGCCGTTTCAAAATCTCTTCATGGAGTTCGGCGTTGCTTGATGCCAGGCCGCGGTCTTGCAGGTTGCCCGGCCGGCCAAATTCCAGCGCCTTCCCGGCCCAGTCGGTCGCCTTGCCCCCGGCTTCCTGAACGAGGATGATCCCGGCGCAAAGGTCCCAATCGCGGTAACTGGGGTAGTCATTGATGTAAAGATCGGCATCCCCGCGGGCCACTGCCGCCAGCTTGACTCCGGCCGAATACCGCTCGAGGAACTGGCTCAGGCCCAGCCGCGTTCCCAGCTCGCCAGGATCGGTCGGATCTTTCGAGTGGCTGCGCGCCAAGACAGCGCCCGACAGCGCCGCCGTTTCGGAGACCAGGCACGCCACGGGTCGCTGGCCCGCGGTGCGGCTCCAGCATCCCTGTTCATGACTGGCGTAAGTGACCCGCTGCAGGGCCGGCTCGTGGACGACTCCAGCCATGACTTGGCCATTGATGCAAAAACCGATCATCACCGAAAATTCGCCGCTCTTGCGAACAAAGCCGCGCGTTCCATCGATCGGGTCAATCACCCAGAGGCGGTTTCCTCCCTTGTTCGCTTTCTTCAAGGTCTCCGTGTCTTCCTCGGCGGCGAAGGCATCCGAGGGAAACCGCTGCATTAGGTAGTTGAGAATCGCCTCCTGCGAGGCGAGATCGGTTTTTGTGGTGATGTTGGCCTGTGCCGCTGGGTCGGCGACAAGCGTTTCATAAGCCTCAAGGATGATGGTGGATGCGAGCGACGCAGCCGCCATGGCTGCTTCAAGTTCCTTGCGATAATCGTTCATCAGAAGTTCGACCTTCCCTGGCGCATTTGCCGTCGTTGAATAGGACCTAAAAAAGAAAAAACAATCGGGTAAAAGTGACTGGAAAAATAATGAGAAAAAAACTAAAATAAATAAAATAGAAAAAATAGAAAAGAAAAAGTTTAGCGCGCGAAGGCGTCGCGGTCGGCCTGGGCGGTCGCTTGTTCAATCGCCCCGCGCCTGGCAACGACTCGATATTGCACGGTGAGCGGTTTCGCCGCGGTTGCTTCGGCCACGAAATAACAGCCAAATCGCCCGTAATTGCGCTCCGAGAAGCGGCTTTCACCGGGGTTGGCCGGATGGTTGACATAGGTCACGCTATAGCGCTGGCCATTGGCGGAAAACTGCATCACGTTCCAGGGCAGATTGACATGGTCCTTGGCTTCGGGCCAGTTGCGCTCGACGCCTGGCTTATCGGGGCCGCTTGGTCGCAAATAAACCGTCTGCGCTGAAGTTTTATCCGCGACTTCTCCTGAGGCTCGAAAATGATACCCCGCATGCTGCGGGTCGCCGTCGACCTTGATCGTTCCTTCCACAGGTACGAGCCGCGAATCGAAGTCGACCACAAGCGACTCGCCTCGCCGGAACACGGTGAATTGCCGCTCTTCGTTCGCAAATAAATCCCCCTTCTTGCCATACCAGCCCACCGGAAGGAGGATGCGAACTCCCAGCCAGCCTTCTTCTACCTTGCCATCGCCGGTCAGGTTGAGATGAACGTCGTCCTTACAGTGCCAGGTATCGACCTGGCGGTTTTTGTAGGTCGTTTTCATGAAGCCATAAAAGAGGCCGCGATGATGGGGGAATTTGCCGCCGGCCCCCTTGGTGATCAGCTCCTTGCCTTCTGGATCGAATAGTTGCGTGAAGGTTTTGAAGGTTGCGTCCTTCGTGGCTTCTGTGGCGGGGTCGTACGGCTCACAAAAGATCGACAGCACCGGCCCATGGCTGTCCGAGAGAATGCGAACCGATTTCCAGTCGCCCTTCCAGGTGTAGATCGGAGCAAAGGTCTGCGGCTGTCTTTTGGGTTGGAAATCGACCTTGCCGCCGATCGGGGCGGTGTCGAGCAGCGCGTACCAGTCACGTCCCTGGCCGTGGAGGGAGCCGGCAAAAACTTGGAATTCGCCGATTTTGCGGCCATCGTCGACCACATCTCCCCAGACCGCACCGCCCTGTGCTTCCTTCTCTCCCCACTTCGGGTCAATGGGCGCCGTTCCCCGGATCGGCCGATCCTTGAGAACATTCAGTGCCGGGATTTTGCCAAGATCCACCTTGAACGGCGCCTGGGCCAAAGCACTTCCGAGCAGGAGAATGAGAGGAGTCATGATTCGTTTCCTTCTCTTGTGTGATCTGTTTCCAGCCGCTGCCGAGGGCCCCGGGGTGCACGGTGCAAAACCGAGCAATCACCCCAACGGAATTTGAGAATCAGGCGCCGGCCTTGATCGGGTTCACGCGATAAATCCGTTCCGCATTTTGGTAAAAGAGTTTCGCCTGATCGGCCGCGGGGCGATTGGCCACGATCTTTTTGAGGGTTTCGATCCAGGTCGCCAGGGTCGAGCCAAGCAGGACCACTGGCCAGTCTCCGCCGAAAATGCAACGGTCAGGTCCGAAGGAATCGAGGCAATGATTGACGATCGTGGCCGCGTCCTCGTACTTCCACTGATCCTTGGCCGCGGCCGAGGCGAGGAAGCCGGAAATCTTGATGACCAGGTTCTTGTGTTTGGCGATCTCTGCAAGGTCTTTTTTCCACGGTTCCAGGTCGGTCTTTTTCAGATCGGGATTGCCGCAGTGGTCGAGAATGAAGCGGGTGTCGGGGCAGAGGCCGACCAGCTTGGACGTTTCGGGCAAATCGACATCACGAATGCATAAATCGAAGCTCAGGTCTTTTTCGCCAAGAATTTTCATGCTTTTGACAAACTGATCCTGCAAGCAAAAGCCCTTGGGCGTTTCCTTGACATGGAGCACCTGGCGGATGCCACGGATGGCGGGAAGGGTCTTGAGCTTGGTGACCCAATCGCCAAATTCCGCCGAGGCGGGCCTCCCGGAGACGACGGCCGCGACCATTCCCGATTCGGGATCCTGGCACAGTCCGTTGACAAATTGCGCCTCCGCCCACTGTTGTTTGGGAGCGACATCGACTTCCATATAGATCGTGCGGATATTGCCGATGCCGGCGGTTGCTTGCTTGTATTCCTTGATGCCGAAATCGTTGTCGAGAATCGTCCCTTTCGTAACCCAGGGAAGGGTGAACTGGCTGCGATTCCACAGGTGCTGATGGGTGTCGATCAGGTTCATCGCTTCTTTATTCTCCGGCGTCAAAGGCGCGGGCGCTGAAGCCATGGCAGCAGCCGCCTGCGAGGAGGAAGAGTTGGCGAGCATCGAGGTGGCGGCCGCTGACAGTGCGGTTTGCGTGAATGTTCGACGATTCATTGTCAACCTCATTTGCCCTGAACGGGAGGGAGTTACATGGTGGCAACAGGGACGACGTCGTGCCGACTGGGGGCCGCTTAATGCCGAAAGTGCCTGACCCCAGTGAATAACATAGGTATTCCGTGTTCGTCGCACGCCTCGATCGATTCCTTGTCGCGCACCGACCCGCCGGGCTGGACAATCGCCGCGACTCCGCCCGCCGCGGCCAGATCGATATTGTCTCGGAACGGGAAAAACGCGTCCGAGGCCAGCACCGATCCCCTGGCCTTTTCGCCCGCCTTGGACAGGGCGATGCGAACCGAATCGACCCGGCTCATTTGGCCGGCACCCACGCCCACGATCATTCCCTCCTTGGCCAGGACGATGGCGTTGCTTTTGACATAACGCACCACGTGCCAGGCCAAGCGCAGATCGCTCATGAGGGCCGCGGGAGCGGTGGTTTTGGTTGCGGTTTTCGCGCCGCTCAGTTCGTCTTTGACCAGATCGGCTTCTTGCACAAGCAGGCCGCCATTGAGCTTGCGAAAATCCAGCGCGGCGCCGATCGCACCCAGAGGGCCGGTGCGCACCAGTCTCACGCTGTTTTTCCAGGTGGGTCGCGTGCGAATGAGTTCAAGCGCGGCGGGTTCGAAGTCGACTGCGATGATGCATTCAAAAAAGCGGCTCGGCTCGGTCAAGAGGCGGGCCGTCGCCTCGTCCACGGGACGGTTCAGGCCAATGATTCCGCCAAAGGCGCTGATGGGGTCGGAGTCGTAGGCGAGCCGGTAAGCCTCGCTCAAAGACGACGCGGTGGCCACGCCGCAGGGGTTGTTGTGCTTGACGATGCAGACGGCTGGTCCGGTAAGCGGCCGGACAATTTCCAGGGCCGCATCGAGATCGAGCAAGTTGTTGAAAGACAATTCCTTGCCGTGGATCGTTTCGCCGCCGCTCGCGGTGTCTTTCGCCGCGGCCGGTTCGGCATAGAAGGCGGCTTTTTGCTGCGGGTTTTCGCCATAGCGCAGGTTTTTCACCTTGCTGTAAGCCAGGTTGAAACGGCCAGGGAAGGGATCGCGATCTTGATCATCCACGGCCCTGTTTGCCAAAGTCGCGCCGATGACCGCGTCGTAGGCGGCCGTACGCTGGTAAGCCTCGATCGCCAGCCGTTTTCTCAAGGGTAATTCGGTGGCCCCCAGGTTTTCGCGGTACTCTGCAAGGAACGCCGCGTACTGCGCCGGATCGGACAGCACCGCCACGCTTTCGTGGTTTTTGGCGGCAGAGCGAATCATCGACGGGCCGCCGATGTCGATGTTTTCAATCAACTCTTCCCAGGGTGCTCCCGCCCTGGCGGCCACCCCTTCAAACGGGTACAGATTGACCACCACCAGATCGATCGGCTCGATGCCATGATCCTTCATTGCGCTAACATGGGCCGGAAGTCCACGCCTGCCCAAAAGACCTCCGTGAACCTTGGGATGCAAGGTCTTCACGCGGCCATCGAGCATTTCGGGAAACCCGGTGAAATCGCTGATTTCGATCGCCGCTATGCCATTTTCCCTCAGGATTTTGGCGGTACCCCCCGTCGAGAGGATTTCCACGCCGCGGGTGTGCAGTTCGCGGCAAAGTTCCAGCAGGCCCGCCTTGTCGCTCACGCTGATCAGAGCTCGTCGTATCGTCATCCGCATCGCAAACAGTCCTTCTCGTCGAGGCGATCCATGCAATTCCGTCCGGTCCGGGGAGACCGAATCATCCCAATCACCAAAAGATCCAAATGACTGATCTATGAAAGTGTTGCGCGCTTTCCCGGCGAATTTGCCAACCTGTTTACGATCGATTCGCCCGCGCTGAGCGTGGGGGCGTGGCGAATGTCGTCATCGATCCCCCTGGGATTGCGGCTCCCTCGTCAGCAAAAGCAGTCCTTTTTTCACCTGGCGGTGGGACATGATTTTTCCCGGCAAACTCATCCGAGAAGGGCCGCTACGCGCCTGTTCCACCAGTGCCAGCCAATGTTCGCGCGTCATCGCCTGGGATGGCCACCCGTTATCTTTCCACAATTGCCCAAAAAACTGGGCCAGCCAGAAGGCGGAGCGCTTGCGTAGGCCACGCAGTTCCAGAACGATTTCCGTGGTGGAGGCGTGCTTGAGATGGCGTTCTTTCCAGCGCTTGCAGGCATTCGCAATGGTCAAATCGAGGTGGCGGCCGTGCCAGGCGAAGGACGCGATCCGGTCGATCGCGCGATCTCCCATGACCTCGCCAAGGATGGGAAGTACCTTTTGGCGGATCCTATTGCGCGCGAAATCGAGGTGTTCGTTGCTCGAATCGGTCCGGTATTTTAAATCGAAAAAGCCCAGGTAATCGAGCAGTAGCGACTTTGAAAACTCCAAGAGCGGCCGAGCCAGCGCCAGTGCCGGCGCCAGCGTTCGCTTGGGGGCGATCCCCGCCATGCCGCGGATACCGGTGCCGCGCATCAGCCGAAAAAGAATCGTCTCGGCCTGATCGTCGGCATGGTGGGCGGTAAAGACGCAGGTTGCCTGGTGGCGCTCGGCTAACTCGACAAGCCAGCGGTAGCGGGCCTTGCGGGCATTGGCTTCCAGATTGCCTTCAAGCTCCGTCAGCGGTTGCTCGGGCTTTCCCAGCACGGCCTGATGCTGTTCTTGATGGGCGCCATGGCCACCGCGCAAGGTAAATCGTTGCGCCTGAATGGCCACCCAATCTTTCACAAACCGGGCATCTTCGGTCGATTCGGCGCCGCGCAGTTCGTGGTCGAAATGAGCCACGAGCAAGGGCTCACGGTGATGACGAAAAAGCAGATGAGCCAAGGCGATGCTGTCGGCTCCGCCGGAAACGGCGACAATCCAGGGCCCGGCCGGCAACTGCAAACGAGCCAGCGACAACAGGAATTTGCGATCAAGCTTCCTGAGCCAGGGGGGGTGATCCGTTTCCTGATCGTATTCAGGCGCCGACATTCCGGAATTTCCTGATTTGCGCCACGGGGTCCTGGGCTCGCATCAAGCATTCGCCCACCAAAACGAGCCGCACCCCGGCATCCCACAGTTTTTGGACATCTTCTTCCGTCTGGATCCCGCTTTCCCCCACCAGGGTGATGTCGGAGGGAACGCGCGAGGCGATTTCGAGGGTGGTGTTTAGATCCACGCGAAACGACTTCAAATCTCGGTTATTAACTCCCACGAGGGTCGCTCCCGCATCAAGGACACGCTTTAAGTTCGATCCCTCATGCAACTCAACAAGTGCCGTCATTCCCAACGACCGGATGAGCGTGGCCAGGCTTTCGAGTTGGCTTTGCTCGAGGATCTCGGCAATCAAAAGCACCAGGTCGGCGCCGGCTCCCCTGGCCTCGTAGACCTGGGTCTCATCGATTATGAAATCCTTGCGCAATACCGGAGGGCCGTTGAGATTGCGCACCGTTGAGAGATTTTGCAGCGACCCTTGAAAGAATTCCTGATCGGTCAGGACGCTGATGGCGGTGGCATCGCCCGCGATGTAGGCTTGAGCGATCTTGACCGGATCGAAATCGGCGCGGATCAGGCCGACTGAGGGGGATGCCTTCTTGATTTCCGCAATGACTCCCATCCCTTTTTGAGAAGAGAGATTTTTCCAGAACGGGTTGACCGGCGGACCGTTGGCGGCAATCGCTTCCCAGTCCTTGAGGGTTTTTCCCTGGTTGAGCCGCGCAACTTCAGCCTTTTTGGCGGTGACGATCTTGGCCAAAAAATCGGACATGGATCAAACCTGTAAATTGATGAAACGCCCTGCCCGATCGCCCCGCCATTGTAAGGAAGGGGCAGCGTTGGGCGGGGTGGGAGATTGCCAAACCATGGGGGAAAGCGGGCCTAGCGCGCCGGTTGGGGATGAACCGGCCAAAGAGTTGACTGCGGAGTCAACCGTGGGTGCGGCACCTTTGCCAATGGCCGCTTTCTGGGCCGTTTTCCTTTACTTCAATCTACAGCTTGTCGCTCTGCTCGGAAGCCCGCTCATTGTCGTTTGCTGGAGTGCCTTCGATCCCGAGTGGAAATCTCCATCGATCGACTCTCAGGATCCGGCCGGGATGCTCGACCGTTTGCGTCTAACACTTTGGTCGCAAATTCTTGTGTTGCCTTTGCAACTGTTGATCCTCGGTTTTTTTGGCGGTCCGCAGTTGCTGCGGCTTGGTCGTGTGCCCGCAATCGGCAAGTTTTTGCTGGGTTTCCTGCTCGTAAGCGGCGGTTGTTACGGCATCAACTGGATCATGACCCAAGTCATGGAAAAGGGATTGGGCATCCCCTCGCCGGCGCATCCGCTCACTCGGTTAGGGCAAGGGGCGATCGGTCCGTGGGACTGGACCGCCTTGGTTTTGAGTGCCTGCCTGGTCGCGCCTCTGATCGAGGAGATTTTTTTCAGGCGGCTTTTGCCTGCGTGGTTTGCCTTTGAGTCGGGACCCAGGACTTTGGCCCTTTTGGGAATTGGCGCGGCGATTTTCATGAGCCGGCTCGACCAGCCCTTTGGTTCAACTTTGGCTTTGTTCACCGTGGGTTGGGCGATCCTTCTTTGGTTGATCGTGGAATGGAATCACCAGTGGAGCATCGAGGACGGCCTTTGGTTCGCGACCGCGGGTCTTTTTAGTGCCATCCACAGTTTTGCCTGGCCGACACCGGTGGCTCTGTTTTTTTTCGGCCTCTGGCAGTTTCGCCTGGCGCGCCAAACCCAGGGGATGGCGGCCGTGGTGCTTTTTCACGCCCTGTTCAACTCCATCGGCGTGGCGGGCTTGTGGATATTCACCGCTTGAGCTCCCGTTGAATCCGCGTAAACCTGAACGGGGTTTCCGGTAGGAGGGAGGAGTTTTGGGGCTGGAAACAATCCTGTCCCGAGATGGTCAATGACCGCGAATCGGTTCTTCTCCTCGATCAAATATTGAAGGCTTGGATTCTCATGCTTAGCCCTGGTACATTAGGTTTAAGAGGCATTTCCGTGTGACTTCCAGGACCGCCTCTACGCTCAAAAGGAACCGATATGGCGAAGAAAAAATCCCGCAGGGAAGAGTACGACGACGAAGACGATGAGCTGGATGAAGATGATGTCGACATGGAAGAAGAAGATGATGACGATGACGAAGATGATGATGACGAGCGAGTCGACGAGCCGGAACTGCCTGCGGCGGTGATGATCGCCAGCCTTTTATGGACGATCACGGGCGGATTGATCCTGGCGGGGTTTTTTATCGGGCTGATTCTCTACCTGGCGCAAATGAGCGAAGTCGCCGCTCCCAATCAGCCACAGCAGATCCCTGAAGATCCCGTCTGGGCCGCGGCGCAAGTGATCATTGCCGTCGTGATTGCGGTATTCGGGGCCGTGTTCCTCATTGTGGGAATCCAGACCCTCCAGGGTAGCGCCAAGGACACGATGGGTAATGGCATCGGTTCCATCGGATTCGGTCTGGTTTATATCGGTTTTGGCATCTTCACCGGACTGGCGGGGAAGAAGTATGCCCAGGTGCTGAGCGCGGTGCAGGTGCTGCTTGGATTTGGCCTTGCGTTTGGCGGCGTGTTGGCCTTGGCTTCGCAAAAGCAGTATGTGGCTTTTGCCAAATTTCGGGAACGCAAACAGAAGTTGAAAAGAAAAAAACGCAGGCGCTAACGGCAGGCCCGTGGAAGATCGTTTCATGTGGGATGCGGACCGGCTTCGCGAGGACGGATTTCTACTACTGCGCTCGGTGTTTTCCGCATGTGTCATGGAGGAATTCGCCGAACGCTGGGAAATCCTCGCGGAATCTCCGGCAGAGAATTCCCCGCTCTTGACGACACGTGAAGGCGTCGTTTATGGCGCGCGCAATTTGCTCGATTTTTGGCCCGAATCGATCGCTTTGTTGCGTTCGCCGGTTCTCGTCCCCATTCTTCAATCGATCCTTGGGCCGCGGGGCGGATTCGTCCGCGGCCTGTTTTTTGATAAACCGCCTGGGGCAGACTGGTCGCTACCCTGGCATCGCGATCAAACGATCGCCGTCAAGCAACATGGCGTGCAGGGCCGTTTCACGAAACCGACCACCAAGGCCGGCGTCCCTCATGTCGAGGCGCCGGGCGATCTGCTCGAACGAATGATCACGGCGCGCATTCATCTCGATGCGATGGACGAACGCAATGGGCCGCTTCGAGTGATTCCCGGATCTCATCGCAATTCACAGGACGCCTTGGCCGCTTGCGCTTCGGTGGCTCCCGTGTCGATCCACTGTGATGCAGGTGATGTGCTCTTGATGCGCCCGTTACTTTTGCACTGTAGCGGAGGGTGTGCCCCCGACCATCGCGGGCATCGCAGGATCATTCATTGCGAGTTTGGCCCCACGCCGATTTTGGAAGACGGTTATGAATGGAGCCATTTTCAGCCGCTTTCTTCACTGGGCGCCTTTTGAACGAGCATTTAAAACTGATCCATCCGATCAAAAGACTACTTTAGCGGAAGAGTCGTTCATTTGTCAATCATTTTTTGGTGGATTTACATGTAAGATTGATCTCAAAGCGAGGCAGTCTGGAAGGCGGCGTGCGTGCTCGGATCAAGGTGAAAGCACTGCCTGGGGAAATAGCTTGAATGGGAAATCGGAACGGGAAGAGCAAGACGAGTTGGGAGATGGCGATGAGTGAAGTCCATGCGGGGGGATTGCCGGATCTGGATCTTTTCAAGGAGGTTCCAAGCCCTTCCCTGGTCTTTTTTCCCGAGGTGATTGCAAACAATGTGGCCGAATTGATCCGCATGGTGGGAAATGATCCCACGAGGTTGCGGCCCCATTGCAAAACGCACAAGAGCTCGCGGGTCGCGAAGATTCTTCTGGATCAGGGAATCGAAAAACACAAGTGCGCGACTTTGGCCGAAGCGAAAATGCTGATTCAGGCGGGAGTCCGGGACATTCTCATCTCCTACCCCTTGGTTGGCCCCCATCCGGCGATCCTAAGAAGGATGTCCGCCGATTTCCCAGAGGTCCGCTTTTCGTTCCTCGTGGACGAACCCTCGGAAATTCCCAAACTGGCAGCGACCTTCGCCGACAGTCGTACAAGACCTGGTCTGTTCATCGATCTGGACGGGGGCATGGGCCGCACCGGAATCGATGTTTCGGGTGCGCAAGGGCAGCGAAAGATCGCGCAACTGGTGGAAACGATCGCGGCGCAAAGTTTTAAGCTCTTTGGGGTGCAGCTTTACGATGGCCATGTTAACCAGGAAAAGTCGTCAGACCGTCATGAGGCGGCGGCCGGGCTTTGGCAGCGGGTCGAATCGTTAAGGGCGAAGGTCCCGGCGTTGCAAGCGCCCCAAATTGAAGTGGTTGTAGGCGGCAGCCCCTCCTTCATGGTGCATTCGGGGCTCGATTGGCAAGGCGTCACGCATTCGCCGGGAACGGTTGTCTTGCACGACCATGGATATGGTTCGAAATACCAGGATATGGAAAGTTTCCAGTGGGGGGCGGCGGTCCTTACCCGCGTCATCAGCAAACCCGTGCCGGGCCGAATGACACTCGATCTGGGTCATAAGTCGGTTGCCGCCGATCCCCCCTTGGAAAAAAGGGCCTGGTTTCCCGCAATGCGCGACGCCAAACTCCTGCTGCAAAATGAAGAGCACCTCGTCGTGTCGACGGCGATTGCGGACCAAACTCCTTTGGGAACCTTGTTTTGGGCCATCCCCTGGCACATCTGCCCGACAGTGGCTCTTCATGAAAAGGCGCTGGTTTTCGCGGACAACCAGCTGAAATCCTGGTGGCCCATTGAAGCGCGAACCCGGTTCACCGGCTACGAGATGCCTTCTTGAGCATTGACCCTCGTTAACCTAATCTAAACCCAAGTAAGGGATTTCTCATGGAAGGTGAAGCATGGACGATACGGGCAGCGAATCACTTCAACCCAAATACAAACGGATCGTTCTCAAACTAAGCGGCGAGAGTTTTGGTCCTCCCGGGAAAACCGGTATCAGCATCGACGAAACGCTGAAAATTGCCAGCCAGATCAAGCGAGTGGCGGCCACGGGTGTCGAGCTGGCGATCGTAATAGGCGGCGGCAACCTCTTGCGCGGCGCTCAATTCACGAGCGGCGAGGTCATCAACGAAGCGACCGCTCATTACATGGGCATGCTCGCCACGCTGATGAATGGCCTGGCATTGCAGGAAAGCCTAGAACACCTCAAGTGCGAGACCCGCTTGCAATCGGCCATTCGCATGGATAGCGTGGCCGAGCCTTACATCCGCCGCCGGGCGATCCGCCATCTGGAAAAAGGGCGCATCGTTATCCTCGCTGGTGGTACCGGCAACCCGTTCGTCACCACCGACACCGCCGCGGCGCTGCGTTCCATTGAGCTTTCAGCCGACGCCCTGCTCAAGGCGACCAAGGTCGATGGGGTCTATTCCGACGATCCGGAAAAGAATCCCCACGCGGTGCGCTATGAAAAGCTGAGCTTTTCCCAGGCCCTGCGCGACAACTTGCGGGTGATGGATGTCTCGGCGATCAGCATGTGCCAAGACGCCAAGCTGCCGATCGTCGTGTTCGATTTCAAACGCGAAGGCAATATCGAAAAGGCCGTTGCCGGGCACAATGTCGGAACCGTGGTCTCCTGATTTTAAGGAGCCGTGGGTCAGCGGGTCGTTCCTCAAACAATCGAAGTAAAATCGTTCAATCAACTGCGGTAAAAAACATAGGAGCAAACGATGAGTCTTGAAGCAGTGATCAAAGATACCGAAGCCCGCATGGAAAAAGCGACGAATGTGTTTCGCGAAGAGTTGAAGGGGCTGCGCACCGGGCGGGCGACGCCCGGCCTCGTGGAAAACTTGCGAGTCGATGTCTATGGCTCCCCCACCCCGCTCAAGCAGGTGGCGCAAATCAGCATTCCCGAACCCCAGCAAATCGTGATCAAGCCGTTCGATCCGGCGGTGCTCAAGGATATCGAAAAGTCGATCCGTTCAAGCGATCTGGGCATGTCGCCCTCCAACGACGGCAAGCTGATCCGTTTGAATGTCCCCGCGATGTCGGGCGATCAGCGTCAAAAGCTGGTGACCCGCGTCAAGAAATCGTCGGAAGATGCCAAGGTCTCCTGTCGCAATATCCGCCGCGACGCGAACAAGGCGCTCGAAAAGACCGCCAAGGATCTGGGTTTGTCGGAAGACGACGGTAAGAAGGCGACGGAAAAGGTTCAGAACCTTCTCAAGAAGTACGAGAATGCGATTCAGGAACAGGCCGACAAGAAGTCGAAGGAAGTCCTCGAAACCTGATCGGCGCGAGCTTTCCCAGACTGCATTCTGAACTCGACTTACTTGAGGCCCCGATGGGCGCCAACCCTAATGAATCGCCGGAACAAACCGCCGCCCGTCTGGGGATCGGCGGTTTGTCGCGCCATGTCTTTCTGTGCATCGGTCCTGAATGCGTCACGCCGGAAGGCGGACAAAAGGCCTGGGATGCCCTTAAGGGGGAGATTTCCCAGGCGGGCTTGAGCAAGAGTTGTTTTCGCACGAAGGTGGGCTGCCTGAGAATTTGCAATCAGGGCCCAGTGGCCGTCGTTTATCCCGAAGGGGTCTGGTACCGCTCGATCGATGAGGCGACCGTTCCTCGGCTCGTTGATCAGCATTTACGCCGCGGCGAAGTGCTGGAAGATTTGGTCATCGCTCGCGGCCCACTTCAGGCCGATTCTTCGTCGAGCTGATCGGCTGAGCGTAACGCCTTCTTTTGTTGCCATTCCTTCCCCGCCGCCACGACTTTGTAGCCAAGCGGCTTGCCGCGAGCGCCGGCCTCGGACCAAACTGGTTCGACCCAACCCAAAGCCAGCAAGATCGCATGCGGTCGGGCGGTTTCCTTCGCGGCCGACCTTTTGCTTGAGCCGTCGCTTTCGGTTGCTTCTCCTTCGACTGCGATCCGCGAAAGCGGCGTGTCGGCGCTTCTGCGCGCATACGCGTCAAGCAACTGATTGGCTTCGGAGTCTTGCTCCCACTGCCGCCAAGGATCATGCATCAGATCGGCCCCATTTCTACTCCCTATTAGCATCGGAATGTCAGCAAACCGAATCGCCAGAGAACGGCCGGCCGCGCTCAGTCTGAGGTCCGGTTCTGAGCAGAGTTCGGCCGGTAGCGGTTTTGCCGATTGAGCCGCTGCTCTTGACTCTCATGCGCCCCGCATGAGAAGCTCAGGCAGCGCGCATGAGAGAGGAAGTGGGTTAATGGTCATCCCGAAAGGTGAGGCGACCGACGCCGAAATGTCGGTCCTGGAAGTGCTCTGGAAGCATCCGGAAGGGGTGCCGATTCGCGAGATCGTCCTGGCCGTCTATGGCCGCCATGAGCATTCGCTGCATGGCGGCGTGAAGAGTTTTCTCGACAGGTTGATGGAGAAGGGGTTAGCCCGGGTCGAAAAATCGGGATTTGCGCACCGCTTTTTTGCCAGCATTTCGCGCCAGGAATTCGTCGGCCGGCATCTCAAGCAGATCGCCGACAGCCACTTTGGCGGGTCGCTGGCGCCATTGCTCCTGTCACTGCTGGATCAAACGAAACTCAAAGCCGGCGAACGGGCCGCGCTGGAAAAGATGATCGAAAAAATTCAGGAATAGGAAGGCGCCTAATGAACACTGCTTTGATCTTATTCGCCTGGAATCTCGGTCTATTGTTCCCGATCGCCCTGGCGGCCTGGTGCCTGTGCCGAATTCCCTTCTTCAAGCGCCGGCCGGCTCTCTGTCATGGAGTCTGGCTGTTGGTGCTGCTCAAATTTCTCACGCCGCCTCTCATTGCCGTTCCCGTGTTGCCAACATTAGCAAGCCCTGAGATTCACGAGCCTGCACCGGCGCGTTCTCAAACGGAGTCGGACAGCTTCAAGACGGAAATGAAGTCCACCGCTGCGCCAAGCGGTCTTTCACGGTTCGATGATTCTGGTGTACCGGATGTGGCTCTTCCCCATCCTGATGAACAAACCGAGCCTCGTGCCGAGCCAAGTTTCCTGGCAACGATCCGCCCCTGGCAATGGGCGCTGTTCTGTCTGTTCGTTCTCAGCGGCGTCATCACTCTGATCTTGTGGGCTGCGGCGTGGCGGCAGCTTACGGGAATCAGGCGACTGCTGCGCTCAGGCCTTGATGGTTCGGATTCGTGCGCTCCGCTTCTGGCAGAGATTGCCAGGCGGTTTCGCCTCAAGACCGTTCCCAAGATTTGCCAGATCGAGTCTGAAGTCTCGCCCATGTTGTGGGCCGAACCGCGCAGGCCGGTGATTCTTTTGCCGCGCACATTGATTGAGAAGCTGGGGCGTGAAGAACTGCAACTGGTGCTGGCCCATGAACTGGCGCATTATCTGCGACGCGACCACTGGTTCAACCTGTTCGCGTTTCTGGTAACCAGCCTGTTCTGGTGGCATCCCGTGGCCTGGTTCGCCAGGCGTGAGATGGTGCAGGCTGCGGAAAGTGGTTGTGACGCCTTGGTGTTGGACCGCTTCACCGGGTCGAGAAAATCCTACGCGCAGACCTTGTTGAAGGTGGTCGATTTCATCGCCACCCAGTCTTCTGCGCAAACAACATGGACCTCCCAGTTTGGAGGTGCCTCTCCTCTCGGCAGGCGTATGGAAATGATCGCCAGCTCGGCAGTAAGAGCAAGCGTGTCCCGAAGCGGCTGGTCGTTGCTATTGGTTGTGGCCTTGGCCTTTTCGCTCTTGCCGGTTCGGGGTCGCGATGAGCTCAAGGCGAGCGCTGTCGGATCGACGCTCGCCAATCCTGCTGTTGACCCCTCCACTCCGAGTGCATCTGGTCGTTTCTTTGTCCAAGGATCGGTCATTGAAAAAGACACAGGACAACCCATCGGCAATGCTTCTCTGAATTTCTTTGTCGATGGGGAAAAGGACGAGAAAAAAAGGAGGCTTACGACTTTCACCGATGCCGCGGGCAGGTTCCGACTGGAGGTTCCCGTCGGCCTGGTCCAATTGTGGGATCCTGCACTGAAACCCGGCTATTGGCTTCCGTTCGACGAAAGTACGGTGTCCCTCACCACCTCGTTCGAGGAGCCCGTCGCCACGATTGAGATCAAAGCAAGACGCGGTGGGATTTGGCCAATCCAGATCAAGACAGATCAGCCGATGGTCGAACACACGTCATTGCTTGCCGTTCTTAATGAAGAGGAGGACGACCTCCGTCGGGCCAAATTCCTCAATGGAGAAGATCCAGGGAACTCCACTTCGGTGCCGTCACCCTCAAGCCATGCCTTGTTCGACCGCGATGGAAAGGGGTTCCTCACTCAGTGCGGCACGTCGGGCAAATTCTATCTCGCTGTCGGTGATTTGAATTTCACAACGGATCGTATGATTCCGACACTGCAACCCGTCACGGCGGAACTGATCGCTGAACCCCATTTTGATCCATCGAAAGTCAAAACCATCCACTCCATCGCAGGCACCGAACAGGTGGAACTGATCGACCAAAGTGGAAAAAAAGCGCGAATCGGCAAGGCGAAGGTCGACTTAGACGTCGGACAAGCGCGATTGACCTTTCATCTCAAGCAAATTGAGAAAAACGAGAGGAACGAGAAAGGTCCTCAAGATTTCCTTGGCCTTGTTGTCGACTCGCTTGGCCACCCTATTCCTGGGGTGGAAGTCAAAGGAAACTTGGAAGGAGAATCGTCTGGGGGAGAAATTCCCGGTACGGTGAAAACAGATCAATCAGGTCGCTATCGCTTCCGTTTGCCGGTCATTTTTACCAGCCAACTTGCGAAAGGCTCGCTGTCTCTCCTGTTCAAAAAGGAGGGGTTTGCCAGTAGCAGCTCCCGGGCAATCCCTCTAACGAAAGCACCCGTGGGGGCGATCGATGTGGCCACCCATACGCTTCAACCGGGACATCCTTTGTCGTTCCTGGTTGTTGACAAGCGCGGCAAACCGGTGCCTGGGGCGTTAGTCTACGTTAGCGGTGACCGAATCGCGGAGTGGGTAACCTTGCGCACGGATGCCGCAGGCAAGTGTCTGCTTCGCGACCTACCCCCCGGGGTCGCCCAAATCCATATCACCCATGGGAAATTGCACGCAGACTACCCTGTTGTCATCAGTTCCAACGATGCGGAAAACACCGAGTTCCCATTCCGTTTCCATCCGGCTCCCCTGCCGGAACCCTCCGCGAAAGTTCCAACGCCGCTCGAAATCTCCAAACAAGCCCCGGAATGGGCGGTAAGTGAGTGGTCGGACGGAAAAAAACGGACCCTGGCCGACTTTCGCGGCAAGTGGGTTGTTCTGAATTTCTGGTCGATGGCCTGGAACCCTTCGATCCGCCAAATTCCTTTTTGCCAGGGAGTCGCCGACCAAAAGCAACTTACGGATGTGGTTTTCCTCTCGATGCACACACCTGGGGGCGATCCAGTCCAAATCAAAAGGCTTCAAAAGTCGACGGGATGGAAAGCTGCTTGTGCCATTGATCAGGGAACTACGTTGTTCGACGGCGAAACCGCCAAGCGGTACGGTGCGCGCAATCCTGGGACGTTCATCATCGATCCCGAAGGGAAAATCGCCTACAACGGCGTTTACAAGGAATTGCCCCCCTCCGAGGTGGCTGATCGAGAACGGGAGCTCAAAGAGCTCGCAGCCTCAATGAATATCCCCTGGCCGCTGCCCCATGACGACAGCGAAGCGACCCAAGCCCTGGAGAATCGACTCTATTGCGCCAGTTTTGCTAGCGTGATCGAAAAAATGATGCGCTCAAAGTGATCCGAAGGTGATGGCTGTAAAAACTTGCCTGACGGACTAGGTCAATATCGATTGGCATCCAATCACGTACGCGGTGACCCGGCACTGATCCGGTATTTCTCGATGAGTGCCTGGCGAGCCATGGGGCTTAAAGGAGTTCCCGCCTCCATTTTGTCCAGAAACCGCTTAAGCAGTTTGGGAAAACGCAAGGGGTGGCCGACCCTGACCCGAGGGTCGGGAACCATCCGCACCCCATAGCGAGTGATTTCGACCTGGGTCGCCGACCAGGCCTCGGGCATCGACTCGACGAGGGCTTCAAGCGGCTTGAGGTAATCGGCCCGTCGGCTGACTGGAATTCCCACGAGATGCAGGCAAATGCAAGGATCGCTCGAGGTCTTCATGGCGACCAGGCCGCCCGCCTCAACCGGGATCGCGCAAAACTGCCCTTCCGGTTTTTCCGTGTCTCCCGCTGCGGCCCAGGAGGATTCGATCACGACTCCCTGGTAACTTACCTCCCCGTTCCAGGTTTGGCTCAGGGGATAACGAACGAAGCGCCCTTCCCCGCCGTCGTGAGCGGTGGCGTCCACGGCCGCCAGACTCTCGCGGTCCAGCGGGACCCAGCGAGTTTCGACTCGCCCTGCGATCTGGGTTCCCGTACCGAATTGCAGTTCCATCGCGCTGGCCAGGCAGCCAAACAGGACATCGACGAGATGGACGCCGACATCGGCGAAAGGATCGCCATAGGTTTGCCAGTCGAGGAAGGAGGCGTCGCGCCGGACCGTGATGCCGCCGACCGTTTTTACCAGGTGATGGTGATTGCCCAGATGGATGCGTATCCGCCCGCTATCCCTGGGACGCATTTGCAGTTCGCCGATGCCCAACTTGAGCACTTCCCGCTGCAAGACAAACGCCGGCTCACCCGCCTCGGTCATGAGGTCGTCAAGAAAGATCGGCACGCGGGGGTCTGTCAACGATTCAATAAGCACCCGTCCGCGATCGGGATGTGTCCAGAGCGGTTTATCGCAGAGGACTGGAACCCCTTCCTGCAATAGCTTGGCAACACGACTCGCCTTCAGCTCGTTTTGTCCGGCAATGGCTGCGACCTTGGGGCCGGTCTGGCTGAGAACCGGTTCCAGCGGATCCGCCGCAAACACCAATTCTCTTTCAGGCAACGAGACGCCGGCATTCTCCAGATCGGCGCACCAGATCTGAAACGGCTTCAAATCGAAATCGGGCCGGGCGGTAACGACGACCCGCGGATTCAGCCGCGAATCCCAATCACACAAAAGCCAGCAGGCATGAAAATGGCTCGGCTCCACGAGGAAAAGCTGAAGGGAGCCGGCCATGGTTTCTCTCATTGCGCCTACGAGGCGAGCAAGGCAAGCAAGCTGGCTTTCACCTCTTGCAAGCTGGCGATCTGCCCTTCAATTTCGGCCACTTGCGCCTTCTGCGATTCCACCAATTCCTTGGGCGCCTTGGCCACGAAGTCGGCATTGGCCAGGCGCGAGGAAAGCGACTTGCCTTGCTTCTCTTTGTCCTGGATCTGCTTTTCGGTGCGCGCCAGTTCCGCCTTGGGATCGATCAAACCTTCCAGGTCGATGAATAACTCGGCATCGGCCGTTACCGATGAAGTCGCGCAGCGCGGCTTCGTGGCTTCGGGACCCATGGCCACAATGTCCGCGGCCGCCAGGTCGTTCAGGAAGCTCGACAATTTTTGGATCGATTGCGCCGTTTCGGCGGTGCACTTGATCGCGCATTTCAGCCGCGTGCGATTGTCGATCTGGTAGCGGTTGCGCGCCTCGCGGATTCCACGCACCAGTTCCTGAAATCGATGGACCTCTTTTTCTACTTCCTCGTTTTGCCAGGTCGCCGGATATTGCGGCCACGCAGCGACCACCACGCTTGCCGACGCCACGGCGCAACCGGGTAGCGCGGTCCGTTTCGGAGCGGCCTCGGCAAGCGCCTGCCAGAGCGACTCAGCCAGAAATGGCATGACCGGATGAATCAGGCGAATCAGCCCATCGAGCGCCAAGGCCAGAGTGGCTTGCACCTGAGCGCGGCTCTCTTCGGAGCGCAGCCGTGGCTTGGCCATTTCCAGATACCAGTCGCAAAACTCCGACCAGGCGAACTCATAAATCAAGCGGGCATATTCGCTGAAGCGGAAGCCCTCGAGCGCTTCGGTCACCTTGACCGTGGTCTGCGCCAGGCGGCTCAAGATCCAGGCATCTTCCGGAGAACTTCCCAAAGTTCTTGCTTGCTCCGGCTTGAAACCATCCAGGTTCTGCATGACAAAGCGGGCGGCGTTCCAGATCTTGTTGGCGAAATTGCGCCCCTGTTCGAATCGCTCGCTCGCCTGCTTGGCCGTGGGCAATTCCGCGTCTTCGGTCGGCCAGGGACCGCCCGGCCGAAAAGGCTTCTTGCAACCTGGACAATTGATTTTCTTCGTGCGCATGTACATATGCTCGGTCTTGACCGGCACCAGCACATCGCAATGCGGGCAGACATTGGCCACCGGCATGCGCGCATCCTGGGTTTCCGTCGCCAGATGCGCCATCTGGTAGCGCAAGGCATCGGCCCCATAGCGGTCGATGATGTCGAGCGGGTCGATCCCGTTGCCTTTCGACTTGCTCATCGTCTCGCCAAAACCGTCGAGGATCTTGGTGTGGATATACACATTCTCAAAGGGAATTTTGCCGGTGTTGTAAAGCCCGGTCAGCACCATGCGCGCCACCCACAAGGTGATGATGTCGCGGCTGGTGATGAGCACGCTTGTCGGATAATAGCGATCCAGATCGGCGGTTTCTTCCGGCCAGCCCAGCGTGCTATGTGGCCAGAGCGCCGAGCTGAACCAGGTATCGAGCACATCCTCATCCTGGCGCAGTGCGATGGCTGTTCCAGGAATGGATTCGGGAAGGTCATCGAGCGAGCAAATCAGGAATTCGCCGGCGGTCTCGCTTGCCTGCCATCGCACGTCGGTGCGCGAACCGAACCCTTTTTTGAGATCGTCTTCGCTGCACGTCGCATACCAGATCGGAATGCGGTGGCCCCACCAAAGCTGACGGCTGATGCACCAGTCTCGTTTTTCTCCCAGCCAATCGAGATAGGTCGACGCATAACGCTCCGGCGTGAATTTCACTTCGCCTGAGCGCACCGCGTTCATCGCCAGTTCGCCAAGCGAGTCCATCTTCACGAACCACTGGTCCGACAGGTAGGGCTCGATCGGCGATTTGCTGCGATCCGAATGCGCCAGATCGATTTCGCGGTCTTCGCGCGCTTCGAAATGCCCCAGTTCCGTCATGGCCTCGACGGTCTTTTCACGAGCGACATAGCGGTCGAGCCCCGCGAAGGGACCGCACTCGGCATTCATCGTCCCATCGGCATTGAGAATATTAAGTAAGGGTAAGCCATGGCGCTGACCGCAGGCCCAGTCGTTGCGATCGTGTGCCGGGGTCACCTTCACCGCGCCGGTGCCGAACTCGGGCTTCACAAGTAGGGCGTCGGCAATGATCGGAATGAGTCGATTGGCCAGGGGCACCAGCGCCTTTTTGCCGACGAGATGCTTGTACCTCTCATCGGAGGGGTGCACCGCAATGGCGACATCGCCGAGCATGGTTTCGGGGCGAGTCGTCGAAAAGCGAATGAACTCGCCCGTATCGGGAATGGGGTAGCGGAAGGTCCAAAAGCCCCCCTTCACCTTTTCCACAAAGGTTTCATCGTCGGCCACCGAAGTTTGTAGTTGCGTATCCCAATTGACGAGGCGTTTCCCGCGGTAGATGAAATCATCGCAAAACATGCGGAAGAAGGTGGAGCGCACTGCCTTCGCACACTGAGGATCCAGCGTAAAACGGGTACGGCTCCAGTCGCAGGAAGAGCCCAGCCCCTTGAGCTGGCCGAGAATGCGCTTTTCGTACTGATCCTTCCAGGCCCAGATCTTTTCGACGAGCGCCTCGCGGCCCAGTTGCCGCCGGGTCAGTCCCAACTCCTCTTTGACGCGCCGCTCGACCACCGCCTGCGTCGCAATCCCCGCATGGTCGGTGCCGGGCACCCAGAGGGTATTCTCCCCCTTCATGCGGTGGTAACGAATGAGGGTGTCTTGCAGCGTGTTGTTGAGTGCATGCCCAAGGTGCAGCGCGCCGGTGATGTTGGGCGGCGGAATCACAATGGAAAAGTGCTTGCCGGGCCGCGAGGACTCTGCCTGAAATAGTTTCTTTTCTTCCCAATATTTGGCCCAGCGTTCCTGCGCTTCACGAGGGTCGTAGGCTTTCGCCATTTCCGAGGACATGATGATTCAACCTTGCTTGTCTAATGAAGAGTTTTGTAGGTTTATTTCGCCCAATTCGCGGCGGGCCGTGTAGCGCCAAATCTTACGATTGCGCATCGCGGGTGAGTTTGTAGTCGATGCTATCGACCAGGGCCCGCCAGCTCGCTTCGACAATATTCTCGCTGACGCCGACGGTCGTCCAAACACGGTCATGATCGCGCGATTCAATCACGACGCGCACGCGCGCCGCAGTGCCTTCGCGGGCATTGACGACGCGCACCTTGTAGTCGGCAAGCTGGATTTCCTTCAGCCTTGGGAAAAATGGCAACAAGGCCTTGCGAAGCGCCCCATCCAGCGCATTCACCGGACCATCGCCCTCGCTGACGGTGTGCATCGTTTCGCCCTGCACGCGCAGTTTCACCGTCGCTTCGGTGATCGGCTTGGCCTCTCCCTTATCCGTTCCCTCTGGCACTTCACCCGCTTCAATATTGACCCGGTAAACCACCTTTTCGAAGAACGGTTTGTAAATCCCGGCGACCTTCCGCACGAGGATTTCGAACGAAGCCTCAGCCGCTTCGAACTCGTAACCCTCGTTCTCCAGATCCTGGATGCGTTCCAGAATTTTGGCCATGAGCGCCGAGTCCTGGCCCAGATCGAGCTGGGCGGTTTTTTCCTTGATCGTGGCACGGCCCGCCAGTTCGCTGACCAGGATGCGCCGTTCATTTCCCACGAGAGCTGGATCGATATGTTCGTAGGAGCGCGCCAATCGCGTGACTGCCGCGATGTGCATGCCCCCCTTGTGCGCGAAGGCGCTTGGTCCGACGAACGGTTGATTGGGGCGGAAATTCATGTTGGCCGTTTCATGAACGAACCGGGAAAGCTCGGTCAGCCGCGCAAAACTACCGGGCTTCAACATGACATGGCCCAGCTTGAGCCCAAGATTGGCGATAACGCTAATCAGGTCGGCATTGCCGCAGCGTTCGCCGATGCCGTTAACCGTCCCCTGCACCTGGACGGCGCCGCATTCGACGGCCGCGAGCGTATTGGCCACCGCCAGTTCGCAGTCGTTATGGCAATGGATGCCAAGCGGCGTCGCGATCGTCTTTTTCACCTGTTCGATGACGCGGGCAATTGTCGCGGGCAATGTGCCGCCGTTGGTGTCGCAGGGAATGATCGTTTCCGCCCCGGCCTCGGCGGCTGCCTTGAGGGTTTGCAAGGCGTAGTCGGGATTGGCATGGAAGCCATCGAAAAAGTGTTCGGCATCGTAGAAGACCCGGCGGCCGTTTGCGCGGCAATGCCTGACCGAATCGCGAATCATCGCGAGGTTTTCTTCGAGCGTGGTCCCCAAGACCTCGGAAACATGGAGATCCCAGCTCTTGCCGACGATCGTGACGATCGGCGTTTCCGCCTGCAATAGCGCCTTGATGCAGACATCGTCGTGAACCGAGCCGTTTTTGCGCCGCGTCATGCCGAAGGCGGCGACCTGGGCATGGTTCAGTTTGAGCTTCTTGACCTCGCGGAAATATTCGAAGTCTTTCGGATTGGAGAGCGGGTAACCGCCCTCGATGAAGTCGATCCCCATCTCGTCGAGCCGGGCGGTGACATTGAGCTTGTCTTGCAAGGAGAAGTTGATTCCTTCTCCCTGGCTGCCATCGCGCAGCGTCGTGTCGTAGGCAAATATCCGGGCCATGTGCATCTTTTGAGTTAAGGGGAGAGACAAAGGTACTTTATTCGGGGGGATGCGATTTGACCCGATGGGGAATCGGTAGCGATGCGGGACAATCCTGATCGTGAGCCCAATCGACGGAGTTGAGATTGGGAAAATCGGCCCGAAAATGCGTGCCGCGCGATTCTTCGCGATTTTTCGCGGCATGAATGACCAGCCTCGCTAGGGTGAGCAAGTTGGCCAGTTCCCAGCCTTTGCGCGTTTGAAAATGGTGTTTGAAGGCGTAACCGCACCACTGGGAAACTTGAATTTCGGCCTGGAGCAGTTCGGGCCCATGGCGGACGATACCCACATCACGGACCATGAGATTGCGAAGCGAATTCGTCATATCCTCAATGTCGAGTTCCTCTTCGGCAAATGGCAGCGCGCATTGGGTCTCGGCGTTGGGAGCGGGCAGATGAATGGGGTCATTCCCCTCCTCTTCGGCCAACTCTCCGGCTTTTCGCCCGGTGATGTCACCAAAGACCAGGCCTTCGATCAAACTGTTTGACGCAAGCCGGTTCGCCCCATGAAGTCCGGTGCAGGCCACTTCGCCCGCGGCCCATAGCCCAGGAATGCTCGTTTTGCCAAGCAGGTCGGTTTCGATTCCGCCAATCATGTAGTGGGCGCCGGGTCGCACCGGGATCGGGTCCCTGGCGATGTCGATGCCGAATCCCGCGCAGACTCTGGAAATGCCGGGAAAGCGTTTATGCGTTGTTTCCGCGGGAAGATGGCTCATGTCGAGATAAACGCAAGGATGCCGGGTGAGTGCCATCGTGCGGACAATGGCGCGGGCCACGATATCGCGGGTTGCTTTTTCGCCACGAGAGTCGGCGTCGGGCATAAAGCGGTAGCCATTTTTATCGCGAAGATAGGCTCCTTCTCCGCGCAGGGCTTCGGTGATCAAAAATCTGGCCGAACCGGCGATATAGAGCACGGTCGGATGGAATTGCATGAACTCCATGTTCTTCAGGCGAGCGCCCGCGCGGTAGGCGGCCGACATCCCATCGCCGGTTGCCACGGGCGGATTGGTCGTCTCGCGCCAGACACGGCCGCAGCCGCCGCTTGCCAGGATGGTCTCGCGGGCGCGGATGCAGTCGAGGCCGCCGTCGGGGGCTTGAACGATGACTCCGGTGCAGCGGCCCTCGTGGATGACCAGGTCGACCAGAAACGTCTGGTCGGTGATCTCAATATTCTCGGCGTGGGTCACGGCATCGATCATGGCGCGCATGACTTCGGCCCCCGTCGCATCCCCGAGGGCATGAACGATGCGCGGGTGGCTATGACCCCCTTCGAGCCCAAGCGCAAATTTGCCATCAAATAGGTCGAATTTCGCGCCGATCTTGGTCAGCGCATCGATCTGGGAAGGCGCCTGGCGGATGACGAGGTCCACGACATCTGGGTGGCAAAGACCCGCACCCGCAAGAAGGGTATCTTCGACGTGGTTGGAAAACGCGTCGTCCGGGGAAATGACGCCGGCCAGACCGCCCTGGGCGTAGGCACTATTGCTTTGTTGCACCCGGTCTTTGGTGACGAGGCGCACTTGCAGGTGACCAGGCACGCTGAGCGCGGCCCGGCAACCGGCAATTCCTCCCCCAATAATCAAGACATCGGTGAAAAAATATCGGAGTTTTCGGGGATGGAGATGAACCAATCCCCGAGGAGGAAAAAGAGGCAAATCCGCGCTGGTCATTTGGGCGCATTGCCCGACTGTTTATCCAGCTCGGCAATCTTCCTGTTGAATTCGCGGTAGGCGTCGCGGTAGCCCGGGGGCGGTAGCGCTCGGCTGGAATCGCCCGCATTAGTGTTTTCCGAGGGCTGCCCGGAGACCTTTCGCGTGGCCAGGCTGGGGGCGGCGCGCATTCCCTTGGACGGGGCGACCTCCTTTTCCTTGGCTGCGGCCTGAGTTTCCTCAATCTGCCGCTTTTTGTTCGAAAGGTATTGCCTCCATTCCTCTTCGGAAATGCCGGCTTTCTTCAGGAGATCGGGGTTGACCATCTTTTGGAGGCTTTCGAGTTGCGCCTGGGATGTCTTTTTGGAGAGTTCATCGGGAGCATCGGCGTTCTCCCGCTTTCCGGATCCTACCGGGCCCATGGGACCCGAATCATGATCGCGGCCTCCGGGACCGGGTTTGTCGCCACCCGCTGGATTCGGATCATTCTGCTTTTTATCGGCATTATTGCCGCCGGGCATTGGTTGTTTCTCGCCGGGTTTTGGTTGCTGATTTGCCTTGCCCGGCTGGCCTGCCCCGTTTCCTTCTCCCTTCGCCCCCTCGCCTTCGGGAGGTTGCTTCTTGTCCTGACCTTCCTCCTGGCCCTTGGCATCTCCCATTCCTTGACCCTGGCCCTTCGCCTCGCCCTTGTTCTGAGGATTGCCTTCGCCTTGACCTTTGCCAGGTCCTTGATTTTGCTTGTTGCCCTGGGCATTGTTCTGGTCCTTCTGGCCGGCCTTGCCCTGGCTTTTGTCGACGCCTTGACCGTTCCCTTTATCCTTGGCGTTCCCTTGGCCCTCGCCCTGCCCCTTGTCTCCGACCCTGCCGTCTGGGTTCATCTCCTTGCCCAGGCCTTCCTGCTTGCCTTGGCCCTTGTCCTGGCCCTTATCTTGATTGGAGCCCTGACCCTTATCTTCGCCCTGGCCCTTCTTCGCGCCTTCTAGGCCTTTTTCTTGACCTTTTGACTTGGGGGTATTCCCCTCTTCCATCGGTTTGTTTCCTGGTTCCTTGGGCTCGCCATTCTTCTTCATGGGCTCGCCCTTCTCCATGGGCTGCTCGCTGCCAGGCTGTGCCTTGTCGCCTTGCATGGGTTTATCGCCTTGCATGGGCTTATCGCCTTGCATGGGTTTATCGCCCTGCATGGGTTTATCGCCTTGCATGGGCTTATCGCCTTGCATGGGCTTGTCGCCCTGCATGGGTTTGTCGCCTTGCATGGGCTTGTCGCCCTGCATGGGTTTGTCGCCTTGCATGGGCTTGTCGCCCTGCATGGGCTTGTCACCTTGCATGGGCTTGTCGCCCTGCATGGGCTTGTCACCCTGCATGGGCTTATCGCCCTGCATGGGCTTGTCACCCTGCATGGGCTTATCGCCCTGCATGGGCTTGTCGCCTTGCATGGGCTTGTCGCCTTGCATGGGCTTGTCACCCTGCATGGGCTTGTCACCCTGCATGGGCTTGTCACCCTGCATGGGCTTGTCGCCCTGCATGGGTTTGTCGCCTTGCATGGGCTTGTCGCCCTGCATGGGCTTGTCGCCCTGCATGGGCTTGTCGCCCTGCATGGGCTTGTCACCTTGCATGGGCTTGTCGCCCTGCATGGGCTTGTCACCCTGCATGGGCTTATCGCCCTGCATGGGCTTGTCGCCCTGCATGGGCTTGTCGCCTTGCATGGGCTTGTCGCCTTGCATGGGCTTGTCACCCTGCATGGGCTTGTCACCCTGCATGGGCTTGTCACCCTGCATGGGCTTGTCACCCTGCATGGGCTTGTCACCCTGCATGGGCTTGTCGCCTTGCATGGGCTTGTCGCCCTGCATGGGCTTGTCACCCTGCATGGGCTTGTCACCCTGCATGGGCTTATCGCCTTGCATGGGCTTGTCGCCCTGCATGGGCTTGTCGCCCTGCATGGGTTTGTCGCCTTGCATGGGCTTGTCGCCTTGCATGGGCTTGTCGCCTTGCATGGGCTTGTCGCCTTGCATGGGCTTGTCGCCCTGCATGGGTTTGTCGCCTTGCATGGGCTTGTCACCCTGCATGGGCTTGTCACCCTGCATGGGCTTGTCACCCTGCATGGGCTTGTCACCCTGCATGGGCTTGTCACCCTGCATGGGCTTGTCACCCTGCATGGGCTTGTCACCCTGCATGGGCTTGTCACCCTGCATGGGCTTGTCACCTTGCATGGGCTTGTCACCCTGCATGGGCTTGTCGCCCTGCATGGGCTTGTCGCCTTGCATGGGCTTGTCGCCTTGCATGGGCTTGTCACCCTGCATGGGCTTGTCACCCTGCATGGGCTTGTCACCCTGCATGGGCTTGTCACCCTGCATGGGCTTGTCACCCTGCATGGGCTTGTCACCCTGCATGGGCTGATCCTGGTTGGCTTTCTCTTGCTTCAGCGCCTCGTTCAGCTTTCTTTCCAGGTCTTCATTATTCTTTTGATCCATGTCTTGCTGATTCTGCGCGCCCTCGCCGCGGGTATCTTTGCTCTTGCTGCCGCCCTGTCCGCCTTGCTCCTGGTTTTTGGCGTCCTCACCCTGATTGCCCTGGTTTTCTTTGTCCTGTTTCCCATCCTTGCCGGCGTCAGACTTGTCCTGCTTTCCTTCGCCGCCTTTGGATTGGTCCTTCTTGTCGGACTGTTCGCCGCCCTGGCCTTGATCCTTATTTTCACCACCCTTGGATTGCTTGTTGTCCTTCTTGTCCTTCTGTTCATTCATGGGCGGTTGTTCGGGATTGGCCGGATCCTTCACCATCAAGAAGCGGTGTTCGGTGGGGTGAATTTTTCCCTTGGCGTCCTTGAATTCGACCCAGTACTCGACGCGTCCGCCGAGCAACTTGGCCGGTTGACCTTCGAGGGCCAGAGTGGGCAAGGCAAGCTTGTACTTGGAACGAACACCACCCTGGAGATTGGGGTGTGTTTGCGGTTTGGTCGGATCTTCGAGAGGCGCGGTGGGTCGATTGGGCGACTCGGGGATTTTGCTTTTGACGACCGATTCGACGAGCGGATCGGGGTAAGAGCCAACAGCTTCGAGGTCGATTTCGGCGTTGGGTTCGACCGACATGTCTTGAGCGGGCTTGATCAATTTCGCGCTGAAGGTGTCGATGGGGAAGCCTTCGGGATCGTTATAAATTTCGCCTTCCTTGGTCTGAAATCCAATCTTGTAGGTGTCGGGATCGCGTAGCACGAAGGAGAATTCAAGCTGATTGGGATTTCCTTCGACCTTGGTGGCGGGGATCTGGGTTCCGGCGGGGTATTCCAGCCAGCCCTTCTCGACTGGCTGATTGGCTTCGAGTTGGACGGTGACCTTGGAGCCAGCGGGCCCCTCGATTTTGCGTTCCACCGAAGAGATCGGCGCCATGTTCCAAACTCGTGAAGGCTCGACGACGGAGCGAAACGAACCGATGACGGCAGGCTGAGGGACGGAGACGTCGATGCGGTAGATGGGGGTTTCGGCATCGTTTGCCAGGACGCGGTACTGCAGGCCGCCCTGGATCTCCTGGGAGGTCAAGGTGAGGGTGTAGTGATCTCCCCATTCGGCATTGCGGGTTGGCTCGAAATATTTGATGCGAGGAGGATCTTGTGGCCGGTTTTGAATGGAAATGCGAGTGGCTTTTTCGTCACCGGCTTTGGGAATCTCCCCTTCGAGCCGAACCGCGACGACGACATCGCGCCTGAGGGCGACGGTGGTATTTCCCTTGCTGGGTTCAAGCAGGCGAATGCGGGTCATGGTGCGATCTTCGAGCCCGGCGAGGGGCGAGATCGATCTCATGAAGTGGCCCCAACTGCGATGGATGCCAAGGAGGAAGGGCAAGCAAAGGGCGACGAGGAAAAGCGCACCCGCCACCGTACCGAGGATGTTGGTCGTGCGGGAGTGGGTCGCCTCGTCGAGATCGACCTTCTTGATTTCCCGGGTCGCCCGGACTTGTAGTGAAGCGAGAATCGGCTGGGGCAAATCCTGTTCGCGCAGATCGATCCAGTTGATGAGGCTGTTTTTGGAATCGTCGAGGGTCTTTTCGAGCTGACGGGCCGCGTAGATCGGACTGATCGGCTTACAACAGGGAAGAACCAAGGCGACCACGAAAACCAGGATGTTGGAGAGGATCGCGACGGTCAGGATCGTGAGGCGCATCGACCAGGACGGGTTGAAAATGTAATCGAGGAAAACGAGCGCCAACACCGAAAAAATCAAGCAGGAGGCAACCAGAAAGATGCCGCGGACCAGATCGGCCAGACGGATCTTCCACTGGGCGTCGCGCAGCATCGAGTCGAACACCGAAGCCGCTGCCGCCGTGGGAGCCGTCTTCACCGCCGCCCGCATGTCCAGTTGAGTCGACATGGTCAACCTCCACCTATGAGCCGCGCCCGCTCATCCGCCGTCCTACGTCTCGCCCGCCTGGCCCTGGGTAACTTCGGTCCTACACGAACCGCAACCGGAGCATTCCTATCTGGCAAGAAGGGATCGGCGCCTTAAATCATTATGAGGGACAACCACCTCGAAAGAAACCAAAGAAACTTCGTCCGCCGGAAATGGGGTGTGCCATGCAGGTTCGTCGGAAATTCCTCCAAACCGCAGGGCTTGCGGGATTTTTGCCTTCTCTTGGCAAGAATGTCGCCGCAGGCACGACCCCTCAAGTTACAACCCCCTCCCTACCCTTTCGTTTGGGAATGGTCACTTACAACATTCCAAATAGCTGGGATCTCAAGACAATCCTGCAAGTCTGCGGCAAAACGGGAATTGCCGCGGTCGAATTCCGCACGACGCACAAACATGGCGTGGAGCCGTCATTACCGCCGGAAAAGCGCAAAGAAGTGAAAAAACAGTGCCAGGACGCGGGAATCGTGATCTGGGGATTGGGCTCGGTCTGCGAGTTCCATTCTCCCAAACCGGAGGTCGTCCGCGCGCAAATGGATGAGTGCAAAAGGTTTGTGGAATTGGCAGCTGATCTTGGCGCCACGGGCGTCAAGGTGCGTCCCAACGGCTTACCCAAGGAAAAACCGGTTTCCGATACCCTGAAGCAGATCGGCGAGTCTCTTGGCACGTGCGCGGAATTCGCCCAGACCCACAAGGTCGAAATTTGGTGCGAAGTTCATGGAAGCGGCACGGCCGAGCCGCACCATATGGCCCAGATCATGAGTTACGCCAAACCGGCCAATGCGGGAGTGACCTGGAATTCCAATGCCCAGGATGTGAAGAACGGATCGGTGGCCGCCTCTTACGCTCTGCTTAAGCCCTGGATTAAGTCGTGTCATATCAATGACTTGTACAAAAACCAGGCCAAGGAATACCCCTATCGCGAACTGTTTGGTCTACTGCGGCAGGCGGGGTATGACCGTTACACGATGATTGAAGTCGGCCGTTCCATTCCCGATATTGCCGTGGCGACGGAATTTCTCAAGTATTACCGAGCCTTGTGGCAAGAACTGGCGCAAGGATGAATTCGGCAGCGCAGGCATCCCCATTGGCCAAATTCGCCGGTCGCTTCGGCCCACCACATCCATTTTTTGGTGTGTGTCGGCCGACGGTGGATGCGGTCTGAGTTTTGATTTGTCTGTCGGGAGAAACTTCCTTGTGGGGGCGCGAATCGATGCGGCCGCACCGGGGGTAAGGTCAACCTTGTTATTTCGGCGCATTGGGCGAAGGTTTGTCGAGTTCGGCGATTTTTCGGTTGAATTCCTGGTAGGCATCGCGGTAGCCGGGAGGGGGTAGTGCTCGGCTGGATTGTTCGGGACGGGCGGTGTCTGCGCTCGGCCGTTCAACCTTACGCGAGGGCAAACTGGGAATGCCTCGCAATCCCAGAGAGGGGGACACTTCTCTCTCCTTGTTCGTGGTCTGATTTTCCTCCATTTGACGCTTTCTAGTCGAGAGGTACTGCTTCCACTCCTCGTCGGTAATGCCTGCTTTTTTCAGCACATCGGGCGTCATCATTTTTTGCAGAGTTTCAAGTTGCGCTTGAGATGTCCTCCCCGAAAGACGAATATCGGGAGCATCAGCGTTCAGCCTTTTTCCCGATTCGGTCGGACCCGTGGTGCCTGAATCCTGATCCTGGCCTGCTCGGCCTGGTAAGCCGCCGCCAATCGGTTTCGCGTTGCCACCCAATTTAGGATCGCCGCCCCGCATAGGATCGCCGCCCTGTTTGGGATCTCCGACCTGTTTGGGGTCGCCGCCCTGTTTGGGGTCGCCGCCCTGTTTGGGGGCAACGCCCTGTTTGGGATCTCCGACCTGTTTGGGGTCAACGCCCTGTTTGGGGTCAACGCCCTGTTTGGGATCACCGCCCTGGTTGGGATCACCGCCCTGTTTGGGGTCGCCGCCCTGTTTGGGATCACCGCCCTGTTTGGGATCGCCGCCCTGTTTGGGATCGCCGCCCCGTTTGGGATCGCCGCCCTGTTTGGGATCGCCACCCTGTTTGGGATCGCCGACCTGTTTGGGGTCGCCGCCGTGTTTGGGATCGCCGCCGTGTTTGGGATCGCCGCCCTGTATGGGATCGCCACCCTGTTTGGGATCGCCGCTCTGTTTGGGATCACCGCCCTGTTTGGGATCACCGCCCTGTTTGGGATCGCTGCCCCGTTTGGGATCACCGCCCTGTTTGGGATCGCCGCCGTGTTTGGGATCGCCGCCCTGTTCGGGGTCGCCGCCCTGTTTGGGATCGCCGCCCTGTATGGGATCGCCACCCTGTTTGGGATCACCGCTCTGTTTGGGATCTCCGCCCTGTTTGGGATCACCACCCTGTTTGGGATCACCGCCCTGTTTGGGGTCGCTGCCTTGTTTGGGATCGCCGCCGTGTTTGGGATCGCCACCCAGTTTGGGTTCCCAACCTTGTTTTGGGTCGCCGCCCTGTTTGGGGTCGCTGCCTTGTTTGGGGTCGCTGCCTTGTTTGGGATCGCCGGCCTGTTTGGGATCGCCGCCCTGTTTGGGATCGCCACCCTGTTTGGGATCGCCACCCTGTTTGGGTTCCCCACCTTGTTTTGGGTCGCCGCCCTGTTTGGGGTCGCTGCCTTGTTTGGGGTCGCTGCCTTGTTTGGGATCGCCGCCCTGTTTGAGATCGCCGCCCTGTTTGGGATCGCTGCCCTGCTTGGGATCGCTGCCTTGTTTGGGGTCGCTGCCTTGTTTGGGATCGCCGCCCTGTTTTGGATCACCGCCCTGTTTTGGATCACCGCCCTGTTTTGGATCACCGCCCTGTTTGGGATCACCGCCCTGTTTGGGATCACCGCCCTGTTTGGGATCGCCGCCCTGTTTTGGATCACCGCCCTGCGTGGGATCACCGCCTTGTTTGGACGGCTCTTGCTTCAGGGCCTCCTCCAGTTTCCTTTCGACATTCTCGACGTTTCTTTGTTCTTTCTCCTGGTTCTGTTGTTCGAGAGGGTTGGTATCCGGTTGCTTGCTCGGCTCATGGCCGCTTTGCTGCGGACGGGGATCTTGATGAGGACCCTCTCCCTCATCTTGAGTGCCCTGTTTCTTCGGTTGCGGCTGATCTTCGGAGCCTTGACGCCGATTGTTGTCCGTGGGCTCTTCCGGAGGGTTTGTGCTTCCTCCCCCTTGTCCGCTTCCTTTCTTCGGGTCCAGCTGGTCCTGTTTTTTCTTTTGGTTCCTGGATGGTTGATCGGGATTGGCTGGGTCCTTGACCATCAAGAAGCGATGTTCCGTGGGATGAACCTTTCCTTTTGAATCTTTGAATTCGACCCAGTACTCGACGCGTCCGCCGAGCAACTTGGCCGGTTGACCTTCGAGGGCCAGAGTGGGCAAGGCAAGCTTGTACTTGGAACGAACACCACCCTGGAGATTGGGGTGTGTTTGCGGTTTGGTCGGATCTTCGAGAGGCGCGGTGGGTCGATTGGGCGACTCGGGGATTTTGCTTTTGACGACCGATTCGACGAACGGATCGGGGTAAGAGCCAACAGCTTCGAGGTCGATTTCGGCGTTGGGTTCGACCGACATGTCTTGAGCGGGCTTGATCAATTTCGCGCTGAAGGTGTCGATGGGGAAGCCTTCGGGATCGTTATAAATTTCGCCTTCCTTGGTCTGAAATCCAATCTTGTAGGTGTCGGGATCGCGTAGCACGAAGGAGAATTCAAGCTGATTGGGATTTCCTTCGACCTTCGTGGCGGGGATCTGGGTTCCGGCAGGGTATTCCAGCCAGCCCTTCTCGACCGGCTGATTGGCTTCGAGCTGGACGGTGACCTTGGAACCAGCGGGCCCCTCGATTTTGCGTTCCACCGAAGAGATTGGCGCCATGTTCCAAACTCGTGAAGGCTCGACGACGGAGCGAAACGAACCGATGACGGCAGGCTGAGGGACGGAGACGTCGATGCGGTAGATGGGGGTTTCGGCATCGTTTGCCAGGACGCGGTATTGCAGGCCGCCCTGGATCTCCTGGGAGGTCAAGGTGAGGGTGTAGTGATCTCCCCATTCGGCATTGCGGGTCGGCTCGAAATATTTGATGCGAGGAGGATCTTGTGGCCGGTTTTGAATGGAAATGCGAGTGGCTTTTTCGTCACCGGCTTTGGGAATCTCCCCTTCGAGCCGAACCGCGACGACGACATCGCGCCTGAGGGCGACGGTGGTATTTCCCTTACTGGGTTCAAGCAGGCGAATGCGGGTCATGGTGCGATCTTCGAGCCCGGCGAGGGGCGAGATCGATCTCATGAAGTGGCCCCAACTGCGATGGATGCCAAGGAGGAAGGGCAAGCAAAGGGCGACGAGGAAAAGCGCACCCGCCACCGTACCGAGGATGTTGGTCGTGCGGGAGTGGGTCGCCTCGTCGAGATCGACCTTCTTGATTTCCCGGGTCGCCCGGACTTGTAATGAAGCCAGAATCGGCTGGGGCAAATCCTGTTCGCGCAGATCGATCCAGTTGATGAGGCTGTTTTTGGAATCGTCGAGGGTTTTTTCGAGCTGACGGGCCGCGTAAATCTTGCTGATCGGCTTGCATGAGGGCCATATCAAGGCACCGATCACCACCACCAGATTGCCAAGAATCGCCACGCTCAATGCGGCCAGCCGGACCGACCAGGACGGATAGAACAGGTAATCAAAAAAAAACAGCGCGAGCACCGAAAACATCAGGCAAGTGGCGGCAAGGAGTCCTCCTCTAACCAGATCGGCAAGGCGAATTTTCCACTGCGCGGCACGAAGGATCGAATCGAATGCCAGGGGGGAGGTTCCCCAGTCTTTCGTCGTCGCCTTCGGCATGTCCAATTGTGCCGGCATGGTGAACCTCCGTCTGGGAGTCTTTCCCGTTCATTCCACCGGCCCGATTTCTTCTCCCTCTTTGCGCAACCGCAAAGATGAGATCGGTGCCGGATTCGATGACGATGGATACCTTTACCAAGGAAAGCGCGGGGCCCGCGCCTTGAGGACAACCCGGTTCCATACCATTTCGTTGGAAAATGGTGAGAGACGGAATTCCCCTATCGTTAGGGCGAGAGCGTTTCTCGGGAATGTTCACGCCTAACGCACCTAGCGGACCTTAAGGATGATGCAAGCGCCCCAAATCGTTTTGTGGTCGAATCTTGCCGGCGGCCAGGAGCGTTCTGCGACCGTGATCCTGCCAGCAGGACCGGTGCGTGCCGTCTGGACCTGCTTCCACGGAGCGGGAGGCACGGGCCTCTGGACTCTGGAAGAATCGGCGCTTGGCCCGGTCGCGTCCGCTGCCGGCGCCCTCCTTGTGTTTCCTGAAGGGCGGCGCCATGACCCGCGCAAGAGTGCCGGATTTTTGACCAATCCCCAGGTTTGGGACGATGGTTCGGGGCGCTTTGACGAATACTTGAGCCCCGGCGACGACCTGGAATACTGCGCGGCGCTCATGGAGCGCATTGGGGCCGCCGCTCCCGGTTGTCCCATTCATTTTGTCGGATTCTCCAACGGAGCCGCGTTTGCTCATCGGGCGGTGCGCGCGCAGGCCGGCCTCGCCGCGAGTCTTGTACTTATTTGCGGCATTCCGTTTCCAGAACGGGGAGAAAGCGAATTTACCCCCTTTTCGCCAGTTCCTCCCCTTTTGACGATCCATGGCGGCAAGGACCCAATCCTTCCCTGGGAAGGCGGTGCGAACGTTTCGCCCTGGACGCGCAAGCGCGAAACGAGACCTGCGCTCGGCCCGCTACTTGATCAATGGATCTCGGCACTTGGCGCGGCGCCCATTGTGGACGAAGCAGCCTACGACGGACTGGCGCGCCGGTTGCGGGGACTCGACGACAGTAATGGCTGGATCGAGAGCTATCTTGTCGAAGAAATGGGCCATCATTGGCCCGGTGGGTTGGGGCGCATTAACTGGCGGCTGGCCGGGCCTCCCTCCTGGAGGCTGGATGGCAATTTCCTTTTACGCGATTTCTTTCAGCGCGTGGAAGGGGGCGCCCAAGACCTCGCCGCGATTGCGAACCTGACCGATCCGCAAAAGTTTCAACCCATTCCCAAAAAGCACCCGACCGTGGTCAGTTCCTGAGATGCTCTTTGGGTGCAACGTGATCCATGGAGAATTGCACGAAGGCCGGGAATCGTTTTGGGCACTTCGGTGACTTGGAAGCGGCAGTTATTCGCTCATTGAGTCGAACAATCAGGGAATGGGGGTATTGCCTGCGCTCGGCTCGGGAAGTTGAAAGGGGCGCACGCAACGGGGGCGGCCGAAGATTTCCTGAAGCACAAACGAAGTCGGCGCCGCTCTTCCTGAGCGCACCAGTTCCACGGCCGCCGCGACGGGAGATTGAGACAGCCCTGCCTTGGGACGCAAAACCGGTCTGGCCTTGCCTCGTTCCAGCAAATCCTCGGACGCCAATGCGGCGGAAAGCTGCGGTGCTGCGACCGCTGGTCCCTGCGTTGACGGAGTCTTCTTTTCCTGGCGCGGCCTGGGATTTTGGGTCGGCACTTCCCGTTGTTTTTCCTGGCGCATTGGCTTGGGCTGAGGAAGCGATGGCTGCACCGGTTTCGTCGGCCGATTTTGCGGTTTCGATTGCGATTGCACCACAGGCCGGGGAGCGACAGGAGGCGGTGGCGGCGGTGAGCTTTGTGCCTGGGCCTTGCGCTTTTTCGCCTCGCGCAGAAACGAATCGAGATCGACCGTACCGGGCACCGCTCCCCCATTGTTGTTTGGCTTTTGCGCCTTGGCGGGCGGATTGGCCGGCTTTTGCGAGGCCTTAAACAGGTTCGACAACAGAAAAACCGCAAGCGGAATCAGGGCGAGGATGATCGTAACGAACTCGTTGCCCGCCGCGAAAATTCTCATGATTGGCCCCCTGCCTCTAGGTTGTCAGCCGCCACCGTTTGAACGCGGATCCCGATTGCGCAGGTCCGGTTAGGAAGCTACCTTTGATTCTACTCGACAGATCCCAAAGATAGGGAGAGAGTGACCCTCCCTTATCCGTTACCGCTTGAAGCCTTGTCGCTACGGTCCGACGACATGCCCGATACGCCCGTCGAACCCGCGATGGCCTGGCGCATCTGCGTATCGGCCTGCAAGTTTTTCAAGTTGTAGTAGTCCATCACCGTGAGCTTCCCTTCACGGATACCGTAGCTGATCGCCTGGGGTATTTCCGCTTCGGCCGCAAGGACGAGCGCGCGGTTGTCTTCGACCTTGGCCATATTTTCCTGGGCAAGCGCAACGGCCAGGGCTCGTCTCTTTTCGGCATTCGCCTGTGCGACACGCAGGTCGGCGGCTGCCTGGTCTGCTTGCAAGTTGGCTCCCACATTTTGACCGACATCGATTTCGGCGACATCGATCGAAACGATTTCGAAGGCGGTTTGAGAGTCGAGCGAATTGCGCAATACGGCTTGCGAAATCAGATTCGGGTTTGCCAGCACCATTGTGTGATCTTCGGCTGTACCGATCGCCTTGACGATTCCCTCGCCGACGCGGGCGATGATCGTCTCTTCGGTGGCGCCGCCGACAATGCGGTCCAGCCGGGTACGCACGGTCACACGGGCACGCGCTCGAAGCTGAATCCCGTTCTGGCACACGCCGTCCAGCGTCTGGCGGCCCTTGGTCGGATCGGGGCAATCGATCACCTTGGGATTCACCGAGCAGCGCACGGCATCGTAAACATCGCGGCCGGCCAAATCGATCGCCGCGGCCGCCTGCCACGTCAGGTTCATGCCGGCTTTCTTGGCGGCAATGAGCGCCATCGTGACCCGCTGGATATTGCCGCGTGCCAGGACATGCTCCTCGATTTGCCGGGTTTCGATTTCCACACCCGCGTTGACCAGCGCAATTTTCTGCCGCACGACCAGGCCGTAATCGACATTGCACAGCTTCATCCGGACCATGTGGAAGAGTTTCACATGGGCGCCGGTCAGCCACGACTGCAAATAAAGATGCAGGAAATTGAAGAGGATCAACATGACTGCCAGGGTGATGAAAATCACCACCACCACGACAATCGCGACGACGATGGCCCCGGTGCTTGGGCCGCCTTGCGCCAAAAGAATCATTCGAAGCTCCACTGGAAAACGGCGTTGGGTCGAATTTTGAACATTGCGGTTGTGTCAGAGCGGCGGTTTTTTTGCGAAAGTGCCTCAGGCGGGCGCCGGCAACTCCGCCTGAGGTTCAGGTCTCTCAGTTCGTGAAATGGGGTCCATCTTCTGAAGAGCCCCCTTCGGGGGTTTCCCCACGAGCCGGATGGTCGTGCGGCGGATGGTCATGCGGCGGCTGATCGGACGCCTGAGCGTGCTCATCAAGGCCATTGGACTCATGACCTGCCTCGCTTGCGGGGTGGCTGTCGCCTTTGTGGTGCGGCGTTTCGGTCGATGATTCGGAAGATTCATGGTGAACCAGACCGCCGACACCCGCCGCGATCGGAATCGCATCGTTTCTGCCTGGATGAAATCCGGTTTGAAACGACAGCCAGCCCAAGCGAATGGCGTGGCTGATCGCCTTGGGAATCTGAGCTTCCGACTGGAGGACCAGCGCGCGGTTTTCTTCCACCTTGGCCATATTTTCCTGGGCCAGGGCCACGGCGAGTGCCCGCCGTTTTTCGGCATTGGCCTGGGCGACGCGCAGGTCGGCGGCTGCCTGATCGGCCTGCAAGTTCGCGCCCACGTTTTGACCGACGTCGATTTCGGCGACGTCGATCGAGACGATCTCAAAGGCCGTTTGGGAATCGAGTGAATTGCGCAGCACCGCTTGCGAAATCAGATTGGGATTCGCGAGTACGACCGTATGATCCTCGGCGGTGCCGATGGCCTTGACGATCCCCTCACCGACGCGCGCGATGATCGTTTCCTCGGTGGCGCCGCCGACGAGGCGGTCCAACCGGGTGCGCACCGTCACACGGGCACGCGCTCTGAGCTGAATTCCGTTGCGGCAAACCCCGTCGAGCGTCTGCCTACCCTTCCCTGGATCGGGGCAGTCGATCACCTTTGGATTGACCGAGGAACGCACCGCATCGAACACATCACGGCCGGCCAGGTCGATCGCCGCGGCCGCTTGCCAGGTCAGGCTCATGCCGGCCTTCTTGGCGGCGATGACCGCCATGGCAACCCGCTGCAAATTGCCGCGCGCCAGCACATGTTCTTCAAGCTGCTGGGTTTCGATTTCCACACCGGAGTTCACCAGGGCGATCTTTTGTTTGACGACATTGACATAGTCGACATTGCAAAGCTTCATCCGGACCATGTGAAAGAGCTTCACATGGGCGCCGGTCAGCCAGGCCTGAATGTACAAGTTCAAAAAATTGATGAATATGAGCAGACCAACGAGGCAGATGATGACCGCGATGATGATCACAATCGTGATGACGATCGTGTTCGTATTGCTCGCCTGCGCGAAAAGATCCATAGATAGGGGGCTCCGGCTTGATATTTCCGTTATGTTATTCGCTAAAACTCGAAGTTCGGCTCAATTTCCATCGGTTTGGCGGCATCGACCGGATCCGCAGGGATGACGACGACGCGCGACCCCTCGACCAGAATGCACTTCACCCAGGAGCCTCGCTTCAAAAGCAACCCCTGGCTGATCACATCGACCCGCTGCCCTTCGAAGTTGACGAGGCCGGCCGGAGAGAGGTCAGTCATTGCGGTGCCGATCTTGCCCAAAAGCGCCGCCAGGCGAGTGACTTCAGGCAGATCGACCCCTTCTTCGGCGGGACGGGCCTTGACCATGTTTTTTCGAAAGAGCGCCAGCGCCCAGACCAGCAAAATCGGCAGCACCAGCGAAAGGACAAGCATGGTCGCCATGCCGGCCCAGAAGCCGTACTTGAAGCAAAAAATGACCCCGATGATGATCAAACCGGTGGCGATAGCCGTCAACAGGCCCATCGAGATCACGAAGGCCTCGGCCACCAGCACGAGCAATCCGGCGCAAATCAAGCCGATTCCGAAGGTCAGGTACTGGGGGTCCATGAAGGGTCCTGAGGTTGGGTCAGGTTGCGTACGAGGATCCGTCCGTGGGTGAGGTCGATGACTTCGATGGGAGAGTCGACTTCGATGAAATCGCCTTCGGAGATGACATCGAGGTACTGTCCTTGAATCAGGGCGGTGCCGGAAGGGCGCAGTGCGGTCACCGCTTTGCCGGTTTTGCCAAGCAGGTGCATTTGCCCGCTAATGGGATCGGGTGCAACCGATGCCGGATCCGAGGTTCTTTGCAAAATGAGGTGATTGAAAAAGGGGATGCGTGGAATGAAGCGCAACACGATCCCCGCCAGGATCAGGCTGCCCACCATGCTCAGGCCAAAGGGCGCCATCGCCTGAGCCAAACCCATCCATTCACCCGGCGACGTCGGCCAATGTCCGTAGGCCACGAGCCCCATGCCGCCCAGGATCATCAATATGCCGCTCAAGCCCACGACCCCAAACCCAGGAATCACAAACACCTCGACTAAAACCAGGATGATTCCCAAAAGGAAAATCAAAATGGCCAGCCAATCGATCTGTCCCTGAACGTAGGAGTTGGACCAGAAGATCATGACAAAGCAAAGCGAGGCGATCACCCCGGGCAACCCGAGGCCCGGTTTCATCGTTTCGATCATGAGGCAGGCCATGCCGATGATCGCCAAAAAGACCTGGGTGCTGGGCAACGTGAGGAAATCGGCAACTTGGTCAAGCCACTCGGTCCCCAGGCGGTGCACATCCTTGGACATCCCGAGCCGGTTTTGGAGATCGGCAAAGGACACGGCCGTGTCGGCGATTTTGAGGGGGTCGCGCGCCAAGGCGGCAGGCAATTGCAAAACCTTGCCTTCATCGTCGGGATGGGACGGTTTGATCATCGGTCCCAGGTCCATTTGCACGCCATTAGGTTGATTGAGCAAATTGGAATCCCAAAGGCCCCAGGTCCCGTCCTGGCCGTTTTGCTTGGCCCAGCGCAGCCGCAAAGGAATTTCCACGAGTGCCTTGCTGAAAAGCGCGGCATCGTTTTCCTTCCAGCCTTTTTCCGTCAAAAGCGATTTGGTGTATTCGGCTACTTTTTTCGTGGCGGAAAACTGCACCGAGAGATAATCGCCGAATTTGCCGAGCTTGGCATCGGGAGCCAGCCAGGTTTGGTCAGCCGCCAGCGCGATGAATGTCGCAGTGTCGCTGCACTTGGCGTCATACCAGCAGATGGTATTGACCGGGTCGGGATTTCGTGATGCCTGAACGATCTCCTGGGCCAGGGTATAAATCGGCTCGATCGAACCGCCATGAGCGCCTTCGAGCTTCAAAATGACGAGGTTATAGCCCTCTGCTCGGGCCCGGTCGAATACACGCCGGATGCGAGAGATCCGGGCCGGGCTCAATTCCCCTTCAATGTCGACTATGACGGGTTTGGGCGCCTGCGATCCGGGCCGGTTGGCCAAAATCTCTTGCTTTAAATCATAAAGACCAAGCAGTTCCTTGAGCGAGTCGGGGGTATCTCCCTTGACGAGCCCCAGCTTACGCGCCATGGCATATTGGTACTGATAAGGATCGGCCGGACTCAAAACCGGCCTTCCGAGCGGCAGCGCCTTTTTCTCCAAAAAGGGAAAGGGATCGGGGCCCGCGACCGGCGCGCCTTCGACGACCTCGATGCCAGGAAGCAGCCAGCGCCTGACAACGGCCTGGGCAAATCGCCCCTGTGTCACTCTCTGGTATTCGGCCAGAATGGTCGGATCGGCCAGGAAGGCCTCGTTGTTGAAAACCGGTCCGATCGAGGCTTCCTTGACGCGCGACATCAGCAATTCCGAGCAGGCCAGCGCGGCGAGCACGCCATGCCCGGTGACCGATCCGCTGATGTAACCGATGACCTGAATGCCTTCGGAGCGAAGCTGGGAGAGCACGCGAGCCAGCGCAAATCCTGATTCGAGATCGAGAAAATAGAACTTTTGACGCGGGTGAAAATCGATCAAAAGGGTGATTGGCCCGGCTTTTTTGCCGGCGTCTGCCGCCTGTTTCAATTTGTCGAGCGCCTTGCGGGCGTCGTTACGAAATTGTTCGATCTGATTGAGGTTGGCGGGAGCGTCGAGCACAACTCCGTCGCCGGTTCCCTCGGCCGCCCTGACGGTGCCGACTGCCAAGCCCGTGAGCAATGCCAGCAACCCGTGAAGGAGAAAAACTCCCAAACTGTTGCGGATGTTCATGTTGAATATCATTTGGATTGCCTTGGGAAATGCCTGACACAAGCCCCCAACATCCTCATTTTAGTGAGTTGAGGGCGGGACTAGAGGGAAAACAAGCGATTTGAAAGGTACCGGTCCTTCTGAATCGGCGTTCCGCTTCGGCTCGGGAAGATCTAACGGCCTGATCGGGCACCACCCTGCTGCGAGGGCCGCATAGCGGTGAAGTTTGCATGAAACTACCCTGGCGCAGTCGAGGAGCATCGTTTTGCGAAAAAATGGGACCAAGCTGGCCTCCTCGCCCGCCCTTTTTGCGCAATCTTCGAATAATAATGATGGAAGCCTCCCACTCAAACTCATTGCTGAACTTCTCCATGACCGCGGTCACTTTGTCCGAATCTTTTCCCAAACATTCAGGGCCCCAATCGCCTGCTCATGCGCTTGGGGGAACACCGCCCTCATGGTATACCCCGGTTCTCAAGGCACTGTTAACCGGAAACGATCTTGGCGACGAGCGCTTTGAGGAAGTCTTTGCCTGGCTTTTGGATCCGAACCATGAACCCGGCGATGCCATGGCACTGCTCGTTGGTCTGGCCATGCGCGGAGAGCGGGCCGATGACTTTGTGCGCGGCGCCCGCCATTTGCGAAAGAAAATGCTGCCTTGGGACCTCGGAACGGACCTGGTCGATACCTGCGGCACCGGCGGCGATGGCGCCGGGACCTTCAACATCAGCACGACCGTTGGCCTGGTGCTGGCTGCCTGTGGACTGAAGATCGTCAAGCATGGCAATCGCGCCCAGTCGGGAACGAGCGGATCAACCGACCTCCTCGGGTTCTGGCAGATCGGTTTTCCTGACGACCAGGCGTTTGCTGCCAAAATGCTCGCCGAGTGCGGCATTGTCTTTTGCCAGGCGCCCAAACATCACCCCGCGCTGGGGGCACTGGCACCCGTGCGCAAACGACTGGGCATCCGCACGCTTTTCAACGGTCTGGGGCCGCTTTGTAATCCGGCGTCGCCGACGAGCCAAATCATAGGTATCGGGTTCTCCGAATGGCTCGAACCTTACTCCCAGGCGGTGGCCGCACTGGGGGCGAAACGCGCCCTGGTTATGCACGGAAGCGATGGGCTCGACGAAATCAGCCTGGGCGCGCCGACCGAGGTTCGGCTCATTCGCGACGGGAAATGCGAATCGCTCAATTGGACTCACCGCGATTTTGGATTGCCTGCGCACGATCGCTCGGTGTTTCGCGTGTCGTCGGTGCGCGAAAGCGCGGAAATGGCGCAAGCCGCGATCTCAGGCGATGACAACGCGCCGAGGCATATTCTGCTTGCCAATTGCGCGGCCGGGCTGTGGTTAACAGGCCGATGCCGCGATCTGAAAGAAGGGGTGGCGCAGGCTGCAGCCGCGATCGACGCGGGTAAGCCGCGCGCGATTCTTGAGCGGCTCAGGATCCTTTGTCCGCACAAGGCTTGATGCCCCGGCCAGTCTTTGCCGGTTGCGAAACCGACCGGCGGAAAAAAAAGCCGGGGCAACCGAATCAATGCTTCGAATCTTTGCCCATTTCCGCCATCAAACTCAGGATTTCCGGGTCGATCCACCATTTCAACCGGGCGGTTTGCCAGCGCAGGCCTCCCTCCCAGCGAAAGAGCGCGGCGGCGCATTTTCGAAAAGAAAGCGAACTGCGCGTGGCTCCCAGGAGCTTTTCGGCCAAAATGGCGATTTCGTCCATGTGACCGACCAATACGGCAGAGGGGATTTTCAGCGGTTCCAGGCGATTTCGCAGTTCTTCCCAGGAGGCAGGGATGCCGCATTCCGTCCAGGTTTCGAAATCGGCGAAGATCGAGCGCGCCTCATTGTGCAGGATTTGGGCCGTTTCTTGAGCGCGCACGAGGGGGCTGGCGATCAGCAGAGAGCCAGTGAGTGAGGTTTTTTTGAGGAATTTGCCCAGGTTTTTCGCCTGTTTACGACCCTGGTCGGTCAGGGGGCGGTCAAAATCGGTTTTGATCCGCTTTCCATCGGGATCTTCCGCCTCGGCATGCCGAACAAGCACCAGTTCCATCGTGTCTCTCTCCCGATTTCCCGAATTTATCATATTTGGGGACGATTTTTTGCATCAAGTTTCTCATAAAATAGTCTCCTTGGGGAAATTTCAGACGAAGGATCGAAGGTGGTTCGGAAATGCAGCGTAAGGATTTGAGGAATGTCGCGATCATCGCCCACGTTGACCATGGGAAGACCACCCTGGTCGATCAGATGCTTCGCCAATCGGGGCTCTTTCGGAACGAGGAATTAGACAAACTCGTCGGCGGCCAGCATGGCCTGATCATGGATTCCAACGATCAGGAACGCGAGCGCGGGATCACGATTCTCGCGAAAAACTGCGCGATCCGGTTGGGAGATGTCAAAGTCAACCTGATCGACACCCCCGGCCACGCCGACTTCGGCGGCGAGGTCGAGCGCATTTTGCGCATGGCCGACGGGGTTTTTCTTCTCGTGGACTCTGCCGAAGGTCCCCTGCCCCAGACCCGCTTCGTGTTGCGTAAGGCTTTTGCCTGCGGCTTGAAGCCGATCGTGGTCATCAACAAGATCGACCGGCCCGATGCGCGCATCGACGAAGTTCACTCTCATGTCTTCGATCTGTTCATCGAGCTGGGTGCCAGCGATGAACAGGCCAACTTCCCGGTGATCTATGCCTCGGGCCGCGCCGGCATCGCCACCAACGACATGAAGGTTCCGGCCAAGGACCTTCACCCGTTGTTCGATGCGATTCTCAATGCCATTCCCGCTCCGGAAGGAGATGAAAACGCTCCGCTTCAAATGCAGGTCATGGCCCTGGCCTACAGCGACTTCGTGGGCAAAATCGCCATCGGACGCGTCTATGGCGGCAAGATCCGCAAGAACCAGAAGGTATCCGTCGTCAAGCAAAAAGACGGCTCGGTGTTCCAGGACACCGTCGTCCAGGTGCTCGAATTCGACCGGCTGGCCAAAAAAGAAGTCGACGAAATCCGCGCCGGCGACATTTGCTGCGTCGTGGGGATCGACGATGCCGACATCGGCGACACGATCTGTGAAATCGACAAACCGATGGCCCGCCCGCCGATCACCATCGACGAACCGACCCTCGACATGCTGTTCAAGGTCAACGATTCCCCCTTCGTCGGCCAGGAAGGCAAGCCGCTGACGAGCCGGGAATTGCGCGACCGCCTGGAAAAAGAGCTGCAGCACAATGTGGCCTTGCGCGTGCGCCCAGGCGACCGCGAGTCGGAATTCGTCGTCTCCGGCCGCGGTCTGTTGCACCTTGGCGTGCTATTGGAGACGATGCGCCGCGAAGGTTCGGAGCTGGCCGTGGGCAAGCCCCGCGTCATCACCAAGGAGATTGAAGGCAAGACCTTCGAACCGATCGAATACCTCGTGGTCGAGGTTCCTTCGGAGCATTCCGGTTCGGTCATGCGCCTGGTGCTGGAGCGCCAGGGCGAATGCGTGAAAATGGAAAATCACGGCAGCAGCACGCATATTGAGTTCTACATTCCGGCCCGCGGCCTGATCGGCTTGCGCACGAAAATGCTCACCGCCACGCAGGGCCTGGCGATTTTGCATCACAATTTCGAAGACTACCGTCCAGCCAAGCCAGGACTGGCGGGACGGCCCGCGGGCGTGCTCATTTCGACCGAAACGGCCAAGGCGACCGGTTACGCGATCGAAGGCTTGCAAGAGCGAGGCGATCTGTTTGTCGGTCCGATGGAAGCGGTTTACGAAGGTCAGATTGTGGGCGAGCATTGCCGCGACAACGACCTGACGGTGAACGTCACCCGCGAAAAGAAGCTGACCAACATGCGCGCCTCCGGCTCGGACAAGACGACGCCCTTGAAGCCGCCGCGCGAATTCACGCTCGAAGCGGCGCTTGAGTACATTGAAGACGATGAACTCGTCGAGATTACCCCGAAGCAAGTGCGCATGCGCAAGCTTTACCTCAAGGAAACCGACCGCAAAAAGCACTCCCGCAGCAACGGCTAAGAGCGCCGCGGAGTCAGCCCGGAAGAGAGAGAGGCGGCCTTGGGGCCGCCTCTCTCTTTGGTGTTTTGGTGTTGAGCGCGCCCAGGTTCCTTGGCTTGAGCCGCGCGGCGCTTTTGTTCGCTTCTTGATTTCCTAGGGCAGCGGGTGGCGCTGGAAAAATTGCCACATGAGTTGGTTGGCGCCAAGCGAGAGGACCGCTTGCCCCATGAATTTTGCGAAGGGTTTCCTGCCGGGCCAGGTGTGGCCGCCTCCATCGATCTTGAACAATTGGACCTCGCTTTGGGCAAGGCCGTTTCCATAGGTCATTTTCGTGACCGCCAGGTCTCCTTCGGCGACTTTCACAGGTGTGATCTCGGGCTGGGAACGGCACTGATTGAACAGAACCCATATCGAGATCGTCTGCTCGACGGAGAGATAGTCGATCTGAAATAGGCTTTTTGGCCCTTTACCCCCATTGTAGGGGGTGAATTGATCCATGGTGCCGTGGAAATGAATGATCGGCATCGGCCTGGAAGGGGGCGTCGCCACGGGTGGGCTTGGGCCGGCGACCGGGGCGATCGCGGCGATCTGGCCGGCAAGCTCGGCCGCGATGCGATAAGTCATCATCGCGCCGTTGGAGATGCCCGTGACGAAGATTCTCTTCGGATCGATCGCATCCCGCTTGATGAGATCGGCAAGCAGCGCCCGGAAAAAACCGACATCGTCCACCTGATTTTTCCTGGCGTCGCCGCAACAGTTTCCGGCGTTCCAGGTGTAGGAACGATTGGCGCCGGTGCCGTCGGGGTAGACGACGAGAAAGCTCTCGCGATCGGCGACACCATTGAGCTGTGACATCCAGGCCATCATGGGCCCGTTCATCGTGGCGCCATGTACGGCAATGACCACCGGCAGAGATTCGGAAGGGGGAGCCGCTTTGGGGCGGTAAACGAAGTAGGTGCGTTTGAGCGCACCCACTGTGAGCGTGCGCGCTTTTCCCAGGCGATATCGCCAGGAAAAGTAGTGGTAGAAAAGGATCAAAAGCAACTTCATGAATGAGGCCCGATTGCGAGGGAAAATCCCACCATTCGCTCGATTGTATCGATTCGCAGAGGCACATTGGCCCTGCCAGCGAGTTGGAACGGACCCGAGTCGGTCTGACAATGGTGAGGCTTTCACTGTCCAAGAGCGCTTGCTCGGCAGGTCTGAATGTTTCCACGGCTCCGCTTGCACAACGCGAACGCATCCGCTAAAGCATGTTTTTGGCAAGGACGCGAGATCTTCGAATGACGGCCCCTCTCCCCTTTACCCCTGGCCCCACTTCTGACTCGGTCCGTTCGCCGGACGGCAAAGTTCACAAAGTTCCGGAAGGCTGGATTTTGTTGGCGCCGGGTGATGCCGGGCTGACTCGCAGGGTCAAGGCAGAGGGAGATTTCTGGCTCGTTCAAGAGCGCAAGGGCCGTCGAGTTTTTTCTCGCGGCCTCTGGGCGCCGTCCGCTACCGTTGAGCGGATTCGCCAGGACCTCGAGAAGGAGCGCGGCACGGAAGGTTATGCCAAGAAGAAGGCGGCCGCCACGGTGAGAAGGGAGCGGGTGCAGGAGGAGTATGTCGAGGATTTCCATGGCTCGGTCATGGCATTCCTCGCGTTCGCGCCTCAATACACCGAGCTGTCACAGAAGATGGCCAAGGCGATCACGGAACATGCCACGCCGGTGGGCAGCGGCACGGTGGCGCGCACCAAGAGAATCCCGATCGAAAGACGCGCCGAAGCCGCCGTGATTGCCTGGATGCGCCACCAAACCACCGGTTACGACAGCATGATCATCCCTCGGATCAAGGGAAAACGCCGCGAAGTCAGGCGCATGCTTGCGGAAAGGTCGAAAGAACTGCTGAGGCAATACCGCAAAGGAGAGGAGGCGCAGGCAAACTGCCCGCTGAAAAAGGCGTTGAATGGTAAGGGGGAGCCGGCATAGCTTATTTCCAGCCTCAAATTGGATTTCCCAGCATCGCCAAGATCGGCTGCACCTTGGAAGGGTCCTCCTGTTTCTTGAGCAATCGGCAAAGAAATCGATCGAACACCTGCCCGGAGAGGGACATCCCGTGGGAGAGGCTCGAGCCAATCTCCACCTTCTCCTTCAAGATCTGAACAGCTTGACGGAAAGCGGGTCCCCCTCCCGCAATGCGGCCGGCTTCCGCGATCATCTCGTTCTTGAAATGCGTTCCCTTCAGCAACGTGGAGAGGGCCGCGCAAAATCGCGTCGTGGCCTCAAGGCGCCCAAGAGCGCTGACCAATTCCTTGCCCGGGTTGCTCGTCAGGCCCATGGCGACAACTTCGAGGAGCCCTTGCAAGCAACCGCGTCGCTCCCCGATTTCGAGGGTCGCGAGCAATTCCTCGCTGACCCAGGAACCCGTCTGTACCAGGCTTTGATCGAGATCGCACCCCTGACTTAGAAGCGCCTTAACCTCGGCTTCAGACTGGGAAAAGCGCGGATGGGGGTGGACCGAGATGGCAAGCAGAAAGGCTTCCTGGCTGGGTAGACCGGCAAAAAGGCCTTGCCGAAACGCTTCCGCAAAAACCGCTTGCTCCAGCTTTGTAAGCGCGCCCCTGTCCTGATCTGGTGTGACCGGTTCGGCCGGCAGTGGCGCTTCTTTTCCGCGGGATCGAAAAGGCAGGCGGAAAACGGATTGGAAGAAATTCTCCATGACCTGCTCCATCGATTGGAATCTCTATGGGAATCTCAATCTCCATAAAGGGCTGGATTTCCCTTGGCCGTCATCGAGCGGAGTCGAGCAAGATGTATTGGTCTCAGAAATTGGAGCCATAGCGCTCATCCGCGGCGCTTACCCGGAGATTTTTGCCTTGCCCCATTTTAGGCGGCAACGATGCAAACGATTTCGCAAAAATCAGCAGGTCGAACAGGATTTCGCGGCCTTACTCTTGCATCAATTTCGCGATTTCGTTGATCGCTTCGGGCAAATGCACAATCGCCGAGTAATGACCGGCGTCGAACCAGAGGATTTTCTGTTTGCCCGATTCTTCCCAGAGGGCCTTGGCCATTCTGGGCGCGACGATTTCGTCTTTCGAGGCGGCCATGATCAGGACTTTTTTGGACTTCAACCGGCTGGCCAGAGTGATCGGATCGTAGGGAGCGATCAGTTGAGCGGCCCTGGCTTGGTTGTTACCTAATCCCTCCCAGACCAAACGAAACAATCCTGCCTCGGGATGATTGTAAAACCCATCGATGAAACCACCCCCGCCCAAGAGCACCGAGCAGCGCGAATAGCGAGGCTCCATCTCGGCCCCCAGCGCGGCGAAAAACGATCCCAAGCTGGTGCCGGTAATCCCAATCCGCTTGGCGTCCACTTCGGGGCGCGACTCCAAAAAGGCGGCCGCGACCCTGAGGTCCTGAACCGTTTGCTGCACTCCCTTGACGGTCTGCAATATGTCGGTGCTCAAAAGCTTGAGGTTGGTTCCCTTGGGCTTGCGGGGACCGTAATAGGCCATTTGCACAAACAGGGCATGAACGCCCTTGCGGGCCAGCTGGGTACTGATCATGCGCGAGAGGCTTTGATCGCCGCCCGTAATGTCAAGCACCACGATCGCCGGTGCCTTTTTGTCCTGAGCGTCGATTGGCCGGTAATACTCGGCCCAGACGGTGTTGTTTTCCTTGTGCGGACTCTCAAAGGGAGAGGGGAAGGAAACTTCATGGATGACGATGCCAAGGCCTTCCTTGCGGCTCTTGAGCTTCATCTGAAACGAAAAATCCCTCGCCTTCAGCCTGTAGATCTCCGGAAGTTCCGCTTCGTCCCCCTTGGATTCAAATCGGAACGAGCCGCTTTCTTCGTTCGGGAACTCAACGGCACCGGCTGCCATGGGGACGAGGCCGAGCAAACCAAGCCCCAGGTACAGGCTCGACTGGCCCCGTCGAAAACTCCTGCCAGCGAGGATGAGAGCTGCGATCATTCTGGAGACGGGGCGCACCATGTTCCGGTTCAGTTTTTCGACTGCTCCATGAGCTTGATGAAGTCGCCAAACAGGTAACTGCTGTCATGCGGTCCCGCGCTGGCTTCGGGGTGGTATTGAACGCTGAAGGCCTTCTTCCCTTGATGGCGAATGCCTTCGAGAGTCTGATCATTGAGGTTGATGTGCGTCACCTCAACATCGGCGGACAGGGTTTTGGGATCGACCGCGAAGCCGTGGTTCTGGGTCGTGATCTCAACTCTACCGGTAAGTTTGTTGAGCACGGGATGGTTTGCACCCCGGTGGCCGAACTTGAGCTTGTAGGTTTGAGCACCCAGAGCCAGGCCCAGCAATTGATGACCCAGACAAATACCGAAAAGCGGTTTTTTCCCGAGGATCTTCTTGATGGCATCGACCGCGTAGGTGACCGCTTCGGGATCGCCGGGACCGTTCGAAAGGAAAACCCCATCCGGGTTGCCCTGCATGATTTCTTCCGCGGTGCTAGTGCCAGGCACGACACGCACAATGCAGCCCGATTGCACCAGGCAGCGGGCGATGTTGGTTTTCATGCCATAATCGATTGCCGTGACCTTGAATCGCGGTTCGGCCTTGGCGATCTGTGTCATAAACGGGCTGTGAAACCCTTCTTTCCAGTCGCTTGGGCCCGATGGGGTGACCTCGCGCACCAGGTCGCTGCCGGCCATGGAGCGGGAACCCTTCGCCAGGTCCAGCAGCTCTTGATCGGTACGGTCACTGCTGTCGATGATGCCCCGCATGGCCCCGCGGCTACGCAGGCGGCGCACGAGCGCCCGCGTGTCGATTCCATAAATGCCCGGAACACCGGAACGCTTCAAATAAGCGTCCAGTGTTTCCTGCGAGCGGAAGTTGGAAGCGATCGGGGAGACTTCCCGCACGACGAAGCCGGAAACATGAACGCCGGTCGACTCTTCGTCGTCTTTGTTGATTCCGTAATTGCCCACTTCGGGGTAGGTCATGCAGACGATCTGGCCCTTGTAGGACGGATCGGTCAGCACCTCCTGGTAGCCGATCAGACTCGTATTGAAGACGACCTCGCCCGTCTGGGTCTTTTCCGATCCAAACGAAATGCCTTCGAAAATGGTGCCATCTTCCAAAACCAGCCGCGACCTGCGCCTCATGGAAACCCCTTTCATTCTCCCAAAAATTGTAAGGAGTTCCCCCTGCCTTTCATCGGTAATCACGTCCTAGCTTCGGGTTTTCCCCAATTGACGAATTCTTCTGGCAATATGGGAAAGATCCCACCTACCGATTTTGAGGCGGTGCTCGTTTTTGCTAGTTGGGCACCAGTTTCAGCTTGCCGAAGCGGCGCACCTGCTCGGTGATCGCTTTTTCGGTGGGCAGCCGCTCCATCGAGCTGGCGCCATAGAAGCCGTCGCAATCCGCGACCCGGTCGAGAATGAACTGCGCATCCTCCGGTTCGGCGATCGGTCCGCCATGGCAGAGAACGAGCACATCGGGCCGCACGCGTTTGCCCGCCTTGGCGATTGCCGCAATTTCATTGACGCACTCTTCCATCGTGCGGGAAGTTTTCGCCCCAATCGTCCCCTTGGTGGTCAGGCCCATGTGCGCCACGAGGATGTCGGCCCCCGCCTGCACGAGCTTGCGCGCCTGATCGGGATCGAAGGCATAGGGCGTCGTTAGCAGGTCCATTTCCCTGGCTTCGCGGATGAGATCGACTTCCAGATCGAATCCCATTCCGGTTTCTTCGAGATTGGCCCGGAAAATCCCATCGATCAGGCCCACGGTCGGGAAATTTTGGATGCCGGCAAAGCCCATCGACTTGAGCCGCTCCAAGAATTCGCGGCGAAGCAAGAACGGATCGGTGCCGCAGACGCCCGCGAGGACGGGCGTATGTGAAACGACAGGCAACACCTCGCGGCCAAGATCAACGACAATATCGTTCGCATTTCCATAGGGCATGAGGCCCGCAAGCGAACCTCGGCCCGCCATGCGGAATCGGCCGGAATTGTAAATGACGATCAGGTCGATTCCGGCTGCTTCCTCACACTTGGCGCTCAGGCCCGTGCCCGCCCCGCCACCCACGATGGGAATGCCCGCAGAGCGCTTCGATCTCAGTCGTTCGAGGATTTCCTTGCGCGTCATTTCTTTGCTCCCTGGTCTTTTTGTTGCATGAGTTCTTCCAGTTGGCTGACGATTTCCGCGGCAAATGCCGGCTCATTGACATGCAGGGGAACCCTTTTGACCTTTTCCGGCCAGCGGGACAACTCTTTTTCGAGCGCGCCAAAAAAAGCTTCATTGGCTGCTGGATCTTCAAAGGGCTTGCCGGGCGCATCGAGCGCCGAGACCCCTTTTTCGGGCAATAAAACCTGCCAGTTGCCAGGCGACTTGGCCAGTTTGCGGCCGATCCAGGCCCCTGCCAGCCGATTTTCTTCCGGCGTGGTCCGCATGAGGGTGATGAGACTGTTGTGACGGTGGAGTTTGCGCTGCCGGTATTTCTCCGGCACCGTCTCAATCGCCCCGAAATTGACCATGTCCATGGCGCCGGCGCTGACGAGGTAGGGGATTTTCTTGGCAAGAATCGCGTCCATCCGGTCCGGCCCCGAAGGAAAGATGCCGCCCGCGATTTCGTCGGCGACTTCGGTGGTGGTGATGTCGAGCACCGCGTCGATCAGGCCGGAAGAAACGAGCGTCTCCATGGCCCTGCCGCCGGTGCCGGTCGCGTGAAAGACCAGGCATTCAAACCCCTTGGCTTCAAGCGTCTTACGGACGGCTTCGACGCAGGGGGTCGTCACCCCAAACATCGTTAGGCCGACGGTTCGCTTGGACTCAGAGGCTTCTTTTGGCACATGGCTTACCATCCCGGCCATGGCGGCGGCGGCTCTTTGAAAAATGATTCGGGAAACCCGGTTGAGGCCGGCGACATCGACCACCGGATAAAGGAGCAGAATATCGCTCGTGCCGATGATCGGCACGGTGTTGCCGCTGGCCAGAGTCGAGACGAGCACCTTGGGCAGGCCGATCGGCAAGGCGCGCATGGCCCCCGAAACGAGCGAGGTGCCGCCACTGCCACCGATCCCAATCACACCAAGGAGCTTTCCGCCACGATGCAAATCGGCAAGGAATGCCTGAAATGCCTGGGCCATTTTGGCGACCGCCTCGCCGCGCGGCAGGTCATTCACTTCCTTGAGGGAACTGTTTTGCAGGGCGCTCAAAACCGTTTCGGCGGCGACATCGGGCGCGACCTGCGGCGGATTTTGCGTGCTGAGGTCGACCAGAATGGCGGCAATGCCCCAACCTTTTAGAAGCTGGCAAAGATAGGCAGCTTCGTGTCCCTTGGTATCCAGCGTTGCGGCACAGACGACAACCGGATCGGAAACGGGAGGGTGTTTCACGAGGTCCTCTCTGGCCTTGGCGGGCCGGTCTGGAATAGCCTAGGGCGCGGGGGGGCGCGGAATGGTCTCCATTTGCTTCTTAGCTTTTCCTGGCTTTTTCGGTTTTCCCTATTTTTTGAAATTCAAGGCAAAGCGTGGGTGGTCTTTTGTCGCTGCGAACGGGAACGGCCCCCTTACCGGGCGGCTATCTGGGAATCGAGCTCCTGGGTGAATCGCTCGGTGTGGAAGCCTGGAAGGCATTGCCCCCCGATTCCTCGGCCACGGTGTTTTGGAAAGGCTGCGCTCATGAAGGATTGGGCCCAGAAATCCTGGCGCTCGTTCGCGAAGCGGAAGCGTTGCGCGAGTTGACCCACGACGGTCTTGTCAAACCGATCCATGACGCCAGCCGCCAGGAGCAGCCGTTCCTGGTTTTCCCCTGGGTCAAAGGCACCGTCCATGCCTCACGGCCGCAAGACTACCTTCCCTCCCAGGTCCTCGGGGTATTGCGGGAATCGGCGGAGAAGCTTCAAGCCGTGCACCGGTGCGGCTGGGTGCACGGCGACATTCGACCGGAGAACCTGTTCTGGTCGCTTGAGGGTATCAAATTGATCGATTTTGGCCTGGCCCGGCGCATCGGGGAAATTGCCGAACAGGCGGCCATTCACTCGCCCGAATTCCTGGCGCCTGAGGCCCGCAAGGCCGGCTACGCCTGGCACCCCAGCGCCGATTGGTATGCGCTGGGGAAAACCGCCTACCGCTGGCTGGGATCGCCGTCCTCGCGCCGAGAAGGCGCGCCCTCCAACATGAAAGGCGCTCCTCAACCCGGCGGAGCCTCGGCAGCTAGCAGCAGGGCATCCGCCGCGGAAAAAGCCACCGATGCGGCTCCCGCCGGCTTTTGGGGCTGGATGGATCAGTGGACCGAGGAGTTGCCAGCATCGCGCCTTTCTTCAGCGCGCATCGTGGAGGGGCTATTTCGCTGGGAAATTGAATGGCTGGGGCGGGGTTCTTGACGCAAACTTCGCGGATGGGCACCTTCTCTTCGCGCACCCACAAAGTACCAAAGACCGCCCGCGAATGAGGCGTACGGCGAGGTCTCGAACGAATGCAATCAAAAAAAAACCAGAAAAACACGAGGAAAATACAAAGAGGATAAAAAAATCAGGCGAGGAAATCGCCGCTTTCCAGGTCGTTTTCGGTGTACAACTGGAAGCCGCCGCGGTGAAGGGTTTTGGCGGCCGACTCGATGTCTTCGACATGCAAAGCCAGCGCGGCGTTCCCCTTAGGGCCGATCATCAGCGGGTAGGCGTAGTTGATATTCACTTCGGCTTGCAGGAGCTGTTTGAAGATTGCCAGAAGCGGCTGATCGTTATCGGGCAGCCGGACCACTAACAAATCGCTTTCGGTGATCGGCAGGTGGGCTTGGGCGAAGATTTCGCGAGCTCGTTCCGGATCGCTTAAAACCATGCGGATGATGGCACAATCGGCCGAATCGATCACGGTGAGCGAGACGATGCGCACATCGGAGATTTCAAAGCGCCTGACGACGCTAAGAAGGCCGCCGACGCGATTGGCCAAAAACACATTGAATTGGCGCACGCTGGGCCATTCGTTGTCGTTTTCGGTTTCCGCGATGAAACCGGTGTTCGAATCGCCCCCGCGGGTCGCCATGACATCCCTCCGTTAGGGGTGATTATGCGAAAATGCCGAGAAATTGCAGCCCCAGCCTGTTCCAAAAGGGACGCGCCAGGCACGATCGACTTTTGCAAGAATTCGAATCCCACCGGAAATGCCGCGTGACTTCAGGTGAATAAGACGTGAACTTTTCCCCTCCTTTCTTGCCGATCGGCTCGGATCTCCTTGGCAAGGAGAATCGGTTCCCGCCGCTTGGAAATGACCGGAGGACAGGAGGTTTTCCGATTCCCATTTCAGCCGGGTTCGCTCTCGCGCCGAAAAAAAGGAACGAGTAGGATGGGGTAAGGTGCAAAACCTTGCCGATTGAAACGAATCAGGCGCCTGGAATCACACGGTTTCCCTCTCATGCAAAACGAGCCAAATACACCGCAAAACCCCTTCCGGATTCAGGTGGCGGATCGCGTCAAACGCTTGCCCCCTTATCTCTTCGGGAAAATCAACGCCCTCAAGTACCAGAAGCGCCGTGCCGGGATGGATGTGATCGACTTGGGGATGGGCAACCCCAGCGATGTTCCCCCGCCCCAGGTGGTCGAGAAGCTGGTGGAATCGGCGAAAGACGAGCGTAACCACGGCTACTCCGTGGCCAACGGTCTGCGGAATTTGCGCCGCGAAGTGGGCCTGCGCTACGAACGGCGCCACGGGGTGAAACTCGACTGCGATACCGAAATCATCGCCGGCCTGGGCTCCAAGGAAGTCTTCAGCCACATGTGTTTGGCGCTGATGGGGCCTGGCGACACGGCCATCGTGCCGGCGCCCAGCTTTCCCATTCACGTCTATTCGGTGATGCTCGCCTCGGGCAATGTGATCAGCCTGGACTGCACCAAGCCGGATCTCTTTCTTTCGAACATCTCTCACATGGCCGAGCACCTTTATCCCAAGCCCAAGGTGCTCATCATCAACTACCCGCACAACCCCACGACAACCGTCGTGGAGAAAGACTTTTTTGTCGATGTCGTCAAGCTTGCCAAAAGGCATGGTTTCATGGTCGTGCACGACTTCGCCTACGGCGATGTTTGCTTCGATGGCTACCAGGCCCCCAGCTTCCTGAGCGTGCCCGGCGCCAAGGATGTGGGCGTCGAAACGACGACCATGAGCAAGGGATATAGCATGGCCGGCTGGCGCCTTGGTTTCTGCGCCGGCAACTCGGAAATGATTCGCGCCCTGGCGACGATCAAGGGTTACTACGATTACGGCATCTTCGCCGCGATCCAGATTGCCGGCATCATTGCGCTGCGCGATTGCGAAGATTTCGTCACCAAGCAGGCGCTCGAATACCAGTCGCGCCGAGATGTACTCGTCGATGGCCTCACTCGCATCGGTTGGGAAGCGCAATCTCCCAAGGCGACGATGTTTGTCTGGGCCAAATACCCCGAGGAATGGCAGAAGAAAATGGGTTCGATCGACTTCGCTATGAAGTTACTTGAAGAAGCCGAAGTGGCGGTTAGCCCTGGCGGCGGTTTCGGCGAAGTCGGCGAGGGTTATTTGAGATTGGCCCTGGTCGAAAACGAACAGCGGTTGCGCCAGGCGGTGCGCCAGATCGACCGCTGCCTCAAATCCGAAACGCTCGGCGAAACGGGATCTTGAACCATCGTTTGACCTGCTGACGCCTTGGGAGGTTCTTGAAGCAGCGGGCCACCGGCCTGCAGGTCCCAAAAAAAAAGCGAAAACCAAAACCGAGAGAAATTGGGCCGCTCATTTTCTGCAATGAGCGGCCCAATTTGCTTTGCAATTGTCTTGTAATTATTTTGTGATTGTTTTGCCCCTGCGCCAAAGAAACCCCCTAACTTCGACTTCCGGCAAACAACTTGTCCTTCGGTGGCGTTTTCCTTGAGGGAAGACTGAGACTCCTCGCCTAAACTCCCTCATGGGCAGTCATTGCCAGGGGAAGCGCAATGAGCGCTGGCATGTCCAACGAGTCAGGGTGATCCAGACCGCAGGTGAAGTCGGGCACTTCGTGGCCGTTTTCTAACGGTTTTGGTAATTTCGGCAGGAAGCTTTGGTTTTATTTGCGGGAATGAATGCGATTGATCGGGTGGATTTCTGGAGACTTCGCCCTGGCCTTCGCATTGGCCTTTTTTTTGCTGAATGCTTCTTCACCGAGGTGCAACCTTCCTGTTGCCCGGCACGAAGGCTCAAGGGAACACAGTGTTCATGACTCCCGGCGAAAACAAACAGGGGAACCCCTTGGTTGACGAGGGGGTAAGCGAGAGCACTGCCGCGGATGCGGGCCGCTCGCAAGATACGACCCTTGCCTTCATGCCTCCAAGCCTTGCAGGAGAAGCAGGCATCGCTGGCGCGCCCACTCCCACGCCCGCGGGGTGGAGCGGGGGTTCGGGCGGCGGAAATTCCCCCGCGTCGCCAAACGGCGGCAATTCGGGGTCGAAAGGTATTCATCCCCCTTCGTCAGAGCCGACGCTGTCGGATTCCAAGGCCGGCGATCCCGCCAGTGTGAGCGTGCCCGGCTACGAAATATTGAAGGTGCTGGGCCGCGGTGGAATGGGGGTGGTCTATCAGGCCCGCCACCAGACGCTCAAACGCACCGTCGCGCTCAAAATGATTCTTGCGGGCGGCCATGCCGGAGCGAACGAACTGGCCCGCTTTCGCACCGAGGCGGAGGCCGTCGCTCGCCTGGTTCACCCCAATATCGTGCAGATTCACGAAGTGGGGGAGTCGGGCGGCCATCCCTATTTCGCCATTGAGTTCGTAGGTGGCGGCAGCCTTGATCGCAAGCTCGACGGCAAGCCGATGGTTCCCTCGGAAGCAGCCAAGCTGATCGAGACCCTGGCGCGGGCCATGCAATTTGCCCACAACCGCAATGTGATCCATCGTGACCTCAAGCCGGCCAATGTGCTTCTCATGGATGACGGTACGCCCAAGGTCAACGACTTTGGCCTGGCGCGCCAACTTGACCTCGACAGCGGCGAGACGCAAGCCGGCATGATCATGGGCACCCCGTCCTACATGGCGCCCGAACAAGCCTCTGGTCAATCGCACGAAGCAGGGCCGTCGGCGGACATCTACGCGCTGGGAGCGATCCTTTACGAATGCCTGGCCGGAAAGCCGCCATTCAAGGGAAATACGGTCATTGAGACGCTGGAGCTGGTGCAAAAGCAAGATCCGGTCGCCCCTTCCAAGGCCAATCCTAGGATCCCCGTCGATCTCGAAACGATCGCACTGAAATGCTTGCGCAAGGAACCGGAGAACCGCTATGCATCGGCTGGGGAACTGGCTGACGATTTGCGCCGCTACCGGCGGGGCGAGCCGGTCGTAGCCCGGCCGGTCGGGCAGCTTGAACGCGCCTGGTTCTGGTGCCGGCGCAATCCCGCGATCGCGTCGCTGACGGCTGGCATTGCCATTTCCCTGGTGATCGGCGCCCTGGTCGCCCTGTCCCTTGCCATCTTCGCGTTTGATCGGGCCAGCCTTGCCGAAAGCCACGCCAAGGAAGCATCGAAGGCCCGGGAAGAAGCTGACCGGGACCGTAAAAAGGCACTGGAAAGCGCGGCCGACGCCACTCGCTTGCGCGACATCGCCCGGACGCAGTTGGCCGAGGCAAACCACCGAATCTACATCGGCGATATGCGTGCCGCGATGGGCTTTGCCTCGCAGGGCAAAACCTTGCGGCTGCTTCAGTTTCTCTTGCTGCACCGCACCAACTTTGAAGAGCTCGATTCGCGAGGTTGGGAGTGGTACTATCTATTCGGTTTCGCAGGCAGCACCGAACAGGTTTTCACGGGTCACCGCGAGGGAACGGACCTCCTCGAGTGGAACCCTCGCGGCGGTCTGCTCGCCTCGGCAAGCTCCGAGGCCGCCGGAGGTCAACCGCAACCTCCCGTGCCTTTAAAGGTGTGGAACCGCGAAACAAACCGGGAGCAGGCGGCGCTGCATGGGGCCTTCCCTGGTGTGAGCGCCGTTGCCTGGAGCAAGGACGGCACCTTGCTCGCTTCGGCTACCGCCAATGGCCAGATCCAACTTTGGAATTTGCGTCAAAATGAGCCGCTCAAGCAATGGAAAGCGCATGCAGGGCCAGTGACGGGCCTTTCGATCTCGCCCGACGGTAAGCGCCTTGCCACGACCGGAAACGACAAAGTGGCCATTTGGAGCCTGCCGGAGGGCCGGGAGCTTTCACAGCAGAATACCGCCCTGCGCTTGGCCGCCGCGAGTTGGAATGCCGAAGGATCGGCCCTCGTCTATGGGCGCGCCGATGGCTCGATCGTGATCGGTCGCGGCAGCGACGCGGCACCAGTTCAACATCTGACACCGAAGAAATGGGCGGATCCGTCCCATAAGGCGCCGCGATTTTCGTGGAACCTCCAGAGCGACCGGATCGTCTGGGAATGCGAACCGGGAACCGTCCAGGAGACTGCGCTTTCTGACGGGCGAATCGGTAAGGAACTGTGGCGCGGCAGTGCTCCTGGCATCCCGATGCTTCCCTTCACCCAGATGGCGGCGAGCGCGGATGGGAACACGATCCTTGCCGGCAATGGAGTCAAGATTTTTGTCTGGTCCAAGGCGAGTGGTCCGCACCCCATTTGGGAAATGGAGGGCAGCCAATTCGCCCTGGATGCGACCTGTGGTCTGGTCGCGGTGCTCAAGAACGAGGAAACACGGATCTGGATCTACGACCTGGCGCGCAAGGAAGCGATTCGCTTGCTGGCCGGGCACGAGAATACGATTCACGCGCTTGCCTGGGAACCGGGCAAGCGAAGATTGGCATCGGCAAGTAAGGATCGCACTGTCAGGGTTTGGGACTTGAGCCCGGAAAAGATTGGGGCTCAGCCTTTCAAGTCGGCAAGGATCCCCGACAACCCCTTGGCCCGCAATGAGATGAGGGCGGCGGTCACCGGCTTGGCCGTGTCGCCCGAACCGAAGTCGCTGGCACCGATGCCGGTGCAGCCGCCCGTTCTGGGCCAACGTCTGGGGGTGGGCATTCGCACGGGGTGCTGCAAGCCTGACGGCAGCCGCATGGCCCTGGGCTTTTCTTTAGATGCGATTCATTTTTGGGACCCATGGACTGATAAGATCGGTCCGATCCTTGAGACCGGCGCCCTCTGGCCCAAGTCGAAGCTCGTCGATTGCGAATGGAGCCCGAGCGGAGCGCTCCTTTCGATCGTGCTGCAGTCGGGTGCGGGCAAGGAGAAAAAAATCATCCTTTGGGATATTGCGAAGGCGAAAATCCAAAAAGAAATCGAACTGGGCGAAGGGGATTTCCGCAGCCACCACTGGAGCCCCCAATCGGACCGCCTGGCGATTGGCTTTCGCGACGGACTCGAAATCCGCGATGCGTCCACGGGCAAGCCGCTGCACACGCAGAAATGGCCGCACCAGAATCTCTATGCCTGGAGCGCCGACGGCGAATTTTTGGCAATCGCGGTCTCCGACGGCACAAGGGTCTACTCGGTTAAGGATGGAAGTATCCGTACCTTTCTGCCCGAATTGAACGAGGTGACTTCTCTGGCTTTTAGTCCGGATGGCAAAACCCTGGCGGCCGCAAGTTGGCGCAAGGAACGAGTGGGGGAGATTTGGTTTTGCGCACTGGCAGAGGGGGCAATCCTCAAAGGCAAGGGGGAAGGCCATGTGCGCAAGATCGAGGCGATGGGCTGGAGCCCCGATGGCAAAAGACTGATCTCCATTGCCAGCGGCGAAACCAAATTGTGGGAACCGAGGAACGGAGGAGAGATTTTGACATTCGCCGCGGAAAACCGGGCGGATGCGGCGTTGCCTGAAAACCGAACGGGAACGGCACGAGACATGACCATGACCGTATTTTGGAGCGCCGATGGGCGCAAATGTGGCTGGGCGACTTTCGGATCCATTCAGGAGTGGGATGCCGAGCCGGGTCACCGCGCTGCCGAGGCGTTTTTCTCTCGAGTGCGACTGACCGATGAACACGGCAAATCTCGATCTTTCGAGCGCGAAAGTACGTCCAAACCACTTGATTTACCTGTGGTTGCCCAGCCGTGACGGGGCTACGAACCAGGGCTGAGTAGCGGCCATTTCTGCCAGGGCTGAGTAGCGGCCATTTCTGCCAGGGCTGAGTAGAAGCCATGCCTGATTGAACGAATGCTCAATCTCTCCCAGGGCTATGAGGCAATTCTTAGCCGCAGCGGCGGAAGGCAGCGCGGCCTTTGATCTTCCGGTTTGGCGCTCCGGCTCGAAAAACGTTTTGCAATCCGGGACAAAGTGCCGGCCGCCGATTTATTTCTTTTCTTGCAGCTCGGTCACCCGGTCGACCTCGTCCTGGACTAGGTCCCTGATGTTTTTCCAGGTCTGGTCTGAAGTTTGGTCGTTGATCGGGCGTTCGATTTGCATGGCCTGCAGCAATTGAAACGCCGCGAAGTTGCGCACCTCAATGCGGTTAATGCAAAGGTAGCTTGAGAAATAAAAATATTCGTTTTTATTGTCTGTTTTGCAAACTTCTTTGTCGTCCAGAAATTGGGTCAAAAAATAGTAGAGTTCCAATCGATTGTATAAAGGAAGTGATAATCCCAGGTCGCCAAGCAATGACATTCTCTGCTGGAGAGGCAGTTTTTTCCCGTAGGCGGCGAGCCTGCTCATGACTTTTCGATCGTCGGTGCTCAAAGCCAGGCGGGCGAACTCCAGATGCGCGATACGATCTTGAACTCTGACCTCGCTGAGGGGCTGTTTTTCCAGAAGGTCCATGCAGACTTTCGAAAAGAGCGCATTGTCGAGCAAAAGCAACCCCTTGAGCGCTTCGAGTTGAACCAGCAAAGAGGGATGGCGAGCCGCCTCGTGCAAAAGATGGAGTTTCTCGTCCTTGGGAAGTTGTGAAAGCGCAAGTTTTTGTACTAGCGTGCAAAGTAAATCTTCAGGAGTCTTCCGTTTCAAAAAATCATCGTAAGCTATTTTGTAATTATTGGATTTCTTGTGTAAAATAAAATCGACTATGAGATCTTGATTAAGGGGATGGGCGCCATGGCTTTTAGCGAGGGCGAGTTCATAATCAGTCTTGAGTTTCATGGAATCCCATTTTTTAATATAGTCTGATTTTTTAATATTCCAAATTATTTCATTGTTAATGATACTAAAGTTGTGATTTTCATTGAAGTCAAAAAATATCGATAGAATTTTTCTGCAAACGTCGCCGACAGATTCCGTATGCCACACCGAAAATGGTGAAACCCTCCCATCTCCACCAAAAAGCTCTCGCGTTTTGCGCGTCAATCGTTGATCGTCGACATGTTCGATCAGCGCGGGCACTGCATCGAAGCCCAATCGCGATAGCTGTAAGATCATTTCCGGTTCAGAATGGCACTCGGAAAAATAAAGAAAACGAACAGCATTTTCTCTGGGCAGCCGAGAATCGAGACGATCGCTGTCGGCTCCTTTTTTCCTCCCGGAATAGTCAACGAGCGCATCAATCATCGCTTCGATCGATTGGGACTTGGCCTTCGAGGGGATCAGTGTCAAATCGAGCTGTCGCAAATAAGAATCGAGCTCCTTGCGTTGAAGGAACGTCAAGACATCCTCGTCGGATGAGTTCAGTTCAGGTCTTTGCCTGAGTTGTTTCAGCTTGGCAACGATGGTCACGCGATCCCGCTGCGGGTTATGAAACTCCTGATACCAATATTCCAATGCAGCTTTCAGCAGAATCAGATCGGGCGGGGCTCGCATCGCCCTTTGAAAGCGCCTCAAGTAGAAACTTGCCAGTTCGTGATACCCGGCGATCGAGCACTGGATGGCGAAAATCAATGCCCGCGGTTCTTTGCCGTCGTACCAATCGAGATACCGGATAACTGTTTCTGGTTTGGGAGGCGAATCGTACCGTTCCACGACATAGGGACTTGTTGTCTTGCGAAACCCGGACCAGATCCAGCTTTCGTCGAAAGCCGTTTTCTCCGGTTCAGCGAAGGCAAATTCAAACTCCGATACCTCGGTCACATTGTCGAGTTGGTTGGGGCGTGGATTGCCCTTCCTGACCACGCGCGCCTGTTTGGATGGGTGGGGAAGCCCGAATTCGTGGTAAAGCTTCACGAGATCCGAAAGCGATGCAGACTTGTTCTCTTCCTTTGTGCCCTGTGCTGCGGCCCAGGTATAAGGGTGCATTGGCAACAGGCTAAGAACCACTGCCAGCGTCCAGGAAATGAGGCGAAACAAACTTCGCATGAAAATACCCCTCGAATGACCTCAAGAGGGAGAACGAGTCGGCGGGAAATGCCCCTACCCGCTTGGCAAACGACACGCAAATATTATGGTATGGGAAAGTGTCGACTTTGGTCCACACTTACCAATACTCTATCTTTCGTCTAAAGAACAAGTGAAATCAATCGCTAGGGCGAGATGTGGAACGCTCAAGTCGACGGAGTATCAACGCGGCCCACTCTGCCTTTTTATTCGATGGCTACAGTTCACTTTGCTGCAAACACGGGCAAAGGAGCTGCCGCCTTGGGGCTTCCTTTTTTTAAATCTTCCCCCACGAGAGCGGCGATCGTTGCCGCGACCTGGCTTTGGGTGACCTGGATGTTCTGCCGTTCTCCGAGAGTCGGTGTACCCGGTCCCATGACGCCGATCCAGATGAACTCGGCGCCTGGCACGGCTTTGCCGTGGTCGGTCCAGTCCGCGCGCGTCGGTCCCCGGCCATGATCGGTCGTGATCAACAGGGCGGTTTTACCCTGGTATTGGGGTTGTGATTGCAGCCAGGTCCAGAGGTCGGCGAGGAAGCGATCGGCCTTGTTCGCGGCGTCGAGGTAGAGGTCGTAGCGGCGTCCGTGACCCCATTCGTCGGTCTCACCAAGCGCGATATACAGCACCCTCGGTTGGCGTCGCTTGAGGGCCGAATGGGCTGCTCCAAACGTGAAGGCGTCGAAGACATTGTCGGGCCAGTAGCGGGGCAGCGATTCCATCGTCTCGTTCAGGGCGCGTTCGCGCTCGGTCAAGTTGGCCTCTGTAAGCGGTTCCCAACCCGCAAGAACGCGCAATCCGTTTTGCTTGGACCGAAAGATCGAAGGGAACACATCCCAGGTACAGACCGCCTCCACCTTGTTCTCGAAGCCGGGCCGGCCGTTTAAGTACTCAAGCACCGACAGATTCGGATTGTCCTTCTTTGAATTGGAAACGATGCGCGCATCGGCCAAGCCGCAGAACAGTTCACTGTAGCCCGGGTAGGAGAACTTCAGCCCGTTGGTGATCTTGGCTGGCGCATTTTTGGCCGGATTGCCAAACACTTGGCCTTGCTTGGCCAAAGTGCCCCAGAAAAAGGGCATCATCGCCTCGCGGCGTGCTTGGGCGCTCTCGCGCCAATAACGCTTCTTGAGGCCGGGCAGGTCCTTGACCCCTCCCTGCTTTGCATCAATGTACGATTCATCCGCGCCGGTAAACACCTCCTGCCAGCGCAGTCCATCGAGCGTGACCACGATGACGTTTTCCGCTCGATTGGCGGGCTCTGCCGCGGACGCGGTCAGAACCACCACCGAAAGGAAGCACAAACCAAAGGCGAACGGGCGCAACCGATTCATGGAACGGTCTCCTTGGAAGATTTTTTTCGAGTCAACGAGGAGAACTGATTGGATAGGGACGGCATGGGGTCCAAGCGAAAATGGCACAGCGTTTCGCGCAAAGGAGCCACTCCACCAACGAATTAGTCGAAGAACCGCTTCTCCATCGCTTCATCGTCAGCCGTACGGGTGACATAACTGAGGAGCACGGTCACCAAAAACGAGGCCCCCATGCCCCAGATCGCAGGCTCCAGGCCAAAGAGCATCAAGGGAGCCATGCGGTCGGAGCGGGGCAATTCCCGTCCGGGTATCCAGGCAAATAACCCGTCGAGGGTTGTTTGGAAGGCCGAGGCCGATCCGGCCGCCAACTGAGCGCGCACATCGTGGTCGGTCCAACCCAAAAGATAGAGGCCGATCAGCAGACTGACTCCCGTGATCAACCCCGCGGTTGCGGCAAAACGAGTCGTCCGCTTCCAGGTAATGCCCAGGACCATCGGAGCGAGGAAGGCGCATGCCTGCCCGCTACTGCTAAAGACGATCAGGTACTGCAGATATGGGGGAGGGTTCAAGGCGACCACCCCGGCCGCAAGCCCGCTGAGGCCGGTCGCTCCGTAACTCAGATAACGCAACGTCGAGTCGGCCGCGTTCGGAAACAGCACCCGCTGGAACAAGTCGCGAATCAGCGAAGAGCTGATCAATAAAAGAAACGCCGCCACGGTCGACATGATCGCCGCGAACGGCGCCGCCAACAGAAATCCCGCCAGCCAGGTGGGAGCCAATTTGCGAATCATCGCCGGCATGATGCTGTCCGGCACCCCTTCCGAGCCAATCTCCTTCAAATACTCGACGGGAAAAATCGCCCGCGAGCAGATGAAAATACTGAGCAAGCAGCAATAAGTGACAAGGTAATAAAGGGTCACCAAAATGAGCGCCCGGCGCATCGACGAAACATCCTTGAACGCCATCATCCGCACCATGCCGCTGGGTTGCCCCGCGGTGGTGTAAGGCCAAAAAGCGAAAAACGAAAGCGCGGCGCCCAACGGCAAAAACGCTCCGGGTCCCGGCGGCCGGATCAGATTCTGACCGTCGGGCAAACGCGAGAGGTGAATGGTCGCGGCACCCAGGCCGGCATATCCCGCGACCGGTGTCACCGCATTCCAGGCCAGCACCGCAAGGATGAGGATCCCGACAAACATGACGAGACCTTCGAGAACATCGGTCCACGCCACCGCCCAGAAACCGCCGTAGGTTGTATAGCCGATGACCGTTGCCGCAAAAATGATCAGCCCCACGAGATAGCCGATTTCCACGGGGCTTCCGGCAAACGGCACTTCGATCTTTCTCGCGGGAAATTTGACGACTTTGACCTGGGTTTCTCCGTCTGCGAACATGGGCACGGCCAGTTGTCTTCGCGCATGGTCGGTTTGAATATTCGGGGTGTCGATCCCCTCGACCCGGTCGCTGACAGGAAGTGATAATTCGTCGCCGCCCTGCCCTGGCGCGAACTGGATTTTCAGAAAGTGCTCCGCTGCGGATTTTTCAAGTCGCACCTCGGCCACTTCGCGGTCAGGGGGCAGAAGTCCCAGCGCCTCCTTCATGACCAGGCCGCCTCCTTTGAACTGGGCGACGAGGTTGACCTGCAAGAACACCAGAATGACCAGCGACGAAAGAATGCCGAGCAGAGGACTATGAAACCGCTCGCGCAAAATGTCGGGCACGGTCACCGCCCCGCTCAAGCGCGCCAGTTGATTGAGTCGCCGACCCATGAATGCCAGGGCCATGAGAGGCACGCACATGTAACCGGCGATCCAGAGGGCCATGACCCAGCCGTTGCTGTAAATGAGCGACGGAAAGCCCATGAAGGTGCCGCCGCTGATGGCTGTGGCCGCCACCGATAGCGCCAGCATCCAGGCGCCCATGCCCCGGTTGCCCAGAAAATAACCCGAAAGGAACTGGCCGTGCGCCATCATCCGGTGGGACAGCACCCCGAGAATGAGCACCAGGATCAGGTAGCCGGCAAAGGTCCCCAGAATGGCCGGACTTTCGGGGGCAAGCTCAAACATGCTCGGGCCCCCGGGGGCGATTTTGCGATGGGGGATCGGAAGGTTGCGCGGTCGAATCGTCGTCTTGCATGCGCAAGCCAAGGCCCATCGTCACCAGGGTCACCGCAATCCAGGGACAGAAAATCCCCCAGAAAACCCAGGCAGGCATTCCCAAAATAATCGAGGGCAGCGCTTCCCCTTCACCCAGGGCCGGACCCTGGTAGCCAAGAAACCACGAAACGATCAGGGTCCAGGCTGCCGCCAGGGTCCAGACCGCCACGCAAATCTTCCATTCCCAGTGAGAACGAGCCAGGGTTGGTTGGGAACTCTTCATTTCATGGTTTCAAAAGAGTTAGCGGGGCCAGGTTTTTGGCGCCGGGAGCGCGAGGGGGCGAAGTTGGCGGTTGGCTTCCTAAAACTTAGGAAAAGACCTCTCACCTCCAAGACTTGATCGATCCCCACCGGAGCCATGCGCATGGCGAATTCCCCTTCCGTCACCGAAACCACCCGAGGCGAGACGACTTTTCTGGGTCACCCGATCGGTTTGTATGTCCTGTTTTTCACGGAAATGTGGGAGAGATTCAGCTACTACGGCATGCGCGCCCTGCTCGTCTTGTACATGACCAGCTACTTCCGCTGGACGCAAGAACACTCGTCGATGATTTACAAGTGGTACACCACCCTGGTCTATGTCACACCGATTCTGGGCGGCTACATGGCCGATCGCTATCTGGGCAATCGCCTTGCAGTGTTCATCGGCGCAATCCTGATGGCGATTGGCCACTTTTTGATGGCCTTTGAGGCGACGCAAATCTTTTATTCGGCGCTCGTGTTCCTCATCGTCGGCAACGGTTTTTTCAAACCGAACATGACGACCCAGGTCGGCCAGCTTTACCCCCCCAACGATCGCCGCCGCGATGGCGCCTACACGATCTTTTACATGGGCATCAACATGGGGGCGTTTCTTTCGCCGATCGCTTGCGGTTGGTTGCAAGAAAACACCAAGGGGGGCTTTCATGCAGGATTTGCCCTGGCGGGCATCGGCATGGTGTTGGGCCTGCTTACCTATTTCTTTGGTCAACCGTTTCTCGTCGAATACCAAGCCGACCCCAATAAGGCGGCGTTGCCAGGCGACATCATGAGTGAAAAGGAAGCGGAAAACCACCCGTCGGTGCTTGGGAAATTCCAGGGATTGATTCCGATGGTGATGTGGCTGGGTGCATTGGGTCTTTTGGGCCTCGGCTGCTCGTCGATTGTCCAGCATTGGGGGAATGTCAATGCGGCCATCAAGGGGGCGGCGCCGAGCATCGTCAGCGGCATTTCACTGTGCGCGATTGCCTGGATCACCAGTTCCGTGAAAAACGCCGTGCTCGACCGGGTCGCCACGATCGTGGTCGTCGGTCTGTTCGCCATCTTTTTCTGGGCCGCGTTCGAACAGCAAGGCAACGCGCTCAATATTTGGGCGGATAAGGTCACCAATCGTTATCTCACTCAGGATCCGAAGCCTCCCGGCGTTCATCCCGAACCGGCCCAAATCTTCTCCGATGTCGACGCCCCCGAAGCTCAAGGGTTTTGGGAAAGCATCATGAAGTCCCTGGGGCGATTTGGCGAGATCTTTCAACTGAAGGAAGGGCGCGAGGCCGACGGCGGCAATTGGTTCAATCCGGTTCCGACCGCTTATTTCCAGTCGATCAATGCCTTTTGCATTTTCGTCATGGCGCCAATCTTTGCCTGGGTTTGGCTGCGAATCGAGCTGAGCATTCCGGCCAAGATGGTCATTGGGCTCTTGTTCATGGGGTTATCGTTCCTGGTCATGGTTTGGGGGGCAGTCAACGAGAACGAGAAGCATCAACTCACGGTCAAGGGAAGCGTCCCCGCCTCGATCCACCTCGACTCCGAGGGCCGGATCATTTTGGGCGAAAAGAACGATGAGCATGCAGGCCGGGCTCATGCGGGCCGTCTGAAGATTCATGAAGGCAAGGTCGAGTGGCTTGGAGTTTTTTCGGATCTGGAGCGGGATGAATTGAGCATCCTCACGACCCCGGAATCCTTCAAAAGCGCGGTGAAAGAGGCGGCCAAGGCCTTGGACGAGCAGAAAGCCAAAAAACAACCGCGATTCTACCAACTGACGCTGCCCGCCGATGTCAAGGGATTCGAGCTGGCCTACGGCGGCTTCCATCGCGATGGTATTCAATTCGATCGCGCGAAGAATCAACTGACGATCAAACAGGTGATTCCCGACAAGGATCAAAAGGCGCTCTCCGTTTGCGCCGCCGATCCCGACTTCCGCGGGACACTCGATGCGGTCATGGTTGATAGCTCGACCTCGCGGGTTTCGTCGCACTGGCTGTTGTGGTGCTACATCCTTGGCACCATGGGAGAGCTTTGCTTGTCGCCCGTGGGCCAGAGCATGACGAGCAAACTTTCGCCCAAAAGATTCGCCACGATGCTCATGGGGGTCTGGCTGCTTGTGACTGCCTTTGGCAACTTTGCCGCCGGGGCGATGGGGGAAATTGCCGGTTCCACTCCCCCGATTTCCTTCTTTGGCTACATGACCATGGCGCTCTTCGCGGCGGCCGGGGTGTTGATTTTGCTCGTGCCCAAACTGACGCGCATGATGCATGGGGTCAAGTAGGGCAGAACGCTTGTAGAAGTTGAGGACCTCTCCCGATGAATGGTTTGTCGCTTGATTCCAGGGACGGATGGCCGCAGGAGGGACGCTGGAACCTGGATGGTTCCGATGGGTCCCTCCCCCATTCTTCGGCCTCGAAGACTCCGGGAGTGCGCAAGACCACCTTGCGCGGCGGGCCGGGGGATGGACTTGAAGTCGTCGAACTCGATTCCGGTCCCCTTCAAGTCTTCGTGTTGCCAGGCCGGGGCATGGGGCTCTGGAAGGCAAGTTGTGATGGCCTGCCCATCCAGTGGGACTCGCCTGTCGAGGGCCCCGTGCACCCGCATCGGGTGCAATTGGAACGGCGCGGCGGCCTCGGCTGGCTCGACGGATTCAATGAGCTGCTTTGCCGCTGCGGTCTGGCCTTCAACGGGCCGCCCGGCAAGGATAGCACGGGCTACCCCATCACCTTGCATGGCCGCATCGCCAACCTGCCTGCCCATGCGCTCAAACTCACAACCGATTCGGCCAGCGGCAAGGTAAGCGTCACGGGCACCGTGCTCGAATCCTCGCTCTTTGATTCCCGCTTGGAACTGACGACGACCTACACTCTTACACAAGGAACTCGAACGATCGAGATCCACGACCGGATTGTCAACAAGGCTTCGACCAGCGCCGAGGTCCAGCTTCTTTATCACTTCAATGTGGGCCGGCCGCTTTTGGATCAAGGCTGCAAGATCCATGCGCCGGTTCAAGAGATGAGTCCGCAGACCCCCCATGCGGCGCAGGCGGTGGGCCACTGGGATTGCTACGCCGGGCCGGTTTCCGGCTTCCGGGAAGAGGTCTATCTCTTTCGCTTGCATGGCGGCAAGGACCGGCGCACGACCGTTGTGCTTGAAAATTCACGGACGGCCAAGGGGATCGCCGTGCGCTTCCGCCTGGATCAGTTGCCCTGTTTCACTCTGTGGAAACAAACAGGCGCCCTGGAAGACGCCTTCGTCACGGGTCTGGAACCGGCCACTGGTTTTCCCAACTTCAAGGATTTCGAACGCGAGCAAAAGCGAGTCGTTTCGCTCGCGCCGAACCAGGCGTTCGAAGCCGACTGGTCGATTGAGATTCTGCCTCATTCGACCAAGATTCAAGAAGCTCTGCGCGAGGTTCAGGCGCTTACCGGCTCTTCCACCATTCACCCTCTTCCTCATCCGGAGTTCACACCCCATGGCAAGTAATCGCCAAACTCTCTGGCAGTCATCCGGCAAGGTGCTGGGCCTTGGTCTGATGGCGCTTGTGCTTTTCGGCCCGCTGGCCCTCTGGGCCGCCACCATTCAGGAACAAAAGGACGAGGAGGGCACGGCCCTGACGTTGTGGGATGGGAAAGATCCCTTTGGCTGGAAAGCGCCGGAAGGAACGACCGGGCCGTTGGGTCAAGGAGGCATGTGGATTCATGGCACCACCTTCGGCCCGTCGCATATCGACTTCAAGTTCGGCGAAGTGGAGCCATCGGCGCAGATGCAGGTTGTCATTTTGGGTAAGGACGATTCCGGGCCACCGGTGAATACCTTCACCCTTTCACCGGGCAATGCTGGCGCCGTTTCGACCATGGACATCGTTTCCGATGGCTTCCGGATTGGGCTTAAAACCAAGAACCTGAACCTGGCTTCCGTCAAGTTGACGCCGCGCAAGATGAAGCCGCTTTTCAACGGCAAGGACCTGGAAGGCTGGTCGGTGTTCCCGGGGAAAAAGACCGACTTCACCTGGTCCAAGGATGGGGTCTTGAGCGTCAAGAACGGTCCGGGGGATCTGCAGACAAAAGAGACCTTTGATCATTTCGTTGCTCAGGTCGATATCAAGACCAACGGCAAGCATTTGAATAGCGGGATCTTTTTTAAGGGATTGCCTGACCAGTACTGGAAGGGGTATGAGGCCCAAATTCGCAATCAGTTCAACGAGAAGGCCGATCAGAAATACACGGTCGACATTTACGATCCGAAAACCAACGCGGTGAAATCCAAGGAAACGGTGATGTCGAAAGCGGTCGACTACGGCACGGGTGCCATCTACCGCCGATTGCCGACGCGGCTGCAAGCATCGAAGGATGGGGAGTGGTTCACGATGACGATCGCCGTGAAGGACCGCCATATCGCCACCTGGGTCAATGGCGTGCAAACGGTTGACTGGACCGACAACCGCCCCGCCAACGAGAACCCGCGCGAGGGCTATCGTGAAAAGCCGGGGATCTTTTCCATTCAGGGCCACGACCCCACCACGGACATCGATTTCAAGAATTTCCGGGTCACGAAACTGAGCCCATGATTTTTTGCGGCTGCAAGTTCCCAGCCAAGTTACAAACAGCATCCAAGAAAAAGGCGGGTTGATCCCGCCTTTTTCTTTTGGTAACTGGCGATGTTGCGTTCCCTTGCGGGTAGGACCTCTTGACGGAAGCATGCGAATAAAAGGCCTGCAAGAGCAGTCAAACGACTTCGCAAGTAACAAAAGGCAATAGGGAAAGTTCTTTGTCTGGGTGGATCTTCTTATTTCTGGGACAGGTGGGCAAGCCGGAAGATTTCTTACTTCCGCCTTTCTTCGAGTATTTCGCGACTTTTCTCTGGGCGGTGAGCGGCGCCCTGCTTGGTGCGCGCAAGGGTTATGCCGTCCTGGGCATCCTCACTCTTTCGATGGTCTCCGCGGCGGGCGGGGGCCTGCTGCGCGACGGTTTGTTCTTGCAACAAGGGCCGCCCCAGCTGGTACGCACCCCCTATTATCTTCTGATTGTGGGCGGCGCGGTCCTTCTCGTCATGTTCTTTGGCAAATGGGTGCTGCGCGTTCCTCGCTACGACACGATCATGGAAACCGTCGATGCCTTGGGCCTGGGAGCCTACGCGGTGGTCGGCATGAACCGGGCGCTGGCGGCCGGGATCAGTCTGCCCGGAGTCGTGGTGGTCGGCATGGTCAATGCCGTGGGCGGGGGGATTCTGCGCGATATCTTGATTCGCCGCGATCCGAAGATGTTTCAGCCCGGTACCATTGAGGAATCGGCCGCGCTCGCCGGCTGCCTGTTTTTCTTGGTGCTCAATCAAAACCCGTTCTGGCCTCTGGCCCCCTATCCTTCCGCAATCACGACCATTTCTGCCGTCTTCTTGTTGCGTTTGCTCGCCATCCGTTACCGGATCCAGGTGCACCCGCTCAAGGATTTCGAACGCTACTGGAAAGAAAACCAGGAAAATCAAACCTCCGTGAAGATGCCGGGGGAATGATTTGCCAGCGTTACCGATAAAGCTCCTCACGCCGGTCCTGGTAAACCTTCATCCTGTCGCGCACCTGAATAAGCCGTTCCTTATTGATCTCCCCGACAATTAGGACTTCATCGATCTCTGAAGCGCTGCACTGGATGTCGCCATAGGGGTCGAGCAAACGGCTCACCCCGCCGAATGCGAGTCCCCTGTCCTCTCCCACGCGGTTGACCGCAACCAAATAAACCTGGTTTTCGATGGCCCGGCAGGAGGTAAGGATCTCCCAATGTTTGATCCGGACCAGGGGGAAGGCAGCCGGCACGATCAAGACTTCCGCGCCCTGTAACGAGAGCCGCCTCGCCAGTTCAGGAAAGCGAATGTCGTAGCAGGTCATCAAGGCGACCTTAAACCCGCCGATGTCGCAAACGGTCAGGCAATCGCCAGGCCGGATGTAATTTTGCTCAAACACCGGCGCTGCGGTGATCAGGTGGGTCTTGCGGTATTTGGCGATCAGCTTGCCGTCAGATCCGAACACGGCGACCGAATTGAAGATGTCGCTTCCAGATCGTTCTGAAAGGCCAGCAATCACGGTGATCTTCGCTTTGGCGGCGGCCTGTGCGAGCGCGGAGAAGGTACCGGTCCCTTCCCACGGTTGCGCCGTCTCGACAATGGTCGGCATGTGATAACCGGTATCGCTCATCTCCGGAAACACGACGACATCGCGGCCCGCGCTGGCCGCTTCGGCGACTTTTTCGATCAGGGTGCGCTCGTTGCGCGCGATCTCTCCCGGATAGCTACGAATCTGCGCCAAGGCGATCTTCATGAACCGAATCCCCAGTCACTGAACTCAGGTGGGGGAGTCGGTCAGAATCGAGGGCACAAGGTCCCTTACGCGGTCAATTCGGCGATCGGCTTCCCCTGGTCCACGATAGGAGTTGGGCGCCCGTTGAAATCCTTGATCAGGGTTTTGCTCGAATCGATACCCAGGTGGTGGTAAATCGTGGCCAAGAAGTCGCCGGGGCCGCAGACATGCTCGATCGCGTCTTCCCCCAGTTTGTCGGTCGCGCCCAGGAAGCGCCCCGTCTGAATGCCGCCGCCTGCCCAGATGTTCGAGAAGGCGCGCGGCCAGTGATCGCGGCCCGGTTGCGAGGTGCCCGCCGGCGCGCTGGCATCCCCTGCCCCGGTGCTCGCGGCATGGCTGACCTTGGGAGTTCGCCCAAATTCCCCCGTCACGACAACAAGCACGCGCTTGTCCAATCCGCGTGCGTAAATGTCTTCGATCAGGGCCGATACCGCCTGATCGTAGGCAGGCGAGCGGAATTTCATCGCGTCAAAGACATGCACATTGACGGCATGGTCGTCCCAGTTGTGGGTGCGGCCGCAGAGCGGCCCGCTGAGACTCGTGGTCAGCACATCCACCCCTGCTTCCACGAGGCGCCTTGCCAAGAGCAATTGCTGGCCCCAGGCGTTGCGGCCATAGCGGTCGCGCACGCGCGGATGCTCGCGGCTCAAGTCGAAGGCAATTTTCGTTTGCGGGTTGGTGAGCAGGGTCATTGCCTGGCTTTCGAACTCATCAAGCGCCGCCAGTTCGCGCGCATGATCGAAGCTACGCTCAAGCGTATCGAGCTTTTGGCGCAGGTTGGTGCGCTTGCCGATGCGGCGCACCTCATTGGCATCGGTCAAACCGATATTGGGTACCGAAAAGGTAGGAGAATCGGGATTGCCCGAAACGACAAAAGGGGAGTACGCGTCGCCTAAGTAGGCAGGGCCGTTGTACTCCAGAGGCGGGTTGATCCCCACATAGGACGGCAGCGGATTCTGCCGGGGACCCCGCTGCGCAAGAAGATAATTGGAAATCGCCATCCAGTCGGGGTATTTGGGCTTTGGCTTATCGCGGGTGTCGGGATCGCCTGAAAGCAGTTGCATCGAACCCGCCGGATGGCCGCCCGCGGTCTGGCGCATGGAGCGCAAGACGACAAGTTTATCGGCGATGGCCGCTTGCAGCGGCATCAGATCGGTGAACTGCAAACCGGGGACCCTGGTCGCGATCGGTTTGAACGGTCCGCGGTATTCGCTGCCGGCGTTTGGTTTCGGGTCGTACGAGTCCAGGTGCGACAAGCCGCCCGGCTGCCACACCATGATGACCGCCTTCTTTTCCGCTTGCGTCCCTTCGGCCTTGGCGGCTGCCGCTCGGGCTGCCTGAATTTTGAGGATGTTGGGCAGGCTCAAGGTGGCAAAGCCCGCCAGTCCCGTTTGCAAGAAGGCGCGGCGGCCTCCCAGACCAAAGGGAACCGGTCCTCGGCAATTGCGTTGACCATGAAGTGCATTGGAAGGAGGGGTCATTTCTTCTCCGCGGGCTTGACGCGAATCGTGATCGGTTCGCACACCACAATGTCGGCGATGTCGGTCGGCTGGCAGGCGTCGGTCGCCTTTTTCAGTTGTTCTTTGCTGGCGGTTAGAAGGTCCTTAGCTTTTTTCATCTTGGTGGTCACGGCCGCCACATTCTTGGTCATCTGCTCTTTCTTGGCGGGAGGCGCGGTCTGCGCTTCGGCGGTTACTTTCTTGACCTCTTCTTCAAGCGCGGTGACCTCAAGCGTGATTTTCTTGGCGGCCGCTTCCGCGGTGGTGACTCGTTCTGGTTGATGGCGGTATTTCACGACCGCTCCACCCAGGAACGACACCAGATATTCGCCCGGCGGCACTTTAAGCGCCGCCAGATCGAGCACTGCCTGAGAATGATCGGCTTTAATCGGCAGGTCGAATTCCGGCGCGCGTTCAAAACCGGCGCCGATCGCCCGCATCTGAATTTTGTCGCCGGAAAACTCGCTGCGTTGCTTATGAACCAGGGGAATCGTGACCTTTTCCCCGGCCTTTGCTTCAAAGACGCTCGCCTTGGCAGTCAGCGTTAATGGCGCCAGATCTTCGCCGCTGACCGATACCGGCACATCGGCAAGCAAGCGGGGACTGGGAATCTCGCCCCAAGAATCGGGGATCGGCCAGGCCATCGAGGCCAGCCGGCAAGGCCGGGTTACGGGTTTCCCATCTATGGTCGCACGGCCCACGAATTTGGCATTGGCATAGCCCTTGGGCGCATCTTGCTTGGCAGTAATGAGCATCATACCGCGCGACTGGCCCGCGGGGATTTTCAATCCCTTGGCGCTCACTCCCGCCGGCAGGTCTTCCATGGCAAGCTCGATATCTCCATTGAAGCCATCGCGCCTGCAAGCGATCACCTCAAGCGCCATGGTCGCGCCGCCTCGCAGCGAAATGGGCTTGGACAGTGCATTGCGATCGCCGTTGCGTAGCTCCATGTGCATGGCCCAGGCCACCAGCGCGAAATCGGGCGCCGCGCGTCGGATGATCAGCCGGTAAGTATTGTTCGAGTCGCTGCGAGTGCCGCCGAAAAGGTCGGTCATTCGCAGTCGATAGAGCCCATCTTGCGGTACGGACAATTTGCCAAGAATGTCCGAGGTGCCTGGGTTGTAGGGCGGGCCGTCATAGGCGTAGCCGTTGCTCGAAACCTTCACCGGACTGGGAAGATCGGTCAGTTCGACGACATCGGTCAGCTTCTCGGCGGCGTCCATGGGACCCTTGACGACCTGCTGCACCAGAATCGAGGGGTCGGTTGCCCGTCCCGACCGTTCAGAGACCACTTCAATCCACCATGGCTCTCCTTTTTTGGCTTCGAATTCAAAGAAGTCGACATCGGCCGCGGGATAGAACCGGCCGGAAATGTCGCAAGGCAAGGAGATCTTCTGAGCATGGGCCCCGTCGTTATTCGGTTCGACTTCGGGGGCTTTGGCCTGGGCGGCCACGCCGACCGGCGGCCAGGAAAAAGCGTTGACTGGTTGGGTGGATGCCTGACGCACGATGGGCGTCCCGGCGGGCTGTTCCCAAAGGCCAAGACGGTAGTAGAACGCTGGTCCGCCCTTGAAGGTGAGCTCGTGGATTTTGATCACATATTTCCCGTCCTTGGGCGGCTGGAAATCGAGCACGCCGCCGCGGCGTTCCACGAGCAGATCCCGGCCCGCCGCATCGGCGACAATCACCGTGGCATTGAGTTTCGAATCGATGCCGCGTGTGGCGCAGTCGACCACGATCCTCTGCCCTTTCTTGGCGGTAAAGCGGAAATGGTCGATCGCCCGTTCGGAGATGACGCCGTTGCAGACCGAGTTGAGGGGCAAGTCGAAGGCGGTTGCGAGGGTGCGGTTCGGCTTGGCTGGGTCAACGCTTTTTTCCGCAAGCGTGCCGACGGCAAAGATGCGCGACGAAGAGATGCCCAGCCGCGTCATCACGCGGGCTTCGTAAAGTCCAGGCGGGCAATCGGCACCAATGCGAACGAGGTAGCGATCCGCTACCCTCGCGCCCGAGGCGTCGAGTTTGAATTTGGCCTGAATGCGCTTGTCGGAGAAAACGAGATCCGTCGCCCCATCAAGGTGCTCGCCGCTGATCGCGATTTCGATTTCCGACCCAACCTTGCCTCCCATGGGCATGGTTGTGAGCAGCCTGGGCGCAGGCAAACCGACCGACTGGGTCAAGCCGGGCGATGCGCCAATCAAGGCAAGCACGCCGGCGGCAAGGCAGGCATAGATCCGGTGGGAGAAGGTCACGGCGCCATTCCTTGGTGAGTTTAGTGGTTAAAGAGGAATTCTTTGGTGTTCATCAATGCCCAGAGCAGGTCTTGATACTGCTCCCGGGTCGCCTTGTTTGGATCGGCAGTCTGACCGGTCGCCTGTGGTTCGGCAAGGTAGGCCAGTGCCGTCTTCAGTTCATCTGCCTTGGGCGCTCGGGCGAAGGCCACAAGATAAAGGTCTTTGATCTTCTCTTGCGCGGGGCGTTTGTCCTGGGCGAATTTTTCCGCGCGGCCGGTGGCGCTGGCCAGTTTGCCGCGAATGTCCGAGGCGTTGAGTAGGTGCAGGCTTTGCGCCAGACTCGACGATTGGACCCGTTCGCATTCGCAAACGCTTTCCCCTTCGGGCCGGCCAAAAACCCGCAGGAAGGGAGAGGAGTTGTTGTAGCTATTGTCGGGAAGTGCCACCGCACGGGTGCCGGCGGGTAGGTTGGCGAAATCGGTCTGGGTGCCGGCCAACTGATCGATCGCGTCGAGCATGACTTCGGCCGCCAACCTGCGGGGATAATAGCGCGAGTAATTTTGCCGGTCGCCGCCATTTTGCTGATTGGGAATCGAGCTGAGTTGATAGGCGCGGGAGCGAGTGATCGTGCGCACCAGATCCTTGAGATCAAAGCCGCTCTGGATGAACTTCTTTTCCAGAGCCGCCAGCAGTTCGGGGTTGGAAGGCGGATTCGATTCGCGGATGTCGTCCTCAGGCTCGATCAGTCCGCGCTGAAAGAAGTGCTTCCAGTAGCGGTTGACGAGCGCCTTGGCGAAAAAGGGATTTTGCGGATCTTTCATCCAGTCGGCGAGGCGCAGACGGGGGTCTTCGTCGGGGGCGATCGCAGCGACCGGATCGCCGAGGGCGCCCGGTTTCACCGGAATGCCCGATTTGATATTTTTCGATGCGGCCATGCCGCGCTTGTGGAAGATCAGGTCTTCGCCGCGCGTATCGGATGGCTTGCGGCCCACTTGAGAAAAGAACGCGGCCAGCGCGTAGTAATCGTCCTGGCTCCAGCGTTCAAACGGGTGATGGTGGCACTGGGCGCATTGCATGCGCACTCCCAGGAAGAGCTGGGCCACATCTTCGATCTGGTCCTTTGGCTCCTTGACCCGCTTGTACCAGGCGACGGGCGGATTGCCGATGACGGTACCAGTCGCGGCAAGCAATTCACGCACAAACTGGTCGTAGGGTTTGTTCGCAAGCAGGCTGTCGCGCACCCAGGCATGAAACGCGAAGTTCGAGACGATGTCGCTCGTGTCGTCGCGGCGGTTTTTCAAGACGGCGGTCCACTTGAGCGCGAAGAAGTCGGCGTAGTCGGGACTGCGCAACAGTTCGTCGATCCACTGATCTCGGCGATCCTTGGCGGGGTTGGCGAAAAACGCCTTGGCCTCTTCGTCGGTGGGCAGCCTGCCGGCGATGTCGAGCGTCACCCGGCGTAGGAAGGTGGCGTCGTCGCAGCCCGCCGAAGGAGGAATTCCCAGCTCTTTCAAATTGGCGAAGACGGCGTCGTCGACAAAGTTGTTGGCTGCCGGCAGAGTGCCGACGGGTGCGCCAAGGGGAATGGCAGCGCTGAAGACATTGACGTGGTCCTGGTAGCGGACCATGACGGAAACCTTGCCCGGAATGTCGAGCGCTTTGACGAGGCCTTCGGGCGTGACTTCGGCCATCGCCTTGTCGTTGGATTCAAAGAGCGCCTGAGCCGTGACATCGCGCACGCTGCCATCGGAAAATCGGGCCAGCGCCTTGAGCTGCAGTTCCTGCTTGGGCTTCAAGGTTCCTTTTTTGGGTGCCAGTTCCAGGCGGGTCAGTTTCGCGCTTGTCGGTTCGTCCTTGGGCATCCCCTGGCTGATCCAGGTGCGGATGGTTTCGTAGGCGGCGGAACCCTTGGCCAGGCGCATGCCGCCACGGTGCGGCATCTGGGCCGAAGCCTTCAAAAGAAGCAGACTTTGTTCCGGGCTAGCCACCGATAGGCGCCGACCCCTGCCCTCCATGACGAGGTGTTCGTAATCCTCGGCCGGTTCAAAGCCGAGAAGCGACAATTGAAACCCATTCTGCCCGCCGCCTGCCTTGGCATGGCAGACCCCCATATTGCAACCGGCCCGGGTCAAAATGGGAACGACATCGTTGGCGAAACTGACTTTGTGATCGGCCGCATTCGCTCCCACCGCCGGCAAAAAAATCGCGAGCAAAGACCCAAGCGCCCCATAACGGACGCCACGCCTGAAGCCCAATAGCTGAAAGAAGTTAAGGAAATTCATTTCGTGTCCGTTAACTGGTAAACGCGTGGGGCAGGCTGATAATCGCGCGTGGAGAAACCAAAACGGGTCGGGTGGGATCCGAACAGGCGGGGTCAACACTTTCTATTGTCGCATACAGGGGGGAATGAGGCAACCCAAAGTCCGCCAAAAGTGAAGGAGCGGTGAATGGGAGATTTGCACGCGCCAGGTCTTACCGCGTTTCGCAAGAGGAGTATCAGGGGATTTCCGAAGGCAGCTGGGGGAAGGCGGTTTCGCAATCCATGCAAGAGAGTGAAGCGAGCACCCTGCAGCATCGTAACAATCATCGCAATCGAGGTGAGCGGCAGGCGTCAGCCCGTCGGTTCTGAGCCATCAACAGGGAGAAATCTCACGCTCCAGCCGGACCCAAGCATTCGTCAATCCAATCATCTCACCCAACAACAGATCAAATCGCATCGCTTCATCTAACCGCTTCGGTTTCCGAACTCACCCTGTCTTTTTGCTCACTATCCCCTTCGCCGCTTCCGCATCATTCATCCGCTTCAACACCGTCTTCCAAATCTTCTGATCCTTGGGCGCAATCACCCCCTGAAACACAAACTCAAGCAGGTTCGACGTCTGTTGTTCGATCGAGATCGAGCGTCCCCAGTAGCGCTTCGTGAACATCGTTCCATAAAGCAAGTTCCCCACCAGGTCGAGGAAATGATCCAGGGGCATTTCGACGGTGACCCGGCCCGAATCGATCAGCCCCTGATAAATCTCCTTCCAGAAGGCGCGATTATTGGCGCGGTGTTCGAAATAGGTCTGGGTCGTGCGGTCCTTGAAATTGGCCCGTTCCTGAATCAACAATTCGATCCGGTAAGGGTGTTCTTCAAAGAAGAGCAGATAAGCCCGGAAGGCGCGCATGATCTTCTCAAAGGGATCGGTCGCGGTCTCCATCGCCTGGCGCACGGCCTTGGTCCATTCGGTCATCCCCTTGTCGACGCAGGCCAGAAACAACGCCTCTTTATTTTCGAAATAAAGGTAAAGCGTCCCCTTCGATAAACCCAGCTCCAGCGCCACGCGGTCCATTTCGGTCGCTGCGTAGCCAAGCTGCGCAAAGATCCGCGAAGCGGCATCGACGATCTTGTTGCTGCGCTTTTCGCGGGCGATCGGGTCGCGCGCACGCGTCTTGCGCGGCTTTTCCGGCATTGCCGCCATTTCGTGATGGGGCCGCCCGTTCTTCTTCTGTGCCAGACGGGACTTATCCATGGTGGGAACTCCCCGGAGTCAGCGCCTGCATGGAACGCGTTTCCTGACTGGCCAGCGAGAAAACCGGTGGTGGTTCCTTGGGTTCTTCGGGAGAAGCGACATCTCCTGCCCACTGGATCACGTAGTAAAAAATGGGAGTTAAAAAGATTCCGAAGAGCGTCACGCCCAACATGCCGCTGAAGACGGCCGTACCCAGCGTGCGGCGCATCTCCGCGCCGGCCCCTTCGGCGAGCACCAGGGGCACGACACCCAGGATGAACGCGAACGAGGTCATGATGATCGGCCGCAAACGCAGCCGGCACGCCTCCAAGGTTGCGCGCATTCGATCGGAACCGGAAACCCGCCGCGAGCGGGCGAATTCGACGATGAGGATGGCGTTCTTGCTCGCCAGGCCGACGAGCACGACGAAACCGATCTGCGTAAAGATGTTGATGTCCATGCCGGCGATGCTCACGCCGGCGACGGCGCACAAAAGACAGATCGGCACGACCAGGATCACCGCCAATGGGAGCGACCAGCTTTCGTACTGGGCGGCAAGCACCAGGAAGACGAGCACGACCGCCAGGCAGAAGGCCCACATTGCGGTGTTGCCCACCTGGAGCTGCAAAAGGGCCAGCTCGGTCCATTCAAGCCGCATCGAACTGGCCAGGTTTTGCCGCGTCAGCGCTTCCATCGCGTCGATCGCCTGGCCCGAACTCGTTTTGGGTCCGGGGGTGACGTTGATCGCCGCGGAGGGATAGAGGTTGTAGCGGGCGATAAGCACCGGACCGGCCGCTTCCTTGACCCGGGTGATGGCCCCCATCGAAATCATGTTTCCTTCAAAATTGCGCACTTTTAGCCGCCTGAGATCATCAATGCGGCGGCGAAACTCCGAATCGCCCTGCACTGTCACCTGCCAGGTGCGGCCAAAGCGGTTGAAGTCGTTGATGTAAAGCGACCCCAAATAGACCTGCAAGGCGCTCGAAATCTCTCCCATGCTGATGCCCATCGTTTGGGCTGCCTTGCGGTCGATATCCAGGTAAAGCCAGGGGGTGTCGGCGCGGAAGTGGCTGAATACATTCTCCAGTTCAGGGACTTCCTTGCTCGCCTGAGCGATGGTTTCCGCAGTCCTTTGCAAGGCGATCATCCCTTGATCGCCGCGATCCTCGATCATGATCTTGAAGCCGCCGGCGGTGCCCAAGCCATCGAGCGGCGGGGCGCCCAGCACGTTGATCAGGGCTTCTGGAAGCTCGGCATGGAATTCCTTTTCCAACTTCTTGGCGATCGCTTCGGAACTCAACTCATGCGAGCGGCGTTTTTCGAAGCGGTCGAGCATGACGTACATCGAACCGAAATTGGGCGCATTGGCTCCAAGCAGAAGCGATTGACCGGTGAGCGATACGGTGTGCATCACGCCGTCTGTTCGTTTGACGATTTCGTCGATCTTTTTCATGAGCGCTTCAGAGCGGCCGAGCGATGCCGAGTCGGGAAGCTGGGCATTGACGAGCAGATACCCCTTGTCCTGAGCAGGGATGAAACCGGCCGGTGTCTGCACGATTGCTTGATAGGTCAAATAGATCAGCCCGCCATAGACAATGAGGCCGACGATGCAGCCCTTAAGCATGATGCGCACCGAGGCCAGGTAGCCGTTGGTGATCTGCTTGAAGACGATGTTGAAACCGTAGAACAAGAGGTCGAGCAAGGCGTTGAATGGCGTGGTGCACACCCAGCCGATCACCATGCCGATGAGTCCGACCGACAGCGATAGCTGCCAGTCGTCGAGAATCCAGCCGCGCGCAACCAGGTGAGGTTGAATCAGCGGGACCAGGTAACTCACTGCGGCCCACGCGACGATCAAACCCAAAAACGCGGGAGGGATCGCCCGGTTTTTCATGACCGCTCGCGGCCGCAGCAAAAGCGCGGATAGGGCGGGACTGAGCGTCAGCGAGTTAAAGGCCGAGATGAGGGTCGACACGGCGATGGTCACGGCGAACTGCCGGAAGAACTGGCCGATGATGCCCGAGATGAACAAGCAAGGAATGAAAACGGCGCTAAGCACCAGGCCGACTGCGATCACGGGTCCGGAAACTTCGTCCATCGCCTGGATCGTCGCATCGCGCGGCGTCATGCCATGTTCGATATGGTGTTCGACCGCCTCGACGACCACGATCGCATCGTCGACCACGATGCCGATCGCCAGCACCAATCCGAACAAAGTCAAGTTGTTCAGGCTGAAGCCGACCGCCACCATGACGGCAAAGGTGCCGACGACGGCGACCGGCACCGCAACCAGCGGAATGATCGTCGAACGCCAGTTTTGCAAAAAAAGCAATACAACGGCCGCGACCAGGATGACGGCGTCGCGCAGGGTGACGAACACTTCGTTGATCGATTCCTGAATGAAGGGGGTCGTGTCGTAGGCGATCGCGAAGTCGAGACCCGAGGGGAAGCGGCTTTGCAGTTCCTCCATCTTGGTGCGCACCAGTTTGGAGGTTTCCAACGCGTTGGTTCCGGGCAACTGGTAGATCGACAGCGCGACGGACGGCTGGCCGTCGAGCCTGCAGATCTGGTCGTAGCCGAGCGCGCCGAGTTCGATGCGCGCGACATCGGCAAGCGAGGTGATGCGGCCATCGGCATCGGATTTCAGAATCATCTTGCCGAACTGTTCCGGGTCGGTCAGCCGGCCCAGCGTGTTCATCGTGTACTGGAAGACCTGCTTGTTTTCGACGGGAGGTTGGCCGATCTGCCCGGCCGCCACCTGGGTGTTCTGCTGCTCGACGGCGCGCACGACATCCGAAGCGGTGAGTTGGCGCACCGACATCTTTTCCGGATCGAGCCAGATGCGCATGCTGTAGTCGCGCTGGCCGAGCAAGGTGATGTCGCCCACCCCATGCAGACGGGAAAGCTCGTCGCGCAACTGGATCGTGGCGTAGTTGCTCAAATAGAGATTGTCGCGGCTCGTATCGGGGGAAAAGAGGTTGATGATCATGAGCACGCTGGGCGACTTCTTTTTGACCGTCACGCCGCGTCTTTTGACCAAGTCGGGCAATACCGGCGAGGCCAGGTTGACCCGGTTTTGCACGAGCACCTGCGCGAGGTTCAGATCGGCCCCCGATTTGAAGGTAACGGTCAAGGTGTAGCTGCCGTCGTTGGCGCATTGCGAGGACATATAGAGCATGTCTTCGACGCCATTGATCTGCTGCTCCAGGGGCGCCGCGATCGTATCGGCGACCACCTGGGCGTTGGCACCTGGATAGATCGCAAACACTTCGACCGTCGGCGGTGTGATTTCCGGATACTGAGCCACGGGCAACTGAAAGACCGCGATCGCTCCGGCGAGGGTGATCACGATCGAGAGCACCGCGGCGAAGATCGGCCGATCGATAAAAAACCGCGAAAACATTTCTTTCGTCCTTTACGTGCCCTTTTTTGGCGTTTTTCTAGCTTTTATCGCTTTTGTTTTGTCTTCTCTCTGCCAACGAAGACGCATTGGGAGGAGGAGGCAGCTTTTTCAAATAGGTGCGGCTGACCATCGTCGTGAGAGAACCCACCTTCCCTTTGACCCAGACGGCCGGGATGTTGCCAAAGAGCCAGACCTTGATCCGTTCGATCATGCGGGCGATCGACTTGTCAACGGCGACCCCCATCCGGTCAATGGCGAGGAAGAAAACGGGTGTCAAGAAGATGCCGAAAAAGGTCACGCCGAGCATGCCGCTGAAGACGGCGGTGCCCAACACGCGGCGCATTTCCTTGCCCGCGCCCTCGGCGACCACCAGGGGCACGACGCCCAGAATGAAAGCAAACGAAGTCATCAAGATCGGGCGCAACCGCAGCCGGCAGGCTTGCAAAGCCGCCTCGGTGCGATCGACCCCGCTTTCCCTTTTGGCCTTGGCGAATTCCACGATCAGAATCGCGTTCTTACTCGCTAGCCCCACGAGCACGACGAAGCCGACCTGGGTGAAGATGTTGATGTCCATCTTCATGTAGGCGACCCCTGCAAGCGAACCCAGCACGCACATCGGCACGACCAGGATCACCGCCAGAGGCAGGGTCCAGCTTTCATAAAGCGCCGCGAGCACCAGGAAAACAAACACAATCGACAGACCGAGTACGGCTAGCCCGGTGTTGCCCGAGATCTGCTGGAGGTAATTGATTTCGGTCCACTCGTACGACATCGCGCCGGGCAGAAGCTCGCGATCGGAAAGGGATTGCATGATGCGCATCCCCTCGCCGGTGCTCACGCCGGGCTTCAGGTTGCCGGTGATCGACGCGGCGGGATACATGTTGTAGCGCGTCAGCGACTGGACGCCATTCTCTTCGCGAATCGTGGCCAGGGCGCCAATGGGCACCATGACTCCTTCGCGATTGCGCACTTTCAGCCGCTTCACGTCGTCGAGATCATTGCGAAAGCGCGAGTCGGCCTGAACGACCACTTGCCAGGTGCGGCCAAACTTGTTGAAGTCGTTGACATAGCGCGAACCCAGATAGACTTGCAAGGTCGCGAACACATCGGCCAGTTGGATGCCGTGCTTCAAGCACTCCTCGCGGTCGACATCGATGAATAGTTGCGGCGCGTTGGCGCGAAACGAGGTGGCCAGGCCTGTCAGCCCGGGTTGCTGATTACCTTTTTCCACCATGTTTTCGGTTTGGCCCTGCAAGACGCGCGGGCCGACATCGCCGCGGTCCTTGATCATGATCTTGAAGCCGCCCGCCCGGCCCAGGCCCGAGACTGCCGGAGGTCCGAATACCATGCACATCGCTTCGGGAATCTGCTTGGTGAACTCGCGGCGCAAGATCGCCTGGATCTCTTCCCCCGAAGTGCCGGGTTCGGTGCGCTCGTGGAACGGTTCGAGGATGATGAACATCGAACCGAAGTTCGAGCCGTAGGCACTGAGCACGAACGAGTTGCCCGAAACGCTGTTCGTGTAACGAATACCCTTGGTGGCCAGGCAGATCTTCTCCATTTTGGCGATCACCTCGTCGGTGCGCGCCGACGAGGCGGCGTCGGGCAACTGGACCGAGGCGATCAGATACCCCTTGTCCTGGGAGGGGATGAAGCCGGTGGGCAACTGCAAATAAGTCCAGTAGGTGAGGACAAGCAGGCCGCCATAGACGAATAGCACGAAGGCAGCAAGTCGCAAACACCAGGCCACGACGCCGACATAGCCGGAGGTGGAAGCCTTGAAGCAATAGTTGAAGATCCGGAAAAACCAGCCGAAGAAAAAATCGAGAAACCACTGCAGGGGGTCGCGCCTGGCGCCTTTGGGCTTGAGCAAAATCGCCGCCAAGGCGGGACTGAGCGTCAAGGAGTTGAATGCGGAAATCAACGTCGAGATGGCAATCGTCAAGGCAAATTGGCGGAAGAACTGGCCGATGATCCCGGAGATAAAGGCGCACGGGACGAACACCGCGGTGAGCACCAGGCCGACGGCGATCACCGGGCCCGACACATCCTTCATGGCCTGGATGGTCGCATCGCGCGGACTCAAGCCGAGTTCGATCTGATGTTCGACGGCTTCGACCACGACGATGGCATCATCGACCACAATGCCGACGGCCAACACGAGGCCGAAAAGCGTCAGGTTATTGAGCGAAAAGCCGACCGCGGCCATCACGGCAAAGGTGCCGACAATGGCGACGGGCACCGCCACAAGGGGAATGAGCGCCGAGCGCCAGTTCTGCAAAAAGACGAGCACCACGATGGCGACGAGAATGACCGAATCGCGCAGCGACTTGAAGACTTCGTTGATCGATTCGCGGATGAACGGGGTCGTATCGTAACCGATCTGGTAGCGCATCCCCTCCGGAAAGTCAGGGCTCAATTCCTCCATTTTGGCCTTGACCAGGTCGGCCGTTTCCAGCGCGTTGGAATCGGGCAACTGGAAGATTGCCAGGCCGATGGTCGGGTTCGAGTTGAAGCGGTTGTTGACATCTTCCCGCTTGGCGCCCAGTTCCACTCGAGCCACATCGCGAATGCGAACGACGCCGCCGCCAGGATTGGTTTTGAGCGCGACATCTTCAAAGTCTTCGATCGACACGAGGCGGCCCAGCGAATTGAGACTGACCTGGATCGGTTCCCGGTTGGCCGTGGGCGGCTGGCCAATTTGTCCCAGGGCAACCGAGAGGTTTTGCTCGCGCAGCGCATTGACAACATCGGCGGCGTTCAGGTTGCGCGAAGCGAGTCGTTCAGGGTCGACCCAGATCCGCATGCTGTAGTCGCGCTGGCCAAAGATCGTGACATCGCTGACGCCCGGCAACCTGGCCAGCTCTTCCTTCAAACGCATGACCGCGTAGTTGCTCAGGTAAAGCTGGTCGTATTTGCGCGAAGGAGAATTCAAGCTAACCGTGAGGAGCATGTCGGGCGAGCGTTTGCGCGTGGTGACGCCGGTTTGTTTGACCACATCGGGAAGGGATGGCAAGGCGAGGTTGAGCCGATTCTGCACCAGAATTTGGGCCAGGTTGAGGTTTTTTCCCAAACGGAAGGTGATGGTCAGAGTGTAAGAGCCGTCGCTGGTGCATTGCGACGACATATAGAGCATGTCTTCGACGCCGTTGACGAATTGCTCAATCGGCGCGGCGACCGATTCGGCCACGACCTGGGCGCTGGCGCCGGGATAGTTGCAGTCCACCTGAACGGTGGGCGGGGTGATGATCGGGTACTGGGCGATCGGCAAGGTGTAAAAGGAAATGGCGCCCGCCAGGGTGATCAGGATGGAGATCACCATGGCGAAGATCGGCCGATCGATAAAAAACCGTGCCAGCATGGGGGCTTACCTGCAAGGGGCCTCGTGGCCTTGAGAATCAGTAATGCTCAATGAGGGCAGAAGCCTCTGTTTCGTTGGCCGTTTGGCGGCGGGATCAGCGGGATAAACAGGGCGAGTAGGGAGTGTTTAACGAGCGCCCGGGGCGGCCGGTTTGGGTCAGGGCGAGAAGCCACGCTTATACGAGGCTCCCATGTTCGGGGTTCTGCCGGAGCCCTTGGGCCGATCCCCGGTGCTGATGGGCGCCAGTTTTTCGGTTTTCGAAGCTCCCTTGTTCTTGGCCGGTTCGGCGGGGTTGGTTTTGGCGGGCACTGCTGCCTCCTTGCCGCTAGCAGGAGCATTCCCCTCCTTCGAGGCCGACGTGGTGCCCTTGCCTGCCCCGTCGGCATTCTTGGTGCTGGTACTCTCCTTGCCCTTGGCTGCATCGTTGCCAGGGGGTTCGGTACTCGTCGGCGTTTCTGTTTTCGCGGTTCCTTCCGCCTTGGCCTTGTCCTTCAGGTCATAGTTGCCTTGGGGTTGATCGGGTGCATTGCGCGGAGTCACCTTCACTCCGGGACGAACCCTTTGAATGCCCGAGACGATCACGCGCTCCTCGGGGCCAAGGCCCTCGACGATTTCCCGGTTGACGCCTTGGAGCACGCCTTGCTTCACCCGGCGCGAGATCACCTCGTCCTTGTCGTTTAAGACATAAATGATCTTGTTTCCTTGATCGGTGCCCATCGCTTCTTCAGGAATCATCCAGCCATCGTGAGGATTGCCGACGGGCAAGCGGATGCGCACGAATAGCCCGGGCGAGAGAATCTTTTTGGGATTTTTCATGATGGCCCGCACGCGCAGGGCGCCGGTGCCGGGGTGCAGGGTGATGTCGACGAAGTCGATGATCCCTTCCATGGAGAAGCCTTCTTCATCGGCGAGGCCGACTTGAACCGTGACCTCGTTTTCGCGGGCCGATTTCATCTTCCCCTCGCGCACCAGGCGCCGCAGGCGCAAGAGGGTGCGCTCGTCGATGTCGAACGAGGCATAGATGGGGTCGAGCGTGACGATTGTGGCCAGGATGGTGTCGTCCGCCTTGATCAGGTTGCCCGGATCGACCATGCGCCGGCCGATGCGGCCGGTTTGCGGTGCAGTGACCTTGCTGAAGGTCAAGTTAAGATTGGCCAGCGCCAATTCGGCCTTGGCGCCTTCGACCTGGGCGAGCGCTTCGCTGCGGTCGCCCGCGGCCTTCTCGTATTCCTCCTGCGTGATCGTTTTTAGGGAAGCGAGCCGTTCGGCCCGCTTCATTTCGGAGGTGAGGCGCTTGAGGTGGGCTTCGGCCTGCAGAACGCTTGCCGACATCTTGTTGACAGTGGCCTGGTAGATGCGGGGGTCGATCTCGGCGACGACGGTGCCCTCCTGGACATCGGCGCCGTCCTTGAAGTGCACCCCTTCCAGGTAGCCGGAAACGCGCGCCCGAATTTCCGTCATCTGGTAGGCTTCGGTGCGGCCGGTGAAATCTTCGAAATCCTGGATTTCCTGGCGAAACGCCTTGGCCACGAGCACTTCGGGTGGCTTGGTGGGAGCGAGCTCGGGCGGCTTCTTCTCGCATCCGGCAAGCCCCACCAAAGAGACGGCACCAGCGCCCAAGACACCAGCCGCCACAAAGCGCGGGATCAACCGCAGTGGTTGCCGCGAGGGAAGGTAAGGGGCGAAGAAACGAATCAGAGAAACGAAGGAAGGAAGGATTCGACTCATCGGAGGCGCCCATGGGGTGTGGAGGAAAACCCGGGAAGGACCTAACTGACCAGTCAGTTATTTAAGTTTAGTACCTTTGCGCGAATGATGTCAAACCGGGCCTGGATGGCGAATTCATTATGATGGAAATTTAACGAGGACCGCCCTGGGAACGGAGATGAGGATTGGTTATCTAGCGCGGGAAATCAAGGCATTTGGGCCTGTTTTCCATGGCGCGCCCTGAACAGCGCGGAAGACTCGCGGATCGTGTGCAAAAATGGCTCAGGGTGTGCAAAAAAAGCACAGCGATTTCGGGCCGTCATTTGCGTTTTTTGAGCCCGTAGCTAGAGCAAGTTGAGGGAGAAGGGAGTCGGCTCCCGTGGCGCGGTGTGTTTGGGGCCGCCTTTTCCCTCGAATTCAGACTTTTAGGAGGATCCTCTCGCATGAACCGCAGGATGTTTGGCAAGGCGGCCGGGGCATTCGCCGTAGGACGCATTTTGGCCGTTTCCAAGGTCTTGGCGCAGTCACCGAAAACCGAGGCTCGACCGGCGCCCGAACCGGCAGCGGATGGGATCATCGACACCCACACCCACTTCTACGATCCGACGCGCAAAGAGGGAGTGCCCTGGCCCACCAAGGGAAGCACGCTCTACCGGCCGGTCTATCCCGCCGACTGGAAGACCGTGGCGCGGCCCTTTGGCGTCACGCAGACGGTTGTGGTCGAGGCGAGCCCCTGGCTTGAGGACAATCAATGGATTTTGGATCTGGCCGAAAAGGACCGATCGATCGCTGGTCTCATCGGGAATCTCGACCCTGCCGATGATCGGTTTCCCGAGCACCTGAAACGCTTTACCAAGAACCCGCTTTTTCGCGGCATCCGCTGGCGCGGCGACAAGGTGCCCGCCGATGTCGCCAACGAGACGTTTCTCGCGCGAGCGAAAAGCTTGGCTGATCACCAAATGGTGCTCGAACTCAACGGCGGCCCTTCCCTGCACTTGCAGGCGGCCAAAATCGCCAGGCAGTTTCCCACTCTGAAAATCATGATCGACCATGTCGGCCTGGCCGGCGACGCACAGCATCTGAGCAAGGAATGGCTCGAAAGCATCAAGACGGTGGCGGAGCGACCGAATGTGTCGATCAAGATTTCGGCGCTGACGGAGCAGACCCGCCTTTCCGACAAGGAGTTTGGCCATGCGCCACGCGAGCTGTACGAATACCTGCCGATTCTCAACCATTGCTGGACGCAGTTCGGCGACAAGCGCCTCCTTTACGGCAGCGACTGGCCTGTCTGCGAGAAAGGGGGATCGTATGGAGATCAATTCGCGATCGTGAAAGCCTATTTCGACTTCCGCGGCAAAGATGCCGCGGCGAATTATTTTAAGCTCAATGCGCAGAAATTTTATGGATTAAAAACATAGGTTCATCGGCCGATTGAAGAAAGCATTTGATTGCGCTTCTCCGTCTGCTCAAGAAAGCACGTGGGTCTTTTTGGGGGCCGCAGGGCCTCGCGCCGAGCAGAAAGAGTGGATCAGGCGGGCGAATGCAACGCATACTGCGAGTAGGAAAGCGCCAGGAAGCAGGCGCCATAACGCCCAGGATACCAGTGCCATGCGCTGCTGCGAGACAATTTCGCCAGTCCGCACATCAAAGACGAATCGATTCCCATCACCGGTTTGCATCGTGTATTCCCACGGACCGCTGATTCGACCGGTCCGTTCCCACCAGTAATGAGAAACCGACCGTGATAGACTCGCGGGGTTATCAACAAGTTCGCGCACCGCGTAAGTGCGCAGCAATTGGCCCCTTGCAAAAAAACTCACTGCTTCGAATGAAAGATCCGGCCTTCGGTCATCATTGAACTCGGCCCAGGGGCCATGGCGAACTACATGGTCTCCATCGGCGGTCACATCAACGACGTCGGCATACCAGTCCACCGTCCAGATCGGTTCCTTCGAGCCGTCGGTACGGTACATTCCGCTACGAGGGTAGCTGCGCCGGATCTCCTTGATTTTTGCCGCCGTCTCTTCATTCCATGAGGCCATTTCTCGTTCGAGCGAGATGGGAGGAATCATAACGAACACAAACTGCTTGCCGGGGGCTTCCATGGCATAAGACATCGATTCGGCAATGGAATCGGCCGCCGCAGGCATTGAGGATCCCGCGAGGCAAAGGGAGGAAATTGCTGCGATCCGCCACGGAAGACCGTTTCTTACGAGCTGCCCCCCTTAAAACGAATGGGTCCACGTCGAACCGGCAACGGTCAGGCAAGCGCGAAATCGAAGGATTGCACGGATAACGACTGCGGCGGTTATGATGCCAGTAGACCCTGAAGGCGCGGACCTTCCTCCAAGCAATCAGTGGCCAACACGGAAACAAAACCGTCTTGTCCCCAACAAATTTCTTGGCAGTTATCAGAGGGTTACCCTCTGGACTGGGTTGTTGGCGACCTAGCAAGCGCTGTCTGAGAATTTGGCTTTTTCGCACGATCGGTTTGATTGCGTTGCGCTCGGACGGGATGGTTGTTTGACCTGCATGTGCCTGATCAGTCGATGGATCATGCCATGAAGCAATTGCGTTCGGAATTTGATCCTGGCGGCGATATCCTTCACATCCCACGTGGGACGTTGCTCGGCTCGGGAAAGCAAGAGGTCGGCGCCCCTCTGAATTTGAAGTAAATGTTCGAGGGCTTCCTCCGACAGCGGCGTGAAGCCTCCCTCTGCCGCGAAATCCTTGAACGCATCGAGTGGCTCCACGAAGCGTTTCGAGCGGGCGATTTGGGTCTTGATCGCCTTCATCAACTCGGCCGATTGCAGTGGCTTGCTTACGAAATCGTCAGCTCCGCTCTCCATGGCGCGGTGCAGTTCGGCCCGGCCCGACTTCGTGGACAGGACGATGATCGGCAAGGCCTGAAAATCGGCCTTGGCGCGAAGGGCTGCGATCAGTTCAAAGCCGTCGTGATTGTGCATCGCGAGATCGCAAAGAACCAGCTCGGGCTCCTTGCTCAATAAGTCGACGCCTTCCCTCATGTTTGCGGCAAAAAGGAGTTCGTAGCCCTGGACTTCGAGCAAGTCGCGAAGCGCGCGACGGATGAGGGGATCGTCTTCGGTCACCAGAATTTTCATGGGCGCAACCTAATGAAGAATCCAGAGGGAAACCTGTGCCTATCCGTTTGAACCCCGGCGACAGAAAAAAGGTGCGGTGAAATTCTTCACCTGTCACTTCCGACCCATTCGGCATAAATTGGCATCGAGAACGAGCCCTTGCAAGAGATCTTTAAGATATGGTTTATCGATGATTCAAAATGCTAACTTGGGAGAAGGTCCTCCTCCTTTTAACGTTTCCCAGGACCCACCAGCCATGGTCTGGCTGGACCGGCTGCGATGATGCGTTGACCTCGACATTCGAGATTGAGCTGCCATGCACGGCAAAGAAGTCGGCAGTGGTATCGAATTCCGAAGCTCAAATGGTAGAGTTGATTCGAAACATGCGATGATCTTGCGCGCTAGGAATTGATTTCGACGGGTGCTGGGAAAGTCCTTCTGGTCTTTCAAAATATTCGCGAGGTCTCTTCGAAGGCCTTTCTCGCCACCATCGTCCGCGGTTATGAGGATTCGTCAAGTGCAAAGGAAAAAATTCTACGAGTCCCGGCGGCCAATCTTCTAATAAAAAAGCCCGGCGAATTTCGCCGGGCTTTACAATTCTGTTTCGTTTCGCCTAGTTCCTAGGCCTTAAAAATCTCATCATCAAAGCGCCCCTTCATGTCGGCATCAGGCACTTCGGAGCTGCCCGGTTCGAACCAGCGCTCATCGAATTCGATGCGGGCGCGGCGCTTCATGGCGAGGTTGGCCGTCAGGGCGACGATGGCGTCGGCCATGGCGACGCTGCCGTGGCAGCGCGGCAGGCGCAGGCCGGCCTTGTAGCCGTCCTTGCCCCAGTTGCGGATGCAGAAGGCGAAATCTTCCATCTCTTCGCGGTAGCCACGGCTCACTGGTCCGCCAGTCGTTCCTGCGGGCCCTGCTGCGGCTGCGCCCGCAGGCGCGGCGGAGGCTGGACCCCAGGTGGACGAGGCTTCCAGAGCTGGCTTACCCTTTTCGGCGCCTGTGACAGAGACCACGGTCGTCTTGGGCGCCCCGCCCTTGCCTGCCGGGTTTCTTTCATTGAAGAGCATCAGGTTTTGTTCGCTTTCGACGAGCATCGTGCCGCGGCTGCCGGTCACGCATTCGCCATAAGGCTCGAACTGGTTCGTGCTGATCGACGAGTAGTTGACGACGACCACATCGTCCTTGTCCTTGATCAACGGCTTGCCTTCGCGCACGATTGTTTTGCCGGCATCGTCTTTCTGGTAGTAGTTATTGCCGGGGAATTCGTAAGTGACAAAAACATGATCATCGCTGTCGCGGTCGTTGCGGCCCTTGCCGTAGAACGACTTCGTACCGGTGCCCGAGACGACCAGCGGGTGGACCTTGCCCAGGAAGATGGAGCAAGCATCGAGCTGATGGCTGCCCAGTTCGGCCATGAGGCCGCCGCCCGTGGCGTTGTACAGACGCCAGCGGATCAGTTCTTCGACCGATTTGTAGCCGAATTCCTTGAGCTTTTTGGGGTCGTTGAGCAGGTCGTAGTCGGCCTGGTAGATTGGGTTGTACCAGCCGTCGCGGTAGACGGGCTGTTCCACTCCCTTGGCCAGGGCGGGGTCCTTGGCGGGGTCGTATTCAAAGGGCCAGGTGTTGTTGCGATGCCAGAGGGCGCGGATGTACTTGATGTCGCCCAGGATGCCCGACTTGATCACTTCGGAGGCGTGCGCATAGAGCATGCTGTAATGGCGCTGATGGCCGATCGATAAGATTCGATTCGTCTTTTTCGCCACCTCGATCATCTTCTTGCACTGGCGGATATTCCAGGCCATCAGCTTTTCGCAAAGCACATGCTTGCCTGCTTCCATTGCCTTGATGGCGACGGGCGCATGCAGATGCAAAGGCAGCGCAATGACCACCGCTTCGATCGAGGGATCGGCCAGGATCTCTTCGTACTTATCAGTGATTTTGATCTTGGAGGCTTCGAGTTCGCCGTAGACCTTTTTGAACCCCTTGCGCAAGGGCACCTTGGGATCGCCGTCGATGATGCGCTTTTGGTTCGAGGGGCGAATGTCGGCCGCGGCTACGAATTGCAGGAATTCGGGGTTATGCTCGCCAACGAGCACGCCGCCCTCGTCGCCCGCGCCAATCAGCCCAGCGCGCACCGGCTTGCCGCCAAAACCCGTGTAGCCGAAGTAGGAGGCGGCGCTGACGACGGCCGCGCCTCCGGCGCCTGCCGCCAGGCTTTTCATGAAACCGCGGCGGGACAGGTCGTTCATCACAATGTTCGCGTTGGTGCGGCCAAGCTCTTTTTGGTCGGCATTCAAATCCAGCGCCATCATCCACCTCCCTTAAAAGCGTTCGAGTGTGCGTTCGCGGCGAAAGAGCTTTTCAATGCGGAAGGACCCAATCGCCTGACTGCAACATCTCAAGTCGAAAAAAAGATCAGAAAATTCAGGAAACCAAAGGACAAATAAAACTAGAAAAGCGGTGATTGTTGGCGCGTTTACGAAACGCGGGATTCTTGAGGACGTTTGTCCCAGCCCAGGGCCCAGCCAATCAGGGAATCGACGCCGAACCAGTTGCCGGTCGGCAAGGCGGCCAACACGAGCAGGGCCATCATTTCGATGACATTCTTGTTGACGTAGATGTAGTTGCCTTCGTTTTGCGGGGGCGAAGGCAGCCAGGGGAACGAGGGTTGCAGCGCATAGGTGAAGCCCAGGAAGAGTGCCGCACCCAGGCAAGCCCAGCGGGTCAGGCAGCCGGCAAGCATCCCCATGCCGGCAAATAGCAGGCAATAGGAGGTCGCGAGGTCGGACCAGTAAAGCATGTCCATCTTGGGGGGAAGCGAGCCCGAGGCCTTTTGCTCGTCGGTGAGCAGGCCATCGAGCGCTGATTTGAGCGCCGCGGTTTTTTGGTTGTACTCGGAGAGCAGATCTGCCCGCATGGCATTAGCGTTGGCGCGGGCAAGAACCCACTTCGCCTTCTCGACTTCCTTGCCCATCGAGAAATTGACCTGGGCGACATCCTCGATCTTGGCCTTGGCGGCGAAATATTCGTCCACGCGCTCCGGCACGGTCATCGTTTTCTCGACCGCGCCGCTGGGGTAAGTCGTTTTGAATTCATGGCGTTCCAGCAGCCACTTGATGAGGTCGGTTTCCGATTCGGCGACTTTCTTCTCCGCCGCGGCTTTTTGATCGGGGCTCAAGCGAAAGTGATTGTCATAGCGATTAACCAGTTCGGTCCACTCTTCGTGGACTTTACCCGGCGCTTTGACCCCAACCGGGAGCGCGACGCCTTTCGCGGGAACCTGGATCTCCTTGAACGATTCGACGATCGCGTCGGGATTGGCCACCATCAACCGCACATAGGGGCCGAAGGGGCCGGTCGCTTCGCGGAAGTAGCCTTCGCTGGAAAAGGGTTTCGAGATTTCGCTCGGGCCGACCCAGCGGGATTTGACCTTGAGGAACCCTTCGACAAAAAAGTGCCAGCCGATGACCAGCCGCAGCACAACGAGCAAAATCGCAGCCCAGGTCGAAATTCGAATCATGGGAGAGTGACCTTCCAATTCGCCTCGCCCCTCTCTGTCCTGGAGTGGCGGCGGCGTCCCTTTCATTGTGGCGCGCTTTCGCGTCCTACTATTGCTTACTATTATGGATCGGTCGGCGACCCAAAACCATGGATCGACTCGCGATCGTCCGCGGCGGACCGCTTAACCGTCCAAAACCAGATCCCTCATTTTGCCCACCACCCGGTAAGGGGCGTTTTCCTCGGTTCCAAGCAGGAGGAAACCGAGGCGAGGATCGTCCTGGCAAAGCCGTTCGGCAAGCTCCGCTCCCGCGACGAACACCGCGGTCGAAAGCGCGTCGGCCATCGCCGACTGAGGAGCGTGGGCGGTCGCCGAGAGCAAGGCGTTACTCGGGCACCCGATCCGAGGATCGAGGACATGACCATAGGTCTTGCCCTGATGCTCGAATTTGCGAAAGGTCGCCGCGGAGGTCGCCAAGGCTCCCTCTTGCAAGCGCACATTCGCCAGCGGGCCGTCAGAGATCGGATGATTCACCTGAATCACCCAGCCTGACTCTTCCGCCGGGCTTCTCCCTTTAGCGTATATGGAGCTTCGGCCGCTGTGAAGCAGAAATGACTCGAGTCCGGCGCGAGATTGCAGCCAACGGGCCACGCAATCGATCGCATACCCCTTACCGATCGCGCCGAAGTTCCATTCAACGCCGTCCGTCCGGTGAAAAATCCTTTGCGAGCGCGCAAGAAGCTCGACCTGTTTCATTCCTCCCGCGCCGAGCAGCGAGGCCATTTCCTCCTCAGGGGGAACCCGGAACGGCCCTTTGAAGAAGCCCCAACTTTTGATGAGGGCGCCGCAGGCAGGATCGAACGCGCCTTCGGTCAGGTCGAAAAGAGCTTTCGATTGCGTGATCAGCTCCCAAAGCGGCTGGGAGACCCGGCTACCGTCCGGCAGGTGGCCGGTGGCGTTCAGGCGGCTGACTTCGGAATCGGCGCGGTAGATCGAAAGCAGTTCTTCAAGGCGCTCGATCAAAGCGAAGGCATCGACGGCAAGGCGCGAGGCGTCGGCCACGCCGTAGGGAAAAACCCATTCAAAAATCGTTCCCATGGCCTTTTGCGAGAATCGCAAAAGCTGGGGAGCCGCCGATTCGTCTTGGCCGGTGGGACCTTGATCGGAACGGACCGCATCCGTTTCATCGGAGAAATCTTCTCCCGGTGCGGGGAACGACTTCGCCAGCGAACCAGGCTGCAAAAACGCTCGTCGGTCCATGGCGAATCCCTGGGCCCGATTCCCTGATTCGACAGAAGAGAGAACCGAAGAGGAGGTCGAGTCCGTCAAGATTCTACCCTTCGATTCTCCCACACTGCGCGATGTTTGATTCGCGTCTCTTATTCTTCGGGCACATCGCGGTCGGAAGGATCGAGGTAGCGGGTGTGACGCTCGATCACAAGGATGACCGTTTTTTCTTCGCGGCCATCGGAAGAAACGGCGGTGGCAGGCAACATCAACCGGCCATCGGCCAGCTTCAGTTTGGTGAAGAAGGTGCCTTCGGGCTTGAGGCGCACTGGTTCGCCACGCACGAGCACGCGGGCGTTGGGAGCGGTCGTTCCCGTCACATGGACCTCGACTTCGACATTGAGCTGGAGCTTGCCCGTGCCGCTGCCGCCGGGAATTCCCGCCGTGGGGGTCGAAGAGATGGGCTTGCGCATCCGCTCTTCAAGGAACCCGCGCGCCTCGCCGCTCATGGCGATCGAACCGAGGCTGGCGGCCAGGGCGGTCGCGCCATCGATCGGCAGCCCACCCGCTTCCTGATTGGGGCGAACCGAACCAGGGTGCGGGGTGACAATACCCGAGGTTTGGGCGAGCGAAAAGAACTTATTTTCAAGCGTTTTGTAGCCCACCTCGACATGCAGCTTGCGGCCGGGCCCGCCCGTTTCCAGGTACCAGCCCGAGGCCGATTTGGGCAACGCGATTTCGCGCACGACCAGACCTGCTTGACGGCCGTGATCGCCCCGGGTGCTATCGAGCAAGCGCAGCACCAGCTTGGCGCCTGCCCAGTCCATGCCCAGAGCGATTTCCGCCTGCTGATGGCTCCTTTCCGCAAAATTCCAGTGGCAGTGAAGCCAGTAGGAATCGCGGATCACGAGCGAAATGCTGTCGGCGACCGGTTTCGGTTCGACCTGTTTCGCATCGGGCAGTTTGATTTCGGCCTTGGAATCGCCCTTGTGATCCCCCTTGGCATCGGCCTTGTGTTCTTTATGGTCGGATTTCGCCACGGGCTTGTGCGCTTCGTGATCGACTTTTTCTGCCTTCGGAAGCGCTTTTTCGACATTGTGCGAGCCGTGATGGCTGCCTTTTTCCGCCGCTTTTGATTCGCTCTTCTCTGATTTTTCTGTTTTCTCTACTTTTTCAGCCTTGTCCTTCTTATCGCTTTTCGCGGGTGCGGCCGCAGGAGCCGGTGCCGCGGCGGCGGGTGCCGATTTCCCAGGCTTGGCGGGCGCGGGAGCCGCGGGCTTCGCGGCCGGGGCGGCGGGACTGACCTTGCTTGCGCTGGTGGCCGGTGCGGGTGCCGCAGCCGGTTTGGCTGGCTTGGCCTTCTCGTCAACCTTCGCCGGTTTTTCCGCAACCTTTGGCTTTTCTTCGACTTTCGCCTTCTTGTCCACTTTTTGCGCTTTCAATTTTTCAATCTGAGTAATCAGGTCTTTTTTGGAAAGGGTGGCGGCCGAGGCGATGCCGAGTTTCTTTCCCATCGCCTCCAATTCGGGCTTGGTCGCCTTATCAAGAGAGCCCGCTGTCATGATTTTGCCCTTGAGGTCATGAGGAGCAAATTCACGCCCCATTGACTCTCATTTCCTAGAAAAAAACGCCAATTTTGGCAAGATGCAATGAGTGCAGATCATTGCTTGCTTTGGCAATCTTTTGATTTGCTTGTTTGGTATTCGCTGGGCTAAGGGTTTACTGCGAACACTCCGTTCATCACCATCCAGTGACCTGGGAAACTGCATACGAACGGATAGCGGCCAGGTTTCGTGGGCAAGGTGAAATAGATGGTGAATTTATCTTGAGGCTGCACCACATCGGTGTAGGCCACCACCTGCGCCTGATCGGGGATGTATTGGCGGGCGAATGCGTCGGGATCGGCGATCTGACGATTGACGCCATCGCCAAATTGGGCCAGTGTGTTGGGCGCGATGAGAGCCCAGTTGTGCGGCACCGCATCGGGATTTGCGAATTCGAGCGCAATCACCTCCCCTGCTTTTCCCGATAAGAAGTTGGGAGAAAAACTCAAATTGGCTCCCGCTTGCACCGTAATCTTGCGCGCCCCGGCGCGCGGATGCTTCCAGGGGTTGGCCACCGCCTTTTTCGACAGGCGAATGTCTTGCGCAATCGAATGAGGCAACAGCGTCTTCGGCCGTTTTTGATACCCGGCAAAGCCCTCGAAATCGGGCCGCAGGTTATGCGCCGTCAAGAACAGATCACGAGCTTCCCCCTGCCAGGGTTCCAGGTGCAACTGAATCTGGTTGGCCCTTTGAAGGGTGGGAATCTCCAGAAAAAGCTGGCGCGGATCGCTCAGGCAATGGATCGCCTCGACGTTCCAAATTTCGTGACCCTTGGTTTGCGGGTGATTCACCAGAAATTCGGGCGATCCGTATTGCGGCCCATAACGGTAGTTCCACGCCATAACCAGGGCGTTGCCAAGCTTTTTTGCCCAAATCGGATCCACCGGTTCGCTGAACTGGACGAAAATGCCGTTGGCATGCGCCCGCACTGCCGTGGGCTGATGCGCCGGCCCGCCCGCATAGCGCACGCGTTGCAAGCAGCCATCCTTCGCGGCGTAACTGCCCCAACCTTGCATGCCGGTGACATAAAGCTGGCCGTCTTGGGGAGAGAAGCGGCCGCGATGAACGCCCGACTGAAAATCGCCTGCGAGCGGTGCGATCGCACCCTGAGGTTGGCCATCGACCTCGTCGTCGAGCAGCAGGAAGTGAGCGCAGGCGCCGAACGAAAAATGCAGCCTCAACCCCTCCAGTGGACCCCACTTTGCCGAAGTGATTTCGGTTTGAGCTCCTGCCGAGTTATCGAGTCCGCGCGGCAGATAAACCATCGGCAAATCGGGAAGATTCTCTCCCTTGGGTCCAATCTCTCCCCTGGGCCCGCCGTAGCCATAAAAACCGCCTTTGCGGATCTGACAAATCATGCTTGTGGGGGTCCATTCCCCTTCCGAGCAAGGTACGGTGATCTGCCCCTTGCGATTGAGGCCAATTCCGTCGGGATTGCGAAATCCCGTGGCGAGCACTTCCATCGACTGCCCGTTAGCGGCGATACGCATCACGCCCAGGTTGCTCGAGGCGGTGATAAAACGCCCCTGGTCGTCGCGCTCGAGGCCGCAAATGTAATCGTGGCCGGAAGGACTTGTGGTCCAGCAATTGGCAAAGCACTCGTGGTAGTCGTACTCTCCGTCGCCATCGCTATCGACCAGCCGGGTGATCTGATCGCGGCCCAGCAGATGCGGAACTCCATCGACGACTTTCAGGCCGAGCGGCTGATGAATTCCCGAAGCCACTTTGCGCCAGGTGGCCTTCCCTTTGGGGGAACCAAACCCGCCGACGCGCCAGACTTCTCCTTGCATGGTGCAAACAAGGATGTCTCCGCCGGGCAGGAAGTCGAGGTCGCCAAAAAACATCGGCGACTTGGCCCCATTGTCGAACGGGACCTCGATGGTATCGACCGCGTAAGGGGCGCCTGAACCCAAGGTCACCTGGGTCGCATACCGCTGCGGCCAAAGCGGCGGATTCTTGACGATCGATTCGGCCAGCGGATGATCCTTGCGCGGCAGCGTGATCCGCTCGATTTTTCCTTCCTTCACGCGGCAACAATCGAGCCAGATTTCCCCCTGCGATTCGAGCACGAAGGCCGTTTCCTTGCCGACGCGCTGGAATCCCCGATAGACCGTCTTTTCCGGCCAGGCCCTTTTTGCTGGGGCCGCAATTGGCCTCCCCTTGGGAATCAGGCCATCCATGAAGCCATGGCGCGTGTCGGAAAACCGCACAAAGCCCCCCTTCCAGGCGAGGTCAAACTGCAAAGTTTCGGGGTTAAACACCACGCTGTGCCCTTCGGTGTCGTCGAGAAACACCGCGACCGCCTTGGCGATGGTTTTCGTCCCCTGGCGGCAGACCCCGCTAAGTACATGTCCCAGGGCTGCATCATTCCAGCGGCCATCGCGCCAGGTGTCCTCATTCTGATTGCCCCAGTGGCCATGAAGACCTTGATCGAGCCCGGGATAGGCCTGCACGGCTCCCGGCCGAGGATTCAAGGCGAGCACCTGCAACGCCTGCTTTTGATAAAAATCGTACAAGCGTTCGCGATTGGCGAATGCCTTCGAGTTGGGCCACGCGGCCGGGTCGATCGGACCGGGTACTACCGGTGTCTTCACGACGGCCAACCCATGGGCCGCGTGGGCCATCCAGGCGCTTTGGAACTGGTCGCCGCCCAGGCTCAACAGAAAGGCGACCATATCGGCTCGTTCGGTTTCCGACATCGATTCAAACAGGCCGATCGGCATAAGCGACCCGATGTCGCGCGATTCTTCAATATCCCCCTTCGGGATGACGACATTCGTTTGCGTCGTCGCCTCCTTGAGGGTGATTTGATCCTTGGTCTCGGAGACCAGGTATCCCTGGATGATGCGGCCCTTGACGGTGGTCACCGCGCGGGCCTTGAATTCGGGTTTGACCTCTTTTTGCGGCCAGATGAGGGATTCGACGATTTTGTCGGGTGTCAGGCAGATATTCAGTTTTGTCAGTTCAGGACCGACTTTGCCCCCCTTGGTCTCCACCTGGTGGCAGGAGATGCAGGCTAGTTTCTCCGATTGAAAAAGCGCCGCGCCGCGCGAGGCATTGCCGCCGCTACGCGCCTTGGCCAGGTAAGTGGTAATCAGCTTGCCGTCGTAGGGAGTGATCGCGGGCTTGGCTGTTGCCATCGGCGCCACAGCATCGTCGCTGGCCTTGGCGGTCACCTTAAAAAATACGGTTTCGATCTTGCTGGCGCCGCCCTGTTGCACGGTCCGCCACACCCCCAAGGTGTCGGCATCGATCTTGGGTTCGGCTTGGTCCCCGATCAGGTCGGCCCAGCTGCGCCGAATGGACAACCAGGACATTTTTCCTTGTGCAGCAAGAGCGCCCTCCACCAGCCCGCCAATCGCCAACTGATCGACGCCGCTGGCAAACCCCCGCGTCGCCAGGTTGGCAACGCCGCGAGTCTTGCCATCCACCGAAACCTCTCCTCGCGTGGAAGTGAGCCGCAGAGCAATCGTGTGAGTCTTACCCGGTTCGGGAAGAAAATCGGTCTCGATATGGTCCGGAATGCAACCGGGAAGGTAGACTGTCAACTGGCCCGACCCCGGTCGCTGAAAGATCTCCCAGTGATGAGGCGATGACTTGGGGCCATTGGCGACGAGCACCTGAAACTGATCGGACGCGGCAAACTGGCCTCGCCACTGGACCGTCAAGGCCGGCATCCGGTGCTCGCCGTTCTGAGGAACCAGGAGAATTTTGTGGGTTCCGGAAGCTCCGGGTGCGGAAGGCGGCTTCGGTTTTTGGGCAGCGGGAACGGGGGTGCGCGGTGTTGGCTTAGCGCCCTTGCTTCCCGCGAGAAGCCATTCAAGGCCATCGAGGTTGTCGAGTAACGTCATGCGGGCGTCGTGCGAGGTGTGGCCCAAAACGCCGATCGGGCCGCGATACCCGGATTTCTTGACGATCTCGAGCACCTGGGCATCGAGCGAGCCCTGCCCCATTTGCAGAATTTTGCGGCCAACCTTATCCCCCTCGGGATCCATGCCGTTGAGATTCAGACACAGGATTTTGTCCTTGGTTTTTGCCAAGATTGTGGCCAGACGCGCGACCTGGTCGTGGCCGTGATGCAGGTTGTAAATCATGCCGACCTGGGGCTGGTGGAGCGCGGCCAACATTTCGAGTTGATTTTCCGGTTCGCCAAACCAGCCGCCATGGTTGTAAAGACCCACCTTCAGGTTCAGCCGCTTCGCTTCCGCCGCGATCGGTTCGATCGACTTGATCGCATTCGCCACCTTTTCCGCCTGGGTTTTTCCCGCCGGGTCGCCCATGGTGATCCAAAGTTCGCAGTCGAGCTTGCGCCTTTCGATCAGGTCCAAAATGGCCCTGGCCTCGCCATTGAGCGCCGCGGGAAACCAGAAAGCGCGCAAGTGGATCCCCGCCTTGTTGAGCGCATCGACTTCACGATCGAAGGTCGGGATATGCTCGGCGCGCCAGTCGTACGCGAACTCCTTGATCCCCAGTTCCTTGAGCATGGCCGCCCGGTCTTCCGGCGTGCGGTTTTTCGCATCGAAGGGCACAATGCACCAGGCCACCAATTGGTCGCGCCGGAAGTTGTCGGCAACCTTGCCGTTTTCCCCTCCTTGCGCCTCGGCAATGGGCGCGAGCGGCAGTGAAACGCCGACGGTTGGCTGAGCCCAGGATAAAAACGCCAACAGGCCAACAAATACCGCAGAAACGAAGGGAGAGGATGAGGGGAGGAAAAACACCGACATCATGGGGAACCTTTCGGAAGGGGCTCGCGCTAAAGGCTTGGGATCAAGGGCGTTCCTGGCGCCTGGAGGAAGGCGGGCAGAGAGGAACGACCTGTCACTCAGGAGAGGGAAATTTGGGCCGAAATCAGTCTGATTCCCGTTTTCGGACTTACGATTCCCCCTTCCATTCTTACCATGACCAGGGAAAGAATGAAGCGATACCCTGGCTTCGAAAAATGAATTTTTCTCACATCTCTCCGTCATTGTGAGGCCAGGGTTCACGTGCTCTCTTGTGTTCTGTTTGCTGAGTTTTCTTGTAGGTAGGCCTTCTTGTCGAGAATTCGATAATGTTCGCCCCGCAAGGATCTCTTGAGAAACGGGTTTTGAAGGAGCCAGGATGACGGCGATGGGAATCAATGGACAAAGCCAAATTGAGGAGAGAACCCAGTTTTGGGGGAAGGAGATCTTTGCCCGGGTCAAACCCCCGCAACCCTTTCCGCTCAGTCCTGCCTGGGTGGACGACCGGCTAATGGCCGCGACCATGGCCTACCCCGACCTAAAAATTCAGCTCTTTCGCTTTGTCGATGTGCTGCCGATGCTCGTCAAGCCGAAAGAAACCCGGCGCCACCTGGCCGAATACCTTTCCGAAGCGGGAAGTTTTGCCACTCTGGGCAGCCTGGCCCGCTGGATTCCCGCCTGGGGCCCGTTTGGCGCGATCTTTCAGACGATCACCAAGTGGTCGGCACAACGGATGGCCAGGCGTTTTATTGTCGGCAGCACGCTGCAAGAAGCCCTGGCCAATATTCTGAAACTGCGCCGCGAGGGTTTCGCCTTCACGGTCGATGTGTTGGGCGAATCGACCCTCACCGAGGAAGAAGGCAGCGAGGCAGCGAGCGAATACATCCGCCTCATCGAGCGGCTTGGCCCCGAAATGGACAAGGTCTCGCCTCAAGCCTTGCTAGACCGCGACCACTACGGTCCCATTCCCCGCGCCAATGTCTCGGTGAAACTGTCGGCGCTTTGCCCGACCTTCGACCCGGTCGATCCCGAGGGGACGACTCGGAGCATCCTTCCCACCGTGCGGCAGATCCTGCGCGCCGCGCGCGACCGCGGGGTGTTCGTCAATTTCGACATGGAGCAATATTCCCTCAAAAATCTGGTGCTCCACATCATCGAAACGGTGCTGGCCGAGCCTGAGTTTCGCGAGGGGCCCGTATGCGGAATCGCCATTCAAGCCTACCTGCGCGAAACGGCCAACGACCTGATCCGCTTGCGCGACTGGGCGAAGGCTAACAACCGGCCGGTGACCATCCGCCTGGTCAAGGGGGCTTACTGGGATTTCGAGACGATCTTTTCGGCGCAGATGGGCTGGCCCAACCCGGTCTGGCAAATCAAGGATGAGACCGATCTCAATTATGAGCTTTTAAGCGGCTTCCTCATCGAGAACCGAGAATGGCTGCGGCCGGCGTTCGCCAGCCACAATGTGCGCTCGCTTGGCCGCTGCGTTGCCCTGGCCGAAAAAGAGGGCCTGGAACCCGGGGCAATCGAATTCCAATCGCTTTATGGCATGGGCGACCCGATCCAGCATGCACTCAAGGGCATTGGCCAGCGGGTGCGCGTCTACGCCCCTTACGGCGAACTCTTGCCCGGCATGGCCTACCTGGTGCGGCGGCTTTTGGAGAATACCGCCAACGATTCCTTCTTGCGTCAGAGCCTGACGGAGCAGCAGGATCAGAAGATTTTGCTTGCTAGCCCGTCGCAGCGGCTTTCCACAAAAACCCAATCCCCTCAAACCCCGGCCAAGCCGGGTGCATCCGAAAGTTCTTTTCTTGGAGATCGAGCGATGGCTGGTAAGGCGGCGACTGCGAACGAATCATTGACCCAGGCTTCCAGCACCGTTCCACCGCCCCTGCCTGCGGAACCCTTCGTCGATTTCGCGGTGGCAGAGAACCGCGAATTGATGAAGGCCGAGCTTGTGCGCGTGCGCGCGCTGCTTGGCAAAAAATACCCCTCGATGATTGGCGGACAGCCAGTCGAATCGAACCGCACCATCCGCTCGACCAACCCTTCCAAGCGAGACGAACTCGTGGGCGAAGTCACCGCCTGCGGCGTGAAGGAAGCTGATATTGCCGTGGCCGCCTGCGTCGCCTTTCAGGACACCTGGGCCAAAACGCCGGTGTCCGAAAGGGCGTTCGCTCTCGTTCGCGCCGCCGAAATTATGGAGAAGCGCCGCTTCGAACTTTCGGCCTGGATGGTGCTTGAAGTCGGGAAATCGTGGCGTGAAGCCGACGCGGATGTCGCCGAAGCGGTCGATTTCTGCCGTTATTACGCCGAGCAGATGGAATGGCTCGACCGTCCGCTCACGCGCGACATTCCCGGGGAGGGAAATATCACGATCCGCGAAGCCAAGGGTGTGGCGGTGGTCATTGCCCCCTGGAACTTCCCCCTGGCGATTCTTTGCGGCATGACGGCGGCGAGCCTCGCCGCCGGCTGCGCGACAATCATGAAGCCGGCCGAACAGTCGCCCGTGATCGCTTCGATCCTCCACGGCATCTTCCTCGAAGCGGGCATTCCGGCCGATGCCCTGGCTCTCGTTCATGGCGATGGCGAAGAGATCGGGCCTCGCCTGGTCGGTCATCCCGATGTCGCTTTGATCGCCTTCACCGGCTCACTCAAAGTCGGTTCGCTCATTTACGAACAGGCCTCGAAGTTGCAGCCCGGCCAAAAGCAGTTCAAGCGCGTGCTCGCCGAAATGGGGGGCAAGAATGCCCTGATCATCGACGACGACGCCGACCTCGACGAGGCGATCCGCGGCGTCATGGCGAGCGCCTATGGCTTCCAGGGGCAGAAATGTTCCGCCTGTTCGCGGGTGATTGTGCCGCGTTCGATTCACGATCAATTTGTCTCGCGTCTGGCACAGGCGACCAAAACGCTGACGATGGGGCCGGCCGACGACCCGACTTTTGCGCTTGGGCCTGTCGTTGACGACGAGGCGCGTGAACGCATTGAAAAGACCGTCAAGGCGGCGCGCGCGCGCGGTAAGGATCACCTCAATTGGGACGCCACCGAACTGGCGAAAAGCGGCTCCTACGTCGCCCCTGCACTTTTCACTGGGCTATCGCCCGACGATCCGGTCGTCACGGATGAGATCTTCGGCCCCGTGCTCGTCGTGCTTCCCTACGACACCTTCGAGGAAGCGATCAAACTGGCCAATCGGACTCCGTTTGCCTTGACCGGCGGCATCTACTCACGCAGCCCCAAGCGAATCGAAATGGCCCGCCAGCAAGTGCGCGCGGGGAATTTTTACATCAACCGCAAGATTACCGGCGCCATCGTCGATCGCCAGCCGTTCGGCGGCTTTGGTTTCTCCGGCATCGGAGCCAAGGCCGGCGGCCCCGATTACCTGCCTCAGTTCTTGATCCAGCGCACGATCACGGAAAATACCATGCGGCGCGGGTTTAGCCCGGATACGGTGAAGAACTAATCGCGGATCAAGCGGTTCTTCGGCTAGGATCCTGCCAGCGAACGTGTCTCATTCGGAACATGCTTGCGCTGGCAGGACCATCCTGGTCCTTTCGCGGCTAGGATCTTGACTACAACTTCGGCTACGTTTTGTTCTTCGAAGCGTTATTAAAGAACTCGTTGGAAGATAGAATACGAGCGGCAACCCTGCCGAAGGTTGCCGTCCTCGTCTGAAGGCCATTGCGGTAAGTCGCGATAAAATTGCTATCGGACGACCGTTTCAAATAACTGGTCGCAAAGCTATTCAAAATCCGTTGAATGCCTTCGTCGGACCGTAAGAAACCGGCAACGACCTCGGAGCGTGTGACCCTTCCGGAATCGAGTGCGTTCTTCCAGACGGCAAGGCCGGCCGGATCGGCCGAACGGCTCAACAGGGCGTAGTACATCAAATTCAAGAATCGGGAATTGTCGTTCTTTCCGCTGAATTCGCGGGAAAGGATGAATCCGACCATGACGTCACCCTCGTCGGCCCCTCGTTGCAACTGGGTGACCCATGCGCTAAGGCCTGCGGCGTCCGCTTCGCGACCCAAAAAATATTGGTAGAAGAACTTGACCTGGTTGGTGCGGTTTTCCAGGGAATTGACAAACCCGTATGCGACCGCTTCGCGACTCGTGCCGCCACGCAAGGCATTCACCCAGCTTGCCAGGCCGGCGGCATCCGGCTCGCGCAATAAAGTGGCCTGGTACAGACCTTTCACATATGCCGTGTTGGCATCGGCGCTCGGTTTGGGAGAATAAAGCTCTCCGAGGGTTTCTGCCACGCCAACCGGAGCCAGGGGATGCTGAACCTCGTAGGCGCCGATATCGGGCGGACCCTGATCTCGGGCCGTGCGGCGCTGGTCCAGGTTGAGATAACCCGGAGCGGATGCCGACCCGGCGCGGATCGCCGGAGAATTGAATACGAGGGCATGAGTTACAATGCCGCCGCCGTTGTCTTTCAAGTTCTCCAAGATCGTGGCAATGGGAATGATTCCCGTGCCCGCCTTGCCGACAATGTTCTTGCTTGGGCCGCCATGAGTTAGCCCTCCCGCTGTGGCGGCGTCTCCAATCAGATTGTTGGTCCCGACGACGGGCGTCAGGCCAACGCCCAGATCGTCTGCGATTCCTTTCGCGGTGTTTCCCGCAACGATGGTGTTATAGAGCGCAAGACCACCTGCGTTTGCGACCCCGCCGCCGGTTTCGTTTCCGGTACCGTCGAGGTTGGCGCGATTGGCGGTGATGGTCGCGCCGGTCATGACAACCGAGCCGCCGTCGACGAACACGCCTCCACCTCCGGACGATGCGCTATTTGCCGAAATCGTAACGTTGGTGAGGTGGGAACTACCGCCCTGCAGAAATAGGCCGCCTCCAGCGAGGTTTGCCTGGTTCTGCGCAATCGTCGTGGCGCGCACGGCAAGGTTGCCCCCCTCGTTGGAAATGGCTCCTCCATTTCCACTGGCCCGGTTGTTGCCAAGGAAGACCTGGCTGAGCGTCAGATTCTCGGTCGTGCGGATGGCGCCGCCATTCCCTTGGGTAGTATTGCCTTGGACAAAAGAAACCCCGGAAATCGTGACATCAATCGTGCTTTGATTCGACCCATCGTCGATTTCCAAAATTCGGCCGGCCTGATTGCCATCTAGGGTTAACTTGGCAGCTCCCGGCCCAAGGATCTTCAAGCTTCCGCTGATGGTGGGCAAGGCGCCTGAAAGGTTCAAAACTCTTGGCCCAAGCTTAAACAAACTGGCTGCGAACAGGATGGTATCGGTTGCCAGGTTGATGTTGCTGTTGCTCAAGCGAATCGCTTCACGAAGCGATAGGTTGCCGGCGGTGGTGATCCCATCGTCGAGGTCCGATGAGTTGTCGACAAGAAATGTCTGAGCCGTCGTCGAGAGGAACACCGTGGTTCTGGCATCCGCGGCGGCAGGAAGCGCCTGACGATTGCCGGCTGCGTCGGTTGCAATCGCGATGAACTCGTAGCGACTGCCGCTGGTCCCGATAAACGGGAAACTCGTTTGCGTCGTATTTTCGATGAGGGGGACCCATGGGCCGCCATTGGTGGCGACCAGAACATCATAGTTTGCGATTCCCGATCCATTGGGGTTGTCCGTGCCCGACCAGGAAACGGTAAACGAGGCGCCACTGATCGCGGGAAGCGGCGCAACACGGGCCGTTGGCGCCTGAGAATCGATGGTGGTGACTGCCTGAGGGCTTGTCGGCACAGCCTGACGGTTGCCGAAGGAGTCTTCGGCCACGCTGTAAAAGCGGTAAGTGTGACCGTTGACACCAGAGAATTCCAAGGTTGTCTGGTTCGTCCGCGTCAGGATTCGCGTGTAGTTGGCACCGTTGTCCGACACAAAAACATCGAAGACGATGGGGGAGTCGCTTTGGCCGGCCGTGCCGCTCCATGTTAAGGGAATTTTGGCGGAAGCGCTGTAGGAGGGCAGCGAGGCGACGACACTTGTGGGTGGCGCCACCTGGATTTTCGTGACTGTCTGGGCCCCTGCCGGCGATGGTTGCGTGTTGCCGAGTTGGTCGACAGCAACGCTGTAGAATCCGTACGATCTTCCCGAAACGCCGCTGAAAGAGCCGCTGGTAAAACTGACTTTTTCAAACAACGGCTGAAAGGCGCCGCCGTTTTCCGACACGAAAACGCTATAAGCGGCAATGCCCGATCCACCGGGGTTGTCGCTACCTGACCAAGATAGATTGATCCGGTTCGTGGTCGTCGTCGCGGGGAGAGCTGTCATCTTTGCCGCTGGTGCTTCCGCGTCGACGATCGTCGAAGCCTGAGGCGCCGTCGGGAAAGGCGGAGCATTGCCTACCTTGTCGGTGGCGATCGCGGCAAACGCATAGGACTTCCCGGAAACGCCGGTGTAAGTGCCCGAAGTTTGCGTGACGGAGTTCAGCCAGAGTTGGAAGGGCCCGCCGTTTTCAGAAACAAAAATCGAATAACTGGCGATTCCGGAACCGTTCGCGTTGTCGGTACCTGCCCACAGGACCTTGATCGAAGTGGAAGCGGTGAACTCGGACAGCGGGGCAACGATCGCGCTGGGGGCCTGGGTATCGACGATGGTCGAGGCCTGGGGCGTTGTCGGAGGTGGCAATGCATTGCCCACCTTGTCGGTGGCGATCGCGGCAAAGGCGTAGGATTTCCCGGAAACGCCGGTGTAAGTGCCCGAAGTTTGCGTGACGGAGTCTAGCCAGAGCTGGAAGGGTGCGCCGTTTTCGGAAACATAAACCGAGTAACTTGCAATCCCTGAGCCTTTGGGGCTGTCGGTCCCCGACCAGAGAACGTTGATCGAGGCAGAAGGAGTGAATTCTGGCAGAGAGGAGACGCTTGCACTTGGCGCCTGGGTGTCGACAGTGGTCGAGACTTGTGGCGCCGTGGGCAGAGGCGCGGCGTTGCCCACCTTGTCGGTGGCGATACTGGCGAAGGCGTAGGACTTGCCGGAAACGCCGTTGTAGGTTCCGGAGGTTTGGATGACGGAGTCTAGCCAAACTTGGAAGGGCCCGCCATCAATGGAAACAAAAACCGAGTAGCTGGCGATTCCTGAGCCGTTGGCGTTGTCGGTGCCCGACCAAGACACTTTGATCGAGTTCGAAGAGGTGAACGCGACCAGAGGGGAGGCGCTTGCGTTCGGCGCCTGCGTATCGATGATGATCGAGGCCTGAGACGCGGTGGGAAGAGGCGCGGCGTTGCCCACCTTGTCGGTGGCGATACTGGCGAAGGCGTAGGACTTGCCGGAAACGCCGTTGTAGGTTCCTGATGTTTGCGTGACGGAGTCTAGCCAGATCTGGAAGGGGCCGCCGTCTATGGAAACAAAAACCGAGTAAGTGGCGATGCCCGAGCCGTTGGCGTTGTCGGTGCCCGCCCAAGAAACTTTGATCGAGTTCGAAGAGGTGAACGCGACCAGAGGGGAGACGTTTGCGTTCGGCGCCTGGGTATCCACGGTGGTCGAGGCCTGAGGCGCCGTGGGAAGAGGCGCGGCGTTGCCCACCTTGTCGGTGGCGATGGTGGCGAAGGCGTAGGATTTCCCGGAAACGCCATTGTAAGTTCCGGAGGTTTGGGTGACGGAATCTAGCCAGGTCTGGAAGGGGCCGCCGTCTATGGAAACAAAAACCGAGTAAGTGTCGATGCCCGAGCCGTTGGCGTTGTCGGTGCCCGCCCAAGAAACTTTGATCGAGTTCGAAGAGGTGAACGCGACCAGAGGGGAGACGCTTGCGTTCGGCGCCTGGGTATCGATGGTGGTCGAGGCCTGAGGCGCCGTGGGAAGAGGCGCGGCGTAGCCCACCTTGTCGGTGGCGATACTGGCGAAGGCATAGGACTTCCCAGAAACGCCGTTGTAGATTCCTGATGTTTGCGTGACGGAGCCTAGCCAGAGCTGGAACGGGCCGCCATCTGTGGAAACAAAAACCGAATAAGTGGCGATTCCCGATCCGTTAACATTGTCATCTCCCGCCCAGTGCACTTCGATCGCAGTGGAAGGGGAGAATTCGGCCAGAGGAGAAACACTCGCACTTGGTGCCTGGGTGTCAATGATTGTCGAGGCTTGAGACGCCGTGGGAAGAGGTGGGGCATTGCCCACCTTGTCGGTGGCGATGCAGGCGAACGCGTACGATTTGCCGGAAACGCCGATATAAGTTCCCGACGTCTCAGTGACGGAGTTTAGCCAAGGCTGGAACGGTCCGCCATCAGTGGAAACAAAAACCGAGTAAGCGGCGATGCCTGATCCGTTGACGTTGTCATCTCCTGCCCAATGCACTCTGATCGAAGTGGAAGGTGTGAACTCTGCCAGAGGCGAAACACTCGCACTTGGTGCCTGAGTGTCGATGGTCGTCGAGGATTGAGGCGCCGTGGGAAGAGGTGGGGTATTGCCGACCTTGTCGGTGGCGATGCAGGCGAAAGCGTACGATGATCTGGAAACGCCGTTGTAGGTGCCCGAAGTTTGCGTGACGGAGTCTAGCCAGAGCTGGAACGGCCCGCCGTTGGTGGAAACAAAGACCGAGTAATTGGCGAGGCCCGAACCGTTGGCGTTGTCGGAGCCCGCCCAATTGACCGCGATCGAGGTCGAAGCGGTGAAATTGGCCAGCGGAGAGACGCTCGCGGTCGGTGCCTGGGTGTCGACGGTGGTCGAGGTTTGAGGCGCCGTGGGAAGAGGTGGGGCATTGCCGACCTTGTCGGTGGCGATGCAGGCGAACGCGTAGGTCTTTCCGGAAATGCCGTTGTAGGTACCTTCGGTTTGCGTGACGGAGCTGAGCCAGATTTGGAAAGGACCACCGTCCTCGGAAACAAAGACCGAGTAGCTTGCGATGCCCGAACCGTCGGCATTGTCGGCACCGGACCAGGTGACCTGGATCGAGTTGGAAGCAGTAAAAGCGTCCAGGGCCGAGACCGTCGCCTCCGGGGCCGCGATATCGATGGTGGTCATTGCCTGGGGAGCGGCCGGGATGTCTTCCCGGTTGCCCAGGTCGTCTTCCGCAATGCTGTAGAAGCGGTAGGTATGGCCGGCGACCGCGGTGAATGTGGCGGCGTTCTCCGTGGTGTTGTCCAGGAAAAGGGCAAACGGCGCCCCATTGTCGGAAACGAAAATGTCGTAGGAAGCGATTGCTGATCCTGGAACCGGCGTGCCGCTCCACTGGAGCGGAAGGGACAGCGAGGCGGTGAATGGCGCCAACGGAGCCATCGTGCTGGTTGGGGGAGCCGCCTGAAGGGTCGTGACGGCCTGGGCGCCGGTGGGAATAGGCTGCACATGTCCGACGTTGTCGGTGGCGATGCAGTAAAAGGCGTAGGTATTCCCTGTGATCCCTGGGTAAACGCCGCTCTCTTCCGTAGTGCCTGTTAACCAGGGCTTGAAGTCGCCGCCATTTTCGGAAACGAAGATGCTGTAATCACGTATGCCCGATCCTTTCGCGTCATCCGTTCCTGACCAGTTCAGGTGGATTGTCGAAGACTTCGTGATCGCCGGAAGAGTCGCCACGGTGCTTGTGGGTGCCAGGGCATCGAGCGTGACCAGGGCTTCCTTGAGCGGGTCGGTACCCAGGTAGGGATTGAGGGGATCGATCTGATTCGTGGCGATGGCGGTTTGCCCATCAAAGGTGATCAACGCGATATTGCGAATTTCCGTCCCCGACTCCAGGCCGGAAATCGCGCGCGCGAGGTAAGTGACGAACCCCTTGCCCCGGCCCGTGCCGTCTTCCGGGGGCAAGAATCCCGTGAGTACGTCAGGCGGAAGGGTCGTGGTCGGATCGATTGATTGGAAAGCAATGCGCAGCGTCCGAGAGGCCCGGTCGAGCTGCGCGGCGAACTGAACATCGAAGGTCTGACCGTTGTAGGTCATCGACACCGTTTGCTGGTAGTTTTGCAAGCCGCCCAAAATGGGAAGGTTGAAATCACCGAAGCCGAAACCGGTGAGTTCGAATGAGTCGAGATCGATTTGGTCGGGGATCCGGTTCGTGATTTCGACACGTTGGGCGGGAGCGGTTGCCCAGCGGGACGAGGGAGCAGGCTGGCCATCGTTTTCGACGCTGCCTGGGCCGTAGTTTTCATATTCAATGCGATAAGGAAGAGTTGAGTTGGCCACGACAAATCGCTGCACTCCATAGCCATTGGGGCCGTAGAGGTGGTTTGGGTCAACTGCTCCAAGAGTCGGAACGCCGAACGATTTTCCGGAAGAGGCGGGTGGTACGGGGGCTTGAGATTGAGGAGGATGTATTGGCACTTGATAATTTGGGAATCTCACAGTAAACGGCCAGGCCTCGTCATGAGTTACACGAAATGACCAAGGGGGTCGATCTTTCGGGATATAGTAATTCGGTACGCTGACGGTTGAAGAGTATGGTTGACCGTTGTCACTCCTCTGGGCAACGCTATAGGACATTGGCCCGGAAGGTGTGCCCGTTTGCTCGCTTCGAGATCGATCCGGTGACCTACTAACCAATATTCCAAATGAGCTGCTAAATGGCGCGAGCCCGTCTTTGTCGATAAATCCGGTGGGGTTGTTCAACACAGACTTGTAAAAATTGATGTCTCCACCGGCTAGTCGGGTTGGATCGATTGAGGAAAACCTTCCCGTTGACGCGTCGTATAATCTATATGTAGTTAGGTATGCATATTCTCCAATTGAAATTGTTCCGTATAGTCCATTATATTTAAAATAGCTTGAATTATTTTCGCTGTTATATAGTACTTTTCCAAAAGGATCATATGCTGACTTTGCGCTTTCGGATCCATCGGCGGTTGTTTTTTCTACATAATTTCCACCAATGTCAAAATCAAAATAATCACTACTATTGTTTTTTGCATTAATCTGGCCTATTAATCCTATTCCGTATGTGTATCGATATGAATGGCTGTCTGATGAGTTGAATGTAGAAATTATATTTCCATCTTGGTCTAGTTGGAAAGAAGTTTTTATTCCATTAAATGTTATGTTCGTTCGATTTCCATACGCATCATACTCGAACTGTTGGACGCCATCAGGTGTCACCACTCGCACCAACCTACTCTGCTGATCGTAACTGTATGTAGCGTTCCCACCCAATCCCGACCGGCTGATCAAATTGCCGTCAGTGTCGTAGATGAGCGTGTCGCCACCGACCTGCGTGTACTGGTTGAGATTGTTGGTCGCATAATTCGTGGTGACCCCGTTCTCTATAGTGCGGATACGGTTGCCGGCAGCGTCATAGACATACTGCAGGTCTTGAGCCGGAACTGGCGAGCCATCAGCGGGGACAAAGATGGCCTTTGTGAGTTGGCCGGTGGCGTCGTAGCCGTAAGTCCAGGCACCATCGATGCTCCCCATCGAAGTGCGGCGGCCGAGAGCGTCGTATGTGTAATCGAATTGGCTATTGACGCCGCCGCCCAGCGACATCGGAGCGCGATTAACGATGCTCAGTACCTGCCCTGCCACATCATACATGTAAGTGGTGGAGGTATTGTTACCATTGTCCTTGCGGCTCAGTCGTCCCGCCGTGTCATAGGTGTATTGGACGATCAAGTTGTTGTCGGTGTCTCGCAGCTTCCAAAGCCTTCCAGCGAGATCGTATTCGTAGCGCACGACATAACCAAGCTGATCGGTCATGGTCGCGCGTCGACCGCCGGCATCGTAGGTGAAGCTGAGGTAACGACCTTCCGGATAGGTCACTTTCGTGAGCCGATCTCCGCTGTCGTATTCATAGCTCGTGACGCGACTTCCTGGCTCCGCGATCGTCTGCAAATTGCCGCGAGAATCATAAGCTAAGTCGATGAACGACCCATCGTCGAAGATCTGTCTTGAGACTTGTCCCGCCGCGTTGTAGAGGTAGCTCAGCACTTGCCCGCGACGATTGATGAAGGAAAGCGCGTTGCCCGCGGGATCGTATGCCGCGGTTCGCTCAATCGAGCCATCGGGATAGATCGTTGTTAGTAAGTTCCCCTTGGTGTCGTAGGTGTACCGGGTTGTCTGGCCCCTGGCATCGGTGAACGAAGTCATGCGCCGGACCGTGTTGTTCGGACCGACGTAGTCGTAATTGAAGATCGTCTTGTTGCCGAGTTGATCGGTGCTGCTCGTCATCGATCCGCAGTCGCACCAAGTGAACGACTGCGATTGACCCAGAGGGTCGACCACTTTTTGCACACGCAGGTCGGCTCCGTACTCGGTGGTGGTGACATTGCCAAAGGGATCGGTCACCTTGTCAAGCAAACCGCGCTGATCGTAAAAGAGCTTGGTCGTGCCGCCTCCGGCATCGGTCACGCTGACCATGCCCGCCGTGTCGTAGGCAAAATTGATCTGGTCGGTGTTGCCGTTGGTGTCCGACAAAAGCAACCGCCCGCGGGCGTCGTAGCCAAAGTTGCGAGTGACTCCTCCGCTTGCGACGGAGAGCAATGCGTTTTGTCGTGCGGATCCTGAGGAGGTGTCATAGGTGTAAGACGTTATCATTCCGTCCGGTGCGATCACCGAGAGCAGGTATTGGTTGGCGGCGTCGTAAGTGTAACTCGTCGTACGGCCCACCGAGTCGGTCATACCGCTGATGAGCCCCGCCGAGTTGTAACTGATGCCGATAAAAGCACCTGACGACTGCGTCAGCTTGACGAGCTGGCTGCCGGAATAGGAGGCCGTCACTCGGTTGCCGTTAACATCTTGAGTGAAGTCGATCCGTCCCGCAGCGTTGTAGCGGACGTAGGAACCGTCTTGCTCGTGGATCTCGTAGATGCCGTTAGACAAGTTAACTAATTGGCCGGTTTCTCCAGGGCTGCCGTAATAAGCCTGACCCGATCCGATGACAGGGCCAACGACCCTCGGTTGAAACCTTCGCCGCGAACCGCCTGCCCCAAAGACATCGACAAAACCGTCCGCGTCGACGGCTAAATAAGTCTGCCAGGGTGCCGACCAACCGCGACCAAACACCGAAGTCTCGAAGCGTTGATCGATCGACAGCGCGTAGGACCTTCCAAATGAGAGGTCGGCTCCTGGAACCGTGACCGCGGCATCCACCGAAGAAGCCAGCGTCCGCACCGGATTGAATCCAATCGCTTGCTGGATCTCGAAACTCCATAATTCGCCGACATCGGAGACATTTTGCCCCAACCGGGAAAGGTAAGTCGCGTTCTGCGACAGCATCTGAACAAACGAGCCCCAGGTGGGACCGACATTGGCCTTCAGATTGCCATAGATGGCATCCCAGGCGTCAGGCCGGATCGTCGTGGGCCGTAAGCTATCCTTGAGCGTATCCCAGGGCACAAGATCGGTGTTGTTGGTGTCGAAGACCCGCAGTTCCATCTCGATCTGATTGTCGTTGAAATTCCAAGGTTGCTGCAAACCAACGTAATAAACAGGAACCCGAATCACTTCGCCCGGATTGAGTACCCCGGCTGTCGCGCCGTTGCCGACGATCTGCTCACTTTCCGCGAAGCCGTCGGGAATGACGCTCGTACCGCCATTAATCCAGAATCCGCTGGCCACTTTGGCCTGATCGAGCGTGAGGATGGGGTGGTCGCTGTTGTCCGCATCGGCCGACTGGATGCGAATGAGCGGTGCGGCCATGGGAGCCGTGCCGGTGTTGGCATACTCGATGTACATCGTGGCATTGGCATGACGGCCAACGGAACCGGGCATGATCAGTCGGGTTTCCAATTTGGGCAGGCTTGTGGGAACCACCTGAAAGACGCCCGACAGCACATCGAAGCCCCCGCTCGGAGCGACGACCCGTAAACTGTAAGTCCCTGTCGCCACCGTGCGCAAATCGAAGGTGGAGGTGATCTGGGAAAACGAATCGATGTCGGTTACGCCCGTGGCGATGACCTGGTTGACCGCATCGAGCAACTCGACCCGGGTTCCATTGACGAATCCGGCTCCGGTAATCGTGACCGCGGCGCTGGGGTCTTGTCCAAACTGGCCGGGACTGCTCTTGAATGCGAACACATCCGATTGCACGGCTCGAATCGTGAAGTCGGTGCCTGCCGGTACGCTGTCGCCATAGACCAGCACATACCAATCTCCCGGTTGAACGGAAGGAATGAGAACATTTTGATCGGCGGAATTGGGGGTGGAATACCGGTAGTCGAAATCCTGCCTTGTAGGCGGCAAGCCGAAGCGAACATAAATCTCATTGCGACTGGCGTTGTCGGCCGCGTCGAAGCGAACCAGCAGAGGTGAAGGGGAGGCGATGGAAACGCGGTAAAGCTGCGCCTCACCCGAGCCGGACAGCGTCCCATTCGACGTTTTGTTGACTTCAAGTGTAGTCTGGCTTGTGCTGGAGAGATTGAAAGAATAGTTGCCCCCCTGCCCTGTTCCGGTTGAGACCTCAACGGCGTAATTCCCGGACACGGGAATGGTGACCAGATCGGATTCGCCCGAGATTCCCGTGAAGCCCACAAAACCATCCGGCCCGGTCAGTTTCCATTGAATCCCGGACGAGGAGCTTGCCACCTGGCGAAGTCGAACTTGCGTCCCCGCCCCCGCGGTAAAGGTCCACCGGTCGGAATTGTAGGCGTTGTCGATGTCACCGTGCATGGTCTGATTGAGGAGCAGAGGTGCGGTGTCTGCGGTGGCATTGTAAACGCCGATAATGTAATTGCCGGTGCCCGCTGAATGCCCGGCCGCGGCGTTGACTTTCACCCTGTAAATGCCATCGGTCGGGAGAGAAACATGGCTCAGGACTGTGATCGCACCGGCACCCACGCTCGAACCCGACTCAAGGATATTCCCGGCGGCATCCAGGATTTGGATGTTGACGAAGTCGAGGGTCGGCGACAACGCAGGGGAGCCTGCATTGATGACCACGGTCACGGCATTTCCGGCACGGCCGAAAAAGGTCCATTCATCCAGTTCTCCAGGGACAGAAATGGTGCCTGGTGTGGAGTTTCCGAGGATAATGGGGCCGCTGTCAGGCAGAGTATTGAGATTGCCGCCACCGATTACCCCGTCCACCTGCGCCACGCGTGTGTAGACATTGAGCCCGTTGAGATCGAGATGCGCGCCCGCCGACATGGTCAGGGATTTCCAATAAAAGGCTTCGGCTCCTGGGAGACTCGTGGAATGGAATCGATCAACAAGGCGGATTCGGCTTGAGCCTGCGAGTGACATCGCCTCCAGCGCCGAATTGTTATTGAAGCCGGCGACCTTGGCGCCGAGGTCGCCACTTGGCGCTTCCAGAAGAAATGGTGAGTCCTCCGTGCCGATGTTACTGAAAGTGAACCCGCCGCCTCTCAATGCAATTCCCTGGCCGCCTTCTTTGTAGGTTCCCCCAAACTGGATCGCACCGCCGAAGTCGGTCATCGCAGTGGCCCCTTCGAGGAAACTGTAAGAACCGCCGACATGGAGCGTGCCGCCGTTCGAGGCCTTGAATGTTCCCGAGGATGACCAACCGGTGCCGGTGAGATTCAGTGTGCCGCCCGCATCCGAATGGATGGTACCTTGATTGATGAATCCGACATCGGTCGCAGTGTTGGTGGGATTGGGTCCAATGTATCCACCCGAGCCTCGAACCGTGATGCCTGCCCCGATGGTGATGATCGTTCCGTTGGTTCCAGGATTGAGGCCCGTGATCTGGTTGGTGCCCTCAAGGCTCAAGGTGCCGGTGCCGGAGAGAGTTTGGTTCCCATGAAACTCGAGGACGCCGTAATTTCCGGCGGATCCTAGCGTGGCTTTTCCATTTAATTCCAAGCCGTTCAAGATTAAGGCACCGGCATTGGCAACAGCAATGAGGTCGCCATTGATGGTGACCCCATCGAGTGTGCCGCCATGAAGCGCATTCTCGACAATCGCTGCTCCGTTGGTGGTGGCAATGATTCCGCCCTTAATCACAGTCGAGTTTTGCAGGAAGGCCCCCTTGCCATCCAAGGTGAGGGTTTTGCCCGTGTTGGCGACGGAGCCAAAGAGCGAGATCGTGCTTCCGCTAGTGGCCCTAAGTGTTCCCGGCGACGACCAGCCTGTTCCGGTGAGATTGAGCGTGCCGCCGCCATCCGAAAGAATGGTACCTTGATTGAGGAATCCGACATCGGTCGCGGTGTTGGTGGGATTGGGTCCAATGAAACCACCCGAGCCTCGAACGGTAATTCCCGATCCGATGGTGATGATGGTTCCGTTGGTCCCAGGATTGAGGCCCGTGATCGGGTTGGTGCCCTCAAGGCTTAGAGTGCCGGTGCCGGAGAGAGTTTGGTTCCCATGAAACTCAAGGACGCCGTAGTTTCCGGCGGATCCTAGCGTGGCTTTTCCGTTTAATTCCAAGCCGTTCAAGATTAAGGCACCGGCATTTGCCACAGCAATGAGGTCGCCATTGATGGTGACCCCATCGAGTGTGCCGCCATGAAGCGCATTCTCGACAATCGCTGCACCGTTGGTGGTGGCAATGATACCGCCCTTGATCACTGTCGAGTTTTGCAAGAAGGAGCCTAGGCCATCCAAAATCAGTGTCTTGCCGGTATTTGCAACAGAGCCATTTAGCGAGATCGTACTTCCGCTGGTGGCCCTGAGAATTCCCGGGGATGACCAACCGGCGCCCGTTAGATTAAGCGTGCCGCCGCCATCCGAAAGAATGGTACCTTGATTGATGAATCCGACATCGGTCGCGGTGTTGGTGGGATTGGGCCCAATGTATCCACCCGAGCCTCGAACCGTGATGCCCGCTCCGATGGTGATGACGGTTCCGTTGGTGCCAGGATTGAGACCTGTGATCTGGTTGGTCCCCTCCAGACTCAAGATGCCAGTGCCGGAGAGAGTTTGGTTCCCTTGAAATTCAAGGACGCCGTAGTTTCCGGCGGATCCTAGCGTGGCTTTTCCGTTTAATTCCAAGCCGTTCAAGATTAACGCACCGGCATTCCCTACGGCGATGAGATCGCCATTGATGGTGACACCGTCAAGCGTTCCGCCGTGAAGTGCATTCTCGACAATCGCTGCACCGTTGGTGGTGGCAATGATTCCGCCTTTGATCACAGTTGAGTTTTGCAGGAAGGACCCCTTGCCATCCAATGTCAGTGTCTTGCCGGTGTTTGCGACGGAGCCAAAGAGCGAGATCGTGCTTCCGACAGTGGCCCTGAGTGTTCCCGGCGACGACCATCCGGTGCCGGAGAGGTTAAGCGTACCGCCACCATCTGAGAGAATGGTTCCTTGATTGATGAATCCGACATCGGTTGCAGTGGTCGTGGGTGTAGGCCCGATGAAACCGCCAGAGCCTCTTACAGTAATGCCCGGTCCGATGGTAATTTGAGTTCCATCGGATCCAGGAACGAGGCCAGTGTTTGCGCTGGTTCCCTCAAGACTCAAGATACCTGTTCCAGAGAGAGTTTGGCTTCCGTGAAACTCAAGGACGCCGTAGTTCCCCGCGGTGCCCAGAGTGGCTTTTCCGTTTAGTTCCAAGCCATTCAAGATCAGGGCCCCGGCATTTGCAACAGCGATGAGGTCGCCATTGATGGTGACGCCGTCAAGCGTTCCGCCATGAAGTGCATTCTCGACAATCGCTGCGCCATTGGTGGTGGCGATGATACCGCCCTTAATCACGGTCGAGTTCTGCAGGAAGGACCCCTTGCCATCCAAGGTCAGTGTCTTGCCCGTGTTGGCGACGGAGCCAAAGAGCGAGATCGTGCTTCCGGCAGTGGCCCTAAGGTTTCCGGGCGACGACCAGCCAGTGCCGGTGAGGTTAAGCGTACCGCCACCATCCGAAAGAATTGTTCCCAGATTGATGAATCCGACATCGGTTGCAGTGGTCGTGGGTGTAGGCCCGATGAAACCGCCAGAGCCTCTTACGGTAATGCCCGATCCGATGGTAATTTGAGTTCCATCGGATCCAGGAACGAGGCCAGTGTTTGCGCTGGTTCCCTCAAGACTCAAGATACCTGTTCCAGAGAGAGTTTGGCTTCCGTGAAACTCAAGGACGCCGTAGTTCCCCGCGGTGCCCAGAGTGGCTTTTCCGTTTAGTTCCAAGCCATTCAAGATCAGGGCCCCGGCATTTGCAACAGCGATGAGGTCGCCATTGATGGTGACGCCGTCAAGTGTTCCGCCGTGAAGCGCATTCTCGACGATCGCCGCGCCGTTGGTGGTGGCAATAATACCTCCCTTGATTACGGTCGAGTTTTGCAAGAACGAACCTTGACCATCCAGGGTTAGTGTCTTGCCAGTGTTTGCAACCGAGCCATTAAGCGAGATCGTGCTTCCACTTGTAGTCCTAAGGGTTCCAGGCGAAGACCAGCCGGTGCCGGTGAGATTGAGTGTCCCACCTCCGTCTGAAAGAATGGTTCCTTCATTAATGAATCCGACATCGGTTGCGGTGTTGGTGGGATTGGGTCCAATGAATCCGCCCGAGCCTCGAACAGTGATGCCTGATCCGATGGTGATAATGGTTCCGTTGGTTCCAGGATTGAGGCCCGTGATCTGGTTGGTGCCCTCCAGGCTCAAGGTACCTGTGCCGGAAAGAGTTTGGCTCCCATGGAACTCAAGGACGCCGTAGTTTCCGGCAGATCCTAAACTGGCTTTTCCGTTTAATTCCAAGCCGTTCAAAATTAGGGCGCCGGCATTACCCACAGCGATGAGGTCGCCATTGAGGGTGACCCCATCAAGCGTTCCGCCATGAAGTGCATTCTCAACAATTGCCGCGCCATTGGTGGTGGCAATGATACCGCCCTTGATCACGGTCGAGTTCTGCAGGAAGGAACCCTTGCCATCCAAAGTCAGTGTTTTGCCGGTGTTGGCAACGGAGCCATTCAGCGAGATTGTGCTTCCGCTAGTGGCCCTAAGAGTTCCCGACGACGACCAACCTGTGCCGGTGAGTTTAAGCGTCCCACCACCATCCGAAAGAATGGTTCCTTGATTGATGAATCCGACATCGGTCGCGGTGTTGGTGGGATTGGGTCCAATGAATCCGCCTGAACCTCGCACAGTGATTCCTGATCCGATGGTAATGAAGGTTCCGTTGGATCCAGGATTAAGGCCTGTGATCTGATTGGTACCCTCAAGGCTCACGGTGCCTGTTCCCGACAGAGTTTGGTTCCCGTGAAACTCAAGGACGCCGTAATTCCCCGCGGATCCTAAGGTGGCTTTTCCGTTCAATTCCAAGCCGTTCAAGATCAGTGCGCCGGCATTTGCAACAGCGATGAGGTCGCCGTTGATGGTGACGCCGTCAAGTGTTCCACCATGAAGGGCATTTTCGACAATCGCTGCGCCGTTAGAGGTGGCGATAATACCGCCCTTGATCACAGTCGAGTTTTGGAGGAAGGTACCTTGGCCATCCAAGGCTAATGTTTTGCCGGTGTTGGCGACGGAGCCATTCAATGAGATCGTACTTCCGCTGGTGGCTCGAAGCGCTCCCGGCGACGACCAGCCGTTGCCAGTGAGGTTGAGCGTCCCGCCCCCGTCTGAAAGAATGGTCCCTTCATTGATGAATCCGACATCGGTAGTGCTGGTCGTGCCTAGTGGTCCAATCGTACCGCCGGATCCTCTAATGGTAATTTCCGAACCGATGGTTAAGACCGTTCCGTTCGTTGTGGGGACGAGACCGGTGTTGGAACTGGTGCCTTCCAGGCTCAACGTCCCGATACCGGAAAGTGTTTGGCTTCCCTGAAAATCAAGGAATCCAAAATCTGCCGCGGACCCTAAAGTGGCGGTGCCATTTAGTTGTAAGCCGTTCAAGACGACGATACCTGCATTATGTTTGAGAGAGAGTACGCCATTGATGGTTACGGCGTCCAATACTCCTCCCGACCCGATCAGGGTTGTTCCTTCAAAAATCGTCGCGTTGATCACCGACCCTCCCTTGATCTCAACAGGTAAAGTCGTTTTGATTGTGTCCGCAACGTTCAGCGTTCCCCCCGAAATGACTAATTGCTCTTCGGAAACGATGTCGGCAATCGATGCAGATCCAGTTTGATAGGTAATAACTAAATTTCCAGGCATATCCGGAATGACAACGTTGTCACCGTTATCCGGAGTTCGACCCAAGCTCCAATTTGAGATATCGCCCCAATTTCCATTTTCCGTTCCAATCCATGTGATCACCGCCGGCGCCAACCGGTCTTCGAGGCTTTCCAATTGAATGAAACGGAACCTGCCATTTTTTGCCCTGGTCTGTCCCGCCGCTTTTCTTCTGGAAAAGAAAAGGGATTGGATTTTTCCAAAGACCGAAGACGAAAGGGACATGGGAGAACCTTTTGGACGGAATTAGGTTTTCATTAAAATTGGAAAACCGCGACGTCATTCTGCAAGGTTCGTTTTGATTATCCATAGCCCAGGTGCCTTTTCATGGTCATTGAGCAATCGTTTGAACGCTCACCAATAGCAACTGATGCCACACGGAGCCTTGATTTCTGCGCGATTTTGTTCCCAGCTACAAAATAAAACACTTTGCCTGAATGCAACCAAGGACCAAAAGAATTTACAACCGGACCACAGATAATCCGTTCACGGATTCGTCTTTGAGTGGAAAAAAGAAGGGTAGTGCTTTCCGATAAGACGATCCATCAGGTGGGAAATACTAAATCAGGGTATTCAACTTCCGGTTTGGTCAATAAGAACCATTTTCATTAGCTTATGGCGGAAGACTGGGCTACAATTTTTCGTTGCGGATTGGTACCGGCAACTCGATACCGTCTTGCACGGTAGTTGAGATCAGTAGGGAGTGATTCTGCCGCCCAGTTGAAACGGACAATACGACGTGAGCGGCATCGCAGATTTACCAATCCCCGCTGAAATGAAATAAGGTGCCTGGCCAATCGCTTCAGGTCTTACGGATTGCGGCCTCACAGTTTCATTTTCGTCGTTTCGGCGTAAAGATCGCCGATGATCGACATGGCCGTTCCAAACATCTGCATCATTTCGGCGGTTCCGAACTGTCCGATCGTGGTGAAAGGCAGTTTCGGCCAGGCGTCGGCGACCAACTTCTCTCCTTCGGCCGCATCCCAGGAGAGGACTTCCACCGTGATGTCCTTCCAGACAGCTTTTTGGGGAAGGTGTTTTTTATCGAAGGTAAACTGAAGCGTCTCAAAACCCTCGCTCGTGAATCTGGGAGTCTTCATCGAGAATTCTTTTCCCATAGGAGATTCCTTGGTATCGCTCACGAGAAACGGCGCCGATTTGTGCATCGACTCAAGAGGCGATTCGAGAAAACTGCCTTGTTGAAGGAGCATCCCGGCGATGGCATCGACCGACTTCTTGACGGCACCTTGACCTTGTGCCGTTGTGAAATAAGCAAACGTCCCCATTTTTTCCGCCGTTTTCGGAGTCAGATTAAACTGCATGACCAGGCCGCGACTGGAGAGTTGCTTGATATTGGGCGAATCGGCGAAAAAGTAGGTGGTGCCATGATGGTCCGCGCGATACGCCAGCACTGGTTTTCTCTTGACAAGCAGCACCACTTCCATGGCGTCGGCAAGGGCATCGGCGCGCGCATAACATTCCACCGAACCCTTGCCGGGAATGACTCCCGAGAACTTGAGCGCGATCGATTGAGGCATCTTGGCGGCGAGCGCTTTGATCGATTGGCTGCACAAGGTGTCGGCCTTGGCCCTGTACTGCGAAGCATGTTCGAGCAGGTCAAGAAGTTGCCGGGCATCATCGCTTGACTCGCCCGCGGCGAGCTTGCCTATCGCCGACTTGAGTACTTCGGCCCCTCTTTCGTACTCCTGTTTTTGCGATAGGGCCGTAGCGAGAAGGTAGGCAAGGTCGGGCTTTTCCTCAATCTTTTCGATCAACTGCAAAGCGCTGGCGGCCTTGTCGTATTGCCCTAGTTGCAGGTAGGACCTGGCTGCTGTTTTCGCGACGAGCGGGCTTCGACGCTCCTCTTCTTTGAGCTTTTTCTCATAAAGATAAGCCTTGAATTTTTCGACAGATTTTGGACTTTGTTTCTCTTCAAGATCAAAGAATTTCTCTTTGTCGCTGATTCCTTTTTGGGAGAGAATTCGGATGGCCTTGCCTTCCGTCGTGCTGGCGATCGGATTGAGGTGCTCCGGCTTGATTTCCTTCAAAACTCCCAGAAGAAAGCCGAGCAGGATCGTTTCTTTATCCGAGGGAGCGATCACATACTCGCGCGTCATCGCCTCATAGGCTTTTCCCAGACGTGCAATTTGTTCTTCATCGAAGGTATTGGCCGAATCGCAATATCGATCTTTCAGTATTTGCGTGACCCCTTTCCACCCCTCGGTTTTGCGCAAATAGCATTCAAAAACCGTGTTCTGATTCAGCAGCAGTAACTCCTCCTTGTGCTTTTTTGCCTGGGTTTCCATGCCCGCCAGTTCCGCTGCGATGATCGCGACATGAAGGCCATAGGCCCGATTCGCTCCGGGTGCCTTTTTCTCCTCATCTTCCAACTTTTTGACGGTCAGGCGGTAATTCTCCTGATGCGCCTTCAGCATTGCCGGGCTGGGCTGGTCATTCGGTTTCTGACTATTGGGGCCCTGGCCCATCACGGAGGAAGGATGCGAAAGCGCACAGCAGGCAATGAAGAAAAATGCGATGGGGAGTAGGCGGGGCATGAAGGATCCTCATTGGGGCATTGAGGGATAATAGGAATCGGCATTCTAACCGGACAAACGTGTGTCGAATCAAGACGAATTAGCTTGGAGGTGCCATGGCCTTATTGGGTCAAGCACCAACTTTTGACCGCTTGGAAGCATGGAAGCGGGCCACTAGCGTCCATGACGACATAGCTGGATAACCGATGAGGCATCACAGGGGGATTCGAAGTGATTTGAGCAGTATTATGGGTTGGAAGATGAATGTTCGCTATATATTTGTTCGCTGAATAAATATATAGCGAACATTTGGAATTCAATAAGGATTGTGTCGTGTTATGTAAATTAACAAGAAAAATACGAGAGTTTTAATCGTTTCATTTGGTTTAATTAATTTGGTCGAATCGAACATCGGTTAAGGGAATTTTCGAGAAACGCGAAGTCGCTCTCTACCCTGCGGCTGGCGATGTCGGCCCCATCCTGGCCGACATCGCCAGCCGCTGAGTATGTTGAGAACAATGAATTGTGATTTCGAATAGCGATTCCGGCTCACCGCTACCTTTTACCCTGCGTCTGACGATGTCGGCCCCATCCTGGCCGACATCGCCAGTCGCTGAGTATGCGAAACTCGCCCGTTTGTGGCTAGACTACTTGGCGCTGGAGGACGGGGCGAGATGCTTGATCTGCTCCAGATGCTCCTTCAAAATGGGCAAGGTCTTGACGGCGTAGGCCTTGAGGGTCTGGTTCTGCAAGTTCTTCGATGCCGTGGTGAACAGCGTCACCGCCTCTTCGTGCGCCTTGATCTGATTGAGCACGTAGGCGCCGTCGAAGTCGGCGACCTGGGCATCACGAACCTTTGTGAGCATCTGCTCGTGGCTGTCGATCATCTTGGTGGGCATTTCATGGCCGGCTTCGCTGGCCGCTTCCATGAGTTCCTGATTGGCCTTTTCATGGTCGGCCATCATGTGTTCGGCGAATTGTTTGACATCGTCCCTTTTGGACGACCGAATGGCCAGCTTGCTCGATTCCAACTCGAACTTGCCGCCGCTGGCGGCCCTCGAGACAAACTCGGCTTCCCCAAGTTGACCCTTGGGGGTGAAAAGAACCAGGATGAAGCAAACCGCCAATACAACCGCCCCGGCGGCGGGAAAGCTGAACGGAAGGCCTACGCCCAACGGGCGATTCTCGGTAGGCATCGGTATCTCCTTGAATTGGTCACAGTTCCTTGCGGATCCGTGCCATCACCATTGGGCAAGAAGCGTACCCATTTCGATCATTCTTCTGGAAATGAGAGAAATGACTGCCTACCGATCAACTCTGTTGAAATGGAGGGCTATCGGCTGGACATCCGACCACAATATTGCGCAGGGACATCGGGCTGAAGGGTTGAATGGACGGCGCCTTGGGAATTTGATTGCCTTAGTTTGGGAACTGGCGTCATTGGCCGAGGGCTTGGTGAGAGCGCAACTTGATTTACCGCTTGAGCGGGGTAAAATTCTTGTGTGCCCAGTGCGTGGGACGACCCCGCGCTTTTTTCACAATTCGGTAGGGACGACCCTGCCACTAACGCCAGAGGTGCGTTATGGCATGGGTTTCTTTGTTTGTGGCTTCCCTTTTTGAAATCGTTTGGGCCGTCGGCCTGAAATCCACGCATGGCCTCACGAAATTCTGGCCCAGCGTATTCACGGTGGCTGCCATGGCCGTCAGCTTCGTCTTGTTGGCTCTCGCCATCCGTACGATTCCCGTCGGCACCGGTTATGCCATTTGGACTGGCATTGGAGCCTTGGGAACCGCCGCCGTCGGCATGATGTTCTTTTCCGAACCCGTGACCGTATGGCGGTTGGCCTTCTTATTGTTGATCGCCGTGGGCGTCATCGGCCTGAAGTTTTCGAATCCGCAATGATCCGTTCCAGTTCCCGGTTGGCACGGAGAATCCCGGAAAAAGGGATTCGTCAGGACGGCCCGCGGCGTCACCGGAACAAAGTGACGCCACCTTATCGCTTGGGATAGCTTGGGTCTCCTCCATTTCCAAAGTCTTTGATTTCTCTCCGCGCTCTTCGCGGCTCCGCGTGGGATGTATTTTTTTCGACCGCATTTTACGGAGTCGGCAACGCCACCTGGTGTGGGTGTCGCAAGTAGGCGATCAGGTTTTTCACCTGCTCTTGCGAGAGGTTTTGCAAAAGGCCATCGGGCATCGGCGACTGCTGAGTGGCGCGCACTTCCTCGATGTCATCAACGCTTAGCGTCTTCTTTTCGGTCGCGGTTTGGAGGGTCACGGTCTTGGGCGCACGGCTTGTGATCAAGCCCGTGAACACTCGGCCATCTTTCATGGCCACGACCGAGGCCCGGAAATCCTTGCTCACGGTCGCGCTGGGATCGAGAATGTTTTCCAGCAAGTAATCTAAGTTCTCGCGCTGCGAACCGGTCAGATCCGGTCCCACTTTTTGCCCCGTGCCAAAGAGCACGTGACAGGTGGCACAGTGCCTTTCGAAGAGCGCCCTGCCCTCCGAGAGGTTCGGCGACGTAAGAGACGAAGTAAGGGTCGTTTTCCATTGGCGAATCTGAGCTTGTTTTTCCGCGGAGCTATCGCGCAATTCTCCCCAGACCTGAGCTAGTTGGCGCGTTAGGGCGTCGTCATTGAGGTTGCGAATTTGCCGCGCGTGCACCGCAGTAACATCCGTTACGGGAATGGCCCCTTGCGCCGAAGCCAATTCCTTGAGGAGCGCGCCGGCGAAGGTGCGTCGTGAAACGAGCACTTCGAGCAACGCCGGCCGGTCTTCCTGCGCGAATTTCTTGTACTTGGCCGCCAGGCGCTGAGCGATCGAGGGATCGTCGAATTGAGCCAGCCCCTTGGCCGCGATGGCGTTGAGGCCACGCGTGTCGAGGAGCGTTTCGCAAACGAAGCGCAAGTCTTCGGGGCGTGCTTCGATCAGTTGCTCGAGCGCTTTTTGCCGCGTCAAAAGAGGAGTTTTCGCGCTGAGCGCCAAACTGCGAATCTCCTTGAGGGCGCGGCCATCACCAAACAAGAGGTTTAATTCTCGTACCAGTTCCGGAAGTTTTTGGGCGCCATCGGTGACGGCAAACGCATTCCAAGCTTTGGGAGCAGAGAATCTGTGCCAGCCGCGAAATGCTTCAGCCAGACCCTCAAGCACCCATGTCTGTTTCGCCTCAGGCCAGTTCTTGGCGGCGCTGAGCAGTGTTTCCAGAGGCGCGGGCTGGCTGGCTGCCTGCGAGGCAATCAGGCGCGAAGTCCAGCGGATCAGGCGAGGCCAGGTGGTTTCCTGAGCCATGGCGATCAGCGACTGCGGGTCGGTTTGCCCCACGGGGATGAGGCCGTACCAGACCAGGTAGGGTAAGTCGCGGTCTTGCGCGAACTGGGGCTTGTGCACGATTTCGCGGGCCAATACGATCCGCTCGGGCACGGCAAGCCGTTGCAAGGTTGAGGCCAGGGTCAGTTGCACGAGGCCCGAAGCATCTTCGCGGGCCATGCGCAAAAGTTCCTGGCGCACCGCGGAAGATACAAGGGGATAAATGGTGCCGGGTTTCGGACCAAGGAGCGTGTCGAGCGGCCAGCGGTCGCTGAGAAGGCGGATCGCCCAGGCACGCACATGTTCATCCGGATCGCTGCATTTGGCCAAGAGCAACGACTCGGAAAGGTCGCCTGTTTGAAAGGCTCTCCAGAGCTCAGGCAGCGGTCCGGGTCCAGCCAGACATGCCGGTTTGCTGACGGGAATGCGGGCTTTCGATTCGCCGTGGCGGATTTGAAAGATCCTGCCGCTGGTGCGGTGCACGCCGGTCGACTCGTGGCATTCGCCCGTGTCGCTCCAGTCGATCAGGTAGCCCTGCCCGTCCGGTCCGGTGTTGAGGTCGATGCCGCGAAAAAAGGGATCGGCAGCCACTAAAAAATCGGGCTCATGGCGGCCGACATACCCAGCCAAAGCGCGCATGCCGCCCGTGGCGGGAACCTGTTCGAGCCGGTCGACATTGATTCGCAAGCCATGCAGATTGAGCGTGAAGAGTTTGCCGTGAAAGGACGCCGGCCACTGCGACCCCTGGTAGATCATCATGCCGCTGTGGGCATGGCCGCCGCCGTAATCGTTCGCTTTGCCGCCGCGGCTATCGGTCCAGCTTTTGCCGGTGTCGAAGTGGGAGTGATCGGCGATCATATCCATCCGTTCGTAGACGGCGGGGTTGGGACTTTCGCCCGAAGATTCCTTGAAATGGGCGCCCGGCAGGCCATGCCAAAGGTGTCCGATCACGGTGTTGATGAAGAAGAGTTCTCCCTGGGCGTCCCAATCATGGCCCCAGGGATTCACCGTGCCGTGGCAGAGCATTTCAAACGTTTTGCGCTCGGGATGAAAACGCCAGATACCTCCCTTGATGGGGATACGCTCGGCCGCGGCGGTGCCGGGCAGGCCGATCTTTCCGGGGCAGGAATGGCCGCAGCGGCCATAAAGCCAGCCGTCTGGCCCCCATTTCAAACCGTTGGCGAAATTGTGATGGCTTTCCTGGGCAACGGTGAAGCCATCGAGCATGACTTGCGAGGGACCGTCGGGAATGCCGTCTTCATTGGCGTCGGTGATGAAGAGCAAGCGCGGAGGGCACATCAACCAAACGCCCCCTTTCCCCACTTCGACGCTTGTCAGAATCTGCACCTTGTCAGTGAAGACGCGGCGCGTGTCGGCGCGGCCGTCGCCATCGGTGTCTTCAAAAATGAGCACACGGTCGCGCAGGTTCAGGTCAAAGCGCTGGAAGCGATCGGAATAGGTGAAATTCTCGGCGACCCAGAGGCGGTGCTTGCGGTCCCAGGTCATGGCGATTGGATTCTGCACCAACGGCTCGCTGGCGAACAACCGCGCTTGAAATCCGGGCGGCAGCTTCATGCGGGCGGCGGCCTCGCTTGCCGGCATGGGACTCAAGCCCTTTTCGGAGGGGCTGTTGTAAGGTGCGGGGAAGTCGTCGCCCGCGTGGGAAAGCGATCGTGCGAAAAGGGAAATGACCCAGAGCGCGTTTGCCAGGACGATGAGGGCCATGTCCCTGGGTCCGGATGCCGTTCGCCGCATGAGTTGGGTCTCTGGGTGGAAAAGTGGAGCTAGGGAACGGAAAAAGGAGAATCATAGGGCGCGCATTCTGCCCAGCGGTAGCGCAGGTGTGAACTCCGCTATTTAACGGGGAGTCAGGTGCATTGGGAACTGCAACGACGGAATCAGCGATCGGCAGCAAGCGCATAACAAAAATAGTGGTTGCCTGCCTACACCAGCGGCTGGAACAGCCCATGAATCAGCTTCAGCGGGGAGATTTTCTGTTCCTAGGCGATGAATTCTGGTTTGCGCTTTCTTCTACCGCCCGCACCTTGAGCGGCGACAATAGACTGACGACGGTAGGCTGGAAATTCACTGATTCCGACGGTCCGGGGAGCCATGAACAAGTGATCTTGTCGGAACCGCGTGCGTCAATTGGGCCTTGCCTTCCAGCAGCATCACGACACGATTCGATTTCTTCCGCCGGGACATCGCTTGTACAAACATCCCGACAAAATGCCAATGACTGGATGCACGTTCAGACTCTTGCCTTTCGTCGAACAACAACCCTTGCAACAGGCGATTCAAGGGATTTTTCCCCTGGAGCAAAACGCGTTCAAACAGCCGCCTCACCTGCTCGATGCCGTCGTGCCCATTTTCATTTGCCGAAGCGATGACCGCGTCAGCCAAGCGCAGATTTTGCTGCGCACGAAGCCTAAAGCCGCGTTCACCAGCGATCTGGGAGTTTCCGGTGTGGAAAGCAGCGACAAAACGGGGGTGCTTTTTCAAGATTCGCTGGTGAATTTTGCGGAGATCCTGGATGGTGCTTCCGACACCTTACTTTTGGCTGAACGGCCTCCCAATAATGATGAAGAAGCTGGCAACCAAGGCGGGGACCGATCCGGAGGCGTTATCTTAGGTCGACGAGACCTGGCCTACGATGGACTGATGGGATTGCGAGCACCCTTTGGCGTTAGGGCGTAGGTCATGGATTGTCGAAAGGAGGATAGAAAAGATCGGATATGTTGGCGTAAAAAAGCCCCTGAACCTTCGCGGGAGGTCCAGGGGCAACTCGGGTTCAAATCGGCGTGTTGTGCGCCGACGAGTGTGGCCCGAAAGCTAAGGATCAGCGGGAAATCGAGGTAGCGGAAAATTACCTCGCACCCACTGACCGCGACAGATTATCTTCGTAAGCACGGAACTGTTGGTAGAAGGCCCGGTAGCTGGCGATGTCGGGAGTCGTGGCGGGGCCGAAGCGCATGCCGGTTGCCGTCATTTGGGCAACGAGGCCGCCCACCGTGCTTGCCTGAGGTTTGGCGCCGGAATTGAGGAACAGGGTCGAATTGGAAGGTTCGGCCATCGCCTTGCCCGCGTCTTCTAAATCGCCCAGGTAGCGCTTGGCAAGGATGTAATCGGTCGTGCGCATATCTTCGACCTGATCCTTCAGGTAATCCTGGAATTTGGCGATCGAGGTCATGAACGAGTTGTAAAGGTCGCCATCGGTGTTGCCCGAGGCGGCCTGACTGACCAGTTCGGGAGCCATTTTTTCGATTTCGGCACGATAAGGAGCGAAATCGCGGGTGCGCAGGCCGATCGGCCAAACCAGTTTGCGCGGATCGCGCAGGGGGCCGGCGCCGGCAACCGAATTGGGCGTGGCAAGATTGAGGTGCTGCAGAATGTCGGGACTGAGCGGAATGTTCGGTCCCTGAACCCCGAAGCGCGATTGCAAGGTTTTGACCTGATCGAGAAGCTTATTTAACGCAAAGCCATTGTCGATCAGGTAGGCTTCGTCGCTTTGAATCGAGGTGGAACGATTCAGTTTTTCAATCCGGTTCTGATCGCGCAGGGCTTCCCGCTGGGTTCGCTTGGCGGCGTAGACTTCCGGAGTTTTTGATAATTCGTACATATTCTCGTCAAACGTGGCGAGCTTGTTTTGCGTCCTGGCCCGGTTGACCTGCTGCTGACCTAAAAGCGTCTGCTGATTGGTGAAAAAGGAGTTGGCGTTCGCCTGGGTCAGGTTCGACAGGCCATTCATATACCCGCCGGGAGTGCCGTTACCCAAACCTCCCAGTCCGCCCATGCCGTAGCCCATTCCGCCCATCATTCCCATTCCCATGCCCATACCGGAACCCTGGAGGTAGTTATTGACCTCTGGCTTTTCGGTGGAACTCAAGACGGTGGAACCGAGCATTTTCTCGGAAGCATCGATCCGGTCCTGGATCTCCTTGTTCTTCTGGTCGCGCTCCTTGGTCAGCGCGTCTTTGGCCTTCTTGATCTTGTCGTCGTCGGGATCCTGTGCGCCCAAAAGCGCGGGCATGAAGGTCAGGCCAGTGAGAGCCAAGACGCCCAGTGAGCGTCTTGCGAGCTGAGAAATCATGATGCGGCGTTCCTGTAGGGAATCTCTGCGTGAGGGGTCGACTTTCCGGCATTGTACCCAAAATGGCACGCCTTGTGCAAAAGGGCATTTTCAGAGATTTTCGCGTTTTCTCCCGCGAAGGTGTCAGATCAAGCCTGGCAGGCCAGGTCGGGCTCAATCGATTTGATCGGTTCAGAGCCTACCGTCAGCGCATTTTGCCGTCGGGAAAGTCCTGACGGCGATTCGGGTGGAAAATCGGATAGGCTCTGCCCCTAATGCCTTCCCTTCTGAATTTCTCGCCAGCAGGAGAGCGGCCTGGCCGCCTGGCCCGTGCACGATGAGCAGTTTCTGAGATGACGGCCGTGAAATCTGCCTACACTTCCCACTAGGCAACCCAGGATATTGCATGCCTCCTTCATCCAGCCCGGGCCTTTTCGATGAGCCCGCCGATTCTCAGTGTCCCTCGCGGCCAGGTTCCACCAAGTCAGGAGCCGAAAGCCGCGTGCCGAATGAAGCCCAACCCGAAGGCGCGGCGGCGCCGCGGTCCGCACCGCAACATGCGCCTCTCGCTGAAAGGATGCGGCCCAAGAATCTCGATGAGTATGTCGGCCAGGCGCACCTCATCGGCCCTGGCAAAATGGTCCGCAAGATCTTCGAATCGGGAGGTCCCCTTCCCTCGCTCATCCTCTGGGGCCCGCCAGGTACCGGGAAAACGACCCTGGCGCGCCTCCTTGCACTGCCTGGCGGCGTGCGGTTTGTCGCCCTCTCGGCCGTTCTTTCGGGTGTCAAGGAGTTGCGAGAGACTATCGCCGAAGCGCGCATGGTCAAGCGTTCCGGCAAAAAGACGGTACTCTTTATCGACGAGATCCACCGCTTCAACAAGGGCCAGCAAGACGCTCTCTTGCCCGCCGTCGAAGACGGCACGGTCACGCTCATTGGCGCCACGACCGAAAACCCCTCGTTTGAAGTCAACGGCGCACTCTTGTCCCGTGCTCGCGTGCTCACCTTGCAGCCGCTCGGTGTCGAAGACATTGCGATGATCCTCACGCGGGCGATGGAGGAACCGGAGCGAGGGCTTGGCCGCTTTCGCCCCAAATTATTGCCTGCCGATCTCGAGGCGCTTGCCAGCGCCAGCGCGGGGGACGCGCGCGTTGCCCTCACCGCGCTTGAGTCGGCCGTACTTGCCGCCGAGCCGGATGCCCAGGGGGAACGATTCCTCGCGCGCGATGAGCTGATCGAGGCGATTGGCCGGGCTCGCTTCGCCTACGATAAGGGTGGCGAAGACCACTACAACCTGGTCTCGGCGCTCATCAAGAGCTTGCGCAACAGCAACGCCGACGCAGCACTCTACTGGCTGGCGCGCCTGATCGAGGGAGGAGCCGACCCGATCTTCATCGCCCGGCGTCTTTGCATCCTCGCCTCCGAGGATATCGGCCTGGCAGATCCCCAGGCGATGGTGCAAGCGGCTTCCGCGGCCCAGATCGTTCAGCTCATCGGCTTGCCGGAGGGACTTTACCCATTAAGTCAGGCCACGATCTATCTTGCGCGCGCGCCCAAGAGCAATGGAGTGAAAAATGCCTTTTTCGCGGCCAAGGCCGATGCGATCGAAACGGCTCGCGAGCCAGTTCCCCTGCACTTGCGTAACGCCGTCACCAACTTGATGAAGGAAATCGGTTACGGAACCGGTTACCGCTATGTCCATGACGACCCGCGTGCCAAAGACGAAATGCAGTGTCTGCCGGAGAAGCTTCGGGGAAAAAAGTACCTGCAAGACTGAGGAAGCTAACCTGGCGGATTACTTGAGGAAATGGCTAGGAACCCGTGTCGCCGATCTGCTTGAGGATGAGTTCAAGGATCTCAAAAAGGGTGAATGATTGATGACTGCCGCGCCGATCGCGATTGACTGGGATCGCTGGAAGTTCGACAACCGCTTCACCCGGGAATTGCCGGGCGATCCGGTCACGCTCAATCAGCGTCGCCAGGTCAAGGGGGCCTTTTATTCCCGTGTTCTACCGACACCGGTTTCCAAGCCTCAACTGATCGCCTATTCGCGCGAAATGGGGGAAATTCTTGGAATCGAAGGCGACCCCTATGCCAACGAGGAGTTCGCCCAAGTTTTTTCCGGCAATCGGAAGTTGCCGGGAATGGACCCTTTTGCCATGTGCTATGGCGGCCATCAGTTTGGCAACTGGGCCGGACAACTCGGCGACGGCCGTGCGATCAACCTGGGGGAGGTCGTCAACCCCAAGGGCGAACACTGGATGGTGCAACTGAAAGGGGCCGGTCCGACTCCCTATTCGCGCAATGCCGATGGCCTGGCCGTGCTCCGTTCGTCGGTGAGGGAGTTTCTGTGCAGCGAGGCGATGCACCATCTGGGGGTACCAACGACGCGAGCATTGAGCCTGGTGCTGACAGGCGAACAGGTCATGCGCGACATGTTTTATGACGGCAACTCGCAGTACGAACCGGGCGCCGTCGTCTGCCGCGTTGCCCCCACGTTCACCCGCTTCGGCAATTTTCAAATCTTCGTTTCGCGCGGAGAATCGGAACGGTTGAAACAACTCGTCGATTACACGATTCGCCACGATTTTCCTCAACTGGGAGAGCCAGGTCCCGAAACCTATGTCGCCTGGTTCGCCGAGGTCTGCCGCCTCACCGCGGTGATGATCGTGCACTGGATGCGCGTCGGTTTTGTCCATGGCGTGATGAACACCGACAACATGTCGATCCTGGGCCTGACGATCGATTACGGACCTTACGGGTGGCTGGAAGATTACGATCCGCACTGGACGCCCAATACAACCGACGCGCAAGGCCGGCGCTACCGCTTCGGCCAGCAACCGCAAATCGCGCTCTGGAACCTGGCCCAATTGGGCAACTGTCTGGTCGAACTGGTGGGCGCCGTGGAACCGCTGCAAGCCGCACTGGCCTCGTATTCGAAAGCCTACGAGCAAGGTTGGGACGCGATGATGGCTCAGAAACTGGGCCTGGCTCAGTTTGTGGAAGCGACCGATCGGGACTTGATCAACGACTTGCTTCAGCTTCTCTTTGACAGCGAAGCCGACATGACGATCTTCTACCGGCGGCTGGCACAACTTTCTTCCGAAAGGATGCTGGAGGAATTCTCCTTGCTTGCCAGTCCCCTTGGCGAAGCGTTCTACCGTCCCGATCTCATCAACGCCGAGATCCAGGCACGCTGGCTCGCCTGGCTCGGCCGTTACCGTGCTCGCCTCAACGCCGATGCGCTACCCGACCGCGTGCGTGCCGAGCGAATGAACCGGGTCAACCCAAAATATGTGCTGCGCAATTACCTGGCCCAAGTGGCGATCGATGCCTCAGAGAAAGGGGATCATGGCAAGATCAACGAATTGCTCGATCTTTTGCGCAGGCCTTATGACGAGCAGCCTGAGCGCGAGTCCTACTTCGCGAAACGGCCCGAATGGGCCCGGCACCGGGCGGGGTGCTCGATGCTGTCCTGTAGTTCGTAAGTCCAACCCCTACGGAATCATCTGGCATGTCGAGGGATTTCATTGCGATCCTTACCCCGCCCGCCGAGACCTTCCCTGACATAAGCGTTGGCGACCCGGATCAGCGCGATTCCTCGAAGCCAGAGGAATACGACTACTATTCACTCTCTTCGCTTTCTGTCGCTCCGGATTTATCGGTCCCCGATTTTCTCATTACTGCAGATACCAAAGAGCTTCGCGGAATCATCTATCGGTTTGAACTCAAAGATCGCTGTCGCCTCAGATGGGTTACATCCACGCTCGATCAAAAGACCTTTGGGATCTGGCAGCCGTGCGTGTAGCGGTGAAATCGCAGAGCTTGCTCGACCCAACGTAAGCGTACCCCCGCTTGCATCGGATTTCAAAACGCCCCTTAGTCCTCATGCCAACTCGTCCCACCTCACCAAGGGGCCGATTATCTTGCCGGCATCGCTGCGGCCTTGTGGACCAGTGTTTGATCGAAGTCAATCTGGCGCCAAGGCGACATCTCGCATGGTCCCTCGCTCGGGCCGACGGGATGCCTAGCGGTTCGTTGTGCGGGACGTAGGGCATCGACTGCTCGTCGGCAATCCCAAACCGGCAAAGGCCCTTAACGAGATAGTCGGGATTGTAGCCTTCCGTGCGTTTCAGGCCGTTGGCTTCATTGGTGGCCCACATCAAGTATTGCTCGGAGAGTTCGGTCATCCCCCGGGCGTTCGCATGGTCGCCACTTTTCGTGCCACCTCGTCGAACACGGCAGCCTGCTGTTCCGCTTGCTCGACGGGAAGTCCCCTGGCGATTCCTGGCCGCAGGTGCCCAACGGCGCTGAGCCAGGCAGGCCCAAGAGCCGCCTGTTTTTTCTGAATGAGTTCCAGGATCGCATTTCCTTGACGATGGTCGGGTGAACCGTCGGCCCTGAGCTTGAGGCCCCAGGTCTGTGCTAGCACCCTGGCAATGAAGGCCTGGCCTTCCACAGTCGGATGAACGCCGTCGGGGCTGAATGTGAAGGATGGGCTCTTCTTGCGTCTTTCGGCCAAAGCCTCGTTCATCGGGAAATGCAAATCGATGACGGTCCACTTCTTCTCGGCGCCCATGCCGATCAGCCATTTTGCGTAGTCGTCGAGTACAGCGTTGTAGCCTTCGAACGGACGTTCGTATTTGTCCAAGCCCGCGGGAAGCACATGGTTTTTGATCGGCAACGGATCGAACACCGGTGGAGTGACATGAATGATCCGTGCTCCCTTCGCGACGACCTTGTCGTGCAACTTGATCATCCCCTCTTGAAACGCCTTCTTGCGCTCGGCACCGAGCGGGTAGTAGATGCCGTCGTTCATCCCGTAACACGCCACCACGAGTTCTGGTTTGGCCTGATCGAGCACCCGGTCCAGCCGCTCATGTAGATCCGGCCGAGGAAAGGCGCCGCCCGCATGGCCGGGTTCGGTCAACCCGCTGACCGTTTCACTGGCCAGGCCGAGCGGGATGATGGTCTTCTTGTCGGAGGGAAATTGCGCCACAAGGGCCGCTTCGATCATTTGAATGTAGCGGCCGTCTTGGGTGATGCTGTCGCCAAGGAAAACGATCCGTTTTTCCGGAGGTGGGACAGCCTGGCCCTGGGCGATCGTTGGATGCAGTAAAGGGACGAGGCAGATGAGGAGAGGATTCATGGGAAACCCTGGTTGATGGCGTTGCAAGCAAGGCCGCGGCTCAAGGATCGCGCGGGTCAACGCTTACCTGGGCGGCGTGCCGGGGGAAGATTTCATGCTGCTACCAGGTTACAGCCTAGGGACGGAAGACTTTGCGATCACCCGCCTCGCAAGGAAAAGCGCTGATGGCGGCGGAGCAAAGAAACTACGATCCCGATGCCGCATCCATAACATTTCAGTTGGAAAAGCGCCGGGAATCCGGCGACAGCAAACGGGAAGTCTTTGGGTCAGGAGTTCCGGATCGGCATGACAGTGCTTTTGAGCGTCCGGGATGTCACCAAAGCGTTCGGCCCCAAACCCTTGTTCTCTCAACTCTCCCTCGATTTGCGCGAGGGGGAGAAAGTCGGATTGATCGGTCCCAACGGTGCCGGGAAGTCGACACTCCTTAAAATCTTGGCCGGCCTGGACGAATCCGATGAAGGTTCGCGTTCGCAGCGGCGGGCGATGAAACTCGGTTTCGTCGCGCAAGACGACCGCTTCGCCGAAGGCTTGACGGTGCGCGATGTCGTACTTGCCGCCTTGAACGGCGAACCGATGGAAGATCATGAAAAGGAGACGCGCGCGAACATCGTGCTCGATCGGGTGGGCTTTGTCGACGATGCCCAGCCCGCTCATCTGCTCTCCGGCGGCTGGCGCAAGCGGCTCAGCCTGGCGCGAGAGTTGATTCGCCAGCCCGATATCCTCCTTCTCGACGAACCGACCAACCACCTCGACCTGCCCGGGATCTTCTGGCTCGAGAAACTGTTGCGCGCCTCCCCCTTTGGTTATCTCGTCGCAACTCACGACCGGGCTTTTTTGCGCGCGGTCACCGACGATGTGGTTGAAATCAACCGGATGTTTCCCGAAGGGTATTTCCGCCAGCCCGGCTCTTACGATCAGTTCATCGAACGGCGTGAGGAATTCCTCGAAGCGCAGGAGCGCCGCGAGGAAACGGTGGCCAACCAGGTGCGACGCGAAACGGACTGGCTGGGTCGCAAGGCGGCCGCACGCACGCGCAAGGCGGCGTCGCGCATCGACGATGCGTACAAGCGCCGCGATGAACTGGCGGAACTGAAGTACCGCAATGCCTCCAACGGTGCGGCGAACATCGATTTTGTCTCGACTGGGCGCCAAACTCGCAAGCTTTTGACCGCCACCGGCCTTGCCAAATCGATGGGGCCCAAAAAGCTGTTTTCAGGACTTGATCTCATTTTGGCGCCGGGAACCAAGCTCGGGCTTTTGGGCCCCAACGGCAGCGGCAAGAGCGTGTTTTTGCGCACCATCTCCGGCGAGCACAAGCCTGATGAGGGAACCATCGTACTGGCCGACGGCTTGCGCGTGGTCATGTTCGAACAGGGGCGCACCGCGCTCGATCCGAATCAGACATTGCGCAAGGCCCTATGCCCCAATGGCGACATTGTGCGCTTTGGCGAGAGATCCATCCATGTGGCAGCCTGGGCCAGGCAGTTTTTGTTCAAGGCGGAACAGTTGGATGTGATGGTTGGCTCCCTTTCGGGCGGTGAGCAAGCCCGCGTGCGCATGGCGCAAATGATGCTGCAACCGGCCGATCTGCTTCTCCTCGACGAACCGACGAACGATCTTGATATCCCGGCGCTTGAGGTGCTTGAGGAATCGCTTGAAGAGTTTCCCGGTGCGCTCGTCATCGTCAGCCATGACCGGGAGCTGCTCGATCGTGTCTGCACCGAAGTGATCGGCCTGGATGGCCAGGGCGGCTCGGCGCGCTATGCGAGCGTCACGCAGTGGCTCAACGCCATGGAGGCGCTTGCCGCGCAGGCGGAATCGGCCAAACCCAAGGCCGCCAAGCCATCCGCACCGAAGTCCGCACCCCCGCCCCCGAAGCCGAAGAAGCTCAGTTACAAGGAGCAGCAGGAATTCGAGAAGATGGAGGAAACCGTACTCGCCGCCGAGGCCAGGGTGGTTACCCGCCAAACCGAAGTGGACCGTTGCGCGCCAACGGATCATGTCTCTCTGACGAACGCCTGCAGCGCACTGGAAGCGGCGCAACAAGAAGTCGATCGCCTCTATGCGCGCTGGCAAGAACTTGAAGAAAAGAGCAAGGCTTCCAAAGGCTGAGGCGGGTGAAGGCTTTGTCGAACCCTAGTGCCAGCAGCACGAATGATCTGGGGCGCAACATTGCCGGATTGCAAAACTCGCCCTCCCTCCCGAACGGTCCCAAAGAACCAAAGTGAGTGAGGCCTCCCATTTGGGGGGCCTCTCTCACTTTTCGCCGGCCAATCAGGCGACGCCGTTTTTCTTGAACCAGGCGAGCAGCTTGGCCCAGGCATCGTCAGCCTTGTCCTTGCGGTAACTGGGACGGTAGTCGGCATAGAAGCCGTGCGGGGTCTCGGGGTAAAGAACGATTTCGCACGGCTTGTTCGCTTCCTTGAGTGCGGCTTGCATTTTTTCTACCGATGCGACGGGAATGCCCTGATCCGCGCCGCCATAAAGACCGAGTACAGGCGCCTTGATCGAGCCGACGATTTCGAGGGGATATTTGGGCTGCAGGTCGTTGTTCATGCCGGCAAGGCGGCCGTACCAGGCGACTCCGGCCTTGAGGTTGGGATTGTGAGCCGAATACAACCAGACAATGCGGCCACCCCAGCAAAACCCCGTGACGCCAAGTTTGGCGGTATCGGCTTTCTCCGTTTCCTTGGCGTAGGCGACCGTGGCGTCGAGGTCGGCCATGACCTGGGCATCGGGCACCTTCGACACGACCTTGGAAATGATTTCCTGAAAATCGGTCAGTTTGGAAACATCACCCTGGCGCGCATAGAGTTCCGGGGCGATGGCGAAATAACCGAGCTTGGCGAAGCGGCGGCAGATGTCCTTGATGTGTTCATGCACGCCGAAGATTTCCTGGACGACGAGGACCGTGGGAAACGGTCCGCCCTTGTCGGGCATGGCCCGGTAGGCGGGCATGGTGCCGTCTGCGGTCTTCACCTTCACTTCGCCGGCCACCAATCCCTCGGTACCGGTTTTGACCGTTTGCGCCGAAACGGGTTGCACCGCCAGGGCGAACCCGGTTGCCAGCGAGGTTACGACGAATCCCCTGCGGGTGAAATCGATTTTCGGCATCAGGCTCTTCAGTTCTTCATCCATGGTGAGGCTCCTCATTGAGATGCTGAGCAGGCGGTAGCCGATTTCCCCTCTTTGGCCCGCCGCCGTGATCACGGAAGCGTTCCTCGATCGGCGAGGCCTGATCGACCCTGCGCTTTTCTTATCTTTTTTTAAGGCAAGCGACGCGGGTCGGGCCGAGGTTGCAGGGAATTCAGAATCTGTTGCGGGATTTTCATTTTCTTTGAGGGGACGCTGGGAAGGAGCGGGCGCGGCGTGGAGATGTATTTGAAGAAGAGATCGGGGATGAGCGGCTGAGGCTGATGGATTGAATGGTGGGCGGATGTTTCGTCTGACAGCGGCTTATGGGAATGGGTGAAATATCGTCAACTGGTTCCCGATTAGAAGCAGTAGACTTGCGTTCACCGCTCGCCAGTTGCTGTCTGCATTAATTAACGGAATAAGCAGATTGAAATGACTCGGAATTAACTGGGCTTTTTGAAAAGGTCGAGAAATCGATCTTCGTACTCTTTGAAAACTTTTAGGCGGTCGAGTTCTTGTTTTAAAATGAAGGCCTTGGAGCGGTCTTTTTCTGCCTGCGTGAAAAGGCTTTCAATTTTTTGTAAATCGTTGCTGCTTAGCCCCTCTTCTTCCACGGTCGCTGGTTCCGGCTGAAGGAACGATTCTTCTTCTTCCAAATTTTCCTGGCCTTCCGGCGCCATGTTTTGCTGCAGCCGGGAAAGGATTTCGCCCAGCCGCTGTTCCATCAGGCGGGCCTGGGTTTCCAGTTCGTCCATGTCGAGATCGAGATCGGCGAGCAAGCTGAAACGCTCCAGAATCGCAAGCGATGCTTTGGGGAACGGAAGCTGCGTGAAGATGTGCGGCATCTCTCCAAGGAGGCAAGCGCCTTGCAGTCCCATTTCGGCAGCGGCGCCCAGGAGCACGCCATTCAAGCCGCCGATGTTGCCATCCTTGAGGATTTCCAGATCCATCTGTTGCAGTTGCACGAGGTTCATTTCGTCCGTGGCAATACCAAACACCCGGCTGCGATCGGATGGATGCATCTGCGTGGCCATCGCCGCGAAAGTAAACACGCGTTCGACGCCGATGTCCTGGGCAAAGCTAATGATCTGGCGGCAGAATGCGTATTTGCCGATGGCGGGCTGCACTTCTCCAAGAAAGATGACTAGATCATGTTTCTTCTTGGGATCCGACCAGAGCAGAAAGCGGTGCCTTGGCCTTTTGGCCGACTGAATCAAGCCCTCCTTCACCTCGACATGATCGATGTCGAACAGGTTGGGGGAATCGAGTTCGGCCAGTACGGTCATTCCCAACTTGGCAAGCAGGTAAATTCCGGCATTCAGGGCGACATTTCCCATTCCCGGCCAGACCGCCACGAGCCACGGGTGGTTCAGTTTGGGCATTTCCGATCGATCCGCCATGAGTCCTTCCCTTGTTTGTCCGAGCGCCCGGCCAACCAATGCCGGGGAATTCTACGGAGATTGTCCGCGCGTTTAAAAGGCAAAAAACTGGCTTTTCCTGAGGTCCCCTTGGTTTGTCGTTGGCTCGCCATCGCCATGCTTGCTTGGTCCGTAATGGATGGTAGACGAGCCGCTGAAAAGATTCTTGTCGCCAGGCATTCGCGGAAGTGATTGCCAGAACACCGCGCCAGTCCGGCGGCCAACAGTCGATTGGGCGGTTGGTGGAGCACCCCCTGCCGGACGGCGGATGTAACGCCTGTGGCCGTTGAGCCCTTTAAGGAGAAAAGGCATAAAATGACCGCCACGCGGATAGGACGGCATCGCGGACAGAAAAAACGGAGCGGACCATGGCACCCTTGCTGCAAATGACACGGTATGCGGGCACTGCCCTGGGCCTATGGTTGGCCATCTTGCTTCCCGCGGCGGTCATGGGGTTCGAGGAACCCAAGGAACAGCTCTGGCAGGCGGCGCGCAAGGGTGACCTTCAAGCGATCAAAGACGCATTGAAACAGGGCGCCGATGTGAACGCCAAAACCCCCTATGGCGTCACCGCGCTGCACTTTGCGGCCGACAAGGGTCATGCCGAAGTGGTCAAACTCCTGCTGGAAAACAAGGCCAAAGTCAACGAAAAGGATACCTTCTACGGAACGACCCCAATCACCTGGGCCTCTTCGCATAATCATGTCGCCGTGGTCGAAGCCTTACTCGGGGCGGGCGCGACCGGGGGTCAGTCGATCTTGCTTGGCGCCATTCGCGAAGGCAATGTGGCCATGACCAAGGTGGTCATCGAAAAAACCAAACCCAATGAATTGGCCCTCAGCGCCGCTTTGATGTTTGCCGAAAAACCCGAGATCGTCGATCTGCTCAAAAAAGCAGGAGGCAAGGTCGCCGAAAAACCAAAAGATTCCAAGATCGACTTCAGCCGTTTTGCCGGCACCTTCAAGAATGCCGAAACGGGGGACATTGTCCTCAAGCCTTCCGCTGCGAGTGGTCTCGATGTCGAAGCGGGCGGCCGCAAGGTGCTCCACCTCAATGCCGATAAAGGGGATGTGTTCAAGGCCGAGGGCTCGCCGATCACCGTCGCCTTCCAAAGCAAGGATGGCAAGATTTCTGGCCTCACATTGAAGATGGATCAACAGCCGGATCGCATTTATCAAAAGGCCGATCCGTCCGCTACCGCGGCCAGCACGCCTCCCAAGGCCGCGAAGGTGTTTCCCGATCCGCAACCGGTGGTTAAAAATCCTGCCAACTGGCCGCAGTTTCGCGGCATGGGGGCCAAAGGAGTGTCCGATGGCCAGTTTCCGCCGACGAACTTCGATGCTCCCAAGGGAAAAAATGTCCGCTGGAAAACGGCGATCGCGGGCCTTGGGCATTCCTGCCCCGTCATCTGGGACAACAAGGTCTTTGTGACGACCGCGATCGGCAAGGCCGACGCGACCTTGCGGCCGGGGCAGTATGGCGATGTCGATTCGGTCAACGAGAAAGAACCCCACACCTGGCAGATTATTTGTTTGGACAAACAGACTGGTTCGGTCCTTTGGAACCAGACCGTTTGCACCGGCGTGCCCAAGCTCAAACGCCACCTGAAAGGAACTCATGCCAACCCGACGCCTGCTACCGACGGCAAGCACCTGATCGTCTCCTTCGGCGCTGAAGGGTTATTTTGTTACGACCTGGACGGCAAGCAGCTTTGGAAAAAGGACCTCGGCAGGCTCGATAGCGGCTGGTTCTTCGATCCCGACTACCAGTGGGGTTTCGGGTCGTCGCCGGTCATCCACAAAAACAAAGCGATTGTGCAGTGCGATGCCGGCAAGAACTCATTCATGGCCGCTTACAGCCTTACCGACGGCAGCGAATTGTGGAAGGTCGCGCGCGATGTCGTCCCCTCGTGGGGGACGCCCACCGTTGTCGAAGGACCAGCGCGCGACGAACTGGTCGCCAACGGCACGAAACACGCCATGGGTTACGACCCGGAGACGGGCAAGGAACTCTGGCGCGTGGGGCGGCTTTCAGAGATCACCGTCCCGACCCCGTTTTCCGCGCACGGCCTGATCTACATTTGCAGCGGCTATAGCCCGATTCAGCCGATCTACGCAGTGAAAATGGGGGCCAAGGGAGACATCACTCCCGCAGCGGGAGCGACGACAAGCGAAGGTTTGGCGTGGAGCCTCAAAGCGGGAGGGCCGTACATGCCGACGCCGCTCGTTTACGAGGACCATCTTTATGTGCTGGCCAACTCCGGCCTACTTACCTGCTATGACGCGAAGACGGGTAAGAAGATTTATGCGGAGCGGATTGGTGGTTCAAGCGGCTACACCGCGGCGCCGGTCGCGGCCGATGGACGCCTTTACTGCGTCAGTGAAACCCACGGCGTGCGCGTCGTGAAAACCGGACCGAAGTATGAGCTCATGGCGATCAACCCCATCGGCGAGACCTGCATGGCAACGCCTGCGATCGCCGACGGCATGCTCTTTGTCCGTACGGAAAAGAATCTGATCGCGCTGGGGCTGCCCAAGCCTTCTTCGTCCAGGTAAGGCGCGACCCACGACGCGAGGCCTCTGAATCTCACCGACCTGGTTTCGATGTTTGCTCAAGCCAAGCCGGAGGAGTCCATCACGGATTTTCCGGATCAGACCAGATCCCGGACTGAGTCAAGAACTCGAGGGCGGTTTGCACGAGTGAGGCCGGGGCCTCCTCGGTCGAAATCGTGTGGACTGTTTGGCCAGGCCGGGCGGTAAGCCGGTCCCAGTTTTGCGCCATGTTGCGATAGACCGTCCAGTCGGCATCGGAAGCGTCGCCGTGGCGTCCTTCGAGCCGCTTCTGAATCGTCCCCGGACTGGCTTCGCAAAGGATGAGGAGACTGGGCACGCCTGCGCTCACCGCGAGTTCGAGAAACTCTTGACGCTGCCGGTCGCTGCGAAACGTTGCATCGACCATGACCCGCCCTCCTTCAAAAAGCTGTTTTACCGCCAGGTCGCGGCAATGGGCATAGACTCTTTCGCTTTGCGCGGGGGAATAGAGAGTTGCTTGTTGTTCGGTTGGTGGGGCGGCGGCGGGGGCCTGGGCGAAATGTTCCTTGCGGACCACATCGGAGCGGATGAGGCGAAAGCCCGCGGCCCTTGCCAGTTCGCGCGCCAGCGTGGATTTGCCGGATCCGGGAAGTCCTCCCACCAAGACCAATGCGGGTCGATCTTTTGGTGGCGAAAGCTCGACCAGGGCGAGCAGCCAGTGGGCCATCCCGCGTTTCAGCGCCTTTTCGCGTTCTTCCTGGCTGACCTCCTTTTCCATCAAGAGGACGCCATCGACCATGCCCCGCACACTTGAGCGGTAGGCGGTGTAAAGCGGCAAAAGCGCCCTGCCCTTGTGATCGCCGCTTGCCGCGAAATAAGCGTCGGCGAAAATGCGAGCCAGGTCGCGGCGTCCAAAAAAGTGGAAGTCCATGACCGCGAAGGCCATGTCCGCCACCGGGTCGATGAATCGGAACGGCTCGTTGAACTCGATGCAATCGATGATCACGATTTCGTCTTCTTCGGATTCGCCGCCAAACCAGTAGATATGGTCGAGGTGAAGATCGCCGTGGCAATCGCGCGTTTTGCCCTGACGGGCACGCTCGTCGATGAGAGGACGCTGGCTTTCCAGCTCTTTCTCGGTCAAGGTTTTAACCTTTTGAAACGCATCAGGGTGAACCGTCAATCCCACATGATTCGCCGAGTTTTGAAACACTTGCATCAGGCTTTGACGGACAGTTTCGTAATGGCCGAATTTTGTAATTCGTGCGTCGGTGCGGGCCGAGGCATGAAAGGCCGCGAGCTTTTGGCCGAGCTTTTCCAGCTCTGCGGTTTGCAGACGGCGATCGTGCAGACGCTCTTCGAAGGTCGCCTCGTCGGGCAGCCGTTTCATTTTTACCGCCCAGTCGATGACCTCGCCCGATGCCTCGAAGCGCGCTCCTTCGGGTGTGCGGCCGACCGGGACGACGGCCAGATAAACGCTGGGCGCCAGGCGCCGGTTCAGTTCAACCTCGACTTCGCAGAAATGCTTGCGCTGTTCCATCGTGCTGAAATCCAAAAATCCAAGTTTCACCGGCTTTTTCAATTTGTAGACAAAATCACCCGCCAGAAATACCGCGGAGATATGCGTCTGACGGAATTCGACTTTTTCCACAGGATGGGGAATGGCGCTTGGGCGTTGTAGCTCTTCGACCAGTTGAGAAATATCCATGATTTTTCTCCCGGGAAAGCGTGCGACCAATGTCGGACCGCATCGCCGCCCAGGGGGCATCGACGCCACGACCTGTTGGTGATTTTAGCAAGGCCGTCGATAGGAGGATTTGGTTTGCAATTTTCAAATGATGAACGGGAAAAGGTCCTGGCCGGCGGTGAAGCGCCGGCCAGTCCTTGGCTTGCATCCATGCGAACGATTGTTAGCGACGCGGTCAACTCAAAGCCGCCCGGATGCGCGGAACAAGCGGCGAATCGCGATCTTGCGTACCCTTGAACCAGTAAAGGCTGGCAGCGAGGTAGTTCGCATTTGCCGGGCCCTGGATCTGACGATAGTCCTCAAGCACGGCCGAACTGAATTTGTAATCGTGCGAGTCGGTTCCCTTGAGGAAGATGAGCCGACGGCCCGCCGCAGCCAGGTCGTGGGCGCCGTTTGGATTCGCTTTGAGGTAACCCAGGGCGAGGCGGTTGGCGAGCGCCTTGTCCTTGGGCAGTGCGGCAAAAATGGCATCGAGCGTGCATTTTTCGGGAGCTTCTTGGGAGCTGGTTTGGTCGATCCGGAGATTCTTGACCGCGCTTAGGTCCCCCAATTGCTGGCGAAACAGCGTCATGAAAGAAACCGCCTGCAAAAGGAGTATCTTGCGCGCTTCGTCATCGCTGGTGTTCTCATAGCCATAACGCAGTGCGTTGGCCGAGGTCACCGAATGCAGGCTGACAATGCCCGGTTTACGCATGAGCATTTCGGCGCCGCTTAAGAAAACCGCATCCCACACGGAGCGAGGCGACAAGCCCCCTTTCAGCTCGGCAATGGTGCGATCGGCCATTTCGAGGTCATTGGCCTGGCGTAGCGTTTCCAAAAGGTCGTTCGTTTTGGTGGATTGAACTTCGCCAAAGCGCCATTCGGCGCCCAATTCTCCTGAGCGTTCCCGATTGCGTATGCCGGCCCGATCGGCAATTGCCTGCCCGTTGGGTAAGGTCGAGCCGTCCTTCATGAGCAAGGCGTAAGCGATCGAGCGCAAGATCGGTTCGGCATGATGCCAGCCGATCACCTGCAAGGTGCGAAAGGCATTGGCAACATAGATCGCCTTGTGGCCGATATCGCGAAAATCGCGGCAGCCAAAGCGCACATACAAGTCAAACGCCTCGCGCGGCGTCAAATGCCTGGCCACCGCGGCCGCGGCGACATCGGCCTTGGCTTCATCCCAACCGGTCATCGCCTCGACGAATAGGCTTTTCGCTTGCCTGGCCGCGGGCACGTGAGCTTCATCGACCGGCTTCATTCGCCAGCCCGATTCCTTGATGTTGGTCGCCTGCGATGACTTGAACAGATCGAGCGCCCAGAAGATGGGAAGCCAGCATTCCTTCTCCGAAGCCGCCAGGCTTGCCAGGTGAGCCGAGTGGATCGCGAGCACGGCATGAAATTTGAAACCGACATGGGGCCGCGGCTGAATATTGCGCACCCCCGCAAGCAGCAACGCCGCCAGCAGTTCCTGATAGGAAAGACCTTTTTTGATCATCGCGCCGATTTCTTCCAGCAGCTTTTGCCGTGGCGTTTCCTCGATGAGGCGAACGAGCGGTTCGGTGTCGATTCCCAATCGCACCAGGTTGGGATCGAGTTTCGTGTCGGCGGCGCCGAGCGCGGGCAGCCCCTGCAAGAAGCCAAGGGAACCAAGACCAGCCGTTTGCAAGAAGGCACGCCGATGAGAGGAAGTGCGCATTTTGAACTCCGCCGGTTTTCTTTTTCTGTAAAGGAGAGAGAGAAAAGAACTCGGGCCAGGATCGATGTCATTGTACGCTTGATGCGCCTGGCATCACAGCGTTCCTTCAATCGTGGCGATCTCTTCAGCGCTCAAGGAAAAGTCGCGCGATTGCAGATCCTCCGCCATATGGCTGGCGCTGGTCGTGCCGGTCAAAGGAAGCATGCCGACCTGGTAGGCGAAGCAAAACGCTATCTGCGGGACGGTCCTTTTATGAGCGCGGGCAATCTGCATGACCAGTGGATGCGAGAGGTGAGCACGGTTGGCCGTAAGCAGCGAAAAGCCCTGGTAGAGGATTTTCTCTTTCTTGCAGAAGGCGCGGACCTCCAGGTCCCATTTCAATTCGGCATAGCAGCGATTTTGCACAAAGGTGGGCTTTACTCTGGCGCCGCGACAGAGCGCTTCGAGTTGATCGAGGTCAACATTGCTGATGCCCAAAAAATTCACGAGGCCCGCGTCGTGAATCTGTTCCATCGACCGATACGCCTCCCAGTCGGCTTTGCCCAGGCCGCTACGCTGATTTGGCCCATGAAGTACGAGAGAATCGATTCGGTTGGTGCCCAGATGCGTCAGCGACTTTTGAAACGACTGCTCCACCTGCAGACCGATCGGCGCCTTGGGGTCATAAGGCAGCCGCTGATCCTGCCCGTTTTGAAAAGTGAACTTGGTTTGTAGGAACAGATCATCGCGCTTGCCCGCGCCCGATTCAATCCAACGCGCGATCCCCTGTCCTACCCCTTCTTCAAAATAATGCTTGCGCTGGCAAGCGGTGTCGATGCCGCGAAAGCCCTGCTGGAGCGCGAGCAGGGTCAAGGCTTCGGTGCGATCTTCCTTCCAGGCCGTGCCATAGAGGATCCAGGGGACGGGCGATCCGCCCAGAGCAACGCGTGGACCTGATGGCATGAATCGCTACTTCCTTTTTACTCTGTGCAACAAGCGTCGAAATGGGGGGAGCTGGCCCTTCGCAAGGAAAGGCCAATCCCCGTCAAGTTTCAGGCAAGGTCCCAGCCGCTGCGGTATTCGCGCCGGATGAACGGGTCGGCCTCGGGGCAGTTTTTCGCCTTCATCGATTCGAAGTCCCATTCCAACTTCTTGCCCGCTCGAAACGCCACATTGCCCAGGTGGTTGGATTCGGTTAGCCAGCCGGAGTATTCGAAATTGCAGGTCGTGGGCGAGCCGGTTTTGCAGGCCAGGATCCATTCCTGGTAGTGGCCGATCGAATCGGTAATCGTGGGCTTGGGCCGTTCGAAGCCGGTGAAGGCCGATTCGGGCAGCAGGCGGTGCTTGTCGTAATCGGATAGGAGCATGCCCTTGTCGCCCACGAACAGCACGCCGCTGTCCCACTTGGGAATCGTCCCGTCCTTCCATTGCGGCGGCTTGTAGAAACCCTGATACCAGACCATTTTCACGGCCGGCATCGATTCGCTGCGTGCGGGAAACTGATAGGTCGCCATCATCGACGCCGGCGCGATTTCCGCATGCGGCCTGGCGCCGGACGCCTCGACCGAAATGGGCGCCTTCAATTTCAACGCCCAAAACGGCAGATCGTTCCAGTGGCTGCCCAGGTCCGACATCGTGCCGTTGCCAAAATCCCACCAGCGGTACCACTTGGGTCCGGGCACATACACCGGATTGAAAGGACGCATCGGAGCTGGGCCGATCCACAGGTCCCAGTCGAGATTGCCCGGGATTTTCGCTTCTTCGGTGGGCCGATCGGTGACATGAACGATGTCGTGATGGGCCTTGGCCTCCTCGGCCGATTGCAATCCCCAGGCCCTGCCCACCCAGACATGAGCCTCGGTCACCTTGCCGATCGCACCGCTTTGAATCAGCTCGACCACGCGGCGGTAATTATTCCCCGCATGGATCTGAATTCCCATCTGGGTCGCCACCTTGGTCTTGGCGGCGGCCTCGCGGATGACGCGAGCCTCATAGATGCTGTGCGTCAACGGCTTTTCGCAGTAGACATGTTTGCCCAGCTTGAGCGCGGGCAGGGTCGCGAAGGCATGGGTGTGCTCGCAGGTGCTGACGACGACCGCGTCGAACGAGGCGGCTTGATCGTATACGCGGCGGAAATCCTTGAACTTGCTTGCATGGGGAAAACTTGCGGCGGCCCGGTCGACCGCTTCGGACTGCACATCGCAGAGGGCCACGATATTTTCGGAGGCAACGCCGCCCAAGTTGGCTCCGCCGCGCCCGCCTGCTCCAATGATCGCGATATTGAGCTTGTTGAGTGCCCCGCGCGCCTTGAGGAAATGCGGCGCCGTCAACGGCACGGCGCCGAGTGCCAGGGTGCTCTTCTTGAGGAACGAGCGTCGGTGGAGGCCGCCGCGGTTCTTTTGCTCTACAGGAGTTTTTTCAGACATGATCGAGCCTCGCGAGGAAAGTCATAGGGAGAGAATGAGCAAGAAAAGTAGAAGGACGGGTGGTCAACTCATTAGGGCAGTTCGCGAATTTTCAAATCCTTGAATTCGATGGGCGAACCTTCCGATTCCAGGCACAAGAAACCGGTTTTTGGATCGCACTTCGTGCCGCCGGAAACTTCCGAGCCATTGACCCAGAGGCGCACTTCCCCATTGATTGCGCGGATGTAGTAGTGGTTCCATTCGCCGATTCCCTTGCTCAGATTTTTCGACGGAAAGGAGCGCGAACCGCTCGGCGCTTTGGGCTCGAAAGGAGTCATTTTGGAACCGGACACGGGGAAGACATCGCCATTGGTTGTGAACCAATCGGCCTTCTTACCGGTCGCTTTCTCATACTGCTCGGTGTAGCCGTGATCGAGGATTTGCACTTCGATGCCGACAGGCGGCAATTGACCTGGTTTCAGGCCCGCAAGTCCTTTCTCGCTGGCCCAGAGGAAGATCCCCGAATTGCCGCCCGATTTCAGGTGGCGCCAGGAGGCGACCATTTCCAGGTTCGTGTACTGCTTGACGCTGCGCGTCACGCCCACGGGCGTTCCCTTGCACTTGAGCAGTCCATCCTTCCAGACCCAGGTATCCGGGTCGCCGTTGACCATTTCAAAGTCTTTCTCCCCGAGAACTTTCCAGCCCTTGGTGTCGGCGACCGTAATCGGTTGACCGGGTGCCGGCTCTTCCGCGCAAATCGTCGTGGCTGGCACGGCCAACAGCCCAGGGATGATCGCCAGGCCTAGAAGCCGGAGGAAGGAACGGATCGAATGCATAGTAAACTCCGCAGGGAGAGGTTCAGATAACGGGGGGAAATTCAGGCACGCCGTCGCGGGTTTTGGCATTCTATCCCATGAGGAAAGTCCTGCCAGAAATCGCGATTGCGCACTGTAATTCTCCGGGAACCGTATGGCAAAGTGGGAATCAGATTGGGCGCTGCCTCCTATGGCAAGCGCATCCTCGCCTGGTGCACCGGTTGCAGCTGGTTGCGCATGGCGATTATGGAAAAGGCGAGCGAGACGACGGAACCTGCTGCCAGTGGGGGTGACGTTTAATGTCGTGATGGAGAGGTTGACTGCGTCGGTTTGACGGTGAAATGGGCTTTTTCTAGTCCAGCGGATGGTTTTGGCTGTCTTGTTCTGTTGGCTGGCTGTTGTCTTGTGTTTTCGTATGACGACTGTTTAGAATCAGTGGACTTACGACCACTGCTCGCCATTGGCTGTCTTAGGTAACGCTTTTTCTTAGCGCCAAAATTGCCACCATTTTTTGGGGTGGACGAAGCGCTCGTCTTCCCTGGCTCGACCGAGATCCCCGGTGAGGCGATACAGTTTCGCGCGATGCTCATAGGCCAGGACGAACGCCGGGTCGAGGCGGATCGCTTCATTGCAATCGGCGAGCGCTTGGTCGTACTGCTTCAATTGCGCGTGGGCGTTGGCCCGGTCGCAATGAGCGGCCGGATGGTTGGGTTCAAGCTCGAGGGCCCGGCTGAGGTCGGCGATCGCGGCAGGATAGTCGTGCCGCGCGAGGTGGTCGCGAGCACGGTTGCGCCAGGCGGGCGCATAATCGGGTCGCAAGTGCAAAACCAAGGAATGATCGGCCAGCGCCAGGTCGATTTTTCCTTGCTGGTGATAGGCGACGGCCCGCGTGATCAGGGCGGGGAAATAGGCGGTGTCCATTTGCTGCGCGTGGCTGGCGTCGGCGATCGCCTTGGCCCATTGCTTGCAGCTCAAATAGGCCATGGCTCTTTGATTGAGTACGGTCGCCAAGGGGTGTAAGGCGATCGAGCGTTCAAAGAACTCCATGGCTCGGTCCCAGTATTTCAGACCCAACCAGACTGCGGCATTGTCACCGAAGACCATGGCGAGATGGACGCGGGCGTTGGCGAGTTCCGGGTCGAGCGCGAGCGCTTTCTCCAGATCGGCGATCGCTTCGGCTCCTTTTCCCTTTTTGTGCCGGGCGATGCCGCGATGCAGAAAATCGGCGGCGCTGGCCGGTTCGACCTCCGGCTCGCGATAAGGGCATTGCGGGCAGATCCTTTCGTCGTCATCCATGACACTCTGGCAATGAGGACAGTGTTTCATGGCGCACCTCAAGGTTTTTCGGTCAAACTTGTTGTGCTTGCAGGCACTCGATAGAAGTTGCTCTGCCACGGAAAAGGCATGGCCTCACATGGGGCCTATCTTTCGGTCCCGCCCTTGCATGGCGAGCAAAATCCCAAGGGCCTCACTACCTCTATCGTACGGCACGAATAGGTGGTCGTGACAGGCCGCGGACACCGGATTGCAATTGATTCCGTGCCCTGCCAGTTCGCCCAAAACGGCTGCAAGGAAACCGACCGCCATAAGGTCGGATGGCACCCGCAAAATGATGTGGGCCGCTCGAAACAAAACCTCCCACCCTCGCGCCTTGGCGATCGCCTCCGGCACCATCAGGGTCACCCCTTCGGTCTCGTGGAACATGCCCAGTGCGCCGGCCGCCGCATCATCGTCTCCTGGCGCCATGCGGCAGAAAACGATGACCTGGTCCTGAAGCGCCGGGTTCATCTGCCTGATCAATTGGCCCAGATCGCGAATCGGTTTGCCGTGATCCGGTCGATCTGCGTTCATCGATTTCTTCCCTCGTGGATCTGGGGACCGCGGCACCTTCCTCGACACCCCGCCCCACGGTCTGACTTTTACTGCCGCTCGTTTTCCTAGAAAAAGGGAACCTTCTTTCTGTATGGTCTCTCTCTTTCACGTTTGAGGAATTCAGGCCATGTCCATGCGCCGCTTCGTCGTTGGCTGCGGTCTCACCTATTTTCTTTCCGTGTTTCTTCCCCCCACCGCTTGCGCGCAGAACGCCCCCACGCCGACCAAGCCCGAAGAAAACGAGAACATCCGCGAACTGAAACTCAAAGACTGGCAACCGCGTTCGATGATGGTCACCAAGACCACGATTTTGGAAAAGCCACGCTACCCGGTGGTCGATGTCCACAATCACCTGGGCGGCGGCAAGGAACGCTTGAAGCCCGAAACGGTCAAGCGCTACCTGAACGAGATGACTGAGGCGGGCGTTCGCACGGTCGTCAATCTGGACGGCGGATGGGGCAATCGCCTCAAGGAAACGGTGGCAGCCCTCGATCAGGCCTATCCCGGACGATTTCTGACCTTCGCTTTGATCAATTTTGAAGGAATCGACCAGGACGACTGGGGTGAACGCGAAGCGAAACGCCTCCAGGAGAGCTTTGAGGCAGGCGCCAAGGGACTGAAGTTTCACAAGGGCTTTGGATTGAGCTACCGCTACAAGGACGGCTCGATCATGAAGGTCGATGATCCCAAGCTCGATCCGATCTGGCGCAAATGCGCCGAATTCAACCGGCCGGTGGTCATCCATGTCGCCGATCCCGCCGCGTTCTTCACACCGCTTGACCGCTTCAACGAGCGCTGGCACGAACTCAATTCCAACCCCGGCTGGCTCTTCTATGGTGCGCAATGGCCCAAGCGCCAGGATATTCTCGACGCTTTGCACCGGGTCATTGGCAAGCACCCAAAAACGACCTTCATCAACACTCACTTTGGCAACAATGCCGAGGACCTCGCGGCGGTCGGCGAGAAGCTTGACCAGTACCCCAACATGTATGTCGACTTCGATGCGCGCATTTCGGAACTGGGCCGCCAACCGTTTGCCTCGCGCCGTTTCTTCATCAAGTATCAGGATCGTATTCTCTTCGGCACCGACACGACGCCGAAGAAAGACGCCTTCCGGATCTATTACCGCTTTCTGGAAACGGATGATGAATATTTCGACTGTTCGGCAAGCCACCACCTGCAGGGTTTCTGGAACATTTATGGGCTGAGCTTGCCGGCCGATGTGCTCGAAAAGATCTACTACAAGAATGCCGAACGCGTGCTGTTCGGGCTCAAATCCGAGGAAGAGAAAAAAGCGCTGGCTCCCCGGGAGATGCTTGTCAAGGCGACCGACGACTTCGAAGTCTCAGGCGATGGCAAAGCGGAAGCCTGGAAAAAGACCGAGTGGACGACACTGCGCAAGCGCGAAGCCAAGGGCGCCGACTATCAGACCAAGGTCAAAACCCTTTACTCGGCCAAGGGGATCTACGTCCTCATGGAAGCGACCGATCTCAAGGTGACCTCCACCTACAAGAACGATTTTGACACCTTGTGGATGGAAGATGTCTTTGAATTTTTCTTCTGGCCCGACGAGCGCGATCCGATCTATTTCGAATACGAGGTTTCTCCGCTTGGTCAGGAATTGCCGATTTTGATTCCCAATCTTGACGGCAAGTTCATCGGTTGGCGCCCCTGGATGGATGGGCCGGACCGAAAGATCCGCAAGGCCACGGCCACCCAGGGCGGAGAAAAGGCTTCGAACGCCAAGATCGAGGGCTGGACCGCCGAGATTTTCTTGCCCTATGCGATGATGAATCCGCTACGCAACACGCCGCCCAAGTCCGGCACGAAATGGCGCGCCAATTTTTACCGGATGGATTACGACAACGGCAAAACAACCTCCTGGGACTGGGCGCCTGTCGGAAATAGTTTTCATGATTTTCGGAAATTCGGCACCCTGATCTTTGAATAAGAGATAGGTCGAGTCCTTTTCCCGCGAACGGTCCCATCGGATCAAAGCTCACCGAAGCGCGATGGAACCCAAAACGAAAAAGGGTGCGCCTGCAAACTCAACCTGGCCGGTCATGTCCCTGTGGTGGGGCAGCCGGCCAGTCATTTTTTCACCTCATCAGGGTGCAACCTTGGCGAATCACAACGCGATTGAACCGAGCCCATTTGAAGACGGCGAAGTGTATGATCTGATTCTTGGCGATCTCGACTACTGCTTTGATTTCTATGTCAATCTCGCCAAACAGGCACAGGGTCCCGTATTGGAAATCGCCTGCGGAACCGGCAGGATCATGATACCCGTGCTCGAAGCAGGAGTCGATTGCGAGGGGCTTGACCTGTTTCCATCGATGCTTGAACATCTTAAACGCAAGGCGGCGGCCAAGAATATCGTCCCAAAGCTTCACCTAGCAGATATGGCCAACTTCTCGCTTGAGCGTCGCTACGACCTGATCACCATCACCTTCAACGCGTTCACCCATAATTTGACCCAGGAAAGTCAGATCGCCTGCCTGAATCGTTGCCGCGAACATCTACTCCCAGGCGGCTGCCTTGTTTTCGATGCCTTTTTCCCCGGCCTGCCTTATCTCTCCTTGCCGGACAATACGCGAGTTCTGGAAGGAGAAATGCCCCAAAGCACCACGGGCAAAACTCTACGGGTTTACGACACCAGGCGCTTTGACCGGATCAACCAGATTCAGCATTCGCTCAACGAAATCGAGCTGGTCGACGCCGAAGGGAAAGTGGAAACGGTCCAGCGTAACCACTGCAAAAATCGCTGGATTTATAAGGGGGAAATGGAACTCCTTTTGCGTGTCGCTGGATTTAAGCGCTGGAGGATCGAAGGCGATTTTGACGGCAACCCCCTGGCCAAGGAAACCGATGCGATGGTGGTCAGGGCCTGGGCCTGACCTAGAAAACCTCCCGCATCGGCCCATCGATCGTCCGCGGTCGATTTTTGCGTGCAATCGGTGAGTCGGGGAAGGTCCAAGAAATGACCCAATAGATTGTGCGAGCGTTGCTCGTCGCCCTCGGCGCGGCAGCCGCCTGGTTTTTCTTAATGGATCCGCGACTACAAGGTGACCGCCCGGGCGGATGATTGGGGAAGTCCCCGTTCGACCCGAGCATTTGCATTTCCCATGGTCAGCTTGGCCATGGAATGTTCTTTGAAGTGGCGTTGAGACATTGGGAAATGGCGTGGTGGTGCCGCTCCCGGCAATCGGCCGATTTTCGTTGCAATTCGCAAGTCCCGGGCGGCGAGTTGCTAAAATCAAATAGGTAACTTTGAGGCGAATCGGCTCGTTGGACATGAGACCGCGGCCCATGCCAATCTCTTCCTTGGCTCCTCTTTTGGTGCTCGTCCTTACCGCCTTCGGCCAGCCGTCCCTACCGGCTCGCCAGGGATCCGCGGCTGCGCAAACGACGCCACCCGCGGCCGAAGAACCGTCATCACAAGCCGCAAGCCCACTCACATCGCAAGCAGGCACTCCCGAGGCCCCTGCCCTGGAAAGCGCCAGCACCGGTATCAAACTGCTTCCCGTCAAGGAAGGCTATTTCCTGATGGGGGTCTCCGCGCGCGCCGAGTGGCTGCAAGCGGCACTTCCGCGCAAATCGGAGATCGAGCATTTGGTACATTTATCGCACCCTTTTTACTTGGGACAATTTGAGGTGACGCAAAAGGCCTATGAAACCGTGATGGGCCAAAATCCCAGTTGGTTTAACGCCAAGAACCAGGGAAAAGCCAAAGTGGCAAACAAGGAGACCGACCAGTTTCCCGTCGAAGCGGTGACCTGGTTCGACGCGATCGAATTTTGCAATCGCTTAAGCGTCAAGGACGGACTGCCCCCCTACTACAAGATTTCCAGCAGCACGAATGAAGTACCCCTTTTGCGATTGAAAGGGGTGTCGATTGCTGGGGGCAAGGGGTATCGATTGCCAACCGAGGCCGAATGGGAACGGGCCTGCCGCGCGGGGGGCGCGACCAAGTATTTCTTCGGCAATGAGTTCGAACTGCCGCGCGCCAATTGCCTCCCCGTGCGGGTCGCGTCGGGATATGGAGTGGCTCCCCATGCAGCCCCATTGGGACGAACGGAGAAAGTGGGGTCCTTCGCGCCGAACAAATGGGGATTTGCCGACATGTCCGGCAATGTCGCGGAATGGTGCTGGGACTGGTACGACGAGACCTACTACGACAAATCGAAGCTTTCCGATCCGGCCGGTCCCGAATTTGGCGGGCACCGGGTTCTTCGCGGCGGATCGTGGGTCCAGAATCCTGAACTGGCTCGATCGACGGCCCGATACGGCAATGCTCCTGCCCAAACGGGTTATTTCATCGGCTTTCGCATCGCGCGCAATCCTTGAATTTCGGTGGCAGGGGCGGAGGAATTTGCGCTCGACCCATTCGTGACCAGGCCCATTTGTCAAATGGAGCGCATCAATCGATGCGCGTCGTATCGATCCTGTTGGATTGGTGTTGATCTGGTCGATTTCTACCTTAGTTCTTGGCGGTCCTCCCACCGGCTGGCTCACCCTTTTGCTACCAATGTTCGTTAAAGAAACGACCCTGTCCCATGTCAAAACCAGCGGAATCGAAGCCATCGACGGAATGGGTCGTACCACCGAGGAAGCTCAATCCCCTTGCGGGAATTCTGAGTTATCTTGTGCCCGGTCTTGGGCAGATCGTTCAGGGGCGTGTGGCCAAGGGTCTTCTATTTTTCTTCTGCATACACTCGCTATTCTTCTGGGGATTGTGGATTGGCCACGGGAAAAATGTCTATCTGCCGCGCGTCGACGCGCCCCATCGCTTTAGTCAATCAGAGGTCTTCCGTGTGCGCGTGCCCCTCCTTCGCCCGCTGATTTATCGTTTTCCGTTTGTGGGGCAATTCTGGGTGGGCATCGCCGCCTGGCCCGCGATCTTCCAATGGCTCACCTATGCCGATGAGACCTCTAAGGATTTCCAGCCCGGCGAACCCTCCGCGCCTCACCCTCTATTGGGTACCTTCATGCGCACGCCATCGGAATCGGAATTGAACCGTTTGCAAACCGAAGGGGACAAGATCTGGGAGCTTGGCTGGACCTTCACGATGATTGCCGGCGTTCTCAACCTGCTCGTCATGTACGACGCCTTTGCCGGGCCGGCCTTTCCCACGCCCATTAGAAAAATCCTCGAGGCACCCAAGGAACCGATCCTGGCGCCCGCCGGGGAGCCGCTCGTTGCCGAACCTAACAACGCGGCCGCTCAAGAAGAATTGACGCCAAAGGGTGATTCTTCAAAGCGTTCGAATCTCAAGAATTGTCATCTGATTTTTGTCAGCTTCGACGCCCTGCAGGCGGCTCATGTCAGTGCCCTGGGCTATCCGCAGAGAACGACCCCAACGCTTGATCTGCTGGCAAAGAAGGGGTACCTCTTCTCGAATTTTCATGCGGTTTCCTCCTGGACCGTTCCTTCTTCCATGACCTGGTTTACCGGAGTGTACACCTCGGAACACCGGATGGTCAATCAGTTCGCCCGCTATCAGGCTTCGGAGAAAAAGTCGGCGAATTTGCGCGAACTATCGCCTGAGCTCATGACTCTTGCGGCCATACTACGCAAGGAAGGCTATGCCACCGGCGGCTTCACCGGCAACGCGGGCGTCAGCGCCGGTTTCGGTTTCGAACAGGGCTTTGATGTCTATCAACATCAAGAAGGAGGTTTTGGCTCCTTTGACGACAGCATGCCCAAAGCGCTTGAATGGTTGAAATCGGTCAAGGATCAAAAATGCTTTCTTTTTCTACATGGCTACGATGTTCACGGGCAATGCGTGCCGGAAAAGGGGTTGGACTACCGCTTTGCCGAAAACCAGCGCCCCGGCAACTACCTGGGCTCGGAGCGCGAACAGGAGCTTTTGCGTGAAATCGGCCTGGATAAGGGGGTCGTGGACCTCAAGGCCGAAGATGTCGCGTTTTGGCGAGCCGTATACGACGAGAAAATACAGCGTGCCGATGAGAAGTTTTTGAAATTCTTGAGCGCCTACACCACGCTTGGCAGGATGGACCGAACCATCTTTGTCATCACTGCCGACCACGGCACCGAGTTTTTCGAACATGGCCGCATCGATCATGGGTTCACCGTTTATCAGGAACAAGTTCATGTGCCCCTGATCATCCTGTTGCCCGGCGGAGATATCGGTACGACGATTTCAGAGAGGCTAAGCAGCATCGACCTGATGCCGACCTTACTGGAACTTGCCGGAGTTCCGGAAACACATGACGTGATGAAACAGGTGCGAGGCCGGAGTCTTGTGCCTCTTATGAGAGGTGAGGACCTCGCGGCCAAGAAGAAAGAGATCACCGAGCGCGATCTCATCTGCGAAACGGATTACCGCGAGTACACCTTCAAGCGTTGCCTGATCACTCCGGATGGCTGGAAATGGATCCTGACGATGGAGACGGGTTTGGGGGAGCTATTTGACCTCAATCAGGATCCGGGCGAAAAACAAAACCTGGCCCCGTTGCACCCCGCACGAGCGAAGGATCTCAACGACCGGCTTCATGCCTATTTCCGCGCGATTGGCCATGACCTGACCAAACGGGAATGGAAACCGGGACTGAACCCGGTCTACAACTCCCAAGCCAAGTGAGCTTCTCCTCGATCCCCCGGTTTTCTCGTCGCATTCCATCCCCGCGGGTCCGGCGGCCGCGGTGGCATGGCTCGCGAGAAGGTTCAAGCGGCCAACCTGGAACCACACGGAACGGGAAAGGCCTGCTAAAATGAGATCGGTGTCAGGAGGAGGCCAATCCTTTGTTCCGGCGTTTTTTCAGCAAGAGTTCACGCAAAATGGATGCCATCCCGGCTGCTGGGCCGACCCCGGCCGATTCGTTGACTTGGCCTGACCACGAAAAGAAGATCGAGACGCTTCTGCCGGACGAATACCACACCTGCAATGAACCGGTATCCCCTTCCTCCATGGGGTCGGCCGGCCTCAAATACGACGAAAAGGGCCAGGTGGCCTGGGCAGAAATTTGGACAAGTTTTTGCGGGCTGGCCATGGGCGGCGGTCCGCCGCATCGCGGTACCTGGCTGGGACCGACCGGACCGCCAAAGCCGCCCGAAGACGCCGAACGCTGCCTGGAAGTCGGCGAGGAGATCCGCCGCGCCATTCGTCTCATTTCGGGGATGAGGACCTTGAACGGCCCGAAGCCCGGCTGGATCACCGTGATCACCGCCAGCGATGCCATGGCGCTTTGGCTGGCCCGGGCCATCGTTGCCGAAAATGTCGTCGCCCACGCCAGCGGCCAGCAACTGCACCTCCCCTGCGGACCGGACTACCGCATTCCCAAGGAGGTCAAAAATGTCGTGGTCGCGCTTTCAAAGGGTTTTCACTACTGGTCGGGCCATCTTTCGGGTCGGCAAAAAAATCGTGCCGGAGAACTCCTGTGCGCTGCAAACGGGCCGGGGCCGCTCCTGGACCTCAATCCCTTCGCCCCTGAATGGAATAGGGATGCGCTCGCCCTTTGGAAAAAGTCGCTATCAGCTACCCTGAGCGAAGGATTGCAATTACCGGTTGCCGATTCCCCCTACCCCGACTGGATCGGAGTCGTTTGCAAAGACGAATCGATGGCTGGATGGTTCGTTCGCTCCGTGATTGCGGAGAATCTCCCGGCCCGGCGTGAGTGCAACGTGCTTTTTTTGCCCGTGGGAAGCGCCCCGCTCGATGCGGCCCGGCGCGAGCGACTGAAGGAACTGTTCACGTCGCTACGCCGATTCTGGAATCATTACGGGACTTCGTAGAGTGCGAGGCGGACCACAGTTCATCAATTTCGTCGATAAGGGTTGCTTGGGAAAATTCCCAAACACAAAAAAGGCCCGGTCGCACGGAAGTGATGGCACTCCTTTTTGCAAAGAACGGTAAAACCACTAATGGTGAAACCAAAAAGAACCATGGAAAGGGCTAAGCCCCGGAACCCGATTCGCATTAGACCTAGCCATCACCATTCGTTATCTTGCTCCTCTGGTTCCTTAGTATTTGGGCGCTTAGCCAGTAACCTGGTGTTGGCGCTCATTGTGACCCAATGGGTGTGAATGCTTAGAGGAATCCGACGGTGTCGGCTTGGCAACGCGTTTTAAATACGACATCCAAGTTGCTCATCTCATCGCAACCGGCGATTAACGACCGACGAAGACGAGTGGCGGCGGGCGGAGCTTGGCGGCTTATAGCTATTTATTTAAGACCAAATATATTTTCTATTAAATATCCATTCGATTTGTCTGGCTAAACTTAATGCCAGCTATAATCGCATTATATTATTGATGAATAAATTAATATATACTATTAAGGCAATTAACAATGATTATTGTTATTGTTGTGTTTGTGGAAATTATAATTGCCAGAATAAATTATGGCTTATATTATGCCGATTTAAGTCGCTAGTTTATTTGGGCCAAAGCCACGGCCAAGTCCTGGCTCAAACTTCCCAAAGTATGGCTAAGTCTGTCTCATTGAGGGGCGCCTCGGAACTCTGGCGCCGTGGTATAGCCTTGCCGGTTTGGAAAAAATGAGATTAGTGACTATCTCAATCTAAGGCTCTCAGGCATTAGCCGGATTTTTGGCATTTCCAATGGATCGTAATTAGAAAAAGATGGCCTATGATCAAAACCGTTTTGGAACTCGATCTGGTTGGATACAGCACCATCGCCTCTACGCTGGAGGAAGGTTTGGATGTCCAGACCAGTCCAAGGTTGAACAAACAAATCCAAAGCTTCATTGATGAAGGACTTAAGGCCGTTGGTCTCGCACGGGATGTGGCGGTTATGCAAACCACGGGGGATGGGGCGATCTTAGTGTTTGACCAACCATCAGTAGCTCATGAATTCGCTACGGCGGTGAACCAGCTAACCCAGGATCACAACGAAAAGAAACCAGCAGGTATCGGCAAACGGGTTTTTCGAATTGGAGTGGCGACCGGTGACCTTGTTATGGAGCCAAAACCAAATGGTGGTTTTGAAATCGCTGGAATGACCATCGCGAGGGCAGTTCGCTTGGAAGCGAAAGCCGCCCCGGGCGAGGTATTGTGCGACTTACCCACCTTTGCAAAATTAAAACCGGCACAAAAGAAACGGTATTCGGCGGTTGAGACCATTTCGGGAAAAAGGCAAGAAACCTTTGAAGGTCGCCGATGTATATTGAACCCTGCTGGAATGAGTGATGCTGGGTTCTTTATGAGCCAAGCAAAAACTGGCCCTCCCTCTGAGAGAACGAGATCTTCTGGCGTTGCCGACTTAAAGCTGGTTCGCAGAGAAATCCTCTCTTTGTTTCAGCAAATGATCCCGAGCAAATTCGACGACCTCATTTTCCTCCTGAATATCCCCATTTCCCGTCGGCCTCCAAATACCCTTGATCTTGAAGGCAAGAAAAATCACCTTTTGATGTGGGCATCTGAATCTACTGATGATTTGGAAGATTTGCTAGCAGAATTAAGGATCGCTTGCGGATTTCAAGAGAAATTGGATAGTAAAATTACAATAATATTGCCCTCGGAACAGGTTAAAAAAAGACGGTAGAAAAAAAAGACGGTAGAAAAAAAAGACGGTAGAAAAAAAAGGGAGAAAAAGCCACCAATAATAAGTCATGAAAATACTTGTAAAATTATTTTCTTCGCCGCTAATCCTATGGGTACAAATTCGCTTGCTCTAGCAAAAGAGGTACGGGAAATCGAGACCAAAATTCGTTTGACTTATCATTTCGACAACCTTCAACTGGTTCAGAAATGGGCGGTTCGCCCTTCCGACCTTCTCCAAGCTTTGCTTGAACACCAACCCAAAATCGTCCAATTCAGCGGTCATGGGTCAAAATCTGAAAAGCTCTTTTTTGAGGATCAGGACGGTCGAGTGAAACCTGTGTCAAAGGACGCCCTCGTTTCTTTATTTGAAAATCTAAAGGATAATATTCGCCTCGTCATACTCAATTCCTGTTTTTCCATGCCTCAGGCTGAAGCCATTACGAGTCACATTGACTGTGCCATTGGCATGAAAAAAGAAATAGGTGATCATGCGGCTATTGTCTTTGCTGCGGCAATTTATCAAGCGATTGGTTTTGGTAAATCGGTGCTTACGGCATTTGACTTAGGGAAAACAGCACTGAAACTGGAAGGGATTCCCGAAGAAGATACTCCGCAACTGCTCACCCGAAAAGGCGTAGACGCAAGCAAAGTCTTTCTTCTACCTCCCAGTGGAATAGGAAGGAATGCTGGGTCAGACAAAGAATTGTCGGTTCAAGATGCTATCTCCAAATACAAACGCGCTATCGACATCGCCTGGCGTGGAGGGAAGGACGACAAGGGCGAAGTTTTGAAAGACGCTCAGGGAAATCCGCTTGGAAAATGGATCGAAATGGAAACGCACGAGGATTTCCTGGATGATGACAAAAAGCCCAAGAGATGACCTTCGACCCGGATTTTTGCTTGGACAGCCGATTTGGTTGGCTCAGGCAGACACTCCCGACGATGCCTGGAGGATGGCGATCGCAGAGGCCGAGCCCTCCGCCGATCAAACCGAGCTCGAATCGGCGATCACGCCCGTAACCCAGGATGATTCTCAATCCGACCGGAAGAGTGGGCGTTGGGACCGTTGCGTGGATCGCAATGAGCTGATTCGCAAGGCCCTAAATGAACCCGGCTGGGAACGAGTCGGCCTCGTTTGCGGTGCCGGGTTGGGCAAGACCACGACTTTGCAATGGCTGGCGTCGGCCATCAATCGCCTTGAGGGGGACAGCCCATTTTTGGCCTTTTTTAGGGAATTGGAGGATTTGCCTGAGGATGGAGAGGGCTTATTGTTGGAAATGGTTAAAGCGATCCTCAAGGTTACCGCCGTAGAAGAATCGATGGGTTTGGAATATTTACGCCGCCTCCGAAAAGAGGGACGAATCGTCCTTTTGCTCGATAGTCTGGATCAGGCCGGTCCCGATCCGAAAGGACCCGCTGTCAAGGTGTTGAGGGAGCTATTGGAAGGCCCCTGGACAAATTGCCGCATCTGGGTTTCGGGCCGGCCTTATGCCTTTCAGGTGGGGGGCATGGCCTTGCGCCACGGGCACCCGAATGTCCGATGGCAATTTGTCCGGGTGGGGCAACTTGATCACGCCGAATGCCGCCAGCTTTTGGCAACGACCGACCTCCCAAATCTTCCTCGAGACAGTTATTCCACGCCGTTTCTTTTTGACACACTCACGCCGGCCGGGCAAAGGCAAGCGAGAGTGCCAAGGTTTGGTCGTTTGATGGCTCGCCTGCCGGCAAAGAGATTGCAATACCTCAAAAATGAGGCGACCACGCTTTGGGAGCTTTACAATTATGTCGCGTTCGACCGCTTGGGGGAAACAGGTTTGCTGGACGATGGTTTGAAAGCGGACAAGGCGTGTCGACTGGGTTGGCATAAGACGGAACCCCCGCCGAAGACCCTGACATTCCGCAAGCACCAGGTGCGTCTGGCTCACGACATTCTCGGGGCCATGGCCTTCGAAATGTTTGCCCTGGGGGCCAAAAACCACCCCCCACGACCTCTTTTCCAAATCGATTCCGACGAGTCGGCCTTTTTGGTAAAGGTTCGCCAGCGCCTGCTACGTGCAGGTGTTTATCGGGAAAATCCGGCGGATCCTCCTGAAACCGGCAATTTCATGGCCGATTGGGAAGCCCTCTGGGCGATGGATTCCCATGACCTCAAATTTATCTTGTTCTCGGCCGATGGCCGTGACGGATGCATTCGTTGGGCCGACATTTCCACCGCGGCTTTTTTTGCCGCTTACTGGGCTTGCAAGTGGGGAGGCGAAGAGGATTTTGCTCTAACCTCGGGCTGGGTGCCCGACCCATTGACAAAGGAAAATGCCGCCTACAACGAGTTTTGGCAATTCGCCATGGATTTGCCGGAAAAAGAGGTCCAGCGCGATCGCTGGGAGCGGCTCTTTTCCGATTTCTATCAAACCGTTGGGATATCGGGGAAAGATCCGATTCGTTCAACCGAGTTCATCCATCAAAGCTGGGAAAGGATGAAAGGGACGCAAGCCCAATTGGAGTTCCTTGGGGACCCGCGCCGTGACCTGTTGCTCGGAAACCGAGAATGGCTATCTGGATTCCTTGGGCTGGCCGAACCCGATAGCAAGATCCCTGGTGACACGGGAACCTTCAAAATGGGCGCTCCCGACGGTGAAGACCCAGAGGTCGATGGCCGGGGCGCCAATCAAGACAATCCCATCCATGAAGTCCGACTTGGTCCCTTCCGATTGCATCGGTTTTGTGTTACCAATCTCGACTACGAAGTCTTCGATCCTCGCCATCGATCCCATCGTTGGCGACGAGACGCTCACCCTTTAGTGAACAACGACGCCCCCTGGGCCGACGATCGGTGTCCAGTGGTCAATGTCTCGTGGGTTGACGCCTGGTGCTTTGCTAAGTGGTTAAACGGGAACGAAAGCCAGAGGATCGTGCTTGGCGAGAGATTCCATCAATTCGCGTTGCCAAGCGAGGCCCAGTGGGAATATGCCTGCCGTGCCGGAACAAGCACTCCTTTCCATTTTGGCAGGGAGCATGATGGCAAAACCTGCACCGCCGATGTTTGTAATTTCGATGGCAGAGATCCCTGGCCGTGTTCGGCCAACAGTCAACCGGTGGACCTGAATGATCTTTTCCGAAAACGAACCATGCCAGTCGATTCCTTGCAGCCCAATGACTGGGGGTTTCACCATCTTCACGGGAATGTCTGGGAATGGTGCATCGATTGGTATTCCCCAGACTTTTGCCATTCGCCCAATTCCAAGGAAAGCAATCCGGTGAACCTTGAAACGGCTTCGGACCCTGTCCTCCGCGGTGGGAACTGGTTAAGCATCGGCAGGTACTGCCGTTCGGCCTACCGGATTAGGGACCGGCCGGACGGCCGTGACGCATTCTCCGGGTTTCGTCTTGCCGCAGTTCCCGTTGTTGGAGCCAGGTCTGGTCGGGTCCAGTAGCAGGTGGAGCCTAGGCCCACAGGCGAAGCGGAGCGTGGCCGGAGGTGCCGAAGCGGAGCCTGCTAAGTAGACCCGCATAGGCTCTTCAGCTGCGGTTAGGTTGCCGATATTCTATGTGGAAGTGGAGATGTCGGTTCAACCGCAGGGACGCAACCATGGCTGCATGGACATTGAGCGATGAGGAATGGGACGCTTTGGACAACCTTCGTTTCGGAACATCCGAAAAGACGATTTTTCGCAACGCCACCATAATTCTTATGAGCGCAGTTGGGAGGTCGAAGTTTTCGATTGCGCAAGACTTGGGATGCAGTCCAGCGACCGTGGACAACATCCGCAAACATTATCGCCAACATGGTGTCGCGGGCTTGACACCGCGCAAACCACCGGGACGAACCTCAGCGGCAACGCCTGGGTATCGGCGGGCCCTGCGCGAAGCGATCGCCACGCCGCCCCAGAATTTGGGTTATGGCTTTAGCGTGTGGTCGGTTGTTCGTCTTAACGAGCATCTAAAACGGCGGACGAAGGTTTCCTTCAGCGAGGACCAGTTGCGGCGCATCCTTCATCAGGAGGGGTTTTCTTACCAACGACCCAAGCACACGATGAAAGGCAAGCGCGATGAGGCCGCGTTCACCCAGGCACGGAAAGAGCTGCGGACCTTGAAAAAAAAGCTGTCCGTGACGATGCGGACTTCGCCCTGATTTTCCAGGATGAAATGGAGATTCATCGTCACCCCGCCCTGGCACGGATGTGGGCGCCGGTGGGCCAACAACCAGAGGTGCCTGCACCTGGCAAGAACGAGAAAAAGGTCGTCTATGGGGGTGTTGACTATCGCACCGGGCAATTGACATATACATTGGCCGATACCAAGTGCGGCAGTTCGTTTCTTGCCTTCCTGATGATACTGCTGGCAGCTTACGCCGGAAAAAAGATTCGCTTGGTCTGTGACAACGGTCGATTCCATACGACAAAAGCTGTGGAAGCGTTTTTGAAGGAGCATCGGGAGGAAATCGAGGTCTACTGGTTGCCGCCGTATAGCCCAAGCCTAAACCTGATCGAACGGCTTTGGGGCCATTTGAAACGCACCGTGCTCGCCAACGTCCTTTACGCCACACTGGGCGACCTCGTAGCCGCCTTTCGCAAAGGGGTTCGCCGTTCGACTGGCAACCGGGAACGCATGCGCTTTATGTTCGATCACGACGACCTCATGCAAAAATCTCCGAGCAAGCCACTCAAATACGCAGCGTAGGGATTTCTGCGGGTCTACTTAGTTGGCAAGGTGACCTCATTCAGGAATGCCAGGTATGTCTGATCTTTCCAACCAACACGCTGAGAAAAAAGGCCTCTTCCTATTGGGACAGAGATTCTCTCGATTGTCGTCCGAGATTAAAGGAAGCACACGGCGGTATTTTGTCTGCGGGCACGGAGCCAAGAAGGAGGGGCCGGGATCTAACGAAAAGGAACGCCAAATCGAGGCCTGGACGGCCATTCACCGCAATGAGGTTGGGATGCTAGCCACGACGAGTCCGAGGGCTCTACGCGTAGCGATCGCATGCGATGCCGGACTGGGAAAATCGACCAACATGGCGTGGCTGGAGTCGATCGTGGCGAGGGCAGCCGATTGCGGCCAGGTGCCGTTGTTGTTACGGCTGGATGAAGCCAACCATCCTGAAGGGCTTCACCGCCCGACACCCGCCATGAATCTGTTGTCGCAAGAGAGTATGAATCCGGGGTCACTTTTGAACTGGTGGGCTGGCCGACTGGCCCATGAATCCGGTTGCGATCAGACGGCGATGAAGGACCATTTAATTGAATTGCAAAAGCATGGCCAAATCACCCTGATCATCGATGGGCTGGACCATGCTCTGGCGCATGACGATTTTTTCACCACCTTAAAGGAACTGCTTACAAAATCCGCACTTTGGAAGCATTGTCCGATATGGCTGGCTGGGCGTCCCTATGCCTTCAATCTGTGTTGGGAACTCTTGGGCCTGGGGAAAGGTTGGACCTTTCTAAAGGTAAACGCGTTGGAGCACCCAGAGATCCGGCTGTATTTGGAAAGGGTCGCAGGTCTGGATGTTTACGACCAATTCGCGCATTCCCATGATCTGCTGGCGGTGCCGCGGTTTTTAGCCTTGGTTTGCGCCATTGTCCGTGGGGAAATCCTTAAAATGGAGGATGACTCCGAAAAACGGGCGGCGATCGCCCGGTGCCAATTGAATTGCGCGGCCGATATTTACCATCGCGCCTATTTTGAGGTGGACCCGCCGGAAGAGGAGGCGGCCGAGTCGACCACAATTACCCGGCCCTATGGATTTTTCCGACAGGCCTTGGTCGGTGACGCGGAGATCTTTGGCTTGGACGAGGGGCAAAAGCCTTCCCATCGCAATGTCGCCAAGCGGATCGAGGCGATCGGTAATCTGTTGGGGGCGATCGCTTTTGCCATGATGGATGGGGCCAGAGCCGACGGCGGCCCCATGCCCATTCTTGATGGAATGACCGACCGGGAGCTGCAAAACATCCTCGGAACAAACCTGAAGGACCTTGGATTACGATCTGAAGGCCAGTTGGAAGAACGACTCTCGCTTCTGGAAAAAATGAACATCCACACGTTGGATTTCCTTTTGTTTGCGGATGGGGGAAAGGAACGGTGGATTTTCCGCGATGCGACGGTGCAGGCGTTCTTCGCGGCGTATTGGTTGGTGCGAAAAGGCACTCCGGATGATCTCCAAAAGGTTCTGGAATGGCGGGTAGATTCCCAAGATCGCCTTCTTTCTGCCTATGACGATTTTTGGCAATTCGCGGCGCAGATGCCTGAGCCTCTAGTGGATCACCAAAAATGGGTGGACATTTTCAAACCAAGCTACACACACCCGCATCAATTGAAAGCATCGGAAAATCTCACCCAATGGCACCGGCGCGCGATCTACTGGAGTCACTCCAGGATGGAGGCTTTGGATCCCCAGGAAAAATCTCCAGGAAATGGGATATTTACAGCCTGGAGAAAAGGGTCGAGAGCCCTCACGGACCAGCTAAACAAAGGTTGGCACCGATGTCCCAAGGACGAAGGCCGCACGGGCCCACAACGATTTCTTATGGGATCGCCAAAATCCGAGAAGGGTCGATTCGATGATGAGATCCAACGATGGGTGTCCATCGAACCTTTTCGTTTGCAGGAATTTGTCGTGACAATGGCTCAATATGAGCGATTTGATCCAACACACAAGACCCGATACAGTGGTACTGATCATGGCGATTGGCCGCAGACAGGCGTAAGTTTCTGGGATGCCGAATGCTTTGCCATTTGGGTGGGCCATCGCCTGCCGACAGAACCAGAATGGGAGTACGCGTGTCGAGCGGGAACGGCAACGGCTTACTCCTTTGGTGAAGAGGCGGATTCTAATCGAATGAACTTTGTGAACTCTGTGTATTCGGATGGCTCGCCCAGCATCAAAGGGAAATACCCAGCGAATCCCTGGGGGATTTTCGATATGCATGGTAATGTCTGGGAATGGTGCGACTTGGTTTATACACAAGGAGGTTCGGGCCGTGTCCTTCGCGGCGGGAGTTGGGACGACGGCGGCGGGGACTGCCGTTCGGCGTTCCGCTTCAGGGACCGGCCCGAGTTCCGTGACATCAACTACGGGTTCCGTCTTGCCGCAGTTCCCGTTGTTGGAGCCGGGTCGGGTCGGGTCCAATAGCGGGTGGAGCGTAGGCCTGTAGGCGGAGCGTAGCTGTAGGTGCCGAAGCGGAACCCGCTAGACGTTGAGTCATCGATTTCGTGGGTTTTAGGTTGACAAAATCACGATCGAATAGTGGTATGTCATTTTTATTTGAGATTGGCGGCAGTGTAACCGAATCCTAGACCAGCTATCAGGTGATGGCAGGCCGCCTGGCCGTCGGTAGCCAGCAAGGCGCCACCTTCCAGAACGAAGCCTCCCGGTGCGTCGACTATTTCAGGTATTGCCCATTCATGTCTCCCAAAGCCCCACTTCTTCAAAGCCTCAAACCCCTCTTCCTCAACGGGCAGACATTCTCCCGCCTGGACCCTGGACTCCCTGTTGAACTTCGTCGGTTTTGTGTCTGCGGGGGACGCTTCAAGGAGCAAATGCAAGGCAGGGAGCGGGAGGCTGGGTTGGAGGGACAGGCACAAAATGCATGGAAAGTCATCTCGCGTAGCAATGTTGCTGAGATGGTAACAGGGCCTAAACCGAAACTGCGCATAGCCGTGGCTTGCGATGCGGGACTGGGGAAATCGACGAACATGCAGTGGTTGGAATCGATGATGGCTCGCGCACCGGGCCAAGGGTTGGTGCCGGCATTGCTGCGCCTGGACCAGGGGAATCGACCGCACCTGTCGTTGATCCAAAGGGAATCGGAAAGACCGCAGGACGAGCCGATCCTTGATCACTTCGCTGCGGAACTGACTCGTTGCACTGGGAAGCCCGTGCCCAACGGAGATTCGCTTAAGGAACTGCGGGCGCAGGGCCGTCTCGCCTTGCTTTTGGATGGTCTCGATCATGCGGTTTCAAGCAAATACTTCGCTCACCACTTGAGCAATGTCCTGAATGCCACACAGTGGCGGAACTGCCCGATCTGGGTGGCGGGGCGGCCCTATGCTTTTGACCAATGCTGGGATGACCTTTTCGCAAACGGGTGGGAGATTTTGCGGATCGACCCGTTGCCCGAGGCGGAAATCAGGCGTGGTTTGGTTTGGAACACAGGTCTGGACTGGTACGATGATTTACCGTCGGTACCCCAACTCCTGGCGGTCCCCCGGTATCTGCAATTGTTGTGCGGGATCTTGAAACGGGCGGTCGCGAGCGTGACCAACGATCCATTGGCCCGGAAAAAGGCGATCGCGGACCTTGGCTTGCGCTATCCGGCCGACATTTACCACCATGCGTATTTTGACCGGGGTATTTATGGCAGGATTGATACCTATGGTTTGCTGGCCCAGGGTGTGGGTAACGCGGAAAAAATTGGCTTGGAGCCAGGGGAAGAACCCTCTGAGGAAAACCTTGGGCGCCGGATCGAGCGAACGGCGGAACTTGTCGGCGTGATCGCTTTCACCCTGATGTCCGGCGACCCTGGGGCAGAGAAGCCCCATCCCAACACGACGGGATTGCCAATTGAGGAGCTTCAGGCAGCGTTGCAACCCCGCTTTCATAGTACCGGCTCCTGGTCGAGAAAGGAGATCGAAAAGGACCTAAAGCTCCTGCGCCAAATGAACAGCCATGCGTTGGATTTCCTGCTATTCGCTGAGGCGGAAGAAAAGCGCTGGGTATTTGCAAACCGCACCACTCAAGCATTTTTCGCCGCCTATTGGGCGGTGAAGTGGGGCACTCCAGGGGACCTTGAGCAGATTCTGAGTTGGCGAGTGGGTGAGTACATCAATCCCAATTCGGCGTATGACGAGTTTTGGCAATTTGCCGCCCAGATGCCCGGGCGATTGGTTGATCGGGAGAAATGGCTAAAAATATTTCGGCCAAGCTATGCCGAAACCAAAATTCTTTACCGGGAGTGGGATCATCTTTCGTGGCATCATCGGGCGATTTACTGGACCCATCCGAATATGGAACAATGGGCTCCCGCGGCGATTAATCACTGGCGAGTGGGAGCAGAGTCATTGCAGAAAGAGCTGAACGCCGGTTGGAGACGCTGTCCACCGGACCCAGGGTTGGCCAGGCCACAGCAATATACCATGGGAACTACCGATATATTGGAGGGACATTTTGGATATGAATCTCCAAGATCCGTTGAGGTAGAACCATTTTTGATGCAGGAATTTGTTGTAACAAACAAGCAGTTTCGCCTATTTGATCCCTATCACACCCTCGAGCCGGAGATTTCGGAAACAGATGACCAACCCGTAATGAATATTCCCTTTTGGACCGCGTGGTGTTTCGCATATTGGGTGGATTGCAGGTTGCCCACCGAAGAAGAGTGGGAATTTGCTTGCCGGGCGGGAACCGTAACTCCTTTTAACTATGGTGACCGTCCTGATCCCCAGAAAATGAACTTTCGATCGCAGGTTGGGGCCACATCTATCAAGGGGAATTATCCTCCGAACGCCTGGGGTCTATACGATATGCACGGGAATGTCTGGGAGTGGTGCAATTCGCACTACTATCCTGGGATTTCTATTGGACTATTGCGTGGTGGAAGCTGGTGTTTTGATTTTCAATGCTGTCGCAGTGATTTCCGTTATTGGGCAAGTTCTCCAAGCGGCGAGTATAGTAGCGGATTGAGGCTTGTTACTGATTCCAGTCGCCCATAGAGCAACAAAAGAGCCAGATTTTTTAGGTCTGGAGCTTCTTCTATCAAATAGCTGAAAGTTGTTGATATAGGTGGTGCATGAACTGCAAATTATCCATTTGAAGGTAACGCATCGTTCCGCCCATGCGTGAATAGCTCTTGCAAAATCTCAGATAATAGGCCGGGTGATTCTTGGGCGGCTCTCCCTTGGTCCAGTCCCAGGAGCCGCCGTCTTGCAAATCGACCACATAGATGGACAGATTGCGCAAGGGCTGAAGCCCGGCTTGCAAACGCAAGTTATTGACGCAACTGAGGCTTTTTTCAAAGACCTGGGGGCCCATGATCGCCGAGCCGATCGATAGCACGACTCCCCCTTCCATCCTTGCCAGGGACCCGCCAAACAGTTTGAAATCGAGTTCCGCTCCGCGGCCAATGACGGCTCCGTTGAAAACAGGGTGGTTGGCAATAATGTCATAGCCGATTCCGGGATGAACCGACATCGGTACCTGGTGCCGGAAGGCGCTCGCCAGAATCGACGCTTCCTTGAAGCGGTGATCCACGTTCACAGGGCCCGTGGCCCATCCCTGTTTGACGATTGCTTGCAACAGATCGGCACGCGCGGCCGTGAGAGGATGAAGCGGGTCACTTGCAATCAAAGAAGTCAGGTCTTCATTTGAAGGCAGGTAGGTACCGTCCTCTGCGATGAATCGGCCAAGCGACCGGCCGTACCCGAGGCCATCGAGCGCGCCGCTCATCAATGCCAGATGAATCGTTTTCGCCGTCTCGTCCCAGGCGCCAAAGGTCCCGGTGGCGACATTCATCTCAACGCTTTCGGTCGAGGCGCCAAACCAGGAATATTCCCAGTCATGGATCGTGCCGGCGCCGTTGGTGGCCAGGTGGTTCAGCCAGCGGGCGGCCATCATTCGCTCAAGGATGCGCGCGGCGCCATTGCGCAAAAGGTGCGCCCCGTAAATAAGCATGACCCCCGCGTCTTTTTCGCGGGCAAGGCGCATCTTCTTTGCGCAATCGGCGATCACCACTGACTGTTCGGTGGTGCAAGCTTTCGCTCGAGAATCGGGATCCACCAGAATTTCGTCGGCACGAGTCAGACTTTTGCGTTGGCCAAGGGGAAAGACTTTGAGCGATTGAAGGTCGAGCGAGTGCACGGGTGGTTCGCGTTTGGAGTTGGGGCCAAGGTCCCCGGGAATTCCGGCTCCCAGGCCCTCGATCCGTGATCGAAGGCCATTTTAAAGGCACCGCTTGGCATGCGGCAACCTGATTCCCCGAGTCGGACGGCGCCCCACCAAGGTGAAACGCCAAAGGCAGATAAAAAATTCCGCGCTTGATTGTTCCCGGGAAAACCGAACTGGGCCTAGGGCCAAAGGGGTGGTAGAATAAACCTATCCCACCTGCAGTGAATTCCCCATCCCCCGGGGCCGCGATTATGAAATCCCGCCGAATGTTCCTGGGCCAGGCCACGGGCTTGATGGCGGCAGCGCTTCCTTTGCCTGCCCATATCGCCGCGAGAGCTGCCGATTCCGCGCCTACGGGCAAGCGTAAAAAAATTGCTTTTTTGGGCACCATGGTGCGCACGATCGCCCATGCGCAACATTTCCTCGACCGGTTGACCCGCGGTTACACCTGGGAAGGCAAATGGCAATTCCCCCGGGTCGATGTGGCCGGTGTCTACATCGATCAGTTTCCCGAAGGACCGGCGAAGGACCTGGGAATGCAGCGCATTCGCCAGTTTCATTTGAAACAGTATTCCTGTGTCGCCGACGCGCTCACATTGGGTGGTTCCAAGCTCGCGGTCGATGGCGTCGTGATCATCGGCGAACATGGGACCTATCCCAAGAACGAAAAAGGCCAGACACTGTATCCGCGCTACCAGTGGTTCAAGGAGATTGTGAAGGTCTTCGAGGCAAGCGGCAGATCGGTGCCGGTCTTCAACGACAAGCACCTTTCCACCACCTGGAGCGAATGCAAGGAAATGGTGGACGATGCGCGCCGGCTGGGATTCCCCCTCATGTCGGCGTCGTCGCTGCCCGTGACCAGGCGCATGCCCGAGTACGAACTCCCTTTCGATGCCGATTTGACCGAGTCGGTCTGCGTTGCTTACGGCGGCGTCGATAGCTACGACTTTCACGCCTACGAAACCGCGCAGTGCATGTCGGAACGGCGCAAGGGCGGGGAAACGGGAATCGAGTCGGTGCTCGCGCTCAAGGGGCCTGGGCTATGGGAATACCTCGAAACAGAAGACCGGGCCATCACGCGCGACTTGCTCGCCGCGGCTCTGAGCCGCAGTCACAATTTGCCCGTGGAAACCGGTTATCCTGCCGAACCGATCAGTTATGCCTGGGCTAAAAAATATCTGCCTGCCACGACCATTGGCTTTTTCGTGCGCCATCGAGATGGCTTTCGCACGACCGTTTTCCTGACCGGCATTCGTGATTTCAACTATGCCGGATATCTACAAGACAAAAAAGAGATCGTTTCCTGCCAGATGTATCTGCCCATGCCCGGCCATGGCTCGACCACGGCCGATTTCTTCAACCCGCTCACTCGACATATGGAAAACCTGTTCCTAACCGGCAAATCGCCGCTGCCCATCGAACGCACCCTGCTCACATCGGGCATGGTGATCGGCGGAGTCGAATCGCTTGCCAGGGGCCAGAAGCTGGTAGAAACCCCGGAAATGAAAGTGAGCTACCACGCGCCCCGCGATTCGGGCTACTGGAAAGGCTGATTTTGCCGTCTGTGGCTCCCATTGATTTTGGCCCCTTGATTCTTCCTGGTTTTTTCAGGTTCTTCCTGGTTTTTTCAGGTTCTTCCTGGTTTTTTCAGGTTCTTCCTGGTTTTTTCAGGTTCTTCCTGGTTTTTTCAGGTTCTTCCTGGTTTTTTCAGGTGCTCCCCGACTCTCCTTGACTGGGCAGATTTATGTTGCACATTCGCAAAGAAGCGGTCTCTTACGGCAAGCCGCCCTCCCGACGGCAAATGCTCCTCTCCGCGGGAACCGGCCTTCTGGGTTTGAACCTGGCTCAGTCGCTGGCGCTCGGCGCCGATGCGGCGGCCCCGCGCGCCAAGTCGGTCATTTTCATCGTGCTTTATGGCGGCCCCAGCCAACTGGAAACCTTTGACATGAAGCCCCTCGCCCCGTCGGCGATCCGTGGGCCATTCAAACCCATTCCCTGCAAAACTCCCGGCCTGGCCATTTGCGAACACCTGCCGGGACTGGCCGCGATTTCGGACCTATTCACCGTCGTGCGCACGATGAGCCACACCTACAACGATCACTCGGGCGCCGGTCATTACATTCAGACCGGCAAGCGCTGGCACATCCCTATCGGCGGCGGCTTCAATCAAACCCCCCGCGACTGGCCCTCCATGGGCTCGGTCGCCGATTTCGTCACGAGGCGAGCCACCCAGAACCCGCCTGTTCCCCCGTATTTTGTGTTGCCCAATAGCCTGGGCCGGCTCGAGGAGGCGGGACAGTACCGCCGTCCCGGCGAATATGCTGGCATTCTGGGACAAAACCACAATCCAATCACGACCGCGGTCGACAAGCGCAACCTGACGGACAATCCCTACTGGCGCGATTGCACCGACGCCGAATTGACCTTTCAGATCGAGGGCCTTGTCAGTCGCGAGACCGATTTCGCCGCCCGCCTTCCCGGCCGCAACGGCTTGCTCAAGGGGTTCGATCAGATTCGTTCGGCCTTGGACGACCGGACGGCGGACACGCTTGACGGCAATCGCTCCAAGGCGCTCAACATGATTGTTTCTGGCCGAACCAGGCAGGCACTCGATATTACCCAGGAACCGGAGCGATTGCGGACCGCTTATGGCCGGCATCTTTTTGGTCAATCGTGCCTTATGGCGCGCAGGCTCGTCGAGGCGGGGGCTCGCTTCGTCACCGTGCATTACGATTGCTGCGATGGCTATAGCTGGGATTCGCACCGCAATAGCGACGATGTGGGCAAGGCGCTGATGCCGACCTTTGACCAGGGAACGGCCGCCTTGCTCACCGATTTGAAGTTAAGGGGCCTGCTCGACGAGACCATGGTGGTTGCCATGGGAGAGATGGGCCGCACACCCAAGGCGAACAAGGACTGGGGCCGAGATCACTGGTCGAAGCTCTTCCCTGCCCTGGTTGCCGGGGGCGGCGTACGCAAGGGTTATCTTCATGGACAATCGGATAAGGATGGCGCCAACGCCTTGACGCCTCCGGTTTGTCCGGAAGATATGACCGCGACCATCTACGAAGCGATGGGCATCGATCCGGAAATGCGGATCACCGACAATATCGGCCGTGAGATGACTTTGGTCGAAGGGGGCAAACCGGTGCGCGAGCTGTTCGCCTGATCTTCTGGGGTTTTGGAAGCCTGTAGAAATGACATCGGCGCTCTTGCAAGAGGAGTCAAGCGGCGGTAACCCCCCCTTGCTTTAGGGCGCCGAACGATCAGGCTACTTGACCAGCTCAAGCTGACGCTCTGCCGCTGATTCGGTGGCAAGAGTCAGGACCGCAGGGGTGTTTCGGGAAAAGTGAACGAGCATGGTACCGGCGACGATCACGATGCCCCCTGCCAGTGTCGATAGGGAGACCGGTTCTCCGAGGACCAAGAATCCCCAGAGGATGCCAAACGCGGGGATGAGGTAGGCGACCGTCATGGCGCGGGTCGGGCCGACATTTCGCAGCAGCCGGAAGAACAAAAGATAGGCGATCGCCGAACAGAAAACCCCCAACGCCAGCGCGGCCAGCCAACTTTGTGAACTTGGCAGCGCGGCGGGCCACCGGGCCATGGCAAACGGCATGAGCAAGAGCGCGGCAAAGAAGAGACTGCCCATGGAAACGGTTAGGGGCGGTACTCCTTTCAGTTTGCGATTGCTGAAGTGGGAGGAGATTCCGTAGAGCAACCCGGCAGTCAAACCCGCGAAGATGGCCAATAGATTGTCGGTCAAAGCCAGCTTATCCCATACGAGCAGGATCACGCCCAGGAACCCCACGATCAGCCCGACGATTCGACCGGCGGGTAGCTTTTCCCGCAGGATCAGCCCGCCGATGGCGCCGCCAAAGAGCGGTGCGGTCGCGTTGAGCACCGAGGCATCGCCAGCAGTCAAATACAAAGTGGAATACGCGAAAAGGGTGAAGGGGATCGCGGAATTGATCGCGCCGAGGATCAAAAGGGCGACCCAGTGCTGGCGCACATGAACGAGTTCACCGCGCACGATGACAGGAAGCAGGAGCACGCCCGCGGCGATCGCAAGCCGGACATCGACCAGGGCGAACGGTCCGAATTCGGGCGCCGCGATGCGCGTGAATAAAAACGAAGCGCCCCAGACGGCCCCGAGAAAAAGCCACTCGGCGAAATCGCGAACCTTCATGAGCCAGCGCTCCCGGGCTTTTCTGAATTCTTGTTCTCTTGCAAATGCTTGAGGGAAAGGGTGCTCGTTTCCTTGACCGTATCAAGCACGATCGTGGTGCGCGTGCTGGTGATCCCCTTGATGGCGGATAGATCTTCGCGCAGGATGCGAGCCAGATCGGCGGTGCCTCGCGCGCGAATCTTGAGCAGGTAGCAGTCCTCCCCCGCGACATTGTGCACTTCTTGCACTTCGGGAATGGCGGCCAAGGCCTTGCCGATCTTGCCGGTGAAGGGCCGCTCGTCGGCTTTGACAAAGACGAAAGCAATCAATTCGAGTCCCAGAGCGGTCGGCGATAGCCGGGCTTCGTAGCCAACGACCAGGCCGCGCTGTTCCAGCTTGCGGATCCGTTCGAGGATGGCGGACGGCGCCATCTTCAGCTCCCGGGCGATGTCGGCATTGCTCGTGCGCGCGTTTGCTTGCAGTTCGGACAGGATGTAATGATCGTTGGCGTCCAGCGCTTTGCTCCGAATAAAATTCGACTGAATTCATAATTTACAGACGATTCTTTGGAACTGCAAGAGAAGTGAGGGGCGAACCCTGCAAACGCGTGCCTGGAACATTCACGATTCGCCTTGAAATCGAATAGCACCGGTCCTTTGGTGCCAATCCCTGGGCGAACGATTGGCCAAAATTGGGGAAGGAAGGTCTTCCGCCTCCCTTCTCATCCTCCAGTCCTACGCGCGATGGCTTCGCAAATTTCAGTTGTGAAGGTAAAATGCTTTATCTGTTATTGTGGAACATATAAAACAAAAATGGTATGAGTTTATTTTTGATATTAATAAAAAACAAAGAAATTGCAATTTAAAAATAAAGAATCATTTTCGTTTTAGGACTTCGCGAACCATCCCCTTGGCGTCCTTGGGATGGAATTCCTTGGGCCGGTTCTCGCCTGGTTCGCGCGCGAAAATCATCGTCAGACGATCTTTCTCGAATCGAACGAGACCTTTCTGGCGGTAGACCGGTTCGAATCTCCCGCTGAATTCGCTGCGGCTTGCGATATTGCGGTCTACGGCGTGGGTGATTCCCGGTTGATCACTTTGAAGGAAGGTTCCCTGCACGATGGCCCGGTCTTCTTGATAGAGGAGGAATGAACGATCCTTGGCAATGACCATGCGCAACATGGTCATCTCTTCTGCCGGGGTCGCGTTGCCGTTGACGGAGCGTTCCACGAACACCCATTCGCCTGCAAGGTTTTCCCAATCCAATGGCGCTTCGGCGGCAGAGGTCAACGAGACGAATGATAAAACCAAAAAAATCGATGGCATGACGAATTATCCCCTTTGGGTTCTCAGGAATGCCGATCTCCGGCAGGCCTATGCCTCCAAGCGTGAAAGGCGTGATGGGATTACGAGAAATCGTTCCACCAGGCTGATTTTTGAGCGCGAACGTGAAGATCATTCCGGGTCGGCGTCCGGTTTGAGGACTCTGGCGTTTGACCAAGCTTCCCATGCCTGAAAGAGAGTCTGGATCGCTTCAGGAGAATTGCGATCATCCTTCCAATCAAACTTGGGCTCGAAGGCAAAGGGGAAAACCTTGTGAATGCCGCGAAGCACGCTGGGCTTGTATTCCAGCGTGATGCGCCAGTTCTCGACATAGAGGGAGTTGATCATGCAAGTAATCCACTTGCGCGATTGGCGTTGCTGGCAAAAGACCAGCAGACTTCGTTCTCGGTCAGGATGAAGCACGGCCATGTAGTCGTGCCATCCGGCCAGGTAGCATCTGGCATTGGGACGAAAAAGGCGGGTTCCCGAACGGGTGAGTGATCCCATTGCCCCATGGCCATGTTCGCCGATGATATTGCCTACGACCAACCAGATGGGCGATAAGGCAGGGGCGACTTTTTCGGGATCCATGGAGGACGCTGCTCTCATTGAAGAAATCAAAAAAGCCCCATGCTTCTCCCAAGTTCTTACGACTCTAATTTCCCACATTCACCGACAGCAACAGCATCAAAAGAGGAATGCCGACAAGAATGATCCAGCCGGCGATGATGATGAATACTCGCGGTGGCGATTCACCTCTTCTTCGAGCCGCTTCTTGCGGTTCCCAGGCATATCCAAACCAGGTGTTTACGAATCCGCCCCGGTTGGCAATCAGCTCCGGATACCAGATGCATCCCAAAGGCAAGATGAGCGTGATGAGTGTAAAGAGGACGCGGCAAAACGAGGGGTCCACCCGTCCGTTGGGGATCACTTGCCTCATGGGCGCCGGAGGTTGATTGCTCCTCTGTCCATTGACCTTTGGTGGTTCCGCGGCCACGTTGCCCGGCGCGCTGATGCTGGCGGCCAACTGAAGCGGATGGGCCCAGAAACCGGCGAGGAGGAGATAGATGAACGACACGCACAGCGACACATAGCGATTGAAGGTCAACGGCCCCGGAAATTCGATGGTGGCGGGTCCCTCAATATCCTCTCGGCCTTCTCCCCTTGTCGGCCCGTCCTCGATCAGGCTCGCTTCCAACGTGTGCTTTTCTTGCCGAAAGGGGCCCGCATTCTTGGTCACCATCTCGTCGCGCGGGCTTCCATCATCCATCTTGGTGCACTCCCAACCGCCGATCAGGAAGGTTGCCGATAGGTTGGTTCCAAAGGACCGCTTCACCTTGAAAGACGACTCGATCTCCAGATTCTTGGGAAATCTACGGACCGACATTCATCGACAATAAAACCATGAGCAAAGGAATTCCCACCAAATAGAGCCATCCCAGGAACTGGATGAAAATCGTATGGATCGGGAAGGCCCGAGGCTGCAGATCCTCCCTGCTATCGTAACTTGCGCCGAATACCTTTTTCGGTGAATGAGCCCAGTTTGCGGCGATCTCGGGATACCAGATGAGAAAAAGGGGCAAGGCGAGACTGATCAGGAAAAATAAGGTCGCCATGGCCATCGACCGATTCTGTGGATCTTGCGAATGGGGTGAATTGGAAGCGGTCGCGTACGGTCGATCGAGGTTCAGCGGGTTCAGCGCCACCGCATGGCTGGAGCCCGCCGCTTTGGTTGACTCGGGGTTCGCAACGAATCGGTAATGGATCAAAACGAGGTAGAGGTACGCCAACACCACCAGCAGCGACAAGATACGATTCCAGGTCAGTGGGCCGGGGAATTCCATTTCGGACAAATATCCGGGTTGTTCCAAATCCCTTTCCAGGATGCGCTTATCTTCGTCCATAAGTACGCTCCTTGTGGCCCCAATGATTGCGGCCAGCCGCCGTGACTCCTCTTACCCAGCGCCAATCCGGCTAGAAACGGACCCTTGCGCCTAATTCTTGCGCCCTTGGCGCCGCGCGGTCGCTTCATCTTCCTTGCGCAGATCCCGAATGACTTTGAGCGCAAAGAGCCCAAAGCCAAACAGGAAGGCGGCAAAAATACCCACGACGGCCCAGGCCACCGGATCCCCGTTGGTCAGGTCCTGAAACCACTGGGAAAGAACGGAAATGCGACTGACTCTTGGCGTCACGCGACACTCCCTTGGATGAGTTGACGGAATGATTGATTTTTTACAATCAGGAAATTCTACCCAAAACCTTTCAGGCAATTGAAGTCCCGAATGCGATTTTTGTGATGAGGGATCGCGAGGACCGGGTGTGCCTCAGACAATCATGCTGGAGGGGCGCGGTCTGGCTGCCATCGTTTCCGTTGCAAGACAGAGTTTTTCCGCAAGAATACGTGAACCCAAGGGCCCGCTGCTTAAGGCCAACAAGAAGGAACCGCCTCCAAGGTGTTCTCAATGGCCGTTCGTGGGCAATCCTTCCTGGTATTCGTCACCAAAAGTAGCACAAATAGCCTTGGGAGCCAGTGAGGAGATCGTTTTCGGTACCCGATGGGAGAGCGGATTGTGAAGCCTTTTTCTATGCGGATGGGCGATAGGATGGCTCAGTGGGTGCACGCCTGCAAAGTCATGGGAGCCGGCGGCTGCATGGCGGTGTGGGCGCTTCAGGGTGCCATGGCGGTCGAGCCCCCTGCCCTCAAGACGGTGGCGGAAATCAGCAAGTATGAATCGACATCGCTTTACGCCGATGTCGTGAGCTTTTGCAACGACCTCGTCAAGCAATCGAAACGAGCCAGGAAAAGCGCCATCGGCCAAAGCCGCGAAGGTCGCGAATTGCCCCTGTTGATCCTGAGCGATCCCCCGATTGCGACCCCTCAAGAGGCGGCAGGGGCGGGCAAACCGGTCGTGCTCGCCTTTGCGAACATTCATGCGGGAGAAGTCGATGGTAAGGAGGCCGTTCTCATGCTCTCACGCGACCTTTGCCTGAGCGAGAAAAGCGCGGTCCTTAAGTCGGTCATCGTGCTCATCTTGCCGATTCTCAATGCCGACGGCAACGAACGGATCGACAAAAAGCATCGCACCGAGCAGATCGGACCGGTCAATGGTGTGGGCATTCGCGAGAATGCCGATGGCTACGATCTCAACCGCGATTTCGTCAAACTGGAAACACCCGAGATTCAGGCGCTGGTCAAAGCGATCGATCTCTGGAACCCGGAAATCATCGTCGATCTCCATACGACCAACGGCTCGTACCATCGTTTTCCGATGACCTTCGACATTCCCAGACACCCCAATGCCGACAGCGACCTGATTCTAAGTGTGCGCAATCAGTGGATGCCGGAAATCGGCAATTCGCTCAAGGCCGCCACCGGTTTTCCGATGTTTTATTACGGCAATTTCAATCGCGACCGTTCCGCCTGGGAAACCGTGCCGCCGGTTCCCCGCTTTGGCGTGCAATATTTCGCGATGCGCAACCGCGTGGGGATTCTCTCGGAGTCTTACAATTACGACTCGTTTGAAAAACGCGTCGCCGCCAGTTATGGATTTCTCAAGAGCATCATGGAATATGCCGCGGCCCATCCCCAAGAGGTGAGAGCCAGTGTGGCCAAGGCCGCGCCCCTGCGCGACCGGATCGAACTGCGCACCAAGCAATTGCCCCTGGCGGGCGAATTCAAAATCCTCGGATATGTCGAGGAAACCAAGAACGGCCGGCGCAAACCGACAGGCGAACTCAAGGAATACCCGGTCAAGGCGATTCAGGCGGCGGAGACGGCCCTGACCGTCACGCGCCCTTATGCCTACCTGTTTCCCGCCAGGTACGCCAAGGCCGCGGCCAATCTGAAAAATCATGGAATCAGCGTCGAAACCATTGCCGCCGATACGCCGCTTGAAGTCGACGTTTTTCGCCTGGACGCGCTGAAACGAGACGCCAATCCCTTTCAAAAACATAAGGCGGTTCAGCTAGAAGTCACTTCGAGGAAGGAGAAACGCAATATTACCGAAGGGACGGTCTTCGTGACGACCGAACAACCACTCGGGAATCTGATCGGGTTTCTGCTGGAGCCCCAGTCGGAAGATGGACTATTCACCTGGAACTTCTTTGACGAGGGTCTCAAGGAGGGAAGCGATGTCCCTGTAATGCGGTTGGGCTTGAAAGCCGAGCTGAAAAAGGTGCCGTTGAAATAGGAGAGCATGAAAAAGGCTCGCCTGATTGGGCGAGCCTTTTTCTACCTCAGACTGGGACCGGCAATTAGCCAGCCTTCTTCTTGGGCTTGTTTTCGTCCTTGGACGTGCCCTTTTCGATCGTGGGCTTTACTTCGGCGACGATCTTCTTGAGGTCGTCCAAGGCGTCGAGGGCTTCTTTTTCGGTTGCATAGCCGGCGGGCAAGGATCCGCAGACATACTTATCATCGCTGTTCTTGACCTGGAAAATGTACTTCCCGGCCTTATTTTGCCGCACAATGATCGACCCGGCGGCCGACTTCTTGCCCTGCGCGGTGGCGGGACTTTCGAGCATACTGGCGGCGGCAAGGCCGCCGAGGAGGCAGCAGCAAGCGAGAATCTTCTTCATGTTGAAGTCCTTTGAAAATGAGCCGTTAAGTGGAGAAAAGAAATTGGGGCCTTCAGGAGATTTAATGAGCCGATGGAAATGATGCAATGGTGTCGTGCCGGACACCTAAGGATATTTCATCAAATTGGCCCCTATGCGGGCGTGCGTAATCGCTACCGCCGCTTCTGTTTGACATGTTGTCACTGAGTTTGTAAGCGAAAAATCCCTTCAGCCGTCTTACCTGCCTGCGGAAAAGATGCGCAAGTGGCAGGTCAAGGCATCACCGAAAACTCGGCCGATTGGCCCTGCGATTCGGCCTTCTGCACCTGGTTCTCTTCCCAGTAACCTCGCCGTAGATACGCCATTCCGAGGAACTCCCCCGGTGGCTCACAGGCGACGAGCGAAGTCAGGCGCCCTGCGTCTTTGCCTTCAATGGTGAACGGACCCGGCGCGAGCTGGTCGCCTTTCAGGCGAATTTTTCGCAACTTGCGGTTGAGCTGGCCGCGATCGCGCGCCATGACGATTGGCTCCTGGCCCAGGTAGCAGCCCTTTTTGTCGGAAATCGCGGTTTGCGGCCGGTCCACCTCCATGACCCTCACCGTCCCATCCAGTTCCGCCGGTTCGTCGGGATAACCCGCGCGGATGCGCAGCCCCTGGTAGGCGAGCTCTCCCATGGGGTTGGCGCCCGCGGCAATTGCGCGCTCCCAGACCGCCTGTGCGCGGCTATGGAGCATGACCAGGTCATACCCCGGCACACCGAGATGGTCGTTGCGCCGGATGTTACAGGGAATCCGTTCGTCGATGGTGCGTACCATATGCTGGTGATTGGCCAGCTCGGGCATCGGTTCCTGGATCAAAAAGGAAAGGATCTTGGCGGCCCCGTCGCCTGCCAGATGAAACTGGCAAAATTCCGCCGTCCGCTCGGCAAACTCGACCTGCTCGCTCACCAGGAATTTGTCCAGATGCTGGATCATGCGCGTGCCGGAGCCAACCGGGAGGTCGAGCCAAAACGCATGGCGGCCGTCGCTTAAAATTAAGTGATAGACATTGCCGAAACCGACATAGCGGGCCGTCTTGTCGGCAAAAAATAGTTCGCAGCCGTCGCCCACGGCCAGGCCCTTGACGTCGTTACTGCACAAATTGTGCAAGAATGGGGCGGCGTGTGGACCGGTCAATTCGATCTTCGCGCGCGGGCTGCGGTCGAAAACCATGGCCCCTGCCCCCTGCCAGCTTTTCCAGTCGGGCTCGTTAGGGTAGGCGTCGATGAAGGCGAACCCATGCGCGGTGGTGGTGGGAAGATTGCGTGCGAGCCCAAGATTGCTGATCACCGAAATGTCGGTCATGAACCTGTCCCCATGGATCCACTCCATTTGTAGTCGCCGGCTCGACGCGCCATCCTAGCGCCAGGCGCCGTTTTCTAAAATGAGCGTCGGCCCCGAAGAGGGTGAATCCGCCTCAAACGACTTGCGATGGCCTGAAGCCCCCAGGACTTTGGCCATCACCTCGGAGCCATCTCCCAGAAAATAGACCGGGTTTCGGGAGATAATCTTGGACCAGATCCGGGCCATCCGTTCGCCATGGAGGAATTCGCCCGACCTCAGTTCCTTCAGGCTGGCCGGTTGCTCAAAGCGCGTACCGACATCGATGGCGATCTCTTTCCCTGGTTGCAACGACTCGCCCAGGCGGCAGGCCGAATCGACGATTTCGGAGAATTCGATCTGCTTTTGCGCCGAGGACCAGACCGCGACACCACGCGCATAGTCGCGATGGGCAGGAATCGCCCACTCTTCCAAATGTTTCGCGCGGGCGAGTGCGAGGGCATCGTCACTGCCGGAAATCACTTGAGTGATTCCGTGCCCGGCGCCGGGCAAGGCCATGATGAAGAAGGGCGCGCCAATGAGCCAGCACGCTTCCTTTTGCTCCTGCAACTCGACCGAATCGTCAGGACGTAGACCGGTGCCAAATCTCCAGGTGTGCGAGTTTTCCGGCTGTTTTTCCGCCAAGGTCGGCCAAAGCTGACTGGCCCCGCCAACCCAGCCGGAGTGGGCGTGTAGGCCGAGTTTGCCTGCGACCAAGATCTGATCGGCTTCCACCAGCACCCGTGCCAGGGCTAGCCGCTTGCCTGCCACCGTATGGGCCACGATGGCATTGCGCCTGGGGTCGGCCGGTTCGTGCACCGTGATGGTTGCTTCTTCGAATTCCTCGGGCAGCTTATCGAGAAGGATCTCTTCGTCTTCGGGTTTGGCCAAGAGGAAGGTGATCTGGTGCAGGCGAACCCCTGCTTCGCCGACCTTGCGCAAGATGGGTGCGAGCAGTTCGCTTGAGCGACAAAAAAACCGATCGGGGGCAAGCACCACCCGATCGGAAGGAGTGAAGATCCGCGCCAGGGGCGGATAGGATTCGGGTTTTTCCAACGAAGCGACCAGGTGGGAAACGGGATCGGCGAGAGGGCCAGGTGGGCGAATCACGGTCACGGAATCGTTCGTTGCCAGTTTCGCCCACCAATCCATCATCAAATCCTTCCCCATCAAGAATGGGTTCCCATCGGCCTGGTCCAAGGCCGAATCAGTCCAGTTTCACGTCGATATTTATCGGCTTTCCATCGCGAATGATACCGACTTTGATGGTTTCGCCCGACTTTTTCGTCCCCATGATTTCCATGTAGACTTCGATGTTCTTCACTTCCTTGTCACCTAGTTTCACGATGGTGTCGCCAGCCTTGATCCCAGCTTTTTTCGCAGGTTTGTCGTCAGCGACAGATTCGATTTTCACGCCTTTGTCTTCTTCGGCGTACTCAGGTTTAATGCCCAAGGCAGGGGTGCCGGCGCCTCGCCCAGGTCCGGTCGCGCGGGGGACAGTGACCTGAACATATTTCGGTTTTTCCGGGTTGGTCGAAAGCTCGTCGATCACTTCGGAGCTGAAGCGCACGATCTTCTCCATGCCGGCATAATTGATCCGGTCCGGAGTGTCGGTCGGACGGTGATAGTCGTCGTGGACATCGGTCCAGAAAAAGAGGACCGGCTTATTCACATCGGCAAACGAACTATGATCCGACGGACCTCGACCGCTCTTCTGGCGAACGGTCAGAAAGTCATAGGGTTTGTTGAGATGGTCCAGCAGCGCCTCGAACGATTCGGCGGTGCCCGATCCTTGCACGAGCAAGCGATCTTTCTTTGTCGCGGCGTCGGGACGCAGGCGGCCAACCATATCCAGATTGACCATGGCGACCGTCTTATCCAGCGGGAAGAGGGGGTTCTTGCAATAGTAGATCGAACCGTACAGGCCCAGTTCCTCACCGCTAAAGGTCATGAAAATCAACTTGCGGCCCTGACGGTCTTTCTTGGCGGAATAACGGCGGGCCAATTCCAGCACGGCGGTGGTGCCCGAGCCGTTGTCGTCGGCACCGAAATGCGTCAGCACCGCGCGCGACTGGGAGCCCAGGCTGCCGAATCCGCCGGACCCGACATGGTCGTAGTGAGCGCCGATCACGACTGCTTCATCGGCCAGGGGACCGCTGCCTTCCAGCACGCCCACGACATTCTTGAGCGGAATCGCGTCGGCACCCCGCTTCACGTGGACCTCAGCAGAGACCGTGACCCCTTTCAATTCGCCGCTTTGGGGCTTCAGGTCCTTGTCGATCGCGTCTTCTTTTTCCTCAAGGGTTCCCAGGCCCCCTTCGGTCATGAGCTTGTTCGCCAGTTTGCGGCTAATCATGAACACGGGCATTTTCGCACTGAACGGGTTGGTCGCGAAGTGCGCGAAACCAGGAAGTGTATCTTTTTCCTTGGCCCCGACACGGTCGTTGACGAAGATCACCGCCGCGGCTTCCTTTTTGAGCGCCGTGGCCAGTTTGTCGTTCAGTGAAGCGGCATTGCGCCGCTTGGCAGGAGTTTCGAAACCGTCATCGGTGCGGTTGGCGCGCGGCGCGTCCCGCAGCACGAGGACGATTTTCTTGGATACATTGAGGTTCTTGTAATCGTCGTAGCCATCTTCCTTGTCGGCCGGCGCGGCGATGCCGTACCCCGCAAACACCAGGGGACCGGAGGCTTTGCCCGAGGCGCTCAATGCCACGAGCGTGGCATCTTCGGAGGTTGTCTTGCTGTCGAAGGTAAACGTAGTCGTCGAACCATTGGGAAGTTTAAATTCCAGCGAATTGGGGCCATTGTAATTGGCGCCGCGGGTCGTGAACGGCTGGAAATAACTGCCGTCCTTGCCAAGGGGCTTGAGACCCAATTCCTTAAACTGGGCGGCGATATAATCCGCGGCCCGGTCAAGGCCCTTGGTCAAAGGTCCCCGGCCTTCCCCCTCGGGTGCGGCGAGGTAAAAGAGATTCTTCCTCATCCGGTCCTGGGTGGCGTTTGCACCAAGATCTAGCGCTATGGGAGTTCCCGGGGCACCCGCGAGATTGGATGCCTTGACATCCGCGACCGTCGGTTGGGGCTTTGGCTCCGCCGCCATGATCAGCGCGACGAGACCACCTGCCGCCACCGCTTTTGCCAAAAAACCAATGGGCCTGAGCAAATTCATGAATTCCTCTCCTGCTGGAACGGAGCATGGATGCCGTTGATAAAACCACGCGGTCTTAACGATGATTTCGCGAATGAATTACCCAACCATCACTTTAGGCCGTTTTTCGGGATTTGGCTCCGCTTTCCGGATCAATTCGTGCACCAGGACGGGAACATTGCCTTCGCCGAAAAGGAGAAAACCCAAGGTCGCCTTGAGCGAGTTCTCGTCGGACCAGCCAAAGTGGATTTCCGGCTTGTTGTTTTCCCGCGAAAACTCCAGGAGCAAGGCCGCGAGAACGTTCGCGATCGAGGCGCACCGGCTCACCTTGAGCACATACCTGCCGGTCTCTTCCTTGACTTCAATGATCGGCCGGACCATGAATTCGCTGGCATCGCCACGTTCTACTTCGACAAACAGAATCCAGACTTCCGGGGGGATGCGGTGGTCTCTGCGAATGATCTCTTCCTTGGTGGCCAGGTCGCGCTGGCCGGGCCGGTGGGGAACGATCACCTGATTGTTCGTTTCGCGAATGGAGTGAAAGAGAAATTCCGAGTGCTCGTCCTTGAACTCGAATCCGGCGAAACGCAATTCGGTGGAGCGCAAAAAGCGCGAGGTAAACGAAGCAATGAAGATGGCAAGGATGAAGCAACTGGCAATCTGAATGCCCACCGGCTTTTCGATCACGATCGCCAACCCCGTGTAGAGGAATACGAAGGTGACCAAAATGAAGTACCAGGGGATCCGGGCGTACCAGGGGCCCTCTGCTGCCCGGAATTTTTCAATGGATGAGGCGAGCGCGGCACTCAGGATCAAAACGATGACGCCGGTGGCATACGCGTCGCCCTGGGCCTGAACGCTGGCATGAAAGACGAAGGTGACGACGAAGTTGATCAACGTGAACATGATGACCAGTGGCCTGACCGCCCGGGCCCACTCCGGTGCCATGCCGTAGCGAGGCAGGTACATCGGCACGAGATTGAGCAAGGCCGACATCGCGCTGGCCCCGGCAAACCAGAGGATGGCGATGGTGGAAAGATCGTAAATGGTGCCGAAGGTCGATCCAAAGAGCGGATGCTCTTTCCCCAGACCTGGCCACGGACTTTCTCCATGAGCGAGGTAAGCCAGGGCGCGGTCCTTGGCCTTTGCCGGGCTCGTTTCATCGAGCGCCCCCACCAGGTCGTTGGAAGGGATCAAGGTGGTTACGCAAATGGAAGATCCCAAAAGCATCAAGCTCATGATGATGCCGGCGGTGAGCAACAAAAGGCCGGTATTGCGCACCCGGGAGTCGAGGTTTTCTTCGTCGTCCTTGCCGCCAGAGATCAACGGCATGATCGCCACACCGGTTTCAAAGCCGCTCAATCCGAGCGCCAAGGCAGGGAAAAGGACCATGCAAACGAGGAAGACCGAGCCAAGTCCAGGCGAGGTCACCCAGGGCACGGCTCGTTCCCGCTGCCATTCGGTCACAAACCAGGCATCTCGTCCCAGGGGCGACATGACCTTGTCCCACCACTGCGTGAGCGGTTCGGGGTTCTGAACGAGATAGGTCAAGCAAGATCCAAGCACGATCACGTTGAGGAAAAGAAAGACGCCGACGATCACGACGGCCAGGCCGATCACTTCCTTGAAACCGCGCAGGAACATCGCGCCCAGAAGCGTGAGCATGAAAATCGTGATTCCAAGCTGTTGCCCGTAATTACGCTTGGCCAGTTCCTTTTCCGCGCGCTTTTCCACCAAATCCTGGCGAACTTGCGGGGTGGCATCATGCCATTCCTGCGTGTTTTCCACTTCCGGCCGCACATCGTGAATCACTTCTTCCATGCGCGCGCTGGGCCACTTGGGATTGGCAATCAGGTGGGCCGTGGCGTCGGCGGCGGACATCGTTTTGGTGATGACGAAGTCGGTGGCGGCGAAACCGAGCAATGTGATGACGACGATCTTGCCAAGCCAGCCATGGAGCAGTTTTTCGAGCATGCCGATCGAGCCGAGTCCATGGGGCGATTTTGCCGCCACGAACCGGTAGACCGGGTACGCGCCGAACAAGGTGACGAGTACCACCACCACCGTGGCGAGCGGGCAAAGGTTGCCGGTCGCGGTGTAGGCGATCGAGGGCTGGTAACCGAGGGTGCTGAAATAATCGACCCCGGTCAAACACATGGCCCAAAGCCAAAAAGTTTTATGAGGATGGTGAGGCGGAGTGTGGGCGAATTCGACGGAAGTTGACGGAGATTCGGACATATAAAACCGGATGGTTGCTTGAACCGGACCGGACCATGGACAGGAAATCCAGAGCTATTTATACCCGATTGGAAGGCTCTCATAAGACATCCCCTGCCGCCAACGGGCCCGGCAGCTTGATCGGTAACGCTTGAATCGCGGATCTCCTGGACTTATGACCATGACACAATCCTTTGACAGAATTGAACTTCTGGAAAACTTACTCAAGATTCCCGGCGGATCGGGCGCGGAAATCCAGGTTGCGGCATTCCTTCAAAAAACCTGTTTGGAATGGGGACTTTCTCCCGATTGCATGCTGATCGACGATGTTGCCGAGCGGATCGACGCGCCTTGCACGACCGGCAACTTACTGATCCGGATTCCTGAAAGGACCTCCGGCCCGCGCATTCTTATTTCATCTCACATGGATACCGTGCCTCCTTGCGCGGGAGCCGAGCCCAAGCGCGAAGGCCGCAAGATTGTGCCAAGGGGCCAGACGGCCCTGGGGGGAGACAATCGCACCGGTGTTGCCGCGATGATGAGCTTGATCCATGCGATTCTGCGCGAGAAATGCCCGCATCCGCCACTGACCTTCTTGTTCACGATCCGCGAAGAAAGTGGCTTGCAAGGCGCGCGCGCGATCGAGCCAGGGCTTTTGCGCGGCTGCAAATTTGGCATCAATATCGATGGAGGCAGCCCCTATGAAGGGACGATCGCGGCGGTAGGAGCCAACCGCTTCACGGTCGACATCGAGGGCAAGGCGAGCCACGCGGGCGTTTATCCCGAAAGGGGAATCTCGGCCCTCTTGATCGGGGCGCTGGGAATGGCCAAGTCACGCCAGGAAGGCTGGTTTGGCAAGATTCAAAAAGGAGAAAAGCAAGGGGCGAGCAATATTGGCATCGCCATGGATCGCGATGGCGGGGCGGTGGGCCAGGCGACCAATGTCGTGACCGACTTTTTGCGTTTGCGCGGTGAAGCGCGCAGTATGGATAGGGGATTCATCGCGGAAATTACCGAAGCCTTTCGCTCGGCCTTTACCTGGGCCGCCGCTGAGGTGCGCGACGATCAAAATCAGCCGGGGAAAATCGATTTTCATTTCCAGACCGAATATGAGCCCTTCGAAATCGAAGCCGGTTCGCCGGTGATCGAGCTTTATCAAAAGACGGTGCGATCGCTGGGAATCGAGCCGGTGCTGAAGAAAGGCCGCGGAGGCCTCGATGCCAACTGGTTATTTCGTCACGGGGTGCCTTCCTTGACGATCGGCGCGGGACAAAACCAAATTCACGCCATTGGCGAATGGGTGAATTTGGACCATTACGAGGGGGCCTGTGACCTGTTGCTTGCCCTCATGAAGGCGGCCGCCTCAACTTAAGAGCGGCGCAAGGGATATTGCGGTTTTGAAAGGTAGCGCACGACAAGTTGGCGCCCTCGGAAAGGCCCAATCGCCAAGCGAAAGCGGTCACCGGCGATGTTCGAAGCGCTAAGGCCCGCATAATCGAATGCGATTGCCAAAAAATTGCGATGGGACGCGGTGAAACGCTGCATTTTCACCGCTCCTGGCTCCCACCTCCATTATGCTTTTGGCAAACTGGAGGCTCTTTCCATGCACTCGATCGTCTTGTTGGCCGCCCTGTCGAGCTCGGCAGAGGCTCCTGGGTTTCATCCCAAGGAATACCCCTACGGATGGCCCTGCGGCGCCCGGGGATGGTGCTGCAATAAGGATTGTTCCTTCATTCCTTACTGGTATTCCGGTACCTACACCTTCTACCCCAACTATTTCAGCCCTTTTGGGCAGTCCTACTATGCTCAGCCCTGGGTGCCCGGCCCTTACGGCCAGCCCCATGGCTACCCGGTTCCCGCTGGTCCCGAAGGGATGAGCGGTACTGGTGAAATGGGCCAGGTCCTGCCATCGGGCAACGAAAAAATCGGGCCCAAGGGACCGGAACGACCGCTGCCTTCGCGATTGAAAAATGACGGCATGAGCAGCCGGCAGGCCGAGCAAAACGGACAGTTCCGGGCCGAGCTTGCGCTCAGCATCCCGGAAAACGCGACCCTCTTCGTCAATGGGGTCCAGATGAAACCCGGTTCGGGCCCGCGCACCTTTTACACTCCGCAACTAAGCGCGGCTCAAAAACACTACTACGATTTGCGATTGGAAACCATGAAAGATGGCAAAACGGTGGTGAGCGAAAAGACCATTGAAGTCAAGCCCGGCAAAATGGAGCTGGCGGGAATCTTCAGCCAAGTCAAGGATTTGGCGCTGGCTTCGGAAAAAGATCGTTAAAATAGCCGAATCTTGACTTAAAAAGTATCAAAGGTCCAGGGAATTCCATTCCCTGGACCTTTTTTGTAATGAAAAATTTATCAAAGAATGAAGCGCGTATTGGTTCTGGTCAAAAGAACCAGGAAAACAAGAAAATACACAGACCCAATATTCCAAGGAATATGAGCAGACGCGTTTGCCACCAGATCGCATCGCGTACGATCGCCGGCCAGGCGTCGTAGCGGGTTCCGCTGTAGACCAGGCTGACCAGGATGAAAAGCGGAGGCAGATACCAGAATAGATTGGTCATGCCGCGTTGGAAGGGAGGCTATTGGTCCCCTTCCCTCCCGCTGGTTTTTCACTGGGTGTCGGATAAGCCGGACCCGCGAAGGCATCGTAAATGACAAGCAGATTGAGAATCCCCGCGATGACGGTGAAGGCCCAGCCCAATTCCCAAATCTTGTCGCCTTCGGTTTGCAATTGATTCAATTCCGCCTCCGGAGGCGTGCGCATGAACATGCCGAAAACCGGATGGGGAATGATGGCCTGATTGATCTGAAATCCGGTCGAAGTTTCATCTTCAAAGCTCAACCACTGCAAGATCGCGGGCCAGGCGCTCATGCCGACCCAGAACTGACCCAAAAATTGCACGCGATAGGCAAGTGGTCGGGGAAACGGGACCGTGAAGGGCCCAAGCGCGATTTCTGGTTTACGAAAGCGCCTGACGTCGTCGGCTCGGGGCAAATAGACATTCTTCCATTGCCCAATCGAGAGCCCCCAAAAGAAGAGCGTGTGGATGCAAAAGAAGAAAAGCACACCCTTGGCGACGCGCCCCTGGATGATTTGCCCAAGGCCAGGCACCAGGTAGCTCAAGATGCCGGCAAGCGGATCCAGACTCCTTGGGGGCACAACCCATTCTGTTGTTGGCGCGGGGGCCGATTCCATTCCCTTTGACACGGTGATCGATCGTTCCATTCATGTAGAGCGGTTGAAGGAAAAGAACCTGCCTGCAAGCTGCCATGGTAGCAATTGATCGGCCCAAGACCAATCCAGCCAGTCGGAGGCGAAAATCAATGCGGCGTAGGAAGCCATCCCTAAACCCAGGAGCCCGAGCAGGTAACGGCCAGCTGGTCCCATGAAAAAGCGACCGGGAGCACCAAACGCCAAAAGGGGAAGATCGACCAGTTGGTTGACCAGCCAGGTCATTCCGGTTTCATAGTGCGGTTCCGCCGTCGGCAAGGGAACCGGTTTTAGCCGGTCGGAATTGGGGCCGACCAGGCCGGTGCTCAGGCCTCCCCCCTGCACTGGTTTGAGGGCGGTCGAGGAGGGAACTTGATCGACGGGGACCGGAAAGCTCCCCGGATTTTGTTTCCACGTTTCGGCAAGCGGGGCCCAGGTGGTCGCTGAGGGGTTCCAGGAACCACCCGGCTCGGCCCAGGGGGCGCCGTGCAAATTTCCCGGTGCGCTTGCGCCGCCAAATTGCTGGGGAAAGCCGCCGAAGGGGTTGGCAGAGCTCGCTTGCGGCGGAGGCGACCAAGCTCCCGCGGCTGGCCCTTGAGCGGTCGGCCCTTGGGAAATGGGACCGGGTGAACCATAGCCGGGATTCGCGTAAGCACCGCCGTATGCGGCCGCGCCCATGCCGGGATTGGCCGCGGCTCCTGGTCGCGGTGCCGGAAAACTGCCTGGATTTTGGGGGGACGGCCAGTTGGCGGAAGGTTGGCCGGATGGGGGCGGTTGCTGGTCCTTCATCATTCTTTTGAGAATCTGCTCCAACTGATCCAGCTGCTGGCGGGTCGGATTCCAGGGCGTCATGGCCCCTGGCGGGCCTCCCATCGGGTTGTCCTGCGGAGGCATTTTCCTATCCTCAAAATTCCTGCTTCCAACGAACCTGGATTAACAGTTTTGAGCCGCCGATACCACTCCAACCTCCTAGGCGACACGCATCAGGTCGTTCTTGAGGGGCCTGAGTTTCACCATTTCTCCCACGTTGCCCGAATTCAAGCCGGGGAATCGGTCACGCTATTCGATGGCTTGGGCTACGAAGCCGACGGGGTGGTCCAGAAGGTCCTCAAAAGAGAAGCGTGGATCGAACTCGGTGCGAAGCGATTTGCGCCAGGAATTCTTCCTCTCAGGGTCACCCTGGCCACCGCGCTCCCCAAGGGCGATCGGGAAATGTTCCTGGTGGAAAAGATCACCGAGTTGGGTGTTGGTGAACTCGTTCCTCTATCCACAAAACGCAGCGTCGTTCATCCGCGCGAGACGGGCACCCGGCTTGGCCGCTATGCCCTCGAAGCCTGCAAACAATCTGGCCGAAATCTGCTGCCCCAAATCGCCGAACTCACTCCCTTGGCAGAGTTCCTGACCCGATGCGACCACCGGCATCGGTGGATTCTGCACCCTGCGGAGCCCTCATCCGCCTCTTGCGCGCCTGGTTTCCTCCCGGAAAAACTGGAGATCGGCACGTCGCTAGCGCTCGCGATCGGGCCCGAAGGCGGTTTTGGCGATGAGGAACTGAGCCAAGCGCGTGAAGCGGGCTGGAAAAGCTGGTCGATTGCGGGAAATATCCTGCGGATCGAAACCGCGGCGGTTTACTGTGCCGCACTCATTCGGGGGCAGTTTTCGGATGAGCCAACTTCTTCGCCATCTCGCTGACCGCAGTGGCGATTTCGCGCGGATCCGCCATCGCTCCGACTCCTTCGTCACCACAAGCAAGAACTTTTTTGATCGGCGCGACGAGGCGCAATCGCCCTGTGGCGGCATGGATGGACTGCATCAGCGATTCCATGCTTTGGGCCGGGTCGTCTGAATTCCAGCGCGGCAATTCCTCAGAGACGCCAAAAAATCCGGCGAGCTCACCAAGGTGTTTGGCCGTGACGGGATGATGCCACATCTGCGTGTTCATGGCGGGAGCCAGCACCATGGGCCTGGCAAAATTCCAGGCTCTTAGAATCGAAGTCAGCAGGTTATCGGCAAGGCCGTTCGCCGTCTTGGCAAGAGAGTGGGCATCAAGAGGAGCGATGAGCAAGAGATCGCACCAGTCGCGCAGGGCAATATGGGCGATTGCCTGGCCGCGCTGGTACCTCTCGCCGGGCCATTCATCGGAATCTTGAAACAACCCATCGCACAGAGCACCCAGTGCATTCCAATCGTCAGGGCCCAGGAAATAGCGTGCTGAGCGGGTCATGGCGAGGCGTACCGTATGTCCGGCACCGGACAGCGCGCGGGCCACCTCGACGGCCTTGATGCTTGCCACCGACCCGGTCAAACCGAATAAAACCCTGGCCACGGCAAACACCTTTTGGAAGCGCCGCGAGCGCTTTGTGCTTATTGGACCGGACTGCCGACGTGGCAACTTTCCAGAAACTTCATGATACGCGCAGGCAATTCCTGCCGCGGTATCTTTTGCTCGGTGGGAATGCCAGCCGCCGCCGCATTGATCGGTTGCATTGCCAGGCCGTGGCGATCGGCGACCATGAGAAACGCCTCGCGGGTGTGGTCTTCCCAGGTGTTGGCCACCACCAGATCGGAACCGGAAGCGATGAGATTCTCCCGAGCCCGGGCAAAAAGATCCGTCCCTTGCTCCAGCTTGAACGAAACGAGCAGTCCCGAAAAACGCCATTCTTTGCGGATTTTTCCAAGGATTTTCGGCAACGGGGTCAATTTCAACCAAAGCGATTGCTGGCTGCCGGGGATCTTTTTTTCCGGCGCAAAAGCACGGGCAGGCTCAATTTTGGGGCCATGGGAATCACCAGGATACACGCCAGCCACTTGGTAGTCGGCGACTGCGGCTGAGTGAATCACGGCGGTTGGCCGGCCTTCATGGATGCGTTCTTGCATTTGCCGTTCGAGATCATGATGCGTGACAAAGCGAATGACTTCAAAAGGCCAGGGCCCGGTACAGGGAGAATGCTGCGATAGTAGGAGAGTGACGTTCCAGCCGCGTTCATGGGCGGCCAAGGCAATGGCCGATCCGGTGGCGCCGGTGGAACGGTTTCCCAGCATGCGCACCGCGTCGACCGGCTCAAATGTTCCGCCGGCAGTTACCAAAACGGTTTTCATGGTCGCTTCGTCGCGCTGGCGCGCGCGGCGCCGCTTTCGGACTCGGGAAGGGCAACGGGCGAACTGGCGAAACGCCCTGCCCGATCGTTCTGGCTGGGCAATTCACTGAATGGTCGCGAATACCCGGTTCGTCCATCACCGATTTCGGTGTTTCGCTCCAGCGTGCCCACCGAACGCATCATGGCCAGGTTGGGATCGGCGATTTTCTCGCGCAGTTGTTCAATGATCTTTTTAGGAGTTTTGGATTGGCGGCACTGGTTTAAGTAGGTCTTGAGCGTCTCTTTCCCTTCGGGACTATGACGCAGCATCCAGTAGACCCAGGCCCAGGACTCTCGATATTCTTCGCGGTGCATCTGCTGCACCTGGGAAAGCGATTCGAGCCGGTCCAGATCCGGTAGAGTGCCGGAACTCCATTGTCTCTGCAGCCCTTCCTGGTGGATCGGGTTGAACCCCTTATTGCGAGGGTCGGTCTCGAAATACTCGGCAATCCCCTCGTCGAGCCACAAGGGAACCTGCTTGAGCACCCCATGAAGGGAGGCGTGGGTCAATTCGTGGCGCAGATCCTGTTTGACGCGCGGCCCCATCATGGTAAGCACCACGAGGTCCTCGCTGAATCCGCCAGCCCGTTTTTGCGAAATGAAATAGGCCCGCCGGTTGGGAAGCAAGGGGTATTTCTGGCTGACATACTCCTGGAACAGCTCTTGGTTGGAGAAAAGATAAACTTTGACCATGCGCTGACTGGCGGGAATCCCCAGTTCGAGTGCGATCTCGGACGGCAACGACTCAAGGCCGTCTATGGTCAGATTGTGCTCTTCCAGAGGTTGATCGGAGTAAAAAAGGAAGGGACCGACCCGGGTCACGCGGTTGTCGGGAAGGCCTTCGGCCTCCTGGGAAAGGGCTCTTACCAAACGCGGTTTGGTGCTAGCCTCGCCCCCGGAGGGGCTTTGCTTGCAACCGCTCGAGAAGGCGATCAAGCCAAGGAACAGGAATCTGCTTGCCTGGTTCAACTACAACGGCTTCCAGCTCGACCCAATTCGGATCCATGAACAGGCCGCCGATAGCATCGAATTTCCGTCCTGACAAGCAAAATCCACAAAGGCCTGGCAAAATCGGTGGGAGACCCGCCAATTCACCCCACGGGCCTGCCTTTTTCTTCATTTCGCCTGATCCTCTGTTCAGCTGTATGGGCCAAGTCACGCCACCAATTCTTCCAGCTTGCACCGGCAAACGAATGGCCCCAAAGGTAGGTTCGCAAAAAGCGCAAGCGCAACGAATGAGTGATCGCCGGGTTGGCCCAAAAACTGATGGCAAGTCGTGCCAAATCTCTCTTGCAGCGGCGTTCTCGATCGGCCAGGCGATGAGGCGCGGCGCCGACCCCGGCCAAATCGACCAACCAGGCCTTATGTTCACGATCGACCAGAATGTTGGCGGCCTTCAAATCGCGGTGTTGCACGCCGCGCTGATGCATGCGCTTGAGCAAGTCGGCCAGTTGCAGGGCCATCGCCTTGAGGCTAAACCGATCGTGGCGGCGAATTTGCACCCATGCGTCCAGTTGCAACGCGCCAGGAATTTCCGAAGTGACGAGCACCGAAACGCGCTTGCGCGAATCGAGGAAAAACCCTTGAGAAACAGGTGTCGGCAAGAGCCGCAAGCGTAGCGCGTTGGTCCAGTACCAGGCCCTGCGCACCGGATCGAATCCGAAGCAGCGGGCCAGACGCGATGTGGCTTTTTTCTTCCAGGGAACCTGCTTGACGATCAGGCTGTGGTCGCCCAGGCCGATGCGAAACACGCGGGAACTGGCGGATTCCTTGAGGATCGTAACTTCGGCGGGCAAACACTCACCCGGAGCGCCTAATCGTGCCACGTTCTGCATCAATTCCCGTTTATCGCCAAGCGTCATGCCCCTGGCCATGCCCTGTCGAAATCGGGCGAAACGGCGATGTCCGCCGCGCAAACAAAACGCCGCCTGTTTGCCCCAAAATGCCGCTTGACGCTTTTCGAGGAGCGAGCGGATCCGCGCCACCATGGCGCGCCAGTCGGATCGCTTGAGCTCGCCTGGGGAAAACTGCGTCGCATAGCGCTTGAGCAATCGCAAATTGTCAACCGCGCTGAGACGCAAGTCGCTCCACGCGGCCCAGGCCGCCAGATCGCGGCAGCGGTCCTCAAGCGAAACGTGCCGGGCGCGATGGACCTGATGCAGGTCGATCACGCGCAAAGAGTTGGTCTGGAAGGACCAAAGAAGGTTGCCCGGGTGCGGATCGGGGTGAAATAACCCAGCGCGATGCATGGCGGCAAGCAAGCGGCCGTATTCCTTGGCAATGGCCGCCTTGGTTTGCACGGGCATTTGCCCGTAGCCTTGTGCGTGGATTTCATCAAGCGTTCGGGCTTGCTCGATGGTGCGCGTGAAGAGCACGTTGAGACCGCTGCGCTGTTCGCCCCAGGCAACCGGTTCGATCGTCGAGATTCCGAGTTGGGACAATTCTTGCAGGGTATCAAATTCGAGCTGGGATTTGGCCGGGCGAAAGAGCCGGCGCAGCCGAGCTCGCAGGTTGTGCAGACGGTTGCTTTTGACATGAAGGTCCGCCCCGCTTTGTTGCATTCGTGCAACCTCTCGGTGGGCCCCCTTCTTGATGAGAGTTACCGAATACTTGGCATGGTCTTTGACTGGCAGGTCATCGGACGCGCATGCGAGCGCGCCAAGAAAGTTCACCGTGGCTTCTTGTTCCGCCGCCGTGGCGCTGGCAGCAAAATCGATAAACCATCCGTCGGCTTGCCTATTTAAAAATGAAGCCATGAGTCGCCGACCAGCAAAGAGAAATGGAAAGACTTTAGGCGGCTTCGCGTTGTGATCGGTCCATGGCGACCAGACCGAGCAAGTCATTCCACGCCTTGGCTCCGGCCTGAATCGAGTATTCCTTTTCCGCGATCTCTCGCCCGCGGCGGCCCATGGCCTGAGCTTCGGCGGGATGGCGACGCAGCCAATCGACAGCTTCGACCCATTCGCTTTCGGACTGCGGAAGAAAACCGGTGATATGGGGTCGCACCATTTCCAGGTGAACCCCGACCGGATTGGCGACGACGGGCAAGCCAGCCGCCATGTACTGAAGCACTTTCAAGCCGCATTTGCCCCGGCTCCAGGGATCATCGGGAATCCAGGAGACGCCGACATCGGCCTCGGCCAAATGAAGCGCCTCGCTTGCCGATGACCAGGTCCTGGGCTCCACTTCGAGCCCATCAAAGCGAGGAAAGCGATCGCAAATCACGCGCAATCTTGCCCCGGTCTGGTTTTGCCCAATGGCCTTCCACAAAGCAGACTTGTCTTCAATCCCTTGGAGGGTGCTCGAAGAGCCGATCCAGACGAGGCGAAAGGCGCCGTCGGAGTTTCTCTTGTTGGAATCTTGCAAAGGATAGCGGCTTAGATCGATGCATGTGGGAATAACCCGCACCACCTTTTCGGCATCCTCGGGAATGCGCCACTTCCGCGCTTCCGCGGCCAGGTAATGATTGCCGGCGACGACATAGTCGGCGGCACGGACCATCCTGCGAAAGCGGCGCAAGCGCCTGCCGTCGTGAAAGCCCTTGGGGTGGTAGGAATCGCGAAGAAAAACCGCATCGTCGAAATCGAAAATCAATGTGCGCGTCCGCATGCGCACCAGGCGTGTTTGCCAGGTGGGAAGGAGTTTTCTTTGAATGATGAGAGGGGAACCGCCGAGTTTCCAATTCAGATGAATTCGGCCCCAAAGCGAAGCGGGGAAAGAGATGAGCTCAAGATGGGAGCCGCGGGACTGAAAGACGGGAAGAAAGGGGTGCAATCGGTACCGAGCGCAAACATGATCCCGGGATTCCACCAATGCTTGCCAGAGCTCCACGCAAATCTCCTGCCCGACTCGTGGGACCCGGCCAACGTTTGTCCGGAACCCCGGCTAACGTTTGCCCTTCTTTAAGGCCCGATCCATTTCCCGCTTGGCCTCGGTCTTTTTGAGGGCCTGGCGCTTATCGAAAAGCTTTTTGCCCTTTGCTAATGCCAATCGTACCTTGGCGATCCCTTTCTTGAAATACATTTCTAGCGGGACCAAAGTAAAGCCCCGCTCGGTGACCTTTTTTTCGATTTGCTGGATTTCGCTGCGGTGCAGCAAAAGTTTTCTGGCTCTTTTGGGCTTATGATTGAACTGGTGGCCCAGGGCATATTCGGGGATTTCACATCCCAACAGCCAAACCTCGCCGCCTTCGTAACGACCGTACGATTGAGAAAGGTTGGCGGGGTTTTCGCGCAAACTCTTGACTTCTGTACCGGTTAACACCAAACCGCATTCCCACGACTCGACAATATCGAAATCATGAAGCGCTTGACGATTGCGGGTGATCGTTTTGATTCCGTCTTCCGCTTCGCCTTTCTTTCCGGCCCCCTTCTTGGCCACCATTTACGCTCCGCAAAGGTCCGATCTTCCCGAGATGCCTCGGTCCATTCTAATCATTCAGGCAAGATCGAGGGCATCGAGATTTTCAGAACTATCCGACCGGACCGGCAATGGGCTGGGCCGCGTTCGCACTTCGCTCGTAGGTCCGGTTTGACCCGCGTGGTTCCTTCGTAAGCGAATTGGCCAGGGAAATCTGATAAAGCTGGGTCCCCACGCTGGTCGGGTAGACTCCATTGATGCAGGCCATGCAAAGCGTCGATTCGGGCAGATCGATCGCCTTGGGGATGCTCGCCAGGGGAAGATACAGCAAGCTGTCCGCACCCAGATCGCTTGCCATCCGGTTGAGCGATTCGATGCTCGGGCTCACCCCGCTGAAATATTTGGGTGCAAATAGCTCCGATACCGTCGACATGTCGATCCCATAAAAGCAGGGAGCGATGATCGGCGGACAGGCCACCCGCACATGGATTTCCTTGGCGCGGCCGCGAATCCGCAGATCGCGAAGCAATGTTTTCATCGTCGTGCTGCGCACGATCGTGTCTTCGATGAGCAAAACCGTCTTGCCTTCCAGAACTTCACGAAGCGGCGTGTATTTCAGCTGAACTCGCTCCGCCCGGTTCTGCCCTTCGATGAAAGTGCGCCCCACGTAGCGATTGCGCATCAGGCCTTCAACCGACGGAATTCCCAGATCGTGCGCCATCGCGTCGGCCGCCGCCTTCGCGGTGTCGGGCACCGGCACGATCACCGTTTCCTTGGGATCGAGACTCAAGAGTCCCAACGCCCTTTCCTGGCGGGCCAGCTCTTTACCAAGGGTCGCCCGCGCCTGGTAAACACTTTTTCCGTCAAGATTGCTCGCGGCGTTGGCGAAATAGATCCATTCAAAGAAGCAATGCGATTTTTTGCGGGGAATGCCCACGTTTTGGAATCGCATCTCGCCGTTTTGAATGATGATCATGTCCCCCGGTTCCATATGATGGATTTCAGAGAAACCGAGATTGAGCAACGCGACCGATTCGCTGGCGGCCGCGAACATTGGTCCATCCATCGCCCAGGCCAGAGGCCGGAAACCACTGGGATCGCGCAGGATCACCATGTCGCCCACTGCGTTCAAGAAAACGAGGTTGAACGCCCCGTCGAAGCGCTGCGACAAGGCGGTGAAGACCTCGCCCAGGTCGGGAGCATGATCGACCGATTGGCTCAGCGCGTGGCTGAGCAGATGCATGATGATTTCGGTGTCGGTATTGCGGGTGAGGTGATAATCGGTCTGCGAGAGAAGTTCGTCGCGAAGCTGCGCGAAGTTAGCCAGCTGGCCATTGAAGGCAAACGAGAACCACTTCCATTTGCAGCCGTGGTAGCGTTCGAACGGCTGCGCGTAACGGCGATCGTTGGCCCCGCAGGTCGCGTAGCGAACATGTCCGATCGCCGCCCTGCCCCCATATTCCTTCATCAGGGATTCGTATTTTTCATGATGATTGAGGCGGAACGCCTCGATCACGGTGCCGATCTGCTTGTGCGTATCGAGAATCTTTTCGCGTTCGGGATTGAAGGTGCTGAAACCGGCGGCAAGCTGGCCACGGTTTTGCAAATCGAGCAGCATCCGCGGCATCAGCCGAGACACCTGATCGGGACCCGACGCGGGCGCGAGTTTGGAAAAGCCGCGATGAGGTAAATGGTAGAGCGCGGCAATACCGCACTCATGCCGGGGTTTACCGTCCTCATCATCGTTGGCGTTAAATGATTGCAACGAATCCGCATTCATCCGGGACATGGGGAGCCTGCCTTTAAGACCAAGGTTTTGCCCGGGTTTCCCGGAAGATTCTGGACTGCACTTATCTTATGGGATCGACACCGATTCTTCGCGCAAACGGCCGGGTTTTCTAAAGCGGCGTGCATTGAGCCCGCTGCCTCAAGAAATGATCTGCCAAAACCAGGGCCATCATCGCTTCTCCCATCGGAATGAATCGGGGCAACAGGCAAGGGTCATGCCGGCCTTTGGTAATGATTTCGGCCGGTTCGCCTTTTTGGTTCACCGTTTTTTGGGCCTGAGGCAAACTGCTGGTTGGCTTCACCGCCACCCGGCACAAAATGTCCTCGCCGCTCGAAATTCCACCAAGCATGCCGCCGTGGCGGTTGGTTTCCGTGCCAATGGCCGGCTCTCTGCCCGCATGAGGAGTGAACCGGTCGTTATGTTCACTGCCTCGCATCGAGGCGGCGCCAAACCCGCTCCCATATTCATAGGCAGTCACTGCCGGCAAAGACAAAAAGGCTTTGGCCAGATCGGCTTTGAGCTTATCGAAGACCGGTTCTCCCCATCCCGCCGGAACCCCGGTGGCGATGAACTGGGCTGCACCCCCTACGGAATCGCGCTCCTTGCGCACCTGATCGATCAGTTGCTCCATCAGTTGGGCGCTGTGCGGATCGGGGCAGCGCACCGGATTGGCTTCGACCTGCTCCAGGGTGACCTCGGCGGGCTGTGCGGCGCTGTAATGGACCGAGCCCACCTGGCTGACCCAGCCCAAAATCCGCACTCCCTGTGTGGCGAGTAGTTTTTTGGCCACCGCGCCGGCCGCAACTCGGCAAACCGTTTCGCGGGCGCTTGAGCGCCCGCCGCCGCGCGGATCGCGAAAGCCAAACTTGGCGTCGAAGGTGAAATCGGCGTGTCCCGGCCGGTATTTTTCGATGATGTCGCCATAATCGTGGCTGCGTTGATCCTGATTGCGAAACAGGATGCCGATGGGAGTGCCGTCGGTTTTTCCCTGATAAACGCCCGACAGAATCTCCGGCGCGTCGTCTTCTTGTCTTTGCGTCGTCAGTTTCGACTGGCCCGGCCGGCGCCGCGCCAAATCGGGCAAAAGATCTTCCATTCCCAACGGCAATCCGGGCGGACAACCGTCAAGAATGCAGAGGTAGCCGGGTCCGTGACTGACTCCCGCCGTGGTCAATCGAAACAGTTCGCCAAAAGAATTTCCCGCCATCGACTTAATTTACGGCCTGGTGGCCGAATCCCCAGACCCGATCTGCCAATTCGCGTAAGTGCGCGTTGCGTCTCAGATCGCTCAAGCGTGTCTTGCGGCAAACGTCGCTCAAGCGCGCCTTTTGTCCCAGGCGCGCCGGTTCATTCATAAGGTGAAAAAAGGTGAAAACGATTCAATCATCGAAGTTGTCGGCCGCAATGCCAGAGCTCACCTCTACCCCGAAGCGCCTTGCAACCTAACAGTATCAATCCAGGCCACGAATTTCCGGCAACTTGATGACCCCCATCTGCCGGCCGACCGCCGGCGGGAGAGCTTCCCTTGGATTTTCCGATCGATTTGCGCAGTGACACGGTGACGAAGCCCACTCCCGCCATGAAGGAATTCATGGCCAAGGCCCCCTTGGGTGACGATGTCTTCGGCGAAGATCCCACCGTGATCGAATTGGAGAAGGAAACGGCGAAATTGCTCGGTCATGAGGCCGCCGTGTTCATGCCCACTGGCACCATGTCGAATCAATCGGCCATCCGCGCGCACACGCAATCGGGCGACGAAATGCTCTGCGAGTCGAGCTGCCATATCTACACCTGGGAAGCTGGCGGACCCGCGGTATTGAGCGGTGTGACCTCGCGCACCATTCCCGGCAAGGCGGGAGTCCTTACCGTGGACGATCTGGCGGACAAGATCCGGCCGCTCAACGATCACTACACGCGCACCAGCATTGTTTGCCTGGAAAACACGCACAATCGGGGAGGCGGGCGCGTTTACCCCCTGGAAGAAATCCGCAAAATCCGCGCCTGGACCAAGGAGAACCAGCTGATTCTCCACCTGGATGGCGCGCGCTTGTGGAACGCGGCCGTCGCCTTGGGCGTTCCCCTGGCCACGATTGCCACCGAATTCGACTCGGTCTCGGTCTGCTTCAGTAAAGGGTTGGGGGCTCCGGTCGGTTCCGCGCTCGCGGGATCGGCGGCATTCATCCGCAAAGCCAGACGCGTGCGCAAACTGCTGGGTGGGGGTATGCGTCAAGCGGGCGTGATCGCGGCGGGTGCCCTTTATGCCATTCGCAATCACATCGGCCGGCTGGCCGAAGATCATGCGCACGCCCAACTGCTTGCCGACGCAGTTCGGGCCAACCCGATTTTGCAACTCGATCCCGATTGCGCCGACACCAACCTCGTCTGGTTCCGGCTAACCCCAGGAAACGGCACCAACACCGCGCTCGCGGCCAACCTGAAAGCTCAAGGAATCCTTGTCAGTACTCCGGCTGCCGGCTTGCTGCGCGCTTGCACCCACCTGGATATCACTGCCAATCAGGCGAAGCATGTTGCCCAGGTATTAACCGCCGTCAAGGGTACCCAGGGCGCTTAAATCGCCCAGTTTGCAACCCTTTTAAGGGCCAGGGCTTCAAGTTCCTTGAGATAGCCGCCTGCCGGAAAGCCAAGGAATCGCGTCAGATCGGTTCGCAGCAGACCGGTTTGCGCCGCCAAGGACAATCGCTTTTGGCGCGTAAGTGATTGCTTCATCAGGACTTTACAATCTCGGAGGGTAGGAGAACAAAGGGCCTAGACCTTTGCTGATCGGCACAGCTTGGCCAGGTTGCGCCCAAAGGCGCCCGCAAAGTCAGCCTATTTTAACATCGGTCTCCGGTTTTTTTTTAAAAGCTTTTGCGAACCGGAAGAGGTTTTGGACGATAGTTAGTGTGGGCAGACCAAGGAAGAATCCAAGGACTGGCCCAGAAGGAAACCGGGGTTCATATCTTACCCGGATTTACCCCTTCTGTACCTTGTAGCCCTGATGGCTTTTCATTACCATCTGGCTGGACACCTCATATCTACTCCAGTCGGACTGGTGGAAAGGGTTGTTACCATGAGTCTTCATCTCCCTTCGCAGCTCAGCGGTCCCAGGAAGTCGGCCAACGCGAGCGTCGCACGCAAGTCGTCTCCTTTCCGCACCGATCCGGCCTTCCGCAAGGCGCTGGTTGAACGAATCAAGAAGGAAATTGCAGCAGGCACCTACGAGACCGACGAAAAGTGGGAAATCGCGCTTTCCCGTCTGCTCGGTTCGATGGACTGCTAATTTTTCCGAACTCCTCCCCGAACTCGAAAGCAATTTGGATCGCGGCCAATTCTCCCGCTAACATAAAAAATGGAAGCTTGAGGATTGGCCGTGTCTTTTCCCACCATCCCCGTCAATCAATCGCCGGAAGAAAAGTTCCGCGAGTACCTATCCAGCCGTTCCAAGCCGCAGCGGTTCACGGAACAGCAAAAGGAGATGGTCCGCTTTATCTTTTCTCAACACGAGCATTTTGACGCGGACCAGATTTTGATCGACATGAAAACCGCGGGATTGCAAATCTCGCGTGCGACGGCCTACCGCACTCTGGCCAAACTGGTCGACGCCGGTCTGCTTCGCCGTCTACAAACGGGGGAAAAGACCCGTTTTGAACATGACTATGGATACCCGGAGCACGATCACCTTCACTGCACCAAGTGCGGAAAAATGATCGAATTCCATATCCCGGAAGTGGATCAGACGCTCGGCGCCATGGCTCGCGAACATGGGTTCATTGCTACCAGGCATAACCTGATCGTTCACGGTATCTGTGCCGAGTGCAATCAGGCCAAATCCCCAAGACGTTTACTCGATTTCATTTAGGGACCAATCCCACTCCAATTGGCCATTGGCACTGGCCAAATGCCGTTTCGTGGGTAATATTCATGGATCAGGGCGCTTAGCTCAGTTGGCTAGAGCACCAGCTCGACACGCTGGGGGTCACAGGTTCGAATCCTGTAGCGCCCAATCTTCTTAGTTGTTTGCCGAAACAGGTTTACGTTTACCGGGGTGTGTCGCCCCGTGCGGCTTTCCGAGACGCCTTTTGTCAAATTTGACAAAAGGCTTTCCGTGGAGTGCGCACGATGTCGAAACCCAAGCTTCCCAGTCTCTGCCACCACAAGAAAACCAATCGCGGATTCGCTGTCCTCAAAGGACAGTGGTTCTATTTCGGCCATTGGCCGGCTAATCGAAAAACCGCCCCCTTCGAAGTCCTGAGCGCCTATTCCGAATGGTGCCGCCGGCTTTCCGGCAGTCAGGTCGAGGAAGCCCATTCCCAAAAACGCCCATCGCCTCTCGACCTGCGCGTCTGCCAGCTCGCCGATGCCTACATCACCTGGGCGGAAGGCAATTACAAGGAAAGCGGCGAGGCCAAGAACATTGCGTATTCGCTTGTCGAATTGGTGCAGGTTGCCGGCGAGGACCAGGTGACCGATTTCACCCCGCGCCGGCTGAAAGCGGTGCGTGATCAAATGGTAGCCCGGGGGAGGTCCCGGCAGGGAGTGAATAAGGTATCCGGGATAATCCGTCGCTGTTTCAAATGGGGTGTCGAGGAAGGTTGGGTGCCGATTCTGGTCTACCAGGCCCTGGCGATTACCGCGCCCCTTCGCCGCGGGCAGACGGAAGCGCCAGAAAGCAACCGCACCGAGTTCGTTGACGACGAGACCATCGACCGCACCCTGCCCCACCTCCCGCCGGCAGTTGCCGCCCTTGTGCGTCTCGGGCAGTTCTCCGGCGGTCGGCCGAGCGAGCTTTGCAGGATCACCACCGGCGCGATCGACATGGCAGACGATGCGGTTTGGTTCTACGAGCCGGCGCGTCACAAAACAGCCAACCGGGGCCGGAAGCGCATGATCGCCCTGGGCGCCAGGTGCCAAGAGATCCTGCGGCCCTGGCTACGCCCAGACGAACCGGACATGCCCCTGTTCAGCCCGATCGAGGAACGCACCAAAAGGCTCCAGGAGTTGCGGGCGAAGCGAAAAACCAAGGTGCAACCTTCCCAAACCAATCGGGCCAAGTCGCAGCCGCTCGTAGTTCCCGGCGCCATGTTCTGCACCCGGGCTCTTGCCACCGCGATCCGGAGAGTCTGCCTGGCGCGTGGGATTCCCGTTTGGTCGCCTGGCCGGCTTCGGAAAACGCACGCTCAGCGGATCTATCGAGCCGTAGGCCTCGAGGAAACCCGGGCGTGCCTTGGCCATGCCGGCGCGGAAGTCACGACCGCGCACTATTTGAGCTTCGAGAAGGCGCATGCGAAAAAGGCAGCCGTTGCAGTCGGATAAAATGCCAAAATAACGAGCGGGATAGGCTGGCCGGCCGACAAGGGGAATCCTCAATCCCCCTTCCCGCTCGTTTTCTCTTTGAGGGTCCGCTTATTGAGGAGCGGGGATGTCTTCTGTTTCCCTTCAGGTAAATTCCCTGGCGCAAATCTTGTTCGAATTGGACGGACACGCAGCGGTTTGCCGCCTTCACTTGAATGAAGGTCGCCCGGTTGATCATGGCGGCTTCCAAGTGATCTCCGGCTGGACCCCGATGGTTGGTCCTCTGACCGACACGGAAGGGCAAGGTGAAGATGGCGGACCAAAGATTGCGGCCGTTCGCGTGCCTTCAATGAAATTCGACTACTCGAATGACCACTCACACGGGCTGATGATCGCTGCCAGGCAGTTCCTCAACGGTTGGGATGGGTTCCGCCAAAGTTTGACGACCGAGCGAAGGGCATGGGGCAACCGCCTGGTTGACTTCCTGCTTGGCGCTGAAAAAACCGGTTGGGCCAAATCGTGGTTTTCGCCCGGCAACCTCGTCGAGCTCGATCGGCTGATCGAGGGGTTTCGGTACCGAGAACCGGATTGGCTCGGCAAGTCTGCAAGCGCCAATCCCGATTCGGCGTCAATTCAGACCACAACACCCAAGTCGGCTGCCGACGCTGACCAAGAAAACCGAGCTGATATAGCAATAGTTCCAGGCGGATTCCGTTGGCGAGGGAAATTCGTGGCCCTAACCGCCAAGGAGGGACGATTGCTTGAACTGTTTAAGGTTGGAAATGGTGAAGTTGTTACAGTATCAAAAATTCGAGAAAAATTGTACAGCGAAGAAATAGTCAACGATGAGGCTATTGGCGTTCAGGTTTCAAATTTGAGGCAAAAATTAACGGATTCACTTTCTTGCGGAAGCCATAACCCCTTGCCTTTATTTGGGAAAGGTGCCGGTCCTGACAGAAAGGGGTGGGGCCTCTCGATCCCTTCCTGATCGTAAAATAATCGCAATCTGGAATTTGCGATGAGGGCCACGATTCCAAAACGATCCCTTCGTAAAGTTTGCGCATCAGTGATGAATTCACTGAACTCGGGAAACTTTACTAGGGAACGAAAATGTCAGATGTTGCTGAAAAGCTTGTCGCTATGTTCGAAGCTGGCGAGCTTGTTCCAGTGGGAACGATCAAAAGTTTGAAGAGTTTCGCCCCCGCCACAGTGTGCCGCTGGTGCTTAACCGGAAAGCTTCCCGCAATTCGCGTTGGTCGTCGAATCCTGACGCATCCTGATCTCGTTCGCGATGCTCTTGCCGGCTTTGTCATCAAGCCCAATCCGCCCGAAAAACCTGGCCCAAAACTACCAGGCGTCCAGGAATCAAAGGATCGGCTCCGCGCGCGCGGCCTCAAGGTCTAAACTCCGGCGAGAGGAGCCGACCATGAAGCACACGGCAATGAACAAGCTGAAATTTCTTCAGCTCAAAAATCGATTGAAGCTTCCGACCTACCAAGTAGTTGGCATCCTTGAGAGCCTTTGGGTTTTCACGGCAACCAATGCGCTTGATGGCGGGATCGGAAGATTCCCGGATGCCGGAATCGCTGCCTTCTTGGAGTGGCCGGGCGATCCTGGAGACTTGATTGCGGCCCTGGTAGCCGAAAAGTGGATCGACCGGCGGGAGGATGAGGCGAGGCTCTCCGTCCACGATTGGCATGAGCACGCTCCAAATTTCGTCAAAGGCGCCCTTGCACGGCACGGCAAGTCCTTCCTTGCCGCTCCGGGTGCAAAACCGCCGGCAGAGTCCCAGGCCACCCTCCCAGGGCAGCCTGCTCTGGGAACGACCGAGGATCAGGGGCGACTGGGAAATGAAATTCCTCCAGGGCAGGCTGCCCAAGGGACCCTGCTAGAGGAGCCTCCCCTGGGAGGATGCCCTGGCATGCTCCCACCTAACCTAACCCAACCTAACCTAACTCCCCCTTTAAGCCCCCCTGCCGGGGGGCCGCAAAAAAATCCAAGCTCCGCCCTGCAAGAAAAACCCGAGCAAAGACTGACCCGACGAGAAGCTGCCGCAGAAGCTCGAATCGCTGAAGTGTCCGAACTCCTACCCGAAGCACTCGAAGCGTCTGCACGGGCCAAGTGGCGCGACTTCGTGAGGCATTGCGCCTCGAAGGGAAACCCGGTTTCGACGCAAATGGCCGGCGAGTTAATTCCCGAGCTGGCCAAGCTACCCGATGCGGAAGCCGTAGTAACCCTCGCCGGCTGGATCTCCGCGGGCCGGTGGTCTCCGCCATCCGACTGGCGCAAGGCGTCCGCCAAGACCGAATCGTCCATGCCGCCGTTACCGCCTGGGTGTGTGAGCACCCGTCGCGAAAACGGCCATGTTTACACTCGCGACCCCGCCGGCGCCGAATACCGGCTCGATCATCGCGGAAGGGTGTGGGTTCGCTCGATCGAACCACCTCGAGCGAAGGTTGCCCTCGCGGAACTAGCAAAGAACAACACTGTTTCCCAGGCATTTCAAGGAGTAGACCAGTGAACAAGATTGAATTGAGGATTTCGAAAACGACCATGTCTTCCCGCCAAATCGCGGAGGTCGTAGAGACCACGCACGATAGCGTTCTTAAAACGATTCGCGCACTCATCGAGAGGGGTGTCGTTTCTGGAAACGAGACCCCCTATGTCCATCCACAGAATGGCCAAGTCTATAACGAGTTTCTATTGGATTTCCGCAACACAATGGTGATTGTATCTGGTTACAGCCATGAACTTCGCGCCCGAATCATTGATCGCTGGCAGCAACTCGAAATCCAGGCAGCCAATCCCTTTCACGATCAACTCCCGAAAAATATGGCCCAAGCGCTTCGTCTCTCAGCCAAGCTGCTCGATGAGAAAGAGGAGTTGGAAGCCAGGGTAAAGATCCTGGAACCCAAAGCCGAAGCGCTCGATCGAATCGCCGATGCCGATGGCGAATTCTGCATCACCGACGCGGCGAAAAACCTTCAGATTCAACCCAAGAAACTATTCAGTTTCCTGCTCGAAAACAATTGGATCTATCAACGCCCAGGAGCCAAAGGTTGGCTTGCCCGCCAAGAGCGGATTCACCAGCTCTACCTTGTCCACCGCACCTACACGATCACCAAGCACGATGGATCGGAAAAGCACTGTCACCAGGTGAAGGTTACGCCGAGGGGCTTAGCTCGCCTCGCGCTGATCCTCAATGCGCGCGATCAAAACGGCTGCGCCACAAACTAAAAAAGGACTTTTAAGACCCCCTAATTGTGAAGTATTGCGACCGCATGATCGATGCGCCAATCTGGCGCGGGGTACGTTCCCCTGGAGTAAACGCAAAGTTTTATCAATGGAGGTTCTTCAGATGAGTGATGAGCTTTTGACCGTCGAGCAGGTTTCGGCGCGGCTCGGCATGTCCGCCGCGAGCGTGAGAAAATTGACAACCGCAGGCCAGCTTCCCGCCCAGGTCCCGGGACTGCGAGGCCGATGGCGCGCAAGTGATGTCGATTCCTTCGTGCGCGACGGCACCTTGCGGCAGGCCAGCGACAACCGCCAAGACGAATTCCGGCCCGATCGCACCACTGGCCGGGGATAGAACTTTCGGTTTCCTTTTGTTGTTCCTGTTAATTCACCCATGGAGAGAACGCGAAATGCCAGAGCTTACGATTGGACAGTTGGCATGCGAGGTCTTAGACGAGCATAAAAAACGGTCGGGTGAATACATCCCGCCGAAGTTTGCCGTCTTGGCACTATTGCGGTCCCGGCTACCACTGCAGCCGAAAGATTGGACCAGCGGCGGTGCGTGGGACGATCGGCCTCTTTTTGCAGCCAATCCAGCGTTTGTGCGTTACGCCGCAGATTACCTCGAGGCGACCCGTTCCGAACGGGAAACCGCAATCAATGCCGAAGAGTCTGCAGCCAAGCGGGTTGGCGTTCAGCAGCCTTTGGCAGTTCACCTTTCCGAGATCGTGGGACGACTCGGCCGGCAGCATTCCGAGCAGGCGACCTGGCAGCGCCTTTGGGATGCTGATTTCCACCCGGCGGGTTTCAGTGAAAGGAACGGGCGGTTCGATTTCCAGTACATCGATAGCCCAGAAATCCAAGCGTTCATCACCAGCCTGGTAGCTGCAGCGCCTGCTGGTCAGCGCGCCGCTGTGGCCTGATACCGCAATTCATCCGGGGAGTGGGGGTTCTCGGCGGTTGCACTGACTGTGTGGTCAGGCCGCCGCCCGCTCCCCGGATTCTTTGAGGAGCTTGACCCATGGCCTATCCATACGCCGCTGCCAACGACAACGCCACCGTCTCCGGCTACACACGTTGCACCATCTTGCAGGCCTATGGTGGCCTGCCTACCGGCACCGACGCCGGTAGCTTGGGCGCTGCAGGTGGGTCATTGACTGGGAGTTTGACCGGTCAACACCCGGGTTTCAAGCCTGGAGACGTGGTGTTTCTCAAGGATGCGACGGCAACCAGGCTCGCCGCCACTCAACCCCCAATCGTCGCAGTGACGCCCTACAGCTTGGCAACGCGCCCCTGTGTCGACGACCTGTGAAACCAGGCGGGCGACCCCTCACCGGGCCCAGAAGGGCCCAGGGGGGGTATCCCCCTGAAGGGATGTGCTATCTCATTATATCTGACCTCATGTGTCGCGTCCGCCATGTTCGACGACCATTTTTTCACTCAAGGGGGTCGGCCCCTCGCAACTGCTGGTCTAGGTAATGGTGGCAAGATGGTAAAGGTGAGACAAAGCCATGGATAGAGGCGGACAAAAGAAGGCGAAGGACGATGGAAGCAAGCTTCCGAAGCGACCGCCCAACACTTTGGCCACGGACCTTGAACGGAAGGCGTACCGCCGAATTTGCTCTGCGCTCGAAAGGGCGCCGTATGCAACCGGCGCGGACATCGAGGCTGTGGTCTTGGCGGCCCAGCGCTTGGCCCATGTAGAGGAATTGCGGTCTATCAAGGCCGGCATTCCCAGGGATGGCTGGTACACCCGGGGCGGGAACGGGCAAATGTGTGCCCATCCGGTGTTCGTGCAACTTGCCCGCGCCGAGCGGGATTGGGCCAGCTCACAAAGGGCCCTTCTGCTCACGATCGCCGGGCGCAGCTCGACCCGTTTGTCGGCCGAGGACATGGAGCAGAAGCACTCGGGCCCGCGAACCAAGGAAGAGCGCGAAGCGGATGAGGACTTGCGATGACACGAGACGAAAGAATCTCGCGCGACACGCTACGCTACGCCGGCGAGGCGGCCGTGTTCCTGATTGCTTTGAAGAAGATGCCGGCGACGGCCGCAGTCCGGATGCACACCGACCCCCAGATTTTTCGGGAATATGAGCCGCTGATCGAAAAAGAGAGTTCAAAGATCAACAGAGTCTTAGTTGAAAAGTATGGCCTGGCCGCGCTCAAAGAGTTCGGCAATGACCGTCTGGCGCAGACCTTTCGTGATGGGTTCTGGCTTGGCGCCCAGGCCGCGATCGACTCCGGCCTGGCTAAGAGGCGACGCCCTTGGCGGCGGTGAACCGGCGTATTGGGGTATTTCTTTTTGAGCGTCAATGAGTTTCAGACTTGGAGGTTGGCATGAGCGGTACCGGTGTTACTTTTGGCATGCTCGTCCGGGAGGTAGCTGACGAGGCTAAAAAACTCTGGGATGAAAAAGTTCCAGAAAAATATATCATATTGGCACTACTGAATTCGGAGTTTCCGATTCAACCGTGTCAGTGGTGGTCAGGCGATGATCCATACTCCAGCAAACCGCAGGTCCTATTCAAGCCAGATCCGAGGTTCGTTGCCGCGGCAATCAAGCATCTCGGCGGTACTGCTAAAGAGCGTCGAGCACAGCATGAGTTTGAGCGGGTGAGAACGGCCGCGCCCCCTGTCAAAGCGGTTAATCTGGCTGAGATTTCCAGGATGGCGGGGCTTTACCCGATCCTTTCTCGCCAGGAAATTTGGGCCGAACTTGTGAAAGCGGGCTTTCAGGTGGAAGGGTTCGAGCAGACCGTGGACGCTAATGGCATGGATTGCTTTTGGCATCAATGGCGAGACACACCGGAAATCCGCAAATTCATAAACGGCCCAATGGCCAAGATGCGGTCAGAGCGCCAGGCCAATGCGGTCCGCGCAGGCTCGCTCCGGCCAGTGAACCAGGTCGGCTGATTTGCTGCTTGCTATTTTTTGGAGTCCAATCGATGGGTCCTGAAGCCGAGACGATCGGGATCGAGCAAGTCGCCGTGCGCTTGGGCCGAAGTGTTGCAACGATCCGCCGGCTCGCCGGGGCTGGCAAAATCCCACCACAGATCCCAGGTCTTCGAGGTCGATGGTCGGCGGCCGGGATCAGCGCATTCATTCAAGGCAATGGCGCGGCGGCGGCGCCGGGAAACAAGAAACCCAAGAGGAAACGATGAACCTAGACGATCTTGCGATGGAGTTGATCGCGTCGGGCAGTCGCGCCGGCCGTGCCGCAAAGGGAAACCCTGACCTCGAGGCGGCTTGCGAAAGCGCCTGGCAAGAAATCAAGGAGGGCCTTACCGCAAACAATTCCGCAGGCGCGATCCCCGAAGAAGTTCTCAGGCGTTGCTTCGCGAGCGGGTTTCACGCCGCTGCCACGCCGGAACCCGAGGTCGTTTGGGATTGATCCGGTCGACCGAATCACGAAAAGGACCGGCCAATGGAACCAAGCGTTATTGAATGTGAGATAAAGGCGCGCGCCATCATCTTTAAGATCGGCGTTGAAGATTGCATAAATGAAATCGCCAGCGGCTCGATCAGCCCGACCGAAGCGATCAGGGTGGTTCTAGATAAGACATCGGAATACCGCCCGATGTTCGCCAATCGAACTGTCAACTATGTCGACATGGCGCGTAAGGCTTCGGAACTAATCGGAAATGATGTGCATGATTTATTTGACGTAGATAATCCTTTTTACAACACGATTTCAAAGTGGCATTGCATGGGTTGGTTCTGCGCTGCCCAGGCCGCACTTGACGTACAACCTGGCAGCCTGGCTGGTGTCAAACCTCAATGGATGGTCGACTACAAATTCTAGATCTTCCCCACCATATTGTTTCCAGCGGGCTTGGCAAGGAGGGCTCGCAACGCGATTACTGCCTCCTGTGCAGACTTGAGCTGCTCGGCTTGAATCTGCCGCTGGAGTTCCATGGTCTGCGCGAGCTTGGTTTCCGTCGAGGCGCCGCCACCGCCGGCCTGGGCGCGCACAATCGATTCATAGAGTGCCGCGGAGCCGACCTCATGAACAGTGTTGATTTGGCTATCGGCAATCTGCTTCGATGCATCGGCCATCATGCCAACCAGGCCTTTTCCAATGCCCAGCAACGCTTGGTCGCCCATCTTTGCAACCATGGCTTGATCCATTCCAGCCCCAACGGCATCGCGCATCAAGCCGCCCAGGCGATTGAGCTGCGCGAATGATTCGTCGAACGGCGTGGCGAATGTGTTCTTGAACTGCTCGCCGAAGGTCTGCAGTGCATCCCGCGCCTGATTGAAATTCTCCGCGAGCCTGGCTGCTTTGGCCGCCGCTTCCTCTTGGGCTTTATTTCCACCATTCGCACCATCGGCGACACCGTCGAGAAACTTGTTGAAGCCCTCCCGCATGCCTTTGACATCCAGGTCCAAGTTTAGCTTTGCCGGCGGCAGTTCTTTTTGCTGCCTCAAAGCTTCGATTGCCTTGAATCGGGGCATCAGTACCTCGCGATCGGGCTGCTTCCATCCGAAACCAGGCGGCATACCTCCGTTCCCACGGCCTGGCATCATTTTGGCATTGGCCTTTTGGAAATCCGTGATCTTCTTTTCCTGATCTGGCGTGAATTCCCCCTCGAACCACCTTGCCGGATTCATCAACCGGCCGAGACCCCGAATGGTCTCAACAACGTCGACCATGCCATTCGTCACTTGTTTCAGCACATCAAGGAACGAAAAGAAGCCATCGCCAAGCTTGCGCACTGCCCAGATCACTCCCTTTTGGGCCATCTCGAAAACCTTGCCAATGTCACCACCATTGCGCGCGAGCACGTTTTTGAGTGGGCTGAATGCGGCATCGAGGACGGCGCGAAGTCCGGAAAGGACGCCGCGCCATATTGAAAGCATCGTCGGAAAATCGAAAGCATGGGAAACGGCCGCGCCGATCCCCGCCAGGAACTGACCGAATTCCTCCTTGATCCTGGCCCACTGCCCCGCGAGCGTTTGAGGCTCGGCGCCAGCGTTCTTTCCCGCGGCCATGTCGCCGGCGGCATTGAGCGCATTTCGTGCTTGCAAGCCGGTGATCATGCCGTTCTTTGCCATCGCCTTGGCTTGCTCGGCGTTGATTCCAAGTTGCTGGCCGATGGCTTCGAAAATGGGAAGTCCCTGCAACGCGATCGCGTTGACATCTTCGAAGCCCGCGAATGCCGTCGATCGGAACTTGGCCGCCGCGGCCGCGAGCATGGGCAGAGCGCCTTCGCCCAAGATTCCAGCAACCTTGCTCAGATCCTGAATCTGAACGACCGCGCCAGCGAAAGAGAAATGGCCCTGCAGGAGGGTGTCGAGAGCGCTGCCCATTTCTTTGAGGGAAAGACCCGTTTCGCGCCCAATCGCCTTGAATCGATCGAGCGCCTCGCCAGCTTCTTTCGTGCCGCTCGACAGGATGGAGAATTTGCTGAATTGTTCTTCCAGCTCGGTAAACAATCGGAACGGCTCGCCCAGAATTCGGACTATCTTGCCCATGAATTCTGCGACTTGGTTTGCTATGCCGATCCCTGAAAATGCCGCAGAAAAGGCGGCCTTCATCGGGGCCAGCGTCGACTTGATGGAATCCGTGCCAGCGCGAAGCAAGCTGGTAGTTTGCTTCAACCCGGTCGCGATGCCGCTCGCGTCAAGCGCCAGGCCGATAACGGGAAATGCTGCGGTCTTGCCCATGGTTCACCCTTCCTAGAATCGATGACTCTCAACTGAGGAATTACGCCGATGCTTTGGGCCGGCGAGCTGGTGTTTTCTTGACCAGCTTCAGACCGAAGATCCCAAAAACGCGATCGACGATCGATGCCCACCAGGTCGGTTTCTTCTTCCGCCGGCTCGGCGCCCGGCGAGCAGCCGGCTCGGGAGCCGCGGGCCGTACCGCGCCAGGCGCCTCGGCAGGCAATGGGCCGGAAGCTGGTGAGTCGGACGATAGCTCGCCAGGAACCACGGCAGGGACCTCGGCGTGGGCGAGCAGGGAATCCCTTCGCTTTTGCGCAGCTTCGGCCAAGGCGCGGTAATGGGGCGTGGACCCTTTGTGAAAATATCCGAGCTGGTGAATCTTGCGCTGCGCCTGATTCAAGCCGACTCCACAAGCCGCCGCCATTGCCGCCGCATCGACAGGTTCACCAGGCTTTGGTAAGTTCTGCTCAACCCACTGGGCACAAGTCAGGTTCATCGTCTCCCCTCCCCTCAAGGTTCCTTCGGACTTCGAAACGCTTAATTCGGCCGGCTCGGCAGGCGCTTGGTGCGATTCGGCATACGAGCCCAGCGCCCGTTTTACGGCACGCGCTACAACCCCAAGCTTGACCGCCAGTTCCTGCGGACTTTCTCCGGTGTCACAATTGAAGGCGAGATGAGCCCGAGCGATTTCCACCTGCTCGGCGAAGGGAAGATCCACATGGAGTTTGTGGGGCCATTTCGCTTCCGCTTCCGACTTGAGCCTGTTTAAGCGCGGTCGGTTGGTCGCCTCGAACTCGTTGACGATCGCTTGGTTGTCTGGCGAAATCCCGTTACTCGCTTTACGTTCCGTTTGGTCATGGACCTCTTCCAAACCGCACCTGGTAAAAATCCCCTGGTTTCTACGCTTCGCATCGCGCAGGTCGTTCAACAGCTTGTTGGTCACAGCCTTCGATGCCAGCGCCAGGAATGCGGCCTGGCAGGCTTCTTCTCGGTTGGTCGCTTTCTTCTCGATGTTTGGAACCCGCTTGGGGTCCATGACCACCCTGCGCCTGCAAAGATGCAAAACCATGTCGCCGAAAAGGTCGCTTTTGGTCTTGCCGTAGATCGCTAGTTTCTTGCGAAAAGGAGCGATCTTCGCCTGGATGTAGCCTTCATAGTGCAGAAGGCATTCGTTGAATTCTTCAACAGAAAGTGGGCCGAGTGAAAATGGCAGTGAAGAAATGGAAGGCGCGGCAACGTCAGAATCGCTCACCCGGTCCCCCTCCCGTTTGGCGGAAGGGAGTTACCCCGGGGAGCGCGCCGGCGTGGCTATTGGAGCTGTTTCAAGCGCAGGAACAAACAGCGGGACCTTGCAATCCTTGCCCGCCGCGCGCGGTCAGAACTGATCACCGAGGTTCCGGTTTTGTAAGCGGGATTGATAACAAACGAGATTTCTTTAAGGCGTATCTCGAAGATGTCTTCAATCAGCTCGCCATTGACTATGGAGAACTTGTCCCGCAAGACCTTGTAGCCAAACGAGCACGAATCAATCAGACCGTTCTTGACGGCCTTCGCCAGATCCCGGGCCCATCGAACATCGGGTAGCCGCGGGATCTTGAATGAGACGCCTTTATCGGAGGCGGTCAGGATCAGGGTTTTCGTGGCGGTGCGGGCGACCGGCCGCTTGAAATCGTGATGGACCAACGCCAGGCAGTCGTCTACCTGCAGCGTCTTATCCGCAGAGCCGAAATGGATACGCTCTTTGAACGTCTTGCCGCCTTCCTCGACGATCCCGGAAAGGACATTGAACGGAACGGCGATACCGGAAAGCCCTGCACCATCGAGCGCAGCTTGAACATCGAACCGCCGGCGGATCAGTTCCATTGTCGCCCCTTGGCCAGGGCCGCTTGGAATTCCCATCGGGCACGCTCGAGGCGCTCGCTCCGGGACCGATCCCACCCTACCGCTCGTTCGGCGGCCGCGATAAAGATCCCATCGCGATAGGTCAGGAATGGATCGAGGCAGATCTCTTTCAAGAAGGCCGATTTGACGGCGCCGATTTGCCGCCCGCCTTCATTGCGCCAGTCGAAGGTGATTTGCTCCAGCTTGGCGTCGACGCCGATCAGCACTTCCCTTTTGATCAGCTCGTAAACATCGGCAAACAATTCGGTTGAATCGTCCGGAATTTCAAAGTCCAGGCTCGAGGCGGAATCGATAAGCTTGAGCGACCCGTTTCGCCCGCGGGCCAGCGGGGTTTCCGGATCGACGTAGGAACCGATAACATCATGCCCGGCCCGAACCGATGCACCGAGCGCGCCGGACTGGATCTGGCGGTAATAGGTGCCGGATCGGCCTGCCTGGGACCAAGGGCCTTCGATCTGCCCGTAGACTATGGCTCGCCCGAAAATGAACTTGGCGCCGCCAGATGATCCGGCTTCGATGGGTTCGCTTCGTTTGGCGTAACGGGTTCGCATTTCCCGCTCGATCCGTTCCCACTTTTCGGCCGGGATTTCGTAGTGACCGACGGAAAGGGCGCGGTCGGTGTAGTGCGGTTCGCTTGACATGGCGGGCAGGATCCTCCGAGGAATGTACCCTCGGGGTGTCTCCAAATCTGGATCCGCCCTCTGGTTGAGGCCTGGCTGCGCATCTGTACCGTGAACCCAAGGACTCGCCCGCGATTTCATCAGGGCCGACCAATGCCGCCGCTATCGTTTCAAGACCAAATGAAGGCAAAGCTTGATGCCGGCGATTGCTTAGTTCCCGTGTCTACAATTCCTGTTCTCAGTAACATCCCGGATGCAACCCGATGCGAATGGTGTCGGTCAGGGAAGATCCCGTGCGTCCAGATTGGCCGGCGCTACTATTCATTTGGCGATTTGGTCACCGCGGCGATTGCCGCCAAAACGACTAGCCCGCCGTCAATGTTGCCCGCCGTGGAGAAACAGCCTTCACCGGAGGAACAAATTGCCGCCTTTAAAGCGAGCAGACTGGCCCACTATCGCCGCCCGCCTCGTAAAGTGTAGCGAACAAGGGTCCGAGTGTCAGGCCAAACGAAAACCGCCGACAACCCTTTCGGAATCGCCGGCGGCCCATGAAGATCAAGCGAAAGGGGCTACCCTTCTTCCGGCCTCCGCCGCCGCCAAATTGACAACGGAACCGGCCGCCCTAGTCTTTTCCGATGTCGCCCGGTCAGGAGCGCACTCATGCAAGCCGTTTCATTTCAGGACCAAATCCAGGCCAAGCTTGAAGCGGGTGAGAGCCTGGTCGCCGTGTCGACGATGCCAGCGCTAGCTAACATTCCTGACGCTACCCGTTGCCAGTTATGCCGTGATGGGAAGATCCCTTGCGTGCGGCTTGGTCGACGATACTACTCTTTCCCGGACTTGGTTGCCAACGCTCTGGCTGCTAACACGACTTCGCCCGCCCCCCTCGTCGTTCCACGCATGGCGACAATTTCTGAAGAAGAAATTGACCGGGCATACGTCGCCGCGAGAAAGGACAGGCTGGCTGCCATGCGCAAAAAGTAACCGCCGGCTGCCCTGGGGTGGGCGTGGCCGGCGGCTTCGGGTCAAGCGAAAGGGATTACCCTTGTGCGCTGTAGTTTGCTAAAGGACGGCCAAGTCCTTTGCCAACCACTCAAGATTGAGGTGAGTCATTCTCGTGTGGTTGTTTTGGTCAGTTACGTAGTAGCTGCCCAAATCACTATACCAACGGCTGCCTTCCTTTAGCTTGTGCAAGTAAAGGCAGTCTTTCTTCAACTTCCTTTTGCAGCGCTTAAATAAGGCCAATTCCGTTGGCCTGGTGTTATTTGCAACAGCAGATGTGTCTTGTGCCATCCCAAAACTCCAATGCAAGGAATCCATCGCGAGGCGAATGCCCCTCGATTACCACCCCAAGAATCGCAATTGCCTAGACTGCTACCTTGGGAGACAGATTCAGTGGATGAGGAAACCTCCCCAAAGACTCCACTTGCGCATAGCGCCCTTGCCTTGCCATGACCCAGCCAATCGATGGGGCGAGATGGTTGGAGGCCGAGAGCAGGCGGCTCTCTGGACTGTTGGTAAGCTTGGTCCTGCAAACCCGGTTTGGCAAGGCCATTTTCGTTATTTTCATTTAGCGCGGTGGCGGTTCCAAAACCAGATCTCATTCCGGCTCGGGTTCTTTCGGTTTGGCGAGGAATAGGCTTTCCCCGCGCGCCTTGATCTGGTCGGCTGTTTCCTTCCTTAGGCAACGAATGCCTTTAGGCCCTTCGACAGTCAATATCGCGCGCGACCCTCGCACCTGGACGAACCTGATCGCCAGTTCCAGTCCGTTTTCGGCGGCGACGATGAGAACATCACCAGTTTTTCGGGTCATGCCCATCACGCACCGCCTTTCGATGCGGCGCCTGCTATAGTCGGCGGTTCCAACTCAAGGTCCCATTCGCCCTTGGGCGGGTTTCCTTGCCCATACCAATAGCGCGGGCTACGGGCTGGTTCGCGCAAAGCCACGAAGCCAACAAGCAGGCCAAGAAACCCTCCGCACCGGAGTCATCAATTTTTTCCGCCTCACAATCTTCTAATTCCCAAAGGAGGTTCTCGCGAAAGTCAGGAATATCTTTAAGGGCTCGATTGATCGCCTGCAACATGCCCGAACTTGGCGCTGAAATCTTCAGTTCTGGATCAGGCAGGTCTGCAAACATTTGAAAAATGCCGCGTAACGCCGAGAGCCTGGCTCGTGAGCCCTTGGTTTTGCGCTCTTGGCTTGCCATGGTCTGCGCGCTTTTTTTGCCGAAAGACTTGGTCAAAGTCGGCCCGGTCAGAGTTCTGTTCATTGGATGATTCCTTGAGTGGGATGTACGGGCCCTGCTGCGGCCCGGTGAATGAAATGCTAATTGGATCAATTAACAATTGCAATACAACGCATCGTGAAAACTTCGAACATTTGACAAAGCGGCTGTATTGCGGATAACTTACGGAGAGCAATAAGTATGATTTCACGGTCTGGAGGGCGCCCAGTGGCGAAGAAGAAGGAACCCGAAGCGAAAGACATTCCGCCCCAAATTGTGGTTCGGGTGAACCCGGAGCAACGGGAGTGCTTGCTTGAGCTGGCGTCTCTCGAGGATAGAACGCTTTCTGACACAATCAAAGAAGGCTGCAAGCTTCTCGCCGCCAAGCATGGTAAGACTTGGCCGAAGACAAGGGCGTAGGGGAATCGAGTCGAGCGCCCATTGGGCTCAAAGTCGGCTCCTATTTCCTACCGCCATTGTCCGCTGTTCTGACAAGATTGACAATAAGTGCTACGAAACTCACGAAAACTGCCTAACTCATGAGCTTGACGAGCGAGAGGTGAAAAGGTAGGTTTGATAAGAAGTTAGGGAGAAATTCTCCCTCGCCGGGAAGCCGAAGTGCCTGTTTAAATTGCGCTCGACACGCTGGGGGTCACAGGTTCGAATCCTGTAGCGCCCAATTTTTTGAGAAGACCAGAGGTAAGACCTCTGGTCTTTTTTCATTGTGGGCCAAAGTGCCTTCATCATGCGGGAAAAAGGGCAAAATTGGCAAGAAGCCGCGGCGGCAAATAACCGCGCCGGTGTGTCCAATGGGGGACGAGAAAACGAACGAATCCGTCGATGTCAGGGGGAATATTTCGGGAAGATCGCCGAATTCGGGAAGCGGTCCTCAATGTTGGTGGACCCATCGTCGAGATATTCCTCGCGTGGCACTTGTACCAGAGGCCAGCTTGCGGGGCAGACGCGGACGATTCTACCTGGGCGAATTCCTTCGATGATGAGGTCGGTTTCAAAACGGATTTGGATGCCGCTGCTGCCTAGAGCCGCCTTTCCCGGTGTTTTCGTGACCTCCAGGATCGTGCCCGCGGAGGCCATGTGATTCGGTCCGTAGGCGCCGTGGGTGTGTTTTAAGGTGTTTTCCACGGAGTTCATTTGGGCAGGGCTGCCTTGTTTGAAATCGGCGTAGAGTGAGGAGTCCATGCCGCCAAATAAGGTGGCGGTGACTTTCGCGCGGCCGAACTTGCCGTATTCCACGGCATCCACCCATCCGGGCATCCAGCGACTGCGAATCAGAGCGTTGTTCCGTGCGGTTTGATTTTGGGCGGAACGCTTGATGGCGGTTTCATCCAGCCAAATATCCGAGATGTGGAACCTCAGGAACACACCGTCCGGAGTGGGCTGCCAGGTGAGTCCGAGTTGGGCGCTTTGGCCCCCCAACGACTTCTTGCCGCTGGCGGGCCAGGCGCCTTCGGCGATCAGATCTGCCAGGTCAAGGCGTTCGCGTCCGCGCCAGATGCGCGTGGCGGCATCGAAGGTCAACTTTTCTTCGCTGGCTTTGCCGTTCGTCCCCCCATCTTTTGGCTCGAGCGTGGCGACGATCGTTCCCTGGTTCTTCTGAAGGTCGATTGCCTTGAGCTTCCAGACTTTGCCTTCACGCAGGCAGAAGCTCGGCTCGTCTTCGAGAAGAAGGACATGGTTCTCCGCGGGCTTCTCGGGATTTCCATTCTGAAAGACCGGCACGGAGGAGGTTTTTGGGTCCGGAGGCAGATAGGCTCGGACATGCATGAGGGTGCCAAGCGGAATATCGCGAAGATCCGCAGGGGCGCCGTGAAAGCGGACGATCCCATAGGGAAGGAGCGCGAATGGATGCGGCGGGTTTCGGAAGAACTCGCCCGGAGTGACGACGCGGAGGCTGCCACGGCGGTTGGCATGATCCACAAAAGCAAGAACGCCCCGGTAGGAAACCGCTTTTTCCAAGGGAGGGAATTTGCCCGCCTCGGGACGAATGATCAGATCTTGGCCGAGCGCCGTGGTAGTAAATGGGCACAGCGCAAGACATAGAATCATGAGCCGGTATGAAAACGGAATCGATGTCATAGTTCGATCGCCTTGTTGCTCTCGGCGAATTTGTCGGCCTCCACGCCCATCCGCTTGGCCATCGTTAATAGCAAATTACTCATGTAGGCATTCGCGTTGGCGGGCCTGCTGCAAAGCGAGTAATGCTCGCCGGGCTTGTCGAGCTGGTAGCCCTTGAAGTGTCCCTGGTTGAAGTCGAGATGGCTGCCGTGTTTCAGGCCGAGGTCCGTTCCGCCGGCAAGCACCAGGGGGAGATTCGCATTGCCATGGCTGTGACCGTAGGACATGCCGCTACCGAACAGCGCCATGGTCGAGCCGATGAGCGGCTTGCCATTGAGATCTTTGGTCTCGGCGAGCCGGGTGAGGAAGTAGCTGAACTGGTCGATCGCGAAGGTGTCGTACTTCGTGAGTTTCTCCATGTAGCCCGCATCGCCGCCGTGGTGGCTGAGTTGATGGCGAGACTCGGTGATGCCGATCTCGGGAATGGAAAAGGCATCCCCTTCCCCTCCCAAGCTGAATGTGGCCACGCGTGTCAGGTCGGTCTGGAAGGCGAGAACGATCAGGTCATACACGGTGCGGAAATAGTCTCCCGCCATCGTGGCCGCGATGTCGCGATTGGTGCGTTTGCGATCGGTTTCGGAGACGGCCGGAAGCGGCGTGTCGAGCCAGGCGTCGGCCCGCCGCGTGCGGATTTCCGCTTCACGCACCGAAGTCAGATATTGGTCGAGGCGTCCCCTATCGGCCGAGCCCATCGCCTGCTCGAGCTTGCTCACTTCCGCGAGGTTGGCGTCCAGGACGCTTCCTTTGCGGCGCAGTTCTCTCCTTTGGCTGGCCTTGCCCCCGCGCGGTTCTTCAAACAGCGAGGCGAAGATCTCGCTGCAGCGGCGCATCGAGGGCAAGCGGATGCCGTCGGCCGTCCAACTGAGGGAATCACCCGTGAGCGCGATCTCCATCGAAGGGTAGCGCGTGTGTTTCGCCGTGACCTCGGCCATCTTCTGGTCCACGGAGATGGTGTTGCGATCGGAGGGCTCTAGCTTGCCGCCGGTCAGCCAGACCGAGATGCAATTGTGGTGGTGGCTGAGGGCTCCCGAGTGATGCAGGCCGCTGATGGGGGTAATCACCGCACGATGCTTCTCAAGAGGCTTGAGCGAGCGCGAGAACTGGTAGTCTTTACCCGGTGTCGTGATCTGGTAGTTGAGCGAATGAACCCCATTAGCCAGGTAGATGAAGGCGCTTCGCTTGGGCGTTGCGATCTGTTGCTCGGTGGCCCGTAGCGGCACCATGCATTCCAGAAACGGAAGCGAGATGCAAGTAGATCCCAGGGCGCGCAGGGCGTGGCGGCGGTCGATCAACCAGGATTGTCTCAGAATGTTGCTCATTAGGTCTCTCTCGTTTATCGTTTGCGAATGAGGTCGGATAAGGCCACGGCCCGCACGATTTCCTTGACTCGGTATTGGTGTTTCTTCGCTTCGGCCTCGATGGCCTTGATGTCTTCCGCATCGTCCACCGTGAGCACACGGCGAAGAGCGTAGGTGCAAAGATGCTCGATGAAGGCCCGCGCGACCTTGTCGCGGTCTTCAAGGACCAAGGTTTTGAACTGCAGAGAATCCTTGAAGGCACGGCCGTCGGGCATGACGCCCGAGGGATCGATCAAGGGGTCCTCGCCTTTTCCCACGGCTCCCTTTTCACGAGTGCGCCATTGGCCGATCGCGTCATAATTGTCCCAGGCAAGTCCCAGTGGGTCGATCTTCGCGTGGCAGGCAGCACAGTGCGCGTGATTGCGGTGGGCTTCAATCTTTTGGCGCAGACTGGCCTTGGGGCTTTGCGGCGGGTTGGGTTCGATCGCACTGACGTTGGCCGGCGGGGGTGCAGGGGTTTTGCCGAAGATGGTTTCACTCACCCACACCCCGCGATGCACCGGGCGGTGGCGTGTTCCATCCGATGTCAGACCGAGCACGGCGCCCATCGAGAGCAGTCCGCCGCGGTGATCCTCGGGCTTCAGTGAAACGCGCTGGAAGCCGTCCTTTTTGGGTTCCGGCAGTCCGTAAAAATCGCAAAGCCGGGCATTCGCCATGGTCCAGTCGGAATCGATCAGCGCATCGATCGGAAGGTTTTTCGAGAGCATTTCGCGGAAATACTCAACGGGCTCAGCGCGTAGGCTTATCTCAAGCCACGCATCGTACATCGGGTACAATTTTTTGTCCGGCGGAAACATGCCGAGGCGGTGCAATTGCAGCCATTGCCGCGCGAAATCATCGACGAAGCGGTGGACCTTGCTGCCTGCCAGCAGCCGGTCCACTTCCTTTTTAAGACCCTCCCCTTTCAACAAGCCGCCTTTGGCAGCGGTGAATAGGCCCGCATCGGGCATGGAACTCCACAAGAAAAAGGAGAGCCGGGAGGCGAGTTCCGCGTCGTTAAGGCGTTCCCGGGGCACGGGGTCTCCCTCGACGAGATAGAGGAAATGCCGGGAGGTCAAAACGCCTTGCATGGCGACGCGATAAGCGTCGGCAGTCTTTTCCCCGGCATCGCGCTCCGAGCGGTAGGCTTTCAGATAGTTCGCCAACTCTTCCTTCTTGACGGGACGGCGCCAGGCCCGTTCGGCGAAGCGCTGCAAGTGCTCGGCAACCACCTCATTGGTCGCATGTTCCGCCGGAACCAGATCCTTACGGCGAGACTTTTCGGCCGCCGTTTTCAGCGGGCCCTCCCACTCGATCCAATCCAGAAGCACGGTCGAGAACAGGCCGTTTCCCTTGTCATCGAACATCTGCGGGGCATTGGGGTTCAGGAGCAAGGTCTCGCTACTGTGGGTGAACCGATAACCGCCGCTGTTGAGCGCATTGCGGAAGGCCGCCCCTTTTCTTCGGTCCACCACATCGGTCGCGACCACGCAGAAGTCCAATGTCGCGGGCATCTCCAGAAAAACCTCGAACTCATAAACCTGCGGGTGGTTCTCCGGGGCCGTAAGGTCGAATTCGATGAGGCCATCGACTGTTTCTTCGCCGGTCGCCTTGCCAATGCTCAAGTGCGCCGGCTGGCCGCCGAGCGGGCGGATTCCGCTCGCCTGGATGCGCACTTTGTAGAGCCCGCTTTGCTCAGGACCGGCCTTGGCGAACCAGTGGGGCGAGAGCGCGGTCTGAACACTCCCGGGATAGAGGAGATAACGTAGCGGCCGCTTGATGCCGAAGCGATCCAGCACTTCTTGCTGGGTCTTTCCGCCGTTATAACGCAATTCGGCGGCCGTCTTGCGGACCTTGCTCGCCTCGCTTTTGGCGACGGGGAAGGCTCGATCGAGCACAAGTCCCGCCGCGCGGAAATAGCGATCGACATGCGACGGCGAAAGCGACAGTTGCGAACCGATGCGCTCAAACCCGTGCCACAACGTGTCCTCGTTAAGCTCTCCGGGTTTGGTGGGATCGTAGCGGACACCGAGCAGGTCATAGACCGTATTCTGATACTCCTTTCGGCTCAGACGATAATGCGAAACGGCCGGCCGGGAAGCCATGCGCATCGCTCTACCTTCCTTGAGCCGTGCATCGAGATTCCCGACGAACGCCGCGATTTCCGCCTGAGTCGGTTGTTTCTCCTTCTTCGGAGGCATTTCGCCGCTCTTGACCTTTTCGATCACCTCAGCCCAGTGGTGCGTATCTGTGCCCAACTTGAAATCGCGCGACAGCCGGTCAATACGCAGGCTGCCTTCTTCCCTTCTTGGGCCATGACACCGGACGCAGTGAGTCTGCAGAAAACCTTCCAAGGGCTCCTCACCACGAACCGAGCCCGCCAAGCCGGAGCTGCCGGCAAGGAGGAGCCAGACGAGTTGCAAGGCGGCGCGTGCCGGTCGAGCTGAACCAGGCATTAGGGAAGAAATCATGCAACCAACGTGTGTGGGTGGGAAGCGGAACATGAATGGACTCAAGGGAATGGCCTCAGCCGAATGGAGAGCTTGATCGCAATTGGTCCCAGGGGTTTGGGCACATTCGGGTGCATCATGATGGTGCATGGTTCATGCTACAATCCTTTGGAGCCTGAAATCCTTGCGATGAGCGGAAAGAGCCCTGAGGGATTGGTTTGGTCTTGGCCCTTCGCTTCAAGAGGTTTCTGGCTGAACCCCAATCTTGCGACAGAGTGACTGCCCCAACCCTCTGCATTCTACTTTCCAAGGGAGTTCTACCATGTCCGAGATCTTTGTGGCAGCGGGAAAAAGAACCCCCATTGGAAGGTTTCTGGGCGAGCTTGCCAGCTTTCCCGCGCCTCGTCTTGCGGGATGGTCGATCCGAGCCACGCTCAGCGCCGCGGGGCTCGCGGATTCCCAGGTTGGCGAGGGCATCATCGGACAGGTGATCACGGCGGGCGTGGGCCAAGCCCCTGCCCGACAGGCCTTGCTTGAAGCCGGATTGCCCGTTCAGGTGGGCGCCGTCACGGTCAACAAGGTTTGCGGGTCGGGTTTGTTTGCGGCCATGTTGGCGGCCCGCACGATTCGGGCCGGGGAACAGAAGGCGATCCTCGCCGCCGGCATGGAAAGCATGAGCATGGCGCCCCACCTGTTGCGTGCTGCCAGGAGCGGGTGGAAATACGGAAACCAGCCCCTGCTCGACTCGATCGAAGTGGATGGCCTTTTTTGTTCCCGCGGCAACAGCCTGATGGGCGTTTATGCCGAACGGGTGGCCAAGGACTACGGGATCACCCGTCAGGCCCAGGATGAGTGGGCGCTTTTGAGTCACCAACGTGCCTTGGCGGCCCAAGAACGGGGCGATTTTGCCGCGGAAATCGTTCCCATTCCCCTCTCAAAAGAGCAAACGATGGTCCGGGATAGTGGCCCGCGCGCCGACACCAATCTGGAAAAACTCGCACGATTGCGTCCGGCCTTTGATCCCAACGGAACCGTGACCGCGGGAAACTCCTCAAGCCTGGCGGACGGAGCTGCGTCGGTTCTGGTGATGGACCGCGAAGTCAGAGAATCCCTGAAAACGGCCGAGTGCTTTCGAATCGTGGGCTATGCGGTGATGAGTCAAAAACCGGAGGACCTCTTTCTTGCCCCGGTGGGTGCCGTGCAAAAACTGTGGAAGCAAACCGGTGTGACGGACCGTGACATTGATCTTTACGAAATCAACGAGGCTTTTGCTTCGCAAACGCTTGCATGCATTCAACAACTGGATCTCAATCCGGAAAGTGTCAATGTTAACGGGGGTGCGATCGCGCTGGGGCACCCCATTGGTTGCAGCGGGATGCGCGTGCTCGTCACACTCATGAGCGCGTTGACCACGCGAAAATTGACTCGGGGCGTTGCGACTCTCTGCTTAGGCGGCGGCGAGGCCGTGGCCATGATGATTGAGCGTGAGGTGGTTTGAATCGCTCCCGTTTTTTTCTCGTACTTACTTTTTTGGCATGAAGCGATCCAGGTGGGCCTGAACTTTCGGGTCGCCAACGAGTGGGCAAAACTGTTTCCGTTCCTCATCCAGGCCGGCTTCGATTCCTTTTTCGACACCCGTAAACACCGCGCTTAGAATGGCCCGTCGTGCTCGCAGAATCTCCTCCTCGACAGTTCCTCCCAGAAGTTGCGACCAAAGGGGAAGACTCTCGTCGAAGCGCGCCCGTTGCGCTTGCAGTTCGGTCTGTGTAGGACGGGTTGGGAGGTTTTCTCCCTTCTTTTGGTGAATCGTTTCGATCCAGGATTCCAGTTGGGTCGACTCGGAGTCGGGTACCCAGGTTCCATCGGCGAGGCCCAAGGCCAAAGCTCGGTTTTCGTCGATCGGTTCTCCCGTCAGCAGCATGGTCAACGCGGCCTCGAAACCGATCCGGCGAGGCAAAAGTTGAGTGCCTCCCCAACCGGGCAGCAGCCCCAGTTTGGTTTCGGGCAAACCAAGCTGGACATTCGGCCCCTGGCTAACCAGGAGATACTTGCAGGAAAGGGCCAGCTCCAGGCCGCCTCCCAGTGCCATGCCTTTTACCCAGGCGATGGTCGGGTTGGGCAAATTGGCCCAGGCCCTCATCGTCTCCTGGCCTTTCTTGAGGAACCGGTCGACAGCCTCGGGCTCGGTGAGTTCTTTCAAACGACGCAGGTCAGCCCCAACCACAAACCCCTTTTCCTTGCCGCTGCGTAGAAAGATGGGACGCTCTTTGGGGGCCTTGGCCAGGTCACGAATGACCTGATCCAGGTCGGCAAAGACCTCCTCGCTCAGGACATTGAGCCGTTTGTCCCGGACATCCAGGTCAACCAGAGTCGCGCCCGCGGGGTGTTCCACGACTTTGAGGTGTTGCAAGTTCATGTCCATTTTTCTCCAGTAAGGAGAATCCTCCTGGCGGTGATCCCATGAAGCGGAACCGGGATAGGCCGTGGCTTTTCTATGGGACTTGGCACGGATGAGATCTCCTGGGCAAACCGGATGCTCTCGACCCCATCGGTTTTTGGCGAGCGAGGTCGGCGTAAGGAATCGCGGGAAAAAGGGGGCCTCACCCATCCGAAAGCCACAGGGGAAATTGGGGTCGATCTTCTGGTAGAATTGAGGCCGGCCGGCTAGGATCACGTTCCGGTTGTCCATTCCTCGCGAGCCACCCGACGATGCGGTTACGATGACCCAGAGACTTACTGCCGGGACCTTTTTCGGGCAAGCGCGGGGCCGCCTCGAGGTCTCCGGCCTGACGTTCGCGGAATCTTCGTACTCGGCTGCCTCCGACATTCCCACGCACGTTCACGATCACGCGTTCTTTTACCTCGTGATCGAGGGCGCGTGCGAGGAAACCTGCGGTCGCCGGACGAGCACTTGCGGCCCGTCCACCCTGGTGTTCCACCCGGCCGGCGCCCCCCATGCCAATCGATGGCCGGGGGCCGGAGGACGAGCTTTTCACCTCGAGATCTCTCAGAACCGTGCCGACACCATCCGAGAGCATTCGCCCATCCTCGAAGAGCGAGGCGAGTTCCGCAGCGGGGTGGTGCCCTGGCTGGCGATGCGACTCTACCGGGAATTCAGGAGGCAGGACGGTGCCTCGCTCTTGGCTCTGGAAGGGATGGCCTTGGAAGTGATCGCCGAGGCGTCCCGGCGGGAATCCGCCGACCGAAGACGCATGGCTCCACGGTGGCTAGACCGAGCCTGTGAGCTTCTCCGTGACCGGCTCACGGAACGGCTGTCTCTCGACACCATCGCCGCCGCGGTCGCCGTCCACCCTGTCCACCTGGCCCGCGCCTTTAGAAGGGAGCACGGCTGTTCCGTGGGAGAATACCTCCGCCGGCTGCGCGTCGAGGCGGCGTGCCACAGTCTCTCCACAACCGACATGCCGCTGGCGGACATCGCCCTCGCTTCTGGCTTCTCGGATCAGAGCCACTTCACCAAGACCTTCCGGCAATATGGCGGCATGACCCCAGGGGAATACCGTCGGCGCATGCGAGTGCGCTAAGCTCATCCTACGGCATGTTCTGCAGGCACAAGACCGCGACCTAGAGAGTGCCGATAATGCCGAGGCATGGCCGAGCAATGGCCGAGTAATCGGCTCGCCATGTGAAATGGAGCCATCATTGCGACACGGACGGTGGGATCATCGCCCGCCGGTCGCATCGTGGCGTATTCGAAAGCGACATAATGGAGGTTGAGTCACGACAATGCAACGGTCCACACGATCCGCCGGCATACTGATGGCCCTACCGATGGTTCTCTTGTTGGTTTTCCCTTCGGCCGGCTTCGCGCAGGCCAATGCCGCGAAGGCTCTCGATCCGATAGGCGGCATGGTCGATGCGTTCAAAACGCACGATGTCGTGGCGCTGGGCGAAGGCGCACATGGCAATGAACAGGGCGCGGCTTTCCGCGCGAAGCTCTATCGCGACCCGTCCTTCCAGAACATCGTCAACGACATTGTCGTCGAATGTGGCAACGGGCGCCATCAGTCGATGATGGATCGCTACATTGCCGGCGAGACCGTTCCCGAGAAGGAGCTTCGCATGGCGTGGCTGGAGACGACCCAGCCCAGCGAAGTCTGGGACCGCGATATCTACGCCGACATGTTCCGCACTATCCGCGAGATCAACCAGAAACTGCCCAAGGCAAAACAGCTCCGCGTGCTGCTGGGCGACACGCCCTATACCTACGATCCCGCCAACCCGGCAGCGCCGGCAGGACGTAGCGACCGTTTTCCCGCGGAACTCATCCAGCGCGAGGTGATCGCGAAAAAGCGCAAGGCACTGATCGTCTATGGAGAGATGCACTATCTGCGCAGGCAGCCGGAGTCGCCGCCCCCTCTCCCCGGCAAACCGGTTCGGTCTCCGTCGGGGACGATTGTCAGCCAGCTTGAGATAGCCGGCGTCAAGGTCTTTTCCGTCTGGACCTTCACGGGCCTTGGCCAGGAACTCCCCGCACTTCAGCCCGATATCGCGACCTGGAAGAAGCCGAGCCTGACGCTGATCAAGGACACGGCACTCGGGAAGGCGCCCTTCACTTTTTACTACCCGAAGGGCTTGGGCATGATCATGCGTCCTGGCCCGAACGGACCGGTTCCGGTCGACTTGGGAGAGGCAATTGGCGGAGCGATGCAAGAACAGTTCGACGCGTTGCTTTATCTCGGCCCTACAGCCGAGATCACGTTTGGCGACCTACCCAAATCTCTGTGCGCGGACCCCGAATATGTCGAGATGCGCGCCAGCCGCCTCTCGGCGATGCGGCCGCCAGGGTCGCCCACCACGGGTCCTTCTCCCGCCGCTGAAGACTTCCGCAGGCGCTGCAAAGAAGTGTTGGAGGGACCGCGCAGAACTCCCAAATGATGCCTCGTTCGTCGTTGGCAGTGGCGGCCGCTCGAGAGGGCCGCTCGGACCTTTCCGGTGGCCGCGTTTCCGGGATGCCTCCTATTGCCTTCGGGCTCGCCCGGCGCGGCCCTGGGTGTTGGAGGCTCCTTGAGGACCATATTTCACCCGAAGGCCCCTTGAGGCCGCATCGAAGCGATGGTGGCTGTTCGTCCCGCCGACCAAGAACCCGACGCTTGCGCCACGCCAGTTGTCGGGCTATCTTACCCTTCACTCGAAACTCCCATCTCGTCGGTTGACAGGATTCTGTTCAACGAATCAGAAAACTGCTGAAACCTCGTGAGGTTCGGGGTTTTTTCGTTCTATCCCAACTTCTTACTTTCCGGGGATGCTTGGTGAGGGTCTACTTAAATGGAAACGAGATCAGGGATATCCCGCAAAGCGTTGAGGGCGCTCATGGGGCCTTCCAGAGGGCTGGCTCTCTGAGGATGTACCTTTCCCGAGAGCAAGTAGAAAAAATAAAATCCAGGACTCTCCCCCGGAAGCATCATGCCAAACCTTCGTGAAATCACCGAATCGACGCTGGATCAGGAAAGAGCTTTACGCCAGGGAGGAGGATCCGCCGGACAGCAAAGGCAAAGAAAACTGGGCCGCCTGCCTGTCCGGGAACGACTGCAACTCCTGCTGGACCCCGACCGGCCTTTCCTGGAACTGGGCCTGTGGGCGGCCTGGAAGCTCTATCCCGAATGGGGCGAAGTGCCCGCCGCGGGTCTGGTCGCCGGGATCGGTTGGGTCAGTGGACAGCCTTGCCTCATCGCGGCCAACGATGCCACGGTCAAGGCCGGGGCGATGTTTCCCCAGTCGGTGAAAAAGCTGATTCGCGCCCAAAAAATCGCGCACCGCCTGCGCTTGCCCCTGGTGTATCTCGTCGATTCCGCCGGTGTGTTTTTGCCGCTGCAAGACGAAATTTTCCCCGACGAAGATGATTTCGGCCGCATCTTTCGCAACAACTCGATCCTGTCCGCCGAGGGCATTCCCCAGATCGCCGCCGTCATGGGAAATTGCATCGCCGGCGGAGCCTACTTGCCCGTGCTCTGCGACAAGATCCTCATGACCGAGGGAAGCCAGCTCTGCCTGGCAGGCCCGGCCCTGGTCAAGGCGGCGATCGGGCAAACGGTCGATGCGGAGGAACTGGGCGGCGCGACTATGCATTCCCGCATCAGCGGAACGGTCGATTTCCATGAAAAGGACGATCCGGCCTGTCTGACCCGAATCCGTGCTCTCATGGGGCTCATGCCTGCGCGCACAGCGCCCGCCTCCTGGAAGGAACCCAAACGAGGCGCGGAAGATCTTTATGACATCGTTCCTGGCGATGGGAACGGCGAATACGAAATGCGCGATCTGATCGATTGCGTCATTGATGGGGAGAGCTTTGAGGAGTTCAAGCCCGACTATGGTGCCAGTCTGGTGACCGGTTACGCCCGAATATTAGGATGCCCTGTTGGCATTCTGGCCAATCAACGCAAGCGCACCCAGGCCGCCGGCAAGGGGATTCAGATCGGCGGGGTCCTTTACGAAGATGCGGCGGAAAAGGGAGCTCGGTTCATTTTCGATTGCGAGCAAAACCGGATTCCCCTGCTCTTTTTGCAGGATGTCCAGGGGTTCATGGTGGGCAAACAGGCCGAGCAGTCCGGCATCATCCTTTCTGGGGCGCGCATGGTCAAGGCGATGAGCACCGCAACAGTGCCCAAGATCACCGTGGTAGTTGGCAGCTCGCACGGGGCGGGAAATTATGTCTTGTGCGGGCGGGCCTACGATCCGGCTTTGTTTCTGGCCTGGCCTCAGGCGCGGTTCGCGGTCATGGGGGGAAACCAGGCGGCCGAAACCCTGTTGAGTCTGCGCGTGCGCGATGCGGAAAAATCGGGCAAACGCCTTTCCCCCGAAGAGATCGCCCAACTCGGGGAAACGGTTCGTAGCCAATACCAATCCCAGACCGAAATCCGCTACGGGGCGGCTCGTGGCTGGGTCGATGCGATCATCGCCCCGGACCAGACCCGTCTCTGGGTGGGTTCGGCACTTTCCCTGGTTTCTCCTGAAGATCTCAAAAACTCAAAATCCCAGGTGAGGGAAGTGTGAACCGAATCATACGGGTGGGAAACGCCCAGGCATTTTGGGGCGATCGTCCCCAGGCGGCGGCCGAATTGCTCACCGCGCAGCCGGATCTCGATTTTCTGACCATGGATTACCTGGCGGAAGTCACGATGTCGATCCTGGCGCAACAGCGCGAGCGGGATCCTTCCACCGGGTTTCCCGCCGATTTTGTGGGAGTGGTCCGAAGCCTCTGCGGTTACTGGGTCCGCGGCGGCCAGTGCCGGTTGATTGCCAATGCCGGAGGACTCAATCCTCTTGCGTGCGCCAAGGCCTGCCAAAAAGTACTGCTTGAGGGCGGTTGCGGCCATGTGCGCATCGCCATCGTGACCGGCGATGATGTTTTTTCTCAACTTTGCGATCCGACTCGAAACGATGGGTCGTGGTCCAATCTGGATGACGGCACTGAGATCGAGGGGATTCGATCCCGCCTTGTCAGTGCCAACGCCTACCTGGGTTGCGGCGGGATGGCCCGCGCTCTCGACGAGGGGGCGACCCTCGTCATCACGGGCCGGGTTGCGGACCCTTCCATGGTCGTCGCGGCCTGCGTGCATTCCTTTGGCTGGAAGCTTACCGACTGGGACCGTCTGGCCGGCGCGACGGTGGCCGGTCATTTGCTTGAATGTGGCACGCAGGCCACCGGAGGCATCAGCACCGACTGGCTTGACCTGCCTAATAACGGCAACATCGGTTACCCGGTCGCCGAAATTGATTCCAAGGGCCATTTTGTCCTGACCAAGCCGCGGGGTTCTGGAGGGGCCGTCACCCTCGAGACGGTCAAGGAACAGTTGATTTACGAGATTGGCGATCCGGCAAGGTATCTGAGTCCCGATGTTGTCGTTTCCTTTCTTGAGATCCAACTCGAAGATCTGGGAGACAACCGGGTTGCGGTTCAGGGACCCAAGGGATTTGCCCGGCCCGAAACCTTCAAAGTGAGCGCGACCTACCGCGATGGCTTTCGGGCGGCCGGGACCGTGACGGTTGTTGGTTCCGACGCGGTGGCCAAAGCCAGGCGCGCCGGATGCGTGGTGCTTGAGCGGCTCGTAGAGTCCGGCTGGCAATACCGCGATGCCATCATCGAATGTTTGGGATCCGGTGACGCGATCCCAGTAGGGGCGATCCTTCCTGGCCAAGAGGAAACGGTGCTTCGGGTGGCGGTCGAATCGCCCGATCGTGGAGCCGTCGAGGCCTTTTCTCGCGAGTTTTTTGAACTGGTCAGCGCTGGTCCCCAGGGGACGACCGGGTATGCCGAGGGCCGTCCTCGGGTTCATTCGGTCTTTCGTTACTGGCCCTGTCTCATTGCAGTTGATCAAGTCGAGGAGCGGGTGGAGGTTCTAGCGCCCGTGGAGCATGCCCTAAGTCAAACCGCCCCAGCATGGCCTCCCAAACCGGGTTCGTCGGGTGGTGCGCACGAACCTCGGGTCCCTGGTGTCCGCAACGCTGCCGGTCCCGATACCTGGCTGGTTAAGCGCCCTTCTTTTTTTGAGCCCCTGGGTTCCTTGCCACCCAAAAAACGCCGGCTCATTGACATCGCATTCGGTCGCAGCGGCGATAAGGGCATCAGCGCCAACGTTGGCATTCTGGCGCGGGACCCCAAGGATTACCCGGGACTGGTCGAATGGCTTACCGCCGAAAAGGTCTGGGAGTTTTTCGCGCCAATCGGGCTTGAAGGGGTGGACCGGTATGAATGGCCCAACCTTCTTGGCCTGAATTTCGTGATCCGAGGCGTGCTGCGGCGCGGCCTGCGTACCGACGCCCAGGGGAAAGCACTCGCCCAGGCGTTACTCTGTCTCCCTCTGGATGGATATCCGGGAGAGAATTGAACATTCCCAGCGAGTGACAGCATCCTTCGAGTTCCTCTCCGCCGAGGTTTGCCATGAATCATGATGTCCACTCGGTCCACGCCCCGATGGTGGCCAAGGAACCGGAGCCGGGTTCGGTCTGGGTGGACGGGTTGACCATAGGCCAGACGCTCAGGCAAACCGCGGCCAACTTTCCGGATCAGGTTGCCATCGTTTTCTGCCATCTGGGCTGGCGCGTCACCTGGAGAGAATTCGATCGCGAGGTGGACCAGATTGCCAGATCGCTCTTGGCGGTGGGTTTTCGCCGCGGTGATCATCTGGGAGTCTGGGCCGCCAATGTGCCTCAGTGGGTTTTGCTGCAGTTCGCCACGGCTCGGATCGGGGTGGTGCTCGTTACCGTCAATCCTTCCTACCGAGCTGGGGAACTGGCCTTTGCCCTCAACCAGGCCGAGTTGAAGGGCCTGGCCGTGCTCGATCATTTCAAATCCACCGATTGCCTTGCCCTCTTGTTGGAAGCGCTTGGCGAGATTCACCGTGGCTCGGACGCGACCGTCGCATGTCCCGATTTTCCTCACTTGCGTTTCCTTTTATCGTTGCGTGGCGCCCCCGCCCTTCCCGGCTTCGTCGATTGGGAATCGTTTCACCGGTTGGGTCAGGACGAACAATACGCCAGCCTTTTGGCTGAGGTCGAATCGTCCTTGAATGGTCGCGATCCGATCAACATCCAATTCACCTCGGGGACCACCGGTCACCCCAAGGGCGCGATGCTTTCGCATCGCAATATTTTGCTCAACGCGTATCACGCCGGGGCCTCGCAACTCCTGACGGATCAAGATCGGTTGTGCATTCCGGTGCCCCTTTATCATTGCTTCGGCTGCGTGCTGGGGACCATGTGCTCCGTCATCCATGGCGTGAGGATGGTATTTCCCGCCGAGACCTTTCACGCTGGCTTGACGATCCAGGCGATGGAACGCGAGCAATGCACCGCCCTATATGGCGTGCCGACCATGTTCATCGCGATTCTTGAACATCCGGATTATGCGGGGGGCAGGTTGGGGGCGCTGCGGACGGGGATCATGGCGGGCAGTCCCTGCCCCATCGAACTGATGAAGCGCGTGACTCGGCAGTTGGGGGCTTACCAGATGACCATCGGGTATGGCCAAACCGAGGCTTCACCGCTGATCACCCAGACCCGGGTAGATGATCCGATCGAATTGCGCGTGGGAACGGTGGGCCGGGTACTGCCCGGCGTGGAAGCCCGGGTCGTCGATCCGGAAACCAACGAACCGTTGCCTCCTCTGACATCGGGGGAAATGTGTACACGGGGGCATAATGTCATGCTTGGGTATTTTCGCCAGCCTGAGAAAACCGCCGCGGTGATTGACGGCGGAGGTTGGTTGCACACCGGCGATCTCGCCATGCAAGAGCCTAACGGTTACTTCCGCATTACCGGCCGGATCAAGGATTTGATCATTCGCGGGGGAGAGAATATTTTTCCCCGAGAAATCGAGGAGATTCTTCATCAGCATCCCGCGGTCAGGGATGTTCAGGTCATTGGCGTGCCCGACCGGAAATTTGGCGAGGAGGTGATGGCCTGGGTGCAACTGCGGGACCGATGTGCGGCCACCTCGGAAGAGCTGCGCGATTTTTGCAAGGAGCGCCTGGCGTACTTCAAGGTGCCCCATTACTGGAGGTTTGTGGAAGGATTTCCCACGACGGTCACCGGCAAGGTGCAAAAGTACCGTATGCGGGAAATGAGCATTGAGGAACTAGGCCTGGGAGAGGTCGCCCGCATCGAGACGGCCTGAACGTTTCGAGGAATCGATGACAACGGTTTGGATCAGAATCTATCTCGAGCAGAAGAAATCAGTTGTGCCCCGGTGTTTCGGCTGGTTTTACTTACTCAAAAATTCTATTAGATCCATAATTTGATCTGGAATGTGATCGTCAAAAACCATTACTTTCCAAATGTCATTATTGCCAACTATAAGGCACCGCTTGTTTTTGTGCAGCATAACATCTAGTCCTTTTGACCAAATGCTATTGATCTTAATATAACAATTAAATCTTCTGTAAATTGAACCTACATTGCAATCAGATGGCCTTCTCAAGCGGGCCTTAAAATATTCAATTGACTTTTCTTGATCAAGTTTAAAATAACTTCCTTGAACCTCGAAGGTTATTTCTTGGATTTCTAAATCAATTTCTCCGTTTAAGAATTTAACAAATAAATTCTCCGAGTAGCTAAAAAGACAAATTGACACTATAATAATGCATAGTGATATAAATACGCCTAAGAAGATCCTTGTTTTCATTTCTAGTAACCCGGATGGGACTTAAAGGCATCTTGTATGTTTTACCACGACCTCAAAAGCCTGGCGACCAGAAAATCAAGCCCTAACGACTCATTTTCAAGGAATGCTGATTACGAAGACCAGGAATCGACTTGAATTTGATAGAGTAAGACGATCAGGCCTCTTTCATCCAGGACGGATCTCTTTTTTCAAGAAAGGCGCGCAGACCTTCGGTGGCTTCTGGAGTTCGGCGGGCCTTCAAATGATCCTCCAGGGATTTCGACAGATCATCACGCCCGGAGATATCGCGGCCCAACTCCTGTTCGAACAGTTTTTTCGTGTCGACAATCGTTTGCGGTCCCCCAGCCAGAATTCCCCGGCCCATTTCCATCGCTTCGGCCAGAAGCGCCGACTCGCCCACGACCCTCTGGACCAGGCCCATTTGCTTGGCGCGATCCGCATCGATCGTGTTGCCCACGAGGAGCAATTCGCGCAGATCGCCTTCGCGGATTTTTGTCTTGAGATAATCGAGAATGAGTGCCGGTAATAGGCCGCGCCTGGCCTCCGGAAAGGCAAAGCGCGCCTCGTGTGAGGCGATCGACATATCGCAGGCGGCAACCATGCCCGCGCCACCGGCATAGGCGCCGCCGTGCACGGCGGCGATGGTCACCAGAGGCCCGTGCCGCAATGCGGACAGGGCTTGGGCGACGCCTGTGGCCGACCTTTCGACGAGATCGGCTTGAGCGGCTTCGGCGAGGTCCAAACCGGCGCAAAACACCGGACCGGCCCCGTGAAGGATGGCGACTCTTGCTTTTTTGGTACTTTCAAGATCTTCCAAAGTCTTGATTAAGGCCTCCAGCAGGCCGATCGAAAGGGCATTGCGGCGAGCGGGCCGGTTGAGCGTAATGAGCGCCAACCCCGGTTCGGCCATCTTGCACTGGACCATTTCCTCATCACTCATCAGAGGCCCCTTAATCGGACTGGATCTGGTCAGCAGGTTTCCAGGACATTCGACCCGAGCCGGCGGCGGTTCAAATGTAACGGTCAACCAGCCTGGGATCGAGGGGGATGCCGCTGACCTCGATGTCGGCAATCAAGTCTTTATGAAGTGCTGAGGTCGGATCCATGAGCGATCGGCCAATTTTCGCCCACCTTCGGGTGAGTTCGGGCGTTGCGGTTTTTCCGGAGAGGTGCAATTGGGCTTCCAGATCGAGTGCCCTTGCCACCTCCTCGTACTCCGGTTCCGATTTGTCGAGGGCAATCGTGTAACAGAGCGCGGCGGTCGAATGGCAAAGCTGGTCGAAAATGCCCCCGTCATCGCCTAAAAGGGGGCTTTGCTCGAGGAATTCTTTTTGATACCAGACGATGACCCACAAAATGCGCCGGCCGAGCACCCGGTTACGCCGAAAACCACGCTGGATCAACTTCTTTTTCCAGGAGCTCAGACCGGTCAAGCCGCTCAAAGATCCCGGCCAAGGATTGAATGAACCCAGAAAGGTTTTGATGACAAACCAGGCAAAGGCCGCTTTTTCCTTGAAACCAAATCGCCCCGCCGCTTCGGCCACTCCGATCGGTTCAAGGTATTGACCTCGTAAGGCTCGGGTCATGGCGTTGGGAGCGCCGATGTCCGCCAACACCGGGTTGGGCCCTTCGTACACCGTCGCGATGGTGAATTCATGCATGTTCTCGCCGATATAGTTTTCGATTTGGTGGTCGGGATCCACCTTGGTCCCCTGGCGCAAGGCCCGGCGCCGCTCATCGACATGGACCGATCTTCCCCCCTGGATCTGGTAGGCATGGATGGCCGATTGCAGGAGCGCCTTGGTCGCGTAGACTTTGGCGATCATCCCCATCGTTTCATCGCGAACGCCGTTGGCCGCGAGACGGAAGCAGACATCGCCCATGACCCGGCTGGCCAACGCATGGCAGGTGGCCCTTCCCATCCAGGCCTGAACCCGGGGCGATTCCCCAATCGGCTTGCCGAATGTCCTGCGAAAATGGACCCACCCTCCCGAACCGTTGCGCGTTCCTCCCTCCGGCCGGGTTTCCACCTTTTGCGGATCCAGAATGAGCTGGGCCATGAGGCGAAAGATCTTCGCGGCGCTGTTGACGCAGATGCCGCCACGACCTTTCGCCAGCGAACTAAATGCCTGGGCAAGCCCCTTGCCCGGAGGGCCAAGCAGGCAGGAGGCAGGAACGGGGTGATTGTCCAAGCGAAAACGGGCATTCCACAAGTAATCGAATGCGGTCAAGCAGTTGCGAATCATTCGAAAGGTGGGACCGTCCGACTTAGGCACCTCCAAGACCAGCATCGCCGAATCGCGCCCCTTGGTGACGCCTTCCTCATCGAGTTTGAGAACGAGGACGCAGATCCCGCCATAGATCACATTGGTGATGGGCCATTTCACGCCCGATACCAGGTACTGGTCTCCCGATTTTTTGGCGGTCAGCGATAGCTTGGAGGGGTCCGCGCCGACCCCCGGTTCGGTCAGGCCGAACGACCCGAGCAATTCGCCACGCGCCATGCGCGGCAGGTATTCTTGTTTTTGGGCCTCGGAGCCAAAATCCAGTAGCGGCGTTACCGGTCCCAGGAAATTGTGCACCTCGAACATGACCGCCAAATCAGGATGAATGAGGCTCAGCGCTCGCAGAAGAGGCCCGAGATCCCCCAGTTTGGCCCCACTCCCCTCGTATTGTGTGGGAATGGCCAAGCCAAAAAAACCGATCCGGCCCAGGCCCGAGATCGTGTCGTCGTGAAACAACATCTTTTGATGATCAAGGAGCGTTCCCGCCTTCTTTCTTTGCAGCAGGAACTCGATCGAGGCGGCCATTTTTTTCGCCACCTCGGCCGTCGGACGAAACGCCCCCGCGTCGAGTTCGCTCGCCTTGCCCGTGCCAAACAACGTCGAGATGGTGGGGGCCTCACCCGAAAATTGTTTTTCCGCGCCACGATCGGCGTCATCCAGCGTGGTCAACGAGGCGATTTCCTCGGCCGATTTTCCCGCCTGGGCCAGGATCATTTTGATGGCGTCAAAGTGATCGGCCGCTGTCGATTGGCCAGCTTCCTGGGCCCGCTGTGATGTTTGAGTCATGGCCATTCGTTTCCTTACAAGAGAGGTAGAAATCTACTGGCGCATAGGCGGCTAAGGAATCTTGCGGTGGTCAGAATCCTCAAGGGACCCGATCGGCCAACCTGCCGACAACCAAAGATCCGCTGCAGAGCTTCCGCAGGACATTCTCTGATTCTTGGACTTTACAGGCGGGCCTCCTCGTTTCGGCAATTCCCCCACCATCAACCCTTCTCGTAAACATAAAAACCTCGGCCCGACTTCCTGCCATACCAACCCGCCGCGACATAGTTTTTCAACAACGGACAGGGACGGTATTTGGGGTCGCCCAGGCCTTCGTGAAGGACCTCCAGGATGGCGAGGCACGTGTCCAGGCCAATGAAATCCGCCAGGGTCAAGGGACCCATCGGATGGTTCATGCCCAGTTTCATGACCTGGTCGATATCCTCGGGCGTTCCCACCCCTTCCATTACGGCGAAACAGGCTTCGTTGATCATCGGCATCAGGATCCGGTTGGCAAGAAAACCGGGGTAATCCCGTGATTGCACCGGAATTTTCCCAAGGCGGCGAGTTAGTTCGAGGGTTCGTTCAAGCACCGAGTCGGAAGTGGCCAAACCCCTGATCACCTCGACGAGGCGCATGACGGGAACCGGGTTCATGAAGTGCATGCCGATCACCCGCTCCGGGCGCGATGTGGACGCGGCAATGCTCGTAATCGAGATCGAACTTGTGTTGCTCGCCAGGATCGCCTTGGGACCGGCAAGACGGTCCAAATCCTTAAAAAGTTTCTTTTTCAGATCCACTTGCTCCGAAACCGCCTCAATGACGAGGAACGCCTGAGAAACCGCCCCAAGCTCGGTGGCCGTCGCGATTCGCCCCAGAGTTTCGGCCTTTTGAGTGGGGGTGATCGTTTCTTTTTTCACCTGGCGTTCGAGGTTGGCGGCGATGGTCGCGACCGCCTTCTCCAACGCCGGTGCGGAAATGTCGATGAGGGTGACATCAAAACCATTCGCGGCAGAGACATGGGCAATCCCATTGCCCATCTGCCCCGCTCCGATCACCGCGATCCGGCCTGAGGTTTCCTTGGTCAATGGTTTCTCCCTGGGGATGTTGGGTATTGCGCCGGATCCGAATAGAGGTTTAGCAACGGTCTATACCGTTTTGCCCCATAAGTCCAAGCCGGTGGTCCTATTTCAGGTTCTTCGGTCCAGCGGGCCGCCGATCTTCTCCCCATTCATTTTTGGGGCTTGTGCCGATGGAAAGCCATTGGTTTTTGTTTTTTTCTTTTGGTCCATCGTCATGGATCGACTCGTTCGGGTAAGAATAGAATCAGATTGGCATCAGTCGCATTGACCTGGAACCTCTTTCCGCCAGGAGCAATCATGATCCAAGCGGCAAACACCGCGGATGGGCGCGAATCCGAGGCTTACCTGCATTGGAAGCGGGAATGGGAGTCCACGGCCGAATCGGATCGGCCTGCCACAACGGTCAGTTTGGACCCGATTGCCCCGCTTTACACCTCAGGCGATGCGCCCTCCCAGGGGAAGGACACGGCAGAGTCGTTTCCTGGGCAATTCCCCTACAAGCGGGGAATCCATGCCAGCATGTACCGGGGCCGACTCTGGACCATGCGCCAGTTTGCCGGTTTCGGCACCCCGGCGCAAACGAACCAACGATTTCGCTTTTTGCTCGAGCGCAAACAAACGGGCTTGAGTACCGCCTTCGACCTACCCACCCTCATGGGCCTCGATAGCGATGATCCCCGCTCGCTGGGGGAAGTCGGCCGGCTCGGCGTTGCCGTCGATACGATCGAAGACATGGCTACTCTGTTCGAGGGGATCGACCTGGAAAAGGTCTCGGTTTCCATGACGATCAATGCCCCGGCCATGGTCATCATGGCCTTCTTTTTGGCCAATGCCCAGGAAAAAGGGATCGACCCGGCCCAGTTGCGTGGAACCATCCAGAACGACATTCTCAAGGAATTTCATGCCCAAAACGAATATGTGTTTCCTCCCGAACCTTCCGTAAAACTGGTGACCGATGTCATTGAATATTGCTGCCAAGCGGTCCCTCAGTGGAACCCGGTGTCGATCAGTGGCTATCACATACGCGAAGCGGGATCGACCGCCGCCCAAGAACTGGCGTTCACTCTGGCGGATGGTTTTCACTACATCGACGAGTGCCTGAAAAGGGGATTGGAGATCGATCAATTCGCGCCGAGGTTGAGTTTCTTTTTCAATGCCCACAATGACCTTTTCGAGGAGGTGGCCAAATATCGTGCCGCCCGGGTCATTTGGGCCGAAACGCTGCGAAACCAGTACAAGGCCACGCAGGAAGCCTCCTGGAAACTTCGTTTTCATGCGCAGACGGCGGGGTGTTCGCTTCAGGATCGGCTTCCCGAACTCAACCTCGTGCGCGTCGGCTATCAGGCCCTCGCCGCCGTTCTTGGGGGGTGTCAGTCACTGCATACGAACAGCATGGATGAAACGCTGGCTCTGCCCAGCGAGCATGCGGTGACCTTGGCCCTGCGCACCCAACAGGTCCTGGCCTTTGAAACGGGGGTCACCAACACGATCGATCCCCTCGGGGGGAGTTACTTTGTCGAATCGCTTACCCAATCGATGCGCAATCAGGCCCAGGACTATTTTGACCGGATTGAAAAAGCGGGCGGGATGATTGCCGCCATCGAATCGGGTTACCTTCGCAATGAGATCGCCAGTTCGGCTTTTGCCTACCAAAGGGAAGTGGATGCCAGGCGAAAAATTATTGTCGGGGTTAATGCCTTTGAAGAGGGCGAGGCAAAACCCCTCGAATTGCTGAAAATCGAGGAATCGGTCGAAACGGAACAGTGTGAAAGGCTCAAACGGGTCAAAAAATCGCGTTCAAGCGAGGAGACTCGAAGGGTGCTGGACCGGGTCCGCAAGGTTGCGTCTGCGGGCGAAAATTTGATGCCCGCCCTGCTTGAGGCGGCCCGGGCCCGGGCCACGGTGGGAGAGATCATGAATGCCCTGGCCGATGTGCTGGGGCGGTACCGAAACTGCATGCAATGACCGACTTTGCGCTTGCAAGGAGGCATTTCTAACTTGGACAAACCGTAGGTAAAGACTTCCCAATCAAGCATGGGTGAGAGTTACTCTCGGTATTCCGAGCGCGATATCTGTTTTTGATTTTTAGCCCGAGCGGATCGCGGGAGGCGACAACCGTGACAAAACTAGTTAGGTCCGCCAACAAACGAGTGGTGCTGGCCAAGGTGGGTTTGGATGGTCATGATCGAGGGATCCAGATCGTGGCCCGCGGCCTACGCGATGGGGGCTTTCAGGTCATTTATCCCGGTTTATGGCAAACTCCCGAGGCGGTGGTGCGCACCGTCATGGATGAAGACGCCGACTGGCTGGGCCTGAGTCTTTTAAGTGGCGCCCACATGACTCTCGTTCCGCGAATCCTTGGCTTGCTCAAGGAGGCGGGACTGGAGCGGGTGCGGATTCTGGTGGGGGGCATCATCCCGGAGGAAGATATTCCCGCCTTGCTGGCGATGGGAGTCTCCCGGGTGTTTGGGCCTGGCACCCCCCTTGCCGAGATTGTCGATCATATGAACCAGGACCTGGGCCCAAGTCGTGGTTAATCTTGCCGGTCAATCTGTGTCCGAGGATCGGGCTGCCGCCTCGGAAAATCTCTGGGACCGCCTCAAAGCGGGAGACCGCCATGCGCTGGCCCGTCTGCTCACCTGGATCTCGGAGGATCGGCTTCCGTCTACCCTTCTAGACCACCTCCGGGCTCACAAGCGGCGCGCAACAGCCATTGCGATCACCGGCAATGGCGGGGTCGGCAAAAGCTCATTGGTAGGCAGGTTGATTGAGCATGTGCGCGGCCTTGGGAAAAAGGTCGGGGTGCTCGCCTGCGATCCGGAAAGCCCCCTTACCGGGGGCGCCCTTTTGGGGGACCGGGCGCGCATGCCTTCCTTGCCCGACGAGGGCCTTTTCATTCGCAGTGTCACTTCGAGCCGCTCTGGGGAAGCGATCGCGCATCATTTGGATCTGATGATCCTGGCAATGGATGCTTTTGGTTTGGAATTGATTTTGATCGAAACCGCGGGGGCCGGCCAGGCCGATACCGCGATCCGCGATTTTGCCGATTTGGTGGTGCTGCTCGTTCAGCCCGAATCGGGGGATGATCTCCAATGGCAAAAGGCGGGGTTGATCGAGGTGGCGGATATCCTTGTAGTTCACAAGGCCGACCTGCCCACGACCGACCGGATGGAATCCCAGTTGAGGAGCATGGTCAACCTTCCCGGCTGCAAGGAAGTTCCCATTGTGCGGGTTAGCTCGCTCAAAGGGACGGGTTTGCCTGAGCTTTGGAAAACTCTTGAGGAAGAAAAGCAGATCAAGCAAAACAAAGAGAACAGAGAGAACAAACAGATCAAACAAATCGAAAAGATTAAGGGTCCCGCTTTGGGATCAGTCCGGAAGCTGTGGAACATCGCGCGGGAGCAATTGGCTCATCGCTTTCAAGGGATTTCGCAAACGCATTCCATCGCGGTGCTCGCAGGGCGGCTTGATCGAGGCGAGGTCAACGAGGATCAGGCGACCGATGAGTTGCTGGGGTTATTGCGAAACGCTTCCGGTCCATGCGGTCCTTAACCGGTTCGAACTCAGAATTCTCGTACGCTGTCGCGAGGTGGGACCATGATGCTTGACTACATGGCGTTGTGCAAAACCTGGGATCCTTGGAGGGGCATTCCCACGCAGTTCAACCTCGGTCATGCCTTGACCACGGGCCAGGTCGATGCTGGTCACGGGGATACCCCCGCTCTCTTGTGGGAAAATGCCCGGCACGAATCGAGCGTATTCACCTTCCGTCAACTGGATGCCTTGAGCCGGCGATTTGCCTCCTCCCTTGGCCGCATGGGGGTCAAGAAGGGAGATCGCGTCTTTCTCCGCTTGCCCAATCTGCCCGAGTTTTACATCGCGGCATTGGGGATTTCCCGGATCGGAGGAGTCTTCATTCCCTCTAGCACCCAGTTTCGAGCCCATGAGGTGGAGTACCGGCTCCGCGATAGCGGCGCCGTGGCCGCGATCACCACCCCGGAATTGGTGGAGGCGGTGGATCAAGCCAGCGGAAACTGTCCGAACCTCAGGTCGGTGATTGTGACAGACGGATGGGGTTCGAATCGAACGACGATTTCTCGTTCCTATGTCTCCTTTGGTTCGATGATCGATCAAGGATCCGAATTGTTTCAGTACGAGGACACACGATCGGATGATATTGGGTTCATTGCCTACACCTCGGGAACGACCGCCGATCCCAAGGGGGTTGTGCATTATCAGCGTTATCCGATCGCTTATGAGGGATTGGTGCGCTACTGGCATGATTATCGGCCCGGGGACATCGTTGCCTGCCCTGCCGAAATGGGTTGGCTGTTGCCGGTAGCATCGACTTTCCTTTACGCGCTCGCCAGGGGTTTGACCGTGGTGCTTTACGATGCGCACGGGGGACGGTTTGACCCGGAGCGCTGGTGCGGTTTGTTTAAGAAGTACGGCATCACCAACTTCACCGCGCCCCCGACCATCTACCGGATGTTGATGGCGGCTGCCGAAGGATCCCAGAGCTTCGATTTTCACACCTGGCGCCATGCGGTTAGCGCGGGGGAACCCCTGCCCCCCGATACCTTGACCGCCATCCAGGAGCATTTTGGCGTCCTTCCGCGGGACGGGATCGGCATGACCGAATGCATGGTGTATTGCTTCAACAGCGAAGGAATGGATTTCAAGGCGGGCAGTTGCGGTTTGGCGGGCCCGGGTACCGTGATCGAGCTGATGGATGAGGACATGAAACCGGTGGGGCCAGGGGAGGAAGGAGTCCTTTGTGTGAAGAGGGATTCCCACCCTGGAATGATGAAGGAATACTGGAATAAACCGGATCAGACCGCCGAGGTCTTTCGCGGCGACTGGTTTTATTCAGGCGACGTGCTCAAGCGGGATGAGGAGGGGTACTTTTGGTTCCAGGGACGATGCGATGATGTCATGAAGGCCAGCGGCTATCGCATTTCCCCGTTTGAGGTGGAAAGTGGCTTGGTGAGCCATCCCGCCGTGCTGGAAGCCGCCGCGGTGGAAAGCCCCGATTCCATGCGTGGCCTGGTGGTCAAGGCGTTCATCGTCTTGCGGCAAGGGTTTTGCCCCTCGGACGCCCTGGCTCATGAAATTCAGGAATTCGTCAAAAGCCGGATGGCCCCTTACAAGTATCCAAGGAAAGTGGAGTTTGTGACGTCGCTTCCCAAGACACCGTCGGGAAAAATCCGCCGCCGTGAACTGCGGGAAACGGAACGAGATCGGTTGCAATGCATCTCCCCGGTTTCCTGACGATCATCCGCATGGGGCTTTGGCACAGTCAGGCGGTGTTTTACTTGTCGTTGCTCAGGTATGTTGTTCGACTTAACCTGTAATCAGTCCCTCCTAAGACCAATCTCCCATCGTTCTGCCCAGACCAAGGCGTACCCAAAATGACTCTGCAACGCGTTGGGGGTGACCCCACCCTTGATGGAAATTGCACAGGTCGGATATAGAGCATCAAGTCCGCGAACCCGGCGCTCCATTTGACTGATCACCCCTAATTTGTTTATGCAAGTTAAAGCGCGCCTGGTACCGCCGGGCCGGTAAGCTCATTCGTTCGACAAGGAGGTGCTACTTCATGGCAGTCAAACTCTGGGATCGGGGACAGTTGGTCGAGTACGATGGACTCTTGGCTGTGGTTGTCGGGACTGACGCCGACTCATGGGTGCCGGAAGGTCATGTCGCCCTTTGGTACGGAGAGCCGCAGGCCACTCGAAAATCGGAGGGAGGGCTTGGTGGGTTACAACCCGAAGTCTGGACCGTGCCGGCCGACCATTGCGCGCCGGCTGCGAATTCGATCGTGCGCCACTGAGTGAGACATGAGGCACAGTTCCCACAGCCTTCCAAAACGTATTTGCGGGGTTTGTCAATCAGTATTCGCGGTCGAAGCGAATTCCCGATTCCCTTGGGGATACTTTTTTTATCGATTGGCTTCAATTCTCAGGTTTTCCAAGACCGGATCCACGCCGAATGGAAAGCTTGCCGAATTTCTCCGTGATCTGATCGACCGCCTTATCGAGTTCCTGGTGGCGCTCGCGATGTTCCTGGCCGAACAGTTCACCTTGCGAGAGGCCGCATTCTCCCAGGTTGTTGACGCCGAAGCCGAGCAGGCGAATGGGCAAATGTGTGCGCGGAAGGCGGTTCGTGAGTAGTTCGAGCCCTGCTTCCAGCAACTCCTTGGTGATGTTGGTCGCCACCGGCAGCGTCACCGACCGGGTGATGGTTTTGAAGTCGGCAAAGCGCACTTTCAAATCGACGGTCCGCCCTTTGAGCTCGTATCGTCTCAGGCGCCGGGCCACCTGCTCGACCAATTCCACCAGGCAAGCGCGCAGAATCTCCTTGTCTGCAATATCCCGGGCAAAAGTGGTCTCATGGGAAATCGACTTCGCTTCCCGGTCGGGGACCACTTTGCGCTCATCGATCCCATGGGAAAGCCGCCAGTAATGGTCGCCGGAAGCGCCAAACCATTCAGTAAGCGTCGCGAGCGGGATTTGTCTCAGATCGCCAATCGTGCGGATGGCCAGGCGTTCAAAAGTTTTGCCGGTGACTTTGCCCACTCCCCAAATTCTGCCAACCGGCAGCGGATCGAGGAACGCCTGCACCTGATCCTCTGCGACCACGACAAAACCGTCGGGCTTCTTCAGGTCGCTCGCCACCTTGGCGAGGAACTTGCTGGGCGCGACTCCGACGGAAGCGATGAGGTGAAGCTCCTCGCGAATGCGCCGTTTAATCTTGAGGCCAATCTCAAGAGAGGGACCGAACAGCGCCTCGCTGGCGGTCACGTCAAGAAAGGCCTCGTCGAGCGAGAGCGGCTCCACCAGCGGCGTGTAGTGTTCAAAGATCTCGCGAATTTGCTTTGAGATCAGCGCGTAGTGGTTCATCCGCGGCTTGATGAAGATGCCGTGCGGGCAGAGTTTCCTGGCCTGGCCGGCCGCCATGGCGCTGTGCACGCCATACTTTCTCGCGACATAATTCGCCGCACAGACGACGCCTCGCCCTTCGGCGGTGCCTCCGACAATGACCGGCTTGCCCACGAGCGCGGGGTTGTCTCGTTCTTCGACGGACGCGTAGAACGCATCCATGTCGACGTGGAGGATCATGGTGGATTCGCTTGTTTGCCCAGGCGCGCAGGAAAGCGCGCCCAGCGGCAATATAGCGATTTGCCGGGTCGGGTCGTCCGAATCCGGTGCGGGTCGATCGAATCGAGCGCTGCAGGGACTTTGCCTGGGTGCACGATGCATCTTCTGCCGATTCGGTCGCTTCCAAGCACCTCAACTCAGGCGCAATCGGTCAAGGAAGTTCATCCATGGCAAATCGCACCCCACGGCTGGCGGCGGCAAGCAGTACCGAGCCGTGGTCTTCTTCGCCGAATTCTCGGAATTCGACCTTCAAACCCTTGAGCGGCTTCTCCTGCAAGCGAAGAGCCATTTCCCTGGCATTGGTCACCTGGCGATTGTCCTTGAGGGCCTTGGCCAATTCCTTGGCAAATTTGGGATTGGGCTTTTGCTCCCACTCCCCCACGGTCATGAGCAGACGGGCGTTGACCCCCCGCTCGGCATGCTTTTTCACAAAGGCTTTCTCGGTTTCCAAGAGCGCAAGATCGTCCCACCAGATGGATGGGCTCGAAGCCACATAGGTCTGAAACGCCTCGGGCTTGGTGAAGAGGACATGCAGGGCAAAGAGACCACCGAGGGAATGACCGAAAAGGGTTTGCCGTTTGCGGTCGATCGGGTGTTTTTTCTCAATCCGTGGTTTGACTTCACCTTCGAGGAACGCCAGGAACTCATCGGCTCCCCCGGTCTTTTTCAGAAGCGGATTCCCTTCGACCGTTTTGAGCCATTTTTCACTCGCGAGCGGCGTCAAATCGAAACAGCGGCGCCTTAGATGAATCCCGGCGTGCTCGTCGGGGTAGCCGATGCCCACGACCACCGCCTTGATCTCAAGGAGCGCGAGCCGCTTGACGGCGGCGACCAGGGTCGGGAAGTTCCCATTGCCATCGCTTAAGTAAATGACCGGGTAGCCCGTCTCGGGGATCGGCTTGGTGGGGGCGGCAACAAAGATGCGATACGCATCACCCGATTTGGCTTTCAGGTCGAACTGCTCGCAACCGTTCAGAGTGACGGAATCGGCGGCCGAAGCGGACGGAGCAGCTTCATTGACAGCCACCATGGCGAGAAAGAACAGAGCAATCAGGCGCATGAATTTCCCCCGATGAAATGGAACCCCTGCCGGGAACGCCCCTGCACGACCCAGGGGTCTGCTATGGAAACAACAAACGACCAAGAAAGATTACAAGTCCTTTTGACCTGGGTGCCGACGCCCCCGGAATGTATCAAAAACCGCATCGAATCCTCATAGGCGTCGCCCGAATCAGGGTGCGAGCGGGAGTGGGATGATGCGTTTTTTCATGCTCGCCATCACGTTGACGTTCTCTTTGTGCCCCGCCCTCCCCGCACAAGATCGACCGATCTTGCTCAAACCCGATCGGGTCTTCGATGGCGAAACGGCGCTGGCCCATTCCGAATGGGTCGTCGTGGTAATTGGTGGCAAAATCACCTTCGCCGGACCGGCCCCCGAACTCAAAGTACCCGGCGACGCCCAGGTTATCGAGCTGCCGGGCACGACGCTGCTGCCTGGCCTGATCGATGCGCACTCGCACCTCCTTCTGCATCCCTACGACGAAACTAAATGGGACGATCAGGTACTTAAGGAACCGCTTGCGGAACGGATTTGCCGCGCAACGAATCATGCCAAGGCCGGCCTGCTTAGCGGTTTTACAACCTTGCGCGATCTGGGCACCGAAGGGGCGGGCAACGCCGATGTCGGCATCAAATCGGCCATTGAAAAAGGGATCATTCCCGGTCCGCGCTTGCTCGTCACGACCCGGGCGATCGTGGCCACGGGTAGTTACGCTCCGCGGGCGTTCGCACCCGAGTGGCGCATGCCCCAAGGCGCGGAAGAAGCGGACGGTGAGAACCTCCGCAAGGTGGTGCGCGAGCAGATCCGTGCCGGGGCCGACTGGATCAAGGTGTATGCCGATACGCCGCACGGCGCCGGCCCGGGGGCCAAGCCTGCCTTTTCGCTGGAAGAGTTAAAGCTGATCGTGACGACCGCACGCGATGCTGGAGTGCCGGTTGTGGCGCATTCCCAATCGAAAGAGGGGATGACCCGCGCCACCTTGGCGGGAGTGGAAACCATTGAACATGGTGATCAGGGCGACATCGAAGTTTTCCGGCTGATGGCCAAGCACAAGGTCGGCTTTTGCCCCACCTTGGCCGCGGGCGAAGCCTATGCCCGCTACTTTGGCGGGTGGCATCCCATGCAACCCGAAACTCAGGACATGCGGTCCAAACGCAAATGTTTCAAGGAAGCCCTGGAAAGCGGCGTGACGATCGTCAACGGTAGCGACATCGGTGTGTTCGCCCATGGCGACGGCGCCCGGGAACTGGAACTGCTCGTGGACTTCGGCATGGCTCCCGTGCAAGCCATTCGCGCGGCAACTTCGGTCGCGGCGCGTGCCTTGCACATGGAGAAGAAGATTGGCTCGGTGAAACCTGGACTGCTTGCCGACTTGATTGCCGTCGAGGGAGATCCCCTCCGCGACATCAAGGCGCTGCGCCAGGTGAAGCTCGTGATGAAAGACGGGAAACTCTACAAGCAACCTTGAAACAACAACTCGACGCGAATCAAAACCCGGCCAGCCGCGTTTGCGCGTCGCCAAAGCGATCGAGTTTCACTCCCATGCCATCCATGAGCGACAGATATAGAGAACACAGCTTGCGGTTGTCGTCCCCTTTGCTCAAGTAGTCCAGCGCCCTGCCCGTCTTGATCGCGCCGCCGAGGCCGCCGACCGTGACGAGCGGCACCTTGCTCGAATCGTGTTTGCTGCCGGCCCACATGTTCGAAACGAAGATCAAGCAGGAATGGTCGAGCACTGAACCATCGCCTTCCTTCATCGCGTCGAGCCGCTTGGCCAGGTAGGCGAGCTGGCTGACATGGTAGGTCGTGATCTTTTCGTATTCCTCACCGAGGTCATCATGCGAGGCGGGGTGATGGGCGGTGCGCACGCCCAGGAAGGGGTAAGTCAGGCCTGAGAGGTCGCGGCTAAAAAGCAGGGTGGCGACGCGGGTTTTGTCGGTCTGGAAGCCGAGGGCGATCAGGTCGCACATCAGCTTCATGTGCTCGCGCAAATCTTCCGGCAGTCCGTTGGCCGGGCGCGGCATGGCGATCGCTGCGGCGGGCCCGCGTTCCTTGGCCACGGCGTCGCTTGTGCGTTTGGCTAAACGACTGGGATCGATCCGCTTCTCCACCTCGCGCACGCTGGTCAGGTATTCGTCGAGTTTCGCTTTATCCGACGAGCTCAACTTGCGGCCAAGACTTTCGGTCTGCCCCATGACCCGATCCAGAATGCTCTTGGTGCGCTGGCTGGAACGGTTGTCGAACAAGGTGTCGAAGGCCAGCGAGGGATACGCCTCCATCGGCACGGGCGAGGTCGCGTTCTGCCAGGAGATATGGGAGCTATAGGCGAGTGAGAAATTCGATTCGTGATAGCCGGTGGTCGGTTGTTCGCAGCCCAGGACCATGCTCGGCTGCACCGTCTGCTTGCCGATCTCGTTGGCGAGAACCTGATCAATGCTGATTCCCCCCTTCAGCTCGGCCCCTTTTTGCAGGCTGGCGCCCGAAAGAATGTTGCCGGTCTGACCGGGGTGAATCCCGACGCCGTTCGCCGCCTTGTTGAACAGGCCGTGAACGACGTTCACCTTCGATTTGAGCGGGGTGAGCGGCTCCAGGCATTTGCCAAGCTCCAGGTCGGCCCCGCTTCCCTTGCCCCACCAGTGCTTGCCATTGATGCCGTTGCCCATGAAGAGCGCGGCAAATCTCTTGGGAAGGACCGTAGGCGATTTGGGGCCCCCTTGGGCGTCAACCGCGCCCCAGACCGGAATCGATTCCAGCCAGGGCAAGGCGATCGCCACGCCGGCTCCACGCAGCACCATCCGGCGCGATGGAGTCCGGTTCGTTTCTTGTTGAGACGGTTTCGAGCTGGTTTTGATGGAAGGGGACATGGTGGGTGATCTCACTGGGAGCGGGCGGATTCGGTGGCTTGCGGGGTGCGAGCGTTCAAAAACTGGGGACTTTGCACGATCGTTTCGACCAGCACGCTGAAGCGATGATCCTTTTCGCTCAAGCGGGCGCGCATCACGGCGATCGTTTCTTCATCGGAAAGTTGCAGCCCGCGCCCCAGCGCGTAGGCAAGCAATTTGCGGCAAAGGTTATCGAGAAAATCGCCACCGCGCTTTTGCATCAGGAACTGGCGCAATCCCGGTAAACCGTCGCCTTCGGATCCACCCGGAAAACTGACGAGCGTATCGATCGCCTGTCCTGCGAGATCGACCGAGCGTTTTTCGCCAATGGGGCCAAATCCCTCGAAGGCCAGGCCGAAGGAATCGAAGCGGGCATGGCAGGCCGCGCAGCTTTTGTCTTCGCGATGCGTGGCCAGCGTTTCGCGCAGGGTTTTACCTGCCAGCTTCTTCTCGTCGGCGGGTAATTCCGGCACATTGGGCGGTGGCGCGGGAATGCGCTCGCCCAGCAATTTGGTGACCACCCAGTAACCGCGCTTGACCGGGCTCGTGCGTAGTCCCGGCGCATTCTTGGTCATGAAGACCGCCATCGGCAGCAAACCGCCGCGGCCGTACTGATCGGCGTCTTCGACGCGCACCCAGTCTTTGCCCTTGATCGAACGCTCCATCCCATAATGTTTGGCCAAGGTCGCATTCACGAAGGTGTGTTTTGCGCCGAGGAAATCGAGCACCGAGCGGTCATTTTGAAAGATGTCGAGCAGGAAGTGGACCGGCTCTTGATACATGGCTTCGCGCAGGTCGTTATCGAACGAGGGGAACCGACTACGATCGACCGCGTTGTGTTCAAAAAAGCGGCGAAAATCGAGCCAGTTGCCGCCAAATTGCGTGGCCAGACCCGTTTCGACGCGGCGATCGCTGAGCATTCGCCGTGCTTGCCCTTGGAGAATTTCGGGGCGGTGCAATTGCCCCTTCGCGGCCAAGTCGAGGAGCTCGCGATCGGGGGTGCTCGACCAGAGGAAATAGCTCAGGCGGCTGGCAAGCGCTTCGTCGCTCAAGGGGGCGACGTTTCCCGCTTCTGCTCGAGATTCCGCTGGTTTCGGCAGGTCGGCGCGGAAGCAAAACTGGGGCATCATGAGAATACTGACCAGCGTGTCGCGCACGGCATCTTCATGGCCAAGGCCATCTTGCTGGCGAGAGGCCTGATAGAACGCGGTGATCTGGGCCGTTTCCGTGGAAGTCAGTGGCCGGCGAAAGGCCCGAGCGGCGAAATCGTTGAGCGCTTGCAAGTGGGCCGGCTCGGCGGCGATCCGGCTCTTCTCAATTCGGCGAATATTCGCCTCGCTTTGCGGGAAATGCTCTTCGATCGCCTTGATGGTTTGGTCGTGTTTGGAAGTGCGGCGCGTTTTCGCCACATACAGTTCGGCAAACTTTTTGAACTTCGCGGGTGACGTCACGTCCTTGTCTTCGGCCCGGGCGAAATCGAACTCCTTGTCGCTTAGAAAGCTCGATTCGGAACGCTCAAACCAAACCAATCCCGAGTGCATCCGTAGGGGTAGGTTGCTGGCGAATTCGAAATCAAGCCAGAGCTTGTCGAGGATTTGCTTGCCGGCATCGTCAAGAATCAGCTCACAAAGGGGCTGATCGTCGCGAAAGTAACCCATCTGATTGTGAAAGCCGGCGCTCAGCAGGCGGCCGGTGTTATGCTGGTCCTCCTTGGGATCGAGGAAAACTCGGCCGCGCTCCGAAATGTAGAAGGCATCGGGGATGACCGCGCAAAACCGCTTGCATGCTACCTCAAAGGATGCACGATCTTTCTCGTTCTTGGGAACGGTGAAGAAAGGAGTTTGCGATTCCTCGGCGCCCCACTCATTCGGTTGCCGTTCCAATGCGCCTGCGCGGAAGGTGCGGCGATTGGCGGCCATTTGCCGATCCTTCCAGAGCACCAGTGCCTGGGCGCCCCGGTTCATGCCGCGCACAAAGAGGTTCGGCACCTCCGGTTTCATCGTTTCGCGCCAGGTCCTGACCTGATCGCGCATCGCGACGCAGGCCTGCCGTACTTGCCTCTTGGTGGAGGACACTTGGACCTCCATTGTCGGTGCGGGCAGCTTTCTCCAAAGCGACCGCAGCGCGGCGACGGGGCCGTAATCGTCCTGACCGCCTTCCAGGAGGTCCCAGATCAGGGGCAAATAGCGCGGACTAACGCCGGCTAACTTGGCGGTTTCGGCAAGAGTTGAGTTTGCTCGCCCCAGGGCGGCGCGGCGGCGGTGTTCCCAGGCGGCTTGAAAGTAGCTCGCCAGGTCGGTGGGTTGCGCCAGATAAAAGTCGACGATGCGCCGAACGGCGTATTTGTCCTTATCGGTGTCGGTGAGCACTGGATAGGGTGCGAAGCGAAAGCCATCGGGTTGAAACACCAGGTGATCGGCGATGAGCCGATTGGCCGCGAGGTATTTGCTCACAAGCGCGGGCGACATCGCCAGCGATTCGCCGCTATTGTCGAATCCCGTCTCGTTGGCCGGATCCACGGGAAACTCACGCGCGGGGTGCAAGTCCACACCCGTCAAGTCACGGATCGTATTGTCGTATTCGGCATGGCTTAGACGTCGCGCGAGCACCAGTCCCGGGTCTCCGGCGGTGCGCTTTGCTTCGCTTTTGCGAAAGGCCTCGATCCAGGTAATCGTCCGGTCGCGCGCTTCTTTCGAGGGTTGTTTTTTTGCCTCAGGCGGAGGCATTTCTTGCGATTTGAGTTGTTCGAGAACAGCAACCCAATGGGGGAAATCCTTGGCCACGGCTTCCACGGTTGTGAAAGGCGCCAGATCGAGCCCTCCGCGGGTTTTGCCGTTGCCATGACATGCGATGCAATAGGTCTCAATGAACGGACGAACGCTGTCCCGGTAGGTCTTTTCCAGGTCGGCTCGGGAAGAGTCGGCGGCGACCAGGTGAGAACCCGTCAGAAGGAATAGCGTTACGGCTGACCCGAGCGTCAGGACCAAGCCACGCATCGGGAACGAGGAAGGCGGGTGATGCAAAGCGAGCATAGGGAAATCATATCCGATCGAACGACCTAAGGAAATTGCAGCGCGGCAACGAAAGAGGCAACTCGTCCTTCACCGTTCCGATTCCGTTAACTACTCCGAACAACGGAGGTTGCGTGCGCAATGTTCTTACCCTAAAATGATAGCCACGCCTCCTGCCTGCTTGCTCATGCCTCCCTCCTTCTCCCGATTTCCTGGCGGAAATTCCATCATGGCAACTTCCTCTCGGTCCTGGGTCCGGCTGGCTCTTCTTTGTTTGGCGCCATTTTGGTCGATGGCGCTACGCGCTGCCGATCCGATGAAGGCTGCGCCCAATGCCTCTGCCAAAGCGGAAAAGTCAATCGACAGGTCCATCGAGTTGGCGATCGGTTACCTCAAGACCGAAAGTGAATCGTGGCTCAAGTCGCGCAAATGCGCCACCTGCCATCATGCACCGATGGCGCTTTGGGCCTTGGGTGAGGCGGCGCGCCAGGGCTACGCCATCGACAAGAAATACACCGCCGAACTGCTGGAAACGATGATCGGCAGCAACGAAAAGATGATCGCCGCGAAAATGATCAATGGCCCCGGCGACACGCCCGATCCGCGCCCAAGCGGCCAGGGTCTCAATATCGGCTTGCCCTTCATGGCGGTGGGCGCCCGATCTGCGGGTGTTGTCAGCGCCGGCCAAAAGCAGAGCCTCAAATTCATCGCCGACGAGATTGTCAAAAAGCAAAAGCCGGACGGTTCCTGGGACTTTTTTGCCAATTTGCGCCGGCCTCCCATCAATGAATTTCAGACCACGGACGCGGTCTGGATCCTGATGGCACTGCAAGACGCTCCGGCCGAAGAGCTTACCGACGCACACCGAACCGCCTTGAAAAAGGGGCTCGCCTGGTTGGAAAAAGCCAAGTTGTCCGACAGCCAGCAAGATCAGGTTTTCCACCTGCTTATGGAGTTGCGCGCAGGCAAGCCGCGCAAGGAACTCGAACCGCTGATAGTCAGCCTGTTTGCCCGACAGCATCCCAACGGCGGCTGGGGACAATTACCCGGGCTTCCCGCCGACGCGTTTGCCACGGGCCAGACTTTGTACGTACTGTCTTACGCGGGCTTCACGGCCAAAAAACCAGAGCTAAAACCAGCCATCGATTTTCTCATCAGCACGCAAAAACCAGACGGCAGTTGGCCGATGACCTCGCGCTCGACGCCCAACGGCGAACCTGGTGGATCGAAGAATTTGACACCGATCACCTGCGCCGCATCGTCCTGGGCCACGCTGGGCCTTTCCCGACTTTTTCCCAAGCCAAACCAGGCTCAATAGGTTGCGCGGTGGCAACGAAACTCTCCATCTCCATGAAAATCGACACCCCTGCGCAATCTGGGCGGGAGCAGGCTCTGCCCGCACTCGTTAGAATGGATGGCGACCCGGGAGGAGATCATTCCGACTCGATGGGACATGGAGTTGTGAAATCTCTGCCTTCAAGGGGGAAATCAAAGTAACCCAACTATCGAGATCCGCGGCGGATTGATTCATCGATGCGACCAGACGAAAAAAACCGCCGCGCGTTGAGGTCGGGAAAGAGCCGGGCGCAAATGTACCTGCGCTCGGGACTCGGCTGGTTGCGAGGATTCCCGGTCGAATCCCAACCGGGCGGTATTGAATGGATCTTAATTGGGAATGAATCGAGCCTCGCCGCCATGCGGGTGCGAGTGGAGCGCAGCCACTTGCAACGCATGCAAATGGCGCTGACCACCCTCTCCTCGCAACACGAAGCCGACCTGGAGGAACTCTTCGACAACCCATTTGAGTGGCTCGCCTCGGCCGCGCTCGTGTTGAAGTCCCTGAAGGCGGTGATCCATGACGGGCAGCCGCTCGATCATTATTCGCCCCTGGCAACGATGCCGTCGCTCAAATCCAGGCGGTCCCACTACCAGAAATTCCTGACCACCTGGCCCAGACTAACGCGACTTCTCAACGCGGCGCTCTGGATGGGGTGTCTTGAGCCCGGCTTGAGTGCCTCGCTATTGGAACCAGTTCTTGGCCATGCCGAAACGCTCGATCGTTTTCTTGCAGCTCGCACAGGCACCCACGGCCTGATTGGCGCCGTGCAATGGGTCTTGCTTCATGCCGAAGGGGGCGGATCCGCTGCAACTGCGCTGTTGCACTTACTCACCGATGAAAGCCTTCATACCCTGCCGCTTTACAGCCTGAACTCTTATGTGGCGCACGCGGTCACGACCCTGCAAGGAATCGAACCGCTTTTGCTCCTGCAAAAACCAAAGAGAAAAACCAGACAAGAACAACCATTACCCGGTAGGTTCGGCGACGAACATCCCCGGCCAACCTGTCCGCTTGAATCGATCGCCTGCAAGTTTTTGACTCGGCTCGTCGGCCTCGACCAAGAAAAGCGGCAGGCGGAATTGCGGCTCTTCGGGATCATCGCCGAGCCTTCGCAATTCAACGAATGGAAGAACTTCTGGAAGGAATTTGGCCCGAGCGTAGCGCGCGCGGAAAAAATCCTGAGTCTTTCCCCAGAAAAGATCCTCAGTGCCCCGCCCTCCCATCTGAGCGGTTTGATCGCTCATTTGCAAAATCTGCAGACGCAAATTCCCCCGACCCCACCCTTCGCGACCAACTGGTCAGAGATCTGGGAGGTCAAGCACGCGCCACTCGATCGCTACCTGGACCGCTTCACGGAAGCGATCGCCATCTGGGAGCCGCTTCAGGAGACGATCCCCGGCGAATCCGCCCTGGTGCGAGGTTTGGTCAAACTCTGCAACTTGTATCATTTCAACGATATCAATCTCATCAAAATACTGGAATATTTGAATGCCGCCGTAAAAAAGCAACAAGGCAATGACTCCTACCGATTGGCGCTTGAGAAGATTGCGAAAAACGGTGCTTATGGAGATCTGATCGAAATCGGCCTGGATGCGCTTGACGAGGCCGATTCCCCTCCCTCGCCGAAGAAGTTTTGGAATGCCTACTTCTCGTCGCTTTCATTTTTGTCTTCGGATCGAATCGAACCGAGGGGGATGGCCAATGCACTCAAGGTGGCCGCGAACGCCATCATCTGGTTTCATTGCGACTTGGAGAAAACCGATCCTTTTTTGCGGCAATTCGACTTCGCGGCGATCAAGATCATCGGTTGGAGCAGCCACCTTTCTTTGCGAGTTCTGATCCGGCTTCGGCTCCTCGGATTGAGCGCCGAGAAATCGCGAGATGTTCTGTTCGATCTGGATAACGGCAGTCACCGCGCGCCCGATGCGATCGCGTTGGATTGCTTCCTCGATCAAGTGCGCCGTCATCATCTGGAAAACGATCTGCGCGATTGGGGGAAGGATCTCACCTTTGAGCAGCTCCGTCGTCTTGCCCGGACCGCCTACGATGTCTCCCAACTGATCAAAAACTTGCCGTACCCCAGGCGCTCCCAGCCCAGCCCGGCCGCCAGCGCCTGGATCGGCGTCTATCCCGCGGAACTGGCAGCGCCATTAAGAAAACTCGCTTCATTGACTTTCCCAGGCAGCGATGCCCCTTCGGGCAAAAAGGCTGCCGAAAACATCCTGGAAGCGACCTTTCCCTCCAAGGAAAAAATCGACGGCGAAATCCAAAAATTGACTCCGATTCTGGCAGCAAACACGGCGGGGGAGTCCGAATCCGTGGGTAACAAACAGGCCCTGGCCAAGCGGCTGGAAAACCTGAAAAAGCGCCTGACCCACCCCGCCACTGTCAGCGCCAAGCGCATGGCCAATTTGGCCCAGAAGTTGGAGGCGGCCCATGCTCAACTTCTCTACGAATTCTGGCTCGATCATTTCGACGGCCTGCTGCAAGCCGAAGTGTGCCGCATGCTCGGCCTATCCACGCCCCCGCCGTGGCTGGAAAATTCCGAGAATCGACGACTACTCGCACAGATTCTCAAGCTTGACGAGCCGAGCAAGCGCCTGGGCCTCAAGATTCTTGCGAAGCGGTGCGGACCGCCCCCCTGGGATTTCGCTGACGAACCGGAGAATCGGGCGTATCTTTCCCGTTTGCAAGCGCAAGGAATCGATATCGCCCCCTGGGTGGACCCGCCGTTGCCCCGAACGGTGCAGGGGCCGGGCGGCCAAACGCTCGAAATCTCCTTTGCGCGCGACCCGCTTGAGGTTTTTCGCATGGGCGAATATTTCAAGACCTGCCTGGGCTTTGAAGGCTGCAACTTCTATTCGACCGTGACGAATTTTGTCGATGTGAACAAGCATGTCCTGTTCGCGAAAAACCTCAAGGGGACGGTGATCGGGCGTTGTTTGCTCGCCTTGACCGAAAGAGGATGGCTTCAAACTTTTCAAGCCTACAGCCATGATGCGACGATCGAGTGGGACAAGATCGTTGCCCAGATCGCGCAGGACCTCGCCGCGAAGATGGGAACGGTGATCACTCGATCGGGCGAAGTCCCGCCCTTGGTGGCGAAATCGTGGTACGCCGATCCACCTTGCAAGCTTGGCGAGCCCGAGTCTCCCTTTGACAACCTCGAGTTCCTCGCCATGCGGTTGGCCGAAGTGTCGCCTGAGAATTTTGTTGAGTGTTTTGAGGAACAGATCCGCCCCATTGCCCTGCCCGATTTCCTGAAAGTCTGGTTGCTCGACGGAAATGTCGCCGAGCTGGTATTCGCGCTGGGCGAGGAAAAGATGCGCTTGCTTTATGCACCGATTGAAGCTGCTTTCCCCAAACCTGACCGGGCCCAGCACTGGTGGGGAATTGTCCTACTCGCTCGCAAAGCGGGTCTCGATGACTGGGCGGAAAAAATGTTCAAGAAATATGTGCTGGCAACGTTGGCTCCGGAAATCAAAAAGAATGGGTTCGCCAACGACCATGCCGCCGAATTACTTCTCTGGATGGCCGATCACAATCCGTCGCTGGCGCTGCGCACCTTACGGCAAGCTTATTCGCCCTGGTCGCCGAACACGGGCAACGACGAAGACGAAACCAACCCCACGAAGCGTTATCTATTTGCTCGGATCCACTCCAAATTGGGCCGTAACGAGCTTGCATCGAGAATGATGAAACAGCAGGACCAAGCGTGAGTCCGATGACTTGTTTCCCGGGCAATCCCTGGTCGATTGGACCTTGGCAGCGCGCTGTTTAGGTCCGCACAAGATCCATGAGTGGCTTTGCTGTCGAAGCCACGATGCGAATCGGGCGATTCACATTGGAAGGATTCTGCTTGGTTGGATCGATTCCGAGCCCATGGCAGACGGTTGCCAGCAAATCGGGCACGCCGGTCGGTCGTTCTTGGACCTTGGTGCCGTCCTTGCTCGTCGTGCCGACCACCTGACCGCCTTTGATGCCGCCGCCCGCCAGCACGGCGCTAAAGGCATCGGGGAAATGATCGCGACCTTTTTGTTGATTGATCTTGGGCGTGCGCCCAAACTCTCCCATCCAGACGATTGTGGTCGAATCCAGAAGTCCGCGATCGGAGAGATCGGCCATCAGGGTGGACCAAGCCGGATCGAGAATGCCGGCCAGTGCCTTGACCGCATCGAAATTCTGCACATGAGTGTCCCAGCCATCGAGCGTGACTTCGACAAAGGGCACGCCCCGTTCCACGAGTCTGCGCGCGAGCAAGCAGCCCTGACCAAAGACATTGCGGCCATAGCGATCACGCAATTCCGCCTTCTCTTCCTTCAGATCAAACGCTTTGGCCGTGTCGGGTTTCATCATGCGCAGGGCGCTCTCGTAGGCCACGCGATGGCTCTCGGCGGTGACTCCCGCATGGCCCGAAAGAAAATCGCCTTCGAGGCTCTGCATTAGTGACAAGCGGTCGCTGGCCCGATTGGCGACGATTCCTGCCTGCCGGTCAAGATTGCGCACCCTGAGCAGGGCGTCGGTTTCGGCGGCCGGGCCGCGCGGGGACGCCCCATCGGCAACGATGAGGGGCGCCAATTGCGGCCCCAGGAAGCCCGAGCCAAAGGCATTTTGCGACAAAGCCCGCTGGGGTGCGATACTGACAAAGGGCGGCAGATCCGACCCCGATTGCAATTCCTTGGCGACGAGCGCACCCAGGGCCGGAAACTCGATGGCCCCCTGAGGCAGGTTGCCGGTGCGCAGCAGATAGGTGGCCCGGCCATGATCCCCTTCCTTGGTCGTCATGGAGCGCACGATGGCCAGGTCCTTCATCCGCGCCGCCATCTTGGGTAGGTTTTCGGAAATCTTGATTCCGGGCACCGCCGTGGCGATCTCTTTCGACGGGCCGCCGTTGACTTGCCCCGGCTTCAAATCCCAGAGATCAATGGTCGAGGGACCGCCCGACATCCACAGCAGGATGCAGGAGCGCTTGCGGTCTGATCTTTTGGCACCTTCCGCGGCAAGCCTGCCAAGCCATCCCGACATCGAAAAGGCGAGGCTGCCCATGCCGAGCTTCATGGCGTCACGACGATGCAAAGCGTTCATGGACTTTTTCTCCCGGGACAAAAAACCACCTGCCGGCAAGTACTAATGAATCGTGCGAAATTCCAGGCTGTTAAGCAACGCCCAAAGCAGATCGGCAATGCGCTCTTTTTCCTTGCCCGCGGCCACATAGGCGATCACCTTGGCGAGCTCGTCGGGTTTGATCTTGCGGTTGAGCACGGCGAGATAAATCCGGTCGATCCGTTCAGGCAGCGGCACCTTGGCATCAAGCGACTCGCGGTAGAGTTTCGAAGAGAGCAAATCCAGCGCTTCCGCCGTCTGGGTGCCATTCATCAAGGCGAGCGCTTGCAAGATCGTGGTTTGACTTTCGGTGCGTTTGCCGCCGAGCGCAAAGGTCTCCCGAAACTCCTTGCTCGGTCCGGCCGTTTCCGGCGGGACCGGTTGCCTCGGATCGACCTTCTTCTCCGGTTTGGGTCCCAGGAGCAGGGTTAACCCCGCGGCAAGTTGCTCCGGAGATTGCCCCTGCATGGGGAAGCGAGCATACTTGCGTGCATCTTCCTGGCCGGGATAGGACAGGACGCTGGAACGCTGAAAGGCTTCGGTCAGAACGATCGCTTCGATGAGGTAGCGCAAATCGTAGTTGGCGGCGACGAAAGAACGGGCCAGCTCGTCGAGCAGTTCCGGGTGGCTTGCCGGGTTTTTGTCGTCGAAGGCATCGATGGGATCGACCAGGCCGACACCGAAGACGTAGCCCCAGATCCGGTTGACCGCCGCCTTGGCGAAGAAGGGATTGTCCTTGGCGATGACCCAGTCGGCAAAGGCGACCCGCGCGCTTTGCTTGTAGCGCCAGACCGGCTCGCGATCGTCGAGGAAGGTCGCCTGCACCGTCCGAAAAGCGCTGGGAATCGCCATTTCGCGCCGCTCGAGCACTTCACGCAGTCCGTTACCCCCTGCGCGTTCGATGCCGCCAAAAAAGGCGGCCGTGCCCCAAAATTGATCGCGCGACCATTTGGCGGTGGGGTGGTCGTGGCACTGGGCGCATTCCAATTGCAAACCCAGGAAAGTGCGTGAGGCGGCCGCGGCCAGGTTTTCGGGCTTGGCTTCTTTTGCCAAGTACCAGGCGAGAGGATTGGCAGCGGCGGCAGCGCCTTCGCCGTCGGCTGGCCGATTCATGGCCAGGCGGTTATTCATCGAAACGGTGAGTAGTTCCTTGACGAATTGATCGTAGGGGGTGCGCTTGCTCAGTTTTTCGCGCAACCAAAATTCGAAGGCGGGCACATTGCCCGCGATGTCTGCGTTGGTGTCGGCCTCGGGAATCAACCAACCGCGCCAGATGCCGACAAAATGTTCGGTGCTGTCCTTGGAAGCAAGCAGGCCCTCGATCGACTTCGCCCGCTTGCGCGGATCGGGATCTGCCAGAAATTTGGTTAAAGATTCAGGCGTCGCCGGCCTGCCGGCAAGTACCAGGTGAATGCGCCGAAAAAACGTGGCGTCATCGCTTTGAGGCGCCGAAGCGACTTTGGCCGAAGCCAGGGCGTCCCGAATCAGGCGATCGATGCGGCTGGCCAGGGCTTGAGCATCGGCAACGGGTACGGGAGCGCTGGGTTTTCCAGCCGGTTTGGAAACCGGGTCAGCGTGTAAACAGGCCGAAAGCAACGCCACAAACGCAAGGGAATTCATCACGACCCCCTTCCTGATTTGAAGGATCCGTTTTGATTGCGCGAAATCACTTCCGTGCTCCGCGATATGGCGTCGCGTGGTCGATCTCCGGCATCGGCGCTAATGACGCTAACGAATGGCGGCACAAACGGTGAATCACGTCGGAGAAGCCGACCGATCACCCGCTTTTTGGGAGCCTCCGGAATTTCACCCGTCCAGGGAAAACGGACGATGTTGGAATCGGCGCTGCCGGAAAAAATCATTTTGCCATCGGGTGTCACCGCGACGCTCAAGGCCGCGCGAGGGTGAGCCTCGAAGGCGGCCAGCGACCGCCCCGTGTCCAGATCCCAAATCCGGTTGACATGATCATAACCGACGGAAGCGGCGCGCTTGCCATCTTGAAAAAACCGCACCCCGCGAACATAGCCGCCATGAGCATCGATTTTGCGGATCTCCCTGCCACTGGCCAATTCCCAAAGGCGAATCGTCCGGTCGTCCGAACCGCTGAGTAAACGCTTGCCGTCGGGGGATAGGTCAAGCGCCCAGACCATGCTCTTGTGTCCCTTGAGTCGGGAGACCTCTTTTTTCGTTGACAAATCATACACGACAATGTCGCCCGATTTTTCTCCACTGAGCAAGACTTTCTCGGATTTGCCCATCAAGGCCAGAGTCTGCACTTCGAAGGGAACCTTGAACTGAAACAGTTCCTTAGCTTCCGCAATGTCCCAAACCCGCACTGTTTTATCCTGGCCCGCGGTTACGAGCCGCCTGCCGTCGGCCAGGAATGCAATTCCCTGCACATTGTCCTTGTGCCCTTCTAACTTGCAGATCTGCTCATTGGCTTCAAGATTCCAAACGAACACCTCTCCTTCGCCCCCCGCCGACGCGGCCCGTTTGCCGGACGCATCAAGAGCGAGCGCATAGATCTTCGATTCGTGCGACTCCAAATTCTCTTTTTCCTTCCCCTCATACGGGTCCCAGACGCGCACCGTCCCGTCCCAGCTACCGGTGATCAGTTTGCTGCCGTCGGGAGTCATGGCCATGCAGGAAACCCAGCTTTCATGGCCTGGCATTTTGAAACCGCTGATCGTGGCCCGCGTCATCGAAAACACGCGCGCCGAATCGATACCGAGCGCGGTGACGGCAAACTCCTTGTCCTTTTGCGATGCGAAAAGTGCGGAAACGGCACCGGATCTTGGGCCAATGAGACGAGCCTGTTCGAGCCAGGATTCGGTGTCCCATGCCAGAATCGAGGCGTTGGCCGATCCACTGATCAGTTGCGAGCCATCGGAGGTAAATGCCAGCGAAGTGATGCTTGTTTGAGCGGGTCGCAGGGCGATCAATTTCTTGGTAGCCAGATCATAAACCCGCAATCCGGGTTCGGCGCCGCCGGCCGCGAGAATCGGCAGCTTGGGATGAAACGCGGCCGTAAGAATATCGTTTTTCGCTTCGCTGAATTCGCTATGAAGCGTCCCATCGCCCGCATTCCAGATCTTCAGCTCCCCAGGACCGGTCTTGGTGGTAGCCGCGGCCGTACTGGCGATCCACTTGCCATCGGCCGAAAAGCAGAGCGAAACGATCGGCCCCTTATGTCCTTCCAAAACCCGCCGTTCGCGAAGCTCGACTTTTTGGGAAGCGGCGGGGAAATCATAAAGCAAGATCCGTTTGTCGGAACCGCCCGTGGCCAGGGTCTTGCCATCGGCGCTAAACGCCGCCGACAGTACGAGGCCACGGTGGCCATCGATCAGCGTGAGCTGTTTGCCCGTCGCAACATCCCAGAGAATGCCTGAGCGGTCGCGACTGACGCTGACCAGCTTGCTGCCATCGGCAGAAAAGACGACCTGGGGAATCGCCGCCTTGTGACCTTTCAAAGTCGAAATGACGCGCTTCGATTCCGCCTCGCGAATGGTAATCAGAAACTTCGGCTCCACCGAGGCGACCAGCCTGCCGTCTCGTGAAACAGCCCCGACTCCGGTGGAACCAGGAACAAAGGCCGTGGTCTGGTTCGAAAAGATTCGAGGCAACGCCGCAGTCCAAAGGCCTACTGATTTATCTGCGGCCGCCGTCGCGATTTGTCTGCCGTTGGGGGCAAAGGCCACCCCCTGAATGCTGTCGTTGTGACCTTCTTCCAAGTTGGCCAGTTCGCCGCCCGTCTTGGTCTCCCAAAGCCTGAGCGACTTGTCGAAGCCGACGGTTGCAAGCACCTGACCGCGGGGCGACCAGGCCAGCCCCGTCACCGTATCGCCATGCCCTTGAAGCTGGAACTTTTCGGCGCCGGTGGCTAGATCCCAGACGCGGGCGGTATTGTCTTCGGCCGCACTTGCGAGCAAGGTGCCATCAGGCGAATAAGCAAGCGCCCGCAAAAAGCCGGTGTGCCCCTTGAGAGACCGAATGAGGGACCGGTCGGCCATCTTCCAGATGTTGATCGCTCGATCCGAAGCCCCGGTGGCAAAGGTCTTGCCGTCGGGCGACACGGCGATCGCCTTGACCGAGCCGCGATGGTGATCGAGGCTGGCAAGCTCCTTGCCGGTGGCGGCGTCAAAGGCCTTGACTAGGCGATCGGCCCCCCCGCTCAGCAGGATCTTTCCTTCTTTTGATATTGCGACTGCAAACACCGCGTTGGTGTGGCCGGAAGCCTTTAAAAGCTCTTTCCTTTTCGCCACATCCCAGAGCCGAACGGTGTGGTCGTAGCTACCGGAGACAAGCTGTGTCCCCTCGGCATTGAACGCCAGCGATGTCACCGCGTCGGTATGCCCGACCAAGGTAGCGATGAGCTTGCCCGAACCCGGGTTAAAAAGCTTGATCGCCTTGTCCGCCCCGGCGATGGCCAAGAGCGTTCCGTCGGGCGAATAGACAATGGCCAGGGCATCATCGTTTTGCTTGAGATACCCCGGCCGGGTTTCAAATTCGGTCGGCTCGGGAAACGAAAGCGGCTTGTCTGCCGCCACTGGCAGACAGAGCACCGACAGGAGAATGAGCGAGCCTCCCATCATCAACCTCACTTTCGTTCTTCGAACAACGACTCCAAAGCGGGAACCTTTTTCGGCCACTGGCCCGCATAGGTCATGGAACGGACGCGGGCTTCCGTCTTATCCCTGTAATGAAACAGGCCGAAAAAGCGCTGATTGGTCGGCTCGATCGCCTTTTCGTAAACCTCGGTTCCATTGAGCGAGATTTTGACCGTGTCGCCGCTGACGGACAGTTTCAGCCGGTTCCATTCCTTGGGCTTGAGGGGGAGTTTCCCCGATCCGCGGCGATTGGCGGGTTCGTCCACCGCATTCGTGGGAGAAATGCGGCTCTTTTCATAAGAAGCGTCGGTCAAGGTATGCAATTTCACTCCCTCAGGCTCAAGGAGGAAAACCAGCCGATCGAGCATCGGATGCACCATCGCTTTTTCTGGGCTGTAATAAAAATCATACTCGATGGTGCCATCTTCCGCCATGGGCCGTTGGTAATAGTAAGCCGATTCAGGAAAGCGCTCCTGGCCTTGTTCGTAGCGGTTGCCATATTCGTCCTGAAAATTCGGCTGCGGCTTGCCTCCGGCGGCATACATCTCTTCGCCCCGCTTGATGAGCATGTTGCCGGCGGAGTAACCCATTTGCCCCATCCGTCCAGCGGGCCCCACTGGCACCGAGGCGTAATAGTTACGCCACATGGGGAAATCTCCCCCCAGAGTGAGACTAATGCTCTCAGGCACGGTGGGAGAGCCGGTGATGGTTAACCCTTCGACGACTCCCGTGTTGTGCAACGGGCAACGGATGGCCAGCCAGGGATCGGCAAGCGGTCCCACCGTTTCCTCATGGACTTGCTGGCCGTCGATCAAGAACTTCATCTTGCCCCCCGCAACGGCCAATTTGAAGTCATAGACCTTGGCCTTTTCATCTTTAAGAGGCGGGGAGATCATCATTTTCATCCCCGGCTCACTGACTTGCCGGGCAAGTTTGAAACTTTTGCGATCGCTGTCGAGTCGCAATTCCACCCCGCCATAGCGCACGCTGGCTTCTTTCCAGTCCCCCAGATGGAGCTTGGCGGCAACATTGAAATCGCCGCGCAAGGGTGTGTTGAAAAGAAGATAATCAAAATCGTTGAATCCAGGTTCATGGATGAGGGCGCCTTCTTTTAGGCGCCAGTGAGGAGCGCTGGCAATCCCGTTGCGGCTCATGGCGCCGACACCGCTGGCGGCGGTCCAGTTTTTGAAGACGGCGTTATCCCCAAAGGCCCTGCCGGCAAGGTCGGGGTTGAGCAGGGCCGACGCCTTGGCGCGGGCGAACCGGACGTTGGCAAACCACCAGTCGCGATCTTCGAACGAGATATTGTCGCTCAGTGCCTTTTCGACGTTGAGATTGAGCGCCACCGCAATCTCATAGGCGGACGGAACCAGACCCGGTTTTTCGATCGCGCCGTAGATCGCCAAGAGCAACGGCCAGCGCTCATGGCCCGCTGCGCTTGGAGCCATCGCCTCGGCTGCCTTTTTCAATTCGCCAAGCTTGGCTTTCGACTCGGCTTCATTGCCTTCGGCGATTGCAATCAAGGCGAGGATTGCCGTTTGATGGGTTTTCGCAAGCGAGGTCGACTTGGCAGCGTCGTAACCTGCCACTTTCGCCTTCAGCTCGGCGAGCTGATTGGTTTCCTTGGCCAGAGCCACCATCTCCAAAACGGGAGAATCAAATCGGCTAGGAAGCAGGATGCGCCGGCCCGCCGCCAGTTCTTTCCCCTGCTCCGCACCCAGCACATTGCGCTGCACCAGCATGCCGCCAAGCTGGAATACAGGCCGATTTTCGTTGGGCAGCACCCAGTCGGCGAGCATTTTCAGCCGCTGTGCCGGCGGCAGCGCTTTTGCCGAAGCGAGCAAGCCCTCGGCCGCCTCGGTGTAGTTCCGTTCGCCAATCAGGTCGCGGCGCGCCCGGGCAACCTGGGCGGAAACCGGCTTGGTGTCGAACCCACCCTCCGCCGGAGTTTTCGACCATTTGCCCGCAAGCGCCACATTGCGCACGCGGGATTGAGTCCGGTCGAGCCAGTGGAAAAAGCCGAAGTCGCGGTCCAGACCCACGGGGATGGGGCCTTCCTGGATATTGGCTCCATTGAGTTCGACTTTGAATGTGCCGCCGGCAACGCTCAGCTTCAGCGCGTTCCAGTCGTTGGTCTTGAGAGGCAATTTGCCTGGCGTCTTGCTGTAGGCAGCCGGAGCGGCAACTCCCTTATCGTCCTTGAGACCCAGCCAGGAATCGTCCGCCGACTTGATCCAGTACCACTGCACCCCTTCGGGCTCAAGCAGAAACACCAATCGGCCAAGCGAAGGGTGAACATGGACGGCACCCGGTTGATAGAAAAATTCGCACGAAAAGGTATCGCCTTCGAGCATGGGGCGCCGATAAGCCAGGTGGCTTGGTTTGACCCCCAGCTCGGCCGCGGCCTCCAGCTTGCGGCCTTGCAATTCGCCATTCAAGGCCTGCCAATCATAAACCGGCTTGGGCCCCTCCTCCTCTTGAGCCTGCGGATTGGTCAACTTGCGGCCGAATCGGTCGAGCCCTTTTTTGCGCATTTCCGCTTCCTGGCGAAGCTGAATGCGATTGGGCGCGCTGGAACTGGTGTAAGGACTGTGCCAGCCATCAAGGTAATCGCCCTGCACGAGCTTCACCTGGTCGGGCACTTCCGGTTTGCCAGTCAGCTTGAAATTGCGATAGACTGGCCGGCGGCCCAGTTGGCCTTCAAGCAAGATCCAGGGGCTGGTGGGGGCCGGATCGACATCCTCGTACCAGAGCTTGCCATTGACCAGGATTTCCAGCTTTTTGGGCGAGACCTTCACGGTCAGCCTGTAAAAGTGGCCAGGATTTTCGAGCGCCGAGGATTCACCCGATACCGCGACCCGGTTGGATTGACTGCCAAGCGTCGATTGGATGGAGCCGCCAAAGGGCGCCAGCTTCAGCCCGCCGTAAGCGATAAAGGCCGCTTCCCGAGTCGCGCTGTCGATGCTGAATTCGAAGGTACCGCCCACGGGCGAGCCGAATAGCAATTGCGATTTCTTTCCTTTTCCGTCCCCGCCCAGAAGGCCATCTTGCGCAAACCAGGCGCTGTCACTGGAAAGGTTGATCCAGCCTGCGGGCAAATAGTCCCCTGCGGCCTCAGGTGCGGCCAGCTTTGCCAACGCAATCTGGTCTTGCATGGCCTGTATTTCCGTAACGCCCAGTTGCGATTGCCGCGCTTTTTCCAGCATCGGCGCCAGAACCTTCTCCGCCGCCGCCGCCAAGGCCGGTTCCTTGAGGGCCAGTTCGGCGATCCATATCTCGCTTTGAGCGAAGGGAACGGTTCCTTGCTCGCCGCGCACGCGCCTCATCGCCGAGGCCGATTCCTTCGGCTTTTCGGTCAGGCGCTTGTGAAGCGCTTCGAGATGGGCTTTGACATCGGCTTCAATCGTCTTGCCTTTCCCCTGGGACAAATAAACGAGCAAGCGGAACATCTCGGAGCTTTCGATCTTGTCCTTGATGGCCTGATCGGCCGCCGCTGTAAGCTCTTCGAGCTTGCCGGCGTCGCGGGCGGCATCGATCAAAAGATTGACCGTTCCCACCGTAGGTCCCTTGGGCCAGGGGGGAAGCTTGGCAAATTCAGGCAAAGGCAGCGATTGAGGAATCGGCCCGACGAAATAGCGGATCGATTTGCGGCTCGTCGAGGGAAGCGTCCAGGTTTTGAGCAGTTCATAGCGTTTGGGCGCGGGCATTTCGAGCAGGCCTTTGACCACCAAAGGCACCGAATCCCCCACCGGATCGGCCTTGACCGCCCGCTGCTGCAGATCGGCGGAAGCGCTTCGGAAATCGAGCGCGTAAGCGTATTCGCCCAGGGCCTCCTCCATGAAGCCTGCCTTGAGATACAAGGCGCCGAGGCGGTTGCGCATCGCGCCTTCATTGCTATGCGTTTTGTTGGCCAGATCGCGCAGGCCGTCGAGCAGCTTTTTCGCCGCGGCCGTATCGTTTTTCGCCAACAGCCGGTCCAGAACCTGAGCGGTGATGGTGATCGACTCGCCAATATTGTTCGCCGCGTTGTAACTGGCCGAAACATCGGCGAGAATCGTCCGCGCGGCCGATTCGAGCGCCGGCCGGTCCAGGGCCACGGTTGCCGCCGCCGCGACATAGCTTCGCGTGGTGGCCAGTGAGTCTTTTTTCAGCCTTTGCCCCAGGGCGGCCAGGCGGACTCCCGCCTTTGATTCGTCTTTTTGTTCCAGCGCCAGGTGGAATAGCAAGACCATCGCCGGCAGTTCGCCCAGCGGCTGGGCCAGCCTGCCCTCTGCCTTCTTGGCAAGCTCGTCGGTCTTATTTGCGGCAACAGCCGCTTCGATCAATAGCTTCGAAATATCCTTGATGGCGATCGATTCGACCGGATCGATCGTCGCGGGGACAAGCGAACCGTTCGCGTTTACGGTGTAATAGCGCCCCGTCGTCGGCTGGATGGCCGAGCTGAGAAACACTTCGGCGGGACGGGCATCGGGCATCACCGCGAGAAGAAGCACCTCATAGATATCTTGGGCGGGAACGCCGATTTTGCGCCACATCGGCACCAGATTGGCCAGGGCGACATCGGGCGTCGTCTGCTGCGTTCCCCGGTCCTGGCGCACATAATATTGGACGCCGTTAATCATGGTGACCGAGTAGCTACCGCCGCCGCGATCTTCCTGTTTGCCGGCAGTGGGCGGACCGGCCTTGAGCGCCTCCTTCATCGATTTGATCGAAAGTCCGCCGAGCTTGCGATCGGCCGTCACGCGCGCATATTCGTAGATCGGCTGAAAATTATCGATCGTAATGACCGATCCCGGCGGCGCCAACGCCATCGCGGCCGACGAAGACGGTGCCCGCGCCGCTTTCATTGCTGCTTTTTGTTGGAACCGCACAAACTCCAGGCGAGAATCGGAGGCTCGGCCGTAGCTCGAATGCGTGCGGAGTGTTTGCGGCCATTCAACCGAAGTAGGAAGGCTTCTCGCGATCGCGTTCAACCGCGCCGCGCTCGGCAGAGCACTCTCTCTTGCCGCCAAGGCGATGGGTGCGGTGCTCGTGCGGCTCACTTGCGGCCTCGCCAATGGCGCCTCATTCGCTGGCGGAGGCGGGGGTGGAGGCACTGCCGTCGCGGGGCGAGCGGGAGCCGCTGGTGCCGTCGCCGCGGGCCTGGGTGTCGCCGCCGGGGCAACACGTACGCCTGCCGCGGGTCTTACCATTGTCCCAGGAATGGGAGCCGCCCCCGGTGCGCCTGCCAGACGCGTTGCCGCTGGCTTGGGCAGGAGAATCTTGAGCATCTCCGCCCATTTCTCTTCTCCCTTGGCCGTTTCTCCCAAATCGAATTCCAGTTGCCCCCATTCGCGTAGCACCGCCTGGGACATGATCAGTTCGTTTTGCCTTTGCGCTGCCACCAAGGCTCGGGCCGCGATTTTGCGCGCCGGTTCGTGGAGTTTTTCTTTCCCTTTAACGAGGCACTCGCGTGCGACCAGCCACAATCCAAGGTGAGGCTTGGCTTGCTCGCGCTGGCGCGAATTGGCCTTGGCAAAGGGGGGCAACACCTCAAGCGGCGCTTCGTCCAGGAGCTTGACGAGATCATCAAGCGCCGCCGCCTGGGCTTTTTCGTCGGTGCCCAAAAATTTGGCGTAGGCCGACGCCACGCGCACGGAAGGGTCTTTGGGATAGGCCACCGCGATTTCGGCAAGCTTGCTCATCGACTCCTTGCGCAAATTTTCGTTGCTCGACGCCGCTTTGAGCGCGGAGCAAAACACGCTGGAAATGCGCGTTTTGGCCAGATCCCCCGATTCGATCGTCAAGATCAAGTCAAGGGCCGGTTTGTTCTTCTCGGTGCGCGCCTTGAGCAGTACCCCCATTGCCGCAGGTAAGGTCTCGTTATTGAGGGACTTGATCGCCTCCTTGAGGCCGTTTTCAAGCTGCATTTCGAACTGACTGCCCTGGCCGTAATAGACCTTGGCGGCCGCAAGGTCCTCGGGACGCTCCATGATGATGCCGTATTGGCGAATCGCTTCCACCGGGTCGCCAAGCGCCACCATGGCGCGCGCCGCACTCAACCGGCCCGAGACCAGCCGGTATTGCCAGTATCCCCCGCCGTAACCGGGATCGATCGGTTCGGCCTGCATATAACGGCGCATCAAATTCCGCGCATCGTCCATCCGCTCCAGTTGCTGATACCACCAAACCAGCCGGCGCACCGGGTTGTACTCGAACTCGGTCTGGCCCGAGTCGTCACTGTTCATCAGATCCTCGGCGGCCGATTCGAGTGCCTTCACGGCGATCGGTTCCGCCCCCGCGTAATATTCCAGTTCCTGTGCCAATACGAAACAGGCCATCGGGGGGATGCGGCCCCGGTTTTGCTCCATGACTTTGGCAAAATCCTTGAGTCCGCGCTCCTTCTGGTCGCTTTGAATGTCGATCACGGCCCGCAGCGCCTGACCGGCCAGCCAGTCGGGCTTTTTGGCAAGCAGCGCCTCGACGTCGGTGCGCAGTTGCGGCAGTCGGTGCTGTTTGCGCGCGATATCGAGCATTTGCCCGACGGCGGTGCGCAGGCGCCCCTCGCCGTCGTACCCGGTGACATTGACGGCCAGAGCCCAGGGATCTCCCTCGGAATCTTCGCGTGGCAAAATCCCATCCTTGAGGAATTCGAACACCTCGGGAAAATCGGGAATGCGGCCTTGCGACACATAACGCAACAGCTCGCTACGGCCCGATGGGAACGCCTCCCAGGCTCGCTTGAAAAGCTTGAGCCCCATCTGGCGGGAACTTTCTGACTGCATCATGTTGTAGACCATGTTGCCGACATAATAAGCCTGGCCAATTTTGCGCAGGTCGATCTCGTCGAGCATTTTGCTCAACTCTTCGTACTGGCCGCCGCTGACGAAAAGCTGTTCCAGTTGCCAGTAACCGTTTTGCAAAAGAATCGGGTCTCGTTTGATCGCCTCGCGATATTGGATGATTGCATTTTTCGTATCTCCCAGGTTTTGCAGTTCCTGGGCCATGGCAAAACGCAACTTCGCGTCCTCGGGCTTGAGCAGCGCGATTTTCAGCGCGGTGGCCTTTTGCTTTTCGCGATCGTTGGCCGAGCGGTAATACTCCATCAAGGTTTGATGGATCTGCACCGAATTGGGCGAGCTTTTCAACTGCGCCTCGGCGCGTTCGATCAGCTCCTTCAATTGACCGGAGCGCGCCAAGACCGTGATCGCCTGCATCCGGCCCGGGTCTCCCTCGTCGCCGCCGCGTGGATTGGGCGTCGACGAGACCGGTTTGCGCAGGACCTGCCGGGCAATCTGCACCGCCATGTCGAGCTGGTTTTGGCTTTGATATTGCGACATGAGGCGAAGCAGCGTCGCCGATTTGTTGCCTGCCTGCCGTTGAGCCCGGCCAAGCACCGTTTCGGCCAGTTCGTGCATGCCCAACTGGTGCATCCGCCCCGCAAGTTCGAGCTGGCGGTCCGTGTCCAGACGCATGCCGAAAAGCCGATTGGCGCTTTCGCGCGCTCTTTCGACATTGCCGGTGCGTTCGGCGAGCCGCATCGCCGCCTCTTCCCTCTTCAGCATCATCTGATGGTCAAGCGGCGTGATCGAGTCGACAAGCCTCAGGGCTTCGCCAAATTCGTTGTTCTTTTCCCGCAGGTCGGCGACTTCCAGGAGGAGGGCGTGATCGCTTGGGGCCGCCTGGGTGGCCTGGGTCAAAAGATTCAGCGCGACGTCCTTCTGCTCCATCCACCAGTTGATGTAACCCAGTGCAAGCAGCGAGTAGAGCTTTTCAGCGCCGCTTGCCGCTTCGGATTGCTTGCGAAAATGGTCGATGAGATCGCTGGCCAGATCGGCTTTCTGATGCAGATCGTAGGCGCCATAAAGCACCTGCAGCGCGGGCTGGTCGTAATACTCGTTGGGATTGGGAAACGGCAATTGCTTGTAACTGTACGACCGGTTTCCTTTGCCGGCATAGGTGTAAACATAGCCTTGCCCGGATTGTCTTGAGGAAGTCGTCGAGGCCGACCGCGGCGCGGCAAGATTCTGCTTTCGGGACATCGTCAGGTAGTGGTCCATCACCTTGCGCGATTCTTCGGGCTTTTTCGCATCCATGTTGCGGCCCATGATGGTAACGATCGTCTGGCTCGCCTGGCGGGTCGGCAGTTGGGAAAGCCTCGAGGCGACCGGCACCGGTCCTTGAACTTTTTCCAGCTTGTCGAACAAACTGAGCACGACTTGGAGGTCTTCACGCTCCAAGGCGAGGGTCATCGCCGCCTGGATACGCTGAACCGTATCGGCTCCCTTGAGAATGCTCTCGTAAATGGCCTTGGCTTCTTCGACCTTTTTTGCCCGCTTCAATTCTTCGAGAATCGGTTTCACCATTTCGTTTGCCCATTCCGGGCGCGTTTGGCGCACCTTGTTGAAACAAACGAGGGCCTGGGCCAACTGCTCAGGCGGCAAGGGAGGCGTGCGGTCCTCCTTGGCGTCGCGGCCGCGCGAGGAGGCATAGCGGTTCGCTTCCGATTGCCGGAGGGTCAGCGCATACAGGTAGGCGAGACTCCCGGCCGGGTCGGAGCTCTTGGCCAGGATCTCCGTCGTGCCCATCGCTTCTTTACGATCGTTGCGAAGGGTCAAAAAATAGGCATAGTCCCACACGTTGCGTAGATCGGCCCCCGCCTGATCTTTCGCGGCGCGCAGCTTTTTCTGATACTCGGCCTGTTCTCCCTTTTCGCGGGCCTGTTCGTAGAGCCACCCCATGCAAGCCATGCGGGCGCTGCCGAAATCGCTTGGTGCCCAGGCGCGCTGCTGATTGCCGTAGTAACGCTCCGATTCCATCCCCACCGCCTGGCGGATTTCGTAAACACTGCCGATTCTGCGCATAAGCGGGGGGTAAGCCGAATCGTCGTAACTGAATCGGGAACTATTGACCGAAGCAAGCGCCGCGGCCTTGGGGTTGAGCTTCGCCTTCTTCTTGGCCTGCGCCTGGGAGTTCTTGGCCTGCTCACCCAGTTCGTCGTCTTGTAGCCTGCTCGCCAGGATCGCCTGAAAGCGATTCATCGCCTCGGCTTTCTTTCCCATCGCCATGAGCACTGCGCCCTCGCGGTAAAGCAGCTCCCAGTTGCCTGGTTTTTGGGCCAGCAAGCGCGTCAGGATCGCCAGGGCCGAATCGTGGCGGTTGGCGTTGATCAATTGATCGATCGAGGACAAGGTGCGGTGAGGTTCCGAGTCTCCGGAGACGAGTTTCACCCAAATCTCCGCGGCCTCGTCGGCGCCGCCGCTACGCGTCAGGATCTGCGCCAGTTTGAGCTGATGGTCGATGTTGCTGGGCGCGGCGGCAACAAGCTGCCGTTGATACTTGAGCGCGAGGGCCAAGTCGCCTTCGGTTTCGCAAAGCTGGGCCAGTTGAGAAAGCAAACCGGCATCGCGCGTGTTTTCGGTAAGCAGCCGTTCCAGTTGCGCCCGCGCCGTGCCGAGGTCGCCCGCGGTCTGATAGGCCTGGGCAATGCACATCGTGAATTCGCGCGCCTTTTCCGCCTCGAGCCGCTCGCGTTCGAGCCGTTCGATCAACTTGTCAAATTGGTTGTTTTCGAGGTAAAGTCCGGCCAGCCGGTCGATCAGGCCCAGGCGCGCTTCCAGTTCGGTCGTCTTGTCGAAGGCGCGCCAGAACAGTTCAATCGCTTCGCCCTGGCGAAACCTCTCGACCAACGAGTTGGCCAAAGTGATCAGCCCCGCCGGATCGGAGGGGTTGGCTCGCACCGAGCGCCTGAGCGACTCGAACCCTTCTTCGTCGTCGCCCAGTTGAAAGCAAAGTTCGGCGAAGAATTTGTAAACTTCCGGGTTTCCCGGCGACGCCGCCAACAGGTCGCGCCCTGCTTGCATCGCCTGATCGCGCCGGCCAAGACGCTGTTCGACCTTCGCCACCGCCTGCAGATATTCGCTGCGGAAACGCCGATCCAGCGAAGCCAACTGCCGATTCGTCTCGCTCGCCGCGAGAAGATTGCCCCCCGCTTCGTGCATGCGCGCCGCGGCGACCAGTACCGGCACGCTCTTGGGGTCTTTTTCCGCGGCCTTGGCAATCGTCTCGGTCGCCTTCTCCGCTTGCCGGTTCGCCTCGTAAAAGCGCGCCAGGCGCAATAGCCGCTCGGCGGTCGCATCTTTGCCCGCGTCGATTTCCTTCTGGAGGCTGTCGATCTGGTCGCCAAGCTTTTCCATCGCCTGGTAAATCTTGATCTGCGCCAAAAGGATGGCTTCGGCTTCTTCGGGATTGCTGATCAGCTTGGTCGCTTGATCGATTTCCTTCAAGGCGTCGTCGTTGCGGCTATCGCCATGGAGGAACTCCGCCATGACCATGCGCATGCTGAAGTCGTTGCCTTCAAGCTTGATCGCTTCGGCCATGGCCTCGATCGCTTGCTTGCGGTAACCGAATCCGGCAAAGACTTCCGCAAGGCGGTTCAAGTTCTTGGAATTGCGATTGGTTCCGTCGGCAATGGGGCGCCAGGTGGCCAAAGCCTCCTCGGATTTTTTCAAGCTGTGGTAATACTCGCCCAGGTATTCCCGGTACTGCGCGGCGTTGGGGGCCAACTCGATTGCCTTTTTGTAAAGGGCAATCGCCTCGTCGGAGATGTTCGCGCCGCGCAATAAGTCGGCCACCTGCGAGGTGATGACCGGGTCGGTCGGCTTCTTTTCGAGAATCTTTTTCCAAATCACGACCGCGGCCGCCTTGCGCTCCGCTTCCGGCTTGGCCGTGTCGCGCATGATCAGGCGCCCCCAATCCCTGAGGATGTCGGGGTTGCCCGGATCGTTCTTGGCGAGCACTTCGTACTGCCCGGCGGCGGCAGTAAAATTTTGTTCCGCCGCGTATTGATCGATCAACGCCTGGCGCAGAGATTTATTGCCTGGCGCCGCGACGATGCCCTTTTCCAGCCAGCCGCGGGCATCCGGAGCGCGGCCCTGGGCCACCAGGTTTTTGGCCAGCCGGGCCACCGCTTCGACATCGGTGGGATTCTTTTCGAGCCACTTTTCGTAGTACTTGGCCAGGCCGGCCAAGTCGTCGTTTTTGAGAAACACCTCCTCGATGCGGCGGCGCACGTCTCGGTAAAGCCAGCTTTCTGGATTGAGGTCGGAGAGCAGCTTTTCAAAATCAGCAAGCGCTTCGGGAGTCTTTTTCAACTTGACCTTCAAGTCGGCGATATCCATCAGGAAGGTCGCCTGGCGGTATTTGTCTTCGGTCGCTGCGGCGAGCTTGACGAGCCGTGGCAGAGCCTGCGCGAACTGTCCCTCTTCGATCAAGGTCGTGGTGATCTGCTCCTGCACGCGCGCATCGTCGGGATAGAGTTTTTCCAGGCGGTTCCAGGTTTCCAGCGCCTTTTCTGGGCGCTGGGATCGCTGATAAACCCGGCCAAGCGCCTGGAAGACATCGAGTAGATCGTTGCGGTTGGGCTTGCGTGTGATCGATCGTTCAAACGCCTGCGCGGCCGCTTCGGGCTGGCCGACTAGCACCAGGGATTGTCCAAGGTAATAAGAAGCGATGGCATTTTCCGGCAGCAGTTCCTCGGCCTTCTTGTAGGCCGCAACGGCAAGCGCGTCCTTGCCGCGCTGCGACTCGATCAGCCCCTTGATGAGCCAGGCCTTTCCATCCTTTGGATCAGCCTTGATCCGCTCGTCGTAGCCTTGCAGCAATTTCTCAAGTGAGCCGCGTTCGACATGGTAGCCGTAGAGGCGATCGAGCGCCGTTCCCCGCCGGGGAGTCGTGTCGAGCACCTTTTGAAACCGATCGGCGACCGCCTTTTCCTTGGCATCGCTCTCCGAGACATCGGCCATCGGCTCGTCGCTTGCGGCCGGGTTCTCTTTGGGCGGTTGCTTGACGTCCGGCTTGTTTTTCGGGGATTGCGCGATGGTCCATGCGCTGATGGTGCCGACACCGAGAAGGGCCGAGGCGACCCAGGAGCTTTGCCGTTTCATGAATGGGGCTCTCAAACGGTACGCTGATTGGAATTTCAACCCAAGGCAAAAACCTTACGGGATCAAGCGAGGCGATCCGCGTAGAGATGCGCAAAGCATCCACGATCGGTGCCCGTGATGACCGCCATTGCGGAGATCCGGGCCAAAGTTTGTGGAGGCTCGGCAAGCATCTTGGCGGATATCCTCGGATCCTTTTGGATCTGGGAAAAATGACGAATCGGAATTAGTCCTTTGACAAACCGATTTCGACTCGTTAGGTTCATGCTTAGGATCAAGGTCATGTTAAGGGTGTTTTCTCTCCGGCGCAAGGATCCAATTAAGGCGATTGTGCCGACTCCCTAAGATTTCTCATTAAGAATTTCCTTTTTAAGGGATTCCTCATGAAGACTTTGCAACCCTGAGAGATCCATTGCCCGTTCCCAAGTAGAATACGTTCTCTTTTTTCTGCCAAATCCCACCTAAGGATTTGCGGCAGAGGCATTTTTACATAGAGAATTTGGCTGGAAGGTCCTTGAAGTTTTTAAGCTTGAGTTGATCCGAAACATTTGTGGACAAGGAGAATTGCATGAGTGTTGATGCAATCAAGGAACAGCTCGAAGGGTTTCGAGCCGATTTTCTCACGCTGCGCAAAGAAATCGGTAAGGTGATCGTCGCCCAGGACGACATCGTCGAGGGGACCTTGGCCGCTCTAATTGCGGGCGGACATGTGCTGCTTGAAGGCGTGCCGGGGCTTGGCAAGACTTTGCTTGTGCGCACGATTGCCGATGCGCTCAAGCTCAAGTTTTCCCGCGTGCAATTCACTCCCGACCTCATGCCCGCCGACCTGGTCGGTACCAATGTCGTCATGGATTCGACCGACGGAGGGAGAAAGTTCGAATTTCAAAAAGGCCCGCTTTTCGCGAACATCGTGCTGGCCGACGAAATCAACCGCGCCACGCCGAAAACGCAATCGGCGCTTTTGGAAGCGATGCAGGAACATAGCGTCACAGTCGCCGGCGTCACCCACAAGCTGCCTGAACCGTTCTTCGTGCTCGCCACGCAAAACCCGCTGGAAATGGAGGGAACTTACCCCCTTCCCGAAGCCCAGCTTGACCGATTCTTTTTCAAACTGATGGTCAAGTATCCGCGCTTTGCCGACATGGAAGCGATCCTTGACCGCACGACGCAGTCGAGCGTGAGCAAGGCGGCCAACACGTTCGATGGGGATCGCATTCTGGCGCTTTCGGCCCTGGTGCGCCAAATTCCGATCGCCGTTGAAGTGAAGCGATATGCGATTGCTGTTGTCATGGCGACCCACCCCGACAATGAACTTGCGGTCGCCGCGACCAAGAAATATGTCCGCTACGGCAGCAGCCCGCGCGGGGCGCAGGCGATCATCCTCGCCGCCAAGCTCAAGGCGATCCTCGATGGCCGCTTCAACGTGGCTCGCGACGACATTCGCTACGCGGCGCCCATGGCACTGCGCCACCGGCTGATTCTCAATTTCGAAGGTCAGGCCGAAGGCATTCCAACCGACGATGTGATTCAGGGGATTCTCAAAACGGTTTCCGAACCGATGGTGCTCGCGTCTTAGGAGGCGCGCCGCTTGCCGCATGCGCCTGAGGAATCCTCAGATTCATCGGGCGCTTTTCCCTTACGATCCGTCCAGCGTTCAGGGACCATCCATGCCGCTCTTCGATTCCGACTTTCTCAAGAAACTCGAATACCTTTCGCTCGTATCGAAGCGGGTCTTTCGCGGCTCGCTCATGGCGCAGAGACGCACCATGGCGATGGGATCGGGCATCGAATTCGCCGATCACCGCGACTACACACCAGGCGACGATTTCCGGTATATCGACTGGAACCTGTTCGCGCGTCACAATCAACTGCTTTTGAAACGCTTCCAGGAAGAAGAAGACCTGCACGTCTATTTTCTGGTCGATGCGTCGCGCAGCATGGCCTTTGGCGATCCCCCGAAATTCGATTTCGCCCGGCAGGTCGCCGCGGCCTTGGCCTACATTGCCCTGGCCGACCTCGACCGCATCGCGGTCACCCTGTTTTCCAAAGACATCCTGGGGGATTTCCCGCTGACGCGCGGCAAGGGGCGCATCCTGTCGCTTTTGAAATTCTTTGAAAATGCGGAGGCCAGCGGCGAAGACACCGACCTGGAGCGCGTCGTCACCGGCTTCATCCACCGCGACCAGCGCCGCGGCCTCGTCGTGATTGTCAGCGACCTTTACGATCCGGCCGGATTTGAAAAAGGTCTCGATCTTTTGCGTCATCGCAAGTACGAGCCGTTCGTGGTGCAAATGTACGACAAATATGAGAAAGAACCCGATGGCATGCTGGGCGATGTGGAGATGTGGGATGTCGAATCGGGCGACACGCGCAAGGTGACCGTCACCGAAAAGAACCTGAAGCAATACCGCCAGCTATTCGACGACTTCCAGGAAAAAATTCGCACCTATTGCAATAACTACAACCTGGGCTGCGCGCGCAGCAGCACCGAAATTCCCTTCGATGAACTGATCTTGCGCATGATGCGCGTCGCGGGGGCGGTGAGATGAGTTTCCTGCATCCGGGAGCTTTGGTCTGGGCCCTGCTCGCGATTCCGGTCGTGATCTTTTACATATTGAAGATCCGGCTGAAACGCGTGCCGGTTTCCACGGTGATTTTCTGGCGCCAGATTTTCGATGAGAAAAAACCGCAATCGATCTGGCAGCGTTTGCGCCATCTCGTTTCGTTGTTGGTGCAACTTTTTCTGCTGTCGCTGCTCGTCTTTTCGCTGGCCGAACCCTTTCTCACCTCCGATTCCAAAAACGCGCGCCGGCTGGTGCTTGTTATCGATAATTCGGCAAGCATGAAGGCGACCGATGGCGATCCCACCCGGCTGACGCGCGCCAAGGAAGAAGCGCTCGCGGTGATTCGGGGATTGCGCTTCACTGATGAAATGGCAGTGCTTTCGGCGGGCACCCAGCCGACGGTCGTCTGTGGCATCACCGGCCATCAAAAAACCCTGCGCGAAGCCATCGATTCGATCCCCGCGACCGATGGGCCGACCCATCTGGCCGAAGCGATCGCCGCGGCCAAACGCCTGGGGGAAGAGGAGAACAGTAAGGAAGGCAGTTCGACCTCTTCAGGTAAAGAGACGGAAATTGTCGTCATCACCGATGGCGGCACGCCGGACTTCGCCAAGCTGCAAACCTCCGACAAGATCAAATTCATTGTGGTTGGCGCCAAGACTCCCAATGTCGCGATCACCCGGTTTCAAACGCGCCGAAGCGCGATCGATCCGATCGGTTATGAAATCCTCGTCGAGGTCACCAATCAATCCGACGAAGAAAGTGGGCCGATCCGGCTGGCCATCAAGCTCAACGACAACCTGATCGAAATCAAACCGCTCAATTTGAAGCCGAACGAAAAATGGTCGGAAGTGATCGAGAACACAACCGCCGATGGCGGCCTTCTCATCGCGGAACTGGTGACCAAGGGGGAGAAAGAGGACGTGCCCTTAGTCGACGCCCTGGCCGCCGACAACGTGGCTCGCGCGGTGTTGCCGGTGCGTTTGCCCCAGCCGACGCACATGCATAGCCCCAGCGGCAACTTGTTTTTGCAGCGCGTGCTCGAAGCCAATCCCCTGGTGCAGTTAACTCAGTCCAAGGAGATGCCCAAGTCGTTTGCCGCGGGCGGCATTACCGTATTTCACCGGGAAGTGCCCGCAAAATTGCCTCCCGGACAGATTCTCGTGGTCGATCCGGCCAGCGATTGCGATTTGTGGACGGTGGGCGAAAAACTGCAAAGTCCCATCGTCACGCAGCAGGAAAAAGAGTCGCCGCTCATGGCGCATGTGCGCCTCGATAACATCTTGATGCCCGAAGCGAAAAAGCTGACCTTCACGCAGGCGGCGGGCAAGCCCACGGTGCTTGCCGGAGCGGTGAGCGGGGATCCGCTTTATGCGCTGATCGAGAGGCCTGAAGGCAAGGTGCTCGTGTTGACGGTGCATCTGGAAATGGGGGATTTGCCCTTCCGCACCGCTTTCCCCATTCTCGCGATGAATGCGCTGAACTTCTTTAATGGCGGCCAGGGAGAACTGCGCGAATCGCTGGCCACGGGTTCGACCACCTCGGTCACGCTGGCCAATGAGGCAACGCTGAAGGCTCCCGATGGCACGGAAAAACAGTTGCCCGCCGGCAAGCTGACGGTAGGTCCCTTTGATCAGGTGGGAGTCTGGACCATCGACAAGGATCAATATGCCGTCAACTTGATGAATGCGGCGGAAAGCGACCTGCGCGCACCCGAAGATTATCCGTCCAGTGCACACGCGGCCGGCCTTGTGGCGGGCTTTTTGGGACGACCGGTTTGGTACTACTTGATCGCCTTCGCCTGGGCCATGGCCGCCCTCGAATGGTACCTCTATCAGCGGCGCTGGATCAGTTGATCCATCACCGCTGCCTTGGCAAGGGAACTTGGAAATGCCATTGGAATTGACGCAACCCTGGATGCTGCTTGGCCTCTTGGCCTTGCCTGTGCTCGCCTGGTATTATCTGCGAGGTTTGACCGATTTCAGCCGCTGGCAGCGCATCCTGTCGCTGGCCACGCGCACCGTGGTCGTGACCCTGCTTGTGCTCGCGCTATGCAACTTGACGTGGTGGACTCCTTCCAAGGATCTGTTTGTCGTCTTCGCGGTGGACGATTCGCTGAGCGTCGGCGAAGAAGCAAAACCAAAAATCGACGACTATCTCAATCGCGCGGTCGCCGCCGCGGGTCCGCACCGCTATTCGTTTTTGAAATTTGCCGCCGAGCCCGGTTCGGTCGTGCCCGAAAGAGGCCTGGCGGCGGTCGCCAATCAGCAAGGCACGAACATTGCCGCCGCGCTGGAAGTGGCCGCCGCGAGTTGCCCCCCGTCGCATGTGCCGCGGATCGTGCTTTTAAGCGATGGCAATCAAACGGCCGGCGATGCGATCCGAACGGCGCTCAAAGGGAAGGTGCCGATCCATTCCGTACCCCTGCCCACTCGGTCGGACCCCGAAGTGCAGGTTTCAAGTGTCAACGTGCCAGCCCAGGTGCGCGAAGGGGAACCATTTTATGTCGAGGTGATCATCGACTCCAATCACGACGACGAAGGCGAAGTGGAGGTTTTCCGCGGAGCGCACAAGGTCGTTTCCGAAAAGGTGAAATTGAAATCGGGCGAAAACCGCTTCCGCTTCCGGCAGCAAGTCACCGGCGAACGGATGGCCGAGTTCACCGCGCGGATCAAGGGCTTTAAGGATCGCTTGCTCGACAATAATGCCGCCAAGGGATTGGTTTATAGCAGTGGCAAGCCGCGAGTTCTTTTGGTCGATAGCGACCCCAAACAGGCCAAACAACTGGCATTCGCCCTGGAACAAGAAGGAATTAAGGTCGACATCCGGCCGCCGCAAGGGATTCCGGACAATCTCTCCGACTTGCAAAATTACGAATTATTGGCGCTTAGCAATGTGCCCGCCACGGCGATGAGCCAGCGGCAAATGCTCCTCATTCGCAATTTCGTCCAGGATCTGGGCGGTGGACTGGTTATGATCGGGGGCGATCAGGCCTTTGGCCTGGGGGGCTACTACAAGACCACCATCGAGGAGATTCTGCCGGTCCGTAGCGACTTCGAAAAAGAGAAGGAGAAGCCAAGCCTGGCCATGGTGCTCGTCATCGACAAGTCGGGCTCAATGGGTGGTCAAAAGATCGAAATGGCCAAGGATGCCGCCAAGGCGGCGGTGGAGTTGCTCGGTCCCAAGGACAAGGTGGGTGTCATTGCCTTCGATGGCGACCTCTTCTGGATCGCGGAGATTCAGGCCGCCTCCAACAAGGCGCAAATCATCGACAAGATCAGCGCGATTGAGGCGGGGGGCGGCACGGTCATGGGTCCGCCGCTGGAAGGGGCCAAGGAGGCCTTAGCCTCAACTCCCGCAAAGCTCAAACATGTGATTTGTTTGACCGACGGGGTTTCCGAACCGGCCGATTTCGAAGGCATCGCCCAGTCGATGGCGCAGGCCAAGATCACTTGCAGCACGGTGGCGGTTGGCGACGATTGCGATTTCAAACTGCTCGAAGAAATTGCCCGGGTAGGCGGGGGGCGCTATTACCACAGTGAAGATCCGGCCAACATCCCGCAAATCTTCGCCAAGGAAACGGTGACCGCCAGCAAATCGGCCATTAATGAACAGCCGTTCAACCCCATCCTTTCGCGGCCGACCCAGGTTCTCGCCGATATCAAGTTTGACGAGTCACCGTTTTTGCTCGGCTACGTGACCACCCGGCCCAAACCGACGAGCGAAATGATTCTGACTTCGGAAAAAGGCGATCCCCTGCTCTCCTGGTGGCGGTATGGCCTGGGTATGTCGGTTGCTTTCACCTCCGATGCCAAGAGTCGCTGGGCGGCGGAATGGCTGGGCTGGCCCGGGTACAGCAAGTTTTGGGCGCAGATTGTGCGCCATGCCATGCGGAAATCGGACGCCAAGGGGGTGTTCGTTCAGATGGATCTGAAAGACCGCAAGGCGATGGTCACGCTCGACGCGGTGAAAACCGATGGCAAATTCCTCAATGATGCGACCACCGAGTTGACCTTGCTTGATCCTCAGGGGGGCGAAACGAAAGTCGCGATGTCGATGACGGCTCCAGGCCGATACGCCGGGGAATTCCCCGCGGACAAACCGGGCACCTACCATGTGCAGATGACGCAGCAGTCCAAATCGGCGCCGGCCATGATGCAAACGCGCGGGTTGGTCGTCAATTACGACGACGAATTACGCATTCGTCCGACGGATGAGGCCTTTTTGCAGTCGCTCTCCACGCTTTCCGGTGGGCAATTCAAGCCGGAGCCGGAAGTGATTTTCGCGGCGGACGAGCGCACCGCATCGCGCGCATTGCCGCTTTGGCCCTGGTTGGTTCTGGTGGCGGCTGTGATCTTCCTGGCCGATGTCGCCTTGCGCCGCATCGACTTCGACTTGGTATTTGGCAGGTCCAAGCCTGTCATGAAAATGAAATTTGCGGCCCGGCCATGAAAAGGAACTCGAAGCGTTGATTCTTGAAGATCCAAAAAGCTATTCGAATCTTACTTGATTGTGCATTTCGTTCTTGTTTCTGTTTGGAGAGTGGGTTAATCTAACCATATTGCCTCTCGGAACCTGTGGAGGTCGATGATGAAGGACGCGCTCTATTCGTCTCTGAAACCTGTTAAGGGTCGCCAACAGGCCCTTTTCGCCCTCCGCTCGACGTTTGCCGGCCTTTTGGCCGGAACTTCGGCCGGCCTGGTTCTGGGAGTAAGCCGCCTGGCTTTCGGCCTCGAACTTTCCCCCTGGGTTTATGTGGGCACCCTGGCAGCAGGACCCTTGCTTGGCCTTGGCTACGGCCTGGTGGCCAGACGCGGTTGGCACGGAGCCGCCGCGGCGGTCGATACTCATTACGATTTGAAAGATCGAACCGTCAGCGCGCTGGCTTTCGTCGATCAAACGAGCAAGAGCGAACTGCACGAATTGCAGATTGCCGATACCGTGGGCAAACTCGGCACGGTCGAGCCCAAAGCCGTGGTGCCCATGAAAGCGCCCCGGTCCTGGGGCTTGGCCGCCGTTGGCACCGCGGTTGCCGCCGGTTTGCTCTTCTGGCCTGCTGCCACTCCCTCCCTTGAGGCGGCGCCAGCACCGACGCCCGAGCATGTGGCGACTGCGGCTTCCGAACTGAAAATTAAGATCGCCGAATTGCACAAGAAGCTGGCGGAAACGGCTCAAGACAGCGAAGACGAAAAGGCCGAAGAAGAGAAAAAGTCGCTCGAAGAAGCGATGAAAAAGCTTGAAGAAAAAGTCGAAGAGCTGAATCAACCCAACGTGAGTGAGCGCGAAGCGCTGGCCAAGCTTTCGGAAATGCAAACCGAAATGCAGAATCTCGCCAATCAGCTGAACGTCGCCGCGATGGACGGCCAGCTTTCTTCGCTGGGCGCCGCCCTGGCTGCCACCCAGGCGTTTGAAGGGGCGGGCAAGGCTCTCCAAGATGGCAAAATGGAGAAAGCAGCCAAGGAATTGGAAAAGCTTGACGAAGTGAAGCTGACTCCCAAGGAAGCCAAGGCCCTGGAAGAAAAACTGAAGCAACTCCAAAAACAAATGGGCGATGCCGGCCAAGGTAGCCTGAGCGAAGCCGTCGGCGAACTTGCCGATAACCTTAAAGGCGGCAACGGCAAAGTCGGTAAGGCCTCGAAAAACATCGCGAAGGTCGTCAACCGAGCGATCAAGCGCCGCAAGGCCAATGACCTGCTCAACGACGCCAATGAAGAGCTGAAGGACTGTAAGTGCCAGTGCCAATGCAATGGTGGGCCACGGGTCAAACAAGTCACCAAATCCAATAGCCCTAGCAGCAGTTGGGGCCGCGCCATCAGCGGCAACGTCGATGGTGAAAAAACCAAACTGGCGAGCAAGCGCAATGACCTCCAGTTGACCGGCACCCCGGGCGACGAAGGCGACTCCGACGTCGAAACGACCGCGACTCCCGAAGCCCGCCAACAAGCCAGCCGCGAATACAAGGAGAAATACGAGAAGGCCAAGAAGGCGACCGAATCCGTCGTCGAAGGCGAACCGATCCCGCTCGGTATGCGCCAAATGGTCAAGAAGTACTTCGAATCGATCCGCCCCACCGGCGCTGACGCGGGCTCCAGCCCTGTCAAAGCGCCGGAAGAGGCGGGCAAGTAAGCTGTTTTTGCTCTGATGTAAAGTAGGGCATGTTTGAGAAAATCACTGGCCTCGGGGATCAACCCGGGGCCATTTTTATTTGACATGATCTCGCTCGTTTCACCGTATTGATCCTTTCCCCCCTGGATCTTCTCTGACTATTTTTTTCGCGCGTCTGTTGCCCTCCCTTACGGTCATGGGTCCGGGCACACGGGCGGATGCAACTTCACCTTCGCGGAAGGGTCGGCGCGGTCCCTCTCCGATGGGGGCGACAGCGATGCGACCCCTGGCAATCAGGACTCCGAAGGAACGGCGGCGCCAACCCGGGGACTGGTGAACGCGGCCGGGCCGCCGTTTTCGGCGCTGTCCACGCGAACCGGTGGAGTGGTGACCGATGGGGGCTACTGAATCGCGCGGGTCGGGTTCTGCGACCGCGATTGGGGCGGCGGTGGCTTTAAGCGCCGCCATTTGCTGGACCGCGCACTCTCTCAGGCCGCTTTCTCGGCCGCCGGCGATGTCTCCGGAATGGTTCATGGAGGCGCTCAGGGAACGCCGATAAGGTCGACCGACAAAAGTGGGAAAGGATGAGGCGTTCAGCGGGCGAGGAATCAGCCACTGAAAACTAGCGACTGACAACGATGGAATCTGGCCGGGCCAATCAGCCCGGCCGTCCTTTTCCTGATGAAGCATCCTGGATAGATTCATTGTCAAAAAGCCACCGGAACATTGGCGATTTGAATACTACAAATAACACACGCGATATAAAAAGCACAAAATAGAAAGAACTAAAAAATGAAGAAATATCTTCTGCCCTAACCAAATTCGCGGGAAAAATTGTGCCTGGGAATACGGAAAGAGTAGATTGCAACCCAAGTCCGGGCCAAATAGACTTAAAATAAACAAAAATATATCCACCAATCAGACCCAATAGACCGACTTCATAAAAAAAGTTTCCGCCGTGATTCCGAGCATAAAGTCCAAACACAACAGAAACGGAAATGACACAAAAATGAATGTTAAAATAATTTAACAGCGCGCTCAGGACCACTCCCCTGATCAGTAACTCCCACAAACATGCCAGCATGATCGAGCAAGGAATGAACTCGGTCAACCGTCGCCCTGAAAACACGATGGTGTCTTCATTCACCCAGAAGTAAAGCACCGACAACATTCCAGAAATCAGAAGCCCGACGGCCACTCCGCCCAAGAACATGAGAATGGACCTTGTTGGGGAAGTAAAAATAACATACTTATCCTTTGCCATGGAGCAATAAAACAAGTACACAAAGATAACAACCAAAAAGTAAACAAAAACCAATACAGAAGACAGCAAACGGACACCAAAACGATCCCCCTCTTCGCTTAGCAGCGCCGCCGCAAAAAGCGGCACAAAACTCAAGAATAATAGCAAGCACGACCCGCTGAAGATTTTGACGATCGTCAAGAATATCTGCTGTAATACGTAAAAAATATTTTTGTATTTTGAAAGAATCGAGTGGTATATCCCGATCAACTGCTGAGGGATTTTATTGAACATCGATCCATCTTTCCAATCTCACGCCGTCAGCCCCGGCACTGCGGCAATCAGGGAGCCAGAAAGGCCTGATCACCGCAGCGAAGCGCGCAGAAAGCTTTCGGTCGACAGGCGCTGGGTAGAACCGCGCCCTCCGGTCCTTAGCTCAGATTGATTCCTCCCGTGAAGGTCGTTGCCCCCGCGAAAAGGCTGTCGAGCAACTTCAGTTTGGCATCGAAACGCTTGACCTGCGGCGCCGCGCCCTTGCCCGGAGCGGTGAGCAGTTCCTTGGTACCGTCGCCATTCTGATCGGAGAGCGCCAGGCTCACCCCGCCGGTGAACTTGCTGTCGTACGCGCTGATCTGTGCTAGCGTTTGACCCGCGTTGTCAAAAACCTTGACCGTCGGCGCGGCGCCTGAGGCCACGGCGAAAATGATCTCCGCCTTGTCATCGCCATCGAGGTCGCCGACGACGACGCTGCCCCCCTTCGTCAGATTGGCGACGGGGGTCCATTCCTTGAGCATTTCTCCCGTGGGCGCAAAGGTCCGAATCGTGGTGGCCCTGCCCGCCTTGCTGGTCGCCACAATTTCCAACTCTCCATCGCCATCGATATCGCCAACCGCGACGCTGACGCCGCCGCTAAAGGATGGCTCGAAGGCCTGGATGGTGCTTAGAAGGTTGCCCTGCGTATCGAAGCGGCGCAGCTCCGCCTTGCTAGGTGAATTGGGAACCGTGAGGATTTCCGCCATGCCGTCGACATCCGTGTCGGCAACGAGAACGCTCAGGCCGTTCTTGTTTGATGCATCGTAGGCATTGAACGAGGTCATGATCTTGCCGTCGTTATCGAACACCTTGACCAGCGGAGCTGTCCCCTTGCCCGGACTCGTGACGATGTCGAGGTTGCCATCGCCATCGGTGTCGCCGATCGCCACACTCACTCCGCCGGTGAACTTGGCATCGTAAGCGTTGAAGCTTTTGATCTCCTTGAGCAAGCGACCATCGAAGATCTTGACGGTGGGCGCCATACCCCCCGCCGGCGATGTGATGATTTCAGGCACCATGTCGCCATCGAGATCGGCGAGCACCGTGTTGATCTTGCCCGTGAAGGAAGGATAGGGGTTGATGGTCCCAAGCTTCTTACCGGCCGCTCCCCAAACGCTGACACCTCCAGCCACGCCGACGGCCGTGGTCAAGGTCGGCAATGTACCGACTGGAATGAAGGAGAAGGTCGGGTTCAGAACAATCAGACTGAAGGTCTGCGTCGAAGCCCCAACGCTATTGGTCGCCTTAAAGGTCAAGGTGGTGGTGCCCGGCGCATTGCCAAGGGATGGCGTACCGGACAGGGTGCCGGTTTTCGCATCAAAGGTCACGCCCGAAGGCAGCGTTCCCGCCGTAATCGAGAAGGTGGGTGCCGGCACGCCCGCCGCCGCAAGGATGAAGGTGCTCTTGGTTCCCGCCGGGAAAGTCACCGCATTGACCGATGTAAAGGTCGGTGCTTCGTTGACCGTAAGCGTGAAGTTTTGCGTGACCGCGCTGCCGATGCCGTTTGTTGCGGTCACCACAAGGGTGTAAATATTGCCGGTGCCGATGGCGGCTTTGCCTGACAGAAGTCCGGCAGTACTTAAGGTCAGACCCGCAGGCAAGGAACCTGCAGGCACGCTGTAGGTCGCCCCGGGGAATCCGGAAGCCGTGAACTGGAACGATCCCGATTTCGTTGCCTGGAAGGTGGCCTTGGCCACACTCGTGATTTTGGTGGCCGACCCAACCGTGAGTGTAAAGGCTTGAGTCGCGGCGGTGCCGATGCCGTTCGTTGCCGACACCGTGAAATTGAAGGCTTTCGCCGTGCCCGCCGCGGGCGTGCCCGAGAGGATGCCGTCGGCCGAGAGTTTCACCCCGGCAGGCAACGCGCCGGCAGTGATCTTGAAAGTGGGATTGGGGAACCCGTTGGTCGCAAAGACAAAGGCATTGGGCTTACCCGCCTCGAAGACCGTTTTCGCCATGCCGGTGAATGCGGCCTTTTCGCTGACCGTCAGCGTAAAGTCTTGAGTCGATTCCGCGCCAACGCCGTTCGACGCCCCGATGGTGAACTGGTAGGAGTCGCCCGACCCGACCTGCGGTGTTCCACTCAGAACGCCGCTGCCTGACAACGTCACTCCCGCGGGCAAAGAGCCGGCAACGATCCGGAACGCCGAAGTGGGGAAACCGCTCGCGGTGGCCGTGAACGTTCCCGCCTTCCCGACTTCAAATTTGGTTTCGTCAACGCTCGTGATCGTCGCGGCCGATCCGACCGTGAGCTGGAAGGTCTGGCTTGCGGCAGTACCGATGCCATTGGAGGCGACCACCGTGACGGTAAAGAGCTTGCCGGTGCCGGCCGCCGGAGTGCCAGACAGCACACCCGCCGGACTGAGCGTCACGCCTTCGGGTAAAGCTCCCGCGCCAATCGTAAAGGTCGGTAGCGGAAATCCGGTGGCCATCAGGGCAATCGAACCCGCCTTGCCTGCTTCGAACGAGGCCTGATTGGAACTCGTAATCGACGGCCCTTCGTTGACGGTCAGTGTGAAGTCTTGAGTGGCCGCCGTACCGACACCGTTGGTGGCCAGCACGGTGATGAGGTAGGCCTTACCCGATCCGGCCTTGGCTGTACCCGCAAGCATGCCGTTGGCACCCAAGGTGATTCCGTCGGGCAACACTCCCGATTTGATCGAGAAGGTGGCACCGGGGAAACCGCTGGCGCCAAAGGAGAATCCTCCCGCCTTACCCACTTCAAAAGCAGTCTTCGCGGCGCTGGTGATCAAGGCGGGCTGATTGACCGTCAGCGTGAAGTCCTGGGTGACGGCGTTGCCGACACCGTTGCTTGCGGAAATGGTGAAGGAGTAGGTTTTGCCGGTGCCGGGTTTGGGTGTACCGGAAAGGAGGCCGGCGCCCGAAAGTGTCACGCCATCGGGCAGCGAGCCAGTCTTCACCGAAAAGACGGCCGTGGGAAATCCTCCGGCGCTCAAGGTGAAGGAACCCGCCTTGCTCACCTCAAAAGTGGTCTTGTTGGCACTGGTGATCGTGGGCGCTTGGTTGACGCTAATTGTAAAGGTCTGGCTGGCGCTCGAACCGATGCCGTTGCTCGCCGACAAGGTCACCGTATACGACTTTGCGGTGCCTGGCTTGGGCGTACCGGAAAGCACGCCCGCCGAGCTCAAGGTCAATCCGTCAGGCAAGGATCCGGCCTTCAGCGAGTATGTTGCCGAGGGGAATCCGCTGGTGGAAAGGGAGAAATTGCCGCTCTTCCCCACTTCGAAGGATGCCTTGGCGGTGCTGGTGAACGCTGGCCCCTCGTTCACGGTGAGCGTGAAGTCTTGGCTTGCCGGCGCGCCAATTCCGTTGGTTGCCAAAATCGTGATCGTTTGGCTTTTGCCTGTTCCCGGTTTTGGAGTGCCGGAAAGGACTCCGGCGGGGCTCAAGCTCAGACCATCGGGCAAGGTCCCGGTTTTGATCGAGAACACGGCGGTAGGGAAGCCGCTGGTAACAAAGCTGAAGGAACCCGATTTGCCGACTTCAAAAGTTGCCTTGTTGGCGCTTGTGATTGCCGGCGCCTGATTGACATTGAGCGTGAACGACTGGGTCGCGGCGCTGCCGATTCCATTGCTGACCGAGATGGTCAAGGCGTAAGACTTGGCCGTGCCCGGTTTGGGGGTGCCGGAAAGCACCCCGGCGGAAGTCAGGGTCACCCCATCGGGCAGCGAGCCCGCCTTCAACGAGTAGGTGGCGCCAGGGAAACCCGAGGCCGTGAAAGAGAACGACCCGGCCTTGCCGACTTCCAGCGACGCCTTGTTGGCGCTCGTGATCGCGGGCGCTTCGTTGACGGTCAGCGTGAAATCTTGCGTGGCCGCGGTACCGATCGCGTTCGCGGCCGAAAGGGTGACGCTGTAACTTTTCCCCGTGCCCGCGCTTGGCGTTCCCGAGAGGAGACCATTTGCAGTAAGCGTAAGACCCGAAGGTAACGAACCCGATTTCACGGAGAAGGTGGCGCCGGGGAAACCGCTCGCGCTCAAGGTGAAGGATCCGGCAGTCCCCACCAGGAATGTCGCCTTGTTGTCGCTCGTGAAGGCGGGCGCCTGATTGACGGTAAGTGTGAAACTCTGCGTTGCGGCCGATCCGATGCCGTTCGTCGCGGAAATGACCACCGAATAATTCTTGCCCGTGCCCGCTTTTGCGGTCCCAGAAAGAAGGCCGCTGGAACTGAGAGTGATGCCATCGGGCAAGCTGCCGCTGCCAAGTGAGAATGTCGGCGTCGGGAAGCCAGTCGCGGTAAGAGTGAACGATCCGGCTTTGCCGACTTCGAAGGTTGCTTTATTCGCACTGGAGATCGCAGTAGCCTGGTTGACCGTGAGCGTGAAGTCTTGCGTGACTTCATTGCCCAGGCCGTTGGATGCGGAAAGAACGATCGCATAGACCTTGCCCGTTCCCGCCGCGGGCGTGCCCGACAAGACGCCGTTGGATGCGAGCACCATGCCGGCGGGCAGGACGCCCGATTTCAAGGTGACGGTTGGCACGGGGAATCCCGTGGTTGTGACCGAGAACGAGCCCGCGCTGCCGACCACGAAGGTCGCCTTGTTGTCGCTCGTGATGCCCAGGCCCGATGCCACGAGCAACGGTACCGATTTGGTCGTGGCAAGGTAGTTGGCCGTTTCGGCCGCGAGCACAGTCAGGGTGTAGGAGCCCGGCTGCAGCAAGTCGCCAATGGCCCGATCGTAACTGAGCGAACCGGGCTCGCTGCCGCCGGGTACACCGCTAACGGTGGCATTCAGTTGCGCATCGCTTAGTTTCGAGCCGAAGGAGATCGTGCCGGGATTGGCCCAGGTGATGATCTGACTGGCCTTGTTGACGACCAGGTTCACCGTTTGCATGGCGGCAAGGTAATCGTCGGTTTCGGCGGCGCTGACGCTCAACAATTGCGAACCGGCATCGAGAATCGAGCCAAGCCCTTGATCGTACGACAAGGTCCCCGGCGCGGATCCACCCGCAACCCCGCTGGCACTGGCGCTAAGCTGCGTGGCACTTAGTTTCGTGCCATAGACGATCGGCGCAGGTTGATTCCACGCAATCTCTTGTTTGGCCTTATTGACGAGAAGGGAAACCGACTGGGTTTCAGGCAAATAGTTCTCCGTTTCGGCAACATTGACCACCAGCGTTCGCTTGCCCGCATGAAGAAGGTCACCGACTGCCTGATTGTAGCTCAGGGCTCCCGTGGGCGATCCGCCCTCAACGCCGCTCACCGTGGCATTCAACTGAGTGGCACTCAGCTCGCTGCCATAAGTGATCGCATCGGGATCGGCCCAACTCACCGTTTGCGAAGCCTTGTTGACAAGCAGTGTGACCGACTGAGTTTCGGGTAGATAGTTCTCGGTTCCTGCCACCATGACGGTCAAGGTGCGCTTGCCGGCATTGAGGAGATCGCCGATCGCCTGATTGTAGCTCACGGCTCCGCTCGCCGTGCCGTCTTCGACGCCGCTGACCGTGGCGCCAAGCTGATTGGCGCTCAGGTTGTTGCCGTAAGTGATGGCCGCGGGATCGGCCCAGACGATCTTCTGATGCGCCTTGTCGACCACCAAATTCACCGATTGGTTTGCCGGTAGATAGTTCTCCGTTTCGGCGGCCATGACGGAGATGGGATAGGTGCCCGCCGTCAGGAAATCGCCCACCGCACGGTTGTAAGTCAAGACGCCGGGGTCACTGCCCCCCTCGACTCCGACGGCAAGAGCATTGAGCTGCGTGGCGCTCAGCTTGGTCCCGTAAGAAATCGAAGTCGGGGTCGACCAGTTGATCGATTGCTCTGCCTTGTTGACAAGCAGGCCCACCATCTCGCTTGCGGCCAGATAGTTGTCGGTTTCGGCCGCGTTGACCTTGATCTGATAATTGCCTGCATTGAGCAGATCGCCCACGGAACGGTCGTAGCTCAACGACCCGGGAGCCGATCCGCCCGCGACGCCGCTGGCTGTGGCATTGAGTTGCGTCGCGCTCAGTTTGGTGCCGTAAACGATCGCGGCCGGATTGCTCCAGGAAATGGCCTGGGTCGCCTTGGCAATCTTCAAGTCCACATTGGCCATGGCGCCTAGATAGTTTTCCGTTTCGGCGGCACTGACGGACAAGGTTTGCGTCCCGGCATTGAGGAGATCGCCGATCGCCTGGCCATAGGTCAAGGCGCCAGGCGCCGAACCGCCCGCGACGCCGCTCGCCATGGCGTTCAATTGTTCGGAACTTAGTTTGGTGCCGTAAACGATCCCCGCTGGAGTCATCCAGTGGATTTCCTGGGCCGCCTTGTTGACAAGCAGGGTGACCGAGCCGCTCGCCGCCAGATAGTTGTCCGTTTCGGCGGCCGTGACCGTCAAAATCTTCGAACCGGCATTGAGAAGATCGCCGATTGCCTGGCCATAGGTCAATGCGCCGGGTGCCGAACCGCCCGTGACTCCAATCGCCGTGGCATTGAACTGATCGGCGCTCAATTTCGTGCCATAAACAATCGCCATCGGCGTGTCCCAGGCAATCGTCTGAATTCCCTTGTTGACGATCAGACTGACCGACTTGCTCGCGGCGAAATAGTTCTCGGTTTCGGCCGCCATGACCGTCAAGGTGCGTGTGCCCGCATCGAGCAGCGATCCGGAGGGCTGCGTATAAGTCAACGCTCCTGGATCGGTGCCGCCTGCGATGCCAGTCACGGTCGCGTTAAGCTGCGGCGCGCCCAGTTTCGTGCCATAAACGATCGCCGAGGGATCGGCCCAGGCGATGACCTGATTGGCCTTGGTGATCGTCAACACGCCATTGAGCAAAGTCACATTGTAATTGGGGTTGGAAGTCGTGCCGCTGGGTGTCAGGTCGTAGGTGCCGACATTGCTAAGCGCGGTGGCGCTTGTGGAAACTCCCAGACCGGCGAGATCCGCCACCGTGTCACCATTGACCAGGCCGATGATGTTGAAGGTGAAATCGGGCAAGGCGTCGCCATAGACCTTGGTCTTGTCTTCCGCCTGAATCGAAAGATTGGCCTTGGTGATGGTCAAGGTTCCATCGATCAGGGTGATGGCATAATTGGGGTTGGAACCCGTTGGCGTGAGGGCATAGGTTCCGACAGGGCTCGCCCCGGTTGCCGGGGTTGTCACTCCCAAACCGGCAAGGACGCCAATCGACTCGCCATTGACAAACCCAATGACATCGACCTGATGTGTGGACAAGGCGTCGCCGTAAACCTTGGTTTCGTCGATGGCGCGAATGGTCAGTGGCGCTGGATTGACCGTCAAGGTGAAACTCTGCGTGGCGCTCGGCGTGGTCGTGTTCGTGGCCGCGACCGTGAAATGGTAAGTGCCGGCTGGGACCTTGGCGCCGATATCGATGACACCGCTCAAGGAATCGATCTTCAGTCCCGAGGGAACCGAGCCGGTTAACTGGTATTTCGTGACACCATTATTGCCAGTCGTCAGGACCGTAAAGCTTTTGGTCGCTCCGTAGGTGTTCACCGCCGAATCGGCGCTGACAATCTTGGTCGAGGACAGGCCAAGCAGCGTACCATCGATCAACAGGTTTTTCGCATAGAGCTGAACGCCGTTCAAATCCAGCGTGGCGCCCGCGGGAACCACCAGCGAGCCGACATAAAGCACATCGCCGCCGTTGCCCGCGGAGTTTTTGACGAGATCTTGCAGCTTGACATAAGCACCCGAGGCCAGCTCGAGTTTGTTGATGTAGAAGTTCTGGTTGTTGAGCGGGTAGGCATTGCCATTGTCCGCCCCCTGCGCTTCGAATAGTTGCGGTGCCGAAGCGCTTCCTGATCCTTCGAACTTGAGGGTGCCGCCGATGCGGTAATCGTTGGTGTCGGTCGTCGAACCGGTCAAACTTCCCGTGAGGTGCAAGACGGCATTGGATGCGATGTCGAGGAAGCCGCCATCATCGAGGCGAATGTCGCGGTCAATGCGCCAATCGGCACCGCTGTCGAGTTTCAAACCGCCTTTGAGTTGAAAAATGGGACCAGTGTAAGTGCCGCTTCCTTGCAAGGTCACAGGGCCCGCGTCCAGATCGGCTCCGCCGAGGAGGCCACCCGTGAAGAGGATGAATCCCTGGGTGTCCTGGTACAGGTCGACATTCTTGATTTGCAAGGGAGTGCCCTTGCCGCCGATATGAACCACGCCCGCATTACTTACTGCCATATAAGTCGAGCCGTCGCGAGTCGTATCCAGGAAACTCATCAGACCCGGCAAATTGACGATACCATGGTCAGTCGCTTCGACAATCAGACTGTCGGGAGCATTGCGATCCCGCGAGAGGGAGCTCAACGATGGCATGGCAACGATCGACCCGTCCTGCTCCGCGTGCAGGCGCAGGTTGGAGGCGGAAGTCAACGCCGGTGCCAGAACTGCCGAGCCGCGGTAGGCGTTGAACGTGCTACCATTGGCGGAAATCAGGCTGGGTAGGCTGAGTACAAAGCCGTCGTAGGTGGTAAAGACCGCTTGTTTTGCCGTTGCCAACTTGGGTAACGCAGCGGAAATGCTGTCACCGCGCAAATTGAAATTGGCCAAGTTTGCAGTCGCGAGCTCGGGAAGCAGGATCTTGCCGTTGTTATCGATCTGAACATAGATCGCCGCGGCACTGGCGGTCTTGGTTAGAGTCGTCAGTTTTGGAAAGTTCAGGGCGCCCAGATCCGTGGCGGTGATAACGAACCCGTAGCCATTGGTGTTGGAATGATTGATCGTGATCAGATTGGGGAATTCGATCAAACTGCCAGCGCCCGTAACATTCATGCGGGTTTCGTACGAATCGACCGCGGGCGTGGTCCAGGTGACCAGTCCCGGCAAGGACAGGTGCCCGGACTGGGAGACCGAGATCGAGTCGATGCCCGTCAAGGTCGCGAGCAACGGGGCGTTGATCGAGCCGATGCCTTGCACATAGATATCACCGCCGTAGAAGGAATTGCCGATGCGGGTGATGGCGGTCAAGGCAGGCAAATCGATCAACCCGTCCGAGGTTTGAAGCTGCACATCATTGGCCAGATTGGCGTCGCGCTTGATGGTGGCAAGGTTAGGCAGCGAGATGAGCGTGCCTGAATTATTGGAATTCAGCCATAGGTTGGAGGTCGTGATCAATGAGGTCGATTGGATTTCCGAACCACCGTAGGCATTGAAGATCGCGGCGCTGGCGGAGGTGAGGTTGGGCAGATCGAGTGAAAAACCATCAGACGTGTTGATTGTCGACTGACCGACGTTGGCCAGTTTCGTCAAATCCACCGAACTGTTGGGGCCGGTGAAATTCAAAGTCAACGTCACGGCGGCGCCCAGCAGGGGCAGTTCCAGACGGCCGCCTGAGTCGGCATTGAGGTAAATCGGCGCGCTGCTTTGGCGGGTGAGCGTCGTCAATTTCGGCAGGCTGATTTTTCCGCCACCGGAGGCCGTGAGGGCGAGCTGGTAACCCTGCGTGTCGGCGTGGCCGATCGAAGCCAGATTGGGAAACGCCAGGGACGACCCGCAATCGTAGGAAACCAACCGGGTTTCATAAGAGTCGAAATTGGGAGTCGTCCAGGAGGTGACACCGGGAAGGGAAAGGTGCGCGCCCTGAGTCGTCTGAATATAGTCGATCCCGCTCAGGTCGGTCAGGAGGGGAGCATGGATCGAACCGGTGCCCTGCACATAGATATCGCCGCCGTAAAACGAATTGCCAATGCGAGTGATGGAGGTGAGGACGGGCAGATCGATCGTGCCGCCCAGCGCCTCAAGGAACACCTCCGTTTGCAAGTTGGGGTCGCGCTTCAAGCTGGTCAGTGCGGGCAAGGAGATGGTGCCGGCGCTTTCAGAATGCAAGTGAAGGTTATTGGCTGTAGCCAGTGCGGGTAGGAGGAGTTTCGATCCGTTGTAGGCGCCGATCGTGGAGTCCGTGGCCGTAGTCAAAGCGGGGAGGCTCAGGGAAAATCCTTCTGAGACGCCGAGGGTCGTTTGATTGAGCGTTGCCAGACTGCTCAGGTCGGCCGACCCCTGAAGACCAGCAAAACGGAAATCAATTTTCTCGCCGGAAGCGAGGAGGGGCGCCTCGAGTCTGCCATTCGATTCGACGGCAAGATTGATGGGCGCATTGGTTGAGCGGATGACGGTCGTCAACGCCGGAAGGGCGATCTTCCCGCCATTCCTGGCGTAAAAGCCCAATTGATACCCCTGCGTGTCGGCGTGAGTGGCCGAGGCCAGGTTGGGAAATTCCAGTACGCTGCCCAGATCATTGGCCGCATAGACCGTTTCGTAACTATCGAAATTGGGAGTCGATAGCGCTGTCACTGCGGGAAGCGAAAGATGCGCTCCCTCAAAAAGTTGAATGGAATCAATGCCGCTGATCGAAGCGAGCTGCGGCACCAAAAGTTGACCGGTGCCCCGCACCTGGATGTCGCCGGCATTGAACGAATTGCTCTCGCGAACGATTTCCGTCAACGATGGCAGACTGATCGATCCGTAAAAGGCTTCCAGTGAGATATCGCCCGGAGCATTGGGATCGCGGTGCAAACTGGTGAGATCGGGCAGCGTGATGGAGGAGCCCGCCGACTCGGAATGAAGAATCAAGTTGGTCGCGCTGGTTAATCCCGAGATCGTAATCGCGCCGCCGGAATAGGCGCCAAGGTTTGCACTGAAGAGGCTCGACGCCGCCCCAATCATCAACTGGGCGTTCGTGGTCGCCGACAGCGCCGATCGGTCCATCGAAAAGTCGCCCATAATGTGCGACATACCGGAAGTCACCGTCAGGGTCTGGTTTTGCGCAATCGCCAATCCTTCCATGTCGGAAAGGCTGCGAATACGCGCATAGGTGTCGAGCACGATGACCTGGTCGCCTGGCAAGTCGGGAATGACGACATCATCGTTGTCGCTGGGAACGCGATTTTGATCCCAGTTCGCGCCATCGCTCCAGTTGAGGCTTCCCCCTGCCCCGGTCCAGAGGATGATATGATTGACGGCGCCGCCATTGAAAGTGAAATGGATATCACCGATGTTGCTTAATAAAGGCATTGAGAACTGATCGGTCGTCTCGGCCGTGAATGAAATTTCCCCAGGACTTGAGCGGACCACGGAAGTCAGCTTGGGGAACGACATGGTCGCCCCATCGGTGGCGGTGGCACTGAACCGGTTGGAAGAGGTGGTCAGATGAGTGATCGAAGCCAGATTGGGAAACTCGATCTGGCTACGCGGATTGGCCGCGTAAAGGTTCGTATCGTTGGCATCGAAATTGGGAGTCGCCCAGGCAGTCATTGCGGGCAAGGAAATCTTGCCGCCCCCCGTCGCTTGAATTTGATCGATGCCGCTGATGTCGGCAAGGAGCGGAGCATGGATCGAGCCGGCACCAAAGACATTGATATCCGATCCGAAATAGGAGTTATTGGGCCGCAGAATCGACACGAGGCTTGGAAGATCGATCGAGCCATCGATCGCGCCCAGGACCTCGCCGTTGAAATCGTCATGCTTGAGCGTGGTCAAATCAGGCAGGGAGATTTTCGAACCTGCATTTTCGGCGTGCAGGGACAGATTGGTCGCCATCGTCACCGCGGGAAGCGTCGCCGAAGCGCCCGATAGGAGCGAGAAGGAGGTCGCGCTCACCGTGGAAAGGCTGGGGAGAATGAGATTCGCGCCAAGACTCAGCGCAAAACTCGATTGGTCTGTCTTGCTGACAAGCGGCATTTCCAGAGAGCTAGCGAGTCCGCGCATCGTGACGATCAGGCTGCTGGCATCGGTGAGCTTGGGAAGGTCCAGTTGACCGCCCGATTCGATTAATAAAACGATGGGGCCTACGGCCGCCTTGGTCAAACTCGTGAGCTCTGGGAAGCTGACGGTGGCGCCGTTTCGCGCGTACACCCCAAACTGATTGCTTTGCGTATCGCGATAAACGACCGACTGGAGGTTGGGGAACTCGATGAGACTGCCAGGATCGTTGGAGTAAATGCCCGTCTCGTAGGAGTCGAAATTGGGAGTCGTCCAGGTGGTCACGCCTGGCAACGAGATCTTGCCGCCGCGGTAGGTTTCGAAGTAATCGAGGCCCGTGATGTCGGCCAGGAGCGGCGCGTTGACGAGCCCAGAGTCCGATACCCGCAAATCGCCGGCATGAAACGAGGTGCTCACGCGTGTAATCGCGGTCAATGCGGGAAGATCGACAAGACCCCCCTGTGCCTCGATGAAAAGGTCGCCGGCCTGATTGGCATCACGCTTGAGTGAGAGAAGATTGGGCAGGGAGATTTTTGAGCCTGAATTCTCCGAATGGAGGTGGATATTCGTGCCATCCACGAGCCCACCCAGAATCTGTGAACCGGTATAAGCGTTGAAGGTCGCGTTGATGGCGGAAGTGAGGCCCGGCAAGGAGAGCGAAAAGCCAAGCGAAGTGTTGAAAGTGGCATCGTCGGCGGAGGCTAGTTTTGCCAAATTCGCCGTACCGGTCGGGCTTGAAAAATCAAAGCTGATGCTGCTCGCCGAAACCAGGGACGGCAGCAGGAGGCTACCCCCCGATTCGATACGGATATTGAACGCGCCCTTGCCGGCCTCTATCAGGCTGGTCGCCTGAGGTAGGTCGATCGTGCCCCCGGCTCTCGCGTAAATGTTGAAAAGATAGGTCAGCGGATTGTTGTACTCGATCGAAAGGAGATTGGGGAATTGAATCAGACTGCCCGGATCATCCGCAATCAGGTCAATCTCATAGCTGTCATGAGCGGGAGTCGACCAGGCCGTCACACCAGGAAAGCTCAACTTGCCCCCTTGGAATGCCCGAACGTACTGGATGCCTTCAAGGTCTGAGAGAAGTGGCACACCGATTGATCCCGTGCCCTGCACGGTCATGCTTGTGCCATAAAAGGAATTGTTTACCCTACTAAACGAGGTCAAGGAGGGGAGATTGATGGATCCATTGACCGCTTCGAGGGAACTGCCGCCGGTAAGTGAGGTATCCTGCGCCAGCATCGTCAAATTCGGCAAATCGATCAGGGTGCCTTTCGATTCGGAACGAAGGACCAAATTCGTGGCGTCGATCAATGATGGCAATTGAATCTTGGAACCGGAATAGGCATTCAAAATGGAACTGTTGGCAGAATGGATCGGCGAGACAAACTGGAAGCCGTCATAGGTTTGCAAGGTCGATTGATCGAGAGTGGCCAATTTAGGCGCGTTAAAAACGCCATTCGCCCCGCGTAGATTGAAAGTGACTTGGGTTGCCGTGTCGAGCAGGGGGGCTTGAATCGATCCACCGGACTCAAGATAGACAGCGAGGGGACCGGCAGACGCCCTGGCGAGGGAGGTCAGCTTGGGGAGAAGAATCGTTCCGGTGTGGCGGGCATAGATCCCGAGTTCATATCCAGAAGTGTTGGAGTAGACCAAAGAGGCGAGGTTGGGCAGTTCGACCTGGCTATTGAGGTCGTCGGCAATGATCTGGATTTGATAGGTGCTGAAATTGGGAGTCGTCAGTGAGGTGACCCCGGGCAACGAGATTTTGCCCCCGAGGGAGGCTCGCAGGTACTGTATGCCGCCGAAATCGGCGAGAAGCGGAGCATCGATCGAACCGGTGCCCTGCACGCCGATCGAGGCCCCATAAAACGAGTTGTTGGTTCTCTCGACGGTTGTCAGTGCGGCCAATTTCACCGAGCCATCAAATGCCTCAATGACCAGATCGTTGGGCGCGGCCGAGTCTCTCATCAATGCCGTCAATGAGGGCAGGTCGATGAGGGATCCGGTGTTTTCCGCATGGACGCGCAGATTGGTGGCCCCAGTCAGGCCGGAGAACTGAATCATCCCGCCGCGGGTGGCATTGAAAGTGGAAAAATCGGCCGCTACGAGCAGCGGGAGACTCAAAACCCCGCCCGAAACGGAAATCATGGAGTTGTTGACGGAACTGAGCGCCGGTAGACCGAGGTTCCCACCGATGTCGCTGCTAAAGGCGGTACCGGTAACCGACGCGAGCAAGGGCAAGTTGAGCTTGGCGCCGTCCAGGAGACTGAACCCTGCGGAGTCGGCGGAAGCAACATTAGAAATATCGACGGAGCTACTGGCGCCGCTCAGAGTGAAAGAGATTCCGTTTGCCGAAGCGAGTAAGGGGGCGTTGAAACTCCCCCCCGTTTCGACCGTCACATTGATGGGCACATTATTGATTTTGGTTAATGCAGTTAATTTTGGCAAATTAACTGCGCCGCCATTGCGAGCGTAAATGCTGAAGTCATAACCGATCGGATTCGCATCGGTAATCGTGGCAAGGTTGGGCAGATCCAGTTTGGCGCCGGCGCCCTCCGAGATCAATTGCGTGTAATAGGAATTGAAATTGGGAGTGGTCCAGGCCGTGACCGCGGGCAGGGAAAGTTTTCCACCGTAAGTGGCCCGAAGGAACTCAACGCCGGTGATGTCACTGAGTAAGGGGGCTTCCAGCGCGCCCATTGTTTGGACTTCGATGTTGCCGCCGTAAAAAGAACTATTTGTATTGGTAATCGATTTTAGCGCTGGTATTTTGATTGTACCGTTGAGCGCTTCAATGACGACATTATTCGGCAGGTTGCCGTCCTTGATGAGGCTGGTCAGATTCGGCAGATCGAGAACCGAGCCGGCGCCCTCGGTGTGAAGGTACAGGTTGGTGGCGCTGCTCAGGCCAGGGAGTTGAACCTTGCTGTCGCCTGATAAATAGAGGGTGGAACTGACTGCCGACGTGATGGATGTTAGGTCGACGCTCGCGGAGGAGATCGTCAACGAGGTATTATCGAGGCTACTCAGCGCGGAAAGAGCGAGGCTGGCATTGCCGCTGACATTGAAAGAAGCTTGCTTCGCCGAAGAAAGGTGGGAGAGGTCGATCGAGCTGGCCGCACCGTCCAAATAATAGGAGATCCCATCGCCCGTCATCAACAAGGGGGTTTGCAGGGTGCCGCCCGATTGGACATAGAGATTAATCGCGTCATAGGAATTGGTTTTGGAAAGCGACGTCAACTGCGGCATTTTTACCGCGCCGCCGCTACGGGCATAGAGGCCAAGTTCGTAACCATAGGCGTTGGCATTCACCAACGAGGTGAGGCTAGGAAAGTTGACTTCGCTGCCTGCATCGTCCGCGACGATCTGATGGTAGTAGGTGCCGTACGAAGGAGTGGACCATGAAGTGACCGACGGCAACGAGACCTTGCCGCCCTGGTTGGCCGTCAAGAACTGGATGCCGCTCAGGTCCGCAAGCAGCGGAGCATTGACGCTGCCGGTCCCGGACACAGTGAGGTAGCCGCCGTAGAAGGAACTGTTGCTGCGAATGATGGCGGCAAGGACAGGCACCTTGATCGAACCACCATAAGACTCCAGAGCGACATCGCCCGAGACATTCGAATCTTTGGTGAGATTGGCGAGATTGGGAAGATCAATCAGCGTGTCGGGATCTTGCGTATGGAAACGCGCATTGGTCGCTGCGGTCAATCCTGGCAGAAATAGGCTTGCGCCGTTGTAAGCGGCAATATTGCTGCTATTGATGTCGACCGTGGAAGATGCGGCAAAAGAAAGTGCCTTACCGGCACCGTTCAAATCGAGTTCGGCGCCTTGCAGTGTGAAGGGACCGCTGATGAGTGACGCACCTTCTGTGAGCGTTAGCGACTGATTATCGATTTTGAACCCTTCGGCGCTCGTGATGCTTTTCACGGTGGCGGAAACGTTCAGAAGGATGGTGGGATCGCCCGCCAAATCGGGGATGACGACGCTGTCGCCGCTTGTGGGAAGTTGGTCCTGATCCCAGTTGGCTAGATCACCCCAGTTGAAACTACCTGCGCCGCCATCCCAGGTGACCACCGCGGGAACGGTGCGGTCTTCCAGGTGCTCGACTCCCCTGACCGAAATCTGAGTGCCGTAAGAAGTGTGCGGTGAGGAAATCGAACTGCCAGGATAGGCCCATTCAATGAGGCCGGAAAAGAACTTACGCTTCGTTTCCGTGGTCTGCGACCTAGTTCGGAAACGAGAAAAGGGCGGGTTTTTACCCGAGACGATGTAGCCAACCTTTTCCCAGATGCGCCTTCCCAGTTTCCGCTTCTTTACCGTCGCGCTTTCTCCTTGCAACGTTGCCGACCCTGCAGAGGAAGAGGTCGAGTTTGGAGAGAAAAAGCCGGCGAACGGGAGTGGAGGAAGCATAGGGGTACGTCCAGGATGGAAGAAAGAAATGTATGCCCTTCCGATACAAACCACCGTTACCCTAGGGAGTGAGACACCGATTTCTGGAATTACTGTTAAAATTTCCAAATCCATCATTTCTTCATCAAATCTTCTTGAAAGCGATTCCGGCCAATCGATTCGATTCCTCCAGCCCTTCTTTTCCTTAATCCAGTGGCCCTTTGCCTGAATTCGCTTAAAGAATCTAAAATTTCGAGCCTTCGGTGCGTAAGTGTCCGAGCGGGAAACCCCAAGAAAAGGCGACTTAGTCTATGAACTTAGTTAAGTTAATTTCGAAGCATGGCTTGCTTCCTGTAGGGTTGCTTTTTTGCGCCGCAACGCTCGGCCACCCCCAGGATGCTCGATCGGTTTCGTCCCGCGTTCAGCCATTTGTCGATCGCAAAGAATTGGCCGGCGCGGTCATGCTTGTGGCCAACAAAGAAAAGGTTCTGACAAGCGAGGCGGTGGGATTTGCCGACATTGCCACCGGCAAACTGATGGCCGTCGATTCGCTTTTTTGGATCGCTTCGCAATCGAAGCCGATCACTGCCGCCGCCTTGATGATGCTGGTGGATGAAGGGAAAGTGAAACTCGATGATCCGGTCGAAAAATTCCTACCGGAATTTCGCGGACAAATGGTTGTCGTAGAAAAAGATCAAGATCATCAGCTCCTGCGCCGCCCCCGCCACCCGATCACGATGAAAAACATTCTGGCACATACCAGCGGCCTGCCCTTCCGCTCGAACCTGGAGACTCCCACCCTCGATCTCTTTCCTTTAAGCGCACGCGTACGCAGCTATGCCATGACTCCGCTCGACTTCGAGCCCGACAGCAAATACCAGTACAGCAACGAAGGAATCAACATTGCCGGCAGAATCATCGAAGAGGTCGCGAAAATCCCCTATGAGCAATTCCTCAATGAGCGATTATTCCAGCCCCTGGGAATGAACGACACGACCTTCTGGCCATCTGAAGTCCAGACCGGCCGCATTGCCAACGCCTACAAGCCCGGGCCTGGCAATAAGGGACTTCTTGAAACCAAGATCGACCAACTGCACTATCCTCTTTCCGACCGTGGCCACCGCTTCCCCATGCCCGCCGGCGGACTTTTCTCGACCGCGCACGATCTGTCCCGTTTTTACCAGATGCTCCTCAACCGGGGCGAACAAAACGGCAAGCGCTACCTGTCGCAGGAATCGATCCAACAACTGACCAGCCGGCAAACGCCCGCCAAGCTCGACACCAGTTACGGTCTCGGCTTTTCGGTGGGAGGCAATCACTTCGGTCACGGCGGCGCTTACTCAACGAACAGCACCGCCGACACCAAGCAGGGTTTGATCTTGATCTGGCTCGTTCAGCATGCCGGTTTTCCCGGGGAAGGGGGTAAAAGCCAGGAGGCATTCCACCGGGCCGCGCTTGAGCGATTTGCAACAACAAAATGACCAGGCCTTCACACTCGCTCAAGCGGGCTCTCATCGGGAATGGCCACATGGAAACAGGCGCCCTTCTCGGTGGGCGCCAGGTGGATTTTCCCGCCGAGGAGTTCGGTGTACCGCTTGACGATATTGAGCCCCAATCCCGTGCCGCCGATCTGTCCGACATTGCTGGCGCGATAAAAGGGCTGGAACAAGTTGGCGCGATCTTGCGCGGGAATCCCAATGCCTTCATCCTGGATTTCGAAGCGAAAGACCTTTTCTTCCCGGTGAATCGTGATTTCAATCAAACTCGCCGCGGGAGAATAACGGATAGCATTGCTAAGTAAATTGGAAATGATCGGACGCAGTAATTTTGCGTCCGTGTGAACGGGCCGATTTTCCCCCTGGAATTCGATTGCAAAGCGGTGGCGATTTTTGTCGCCGACCTCGGCCTCTTCGACAATATCTTTGAATAACCCGGCAAGTTCGACCTCACCTTTATTGACCTCAAGTTTTCCCGCGTCGGCGCGGCTTAACACGAGGACCTCCTCCACGATCGACTTCATCCGGTCGGCACCCGCAGCGATCCGGTTGAGCAATTCAATTCTTTTGGCGGGAATCAACCGCTCAGGGTAGTTGAGGAGGAGATCGACCGATCCAGCCACCGCGGTGATCGGTGTTCGGAATTCATGAGAGGCGACGGAAATGAAGCGCGACTTCATTTCGGACAGATTCTTCTCGTATTTCAGCGCATTGATAATCTCCTTCTCCAGCTTGCGCCTGGCGGAAATATCTCGGGCCAGTACGAGCAAGTCCCCTCCGGCAAGTGCCGTCACACGCAACTCCATGACCCCCATGGGAACTTCCATTTCGGCAATACCAATTCCTCCATCCTGGCAGCCTTGCTTTCCCACGCAAATCGCTTCGTCAATCGTTTGACAAAGGAGGCAGTCGCCCTTTCCGCAATCGGCACCCGAACAGCCCTGAATTCCCGGGATTTCATCGTGAGAAGCCTTCTGGAAGAAAACGATGGTGCGGTCGCTTTTGACCCGGATCACTGTATCGGGAATCGACCGCACCACGGTTTCGAATTCCCTTGTTCGCATCGCCAGTTCCGCGGTGCGGTCATTCACTCGTTCCTCGAGTTCTTGATTGAAGCGCCGCAAGGTCTCTTCCACCCGCTTTCGTTCGGTAATATCCCGAACCACCGCCACCATGTAATCCCGGTCGAGACGAATCGTGTTGAAATTGACTTCCACCGGGAAGGTTGAGCCGTCCTTGCGCCGGTGACTGCTTTCCATGGTGCCAGGCCCAAACATTTGCCCCTCAGAAGTCAACTTTTTCCAGGACTGGGCCGCCACGTTCGGGTCGACGTCGGAAACATGCAGATTCAGGTATTCTTCGCGGGTGTAGCCATGAGCGATGCAACTCTTTTCGTTGACATCGAGAAATCGGCCCGTCTCGGGATCGATGACCTCAATACCGTCGGAGGTCTGGTCGATGAGAGCCCGGAACAGTCTCAGTCCCGATTCGGCGCGTTTCCTCTCGATGAATTGGCCAATTTGGCTCGACAGGCTGTCGAAGATTTCCAGCAGTTCCGGGCCGGGAGGCCGGTTTTTCTTGCTGAAAAACTGCCCCACGCCAATGAACTCGTTGCCGAGCTTGATGGGAAAGCCAAAGGCGCCACGGATGCCCGCCTGGTAGGCGGTCTTGGCGCGAGGAAACGGGCTTGCATCACTCACATCGGGAACCCAAATCGGTCGCCCTTCCTCCCAGACTTTGCCAGGCAGCCCTTGTCCCCGCACGAATCGCATACCGCGGGAGGCCTCTGCAAACGGGATAAAGTTGTCATCGTCACGGTGCCACAGGTCGACAAAAAGCAAGGCATTCGCATTGAGATCGACCAGCCAAATATCTCCTGCGTCCCAACCCATGTTTTCACAGATGGCGCGCAGTAACTTTCCGGAAGCGTCGAGCAGATCGGTGGCCTGCGCCAGGATCGTAACGACGGCGTTTTGGGTCAACAGCCTTTTCTCCGCCCATTTGCGCTCCGTGATGTTTTGCAAGGCCCCCTGCACCGCCGAGATTCCCTTGTCAGGCCCCTGGACCGCTTCGCCAATGATTCGGACCCAGCCTCCGTCGAGTTGATCGGTTTGCACTTCCAGATCGAAGGCAACGCCTTGGTTCGAACAGTCGTGAAGCGCGGCTTGAAAACTCTCACGATATTCGGGCGCGTAAAAGTCCAGGATCTCCTCGACACTGGGAGTTTCCGCCGGGCCCAAGCCAAAAATGGCCCGGATTTCTTGTGACCAGGTCACGAGTCCGGACGGCAACGCAATTGACCAGCCGCCCATGCGCCCCATGCGGCACGCGACGGCCAATAGCGATTGACTTTGATGAAGCTCCTCTTCAATCTGCTTTCTTTCGGTGATGTCGCGCGAAATCCCAATGACGCCCGCCACCTGGCCATGCTCATCTCGAAACGGGCCCTTGGTCGCCAGGAACACGCGCGTCGCCCCATCCGCGGTCAGTTTTTCCTCACCGAAAGTGCCTCTGGCCATCGCCTCGAGATCGCGCTGCATTACGAGCTGGGCGCTGGCGGCGTCGAAAAACTCGGTATCGTCTTTTCCGAGGATCTCTTCCACGGGTTTTCCCATGAACCGAGCCGCCGCATCGTTGACCAGCAGGTACTTGCCGTCCATGTCCTTAACGAACACCGAATCGGTTGTGCCCTCGACCACCGCGTGCAAGAGGTCTCCTGAGCGCCGCTTCTCCATTTCGGTGCGCTTCAGTTCGGTGATTTCCATGACGACCACCGCCACGGTCACGCTTTCCGGATCGTTCAGCCTGGGTTCGTAAATCACCCGGAAGAACCGCTGTGAGGGAAACGCTTGAGTTGGCTCAATGGTCAATTCGTAAGCAATCCGTTCTCCAGCAAGCGCCCGATCCAGGCGTGGCTGAATCCTCTTCCATTCGTCTGAGCGGATTTCCGGCACCCGTTTGCCAACAATTTCGGTGGCCTTGAGTCCAAAAATTCGCGCATAAGCGTCGTTGGCAAAAAGGAACTCGTACCGATCATTGACGACGACGAGGCCGACGCCGGCCGAACCGGTGACGATTCCCAGCAAACGCTCCCGTTCCTTCAAGGCTTCTTCGGCCAACTTCCTTTCGGTAATATCCTCTGAAAACATGCCGACCCCCCCCACCATCCCATTGGGATGGAACCAGGGGCGCACTTCCCAGCGAATCCACTGCACGGTGCCGTCGAGCCGTACGAATCGATCGTCGTCGGATCGGCGCACGGCTCCCGCCAAACACTCCTTGTGAATTGCTTTCCATTCGGCGCTGATGTCGGGGAAGACCTCGTAATGCCCCAGGCCAATGATGTCTCGGTGCCCCAGGCGGTAGTCTGTTAACCAGCGCCGGCTTGCATACAGGTAACGCAAGTCGTGATCCAGAATCGCGATGGGGGCGGGAACCGACTCGAGAATGAGCCGCAGGCGCGCCTCGCTGGCAACGAGCGATCTGGTCGTGCGCTTCAAAGCGGTGACGTCGCGGAAATACCAGACCCTTCCCAGGAGCACACCCTCCGCGGAGCGAATGGGGCCGCCATAGCGATCGAGGATTTTGCCGTTGGTAAGAAGCACTTCATTCGCTATTTGCGCTTCGGTGCCCAGGTCGGGATTTTGGGCCACCCGGGAAAAAGCGCCTGGATCCTTCAACTTGGAGCGGGCCAGCGCCATGATCGATGCATTGTCCTGGGGCGCCGCCACCCCTTCGGGGATCTCCCAGATTTCAAGGAATCGGCGGTTGTAGGACAACAGGCTCGAATCGGGCGCCACGACCAGAATTCCGTCAGGCGAGGCCTCCATTTGGCAGCGAAAAAGTGCGTTTTGAAAACGCAAATTCGATTCGTCACTTTTTCCTGAAGTGACTTCCGTGAGCAATTTTTGCCAGTCGGCCCCCGTGTCTTTGCGCAGTTCCGCGCTAGCCCTGCAATCGGCCAAATAAATTCCAGCAACTCCCACGCTCCAATAAAGCAGGAAATTGAGGGGCCATGTAGCCATGTTTTGCCGGGACGCCGAATCGCCGATGCCCGGATTGCTGATGCCAAGTACGGCGACCTCGGCGCCCATACCCAAAACGAGGCCGAGCAGCCCAAATCTCCATCCAAACCGCTGCGACAGATAAAGCGCCGGCAGGACGAATAGCATTTCCGAGTTGCTTTCCTTCGCAACCATGGTCAAGAGGTAGCGCGCAACGATCGTGATCGTCAAGGCCAGCGCCGTGGTCTTGAGCGCCTGACCGTAATGGCCAAGACTCCTGTTTCGCTGATTCGTCTCAGTCATGAGGGTCATGCCGGACTCGCGCTAAATAGTGAACTGATAGGAACAGCCTAGTGGACTTTCGGCAGTGGGATTGATTGATTTGGAAAATTCCACGTTCAACGATGTTGCCGAAAACTCAATCGTGACGGCCCTCGCCGGATTGACGTTGCCGCCATCCAGAGGGAATGGGTGCGGGTGCGATCTCCGGCCCAATCGCGCATGCAGCGATGCGCGATTGGGCCGGTGGAGAATCAACGAACGTCAACGTTTGACAACCTTGTCGAGAAAGGCGGAAAGAGTTTTTGTGGCAGGATCGTCCGGCAAGCCAAGATCTTCATTGATTTTGTTGTGGGTCGTTTCCCTGGCGGAAAACATGACAGCCTCAACCCCCGCCCCTTGAAGGGCGTTGGCCAATCTTTTGGCTTGCGCGCCGGTGTCGGGATGATCGGCCACATGTAAGATCAGAAAAGGGGGAATCGACTTGTTGGGTCCGACGTGGGTGACCGCGGAAAAATCTCGGTGTTTTGCCGGGTCGTTACCGAATTTCTCGCGATGGCCAAATTTTGCCTGCGCCAATCCATGAACGCGGCAGCGCGTCTCCGCGGTCTCGATGATCGCCGGCACATCGAAGGTATCGCCATCAACCGGAACACAGCCCTTGATCAGCCCCAAGGGTAATCCTTCGGCCTTCAGGTAGCGCTCGTCGATCGATACCAATGCGGCTAGCTGGGCTCCGGCGGAATGCCCCATGACCAGAATGCGATCCGCATCCCCACCAAATTCACCGATATGGTCATGAACCCACCGGATCGACTTTGCGATATCGCTAAAGATTGTCTCCATGGGCACGGCGGGTAGCAGGCGGTAATTGGTCGAGACGAAGACAAATCCTTTTTCCATGAAATAGCGCGGCTTGATTTGCACGCTCGATTTGTCGCCGGCCTGCCACCCGCCTCCATGAATCCAAAATACCACCGGCAGGTTTTTCGCCCCTGCAGGCGCATAGACATCAAGAACCTGCCGCTCATGGGCCGGCTTGGCATAGGGAATATCTCGTTTAATTTCTTGTGCCTTAAGGCTTTGATCAAAAATAGCCAAAAACAATGCCGTTAACGAAAAGACGAATCGATTCATGGAATTCACCATGTAATGGAGAGAGAATCAACCGGGTAAGAATCATCGTCGTATCCTTCGCGGAAAGCTTCGGACGGGTGCGAAGGCGGCCTGGACGGACACGCCTGCCTCGACCGACGGCAGCGACGATGGGAAGACCCGGTTTAACCTATTCACATGGCGCAAGATGACCTGATCGCTCGCTTAGTGGTGGTTTGACCCAATCCCATGGCGACGAGATGACCTGATCGCTCGCTTACTGGCGGCCGGTGCCGGGAAATTCCAAAGGCCGGTCTTCGAAACGAATCAAGTGTTTCTTTTCTTGAGAGGGTTGAACGGGCATGGCAATTTTGATGCAGCGATCGTGATAGTCGATGATTCTGGCGGCTGCGCCGGGGACCTGAGATTCAAGCGCGGCCCAGTGCTCCATCAGAATGCGCCTGACTTCCTTGGTTGTTTCCGGATTCTTTTGAATGGTCATATGTTCTGCCGCGACAATCGACTCCGATTGGACCTGTTCAATGTGGGCGCTCTGATAAGTCACGACACCGTCGGTCGACTCTTTGATCCAGGCGTGCAAGCGAAAGGGACGCATCGGAAGCAAATATCGGGAAAGGCTTTTTTCCGGAGCAGGAATCACTCCGACAATCGAGTGATATTGAACTTCATTGGAGACTTCCCGGTTGGCCAGAATTTTGAGGGCGAGAGAATCGGGCGCCAGCAGCTCGACGCTGGTGGGAACATGGCCGCCTGGCAAATCGGGAATGTTTCGAACCATTTCCTTCGACGCTTCGGTCAAGTCGTCGCGCAATCGCACCAATTTGGCTGCCAGGCGGCCAAGCGGCGAAGGGCTAAGCTGGGACCCATGATGGGGCGTGGCGATGAACACGACGCGCTTGACAAAAGGCAGGCGGTCGAAATAAAAAGTGCGGCGCAGTTCCTTGCGAACCTTCGGACTCAATTCCACCTCGTCGAACGGGATCCGGCTGACGATCGGCCAGAATTCGTCACCGCCTTCGACCGTAACCATCTTGCAGATCAAGCCGCCCATGCTGTGCCCCAGTAAGACCCAGTGATCCAGGGCCGGGTCCTTGCCTTCCGGATCGAGGTCATGGCGCAGTTTGGCGAGAGTTTCGCGAAAATCGGCAGCCGACGTCGGGAACGGATCGCCCGTGGGATAGAAGTGGACCCAATATTGAAAGCGCTTTCTCAGCTCCGGATCGGACAACAGATCATTGAACATGGGCGCCCAGGTAATGGGCGACGAGGCCAAACCGTGCACGAACACCACCGGGATTTTTCCGGGGTGGTAAGGATCGAGCATTTTTACGCCGGAACGCTCCTTGGCTGCCTGTCCTCGCAGGAATCCCAGGTAAGCAAGGCGATCAAATTCGGTCTGTGACACGGTTTGCGCCAGAGGAGTCGTCAGGTCACTGGCCAGTTGCAAACGCCTGCCTTCGAATTGCGTTTTATCGATCGAAAGCGGATTGGTGAATTCCAGTCTGGTGGGCAAGTGACAGGGGCCATCGAAATGGATCGTGGCGGTCACGGGAAAGGAGATCTCATAGGCAGGCCGCTGTTCCGCCGGGATGCGCTTGGAAGAAAGCGCATGGACCACCAGAGGAACGCCTAGCCCGTCCACCTTGTGGACCGGGTCGAGGCCCTGAATTTGCAAATCTTCGCAGAGTTCGATGCGGCCAAATTCGTCGGCATCGCGCGTGAAACCGACAAACCGGATTGGTAGCGGCTCCTGGAGGGGGCCGAGATTGAGTTGCCGCTGGCTGTCGATTTTTTCCGAAAGGAGGGCCAGCCGGAGGCAGTGGGCCACTGCCGAATTGTAAAGCGTCTGGGTTCGCCGGGACTCTTCCTCGGAAAGGTCGAATTCCGACAGGAGCGTGAAGGCCTGGCGCGCGGACAGGAGAAACCAGCGAATGGCCGGGTCGGCACCGTTTCGCCTGGCCGAATGCGCCGTGTGATAGGCCGCTTCAGCGCTTGCCAGCAATTTTTGCGGATCCGCCTGGGTAGCAGGATCGTCCAATAGATCCTGCAGCTCTTCCTGCGTTGGCCAGCGTTTGCCCAGAGTGTCCCAACTCGTGGGCGCAAGCCCTCGCACGACCACGGGATCGACCGCCACCACGCGCTTGACCGTAACGCTGGCGCAGCCCATCCACATCAGGCTGGAACTTGCCAAGAAAACGAGAATCCAGCAAGGGCGACAGCGAGCCAAAAGTCTTGGTCCCCATTTGTTGCACGGGCTTCAGGGCGCGAACCGGCACCCGCGCCGGCGGCGTCATCAAATGGGCGAATACCCCAAATAGAAGGACAGGCCAACCGCAAATCGGGAATTTTCTTTTTTCGATGGCTCAATTTTCGGCGGAGGGCGTTTTCCTTTCTGGGATGGATTTCAACTTCTTGCATGCGGTGCCCATGATGATTCGCTACCTTCCGCGCTCACAGCTTCGAGCCAATGCCAAGGGTCCGCCCGTATTTGTGAAGAGCAGCGGCTTTCAATCGGTGCTGCGATCGTTTTGCGCCATGGAAGGTGATTTCCCACGTCCGTTTCACGGGCTCGCCGCGCTCCACCTGGAACTGGCGGAAGACCTCATGGACCCCAGGGTTCGGGTGGAAATCGACGGACGAACGATCGGCTATTTCTGTCAGGCCGATGCGCTCGACTACCAAAAGAAACTGGAGCACGAGCAACGAAATCAGGGAGCTTGGAATCGAGAGGATCCAAGCAGGAGCCCCATTCTGGTTCCGGTACGAATCGTGGGCGGCTCCCTCGGGAGGCATGGACCACCTTTTTACTTCTTTGCCCAGATCCCGCTGCAACTCAAAATCGATCTGCCTTGGGATTTTGAATCACCGAGCGATCCTGACAAGGATTTTGTTGGTGAACCAACCGTCCTGCGGGAACCCATGTCCACAACCTGTAAGGTCCTTTCCGCTCATCCCAAGAGAGAAAATCAGCGCAAAGAAGCCGACGGCAACCGCAGCCTTCATGAGCGCCGCCTCGCAGGGAAACGATTTGGCCGCGGTTTGGGATACTTCCTGGTAGCGTTGCTATTCTCTGCCACTTGCTTTATCAGCTGGCTGATCATGCGCTAGAACGAGGTGCACGCCGAGCGTTGACTCGATCCCCTCGAAATTCCCAGTCACTTAAGCGAGGTCAAGAACTCGAGCAAATCGAGCGCCTGCTCCAAGCTCAAATCGCGCAAGATCTGTTCCGGCATCAACGATTTTTTCTGCGGCAAGAGTGAGACGATCTGGGACGCAGGGATGCGTACTTCTTGATTGGCAATCGTTTTCAACACGACTTCTTTGTCGGTCTTTGCCAGGAGCAGGCCCGTGTGAACCTTGCCATTGTCGGTCTCAACGAGAAAAGCCGCATATTTGGGATCCACCGTTTTCGAGGGATCGAGCAAGCTTTCCAGAATCTGCGCCCGGGTGTATTTCTTGCCGATCCCATCCAGATCGGGTCCAAGCGCGATCCCCTTTCCTGCCACGCGGTGGCAATTGGCGCACTGCGTTCCTTGCGTCTGAAAGAAGAGTTTCTGGCCGCGTTGCGCGCGTCCTTTTCCCTGAAGCAGTAGCGGCACGGGAATCTGCTGGCCCAGCCTTTTGACTCTTTGCTCCTCGGGTAGAAAGCGCTCGAAAAGATCGCGCACTCCTGGATTGGCCTGCTCGGCCGCCATGGCCAAGATCTCGCTCTGTAAGCTTGACGACAGCCGGCCCGAATCGATTGCGTCGACCAGAGTCAATGCGCCGGAAGGATCGCTCAGGCATTTCTTGATTGCTTCTTGGCGAGCAGGCTGCTTTGCCAACTTGTCCAACTCGCCGATCGGTGATTGCGCATCGCTTGCGCCGGTTTGTTTCGGACCACTTGGCAGCGCCGCAATCCAGTCATGAATAAGACGGAGGCCCTCTCGATCGATGAGTTCCGATCCGATATGAGGCATGTGTCCCGGGCCGGACTTGGCCAGTCGGTAGTAAAGGATCGAACGATGTGGCTCGCCCTTGACCACAATCTGGCCGCCGGGGATGTCGAAGGCTCCTTGGAGGGGTTTGGCCGCGATCAGATTCGTTTCTTCGAGTTTGTTTTTCGCGCGCAGGTCGATCATGGCGGTTCCGCCGGCACCGAACTGATGGCAATGCGAACAATTGATGTGCAGGTAGGACCGAGCCCGATCCTCAAGTTTTTGTGAGCGGTCATGCGGGTTGGTCAGACGGTCGGAGGGAATGGCTCGCGGCTTGTCGGGAGTGCCGTTACCGCCCAGTTGCAGAAACTGGATGTATTGGGCTTTTTCCAACTGAACGAGTTGATCCGATACCCCTGCACCAAAGTCATGGGGCTTATTGAGCTGAGCTGGGTTAAAAGCAAGCGTGAACCCAGACCACGAGTTATGGCAGGTCAGGCACTCCGTGCGTGAAGGGTAGTGCCAGGCCTGCTTTTGGGTTTTGCCTGGAAAATCGGAACGGACCACTTCAAGTGTTCGGGTAGCCCCCCTGGCCTCGACAAGGACGGCATCGGTGCCGTCCTGATTCCAGGCATAACTGTATCCTTTCCAGAAAAAGCCATCCCAGTGCAGAAGCTGCGTCTCGACTCGGCGCCTGCTTTGCGGATTTCCTTGATTCATTTCGAGGGATAGGGTTTTGCCGACCACGCCGTTGACTGGAAACTGAACTTCGCCGCTGTTGTTGGGCCAGGGAGGCGAGCGATCGTACATCCTGGCAATGCTCTTGCCGGGCAATGCCAAAAAGCGCACAGCCGATGCGTTGTCTGCCCACATTTCCGCATGGATGGAAAAGGGAACGACGCCTTCCGCCAGCGCATGTTCCTTGACCGAAGAGAAAAGTCCAGTTTGACTTAAGAGCTTGGGGAAATGGGGTTGCCAGTCCCTGGCCGCCTCGTTGGGAACAAGGCGGTAAATGAACCCGCTTTCCGCATGGTCGAGAAGATAAAGCTCCTGATTTTGGTCTTCCCCGAAGGCGACAATCCGTTGGGTCGTTTGCGCCAGTTCCCTGTGGGAAACGACCTTGTCGCCGTCAAAGCGGGTCCCCCAAATCTTGCCGCTGACCCAGTCGCCGAAGATGTAGGTCCCCTGCCATTCGGGGTATTTTTGGCCCCGATAGACAAACCCACCCGTGATCGACGCCGATTCTGAATGCGGCAACGCCAGGGCAGGCGGGGAAATGGGAGTGGGACCGATCGCGCAATCGGAACGGACCGACTGAGGCCCTTCCATGATCGGCCAACCATAATTGCCCCCCTTTTTGACCCGGTAGATCATTTCCCACTGTTCCCAGCCAACATCGCCGACCCACAAGTCCCCGGTTTTGCGATCGAAGCTCATTCTCCACGGGTTGCGAAAGCCGTACGCCCACACTTCCGGACGGGCTCCTTGCAACTTGACAAACGGATTGTCGGTAGGCACGGCATAGGCCTGTGACTTCTCTTCCCGGTCGACATCGATGCGCAATACGGAGCTGAGCAGATCGGAGATGTCCTGCCCGGTGTTGAACGAATCGGGCGGGTTGGGGCTCGCGGCATCACCGGTCGAAATGTAGAGGAAACCGTCCGGCCCAAAGTGGAGGTCGCAGCCATTGTGGCCGCCGCCAAGCCAGGTGATCAGCACTTTTTCGCTGGTAGGATCGATGCGCGGCGGTACCGTCTCGGTCATGCGAAAACGGGAGACGCGCGATCCATCGGCGAGCGGATTCGCGGTTTTGCTGTTGAGCACATAGCAGAGATAGCAGAAACGATTCTTTTGGAATTGGGGGTGAAAGGCGAGCGCGTACAGATCGCCAACGCCGCCAACCTTGGCTTTGTCGTAGCCGGTGAGTTCCTTGGGCAAATCGATCGCGACATCGGCCTGACCGACGCCATCATCGGTGCGAAACGAGAGAATCTTCCCCCCTTGTTCGCACACAAAAAAGCGCTCCAATCCTGGCGCTTGTCCAGGCGGTTGGCTCAGATGAAGGGGATTGCGGAAGCTCAACTTGGGGAAAGCGCGTTCGATACGAAAAGGCGGCGGCGGCTCGGGCGATCCCTGAATCTTGGAACCGGTCCACGGCACACGGTCGAAGAACGCGCCAGTTGCCATCGGCGAATTGGCCTGTTCGGCGGGGAAGGCCTTGCCCGAGTTAGTGGTCTGGCTCAAAAATCCTAAGGATGCCACGGCCATCCCGCAGAGCACGAAAAGGCCATCACCCAAGTGACCGCCGAAGCGATGAGGACGATTCATGGAGAGAGGTTCCTCAAGAGCCATTTGGGCCGACTCGCGGCCAACTTGTCTTCAATGTAGATGGCGGGCCGCCAAAGTAACTGCTTAGGCGGCCATGACCGTACTTCGGGGCCTTAATCGCCAAGGTGCAGGTCGGTGTCTCTCCCTCATGACCCAAAAGCAAAGTCCAGACATTTGAAATGTGCGCTTCATTGAAGTCCAACGGCAGGCAAGGCACGCCACTGGCCAGGTGGCGAGGTCCTTTTGTCATGAGGCCTGGTGTTGGAACCAATTATGAGAGCCGGCACGACAAGCGGACCTGAATGGAGGAGAGTTCTTTTGACTGCAAACCGGCATTTTGGTCTACGGGTAGAAATTGCGCCCTGACCTTCTTTTTGCGGGCACCTAAAAAACCTCAGTAGTCCCATTTCTCCCACCGAGAAATCGCCATGTCGAGCGCTAATAACCCCTTCTCCCTGGTCGAGCATAATCTTCTGATCGCCCAAATCGGTCTGGAGATGGGGATTCTGACCGAGCGGGTGGTGAAGAACGCCTTCACCCTGTGGGTCTGCGACCGCACGGAACGCCTCGAAGATCTCCTTGTCACCATGAAGGCCATCCGCCCGGAACAAAAAGCCCAGATGATGGAAACGCTTGCAGAGTGGCAAGCGAAACAATTTCAAAGCGACTTACCGTCCCACTCCGTCTCCTATGTCAGAAGCCTGGAGAGCATTCTGGAATTCCTCGAAGATTCCGACATCAACCACTCGATTACGAATCTCCAAACCCAGGTGATGTCATCAAGCGGGCCATCAGGCCCCTTGCCGACCGACTTCCCTCCTACCGAACCGGCCCCTGATTCCTCCAATACCGATCGCTTCGTTCGCAAACAGTTACTCAATTCCCAGGGCGGAATGGGGGAAATATGGATTGCCACCGACAAAGAACTCAATCGCGAGGTGATCGTCAAGTACATCAAGGAGGATCGCACCAGGAACAACCAGCATCGCGGGATGTTTCAACTGGAAGGCGAAGTGACCGGCTTTCTAGAACACCCGAACATCCCGCCTGTGTATGGTCTGAACAATGATTCGAAGTCGCGGCCCTATTACGCAATGCGCTACTACCAGGGAAAGAAATTCACCAAGGCGATCGCTGAATACCATGTGTTGGGCAAGTCAAGCGCCGGGGCACGGCGTGAAGCATTCCGTGACTTGCTGCAATCGTTCATCTCTGCCTGTCTGGCAGTGGAATACGCCCACACGCGCGGAATCATCCATTGCGACATCAAGCCCGACAACATCATCCTCGGTGATTTCGGCGAAACGATCGTGCTCGACTGGGGACTCGTCGTCGTGACCGAACCCACGGGTAATTCCCGCATCGACTCGATGTCGGAAAGCGGCGTTGCCCGGCCGGCCTTCTCTCCCTCGAAAGTCGCGGAAGAAGGGCTGCACCAAAGGCAGGGCGGAAGCCGCAACTATGTCGGCGGCACCCTTGCCTACATGGCGCCTGAGCAATTGATCGCCACCGAAACCGGAGAAGTCGATAAAGTCACCAAGGCCAGCGACATCTATTGCCTGGGATCGACGCTTTATCACCTTTGTACCGCAAGGGCGCCGCTCGTGCCCATTCGCAAGAAAGATGAGAATAAAGTTGCGTATCTGGAACGCGTCAAGAACGCCCGTTTTCCCCGTCCACGAAGCTTGCGTCCCGAGCTTTCCCCGCGGCTTGAAGCGGTCATTTACAAGGCCATGGCACTCAATCCGGCTGACCGGTATGTTTCTGCGCAAGCGCTCGCCGAAGAAATCAAACACTGGCTGGCTGATGAACCGGTGACGGCTTATCCGGAAGGGGCCTCACTCAAGCTGGGCCGCTGGGTGAGACGCAACCGTGAAAAAGTCTCGCTCGGCTTTGCGATCTTCTTTCTTTGCCTCGTGGCAGGCGCCTCACTGATTTGGAGGGAGAGGCAGAAGACCTATCAAAACTACCTTAAGGCCAAAGAGATCGGCGTTTCTCTCATGAGCCTCATGAAGGATTTCGACGGGGTCTATGCAAACTTAGAAGGTAAATCTGCAAAGCGCAAAAAAGTGTTCATCGCCACCTCCAAAGCCTTCAGTTCCTATGTAGCAGAATTTCCAGATGATATCGGACTTCTTGAAACCTATGCAGACGTGACTCGATTTTTGGCAAACATTGAGGCTTTTGATAACGAACACGATTTATCACTAGAACATTACGCTGCCGCATTAAAGGTCCTTGAAAAACTTCAACTCATGGATCCAAATCGAGCTTCAGAATTCCAGATTAGTGTATGCGCCCTGGTGCGGCAAATGGGTGGTTGCTTACACTTTATCAACCGAAATGACGAGGCTAAGAAGGGACTAGAAGATGCTCTTTTGATCGCGAATAATCTTGTAGAAAAAGATCCAGACAACATTCAATGCAGAAGAGAGAAGGCCTTACTTTTGTACGTATATTCTGTCGTTTTGAAAGGCGTGAAACTTTATCATGAACAAGAAAAATCAGCGATGGAAGCATTTGAAATACTAAGCCAAATCATAAACGGAAAAGATAAGGCTGATGCATTTACGTTCGACTATCTTTACGCTGCCCAATCTTTGACTCAAGCGGCTATAGCACAGAGGCACCTAAAAAGGCTCAAAGACGCGGAAAAAACGCATGAGGAAGCGCTAAATTATGTGAGGCCTATGACGGATAACCTTAAGCGCTCCAGATTACTGACTTATATGGGCAGTTCGCAAGCGGACATCCTCCAACGGGTCACAATATGTCTTGGAGAGCGTTTACTAACTTGGATCGAACTGGACCGCCCCAGCCAGCAAATCAACGATCAATTTAAAATGCTCATAAAACAATGGGACCATTTAATAGAGTACAATGATCTTGTCCCAGACTATCGTGAGCAATTGGCTTTTATATTACTTCAATTTGGCATCTGGAAAATCAATAAAAATGAAGAAGGCGCAAAGCAGCCCCTAGAAAGATCCGCGCTATTGCTGACGCAGCTGGTAAGCCAATTTCCAGATGTTAGTTTTTATAGAGAGGAATTACTTGAAGTAAATGATTTTATAATAGAAGCCTCTAAGTCTGTTCCGAAAAAATAGACCTCAATATTGCACCTGCATACTTGAGACAAAAAGGCTGCCAGTGCGCCATTTAAATCTAGCACAAAAAAATCACAATATAACTTGCAAAGCAGATTAGCAACTACGAACTCATTATATCCTAATAGTTTATAGTTTTGTTCAACAGAAATATGACTCTTTAATTGGCATGGAGTCTTTCTGCGCCTGGAGTCCGCCTCGGCAACCAGAAAAAGGTAACGCACGTTATCAAAGATACATTGGCCCAATTCGATCATTCTCGTAGAAGGCCTCGTCTATTGCTAGTCTGGAATGCGGTCCGTGCGATTTGGGAGCCATAACGCAAAGATTTTCTGTCCGGATTCAGAAAATCCTTCAAACATTACTAGTTCGGCAACCGAACGGAAACCATCAAAAATTGACCATATAGCCACCACTGTTTCTTGCTGAACTAGCATATGATCATTTTTAGGCCAAATTATGGCAAAATGGATAGCAGTTCCATAATGCCGTGGAGATCATTCTCAGAACGAAACGTCGATGGGCGGACTTGTCCCGCCGCCTGCGGTTGTGGCCGCGCCAATCGTTACGGTAGTCGTTCCCGGACGAGTTGTTCCGGAGTTCACAGCGAGACCAAAGGTCACCGTTTGCGGGTTCAATCCGCTCTTACTCTTGATCGATATGGTAAAGTCCCCTCCAATTGAAAGCGATGTCGTATCGCCCGGCGATATGGTCATGGTCGCGTCGACTTCGCTCTGATTCGAGGGAATGGAAATAGTGTCTGGAACCAAAATCGTAGTGGGCATTGAAAAACTCCTGTGCAAAACAACCAATTGAGATGCCTAATCGGTTTTGACAGCCGATCGCGAAACCCATGGGGTGATCCCTGACTTCTCAATCGCGGGGAATCGATTAGGCGAATAAACTCGTTTCCCCGGCAGAGAATTCACCCATGCGGGGAGGAGATTTCATTCGAATTTCGAATGAAGCAATGGAGCCGAAGCGGAGGAACGAAGAACCGTAGGCCCGCCGTCTCGGGAACATCGCCGGTTCGGATCTGACAAATCGGACCTTTGAAGGGTCTGATTTTTCCGCCGAACTTCTGCCGGAAACATGGGCTGCTTCAAATTCGACCTGACCATTGCATTAAATCGCGACTAAAAAGCCTTCGTTGCCCGCAACTTTCGTCGAGGAATCGCGATGTCGAGCTCCGATAGCCCCCTCACCCTGGTCGAGCACAATCTTCTCATTGCCCGGGTTGGACTGGAACTGGGAATCCTGACCGAACGCATCGTGAAGAATGCCTTCACCTTGTGGGTATGCGAGCGGACCGAAACGCTTGAAAACCTGCTTTTTATGATGAAGGCAATCGATCTTGATCAAAAGGCCAAGCTCAGCGAAGCGGTCAAGGAATGGAGATCGAAACGAAGCCTAAGCGAGCATCCGTCCGGGTCGCCATCGGATCTGAAAGCGCTTGAGAACATTCTTGGCTTCCTGGAAGACTCCGACATCAATCAGTCGATTAGCAGCATTCAAACCCAGGAAATGTCTTCCGGTGCCTCGTCTACCCCAGTTCGAGTCGAATTTCAATCCGCTGACCCAAGCGCAGGCTCCCCCGCCGCGGATCGGTTTGTTCGCAAGCATCTACTCACTTCCCAGGGAGGGATGGGGGAGATCTGGATCGCCGCCGACCGCGAACTCAACCGCGAGGTCATTGTCAAATACATCAAGGAGGATCGAGCCAAGGATTCACAGCACCGAGGCATGTTTCATCTGGAGGGCGAAGTCACGGGGTTTCTTGAGCATCCCAATATTCCCCCTGTCTACGGCCTGGGCAACGATTCCGAAAAAAGGCCTTACTATGCGATGCGTTATTACCAAGGAAAGAAATTCACCAAGGCCATCGCCGAATACCATGCACTGAAAGCAACAGATCCGGGATCGCACCGGGAAGCGTTTCGCGATCTGTTGCAATCGTTCGTATCGGCCTGCCTGGCAGTGGAATATGCCCATTCCCGCGGGGTCATCCACTGCGATATCAAGCCAGATAACATCATTCTCGGAGACTTTGGCGAGACCATCGTGCTGGACTGGGGTCTGGTGGTGGTCACACAAACCACCGGCAATCCGGAAATCGATTCGATTTCCGATGGGGGCGGCTCAAATCGACTGGCCTTCTCCCCATCAAAGTTCGCCGAGGAGGGGCTACACCTCAAACAAGGCGGCAGCCGCAACTACGTGGGAGGAACTCTTGCCTACATGGCCCCCGAACAACTCGTTGCCACCGAAACTGGGGAAATTGAAAAAGTCACCAAAGCCAGCGACATTTACTGCCTGGGCTCGACACTCTATCACTTGTGCACAGGCAGGGCGCCACTGGTACCTTTTCGAAAGAAGGACGAAAGAAAAGACTCCTATTTTTATCGCATCAAGAACGCCCGCTTTCCTCGACCGAGGAGCTTGCGCCCCGACCTGTCCCCCAGGCTGGAAGCGATTATCTACAAGGCAATGGCTCTCAATCCGACCGATCGGTACGCATCGGCGCAAATCCTCGCCGAAGACGTGAAACACTGGCTCGCCGATGAACCGGTGGCGGCCTATCCCGAAGGCGCCGCGCTCAAGCTTGGTAGATGGGTTCGGCGCAACCGGGAAAGAGTCGCGCTGGGCTTTGGGATCTTTCTCATATGCCTCATTGCCGGTACTTCGCTCGTTTGGTGGGAAAGACAAAAGACCTACGCCAATTTCAAGAAGGCTCAGAAAATTGGCCAGGCGCTCGTGAGCCTCATGAAGGACTCCGAGGCGGTCTACGCAAGCATGGAGGGAATGACCGCGAAACGCAAGGAAGTGTTTCTCGCCACGACGGACGCATTTAAGTCATTTGTCCAGGATTTGCCTGATGACGCCGAATTGCTACAAACCTATGCCGATGTCAGCCGGTTCCTCGCCAATGTCGAAAGGTTCGACAACCAACTTGGCCGTGCAGTCGAACATTACGATGAGTCGATTCGCACGCTCAATAAGCTTCAGCATCTCGTGCCGCAGCGGAAGATTGAATTCGAGATCGATATTTGCGGATCGCTTCGCGAAATCGCGGGGTGTTTGAATGTGCTTGGACAGCAGCAAAAGTCGAAAGCAAAATTGGAAGAGGCACTCACCATGGCCGACAAAATGATGGCCGATCATCCAGGCAGCAATTTCTGCAAGCGGCAAAAAGCGCTAGGATTATTAAGGTATTCTGGATTGCTTCAAGATCTCGAGTCTTATGAGGAAAGTGAAAAAGCCGCCTCGGAATCGGTCAAGCTATTCGCGGAACTGGTGGAGAAATTTGAAGGGACCAGCCCCATGGCATTTGATCTCCTCTTCTCGGGGACATCGATAAGTCAATTGGCGGTGGCTCAGCGATTCCAGAAAAAACTCGCCGATGCGGAAAAAAATCATGAGGAAGCACTCAATCGCATGCGGCCAATGACCAATAACCTTAAGCTCTCCCCCTTGCTGACTTATATGAGCACGACCCGCCAGGACATCGTTTCGCAAGTGACCGAATGCCTCGGCGAGAGATTGAGAACCTGGATCGACTTGAAAAAACCGGACCCAATGATCGACGGGCAGTTCCAGATGCTTTTGGGGCAATGGAAATCGCTTGTCGAAACCAACCCCCAAGTCCCTTCCTATCGCGAAGGCCTTGCCAATATGCTCTTGCGGTTCGGTGAATGGAAAATCGTACAAAAACCAGTCGAAGCCAGGCCCCTGCTGGAACAGGCGCGTTTGGAATTGCACAATTTAATGCAAGAATATCCCGATGTAACTTACTATAAAAATGAATGGAAGCTAACAGGCGATTTGTTAGCAACTATTAAATAACGAATTGTTTGGTTAAATAAGACATCCTGGGTTTTCAAATTTTCAAAATGGGCGCAATATTGAAGGTGATTTCGTTGGGACATCCTTGGTTTTGGATCATCCCGACGAAATCCTCTTTCTCTAATAGGTAATGGCAACATTTTGGCTGGACACGGGCTGACCGCCAATCGTCACGCTGATCGGCTGAGAATCTTGGCCTGGTCGGCCGATTCCCTGTTTCAAGCCAAGCGTGAACGTCACGTTTTGCGGGTTCGACCCGGTTTTGGCCTTAATTGTAATGGTAAAGACACCAAGAATGCTAATCGACGTGGCATCGCCGCCAATTACGGTGAGCGCCCCATCAATGGATGTCATGCCAGCGGGAATGCTGATCGAATCCGGCACCGACACACTCTTGACCCCCATATCATGAACTCCGGTAACAAAGAACCTAATTGAGATGCTTAATGGCCTTTTTAGGAATCGGCGGCAATTCTCCCAAGCGCTTTTGAATTTTTCATCGAATGACATGGCGCCGCCCGCCCAGGCTCTAAAGCCCGGACCGGTTGTCTCGTCTCGCGACGCCTGATCCTCAGGTGTGCGCCCCTGATTGGCCCTGCCTGGAAGGACCTCGGCGGTCAAGGTACACCGCACCGCCGATTTCCCGGGATCCGAAACCGCCGAAACCTGGACATTCGTCCAGGTTTTCAGTCGAAAATAGGTCTCTGAGCTGGCGGAGCCCGCTGGGAAGACAACAAGATAACCCCTATTCCTGGTTAGTCTTTCCCGGGAACCAATTCCGTAGCGGGAATTGCCGGGTAAAATGGTTCCAATGGTGAGCATCCAGAGCCTTGCCCTGGCGCCTTATCTGGGCCTTGCCCTGGCGCCTTATGTTGCCATCTCCCTAAGATTGGCCCAATCGGTTACTTAACCACAAATCATGACGTTGGACCCAGGTGGTATGTCGTCCGATCTTACACCTGACCGCAAATCGCCGTTTCGTGCTGAAAAAGCCTCGAAATACGCTCTCACCCTTCTTTTCATTGCGCTTGCCATCGGATTTTCAACGTTTTTGGTCCTGAAGGCACTTTTGATTTTTGAAGGACAACTCGGGCGCCAAAGCACCCAGGTCGCCATCGCACTGACGCTTGCTTTCGTTTTGGCCCCCATTTCCTGCCTGATTCTGCTTTTACGTCATCCTCGAGCGGGCGATCCGCTCGGTGTACTTATGGCTCATCCTCAAGGAATCCTCTTCGCCTTGCTCGTGCTCGTATTGGGTTTGGGGCTTTCCGCGCTTGCGGGCTGGTCCGCCGAGCGGCAGGCTCAAGATGTCGATCAAACGCGCTTCGAACGGCTTTCCGCTAGCCTGCATCAAGAGATTTTCAACCGTTTGAATCTCTTCAACTACGGTTTGCGCGCTTCCCGCGGACTCTGGCCGGCCAAAACCCGAGTCAACCGCGAGGAATTCAATGCCATGCTCCAAAGCCGGGAGCTCGAGAAAGAATTTGTGGGCGTGGTTTCCGTCGGATTCATTGAAAAGGTCGACCGTAAGGATTTGGAGGCGTTTCTGAAGACAACACGCCTGGACGGAGAACCCAACTTTCAAGTAACGCCAACGGGCGATAATGATCAACTGTATATCACCAAGTTCATCTATCCGGTGAAATCGAGCGCCCACGAGGCCCTGGGCCAGGATAACTGGCTCGACCAACGCATCCGTACGGTTGCGGAAACCAGCGCGCTGACTGGCGATTCCATGATGACATTGCCGCTTGGCAACTGGGCCAACCCTGAAAAACAAGGTGTTCTCTACCTCTTGCCTGTCTACCGGCGCGGAACGAAGCCTACCGACCCGCAAAGCAGGGCCAAGGCTCTTCAGGGTTGGATTTTCATGGACATCCTCTCGGCCGTGGCGCTGAAGGGCGCCGGAAAAGCCGCCAATGACGAGCTCGATTTCGAAGTATTCGAGGGGACCCGCCCTTCGATCGATCAGCTTGTTTATGACGATGACGACCATTTGCGTACGCCGCTGGCCTTGGGAAACCCGATCAAGGACGAGGAACTAGGCTGGCAGGACAGCCGCTCTTTCCACATTTCGGCATCGGTGAACATCGGCGGCCAAACCTGGACCATTGCCACAAGCGCTCGCCCCACCTTTGTCCGAGCCAGCCGCGCGGGTGTTTGGCAGCTTGCCGGCGGAGGCGCCCTGCTGTCTTTGTTGGGATCCTGTTTAGTGTTCACACTGACCGGAACGACCCGGCGGGCCAAGGCGATCGCCGAACAGGCCACGGCAAGCCTTCGCGCTCAGACCAAGCTTCACGAGCAGATGGCCCTCGTCGTGCAAAAGACGAAGAACCTCGTCATCATCACCGATGGACTCAGGCGCATCGAATGGGTGAACCCGGCCTTTGAGCAACTAACGGGCTATTCCCTGGCCGAGGTCAAGGGAAAAGTACCGGGGAGTTTCTTGCAGAGTCCGAAAGCCGATGCGGAAAGCGTCCGCATCATGGCCGAGGCGGTCAGGTCGGGACAAGGCTGCCGGGTGGAAATCTTGAACCGGGGCAAGAAAGGCAACGAATATTGGGTCGATATCGAAGTTCAGCCGATCGCCAGCGATCCGGTCACCGGCCGCACCACCGGATTCATCGCCGTGCAAACCGATATTACGGATCGCAAAAGGGCAGAAGAAGGAATGCGCGAGGCGGTCGAGCGCTCGAACCTGGCGCTGGCAAGCGCCGAAATGGGCGCCTGGGACTGGAATGTCGAAACCGGACAGGTGATTTATGACCGCAGGTGGGCGGAAATTCTGGGGCTCGACCCGGAGAGGTTGGCGCTACGAGTCGAGGAGTGGTCAAACCGCGTGCACCCTGACGACCTGGAGCGCGCCACCAGCGAACTGAACCGCCATTTTCGTGGTGAAACCCCGTTTTACCGGTGCCTTCACAGGATGCGGCATCGCGATGGAGCTTGGCGCTGGATCCTGGATAATGGAAAGGTTGTTTCTCGCGACAGCACGGGTAAGCCGTTGCGCATGGTCGGCACCCAGATGGATGTCACCGAGGAACGCAGAACCCAGGACGAACTGGCCCTGCGCGAAAAGGCCCTGACGACGACCAGCCGGCTCGCCAAGGTCGGATGGTGGGAAATCAATGCTATAACCATGACTCCCGTCTGGTCGGACCAGGTGAGGGCCATCCATGAGGTCGGCCCCGATTTTGTGGTCGACAACCTTTCGGTCGGAGATTTCTATCCGCTTGATGCCCTTGCGATCATTTCCGAGTGCATTCGCCACGCGATCCAGCAGGCGCAATCGTTCGATGTGGAATTGCCTTTCCGCACGGCCAAGCATCGATCGCTGTGGGTGCGGGTGCTTGGCGAGCCGGTGCTGGAAAACGGTGAAGTGGTCAAGGTCGTGGGCGCCCTGCAGGATATCACCGATCTGGTCGCGGCTCGAGAAAAAGCCGACGCAGCCAGCAGGGCCAAAACCGATTTTTTGGCCAATATGAGCCACGAAATCCGCACGCCGATGACCGCGATCCTGGGTTACACCGAGTTGCTTTACGAAGAGGCGAATCGCGACAAGGCGCCAAGGCAGAGGGTCGAATCGATCGAAACGATCCGGCGCAACGGAGAGCATCTGCTCACCATCATCAACGACATCCTCGACGTGTCCAAGATCGAGGCGGGGAAGATGTCGGTCGAATCGATCCCGACCGATCCCGTTCAAGTCGTCGAAGATGTTGTCTCGCTGATGCAGGTGCGCAGCAAAATCAAGGGCATTCTTCTGGAAAGGGTGTATGAGACCGCCCTGCCTCGGACCTTTCCTTGCGATCCTCTGCGCTTGAAACAGATCCTGGTCAACCTGGTCGGCAACGCCGTGAAATTCACGGAAATGGGTAAGGTCACCATTAGGGTGGCACTGGAACGAACGGACGGCTCCGCGGCCAGGAAGCGGTTTTTAGCAGATCAGAATACGCCTCAAGAGAAAGCAGTTTCGCAAGAGATCCATTCGTTGTCCGTAAAGAAGTCCAGTGCGGGAAAACTCAATGGAATGATTCGCTTTGAAGTCGCCGATACGGGTGTGGGGATGACAAAGGAGCAAGCGGATCGGCTTTTCCGTCCTTTCACGCAAGCCGACGAAACGATGTCGCGCAAGTTTGGGGGCACGGGGCTGGGACTTACCATCGCCAAAAGGCTTGCAGAGCTCCTTGGGGGCGACATCTCGGTCCAGACCGAAAAGGGAAAAGGCAGCATTTTGACCGCGCGCGTCGCCACGGGAGTCGTCGACGCCACCCAACTCTGGAAGCCGGACATTCGCCCCGGCGACGACTTCGGTCAAAACCAGGCACTGAATCCCCCCCCTCTACCCCAAGGCGCCGGATTATCTCAGAATGAACTTGCCGGCGTGAGAATCCTCCTGGCCGAAGACGGAATCGACAACCAGCGCCTGCTCACGTTTCATCTGAAAAAAGCGGGGGCGCTTGTCATCCTCGCCGATGATGGCGTCAAGGCCGTCAAGGAGCTAACGACTCTCGGCGACCTCGATTCGCCCGTTGCCGTCCCCTCCAAGGTGGATTTGATTCTGATGGACATGCAGATGCCGGCTATGGACGGATACTCGGCGACACGGGCCCTACGGCGCCTCGGCTGCCCGATCCCCATCATTGGCCTGACGGCGCATGCCATGAGCGGCGATCGGGAAAAGTGTCTTCAAGCCGGTTGCGACGACTACGAGACGAAACCGATCAACCGAGCGAGATTGATTCAAATTTGCAAGGAATGGGCGAGTCGCAAACGCACGCAAGAGGAGAACGGATCGTTCGATGGGGCCGTGGGATTGGCCTGAACCTCTGGCAATCCCCCTCTTCTATGACCAATCGATTCGCAGGCTTCCCAAACGAAAAACCCCCCGCTCGATTTCTTTCAGAGCTTAAGCCGTTAGATCCTCCTGACTGCGGGCCCGAACCTTGCTTTTCCTCCATAAATCTAGGTATAATAGATATCAACTGAACTGATCTTATCGGGGTCAGAATTGCCGGGATGTGCACACCATGGCACGTCCCTCTATGGTGGAAAGCCCAGTATGTCGCCCACTCGACGTAATTGTCGTTTCGTGTCCTCAAACCGTTCACAATCCGCTGGCTCGAAAGTGTTTGCACTTCCGCGCCTTGAGTTGCTGGAAGACCGCCTAAACCCAGCGGGAATTGCCCATGCGACGGTAAGCGGCCTGGACCAGCTTAGTGTGCCAGCGCGGGCGACTTCGGATGTCGCCATTGTCGATGCTGAACTGCTTGAGCGGATTCCCCAATCAGAACTTCGCGGCAGCAAGGTCATTGCCATTGATGGCCATTCTGATCCGATTGGCCAAATTGATAAAGCATTGGAGGGTTTTGCGGACATTTCGGTCTTGCGGGTCATCAGTCATGGAGAGTCTGGCGCGTTCTGGTTGGGTGGTCAGCGGATTGACATGACGACTCTGAGGGAGCACACCTCTGAGCTCAAATCCTGGGGCCGCGCGCTGACCGCGGACGCCGATCTGCTTCTCTACGGTTGCAACGTGGCGGCAACATCGGACGGGCTGCGATTCATTGAGAATCTAGCCGACCTGACAGGCGCCGATGTCGCGGCAAGCACCGACATCACTGGGGCTTTAGGCGATGTGGATCTGGAAAGGGCCACCGGCGCGATCGAACATACCACCAAAACGGCAACCAAGGATTGGTCCGATGCGCACTTGAATCTGGCATTCACGAATCTCGACCAAGCTACATTCTACGCCGAGCAGGGAAGCACTTTTACCTTGATGAGCGACCTGCCGGGTAAACCCAGTTTCCAGCTCGTTAGCGGTCAATTACCTCAAGGAATCGTTTTCGACGCCGCCGGCGGTTACTTTTGGGGGACGCCGACAGCGGCGTCTGTGGGGACCTATCATCTCGACTTGAAAGCAACTGCGGGCAACTTTTCTGAAATACAGCATTTCCAACTGGTAGTTCTGCCAAAGCCATTGGGCACATCGGACAAAGCTCCGGGCCAATCTCTACCAGTCCAAGCCAATTTAGGGGCCTTTGCGGCTTTACGGCAGGATGGTTCGATTTCGGCATGGGGCGACGGCGAGACAGGCGGCACCGGGGCACCAACGGACAAAGGGTATGTCAAAATCTTCTCAAATGCTCGGGCATTTTTGGCGCTAAAATACGATGGTAGTTTTATCACCTGGGGAGATAAGGCATTCGGAGGGTCATTCTCATCTCCTGGTTTAGGTTATACAAAAATCATCGCAAATTATAGCTCATTCATCGCCGTCAAGGACAACGGCGAATTCGCCAGCGTCGGTTTTGGATCTCAAAGCACTTTTCTACCGCCCACCCGAGCTGGTTTTACTCAATTTGCAGCCACGGGGTCCGGTGCTTTTGCCGCACTGAACCAAGATGGAACGATATCCTTTTGGGGAGTTTGTGTTCCGGTCCAGAATCCAGCCGCTCCAAATGACAGATTTGTGGCCCTGTACGCCAACAACCTCAACTTCGCCGCCCTCCGCGCAGATGGTTCACTTGCAACCTGGCAAACTTCGATAGGTCAGCAAGGCAATGTGCCGTCCGAGAAAGGTTTCGTAGAGATCATACCCCTGGGGCAAGCATTTGTCGCATTGAAACCCGACGGTTCCTTGGCGATGTCGGGCAGCAATACCGGCTGGAATGTCCCCGCACCCGCCGATAGCGGCTACACAAAACTTGTGACTATTGACGGGCTTCAAGGACAAGCGTTTGCAGGCTTAAAAAAGGACGGTTCAATCTCGGTCTGGGGAAAGGTTCCCAGCGACTACACAATTTTCCCCGCGGATGGCCGTTACGTGCAACTTAATTCGTCCGGAGGTAATATTTTTGCATTAAGAAAAGATGGTTCAATTGATACTTTGATTCGCTACAGTTCTGGCGGAAAGGAAAGTCCAAAAGATAAAGGCTTCACGAAGATATTCACGAATAACGTGACCTTCATCGGTCTTAAAAGCGATGGTTCGCTTACTGCTTGGGGATACGAGTCTGGATTTTCTAACCTTGTTCCGCCAAGCGGCAAGGGCTTTGTTGATGTCGTCGTAGGCGGAGGGAGCTTCTCCGCCATCAGGACTGACGGCACGGTGGTATCCTGGGGTAATTTCGGTGATGGCAGGCAGCCACAGCCAGAGGGAACAGGTTTTTCTCAACTGATTGCCAATAGCTACGCGTATTGCGCCATAAAGGCCGACGGAACGATTTACGTGTGGGGTAACGCGCGATATGGGGCTACGGGAGTACCGATAGGAAGCGGATTTGTTGCCCTGGCAAGTCCTTTGGAATCCGCCCCTTACTTTTCGGGCACGACCGAAAGTCGGTTATTTGCTATAGCCGGATCCGCGATCCGTTACCAAATTCCTGCCCAGGGAAGCCCGTATCCCAGTTTTCGAATTTCCAAGGGAACTCTGCCCGCGGGGATAACTCTGGACTCCACGACCGGCCTGATTTCGGGGCTACCCTTGCCGGGGCAATCCGGACCCTTCAATTTTTCTGTGATGCTGGACAACGGATTCGGCAGGGCGACAAAGGATTTTTCGCTGGCCTTCACGTCCGCTCCAATTTTTACGAGCGTTTCCAAATGGGCCATGACAGCGGGCAATGCCGGATCCTTCCGCTTTTCCCTCGGTAAAACCTCAATTCCTTTTCACGTCCTGCTTTTGGGTAACAATCTGGCCTTACCCAAGGGCTTGCAGTGGGATTCTCTCACCGGAACCATTTCCGGATCACCCCTTCCAGGCCAGGGCGGAGAGTATAAGTTCTCGGTTGCATTGACAAATTGGGTCAGTTCATTCGCCAGTCAGCCTTTTACCATAACCGTAAACGAGGCTCCTCAATTTAAGAATCTCAACAGCGTTGAATTTTATGCCAATCAAGGCAACACATTTACTATTATGCCATCGGGATATCCGAAGCCCGTATTGAAAATCACAGGGGGTGTTCTTCCAAAGGGGGTGACCTTGGATTTGAAAACGGGAATTCTAACCGGATCTCCCGAGGCGCTCACCGCAGGCGCCTACACCATTTCTCTTTCGCTATCCAATGGAGTGGGGCTGCCAGCCAAGCAAACATTGACACTAGTTGTTCGAAGCGCCGTTTCCCCGAACTTTGACGATCAGATCTCCCCCTATCTTTCGAATTTTACAGCGTACAATTATGCAGCCTTCGCTGCACTGAGAGACGACGGTTCGATTGCCGCATGGGGAGATCCGTTAAACGGCGGAGCCGGGGCTCCCACCGGCAAGGGCTACATTCAAATTTTTTCTGCGGGCACGGGTTTCGCAGCCCTCAAGTCGGACGGTTCGATCTCGGCGTGGGGCAAACCTGGACTGGGTTTAGAGAAGGCGCCCCTTGGCGGTGGATTCACAACAATCTTTTCCAATAATTCCGCATTTGCAGCATTGCGAACGGATGGGTCGATTGCCGCCTGGGGCGACCCCCTTTTAGGTGGATCAGGCGCACCCTCCGGAGGCGGTTTCACTCAGATTGTGGCAAATTATAACGGTTTCTGCGCGCTAAAAGCAGATGGATCGCTCGTTTTCTGGGGTTCGAACTCCGCGGCGTTTACCCCCATGCCGACAGACAACGGTTATGTTCGTCTGTTTTCCAACAACCAAGCTTTTGCGGCATTGAAAAGCGATGGCTCGATTCGAGCTTGGGGAGACCCGAATTATGGTGGAAGCAATGGCCCCTCCGACAAGGGATTTCTTCAGATCTATTCCAATGGCAACGGTTTTGCGGCTCTAAGGAATGATGGAGCGGTTTACACCTGGGGAAATGGATCTGCTGCGTTCGGATCCATTTCGGAACCCGGATATAATAGAGTTTTACCTTCCACTGGGGCGTTCTTGGCAATAAAAAGCGACGGCACCACCAGATCACTTTCCAATCAATATTATTATGATTTTGATGGAAAGAACGTCTCCGAATTCTTTAACTATAGTTTTGGCGCATTTATTGGTATCAACACTGACGGCCAATTATTTAGTAATGGAACATTCACTCAACCTACACCTAAAGAAAGTGGTATTGTTAGTATTCGCGCAAATTCTAATGCCTTTGCTGGCCTGAAGAAAGATGGTTCCATTGTTACATGGGGACAAGCGGAATATGGCGGAACCGGCGGCCCGACCGACAAGGGTTATGTCCGCATCTATTCAACGGTAAGTGCCTTCGCGGCCGTGAAAGCAGATGGGAGCATTTTTACATGGGGTGGTGCCTATCATGGAGGTGCTGGTGGTCCGGTAGGTCCCGGTTACAACTCATTCGCCTGGCCGCTGGAGCAATCCCCCTGGTTCACTTATGAGACCAAAACCAATCTAACGTCTAATATCAACCAAACATTTTCGTACACTCCTCCCGTCCGCGGGTTGCCCGCGCCAACTTTTGCGCACAGCCAGGGATCTCTGCCACCTGGTGTATCCCTCAATACTCAAACAGGTCTGCTTTCTGGCAAGCCATCCAAGACAGGGATTTACACTTTCACTTTGGCCGCTTCCAACGGTGAGGGAACCCCCACTTTGCGGGAATTTACAATTCAGGTGGGTTCGCCAGTCAATGACCCACCCGTTGGTGCCGACAAGACGATTTCCCAATTGGAAGATCAATCTTACATTTTCAAGGAATCCGATTTCGGGTTTGCCGATCTGCTCGACTCTCCGGCTAATTCCTTTGCATCGATCAGAATTTCGACCCTTCCTGCGAAAGGATCTTTGACCCTCAACGGCAAGTTGGTCTCGACATACCAGTTCATTCCCATTGCCGATATTCGCGCGGGAAGGCTAGCCTATAAGCCCGCCGCTGACGGCGTCGGCGACGCGTATGCTTCGTTTACATTTCGCAACCGTGACGATGGCGGCACGAAATTGGGTGGAGTTGATTTAGCGATCAATGCTAACCGCATCACCTTCAATGTTTCAGCTGTAAACGACGCTCCTACTGGAACGAACAAAGTCCTCGCCGCTACCAGGAATGCACCGCTCGTCCTCACTCTTGCCGATTTTGGATTTAGCGACACCAAAGACCCGGTGCCGAATGCTCTGAGCCGCATTCAATTTGTCACGGTGCCCGCCGCCGGGAGAGGACTTTTGTCCCTCAATGGCGTAGTCCTGAAGGCCAATGCCTTCGTAACTGCCGCCGATATTGCCTCTGGCAAATTGAAGTATGCCCTACCGTCCAACGCGAAAGGTAAAGCCTTTGCCACAATCTCTTTCAAGGTCGAAGATGATGGTGGCATAGCGAACGGTGGGAAAAACCTGGCTTTGGCCGCCAATGTCTTCACGATCAATGTAGCGTGACGTTGCTTCTGGAGTTAAGGGGCCGTCAGACGCCGTCCTTGTTTTCTGAATAATCGAAATCAGGGATTGGCCTGGAGTCCGTCAGATCGCCTTCACCAATAGATGAATCTTGTACTGTACGGCGAATGCAAGAGTTTCTAAGATCTTGTAATATCCTCTCGATTGATACTCGTGCGCCCAAGATATTTCTACTTTGATAGGACTTATCTTTTGCGCGGATCCCCCTTTCGGATCGATTCATGCCCCCATATAAGCGCCCAGGCTTTTCCCGATTCTCCAGTCTGAAATCTCAGTTTTTTCAACCCGGCCCGATCGAACGGCTTGAAGATCGCTGGAATCCATCAGGAATTTGGGGGCCACTAGCAAGCGAAACGGTGCCACCTGCCAGTGGTATCCAGATTCCCCAGGACATCGCCATTGTTGATGAATCACTCCTGGCTCAGCTTCCGCAGAAGGAATTGCAGGGCAGCCAAGTCTTCGTGATCCATTCCCACTCTGACCCGATTGCGCAGCTCGACACCGTCCTGGCAGGTTTGAGCGATATCTCAGTGCTTCGGATCATCGGCCATGGGGAAGTGGGAGCGATATGGCTGGGGGGACGACGGATTGACGCTCAGACGTTGAGCGACCGTACCACAGAGATCAAATCTTGGAATCGAGCCCTAGCCAACGATGCCGACTTGCTTCTTTACGGATGCTCGGTGGGGGTAGGGCCCGTGGGAGTTGATTTCGTTCAAAACCTCGCCAAACTAACCGGCGCGGATGTGGCCGCCAGTACAAACATTACCGGCAACGGCGGTGATGTCGTTCTGGAAAGTTCGACGGGCCCCATCGAACACGGCCTGAAGACAAAAATCAGAGATTGGGCGGTGGCGAGTTTGAGCGTGGCGTTCACCAACCTGAACAGCGCCACTTTCTATGCAGAACAAGGGAACACTTTCAGCCTAATGACGGATCATCAGGAGACCACCCAGTTCAGACTCGTCTCCGGCAGCTTACCTGCGGGGATTTCCTTCGACCCGGCAGCCGGCAACTTATATGGGTTTCCTGCAAAAGATACTGTGGGAACTTATCAACTGACTTTTTCGGCGTACGATGGTACAACCACCACGGAACAGCCTTTTACCATAAAGATTCTCAAGCGCCATGAAAATTCACCTCTAAACTATAACATATACAATTATACAAATCCATTAGTTGTTAATTTCTACGCATTTGCCGCACTCAACGGAGATGGGTCGATTGCCTCCTGGGGTGATGGAAGATATGGAGGGACCGGAGCGCCATCTGGGCATGATTTCACCCAAGTTGTGGCTGGTCCATCCGCGTTCGCGGCCTTGCGAACGGACGGGTCGATCGCAGCTTGGGGAGATTCTACTTATGGGGGCGCCGGATTTCCTACCGATCGCGGATATCAAAGGATCATACCGCTCGGGGGAGCATTTGTCGCATTCAAGGAAAATGGAGATGCGGTGATTTGGGGGCAAACTCCCTTTTTTGATGGTGTTCCCAACAAAATTCAAGGGATTGTCGATATTGTTACCAATAGTATGGCTATTGCTGCCTTGAAAAATGACGGGTCAATTATGGCCTGGGGAGATCCATCTCGTGGAGCGGCGGGATTTCCCACGACACGCGATTTTTCAAGAATCTTCTCCGTAGAAGGCGGCTTCATCGGCTTGAAGAAAGATGGCTCGGTCATTCAATGGGGTCAGCAATATTCGGATTTCATTCCCGCGCCGACCGACGCTGGATATGTGAACATTGAATCCAATGGCTATGCTTATGTCGGTCTAAAAGCCAATGGCCAAATGACCGCCTGGGGACTGGAAGACTCTGGCGGAATCGGCGCGCCAGCCCAGACACAGATCGTCAAAGTCTATCCGATCACCAACGGTTTCCTGGCGCTCGATCGTAACGGTGCCATTTATGTTTGGGGACGCACCGCCCAACCGCCCTCCATCGCCCCCGAAGAAAATCAAGGCTTCGTTTCGATTCAATACGGAAATGGCTCTTACTCGGCCCTGCGCAAAGATGGCTCGGTTTTTTCCTGGGGAGATTGGGAGGCCTCCGGCACTTCTGCGCCGTCGGCCAAGGGATTTTCCAAGGTTGTTCAAAACAATTACGCTTTTCTGGCCTTGCGTAGCGATGGCACTATTGCGAGCTGGGGAAATCGATGGCTTTTGGAGCGGATGCCGACTGCCAACCATCGATTTGTGGATATCTTCGCGACAGATTTGGGGTTCACCGCAATCGATGGAGATGGTTATCTGACGAGCTGGGGCGAACACACCCAATATGCACCCAAGGATGGCGGCTATCAGAGAGTTTTCACCGCCGGGTCCATTACCGCCGCCATCAAAGCGGATGGGACCATTGCCAGTTGGGGAGAGTCTTTCTTTCTAGGGAGCCCTCCCACCAGAAATGGGTTCGTCGCCTTTGCATCTCCTTTGGAACAGGCGCCTTACTTTCCCATCTCGGCCCTGAGTAAGATCGCGGTCGTGCAAAACGCCGAAGCCAGCTACCAAATTCCAGCACAGAGCATTCCTACCGCTACGTTTTCGATCGCATCGGGCAAGTTTCCCGAAGGCCTGAAATTCGATGTGCACACCGGCCAGATTTCCGGGAAGGCAACAGCCAAGCCGGGCTCTTATACAGTAAAATTAGTGCTTGACAATGGGTATGGAAATGTAACTAAGGATATTTCTATCACGGTCCTTGCCTCGCTGCCTACAGTCAATGACCAGATCTCCTTCCGCGTCGGGGAATTTGGTGTCGTCTCATTGTTGACGACGCCAGCCTTGCTTGATCTGTCGTTGATCCCGTCGGAGGGGTTTAGCCTTGAAGGCTTCGGCTTGGAGCTATCGGCGAGCGGAAGCGTCAGCGGAAATGCCCGGGCAGGCATGGGAGGGCAATACCGAATTCAGGTCAACTACCCCGGCCTGATTACCAGCGCTCCAAAGTCTTCCTTTGATCTGGTTATCTTGGAAGCCCAGAGTTTTACCTTTGTACCGCAGGCTGAATTCTCCATTGGCGAGCCGAACACGTTCACGGTCATGACCCATGGTTATCCCAAACCGGACCTTCAGTGGCAACCCGGCAGCGCGCCTCTGGGAATTCAATTCGACCCAGCCACGGGAATCCTCTCCGGAATTCCTCAGTTCGGCAGCGAGGGTTCCTATCCATTGACATTTACCATGGAAAATCAGTTTCATGAGCGGATCTCGAAAACGCTCACGTTAATCATCGGAGAAAAAATTCAGCAAAAAACAAAAGCGTCTTCTCATTATTTCGCAGCGTTGGCCAACGACGGCAGCTTGTTTTCCTGGCCAAGTATCGCTGGTGACTATCCTTCTGGTGACGGCTTCGTCGAGATCGCGAGCAATGGCTATGCCTTTGCCGCTTTAAAGAAGGATGGCTCGATCAAGGCCTGGGGAGCGGCCGAATATGGCGTCACAGGCGCGCCCACGGACAAGGGTTACATCAAGATCTTTTCCAATGGGCGTGCATTTGCCGCGTTAAAAAAAGACGGTCATATTTTTTCGTGGGGAAATGGGGTGAATCAAACTCCAGCTCCATTCCAATTTGTTTCCGCTCCGGTCGATGGAGGCTATGTCGACATTGTTTCAAACGTGTATGCTTTCGCTGCGATCAAGGCCGATGGGATGATCGCTACTTGGGGCGATCGTCTTGCGGGTGGGGCGCAAGGACCTGCTGGCGCAGGATTCAAGAAGATTGCCGCCGGTAACGGTAGGTTTGTTGCGTTGAGAGATGATGGAACCTTATTTGATTGGGGATCAAGACCAGACGGTGCAACGCCGACTCCGACAGATGGTGGTTACATACAAGTTTTCGCAAACTCGCTTGGATTTGCCGCTCTCAAAGCGGATGGTTCGGTTTCCTCGTGGGGAAACAATCCTCTTGATGGAACCGTGAAAGCGCCCAAGGAAAAAGGTTTTACCGCGATCGTTTGTAGTGACTACGGATTTGCAGCTTTGAAATCCGACGGAACCATTTCGTCGTGGGGATCCCTTCCCAACGAAGGCAAAGATGTGCCCACATCCGCCGGATATGTCACGATTATCGCAAACGGCGGTTCATTTGCCGCGTTGACGCTGGATGGGTCGGTGGCTTCGTGGGGGTTTTTCCCGAACAACGCAAGCGCCGCTCCTACTGGTAATGGTTTTGTACGCGTGATTGGAAATGGAAACGCGTTTGCCGCCCTCAGGTCCGACGGTTCCATTGAGTCATGGGGTGACCTCGACACGGGCGGACGGAACGCTCCTGATGGAGCGGGTTATCTGGCAATCGTGCCCAACTCCCTGGGTTTTGCTGCCTTGAACTCAGATGGTTCGATTTCCAGTTGGGGGGATCTCAACATTCAGTATCCGGCCCAAGGCACTGGCTTCAAGGAGATTGTCGCCAACCAGAATGCGTTCGCGGCTTTGAAACAGGACGGCACGATCCAGGCCTGGGGTAGGTCCGAGTGGGGCGGTTTCCTGATACCTCCCGCTCGAAAATTTGTCAGTTTTGCCACACCAGGGGAACAACTTCCCTGGGTTTCCGTGACGAAGAGCCCGAGTTTGGCCGCCCAACTCAATCAGGACTTTTCGACGCTTGTACCCATTCGTGGATATCCGTATGCGGCGATCTCCGTTGGCAAAGGGGCACTTCCTCCGGGAATCCAGTTCGATCAACGCACTGGCCTGCTTTCCGGAAAGCCTTCCAAGCTTGGAAATTACTCTTTTACGCTCTTCGCTCGGCACGATCTCAAAACGGTCACTTTGGATTTTCAGTTGAAAGTTGTGGCCGCTGTCAACGATCCACCGACCGGTCTCGATAAAACTCTGGTTTCCCTGGAGGATCAAGCGGTTATTCTAAAAGAACTCGACTTTGGTTTCGCCGATGCGGCCGACTCGCCGGCCAATGGGTTGTTGTCCGTCAAAATCGTCACGCTTCCGGCTAACGGCATTTTGTCTCTCGGCGGTAAGGCCGTGGTCGCCAATCAAGAAATTCCGATTGCGGCCCTCCGCGCTGGTAAATTGGCCTACGCTCCACCCAAGAACGGGGCCGGCGAGTCTTTTGCCAAGCTCACCTTTCGCAACCGTGACAATGGCGGTCGTCAAGGAACTGGCAATGATCTTGCAGTCAGCGCGAACACCCTTACTTTTCATATCACCCCCGTCAGCGATGCGCCTTCAGGAAAAGACAAAACGATTTCCATCGATGAAGATATTTCCTATGCAATCAAGAATAGTGATTTTGGATTTTTCGATAGTTCCGATTCTCCAGCAAACTCTTTTCAGTCCGTTGTCATTACGGCTTTACCCGCCAAGGGTTCGTTGACCTATTTCGGCGAGAGCATTCAGCTCAACCAAGAGATTCCCATTTGGTGGTGGTGGGAGGGCAACCTGGTTTTCACGCCGGCCCATGGTGCCTCGGGCATCGCCTACGCTTCAATTTCCTTCAAGGTCCGTGACAATGGAGACACAGCCAACGGCGGGGCGAACCTCGATACAAAACCCAAGAAATTAACCTGGAACGTGGCCTCAATCAACGATGCTCCCTTTGGCTCGGACAGGGAGATTAAATTATTCGAAGAACGGCTGTACAAGTTCACTGCCGCCGACTTCAAGCTCATTGATCCGAATGACAACCCTGCCAACGCGCTATCTAGTGTACAAATTGTCTCCATTCCCGAGAGTGGGACCTTAAGTCTTGCTGGAAAAGTGATCAAGGCCCAGCAGGAGATCTTTATTCAGGACATCACCGCAGGCAAGTTCGCCTACACGCCTCCAACTGACGCGAACGGTATCGGCTTAGTCGGTTTCAATTTCAAAGTCCGGGATAATGGAGGCACGGCCCGTGCAGGCGTGAACCTTGCGGTCGACGCCAACCGAATCACATTTACCGTGACTGCCGTCAACGACGCACCGACCGCGATCAATCAACGGCTTACGGTCTCAAAAGCTGTCCCCTTCATCTTCACGCTTGACCAGTTCGCCCTCGTCGATGCGAAAGACATTCCGCCAAATGGACTGAGCCGGGTCCAGTTCACGGTGCTTCCCGCCAAGGGGAAGGGAACACTGTCACTGAACGGCGTCGCACTCAAGGTGAATGCCTTTGTCAGTGTTGCCGATATCGTCGCCGGCAAGCTGAAGTACGCCCTGCCCTCCACGGCGAACGGCAAAGGCTTTGCCGCGATCTCCTTCAAGGTCGAAGACGATGGTGGTACGGCCAACGGCGGCAAAAACCTGGCGCTGGCAGCCAGTGTCCTCACGATCGACGTGGCGTAACGGTCGCTACCAACGCAGTAGGGAGATTTACGGCTTCCTTCTCTGTCGCTCGGCGTTGAGCCAACGCTTAAAGGAAATCGCTACCCAAACCGCAATAATTCGTTCAGGTCGTCTTGTCCGGGCGGCGCCATATTCGATGCTAAGAGAAACCCTCCTCGCATCCTGCATGGCAACGCCTCGTGGCCAAAATCGACCCCATAGACCCGCCAACGGGAATCGACCGGCCCACCCGGGCAAGATGGATCCTCGTTTTGTGGCTTTGCGGACTGAGTGCGGTCTTGTACCTCGATCGCACTTGCATGTCTCAGGCCATCAAGTCGATCCAGGATGAATTCAAACTGTCCAACTCTGAGCTCAGCTACCTCGGCATGGCCTTCACCCTGGCCTATGGCATCTTTGAGATCCCCACGGGCGCCCTGGCCGACCGGATTGGCTCCCGGGCCGTGCTGGTGCGGATTGTCGCCTGGTGGTCGGTCTTCACCGCCCTGACCGGGGCTTGCACCGGTTTCTATTCTTTACTCTTTGTGCGCTTTTTGTTTGGCGCGGGCGAAGCGGGCGCGTTTCCCAATGCGGCGAGAGTCATTTCGCGCTGGTATCCGGCCGACGAGCGAGGCCGCGTGCAAGGGATCATGCTTGCCGCGGCGCAGTTTGGCGCGGTGCTCGCTCCTCCGGGCGCGGCCCTGCTCATCTTGTCGATCGGCTGGCGCTGGTCTTTTTCGGTGTTTGGTCTGCTCGGAATTGCCTGGGCCGTCGGCTTTGGCTGGTGGTTTCGCGACGATCCGTCTGAGCACCCGGGCGTCAATCGCGCTGAACGAGAACATATCGAACGAGGCAGACAATCACCTGGTAACCAGTCCCACGCAGGTGTTCCCTGGAAGGAGGTTCTCACCAATCGGGGCATCCTGACGCTAGGCGCGATCATCATTCTTGCAGCCTTTTTCACCTATTTCTTTTATGTGTGGCTTCCGAAGTATTTGATGGAAACCCGCGGCCTTTCCAACCTGGAGTCGGGCCAATGCGCGGCGATCGTTCTTGCCGGTTCCGCTTTTGGGATGCTTTTAGGCGGATGGATTTCCGATCGCCTCGCCTCTCAGGTGGGACAGAACAGCTTTTGGCGGCCGCGGCTCGGCCTGGGCTGTTATTTATCTGCGGCGCTTTGCCTATTTCTGGGCACACGCTGCGACGAGCCTTATCTGCTTGTGGCCCTGTGGGCGCTGTCGTTTTTCGCGTTGCACATCATGCAGCCGCTTTGGTGGACCGTGGTCATGCCTCAGTGCGGCGCGCATGTCGGCGCAATCTCGGGGCTGCTCAACGGCATCGGCATCGTCGGCGCGCTGGTCTCGCAGTGGTATGTCGGATTCTTTACCGACCTGCGCCAAAGCTTGGGATTCACCGGCCGTGACCAGTGGGATCCCTTAATCGACATCTATTCGGTCGCACTCATCCTCGGCGGCCTGGCTTGGTGGTCCTACCGGTTTACGCCCCTGGCGAACGTCTCCACTGAAATCGCCGCAAAGGCTTCCGATTAGCGGGGGTAAACCACACCAAAGCGCTCGAGTGCTTCGGCGTTCAAAGTCACTCCCAGACCTGGGCCTTCGGGCAAGGTCAAGAACCCTTGCGCATCGGGTTTGAACGGAGTCTGAATCAGATCCTCCATGTAAGGCGAAGGCGTCAAAAACTCGACATACTTGGCCACCGGCATCGCGCAAGCGAGTTGAATGTCGGCCGCCAGGCCGATGGCGGTGTTCCAGCCATGAGGCACCCACTGAATTCCGTGCTCCTGCGCTGCCCAGGCGATACGCCAGGCTTCCGTCAGGCCACCGCATTTGGTGCAGTCGGGCTGAACGATGTCAATTGCGCGCTGCTCGAACCAGGGCCAGAAACTCTGGCGTCTTGTCAGCACCTCTCCCGTGGCGACCGGTACGGGAGAATGGCGCCTTAGCTCGGCAAAGCCGGCAATGTCGTCGGGGACCAAGGCCTCTTCAAACCAGGTAATGTCGTAGGCCGCGAGCATCTGGGCCGTACGCAGAGCCCACTTATAGCCATGGGGCCAATGGGCGTCGCTGGCGCCGGCATCGACCATGATTTCGACATCGGGGCCGACCGTATCCCTTGCGGTCTGGATCAGCAGTTCGTCCTTTTTCGCATCGAAGCGGCCAAACGGCTTCCAGCCGAGTTTGAGGGCCTTGAACCCGCGCTTCACTGCCAGGGTCAACTTTTCTTTGAGAGCATCGGGCTCGGCAAAGAGGAGAGAGCCATACGGCTTGATCCGATTGCGGTAGATGCCGCCGAGCAGGCGCGCCACCGGCTGATTGACGATCTTGCCGAACAGGTCCCACAAGGCGATGTCGATCCCGCTGATGGCATGTTCGACGGAACCACCCCGCCCTTGCCAGAAGGTGTTTTGGCGCAGTTTTTCACTAACCCGCGCCGGTTCGTCGGCTCGTTCGTCTTTCAGGAAGGGCCAAAGGAGTTTGAGCGCCGCGCCAACGAGGTGGCTGCTGGTGAAGGTGCTGCCAACCCCAATGATGCCGGTATCGGTGATCACTTCGACAATCGTGTGGACGTTGTCTTCAGGGGTTAGCTCCTCGGCCCATCCACCTTCGACCGTTCCCCCGCACAACCCCGTCACGCGAACTTCCGCAATCTTCATCGAACTTACCCTTGTGTCCTTATCTCATCAGCCACAGGCGGCCGCAAATAACTCATCCGATTATCCAAGTCTCTTAAATCGGCCGTTGCCCCCACGGAATCGGCATCGTGGGCGGCTTGCGGTGCAGATCGCGCCGCTGATCTTTTGGCCGGTCCTTGAACCAGGAAACCAGGCGGATTAACTGCTTGACCGCTTCCTCGTAGACCTCTTGCCCCTTGGTTGCGCTCGCCAATTCGGCATCGCCAAGCACGCCCGTCGCTGAATAACTGCTGGTCCAGGACACCACCGTCGCCGGCCCCGCTGCAAACAGGTCCACCCACTGAAAAGGGCTTTCTTCTTCGTTGAAACTGATGGTGCCGCTTTTGATCAAGTCGGTCCGCACATTGGCGCCATCGAGGTACTGGTAAAGACTCGTTTCCAGTTCGCAGGCGTGCGAACAGCCGCCCGGAAATTTGCTCTGACGCCAGCGCGGCATGAATTCCTTGTCGACGGTCAACAGATTCCACCAGGCGGCCACGCAGCATTCGGCATCGGTTTCCAGATTCGCCCGCCGGGCCACCAAGTCAAGATTAGGCATGTTCGAGCCATGCCCATTGAGAAGGATGATCTTCTTGAAACCGTGGTAGGCCAGCGACTTGACGATATCGAGCACATGATGGATGAAGTGCTCATAATCCTGATTGATCGTGCCGGGAAAATCCATCACATGGCCGGTGTAGCCGTAGGCGACCACCGGCAACACGAGCATTTTCTCCGGGATCTCTTTGCCCGCGCCGTTGGCGATGCCGACCGGGCAAACCAGGTCGACATCGAGAGGCAAATGCGGTCCGTGCTGTTCGACGGCGCCACAGGGGACAATGCACACCTGGCCCATATCGACGGCATCGTTGATGTCCGGCCAAGTCAGTTTTTCGTACCGGTATTCCGTGGCCGCCCGATTCATCGAAGCCTCCGTGGTTCCCACCGCCTCATCTTGGCCGCTTCGTTATTGCGACTGCGCCACCAGATATTTTTTGACAAATCCCTCATCGAGGGTGACCCCCAGGCCTGGTCGATCAGGAACCTCGATCCAGCCGTTTTTCGACTGAATTTTTTCATGAGTCAATTCGTGGCGTAACGGAGAATCCTCGACGCAATCTTCAAACAGAAACGCATCGCGGCAAGTCGAAAGCCAGTGCAGGCTGGCCGCTACGGTCAGCGGGCTGGTGTAGCAATGATTGCAAAGGCGCGCGCCGATCTCCTCGACGCGGGCACGGATGTACGCAGCGTCGGTGAAGCCACAGCGAGAAATGTCGACCTGATAAACATCGAGCGCCTGCTGGTCGATTAACGGACGAAATGACTCTCGCCCACATTCCCCTTCTCCGGCCGCAATCGGGATCGGCGAACGGTCGCGCAGCCAGCGATAACCTTCGACATCGTCTTCACGAAGCGGCTCTTCGAACCATTCGGGTTTATACTCGGCAAAGGCATGAGCGCGCCTGAGGGCCGTGCGCGCATCGTAAACGCAGCCCGCGTCGATGAGCAGCGTGCCCGCACCCAACCCTTCGCGCGCGCCGCGGACCAGGTCGATGTCTCCTGCTTCGGAAGCGCCCATAGGCTCCCAGCCGAATTTCACGGCGGTGTAGCCCTCGGCCACCCAGCGCCTGGCAATGTCGGCGGTGGCGTCGCCATCCTTGCCAAAGAGAATCGAGGCGTAACCGCGTAGCTTGTCGTGGTGTTTGCCGCCGAGGAGCCGATGGATCGGCTGGCCCAGTGCTTTCCCTTTTAAATCCCAAAGCGCCATGTCGATGGCCGCCATGGCGGTGATGCCCGCACCCTTGCGGCCAAAATACATGGTCCGCCGGTACATCTTCTGCCAGAGCCTCTCCTGCTCCAGGGGATTTTCCCCAATGAGGATGTGGCGCAGGCCGCTGGCGATGTTGTGACTGAAGGGCGCATCGACGATCGCCTTGACGACCTCGGGCGAAGAGTCGGCCTCGCCGATCCCTTCCAGACCATCGTCGGTGCGGATGCGAACGAGGACCGAATCCTGACTGCTGGCGGTTTTGGCCAAAACATTGGGGATCCGCAAAATCTGACAAATGACCTGAGTGATCTTCATGGCAACCTCCGGGGATCGACCTCGTGTGCGATCACGGCAACGCAATCTCCTTGCGCCACCAGCGACGGCCCGCGATTGGCAATGAGCACTCCTTCCGAAGGAGAGATCACCGCAATGGGCTCGCGGTCGGGCCGCTCCAGAAAGTGGATCGCCCCCACGGTCTGCCCTTCGCCAACTTTCGCGCCAAGCGGGACGATTTTCTCAAAAAGGCCCGATTCCGGCGCGAATCGATAGTCTTCCCAGGACAACGCCTGCACCCACCTCGTCGGCGGCAACCCCAGGCTCTGCCGCGTTTGCGCCGTGCCCTTGAGCAGTCCAAAGCGCCTCAGCACATTGGCCAACCCCAATTGTGTCGCTTCATGAATCTGGGCGGTCACATTTTCCGTGCCCCCCATTTCCGTTGTAATGACGATTTTCCCCTGATTTTCCGCCTCGACAGGCAACAGGCCGGTCCCGGCGATATCGGCATAGAGGAAACAAAAATCGGTGTTCCAGGCTTCGGCGCCGATCAACATCTGGTCTCTTTGCACCCCCTTGGGCACAAGGTGCATATGGGCACAAGGGTAGAAGTCGACGCCCCGTCCCCCCGTGTGAATGTCAACCACAATCTCCGCCAGGGGAAATAGCTCGGTCGTGAGGTAGTGGGCGAGCATGTCACAGGGAGTGCCGGTCGGACTTCCCGGAAAACAACGATTGAAGTTTTTGCCATCGAGGGGCGACAAGCGGGTTCCGGCCTTGGCCGCGGGCATGGTCAACGTCGGAATCAGAATGAGGGTCCCCTGCACCTCATCGACGGTCAGTTCCCGGAAAAGCCGCATCACCGCAACCTGGCCGGGATACTCATCTCCATGGTTTCCCGCCATGACCAGCGCCGTCGGTCCCGGGCCGTTTCGAATCACGGCAATGGGCAACATCAGGTTCGCCCAACCGGCGAGGTTGTACGAGTAGGGCAGGTAGATATGCCCGGTCTGTTTTCCGTGAGAGGAAAAATCAACTGTGGCCCGAATCATGAATGACTCTTGCGCGGTGGGGAGGGATTCGCTCGGTTTCAACAAGCGGTGCAGGCAGGTCACGAGACCGAAGGTGGCCGCACCAGGAGGGAATGCTAAGTGCTTGCCACTCATTTTCCATGGCTTGGCATGTTCTCCACAGGCCTTGCTTGCGGCCCATAGCCGCGCCTAAGGCGCATCCAGCGGAAACCCGCTCCCTCACCAGAGGAGGCATTTCCAAACCAGCACTCGGTTTGCGTTGATTGACAACCATTTCGCCGCCATTTATCATCAATCTACCTGCCTCCCGTTGCTCCTTCCTCCCACACCGCTCCCTCCGGTGATCCTTGATTCCTTTCCTGGTGCATATCGGCGACGCTTGCAATCGAATCGGATATCTCGCCGCCATGCTGTTTGGAGTGGTCGAGTCCGAATTGATTTGTCCCTGGTTGCCCCATCGCAAAAGTCCGACTGCTCCCTTTTTGCAATCCGTTACGAAGCACCCCAGGAGGAGACCTTGAAACCGCTCCGCTGGCAAGGACTTCTTCCCTCTGTGTCGCTTGGCGCCATCGCCTCTGCGCTTGCTTATTTGGTCGCCACGAACGCGGCCGGGCGGGCGGCCGATGACTCCGCGCTCGTTGAGGGCTTTGAGAAGAAAATTCGCCCGCTGCTGCTGGCCAAGTGCATTTCGTGCCATGGACCAGACAAAGCGAAGGGGGGCTTGCGCCTCGATAATTCAAAGGATCTTCTGCAAGGGGGAAACACGGGTAAGGTCATCGTCGCATCGAAACCTGAGCAGAGCCTCTTGATTCAGGCGGTCCGCCACTCAGGCGACATTCATATGCCGCCGGGCGAAAAACTCTCGTCCGGGGCCATCGCCGATCTGGAGCAATGGATCCAGTCGGGGGCCAAGATGCCTGCCGAAACGCAAAGCGTACGCCTTGGTCTTACCTCGGATGGGAGCCATTTGCCCCCACTCAGTCCCGCGGACGCAAAACTTCGGACTTACTTGCAGGCCTGGTACAAGGCCGATTCCTTGCTCCTGTCCGATGGCGAACCGGTCTGGGTTTGGCCAGACGAGAGCGGCCATGGCCGCGATCTGACGTTGACGCGCGGCGTTCGGCCCGATGGCACCGGCACGGCGCCCCACTTTGCCAAGCAAAGCACGCTGCGCAAAAGGCCCGCCGTCCATTTCGAAGTGGGCAACGGCCTGGCGAGCGGCCCGTCTCATCCGATTCCGCTCCAAGGCGATCCCGCATTCACCATTTACATCGTGATGCGGCTACAGGAACACAACGAATCACCGCCCTTCGATGGAGTCCTCGGTATTGGCAACCCCGCTCTGGCCGCCAACCCGGGAAAACCACTTGCCGCCGTCGTGCAAATCCAGCGGACAGGGCCGGCGGAGTTGCAACTTGCCGGCGGCTGGCTCAATGACGCCAGCCTCGGAACCGGCTCGTTTCGACCGCACTTTGGCAAATCGTTGATCCTGGGCATCAGCAAAACGCCAGGGCCCTGGAGCGCAACGACCACGATGAGCATCAATGGGCAGCGCATCGAAGGCAGCCAGTTGAAAGGGACCCAGGCGCTGGCGCAAATCCAGCACCGTACCGATGTCGGCGTTTACCTGGGTAAGGCGCTGGGCTGGTGCGGCAACATCAAAGGAGACATTGGAGAGATTGCCGTCTGGAACCGCACCCTGAGTGCCGAAGAGATGCAGGGACTCAACACTCATTACGCTCAAAAATTCGGCGTGCTCTTGGCTGGCACCAAGGAAGAATCCCCTGCCATCTTTTCCAGTAAGGATCGGTCTCACTGGGCGTTCACCCCGCTGAAGACCAGCGCGGAACATGCCATCGACGGGCACATCGATCGGCGCCTGCGCGAACATGGCCTTACGCCCAACCCGGCGGCGAGCAAACGAGATTATCTGCGGCGAGTCACCTTCGATTTGACCGGTTTGCCGCCGACCCCCGAGGAGGTGGCTGCCTTCTTGAGCGATGATCGCCCGCAGGCCTATGAGCAGGTTGTGGACCGGTTGCTCACCGCGCAAGGCTATGGCGAGCGCCAGGCGCGCTGGTGGCTTGATCTGGTTCGCTACGCCGAAACGACCGCCAACGATGCCAATGCGGTCATGCGCTACGCCTATCGCTACCGGGATTATGTCATCAAGGCGTTTCAGAACGATCTTCCCTATGACCAATTCATCAAGGAACAGATCGCCGGAGACTTGCTCAACGGCGGCAGCGCCCCCCTCGACCGCATCAGCGCCACAGGATTGCTGATGGTCGGCACCAAGGCGTTGGCGGAGACCGACAAGGAGCAATCGCGGCTGGATATCATCGACGATCAAATCGATGTGATTGGCCGTGCCTTTCTGGGCCTGACGCTTGCCTGCGCCCGCTGTCACGACCACAAATTCGACCCGATTGCCACCACCGACTATTACGCGCTCGCCGGCATTCTGCGCTCGACGGAGGTGTTTCGCGACGAGGTGCGTAGCGCCAGCATGTGGCAGGAATGGCCCCTGGAAGTTCCCGGCCAACCGGCCGCGACGGTGATGGCGCCCAAGGAGGGAGTGCCGATCGACCTGCGCGTTCATCTTCGCGGCAACCGTTTCACCCTGGGGCGTCAGGTTGCCCGGCGTTTTCCGCTGATCCTCACCGCGGCCTCCGCACCGGCAATCGACACCGACCAAAGCGGAAGGCTGGAACTGGCGAATTTCATCGCGTCGCAGGCCAATCCGCTTACGGCGCGGGTGCAAGTGAATCGTGTCTGGCAAGCGATGATGGGTCGCGGCCTGGTCGCCACCAGCGACAACTTCGGCCTGCGCGGGGAAACCCCCAGCCACCGGGAACTGCTTGACACGCTGGCGAGCGACTTTGTCCGCGAGGGTTGGAGTGTCAAAAAACTCATCCGCAAGATTGCCCTGAGTGCCGCCTACCGGCGCTCAAGCCTTCCGAACGACAAGGCGCTATTGCACGATCCCGACAATCGGTTGCTGTGGCGGCACACCCCAAGGCGTTTGCAGGCGGAGGAAATCCGCGATGGCATGCTCTCAGTTTCAGGCCAGCTTGAGCGAACGCCAGGAGGATCGCAATCGGGTGACTTTCTTTTCGAGAAAGGGGAGGTGATTGATAAAAAGCGCGATTATTTTCGGCCCAATCAGGTCAAAGCCGACGATCCGTTCTATTCGCAATCGAAAAAGCGCACGATTTATCTTCCCGTCGTACGCAATGCGGTTCCGGATTGCCTGACTCTCTTCGACGGGCCCGATCCCAACGGTGTCACTTCCGTCCGCAACGACACGACAGTCCCTTCGCAAGCGCTCTACCTGATGAATCATCCCTTTCCGCGAGCCCAGGCAACGGCCCTGGCCCAGAAAATCCTTGGGCAAAAGGACCTGGACACGCGGGGGAAACTGCACCGGGTCTATCAGCGGACGCTTGGCAGAAACGCCACCCCCTCGGAATGCGAGCGAGCCCTTGGTTTTCTCAAGGTTGCCCAGGTCGACCCGCCGGCAACGGGCGCCGCTCTGACCGCTCAAGAATCGGCCTGGGCCGATTTCACCCAGACGCTTCTTTGCTGCAACGAGTTTCTCTATCTCCCTTAGGAGCCGGCCATGCCTCTCCACACGACCGTGCCGCCCATGCCGCCCATTGGCCAAAGTCGGCGGCAGTTGCTCAAGCGTTCCGCCTGCGGTTTTGGGGCGCTGGCGTTGCACGGCCTGCTAGCCGGTTCGGCGCAGGCCGACTTAACCGCATCCGTGCCTCTCAACCGCTTTGCGCACTTTCCCGCGCGCGCCAAGCGCGTCATTTTCTTGTTTCTGCATGGGGGACTTTCTCATGTCGATTCGTTTGATCCGAAGCCCACGTTGACCCGGCTCCATGGCCAGCCGTTGCCGCTTGCCAAACCGCAATTCGAGTTTGCTCCCACGGGCAACCTGCTCGCCTCTCCGTGGAAATTTCGCAAGTACGGTCAGTGCGGCACCGAAGTCAGCGATCTTTTCCCTCATTTGGGATCGCTCATGGATGAAATTTGCGTTGTGCGCTCGATGTCCGGCGGCAATGAGGTTTCTCATGGTCCGGCCTGTTTGCGGCTCAACACCGGCGAAGGCAACTTCAGCCGGCCGAGCCTGGGCGCCTGGACGCTGTACGGCCTGGGAAGCGAGAACGCCAATTTGCCAGGCTTTGTCGTGCTGACCCCCTCGCTTTACCATGGCGGGGCGCAGAACTTCGGCTCGGCCTTCCTGCCGGCCAGCTTTCAAGGCACGCGCATCGGAGATGGCAGTTCCGAGTTCCCCAAGCGAGCCACCGTCGATCATGTTCACCCGGCCCTGTCTTCATCCCGGCAGAGAAGGCAGCTTGATCTTCTGGCAGAGGAGAACCGCGACCATCTTGCCGTGGTCGGTTCCGACCCCAGGCTGGAAGCGCGCATCGAATCGTTCGAGACGGCATTTCGCATGCAATCGGCCGCGCCCGAAGTCTTTGACTTGGCGCGAGAAACCAAGGAGACGCGGGCGCTCTATGGGGTGGACACGAATCCCACCGATGAATTTGGCCGCGAATGCCTCATTGCGCGCAGGCTGGTCGATGCAGGCGTGCGCTTCGTTCAGGTCAACCACAGCTATCCGCGCAACTACTGGGACGCCCATGGCGACCTGAAAAACAACCACACCCAGAATGCCGCCAAAGTCGATCGGCCGATCGCCGCCTTACTCACCGATCTCAAGCGGCGCGGCATGCTCGCCGACACTCTGGTCATCCTGGGAACGGAGTTTGGCCGCACCCCGGCCGCCCAGGGGCCGGACGGCCGCGACCACCATCCCCATGCCTTCTCCATGCTCATGGCTGGAGGCGGGGTCAAGGGAGGCATGGCCTACGGGGAAACCGACGAATTCGGCTACTATGTCCAAAAAGACAAGGTGACCCTGCCCGATTTCCACGCGACCGTGCTTCACCTGCTGGGGCTGGACCACACCCGGCTCACCTACCGCCATGCGGGCAGAGATTACCGCCTGACCGATGTTCATGGCCAGGTCATGAAGGCAATCCTGGCTTGATGAAAATCTCTCTCCCAACTTGATCATTAAACGCGCAAATAGAGTTTCCTTCGATCCATCCAGAAGAGGATGAGCCAGTAAATGAGGAGAATGACAACTCCATAAAATAGCGCTTCGTAGGGATCTCCGAAAACCTTGAAGGCCCCCTTGCCAAAGAAGGTCCGAATGTTGTCGCGCAAGAACCCTTCGATCAGATGAGAAATCATGTAGGCGGCGATCGAATTCATGCCGATGACGCGGAGGGGATAGGCCCAGGTCGACCAGCCCGGTAGATCGGTCAACAGGTAAAAGAGTGCGAGCAAGAGGAAACACCATCCGCCGCTAAAGAGCACCCAGCTTGGCGTCCAGATTCGTTTGACACTCGGGCAAATACCAAAGTAGTCGAGCGCGTACCCCGTGGAGACACCGACGACGCCCGCAAGCAGCATCCAACCCCATTTCGCGAAGCGCGACCAGGAAGAACGGATCAGTTCGCCCGCAAAGAGACCCAGGATCATCGTCGCCAGGGTGGGGATAAAGCTCAAGGTGGCGTAACCGCCGCCGTTGTATTCAAACGGGGTCGCGCGGGGGAAGAGATTGAGAAACCAGCGATCGAAGGTCCACGCCGGATTGGTGTTCTTGTTCCAGTGGGCGGCAAAGCCCGATTCGTTATGAACCCACTCCTGCAGGCCCGGCTGAACATATTCAAAATCGGGCCCAGGGAGCGGGTGAATCGCGAACAAGATCCAGTACCCGACAAGAATCGCCACCAGCGCCGCCGACCAGAACCGCCTCGATCCGCTGGCAATCAGGAAAAGCGGCAAATAGCCGAGACCGATCTGCGTCAGGGTGTCTTCAAAGGTGTAGTTGGCTTGCGGCCTGCCGACGGAACGCAGAAAGATTCCCAAGAAGACCAAAAGCAGCGCGCGCCAGGCCGCATGAAACAGCGAGAACAGGTACGATTCGCCGCGTTTTTGCCGATTGGCGAACGAAAAAATCAGGGACACACCCACCAGAAAACTAAAGGAAGGCTGGATCATGTCGTGAAGCGTGCAGCCGCGCCATTCGACATGACTTTGCTGGAATGCGAGAAACTTGATCCAGGGTACCTCGGGAAAAGCCTTGGCCAATCGGCTCAAGCTCAATACCTCCGCCATCATTAAGAGCATGACGAAGCCACGATAGGTATCGATCGAGGCCAGGCGGGACGGCGGCGATTGCGGCGCGCCCTGAGCCTGCGATGCAGGAGGGGTCAGTGGGAGAGGAGGAGGCAGATCCAGGGGATGCGAGGCGGCGGTTGAGTCGGCGCTCATGAAAGGTCGCTCCGAGTGGGAGGGCATGGCCTCGGCAAGTTTTCTTGGTTTCCGTTATTTGCTTTATAGGAATCTTGCGTGGCGAGACGGAAGGCAGACCACGACACAGCGGCCAACCGAATTTCCAACCCAATGCCAAAGGGACCAAAAAAGGTTCCGCAAGACAGGACCGTCTTGGATGGGCTCGCCCCCCTCCCAAGTCGGTCGCGTCAGCGGTTCCCTTATTGGTCCCTATTGACCGGCTCCCACAGCTTCTTCAATTTTACTATATTTCAACTGAACTATAATTGCCATCACTTATTTTGCGCAATGATTCCGATTATCTTTGAGGAGGGTTGCTTTCTTTGATACTCGCTCCATACTCTTCGCTTAAAACCAAAATGGCGAAGCGCTGGATGGGTTGTTTCTCCGGCGTGCTGACCGTGGCGTAATCAAACCGGCCGCGCAGATCGGTGTAACCGTCCTTGTGGAACTTCACGGAGCCATCCGCCAGCCGTGCATATACCTTGACATAGACCTTGGCCAGCGGTGTCGAGGTGTCGCGTGAGGTGACCTTGAGTTGGCCCTGGCCTTCGAACATTTTCAGGTCCATGGCGCTTGAGTAATACGCGAGGGTGCGCGTCTTTCCGGCTGCAGCGATCTCTACAAGCAGGTTGCGTTTGATCAGGTCGGCAGGAAGGCCAATGTCGATTTTCCCCTTGTTTTCTGGCAGCTTGATGACCCGGGACTGATTGGGTTTGATGAAGGCAACCTCTCCGCCCGATTGTTGCACAAAGGGGTTGCGGCTAAAGAGAAGCTCGACATCCATCAAGTAGTGGTTGACCGTGACCTCCTTGAGGTTTTGCCAGGTGAGCATGAGCTTGCTGCCTTCGGCCACAAATTCAAAACTCGGCTCCATGGCGGCCAACTTGTCCTGCGTGTCGGAGCGGTTCTCCGGATCGGCGTTTTTCGTATTCTCCTTGCCTTCGGCCTCGTTGACCTGATCGATGATGCGCGCAAAGCTATCGCGCCAGCGATCGATCGGGTGTTTGACATGAGCCTGAGCGATTTCCCGAGCCTTGGCCGGCTGTTCGGTGGCGAGCATCAACCAGGCCTTGGCGTAATCGTAAGGGAGTTTGCTCGGCACCTTGCCCGGATCGACCTTGGCAAAGGCCGCATGGGCCTCCTCAATCCGGTCTTGCTGCAGGAGGTAAATCACCAGTGCCAGGTTTTCAACATCGCCTAGCTCGCGCTGGTAGGAAAGCAGCTTGAGGAAAGCACGATACTGCTGCGCCAAGCGATCGTTGACGATCTGGCGCTTGGGTCCCAGAGCATGGGCCCGCGCGTTGACCAGGGGCTTGTATTCGAGGTGTTCGTACTGAAAACGAGCGACCGGATCGATGGTTAGGAGGGGCGTCTGAATCGGCCCGGCGCAATCGTTGACGATCGTATCGTTGTGCTTGAGGAATTCCCTGGCCGTGGCCGTTTCGCCATGAAGCAAGGCGTAAGACCAGAGCGTGTTCTGATAGACATGGCGGTCGGCAAGCAAGGCGGTCACCTGCGTAAAGAAGGCCGGATCCTTCATGCGGAAAGCGATCTTGTCGAGATTGAGCGCTTGAAGGTTTTCCCGTGCCAGGAAATCAATGACCTCCTTTTCGGTCCCGTTTTGCGAGACATAGTCCCAAGACCCGGTGTCGGTTTTCGTCGGCTTGTCGACGACGCCAAAAAGGGTTGCCTGACCTGCGGCCACACTCTTTCCTTTCTCGCTCACCTGCACCGGCAACTGGGCATAGTTGCCCGCCACAGGGAAATAGAAGGAATAGTCGAGGGTCTGGGTGCGGTAGGGTTCAAGATCCAAGGGAATCGAACGCGTCATTTGCGATGGGTTCAAAGGAATGGAACCGGCCGGCACCTGGATGAGCAGGCTCAGCTTACGCCGCGACGAGGTGGGATTGGTGACGACGATCTGGCAGCCGTAGGCCGTCTGCGCGATGTATTCATCGACGACAAACTTGTCGACCTTCTCTCCGTTTTCGTCGCGGAAGCGCTCGCCCAGCTTGTAGAAATTTTGGCTGACGAGAATCCCCGCTTGCGCCTGGGCCGCCTCGGCGGTGCGGACCTCTTCATGGAAGGCGATCGCTGGACCGCCGGGAGTCACGGTCAACTTGCCCGCATCGTACTTCAATTCACTTTTCGGCGCCTCAAAGGGCAGATCGGTGACCGCCAGCGCGAAGATCGATTCGGTGAAGTTGCGCGAGGCCGCAGCCAGGTTTTTCGAAAGAAATGGAGTTTTGCCGTCGTGGCGGACATAGTCGAGCCAGAACGGCCCCGGCCCGACAAGGTCGGCGTTTTGACTGGCAATCGGCAAATTGCGGTAGTTGTTTTCAGCATATTCCTTGGTCGTTTCGATCGGTCGATAGAGCTGATTGGCACCCGATCGATCTCGAGTCTGGTCGAAAAATAACACCTCGGCCGATTTGCGATCGGCGCCGCCTTTGCTCTGCTTATCCGCTTGCAGTTTGGTGAATTCATCGACGGTGTAAGCTCGAGTGCTCAAACGGTCCTTGCCTTTGCCAAGCGCTTCAAGCTGGACTCCCCGCTTCATATCAGGTCCATCAGAATCCTTCTTGGCAGCGTCTTGGGGCATCGACTGAGGCTCCGCGGCCGGTTTTGGGGACGCGACCGCGGCGCCGCTTTCGGTGCCGCCCAATCTCCCGCCCCCCATGCCCCCGCCAAACAGCTTACCCGAATTGATAACTCGGCTTTTCATCTCCTCCTGTTCCAGCCCGTGGCGAAATTGAAGGAAGTTGTCTTGTCTTGCGGCCAAGCCCCAACCGGCCACGGCCGTGTCGAATCGCACAATTTCCGCTTGAATGTCGGCAGGGATCAGTCGCAACCGCTCTTCAAGGTGGCGCGCGGTTTGCCCCGGTTCGTCCTTGATGCGCTTGGCGAGCAGCACGCGCTCCATCGTGTTGAGTCGCGCATACTCCCAGGGCGCCAGGAATCGTCTCAAATCTTCATCGAGCAGCCAGCGATCGACAAAAGTCTTGTCTTTTTTATTGGCAATAAATGGGCGTAAGACTTCGTCGAAAAAGGCACGGTCTTTTTGATGAATGAAAAAATGCAGCTCATGGCAGCCGTATTTGGATACAAGCGAACGCTTTTCTTCCGCTTTCAGGCTCGGCCAGCGCGTTAAGAAAGAGAACTCGACCAGCGCCGCATCTTTGTTGAGTGTGAAAAAGAGATTATGCGCCTTGGCCAGACTGTCGTAGATTTCGAACTTGCTCGAACGCACATCTTCAACGATGAACGGTTCGCCCTTCGTGAGGAGGCTCACTTTCTTTTCGCGCAAGAATTTGCCCGCCGGATCAAGCCCCTTGAGCAAGCGCTGATCTTGCTTGGCGAAATCGCGGATCGGCAACGCCAAACTCTTGGTCACGCTTTGCAGAGGATCGCAGGCGAGCGCATGGATGAGCGAGTGCTCGCCCAGATCCTTGAGCGCCAGGCGAATGATTCCGTCCTTGTCCGGGATCAGGTTGGCGGCGACCGAACTGGCGTTGGCCAGAAAATCGAGATCGGCAAAAGCCGAAGGATCGAGCGATTCGCCGGCGGCCTCTCGCTTTTCTACCGGCCGCCCCTCGGAAGCCGCTGACCGGTTGTCTCCCTTGGCGTTAAAGGCCTGGCCCGCCTCGGCAATCTGTTCGCCCGTGGTCGTTTCACGCACGGCCCATGGGTTCAACAACAAGGTTGGCCGATCGAGCATGACGCCAGGAAACTTCGTGTGGCCGCGCCGATCCAGCACATAGCGGTATTCGTCGCCGATGTTGCGCCCCGTGACATACACGCTCGGCGTGTAGGCGGGGATCACGCCGTCGAGTTCCGGCGCCCTCACGCGGTCAAATTGCCTGAAAGCCGAGTTGCCAGGCAGATACCTGGTCGCGAAAAGGTGAACGCGACTGAACAGGGTCGCATTTTCGACCTTGATGATTAGGTCATCCTTATCGACTTTCATGGAGGCGATTTGCAGAGGTTTCAGCGGCAACACGCGCAGATCGCGCGCCTGGCCAAGCACGTGATTGGCGGCAATCTCTCCCTTGACGATGCGAATGCGGATGGGCGCCGGCGCCGGTTTTCGCCAGAGTTCATAGTCCCCCGGTTCCAGGCCTTCGATGCTTACCATTCCTTCCTTGAGGCTCAAGGCATCGAACTTGTCGTTCTTGGGCAGGCCGCCCACGATTTCAAAGAGCGAGAATTCGGCGCGATCGGCTTTCTCCATCGTGCCCAAATAAGGAAAAACGACCGGTTCGCCCGCACGGGCGTGAATGAGGCTCGCTTGCGTCGCTTCCGCTCCGTCCAGTGTCCAGGAATGAGCGGCCCCTTCGGAACCGGTGGCCTGTATTTGCACGATCTGCGGCAATGGCCCGAGAAATACGCGGCCCTTCGCGTCGGTTTTGAGACTGACGGTGAGCGGCTCGCGAAAATCGCGATGTTTCAAACTGACCGCGATGGCGCGATCAGGGCGAGGTTCTCCCGTGCGCCCCAGCACCTCGAGTGTCGTCCCTTCTGCCGAGCGGATCAGATGAATGTCCTCAATCTTTTCGGTTTTAAGCACTCCGTTGAGCGAAATGACACTGGCCGCGGATACCGTTTGCGTCTGTCCCTTGCTGATATTTTTCACCTGCGCGCTCAAGCTGATATCGAGCCGGACGGTGCCTTCGGGAACTCGAAACTCTTGAATCGCTTCCCGGTCTTCGAGGATCTTGAAATCGGGGAAATCCGAAGTCGTCAGGATCCCGGCGGCATCAGTCGAGACGATGCGCAGTCTGACATCTTCCAGGAGTTTGAGCGATACGGGAGATCCGGCAAGGCGCAATCCTGGCCTGACTAGCACCTTGGCCATCCGCTGCGACAAAAGCGACTCGCGATCGACATACAGGCCCGAACTAAACTGGTAGTCTTCGCCTTGATGCTCGATGGCGTCGAGGGACGAGAGCCCACCCCGGTTCAAAACGATCTGCCTGCGGCCCGGCTCATGGCTAAAGGGAAGCAGGACGACCCCTTTTTCGTCGGGTAGGTAATCCTTGCCCGCTAACCAAATCGAGGCATCCTTGACTACTTGCTTCTTTTCGTCGAGGATGCTCACCGCCTGGCCTGCCGGTGTTGTGGACACCAAAGCCTGCAACTTCCCCTTGCGAATCAGGGCGCGGCTCGATTTGCCCGAGCCGATGAAATCGACGACATACACGCCCGGCTTTTCGATCTTGAATTCAAAGCGCCGCGAGATTCGCCTGAGTGGCGAATCGTTGTAGGGGTAGGTTTTTTCCTCGTTGGCAATGAGGCCATCAAGATTGATGTCCGTGTCGATTTCGCGCAGGTTGGCCTTGTAGTAATTGCCGGTGTTGACTTCGAACACCTTGACCATGAGCGTCGGCACATTCTTGATGGCGACATCGAGAACCACCGGGGCATCGACGGAAAAATCCATCTTGTTCGTTGGGGCGAAATCGATGTCGATCCGTTCGCGCAAGGCCTTGAACATTTCCGGCGGCAACATCGTCGCCCAGCGTTCCGAATCGCCCAGGCCATTCTCCACTTTGACTTCGGCGAACAGATGGCGCAGGTAATCGCCATCGACGAACGGTTCAAACTCCTTGTAACCCTCGGCATCGACCAGGAAGTGCTTCAAGTACGAGCGCACCAGCTCTTCATCGGAACCAATGGGTGGCAGCAAGGTAAGCCCGGAAAAATCGGTGTCAATGGGCGCGGGAAAACGCCTGGCCACTTCCGACTCGTTGAGCGCTTTGGCCATATAGACCTGGTGCCTGGGCAGCGCAAGGTAGGCGAGGAACCGGGTCTTGTTGAAGACTCCCAGATGCCGGTCAAGCACAAGCCGGTGATAGAGGGTGTGGGCCTTGAGGCCATTATGAACCGGTTCGAGCCTTTGGACGAACGTCCACAGCCGTTCCAGATAGGCGAGCTGTTCTTGGGGATTGCGCCGCCAGTCGCTGTCGGCCCCGGGTAACAGCTTGGGAATCCAGGCATGAATCAAGGGAGGTTGATTGAGCCAGCCAGGTCGTTTCGCGACGATCTCTTCCAGTTGCGCGATCGTGAGCAAGCGAGAGACAGGGTAGGCGCCAAACGGTTGGGGATGCGGTTCCTGATCGTCGTCAAGCAGATGTTGCACCAGGTTGGGAAGGTCGGGACGAGTTGCTCGTTGCAAGAGATTGCGCCGTCGTTCCCAGGAGAGATTCTCCTTTGCAAGCCAGTCGAAAGCGGCATCTTCAAAGTTGTCGAGGTTGGACCAGCGCGCCAGGGAATCGGCCAGGAAGCGCTCGCGAGCGATCAACTTGGAATCCAGGGCCGTCGGCAAACCGGGCACGAGTCCGGCGATTTCTTTTTGATGGTGAAATTGCACGCCGGTGCGATTGCGCAGATATTCAAAGGTTTTTTTGGAATCGTTTTCGAAATACAAAAGTGCGTTGCGTGTTTGGATTTCGGTCAGGCGCTGCGTCTGGCCAAAGCGTTCCAGCCACGGCCGGGTATATTCTTGCACCTTATCAAACTGGCGCAAATTGAGCGCATGGATGCAGTGGTAGTAATAGTAGTCTTCGGTGCCGGGGATAAGTTGGGCCAGTGCGCGTACCCGGTCCGTCGCCAGGGAGAATTCCTCGATGTAGCCGGGTTCCTGACCCTGCGCCCGCAGTTTGGACACATGCGCGAAAGGGAGAACGGCGGCCAAACCCAAGAGCGTAAGGATCCATTTTTTCCATGATCTGCGCATGAGTGTCACCGAAAGAGAAGGGGCAGAAACTTGGTCGTCACTACCCGGCGAAGTTGCTGGCAGCGAGGCCTGTGCAGGCGGCTTTGAGGAATTGTGTCCCCACCTTGTAACCACCGGGAGGCGGTTTTGTTGGCAGCGGGATTGGCAGCGGAAAAATTCACGCGTCTATTGCGCCCCGTCCGATGGGCGCTCCTGGGACCATTTTCGAATCAGTCCCAATGAGAAGCTCGCTCGCAACTCGACCTGCGCTACTCGCTTAGGTGCGAGATCAGCGACCCGCGCGAAAGGATTGCGAAGAACTTGAGAACGGCCCTTCGGCGAAGGCGAATCGCTGAAACTCTTTGCGCAGTCTTCAAGTTATTCCAGAGCCATTCGGTCCACTTTCACCCTGCATGACTAGGATTGTGAAATCGGATTTTTGGTGACGTCGAAGGCAGGCGAATCATCCCGAATCGGCGCAATCGAGCCCGGTTTCGGTCATCCCATTACTCAGAAATGTTAAATTGGGCGGGTTTCGGCCAAAAACAACCTATTCAAACTACCTAAATTCGCTAAAATCACAAGAATCGCAAACTATCTCCGATGGATCCCGCCATGGTTCCCTTCCGTCGCTTCACCTTTGTTTTGGTCCTCGTGGGAGCATTCACCCAGGTGGGAGCAGGAGAAGATGCCCCGCCTAAGGCGACACCCGCTTTCGAAAAACTAACCTATCGCTCAATCGGCCCCGCTACGGGCGGCCGGGTGTCCCGTGTGACGGGCGTCGGTGGCGATCCACTCACTTATTACGCCGCCACGTCGGCCGGTGGCGTCTGGAAATCGACCGACGGCGGCATCCACTTTCAACCGATCTTCGACGATCAGCCGGTCAGTTCGATCGGGTCGATCGCCGTCGCACCAAGCGATCCCAACGTCCTCTATGTGGGAACCGGCGAAGCGAATATCCGCGGCAACGTCGCGGCGGGAATCGGCATCTTCAAGTCGACCGATGCGGGTAAGACCTGGAAACATGTCTGGAAGCAAATCGGACATGTCGGCACGATCTGCGTTCACCCCACCAACCCCGACATCGCCTTCGCCGCGGTGTTGGGGCATGCCTTTGGCCCCAACGCCGAACGGGGAGTCTATCGCACCCAGGATGGCGGACGCACCTGGGAGAATGTTCTGTTCAAGGACAAGGACACCGGCGCCAGCGATGTCTGCTTCGACCCGACCAATCCTCGCATTCTCTTCGCCGGGCTTTGGCAAACCCGGCGCTTGCCCTGGCAAATGACCTCGGGCGGCCCCGGCTCGGGCCTTTATGTCTCGCGCGATGGCGGCGACACCTGGGAGGCGATCGGTCCTGGGGCCAAGAGCAAGAAGAAGAAAAAAGACAAACCGAAAACCGAGGAAGAGGATGCCCTTCCCCCCGCTCCCTGGGGCAAGGTCGGGGTGGCCGTTTCCCCTTCGCATGGCCAGCGCGTCTATGCGATCATCGAAGCCGAAAAGGGGGGCCTGTTCCGTAGCGATGATTCGGGCGGGAGTTGGACCAAGATCTGCGACGATCGCGCGATCAGGCAGCGCGCCTGGTACTATTCGACGATCACGGTCGATCCTCTGAACAGCGACATCGTCTGGCTGCCACAAGTCAACATGCTCAAGAGCATCGACGGCGGCAGAAATTTCAGCCGGGTCGATGGGATTCACCACGGCGACCATCACGACCTGTGGATCGATCCCAAAAATCCCAAGCGGATGATTTCGGCCAACGATGGCGGCGTCGACATCAGCACCGACGGCGGCAAGGCCTGGTTTGCCCCCGCCCTACCCATCGCCCAGTTCTACCACATCAATTGCGATCGCCGTTTTCCTTACCGGGTCATGGGAAACATGCAGGATCAGGGAACGGCCTCGGGTCCCAGCAACTCTTTGCGTTCAAGTGGCATTCCCCTGCTCGATTGGTACGGCGTCGGCGGCGGCGAAACCGGCTTCAGCGTTCCCGACCCCAAGGACCCGGCAATCATCTATTCAGGTGAATATGGAGGCATCATTACCCGCTTCGATGAGCGCACCAAGCAAGCGCGCAACGTGAGCATTTACCCTTATAACCCGTCTGGCCACGGCGCCGAAGATCTGCGCATCCGCTTTCAATGGACAAGTCCCATCTTGATCTCCCAACACGATCCCAAGGTGGTCTACCATGCGGGAAATCACCTGTTTCGCACGACCACCGGCGGTCAGACCTGGGAGAAGATCAGTCCCGATCTGACCCGCAACGATCGCAACAAAATGAAATGGTCCGGCGGTCCGATCACCGGCGACAACACCACCGTCGAGGTGTACGGAACCATTTTCGCACTCGCCGAATCCCCCAAACAAAAAGGAGTTCTCTGGGCGGGAACCGACGATGGCCTCGTTCACCTCTCCCGCGACGATGGCAAGACCTGGGTCGATCTGACCAAAAACCTGAGCGACCTTCCCGACTGGGCCACGATCGTATGCATCGAAGCCAGCCCCCATGACGCCGCCACGGCCTACGTCGTGGCCGAAGCCCATCGACTCGACAACTACAAACCCTACCTCTGGAAGACGGCCGACTTTGGCAAAACCTGGCAGCGGCTGGGCGAAGAACTCGACCCCGAGGCCTACCTCCATGTCGTGCGCGAAGACCCGAAACATAAGGGTCTCCTCTTTCTGGGGACGGAGCGCAACGTCCAGGTCAGTCAGGATGACGGCGACACCTTCGAGCCGTTGCAATTGAACATGCCCAGCGTCGCCATCCACGACTTGCAAATTCACCAGGACGACCTGGTCGTCGGCACCAATGGCCGCTCCGTCTGGATTCTCGACAATATCTCCCCCCTTCGCGAGTGGAAGGAAGAGCTGGAAAAAGCCAAGGGCCACATCTTTGCGATCAAGCCAGGAATTCGCTGGCGCCTTACGGGCCTGGTTTCCCATGCGCAAGCAGTCGGCACCGCGGAAAACCCGACCTATGGCGTGCTCTTTCAGTACTACCTCAAGGAAAAACCGAAGAATCCGTTAACCATCGAAATCAAGGATGCCGCAGGCGCCCGGGTCGTCTTCTGGGATGGCAAGGACTACAAGAAGGACAAGCCCGACCGCACAGCCGACGGCCCACCTCCCGAGGTGAAAACCCCGGAGATTCCGGCCGAAGCCGGCGTCAATCGGTTTGCCTGGGATTTCTTGCACACCGCGCCCAAGTTGATTCCTGGCGCCAAGGTCGACATGGGCGACCCCTCTCATGGTCCGCCCGTCAGCCCTGGAAGTTACACCGTTACGATCACCGTCGATGGCACGGCCTTGACCGGGAAATTCGAAGTCTGGGCCGACCCCCGGCTCATCCACGCCGATCCGATTTTGCTTGCCGAAAAGGTCCATGGAAAAACGCCCGACAAGCTCTTACAGGATCTCAGATTGCAGGAGAAAACGAGCCTGCGCCTGCGCGACGATGTGAGCAAGGTCTCGGCCATCGTGATCAAAATGAAGGCACTGCAAAAACAACTGCGGTTGCACACGGAGCTGCAAAAAGATCATGCCGCCGTCAAGGAATGGACCGATGCGGCCAAGGCGATGGCCACCAGGCTGGATTTTTTGGAAGAGAAATTCCACAACCCCAAGGCCGTGGTCGCCTACGACATTTTGGCCATGCAAGGCGGCGCGAAGCTCTACTCTCAGTTGGCCTGGCTCTATGAGCTATCGCTCGATGGCGATGGCCCGCCGACGCAGGGCCTGCTGGAAGTGACGGCCGAAATGGAGAAACACTTGGCCGATCTGACCACCGAGTGGGACGCGTTTGTGCGCGACGAACTGCCACGACTGCAAGCGATCGCGCAAAAGCATCAACTGCCGCAATTGTGGCTGCCGAAATAGGCGGTCCGCTTCTCCAAGCGGATTGCTTCTACCGCGCTTGCTTCTTCGCCTTGGCCAGCCAGCGGTCGAGTTGATTGGCAAATGCCTGACGATCCTTGGCGGATAGGGCCGAAGGGCCGCCCGTGACGATTCCCTGATCGCGCATCTCGCTAAGGACGTTGCGCACGAGCAGGCTATTGCCCACATTGACATCGGTGTAAAGGTGGCCACGCGGATTCAGCGCCAGCGCTCCCTTGGCAACCACCTTCGCTGCCAGAGGCACATCGGCGGTGATCACCAGGTCCGCGGGCTGAACGATTTCTTCAATCCTCTTGTCCGCTTCATCGAGGCCGCCGGGTACGATCATCATCTGGATGAATGGCGATGCCGGCACCGAAAGTTTCTGATTGGCAACCAGCGTGAGGAGCACCGAGCTGCGCTGCGCGGCCTTAAAAAGGATCGACTTGATATCTCCCGGACAGGCGTCGGCATCGACCCAGATCGGCATGGCGGCTTGTTTCCCAATACGCAATCTTTCCAGGCGGAGAATGGCAGGGATCATGTCCACCGCCGCCCAGATGATTGTCAAAGGCTATCGTAGAAGACCGAACCACAAGGAGTTGGCCCCTTCGATCTCCTTCGCGTTTCCCTGCGGGGAGTTCTCTCGTTCGGCGATTCCGAGCACGGGCGCGGCGGTCGGAACGGGCCGCAGCGGAGGATAGCCGCGCCAGGAGATCTCGCCGGGTCGGGCCTCGTCATGACTTGCCCAGTGTTCGACAATGTAGCGGTTGCCGACCGGAGTCCAGCGCTCCACCCGGTGATCGTCGTACACGAACACAAGGCCCCTGCCCAACCGGGCGACCTTCGCTTCCGAGGACCGCTTTGGCTCCGCAACCGAGGCGGTCGCCTGCTTGGCGCTGATCTTGCATTCTTCCTTGACGCCATTGGTGAATTCCACGGTCCAGCGCCCCGCATCCGGACCGATTTCCTGGGGCCAGGGATTGCGTGGGGAATGGCTAATCAAGCAGCCGGGCAGCGATTTCAGCAATTCCCTCGCCCCGGCATCGCTCACATCGGTTCGCTTCAACATAAGAAAGCGGAGGTTCGTCAAACCTTTGAGCGATTTGAGGCCGGCATCGCTGATGGCCGTATCGTAAAGGTGCAAATCGGTCAACGAGGTCAGACTTTTGAGCTCTTCCAGCCCGGCGCTGGTGACCTGGGTGCGGCTGAGGTTGAGCGATTCCAGCTTCACAAGCGGTTTGAGCAGGCGCAGGTCCCGATCCGTCACTTGTGGGTTGTCCCAGTCGAGTTGCTTCGGTTGCCCGGCTTCGTCCAGAATGAATTTGCCTTTCTTCGATTTAATCGCGGCAATCAGGGCTTTTCTCATCGCATCAGGGTGAAGTTGTCCTTGTTCCGCAAATGGGAAAAGCTTCAAGGGACGATCCTGGGATGAAGCCGGTGAGTCCGACCCTTGGTGTGAGGAAGACGGTTGGGGCATGGGCTCTTGCAAGGGTTCGGCAACCGGCTCATTTGCCGGGATAGCCGCTGGTTCAGTCGGCGCTTCAAGCATCGCCCGAGCCGGCGCTGAGGTGCAAAGAGATAGGCTCGCCAGAAAAAATAGGACCAAAATTCCGGCTGCAACCACTGGATGAATTCTTGTCATCTTGTTCCTGCCTTGTTGTAAGAGTCCCAAAATCCGTTTCTCTAATTTGCCTCGCCAGTGAAACATGCCAACCGTTCCCAGAAGTTTGGCATCACGCCTTGTCCATTGCGCCACGCAAAGCAAGGTCTCGCCGTAACTCAGCGCGTCGCGGCAACTCAAAACGAAATTATCACAAATGTCTTCGCGCGCTTGTTCCAGTTGGGCGTTAACCAGGTGGAGGAAGGGGATCGGCCAAAAGACGACCGTGGAAATGGCCTGAATCAAGGCGACCGCATTGTCGCGCCGTTCGATGTGCGCGATCTCATGAAGGAACAGATCGATCCACTGCCCCCGGTTCATCACCCAGAGGAGACGTTCGGGCAACACGATCGCCAATTGAAAAATTCCTGCCGCGGCGGGAGCGGCCACAAGGGAAGAACTTGCCAATCGGGGAGCACACTTTGCCCGGGACAGTCTTTTCGCTTCGTGGAACGCGTCGAGTAATTTCGGGTCATTCACCGGTTTGAGGGTGCGCAATCGTGCGCGCAGTTGCCTCATTCCCAGCAGCAGGCGGCCAAGGAGGAGAACCGTGCCGATCAACCAGAATGGGATCAGCGCGCGGATCAGCGACTGGATGCCAACAACAACGACAGGAGACCCTTCGTCCACGGCGCTTGCTCGCGAAGTTTCCGATTCGTCCATCAAACCTTCCGCTACCGGCGAGCGGTCCGTCGTTGAGGCCGCAGTTACCCCCCCTTGGAAATACCCTGCTCGATCCTGGGCGGGCGTGTTGCATTCCGCTGCCCAGGACCGATGCGGCTCGGCGTGACTTGATTCCCAGGGAGCAGGTGCGTCAGTCTGTAAAGACAGCCCGGAAAGGAAAAATAAGACCACGAGGAACGGAGTTGCCAATGAGGCGAGGAGCGCGCTGACCGCTACCATGTGACGAAGGGGAGCATGGCGGCTGAGAAATAACCCGATGACCCAGCTCCCTCCCAGTAAGATCGTCGTGATGATCGCGACCACCGAGAATACGTTCACGATCGTGGAGCTGGCCAGGGGCGCGATCATGTTCCGGCCCCCGTTGACGGCCTGTTGGACTTCGCCGCATCGAGCATGGCACGGATGCGTTTCAGTTCCTGCGCAGTCAGGCCTCGGTAGTCAAGGAGCGCGCTCATGAGTTCCTCGGGCGAGCCGCCGCACAGATCCTCGACCACCTCCCACACTTTTTGCCCGATCGAAGCCTGCCGCGGCTGCGCGGCCTGATACAGGTAGGTCCGTCCCACCTCCCGATGAGTCAGCCACCCTTTCTCCTTCATCCGCTCAAGCATGGTGCGCACGGTGTTCTTGGCCAGGTCGCGCCTGGGTGCAAGCACCTCGCGAATCTCCTGAGCGGAAGATTCGCCACGTTCCCAAATGATCTCCATGATCGCGCGCTGAGCTTGAGACAAATCCGGCAGCGCGGAACGATCGTTGGCCATGAAATTGCCCGGACAAACGCAATCGACTACACCCTGTAGCCATTGTGGCTACAGGGTGTAGTCTTGTCAAGCGTGCAGGTGGCGCGTGGCTTGGGCCCCAACTTCTCCATCAGGGCTTGACGCAAATCCGCAGTTCTCGCTGTGAACCGCTCGTGCCGGGAGTAGGAGAGGCCGCCCTCAAAATGGCCTGCCCATTTTCGAGGCGATAGTCAAAGGGTTGACCGAGCACGGGATCAAGCGGTGCGGGAGTTTCGGGGGCAAGGGATTCCAGACTCGGCGGCAAGTTGCCATCGTGACGGGCGCAATAGCCCCGAATCGCTTCGGTGCACTGCATCAACGCCCCTTCACGATCGCGCATGGCCATTACGAGCGATTGCGAAACCAACCGCGGCATTAGGCTTAATAAAAAATTCTCTTTTTTCGCCTCATCCAATCGCTGCAGTGCCTTTTGCATGCCTCTTGCCCCCTGCCAGTAAGGCATGGAAGCCCATTTGTACATTTCATCGGCCTCCGCGCGATAATGGAGGATCATGTACCTCAGCACGGTGACGGTATCGCTTCCTGACTTCACCGTAACCGGTCGCCCAGAATCCTCGCGAGCGAGAAATGCTTTCGCCTTGGGAAGCAACCGCTTCACATGATCGACCGCTGCCTTGCTCACGCTTGCCGGTTCAGTCTGCCCGTCGAATATCCTGACCATTTCCTCCATGGTCAGTTTGGCTGCTTCCGGCGAAAGCTCATCGATTTTACGCAATGCTGGGAACGTGAAATCGATGGCGGCATTCTCCATGTCCATGGCTTGGCGGCAATCGTGGAATGGCCTCGGAAGGCTGGCTAGCGCCCAGTAGAGGTTCGGCGATCCCGGTGCCTCGATCCATTCCAAGATTCGGTCATAAAGCGGCTTTTCAATGCCATCGGCATCGGAAGAGCCCATGGCATGAAGAAAGAGAGCGCCGGCACTGTAGGCACGCGCCAAGGCAAATGCCGTCTGCAGCGATTTCAGGGCATCCTCCCAGCGGCGATCTAGAATTTCCAGGCGGATGCGCAAGCTCAGCAGCCGTCCAAGCAAGCGGCCTTCTCGTACATATTGCAGATTCAATCGCAGGCCTTCCTCGCGGACCGGATCCTCCCAACGGCAATAGGTCCGCCGACTGGCAATTTCAAGAGATTGCAAGGAACTTGCGAAGTGAGCGACATAATCCGCCGCCTCATCCTTGGGCAACTGGCTCAGTGGGCAGGTCAGGTATTTTTCCAACCTGGCAAATTCAACTTTCCCGCCAGCGGGGAAGGCTGCCAGGTAAATGGGCGCTGCGTTTCCGGTATGTTGATCGACTGGCGAAGGCAGAAGGCGGTACTTGAGCGCCGGAACGGGAAAGGGTGCCGCAGTGATGTGGATGCTTGCTTGCTCCGGCCAATCCAACACAATTTGTTTGGCCTTGGGTCGGTCGCTGCCAAGCAGCAAAGCCACAAACGATCCCGCCAAAAACAACATCGGTACAACGAATGGGACGAGAGGGGCAAAAAGGCGCGAGCGCTGCGATTTCATTTCCCACTCCGGCAGAGACCTGTGCGGGAGCGGCTTTTTCATCTGGCAGCCACCCCGCTGGCAATGACCCACGCGGGAACGACACTTCCATCCGACAGCCAGCCCGCAGATTACCAAACGCAAGGACAGCTCCATGGCCGCCACTGCAAACTTGTCTCCGCCAGGGCCTTCCTATCCCAAAAAAAATTCCGGCTATGGGGAAGGCCCGAAGCGGCCGGCTTCTTTTTCGATTTGCGGTCGATCCGCAAGAGGATCTTTGGCCGCTTGCGTGATCGCGCGCCTGGCCGATTCCTTCGCCTTGCTCACATTACCAGCAAGTGAATAAGCTTCGGCAAGATCGATCCAACCCTGGGCGCTCGCCAGAGGATCAAAGCGCACATAGGCCTCGGCGGCGTCAACCGTCATGGCCAGAAATTCCTTGTCTTCTTTTTGATCGCGCAGAATCGAGCGAATGAGATTCAATGTCATGAAGTCTTTGCTTGCGATCGCCTTGGCGAGCAGTTCCTTGGCATAGGATTTTCCCTCCCCCGGCTCTCCATATTTGGGTAGCAAACTCAGCTTCGCTTGCGCGAGAGGCGGGATGTCGGCGATTTCGGGATGCGCGCGCGTAAAGGTTCTCAGTGATTTCAGCGCGGGCGCGGGGTTGCCCGCCTCAAACGCACGCACAAGCTCCGCGTGCATGGTTTTGTATTCGGCAATGATGCGAGCAACCTCCTCGCCGATCTCTTTGGCGCTCGCTTTCGCGGCAAGCACTTTGGGAAGGACGAGGTCGAGAAACAACGCGTGACCCATGTAGGCCACTCGCCCCGTCTTGTCGATCACGAAGGTCCAGAAGCCGTCCTGTCCGGCAAGCCAGGGATCCGCCATCGACCGCGCATCGGCGTAGGCAACTGCGTAGTGCAGGATCGCCCCTCGTTTTTTGAGAAACGCGGCAATGTCCTGTTCGTTATTGCTCGGCCCCCCGCGAAAGTCACGGGTGGTGTAGCCAATGACGCTTACGCCCTGCCCTTGGTAGTCGGCCTGCAGCCTGGAAAGATGCGGCATATGACCGATGCAGGGGTTGCACCAGGCCGCCCAGAACTGGACCACATAGACTTTGCCTGGCACGAAGGACGGAACCTCAGGTCCTTGCAGCCATTTGCTGACTTGCAAGGGCGGCGCCAGGTCTCCCACGTTGAGGCGTATCGCCCTGTCTTTAAGCGCAGGGGAAGGGTCGGTCGTCTTGAGCTTTTCTTCCGAGGCCCGTTGTGCCCAAGCATTCCGGTCAAGAAAAAGTGCCAAAAGCACCACGCACAAGAAAACTGTGTTTCTACCCATGCGGTCACCTTTCCGACGGTTCTCGATCAAGGAGATGTGCCACTCAAACAACACCGCGGATGCCGATCAAGGAAGTCACGTAGCAACCTCCTCACGGTCTCCATTTCATGCAACCCATTCCTGTGCAAAGCTATGAAAAGATCCAGGCAGCCGCTTTGGGCTGCCTGGATCTTTTTGACTCGCGTCTACTTCACGACTCCATCACTCATGTAGAGCGGATAGGTCGTGGCTTTCCAGCTTTTGCTTTTCACAGCAGGAAGATCATTGACCAGCGCATTCAGGTCGTTGTCTTCGAGTTTGCGGAAGATCAAAATCCCTCGGCGCGCTTTCTCTTCGCTGAGCCAGGCGGCGAAGCAAAGGCGCCCGGCATCGTGGAGCGATTTGCAATAGGCTTGATTGGTCGATCGCCCCGAGTCATCGATTTCCGCTCCATCGGGGGTCGCTTTTTCCAACAGGACGAGCCGATACTCGGCCATTTTGTTTTTGTCGTAGTCCTTGTGAAAGCCGCCCGCGCCGACTTTCATCTTGGTCGCGTCGACTTTCAAGAAACCCTGTTTTACCAAGGGATCAGGTTCGAATAATTCGGCAAGCGCCTTGGGATCGGGGGCGGTCGCGACCACGATGCCGCGCTTCTTCCCCTCTGGATCTTTCATCGGACCCGCCGCAAATAACTTATCCTCCTTGTGGAGCGCTCCGAAATTGGCAAGGTGAGCGGCCTGCATTTTTTGGACCTCGGTTGGCTCCGTCCCCTTGGTGCTCTTGCCCGTCGTCAAAAAGATCCAGTAAAGCGGTTTCTCTTCGGCTGCGGGCGTCTTATCGTCCGGCCACGCATGAACCGGAGCCGCTGCTAGCGCCATGAGGCAACAAAATGCCCCTCCCATCATCGCAATTCGCAACATCTTGAGCCCCTTCCCAACGAATGAAAGATAAGACCGAGTCTCAGATTCCCAATTTTTCGGGTTGAGTCAGAAGCGGGCGCTTCGCTGAACCGTTCATTAAACCGCGGACAAAAGAACTCTTGCAGGCATCTTACCTCTCGGCAAATTCTTGCCACCTCTTTCGCCGCCGCATTCGCACCCCCGGAAAAACACGCGCGGAAAGCGACATCCCCAGGCGCGTTAAAAATTTAACGAAATTCGGCTTGCTCCCCCCAAGGCTTGCGTTAAAATCTTAACGTCAGCCTGCTCGCACCTCCTCGGCCCCGTGCCAGGCAAAGACGTTCGATCCCACCAACGAAAGGAATCGACCTTGTCCAGTCCCGAACTCAGCCGCCGCGAGCGGCAGATCATGGATGCGGTCTTTGCCCTGGGCGAAGCGACCGTCAACCAGGTCGTCGAGGCCATCCCCTCACCTCCCACCGCCATGGCCGTGCGCAGGATGATGCACATCCTTGAAGAAAAGGGACATTTACGGCGCAAAGAAAATGGCCGCGAAGTGATTTACCTGCCGCGCCAGGCCAAGGATAAAGCAGGCCGCCACGCTTTCGAGAAAGTGCTGGAAACGTTTTTCGGCGGATCGCTCGAGGAAGCCCTGGCCGCGCATTTGCACGGACGTAAGGACCAGGTGACGCCCGAAGAACGCGAACGACTCATTGCCTTGATCGAACAAGCCAATCGGGAGGGCCGCTGAAATGAATCGCATCGTGCTGGCGCTGATCGGACTGTTCAGCGCGTCCAGTCTTTTGCTCGTCGATTCGGCCATCAAGGGAGCGGTTCTCCTGCTCCTCGCGGCAGCCGCCGCCTTCTGCTTGCGACGCGATTCGGCGGCGACCCGGCATCTGGTCTGGCTGCTCGCCATACTTGGCCTGCTTGCCATTCCCCTCTTTTCTGCTTTCTTGCCCGAGTGGCGCATCCTTCCCGATTGGGCAGGATTCTTCCCCAATCCCGTCGCCGGGTCAGAAAATGTCTTGCCGGCGACCGATCTCGTTCCCCCCTCAAGTTTCCCGAGAACGGATGAACCGATCGGCCAAGGCCATCCTTTGCCGGCAATCACCCAAGGTGGCCCTGTCGAACGTGGAGAGGCGTCCGGTGCTGATGGTGAGCCATTTCCACCCATCGCTTTCACGTCGGACCTGGTCCAGCAAAAAAGCCCGGGCCTGACGGCCACACCATTGCCGGCGCCAAACGGGAACTGGTTGGGATTCTTGCCGATTGCCTGGGGTGTTGGCTGTTCCCTCCTTCTTTTGCGTCTCGTCGCGGCCCGATTCCTCCTTTTTCGATTGGAAAAACAAGCCGAGCGCGTTCGACCGGCCTCGGCCTCGAGTGAAAGAGCCGCTCTCCCAGTCGATCCGCTCGCCGATGCGCTGGAAGCCGCAAGGACGCAGCTTGCGGTCAGCCGCCCCGTCCAACTGCTCATTCATCCGAACAAATCGATTCCCCTGGTCTTTGGCATTCTCCGCTCACGCCTGCTCCTTCCTCTTGCCGCCAGACAGTGGAGCGAGGCGCAATTGCGCTCGGTGTTGCTCCACGAGCTGGCCCATATCAAGCGGCGCGACACCCTCGCCAAATTGCTCGTTCAAGTCGCTTGTGCGCTCTACTGGTTTAACCCTCTTGTCTGGTTGGCCGCCTGGAGACTAAGCATCGAACGCGAACGCGCCTGCGACGACCTTGTGCTTGCCAGCGGCGTGCGCCCTTCCGCTTACGCCAGTCATCTGCTTGAGGTGGTCACCCGCTACTCCTCCCTGGGTTGGGCTCAATCCACCGGCTTGGCCATGGCGCGCAAATCGTCGCTGGAAGGCCGCTTGATTGCCGTGCTCAGCGCCAACCTGAACCGTCGCACCGTTTCCGCAACCCTTGCGACCATCGCACTGTCCGCGGGACTCTCGATCGCCGTTCCGGTCGCCATGCTGCGTGCCGTCAGCGAAAAGAAGGGCCAGGCTATGGAGGAAGCAACCGTAAATTCGGTCATTCCCAAAGATCCCACGGCCGCTGCCTTGCTCAAGCGCTGGCAGGACCTCGAAGATCGCCAAACGCCGCTTGCGGAAAACTCCGTTGCCCGGCTGCGCCGCGCGATCGACAAGTGGATCGCACAGGGCCCCGCCCTCAAGGAAATGCCAGCAATCGTCTCCTTGCGCGATCGCCATAACGATCAACCAGAGCATTCGGTGGATGAGGTTACAGCCTGGCTCAACGAGATCGCGGCGATTCACACCGGTCCTCTGCACTTTGCCCTGAACGGCGAAACGATGGTCGGAGCGGTTCTTGACGCTCGTAAACAGGCCACACTGAATTTCGGACCGATCGCGAGCAACGGTTTGAGCGCGGCGATAAGCCGCGACCCTGCACGCGATGCCTACACGCTCGGGGAATCGATCTCCTGTGCCCTCGTCCTACAAAACCAGTCGACCAAAACCATCGAGTTTTCCTGCCCCGGATCGCTGGATAGCCTGATTGATTGGGAGGCGGCCACGACCGAGGGCCGCAAAATCGACATTCAATTGACGATGTATACCGGAGAGATTCCGCTTTACACCTGGAGGCTCAAACCGGGTGAAGTTGCTCAAATCGCCGGACGCAGCGCGGTGCTTGGCAAAAAACCTGCAGGTGCCGCAAGCACCTCTCCGGTATCGATCGAACCGGTCGCAGCCACTTTCGAAGTCAAACCGGGCGATCGCGTGAACACCCATTGGAATGTCCACTCACCCCTACCCATGCACACCGGAGAAATCTCGTTTCAGATGGTGGCCGAGGACGAGGTGGAAATTAGGTCCACGACCAAATCCGGAAAGTGGTCGCTGACAGGCGGCGTCCAACTCGAAGTCGAGCAGAAACTGGTCCATGCATCCGACCTGTCCTCGACGGCCATTTTGACCTGGCCCACCACCGCGAACGGTGAACAGCCCCTGCACAAAATCTGGCTGGGAGGAGATGCCTTTGCCAATCGCCAGCCGTGGCTCCTTGCGTGGGAGCCGAAGTCAACTGCCCTGTGGGTTGTCACCGGTCCCTTGCAGGGACCCCGCGAATTTCGCAAGGTGACCCCCAAGTGCGACACCCTGCGGCGCATCGATTTTTCCAACCCGGAAGCGATCACGGAGACGACCTGGAATTACGCTCCGTCAGAACTGCCCAAGGCAGTCCAGGCGGAAATCGCAAAAACCTTTCTTCCCCTTACTACGACCTTACCCATCCCCGAAGGGATGCAACCGCGGACGATGGTCTCGCGCGCCGAGGATCGCCGACCCATCCGTGAATTGCTGCAGGGGACCTGGAAAAGTAAGGCCAGCGCCGTGGAAGTCATGATTTCCTTTCCCAAGGATGAGACCACGGAGCTCTCCTGGACGATCAACTACCCCATTCCCACCGCCATGAAAACTGTCACCGACAAACTGACACGCGTCAATTCCACAAATGACGACTCGATCCGGTTAAGGGTCCGCGGAGGGAAATCGGGAAACGTTGAATCCATGACCATTGGCCAACTGAAACGAGGGATCGGCGACACGCTGCTTTTGGATATCTGGCCGCACGCGGATTGGCCTCAATACGAAAGCGCCGTGGGAATCGTCCTGCAAAAGGAAACCGCGGCACCCACCGTCAGTGAGTTGATCCGCAAACCCCGAAGCAAATCGGATCAGGCTCTTTTCGACGCCTGGAGATCCTACGCCCAGGAGGATGGAATTTTCCCGGGGGAAAGTCTCAAACATTTGCGATCCACTTTAGCAAAATTCATCCTGGTTAATCCAGATAGCGACCGCACGCCGAAATTTGCGAAGCTCCTCGAGCGGGTCAATGTTCAACGATTGTGGACTCTCGTGGAGGGAGATGCGCTCATCGAAGATTTGAAGTCGATCGATCCGAAGTTTTCGCAATGGGTCGTCCGAGAGATGTGGATGCAAGGCGGATATCCGTTCCGCACGGGCAAACCTTTGCCGCCGGGGCTAGTCCATGCCCCCTGGGGTAAAGCTCACGAGCATGGACTTAGAGCGGCCTGGGTGCTTGAGCCGAAGGCCGATCAATACCCACTGGGTACCGTGCTCAAATCGCGCGTACTTTTTCATAACAGCGGCAAGGAGCCGATCGCGTTTCGCACCCCATCCTGGCATCAAGAACCGACTCACAAGGCGCGTGACGACCAAGGGAATGCCATTCAGGTCCCTGCCACACATTGGTTGAACGCCGGCCTCTCCATGGACACGATCATCCTGGCCCCAGACCAGTACGCCGAGTTGGGCGCCCACGGAATTTCGCTCGGCGGGCGGCTCGACCATGACGAGTACCGTGAATCCGAACGGCTCGGCGCCTGGATCATGATCAAGGGTGAAGGACCGGTGACCTTTGTTCCCGGCCCGATCCTTGCCACGGATGTGGGACCTCCGGCCAGTGCGGCCATTCTGATGACACCAGAGGCCAAGCAAAAGTCGCTGGCGCTTCTGAAGTCCATCATCAACGAGCGCATTACCCGTCAGGCGCCACTTCCCGAAGACCAGGCAGAGCGCGAACAGGTACTGCGGGACTTGACCTACGAATTCACGGGGAAACTGCCCTCCCCAAAGGAGATCGCGGCTTTCGCCGCCGATCGGTCTGCCGATGCTCTCAAGACGTTGGGCCAAGAGCTTTTGGGGAAAGTCCAACTGTTCACTGGCACGCTCGATGCGGCAGAGATTCCCCTGCGCGTCGCGGCTGCCGATCCGGACGCGGCCAAAAAGCCCCGGGTTGAAACCGAACCGGGTCGCTACAAGATCACCGATAACGCTCGCGTTTTGGCCTTTCGCAGCTACGGTAAGAAAGGCAATCACAGGCTCCTCATCAACGAGGGACGAATCGAATTCCTTAAGCCGGGTGCCAATCCGGATGCAGCCAGCGATACGTTTTCCTTCACCTTACCCGACGCCAATGAAAAGTATGCCCTGGGATGGCTACCAGGAACTCCCGAGCTCTGGGTCGCCGAAAAGGGGCTGCTTCGCCGCTACGAATTTGCCGACCCAACTTCGATCAAAGAAACCAAATTGCGGACAAACGACGTGAGTCTGCTGCCCGAGGCCCTCCGAGCCAAGTTTCTGCCGGTATTGGGAATTGAGGAAAAGGGACCGGTACCACCAAAATCTCCCCATCCCCCGGGCACCGGAAAGCGGGGCGTTCTCCTCTCTGCGAAAACAGTAGCGCTTTTGAAGTGGAGTGAACCGGTCAACGGCTTGCGCGCGGCCCTGAGCGCATTGCCATCCCAGGACGAGCGGAGGTCCGAAGGACTTCTGGATTTCGATCTGGTGGTGCAAAACGTCTCGGCCGATTCCCTTCGGTTGCGGACGACCGCAGATTCTTCCCAACTTCGCCGCCTCAGTGTCTTCGCGATAGGATCCGCCGTGGAAAATTTCTTGAACGAGGCACCACCGGACATCGATTACCTTCTCCAGCCTGGAGAAGCGGCAATCCTGCGGATTTTCGATCGCGACTATGTACGCGATAAACCGAGGATCGATGCCAGGATCGCCCAGCTCCGGACGGAACTGGAAGCCAGTGAAAAATACCTTTCCGTCTTGAAGACCCAATTACCGCGCGCGATCGATCCGGCCGATCGCGAAAAGACTGAGCAAACGTTCGACAAGACCGCAAATCAAGTGGAATTGGTCAGGGCCGAACACGACGCCCTGGCGGGCATCATCAAGGAAAAACGGACGGCGAAGACATCGATTGAAGACGCCGCCGCGGACGGTTCCCGGATCTCCTATGCGGGAAAGGAACTCTCTCAGGGACATTCCCTTTCCGCGGAGTTGATGATCGCGGCCGCGCCCCAGGGTGCCTGGTCCGGAAAGCTGGTCACTCCCCTCGTCGCGGGAACGCGACCCCTCAAGTTCACTGAGCCGAAGGGGAAACAGGCCCGTATTCTGTTCAAAACATGGCAGGCCGCGGCACGGCTCAATGGCAAGATTCCCGGAGGCGCACTCGGTCCCTTGCAGGCGGCGGTCGCCCAATTCATCAAGTCGAATCCGACCTACGAAGCGACCCCTAAGCTCAAGGAATTTCTGCCGCGCATCGACATCACCCGCGATTGGTCCCAAGACGATGCCATCGTACTGCTTGACGATTTATGCACCATCTACATGCCGATCATCGAATGGATCGATCACGAGAGGGCTCTGAAAAAGGGCGGACCGATCCAAACGGGAATGCCATTGCCAGCACAGCTTGCGAAAGCCCCCTGGGGTCAACCTCACGCCAGCGGCTTGCGGGTGGCCTGGCTGCTGGAGCCGGGCGAGAAGGAGCATCGGCTCGACACCCCGCTGAAATCGCGCATCCTCTTTCACAACACGGGAAAAGACCCGGTCGCCTTTCGCGCGCTGACCTGGAATCAATCCGGCTCCCATCAAGCGCGCGACCCCAAGGGAGCGGAAATGGCGATCGAGTCGACCTTCTGGACCACGCTGCCGCGCATTGTGGTTTACCGTTTGAAACCCGGGGAATTTGCGGAAGTCACTGCGGCGGGGATCGGTGTCGGCCCCAACAAAAACCGAGATGACTGGGCAAACACGCGCGTGGGATCCTGGATCAGATGCATGGAGGGTGACGAAGTCACCTTCACTCCCGGCATCGTGTCGGTTACCGGAAAAGAAGGGGAAGTACCGGAAAGCGGTCCGGCACCTTGGTGGACTGACTATATTAGTGACCGTTTGAAACTCGATTGGCCCCTTCCCGGCGATGCCAAGGAGCGAGAGCACCTGCTGAGGCGTGCCGCACGCGATCTCTTTGGCACGGACGCGACACCGGAAGAAATCAGGGCATTCGTTGCCGATCCATCCGACAAGGCGCTGCCCAAATTGACCGAGCGCCTGGCCCATCGCAAGGGGATATCGCCGGTCACGGGAACACTCCAGTCGGGCCATACGCAGTTTCGGGTATTGCCCGTCGATCCCGAAGCCGCGAAAAAGCCGCGGCTGGTCACCGGTCCGGGGCAGTACACGCTTGCCGATCGAACCTGGCTGGCGATTGTGCGCAAGCCGCAAGGGGAGGACGTCATCAATGAGGCAACGATCTCCTTTTCGCCAAGGGGTCCCAATGGAAAAACTCCACCGTCCTTTGCGCTCAAGTTACCCCAGGGGTATGGGACCTGGGCCATCTCCTGGCAGCGGGCCACCGAGGTCGCCTGGATAGCAAAAAAAGGATCCTTGCAAAAAGTCGACTTCACGAATCCGGACAATGTGCGTGAGGAATCGTTTGAAATGGAGGCTGGAAAAAAGGTGATCCCAGCCCCCATCTGGGAGGCATTGGAAAAGGCGATGAACGGCGGCGAAACCCCCGAGGTCAAACCGGCAGCACCGGCGACGGAATCTCGTCGAACCTCGTTCAACAAGGAGATTGGGGAAACGCGGTAGAAAAACTTTGAAGGGTCGACTTCTCAACAACTCGTTGATTCTGCCTTCTCATTCCCTCATGCGGTGAAGGATTCATCCCACGATGAAGCCTTCACCGCCCCATCCATTTCCCCTGACCGTTCTCCCATCCTCATCCGTTGCAACCTCGTGAAACTCGACGCGACCTCCGCGAACAAAACGGCGGAATTCCCCGAGCCCGGGAACATTTTCCCTTGCGCTAGCGAAAAATTTCGCTAGACTTCGGTTACCTGCAACTTAGCGAAATATTTCGCCAACCTGCCTTGGGGCTGTTGACCGGGCGGTCAGGCGTCTGTCAGTGGAGGACAAGGGATGCGCGAACATGGTTCCTCGCAACCCACCGGGGTTGAACTCGAAATCTTGCGGATCATTTGGGACCTGGAGCCCTGCCCGGTCCGCGAGATCCACAATCGGCTGTCGCAAATCAAAGACACCAACTATTCGACCACGGTCAAAATGCTCTCCCTCATGATGGCCAAGGGGCTGATCACGCGGGATGAGGAAGCCTCGCCACACCTTTACCGTGCCCTGCTTTCGCGCAAAAACGCCGGCAAAAAATTGCTTGGCGAACTGATCGAAAAAGTCTTTGAAGGCTCGGCAATGAGCCTGGTGTTGCAGGCTTTATCGACCGGCAAAACCTCGCCCAAAGAAATCGAGGAAGTCCGTAAGCTTTTGGATTCGCTGGAGGGAAAGAAGTGAACCTGACCACTCTCCTCGCGGGCACCGGATCGAGTCCCCTTATTGAACGCCTGGGCTGGGTTTTGGTGCATTCCCTCTGGCAGTTCGCCTTGATCGCATTCCTGGCGATCGTTTTTTTGAGCCTGATGAAGAAATCGTCCGCCTCACTGCGCCATGGGATCTTACTGGCTCATCTGCTTATAGCGGTCCTTCTCCCCCTAAGTACTTGGGCTGCTATCGGGTCCTCGGCCCTTCCTCACCAAGCCGAACGAGAAATAGAATCCTTCCCGCAGAGTGCGACACTCGACCACGTTAATCCGGTGCAACCGCCGGTCGAAATCACACAGGAACCTACCGAGCCTGCATCCGTTCCCGCAGAGGTGAAGTTTCCTAAGGGGACGGATCCCGGCGCTCCCGTGATGATGCCCTCAACCAACGCCTTCTCCATTGAGACGACGGCACCGAGTGCCCCGCCCGCCACGAAGTGGTGGAACCTGACGACCGACCTGGTGCGCCCCTGGCTTGGTCCACTGGTCGCGGTCTGGGCGCTTGGTTTCTTGCTCTTTTCCTTGCGACCTTTGATCGGCTGGTGGGCCTTGTATCGGCTCAAAACGCGCGGCTTGAGTCCCGTTCCTGAGTCGGTTCGCGCGATGGCGCGGTCGCTTAGTCGGCGCCTGGCATTGTCCAAAAAGGTCGAACTGTTTCAGTCTTATTTGGCCAAAACGCCGCTTGTGATCGGCTATTTCCAGCCGGTCGTCCTGCTGCCGATCAGCGTCGTGGCCGGTATCCCTGCTTCCCAGTTGGAAGCCATTCTCATACACGAACTCGCCCATGTGCGGCGGCATGACTTCTTGGTCAATCTGCTGCAGACGCTGGTCGAGACGGTCTTCTTCTATCACCCGGCCATCTGGTTTCTTTCCGACCGAATCCGCGTCGAACGCGAGAACTGCTGCGATGATCTGGTCGTGGGAATCGTTGCCGATCGCGCCGAATATGGCCGGGCTTTACTTGCCGTCGAGGAATTGCGCGGCAATCAATCGATCTTGGCGCTGGGCGCAACCCATGGATCCTTGCTTGCCAGGGTCCGCCGCATTCTGGCGATGGAACCGAGGAAAGCCGGCCTGCTTGGCCGCTGGCCGCTGATCGGTTTGGCTCCCCTTTGTCTGGGCCTTGGGCTGCTGTTCGGCCAACTGGGCGCCGCAACCAGCCCTGAGCAAACTGGTGAAGTAGGCTCGTCATCGGAAACCTCAACTCAAGGAACATCGAATCAAGACGACAGCGCCGACCAACCCCTTCCTGTCACTGGCCGAATTCTCATGGCCGATGGATCGCCCGCGACCGGAGCCGAAGTGCGTGCGGTTCTCGTGCGGCCAACTTCAACAACCGAAATGCGCCATGAAACCAAGGTGGATGCCGAGGGTCGGTTTCGTTTGAACTTGTCTGCGCTGCCAACACAAAAGGCGTACTGGGTCGTTTCGGCACGACGCGAAGAGCATTTTGGAAAATATGACGCGGTATTGGTCCCGGCGCACGACAATAAGGCGCACCGTCCCGAAGCGAAAAATCTCGACGATCTCAAGCTACAACTTGGCCACCGGATTGAAGGATGGGCTCTCGCGCAAGAGAATCGCAGGCCCCTGGCCAAGGCAACGGTTTGGTCAGACGATGGGCAAAAGGTTCAGACCGATGCACAGGGGGCCTTTATCCTTCATGGGCTCTCCAAGGACGTTCACAGATTATGCGTCACGCATCCGACAGTCGCTCGTACCCGGGTGAATGTGGATCTCTCTGAACAAAAGATCGGGCGTGTCAAGATATTGCTGCCTCCAGGCGGATCGATCGAGGGCGAAGTCACCGAGGGCGGTCAGCCGGTTCAGGACGGCCATGTCGCCTGGAGCTACGGGGGCACTCAGTACAACCAGGCGCTCACCGAACCGATCGACTCAAAGACCGGCAAATTCTCCTTCGGCGGCCTCCCTTACAATCGCCTGCTTGACATCCTCTGGTTCAACGCACCAGGCCTGGAAACCGAAACGACGAACTTGCTCGTATTGCGTCCGGGCAAGCCGGTGCAAACTATCAAAATGGCACTAAAAAAAACGCCCCCTGTAAAAGAGACGGATTACGGCGGCATGAAAGGCGCGCTTGCGGGCGGAAATGATGAGGCGCCCAAAGGCTCCATTCGCGGCAGAGTGTTGCAAGAAGATGGTAAGCCCGTCACCGAGTTCGCGGTCAGCACCGTCGTTGACTACTTTCCTTATGGAGAGGCGGGACAGCCTGCCGGGGGAGGATTGTTTTTCTCCGAGGACGGCACCTTTGCCATCGGGCAATTGGATGCGGGCAAAAAATACGCGATCGGAGTGACCTCCCCTACGTTCGCTCGAACCGTCATCAGTCCGGTGACGGCTCACCTGTTCCAGCCAGAATCCATCAACAAAGCGGAAGTGACCGAGTTTCGACTCAAGCCGGCCACGCTCCAGGTGGATCTCGTTGTACGTGATGCCGTCACCAAAAAACCGATCCCCGATGCGATGGTTTGTTTCAAGCCGGATGTCTGGTACCACGACAACTTCTCCTGGAATCTTGGCAACCACGGCTCCGACGTTCAGTGGTCTGATCAAGCAGGAAAAATGCTGTGGGATCGCATGCAAATTGACAAGGGCATTTTCTTTGTCAATCACCCGGGCTATGGCCGAGCGGTTCTTCCCTGGCGGATTGCCAAAGCAGGCGCGAATACAGCGGCCGATCGAACGAATGCCAACATGGTTCCCGAAAACCGGCGCAATGACGCCAGCGGCGAATGGGAGGTCGTCTTGATTCCGGACCCGGTCCTTCCCCTGAAACGAAACGAAGCCAGCGGCAGGTACGAAGCCGTGTTCGATCTGATCCCTGAAGCAACGCTTGAAGTGAAAATCAACAACGCCAACGGCCGGGATCTGAAATGGCTGGTTTTCGAAGCGGAGCAAATGTCGTTGCCAGGTAGCAAAGCAGCCCGCTCGGCGGGCAGACCGCTCATCCAAAGGTACATGGAAGAATACCCCGCCAAGGACGGCCTCTTTCGATTCGATGGCCTGAATCCGGGTCCGTGCAAACTCAAAATTCGTGATCAGGTTGATGAGCACAACACCGGAGATCTTAACGGACTGATGGTCCGCGAGGTCGAGCTAACCTCGGGATTGCTCCGACTGGAAATGGATCTTCCGCCGAAACCGCCGGCCAAACCCGCTAAACCCGAAAAGGAAGTCGGAACCCTCACCGAGCCTCAGATCACCGAGATTCTCGATGCGATCGAGAAATTAGAGAACGAAAAGAAAACACTTCTGGCGAAGCACAAGCCGGAGCACCCGGATGTTAAAAAAATCCAAAAGGAAATCGAAGAATGGGAAGCCGTGCTGAAAAAGTACGCTTCCGCTCCTGTCGGTTCCCCCATCTTCAATGCTGCACCGGGAAAATGTCGTCTCGATGCAGGTGCACTCCTCGAAATCACCTATTCGGAAAATACTCCTCCGAAATCGCCAACCATGTCGGGTAGTTTGAGCCTCCCCGGATTTGCCAAAAAGACCCTTTTCGGACCCAATTCGGCCAGCGAAGGCGATTACGGTGTCGGTTGGATCAAAGGAAGCACGACTCTCTGGGTCGTCACTCGTATGAAGCAATCGCTCAAAATCCTAGAAGTGAGATTTGGAGCCAAAGATCAGAAGGTTGGGAAGGAGATCTGGAGCAAGGAAACGATCATCCCCTGGGTGCGAGGCCAGGTGATCGCCGAATCGGGAATGCCCGACAGCCTGGCCGCATTGTTCAGCAGGATCATGATCGGCTCCGGTCCGGTCCTCATCCAAGGGGAGGGAAAATGGGTGCTGGACGATACCTTCTACCTGGAGTTGAAGGAGCGGCAATTGATCGCTCCACTCGTGGGCGTTGCCAAAAACATTGTCGGAATCGTGCGGCGGCAATCATCGAACGAACCCGTGGGCGAATTCATCCTCGCCATGGCGCCTCAGCAAGGTGCGGCCACCATTTTGATCGGATGCTACAGTCGCAACAATATTTGGGTCGCAGAAAGAAACGGCTCTTCCGCTCAACTAAGCCGATTCGACTGGACCAAACTAAAAGAACCAAGTCCGACCCAACGGGTCTCCGGTCCCGCGGACGATTTTCCAAGGGGCGTGATTGCCGGGGGAATCGAAATTCCACAAGACTTGGCCCTGAAAATGGCGGAGCAGTTCCGCAGATTACTGGGCAAGAACGACGGGGCGAATCAAGGATCGCCCATGCCCCTGCGGCCGACCGGGACAACGGCAAAGGAGTCCGGTGGCGAACCTCCTGTCGGCGAGAAGGCACCCGCCAACAAAGCGGCAGCCGCAATTGCCTTACTAAAAGAACGAGTCGAGGTTGCGCTCGCCTTGTACAAGGCGAGTCGCGTGGAAATCGGATCGGTCATTTCGGCCTGCAAGGATCTGGCGGAATTCGAACCGGGGGATGCGCTGAAAAACCTGGACGGCGTACTCGAAATCGCGCAAAGACGAGTCATGGCCGCCAGAGGTACGGAACTTGATGTCCTCGCCGCAAAGTCCGCGATTGAAGTGATCAAACTGCGAGTCAAACCGGCGCCCGAAGCCAATCCGAAATCGCATGCGCAACGAGTCAAACTAGCGCTCGAACTGTTCAACTCAGCACGCGTGCCAATCGAATCGGTGATCTCGGCTTGTAAAGACATGGCGGAATTCGAGCCGGCCGAAGCGCTGAAAAACCTGGAAGGCGTGCTCGAAATCGCGCAAGCACGGTTCATGGCCGCCAGAGGTACGAAACTTGATGTCCTCGCCGCAAAGTCCGCGATCGAAGTCATTAAGCTGCGAATCACACCGGCCACCGGAGCGAATTCGCCACCCCAAACGTCAGTAAACCAGTTCGATCCTCAGGTGATCAGAACCAAGGGAATCTGGAACCTCGAAAGGGGAATCAGAGTAGAGGTGAAGGAACAAACGATTCAGGCGCCCTTTGTCGGCACATTCAAGCATCATGTGGCCCTGTTTCGCCGCGCGGCTTCCAATGAACTGATCAAAGAAATCCCCCTTGGATTGGCCGAGCAGAATGGCAGGGGCTACTGGGCAATGGGTTGGATGCCTGGTCGGGACCTCCTGTGGATCGTCACGGAAAACGATCAGATGCAGTGGTTGACCCGCTACCGAATGAAGGGTTCCGAGACGGTGGACCTGGTTTTTGACGGCGGCCAACAGGTGTTGGGTTGGGGCCATGGCAATTCGAACAATGCCCTGGGAATCCCCTCGGAACTGGGATATGAAATGTCGAGCCGTTTCGTCCCGATGGAGTGGCCCACATCAAGGCGGTCAGGGGTATTGAATCGGTTGACGCCGTCCCCAGGGGGACCAGAGAAAGAGATCTTTGAGCAGGTGAAAAATCTGCAAGGTAGCTGGACCTGGAAGAAAAAGGACGACAAGGGAAACTCGCTTCCTCCCGAGAAATCTTCCGGTGACAATCCTCTCGTTCATTTCATTGTGCGCAAAGACCAGATTGAGCTAAGCATTGCGCTGGCAAAGGGCCCACCGATTCTCGTCAAGAACTACACGCTTGATTTCGAAGAAGACACTGGGGGAACGATTCGCCTGCTTTTGCGATCCCAAAAGGATCAACAGATCATCCCGTTTCATCTCGAATCGTTGAAGGGTGAAGACCTAATTCTCAAAGATTTCACCCAGGCGATCGCTTCCAGTAGTCACTGGAAACGGGTGGCAGGTGAGGAAAATCTTAAAGGGAACTGGAAACTGGTTAGCGGTAAGCCACCGACTATTGGGCCTAAAAATCAACCGATTGGCATCAGCCTGGAACTGTCATTTCACGAGCGCCGCTACGATCTGCGGGTCTTTCAAGATCAACCGTCGCCGGCTGCCCCTCCATTCAAACAGATTCCCGGCGAAGGGGGCTCGTTCGATTTGACCCGCTCGGCGGGACAAACAACGATTCTGCATCTCAATCGCCAAACTCCTGGAGGCTCGCCGGTAAGTTTGTCTGGGTCCTACACCCTTGGGTTTCTCGATGAGAAGACACTGCGTCTCATCTCCCAGGACGGAAACGTGCTGGAATGGAAGCGCCTTGACGGACCGATCGAGGATTCGGCGGCCGCGCCCCGAAAGCCTTAGTGTCGAAGCGAGTTGCAAAATGGATCGAAAAGATCCTGGCGGATTCGGCCATGAGCCTGGTCCTGCGGAGTTGGCCCCTGCGCAAATCCTCGTCCAAAGAAATCGAAGAAGTCCGCAAACTTTTGGAATCGCTTGAGGGAAAGAAATGACAGAAAAGACTTTCCTCGCCGCAATGGTTTCCGGCCCGTTCATCGAGCGCCTCGGCTGGATGCTCGTCCATTCGCTCTGGCAATTTGCCGTGATCGCCTTGGCGGCCCTTCTCTTGTTGAGCCTGATGAAAAAAAACTCCGCGGCCCTTCGCCATGGAGTTTTGATGGGCCATCTGGCTCTCCTCATCATGATCCCGCCGGTTACCTGGTTGGTGCTAGGCCAGGGGGCCGTTTTGAGTGAAGACGCACGCAGCAGCGAATCCGATTCGCAAGGGATGGTACTGGAGCGGCCTGATCGAAGTCCACGACCCACCGAATTGGCCAGCGGATCCCACGAGCCGGCAGCAGTCGTCTCCCTCAGCACTCCCTCCAAGAGCAGCGAATTCCTGGAGGCATCTACTCCGCTCTCCAACACTAAAACCGTGTCCGAGACGAATGTGGCAACCGAGCCATCCATCACGGCATTGTGGAACCACTCTGCCGAACTAGTTCGCCCGTGGCTTGGCAAGCTGGTCGTGATTTGGGCAGTTGGCCTCTTGCTCTTTTCGCTACGGCCGATGCTGGGCTGGTGGGCCCTGCGCCGCCTGAAAACGCGGGGCCTATCCGCCGTGCCCGAGTCGATCGCAGCCATGGGTCAATCCCTGGCAAAGCGGATGGGGATCACCAAGAAAATCCATGTCCTTCAATCTCTCTTTGCAAAAACTCCGCTTCTCGTCGGCTATGTTCAACCGGTGATCCTGCTGCCGATCAGCGTGGTTGCCGGCATTCCCGCCTCGCAGTTGGAGGCCATCTTGATTCATGAACTCGCGCACGTCAGGCGTCATGATTTCCTGGTCAACCTTTTGCAGACGATTGTCGAAACGGTTTTCTTCTACCACCCGGCCGTCTGGTTTTTGTCGAGCCGCATCCGCATCGAACGCGAAAACTGCTGCGACGATCTGGTTGTGGGAATCGTGCAGGACCGCGCCGAATACGGCCGGGCGCTTCTCGCCGTCGAGGAATTGCGCGGCAATCAATCGATTCTAGCTCTGGGTGCCACGCATGGCTCACTGCTTGCACGCGTGCGCCGCATCCTCATGTTGGAACCAAAAGGCCCCGGCGTGCTTGGCCGTTGGCCACTCGTTAGCCTCGCTCCGATTTGCCTGGGGCTGTGCCTGCTGTTCCAGCAGCTTGGCGCCGCGCCGAGTGTCGAGAAGCCTGAGAGCGAATCGCCCAATCAGAGCGATGCCCTACCGGAAGTGGTCAAAGATGCAAACGATCAGGATTGGCCCATGCCCGTGCTTGGCCGGGTTTTGATGCGCGACGGCTCACCGGCTGTCGGTGCCGAGGTGCGCGCGGTGTTGTTGCGGCCGGGGTCTGCAGCCGAATCTCGTCGTGAAACCCGCACCGACGGTGAGGGACGATTCCGGCTGGCCTTGCCGGTATTTGCCTCCCGCGACGGGTCCTGGGTCGTTTCCGCCAGGGCCGGGGCGTTATTTGGTCGGTCTGATCAGCGCGTTCTGCTTCATGCTCGCAATCGCCCCGCCATGCGCCCTGAGGCAGAAAACATCAATGACATCTGGCTGCAACCTGGTCGAAAGATTGAGGGGCTCGTGCTAACCCAAAAGAACCGCGCGCCACTGGCCAAAGCAACCGTCTGGGCCTCTGACGGGCAAAGAACCGAGACGGACGAAAAAGGGGCCTTTGTCCTTCACGGGCTGGCCCGGCAGGTTCAGGGCCTACTCATCACTCATCCGGAAGCCGCTCGGACTCGCATCCATGTCGATCTTTCCGAACAGGAAACAGGAAAGGTTCATGTCCTCCTGCCAGCGTCGGGCATGGTCCAGGGTGAAGTCACCCACTCGGAACAACCTGTCCAGGATGGTCGGGTCTACGCGGGAATTGGCTCCTCGCAAATGGATGCCGGACTCACGGAGACGATTGACCCCGTGACCGGGAAGTTTTCCTTTGACGGCCTTCCCTTCCATCGTCAACTTTCTCCTCTTTCGTTTAGCGCTGCAGGCATGGAACCGTTGACGACCGAACCGATCGCCCTCCGGCCTGGTCAGCCGCAACCTCCCCATCTGAAAATCGCGCTCCAGAAGTCCGCCCTGGCGAAAAGCCCTGACTCCTTCTCCCTCGGCACGGCCTTGGCCGGAACCAATCAAGAACCGCGAGGCTCGATCCGGGGCAAAGTTCGTGACCAGAACGGCAAACCGGTGACTGAATTTACCGTTCACCTTCTCCCTGGAGTCGATCGTCCTAGCGGCGAGTCCGGGAGTTTCTCCCATCCGTCACGATCGTTCTTTTCCGAGGACGGCACCTTCGCGATCGGGCAACTGGATCCTGGGAAAAAGTACCGGGTTGCCGTGACCTGTCCGTCCTACGATCGGGCAATCATGAGCCCTGTTACGGCCCGGGTTTATGATCCGAAGCGGCTCAGTGAGGTCGAGCAGACCGAGTTTCCGTTGAAGCCAGCCGCTGTCCAGATGGAAATGATTGTCCGTGATGCCAAAACACAAAAGCCGATTCCCAATGCCATGGTTTGCTTCAAAGCGGACGTTTGGCCGCGCGAGGAATTCTCATGGGATTTTGGCCGCATCGGCGCATTTGCCGACTGGACCGACGAACAGGGAAAGATCCTGTGGAATCCCATGGAAATCGAGGAAGGTCTCTTTTTCGTCACCCATCCGGGCTATGGCCGCGGCCATATTCCTTGGAATTCAATTGCGAGGCAGCAGGCTAATGCCACAACTCCGACTGGTAACACTCCGGTACGCATCTCGATGCTTGATGTCTCGAGCGAGAAATATCGGTTGGAATTAAACCTCAACCCGGAAGCGAAGCTGGAAGTCAAAATCAATCAGGCAGGGGGAAGGGATCTGCAAGGAATTCTTGTCACAGTGGAACAACTTGCGCTTCCCGGTCCTCCAGAACGAGCCATTGCGACCAACCCGCTGATCCGCATTCCCGATCCGACGGAGAAAAGCGCCAAGGGGGATCTATTTCAATTCGATCGTCTCAATCCCGGCATCTGCAAGGTGATCGTTCGCGATGCGGTGGACGAGCATGGCGGGCTACTTCCAGGACCGGTCCTGGTTCGGCAATTCGAATTGGTGTCTGGGGTATACCGCTTGGAGCTCGATCTTCCATCCAGACCTTCGACAAATCCGGCAAAGGTCGAAAAGAAAGAGGATCCACAGGACCCCAATGCGGCCCGGTTCCTTTACGCCGATGAGGCCACGATTAATGCCCTAAAACTCGAAAAGAAGCTCCTTCTCCTGGACTATGCAAAGGACCATCCCAAAGTCAAAAAAATCACGATGCAAATCGAACACCTCGAAAAAATAAAGCAAGCGCGGGCTTCTTCGAGTTTCGAAGACAGTCCACTCGCAGGTAAAGATTCGGCAGTAGCGAAACAGGAGGACCAAGATTTTAGGATCGTCCACCCCCTGAAAAACCAAACCAAATCGGACCAAGAGTCAGATAAAAAAATCAAAGAGAGTATCGGCGAACTGGAAGAGCGACTGAAAGAGCTTTCGCAACGATGGGAATCGCTTCCGCAAATCATTCGTCAAGACCTTAAGAAACCCTCACCCATTCAAAGAGAGATAGAATATTTGCAGAATAAAATTGGCGCCTATGAAAAGTTACAAATGGATCGAGGAGTCGGAGTTTGGCAAATTGGAGACGAGGCGACGGTCGACCTCAGCCGCCTCGACGACCTTCCCCCTGACTCAATCAGGCGAAAAGCGATCCTGCGCATGCCAGGATATCCGCGGAAAGACCTGTTAGGACCGACAACGCAGAGTGACAAAGACTGGTGTGTCGGCTGGATGAAGGGGGGAACGACGGTCTGGGCGGTTACGCGCTCGGACCGCTCGCTCAAGATCCATGAAGTTCGTTTTGGACCGATGGATCAATCGGCCCCCAATGAACTCTGGAGTAAGGAAACCACGATTCCGTGGGTCAGGGGTCAGGCCATCGAAGATGCGGGTATCCCCAGCGCGCTGGCGATCGCATTCGCCAAGGCCCTGACCGGTGAGGAACCAGTGGTCATGCACAAACAGGGGAAATGGATTCTGAATGACGGTCTGACCTGGGAACTGAAAGAACAGGCCCTCTACGCGCCCCTCGTGGGGCAAGCCAGAAAGTTCGTGGGAATCTTGCGAAACTCGTCAACCAATCAACTGGTCAAGGAAATCCCACTGGGAATGGTTCAAGAAAAGGATCGGGTGAGCATTATTGTCGGCTGGCTGCCAGTGAACTCGGTCTTGTGGGTTGCGCTGAAAAATGGTTCCGCTGGCGACCTAACCAGGATCAATTGGAACCAACTTGATGAACTCAAGCCGGCAACTCACACCGATACGGCTTCCGCCGGCTTTCCAGACAGCCTCCGGTCAGGCGGGGTGGAAATTCCAGTAGCGCTGAGTGCCGCCATGGCCGAGCAATTACTCATCCTGGAAGGCAAAAAACCCGAGGCAGGTCCAGGATCTGCATTACCAGCAGCTCCGGCTACACTGCCTGCCGTTGGACCAGGAACCGCACCCGGCCAAGACGCCGGTAATGATAACAAAACTGCTAAAAGGAAGTCTGCTAAGGCCAAGGCCTTACTTATAGAGCGCGTCAAGATGACGCTTGAAGCACTCAAGTCGGGGCAAGTGCAAGTGGACGCCGCCATTTCTGCCTGCAAGGATCTTGCCGAACTGGAGCCAGCAGAGGCCCTCAAGAATCTGGAAACCATGCTTGAGGTGACGCAGGAGCGCGTCAAGGCCGGTATCGGCACGAAGCGCGAAGTGCTTGCGGTTCAATCGATTTATGAGATCATCAAATTGCGAGTTACGCCGGAGCCCGAAGTCAAAGCAACGCCGGCAGCATCCGAGAATTCAAGACAACCGCGGTTCACTACTGGTCCGGGAAAATGGGAACTGAAACACGGGATCACACTCGAGGTCGAGGAAGAGACGATCGAGGCGCCGATCATTGGGTCTTTTAAGCGCAGTGTGGCGCTGTTTCGCGAGTCAAGGCACGGAACGATCCAACGGCAGATCGGGTTGGGCTCAGCGGCGGATAAAGGGAAGCTTCATTGGGTCATTGGGTGGATGCCTGGGTCAGACGACGTCTGGGTGGCCAGAGAAGAAGAAGACACCCAATTGCTCACCAGGGTGCTTTTGAGCGATTGCAGTCAAGCGGATCACGGTCGTTTTGGCCCTTACATTCACAGAGAATGGGGGAATTTTAAGGTAATCGATGTCGCTGGAATCCCCCACGAAGTTGGCGAGGGAATGACTCGCCTTTTCCGTGAAAACAAGGACTACCCGAGTCTGCAATGGGCAGCGATCGAAGAAAAGGTAAACGGCGCCGACCCATTGAGTCCGTTACAAGGAAATTGGACCTACCAGGACAGAGGCGATCAAGATTCGCGAGGTGCTTCCAAGACGACCGCGAGCCGTCGGTCCGCCAGAGACCTAAGGATTTTCATTACGGTGCACGATCGTCGAGCGACCCTGGTTGTGGCCGAGCAAAGAGGATTCCGCCTTCTTTCCAAGCACTTCGGGATCAAGGTCGATAAGGACGACAAAGGTGCGACACGCCTCCAATTCCAGGCACTGGCTGATCATCAAATCTATACGTTTCGATTGGAAGGTCTGCGGTGGAACGCTTTCCAACTGGCTTCTGCTGACGGATCTCGATCAGACGTAAATGATTGGAGACGACTCGGCATCGTTCGGATGCTTCAAGGCACCTGGAAAATGATGGGTCAGAAGAGCGGCCCCTCCGCGCCAGAGTTCAGCCCACTGCCCACTGGAGCCGCGCTGGAATTGACTTTTCGTGAAGAGTTTCCTTCCGGCATACTCTTGCCTGGGGAAAACCATTATGAGGTCCAGATCTTTGAAACGATGCCAACGGGAGCAAATGGCAGACAACTTCTTGGACAAACCCCCCTGTGCCAACATGACGTGAGACCAAATCGTGGTCTAAAGTAGTGAAGGGCACAGGCAGAAAGCGAGCTGGAAGTGGAACCGATTAAACGGGTTATAGGGCTTGGGGATAGCGAGGTTAAAGAGAAGGCCATTCGTCGACGGTTCGACAAGGAATACAAGATTCGGGTTCTTGAAGAGGTGGATCGTGCGGAAGGAACCCGGAAGGTGGTCGAGATATTAAGACGAGAAGGGATCTATCGTTCCCAACTGGACGACTGGCGCCGCAAGCGGGCCCAAGGGGCATTCGGAGCGGACAAGATACCAGCCAAGGGATCAAAAAAGGTTGGCCCAGCGAAAGAGATGGAAAAACTTCGCCGCCAGGTAGCTGGTCTTGAGAAAGAGCTGCTTCATGCACGGACAATTATTGGGATTCAAAAAAAAGTGGCGAGTTTAATGGGGAGACCTTTCAAGAGCGACGGAACTCCCGAAACCAAGTGATCGTAGAGGTCCGGGAAAATCGTGGATTAATTTGTCTTCGCAAAGCCTGCCGTGACCTCGGCGTTTCTCGTGCCAGCTATTACCGGTATGGACGACCAGTCGAGCCGTTCTGCGGACCTCGGCTGCCCAAGCATGTTCCCCGGGCCTTGACCGCACCGGAGCGGGAGGAGGTCCGGGCCATCCTTTACAGCGAGCGATTCGCTGACAGTTCGGTGCGGGAAGTTCACGCCACTCTTCTCGACGAGAGAAGGCACCTGTCGTCGGTGAGGACCATGTATCGGATTCTCGCCAGAGACGGCGCAAGCCGCGAGAGGCGGGACCAACTTCGGCACCCCAGCTATGGTAAGCCGGAATTGCTGGCCACCGGGATCCATCAGGTCTGGTCCTGGGATATCACGATGATTCGTGGCCCGGTGAAAGGGCAGCACTATCGTCTGTATGTCCTTTTGGACATCTTCAGCCGCTATGTGGTCGGTTGGACGTTGGCGGGAAAAGAATCGGGTACCATTGCCCGAATGTTGATTGCCGAGACGGCAAAAAGGGAGGGAGTTCCAGAAGGCCAGCTAACGATTCACAGTGATCGAGGTGCACCAATGGTATCCCGTGAAGTCAGCCAGATGCTGGCAGACCTGGGAGTGACCAGGTCTCAAAGCAGACCGCAGGTTTCCAATGACAACCCGTATTCGGAAAGCCAGTTCAAGACCCTGAAATATCACTCAACCTTCCCCGATCGCTTCGAGAGCTTTGACGCGGCGCGAACCTTCCTTCGAGGATTCTTCGAGTGGTACAACCAACATCACCATCATGAAGGGCTCCAGATGCTGACCCCGGGAGTGGTTCATTCTGGACGGGCCGATGAGGTCTTAGCTGAACGACGCGAGACGATGCATCGAGCTCATGCGCGCCATCCCGAGCGCTTTGTGAAGGGGATCCCTGCCTTCAAATCGTTTCCAAAAGAGGTCTGGATCAACAAGCCAACTTTCGATTCAAAGCACCCCTGCAAATCGGCAAAGAAAACCCTGCCGCAAAACCAACCGCTCGGCCAAACGCCGTGCAACCAAAAGCATGAATTGGCACCAAAGGGAGCCTCACGGGAAGCTGGGCTCCCTTTGGTGCCAGTTCATGCGACCCTCGCATAAAAGAACAGCCCAGGCATGGACCAGGTCTTGATCAATCGACGCAGTGAACGCCTTCTGTACAAATCAGGAAAATTGGTCTCAAAGATGTTGACACATTCCGAACCGGCATCATCGAATTAAACGAAGCGTCGCTACAGACAACGACTCTAAGCTTTTACCGCAAAGGGACACTTCCCCCAAAGCGAATCGGCACGACAGAAAAGTCGGAACTCACCGCTGAGCAAACAACTGCTTTGAATTTTCATCTCAAGTCGCCAATGTTATCGGCATCAGACAACGAGTCTGCCTTCTTAATCCAATTTCCCAATCACAAGACTCTCCAGTTGGCGTACCCAGGCGGAATCATTCAAGAATGGAAGCGCCTTGATCGGCCGGCTCAAGTAACGCCAAGATCACAATCAAAATTCCGGTGGGATGATCTGGCCAAGCCCGGCTTCTGGCAAAAGCGGGACCATGCTGGAACCCCATAGAGCTTCTTGAGTGCTCGTTTGCGACCGATCCAGGCTTTATCCGCCTGGTTTTTTTTGTCCATGGTGGGCCCCGCCTTCCATCGAGGCCTACCGCAACGGGCAAAAATGTAAATTAAACTTTACAAAACGACAAGCTGCCTGTACCATTTGGTCATGAAGCCTACGCATCACCTTGCGAACCACCTCCGCCAGTTTCGCAGAGCCGCGGACATCACCCAGGAGCAATTGGCGGAAAGGGTTAATGTGACGCGGCAGACGATTTTCTCGATTGAAAAGGGCAACTACACGCCTTCCGTCGCCTTGGCATTGCAGCTCGCCAAAGTGCTCGGGGTGCAGGTCGAGGATCTTTTCGAACTCAGAAGTGGGGCCAACGATGAACCGTAGTCCTGTAGGAAACTTGGCCGGATACCGCCCGCAATGGGTGACGCTGATTGCCTCGGGCTTGATTGTCATCGGCCTCTTGATGACCTCGGTCAGTTGGTGGTTTTTGCTTCTCTGCGCCGCCGGGATTTTTGGACCGGGGCTGCTTCGCGAAGCGGGCGTCCTGCACGATCTGGATGAGTTACAGCTTTTGGCCGCCTACCGAGCGGGCTATCACGCCTACATCGCCGCGGGGTTGATGGCGACGATCTTGGTCATCCTTTTTCGTTCGAGCAAGGAGACGATCGATTCGGCCCAGGAACTGGCCACCCTCTTTCTTGCCCTGCTCTCTTTCACCTGGTTTTTAAGCTGGCTGATTTCCTACTGGGGTCCGCAAAAAGCCGCCTCGCGCATTCTCTTTTGCCTTGGATCGGCCTGGTTCGTGTTTGCGATCCTGAGCAACACCGGCAAGGAATGGACCGGTTGGACCGCCCTGCTCCTGCACCCGCTTTTGTCGGTTCCTTTTTTCCTACTCGGCTGGTCCGCGAAATCCTGGCCGCGCCTGACGGGGCTTCTTCTCGTGGGCAGCGCCATTGGCTTCGCGTGGTTTTTCGGCATGTTCCGCGTTGATCATAGGACGCTCGTCAACAAGGGCTTCACGGCGATCCTTTTCATTGGCCCACTCCTCGGAAGCGGTGTCGCCCTATTGATCGCAACAAAGCCAGCCAAAGCCCTTCAAGAACGAGATGGGGAAGATGACGAGACGGGCGATCGGGACCGTTAGACCGATCGAAAACCCGACGAAAAGCAAAAGGCATTTTCACGCACAGACGCGGAGGAGGGGAGAGAAAAGAGGCAAAAAACTGCGTCCAGTTTGAACGCTCCTGCCTGCTTGGCTCCCGTCAAAATTGTCGTCTTTTCTTGGTCCCATGAAACGACTCTCTGTATTTCTCTCTCCGCGCCACCGCGTCTCCGCGTGAAATTCTTCTGCTTTCATCCCTCGAAGCATTGATCCCCCTTGACCAACCAATCCCCGTTGGCCCCTTCCCTTCCCCGGCCCTTCCTGAAAAATCGAATTCTTTTCTTTTCGCGACTTGACAGTCCCGGCCATGGTGTCTTACAGTAATACGACACCATACACGAGACGCCCACGACACGCGCCTCGAACGACTCAGGAGCGGCCCGCCGCGATGGGACCACGGTTTTCTTTTCAGTTTGAAATTCACCCTTCCTCGGGTGTGCCGATCTACCGGCAGTTGATGGATCAGCTTCGTTCGCTGATCGCCAGCGGCCGGTTGGCCCCAGGCGACTTGGTCCCAAGCGTGCGCCAGATGGCCGAAGAATTGGAGATCAACTTGATGACCGTTTCGAAGGCTTATGCCAAACTCGAAGCCGACGGCGTGCTCGAACGCGATCGCGGCATTGGCATGCGCGTCAAGGCGCTTCAGTCGGCCGGTTCGCGTAGCGAACGCTTGCAGCAAATTCGGCCCTTCGCCGATCAGATCGCCACCCTCGCCTGGCAATTGAAATTGACCGAGGCCGAAGTTTTGCAAGTCGTCAAATCGGCCCTGCGCGGTCTGGAAAACAAGGAGACTTCACCATGAACGCCGCATCGCTTGATCGCTCCGCTCACCCACTACACCGCGACGGCAGCGCCTCGCAGCCGCTCATCCTTTGCCAGGAGTTACGCAAATCTTTTTCCGGGCGCGAAGTCCTCAAGGGCGTTAATCTCGCCATCCCCAGCGGCGCCGTCGTCGGCCTCGTCGGCACCAACGGTTCAGGAAAATCGACCCTGATCAAGTGCCTCCTTGGTCTTTTGAAGCCAACCGGCGGTCAAGCCAAGTTGTTTGGTGAAGATCCCTGGTTTCTCAGCACCGCATCGAAGGGCAACCTGGGCTATGTTCCGCAGGTGGTCCAGCTTTATCCCTGGATGCGCGTCGAACAGATCGTCTCCTACACCGCCGCTTTTTACGAACGCTGGGATCATGATTGGACCAAAATTCTACTCGGCCGGCTCGACTTGCCTGGCGATCAACGAGTCGGCCCCCTTTCCACGGGGCAGCAACAAAAGCTGGCGCTCGTGCTCGCTCTCGGCCACCGGCCGGAACTGCTCATTCTCGATGAACCGGTCGCCAGCCTCGACCCCATCGCGCGTCGCGAACTCTTGCGTTCGCTCATGGAGTTGACACTCGACAACCGCCACACCATCCTCTTTTCGACGCACATCACCTCCGACCTCGAACGAGTCGCCACCCACATCGCCATGTTGCGCGAGGGGAAAATTGTCCTGTTCGATGAACTCGACTCGGTCAAGGACCGGGTCAAGCGATTGCGCCTCAAATCGGCGCAGACGCTGCCCGATAAACTGCAGATTCGCGGTGCCTTGCGCATGCAAATCGACGGCGATCAGGCGCTCGTTGCCGTGGCCGATCTCGACGATGCATTGCTCAGTGAAATTCGCCAACGCTACCAGGCCGAAGTCGATGTCGAAGACCTGAACCTCGAAGACATCTTTGTCGAAATGCACCAGGAATAACGGCCCCTCCCGCGATTTCTATCCGTTCACCGCCCCATCCCGCATCGGCTCCCCATCCAGGTGAAATGCAACATGACAACCCATCGTCGATCGACTCTGCTTGCGGTCTGGCGCACCTACAGCTCCTGGTGGCTGACCTGGGCAATCCTCGCGATCTATCTAGCAGGGTTAATTGCGGTCGTCTGCCTGGGGTGGAATCACCGTTCGCTCACCAAGGCGGTCACCAGTTCCTGGATGGGGACGCAATGGGATGCCTTGCCGGCCGACTTGACTTCGGTCGAAAGTCTCGCCATCAACGCCAACTTTTTTGGCGAGGAATTGCGCGCCGGCTCCGCGTTTCCCGATCCCGAAGGGAGATTAGCCGCAGCCAGGCCTCACTACGTTTTTCGTCCCGACTCTCCTTTGAGGATTCCGGGCAAGTTTCCCAACCTGAAACAAATCATCGTCTTCGCTTCCTTGAATGAGACCCAGTTGATTCAGCTCCTGGAATTCCAGCAGTTGCGCTCGTTGACGATTGTGCATTTGCAACCCCTGACCGATCGCGGTTGGCAAGCTCTCGAAAGGCAGCCTCTGGAAGAACTCATCATCCTCGGAATCGATCGCAGCCTATGGAACACGGGCCGGTGGCCGCGGACGGTGAAAAAGCTGCTGGTTCAGGACGACGCACCGGCGCCTGGCAATTCCTCTCCCCCTTCTCATTTGGCGCCGCTTCTCAATTTGCCTTTATTGCAAACCACAGAGGTTCGGCTATGGCAAGACGCCGAAGGCAACCTGCGCCAAGAAGATCTCGCGGTTTTGTCGCGCATGGAAAACTTGCGCACGCTCTATGTGGATTTTTTCGCACCAGGTACGGAAAGCAGGGTCCAGGCGAGCCTGCCGCATGTGGCGGTCCGGCCTGCGAACTACGAATCGAGCCGCGTGTTTCGGGTGCTGCAAATTACCGGCCTGGGCCTTGTGATTCTCGTGCTCATATTGCACCTGCTCTCGATGCAATTTGTCTCGCCGGCCGCGGCGATCGTACCGCGCTTTAAGGCGGAGCATGGCAAAGCGACCTGCACCCTCCTTATTGTCTGGGGGCTGGTTCAGGGCCTGGCCCTGATGGGAGCGGGCTGCTCGCCGGTGGCGGCGATCGCGATGGTGGGTGTCTGCTTCATTCCCATCTACTTGTCCACTGCGGTCGGCGATCAGATGCCCCGTTTTCCCGGCTATGTCAATTTTCCCGCGATTGCGGCGGTGGCCAGCGTGTCGTTCTGCCTCATCATGATGATCGTCATGGCCAAATCGTCGGAAGCCGACTGGTTCTTTCACGGTCAACGCTCGGACATTGCCTTCGTCTTACTTGTCCTGGAAGCCTTCTCCCTCGTCGAGATCGCGCGATTTTTCCAGCGGCTTGCCAGGCGTATTACCGAGACGGCCGACGGCGCGGTGCCTTTCGGTCTCTTTGCCATCGCCAAAATGCAGGCCTGGAACGCTCAGAACAATGCTTTTTATTTGCGTCAGGATCGCTTCTGGGGACGTGGGCAACGCATGCGCCTGGCAGCCGCCATCGATTGTCCAAGCAAGAGTCCCCAAAAGCAGGCCTTGCTTTGGCGAGCCGGCCAGCCCATGACGGCGGTCGGCTTTTCGATGGCCATGGGCTTCAGCATGTTCGTTGGCGCTGCCGTATTCAGTTTGATCCTTTATTTCGTACTAAGGACGGGAGTTCCCTTTCAGAACAAGACCACGCTGTTGCCCTTGCTCGCTCAACCGTTGCTCTTCACGCTGATGGTGCCCGCGATCATTCTCGCACAAAAACGCCCCTTCCTCGCGCAGCACTTACTCCAATCCTGCACCCGACGCGAGTGGGTTCGCCTGGTCTTTCTCGAAACCGCTCGCGATTTCACATCGGCCTTCGTCGCCCTGAGTCTAGGCCTCGGCGCTTATGCCTACTTGAGTCCGGGAAGCTGGTGGCCGACGCCGCATGTGGCGCTCATCTTCCTTGCCCTGCTCGGGCTGCTTTATTGCGGCATCCTCTACGGCGTGACTTTGTCCTTCGCAAAACAAGTGATTTTTGCGCTCCTTGGCACGGTCGCACTCATCGTCCTGATTTTCCTCCTGGTCGCCGGAATGCAATCGAGTCTCTTTCATGACGCCCTTGCCTGGCCGCCAACCTGGTGGCTCTTGGGCCTTCCGCTGGCAGGCGCATCGATCTTCATCGCCCATGACCGGTGGATGAAATGGGAGTTGGCCTGATCTTTCAATTCGGAAAGGGATGGCGAATCGCAATTTGGGCCCGGATGTGATTCGTAAAATGAGCTAGGAAGCGACGCGTTCGCACTCGAGCCATTCTTCCTCATGAATCTCATCCAGCCGGGTCAAAAGAGGGGCGAACATGACGAGCAACGAGCCCCCGATCAAGCGCAAGGCGGCCATCAGTGCCCCCATGCGCATTGCGCTCATCGGCATCGCGGCCGCGGTTTTCGGCGGCTCCATGGCCATCCGCTACGAAGCGCAAGATGCGTTAACCCGCGCGGGGATTGCCGCGGGCGCGGCGGTGTTCTTTATCGTGGCCATTTACTGGATCTTCCGCATGGAACATCCCCAATCGACTGGTAAATCTTGAACCTCCGGAATTTCGAATCGAGTTGACTGGTCTTCGGTAGTTGAGCAGAGTGCGCACTTCGCTTCCGACAAGCAGAATAGATCGCATAGACAAAAAAAATCCCCGGCGAACTGCGCATGCAGGTTCGCCGGGGATTTCGTTTTTCAACGAGTAGGTAGCTCACTCGCTTACTTTTCCTGTCCTCCCGGAGGGAATGGGCCCGGGTCGCTACCTCCAAGCTGATTGAGCCTGCTCATGTCATCGATCCCCCGCTGGATCGCGGCAGCGAAATCGGCGTCGCTAACATCGTGCATGATGCGCGTCATTGCCCTGTTAGGTGCACCCTTTTCGTCGGCGGCAATTCCGATCAAGCCGCCCGCACTCGCAACCGACATGGCCTTGGAATCCCGTTTGGCGCGTCCCGCGACTTCCAGCAAGATCGCCGGGGAACGGTCGGCAGGCACCGGCACTTCCACCCACTTCATCACCTGCGGAGATACCCCATTCGCATCGCGATGTTTGGGATTCATCAAGACCGCCATGAGGGGCACCATTGCCTTACCCGGTTGGTTGTCGAGGCGCTCAGGTTCCCCCTGGCCCGTGAAAAGATCGTTTCGTTCGATCCGCTTCCCATCCTTGATCTCATAAAAACGGCGTGGCATTACCAACCACCAGGAATACTCGACTCCATCACGCTGTGCATTGCCGAGCACCACGCGGAAGTAATTACCTCCCTGGCTCATGTTGCTTCCCGGCTGGAAAGCCACATCGAGCAGCATCAATTCCTGATTGAATGCGCGCGTCTGGGGAGGATAGGTCTTCAAATATTCTTCGCTGCCGCGCACCGACGAAACCACATAAAATCCATCGCCGTTTTCGAGCGGTTGAATGTCGTGTACGGCAAAGATCAGCCCCTCGATCTCGACGCGCTTGAGTGCTTTTTCGAGAGGATGGACCGCATAAAACGCTTCGGCCCGATCGACCACGCGTACACCTTCAGGCAGCTTGGCCAGAACTTTTTCGCCAGGCACCGCCGCATCGTAATCGATTTGAGTTTGGGCCACAGGTCGCCAGGAGCCCTCTTTGCGTTGTTCCTCCACGGTGATCTCATGAATTCGCCCACCTGTCTCGGCAAGCACGATTCCCCGCACCTGGGGCCGAGAAGGGTTTCCACTGGGCGCCGCGTTGTCATTGGCGAAAGTCAAGATCGAAGCCTGGCACTTGCGGCCATGAATTTCCCGATCGAGTTCGGCGGAGCGGACCTTGGTCCATTCCGGCGAATTTTCGGGCAAAGAGACCATTTGCGCCAGCTGAGTGGTGAAAAAACCGGGGCTCTTTTGGCGCAAGATCACTCGCTCGCCGTCGGTCTTCTTGGTGCTCCAGGTCCATTGAGTTTTACCATCCTCAAGGCAAACCTCATCAGGCGATTCGACCCGCACGCCGACATTTTTCCGGTACCAGATTTGAGTGCGCACCGCGACATCTTTGTCATTCCAGTGGGTGATGACCACATGGGCCGATTGCGCATTTTTTATGTTGTCTTGAATGGCCGCGAGCAATGTCGTTGGCCGGCTAATGATCATTACCCAGGCGATGGCCATGCCAATGAACAGACCGGAGGAGACCAGTCCGGCAAAGAGCCGGCCTCGTCGCCGCGTTGGCATGGTAGGCTCGAAAGCCGGCTTCTTTTGCATCTCAAAGTCTTGAGACGGGATTCGTTTCATCACATCATCGACCAGCGAAGCCGCGGGCCATTCACCGCGAAGTTTCGCAAACCGCTCTTCCAGGTTATCCGAAGCAGTCATCAGATCACCCCTTTCAAACTGAATTTCAACCGTTCGATTGCCCGTGAAATTTGCTTGGTTACGGTTCCCACCGGCCTTCCCAGTGCCGCGGCGATTTCCGCCACGGACCGGCCGTCCAGGTACCTCATGACCATCACGATCCGCTCGTGTTCGGGCAATTGGGCCACGGTGGCCAGCAGGTCCTCGGCGTCGGCCGAGAGGCTGGTCACCTTGTCGAGGTTCGATTCAAAGGCATCGTCGGCGTAGGTGGAATCGCCGTCGTCGAGCGATTGGCTGGGATCGCGCGAGCGTCTTTTTGCCAGACGTATCGCCTGTCTGCGCGCGATTTGCAACAGCCACAGACCGAAGTGATCCGGATCGCGCACATCGCTCAGATGTTTGAAAGCCTCGAGGAACGCCTCTTGAGCCGCGTCGCTTGCGGCATGATCGTCCTTCACGACGCGCCAGGCCGTGGCCCAAACAGCGCGTTCATAGCGCGCGACCAGCGTCGCGAATTGGCCCCGATCTCCGCGCAGTACCGCGTGAATGATCTCTGCATCCGATTCCACGTTTTACTCCCTCCTTGGCCTCGTTCTTATTTAAAAGAGGTTTGTGCGGGATCAAATGCGACCGATGTCGCGAAGATTCTGGTTGGTTGCCGCGGCTGAACTGGCGAAAATCATTCGCCCGCTTCCAGTTAGGATCAATCGTCCGCGCGCGATCGCGGCCGAGGGCCGACGTAAAATGATCCTTATTTGGGGGCCAATTGCCCAGATTTTTGGGCTGCTGGCCGTCGATTTGAGATTTTGTTCGCTTTTTTAGAAAGATCCGCGAAGGTCGTGGCTGAGTTCTTTAGATGATGATTGATCCCGGATGGCTCACCTGGGGGGCCACACCTGGGGACAATGGTCAGGAACTTCTTGGGAAAGCAGCGGTCGCATTCGGTCCGACTGCCTGCGGTTCCGCGAATTCCTTAGCAAAATGAGAGATCACTGGCAGAGCTTGAAGCGTTCTTCACAGGCATCGCGACGACGCGGAACGGATCGGGGCCGGCATGTTGGAATTTCCCGAGACCAGCCAGAGCCTCATTGCAAGGATCAAAGACCTTGCCGACGAAGCGGCCTGGAATGAATTTCTGGCAATTTACCGGCCGGTGATTTACCGCATGGCGCTCAGGCGCGGGTTGCAAGACGCCGACGCCCAGGATGTGGCACAGCGCGTCTGCATCTCGATCACCCAGGCGATCGAGCACTGGGAGCCGGGACCGGACCGGCCGCCGTTTCGCGCCTGGTTGGTTACGATCACACGCAACGCGGCGACCAAAGTGCTGACGAGGCCACGCCTGGACCGGGGAACCGGTTCCAGCTCGGTTATGGAACTCTTGCAAAGTGAACCGGAACGGGAAAGGTCCACTTCCGACGAGTTCACGCAGGAAAGCCGGCGCGAAGCCCTGAGATTTGCCAGCGAGCAGATTCGCTCGGAATTCAGTGAATCGATCTGGCGGCTTTTCTTTGAGACGACCGTTGAGGGAAAAAGCGTTGCGCAAATCGCGGCCGAGCAAGGCTGCACCACGGGAGCCGTCTACATGGCGCGCTTTCGGGTTTCGCGCAGGCTCAAGGAAAAAGCCCTGGAAATTTCCAATCATTGGAACATCGAAAGCGAGGGCATCCCGTGACTGCACCGATTGCCTGCATACCGGTTGAGATGTTGCAAAATTTTGCCGAAGACGAACTTTCGCCCAAGCAATGCCGCGACTGGGAAAGCCACTTGACCGACTGTCAGCATTGCCGCGATCTCCTTGACGGTCTTGAAAGTGATGCCGGCTGGAAGCAAGAGCTACGCGCCGCCCTATCGTCCGATCAAGAATCCATCGCTCATGGCGCTAGCGATCTGAGCGACGAGGACGACCGCGCGAGCATCGCGAAGGGGGCGACTCGTGGCCTCCTTATGTTGCTCGGCGCGACCGACGATCCGCAAATGCTTGGCCGTATCGGCCCCTATGAAATCAAGGGAATTTTGGGCCAGGGCGGCATGGGCGTGGTGTTCAAAGGCTTTGATGCCGCGCTGAACCGCTACGTCGCGATCAAAATGCTTTTACCTCATCTGGCGGCTTCGAGCGCCGCCAGGAAGCGGTTTGCTCGAGAAGCGCAAGCGGCGGCAGCCGTCGTCAACGATCATGTCATGGCGATTCACGCCGTCTCGGTGTGGCAGGACATGCCGTATCTGGTGATGCCTTATTGCCGCGGAATGTCCTTACAAAAAAGGCTTGAGGACCGGGGGCCACTGGAACTGAAAGAGATTTTGCGCATCGGCATGCAAGCTGCTTGCGGGCTGGCCGCGGCGCACGCCCAGGGGCTGGTTCATCGCGATATCAAGCCTGCCAACATCATGCTGGCCGATGGGATCGAACGGGTGACCTTGACCGATTTCGGCCTGGCGCGCGCCGTCGACGATGTCAACCTGACCCGGGTGGGCACCCTTGCCGGCACGCCCCCCTTCATGTCGCCCGAACAGGCGCGCGGCCAGCCGGTCGACCCCCGCTCGGATCTTTTTAGTCTGGGAAGCGTGCTTTACGCCATGTGCACGGGACGCGCCCCCTTCCGCGCCGATTCGAGCTACGGCATTCTCAGGTTGGTAAGCGACACGGAACCGGTGCCCATTCGCGAGATCAATCCGGGGTTACCCGCTTGGCTTTGCCAGATCGTGAACAAGTTGATGGCCAAGAGGCCTCATGAACGTTACGCCAGCGCGGACGAAGCGGCCGAACTGATGCAAAACTGCCTGGCCCATCTTCAGCAACCCGCGAGCGTGGCGTTGCCTGTGTGTTTGTCTCCAACCGTGGCCGCGCCACGGGCGACGTCACGGTTTTTTTCGCCGAAGGGAGTCTTGGTCATGATTGCGAGCCTGGGGTTCATTCTGACAGGAATTTTTGGGTATCAACTCACCGGGCCGCCGCAAATCGCTGGAACCTGGACGAGTAGCGAGTGGGGGCAAGTGGTCTTGACCCAGCCCACTCCGGGTGAGTGCACGGGCACTTATTCCGAGACGCTCGGAAAAGGCACGGGAAAAATTCGCCTGAAATGGTCGCGTATTGAACAGCGCTTTAATGGGACCTGGGACGAAGGCGAAGACCGCTTTGGCGATATGTCCCTGCGGCTGGTCAAGGAGGAATTGCGCGGAGCCGCAACCACCGACCTGAAATCAAGGATCAATCCGGGGACTCCACGCCTCGCCGATCTGGCCTGGGTTCGAGAAACGAGAGCCGGACAGGCAACGTCCAGCGGGCCTGGATTCTCTTATCCCGGCGGCATGCCCGGAATGGGATCGCCGGGCAGCATGAGCCCGGGAGGTATGCCGGGAGCGTCGATGGGACCAGCAGGCAGCATGGGTTCGACGGGTATGCCTGGGCCGGGAATGCCACCAGGGGGCAGCATGGGCTCAGGGGGTATGGCGATGCCGGGGATGGGGCCAGCGGGCAGCATGGGCTCAGGGGGTATGGCGATGCCGGGGATGGGGCCAGCGGGCAGTTCGGGCCCGGCGGGGATGCCTGGAACGCCGGCAGGCGTGATGCCCGGAATGTCGTCAGGCCAGATGTCTGGTGGCACCATGCCCTCCGAGGGAATGCCCGGCGGCGTACCAACGGGTGCGGTGGGCCCAGCCGGTATGCCCGGCATGCCCGGCGGTGGCGGCATGGCACCTGGGAGAAATATGCAGCCAGGCGGAATGCCAGGGGTATCACCAGCAGGCATGGAGGAAGGTTCCGATTCGACGATCCGAAAGCCGCCGGGCAGCGTGCCCGGCATGAATCCGGGGCCCCGTGGCAGGGGGCCTGGAGGCATGCCGGGCATGGGGATGCCTGGCATGGGAGGCATGCCGGGCATGGGTATGCCTGGAAGCAAGCCCGGAATGGGGGACACCATGATGGCGCCAGGAGGAGGGGTGCCTGGCATGGGATTTGGGGCCGGCATGGCACCCATGGGACGCACAGGAGGTAGCGAAGGATATGGTGGCACGCCGCCAATGGGAGGGCGCCCCGGCGGCATGAGCAAGGAAGGAATTTTGCTGGGATCCGAAGGGACAACTGATGGGACGCCAAGCAGTTCGAGAGGTCGGATGCGAGGTAGGCCTGGCATGTCGGGCGAGGGAGTTGTTGCCCCCGCAGAGGTGGCGCATCCCACGGAAAAGAGCGGCGTCGGTCAAAAGCCGATGGCGGAACGTCCCCCCTCTGAGCAACAGCATAGCGCCGCTACCGCAGCGGGTCTGCGTCAGTACAGCGTCGCTGCCGGAACGGCCGAACAGTTAGCTCGTACTCTCAGCGAAATTCATAAAAACCGCCCGGAGGTGAAGATCCAAGCCGTCAACCCCCATTTGGTATTGGTGTTCGCAATCCCGGAAGTGCAGGTCGAAATTGCCAGTCAGATCCTTGGGCTGACGTCAATGAAAACCTCCCGGATTTCTACTGGGTCCCTCCGTCCGTCCAGCGTCGCGGAAGTCCTCAAGGGAATGCTCCGCGATTCCAAAATGAGTACGTCACTCCTGAGTATGGAGGCGGATGGCCCTAACAATGTGCTGATCGTTCGCGGTCCCGTGGATCAAATCCACGAAATCGAATCGATGATGAAGGCGCTTAGCACGATGAACGGCCCTCCGCCCGGTTCGCCAGCAGGATCACAGAACGGGATCGTTGGCTCTGGCAATCTCATGGGCCTGGACCCGGGCAGGCGCCGTCACATCCTTGAAGGTTCTTGGTCCGGCGGCGAGTGGGGTAGCGTGGAGATTCGTCAAGGGATGGATGTGAAGCGCAAGGGGTCCCTCCAGGGGAGCTACCACAATCGGGAAAATGGTCGACAGGGTAAATTCACGCTGGCGCCGATGTCCGAAAAAACCAATGCCTTCTCCGGAGCCTGGAATGAACCGGACGGAAAAACCGGCGAGGTGATGCTGAATTGCTCCAACGATGGAATGTCGATCCGGGGCAGTTGGATTCGTCATTGCGATCACGCCATGCAGGCAGGCATCGACTTTGGCGATCTGAGCTGGAGTCGTAGGCAGGCAAGTCCGGTTGAGGAGCTAGAGCGGTCTCCCAATCGCGGCCGAGAAGCGCCTCCTCCCTCGGCAAATTCGCGTGCAGCCGAGGCGCGCGACGATCAAGAGCGCTCCGAGAAACGGGAGGACGCTTCGGAAAGGCCGAGAGCGGGGCAAAGTATCCTCGACTCCGCCGGCAGAAGGATTCCCGGCCGGCCGCCTGAGGCTTCGAGTCCTCCGGTCCCGAATCAGCGTGCCAAACCCCCGGGGGAAAATGCCAATCCTGTCAAACCGTCAGAGGAGACCTCGAAGGAGGGGGCATCCGACACGGTAGGCGGGTTGCGTTCGGCCACGACGGGTGAACGATTGGGCCGAACAAGCAACGAAGGCGGCCGCCCCGCGGTCAAATCGTCCGCATCACTCGAAGGAGTTTGGGAACTCGATGCCTCCCCGGAAAGCACCACGACACCCAAGGAAGACAGCGATTACTATGTCTTCACCAGCGGCTGGCATGCACGCATTCGGGGCACCGAGCCCATTTGGGCAGCTCGGTTTCAGGTGCAAAATGAGTTCATTCCCGCGAGGATTCAGTTTCCTCAAGAGGGAAAACGGGGGATCTATGAAGTTAAGGGCGAGGGTTTGCGCTTGAATCTCGCACCCGAAAAGGAGGCCCTGCCCACAAAATTCGGGACGACTCGCCCGGAGTTCAAGCGGGTTCATGGGGACGTGGAACAAAGGATCCTCAAGGCGATGAAGAACTATGCCGCAAGGAAAGAGGGTCAAAGCCATGAAAAAGATAAGTCTGACCCGAAGCTCGACCAGCCCGCGAGCGGAGCGAGGGAAGGACAGCCAGGTTTGGGTGGCGCGCCCTCCCCTGGAGCTGCCCTAAGAAGGTAGTTCAAGGGCGGCTCAACGCGATTCCTTTGGCCGTGCGCCAAATCGAATCGAGCGGCCGCGGCGCCAAACCGGATGCAGGCCAATCACGGAATACGAAATTCCGAAATTTCTTCATGGGGTGACCGGTCAACCGGTCGCCCCTTTTTCGTTTTCTCTGACTTTTCATTCTTTCCCAAAAGGCTCTCCTGTGTGAGAGGCCCCCAATCCTGAGCATCCGCCATTTCCCGATTTCACGCGTCGCTTGATCCCTTCCCGCATCCGATTGATCGCGATGGCGCTCCCTGCCGCACCTCAATTTCGCGATCTGCGTAGAAAAATCTCAAAGCCGGCGTTCCATTTCCCTCTCTTGCTGCCACTAATCTCATGTCGGCGAGAAAATCTCCCAGGCAAGAAGGACAAAAACCACCGTGGAGCGCTCGGATGCGGAACTTGTGCAGGCAGCCATTCAGGGAGACCAGGCGAGTTTCGGCCAGCTTTACGAGCGCCATTATCGTCTCGCAGTCGCAATTGCCCGGGCCAGGCTGACCGATCTTCACCTGGCCGAAGATACCGCGCAGGAGGCATTTGCGGTCGCCTGCCGCACCTTGTCGGCGCTCAAAAACCCCGAGCGCTTCCCTGAGTGGCTCGGTACGATCTGCCGGCGGACCGCATCGCGAATGAGCGACAGGCGCCCGGGCCATGAGCCCCTGGAGGACGATCAAGGTCCTGGCACCGACCCCGAGGCGGCGGCCCTACGCATGCAGGTGCAGGAGGCATTGCGACAGCTCGACGAGGTGACGCGCGAAATTGTGGTTTTGCGCTATTTCGGATCGCTTAGCTACGAAGAAATTGCCATGGCGTCTGGCCTTACGGTGCCAGGCGTGCATGGCCGGCTGCAACGGGCCCGTGTCAAGTTGGCCCAGTTACTTGATGAGCAGCTTGACCAACAAGCGGCGCCCAAAAGGAGACCATGACCATGACCGAACCGTTTTCGAAGAATCGCGAGGAACCGTGGGAGGAACGCCTGCGCAAGGGACTTGGCGAATCGCCTCCACCTGACTTTCAATCATGGAGCCGAGCCCATTCCGAAGTCCTGAAAACTTCGCTATCCCTCACGACTCAAGCTGCAAACCCAACTTATTGGAGAACGATCATGAAATCGACGAACTGGATCACCGCGACGCTGGTGTTGGCCGGATGCGCCATTTTCTTTTTCTGGCCGCCGGGGATGGAGAAAACCGCCTTCGCTGGGACGATTCCCGGGATTGACGACCCCAAGACGATGACCTGGACGACCACGTTTTACATCCGGATGACGAGCGCGGACAAGGAACGCACCTGGATCCAGCCAGAACGGCGTCTGCACGCCTACCGGCACCCTGGCCAATACCGCGAGACGTTGTTCGACCCCGAAGGAAATGCCTATGCCGTGGAAATCACCGATGTCCGGGCTGGACGGACGTTGAGGCTCAACCTCAAGGACAAAAAAGCGGTACTCAAGCTTCCTTCCGGCCTGCCCGACGCGCGAGGTCCGTTTGCCTGGGTGGGAGAGGCCGTCCGCGATCGCAAGGTCGCCAATTCCCTGCCCGTCAATTCGATCTCCCTGCAAGGCAAAAAAGAGATCGATCAAAAACAGGCCAATGTCGTTCGAGCGATCATCGATGAAGGCGGCGTCAACGGCCCTTCTCGGCGCGATTTTTACTTCGATGAAACCTCCAAGCGCCTCCTCGGGATCTGGATGCCCAATCAACGCGATCTCGATCTCGAGACGGCAATTGATGGCAAGAAACCCTCCGAGAAGACTTTCTACATGATGATGCCGATCGCCTCGTTGGCGCATGAAATCGACCTGAACCCCAAAGTCGATGCCAGGGATTTCAGCCTCGATACCCCCGCGGGCTACACGCTGGAGAAAGGGGTCAAGGCGACGGTCACCGAAGAAGAGATGGCCACCTATCTGGCCGCGTGCGTGAAATTTAACGGCGGAACGTTCCCCGATTCGCCATTCGCCGCCTTCGACTCGGCAAAATTCAATCAGGTGAGCCAGCTATCTGAAGAGAAGCAATCCGGTGCCGACAAGGAAATGATCGCGCAGCGTGACAAGTTCCTCATGCGAGAGATCTATCGTTCGCCGGTCCAGCAGTTTGTCGACGATCATACCGCGGCTGGATCTTTCCACTATGTGGGAGCCGGCGCCAAACTCGGCGACGAAAAGCAGATCGTCTGCTGGTTCACCCTGAAAGGTACGAACATTCCGAGGGCGGTCTATGCCGACCTCAAGGTTCGCGATGTAAATGTTTCGGATTTGCCGTTCGACTTGAAGAAGTAATAGTAAGAACGACAGCAAACTCAACAGGCCGGCCTGGGTTTCCCGGCCGGCTTTTTCATTGGAACTTGCCAGGTGACACCGAGGACGTGCCGTCGAGTGACCAGGCCCATCCAGCGCTCACTTTTGCTTCTTCTTCATCTCGGATTCGAGTTTGCAGTTATATCGACGGGTGAAATCAATGGCCCAAAGGATCCAAAAATCGTGGCCAGGATCGTCCCAAATGAAGTCCGTCGTGTCAGGAAAGGACACGAACTGATATTTTTCATAGATATCGTAAGGGTTCTCGATTCTGTTTTGCCTCAGCCGGAACTGGAAGATCGGCCCGATCGGGTTAATTTTAACCTGAGGGTGAATCGCGATGAAAAAGGCACGGCGTCATTTTTCGGGCAGTGAGAAGGTAGCAATCCTCAAGAGGCACCTGATCGACAAGGTCGCGGTGTCGGATTTGTGCGATGAGTACGACATTTACCCGACCCAGTTTTATGCCTGGCTCAAGGAGTTTTTCGAGAACGGCCACACAGCGTTCGATAACGGCCGCAAGTCGAAGGCGGTCGAGGATGCCAAGAACCAGAAGATCGAGCGGCTTGAGGCAAAGCTTCAGCGTAAGGACGCCGTGCTTGCTGAGCTCATGGAAGAGCATGTCCTTTTAAAAAAAGAGCTTGGGGAGACCTGAAAGGCTGCTGGGTTCCTCACGATACCCGTGATATCGTTGTTGATTTCATCAACCTCTGGAATGGCAAGACCGAGATTCCGAAGGCACGTTTTGTCGGCTGGGTCGGCATCGGTTCCAGCAAGTTTCACGATTGGAAGCAGCGCTTCGGCAAGGTGAACGAGCACAATGCGCTGGTGCCGCGCGATCATTGGCTGACCGATGATGAGAAGGAGAAGATCCGCGTATTCAATCGGCTTCATCCACTCGAAGGCTATCGGCGCCTGACGTTCATGATGCTCGATGCCGATGTTGTCGCATGCAGTCCGGCCAGCGTCTATCGCGTGTTGAAACGCGCTGGATTGCTGGCCGGTTCTTCACCTGCGCCTTCAAAGAAGGGTACGGGCTTCGTTCAACCGCTCGTCCCGCATGAGCACTGGCACATTGATGTCAGTTACCTCAACATTGCCGGCACCTTTTACTTCCTCTGTTCAGTCCTCGACGGAGCAAGCCGCTTCATCGTTCATTGGGAAATCCGGGAGAAAATGGAGGAATCCGATGTGGAAACCATCCTACAGCGCGCCCGCGAAAGCCACCCCGATGCAAGGCCGCGGATCATCAGCGACAATGGACCTCAGTTCGTTGCCAAGGACTTCAAGGAATTCATTCGCGTTGCTGGCATGACCCATGTCAAAACATCGCCGTATTACCCCCAATCCAACGGCAAGATCGAGCGCTGGCACAAGACGCTTAAAGGCGAGTGCATCCGGGTGATGGTGCCGCTGTCCCTCGAAGACGCGCGACGCTTGGTTACGGATTTCACCACCCACTACAACACCGTCCGCCTCAACTCCGCGATCGGATATGTCACCCCCCAGGACAGACTCAATGGCAAGGACAAAGAGATCTTCCTCGAACGGGACAGGAAGCTCAATGAAGCACGTGAGCGGCGCCAACAGATGCGTCAGGCTCAACGCCAAGAGCCGCTGCGGCCGTCCGCAGCGCCGGTTCGGCCAGCCATCGACTTCATTGCTGTCAAAGCGGCCGTGAGCCTTGCGGCCGTACTATCGTTGCTTGGATTCCAGCCCACGACCAGCCAAGGTGCACAGCGACGCGGTCCATGCCCACTTCATGGATCTACTTCCGGAATCTCTCGCTGCTTCTCGGCCAACTTGGACAAGAACGCCTTCCACTGCTTCAAATGCGGCCGATCTGGAAACGCCTTGGACTTGTGGACCAAAGCCACGAGTCAATCGCCGTATGACGCGGCAATCGACCTTTGCAAAAGGCTCGCCGTAACTTTGCCCATACTGCCTGACATCCGAAGTAACGAGAAACCCAGGGAGGAACCCGTAGATCCGAAAATCAACAATCCTACAATACCTTGAACCTCAAATTGAGGCCAACTTGTAACTAACTCGTTGAGCCAATTCTTCCAGTTCACGCTGAACCAGCACAATTCCATGAGCAACCGGACCGTCACCACTAATTACGATGAATCTGGGCGAGGGCTTGGTAAGTTCCGCCGCGACCAATTGATCTGTATCAGCCATTTTTAAAATATTGACAACGGCTCAATACTCCTTGGCGTCCCGGTGCTTCTTGACGCCTGACAAAAGCTCATCAACGGTTCCGTAGTTCCTCGCATCCTTGTAAGCTGTAAATGTCGGACTTTGTTCTCCACAATGTTTTTCGTAATAATTTTTAATCAATTAGTAAGTAGCAAACCAAATGGAGCCGGTAAGACAAAGAATGATCAGTAAAATTCCAATCGCGAGAACCAGATAAGTGGCGGGTTTCAGGGTGATGGGCTTGAGCATCGGAGAATTTCTAAGTTCGATCATCAGAACATTTAGCGGATGGAAGTTTTTGCCGACCTGGCCGGCGAGGCCACCCACTTTCCGTCCTGCCAGGTGAAATCGCCTCGATACCACGCTGGCGGTGAATACTTGGCCTTTTGCATGGCCTGGTTATTGAACGCTCTAACGAACTCATACGCTCGCCCTTGAAGGTACAACCGAACAGGAGACCAGGAGGGAAGGCATCCTGGCGGCGAACTGTGGTTTTTCACCAAGATCTTAGTTCCTGCCAATTCCGTAAATTCCAGTTGCTTGAGAACACCCCCATCTGGCGCATTCCTCCGTTCCACGAGCGCCGCAAATGCGGCACGAGCGGTTAACAAGGATTCCGTCGCCGCAGGTTCAGAGGTCGAACCGAAAGGTGGGCGGACTTCTCTTTGTTTTGAGCCCTCTGCGGTCACGATCAGGACGGACGCAAACACGAAAAAAAGGACATAGACAAGGAGACCTAGCCGTTTCATCGCCTCCTCCTCCCAATCGACTCAATGGGCACCAGCGACATATCCGTCTCTATTGTCGCTCCTTTCTGATAACCTGTCAACGATCGGGGCAATCCAAGCTGTCATCGATGTAGGATTCCTAGGATCATTTCTGAACCGATGTGATATCGCTTAGCAAAATCCATCCGAAAAGAGCCAAAAATATTGATTCGGGAGCCTGCTCCTCCCAAGTGATGCCAATCACCGGAGAAACGGCATGCTAAATGTACTTCACCTTGGCGCCGGCAAGTAGGGTAAACGTGTTGCTCGCCAGATCGCCGGACTGAGCACTCTTGGGCCGATCGATCTCCCCTTTGCCGCCCACCTTGACACTGCCGGTCAAGGCGCCGCTCAAGGTCACGATCGTTCCTGTCAGGGGGTCGATTTCGCTGCCGGGACTGAAAAGGATGGGCGCGGCAATCTTGAGCTTTCCGCCGGCTACCGGAATTGGAGTCTTGCCGGTGTAGGCCGAGATCTGCACGGAGCCGCCGATGACCACATTGACATTGGTGAGCGTGGCGATCGCAACCGGCAGACGCAGGGTGCCCCCGAGCAACGAAAAGGCCCCGACACCCAGGTTGGCCGTCGCGCTCCCCAGACTGATCACACCCGACACCAGGGATATGGAACCGGTATAGCTTTGGACATGATTGACGCTGCTGAGCATGCCACCCTGCACTGTCAGATTCCCCGTTCCGCCGAACTTCGTATCTAGCGCAACGGAGCCGCCGTCATGGATTGTGAGTGGCGCGCTGAGCGTTCCGCCCAGTATGGCGGTGCATTCCAGCGCGAGGGCCGCCCCGGCAATCGCCCCTTTGAAATTGACCGAGTTGGTTCCGGACGGGGCCTGGAACGTACTTGCAGTTTTTACCTGCACAGCACCGGCCACATTCAAAGTGAATGAATTCCCCTTCGTCGCTTGCGAAGGGAGCATGGCCACGGTGGTGCCGTCAAGGGTCAGATGCGCATTGGTCAAGGTCGCCGATGTCGCCACCTTGACGGTCACGACCTGACCCGCGCTGCCCAGGTTCAGGTCGCCGGTTCCCAGCGGGCCGCTGCCTCCGAGCAGAATCGTTCCCTTCTGAACATCGATCGCTCCCTTGAAGGCATTTGTCAAAGTGGACTCAAGAGCACTTGAATGGTCTGTCAAAACAACCTGCCCGGTGCCAGCAAATTTTCCCGCAAGCTTGACTTTTCCTGAGACAAGGACAGTGGCTGTAAGCGCGCCGAGTAAGTTCGTTGTGCCCGCCCCCGCCAAGGCCAAATTGGCAAGCGCCATGTCGCTGGAAAGATCGGTGATGCCGACCACGGCCGCACTGGCTGGATCGATTTCGCTTGAGGACTTTAGCACAACCGGCTTCACAAAAGTAAGCGTTCCCTGCGGAAAGAGAGTCTTGCCCTGTTGCAAGTCGTAAGTCGTCTTGTTGGAAAGATTGACCGCCCCCTTGGCACCCGCATCGATCGTGATCGTTCCTCCCGCCGACTGGAACACCAAGGAGCCAACCCCCAGTGGGGAATTCAGAGGCTTTGCGGTAGAACTGGGAGCAAAGGCAATGGTGCCCGCTGCGACCTGGATCAAACCCTGGAAGTTGTTGGTGGCGCCGCCCTTCAGGGTGCCACCGTTCATGATCACGCGCCCGGCTCCCTGCAGCTTCTGGCCAAACTCCAGGTTGCCTGAACCGTTCGTCCCACCGGGGAGGATGACATCGTTGGCAACCGGGCTGTTGAGAACGATGGTTCCTGTGCCCTGGACGGTCATCATTTGCCCGGCGGTTCCCTTCGTTCCTTCCAGTGTTAATTGAGAGTTGCTCCCGGCTGTCAAAGTGGCCGGATTGGCAAAGAGCAGATCCGCGATGGCCAGGTGAGCATCCGAACCCGCGGAAGCGGTGATGTTTCCTGCGATGGCCAGAGGTTGGGTCCCGGCAATGCGATAATTCCCCGAAATCGAGATGTCCCCGATCGTGAACCGATTCGTGTTCGCAGGCGCCAACATGTTGTCGATGGGCGCTTTGTTGATGGCATTGCTTGGAAAGATAAGGGACTGCCCCGCCCCCGACTGCGGCTTTTGGCCGATGTCCCAGTTTAAGGGGTTGTCCCAGTTGGCATTCCCCCCGGCGACCTTGGTGCCGTTGCCCGTCCAAACACTCTCGATGGCAAGGACGTCGGCAAAGGAGGCCGACGTCGCATTGGCAAGCGCTTTGGCACTGCTCGCCACCAGTTGCATTTGTTCGCCGGTGGTGGCGAAACTCAAAGTGTATTGAATCACTCCGTTTGTTACCTTGGCGGTCGCAGGTTGCGCCGTCGTGACGCCATTCTTCAGAAGCGTCAAATTCACATCCGAGAGTTTCAGCAGCGGGTCGACTTTCCCATCGGGACCAATGCCGACGACGGAAATGGTGATCTGAGCAGCGCCGAGGACATATTTGAGCGGCTGTTCAACGAACTTCAATTGATCGCCGATTTGGAATTGCCGGCTTGTCGTGGTCAGGCCGAGGCTTGAGGCGACCAGGGTGTAGTTCCCCGGAACATTGAGAGCGAGGCCCTTGAAGGTCGCCACGCCGCCGATCACGGGAGCCGACACCGTCCCCGAGAGCACCGCCCCATCGGGCTTGCTCCCAAGCGCCAGGGTCACGATGCTGCCGGCGGGGGCATTGGCCATGGCAATCACAACGGGCGCCAGGATCTGACCCACGGACGCGCCGGCGGGGGGAGTTTTGAAGTTCAGAGTGGGTGCAGCCGGCGGGGTGCCGATGACCTCATCGTAAATGTACTGCACCGCGTTGGCGCCCGTGTTGCCCAGGAACCCGAAATACTCCGTGATCACAATGTGGGCCACAGGTTTGTTGGGGGTGACGCCAACAGGGTTCGGAAAATCGGCGTTTTGTGTTTTGGGCGCGGTGAATTGGATGTCGGCACTTCCCGTGCCGCTACCTTCCAACAGATCCTTGCCGGTCTTGCTCGTAAAGAGGTTGAGCTTGACCCCCGCCAAGCCGTGGACCGTGGTGCCATAGGCAGACACATTCACACTGGCGATCGCGTTGGGACGGATGTCCGCCTGGATGAAATCGGTGATCGTGAACACCTGGCCTGGCAGAATGATGCTCGGCGCGCCACTCCACTTAGCATTGACCTTGGTCGTTTGCGTCGGGTCGACGGTGCTGGTGTACACATTGGAATAGGCCGCCACATCGGGCCCACGACTCATCGTCAGCGTGGAAGTTTCGGAATAACTCCCGCTGACCGCATCGCTCCCCGAGTGGATGTAATTCCACTGAGATAGGGCATGATCGGGATCGAGCACGGGAGAAGCGCTCTCAAGCTTCCAGTAAAAGGTCGCGGCGGGAGTCAGCCGATCTTCCAGCGCTTCGATTCGCGGAGAAAAGAACGGCAATCCGGAGTTTGGGGATCGACGTCGGCGGGAAAGCTCGCGCATCAAGTGCCTCCGGGTGGGGGACTGTCACTGGCAGGGTGCGGCCAGCCTATGCAAGTCATGGCAAAACAGGATGGGGCTCGTCTATTTTGAGAATTCGGTTTTCACAGTATACGTAGGCGGCTTCAGTCGCCTGAACCTGTCAGAAAAGTGATGAACGACCGAGACCCCTCGATGGGATGGGTCTACTAGGATGACTGTCATTTCTTGGAGTCCGGAGGGTTTTATTACTCGTCCGACTGCCAGAATCTCCACCACGGTCGCCTTGGAGGCGACGGTTCGATGCGTAATTCCGTTTCGACATGGCGATCCGTTTCTGCCGCGACCAATTCAACATGTCGAACCAACATGATTTGATCCTCGATTTCATTGAGGATTTCCGGTATCATTTCTGCCCACGAGTGCAATGCCTCTTCTTCTGCCGCCGCCGTTAGCTCCGGCTCTGGCAACTTCGTTATGGTTCTCCTTGCCTTGGCTGCTCGCTGGGCATGGCGCCCCTCCCATTTCCAGAGAATTTCCAGGAATTCCTGATCGCCCAATTCCTTAATCGCACAACGAATTTCTCTCGTTTTTTCAAGATTGTTCGATTCTTCAAGAACCAAAGCCAGTTCTTGTTTGCACCAGGATTTTCCAAGGACAACCAACGTGACCGCAGTGCAGTACCGGTCCCAGAAGTAAGGAGAGCGCAATCCTCTGCGTACTAGCCTCAGTCCCTGCTCGGGAGCATGTCTCGTTGCGAGCAAAGCGGCCTCATAAAATGGGTAATCGACGACCTGAGAAAGAGCGCTCACCACTTCTTTTTTTGTGTAATCGTGTTCTAAAAAAAACCTCCAACACTTAGCCTGCACCGTGACGATTTCTTCACGAGCACCGGTCTGAATTCGCGACCAGTACGCGTGGACCTCAGGGCACCATCGCGGGTCATTACGCCTGAGCATAGCCATCAGCGCGGCATGATTGACTGCGGAAGAAGGATCTTGAATTCCCTGGGCTAGGACTTCGTCACCACCACCGATATCCGCAAGATTGTAAATGGCCCGGCCAAGGTTGCTCTCGTGCATCCGAATCAGTTTTTCTCGCCGGATGCGGCATAAGGACTCTTTACGCGAAGAGGTGATGTCACGGATCGCGGGATCGTGAATTGCCAGGCAGTCGGCCAGGACCCAGTCGCCTATCAAAGCCGAAAGCCATATTCGTGATTCGGGCCGCAGCCAGCAGCTCCGAAAGAAGTCAAAGTCGACTTGGTAAGCCATGACCTGATTGGAAAGATCCGTTTGTAACCAACCATGAGAGGGTCGAATTTTGGCGATCGCTCTCGTTCGTTGCAATTCGACGACAGACATTTCGATGACTTCAAGGTGCCAGAATAAGTCCTGCAATCTCTTTTCGACAGGTTCCGAATCTCTTAATCGCTGCAGGTAAAAAAAGTATTCCGAACTCTCCCAAGCCAGGACAAGGTTCCAGCGCAAATCCACCTCAATCGTTTCTGCGCGAATCTTATTGATGAACCGGCAACTGTACCCACTGCGCAGATCGTACCTCCATTCCGGTATGCCTGGGACTTCGCCGTACAATTCCAGCTTGGGGTGAGGTTGAAAGCGATCCGAATTGCGCGGCGTGACGGGGTCGCGCATAAGGCGGGTTCGAAGGATTTCGGCCGCCCAGATCTTTCTTTGCAGGTATTGCACCAATCCAATGAGGCACCACGCCTCCCAGGGTGGAAGCGTCTCTTCTGGCTCGGGTAGGTCTCTGAGGAAGCGAACCAGGTCCTTTGGCGGACCTTTCTCGACCTGCCGAAGGGCCGCAAGAAATCGATCGAGTTGTCGCCTCGGGTCCATGTTTTGCGCCTGCCCTCCATGCTCGAGTAGTTGCCCGTGTCTCTCTGTGTCCCAATCTTTTTCATTTCTAGGCACAACGTTATTGCCGAGATCAAGGTCCATTCCCCTACGATCTTGACAATACCTGACCGTTCCAGGTATAACCGCCTCATCATGAAAAAAACCAACCCCGACTTTCTCAATGGCGTGCCCGAGTTGCTGATTTTGAAACTGCTCGATCGTCGCCCGATGCACGGATATGATCTGGTGCAGGCGATTCGCGAGGGGTCGGCCATGAAATTGGATTTCGGCGAGGGAAGCATTTACCCGGTCTTGCACCGCCTCGAGGAACAAAAACTCCTGTCGAGCAAAAAGGAGATGGTTGGGGGCAGAAACCGAATCATCTACCGGCTGACGAACGTGGGTGAAAGGAAACTCGAAGCCTCTTACGCGTCTTGGAAACAAATGATTGAGGCGGTGAACTCGGTGATGGAAGGAATGCAAGGAGGCATCCATGGCGCCCCAGAAATGGCTTGAGCGATTGCAAGGGGAACTGGCCCGCAAGCGTTTGCCGCGAGCTTCCGCGGAACGGTTGCTTGAAGAATGGACCGATCATTTCCACGACTTGCAAAAGGAGCATCAGAGCATGGAAGCTCAAAGCGCGGCTTTGGAACGATTGGGAACCCCGGAATTGCTAGCCGCAACCGCGGAACGGGAGTATATGCGCCGCACTTGCGTGGGTCGCCGTCCGTGGCTCGTTTTCCTGGTGGCTCCTTTGCCCCTCTACCTCGGCCTATTGATGGCGCTCGCCTATCCCTTGGTTGCATGCAAAACCTGGATCGCGCCGCTCGAAGGTCCCATCGTCCCGGATCCGAGCGCGCTGGCCTGGGTTGTCACGTACGCATCCGCGTATTCCCTAGGATTCCTTCCCCCTTTTCTGGCCGCGGCCTTTTTTTGTTATCTGGGCATCCGAGCCGGGCGACCTGCCTGGAGTTTCGCGGCATGTCTGCTGCTCGCCTATGTCGCATTCGTCACCCACTTTGGGATGATCCCCCCGTCTGCAACAGGCAACCTCGGTTGTTTCATGGACTGGGAGCTTGGCCTCAATCATTGGCAGGAGCGATTGGCCCAGGCCATTCCCCCATTCGCCCTCGGTATTTGGACCTGGCAAAAACTTTCCCGACAACGGAAGAACTGGTCGCTGCCATTCTCGGCTTCAACGCCAATCAGCCTGGGAACCGCTTGAGCCTATTTCAGATCCGCGCACCCGCGGACCTGAGATCCGCTTCAACTTCCTCAAACCCTTTCTTTTGAGTCCAGGCCAATGGCCTGGCCCACGAGGGGCCGGCGCCGTTGGGATCGGCGCCGCGCTCCAAAAGCAAAGATACCATTTCCCGCTTGCCCCATCGCCCGGCCACGATCCTTTGCCGTCGTTACCAAGGAATCGTGAAACGGGTGCGTCGGGTAGGAGGGATCCAGAGCTTTCTGATTGACCAAGAACTGAACGAATTCGAAATGCCCGCATGTCACGTCAAATTGCAAGGGAGTGGTGTAATCGAACAGGCAACTGACCAAGCCCCGGCAAGCCCTTATGAGCTCTTGCACCCGGGCCAAATCGCCGCAGCGGCTCGCAGAGAACATGTTCTAAACGTCGGTGGTCGTGGCAACCACGCCGCCCTGTAGGCCCATGGGACGCGCGTCTGGTTATCCCAATGGTTGCAGCATCTTACGCTCGCTTTTCGTTCATCTTTGACGCATAGTCTATTTTTGGCCTGCTTTCAAATTGCGCTCCATGAAGATCGCATCCGGCATCGGATTTTCGCAGTAAGGCGCAATCTCGAGAAAACCCAAATCGCGATAAAGCCCGATCGCCCCTTTCATCAGTGAGCGCATCGTGTCGAGACGAATGGCGTTATACCCCATTCCCTTGGCCTCTTCCATGACTCGGGTTGCCAGAAGCCGACCCAGTCCCGTTCCCCGAAATGCGGGCCTCAGATAAAGCCGTTTCATTTCGCAGATGCCGTCGGACAGCGGCCGCAGCGCCACGCATCCTGCCACTTGATCATTCGCGACCGCGAACAGAATGCAACCGGCCGGATCCGCGTATTTGCCCGGAAGTTCCGCCAGCTCGCTTTCAAAATTCTGAAACCCCAGGTCGATGCCGAGGGAATCGGCATATTCGCGAAACAAGATTCGCGCCGTTTCCATGTCCCGTGGACCACTCGCCTTGCGAATGACGGAATTCATCGATGACCCACCAAGGTTGCCATCAGCCTATCCGCATTGAGAATTGCGGCCATTGTCTTGCAAAACCTTGCCACTTACCGTTGATCTTTACCAACTCCCTGGTGTTCAGATTCGCTCGATTGCCGCAATTCCCTTCGCCCATGGCGTGGCCCAAAGTGAGTGAATTTTTCTTGGAGTACAAATCGATGGCGATAGACTGAAAGGAGCGTCAAGGGCGCATCCGGTCCGCGGAAAGGGAGCGACTCCCACCTTTGAGTTGACATATACTGCGAACCTTCTTTCAGCCCGATGTGCGGACAACGGGCGCTTCGATGAAAGGAGGTCGCCATGTCGACCCAATTCCCTGAAGGGGCCCGCCCCCTGCCCGACCGTCCGAACCTGCGCCATCTCAAAGACCAGGCGAAGGACCTTTTTAAGGCAGATCTTGCCGAGTCGCTGACCGGCGCCCAGTTCCAGATCGCACGGCTTTATGGCTTTCCAAGCTGGCCGAAGCTCAAGGCTCATGTCGAATCGCTCGAAGAGGTCGGTCAGCTAAAAGAGGCGATCGACACTGAAGACTTCGAACGCGTCAAGGAAATGCTCACGCGCAATCCGGAACTCCATCGGGCCCCGCTGGGTTATGGCAAAGACGGCCCGCTCACCTGGATTGCCGAATGCCGCGTCCCCTGGGGACCGCCAACGCAGACCAGGCTCGATATGGCGAAATGGATGATCGAACATGGCTCCGATGTTCATCAGGGAGGCGATGGCCCCCTGATGCGGGCCGCGCTCAACCGGCAGCGCATTCCCATGATGGAACTCCTCGTCGCCCATGGCGCCGATGTCAACGCCGAGTGGCATGGCGATTTCCCCATCCTCTTCGCGCCTTGCGAATCGGTGCATCACCCCTGCATCCAATGGCTATTGGATCATGGCGCCGATCCCAACTGCCCGAAGCCCGGCAGGAAGGACACGGCGCTCGATTACCTGCTTGGGACCTATGGGCGTTCGCACGAACTGCCGATCTGCATCGATCACCTTTTAAAGGCCGGAGGGAAGACTCGGTTCGACCTTCCCGGCGTTCTCGATGTGTTGCGCAACCGTCTCGACCTGCTGACCGAGAAGCTGGCCGCCGATCCTGAGCTCGTTCATCGCCGTTTTCTGGAACTCGATTTCGGCAGCACCGGCGCGCGTTGGCTGCTCTTACAAGGAGCGACCTTGCTCCATGTGGCCGCGGAATTCGGCAACCTGCAAGCGGCCGAAGTTTTGTTAAAGCATGGAGCCGATATCAATGCCCGTGCGACCATCAACGAAGGGGGCGTCGGCGGCCAAACGCCGCTATTTCATGCGGCGACACAGTTTGGCGACTGGGGACTGCCCATGGTGAAATTCCTCGCGGAGCGAGGTGGAGATTTGTCGGTGCGCGCAAAAATCCCTGGCCATTACGATCGGCCCGGAGAAACGGTCGAGTGCACGCCTCTTGGCTATGCGCTGCTTTTCCCCGATGACGTGACGACCAACCAAACAGTCGATTACTTGCGCGAGCGAGGCGCGCCGGACTAATTTGTAAGATATTTTCGCAATCAGGCGGACTCATTGCCCGGTGCATTCCTCGTTTCGTAAACGAACGATCTGGGTTCGAGGGAAGGTCATCTTTTTGGTGACCTTCCCTCAGGCTTTTCCCTCTTGATGAGCAGGCGGCTCACGCGGCGATGGAGGTAGTCGCGCTCTGGCGCGCTGCTCGTTCGCGCGGCCGCGCGCAAGTAATGCTCCTTCGCCAGCAGGTCATTGTTCGCCATCTCATGGAAGTGAGCTCGCACCGCATCAAGCCGGTAGTGGCCCGCCAGGCATCCGGGCACATCGAGTTTTGCCACCAGATCCAACCCAACAAGAGGGCCATGCACCATCGCGGCGGCAATCGCATGGTTGAGCGCGACCATCGGACTATCCAACATGCCCTTGAGCAATCGATAAAGGGCCAAAATCTGCGGCCAGTCGGTGTCGGCCGCTTGCGCCGCTTCGTCGTGCACCGCCGCGATGGCCGCCTGAAGCTGAAATGGACCAACCGCACCCTTGGTCAGCGCCGCGCTTAGGAGCGCCGATCCTTCGGTAATCAATTCTTGATCCCACAACGATCGGTCCTGATCGGCAAGCGAGATGAGCTCTCCCTCAGGGCCGGTGCGCGCCTTGCGCCGCGCATCGGTCAAAAGCATCAGCGCAAGAAGTCCCGCAACTTCGCAATGTTCGGGAAGCAGCTTATGCACCTCGCGGGCCAGACGAATCGCCTCCCAGGCCAGATCGCTGCGCTGCAAATGGGGACCAACGCTACTGGCATAGCCTTCGTTGAAAATCAGATAAAGGACATGAAGCACCGAACCGAGTCTTTCGGCTTTTTCTTTTTCAGTCGGCAAAACGAACGGAATGGCCGAATCCTTGATTTTTTGTTTCGCTCGGCCGATGCGCTGCGCCATCGTGGCGACCGGCAGCAAAAAGGCGTTGGCAATCTCGGCCGTGGTAAGACCTCCCACGGCGCGTAGCGTCAATGCAATCGCCGAAGGGGAATCGATTGCCGGATGACAACACATGAAGAGCAGAATGAGCATGTCGTCTTGTTCGGCTTCCCCTGCCCTATCCATGGGAACAGGTGCCTTCTCAATGACGCGATTTTCGGCAAAGTACACGGCCTCGCGCTCGCGTCTGGCAAGGTCGCCACGCCATTGATCGGTCAGGCGTCTCACGGCGACTTGAATCATCCACCCTCGGGGATTGTCGGGCAATCCTTCCGCTCGCCACTGCCGGGCCGCTGAAAACAGCGCTTCCTGGACCGCATCCTCAGCGGAGGCGAAGTCCCCAAAGCGCCGCATCAGCGCGCCAAGCACGGCCGGTCCCAGATCACGAAGCAAGGCTTCGAGGGTGATTGGGTCCGACTCGCCCATCAAAGATCGCCGCAATGCCGCATGATGGGCTGGACCTCAATGGGCAGGTTTGAAGGTTTGCCGCCGGGTCCAGGAATCGCCGACAGCCTGCCGGCAATCTCATACGCCCGTTCGGCGGAGGGGACATCGACAATCCAGTAGCCGGCGAGAAATTCCTTGGCCTCAGGGAACGGTCCATCCGTGATTGCGATCGTACCGTTCGCTTGAGCACGCACGACCTTCAACTGGCCCGGCCCGCCCAGCCCCTCGACTGCGACCAGTTCCCCAGCGTCGGCAAGGTCCTTGTTCAAGGAACGCAGGAAGTCACCATTTGCCTTGATCTCCTCGGGTTTCCAGTTGGTCAGATTGCCTCCCTCCCAACCGGCAACTGGGAATTGCATGAGCAGGATGTATTTCACCGATGAACTCCTTTTTGAATCTCTTCCCTGGAAATTTAGGACTTCTTCGGTTCGACCAGGAGCATCCAGGACACTCCGAAGCGGTCGGCCACCATGCCAAAGCACGGTGAATAGAAGGTGGCAGTCAGGGGCATTTGCACCTGGCCGCCATCGGCGAGCAAGGGAAAGAGCCGCTCTGCCTCGGCCGCGGTGGCCAGACTCAGAGTCAGGGAGAAACCTTGGAAGTTGGGACTTCCCTGACAATGGCCGTCGGAGAGCATGACGGTCGTCTCGCCCAGTCGGAAACTCGCATGGAGGATCTTGGTTTCGCAGCCGGGCGGAAGCGCACCGGAGACGGGAGGTTCCGGGCTATCCTTACGCCTCAAGAGGCTGACCTGGTCGATGCCAAGGGCCTTTTGATAAAAGCGAATCGCCTCCTCGCAACGACCATCAAAGAAAAGATACGGCTGAACTTTCATGGCAAGATCCTTTCGCATCACCGGTAAAAAGTGGATGGGACTACCGAAACGTCGGAGTCAATTTCCCGGCAACGACACGTTTGGACCAATTTTTTGAGATTTGCACGAATTCTTTTCGTCCGTTGAGGATGGCGTGGGCGCCGCGGGCCATCGATTCAGCGAATGCGGGTCGGATCGCCTTCTGGGCCTCTGCGTCATCCTTTCCCGTACCCGTCCCATGCTCCTCAAATACCCGAGATCGTGGTTGACGAACAGGCTCCCCCCATGTGGAATTCCTCGATACCCTCCTCTCATCTTCCCCGGAGTTCTTCATGCGCTTGTTTCTTGGTTTTATCCTCCTGGCAAGTTGCCTTGGACCGGTACCCGCTTGGGCAGAAGAGCCAACCCACGCTATCGTTCCCGATGATTACTTCACGCTGAATACGGTGCTCGAACTGGCCACTTCGCCTGATGGAAGGCAAATCGCCTACACCCTTGCGGTCTGGGACAAAGGAGAGGATAACCGCAAAAGCGACGTCTGGGTCCTGCCGGCCAGCGGCAAGGGAGTCGCGAAACGTCTGACTTTTGATCGCGCCAACGATCATAACCTCAAATGGTCGGCAAACGGCGACGCGCTGTATTTCCTGGGTAATCGCAAAAAGGCCGGGGAAACGAAACCGCCCTACGACGGTTCGACCCAGGTGTGGAAGTTGAAGCTGCTCCCTCTCTCGGCTGCCGAGGCGACCGCGCTGGATGGTCTGGAACCGCGCGCGGTGACCAAAGCCGCGGGAGGGGTGACTGGCTTCGATTACTCCCCGGTGTCCGACACGCTTTACTACAGCGTCGACAAGACCTTTTACGACCAGGACGATTTCGCCAAACTGCGCGCCAAGCCGGCGCTCGAATACGGCCACGGCGTTCGCAAGGTCACGGAATTGCACAAACTTGACCTGAATTCCTGGCGAGCAGAGAAGGTTTTGGATGATGACCGCTACATCCGCAGCTTCGCCGCCAGCCAGGATGGCAAGCGGATCGCCATGATCCGCGCGCACGATGACACGGTCGTCAAAAGCGAGGGAGAAAGCCGCGTCGATATCTGGGAAGCGGGCAAGGTCACCACGCCGCCAAGCGACAGCTACCGCAAAAATCCCAAGAACAGCCCCTATGCCTGGTTGGAAAACCTGTGCTGGAACCCCAGCGGCACCCGCTTCGCCTTCACGGCCGTGCACGATGCCTTTCCCGCCGAAATCATCGCCTTTCAGTTTTCCGGAAGCGAATGGACCTCCCGCGTCGTCGAACGAAAAGACGGAGCCCAGGTGGTCGGCTATGGCCGCGGGCTTGGCGCTCCCATGGTCTGGACGACCGATGAGGGCCTGACATTTCTCGGCGAACGCTCGGGCGATGCCGGTCTGCTCTTTCACGACACCGCGCGCGAGTCGATTCAGAGCCTGCTCATTCCGGGCAAGGTCGTTAACGGCCTCAGTTCCTCCGGCGGCAAAACAATGGTCCAGTTGCAATCGGGCCCCCAGTCGTTTTCCAAGATCGTTTCGCATCCGGTTCCCGACAAGGAACTGCTCGACCCCAATCCGCACACGGCCACCTGGAAGATGCCCAGCGTGCAGCACATCACCTGGAAGGCTCCCGATGGCGCCACCGCCGGCGGCGTGCTCGAACTTCCTCCCGGCTACAAAAAGGGGGATAAGCTGCCCCTGGTTGTGGCGATCCATGGCGGGCCCACCACAAGCACCAAAGCCGACCTCAACTTCGATCCGCACAATGGCCGGCTTTACTTTTCCGCGGCAGGCTACGCGGTGCTCTTGCCCAACTACCGCGGCTCGACCGGTTATGGCGACAAATACCTCACCGACCTGATCGGTAAGGAAAACGACATCGAGGTGAAGGACATCCTCGCCGGCATTCAGCACCTCATCAAGGAAGGCATTGCCGACGAAAACCGGGTGGGATGCATGGGCTGGAGCAATGGGGGTTATTTGACCAACTGCCTGATCACGCTGAAGGATTCGCCGATCAAGTTCAAGGCGGCAAGCAGCGGCGCGGGCATCGTCGACACCGTGGCCGAATGGGGCTTCAACGATGAACCGGCCTACCCGATTGTCTTCAAAAAGGGCCTCCCCTGGGAGCAACCGGAACTGTACAAGCTGACCAGCCCGACCTACCAGCTTGGCAATGTCAAGACTCCCACCCTCATCCATGTGGGCGGGGGCGACGAGCGCTGTCCTCCTGGCCATAGCCGCATGCTTTATCGCGCCCTCAAGGAAAACCTCAAGGTACCAACCGAACTCGTGGTTTACCCGGGCGAACCGCACGGCTTGACCAAGATGAGCAATCGCAAGGCCAAGATGGAATGGGACCTGGCATGGTTCGATAAATACCTCAAGAATGCCAAGTGACGGTGATGATTTTCAGAATGGTTCTCCCAGATCGCTTAACGGCTCCCGAGGCAGACCCGGGCTGAAAAAATCTTCTTGTTAGAGATTCTGACGATCAACATTCGGACCGAAGCCGTAGCCTTCTCCCGGCTGCGGCTTTTTCTTTTTTGTTCGAACCGCCTTGCTCGAAGAACCCGGCAAGTTCCCATCTCTTCTGTAACGAAGGCAACACATCGCCCGTATCCATTTTTGGGCAAACGAATGGTCGCGAGTTGACGTTAGGGTGCGGGATCTCGTTCGACATGGCGCCATGGATCACCGATCATGAAACGCAACCGAGCCGTTCCTGACATTTCGAAACTCTTTCTTTGCGCGGTGCTTTCCCAGACCTGCCCTCCTTTCTTCTTTCCGGCCGCCTTCGCTCAAAAGGCAAACGGTTCACCTGCGGATCTTTCCCGGGCTCTCGCAAGCCGGGACGAACAGACCGTTCATGAAGCCCTCGCGCGCCTTCAAACCGACTCCGAAACCGCCAAAAAATCTCTGCCGCAAATTACCGAACTTTTGCAGTGGGAACGGAGTGATCATTCGAAATTCTCGATTGATGCCGAAGCGGCCACCGTACTTGGCAGCCTGGGCCAAGCTGCCAAGGAATCGGTTGCCGAGCTCAAAGAACGCGCCAGATCGCCAAAGCGCTCTTATGCCTACCTGGTCGCGGCCGCCAACGCACTTTTGCGCATAGAGGGACCAAAGCGAGAGACGACGCGCGACCTCATCCTCGAATACAACAGGCTTTGGGGCGGTGTCTCTCTTTTCTCTTGCGAGCTTCCCCAAAAGCACCCCGTCGAAATCACCCGCCATCTGCTCGACTTGACCGCCGATGCCGATCCGCTCGTGCGGGAACGAGCCTGCTATCTCCTGGGCGACAATGAATCCCTTTGCGGCACCGTTTCCTTCAAAGCCAAAGACATGCTGGCGCGGGCAGGAAGCTTGGCGAAGGAGATTTCCGAGGCGTTGAGCCGTTCTCTCAACGACACCGTACCCAAGGTTCAGCTGGCCGCGGCGCACAGTCTGCTCGCCCGTACGCCGGAGCGGGCTGAAGAGATCATTCCCGCCGTGATCGCAGCCGTGAAAGCAGGAGAATTTCATCTGAAGAAATGCGGAACCGGGGCGATCCCCGCCCAGATGCTTGGCCGCGTCGCGAATCGCGGAAAAGTGCTCGAAGCATTGCGACCGCTGCTCGAAGATTCCCAGCCCCTCGTTCGCAGTGAGGGGATCGATGTGTTGTCTCGCATGCCGGTCCAGCCGCAACTTCGCGATTGGCTGAAATCCGCCCCAAGCAAACTTCAGCGTGCGGGCGCCGCCACCGCGCTGTCTGCTTCGCCTGAAAGTCACCGCTATGAAGGCGACCTCATGGCCGCGCTCAAGGACAACGAACTCGACGTCCGTTTTGCCGCAGCCATCGGGCTGGTCAGCCGACACTGGCGCGGGCCGCTGGCACCGGAAGTGGTGGCCGTGCTCGCCGAAGCGATTGAATCGACCGATAAGCCGATGCGCCTGAGTGCCTTGCGCTGGCTGACCGTCATTGCAGATGCTGGCGTATCGGCAACGGCTTCGCTCAAAAGGGTGGCGCACGATCCCGATCTCGAGGTTCGCCGCGATGCCGCCTTGGCACTCGTTGCCATCAACCTGGCTGACGCGGGTGAGGCGGTGGGCCCCTTGAATGAGGCCCTGGTCATCGACTCCGACTCCAAGATCCTCGACGTGTTGGATGCGCTTGCAAGCCTGGGCCCAAGAGCACACGCCGCGATCGCGGCCGTGGAAAAATTCTACCAATCACCCGACCCGAGCCTTTACAAGGCTCATGCCGCGATGGCGCTGGCAATGATCGACCCAAAGAACCGCGAAAGCGAAGCAGTGGAGGTCCTGGCGAAAATGCTTGGCCGTGCCGGATCAGGTGCTGCATCCAGCGACCGAATCGTCGAACTGCTCCTCAAAATGGGTCCGGCCGCTCAACACGCGGTTCCTGCCCTGATCGGGCAACTCAACGATCCGCGGAATGCCTCGGTCGACGCGGCGTTGGCGATCGTCAAAATCGCTCCGGCCTCGGCCCAACCGGCAAAGGAATGGATCCGCTTGCAACTGGCGAAGGGGCCCAAGGAGGACCATGTTCTGGAACTTGCAAGAAAATTGCCCAGGCTTGGCGAAGCCGCCCTTCCTTTGCTTCCTGAAATGGAGGCAATGCTCCAATCGCCTGAACCGTACATTCGCCTGCGTGCTGCCATCGCTCTGGGTCAAGTAGGGCCAGAGGCCGAGAGAGTTCTACCAGCCCTGCGCAAAGTGGCCGAATCCGATCCCAACAACCCCGTGAAGGCCCGGGCGGCCTTGGCGATCACCCAAATCGAGAAGAAAAAGTAAATTTTATATATATAAGTTTATTATATTTTTAAGAAAGAGATATTATAATATAAAAATCTCTTTTTAACATTGACATTTTATCAGTAATACCAAACATGATATTACCGATAAAATGTCAATCATTTGCGGACGCAAGCAAAATACGAGTGACATCGCCGATATAGGCTCGAAGGCCCTTTTTGATTTCGCGGCGGTTGTCACTATTGAACTGCACCGCCACGGAAATACGGTGCTCGGGGAAATACTCCACCTCGGAGAGATAGCCGGGAAACCAGCCACCGTGACCGTAACTGATTCCCCAGGGCGATTCGCGAATTTGAACCCCGACACCGTATTTCGTCCCTTTGCCTCCGCCCCGGCCGCCCGAAGCATCGAAGCCGCTGAGTAATAACGCCAGAGTCTCTTTCTTTTGAAAAACCTTACCCTCGTAAAGAAGCTTCCCCCACTTCGCCAAGTCCTCGGCCGTCGAGGCCAGGCCGCCGCCGGCATATTCCATTTGCGGATTGATGACGAATTGGCCTGCAAGGATCGTCCTGCCGGTGTATCCCAGCGGATTTCCTTGCGCGGCGTAGCCGGGAATCAGCCCGGGGATCACGCGTCGATCGGAAGCAATCGTGCGTTCAAGTTTCCAGGGCTTGAGCAATCTGCGATCGATCTCGTCAAAGAGGGGCTTGCCGGTCGCTTTCTCAATGACCATGCCGATCAGAATGTAGTTCGTGTCGGCGTAGGACCAGCCCTTGCCCGCCGGGAAAAGCGGTTTGGCATCAAGGATAAAAGAGATCAATTCCGAAGGTTTCCAGACTTTATCGGCATTGCCCGTCAGCGCCCTCATAAATCCCTTGACTTCAAAATACTCGGGCAAGCCGCTCGTCTGGTGGGCGAGCATGCGCACGGTCAAATCCCGGCCGTTGGGCAAGCGTGCAAACCAGTCTTCCGTTCCGAGACATTTCGATAGCGGGTCATCGAGAGCAATCTTGCTCTCCTCGACCAGTTGCAAAAGCACGGCCGCCACGAAGGTTTTGCCGATACTTCCTGCCAGCATCCGGTCGGCCGGTTTGAGTTTGGTTTTCGATTCCAGATCGGCAAATCCTGTGGAAACGCTGGCCGATCTGCCATCGCCAAGAACAAAACCGATGGTCGCTCCGGGGAATTCGGCCTCCTGGCGCTGTTGATCCAGGCTGGCCTGCACTTTACGGCAAAGTTCCGTGAATTGCGCGTCGCTTGGCGGTTTCCGCGAAGGCGCGGGCCCCTGCGCCGCAAGAGTGGCCGGGACCAGAAGGAATATCAAGAGCATCATGATCCGATTGATCATCTGCAGCACCTCTGTAGGAGCCGATGGCGATCGACTGCAAACGATGCGCCTATCCTACCCTATTGCTTCAGCACGTGTCCGTGGTCTGGCGGCGCAAAAATCAGATCAACAAATCAGGGAAAAATCAGGGCAAAAGTGCGTGTGGATCGTCGCTGACTTTGCCATAATGAACCGTGTGGCCGGTTCGTTAAGCCGGCTCCTGTTGATTCGGGCGAGAGCCGCCCTGGCTCTTGCCAGGAAGAACAGGCCCATCTTGTCAGTTGGAGGGATCGTTCGATGAGATCATTCCTTTTCGCGGCACTCCTGGTTGGCGGTGGATCCGCCCTGAGCCAGGCTGCCGATTTCGCACCGCCGGTGCGCCTGAAGGCAGGCGACAAGGCGATTGGGGTCGAATCCCCTGGGTATGCTTGCCCTTGCTGGGCCGACCTGGAAGGCAAGGGCGAATTCACCCTTTTGGTTGGCCAGTTCAACCAGGGGAAAATCAAGGCGTTCAAGCATCTTGGCGATCAGAAGTTTGCGCCGGGGACCTGGCTGCAGGCCTCGGGCAAAACTGCCGAAATTCCTGGCGTTTGGTGATGCACCTCCTCAACTCCACAGTTTGTGGACATTGACGGAGACGGGCATCGAGACATTCTTTCCGGTTCGTACTCCCGCATGGAACAAGACATGGCGGGGCTCTTTCAAGTCTTACACGGCAAGTCAGACGGCACCTTCACTCCTGCCAAAATCTTGAACGGTACTGACGGCCAACCGCTGATTATTCCCACCAAGGACAAGGATCAGCTCATCGAGAAGATTTGCACGCGTCCCTTCGCAATCGACTGGGATGGCGACGGCAAACTCGACTTGGTGGTGGGAACCTTTGCTGGCTCCTTCTACTGGTTCAAGGGTGAAGGTAAGGGCAAATTCCAGCCCAAACCCGAAGTCATCAAGTCAGGCGGCAAGCCTTTGAAAATCATCGGTCGCCAAGGCGACGGCCACCATAGTGACCCGTTCGTGATTGACTGGGATGGTGACGGCGATCTCGACATCCTGAGCGGGTCTTCGGACGGTAGCATCCAGTGGTCAGAGAATCGAGGAGGCAAAGGAAAACCACCGGAAATGACAACCTTTCAGGTGCTCATTGCTAGCGCCAAGGACATACCCTACGGCCAACCTCTCAAGGAGGAGGATCTGAAAGGGCCTGCCAATTCCACCCGCATTTGGGTCGCCGACATTAATGGGGACGGCAAGCTCGATCTGCTTGTCGGAGATAATGTCAATCTCGTATCTCCGGCCAAGGGCCTGTCCGACGAAGAGTTCAAAAAGAAAGTTGATGCCTGGCAAGCGGAGGTTGCGGAGGTGTCAAAAGAGATCAATGCGGAGGCAAGCGAAGAGAAGCGCAATGCAGCCAATTTGAAGTTTAATAAACTCTACGAAAAACGGAGCACATTCATGACCGAGAAGCGCACCGGATTCGTTTGGCTGTATCTGCAAAAATAGACACTTGATCACTACGGTCTTGAGTGACCAGATCCCTGCTCGACGCTTCGTCGAGCAGGGATCTTTTGTTTATATAAAATACCATTATTCAATGATACTATCAGCAACTAATATTTACCCGGAAATATAATCCGTTTCAAATTTTCCAATTCACTTTACCCATTTTCAAGATGCAGGCTCATCGGGCAGTTTGCCAAGTTCTACGAACTGGCGAAAGTCCTGAGGGCAGACGTCCCAGGCCGTCCGGTAGGTTCGCTCAAGGGGCAAGAACACATGCCAATCGGAATCAAGCCAGACCGGCATGTTGGGTAGTTGCACTCGAGCACGAAACGGCTCGATGTTTGCAACCGGAGACTATTCGCTCAGAGGTGCAGAAGCTCTATTGGAAACGAGAAGAAGTGGTTCTTCTGCTCGAAGTTCAAAAGGCGCACCCTCGTCAAACTCGTCCCAAATCAGGGCGTGCAAGGTAAAAAAAGCAAACCCCTCGCGATTCCAGAAGGAACTTGGAGGGGTCCGAAGGATCTCAACCAAATTGCGGGCCCTACGCCGCCTGGGTTTTGCTTTCACTCGTTGGTTTAAACGCCCGCACGACATAGGCCTGGTTGGCGTAGGAAAGTTTCCATTCCAATTTCTCCAGCCCGGCTTCCTTGAGCACTTCGAGCAGACCGTTGATCGGCAGGTAGTGGAAACGGCCGCGTCGCGCCTCTTCCTTGAGCCACTTGCCCACTTTTTGCATTTCCCAGCTATTTTTTAGCAGACGAAATGGCTTGCCCCAGCGTCCTGGAGGCCAAAGCGACTTCCAGAAGATCGACCAGAAATTCGGTTCGGGAACATTGATCGAAAAGACCAGGCGGCCGCCCGGCTTCAAGACCCGCCGAATTTCGCGGAAGATGCGCTTGAAGGCAAAATCGTCATAGGCGCCCGTGGTGGGGTTCTTTGACTCGGCATACGAAAGCGACAGCCCGGCGACGATGCCGTCGAATGACTGATCGGCAAATTCGGGGAGCCCCTTACTCAGGTCAAGCTGGGAGAAGGTAAGGCGCTCCGGTTCGCGCTCGAGACCGAACTTGGAGCGCAACTTGGCAATCGCCTGCGTGTTGGCCGCCGCGCAATCGGTCGCGACGATCTTGCCGACTTTCCCCTGACTCATCCGGTAAAGGCCGGCGGTAAGCTGACCGCCGCCACAGCCGATATCGAGCCAGTTTTCCCCGGCCTTCACTTCAGACCAGCTCACCGTGTCTTGCAGCAGTTGGCCATAAGGGCGGCCATGGTGCTGATCCCAGAACGCCCGGGCCGATTCGTCCTGATGCCACAAATTCGTATCCGCCTTCGTCATGCGCTCACCTTATGTCGATTCATCGAACCCGAGTCCGGGGGATTTCCCGTGTTGGCTTCGCATTCCTTTTGCAATTCCTGGCGGATTTCGCCCAGCAGAATCGCTTCCAGGCGCGTCAAGGCCCGGGCCACCTGAGCGCCATCGCAAACGCGATGGTCATAGATGATCCGCACCCGCACCGATCCCTGTGACGAAATTGGGCCAAAATTCAGCGTTGCGGTCAAGGGGGAAAGCGGGTGGAGCGAATCGGCTCCCAGGGCGCCGTAAGAGGTGACCCCAAAAGTCCCAAATTTGCGCGCGCGCCAAGGCCCCGACCATTCCAAGGTGACCCACCATAGAAGACGTCGCAAAAACACCGGGAGTCGTGAAATTCCCAGGGCCAAGCGGAAATTGGCGTTTTGCTCGGGATTTTGCTGCTTCGCCGTCTGAATTTTGTCGTGAATTTCCTTGAGCGTCATCGCTTCCGGTTCGCGCAGCTTGAGGAAGAGGATGGCGTTCTCCCCGCCAATCAGCTTTTCCATCGCCAGGGAGGCAACCGAGCCCTCGTGTTCAAAAAGCCGAGGATAAGGCGCCGACAAGTAACTTGTGCGCAATTCGGGAAATTCCCGCGCAAGCAGGCCAAACGCTTTCAGAAACAAGCAGGTCCAGCTTGGAGCCGGAGAGGTTCGCCCGCGAGCCTCCCCAAGGGGGCCCAAATGAAACGTGCGTTCCACTGGAATGGAGGGAACACGCTTGGCGAAGTGAAGGAGATCCACAATCAAGCGGCGCGGCGCCGAAAGTGCCCTGGTCTTCCCCGCCGATTTGCCCATCAGAGCTTCCATGCTCCCCATTACAGGCGTACTTCGCGCGACAACCATGCCGGTCAGCCGACCAGGCGCTTTAGTCGCCAATTTCGCCATTCCCCATGAAGCCCACGATTCGTCTTGGGGACGAACGGGACCATCTGGGCGATTATCACTTCGGCGCAATTCAGGGAGCAAGGCCAATCAAATGACAAAAAGGACAAATAGAAATCGAAAGAATTCGGAAGAAACCATCGGGTAGGAGGGGGGATTGCTCCCCCCGTCCTCCCACACCACCGGACGTACTCAGTGGTATCCGGCGGTTTTCCTCAGGCGTTTAACGCCGCATGCCTTTGGGTGAGTGTCACGAGACCCAGAGTACTGAACCACCGGTTTGTCATGGCCATGGTTGCGCCAGGGCTTCCAGCCAATCTCCACCAGCCCTTGCCCGAGAGGGCCGTGCACCACGCAGTGGTACTGGGTACCCCAAGCGAGACAAGGAAGTCCACTATGGGCTTGGTCCGTTTACACTGCCGCATTCGGAAGCATCGCAGTTTCCGGCGTATCCATTGGTCCAAATCTCCCAAATGGCTTTTACATGCCGCATAGCGGAAGTAGGCCACCCAGCCGATTAGGGCAGTATTCAACTCTCGGATCACCTTGGCGAGCTCGACTCCTCGATTCCGCCCAGTGATTTCCCGGATGCGTTCTTTGACCCGTTTCAGATTCTTTGGCGAAATCCCCATTCTGCCGCCTCTCAGGAGTCGGTGGCCGAGAAATTTGCGTTCCTCTACGAACGCCACCTCGCTTTTCTCCCGATTGACTCGCAGTCTGAGTCTTTCCTCCAGGAACCGGGTTATCGATTCGAACACCCTTTCTCCCGCCGCCATCGAGTGAACATAGATGTTGCAATCGTCGGCATATCGGCAGAACTTGTGCCCGCGACTCTCCAGTTCCTTGTCCAATTCATCCAAAAGTAGGTTCGCCAAAAGTGGCGATAGCGGGCCACCTTGCGGGGTCCCTTCCGTTCGGTCGATGTGTACCCCCTCAAGCATCATCCCCGATTGAAGGAATCGGCGGATCAACTTCAGAAGGCGTTTGTCGCCGATGCGTCGGGCCAGCCGGTACATCAGGATGTCGTGATTGACACGGTCGAAGAACTTCTCCAAGTCAATATCTACCACGATGACGCGGCCCTCGGCCACATATTCCGACGCTTGAAGCAGAGCATCATGCGCACTGCGGTTGCGCCGAAATCCGTAGCTTGAGTCCGAAAAGGTGGGATCGAGCAGCGGATCCAACACTTGGAGAATTGCCTGCTGCACCAGCCGGTCCACTACCGTGGGTATGCCCAGAAGGCGTTTCCCTCCGTCGGGCTTGGGGATTTCCACCCCAAGGACCCGAGCCGGTTGGTAAGTTCCCGTCAACAGTGCATCTGTCAGTTCTTTGCCATGCTTGGTGAACCAGGCTTCCAATTCGTAGACGGTCATGCCATCCACACCTGGCTTGCCCTTGTTCCCCTTGACCCGTTTGAGTGCTCGATCCAGATTGTCTAGCTCACATATCTCCTCCATCATGCGTTCCATCAAGGCTCGTCCTGGTTCGCATGCCGATCGGGCTTGCAACTCCTCGTCCGCTCCAGCTTCGGTTCCGCCGTTGCCAGTTGCGTCGTGGCACGAGTCCACCTTCCACCCCTCCTCGGGCGTTGGCTTAGGCAACCCGCCTTGCTGCTGCTCTGTCCCCATCGAATGTCCCAATACTTGTCCTTGACCTAAGAAATTCGGCCCTTCGCCTCATCGATGGCTTGGCAGCCACCAACCTTGGCTACTATGGCCTCTGCTGACTTCTCCCGTTCCTTCCCCCGATGTCTCCACCACGGTAGTCGTTGCCGACAGAGCGAGAGATCTCCCAGGGTAATTCGTGTATCCTTCCCTCGGCGTTCGCCGGATGTACCTTCGTGTTGTCCGAATGACTTTTGGGCTGTCCCGTCCATGGCCGGTTTACCCCAACACGACGGCCTTATATCCGGTTCCTGTACGTCGAATCCGAGTTGCGGCTTTCGCTTCCTTCAGATCCCACCTCGCGGTGGGCACCCTTGCTAGGCCTTGCGGTTCCTGTCATTTAGGCCCGCGGAGAACTTACACCTCCTGGATACACAACATGCCTGGCGCACCAAGAAAAAAGCCCAAATCGGAATCGATTTGGGCTCTGGCCGCTGCCGGTCCGGGTGACGGACCAAGAAAGTCGAGCGAGAAAACTGCACGTCTCGGCAAAATCAGGGAAGCGTGGTCGGCTTATCCTCCCCCGAATCGGTCCACTGGCGGCCGATGGTGTCGTAATCCTTGGGGGCGGAAACCTGGGGAGGGGCCATGCCGATTTCCTTGGCCCGTTTCGCGCGGATTGCCTTTTCCGAGACCTTGAATTTTGTGTCGCGCTCCTTGATCAGCTTGGGGTCCACCTGGCCGTCGCCCATCAGCGACCAGATGAGCATCGGCTCTCCCATCGGCACGACCGTTTCCGGGTCAGGCCAGGTGTGCCAGGCCTTGCCCCACATCGGCAGCACCATCTTCATGAATTTCATTTCGTCATCGGGGGTCATGGCTGGAGCAATCAGCCCGCCGCCAAGCACCTCATAGGTGTGGGCATGCCAGTATTTCTTCTCCTCGTCGGGAAGATTTCGATACATCGCTTCGGAGATGAGGTATTCCACCCCCAGGAGCTTGGCATTGCCCGCCGTCGAATCGAAAAGCACGCATTGAAACATGTCGTCCTGGCCCGACTTGGAGTGCGCCGCGCAGTAATGCTGGGTGATGAACTGCAGCTTGGGGTTTTTCTTGGCCATGTGAATGCCGCAGAAATGGGCATGGGGACCGGTCATCGGTCCCGTGGGACCCGTGGCATTACCATGCCCGGCAGCGTTCGCCGCTCCCGCCAACGGAATGCCCGCCCCAAGTCCACCCAAGGCCCCCATCATTTTTCTGCGATCCATGGAACCAGTTCTCCCCCGCTTTTTGGTTTGGCTCGCGCCGGCAAGGACCCAAGCGATCGAACGAAACCGCCCACGCGAAAGTTGTTGTAATCGAAAGGATGTGGAAAAACCAGAAAAAACAATCGTGTTTTTCAGCACCAAAAAGCGATCAACTTAGTTTACTTTCAAATGTTCGCGAAAATTGATCAACTTGCTTTTAATTAGCTCAATCAAGCTGAACGCATGAAGATCCTAGCAAAAGGTAAACGTTGCGAAGTGCCCGACATGAAATCCTCGGCCGCAACCGAGGCTCGCACGGGCGGACCAGCTGTTGAATTGCAGGAGAGAGAAAGCGCCAGCCTGAGAAGCGGAGAATTTAATTGGCCGACCAGTGGTTGCCATAGGCGGTGTAAAGATCCACCAGAAACGCTTTCCACTCGCTCGTGGTCCGCGAGGCGGGAAATGGCACGGGCGCGGTTGGCTCTGGAGTCGACCAGATCATGCGGAACTGCCCATTCATCTGAATCTGGCCAAGCCTTGGCGTTTTGAAGCAATGTTGCGTATCGGAATCGACCCGAATCGGGCCGCCGGGTGCAAGGAATCTCTGACTGAGCAAGGCGCGGCGCACCGCCTTCGGTTCTTCGGTTTTGGCCGCCTCGACCGCCTTGGCCCACAATTTCACACTGGAGTAGGCCGCTTCCATCGGATCGGTTATCACCCGCTGCGGGTATTTGGCCTGAAACCGCTCGACAAACGCTTTGTTTTCGGGAGTGTCAATGCTTTGGAAATAGGTCCAGGCGGCGTAGTCGCCTTCGAACTGCGATAAGTCGTACTGGCGAAGCTCCTGTTCCCCCACGCTAAAGGACATGGTGGGAACCTTCTGCGCAGTGATCCCCGCCTGCCTGAGCGCGCGGAAAAAGGCGGTGTTCGTATCGCCATTGATCGTGTTCAGGATCATGTCCGGTGCGGTCTTGCGAATCGCATCGACTGCCTGCTGCACATCCTGGCCTCCCAGACGGATGTACATTTCACCGACCACTGAGCCACCGTCTTTTTTTAGCACATCCTTAATGATTTCATTGGCAGTTCTTGGAAAGACATAATCCGATCCGATCAAAAAGAATTTCTTTTTCCCCATCGTTTTGAGCGCATGCTCGACCGCGGGGATGATCTGCTGGTTGGGGGCCGCGCCAAAGTAGAAGATATTGGGCGAGGTTTCCAAACCCTCGTACTGCAGCGGGTAGAGGAGCAGATGATCGAGCTCTTCGAAAATCGGCTTGACCGTTTTGCGACTGGAAGAAGTCCAGCAGCCAAAGACACTGCTCACCTTTTCGTCGGTGATCAGGCGCCTGGCTTCGCTGGCAAATACCTCATCCTGCGAGCGGCCATCGGCCACGACCGCCTTGATCGGCCTGCCAAGCAGGCCTCCCGCCTGATTGATTTCTTCGATGGCAAATACCGTCGCATCCACCACCACGGTGGAACTCGCCGCCATCGTTCCACTGACGGAATGAAGGATGCCGACCTTGATTGGTTCGCCCTTGGCGACGGGAACGCCTGCCTGGCTTGCCTGCTGCTCCCCTTTGCCATCCTCTGGGGGTGGCGAGGCTGGCCCGCCGAATAGAATCTTCCAACTCAGTACGCCGATGACAACAAACGCAGCCGCGGCTGTTCCCGCCATTCCCCAGGGGAATTTGGGCGTGGGGGGCTTGAGGGGAATCGGCTTGATCGCCGGGATCATGCGTGAATGGGTGGGTGGCGGCAGCGATTGCAGCGCCACGGTCGAGGGCTCCTCGCCAGCGGGAGACAAATTTGCGTGCGACTGGCTCGGCAGACGGATCGGCGTTTCCCCCGAGAGGGTGGCAGCCACCATTTCGAGGTCGGCCTGCATCAGCGCTGGGGTGGCATAGCGCTCCGCGGCGGACTTCGCCATCGCCTTGCGGATGATCGCCGCGCAGGCAGGGGGAATGCGGTGATTGCTCAGGCGCGGGTCGGGCACCGGGCCATGGCAATGAGAAAACATGATTTTGACGATGCTGTCGGAATCTTGGTAGGGTTGCCGCCCGGTCAAAAGGCAGTAATACGTGGCCCCCAGAGAGTAAACATCGCTGCGCCCATCGAGCGGTTGAGACTGGCACTGCTCCGGGCTCATGAAATAGGGAGTGCCCACGACCGCGCCGGCCTGGGTGATTTCATGGGCTTTCGCATTGGCCGATTTCACCAGGCCAAAATCGGTGATCTTGACGACATTGTCGGCACCGCGCAACAGATTGGCCGGCTTGATGTCGCGATGGATCAACTGGGCTTCGTGGGCCGCCGTCAACCCCTTGCAGACATCAATGGCGATGCGGGTGGCTTCAAGCACCGAAAACGCCCCTTTTTCGGAGATCGTGTCGGCAAGATTGGCCCCCTGGACATATTCCAGAACGAGGAAGGTGTACCCTTGCTCCTGGCCAATCTGATAGATCGAGGTGACGTTCGGGTGATTGAGCTTGCCCGCGGCCCGCGCCTCGGACAGAAAGCGATTGAGCGTGGCGGGGTTGGCGGCAACATCGTCGGGCAGGATCTTGATCGCAACTTCGCGGTCGATCAATGGGTCGTGGGCCTTGAGGACGACGCCCATGCCGCCGCTGCCAAGGATACCCGTAACTTTGTACTGCCCGAGGGTCTTGCCCTCCCAGTGAGCTTCGCTCAACCTTTTGATGGGTGGAATATTGACCTGAGAATTGATCGTGGAATCGGAGGTCAGGCTCTCGCCGCTGTAGTTTTTCGACCCACTTTCCTTGGAAGACATCCGCAGCGTGTCGCCGGCCGGCTTGTTCGGCATGATCCTCGGCACCTCATGGGTCGATTCGGAGTCTTCGTCAGGCGAGCGCGAATTCATTCCCGAAAACCCCTGGCCCTGCAGTACGACCGCTGAAGATGTTGAGGATTATGACCATTACACTCGAAATTTTACCGCAAAGACGAGACCAAGGCCAAAAATTCGAACCGATTCTAGCAACCGATCCCGACCGGTCTGCGGATAAAAGGAGACTTGGAAATTGCGGGAAGCACAGTCGCGAATGACAAATCAAAAAAAACGGATAAAAATGAAAAATCAATGAAAGACCCCGCGCTTGCGCGCGGGGTCTTGGGATGAGCCGACGATTCCGCGGGCCGTCGGCCCGTGGAAAAGAGAGCTGATCGCCTTACTTCCAGTCGTCGGTGCGGAAAGGAGATGCGGGCAGGCCATCCTTGTTAGAAAGGTTCGGCTCCGAGTTTTGATGCCAGCCAAAACGGACAGCGACCGGGGCTTTCAGATCCTTGGCGCTGACCACGACTTCATTGCCCTCAATTTCGGCAACCGCCGGTACGAACTTCTTGTCTTCACCGGCGATGGTGAAGAAGGTCAGGGGCTTGCCGTTGCGTGAAACCAGGCCCTTACCGGTGTGCTCAAACGCGATGCGGATTTTGTCGCCATCGACTTTGAACGATTTGTACAGCGGGCCGGAGTAGACGAGGCCTTCCTTGCCATAGGTTTTTGCCAGAGCCCACAGTGCAAGGCGCTTGCCCACATCCTGCTTGTTGCGGGGATGGATGTCCTTGAGGTCGCTAATGTCCACGGTGACGGCCATCCCGGTATGGGGGAGCTTGAGAGTGGCCGCCTGGGCTTCCCAGATACCGGCCAAGGCCTCGGGATTGCCACCATAACTAAACGGAGCCAACTGCACGAAATAGAAGGGCATATTGGGGTCATTCCAGACCTTGCGCCAGCCTTCGATCAACGCCTTCTTCTTCTCGAAGTAGAGCATTCCCTCGCCGTTGTTCGATTCGCCCTGATACCAGAGGGCTCCGCGGATGCCGTAGGGGACCAGCGGCGCGATCATGCCGTTGTAAAGGGCCAGCGGTGATTGATGATTGATGGCCCCCTTCGCATCCTTTTCCGGATATTTCTCGAGATTATCGGCAATACCCTTGAGGGCAGGAACTCCTTGAAAACCCTCTGGAGGTGTCCAGGGTTCGATGCGCGTGCCGCCCCAGTTCGAACCGATCACGCCGACGGGAACGCCCAATTCTGCCTGGATCTTACGGGCAAAGTAGTAACCGACAGCCGTAAAGTTTCCAACGGTCTGGGGGGAGCAAACCTGCCAGGCGCCCGAGGAAATATCGGTTTGGGGCTTGTCCTTGGGGACAAGGCCAACCTTGATGTGGCGAATGAAGGGCCGGTCTCCCATTTCGATTTCAACCTTGGGGTTGATCGAGTTCGCAACCGTCCATTCCATGTTCGACTGTCCCGAGCAAAGCCAAACTTCCCCGATCAGAACATCGTCGAATACGACCTTGCTCGACCCGCTGACCGTAACGGTATAAGGACCGCCTGCTTTCATCGGGGGCAGATTGACTTTCCAGTTGCCCTTGTCGTCGGCGGTTGCTTTGGCGCTGGCCTTGTCGAGAGTCACCGTGACTTCGGTGCCTGCCGCATCCCAACCCCAGACGGGGATCTCGCGATCCCTTTGCAGGACCATGTGGGAACTAAAAATCTTCGGCAGCTTGACCTCGGCTTGCAGCGAGGCGCCCCAGCCACACGACAGGGCCAGGCCGGTAAGAAATATCCGAAACGCTTTCATGGAGGAAGGCTCCTAGGGAGGGGTCAAGAGAAAAAACGGAGACAGAAAAACCGGGGTGGTGCCAGAATTCCGGCCAGGGGATGGGGAATCCCTCGTTCAAGCTGATGTTACAAAATGGAGGCGGAAGCGGCTCAATCGAGCGGGAAATCGCGACAGTAGGCGACATTGCCGTTGGCCCGCGGTTCCTCCCTGCTCTAACATACCTTTCCGCGCCCCTTGCCCCTCTTGTCATTGTGGATTCTGCCCCGGGTTGGCGAATCGTCTTGCCAGTCTTCATCGAGGAAGCCGCCAATGTTTCGCGATCGCGCTTGTTCTTCCCTTCTTCAATCGCTTGGCTCGTTTTCTCAAAGGTTTCCTTCCGTGATCGGCACCGCGGCTCTCCTGGTCCGACCAGCCATCGCGGGGCTGACGCTCCTCACGTTTGTGAATGCAGCGACGAGCCAGGAACCATTTACCCCCAAACCTTACGATTGGCCGCAATGGCAGGGGCCCGACCGATCGGCGGTATCAAAGGAAACCGGGCTCCTCAAGACTTGGCCCAAGGGTGGGCCCAAGCAGCTCTGGCACATCGACACCCTGGGAATCGGGTATGCCACACCTGCGATCGCCGCCGGCCGCATCCTGACCATGGGCAATCGCTCCGAGTCCGAATGGGTGATCGCCTTATCGGAAAAAGACGGCGAGGAACTGTGGGCGTACAAAATCGGCCCCAAGCGAGGCAATGAAGGCGGCTATCCCGGCCCTCGCTGCACGCCCACCGTCGATGGGCCGGTGCTCTATGCGCTTGGATTGGACGGTGACCTGGTCTGCCTGAAGGTCGACACCGGCAAACTGGTCTGGCGCAAACATTTACAAGCCGATTTCGAGGGGAAACCCGGCAACTGGGGTTACGCCGAATCGCCCCTCATCGATGGCGATCGCTTGCTCGTGGCTCCCGGTGGCGACAGGGCCACGCTCGTTTGCCTGAACAAGACCACCGGCAAGCTGATTTGGGCGAGCCCGATCGCCTCGGGTGACGACGCAGCCTATGCCTCGATAGCGATCGCCGATGTCGACGGGTTCAAGCAATACATCCGCTTCTTAAGCGGCGGCGTCGTCGGAGTCAGCGCCGAAGACGGCAAGTTCCTCTGGCGCTACAGCAAGCCGTCCGCAGGGATCAATTGCTCGACGGCGATCTATGCAAATTCCCTGGTTTACGCCGCCGCCGCATACGGCAAAGGAGGCGGCGCGGCCAAGCTGACGAGAAACGGCACCTCCGTGGAAGCGACGGAAGTTTACTTCAACAATCGCAACGAAAACCATCACGGCGGCCTGGTCTTGATCGACGGCTGCCTTTACGGCGAAGGGAGCGGCACCCTCTCCTGCCTCAATTTCGAATCCGGCAAGGAAAATTGGCGCGAACGCAAAGTCGGCAAGGGCTCGGTCACGGCCGCCGACGGCATGCTCTATTACCGCAACGAAAACGGCCCGATTTACCTGGTGGAAGTGAATTCAACCAAGTTCGTGGGCAAGGGCCAGTTCGAACCCAAAATCAAAACCGGCCTGCCCTCGTGGCCTCACCCCGTGATCGCCAACGGCAAACTCTACATCCGCGATCAGCAACATTTGTTTTGCTACGATGTGAAGGCGAAGTAGCCTGGGATTATCTGGTCTGGTGCTTTGTCATTCCCTTGGACGAAAACCGTTCACCTTCCCCAATCTAGGTTATTTTTCACTAGCATTTCTCTGCCGCTTCAGTCGGCGACAAAGCGAGCGAAGGGTGTAAGCCCACCGATTCTATAGCATCATCTGGCAGTTCAATTAAACATCAGACAGAACGATGGATCGTTTGAGGAAATAATTAATTCATATTGCCCAATGGGACTCCCAAACGGTCCATTCACGATTCAGCCTAAATAAAACGTTTTTCCCTACATGCGGACTCTAGAATCAAGGGGCTCACACCACTCGCTCGCCATTTCGGCCTGATTTATGAAACCGATTGAACTTCAATAATCGATTAGATTATATAATTGCGACCTATAATAATAGATTATTTATTTTACAATCTCGATACCCTCACTCAAAACCAGCCCTCAATATTTCACCCCTTTCACCAGCACCTTCAGCGCCCCCGGCAAAGGGCTAATCCATTCCATGGTCGTTCCTTTGACCGGATGTTTCAGCTTCAGCTTCCAGGAATGCAATCCAAGCCGGCCGGCCGGGTCGGTTTCGGCGCCATAGACCCGATCTCCGACGATGGGACAGTCCATCCCCGACAAGTGAACACGAATCTGGTGTTTGCGGCCGGTGCGCAAGTCGACTTCGATGAGCGAAACTTCTTCCACGGTTCCAATCGTCCGATAACCCGTGATGGCCCACTTCGACTCGGGGCCTGTTTGCTCCTGGCGAACGCGCATGTCCTCGCCTTCGGTCAAATAGTTTTCGATGACTCCCTCCGAACGCGTGGGCGTTCCTTCGACCAACGCGAGATAGGTCTTTTTGACCTGATCCCAGGCGCCTTGCAACCGGTCGCGCATCTCCATCGATCGCGCAAACACCAGCAGGCCCGAAGTGTCTCGATCGAGGCGATGGACGACATAGGCTTTCCCCTTTCCCTTGTCTTCGAGATGGCGATTGAGCAAGGCAAAGGCCGTCTGCTCTTTTTCCTTCTGGGTTGCGACGGCAAGCAGGCCGGCAGGCTTGTCGACGACAATGAGGAATTCGTCGGCAAAGAGAATCGGCAAACCGCCCGGCGCCCTGTCGGTGGCGAGCCCTCTACCCAGGACCTCGACCCGGTCGGCCGGGCCGACCAGCCGATCGAACTGCGTTTCCGGCCTGCCATTCACGACAATGCGGCGGTTTTTCAAAAGCTCCTTGATGCGCGTGCGCGGCATCGGCTTGAGCGATTCCAAGAGCCAGGCCAGGAGCGGTGTCGCTTCTGCCGGAGCTGCACCTTTTTGGCCCCGGAGTGGATCGACTGGCTCTCCATTCTCGGATGCGTCGCCTCTTCGTTTAGGGCGATTTTCCGTCTGGGGAGGTTTCGGCCCGCTCCGCCCTGCTGAACGCGATTCTTCACCGGGTTTCGGACTCATATTGGATGGCGCTTTTCCAGGGTGAAGACCAGGTTCCCGTCGGCTCGTCTCCCCGGTGATCTCTCCGGGCCGGCCGCCAAACGACATTCTGATGATTTCGCCGATCGAGCAAAGGCAACTTCCCGAATCCACCACCTCGCGGCCGATTCTGCGGATTCGCCGCACCCAACCCAGCGGAGACACTACAGACCAGGATAAAGCAAGCGGCATGCCAAAACAAATCCAGCCTCGACTAAGTTGCTAAAAAACTGGACCCAATTGCCAAACGAGCTGTTTGCGGGAAATTGCCCCAAGTGGATCGGTACAAATTGCAACCGAGGAGCCGCTGAACCCATACCATCAACCGAATATTGTTGTCACGGGACGATTCGATGAGTGAGGAAAAACTTCAAAAGATTCAAGGCCACCATACACGCACCAATCTCTCCCTTTATGTGATATTTGCGATCCTGCTTGCCTTTTTCCTGGGCGGTGGGATCGTCGCCTTTCTGAACATCCAGGCACTCTCTGAGGGGATGGGCAAGGTCACCCACACCCATGATGTTTTGGAAGCACTTGAAGATGTCCAGTCTCTTATGAAGGACGCCGAGACCGGACAGCGTGGATTCATCCTGACCGGCGATGAGCGCTACCTTTCCCCCTACACCGAGGCAGCCAACGGAATTGAAAGCCGCCTGAATGAAGTGGAGAGACTCACCGCGGACAACGAATCGCAGCAAGGCCGCCTCCCCATGCTTCGGGAACGCGTCGCGGCAAAACTCAAGGAACTCGAAGAGACGATCGGACTGAGGCGCACGCGCGGCTTCGAGGAGGCACGCGCCGTCGTCATTTCCGACCGCGGCAAGACGGATATGGATGAGATCCGCAAATGGACTTCGCTCATGGAGCAGGAAGAAAGGGATCTCAGGCGCCTTCGCTTCGCGCAGATGGATAGCGCCTATCGCACGGCAGTGACCAGCGGCCTCATGTCGACCCTGCTTGGTGTCGTGCTTTCCTGCGTGGTGACCTACCTGGTTCAACGGGCGCTTCAGGGCCGAAACCTGCAAGAATGGCTTTTGCTTGGCAAAAGCGGTCTCGGCGCAGCCATCCTCGGCGACCAACGATTTGACCAGATCGGCAACAATGCCCTCAAATATCTGGCCGAGTACCTCGGCGCCGATGCCGGGGCCTTCTTTAGCGAAGACGGCGGCCGCTTCCGGCGCGCCGGCACCTACGGGGTGCCCGATGGAAGTAGCGTTCCAGAGAGTTTTGGCCTGGGCGACGGCCTTCTTGGCCAGGCCGCCAAGGATCAAAAGACCTTTCATCTCAGCGACGTGCCCGATGGCTACCTGACGATCGGCTCGGCGCTGGGGCGCGGCAAGCCGCGGCATCTCATCATCTTTCCCGTGGTGGGGGAAGGCACCGTCCGCGCCGTCATCGAGCTTGGTTTTTTTCAGCCGATCGACGCCCCGGGCCTCGAATTGCTCCAGTCCATTTCTTCGACGCTGGCCTCGACGGTGCTCTCGGCCAATTACCGCGCTCATCTGCAAAGCCTGCTGGAAGAAACCCAAAGGCAAACCGAAGAGTTGCAAGCGCAAGGTGAAGAGCTGCGCGTCTCCAATGAAGAACTGGAAGAGCAAAGCCGCGCGCTGAGAGAGTCGCAATCGCGCCTGGAACAGCAGCAGGCTGAGCTGGAACAGACGAATACGCAGCTTGAAGAACAAGCCAACATGCTGGAAAACGAACGCGACCAGCTCACCAAGGCGAAAACCGATCTGCAGACGAAGGCCAAGGAGGTCGAACAGGCCAGCCAGTACAAATCGAACTTCCTGGCCAACATGTCGCACGAACTGCGCACGCCGCTCAATTCGTCGCTCATCCTCTCCAAACTTCTTGCCGACAACCCGGCCGGCAATCTTACAGAGGAGCAGGTGCAGTACGCCGAGACGATCCGCTCCGCGGGCAATGATCTGCTCCTGTTGATCAACGACATTTTGGATCTTTCCAAGATCGAAGCGGGGCGCATGGAAGTTCGCCCGGAAATCGTTCAGATCTCCAAGCTGGTCGAGGATCTTGGGCGCACCTTCCATCCCATGGCCAAGCAGAAGGGAATTGAGTATTCCACGCACGTCACGTTTGACGACCTGGATACGCTCGAAACCGACCGTCAGCGCCTTGAGCAGATCATCAAAAATCTCCTTTCCAACGCTCTGAAATTTACGGAAAAAGGCCACGTCGAACTGACGGTCAGCCGCTCTGACGACAAGGAGATCGCCTTCGCGGTCCGCGACACCGGCATTGGCATCTCCGCCCAGCAGCAGCAGATTGTTTTTGAAGCGTTTCGCCAAGCGGACGGCAAAACCAATCGCAAGTACGGGGGAACGGGCCTGGGGCTTTCGATTTCGAGGGAACTGGCACGATTACTCGGCGGAGAAATCTCGCTGGTTAGCGAACCAGGCCAAGGGAGCATTTTCACCTTGCGCATCCCGATCGTCTTTCGGGGCGCTTCGGCGCAGCCTCAACCCGCCCCGGCCCCCGCAGTTTCCTGGACATCCCCAAAGCCTGCCTTTTCGATGCCTTCCTCCTCCCCTTTGCAAGGCCTGAGCGATCCCATTGTTGCCAAGGTGAAAACCTCCGTCATGGCGGCCGCCCGGCCCATACCCGATGACCGGGCCAAGCTTACAAGCGGCAACCGGCTGATCCTCGTGGTCGAAGATGACCAGACTTTCGCGCGCATCCTTTATGACCTCGCGCACGAACTCGATTTCCAGTGCGTCATCGCCAACAGCGCGGAAGAGGCCATTGCCACCGCCACGCAATTGTTGCCAAGCGCGGTCGTACTCGATATCGGCTTGCCCGATCATTCGGGGCTTTCCGTGCTCGATCGACTCAAGCACGACCCGCGCACGCGCCACATTCCCGTACACGTGGTTTCGGCGGGCGACTTTGCCCAAACCGCGCTTTCTCTTGGCGCCGTGGGGTACATGCCCAAACCGGTGAAACGAGAAGAATTGGCCGAGGCTCTGCGCAAACTCGAATCGCGGCTCCATCATCGCATGCGTCAGGTGCTCGTTGTCGAGGACGATCCCGTCCAGCTCGACAGCTTGCGCAAACTGCTCGGCTCACACGAGGTGGAAACCGTCGGAGCCGCCAGCGCGGCGCAGTGCCTCGAAAAACTCAAGGGAGGCACCTTCGATTGCATGGTGCTTGATCTCTCTTTGCCCGATGCCTCCGGCTATTCGCTCTTGGAAACACTTTCCAACGAAGAGAACGATTACTCGTTTCCGCCGGTCATCGTCTACACCGGTCGAGATCTATCGTACGACGAGGAGCAGCGCCTGCGCCGCTATTCGAAATCGATCATCATCAAGGGGGCCAAATCGCCGGAACGGCTGCTCGACGAGGTCACGCTCTTTTTGCATCAGGTGGTGGGCGAATTGCCACCTGAACAGCAGCGCATGCTCGCCAAGGCCAGAAATCGCGACGCCACGCTCGAATCGCGCCGCATCCTCGTGGTCGAGGACGATGTTCGCAATGTTTTCGCCCTGACCAATGTGCTCGAGCAGCGCGGAGTGATTGTTCAGATCGCCCGCAACGGCCGCGAAGGCCTGGAGGTTCTTGCCAAGGCGATGGGCGAACCGGGCCGCGCGATCGACCTGATCCTCATGGACATGATGATGCCCGAAATGGATGGGCTCACCGCCATCCGCGAAATCCGCAAGCGCCCCGAATGGGGGAAACTGCCAATCATCGTGCTCACCGCCAAGGCCATGCGCGACGACCAGGAGAAATGCCTGGCGGCCGGAGCCAATGACTACATGGCCAAGCCGCTCGATATCGACAAACTGCTGTCGCTGGTTCGTGTTTGGATGCCCCGGTAATAAGGCAATTGCAAGGGAATTGGCCGGTGCCGAACACAACCGAATCGATTGAAATCGACCTGCTTTTGGAGGCGATCTATCGTAAATACCATTACGATTTTCGTGGATACTCGCAGGCATCGATCAAGCGCCGGCTCAGCCAGGCGCGAGATCGCTTCGGGTGCAGGAATTTCACCGAACTACAAGGCCGCGTTCTGCACGATCCTCAGGTCCTGCCTGAACTTCTTGGGTATTTAACGGTCCAGGTGAGCGAGCTTTTCCGCGATCCCGAATATTTCCGCGCCATAAGGGAACAGGTCGTCCCCCATCTGAAAACGTACCCCTCCTTGAAGGTCTGGGTGGCCGGATGCAGCGGCGGCGAGGAGGTTTATTCGCTGGCCATTCTCTTTCGCGAGGAAGGTCTTGAAGACCGGACCCTGATCTACGGAACGGATATCAATGTCGAGGCACTCAAACAGGCGGAATCGGGGGTGTACGACCTCGAGCGCATTCCCCTCTTCACCGAAAATCATCGCAAATCAGGGGGACTCTCCTCGCTTTCCGACTATTACACGGCCGGTTACGGGGCGGCCGTATTCGACAAGAGTTTGCGCAAGCGCGTGGTGTTTTCCGATCATAGCCTCGTTAGCGATGCCGTATTTGCCGAGATGCAACTGGTGTCCTGCCGTAATGTCCTGATCTATTTTGATCGCGAGCTGCAGGATCGGGCGATTGGACTCTTCAAGGACTCCTTAAGCCGCAAAGGTTTCCTGGGTCTGGGCGCCAAGGAAAGCCTGCATTTCAGCGATCATGCCGACGATTTCAGCGAATTTTCTCGCGCGCACCGCATCTACCAAAAGGAGGTCCCGTCATGAAAAAAGCGATCTCCTTCAGTCGTCTCGCGCTGGATCGCGAAATAGCCCAGACGGAACCATCCCTCCCCTCCCGGATCGTGGTGATGGGGGCCTCGGCCGGGGCGCTCGACGCCGTCAGCGCGATTTTGACCATGCTGCCACAGGGCTTCGCCTTGCCGGTCCTGGTGGTGGTCCACTTGCCGCCCGATAAGAAGAGCATTCTCGCGGAGTTGATCCAATCCAAATGCCAGATCGGGGTGCGCGAAGCGGAAGACAAGGAGACGATTCAGCCCGGCACCGCTTACTTGGCGCCGCCGGACTATCACTTGCTCGTCGAGGCGGATAATCGACTCTCGCTATCCAGCGAAGAGCCGGTTCACTATTCGCGCCCGGCGATCGATGTGCTCTTTGAGACCGCGGCGGACGCTTTCGGACCCAAGGTGATCGGGATTATCTTGACCGGTTCGAGCAGTGATGGGACCTCCGGCCTCAAAGCAGTCATGAACGCCGGCGGCGTGGGACTCGTGCAGATTCCCGAGCAAGCGCTCGCGGCAGTGATGCCGCGCTCGGCGCTCGAGGCCTGCCCGAACGCTCTGGCCCTGAGCCTTGCAGAGATCGCGGCTTATTTACTTAACGCTGTTCAACAAGCATGATGCAACCACCGACCGAATCCGTCTACTTCCTCCTGGTCGATGACCTCGAAGAAAACCTGCTGGCGCTCGCGGCCCTTTTGCGCCGCGAGGGACTTGTCCTTCTCAAGGCCAAATCCGGAATCGAGGCACTAGAGCTCCTGCTCAAGCACGAAATCGCCCTGGCCATTCTCGATGTGCAGATGCCGGACATGGACGGCTTCGAACTGGCCGAACTGATGCGCGGCACCGAACGCACCCGGAGGGTGCCGATCATCTTCGTGACCGCCGGCTCCGCCGATCAGAACCGGAGGTTTCGCGGTTACGAGGCGGGCGCGGTCGATTTTCTGAACAAGCCGATCGAGCCGCACATTCTCAAGAGCAAGGCCGATGTTTTCTTTGAGCTCTACCGGCAGCGCCAGGAAGTGGCGAGGCTTTTGGTTGAGAGCCAGCAAAACGCCGAAGCGCTCAAGGAAGCCGACCGCCGCAAGGACGAGTTTCTCGCGATCCTTGCACACGAACTGCGCAACCCTCTGGCCCCCATTCGCAATAGTTTGCAATTGATCCGGCTTTCCGGCCCGCAGGCCCGAATTGTCGAACATGCCTGCACGATCATGGAACGGCAGCTCGCCCAACTGGTGCGGCTCGTTGACGATTTGCTCGATGTCAGCCGCATTACGCGCGGCAAGCTGGAACTGCGCAAGGAAAGGTCCGACCTGGCCTCGATCATTCACAGCGCGGTGGAAACGAGCACGCCGGTCATTCAAGAAAAGGGGCATGCGCTGACGGTATCGCTGCCGGAAGAGTCGATCGTGATCGATGCCGATCCAACCCGCTTGGCCCAGGTGTTCATGAACCTTCTTACCAATGCCGCGAAATACTCCGAGCATGGCGGTAAGATCTGGCTAACCGCCGAAAAACAAGGCGACCAGGCGGTGAAGGTTTCGGTCAAGGACACCGGCATCGGCATCCCCGCCGACCACTTGCCGCGCATTTTCGAAATGTTCTCGCAAGTCGATCAATCGCTTGAGAAATCACAAGGGGGCCTCGGCATCGGTCTCTCCCTGGTCAAGCGCTTGACCGAAATGCATGGGGGGACCATCGAGGCCAAAAGCGAAGGACCAACTCTCGGGTCCGAGTTTTCCGTGCGGCTGCCATTACCCAAGGGGTCATCCCTTTAACCACTTCTTAGGTTTTCTTCATCTTTATAACTAGCATTCGTCCGGTCCATCGTTTAGAATTTTCAAAGCCTTCCTGTTCGACCCCCACTCTCTTCTACCCAGGGGTTTCATCATGTCGACACGACGAGCCTTCTTCCAAGATGTGGCCGGCGGCGCGATCATTGCGGGCGTGGGCGGCACCATGGCCCTGCCCTATCGCGTTATGGCCACCGAGGTGGATCAGGGTCCTCCTCCGTTGAATTTCGGGCCCTGGGAAAGCCTGGTCGGCTTCATTCAGGAGACACCCGCCGACAAAATCATCGCAAAGGCGATCGAAAAACTCCGTGAGGGCGTCACCCTCGAAGACCTCGTTTGCGCCACTTCACTTGCCAATGCCCGCGCCTTTGGCGGCGAAGACTACATTGGGTTTCACACTTTGATGGCATTGGCTCCGGCCTACCGTATGGCGATGGAAGACCCCAATCCCACGACCCGGCCGCTGGCCCTATTGAAGATACTCCACCGCAATGCCAGCCGCCTGCACGAAAGCGGCTGCTCGGAGCGAAATAACCTGACGGCCTTGAACCAGGCCGCCTCGGGCGACGGCACCTCCTTGCGCGAACAGGTGCGAGCCTGCAATCTGGCCGCCGCAGAATCGACCTTGAATGGCATCTGCCGGCAGAACCCCAACCAGGCCATGGACGAACTGATGGTCATGGTCGACGATGCGACCGAAGTCCACCGGGTCGTCATGGTTGCCCGTTCGATGGATCTGGTCGATTTCGTGGGCGTCGGCCGGGCCAACTCACTTTTGCGCCAGTCGATCCACTACTGCGTCAAGGCGGAAAAACAAACCAGCTATGCGAACATTTTCAAAGACGTTCGCGACCTTTTGCCCAAGATCCTCAGCGAAAATAAGCTCCTGGAGCGCAAGCTGGGCAACCGCGCGGTCGATTCCGACTGGGTCGATCGCTTTTGCCAAACGCTCTTCAGCAGCACCCCCGCCCAGGCAGCACAAGCGGCCGGCGCGGCGCTCGCCGAAGGGATTTTGCCCGATGCCATCGCGGAAGCAGTCAGCCTTGCGGCCAACCAGCTTGTCCTGCGCGACCGGGGCCGTCCGGCGAAGCAGGCCCAACCGAATAAGCCCGTTGGCAGCGTCCATGGCGATTCGATAGGCGTGCATGCCTCCGATTCGGCCAACGCCTGGCGTGCGATCGCCCGCCGCGGCAACGACCGCACCAAGGCAACCAGCGCGATCCTCGGCGCCCATCAGGTCGCCCGCGACCGGCTCGAACGGGGTGGCGACTTTGCCGCCTGGACACCCTACCCGGCCGCCACGGCCATGGAAGAGGCGCAAAAACTGGCGCCGACCGCCCTGCTCGGCGCCCTCGAAGAGGCGATCAAGGGGAAGGACCAGAATCGCGCGGCCGCGTGCGTTGCGGCCATGGACCCCGCAACGAGCAAGTGCGACACCAAGGCGGTCTTTGCGATGCTGCGCAAATACGCCATCTCCGAAGATGGGGCGCTGCACGGCGAAAAGTATTACCGCACCGTCGTCGAAGATATGGCTTTAAGCCATCCCGGGCTTGCCTGGCGCCACGCCATCGGCCTCGCGAAAGTCACGGCAAGCGCCTACGGCCAGCCCGCGGCCGGGGTCAGCGAAGCAAAGGAACGGCTCGCGAAAGTTTAACCTTCCAGCCTTTCGCGACGGCCGAGCCAACGAACAAGGAACCCTCTCCCCGTTGGGAGAAAGGTGAGCATCCGTCTCCCTTTCTCCCAACGGTTTTTTGTTTTCTCCCTCTACTTTCTTTCACCTTCTTGGGGATGAACTCAGGCAACCAGAAAGATTTTTGACGAATTTCAAGAAAGTTGAACAAATGCACGCCCGGCTCCCACTACTCGGTGGATTCCCAAAGGATTGAATCAGGGCAGAGCCATGACCACCGCGCTTTCGTACGATTTTTGTGAACGGACCAGGGAGGTGCCCATGCGAGCGATTGAAGACCTTTGCGACCGATCGCTCGTTGAGCAACTCTTGTCGCGGCGAGACGAACAAGCGTTTCATGCCATCGTCCATCGCCACGGTGGCATGGTTTATCGTGTTTGCCTGCGCATCCTCCAGCGCCGCCAGGACGCCGAAGATGCGTTTCAGGCCACCTTTCTCGTCCTTTCGCAAAACCTTGGTTCCATCCGCAACCGCTCGTCGCTTGGCAGTTGGCTTTACGGCGTTGCTCGCCGCACCTCCTTCCAGTTGCTTGATCAATCGACTTCCCGCCGTCGTCACGAGCGGCAGGCCGCCAAGTCCGATGCGGTATCTCCCGTGGAAGATGCCGCAACGCTGGAGGTTCAAGCACAGATCGATCACGAGGTGGACCGGCTTCCGGAAACGCTTCGCCAACCGCTGATCCTTTGCTGCCTGGAAGGCCAGTCCCTGGAACGGGCGGCCGGGCAATTGGGCTGGACAACGAGCACGCTGAGGCGCCGTCTTGAAAAAGCGCGCAAACTGTTGTCCCTACGGCTGACTCGGCGCGGGGTCATGGCAGGCTCGGCCCTGACGGCTTATTTGATTTCCGGTGCCGAGGCGGTGGCCTCTCCTTCCGCGTCGATCGTCGCCCTATCGGTGCAAACGGCTTTATCTCCCTCTTCAAGTCCCCTCCTTTTGACTGGTATCAACTGCCAGCCTTTTTCGGCATTTTCGGCCTCGGCTTTGCCATCGCTCGGCTGGGCGAAATTTCAGTCGGCCTGCATGCTGGGGCTCTGCGCATTGGTATTTGGCGCTGCGGCGCTCGTCGTCACCGAACAAATTGCCAACGCGTCGGCGGCCCCCATCGAGAATGCGTCCTCCGAGCCGGCCCCAAAGCAGGCTCCAGCGCAAACAGAAAGCCGCTCCGAGCGAAAATTTCAAGAGTTTCACCACAAAACATTGAACCCCTTTCAAGCAGTCGCAATTTCTTCCAACGGCAAGGTGGTCGCCGCTGGCGGTGCGGGTGGGAAGGCCTATCTCATCGATTTCAAAAGTGAGAAAGTGCTTCAAGAATTCAAGGCCGCCAAGCCCGTGACGGGAATGGCCTTTGTAGGCGATGAAAGAACCCTGGCGCTGGGCACCGATCAGGGCGGCGTCGAAATTTGGGTGGCGGGCCCTTCTGGTTACTCACTCAAGACTCGACTCGGGGACGACAACCTGATCGTTTACGCCGTCGCCGCCAGCGCCGACGGCAAAACGCTTGCCGTGGGCTGCCACAGCGGTTGGGTGCATCTCTACGACACGAGCACCTGGAAACCGTCTGGAGTGCTTTTTGAGCGAAGCAATTTGACCTGCTCGGTCGCCTTCTCGAACGACGGCTCGTTCCTGGTCACGGCAGGCAACAGTTTCCGCGCCTGGAAACTCGAAACAAACGCTCCGCTTTGGACGGCGACCAAGAACCAGCCCCTGTCCAAACTGGAACTTTCGTCCATGCAATCGCTCCTTTGGCGAAACCTCTCCGATGGCGACGCCAACGATGACGCGTCCTGTGCCGACATCGCCATTTCGCCGGCCATGGATCTGGTGGCCGGGGTGAACGGCACCAGGCGACACGATGGCGGCGGCAAAACGCTTTATGCCTGGGATGCGCGTAGCGGCAAGCCGCGCTGGAAAGCGCGATCGAGCGGCTTGACCACGGTGGCTTTTTCGGCTCAGGGGAATCGGATTGCCACCGGATCTACCGATGGAACGCTACGGATCTGGGATGCTCAGAACGGCAAGATGCTTGATGAAATCAAGCTCCATGCGAAGGCCATTCGCAACATCGTTGCCCGGCCAAACGGAACGGCGTTCATTTCGGTGGCGGAAGATGGATTTCTGCGAATTTGGGATCCGCAGACGGATAAAAGACCCGGGGCCATCCCGAAGCAAGATTGAGGCGGCTTTCGCAACATGGAAGCGGCCGGGCGGAAAGGGACAGAAGAAGAAGCCCCAGGCGATGCCTGGGGCTTCTTGTCATCTTGGGGCGATCGGGTCCTCATCGCACGATCTTGTGTCGCAGACGATTGACCTTGATAATGACCGCACGGAAAGTTCCCTTCCCAAGGAAAATGCGAGAATACCTTGACGGAGTTTTCTCAGTTCGCACGCCTCGATCCCATCTGAGGAGAATGTCTGTGAAGTCGCCTAGCCCACGATCCGCCTTTCCTCGACTGTGGCATCGAATCGCCGTTGGCCTGGTAGCGGTTGCTGTCATCATCGCAACGACCTGGTTGGTTTGGCCCAGGACACCGCCATTGGCCCCAATGCCCGAGTCGTTCACGGCGACCCCCGGCAAGTCGCAAATTCAAGAACGCTTTGCCAAGCTCTCGACTTCGTATCAGGAGGAGACGCGCCAGTGGGTGCAAAAGAGTCTGGCCGCTCGCACCGAGGCGGAACGGTCGACGATCAAACCAGTCGACCATGACTCCTATGCTCAACGAGCTTGGGAGCTAGTGAAAAACGCCCCGGAAGACCCGGCCGCGCTTGAGGTTTACACCTTTCTGGTCACTCAATTCTCCGGTTCTGCCCAGGCGAAGTCCGCCTTTGAACGCCTGGCGGGCCATATGACTGATGTGCGGCTTGGAAGGCATTGCCACTTGATGGCATATTCCCCGGCTCCCGAGATGGAGTCCTACCTGCGCATCGTCCACAAGAAACACGGCGATGAGAAGGTTCGTCTTGAGGCGGGCCTGGCGCTGGCTCATCACTTGCGGTGGCAAGTGCTCGATCGCCACGCCCGCACCCGGACGGTCGGTCAAGTGAATTATCTTGAGTTTCTCGGCACCGAAGAGGAACTGGGTCTCATTGAGGAAGTCGAAACGATTTGCCACCATGCCCAGGAAAATCAGGCCGAAACGCCATGTCTTACCGAGGATGATGAAGGTCTCCCCGTGCCCACGACCATGGGCAAAGTTGCCAAGGCGCTTTTGGATTCGATGGAAGCGGTCGACATTCGCCGATTGGCCGTGGGCCAAACCGCGCCGGAAGTCGACGTCACCGATAGCACCGGCAAGCCGCTGAAGCTCAGCGCGCTACGCGGCAAGGTCGTGCTCATCAGTTTCGGTGGTCAGTATTGTGTGCCCTGTAAAGCCATGATCCCGCACGAGCGCGATCTTCTTGCGCGCATGAAGGATCGGCCTTTTGCACTTTTTGGTTTGGACCGCAGCGAATCGGATCAGGTTGCGCAGTTGCAGGCGTTCCTCAAAAGGGAGAATGTCACCTGGCCGGTTGCCGCGGCTCGATCCGACTCAGGCCGCGACTATTTCTCCACCTGGAAAGTTCACGCGATTCCGGTCTTTTACTTGATCGACGATCAAGGCGCGATTCGCCAGCGCTTCGATGGATACACCGAGCCGAGGGTGTTCAATGATGCCGTGGAACGACTCGTGAAAGAAGCGGAACAACGCCGTCGATCACTCTGACCCGCGGCCACACCTCTCGGCTCGTTATTTCAAAATTCCGGCTGTGAGTTTTTGAACCAGCGACTCAAGATAGATCCGGCTCTGCCTTGCGGCTTCAAGCCGATCGGTTGCGCATTCATCCAGTTCAATGACCCAATCCACACCAGAAGGTAGCGCCACCATCGTTTTGGGCAAATCGACCGCCCCCTGCCCCAACACGGTCATGGGTTGCCCTTGGACACACGGTCCATCTTTCCAGTGGACAGAGCGCAGGTGCGGACTTAGTAGTCGAATGACCTCACCCAAATCGGCGCCTGCGGTTTGCGCCCAGTAAATATCCAGTTGCCAGAAAATTGCGGGATCCAGGCGCTCATGGAAAATCTGGATCGGTAACTCCCCTTCCAGCCGTTCAAACTCCCACCAGTGGTTATGCATGCCGAAGACAAGACGGTGATCACTGGCGAGCCTTGCCGCCTTATTGCAATCGTCGATCAACTGTCGCAGGCCAGCCAACGAGTCAAAACGAGGATCGCGTGGCCAGCCATGCCAGATGATTTTGTTGCACGAGCATTCTCGGGCGAGTTCGGCCAGATAGTCGATGTTTTCGGCCGTCGGCAGATCACCATGGATCGAAACCACGCCTAGCTCATGACGGTTCAACAGTTGGCCCAGCCGGGCCGGGGTCAGATCCGACGGCAACGGCGCCAGTTCGACGGCGCGAAAACCTGCGTCCTTGACGCGCGCAAGCGCCCGATCCGGATCGGCGGCAAAGCCTTCCCGAATCGTCCAGAGTTGCAAAGCAATGGGAGAGGCTTCAACAGGATTCGTCTGGCTTCCCATCATCGGTTCCATGAAAACGGTCACCACCAGCGATCCAATGCCGGCAGCACTCGATTTGATCTGTCTTAGGTCGTGCGCACGCTTCGGCTCCTGGAAGCGGCCTCGGCACTGCGATAGGCTGTTTCAGCGATTCCTTTGAGAAGAAGCCGACTGCTACAATCCACTTGCCGCGGCCTGAGGCCGATTCGCGACCGATGAACATTAAACTTATCAAATCAACGACTTACGCCAATTTTCCTCCCTCTTATTACACTGCAGTGCCCCTCAAAATCGCCCGCAATCGTTCATTTCCACATAAAAAAGACCCTGGAGAGGAAAAAAGAATATTGGGTGCTCAGAAGGGGAAATGGGCCATTCCCCATGATCCCTGGGAAGTTATGGTGAAATCCCGGCCGATGCACTTTCAGGCGGTTGCGGTGGGTTTTAAGTGAAAAGGATAGGCGGGTCCTACCCCTGTCAAAAACGACCTCCCGAATGTCGATTGAGCCAATCGCAAGCGCAAATCAGGTAGAAAAGATTTATGGAACTTTTGGGTTTCTATTCCGATCTGCCGCTGGAACAATTTCTTCTTTTCGTCGCCGCGCTGGTGGTCGCCTTTGGATTTGAATTCGTCAACGGTTTTCACGACACCGCCAACGCCGTGGCCACCGTCATCTACACCCGGTCGCTGCCGGCCACGCCCGCCGTCATTTTTTCTGGATTCCTCAATTTCCTCGGCGTGCTCATGGGGGGCACCGCGGTCGCTTTCACCATCGTCAATCTTTTGCCCGTCGACATCCTCATCGAAGCCTCGCCTCGTTCGGCAATGATGATGGTGCTCTCTCTGCTTTCCGCGGGAATCATCTGGAACCTTGGCACCTGGCTTTTGGGGCTTCCTGTCAGCAGTTCTCATGCGCTCATTGGCTCGATCATGGGGGCAGGCCTGGCCAACGGCATCATCGCGGGCCGAGGAATGGGTGGCCTCAACTGGGAGCAAGTCCTCCAGGTGGCCGAGTCACTTACCCTTTCGCTGGTGATCGGCTTTGCCGTGGCCGGCGGCCTCTTGCTTCTCATGAAGTCGATCATCCGCGATCCTCGGCTCTACTCCCCGCCGCATGATGGAGAACATCCTCCCTCTTGGATTCGAGGCGTGCTCATTTTTACCTGCGGCGGCGTCAGTTTCGCCCACGGATCCAACGACGGTCAAAAAGGGATGGGGCTGATCCTGCTCGTGCTCATCGGATTTCTGCCGGGCATCTATTCGGTCAACACCGAATCGCGAGACCTGGCCCAACAGGTGCACGAAGCGACCCTGCGCATCAAGAAAACGCTGGAAGAATCGCAGGAACTGACGACCGAAGCCGGGCAGCGCATCGCCGCAACGCTCAAGGCGACCCAGGGCGTGTTCAGTTTTCGTCAAATCGACCGGGGCAATCGCTGGCAGACCCGCAAAACGATTCTCGAACTCAAGCGCCATCTGACCCAGTCGGTCAGCGCCGAAACCCATGCCAAGGTCCATGAGGAACTGGTCATTTTTAATCGGGCGATCGAATTTGTCCCCCTCTGGGTCGTCGTGGGCGTGGCTCTGGCCCTGGGTGTCGGCACCACCGTTGGCTACAAGCGCATCGTCGTCACGGTGGCAGAAAAAATCGGCAAGGCCCACCTCACTTATGCCCAAGGGGCCGCCGCGGAAATCACTGCCGCCGCCACGATCGCCCTCGCCGACATGATTCACATGCCCGTGAGTACGACTCAGGTCCTCTCAAGCGGTGTCGCGGGAACGATGGTCGCCAACAAATCGGGTGTGCAAGGCAGCACGATCAAGAAAATCATCCTGGCCTGGTTTCTGACCTTCCCCGCCGTGATGACGATGTCGGCCACCTTTTATTTCGTTGGCCATTTCATTTTTGGATATTGAGATTCTTGCGGATTGGCGTCAGACGCTCCGATCAGGTAACCGCTGTGACGCCAGTCGATGCGGTCATGCTTGCTTGCACCTGCGGAGCTTCCCCATCGGGATGATTTGAAGCCGGTTCTTCCTTTGCAATCACCGGCGGCTGGATGATCAGATAAAGCACCGGCACCACGAGCAAGTTCAAGATCGTCGAGCTGAATAAGCCCCAGACGATCACAGTCGCCAGCGGCCTTTGAACGTCCGACCCCAGGCCGGTGGCCATCGACGCGGGCAAGATGCCAAGGATGGCACCAATCGCCGTCATCAGGATCGGCCGCAGCCGATTTTGCGCGCCTTGCATGATCGCTTCGCGAAGAGCCATACCCCCCTCGCGCAGCGTGTTGATCGCCTTGACGAGCAAGACCCCATCCATGATCGCAATACCAAAGAGGGCGCAGAAACCGACACCGGTCGAGACATTGACATTCATCCCCAGGAAATGGATGGCGAGGATTCCCCCAAGGCAGGCAAAGGGCACGCCGAGCATGACCAAGAAGGCAGCCATGATCGACTGAAACGTGATGACCAGGAAGAGAAACAAAATCAAAATCGTGATCGGGATGAGCACCGCGAAATGCGATTTGGCTCGCGTCAGGTTCTGAAACATCCCGAGCCAGCCGACGTCGTAGCCAGTGGGAACTTCCTTTTGAATCGTGTCGGCAAAGCGCTTCTGCGCCTCCTGGACAAAGCCTGCCTGATCGCGACCAACGATATCGCAGCGCACCGTGATGCGTCTTTTCCCCCCTTCGCGGGCGATCAAAGTCTGGCCATCGAGCACTTCAATGGCCGCCACCTGGCCCAGGGGAATCGGCTGGGAATCGCCGGAAAAGACCGGGAAGCGGCGGAACGCCTCCTCCGAATCGGTCAGTTGTTTGTTGAAGCGGCAGACAATGTCGAAGCGGCGCTCGTTTTCGTAGAGGGTGCCGACCGGTTCGCCGCCGATCGCCATGCTCACCATCTGCGAGACATCGTCGATTTTGACGTTGTAGCGGGCGCAAAGCTGACGATTGGGTTTGATCACCAGTTGCGGCTGAGGCCCTTCCTGTTCGATGCTCACATCCTGCGATCCGTTCACGCTACGCAATAGATCGACCGTCTTTCTGGCCAGGCGAAGCAGGACCGCGGACTCGGGTCCGGTGAATTCCACCGCCAGGTTGGCCGAAGTGCCATTCGTATCCTCAGTCACGCTGTCGATGATCGGCTGGGTGAAATTGAACCGCGTCGTGGGAAACTCGGTGCGAAATTTCGCGCCGATCGCCGCGACCAGTTCGCGCTTGATCTTGAACTGTCTCCAGGCATCACGCGGCTTGGGACCGATCATCATTTCGATCCGGCTGGGGGGGAAGGGATCGGTCCCCTCGTCGTTGCGCCCCGCCTGCACAATCGCAAAATCGACATCTTCGAGGCTCAGGGCCAGCTCGCGAAGGCGCTTGCCAAAAATACTCGTCTGCTCAAGCGAGGTTCCCTCGGGAAAATTCGCCCGCACCCAGACGACACCTTCGTCCATGTAGGGTAAGAACTCGAAACCCAGGTGAGGCACCACCCGAAACGCGACGAATCCCAGGCCGCAGAGGATCGCCCCAAGCAACATCCAGCGAAAGGTCATGAGCGTCTGCAAGGCGAAACTGTAAATGGGCCGAAACAGGGTCAATAACGGATTCTCCCACTCTTCGTATCCGTTTCGAAAGAGATAGGTCGCGGCCACCGGCAGCACAAACAGGCCAAACGCCATGGAACCGGTCAGCGCATAGACCATCGTCAGAGCCATCGGCCGAAAAAGAAGTCCCTCGATGCTCGTCAGCGAAAGAAGGGGCAAGTAGGCGATCATGACCATGAGCACCGAGAAAAAGACCGGGCGCTCCATTTCCCGCGTCGCCGCCAGCACCACCCTGGTCACATTCAACTTTTCGGGACCTTTGCCCTCGGCCAAAGCCTGCCGGTGATGGTGGGTCGCTTCGCCCAAACGGCGGGCAATGTTCTCCGCCACGATCACGGCGGCATCGACAATGATGCCGAAGTCGATCGCGCCAATCGAAAGCAGACCGATCGGAATGCCGGTGAGGAACATCAAGAGTAAGGCGCTCAGGAGCGCAAAGGGAATCGTCACCGCGACCAGAATCGCCGTGGAAGGCCTGCCAAGAAAAAGAAGAAGGACAAGCACGACCATAGTGATGCCCAGCGTCACGCTGTGGGCCACGGTGTGGAGCGTCGAATCGACCAGATGCTGGCGATTGTAATAGGGCTCGACTCGAATCCCCACGGGCAAGTCGCCCGACTCGTTGAGGTCCGCAACCGCTTTTTCTACCAGGCCCAGCACGCGAGTCGGGTTTTCGCCGCGGCGCATCAACACGACGCCGCCGACGCTTTCTCCTTCGAGGTCCTTGCTAAAAATTCCGGCGGGCACGCTGTTTTCCGAACCGATCGCGGCGACATCCTTGATGAAGATCGGCACCCCGGCAACCGACTTGACGAAGATGTTGCCAAGCTGTTCGGCGTTTTCGATCAGGCCTCCGCTACGCACCACGAGCGACATGCTGCCGCGGTTGACGACGCTGCCGCCCGCGGAGGTATTGTTCTTTTGAATCGCATCGGCAATATCGGCGAAGGTGATGCCAAAGCGGTCCAACTGCGCCGGATAGAAGGTCACGGTCAACTGCCGAATGTAGCCGCCGAAGTTGGCGCACTCGGCCACGCCAGGCACCTTGAGCATGCGGGGAATGACGGTCCAGTCGTTCATCTCCCGCACTTCCATCAGCGTGTGGGTGCCGTTGTTTTTCAACTGGTAGCGGTAAATCTCTCCATAAGCGGTGGCGAGGGGTCCCAGTTCGGGTTTGGCCCCCTCGGGAAGTTCCAGGCCGTTCAACTTTTCCGCGACGCGCTGGCGGGCAAAATAAAGATCGGTCCCCTCTTCGAAAATAAGCTGCACCACGGAAAGGCCAAAGATGGTGCGCGAGCGAACCACTTCAACCTTTGGTGCGCCGAGCACCGCGTACTCGATCGGAATCGTCACCTGGCGCTCGACATCCTCGGAGGCTTTGCCCGGGTACTTGGTGATGACTTGCACCATGTTCGACGAGATGTCGGGATAGGCGTCGACCTGCATCGAAAGAAAAGCCCAGATGCCGCACCCGACCACCGAACCGGCGAGCACGAGGATGGCCAACCGAAATTGCATGGCCATGCCGATCAGGTAACTGATCATGGCCCTTTCCCAGCCGATGGCTTCGCGGAAGTCACGGGCGCCGACTTCAAGTCCGGCACGACCGCTTTGGGTGAATTGGGCGCCGGTTGGAGTTCGACCATCAACGGCTTGAGCAGGATGGCCCCAGCCCCCAGGACGCGGTCCGCATCGCGGATCCCGCTCAAGACCTCGGTGCGGTCCGCCTTGGCAATGCCAAGCAATACTTCACGCGGCTGCCAGACCGCCGGGTCCTGGGTGCCGACGAGCACGAAATCGGCCCGGCCAATATGGATGATCCCCTCGGAAGGCATCATGAGCACATCGCGCGGATCGGTATCGATGTCGATCTCGGCAAACATGCCCGGGCGGAGCAGATCGTCGGGATCGTCGATGGTGAAGAGCACGCGTAGCGAGCGGCGGTCTTTCGTGACGACCGGGGGCAGGTGCAGAACACGCCCCTTGAAGGTCTTACCTTGCAGCCCAAAAAAACGCGCCTCGCAGCCCTGGCCGATTTTCACCTGGGCGTACCAGATTTCCGGCACATCGGCCATGACGACATCGATGCCGGCGTCCATCTTTGCAAGCAGGTCCGGTTCCAGGCCGGCCTGCTGAAGCTGGCGCGCCAAGGCAATCTCGTTGCGCTTCGCGACGAGCAGCGCGGAGGAAGCTTCGTGCAGTTCCTTGCGCGCCTGGATTTCCCCAAGAAGGAGGTCGGCCCTGGCCGTGGCCAGATCTTTTTCGCTGTCCGTGCCGGCTTGCACGAGTTTTTCCAGGCGATCAAGCGCCTTTTGTTGGGCGCCCTTGCGCGCTTTCCCCAGATCGGTCACGGCGGTCAACTGGGTCGTGGCGAATTCCACATCCCCTTTGGCCCGGGTCCAATCGCTGTAAATGGAGAGGACATCGGCCGAGTTGAACTGAAGCTGATTCTTACCGGCTTGATCGCGGTAACTGGCCGCGACGGTGCCGGTCACGCTGATGAGGGGCTGGGTGATTTTGACGCGCTTGACTTCGACCACCTGTAGCCTCTGGGCCAGGGGCGTTCCCGGTTCCACGCGGATCTTTCCCCCGGCAATGGTCTCAACCAGCGGTTTGTCCTTGGGACGCTCGGCGGCAACTTTCTCCTGTTTAGGCAACCCGCTCCAGTAGAGATAGGCAAGAAACGCCAGGGTCACGCCAAGCGCAAGGAAAAACTGAAAGGCGGAAAATAATTTCGACAAGAACGATGGCGAGTTTTCTTGACCCGCCTTTTCGCAGGCGCGCCCCGCAACCGCGGGATGATTCACGGCCGAACCCATGACGAGCTCCTAGGTTTCATGGATCCGTTTGCCGATGGCGGACCAGTAGCGATAAAGAGCGCGCCAGTAGGCGGCGCGCGTCGAAATGAACGAGCGATTGGTCTCGCGGAAATTGCGCTGAGCATCGAGCATGTCGACCAGGGGCCGTCCGCCGGCCTCATAGGCGGTCGTGATGCTCACGAGGACATCGTTGGCAAGCTGAATTTGTTCGGTGGCGGCCGCTTCGGCGTTGTTCTTTGCCGCTTTCAATTCCTGCGCCGAGGTTTCGATTTCGGCGCGCAACGCCACCAGCGAGGCTTCATAGTCGATCTTCGCTTGCAGCGACTGCGAGGCGGCCCGCGCTCGATTGCCTTGATTGCGGTTAAACAGGGGCAAACTTGTGGTGACCGAGGCATTCCAGGAACTGGCGTCAGGCATGCCCATCGCCGCGACTTGATACTGGCGCGTCCAACCAAGCATGGGGACCAAATCTGGGTACTTTTTGCGCTCCTCGACCGTGACGTTCGATTCCGCCAGAACGGTGCGCAGGCGCATGGCGAGCACATCGGGCCGGTTTTCGACGGCCAGATCGAACGCACTTTCCGGCTGAGGCGTATCGGGCGCCAATTGCAGCGACAGGGTTCCTGAGACATCGAAATCGGGGTCGCGGTCCTGCCGGCCGATCAGGGCCCGCAGCCGGGCCTTGGCGCTAACCAGAGCCGTTTCGGCGTCGCGCATCGTCTGGCGGTTTTGCAACATGTCGAGCTTGATCCGGCTCAAGTCGACCTTCGGCCGGCCACCGAGCTGCACCGCGCGCGCGATGACCTCTTCGACGCGGGCAAGCACTTCAATATTCTGTTTGGCCAGTTCCAGAAGGGCCCGGGTCTCGACCACGTCGTAGTAGGCCAGCGCCGCTTCGGTCACTCGCTGGCGCACCAAGTTGGCGAATTCGGCCTCGGAGATTTTGACGCTGCCGCCCGCGGACGCCATTTCCGCGGCGCGCTTGCCAAAGACATACCAGTCAATGGGGTAGGAAACCATGACGTCTTGTTGCGGCGGGCCGCCGGTCTTGGTCGGGATGAAGGGCCGGGTGAGAGGCAGCATGAGCACATCGGCCAGCACGGTGGGGTTCGGCACGAGCGAGGCGGTGAGCGCGTTCGCATTCGCCTGGTTGACCGCCTGAAATCCGGCCATCAGGCGTGGATCGTTGATCAACACGGCATTGATGACTTCATCGAGGGAAAGGCGATGATCGACGCGCGTTTCGCGGTGAGGGCCGAGTGGCTCACCAGCCCTGAGCGCGGGGCTCGCTTCTCGTGGCGGCTGCTCCCCTGGCCTGGGGCTTGGCAAGGTGTCTCTGGTTTGATCCTGAGTCGCCTCGGTGTCCGCTGGTGCGGAACCGCTTAATTGCGTCTGGCGAATGACAACCTGTTTTGCGCCACCGATGTCCTGGGTGCCGGTGCGAGCCTCGGCACCGAGAAGATCGATTCTCCCGTCGGACTGCCGGGCCACGGGAGGGAAAGGATAGTCCAGCGGCTGCAAACCTCCCGCGCAACCGGCTTGCAGGAGCACCGACATCCCCAAGCCCAAGAAGGCAGGCGACCGAAAGGTCATTCCCTTCCGGTTCCCGTGGACCTTTCCCAGGAATCGATCCCAATAGGACATCCGTTCCCCACGCTCACGCGGCAAAGGGAGCAAAAAGCCCCCACCTTGCCTGATTGCTACATCGGGAATTATCGGTTGTCTTGGGGAAGCCCTTGCGAAATGTTCCCGACCAGGGAAGAAGGCGGCAGGCGGATTTTGGCGGGAAATGGGAGGTTGACGTGGCAAAATGATCCATCGCGGACCTTACCACTACAAACAACAACTACTCATTCGCCCCATACATCCCAAACTGCCGTCCGTCACCGCGATTTCTCGGGATGAGCAACAGCGATGCGGTCATTTGCGCTTGGGCGGAAACCTCAATCAAAAAGTAAACATCACGAAAAATTCAACTTGGGGAGCTTCCAGGCCGGAGCCGAACTCCCCTGACAAACCAGCTGAATTCCAGAAAGGTCCGGCGTCGCAAATGCGACCAAGAATCACTTCCCAGCGGGCCTGGCAAACCAAAGAAAAGGGCGAGATTGCACGCATCCCTGACGCGTCCAAAATCGCCCCAACCAACCCATGCAACGATAAAAATTACTTGGCGCCGGTGATCTTCTTGATGTAGTCGACTTCCGGCTGGCGGTAGGGCTGGCCCTGGGTCCGGAAGATATCGTGGAACCAGACTGGCGGCTCTTCCTTGTAGGTTTTCTGCCAAGAGTCCCAGGGATATTGCGTCTGGGATTTCCCCGCGACAAAGCCCCAGTTGTAGGCGCCCACCCCCTGCTCTTTGAGGAAGCCGAGCATGGGATCGAAAGTACTCGCCATGGGGCGCGCCATGTATTCGGTGCAAAGGATCGGCCGGCCGAAGCGGCGCAAGTTTTCGACGCATTTGCGCGAACGTTCCAGTGGATCGTAGCTGTGATAGCTGATCACATCGGAGTTTTCCAACTGCGCCTTTTCGGTCGGGTTGAGGTGACTATCGTCGGGCCAAGTGCCGATCCAAACTCCGGAGGTGATCGGCTGCGAAGGGTTGGCCTCACGCGCCCACACGAACGCCAATTTCAAGAGTTCCAGCGTTCGTTCCACTTTGCCGGCCGGCTCCTGTTTGAGGTGATTGCGGCCATAACTGTTGTCGTTCTGGTTGTCGGGTTCATTCCAGATATCCCAAACCTGCACGCGTGCATCGTCCTTGAACCGGCCGATGATGCCTCGCACATAGTCTTCGAGCACCTTCTGGCGTTTGGGGTCCATCAGGTCATCCTTGCCAGGACATTGCACCCAGCCGGAATTGTGCACGCCCGCTTTGGGAGCGCGTTGCTTGCCAAGCTTGGGCTGTGGATCCCAGCAACTGTCGAACAGGACCAACATGACCCCGATGTTGTGCTTCTGGGCGATGCCCAGGAACTGATCGATCCGCTTGTAGAACTCGGCCGCGTTTTGCTCGTGGGGCAAGTGGTGCAAAAACACGCGCATGCTGGTGAAGCCCAGGCTTTGGGCCCACCCAAGCTCGCGGTCGATCGTCTGCGGATCGAACGATTCAGCCTGCCACATTTCCAACTGGTTGATCGCGCTTGACGGAAGGTAATTGGCTCCAACCAACCACGGCTTCGACGCCTTCCAGGCGACCGCCTTTTCCTTGGTCCAAATTTCCCGGCCCTGCACCATGCCCAACCCGGGGAAAAGGCTGGCAAAGAGCAACAAGGTTGAGAGACGAATCGGTCCTTTCATGGGACACCTCATTGAGTTCAAGTGGGCCAACAGGGTGATTGATGCGGCAAACAAGGAAACAAAAATCCAGTATCGTTCCGCTTCGAGCCTTGGGATTTCGAAAAGCCCTTGCGATTACGGCTGATTCGCTTTCCAATCCAGGATGCCATCGATCGTTTCGGAGCTGACCGGATGGTAGCCTGGGCGCGCCTCGGCGTAGATATCGAGCGCCAGCTTTTTTCCTTCGGGCGACTTGACCAGTTCCTGGTAAAGCGGTTTGAGGAATTTGCGCCGGCCTTGTTCGGTTAGAAAACGCTTGAGCCGGCCGTAGGCGCTTTCGTAGCGATTGCGAATCGCCATTTGCAGCCATTGGGCGACAATTTCCGAATTGCCTGAAGCACTCAAGCCAAAGGCTTGGTCGAGCGCCCCCATCTTGTCTTGCCCCAGTTTTACGGGCAGGCTGCGTAGAAAATGCAGCCATTCCTGAGTCGACCAAGTCTTGCTTTCAAGCGCGTCGGCGGTGATCTTCCCTTCTGCAAACTGGGCGGCTTTCACTTCGAGCTTGCCCAGAGCTTCCGTCTGAGGATTGGGAGCGTCCTGGGGCAAGCCTGGTTCGTTGAGCCATTCGTTCAAGCGGACTTTCGCCGCAAGCGACTCATCGGAATCGAGCAGGTTCTTTTTCAGGTAGGCGGCAAACTGATCGGTCGTGATGCTCTGAAAGGAGAAGTTCTTGAAATAGCCAAGGAGGAAGGCGTCGAGCCGCTCACGGCCATACACCTTTTCGAGGTGGGTCAAAAACAGGCAGCCCTTCTCGTAAGGGATTTCGGTCAGCGACTCGTTGGGATGGCGCCCGTTGAGTTTGACATGGAGTACCTGCTCCGGCTTGGGCAACGTGGTTAACTCCCGGTCGAGGTCACGGCGGCCAAGCACCGCTTCGACTTGTGCCCGGCCCTTGCCATAGACCTGTTCCATGATGCGCCGTTCCAGGTAGACGGTAAAACCCTCGTTGAGCCAAAAATCGCGCCAGGTCGCATTGGTGACGAGATTGCCCGACCAGGAATGGGCCAGTTCGTGCGCCAAAAGCGAAACCAGGCTTTTATCGCCCGCCAGGGTCGTGGGCGATGCGAAGGTCAGGCGTGGATTCTCCATGCCCCCAAAGGGGAAGCTGGGGGGCATGACGAGCACGTCGTAGCGGCCCCAACGGTAAGGGCCGTACATTTTTTCGCACGACTGGACCATCTGTTCCACATCGGCGAATTCGGCGGCGGCCCTGGCAAGCACCGAGGGCTCGGCGAAGACCCCGGTGCGTGGGCTAATGGCCTTGAACTCGATGTCGCCAACGGCCAGGGCCATCAAGTACGACGGGATCGGCTGAGTCATCTCGAAGCGATAGTCGCCGGTGCGTTTTTGCTTGGGGTCGTTGCCGGCGCTCATCACGGCAACCAGGCCGTTGGGCGTGCGCACGCGGGCGTTGTAGGTGAAGCGCACTCCAGGCGTGTCTTGCAGCGGGATCCAACTACGGGCATCGATTGCTTGCGACTGCGTGAACAGGTAGGGCTGCTGTTTGCCCGCCGTCTGGGCTGGGGCCAACCATTGCAGCGCCGACGATTCGGGACCGGTCTCGTAGGCCACACGCACCTTGGTCACGGTCTGGGGCACTTCCATGCGCAGGGCCTGACCCAAAACGGGATCCTTTTTCCCCAATGCGAAGCGGGCCGGCTGCCATGTCGTGTTGTCGACCGTGGTTTCCACCGAGCGGATGGTCAGGCCTCGGGTGTCGAGCACCAGGGGCGCCGTGGGCTCCTTGGTTTTCCTTTGAAGATCGAGGACGACGGTCCCTTTCAGGATCTTGTCTTCGAAATGAACGGAGAGGTCGAGATCGAGGTGGCGCACCAGGATCTGTTCGGGATTGGCGTGGCTGCATTCGTCCGGCTCTTGCGCCGTAACCAGGGGGGTGAGCATGAACAATCCAAACGCCAAAATTGCCATCGACCGAACCCAATTCATCTTCATGGATCTTCCCAACTGAGCGCGAACATCCGGAAAATCGGCCAAAAATCGCCAGAGGATTTACGCCAAAACGAGTTGGCCGCGGGCGGAAATACTTGAGCGATTGGACCTAGGGAAAATCCTATCGAAGGGAAACGCAGCAATCGGAGAAATCTGCCCGTACGGCCACTGCATTTTGGCAAATTTTTCCTACCCGATCGATCCGGCAAGATGGGGGTCATTGAGGCCGGCGGGATCCTTGCCGGCAAGAGGCCCGCAAAGCGGTTCGGGTCCTATACCCATCCCTAACATGTCACGCCGCCAGCTTCTGGATGAAACATCTCGATGCGCCGATTCCACCCAGGAATCGGCGCCACCGTCAACCGTTATCCAACCCGAAGGCCCCGTGCCCCCTATGCTCGAAAGCCAGGACAAGGCATCCTGGACGGTTTACATGCTGCGCTGCGCCGATGGCTCTCTTTACACCGGCATCACCAACGCGCCCAAAAAGCGACTCGATCAGCACTTAAAAGGAAAGGCTTCCCGCTACACGCGCGCCCGGCTGCCCGTGGTTTTTGTCTATCAGGAATCGCTAGAAACTCGCTCAGATGCCTTGCGGCGCGAAGCCGCCATGAAGCGCCTGACGCGGCGGGAAAAACTCAGGCTGATCGAATCCGCGGTCCTGTCCGCGGCACGACCACCATCCCCGCCCAAGCCTCGTCGTCCACGCACCGGCAAACCTGTCACCCTCTGCGCCAAAACCAAGGAGCCAAGATCATGATTCTGACCATCAACGGGGGTTCGTCGAGCCTGAAATTTGGCCTATTTGCCAGGCCAACCGGCCAGGATTCGCCATTGCCAAAACGACTAGGCAGCGGACGCATCGAACGGATCGCGCAATCCGGCTCGCAACTCATTTTCGGCACCGGTCCCTGGGGCGCCGGCGTTGCCAAGGCGGTCGTTGCGCCCGATGCCCGTGCAGCGATTCAGGTTCTTCTGGGAGAATTCGGGACCCATGGCCTCTTGGGGAAAATCGCCGGGGTCGGCCACCGGATCGTCCATGGAGGCAACCGTTTCGTACAGCCTGAGCTCATTTCCCCGGAGATGCTCGCCGAGCTTGCAAGGATCAGCCCGTTCGATCCCAATCACCTGCCCGGCCAAATCGCCCTGATCGGCGCCCTGACCGGGTCTTTGCCAAACATCCCGCAAATCGCCTGCTTCGACACCGCCTTTCATCAGGAAATGCCTGAAGTGGCCAAGCGGCTGCCCTTGCCTCGCAAATACCACGACGCCGGGGTGAGGAAGTATGGCTTTCATGGGCTTTCATACGAGTACCTGCTCGCCGAACTGCACCGACTGGCCGGCAGCGCTCTGGCCAATGGTCGAGTGATCCTGGCCCATCTGGGAGCAGGCGCAAGCATGGCCGCCGTACATGGGGGAAAGCCGATCGACACGACCATGGCTTTTACGCCGGCCGCGGGTCTCGTCATGGCAACCCGCACTGGCGACATCGACCCGGGAATCGTTCTTTACCTTGCGCAAACCGAGGGGATGAGCGCCGAGGCGTTCAACGAACTCGTCAATAAGCAATCGGGCCTGCTCGGCGTCTCGGGTATCAGCGGCGATACGCGCGATCTGGAAAAGCTAGAATCGGCCAACCAGGATGCAGCGCTTGCGCTTGAGCTCTTTTGCTACCAGGCAAGAAAGACGATTGGGTCGCTTGCGGCCGCTCTTGGCGGGCTGGACGCGCTCGTCTTCAGCGGCGGGATTGGGGAGCATGCACCAAGGCTGCGCCAGCGCATCTGCCAGGGACTGGAATTTTTGGGCATCGAATTCGATGAGCAGGCGAACAAAGCGAACGCCGCCATGATTTCTGGAACCGGTGCGAAAACCTCGGTGTGGGTGTTACCCACCAATGAGGAGGTCGTCATGGCAAAGGCCGTGAGCCGGATGCTCGCCTAAGGCCGTTGCAAGGGAAACGCCGGTGGAAGCACGGCGGCACGATCCGGTTTCTTCGAGGCTTGAGGCCTTCTGCCGCGGAAGGCGCGCCTTCGGATGGGTTAGCGATCCTATTTCACTTACGGTGCCGGGCACTTGACCGCGATGTCGTCCGCCACGGGAATGTCATCTTCGCCTCGGCCGCCGTTGTCCACCCGGTCTGGCCCCACGCTGTAAAGGAGATACCCGCCATCACCCTGTTTGACGTACAAGGGTAGCAGACCTGAAAAAAGATCGGGAGGAACGGCACGGATGAAGTTGGGCGCCAGAGCATTCAGTGTTTCGGGGTACTGCCCCGTCTTGACGCGATGCTTTGCCAATGCGATCGAGGTCAATACTAGCCGCCTTTTTTCCTCGGCCTTGTCCAAATGCTCTTGAGCGAACCGCGGAGTGAAGGCCGCGGCCTGGACCATGGCGAGCCCGACCACTTGAGTCATGGTTTTGCCGGAGGCTGACCCAACCAACCAGGACTGAGATTCGCGATGGAGATCCTCCAGGGCGCTGACAACCTTCTCCTTCCATCGTTTCTCGGCCGCTTTGAGTGCTTCTCGGCGTAAATGCGGATCGGCAATCTTCAAGTCGGCAACGGCCTGATCGAGCCAAGAATTGATCGTCCTCAACATATCCTCTTGGTCGATCATCGAAACACGGATCATTTTTCTTATGGTTTCGTCTTTTTTTCCTGAGAATGCTCCGTCTAACCGAGATAGACCAAAATCAAACGGCTCTTTGAGCACACCGAGCTGATTGATCGTGATGGCTTCGTCGAGTATTGCCAGCCTCCAGACATCATCCACAAGATCGTGCAAGGGCGGAAAAGGCTCGACCGCGTCAAGTGCACGTTGCAAGTCCTCCAGTTCTTGAAGAGAAAACGGAGCCTGCTCAAGGAGCAGGTGCAGCGCCCCGTAAAGCTTGACTTCCATGCCACGGAGAATCAGCAAATCGATGATAAAGAGCGGCTTAAATCCATGCAGACAATTCACACCGTTTAGAATGCTCTTCTTGGCCGCCTGGTAGTCCTTTTTGCCGATTTCCTGCATGGCCCGACTAACGAAAAAATTCGTCAATTCGCGTGGAACTTCATAAAGCAGTGAGGCCATGACATTCACGCGTCCAGCCGCAATGCTATTTTCTCGAGCCACGACAGGATGAAAGTATTGCGGCTTTTGCATGGCGCGAATGACCTTTTCCAGAGGCACCCGATTTCGCTCAAGCCAGGCGGCGATCTGGGGATGATCTGGCCCCTGCCACGGACGGCGATCGCAAATGGCCTCGAACTGCTTCAGAATTTCGGACCGCTTTTCGGCATCGAGGGTCGCATCCGATTCCAAGAATTCCTTGAGCGAAATCAGATCGTCTCCCGTTGCCGCGGGCGCAGGCACACCGAGCCATTCGTAGAACCGCGGCGGGTAATCCTGCCAACGATCGGGCTGGGGCCCCAGCGCTTCAAGCAGCGCCACAATCCGATTGCTTTGGGAATCGACCCCCTTGGAAAAGCGCCGATTGAGTGCCTCGACATAATCGACATATCCTTCCGAGTCGATCGGATCGGTGATGTAGGTGGTATCGCTCGCGATGGGGAAGCGCGGCGCATAATGCCCCGAGGGAAATCGCAGGGGTTTTGAAGGAATGAGAAATCCCACCAACCAAAATAGCCCCACTGGCAGTGCGCAGAGCAGCGAGACCAAGAGGACCATCTTGAATGAGCGCATGGAGAAAATCACCAAGGTAGTAGGAGGGGACTTGGTTGAACTCGCGAACGGTATTTTACAACGATTTTTCTGGTGTCTTCGGTGGAAGGTAAATGGCTTGAATTTTCTCTTGGGGCGCTTACTTCGCCGCAGGCAAGGGCAACTTGATTACGATGTCGTCGGAATCGAAATCTCCTTCTCGGCTCTGGCCCTTGGAATCGATTGGGTCAGGACCGAGACTGCAAAGCAGGTACCCGCCTTCAGGGGTTCTGCCGTAGACCGGAATGTTGCGTGACTCAACTGCGGATCGGCAATCTTGAGATCGGCGACAGAGCGATCGAACCATTTAAAAAACCGCGAATCACTCTGAAAAAAATCAACTATTCTTTTTTCGCCCCTGCTTGATGCAATTCCGTCGCCGCCTTGCGCAAAAGGTTGAGCGACGTTTCCACAAGTCTCTCCCCCGCGCCAGGACGCACCATCGAGTTGATCACTTCATACCCGCCCTGGGCGAAGGCACCGCGCGTCGGGATATAGGCGGTTTCCACGGCGTTGGAAAGTTCGACCACAATGGTTGCCTTGAAGGGAGAACCCCTCTTGATGTCGAGGCCGATGTCGGCAAAGACTTCGCCGGGCAAGAATACAAAGGCAAGGTCGGGCCCCAAGGCCAGAACCGTCACTTCCACCGGAATGGTGTTGCCGATTCCGCGCAACTTGCGGCTCAAGCCCCAGCCCAGCAATTTCTCCGATTCCGTCTGACTTGACGAATAAAGCATTTGGCCCAGGATCAAGGTGCGGTAGGCTTCAACCTGTTCGAGAAAATCGACCTTGGCGCCGCTCTGCATCCCCTTGAGCATTTCGGCGGCGCGCAAGACTTCCAAAGGTGAAACCGACAAGATCGGTAGATTGATCTCCTCGACAAACACCTTGAGCCCAGGGTCGCGGATCGGCTTGGCGCTGTCGATCGCCTGCGCCAAGGTCGCTCCCAAACTCCGGCCGATCATCGGGGTCTTATTGACCGGTCCGCCTGAAGAATCGACATGATTGATGTCGCCGCAGCAGCCGAGGCCGAAAAGTGAGATCGCCTGCTCTCCCTGCGATTTGCGTACCGCCTGTTCCAGGTAAAAAGGGTAATCGGCACTCCATTCCAGCCCGCCCACCGTGTCGAGGTGCAAGGCAAAGTTCGAGAAAACCCCCAGTGGTTTCCCCCCATCGGCCGATCCGAGGGTCACGACCTGCATGGAAGGATCGATCGGCCCCGCCGAGCGAACGACCTCCTTGTTTTTGAAATTGGCCCAGGTCTTGACGCTGCCGTCGCGCATGACGAATCGTCGATTGAACGAGACCGGTTCCTTTTGCTCGGCGACACCGATGGCCAGTCGCGCACTCACGGCCTTGGTCTTGGCTTCCTTGATGGCCTCGACCATCGCATCGATCGCGCCGCCTATGAACGCCGGCCGCTCGCTCTCTATCGCTTTGGATTTCTCTGCGCCTTTTTTCGCCCCGAGAATGGTCCATAATTCCTTGCTGTAGTCGGGTGCGGTATGGGAATGCGTCGCGCAGACCACGATCGACGATTTTTTGATTCCCGTTGCCCGCGAGGCCTTCTCCCTCACTTCCGAAGTGAGGTCGGAGGCGATTCCGGTCAAATCGCAAACCACAACGACTGCCTCGGTGGCTCCCTCGGCCAGGTACATGACCTTGGCCTTGAGCGGATCCTTCGTGCCCTTGGCAAGCCGCTCATGGTAATAGCCGGCCAACGGATAACCGACCGGCGGCGTGATGATTGCCTCGCTTACCCCCACCTTGAGCTCTGCCTTGGCCGACGATACCGAAACTGGAGCATGGGCACCTTCGGCGCCGTCAGCCGCCCCGACCGGTTTCAGCAGGGCAAAAAGCCCAAGGACCGCCGTGAAGGTCAGGCCTGCAATCGTTCGATTTGCCAGGAAAAAAAGAGTGGCGGCATTCATGGTGCATGGCCCGGAGAAGTTCTGGAGGAAAGAAACGGGGGAAGGACCCCATTCTCTGAGGGCATGGATCTTTCCTATGGGGACAGAGACTCTTGGGCGGGATTTTCGAAAAACGCTCCCCGATCTCCTGGATCAGCATCGGCGAGCAGGGGTCCTTTTCTTCTCCAGAGAGGGTGCCTTTGCCAAATCCCTCGTAAAATCAAAAAGGAACCGGTGCCGGCATGCCAGAAAGAGGGCGAGAAAGCCCACGGAGATTCTCTCGTCTCCTTTCAGAGCACTTTCTTGAGGATCCCCTCCTTGAGAAAACCTTATCAGGAGTTGAGCGAAGATTCCTTTCAGGAATCGCTAACCGTGCTCCCCAAGGCCGTCAAGAGCGGACTGGCGGAACGGTGATTTGTCCAGCCTAAATTCCTTGCCAAAGAGGACTACCTACCATGCGTCTGCCTGCAATGATCTTGCTCGGCTTCGTTTCTTTCGTTTCTCCAGGTTCCTTGCGCGCTCAGGATCACCTCGACGACGATAAGGTTTTAGCTCAACTTTCCAAGCTGGAAAAAGATAGCTGGGACGCCGCCGTCAAAAAAGACGGCGAGTTTTTCCGCACCTACATGGCACCGGAATTCAAGGGCTTCTTCGCCGACGGCACCACCGCCGACCGCGCCGCCTTCATCCGCAATCTCGACAATTTTGAACTCACCAGCTACAAGATGGGAAAAGTGACCCTCTTTCGCATCAACGAAGGGGCCGTGATGATCCTTTACCGGCTCGACTATGCCGGAAAACACAAAGGCAAGGAAATGAAAATGACCAATATCGAATCGTCCTCGCTTTATGTCCGCCGCGACGGCAAGTGGCTCGAAATCTTTTATCAGGAAACGGCCACCCCGAAACCCTGATCCCCCCACTCTCTTCTTCAAGTCGCGCCTCAGTTTTTTTCGGGCCCAGGGTTCCTTCCGATGATTGCTCTCCCGCTTGGAAAACCCGACAGACCTCGCCATGCGGCCGCCGCTTCCGTTTTGGTCGCGGCACTGCTTGTGGCGATCGCAACCCTTGCGTCGGCAGCAGCTCTTGCGCCGGCAGCGCCGACTGCGCCAGAGACTGGGGCGTCCTTCGGTTCTGAGAATTCGGCATCGGAAAAACCGGTGCCCGATTTCGCTTCCGACATCGCGCCGCTACTGAAAAACCACTGTGTCAAATGCCACGGCCCGGCCAAGACCGATGCCCGCCTGAACCTGGCGCTGGGCACGGGGATCGTCCGTGGAGGCAAAACCGGCAAGGCTCTCGAACCGGGCCACCCCGACCAAAGCCTTCTCTGGAACCTGGTTGCCGACGATTCGATGCCCAAGGGCGAGGATCCCTTAAGCCCGCTGGAAAAAGACCTGCTTCGCCGCTGGATCGGGGCGGGCGCTCCCGGATTGCCCACTCAGGTGGCGGCCAAGCCCGATGGCGATGAGCACTGGGCGTTTCAGAAATTGGCACCCACTGCTGTGCCCAAGGTGAAAGACGGCTCGCGTGTGCGCACGCCAATTGATGCCTTTCTGCAAAAAAAGCTCGAAGCGCACGGCCTTGGAATCGGGCCGGAAGCCAATCGACTGACGCTCATTCGTCGCGTCAGCTTTGACCTCACCGGCCTGCCTCCCACACCGGCCGAGATCAAGCAGTTTCAAGAGGATAAGAGTCCCAAAGCCTATGAGGAGATGGTCGAGCGTTACTTTGCCTCCGCTCGCTATGGCGAGCGCTATGGCAAATACTGGCTCGATGCCGCCGGCTACGCCGATTCCAACGGCTATTTCAACGCCGACACCGACCGGCCCCTTGCCTGGCGCTACCGCGACTATGTCATTCGTGCGATTCAAAATGACATGCCGTTCGACCAGTTCATCCGCGAACAGTTGGCCGGCGATGAAATCGCCGGGCATCGTGCCAAGGGGGAACTGAATGCACGCACGATCGAACTGCTCACCGCGACGCACTATCTGCGCAATAGTCCCGACGGCACCGATAGCAGCGACGGCAATGAAGACGAAGTTCGCGCAGATAAATATGCGGTGCTCGAGGGCACGATCCAGATCATGGGTTCCTCGTTATTTGGCATGACCTTCCAGTGCGCCCGCTGCCACAGCCACAAGTTCGAGCCGTTTTTGCAAACCGACTATTACAGCCTCCAGGCCGTGCTCTATCCCGCCTTCAATGTCGAGAAATGGAAGAAGACGCAGGATCGCCAGATGGCGGCCGCCTCTCCCGCGGAATTGGCGAGTCACGAAACGGCCTTGGCTAGGCACGAAAAAGAACTCGCAGCTCTGCAAGGCGAATTTCGCGAATGGCGCAGGCTCCACCCGGAACCTTCACATGTCTTGTTCGCCGACGATTTTCAGAACTCTGGCGACAAGCTGGCCACGCACTGGTCGAACATGGCCCCTCAAGATAACGAGCCGCTGGGCCAACCGGCCGTGGGCATCGATTCGGCAAAAGCTCCTGGCGCTCATCTGGAAAAAGGGGTGCTTCACCTGGTGGAATCGGGCGGGCCCGGCGACCGGGCCATTTCGACTCGTGCCTCGTTCGACTGGACTCCCGCCAAGAAAGGCGCCTGGATTCAGGCGAGCTTCAATCTAGTGAAGGGGGCGCCCTATGTCGGATACCTGATTGCGCTCCGCGATTACAACGACAAAAAAGAGGCGAAAGGGGGGAATATCCTTTTCGATGGCGCCGCCTCGGGCCAGGCCAAAATCTACCTCGACTATCCCGGGGCCGATTCCACCCAGCCCGGTGCGATCGGTCAAAGCGGCTACACGGCCGGTCATCACTACGGCGTGCGCATCACCAACATCGGCAACGGCAAATTTGAACTCGCGCAGTTGGTCGATGGAGTTCCTGAGCCGAACACGCACAAGCTGACGGCTGCCGATCTTCCCGATGGCGGCTTCGGATTCGCGCTCTGCTGCGGCCGCAGCTTCGATGTGGCCCATGTCCGAATCGAATCGAGTATCGACTCAATGGACCTTCCCGCCGCGGCGCGCGAAGCGGAGACCGCCCGGCGAAAAACGGCCGGCGAATTCCTCAAAAAAATCCAGGCGCAGGAGAAAAAGCGCCCGGCCGACCTCGGCAAAATCGCGCCCGTCACCGATTTATCCGCCACACCTCCCGACGTGCGTCTTCTGGAACGGGGCATCCACAAGAACCGCGGCGCCCGAGTGGAAGCGGCCGCTCCTTCGGTGCTCAATGAGCCAACAAACTCGGCCAAATTGGGACCCAAGCCCGCCGAGTTGACCGCCTCGACCGGTAGGCGGCTCGCCCTTGCCCAGTTTTTGACCCGCCCCGACACGCGCGCGTCGGCCCTCTTGGCCCGAGTCACGGTCAATCGCTGGTGGCAAAATCACTTCGGCACCGGCATCGTGGCGACCACCGACAATCTCGGCTATTCCGGCACGCCTCCTTCCCATCCCGAACTTCTGGAATATCTGGCCACACAATTGGTCCGGTCGGGATGGAGCCAGAAAGCGATCCATCGCCAGATTCTTCATTCAAGCGCCTACCGCCAGGCGAGCGTGCCCGGGCCTTCCCTAGCGGCGATCGATCAAGATAATCGCCTGCTCTCTCACTTCCCGCTCAGGCGGCTCGATGCCGAAGCGGTACGCGATGGCATGCTCGCCGTCTCGGGCGAACTCGATCTTCGCGCAGGCGGCCCCTATGTCCCCACGTCGCGTGGTCCAAGCGGCGAGGTCGTCGTGGCCGAAACGGTGGATGGCGCGAAAAAGCGCAGCGTCTACTTGCAGCAGCGGCGCACCCAGGTCACAGGGATCCTCGAAGTCTTCGATGCCCCTTCCATCGTTTTCAACTGCTCCGCGCGCATGCCGACGACCGTGCCCTTGCAGTCGCTCAGCCTGCTCAATTCCCAGTTTGCGCGCCTGCGCGCCGAAGCGATGGCGGCACGGCTGGAAAAAGAGGTTCCTGCCGATATTTCAGCCCGGCTCAACCTGGCGTTCCTGCTTGCCTGGGGCCGGCAGGCAAGCGTGCAAGAATTCGCCGCCGCCCAATCGTTTCTTGAGAAACAACCAAAAGAATACGCCGGCAAGCCCGGCGCGGCGGGACGCGCCTGGACCGATCTTTGCAATATGCTTTTGGCGGCCAACGCCTTCCTTTATGTGGAGTGATTTCTGGCCATGCCCCACGCCCAAGTACCAAGCGTAGCAAGTAACAAGCGTAGCAAGTAACAAGCGTAGCAAGTAACAAGCGTAGCAAGTAACAAGCGTAGCAAGTAACAAGCGTAGCAAGTAACAAGCGTAGCAAGTAACAAGCGTAGCAAGTAACAAGCGTAGCAAGTAACAAGCGTAGCAAGTAACAAGCGTAGCAATTACCAAGCGGAGCAATCTCGTGAATCAGGACCGGGTCACCATGAACGCACTTCGCACGGATGTCTGCCGGCGCGCCTTCCTGGGCCGCTCAAGCGGAGCGCTGGGTTCGCTCGCCTTAGCGCACCTGCTTGCTGAAAACTCAGCAAGCCGTGCCGAAGGAGCAAGTTCCGCAAGTACCCTGACTCCCCATCACAGGCCCACGGCCGATGCCGTGATCTGCCTTTTTCAGCATGGCGGCCCGAGCCAAATGGATCTGTTCGATCCGAAACCGGAGCTGACGAAACACGACGGCAAGCCCTACCATGGCGACCTGGAAATTCACTTCACCGGACAAAAAGGGAATGTGCTCGCCTCCCCGTTTCGATTTCAAAAACAGGGGCAATCGGGCATTGAGTTAAGTGAGCTGATGCCGCATACGGCGCGCATCGTCGACGAGATGACGATGATCCGCTCGGTCGTCACCGAGTCGGTCGATCACGAGTCGGCGTTGCGGCTGATTCATAGCGGCCGTTTTCAGGCGGGGGATCCGTCCTGGGGTTCCTGGGTCACCTACGGCCTGGGCTCGGCCAATAAAAACTTGCCGGCCTATGTCGTCCTTTCCGATCCGGGCGGTCTGCCCGTCGACGGCACCCGCAATTGGACATCGGGATGGCTGCCCGCCCTCTACCAGGGCACCGCGTTTCGTCCAGGCGCTTCCCCCGTCGCCAACCTGGCCACGCCGCCTGAGTTGACCGCTGCGGGGCGCAACAATCAACTCGCGCTTCTGGAGCAGTTCAATCAAGATCATTTGCGCCGCTACCCGGGCAATACCGAACTCTTGTCGCGCATCGCCAATTTTGAAACGGCCGCGCGGATGCAAACGGCCGTGCCCGAGGCGCTCGACCTGAGCCGTGAAGACGAGAAGACCAAAAACCTCTACGGTTTGGATCAGCCCGCCACGGCCGAATACGGCGCGCGGTGCCTGGTCGCCCGCCGCCTGATCGAACGGGGCGTGCGCTTTGTCCAACTATTTCTTGCCGGTCAACCGTGGGATACGCACAGCAACAATGCCGCTTCGCTCAAGGGTTTGTGCGCGCGTACCGATCAGCCCAGCGCGGCGCTGGTGCACGACCTCAAGCAGCGGGGGTTGCTTGAACGCACCCTGGTCATGTGGGGTGGGGAATTTGGCCGTTTGCCCATCTCGCAAGGCAAAGATGGGCGCGACCACAATCGCCATGCGAATACGATCTGGCTGGCGGGCGGCGGATTCAAAAAGGGCTATTGTCACGGCGCCACGGACGATTTTGGCTACAAGGCGGTTCACGACATCGTCAATGTGCATGATCTGCACGCGACCTTGCTCCACTCCCTGGGCCTGGATCACAAGCGACTGACCTACCCGCATGACGGCCGGCCGGGAAGCTTGACCGACATCGTCGTGACCAAGGCCGAAGTGAACCGGCGCCTGCTTGCATAATCCTGCTTGCCTAATCAGGCCGCGGGGGCCGGCCCCGCCTTTTTTGCCCCCTTGCCCACGAACAGGGCGGCGAGCAAAAGCACCGTCAAAAGAGCCGGCAGCCAGTCGCCCCATACCACATAGTAACTCGACCCCGCCGCCGCGGGGATCAGGCCGATGAGACTGAAGGGCTTCTTTTTGAACTCGCCCCAGCGCGAGGTCGGCAACGGCTCCGCGGAAATATTAAATGCCAGACCGTTGCTATCTGCAAAGGCCTTGGGCGCAAGCACGCGGCCATAGGCATCGATCCAGCCGCTGATTCCCATGTTCACGGCGCGGATGACCGGCCGGCGCGTTTCCACCGCCCGGAACCTAAGCAATAGCAGATGCTGCTCATGTTCTTCGGTGCCGTGAAACCAGCCGTCGTTGGATTGATTGACAAAGAAATCGACAGCGGGCAAGCCATCGGCGCCGGCCAACTTGCGAAAGAGCCAGGCATCTCCGCTTTCGTAGCAGATCGCCGCGCCGAAGGTCATCCCTTCAGGCCCGTGGGGAAGCGGGAAGCGGGTGAGTTTTTCGCCTGAAGTGATCGAGTAGTCCGTTTCGTAAGGGGCGAGCAGGTTCATGAACGGCAGCGCCGATTTGAAGGGCACATATTCGCCAAACGGCACCCGGTGCATCTTGTCGTAATGCTCGATGATCGGGTGGCCGGCCGGATCGACGAGCACCGACGAATTGAAAAGTTTGCGGGACTTGTCAGGTAAAACGAGTTCCGTCTCGGCGCCAAGAAGGTGGAAGGGAATATTCGGTCGAACCGGCCGTGGCTTCCAGTTGGGATCGATATCGGCGAGGTCGACGATTCCCGGGAAACTGGTCTCCGGCCAGATCAGGAGCAAGGGGTTGCCATGCTGGGTCGCCGCGGCTTGCAACTTGCGATAATCGGCAATGATTTCACTCGCCGATCCGGAAATGCGCACGCCCTGGGGATGATCCGCCTGTAAGACTGCGATCTGCGGGCCCTCGACGAAGGCGGTCGGGGCCATTTTTTGATGGCCATAGACCAAATAACCGCCGATCAGCGCCAAGACCGCGGCGGTTCTCAGGCGCGGCCAGGTCCATTCAGAAACGCCCGTTTCACCCGTTGCGCGTCCAGGAGCCAAGGCCAAAACCCAATCGCAAAGCAGTCCATTGACCAATGCCACGGCCAGGCTGAGGCCATAGACCCCAGTAACGTCGCAGATCTGAATCAAGGCCAGCCAGTCGTGCTGAGTATGCCCGAGAAAATACCAGGGGAACCCCTCCAGGGCCATGGAACGCAGCCATTCCAGGGGAATGGCGCTCATGGGGAGGGCGACCGTCCAGCCAAGGCGGGGAAAGCGATCGGCAAGCCGCCCGCCAAGCCAGCCGCCCAGGAGGACAAATAAGCTCGACCAGGTGGCAAGCATGAACCAGGTGGCGACCATGCGAATGTCGGCGACTCGCATCCAGTTCAAGGCGAGGATGAAAAAGCATCCTCCGAATGCGGCCGAGGCCAGGACCCGGCGACGGCCCGCCTTGGGAGCCTGCCCATTGACAGCCAAAACCAAGAGCCAGGGAACGAGTGCAATCCAGCCCAGGGCGCCCAGATTGGCGGGAAAAAAACTCAACCAGAAAAGCACCGCCGAAAGGAACGACGCGCCGAGAAGGCCCCAGGTCGTCCGCAGATTGCAAAGGGCTTGGCGCCAGTCCATGGCAAACTCGCTTTCGGGGGAGCAAAACCTGGCCGAGCATCCCGGCCGGGTTTCGAGGAACGGCCGTCTTGTACCCTTGAAGTGCAATCCGGCACCAGATCAGCCAGCAATTTCACGATACCTTCGCGAACCATTGAGCGCCATCAACGAGCGAATGACCACAAAAGCGATCGAATTCCCGGTGCAAATTCGCCCAAGAATGGTCCACAGCCTAACGATCTGAAGGTTGTCCCTGCCCCAATTCCGCCCACGCTTGAGCCAGGGACGCAATGAGCACGGACGCTTCCGCTCCTTCGGGCAACTCCCACTTCCCCGGCTCAAGAAATAACCAGGCGTCCGCGCGCCCTAAAATTCCCGCTTCAAACGATCCCTTGGCTCCCAAATCGTAGACGCGCAGGGGTTCGATCTGACTGCCGATGCGTACCGGCCGCATGGTGGGCCGATTGTTGTCCACCTGAATGGCTTGGGCAAGTGTCGCCTTCTGCCAAAATGGCCCGGGGTTCGTGTAGCCGCGCATGCGAAAGATTGCCGCGCGCACAAAGAGGTCGAAATTGGCCAGCGAGCTCGTTGGATTTCCCGGCAGGCCAAAGACCAGCTGGCCGCGGGGTCCGACCCCAAACAGAAAGGGCTTGCCTGGCTTGAGCCGCACGCCGTGCACCAGCACCTGGACGCCAAGCCCTTCCAGACACGAGCGCACCAGATCCTTGTCGCCGACCGAAACCCCGCCGGTGATCACCATCGCGGGCAATTCAAGGCCGCGCGCAAGCAGCGAGCTTAAAGCCGATTCGTCATCGATCGCCATGCCCAAATAGGTAGGGATGGCCCCCGCCCCCTTGAGCGCGGCCACGAGCATGGGGCCATTGCTATTGCGAATCTTGGAACCGGAGGGCGTTTGGTCCGCTTCGATCAGTTCCGAACCGGTCGACACAACCGCCACTTTGGGCGGCGCCATGTAACCGGCCTCGATCATTCCCGCGGTGGCCAGGGCCGCCGCCGTGCCAGCGTTGAATATAGCCCCGGGAAATACCAGCGTGTCGGACTTACGAAAATCGCTCCCTGGCTCGGCGATGAAATCGCCGGCGTCTCCTGCGCGGTCAACGACGACGGTCTCCCCTGCCTCGCGCGTCCATTCCCGGGGAACAACCCGGTCAGCACCCGGCGGCAACTTCGCTCCCGTGGCGATGCGACAGGCCACGCCTGATTCCAGCGGCGTCGAGTCGTCCTGGCCCGCCAGATTGCCGCCAACAATGGGCCACCCCTCTGCTGAACGCGGAACGGCCCCCGCCAGGGCGAACCCGTCCATGAGCGCCTTGCGAAAAGGGGGACTATCGATGTCGGCAATGACCGCGTCGGTCAGAATCGCTCCCTGAGGCACCGACGAAACCAGACCCCGCGTGGGTTGCGGGGTCCGGCAATAAGACATGATCAGCGCACAGACATCGCGCCATTCCATCAGGGCCATCGCCAACTCCTTGAGTTCTCAGGAGGGGTCGTAGGCCAGATTGGGCGCCAGCCATTTCTCCAGTTCCGCCAGCGGCAACCCCTTGCGCTTCGCGTAGTCTTCGACTTGATCGCGCTGAACCATGTCGACCGCGAAATAACGCGCCTTGGGGTGGCTGAAATAGATGCCGCTGACCGAAGCGGCCGGCGTCATCGCGAAGCTCTCCGTCAGGCGCATGCCCGTGTTGCGCTCGACATCGAGCAGGTTCCAAAGCGGCAACTTTTCGGTATGGTCAGGCCACGAGGGGTAGCCAGCCGCAGGGCGGATGCCCCGGTACTTCTCGGCAATTAATTCCTCGTTGGTTAGCGTTTCGCTTGCGCCGTAGCCCCATTCGCGCCGAACCCGTTTGTGCAGATATTCGGCGAATGCTTCGGCCAACCGGTCGGCAATCGACTTGAGCATGATCGCCGTGTAGTCATCGGCAGCCAATTCCATTTTCCGTGCAATCTCCTCGGCTTCCGCACCGGAAGTCACGGCGAAGGCGCCCAAGTGGTCCACCAGGCCCGACCCAGCCGGAGCGATGAAATCGGACATCGATAGGAACTCGGTCTGCCCTTCGCGCATCCATTGCTGGCGCAACATGCGCAAGGTGAGCAATTCCTTACCCGGGTGGAGCGGATCGTCGAGCCGGATGTCGTCTCCTACCGCGGAAGCTTGAAAGAAGCCATAAACTCCGCGCGGCTTCAGCCAGTTCTCCTTGATCACACGGTCGAGCAGGCGGCGCGCGTCATCGTAAATGCGCCGGGCCTCGGTGCCGACGTCGGGATGATCGAAGATCGCCGGGTATTTGCCTTTCAGCTCCCAGGCCATGAAGAAAGGAGACCAGTCGATGAAGGGAACCAGGGTTTCCACGGTAACATCGTCGATGATCCGCTGCCCAAGAAATTCCGGTGTCGGCGGCGTGTAGCCGGACCAGTCGATCTTGTCGGGATTTTCCCGGGCATGGGAAAGCGTTGCCAATTTCCGTTGCTTGCGGCGCGAGAAATTCTCGCGGTCGCGAAGCTGCGCTTCGCGATTCTCCTTGTCGAGGCGTTCGCGCGTCTCGGTTTTGAGCAACTGCTCAACCACGCCGACCGAGCGAGAGGCATCGTTGACATGGATGACCGTGTTCTTGTAGGTCGGCGCGATCTTCACGGCGGTGTGGCGGCTGCTCGTGGTCGCTCCCCCAATGAGGAGCGGCATCTCGAAGCCAAGGCGGTCCATTTCGCGCGCGACATGCACCATCTCTTCAAGCGAAGGAGTGATCAGGCCGGAAAGCCCAATCATGTCGACCTTCTGTTTGTTGGCTTCGTCGAGAATCTTCTCGCAAGGAACCATGACGCCCAGGTCGATCACCTCGAAATCGTTGCAGGCGAGCACGACGCCGACAATATTCTTGCCGATGTCGTGAACGTCTCCCTTGACGGTCGCCATGAGGACTTTGCCGCGCGCCTGCCTCTTGCCGGCCTGTTCTCTTTCTTTTTCCATGAAAGGGGTCAGATAATTGACCGCTTTTTTCATGACGCGTGCGCTGCGCACCACTTGGGGCAAAAACATCTTGCCCGCGCCGAACAGGTCGCCGACGACGCGCATGCCATCCATGAGGGGGCCTTCGATCACATGGAGCGGGCGCTCCACCTGTAGCCGACATTCCTCGGCGTCCGCTTCGATGAATTCGTCAATTCCCTGCACCAGGGCATGCTTGAGCCGTTCGGTGGCGGGGGCATCGCGCCAGGCGAGCTGTTTTTCCTCGGCTTTGCCCTTGGGCCCAAGCGTTTTGGCAAGGTCAACGAGACGCTCCGTCGCATCGGGACGCCGATTCAACAGCACATCCTCAATCCGCTCGCGCAGCTCCGGGTCAATATCCTCATAGACGACAAGCTGACCGGCATTAACGATGCCCATGTCGAGCCCGGCCTTGATCGCGTGGAACAGGAAGGCCGAGTTCATCGCCTCGCGGACGCTTTCAAACTGCGGGCCGCGGAAGGAGAAACTGACATTGCTCACGCCGCCTGAGGTCTTGGCGCGCGGCAGTAACTTTTTCAGACGCCGGACCGCTTCGAAGAATTCGACGGCGTAATTGTCATGCTCGGCCATGCCGGTCGCGACGGTCAAAATGTTGGTATCGAAGATGATGTCGTCGGGGGCGAAGCCGACCTTTTCCGTCAACAGGTTGTAAGCGCGTTCGCAGATCGCCACCTTGTGATCGGCGGTCACGGCCTGGCCGGTTTCATCGAATGCCATGACGACGACGGCGGCACCCAGGTCGCGCACGATTCTCGCCTGTTCGAGGAATTTGGCCTCCCCTTCCTTGAGGCTGATCGAATTGACGATCGACTTGCCTTGCAGGCATTTCAACCCCGCCTCGATGATCGCGAAATTGGAGCTATCGACCATGACCGGCACGCGGGCGACAGTCGGTTCGGCAGATAATTGATTCAGATACTTGGTCATGGCAGGGACGCCATCGATCATGCCGTCGTCGAGGTTGACGTCGATGATGTTGGCGCCATTTTCCACCTGTTCACGCGCGATTTGCACGGCCTCTTCGTAGTGGCCATCGCGAATGAGGCGGGCGAACTTGCGCGAACCGGAGATGTTGGTACGTTCGCCCACCATCAAAAACGGGTTTTCCTTGACGAGGATCAAGGGTTCCGAGCCGGTGTAGGCGGCGCGGGCAAATTCATCGTGTTTCGGCTTGGGCCTTGGCGCGACCCCTTCAATCTCCTTGCCGATGGCGCGGATCCAGTCGGGCGTGGTGCCGCAGCAACCGCCCACGATATTCACCCAGCCTTTGCGCGCGAAATCGCCCAGTGCGTTCGCCATCTTTTCGATGGTGCCGGTGAAACCGCCGAAGCCGTCGGGCAAGCCCGCATTGGGGTAGCAACTGATCCGGGTCGGACAATGCGCCGCGAGCGCTTCAATGTTGGGCCGCATCTGATCGACGCCGACGGCGCAGTTGAGGCCAACGCTTAAAGCGGGAAAATGCTCGACGGAAATCTGAAATGCTTCGGCCGATTGCGCCGAAAGCGTGCGGCCATTTTCAAAGATCGTTCCAGAAACCATGACGGGCACAATCTTGCCCGTATCGCGGCGATGCTTCGCGATGGCAAAGAGGCAGGCCTTCATGACGAGCGTGTCGAAGGAGGTTTCCGGCAAAAGGATATCGACGCCGCCATCGACCAGGCCCTTGACCTGTTCGTAGTAGCTTTCCACCATCTCGTCGAAAGTGACTTCACGCTTGCCCGGGTCTTCGACATCGACCCCCATGGAAAGCGTTTTCTTGGTGGGCCCGATGCTGCCGGCCACGAAGCGAGGTTTCTTGGGGGTTTTGAGAGTCCAGCGATCGGCGGCGCGGCGGGCGAGGCGAGCGGCTTCGTAGTTGAGTTCGTAGACGAGCTTGTCGAGCTGGAACTCTTCCATCGAGAGGGAGTTGGTGTTGAAGCTATCGGTTTCGATGATGTCCGAACCGGCTTCGAGGTAGGCCTCGTGGATCGACTCGATCAGGGCGGGCTGGGTGAGCACCATGATTTCGGTGCAGTTCTTCAAAAGGATCGGGTGATTTTTGAAGCGCTCGCCCCGGTAATCTTCCTCGCTGGGTTGATGGGCGTAGATCTCGCTGCCCATGGCTCCGTCGAGGAGGAGGATTCGCTGGTTGAGGGAGTCTTCAAGAAGCGACGCGGAGGAGCTGGGAGTCACGATAGAAACCGCCTGGGTTCACAAAGTCAAAGAGGGGACGAACTTGAAACAAGTTCCCCCTCCTGGGGTTATTTTAGGCCGGGTGGGACCTAACTCAATAACCGAGAACCGCATCTGGCGAAAACAGGAGAAATACCGCTGCGGATAGTGCTGGTGAGAATTCCCAGCCTGGCCACGCGTCTTAACCGCCAGCCTGGCAATCCTTCGAGCAAAGGCCGCCTCGACCCAAACCCAAACAAAAAAGGCCCAAACAAAAAAGGCCTCATGAATCCCCAGAAGGAATCCACCTGGCCTTTTCCATTGACTGCCAGCCCAATCGAGCCGGCAATCCCTTACCTGCCAAGCGAATTTTGCAGAATACGCCCGGGAGGAAAAACCACCACATGTGCCGTTTCGGTGCTTTTGAGAACCCGCAAAATAAGGGGGAACCTCAACCGAGCCTTTTGGATCCCACTCCAGTGACGCGAAGTCTCAGGTGGGCTTGCAAGCCGCTCCGTTATATGGTTCCCCGCGGGTGCTCATTGGTTCGTCAAAAGTACACCAGATTGTCGAACACCGCAGAGGTATCGACATCATAAGCCGGGGGTGAGCGGGTCTCAATCCCAGATAGGGGCCTTGGGAAAAAATCTGTGGCGGCTATGACCTCAGATACTAGTTTCAGTTCCTGACCTCAGATATTGGCCGCCTCAACAAATGGGCCTGCCAAAGTGCTTACTTGCCATCGACATAGGAATCGAAAACCCGGACCTTCGCCCACATCGGCTTGCATTCCTCGATGAACTTGTTGTGGTCGGGGGCGACCTGGTAGGTGTCGTGGGCGGCCTTGTCCTTGAAGCCGACATGGAGCGCGACATGGAAATCGAGGTCGTTGACTTCGCGGCGCAGTTCGCTGACAAGGGTGCCGGCCGAGTAGTAGGTCACGCCGGGGTGATTGGGCAGGTACTTGTGGCAGGCGGCGACGAGCTTGGCGATGTTGGCCTCGGTCGGCTCCTTGAGGGAGAAAAAGACATTGTGGAAGAGGTTCTTGCTCATGGAAGGAATCTCGGGGTCGGCCGCTGAACCAGGTCGATGCTGGTTCGTCTGGGAATAAAACGCGTTGAGAAATGATTGGATTACGGTTCCCTTTCGCGGATTCCAGTGGGTCTTGCGCACCGTGTTGGTTGCAACCGAATGCGTCCCAGCCACATCAGAAAAAGCCGTCCGGGCAACTCGACGGGCCCTTTCTGGCAAGGACGGAGAGGAGGGAAAAATGAGAAATTCGCGGGGTTGTTTCAAGGATCTCTGGAGGGGCTTTTTCTGAGACGCGAATCCCCATAGCAATGTCAATTCACTCTTCTGGTTTTCTGCTTTCATCCCATCTGCCGCGGGGAATTCATGGAATATTTCTTGATGATTCTGGGGGTTGTCTTTCTGATTGTCCTTGGCTTTCTCTCGTATGCCTTGAGCCGGCCGGACACCTTTAAAATCCAGCGTTCCACCGAGATTAACGCCGCGCCTGAAGTGATCTTCCCTTTGATCAATGATCTTCATGCGTGGGAGGCCTGGTCTCCCTGGGAAAAGCTCGATCCGGCGCTGAAAAGGAAACACTCAGGAGCCGCCTTGGGAAAGGGAGCGGTCTACGAATGGGAGGGAAATAGCAAAGTCGGTCAAGGCCGCATGGAAATCATCGAATCCCAACCCAGCTCCCTGGTCACGATCAAGCTGAATTTCATTCGCCCTTTTTCCGCCGAAAACAACGCCGAATTCTCGCTGGACGACCATGGCGGCGCCGCGACCCATGTCACCTGGTCAATGACTGGTCGCAATCCCACCATGATGAAGATCATGGGCCTGTTCATCAACATGGACAAACTGATCGGCAAGGATTTCGAGGCCGGCCTGGCCGATATGAAAGCAGCGGCGGAAAAGAGATAAGGGCCAAGATTTGAGATAGGAAGATTTTCACGCGGAGACGCGCAGCCACGGAGTCAAAAAACGAGGCTCGATGGCCCAAACCCGAGTCGTCTGACGATTGCTCTTCAGGAAAGTGCAATGCGGCCGAGAATCCCGACCTAGGGACTCGGCCCCACGCCGCTCTTTTTCTTCCTCTGCGCGCCCGCTCGTCTCGGCGTGAGCATGTGTCTTCGAAATTGATTGAGAGTCGTTACGCCCTGACTGATGCTCAGCACCGGCCTTCACTCTCTTTTCCCTTACTCCGCGTCTCCGCGTCTCCACGTGGAAAATGCTTTTCCTTCTTCAGAGATCCTTTTAAGCCCGACCGGACAGGGCTTCGAGCAGGGTTTTCATTTCGGGCTCGACCTCGGAAGGATCGCCAACGGTGCGCTCCACCTCCTGCCGGATCATTTCACGAAATCGTTTGCGCAACCGGTGAATGGCGACCTTGATCGCCCCCTCGGTCATGTTCAGCCGAGCGGCGGCATCGGCCTGAGAACGGGTCGGATTGTCGTTGGAAAGCCAGTCCTTGAGCAAGGCGAACTGATCGCCGTTGCCTGCCAGAATCTGCTCGGTTTGCAACTGAGAGACGGCAAGCGACACAACCGTGATCGCCCATTCCCTTTCGAAGGAGGAGTCGACCGCGTCGGCATTGCCGTCGGCCGGTTCGAAGCCGGGACTGTCTTCATCCGCCTTGCCATGAATCGACTGAATCAAGAGGTGGCCGCCTCGTTTGAGGCGGCCCTTGGCGATCCGTTGGTTGATCAAGAAGTTGCGCAGCGCCCCGAGGAGGTAGGAGCGGAATTTGCCTTTTTCTGGGCGCGCGCCGCGAAAACCGGAGCCATCGAGCACGGCCAGGAAAAAGTCGTGGGCCAGATCGCGCGCTTCCTGATCGGGCTTACCCCGCATGCGCAGGAAGGAAACGACTGGCCCATAGTAGTCGGAGCAGAGTTCCGAAAGAGCCTGGCGGGCTTCCCTTCCTTCCCCACCCGAGGCGATGACGACGGTCCAGCGGGTGGTTTGGAAGGAGCTCATACCTGAGGCTTGGGAAGCGAGTTGTCCAGGGGGTTCTTGCCTGTGGACAGGATATAGATCAGCACGATGAACAACACGCCGATCGCTGGCCCCAGGGAGCCCGCTTCCAGGCAGAAAAGAACAGTTCCCGCGATGGCGATGCCCCAAAACCAGGGGGTTGTCAGATATTTTCGACCGGATCGGAAGAACAGACTCCAGCATATAGCGACGACTGCCAGACCGATCAGGGGTCCGAAACTCCTGGCTTCCGAACACACCATGATCACGCCGCCCCCGGCCGTCAGCCAGAAGAGCCAGGTGCCCAGCCATTTGCGCCCGGCGGGGAAGAGCACCATCCAGCCGAGGATCATGAACGCCAGGAAAATGATTGGGCCAAACGAGTGTGCCTGAAGCATGAGGAGCGTGAACAACAGCGACAGGATGCTGATGATCAGAAGCGTGCCGATGACCGAGCCGTCCGGACCAATCAGGGGTGGGACAGGAGCCAGGGGTGCCATGGCGGGTTGGTCGACTTGTGGCGGAATCGTCTGCGCGGGTGCGGCTCCGTAGGTGGGTGCTTGCGCGGCGCCGTAGGTCGGCGCCTGAGCTGGGGGCGCGCCATAACTCGCTGCTTGGGCAGGTGCGGCACCATACGTTGGCGCCTGAGGAGGCGGGGCGCCATAACTTGCGGCCGATTGGGGCCGGGAAGCGGGCTGCACGGGCGGCGGTCCGGCCGGAAGAGGCGCCGCCTGGGCGGGAAGGCGTGACCTGCGGTGATAGAGCCAGATGAAGATCAGGCCCAGCACAACGGCGGAGACCGCCAATTCGCCGGGGTTGCGGCCGCGGGGCGTTTTGACGGCGAGGACGAGCAAGAGAAAGGCAATCCCGCCCAAGAGGATGAGCCCGATACCGCCGAGATTGGGGAAACCTCGCCAGGCTGGGATAGGCTTGGCTTCCATTCCCAGGCGCGAACAAAGATCCCGATACCATTCGACCACCTGATGATTGACGGTGGCCGATCCTTGCCAAAAGGTATGCAAAGGGGTGATGAGCAGGACCTTCTCCTTGCCTTGCTCCCAATAGGTGACCTTGAGGAACAGGATGCCGTGCGGCTTCGCCGTCCACGGGTAATAACCGAGTTCCACGCCCTGAATGGCGCGCAGAGGAATTTTCAGAAAGCCCGCAACCTGCGACAGCGACAAGGTGTCGCCTTCAAGCGTCAATTCGCCCGAACCGAGGTAGGTGTCGACGAATTTGCCGTAGTTCGTCTCAAGATGTTCGGGACTGGTGAAATAGACCATCCCCTTGCGCGGCGCACCATACGGCGCCCAGTTGGGCCCGGAATTGGAAGGCGGTTTTCCACCAGGACCGCCGTGGCCCCCATTGCCACCACTATGGCCGCCCGACCCCCCGTGGGAAGGAGGCACTGCCGGCCCGTGCCCTCCTGGTGGTCGCAAGGGAGCGGCGGGGATTTGGGGGATCGCGGGAATCGAAGGAATGGAGGGAATCGAAGAACCCTGGACGGGCGGCGGTCCCGCGGCCGGGGTGAACGAGGCGGACTCCCGAGTGGGCGAAGGAGGCGCGCCGTAGGCGAGCGGAACGGCAGGCGCGCTCGGGGCAACGGCCGGAGGTGCTGTGACTGGTGCGGGAGTTTCCGGCTGGGCCAGTTCGTACACCCGGCCCGAATCAGTCGTCAGGCGCTCGACCGAGGTGCGAAACTCGGTGACATTTTGCGGCCGCTTTTCCGGATCGCGCTGCAAGGCGCGCAGCACGACTTGATCGATACCGGGAGTTCCCACCGACTTGCTGGGCGGGGTGATCTGGCCGGGTTTGGGCAATTCACCTGTCAAGAGTTCGTAAAGCACGACACCCAGCGAATAGATATCGGCCCGGGGATCGACCCTTTCGGGGGTGAATTTTTGCTCGGGGGCCATGTAGGCCGGCGTGCCCAGCGCCATATCCGACTGCGTCAGATTGGGAGCAACCGTCAGGTGCGTGGAAGGATTGACCGTATCGGGCAACCCCTTCCCCATGATTTTGGCGATACCGAAATCGGCCAGCTTCACCCGACCGCGCGCATCGAGTAAAATATTCTCCGGCTTGACATCGCGATGCAGAATGCCCTGGTCGTGAGCGTACTGAAGCGCCTCGCAGATTGGGGGCACGATCGAAAGCGCTTGCGTGGGGGTGAACCGGCCCGACTGCATCGCCTGGCGCAGGCTGACGCCATCGACATATTCCATGAGCAGGTAGAAAAAGGGACCGGCTTCACCGAAGTCGTGCACCGTGACCACATGCGGGTGATTCAGCCGCGCGAGCACCCGGCCTTCCTGATTGAACCGTTCCCGGAAAGCCGCTTCCTGGGCCAAGGCCTCGGGTAGCAGTTTCAAGGCGACGAAGCGGTCGAGCTTGGGTTGGCGGCACTTGTAGACGGCGCCCATCCCCCCTGCCCCGATCAACTCCATGATCTGCAGACCCGTAAACGCCGCCTGAACCTGCGCCAAAGACGGGGGCAAGGGGCGCGACCCCTTCTTCTCTCCCGTTTCCTGAAATGCCTTTTGCATCAGGCAGCGCGGACAAAGGGACAAGGTGGAGTCCGCCAAGGGCGAGCCGCATTGGGGACATACCGAGGAGGGGGGGGTTGTAGTGTTCATGCCCTTATTTGAAAGGCCGGTCCAGGCGGGTTACATCGATCAAGTGAAAACAAGAGAAAAACCTAACCTTCTAAAAATCATAGAGTTGCAGCTTGGATATTCCCGTCCTGACAGCATCGATGCGGCAATTTCCCCAGGGTGATGCGCAAGACAGAGCTTCAAATGGGCGACGGGTCACTTCTTGAGCGGAACAAAACCCTCTTTCGAGTCGAGTGCCGTCAAAAGGTCCACATTTTTGCGCGAAGCCACCAGCTGGGCGGTAAGGCCTTCCACGATATGAGGAGGAATTTTGTCGCTGGCGAAGGCGACCACGAAGGGGACCGGTTCGGTCTTGCCGATGACCTTGAGTTCTCCCTTTGGGATGGCGCCCGAGCCGTCAAGCAGCGAGGCTTCAAAACTCGATATGAATGCGGCACCCTTGTCGCCGATTTTGGCCATTTCCAACACTCGCGTTGCCGCTTCCGTGCTCGACGGAGCAATCACCGGTTTGACCGGCAAATTCAGCCCCGCTTTCTTCAAGAGACTCAGCGCCTCCTTGTATTTCTCGTCGCTTTCGGGTGGGCCAAAAAGAATCTGATGCTCGGCCAAATCGGCCGGCGTTTTGGCTTCATCTTTTGCGGCGACCACGAGCCAGCCAGCGGTCGTCGTCGCCCCATCCTTTGCGGTCAAGCTGGCCAGGGGCACGGGTTTGATTTTGGTTTCTTTCGCTTCGAGGCGCACGAGCGATTCCTTGCCGATGATCAGATCGACCTTCCCCTGCGTTTGCGTTTCCAGCACCGAAATCAGCGAATCGCCGAAATAAACCTTCACCTGGCCGGGCAGGTAGGCCTCCAAGTATTTGCCCAACTTCTCGTAATCGCGCTGCTTCTGCCCCTTGACTTCAGCCGTGGCAAGGGGGCCAGCCAACGGGTCGAGCACGATCATGATGAACGATTCGAGATCGGTTGCGGCACGGGCGGTTTTGCGAAGCCCCTGCACCGCCAGCCAAGTCGCGGCCGCCACGAACATGCGCCGCGAGATCTCTGGCATTCCGGCCTTTTTCTTGGGTCGCTTCATCGCCATCGCTCCTTGATGCAATCCTGGACGGAGCTTACTTCAATTTGCAGGCGACAGCAACGAAAATCAATTTTCACGGCCCAGCAGCCCTGGCCTGGGCGGGCGGCGCAAGGCCTTCCCAAAGAATGGTCGAAAGCCGGGAAAGCATCAAATTGGCCGGGTTGTCCACGGACCAGTTGGCGGCGGGCATCGCGTCGATCGTGATTGCCATCGCCACTTTTGCCTTGGATGTAGACAAAATGCCGACTTCGCTACGCAAAAGATCAAGAGCGCCCGGCTTGGTCGCCCGGCTCACACCTTTCAGTTGGCGTCCCAAGCCTTCATGAGATTGCTGGCGAGAAAGTAACTTCAAGATCTCCTTGGAATCTTCCGCGGAGACGATTTGGCCCTGGTCGATCCGTGCAAGCAGGTCGACCATTTCTCGCGAGGTTGCACAGCCGATGCCATAGGTGCTGCCATCGGCACGTTTGTTCCAGGCTTCGCCGTAGGCTTTGGCGCGGCCGCCGCCGCCGATCTTGCCTAGCGCCCGAGTTTTTTCCATGCCAAAGGAGGCAAGCCGTTCATTGACGGCATCGAGCCCGATCCGGTCGATGATGAGGTTGGTGGCCGTGTTGTCACTGACCGCCATCATGAGACGGGCCGCCTCCTTGAGTGTGACCTTGTGGCCATCTTCCATTTCCAATAGCACGCCCGCCCCTTGAGCTCGTGTTTTCGGTCCAACCTCAAGGACATCGGCCCAGGCGGCTTTGCCTGCCTTGACCTCGGCATGCAGGGCAGCCAGGATCGGCAGTTTGATCGTGCTGGCGGTGCGCACGCGTTCGTCTTCCTGGCGGCCATACGATCGACCTGTCTGCAGATTGCGTGCAGAGATCCAGACCTTGCCGGGAAAATCCTTGAGTGCTTCCTCAATCTTCTTGTCAAGCTCCTCCGCAGCAGGATCGAAGCCGGAAAGACAAAAGACCACTTGAACCATCAAGGAAGGAATCGCCATCGGCATCCTCGGGATTTAAAAGAGAGACGAAGTCTTTTATTTGCGATTGAAGATTCGGCCAAGGCGCTCCGATCGCAATCTTCGTCGCTCAACCCTTCTTTCTTATCAAAGGTGCCGCCGCCACGCACCCGCCCGGCACAGGTTGCTTCGGAGGTTTGCGGCAAAATAGACCGGAGGAAATCGTTTGATTCGGCTTCCTGGCGCCGGGAAAAACCTTGTAGGTTAAACTCCACCTGTTTCAAAAACACTCCGTACTTTGCGCAAATTCGATGGGCATGGGCCCTCTGCCAAACGGACCGGTCCATCACGAAGGCCGCACCAGGAGCCGGGTAGCCCCCGTAGCGTTTTTCGATACCGGGAGGAGAATGAGGCCTCATTCATGCCAAGTGACGAGTCCGAAAAACCCGGCGAAGAGGAAGCGGCCGCGCAGAAACCAAGGCGCCTGATCGTCGAGCAGGTTCCCCTGCCGGCGGACGGGAGGGTCACCGATCCCCTACCCCAGGCTCCCGCGGCGGACCCCGAAGCGGAGGAACCAGGCCGGACGGGCGTGGCCAAGCCCAAGATGCGGCCAAGCGCCTTCTCCTTTCGGTTTGCCAAAAACAACGAATGGCGTGTGCTCACAGGCTACCCCGGAACGCTGAAATTGAACTATGATCTCATCCTGTTCAATGAAGGCCCCGGAACCGTGGTCGTCACCCTGAATGGCATTCACAAACATCTCGTCGCTCCCGGCAAGACCGAGCATTTCTTGTTTGAAAGCACGAGCACCGTTTCCCTGGTGCTGCATCACACCAGTGCTTCGATGCGCGCCAGCGGCATGTACGAACTCGTTTTGGAAAAGTAAGCTGTCCAGAGTGCGATTGCTCCCGCCTCGCGACCGCTGATTTCTTGCCGTTTTGTGCTGGTTGAATCGATGCGGCTTGCCCTCGTCCCGAATTCAAGACCAAAGAGATGCGATCATGAAGGCCTGTTGTTTTAGAGCGACCTGGATTTCCGCGGGCTTCGTCTGGCTGCTGACGGCGCCACCTGCGTTGGCGCAGACACCGCTTGCCCGGGAAGACCTGAATGCTCCTGCGCCTGTCACGGCCAAGGGCTGGGCCATCGCCGATGGGAAAACGGGGAAACTGCTCTGGGGCAAGGATGCCGACACCGGCTTCAAATCGGCGAGCACGACCAAGATCACGTGCGCCCTGGTCGTGCTCGAATTGGCCGAGAAAGATCCGAAGGTCATGGACGAAAGGATCACATTTTCCGCGTTCGCGGACCTGACCCTCGGTTCGACGGCGGACATCAAGGCCGGCGAAAGCCTGACCATTCGCGAATGCCTTTACGGACTGATGCTCCCATCGGGCAACGATGCGGGCAACGCGCTCGCCGAGCACTTTAACGATCGCTTGCCTCCCGCCATGAATCCACCGAAGGATCAGGCGCAAAAGGAAGGACCACCCAAGAATGCGCGCGGCAACTTCATCGCCGAAATGAACCGCACCGCCCAAAGGATTGGCTTGACCAAGACCACCTACCGCATCCCCTATGGCGATGGGGGCAACGACGACGATCGGACGACCACGCCGCGCGACTTGCTCACGCTGGCCCATTACGCGATGCAAAAACCGGCGTTTCGCCACTATGTCGGTACGCGCAAATACGAAGGCAAGGTGACCCAGCCCGACGGAAAGGTTCGCACCGCCCTTTGGGAGAACACCAACCAGCTTTTGGGAATTGAGGGGTACGATGGAGTCAAGACCGGCACGACACCGCAAGCAGGCAGTTGCCTCGTCGCCAGCGGAAAAAGAGGGGACGATGCTCTCCTGGTGGTCGTACTCGGATCTGAATCCAATCTGGGCCGCTATGTCGATAGTCGCAACCTATTTCGCTGGGCCTGGGCCCAGCGCGCAAGCGCATCCAAATCAACGAACGAGCAAAGATAAATCAGCGGACTTGATAACTCTAGGGAAATCGTGGCCTTCCATGACGTCGTGGAACACAGACGGCAAATAACCCACGAATGACCTCAATCAAAAAGAGAAATATCCGTCAGGGTCCGATTCATTGATTGGCCGGCATCAAGCGGCTGTCCGAACCGATCGAGAGTTCTTCGATTTCATGTTTGGCGGCTTCGATCCATTGCGGGCAGTCCCAAAGCATCGACAAGGGCACCCAGGCATCTTCCTTGCCAATCAGTTGATCGAAGGTCAGGCGGTCCATGAGCCATTCGTTCCAAATCGTATCAATGGGCACGGCATCGTGAGGGCCGTTTGAGTCCGACCAGGTGGCGTAGAACCCAAGCGATTTCTTGGAAATGCGGATCGGCCCGAGCAAGAAGTACATGACAGAAACCTCAAAGAAAAATCAAAAAGCGCCCCATCGCGGATCACCGCTTTTCCGGATTTCCTCAAAACATCGTAGCGCCTGCGCCGTTCAATTTCCCGCGCTTGCGCCCGATTGAGAAGCTCGTCTCCAAACGAAACCGGGCCCGATCCTGTCGGGCCGCCATGGATCCCCAATTAAATATCCCGTCTCGCGGCGGATCACTTTCGCGAAGCACCGACTTTTGGGTGGATTTCATTTGTGAGGAACCGCACCTCGGTCGATTGTGGCGAGCAACACGGTTTCGGCGCGCGATTTGCAGTAAGCGCTTCCATTAAGCATGGGTATAACTCCTCGATTGACAAGGCGTTTCGGTCTGCAGGGCCTGTCGGACCTGCACCGATTCTGCCGGATCAAAATAGCCTCTCTCCCATTGGACTGCACTTTACGCACCCCAACCCGCCTATCCTGATAACAACAGCAGGGAAAGATCTCGTCAAAGGCTTGAAGGCGACCCTGGACCGGTCCTTCGGTATCGGCCGCCTGATTTGCAAAGGAATTTCGTCTTGCTCGTCACGGAAGAAATCGACCGCCGCAATCGCAGGCGCGCTTTCGGTGTGGCCGCGCTCATCCTTCCGGCGAGCCTGCTTCTTGGATTGCTGCATCCGGTGTTCTTGGCACTGCTTTTGGTTGCTCCGGTTCTTTTTTGGATGGCGCGCGCGCCCTACTTGCGGCGCAAGGCCGCCGCGGCCCGGCCGTTCACCGCCCCATGGCAGGCCATCCTCGAAAATCGCGTGCGCTTTTATCGAGCGCTTGAACCGGACGAAAAGCAGCGGTTCCGCCAAATGGTGAATGTCTTTCTGGATGAGGTGCGCATTACCGGCGTGCGCACCGAAGTCGACGACACCGTCCGCCTGCTCGTGGCGGCGAGCGCCATCGTACCGATCTTTGGTTTTCGCGACTGGGAATACTCCCGCCTCGGCGAAGTGCTTATTTATCCCAGTTCGTTCGATGCCGACTACCGTACGACCAACTCCGTCGATGAGAACCTTTTGGGTCTGGCTGGGTTCGGTCATTTGCGCGGGGTCGTGATCCTGTCGAAGCCCTCGCTCTTGCGGGCATTCAGCGACCTTCCCATCGAAGAGCATGTGGGGGTTCATGAGTTCGCCCATCTGGTGGAGCAAGAGGTGATCGAAGGCGGTTTGCCCGCGGAAATTCCCAATGAGGCCATGCGCGAATGGGTGCGATATGTAGGCCGCGAACTGCGCCACCCCTCTCATCGCCATGCCTGGATCAACGACTATGCCTACACCAACGACCGCGAATTCTTCGCGGTGCTTTCGGAGTACTTTTTTGGTTCGCCCGAAGCGCTTCGAGCCCGCGACCCTGATCTGTATGATTTGATGCGCAAGATCTTCCATCAGGATCCCGCCGCCCTGTTTGCCAAGTTGCGCGCTCCGGGAGCCACATGGCCCAGAAACGCCGCCTGCCCGTGCGCGAGTGGTCAGAGATTCGCCGAGTGCTGCCTCGGCGAAAGGGGGGAATGGATTTCCAAGAAGGGTGGCGAGGTTGCTTGAAATGTGGTCGGAAGGAATTTGCCTGGGTGCATCGCAACACGATTTTCACGCGGAGACGCGGAGGCGCGGAGAGAGAAAATGGAGACCAAATCCGTGAGATCCAATGAGGAACGGGCACGGCCAACAGCGGCCCTCCACCTTCGGCCCCGTGACATGATCCTCAAATTCTTCGATGGCCGATTTCTACGCGCCGTCTTCAAGTAGGTGTCGTTCGTACGATCCCCCACCATGGTGAGGAACGAAACAGAACAAGGCAGACCAAAAAAAACAACCCGATCTGGTTCCTGCAATAGCAGGAACCAGATCGGGTTCCTTGTCTGAAGTTGACCGTGGCGACTAGTTCTTGACCGTTTTATCAAGCAGTTTGCGCCAGGCTTCGGCGGTGGGCGCCGCGTCCTTGCCCGTCAAATCGCGCAAGGCGGCGACGGCGCCCTTGTGATAGGGGGACAGCACCCCTTCTTCCTTCTGTTTCAGTTGCTCGCGATAGGCGGCGGCTTCTTCCTTGGTCAACTTCCGCTCCCGCACCAAGAAGTCGAAGCGTTGCATTTCCGGCCAGGGATGCGCGTCTTTGACTTGCAGGCTTGCCGAAAAGTCGGGACGCAAGTAAGTCGCATCGATGCGAATCAGAAGGTCCTGACGACTCTGGCGATAGCCGTCCGACGGAGCCGGCAACGGCTGGTCCTGGACGGCGACTTCGGCCTGAAGCGCGTTGGGATTGGGAGCCCCCGATCCCGAAGGAGGGTGGCAAAGCATGCAGTTGCGGTGGTGGTTCAATTTCACCATTTCGCGCACGATGACTTTACCGTCGGATTCCTTTTCCTCCGGCAGGCGCGGATCGGACGATTCGAGCATCGTCAGAAGTTCCGGCACCAGGTCGGTTCGTTCGAGCTTGGCGATGGCATCGGCGGCACGTTTCGCCACGGCTGGCCAGGGATAGCGCAGCCCCTTAAGAAGGGTGTCGGTGTAATCCTTTTCCCGGCGCACTTTCAGTGCGGCGATCGCCGCGGCGCGCACATCTTCCTCGGGGGAAAACAGGATCATGCGCGCCAGGGCCTTGGTCGCCTCGACATGCGGGACGCCGCCCAGATAGCGCACGAGGCCCAGGCGAATTTCGGCCGATTCGGCCGCGAGTATTTGGGTCAAGGCCGCCATGCGGGCCAGCCGCACCATTTCGATCGTCTCTTTGTCGTGCGGTTGCCGGTTCCTGATCGTATCTTCTTGGTCGCAGTTGGCGGTGTAAGTCTGCCAAAATGCGGTTGCCGAGATCGACACCATGGCAATCTGTAGTTGTGGCGCCTCCTGGATTTGCGACACCGGCGGTGCCTGCGCGGGGGCGAGGGCGGGCGCAGCCGCCGGCACTTCGAGATCCGCCACCGCTTGTCGCGGCGCAGCTTGACGAACAGGAGCAGCTGGTGCCGGATCTGGCGCCGTCACCTGGGCCGCGGGCTCAACGGAAGGCGGAACCGGGGAGGCCACGGGAACACTTGGCGGTAACACCGCCTGAGTAACGGCTGCTTGTTGGGTGAACACCACCGCCTGCTGAACACCTGGTGACACTCCTGATTGCCCACCCAGGGCGCGACGGACCGCCTCGGCGGCCTGATTGAAATGCTGAACCTGGGCCCCCGTGGTGCGGCACTGATCGCCCATACGAAAAGGCATTCCAGCCAGGTCAGGCCGGCTGTCGATCAGTGCAGTCATGAACGCGTCGGTCTTTTTCCCGTTGGCATGGTTGATCTTGGCAAGCTGGTAGGCCGCCTGCGTGATCAACTGCCCCTGCGCCGTGCCCTGAGATTTTTCGGCTTGGGGTTCGAAGGAGATTTCCGGGATTTGGGTCAAGTCGTCATTGAGCACGGGGCCGGAGATCTTGGCAACCTTGGGCGCGCGCGGAAGTAGATCCTTCATGGGAATGTTGGCGGGAAATTTGAATGCAAACTGGGAGGACGGAGTGGGCTGCCCCGTTGGGCCAAAGTTGGGCGGCGTGGTCGAAGGAAACGTCTGGACCGCCGCACCGGTTGGCGCTGCCGCCGTCTGGGCACTCGCGGGCACGGGTGGTGTCGCCGGAGAGTTCAACGCAGGTAACCCCGATTTGGTTTCGGCCGGAGTCGAGGTCGCGGGAGCGGCGGGCGCCGTCCCCGGGGAAGCCCGTGGCGGTTCGGGTTGCGGCTCAACCGTCAGGCCAGACATGGGCACGGCAATGGTCAGGGCGGAAAGACCACAGATTTGCCAAAGCGACTTCTTGCGAACGGCCATGAGCACTACCTCCACAATTGACGAAGCGCACCGGAGTAGACATGGGAAACAAGGGAATCATACCAGACCTGGACAATCCATTGCAAGCAAAAGGAAGCAAGTGGTCGCCTGAGCGCAGTTCCTGGCCTAAAGGGATGGCAAACAAGAATTCATCACCTTTAAGGGTCTATTTTATCCTTTGACTTGTTCCTGTCCGTTCTTTAGGCGCGGAATCATCAGGGATCTGATCATCAGACTGATCACGAATGCAAACGCAACACAAGCGATCCCCGTTCGCAGGGCCGCGACTGCCAAGACGTCCCAGTCGATGTCGAAGGAATACTCGAATGCCACGATGGCGAGAAAGAGAAAATACACATATCCACTGAGAAAAAATCCGAAGCAGTGCGACCAAAAAAGGACTCGCCGGAATTGATCGCCCGAAATGGGCGCGAACAATCGCCAGTGCCAAATACAAACGCCCGCGAGGCACAGAGCCGCGAAAACCAAGCCCAGAGCATCGGCCAAAAATTCAGGTTGAATCGGCATCCGCTACCCCTTCTTGCCAGGCAAAAGAAGCCGTTTGCGCCAGGCATCGGCCGTCGGTTCCGCGTCTTTGCCCGTCAACGCCTTAAGCGCGGATAAAACGGCCTGACGATAAGGATTGAGCGTTTCCGGCCCCTTGGGTTGGAGTTGCTCGCGATACTTGGCCGCCTCTTCACCAGAGAGTTCCCGCGCCCGCACAACAAAATCGAATGGCTGCATCTCGCGCCATGCGGAAGAGTCTTTCACAGGCAAACTGATCGAGAAATCGGGGCGCAGGTAGGCCTTGTCGCTACGGACGAGTTGGCCGTGAAAGACAACCTTATACGCTTCGCCGGGGCGCGGCAGCGGGCGGTCTTCCACCGGGACTTCCGCCAACAAGGCGTTGGAATTTTGCGGGCCCAAACCGGCCGGCGGATGGCAAAGCAGGCAATTGCGATTGCGATTCACTTTTATGAGTTCGCGCGCGAGCACCTTGCCGCTTCCTTTTTCCTTGGCCTCAACAAGGCGCGGATCGGGCGCATCAAGCAAGGCGATGAGGTCGCCAATCAGGTCGGTGCGGCCAAGCTTCGCGATCGCTTCGGCTGAGCGCTTGGCAACCGGCGGCCAGGGATAGCGCAGCCCCGCAAGAAGAATCTCGGTGAAATCTTTCTCCCGGCGAACCTGGAGCGCATCGATCGCCGCGTGACGAACGGAATCCTCCCGCGAATAGATCGCCATACGCGCCAGAGCCTTCGTCGCCTCTACGTGGGGTGTGCCGCTCAAGTACTTGACCAGCCCGAGGCGAAGCTCGGGTGTTTGCGCCCCGAGGATCTGGATCAACGCGGCCATCCGAGCCAGGGTGATCCCTTCTTGCTGCTGCTTGTCGGTGCGCTCTCGCTGCTCGTCCTCGGTGTCGCAGGCGGCCCGGTACTGGCGCCAAAACTCATCGGCGTTGATGGGGCGCGACGGGGTGATGAACATCGCAAAGCCTTCAAAAATCTTGCTGATCGCGGCCACCTGGCTGCCCATGCTGGGAAAACCGGAAGTGGTATCGGGTAAGGCGGCCTGGACTGGTGGCATGGGGGCCCCCTGAGGCACAGCGGGTGCGGGCGCCGGCCCCGCGGGAGAAGCCGAAGGAGTGGGAGAGACACCGGGGCGATCTGGCCCGGGGCGATCTGGGCCCGGGCGATCTGGCCCGGCGGCCCCATCGCTCACGGTCAACCCGCGACCTTCCGGCGTCGTCCCCGCCACCGTGCCTAGCACCTGGTCCACCGTCCTGGCGGCCTTGTTGAATAACGGGATGATCGAGCCAACGGTCCGGCCCCGATCGCCCAGGGCAAAGGGCAGTCCGGCAAGATCGGGCCGATTCTCGATCAAGGCCAAAAGGAAGCCATCGGGCCTTCTCGTGTTCAGGAGATTGATGTTCTCGAATAGACGAGCCGCCTCGAACCTCGGTTCTTTGCCCTCCCACTTCGCGGGATCACGCTGCAAGTCGATTTTCTCTTGAAGGACAATCTCCGGGACCTGTGCAAGATCATCGGAAAGAACGGGACCGCTGAACGCCACGAAGCGCGGCGCCGCAGGCAGCAAGTCTTTCCAAGATGCATCGGTCTCAACCTTGGAAGCATCGGGAGAAATGGAACCCGGGGGAGGGCCATTGGGGCTGGCAGCGGCCCTGGCCGGGGCATTTTCAATGTTCTGAGGTGTTGCCGCGCCGGCCGAGGCCGCCTGGGAAGGCGAAGGCGGCCCATCAGGGACCGGAGCCTGAGGCGGCCTGGCGGCCAATTGCGCCACTGCCAGCAAAACCAGCGGAAAAATCCCCAGGCAAATCGACTGCATTCTTGAGGACTTCGCCATGGCGACGATCTCCTGGCGGACCGGGCAAGCGGATCGCTAAGCGACGGGAGCTTTCCCTGGCCAAGCAACTTTCTCAGCATGATCTCTGAATTCCATGGATCTTAACAAGAGCAGGCAGTCGATTGCAAGCAAGTGGAAGCGATCGGTAGCAGTTTGCAATGCCACGCCCCCTTGATGCACGCAGATGCGGTGGAATGCATTCAAGGGTGCAAGGCTCCTACAATTTCGCCAGGCGCGAAAAGGATTGCTCTTTATGAGTTTTCGGTTCCCGAGATTTTTCACCTATGTGCGGCCGATACACGCTTTCGACTCCAAGCGACGAATTGGTGCAAATTCTCGGACTGGAAGAAATCCCCGACTGGACACCCCGTTACAACATCGCCCCAACACAAACCGTCCTGGCAGTGCGCAATGAGTCTGGTCACAGGCGGGCGGCGCCTATGCGCTGGGGCCTGGTTCCCAGTTGGTCCAAGGACGTCAAAAGCGGCCACCCCTTGATCAATGCGCGCAGCGAAACGGCCCGTCAAAAACCCGCTTTCCGCACCCGCACGGCGCGCGGCCGCTGCCTCATGCCCGCCGACGGGTTCTACGAGTGGAAAACGGCCGGCACGGCCAAGCAACCCTTTCTTTTCCTGTACCCAGGGCAAGCCCCGTTTGCTTTTGCCGCCCTGTGGGACACCTGGCGCAAACCGAATGACGAACCGCTTGAAAGTTGCTGCATTTTGACCACGAGCGCGCAAGGCTGGATCAGTGAATTTCATGACCGTATGCCCGTGATTCTGCCCGAATCGGAATGGCCGGCGTGGCTGGAAGCCGGGGAGATCGACGAGGCCCACTGGAATCGCCTTTGCTCGGCTTTCCCCGCCCAGTCGATGTCGGCGCGCAAGGTCTCCACGCGCATCAATCGCGTCAGCGAAGACTCGCCGGCTTGCACCGAAGAACTGACCGAATCCGCCGCGGATCGGAAAAGACCACTCGCACCGAGGCCGTCCAAAAAACCGATCGATCGGCCCGGTTTCCACCAGGGCGAACTCTTTTGACTCCGATCGCGAAATGCCCCCCCACAAACTACCGCGGAATTTCCCCATGCCAAAGAGCATCACCCCATAAAAATAAACAGTTCATAATATCTAAAAAATATCGTTCAAAAACACCATAAATCATAACGAGTTAAGTCGAGCGGTTATTTCCAGCCAACTGATGCCCAAACCCAGAAACCACAAATTAGATTTGAGCATTCATATCACCAATATTAAAAATCCCAATCATCACCCACATCCATTTGCCCCCATCGCTCCATCCCGCACCTCTCGTCACGAATCCATTTCCCTCCTTCGTATCAGACGCCAATCGCAATCAAATCCGCCAAGAGTTTTCCGGCAACCCAAAACATCCAGAACACCACGGTCTCCGGAAAGAATACCCCGCAAGTCAACAAATTGAAAAAGAACAACACCGCAAAAGCCGTGAAGGACAACTGCAGGTGCCCCTTCCCTTTGCGTGCAGCCAGCACGCCCAAACCGCCGAAAATCCCCAGCGTGCACAACGTCAACGCCACTTCCATCAGGGATGGTATCACGAAGCGTTTGCCTAACCGGCTCAAGAAAGAGGAGGCGCGCCGATCGTCGCTACCGGTCGAGTTCTCTACTTCACTGCTCTCGCCAAGCCTTCCGATCTCGAGCTTTTTTGGGCGGCCAGAAGCCACAGGCCAAGCAAACGCAATGATCAACAGATCGACGAGCAACTTGCAAGAACCGAAAATGATCCAGAGCCATAACGACAGAAAAAGGGATCGGCCTTCCAGCAAAACGTTAACGTACAGCAGGATCAGGAAGGACGTGAACGACGTTATCAACGCAAAAGGCCCCTTCCCCGCGGCCGCGACCCCCATTCCTCCAAAGATTCCCAGGGTTCCAAGCGTTACCATTAGCTCCAGTGAGATGGGCGCAATGACTTTTTCGAAGACGGCTTGATTGCAACAAGATGCGAGGGCGGCGGTGATTCTCGCGATCGGCGTCACGACCGTTTTCGGCGACAACTCAACCGTTTTCGGCGACAACTCAACAGGGCGGCGCTGGGATCCGTGAGGCATGGGCTGTGAATCGGGGGGCATAAGAAAGGCTCATGGGCGCTTCCGCCGGGCCGATCGATTCGCGACAAGGCGTTAGCGAGCTTCCTCCCATGAATCTAAGAATTTCGGACTCGATCCCACCGCACATCGTTCCTTCAAGATCGATTTTTGCAGCCAACGGATAGCGGCACCGCCCACGGCCAGTGCGCCATCGAATTCCCGAGACCGAGCCGAACCATGAAGGGAAACGGAACCCAAACTCCCGGCCTCCTTGGCGTTTCCCAGGGGTGCGCCTTTCTTCAAAAGTCTTGAAAAGCAGAGAACTTTCTAACAAGTTAGCAAGGGTTGGATCGACACACAGAGACTGTGAGATTCCAGGCCTGCCTGTTATGCTTGAGGTTGGGTTCACGGAAGGGGTTCAGGGATGAAGTTTCTGGAGTTGACGGCGCTCTCCAAGGAAGGCGCGATCCTGGGCAAGCTCTGGCTGCATGTGCCCAAAACCATACCCTTCGTCATCACGACGCGCGACCGAGAAAAAGGCACCTTGCTCGATCTCGCCCCCTCCGGTGCGGGCGCGACCATTCGCGTCAGTGAATCGCCGCAGGAGATCATGCGCCAGCTTGCTCTTCTCTATCCGGACAAACCGGAAACGGGTCCGATCCTTTTGGCCAACGGAGAGCTGCCGTCGGCGTCAAACAGCCGGTTGTGAGAATGCAGGGAAAAGATGAGGTGAACCCCTGCGAACGCCCCACGCTCGCCTTCCTTCCTTAAAACGCTGCGAAAGCAGAAACCCGGCGGCCGACGCCTAGTCTGCGGCAGGCTTTGCCGCCAACCTTTTGCGAATGGCAGCGATCACGAAACCGCCCGCCGCAGACGAGAACAGAATCAGCGTGCTGGGTTCAGGGACGGCGGCTGTATTGCCCACAATTCTTAACCCAAAGGCTTTCGAGGTGCCTTGTGAGGTCCAGGTGGTTCCGTTGTAAAAAGCAGTATCGGTAGCCGTTGTGTTATTTCCAAAAAGGTTGGAATTATTGTAAGCCCAGTTTTTTTTGTGTTCCTGTATTCGCAGTTGACGTAACACCGATCCAATAGGTTGTTTCTTTAGTTAGGTTATTGCTCAGACCACTTACTGACACAACATTGAATGAGTTCGTGGAATGCAAGCCGGCCCAGGTTCCCGAGTTCAATTGGATTCCACTCGAAGGCAAGCTCCCAGAATAGAGTCATATCGTGTAAGTTCCTGTATTTGAAGCGCCCAGGTTATAAAGATTTAAATCCAGGCCGGTGAGCGTGAAATCACTTGCGTAGTAAAACGACTGCGCCATGCCAATACTGGACGTGCTAAAGGGCTGGGCGTTTGCCGAGGTCGAGGTCGTCGTATTTCCAATCGACACCATATCTCTCCGCGCACCGGAACGAGAAAGCCCGAAGAAAAGGACACAAAACAGGGGAAGTTGAATCCAGGAAAGAAGTCCTCGGTTTGTGATAAGCATCGCGGTTCAAGGTCCTTCTTATGTTGGGCTGAGTTAGCCGATCACCGATGGGCACATTGGCGTATCGACGGGTAGGTCGTGCCGTGGAACGGTTCAAGCAGATACCTCGCTTGCGGGAAGAGAATATCGGGAGAACGGCTTGTTGTTTTTGCTGGTAGAGGTGGTTTTGATGACGAGGCCACTGGCCACCAAGTGATCCATGGCTCGTTTGAATTTGCTCTTGCCGGTTTCCTTCGTGTGGCCGTTGTTCAAGGCCCATGACCACTTCCCCAGCGTTCGACCGTGCAATTTTCCACAACGAAGTCGCCCACTCCGGACAGCTTGATGCTAACGAGATTGCCCCTCGGCCCGATGTCGTGAATGTGCAAATGGCGCAGGGTGATGTGATGAGCGGGCTTGTCTGGATCGCCGCCATCGTCGATGTTCAGCCCGTTACCGCTTGAACCCGAGATGACCAGATCCCGCAGTTCCAAGTAACTGGGGCTGGCAAAGCGCAAGGGTGCCGTCTTGCCTATGAAACGCGGAGGCTTGGCGGGATCAGCCGCTGCAATGACAATCGGTTCCTTGGCCATGCCCCGGACACCGCGGAAGTGAAAGGTGTTTCCATAGTCTCCGGGTGCGACAAGGATTGGGTCACCCGGCTTGGCCGCGGAGACGGACCGGTTGAATTCGCCCGCGTCGACGACATGGTGGGTTTCTCCACCCTTAAGCTGAGCATGGGCAAAAAGAAGCAACACCGTGGAAAGTGCGCGGAGCATGTGCGACTCCAGAAAGATGGATCCGAGCGTCAGAGTTGCCGGTGAACTGCGAGACTGGGATGCGAGCGGAGTTCGAGAGAAACGGATAGGATTCAGGAGTGATGGCGAACGACGAAAGGGCCGCGATACAAGCCAGCGTGACTTCGAAGATTTGCCACAACCTGGCTCGACGGAACGATTTAACTAATGCACCCGACGGGATTCGAACCCATAACCTTCGGCTTCGGAGGCCGACGCTCTATCCAGTTGAGCTACGGGTGCGCAAAAGCATTCCAATGGGGCATTCTAGCGCGGCCATGCCCACCGTCCAGAGTGCCTTACCCGTGAAAGGCCCAGCTGTTAGGGGTTTGCGTGTCCAATCTCCCGCACAACCTTTTTCCCAGGCAAAACCTAGCAGGCCTTCGCAGATTATCTAGTTTTTCGATTCTTCGGAACCGGATGGGACCCGGGGAGAACGGCACTGCAACCTTGCGAAATGACAACTCGTGGTGAGGGGCCAATCGTGCCGTTCCGATACCGATTGTGACGAATGCGCCGAAACGATTGGACACACAGTATCCGATCAGGACGACTGGACCATGAAAGAAATGCCTCGCCACGAACCTCAGGTCGATCACGCCGCCGAAACCCTCCTCAAGGAGCGCGACTGGTTGCGCGAGCAGCTCCTGCTGCAAAACCGGCTCGCGGGGGTGGGGGCCATTGCCAGCAGCATGGCCCATGAGTTCAACAATGTGCTCATGACCTTGCTCAACTACTCTAAGTTGGCGCTGAAGCCAACCGCGAAGGTTGAAACGAAAAACATGGCCCTTGAGAAGGTGGTGCAAGGCTCGCAACGCGCCGCGAATCTGGTCAACGCCATGCTGGGACTTTCCCGCAACAGCGGCAAGAAACTCCAGCAAGTCGATCTCGTCGAACTTGCCCGCGATGTGCTTTCGCTTTGCGAGAAGGATCTTGCGAAAACCCGCGTGCGCGTCGAAACCTCGTTTGCCGGTCCCGTTCAGGCGCCGGTGATGCCCGCGCTCATTGAACAGGTGCTTTTGAACTTGATCATCAACGCCAGGCAGGCGATGCCCAATGGCGGGACGATCCGCATTGGCGTGCGCGTCAATCCCGACGGCGAAGTGGGGGAAATTCGGGTGGCCGACACCGGGGTCGGCATTCCGCCGGAAAAACTGGGGCTCATCTTTGAACCGTTCAATTCGACGAAAGAGCCTGACAGCGAAGGACGCGGCGGGTCGGGGCTGGGCTTGAGCCTTTGCCGCCAGATTGTGGAAGCGCACCAGGGACGAATCCGGGTAGAGAGCACTCCCGGGAAGGGAACGGCGTTTACCTTGAAGTTGCCCCTAAGAGGGTTGACCCAGGCAGCGTAGGGGTGGGAGGCAGCGGAGCGACTTGACGATTGGTTGAAGCGCAATGGTCCACTTCAGCAGGGTTGCAGCAGTGGGTTCGTGGGCAATTTTGGCAGATTGAAATTCTGAACAGTTGACTTGATCTGACTATTTCAGATTGATGTTACTTTGGTGACGGTTCATAATCAGTTGGCTTACAGCAACCGCTCACCATAACTGTCTTAATCTCACTGTGCGGATTGGATTCGAACACATCACCAATCGGTGAATGGGAGAGCAATCCAATAGAACCGTTACGAACTTGAGATCTCACGGTCGTAGGAGGGACGGAGAACGATGTTGGCCATTGAAATTGTGGCAGTTACGAAGACTCACTGGTAGAAATCCCGTTCTCAACGGCTCAGATTTGAATCACCAGAGATGTGCGTTTAGGCAGTTCCCAAGGGCCCTATCCGTTTCGTGCCCTTCAGCACTCGCCGGCCGCATTCGGAGCAATTTCCGGTTGCCCGTACGAGGCCGGAGCGGCTATTCAGCGGGTTTTGGCAGTAGGGGCAGTATGACCTTGGCATTACCCGCGAAAACAACCAAAGGGCAGTCATGGTTAAGACGAGGACGCCAAAACAGGCCGTCGCGGTCGCGATCATATTGGTGACCTTGTCCTGTATCGGAATTCCAAACCACCAACTCACCAGGCGAGCCCAGATGAAGAAACTGACGGCCAGGATACTGAAAAACGTACAGGTTAAAGGTATTGCATAGCGACGTACACGCGCCTCGGACGCGGCAAGTTCCCGCTGTTTGGATTCCGGCGGATCGTCCTCACCCAGAAGCAGCGGAGCATCGCGGATGACTCTGAGCCCACAGTTCGTGCAATTTCCCGTTGTGCGTGTCAAGGTGCTCTCGTCGATCCTCGCGCCGCAACCACAACACCTGAGGTAAGCGCTGGATGTGCGCCAGAATGCCCAGATAAAAACGATCCCCAACACACTCAAGGCGGGGATCAGACTAATGAAGATGATCATTTCAGATGCATGAGGACCAAACCAGATCCTCAAAATGTCGGACCTGAGCCACAGAGCCACCACGGTCATTCCAAAAATGGCAGCAGCCGCGCCCGCAGCGATGGCTATCCAAATTGCCTTCGCTCGATTTCGCTTTTTCTCGGTCGCGCCTACGTCTGCGAACGTGAATTCGCCTTGGGCCGCCCCCATATCATCGGGTTGCACCATAATGTCCGAACAGTCGTTCCATTCCTGGAACAAGGGCTTGTGACAATGGGGACAACAATGGATGGCAATAGCGAAGTTGAAGTCGCTAATACACAGTAGCCCCTTGCAGCGCGCGCAGGTCAATCGGGCTTTCTGAGTAGCGCGGTCCGCCCGAAAGCCGAAGACGGCAATGGGAAGGAATTGGCCCAAGAACAACAGGATGTCCAAGAGGAGACCATAGAGTGTTTGCGGTGCGCCTTCCGGCGGCGGCGGAACGAGTATGCGAATTGCAAGGACGACAGCATAGTATGCGGTCATCGCCCCGATGAAGCCTGCGAGTTCGAACAAAAGAGTTCTGGCATGGACAGCGACGCGGCGACGAAAATCCGCGACTGTGTACAGCCGAGATGCGGTAGGTTCTGTGCGATTTGTATCTGGAGATTCATGCATGTTTGTATGCGCCCGTTGACACGGCCCTCGACACGGTGCCTTTAGGGAATCAGCATTAACCGATCCCCTCAGTCGAACCGGCAGACTTCATTACACGCCGGCCGCAGTGCGAGCAATTGCCTGTGGCTTGAATGAGGTCCGCCCCTCCCACCAGAGGGCTTTGGCAATGGGGACAACACTTCTTCTGCCGCGGGAGACGATTCACCCATCCAAGAACCAGGATGAGAATGAAACAACCAACATGGGTGAGTACCATTGGGCCAAGCGTGACCGGTTGGTTCCAGGCGATTTCATACCACCAGGTAACGAACCAGAACCAGCCAAGCGTCCCCAATCCCATGATGACGAAGATGGAACAAATCAGCCGCCGTTGATACCGAGCCTTCCATTTCGCCAACTGTTCCGATTGGATCCGTGGATAATCCGATCGATCGTCATCGACGCGAAGAACCGGGGCGTCGCAAAGGACTCTGCGCCCGCACGTGGTGCAATTCCCCGTGATGCGAGTGCAGCGGCCGATGCTCATCGACTTCATGCCGCAACCGGCGCATTTTGGAAATGCGCCAGGAGGATTGAAACATGCCCAGAAAAAGCCAATGGCGAGCAGTACAAAGGCGGGGATGAGTCGAATGCCGTCGGCAACATCTCCGGCCATATGGCCGAAGGTTTCAGTCAACGAACCTTGCCACGCCCAGAGCGCGGCGGAGGTGATGCCAAGGACCATGAGGGCCAGAATCGCCACGACGATTAGCCGCTTTCTGATCGCTTGACTTCGCTTGCTTGCAGCCTCGCGGAGTTTCGCAAAGGTGAATTCACCTCGCACGGAGCCCATGTCCGCGGGAGGCGGCATGATCAAAGAATGGTCGCTCCATTCCTGAAATAAGGGGTTGTGGCAATGGGGGCAACCATGGATGGCGATTGCGAAATGGAAGTCGGTATTGATTTCGAGTTGCTTTGCACATTGAGGACAAGCAATGCGGCATCGACGTAGAAAACGATCCCCCCAAGCACTGAAGCCGAAAATGATCAGGAGATGACCAAGGAAGAACAGGGAAAAAGCAACATAATCGAACGGATTTGGCGCACCATCGTGCGCTGGTGCAAGCGAAAAGTAGATAACGAAGGCAACCGCGTATAACCCTGCCATCGCCCCGATGAAGGCGGCAAGCCCAATCCACATACCTTTGGCATACCTCTCAATGCGGCACTGGAATTCCTCCACCGTGAACAGGTGGGGCCTGGAAGGCTCAGCAAGACTTGCTTCCAAGGATTGATGCATTTTGTACGTGTCCCTAGAGACGGTTGACGGCACGCTGATTTTACGGGTTCAACCTTTGCCTACTGCCCCGATCGATGCTGGCACTCCAGGACGCGGCAGCCACAGTGGCCGCAATTTCCGGTAGCCCGGACCAGACTGCGGCTGTCGTCCAAAGGCGCTTGGCAATGGGGACAACGCGGCCTGGGAACAAGCCACGCCATGATCCCGATGAAAACGAGCAGTAGCACGCCGACACCAGAAAAGACCGTGACGTTTTCCATGATTTTGGACTGATCGTGCACCTGGTTGCCAAACCACCAAATCACCAGGCGAAACCAAACAATGACTCCGACGCCAAGCATTCCGAATGAGCACAAAGTGAGCAAACCGTATCGACGGACTCGTGCGTTGAATTCGGCAAGGACCATCAGATTCACTTCCGACGCAACGTCGTCGCACCGAAGAAGCGGTGCGTCGCGGATCACTCTGCGTCCGCAAGTGATGCAATTCCCGGTGGCACGTGTCAAGGAACGATCCTCAATTCGGGTGCCGCAACCCCCACACCTGGGAAATGCGCCGGGAGTGCGGCAAAGCGACCAGAAGAAGCCGGCTCCGAGCACCACCAACGCGGGGATGAAGCTCATAAGGTTGGTGACCTCGGGTGCCAAATCTCCGAACCTTGCCGTCAGCAGATCGTACCTGACCCACAATGCGGCCAAGGTGATGCCAAAAACGACAGCCCCTGCGGCAACGGTGAGCGCGAACCAGATTTTCATCGTTTGAGATCGCTTCTTCTCGCCCTCGCTAATATCCGCGAAAGTAAATTCGCCCTCGGCCGGGTGGGCAGCACCGGTCAGGGCCATGATGGCTGAAGGGTCGCTCCATTCCTTGAACAAGGGGTTTTGGCAGTAGGGACAACAATGAATGGCGATCGCGGACTGGAGGTCGTAACGCACGTCGAGTTGCTCTCCGCAGGACTTGCATGTAACTGCGGCCGTTTGCATGGAGCGATCGATCAATGCACCGAAGGCGCCTATGACGAGGAATTGGCCCAGAAAAAACAGGATCAGGAGAGGGCCGGCGAGTGGCTGCGGGGCCGGTTGGGGTTCTGGCCCGAAATAGGCACATACGACGAAGAAGACGCCATAGAATGCAATCATCCCCGCGGCAAAGGCCGCCATCCACTTCAATCCGCCCCTGTAATAGGAAACGACGCGGGAACGAAATTCTGCCACCGTGTGCAGGCTGGTTTCGGGAGACGCCACAAGATTCTTAGCCGAAGATTCTTGCATCTTGATTCTCTTCTATTGAAAAGGATCTCGGCATGCTCATTGTATGCGGCTGGCCTTTGGCTGCAGCCTATTCGATGCGGTGGGCTTCAGGATGCACGAGTGTTTGCCAGGACGATATGGAACTTTCAGGCGGGGATGGATGAAGGCTGTCAGGTCGACGGTATAGGAATGAAATGAAATATTCTAGGCAATTGACTGTTCAGAATCAGCGGACTTACATCAACCGCTCACCTTAACTGATTGAAGTTAACTGCGCTTTTTTGGATGGCGACAAAAACCTTGAAGACTCGCACACCTAAGTAGACCCGCATAGGCTCTTCAGCTGCGGTTAGGTTGCCGATATTCTATGTGGAAGTGGAGATGTCGGTTCAACCGCAGGGACGCAACCATGGCTGCATGGACATTGAGCGATGAGGAATGGGACGCTTTGGACAACCTTCGTTTCGGAACATCCGAAAAGACGATTTTTCGCAACGCCACCATAATTCTTATGAGCGCAGTTGGGAGGTCGAAGTTTTCGATTGCGCAAGACTTGGGATGCAGTCCAGCGACCGTGGACAACATCCGCAAACATTATCGCCAACATGGTGTCGCGGGCTTGACACCGCGCAAACCACCGGGACGAACCTCAGCGGCAACGCCTGGGTATCGGCGGGCCCTGCGCGAAGCGATCGCCACGCCGCCCCAGAATTTGGGTTATGGCTTTAGCGTGTGGTCGGTTGTTCGTCTTAACGAGCATCTAAAACGGCGGACGAAGGTTTCCTTCAGCGAGGACCAGTTGCGGCGCATCCTTCATCAGGAGGGGTTTTCTTACCAACGACCCAAGCACACGATGAAAGGCAAGCGCGATGAGGCCGCGTTCACCCAGGCACGGAAAGAGCTGCGGACCTTGAAAAAAAAGCTGTCCGTGACGATGCGGACTTCGCCCTGATTTTCCAGGATGAAATGGAGATTCATCGTCACCCCGCCCTGGCACGGATGTGGGCGCCGGTGGGCCAACAACCAGAGGTGCCTGCACCTGGCAAGAACGAGAAAAAGGTCGTCTATGGGGGTGTTGACTATCGCACCGGGCAATTGACATATACATTGGCCGATACCAAGTGCGGCAGTTCGTTTCTTGCCTTCCTGATGATACTGCTGGCAGCTTACGCCGGAAAAAAGATTCGCTTGGTCTGTGACAACGGTCGATTCCATACGACAAAAGCTGTGGAAGCGTTTTTGAAGGAGCATCGGGAGGAAATCGAGGTCTACTGGTTGCCGCCGTATAGCCCAAGCCTAAACCTGATCGAACGGCTTTGGGGCCATTTGAAACGCACCGTGCTCGCCAACGTCCTTTACGCCACACTGGGCGACCTCGTAGCCGCCTTTCGCAAAGGGGTTCGCCGTTCGACTGGCAACCGGGAACGCATGCGCTTTATGTTCGATCACGACGACCTCATGCAAAAATCTCCGAGCAAGCCACTCAAATACGCAGCGTAGGGATTTCTGCGGGTCTACTTAGTCAGGAGATTCCAGCCGGCCGAAAACTCCTGAGGTTTGCCCAACGAGGCAAACCTCAGATAGCGATCATTCGGGTTTGGGGCCGGTGTAGGTGATGACTTTTTTGAGGATGAGTTGTTCGAGGTAGGGGTCGCGGCCGATGGGGATCCAGCGACTGCTGCCGGTGGCGGCTTCGACGACTTCGAATTGGCGTTCGACGGTGCTGTCGGCGCGGAAGGCGGCGCCGCCGATGGCTCCCTTGATGGGTTTGGGCACATCTTCCAGGTCGCGGTAGACTTTGACGTCGACGAAGAAGCCGCCGTCTTGGGCCGATTGGATCGACACCACGGCGCGATGGCGGATGCTTTGGAAGGACGATTGCAGACGGTTGGTGAAGCTTGGGCTGCCCGATTTCCAGATCTGGAAGATGCCTGGGGCGACGACGGGGAAGGTTTCGATGCGGCCGTCGTAGCGATTGGCGTAACTGATTTCGTAAATGTCGTCGAGGGCGTCGAGGGTTTGCTCGAAGACGAACCCGTAGGACGGAGGCCCGAGGGGGACGAAGGCTGGGTTTTCGGTCGGGCGGGCATCGGGCAGAACACGGCCCGGGTTGGTCATGAGCGGTCCCGTGGCGCAGCCGGCGGCGAGCGCCCCGAGCATTGCCAGCCCCATCCACTTTGACCTGAATCCTGACATGAACGCCCCGCCGGTCTGATCCCAAACCCTGAATGCCGTGGAACCTGAGGTTGCGTATGTCATTTGGGGCCGGGCATGTCAAGCCAGGCTGGAGCGAAAGGGAGGCGAGGTCAGGGATACAGGGCGAGATTTGTTAGCTTTGGGCCATCCACTGAGTGGTGGAGCGAATGCCGTCCTCGAAGGAGACCGTGGGTGCCCAGCCGAGCATTTGCCTGGTTTTTTCGATGTTGGCGCACGAATGACGGACATCGCCTGCGCGGGCCGGACCAGTTTTCGCCTCGATAGCCGATCCGAGGACACGATTCAAGACTTCTAACAGCTGCCAGAGATTCGTGCTCTGGCCGGTGCCGACGTGGAACACATCGCCGGAAATGCCCGGCTTTTGACTGGCGAGATAGAGGCAGCGGACGACATCGCTGACAAAGACGAAATCGCGGGTTTGCAGGCCGTCGCCAAAGATGGTTGGGGCTTTCGAGTCTTTGAGGGCTTTGGCGAAGAGGGCAATGACCCCGGAATAAGGGCTGTCGGGGCGCTGGCGGGGGCCGAACACGTTGAAGAAGCGCAGGATGACCGTTTCGAGTGTGAAGGAATGGGAGAAGGCTTTGCAGTACATTTCGCCGGCGAGTTTGCTGGCGGCGTAGGGGGAGAGTGGTTCAAGCGGAGTGGTTTCGGTTTGGATTTCCTCTGCGGGGCGGCCATAGGCGCTGCTGCTGCCGGCGAAGACCAGGCGGCGCACGCCAGCTTTGACGGCGCGGTCGAGCAAAAGGAGGGTGCCGGTGGTGCCCACCTCGTGGGTTTTGAGCGGGTTTTCCACGCTGGCCTGGACCGAGGCGATGGCGGCCAGGTGATAGACGATTTTCACCCCCTTGAGGGCTTTTTCGAGGACGGCGGGGTCGGCGACGGAGCCCTCGATGAGTTGGACCTGGCCGCGATGTTCGGCGAGGTTAAGCGCAAGGCCGGTGGCAAAATCGTCGAGGGCCACGACCTCGTGCCCCTGGAAGACGAGATGATCGATCAGATGGGAACCGATGAAGCCGGCACCGCCGGTGACGAGGATTTTTTCCTTGAGCGCCATCAGTCATATCCTCCGTGATTGGTTGATACATCGTCAGGGACCGGGCGGTTGGTCGAGGCCGAGTGACGGATAACGCCGAAATCAGGAGTCAAACAGGGCATCGATGAACGAGTCGGGATCGAATGGTTCAAGGTCGGCGAGGCCTTCGCCGACGCCGATCAGTTTCACCGGCAAGCCGAGCTTCTGACGGATTGAGAAGGTGAAGCCTCCCTTGGCGGATCCGTCGAGTTTGGTGAGGATGATGCCTGTGCAGGCGACCGATTTGGAGAACTGTTCGGCCTGGTGGAGGGCATTTTGGCCGTTCGTGCCGTCGAGGACGAGAAGCACTTCGTGGGGGGCGCCGGGGATTTTGCGCTGGACGACGCGATGGATCTTTTCCAGTTCGCGCATCAGGTTGGTTTGGGTGTGCAGACGGCCAGCGGTATCGAGGATGACGATGTCCAGGCCGCGGGCGAGCGCTTTTTCACAGGTGTCGTGGGCGACACTGGCCGGATCGCCGCCGGTTTGACCGCGAACGATTTCGCAGCCAATGCGACCGGACCAGGTGGCAAGTTGTTCGACCGCGGCGGCGCGAAAGGTATCGCAGGCGCCGACGACGACCTTCTTCCCCTGCTTGGTGAAAAGATTGGCAAGCTTGGCAATCGAGGTGGTTTTACCTGAGCCGTTGACGCCGGCAACCAGGATGACGGTGGGTCCGGACGGGGCCACGTTGAGGGTCAAGCCATCGCTTGGCAGCATCTCGCGCAGATGCGTTTTGACGAAGCCGGTCAGATCCTTGCCGATTTCCTTGTCGAGGAACGCCATTTCTACAAGTTTGACCAGGTCGCGGGTGGGGTTGGCGCCGAAATCGGCGAGGAGTAGGCGTTTCTCCATCTCCGCGAGGAAATTGCGATCGACGCGGCCTTTGCCGGTGAACAGACCGGAGATACCGCTGAAAAGGTCGCGGGTGCGAGCCAGACCGGCCTTGAGTTTTTCATACAGCGCCCGAAACATGCACCCCACCCCATTTGCCTGCGACGACTTGTTGAATCGCGGCCCAATCCTCGGGACCGACGCTACTTGACCCAGGAAACCGGGGACCTGGTCCGTGGCAATCGCTGCCGCCGGTGACGACCAACCGGTTGGCTTTGGCAATCGCTTTCAGTTCCTGAATTCTACGGTTTTTGAAATCGGGGTATTCGGCTTCGAGGGCGTCGAGTCCCAGCGCAAGCAGGCCCGAGAAATGAGGCGAGAAATCCCGCTCGGGTGGATGGGCCCAACTGGCGATGCCGCCTGCCTGATGGATGAGGTCGACGGCCAACGCGGCATCGATGCGTGCTTTTTCGCCAACGGCTTCTGGCAGGAGACGCAGCCAGCGATCGAAGGCAATGCGAACCGACGATGCCTGCTTGAGGCGGATCAGGGCTTCGGCCAGGTGGCGGCGGCCCAAAGCGAGCCCGGGCCGTTCGGCGGCCTGCCGGCTGGCATCTTCCCAGTGCGTTTCGAGACCCCGAACGCCCAAAGCGATCAGGCGCTCGACCATGGCCCGATAGCGCAACAAGCGAGATTGGCGCAAGCCTTCGAGAGCCTCGACCAGGGGAGCGCAATGGGCGTCGACTCCCAGGCCGAGGATGTGAATTTCACGGTCCAGGTGGACTGCGGTGATCTCGACGCCGCAAATGGGGGTGATGCCCGCGCTCGTGACTTCCTGCTCGAAGGAAGGCCAGCCTGCAAGGGTGTCGTGGTCGGTAAGAGCCATGGCGGCGAGACCGGCGCGCCGGCCAAGGTTGGCCAGTTCGGCGGTCTGATAAGCGCCATCGGAGAAAACGCTGTGAAGGTGCAAGTCGGCCCGTTCTAGCGCTCGGGGGCGGCTGAGGGCCTGACACATCCGGGTAAATGGGGAACCCCGGGCCATCAGGGGCTGATCTCCGTCACGGCATCGGGAGTTGCTTCCAAATCCGCAGAAATATCGTCACCCGAGTCACCAGCTTCCGCGTTGACGACCGAAGATTTGCCGGCGGGAGTCGTCTCCTTCGCCTGGGCCGCTTCGAGTTTTTTCATTTCGTTGACGCGTGCGGGAATGCCCTTGAGGAGTTGGTCGAGCACGCCGTTGACGAACTTGGGCGAATCCTCGGAGCCGAAGCGCTTGGCCAGTTCGACCGCCTCGTCGAGGATGACGCGCGAACCGGTCTCCGGCTGGAATAAGAGTTCGAAGGCGCCCATGCGGATGATGTTGCGATCGACCCCCGCCATCCGTTCGATGCGCCAATTTTCCGCGGCTTGCGAGATGCGCTGATCGATTTCCCGGTGATGCCCGCGGGTGCCCATGACGAGCTGGCGGCAAAAGGGGATTTGATCCTTGCCTGGCAGCCTGCGGCTGATGAATTCATCAAAGGGAAAGGCCGAGCGCCTGGGGCATTCGAGTTGAAACAGGGCTTGAAGGGCCACTTCACGCGATTTGGAACGGCGGCGAATGGTGAGCATGGTTGGGGGAATCAATGCATTTCTTGAAAGAGAGAATCTTGAGGCGCGGGCTGTAACTCAGTATTTTATAGAAAACATCTTACATGGTCATAAAAATCACCACAAAAATTTCCCGCCATCAATTCTTGCCACTGGTCGTCGCTCCATGGAAAAGGCGAAAGCCGTCCATCAGTTTGCTGGGCGTTCCGGCACCAGATGGGCAAAAAGGTTGCTCATTTCCAGGACGACCAGCGCGGCTTCGTAGCCTTTATTTCCCGATTTCAATCCGGCGCGATCAAGGGCTTGCTCGGTCGTCTTGCAAGTCAGCACGCCGTGAGCGACGGGAATGCCGGTGTCGAGCGCGACCCGGTTGAGGCCGTTTGTGGCGGAATGGGCAATGTGGTCATAATGGTCGGTTTCGCCGGAAATGACGGCACCCAGGGCCACAACTCCCTGGTATTTGCCCGTGCGCAAGGCACGCTGGGTCGCCTGGGGAATTTCAAAGGCCCCGGGCACGCGGATGATTTCGACGCTGCCTTCCGCGACGCCATGACGCCTGAAGGCGTCGAGCGCGCCAGCGACCAGTTGATCCACGACCAGCTGGTTGAAACGCGAAGCGACAATCAAAAAGCGTCCGGCTGAAGGGACGAGTGCGCCCTCATGGACGATCGGCATGCTGAAACTCCATGATCCTCGATGCTTTTGATCTTAGGACCATCAGCTTCCCAGGGTCTGGAGAAATTCCGCATTCGTCTTTGTCTTGGACAAACCCTTGATGAGGGCGTCCATCGACTCGATCGGGTTCATATCCGAAAGCACCTTGCGCAGAATGTAGTTGCGGCGCAAATCCTGCTCGCCAATGAGAAGTTCTTCCTTGCGCGTGCCTGACTTGTTGATGTCGATGGCAGGGTAGACACGCCGATCGACCAGACGGCGATCGAGGTGCAACTCCATGTTGCCCGTGCCCTTGAACTCTTCGAAGATGACTTCGTCCATGCGCGAGCCGGTATCGACCAGGGCGGTGCCCAGGATCGTCAGCGATCCGCCTTCGAGGATATTTCGCGCCGCGCCAAAGAACCGCTTGGGCTTGTGCAGCGCCGTGGCGTCAACGCCACCGGAGAGGATTTTGCCCGAATTGGGAACTTCAGTGTTGTAGGCGCGAGCCAACCGGGTGATCGAGTCAAGCAAGATCACCACGTCTTGCTTGTCTTCGACAAGGCGCTTGGCCTTCTCGATAACCATTTCGCTGACCTGGATATGGCGCGAGGTCGGCTCATCGAACGTGGAACTGATGACTTCGGTGCGCGGGCTCTTGACGGAGCGTTCCATTTCCGTGACTTCTTCGGGCCGCTCATCGATGAGCAGCACGAAGACATAGCATTCGGGGTGATTGCGCAAAATCGACTTGGCGATCTTTTGCAACAGCACCGTTTTGCCGGTTCGCGGCGGCGCCACGATGAGACCGCGCTGCCCCTTGCCGATCGGCGAAACCAAATCGACCACGCGCATGCTCACTTCGGAAGGTTCGACTTCCAGCTTGAGCCGGCTGTTGGGGTGCAAAGGCGTCAGGTCTTCGAACATGATCCGGTTGGCGTGCGCTTCCGGATTGGTCTGGTTGATCGCCTCGACGCGCAAAAGCGCGAAATAGCGTTCGTTCTCCTTGGGAGGACGAATCTGGCCGGCGACCATCGTTCCGGGACGCAATCCGAAGCGGCGAATTTGCGCCGGGGAGATGTAGATGTCGTCGGGGCACGGTAGGTAATTGGCCTCGGGATTGCGCAAGAACCCAAACCCGTCGGGCAAGATTTCGAGCGTGCCGTCGCCGAACATCAGGCCGTTTTGTTTGACCCGTTCCTTGAGGATCTGGAAGACCAAATCCTGACGGCGAAGCGAGGTCGGGTTCTCGATGCCTTCGGTCTTGGCGAGCGTGAGCAGTTCGCTCATCGGCATCTGCTGAAGTTCGTTGATGTAGAGGGCGCCTTTTTTCAGCTCCTCATACTTTTTCTGAATTTCCGTTTCGAGGCCGGCGCCGACTTCGCGGGCAGGCTGCTGGGCGGCTTCTTCCGCGCTCGGCGCTTCTTCTCTGTTTGTGGAGGATGACTCAGGCGCGACTGGGTCCCTGGCATCGGAGGGACGTGCGGGCACCTCACGGGGGCTAAGCTCCCGATTCGGCAAGTCGCGTCCCGGATTTTCCCGAGTGAACGACTCCCTGGGAGGGGTTTCGCGGCCCGCGGCTTCTCTGCCTGGCAGATCCCTGGCGCCATGATCGCGGCCGGTGAACTCTCGTCCCGGCTGTTCCCGCATGGATCGATCACGGGCAGAGGGTTCACGAACGGCTTGTTCGCGAGCACTCAAAGGCGGCCTGACAGGTCTGGCTGGCGGATCCTCGTCCTCCATCGGGGCATAACCTTCCCGAGACGAAAGGTTGGCGCGATAGGTGGAGGTTCCGCGACGATGGGGTGCCGGTCCGGCGGGGGATCCCTTGAAGGAGCTCCGGTTTTCGCCTTCGAGGCGAGCTTCGGGTGCGTTGCGATTTTCTGAGGCGTCTTCGGACGGTTCGTCGAAAAGCGTTCTACCAGAACCCTCGGGCTCATGATTGCGATGCGCCTGCCCATTGTTGCCAGGGGTTCGGCCCTGACGGGGACCAATGCTTGGCCGCTCGTTCAGTTCGGCATGAACATCTTCTTGCGGCGCTGGAGCCTGCGGCGAGGTACCCAATTCGGGCGACGCCGGCTCCTCGTGTTCAGCTTGCGGCTCAGACTCGGAGTGATTCGACCGTTGTTCCTGTGCAGGCGACTCCTCGACCGCGATGGCAGCGGCCTTAGCGGCAGCGGCTTTCGTGGGGCGGCCGCGGCGGCGAACGGGGGCGGGAATGGGAGTTTCGGCAGCAGATTCGGCAGGTGCGGTGGCACTTTCGGAAGCGTCGAATTCGCGATCGACCGGCTCCTTGATCACGCTTTTCACCGGCCGCTTGCGAAAAGTCGTTTCCTCGTCGGTGGGCTCGGGAGTTCTCGCGCTCAACATCGTCGCCTCCGAGTTGGAATCCTCTACGGAAGTTAACACCTCTCCCACCGCCCTGGTTTTGCGCGTCGATCCGACTCGAACTGGGCGCCTCGTCTTCGTCGTCATTTCCTTGCTGCCTTCAGCCTCCGAATCAGACATGAATCCATTCCTGAAAAAACTGAAAATTGACCGGGTTAGGCCAGGGTCGGCGATGCGAGCCAAAACCTATGCCAAGGGGAACCGGGAGGGAGGAACTACCAAAACCCGAACCTAGCGTGCGTTTCTCAAGTTAGATGTCCCAGGGTGGAGACCCGAGTGAGGAGGGAACCAAGATGAGAATGGAGCAGGTTCATAGATCCTGAATTGCTAACACAATAATCCGCCATGACAGCCTTGAGGGTCAAGGGCATCTGCACGCTTTCTCGAAGGATTAACATTTCCTCGGTCCATCCTCGAGACAACGCAACTCTCCTGACCCGTTCTTGCAAGGGAACCTCCACATGAAGAATCTTCCAGCAACTTTGATGCCAACCTGACTCCCAAAGGAGCGAGGCATCCAAAACCAGCAGTTTTTGCGAAGGTTCTTCATGAAATTTTCTAATTTCGGATCCGAGCCGTGCTCGAATCCAGGGGTGGATGATTGATTCATAGACACGAAGCTTCTCAGGGTTCGGAAAGACCAGAGAAGCCAGGCGCCCTCGCGACAAATTCCCTTCTTCGTCAAGTAACTCCCCGCCTGCCCAGGCCACAATTTTTTCCTTGACCTGTTCATCGGCCAGGGCGAGATGACCAATCTTGTCGGCATCGATGAGCCGCCCGCCAAAATGACTGGCAACAAGCTGCCCCACCGTCGATTTTCCCGACCCAACCCCCCCCGTGACCCCCCAAATCGGCTTGGCGGACCGGGGAAAACCAAAGCAGGTCAACTCACTTTGTTCCTGAAAAACCATGAGCAATCCCTGTTTCACCGTGAACGGACTCATACCGAAAACCGCGGACAACCACCTATACACGCAACCCGTGCGGGAAATCGTGAACAGTCTCCCCCACCCGTTGAAAAACTACGCCGGGCCGGACCTTTGCAATGGATCAAAACCACTCAAGAAATGGCAGAACCAAAACTTACCGCGAAAAGCTCAAAAAGCCCGAAGGAGATGACCAAGTGCACAAAGAATTGATCCGACCAACCACAAGCCATGCACGCCGAAATACCAACCAAGCGTAATTTATAGAAAAACACCCTATTCCGTAGCGCTGTGCCAAAAATTAGCACCCAAGCGCCCATCGCCCCAAAATCCGGCACACCCGTGGGATACACGGTTCCCTCAACCGATCCGCCGCCTGCTCATGCGCCAACTCCCTAGCCTTCCCAAGGGAACCCGTTGCCCTCAAAACACCACCTTCATTGGCCACCCCTCAATTGGCATGATCGCCAAAAGAGACAATGTCGACCCAGTTGGGGCCAAAGCCCGAATCGATCTCCAAGGGCACTTCCAGGCCAAGAGCCTGACTGGGCCGCACCACCATCTCCTCTTCTAAAAGAGCCGCCAGCGCCGAGCGCTCTTCCACGGGTGCTTCCAACACCAGTTCGTCATGAATCTGCAAGAGGAGGCCGCCCTGCATCCCGTCCTTTTCCATCCGGTGAGCGACCCCAATCATCGCCATTTTGATGAGATCGGCCGCCGACCCCTGCACCACCATATTGATCGCTTCCCGCTCCGGCTGATTGCGTTGCCAGAAAGACGACTTTGGCCGAATCCCTTCAATGCGCCGCCTGCGGCCAAGAATCGTTTCGCAGTAACCATGAGTGCGCCCAAACGCCAAAACCTTTTCCTGATACTCCAAAACTCCCGGATATTTGGTGAAGTAAGCATCGATGAATACCGCCGCTTCATCGCGCGGAATTTGCAACCGGTCGGCCAACCCATGGGCGCTAATCCCATACACCACGCCAAAGTTGACCGTCTTCGCCACCCGCCTCATCGCCGAAGTCACTTCCGCCGCCGTGACTCCATGCAGGCCCGCCGCCACCGCGGTATGAATGTCCTCGCGATCTTCATAAGCCTTCTTCAGCCCCGCATCGCCGCTCAGGTGCGCCAGCAAGCGTAACTCGATTTGCGAATAATCGGCCGTCCAAAGATCCCAGCCAACCCTTGGCAAGAACGCTTTACGGATCTCTTGCCCCATGTCGTCGCGGATCGGAATGTTTTGCAGGTTCGGGTCGCTCGAACTGAGCCTGCCCGTCGCCGCGATCGTCTGATGAAACGAGGCATGCACCCTGCCCGTTACCGGATCGACGAGTTCAGGCAGCGTGTCCACATAGGTGCTCTTCAACTTACCGATCTTACGCAGCTCCAAGAGCAGCTCGGCCATCGGTGCGCCGGGGTGCTTGAGCACCGCCAGCTTTTCCAGCGTCTCCTGATCGGTACTCGGCTCCTTGGTGATCCCGGTTTTCTTGAGCGCCGGCAATCCCAGCTTGCCAAAGAGAATCTTGCGCAATTGCGGCAGCGAAGCGATATCGAACGGCCCACCCGCCATCTCGTGGATCTTCGCTTCCAATGCGATCAGTTGCGCCCCCATCTTCCCACCCAGCACACGCAACTGCTCCTGATCGACCCGAATTCCCCGCATCTCCATCGCCGCGATGACACCGATCAGCGGTAACTCCAACTCCTTGTAAAGGCGCATCTGCGAGCGGCCATGCGCGCTCCCCGCCGGCCCATCCCACTCTCCCAGATTGCCCTCCAGCCGTTTCGCCAGCCGGAACGCCACATCGGCATCCTCTCCGGCGTACGAAACCACGCGCTCAAGCGAGATGTCGCTCATCAGTTTCTGCGGCTCGCGTTTCGAAGCCACGCCAATCAGATCGGTGATCGGAATCATCCGGTGATCGAGGTAACGGCGCGCCAACTCATCGAGGCCGTGACTGCGCTCCCCCGCATGGAGCAAATAATCGGCAATCATCGGATCGCCCGCGATCCCCTTCAAGTGAATCCCATGCGCCAGAAAGATCATCATGTCGTACTTGAGGTTCTGATTGATTTTCCCAAGCACCGGACTTTCCAACAGCGGCTTCAGCGCCGCCAGCGTCGTCTTCTCGTCAAGACAAACCGTTCCCGCGGGGCCTCGGATCGGCAAATAGGCCGCCTCCCCTTCCTTGTTGCTGATCGCGATGCCCACAATCTTCGCCACGCGCGGATTGAGCGAAGTCGTTTCCAGATCGATCGCAAACGGCCCCTCGTTCTCAAGCCGTGTCAACAACGCGCGTAATTCCGCCTCGCTCTGGATCGCCTTGTAACCGGAATAGTCCCACCCGTCGGTCGTCGCCGGCATCGGCGCGCCCGCCTGCTCCCATTCATCGAACAACCCGCCCTGCACAGGCCTGCCATCACTCCTTGCCGAAACCTCAGCCTTGACCGGATCGGCAGGAGCTGCCGAACTCTCAGCCGTCCCGAATAATCCCCCATCCAGACTTTCATCTTTCCCGCCACGTTTACCCCTGCCCCCCTTTACCGGAGCGGTCGAAACTCCCACAGGTCCAGCTGGAACCGTGGCCGAGACCCCGCTTCCTTGCAGCGCCTTTTCCGCCTGGCTGGCCAGCGTGCGAAAGCCCCATTCTCGATAAAGCTCAAGCAATCGCGCATGATTGGGTTCGGACAGCCGCCAATTCTCCCAGTCCATCTTCATGGGAACGTGCCGGTCCAACTCCACCAGCTTGCGACTGATCGAAATTTGGCTCATGGCCGCCCGAAACGCCTCTTGCTTCTTCGCGCCCGCAATCTTGTCAATGTTTTGCAAAATGACCTCAAGCGAGCCAAACTCCGCAAGCAACTTGGCCCCAGTCTTGTAGCCAATCCCCGCCACGCCCGGAACATTGTCGACCGTGTCCCCAACCATGGCCTGCAAATCGACCACCTGATCCGGACGCACGCCCCAGTCGTCCATCAACTCCTTTTCCCCAAATTCCAGCCCTTTGCGCAGGTTGAACATCCGCACATGCTGCGAAAGCAGTTGCCGGCAATCCTTGTCCGAAGTGCAAATGAACGAACGAATCCCCCTCCCCTGACCATGATGTGCCGCCGTCGCCAACAAATCGTCCGCCTCGAACCGCTCAAACGAGAGGATTGGGATCGCCATCGCTTCAATAAGCTGCTCAATCAAGGGAAACTGTGAAATCAAGTCATCCGGCGCCGGCGGCCGATGCGCCTTGTAGTCGGGAAAAATGTCCGAACGAAACGTCGGCTCCGACCGGTCCATCGCACAAAGCAAATAATCGGGCTTGCGATCGCGCAACCCCACCAGATCCCGCGCGATTCCAAAAACCGCATTCACCGGAACCCCGCGCGGGCTCGTCATCGGCGGAATCGCGTGAAACACCTGAAAAATCAGCGAAAACGTATCCACTAGCCAGGCCGTTTCCGTCGCAGCAGTCATTTTCCCATCCAAACGCAGCAAAGTGATTGAAACGAAGGGCGCCCCCTCAAGCCGCTCCGTAGGCCGCTCAGCAGGTTGCTCTGTGATTTTAAAGATCACAACTATTTAGGCTTTTTTTCTTTTTCTCCTCAAGAAACCTCCGCCTCCAAAAACCGAATGTCCGCACCCCCAGCCTTCCCCAATCCACTCAGCGAATTTGCCGGAAATACCGTCGTCATAAGCCATTTCTCCCCCTTCCCAGTTTGACTCCCGAATCCGGGAGATTATGCTTCAGAAGGAATTACACATACTCCCCAAGGCTCGTTGTTTGCCCACACCGGGAGACCTGCTATGGCTGAAAAACGGGAATCGAACACCGGGCTGATCATCACCCTGGTCTTTTTTGTGCTCGCCACCCTCGGGTTGGGCGTCGCCACCTACTACGGCTTTGCCGAACAGACCGCCCTGCGCGATGCCAGGAAGAAGGCCGAGGATGATCTCAAAAAGATGACCTCCAAAACCCAATTCAATCAATTCCAGTCCGCGCTCTACTGGGCCTACATCACCAACGAAAACCCCGTTGGCAAGGCGGAAGAACTCAAAAGCATGTACGAGGACTTCAAAGGCGAGCAATCGGCCTGGGCAAAGGACATGAAATCCGATGCCGAATACCCGAAAGTCGCCGCCCGCATCGGCAAAATGGAAGGTTCCGCCCCGATCATGACCGGCCGCGGCGCCCTGAGCCTACGCATCAACCCCGCCACCGGCGCACCCCAATCGAACCTCACCGACATGCTCACCGCCGAGCGCAACGAGGAACGCCGCCTCGCCACCGCCCTCGACACGGCCAAAAAAGAGAAGGATGCCGCCGACCTCGCCAAGAAGCTCGCCGAGGACAATGCCGCCACCGCCACTGCCGCCGCCAAGGACGAATACCTGAAGAAGGGCGCCATCCTCGCCGGCGATTTCAGCAAGTACAAGCAAGACCTCGACGAGAAGAAAAAGCTCATCGACCCCGACACCCTGCTCAAGGAAGTCGCCGACGCGAAAATCAAAGAAATCGAAGAAACCTACCAGCTCAAGGAAGCGGAAAACAAAAAACAACAAAACCGCCTGCAGAATAGCCTCACCAAACTCCAGGCCGAGCTGGCCCTCCTCAAGAAGGGCACCACGGAAGCCCGCCTCGAAGGCAAGCCCAACGGTAAAGTCGCGGAAATCGCCGGCACCGGCGCCAACGTCTACATCGACATTGGCTCCGTCGCCGACGTGCGCCCTGGCGACCTCTTCAGCATCTACGGCATCGGCAATTCCGGCCAACCCCTCGCCGATCCCAAGGGCAAGCTTGAAGTCACCGCCGTCGTCGGCGACAACATGGCCAAGGCCCGCCTTGTCGATGTCAAGGACCGCACCACCGATCCGGTCATGAAGGGTGACTTCATCTTCAACCCGATCTGGGCCCCGCAAATGCGCGCCCGCCCCGAAAACCGCAAGCATGTCGCCGTCGTCGGCATTCCCAAGATCTTCTCACGCAGCAAAGACCCCTGGGGCGACTTCTCCCGCATCATGGAAGAACGCAACGTGATCGTCGACGCCTACATCGACTTCAATTCGATGACCGTAAAACCCAACGGCAAGGAAGGCATCTCGGTCAAAACCGACTTCCTCATCCTCGGCGAAGACCCCCTCGACAACAAAGTCGACCTGCGCAAATACAAGGTCCTTCGCGACGAAATCCAAGCCGAATGCGACCGCTACCGCGTCGAACCCATCAAACTCGACCGCTTCCTAGAAGTCATCGGCGTCATCCCCAATTAGTCGGTACCGGAGGCGAGCCTCCGTAAGACAAGTTGTCACCTTGGATGCTGTTGTTTCCTTTAGGGGCATCCCTTTCGCGAGGGATGCCTTTTTTTCTTTCTAAATGGGATTCTGGTGCTGACGAAAGAAGACTCAGCGCGGTAACAGGTTCCTGCAAGAACATCGCTGCGAGGGTGAAAGAAAAGCGCTAGGCGGGGGTAGGCCTTATTGACGGCTGGCAGGTTTTTCGTTAGGTTTTCTCATCGTTCCATCTCCCGATGTACCCGGCGGCAAAATCCGGTAAAATGGGGTTTAGATGGAGAAGAGAACGGACTTGGAAGCAATGCTCTCTGGTCCAAGGTTGAGGTGGTCTGGGCGCCAGCCGGCGTTGAAGCTATCTTAACTGTTTGATATGTGTGCCGACTTAGCTCAGTTGGTAGAGCGATGCTTTCGTAAAGCATAGGTCGCGGGTTCGAGTCCCGCAGTCGGCTTTCCATAAATCCTTTCGAAACAAGCACTTCGGTAAGAATTAAACCCCGCTCTTGTTTTTAGAAATCTCTGCATGCACCCCTGCATGCACCCAGCCTGAGTGTCTTCGGAATTTCCGTGAAGAAATTCTCGATTGTAGCCAAATTCTCCGCCACGCTTCCAAGGATTTGGTCCGGCAGGGGGAGTAATGATAAATTGATTATCGAGTGGTCCCCAATTCATGGACTCTGGGGCAATGGTGCTAATGTTCGCAGAACTCGTTCCGTTTTCCGAAGCCTTTCCTTCAGTCGATGAGGTCGATGTCGAGGTGACCATTATCGGTTACTGCGGAATTACAGAAAGGAACAAGGTTTCGAGATTCAACAAGAATAACATTATATCCAAAGTTATCTGCCCGAACCCGCAGTGCTACAACGGTGGCGTCAGCCTTGGCAAATATATCCGAAGGATGGTTACCGAAGGAACGAACAATCTAAGAGAAGAGACACCGATGTGCGAAGGCTATGAAGGTTCGCAACGCAAAAGGCGTCGAAACTGTACCAATCTCTTCCAGTTAAATATAAGCATCAGGTACAAAGGAGCTGAAGACGAAGTTGGGACGCGTCCGCAATCCTAGAGACATTTTTGGTACGGACGCAGAACCCCAGAAATCTCGGACTATTAGTACAAAGGCCAGTTCAGCATATTTATTTTAAGGGTGATTTATGAGCGCAAGCCTACATACACACAGGGAAGGCATTTACCAAATACTCAGAACCAGGTTCGAACTGATTAACGCCAGTATAGGACACAATTTAACTCAGGGGGAGGAAAACGAATCCGTAATTAGAGACCTTTTAGTGTCTACACTTCCTCAAAAATACGGCATCGGAAGCGGCATAATTGTTGGCACTGATGGAATAGCCTCAAAGCAAATTGACATTATAATTTACGACCGCGAATCAACCAATTTAACTCTTGGTGAAAAAAGCAGGATTTTTTTTGCCGACCAAGTACTAATGGCAATCGAAATAAAAACGACTTTTACCACCGGCTCAGGTTCTTCTCTCGAATCAACGGTGAACAACCTTTCTACTGTTAAGAAACTAAATGTTTGCAACAAGGAATGGATTGAAAGTGTTGTTAACAATTCTGACGGCAGTAACGGTTTTAAACGGTTTACACCTGCTCAGCCAATAACTGTTGGATTTTTCTTCACGGCCCCAGATACATCCGGACCTATAAATCTTAAAAATTTTTTTGATAGCCTTAAAAATCAAATAAATTCGGTCCCTTTTAAAGAGCAACCAGATGTTCTGTTTTCACTTAACCATGCCTCATTTTTTAGGCACAGTGACATCGGGCTCCACACACAAGAAAGCCAAGAATTTTTATCGTTTTTAGTTCAGTCTAGCAGCAACAGCAGTCAAGTACTTATTGTGGATGATAAATTTAAGAATACCAAGCTACTAGTTGATTTCGACGAGGCTAAATTAAGTGCCGCCGAAATTCCAGGTGGATTTTTTGGTGCAAACAAAGGCTCGTCTAATTTATATCTTAAGTCGCCTGAAAACATTTCAGAAAGTCCAAATATCTATCGAGTTGCAAGTGCGCGAGCGGGTGAATTTGTGTTTATTGACCGTGTGCGAGGATTCTTGGCTTTTATAGAGATGATTGCGCTTCTTTTAAGGATGAAGAAAATCAATCCTCTTTGGAACAGCACAGATTATTTCGGCCCTTCATTTACCATGGGCTCCAAGTATCCTCAAGACTTCTTAAATTTTGGTGGGACCAAAAGTTAGCTTAAACTCACGCAGTTCTCCTCTGCAATCTTCTGAAAAAAGCGCGTGAGAAGCCCGCCAGGATTTTTGATTTTCTGATGTTGGCCTGATTCCTTAAGCAAGCCCAGCGCTCGGTCCACGGCCCCAGTTCCTAAACGTTTCACGCATTGGGTCCACCAAACTGAATCATCCGACGAACCCACGGCTTCGATGATTCTTTCGACCTGATTGAGGATTTCTGGATTCTGGATTTTTTCAAAGGTTCCTCGGATTTTGTTTAGCTGCCTTGGAATTGCCTTTCTTTCGAAAACCGCAAGCCCTCTACCCGTTACTGATTTCTCAAACCGAAATCCAGCAATAATTGGAACCTTCGCCTCAATCAACCCCAGTGCCGATTTTCTTAGGGATTTCCTGGCATCATTCTCAGTCGCCGATTCGATTGGCAGGGCTTTCACCAAGTCATCCAAGTATCGCTTGTGCGTCCTCTGGGAAACAAACTTTTTGGCCAAGTAAACGGCAAGTCTCTGTTCCATAGGCTTCAATTGATAAAAGAGCTCGTTGTTGAATCCAATAGAGAAGAATCCACGCGAGTGTGCAATCTCCTGCAAAGTGGGCGAAACCTCGATAAAGCCGAAGGGATTTTCTTGGTCGGTGTCGTCCGGCGATGGTTTAAAAAAGAAGACGCTGCCGAACAATCTCCATTTCATGTCGACATAAGATTTTCTCTTTGGGTCGTAGTAGGCGTTTTTAGCGTGAAAGTCGTACCCCCGAAGGATATCTAGGTCCCTCCGTATGCGGTCATAATCTCTCTTCGAGGGGTTTCGCTTCCCGCGCTTCATCAGAAGGCTCCTCAAGGTACCAAACTGGATTCGGGAGCCTTTGGCGCCCTGCTCACAGTAGAGCTGAAGGAGCTCAAAGAGCAAAAGATGCGTCGTGGCTCCCCCGAAACCGAATGGTCCAGGATAAACCGTCCAAGTTCGGGTAAGTTCCTTGCTGTCGGGTCCTCGAATTGTATCCTCGTAAATCAGTGGTTGCTGTTTCCTTGTTCCCGGGGATTTTTTCTGAAGGCTAAATAAGGGGAACTCGGATAAATCAAAATCATAGAATCCCCCGCTCTCGGCGGTCACCTGTTCCCTGCTCGGATTTGCAACATCCTCATTTTGCTCGACCGGAACTTCTTTTGAATTAGAAACTCCTCGCCTTGCTAGAAGTTCCTGAAAATATTTTTTGATTTCCGTGGGTTCTTTCTTCATCTTATTAATAATCACGCATTTTCCCTTTAATGCATTTATATTTAATACATTTAAGATTTACCATATAAAAACTTCAACAATTACGGTTATTTACCTGCGATTTTGGGGGATAAAAGCACGAACCAATAGCCCCTATTTGGGAATAAAAGCACGAACTTTTCCAACTATTTTTGGGATAAAAGCACGAACCGACTGAAGGCCATGGGAATGAAAGCACGAACTTTAGAAAGAAAATAGGAATAAAAGCACGAACCCAAGTGTGACTTGGGGAACAAAAGCACGAACATCCTACCGTGAAAAGAATGACGTCACGAACCGGCCAGACAGTCACGGGACCGGTGCGGTCCTCGAATCTGTTACCAATGGGATTCGCTATCTGGCGGTTTTGTCGATTCACTTGATTGGTCGGCCTCCGATTAGGTCCCCTTCCCTCGCTGGATATCGACTGCCATGCTCGCGCTCGAGCTTCTCAATTGCCGTTCTGATTCCCACCTCCGCGATACCAGCGATGGTTAGCCGCGGACACCAGTAAGCTGCGTTTTTCACTCTGTCGGCTAGCTCGCCATCCAGGTGAATTGTGAGTTTTTGCTTCTTCCGCTCAGGCGGAATGGGCTTCGGTTCAACAGGTTCCTTGCGAGGCGTATCTCTGTTCTCAGAAACCTTCATCGGCTTCTTGCGTTTCGGTACGAACGCAGGAGCCCCTATGTCTTCCTGGGGCACAGGAATAAGCGCTGCAAATGGGTCATTTCCGATTGTTGATTTAACTGTTGGCGACTTTGGCATTTGTATACTCCTCTTCTTTTTCAATAATTTCCTGAGCTAAAGCACGATAGTCCTCGCACCCGGTGGATGTCGAAGCGTAGGCGGTGATGGGCTTCCCCATGCTCGGGCACTCCGCCAACTTGATGTTCTCCCGGATGAATGTTTTGCATGTTTCCGAGAAATTTGTTCTGAGCATGGCGACAACTTCGGGACCGTGATTGGTTCGCTGGTCTACGCGACACGCAAGAATTCCGGTAACTCGTAGTGCCGGATTGGTCCGTCGCTTAATTACCTCGATGGTCTGCAAAACTTGAGCAAGCCCCTGTAGGCCCATGACATGTGCCTCGACGGGAATCAGTACCTCGTGCATCGCCGTAAGGGCGTTTACAGTCAAAATCCCAAGAGTCGGCGGGCAGTCAATCAGGACATAATCGAATTTGTCCTCAATCGGCGAGAGCTTTTCGCGAAGGATGAATTCTGGACCTGGCTCATTTGCCAAAGCCTTTTCTGCTCCAACCAACCAGGCGCTGGACCCTACCAACGACAAGTTCGGGGTCGTCGTAGGCTTGATTAAGTCTTCCAACTCGGTCGTCTCGGTCTCAGAAAAAAGCGGAAAGATGCCCTTGTCCACTGGTTCAGTTGCTAGCCAGGTCGTTGCTGAGTACTGCGGGTCCAAATCGATTATCAGAACTCGTTGGCCCTTCTCCGCCAGCGTCGCCCCGAGTGACACGCTTGTTGTCGTTTTTCCCGACCCTCCTTTTTGGTTGATGACTGCGATTCTTCTCATTCAGGTAATAACTCCTACGGGATTTCCGTATTGCTTAAACGCTGCAACCGGGAGGTTTGCAGGGTTCCAACAATTCCGCAATCCGGAAAATGCGGCCTTCCGGAAACCTCGGGAACCCAGATGTTTCAGGTTCCCGGCCTAGCCTCAAACCCCGCAACTATCGGGTTTCCGAAACCCTGAAATGCCAGCAATCCCAAGGAAGCTTGAATGCCAGGAACACGGCAACCTCCGCCAATCCGTTATCCGGCAAAACGGCTCCCCCAGCGTTTCAGCATCGCCGAATGCGATGTCTCCCAGAATGCCCCGTATTGGATTTTCCTGGTTGGCCATAGTCTGGGCTGGTCAACCGTGACAAAATCGAACCCAAGGCAACCTAAACGATTTGGCGAGGTCTCCAACGAACCTTAGAGACCAATTTCTAACTCGAAACCCTGAACCTCGAACGCGCTCTCAAATCGAGCCGAGGTTCCTCAAAAAATGCTCGGGAATTGGATTGTGTCTGAACCATTCAGGAATTCCTGAGTTTAGCCGACCTATCGACGATAGGGGAGACGTCTGAAGGGCTTGAAGGGGGCTTTGGGATGATGGCTTGGGATGGGATGAAGGCAAATGCCGAGGGCTTGTGCTGAGAGTAGTGGCTCAGGCAAACGCGGCTGCGGCGCAGTCGTACTACCAAGGTGCTAAGGGAGAGTACTACGCCGAAGGACAAGAGCAAAGCGGGGAGTGGGGCGGTCGGGGCGCGGAGTTGTTGGGCCTAAAGGGCGCTGTCTCGAAGGACGCGTTTAGCGCCCTTTGTGAAAACCGGTACCCAGAAACCGGTGACCGAATTACACCCCGAACCAAGTCCGTTCGGCGGGTTGGTTTTGACCTCAATTTTCATGTTCCAAAATCTGCATCAGTCGTTTACGGGCTCACCGGGGACAGGGAGATTTTGGAAGCCTTTAAATCCTCAGTTCGGGAAACGCTCGCCGACATGGAACGGGAAACAAAAACCCGGGTCCGAACGGGAGGGAAGGACGAAACTCGAATCACTGCGAATTTTGCGTATTCCCTCTTCATTCACGCCACCGCTCGCCCGGTTGGTGGAATTCCCGACCCTCACCTCCATGCCCACGCGTTCACCTTCAACCTGACCTTTGACGAAATGGAAAACCGCTGGAAGGCCCTCGAACTGGGCGAGGTTTACAAGAACGCACCGTTCTATGAAGCGGCCTTCCATGCGAGGTTCGCTGGTAAACTCTCGGACCTTGGCTTTGACATTTCGCGAACAGGAACCGGATGGGAGATTAGCGGCATTCCCGACCGAGTCTTGAAATTGTTTTCCAGACGGACTGAACAAATCGAGGCGGCTGCCAAGGAACTTGGCGTGATAGATTCGGACCTAAAAGGGGCGTTAGGGGCAAAGACTCGAGAGCGTAAGCAGCTCGGGTTTACCCTGGAGGAATTAAAGACCATTTGGCGAATGAGACTTTCGCCGTCCGAGCAAAAGGCGTTGGACCTGGTCATTGCCCGAGAAGTAACAATCACTGGCCGCGACCCCCATGCATCAAGGGACGCCATGCGCTTTGCTATTGAGCATTCCTTTGAAAGGTCGTCAGTCATACCGGTCAACCGGCTCTTGGGGATTGCCCTGAAGCACGCAGTAGGTCAGGTCACCCTTGAAGGCGTTCGAGATGAATTGAAGGCCCATGGGCTGATTGTGAAGGATTATCATGGTGAGCGCCTTGCGACCACGCGTGAGGTCTTGGCCGAGGAGACCCGAGTCCTCCAGTTCGGTAAGCAGGGAAGGAATTCTGTTTCCCCTCTGGCGGGCGACTTCAAACCAGAAGAGGGAATTCTCTCCCCACAGCAACTTGCCGCTGTGAAGCATGTTCTGGGTTCTCCAGACAGGGTCATTCTGGTCCGGGGAGTCGCAGGAAGTGGAAAGACTACTTTAATCAGGTCGTGCGTTGAAGCCGTCATCGACCGGCCGGTTCTTCTCCTGGCTCCATCCTCGGAAGCGAGCAGGAATGTACTCCGAAAGGAGGGTTTTTCAAACGCGGACACGGTAGCCCGCTTCCTACTTGATGTTCGTTTACAGGAATCGGCCCGAAATGGGGTGGTATGGGTCGACGAAGCGGGACTTCTTGGAATCAAGTCCATGGATTCACTTTTCCGGGTGGCGGCCCAGTTGAATGCGAGAGTGGTATTGTCGGGAGATGAAAAGCAGCACCAGGCCGTGGAGCGGGGGAGTCCTTTTGCCCTCCTACAGAAGTATGGCGGTTTACAACCGGCGACCATCAAAGAAATCAGGCGGCAAACGGGCCGGTACAAAGATGCCGTCTCCCTTTTGGCGGCGGGGCAAGTCCTGGAAGGGTTTGATGTCCTGGATAACGAACTGGGCTGGGTTGCTGAAATTGATGATTTGGAGCGGCCAAAGGAAATCGCGAGAGAGTACCTCAAGACCTCGTTGGACGGGAAGACGGTACTAGTGGTCTCACCGACCCATGCCGAGGGGCGTGCCGTCACCAAAGCGATTCGAGACGGCCTAAAAAACTCCGGTAGGATTTCCTCCCAAGAAAAGGAATTCGCCAGACTGGAAGCCAGAGACCTCACACAAGCGGAAAGAGGGGAGGCAAGGTATTACCGCGCAGGTGATGTGGTTGAATTCCACACCCAATGCAAGGGCTTTCGGCCCGGCTCCCGGTTTACAGTCACCACGGTCGGTCGCTCCTCGATTGCGGCACGAAATTCCAACGGTGGGGAGACCATTATTCCACTAAAGGCTGCCAGGCATTTTCAGGTTTACACCCCTCAAGGTCTCTCCCTTTCCGTCGGTGATAGGGTCCGCATTTCAAAGAACGGTAAATCCAAAAACCAAATGCGGCTCGATAACGGAAGCCTCCATTGGGTAAAAGCAATTTCACATGCCAGCGGAATTGAACTTGATAACGGCGCAATTCTTGGGACCGACTATGCGCACATTGCGTACGGATATGCTGTTACTAGTCACAGCTCACAGGGAAAAACTGTTGACCGGGTTTTGGTCGCACAGTCCTCGGTCTCATTTGCTGCATCAACGCGAGAGCAGTTCTATGTGTCGATTTCCCGAGGGCGGGAGTCGGTCACGGTATACACGGATGACAAGGCAAGCCTTAGGCGGTCCATCCTTCGAAGCGACCCACATTTATCAGCGACGGAACTTGTAATGGAGCAAGCCCCAGCAGTTCATATATGGAGGGCCTGGGTTGCAAAGCGTTTACAATTCCTGCGCTCACTTTGGGAGGGTAAAGCGGTCTTTCGAAGCCCGACCCCTGAATTGGCCAAACCAATGGATTTGAGCCCATGACGACCGAACGGCTCGAAGCGCCCAACAACCCCCTTCGGCTTCCGGTTCATCCGCATACGGACTGTCCCGATGACTACAGCGCCTTCGGCATGTCCCAGTACTACGGAGAAATCATCTCCATGCTTCGTTTCCGTTTTCAGGATGACACTTGGAGGTGCCTGCCCTATTATTCGCTTCTCTCACTCAACTTTGACCCAAACTTAGGCATTGAACTGACGTTCCCAAATGCCCATGTATCCATTCGTGGTCGAAACCTGTTTGACCTTTTTTCAAAGATTGGCGACCATGGGGTCAGATGGGTTTGGGAAGCAAGCCGGGCTGAGTACCTTCAAGCCGACGAATCAGCCCCAGTAATCGAATCGATTGAATTCGGAATTCCCAAGAACCGGGCGTAATCAATTCAAATCTAAGAGTGCATCAGTGTAGGGAGAGTTTACACTCCCCATCCTCCGGCTTCGCGGATTGGGGAAAGTCCTTTTCTGGTTTCTCCTTTTTTAAAAATCGGTCACCAGGTCAACTCATCCAGTTTTCAAAATGCCGACTCCGAAAAGCTGTAACAGCTTTCACGGGTCACAATAATGTGGTCAACAAACCGAAGCCCTAACAAATTCGCACCATCCCGAAGCCTCTTGGTCATTGCTTTATCTTGCTCCGATGGCGTGGCATTTTGCCCTGGGTGGTTGTGGGCCACGATAAACCCAGCACTAGCGGTTTGAAGCGCGACCCCGAACACTAGCCGCGGGTCAACCGGTGCTTGGTCAATCCCACCGGTATGAAGCTTCACCCAACCCAAAACCTCGAGCTGACTGCTAAGGCAAAGAACCACAAATTCTTCTCGTAGGTCGAGGGTGTCTTTGTCCCAAAGCGTCCGTAGGTACTCATCACATTTCACCGGGCTGGTGAGAATCCAGGGCGGTTGATTCTGTTTCTGATTTCTCCGTCGGCTGCGGCGGTAGCTTACTTTCAGTTCTGCGAGGTTTGGGGTATGTTCAAAAGTCTTAAGCGTTATCATTTTCGATTCCGTTCAATGTTTACATTTGGGATTGAGTCCGGAGGACGCGCGAACGCCCTCCGGGCCGCTATTTATCCGACCGTTCAGTCCTCATCCGGCAGCATGATTGTGATGCAGGGCTCTCCCTCGTCATCCGGTCCGGTAACTGCCTTCAACGCGACCTCCACGGGCTTTGGCGGACGGTTCAAAACCATAATTTTGAATTCGAGCACACGGCCGCCGTTCTTACTTGCTCGGATTGCAAATAGCAGCATTGCGAGGACATCCCACAATCTGCCGGTTTCGTCTTGCCCGGTCCCCTTCACGGCCTTTGGTACCGCGACATATTGCGCCCAGACGGCTGTGGTGACAGCAACTGGCCATTTATACCCGGCTTCCTTCGCGAGTTTGGAAACATCAATCAGTGTCCCGTCCTCAATGGCCTCCTTTCGGGTGTAGGCGTGAATTATTTCAAAATCATCAAACATATGGTTTTCCTTTTTGTCCGCCGGGTGGCCCCTGCCCGAACTTGGTTAACCCCATCCTCTCCTCCAAAAGGAGCACTTTCGGCCTTGAGGGGGACCGGGGAGATTTCACTCCCCTTGAATCTCCCCGGTCCCCCGTGCCGAAAAAAATCCAACGCAAGGCGGTTTCCCGCCTTGTCCTTATTGAAGAAAAGAACCGGAGCGTAGCCGAAAGCAAAGAACGTGGCGAAGCGGACCAGCCGCAGGCTGGCGCGGTCTTTGCGGCGTAGCGCAGGTTTCAAGAAAGGAGAAAGCTGGACCCCGAGAGAGCGTCCAAATGAATCAATGAAACCAAAGGCAAGCCGTATTAACCTTCCAAAGGCTTCAAGATGGTAATGCAAGGGTTTCCGTCATCATCAGGGGTAACGACGGCTTTTAAGGTGACAGGTTTAAGGCTGGAAGGGTTGGAATGGAGCAGGAAGTTCAAAGATATCTCCGCTCGGTCCTGGTCGCCGTTTTGAATCTCGTGCATTAGGAGGTAAAGGAGCTCGTTCACCAGTTCGCTCTCGCCCTGGTGGATGGTCCTGCCCTGCCCTGGGAGCTGGATGCAGTCCTGCCAGACCTCTGCGGTAATTGCGACTGGCCACGCAAACCCGGTATTGATTGCGACCGGAGATACATCGATAAGTAGGCCCGTTTCCAAGGCGTCCTTTCGGGTATAGGTGCAAATTTCTTCAAAGTCCTCCGACATGACAAACTGCCTTCTATCATCCGGCAGCTCATTCCGCGATGCAGAAACGGGCTGGCTTGCTCATTAGCAAAGGGCTGAGAGCGCCGCACTGTTTGCCGGAATACTGGCGCGAAAGGCCTTGGAACCGGACCTTAGGGTCATTCCAGGTCGGTCGTCAACTGCGGAGCCTGCCTGATTCGGTTTCCTGCGATGAATGTGCAATTTGACCAACTTAGGAGTGCAGGTATGCTCGGCTCTGCGTATTGATTTTCGCCGGGTGTTTGGTGGCCTGTTTTGCACGCGAGAGCGTTGAAAACGGAACAAAGAAGAAACTTGATTGGGGGGCAAGAGAAGTCAATGGCCGGAGTGCCGGGAGGGCCAACCTGGCTGCACAAATGGAGCAAAGCTACCTACGCTCGCTTCCATCGGGTTGCCCCCATTCCACTCAAACCTTTCTCTTCCATCCCAAGCCCTCCTTCCAGAAAACCCTGAGCTTAATTCACACCTTTAGCATGGTTTTCAGCGAACGCTTACATATCACTAGCCATTACTGGCGGTTTACTTTCAAGTTAGACGTCATAAATCGGGGAGAGACCCCGGTCCAGAAGGAGGATAGCAATGTCTACCGGCATTCCAGGGGGATATACTGATTGGAGCTTTGACCTGACACCCGAAGCATTAGATGTTTTTAATAAGGCTTTCCAGGGGCTCATAGGGGTCACCTACGAACCGTTTGCTTTCGCTACCCAGGTTGTAGCAGGGACTAATTATTCCTTCTTGGCCAAGAAGATGACAGCCATCCCCAATCCTCCTCTAGAAATCGTGAAGATTCATGTTTTCGCACCATTACCTGGACAAGGGTGTCCCGAGAACAAAGGCATCCACGACATACATCCTTAATACTCCCAGCAATTTGGAGTAATTCTGGTGGGCAAAATCCTAGTATTTTGCTTATTGGCTAGCGACGGATTTACCATTCCGATTCGCCAAAACGGTAATAGCCATCACGTGTCACAATGACATGGTCAACGAACCGAAGTCCCAGCAACCGCGCGCCGTCCTGAAGCCTGCGGGTTACCGCCCTGTCCTGCTCCGACGGCATAGCATTCTGTCCAGGGTGATTGTGAGCCACAACAAACCCAGCGCTTGCCGTTTGAAGCGCCACGCCAAACAATAGCCGTGGGTCAACCGGTGCCACGTCAAACCCACCGGTGTAGAGCTTTATCCAACCGAGAACCTCTAACTGCGTGTTCAGGCAGACGAGTAGAAATTCCTCCCGTAGGTCAATCGTGTCTTTGTCCCAAAGCATACGCAGGTATTCGTCGCATTTCATCGGGCTTGTGAGAACCCACGCGGATTGATTCTGTCTGTCGCGCCTCCGGTGATTCCGGCGATAGCTGACTTTGAGTTCTGCAAGTTTTGGGGTCCGTTCGAAGTTTTTAAGCATTATCATTTTTGTTTTCTTTGGTGTTTACGTTTTAGATTGGGCCCAGGGAACGCGCTAACACTCCCGGGCCGCCATGTTTTCGCTGCTCCTAGTCCTCGTCCGGCAGCATAATGGTGACGCATGGCTCTCCATCATCATCCGGTCCGAAAACGGCCTTTAATGGGACTTCAACGCGCCTTGGCGGACTGCTGAACACGCGGATTTTGAAACCAAGCACCCGCCCGCTGTGATTGCTAAGAAGGATTGCAATCAACAACTTTGAGAGGACATCCCGCACCCTGCTTGCTTCATCTTGTCCGGTCTTCTCCATTGCCTTCGGCACCGCCACGCATTCCGCCCAAACGGCGGCCGTGAGAGCGACAGGCCGTCTAAACCCTACCTCTTTCCCGAGTTCGGAAACATCGACCAGGGCACCGTCTTCCAAGGCTTCGCGTCGGGAATAGGTGTGTATTACTTCAAAGTCATCAAACATATGGTTTTCCTTTCACTGGCTCCGAGGGTCCCTTCCCTGAGCTGGTTTTCTCCACATTCCTCGACTCCAAAAGGAGCACTTCGGCCTTGAGGGGGACCGGGAGATTTCGCCCCTTGAATCTCCCGGTCCCCCGAGCCGAAAAAGAACAAATGCAAGGCGGTTACCCGCCTTGTCCGCATTGAACAAAGGAACCGGAGCACAGCCAAAAGCAAAGAACGTGGCGAAGCGTACCAACCGCAGGCTGGCGCGGTCTTTGCGGCGGAGCGCAGGTTTCAAGAAAGGAAAATACCCAAAGAGGAACCGTGGCACGGGGCTCAATGATAATCGGGCTACCCCCCATTAGTCCTCAATCGGCATTACGATGTTGATGCAAGGGTTCCCCTCATCATCAGGGCAGACGATTGCCCTCAACGTAACGGGTTCGGAAGTAGGTGAGTGCCTAAGCCCTATGAAACCGAATGGTATCTCGGAACAGTCCTTGTTCCCGTTTTGAATGGCATGCATTAGCGCAAAAAGAACCGCCAGTAGCCGTTCGGAATTCTGCTCGCCGGTCCCGTTTGCCGAACCGTGTAACAGCACGCAGTCCTGCCAAGCGTCTGCGGTCAGAGCTACCGGCCATGGGAATCCAGTTTGGACGGCGACCGAAGACACGTCAACAAGGAGACCCGCTTCCAGAGCATCCTTCCGGGTGTAGGTGCAGATTTCTTCACAGTCCTCAGACATGGCAGAGTACCTTCTACCATCTGGGTGTCATTTTTGCGATGTAGTTGCGTAGGACTGCCCTTTTGCGTGCGAAGAGGTGAACGGCACCCGCTTTGAACGTGTTAAAGTCCGATGGGGCCGATGTCCGGCAGTAATCGTGCTCCACGCCAAATGCCGCGGGCTAACTGACTGGCCCGATTAGGCGCCACCACCCTAACCACAACCCAAACTGACCAGCACGCAATACCAGGTCTCCTTCTTCCGCGGTCGGTGCTTTTCGCCGTGTGTTCGTCTGGTCTGTTTTGCATGCGGGAGCATTCAAAACGGAACAAAAGGGATATTGAATGGGGGGCGTCGAAGTCAATGGCCGGAGTGCCGGGAGGGCTTCCCTGGCTGCACAAACGGAGCGGAGCGCAGTGCGGAAGCTAGGGAGGGGCCCGGCACGGAGCTGCCTTGACGAGTTAGGGGGATTCACCCCTCTGTTTTGGATTTTTGCATTGCGAATAAGCGGGCAAACATTATGGCGTGACTGTCCTTAACAAAGTCGGCTAGGTGAAAGGTGCTGATGGAAGCGGCGCCATCAAATGATGCACGATTTTTTTCACACGCGAAATGATGAAACCGTCAATGCTGATATCATTTGGCACCTGCGCGCCCCGCCTTGTCTAATTTTTTTTCATTTTTTCCGTGTGCCGCAAATCATTCCCCAGATGGTACTTACGGAAATCGGCGGCGAACCAATGAACTTTTGTGACCTGATTTTTCGTACACAAGGCCCCTGTGCGGGGGTAGAATATAGGGAGGCCCGACCGTTTATATGGATTGTAACGGAGAAATTTGATGAGCGAGCGGTTTTATTCAGGAAGAATTTTGCCAGACGGCACGGATGACGTGTATGGAAATGGATTGCCGTACGAGACCCGTGGCAGGAATTACGGCCCAATACGCACCGGGCTGAGGCAACTGATGGCCGACTCCCAAAGAAGGCGCCTCGCGTCTGACCAGGGAAAAGAAAACCTAACGACGCCAAAGGCCACTTCTCCACATTCAACTGGACAGGTGCCGCCTAACCCAGAGCGAGGGGGTTGCAAATGAGTACCCCGGCTCAAATTGGGCAAGACATCCACGATAAATTAGACTGCCTGTGGGACGAGTATTATGAGTCGATTGGCGAATTAAACAACATCCCAAAGCATCATACAAATATCCGATGGAATGCCATAAAGCGTTGGCATGAGCTTGGCGAAAGATTTTTCAATCTCTTTGAAAAGGCCGCACGAAAAGATTTTGAAAATGGCCATCAGAGAGATTCGTTCCTCCAAAAGGACCTGCCTGATGACGCCCTCGGGCTCATGGATGTAATCCTGGACCATTACACTGCCCTTGGAAACTTGATTGATGAGATGAAGCCCGAGAGAGACCAGATTCCATTTCCACCTTCGCGAGCCTCATTTGCTAATGCCCAAGGGCTAGTGAAACTCTACCATGCTGAAGCCGCGCCGATATTTCGAGAACGTTTTGCCGCTTTGAATTTGCCGACGCTGGGATTCGACAGAGACTGGAGTTCATCCCCTTGGAAGGAAAGAGACATGGATGACGCGACGACTGCGCCCACGCTGTCCATAGACGGCGATAATAATACTATCATTTATTCGAAGGGACGAAGCGTTGTAAAACATCAGAAGAACTCGGCAGGCAACAAATCTAGGGAATCGGAAAAAGAACCAGTTTTTTTGAGTTTCATTGGTTCGTTAATCCAAGACTGGCTCAAATCATTTCTAGTGAAAAAGTAATTTTCTAAGACATTCACTTATGAGGACTTTCCATGAGCAAGAATGAAAAGCCTAGCAGGCTAGTATCTTTGATGGAGGGCCAGAATTATGCCCTCGCCCGTAGCAGATTGGCGGCACTTAATGCTTCCACTCAAAAGGGAGCGCAGACTCCACGCGCCAATAGTAGTGCAGCCAACCAAGGGAAATCCAAACAGCCCCCCAAATTTGGCGCGTTTGAAGGGTAAACCCCGCAATTGCTCCAGGAGACTATATGTCTGAAAAAACCGATTTTTCGGCGCTAATGTCGACGACCAAAGGCCTGAATGTTGGACCGGTCCGAATGAGACTAGCCATTCTAATCGCTTCAACTCAAGCAGGAAGGCAGACCCCACCAATGGGGAACCAAAGAACAACAAAGGGCGTACCAACCCAACGGTCATCGGCACCACTCGACAAGCGGTAGCGAGCCATGTCGCAACCTCAAACAACACACAACCGCAGTGCTGCCATCTTTTACACGGCTATTGGATTTCTGAGGCCTAGTTGCCTGAGAAGGCCTCCTCGCATTCAATTGATGTCAAAGCCTATTAAACAAGCTTTTCAATGTTATCATATAAAAACCTAAAAAATTCGATATTTTTACCAATCAAACCTTCGATAAACTTCGCGATACCACCTCGTTTTATCCCTAGTTCGGCAACAAGCTTTTCATAGCCCTCGCCCTTGCGGTGAGCAACGCTCTTACTTCTTATCTCTTGCAACTCTCTTAGGAACGAAATTTGCTTATCGTAATCCACTAATCCCTTAAGCTTAAAAAGGTTCGCTAGTTTGGTGATGCCAGGAAGAGACTTTCCGTCAGCACCTTTATGAACTTCTTCAGGATACCTTCGCGATATCTCTGATTCATTAAGAGAATCGATTGAAGTCTTAGTCAGCGACAAGATGATTGAGTCAAACTGACTTTGCTCGTCCGCAGAAGGAATTCTAATTGTCTTAAAGAAATGCTCATCATGCTTAGATAAAGGCTTAAGTATTTTCCAGCCAAGCACAGACCAACTCTTCTCCGCCAGTTTTTCATATTCGGCTCTAAAAACGTGCTCAGGATTTTCCGAATCGACCCATTGGCTTAATATTTGCTGCCTAAAAAAAGTATCACTAACGCTACCACTGTCAACATTATGCGCCTTCCAATGCAGTTGCTCCGAATAGGGTATTCGTCTCAAATCGCGCAACCACGCAACAACTACGCCATCCTGATGATTGTCTATAGGAATACCCCATAATCCACCACATCGGATGTAGCCGGTCTCCACCGAATACATCTGAGATTTTTGATAATATTTATCTAGCACCGATTTCCTAAAGAAAATGGGAATTAAGTCACCCTCGCCTCCGGCCTGAAGAAACGGCCCTGTCTCTATGGGTTTTCCGTCTTCCGTTACTCCCATAACGAACTCAACAGTCGGGTCTTCATCCTCTTCCTCAAACGCCCACACGCCGCTCTTTTCTTTTGGTAGGGCGGGCAGGAATTTCTTGCCGAGAAATCTACTCAAAGCCTTCCTCGGCCTAATGAGACCGGGCTCACCCCAATGTAAGCCATATATACCGTTTTGGAGCTTGACTTCATCTCCCCCCTCTTCCTTGCCTAATTCTGCAAGTGAAAATGCACTAAATTCTCTCGAATCGATATAGAAGAACAAGCTCTTCTCTTTAATTGACGCGTACTGTCTAACCTCCAGCAATCTAATTCTGACAGATTCCTCATCAATCTCAGCAATAAGAGTTTCGTTTCCGGCGTCATCAAATTTAAAAAACTTATTTTTATCCTTGTCATGGTACAGGTCATGGAAAAACCTGAACTCCTCATTTATTTCAAAATATGGTTCCCGTATGCCATGGAAGCTCCTCCTATGAACGAGTGGCTCAAATTCCTCTTTCGAGCCGAACCTATAGTACTCTATCTTTTCCTTCCCATCCTCCATGAATTCGCCAACGTCAGGCCGACCATCGCCCTCTGTTATATCCCATGATGTGCTTTCCAAACACTTTTCTAAATACCTGTAAGGGACCAGCCCGGAATAAATACCGAACGAGGAGTCGTCGGAATCAATCGAAGTAAAAAACGTAACTAAATCACCAGGTCTATTATCTTTAAAAAAACTTTTAGCCTGTGACTCCTGCGCCAATCGTTCCTTGTCACTATCTATTCTGCTATCCATGACAAAAACCTTGCACCCAGGCGAGTCTTACACTTTCACTTTGCAAATCTTTATAGGAGTTTTCGGCATTGACGCGAGGAAGCCGTCAAAGCACTCATTCGCGCTCGCTCGGGTTCTGCCAACGCGGCCTGTCACCTATCCGTCCTGTACGCCCAACCGTGCAAAACGGTGTAAAAAAGCAAGCAGAATCTTATTAGCCAGGTCACAGACCGCAGTGGAGTGCGAGCTTCCCTTACAGCTTAAACCGAGCGAATGGCAGTCGGGCAGCTAAGGAGGGGACCGGCAGGGAGCCGCACCGACAGCCTCCAGGGACGGGTATTCCCGGATTTACGCGAATGACCACCCGGTTCTAAGTGTTCATATTCACCGCCTTATTCTTCGGGACATACAGTCGGCTTGAGCTCCCCCATATTCACAAAACGGGCGCGAACCTTGCCCACCCTCTCTAATGGGACGGCATGATAAGCGGCAACGCTAGCTTCAGGACATTCAACCGAAACCACGGATGGCCTTAATTTTGGATGCTACTGGGCCGCGCCACCAGCGCTGAAGGATTCCCCCAAATGTATTGTGACCCTTTGATTCTTGGCAATTTCCAAAGGCTCAAGCGGCCAGAACGCCCCTTCCCTGTAAATAATCTTTACAATTCGCATTGACTTTCGTGCCAGAGCTACTGGTTTACCACAATTTTAGCACCGTCAACCGCCTAACTGAAGCCGAAGCGCAATCGAGACGCTACCGGATGCAAGTTGGCGCTTCGGCCACCGGTCCTCCGTTAAGCTAACAAATCATATTGATGATTAAAACCTAAATATTCTCCACTTTTTATTCACAGCTTAGCTGGCGTATTTAACGCCTCTAATTATAACACAAGAGCATTGGCTGCTTTTATTTCTCCGGATACATGCGGCCATCTCGATTGGAAAACCCCTGGTCGGCGCATAAAATCTCCTCTATGAAGCTCTTCATCAGCTACGCGCCTCGATCTAGCGAGCTCGGCAAGCGGAAGGGTACTCACGGCGATTCCTTCAACTCCTTGCCCGAATTCTGCGAGAACCTGCCGCGCCCCCTTGGTTCTAACTGGCCCGAAGATCCCACTGCCTCCATATTTCATAACGTTGCACATTAAAATGTATTGGAAGTAACGGTGGGAATCGGCAATACAGCACGACCGATACAAAGACCCAAATGGGTTATGCGCGACTACAATGAGCAAATCTAGAGGCTCATCACGGTCACGCAAATTGAGCTCCCAGACCAAATCGAAGTGAGAATAGTCGCTGCAGATCAGAACACCAAAACCCCGACCGTTCTGTCCGACAAATCGAACAAGTTCTGAGCCCCTATTCATCACCATTCGAGTACCATTAGCCCCTATAGCATCGTACTGGGAACGAGATATCTTTCGATAGCGAGTGGTTGGCGCGTGAGGTCCCAAAATGACGCATTCATTGGCGTTCTCTGCCTCAGTTTCTCCTGGATAGTCCACGCCAGCAACTACAAATGCGCCCATGCGATTGCAGAAACCTTGTAATGTTCGTAAATAGGACCGTGGAACGAACACTTCAGGGAGAACTAAAAGATCAAGCAACGACTTCTCAGAAGTCTGGCCCAGGGTACGGCACCGAGATTCAAGTTCCTCGAGGCGAACTGAAAGTAAATGTTCAAATTGAAGGCAGTTTCTGTGGTTTCTGATGCGATATCGAGAATCTACATAAGCCTGAAAATCCAAGGACTCCATCTGTGCAACCGCGACGCGAGGATTTTCGAAGTTCCAAGTTATCTCATTACTGACAATGCGAGAAACCAGAGGTGGCCCGGCCTCTCTGTCGACGGTTGCAAGAAAATCTCCCGAAGGCGTAATGGGCTGATAGCCGCCAAATCGGCCTACTTGGTTTTTCAAAGTCTCGAAGCCATTTCTTGCGAATTCACTTCTAAGCCGCCGGAGTTCTCGAATTTCCAACGGAATTCTCACGCTAATTTCACCGGGCCCCTTCACGCCAAAAATCTGCCCGCCCACGGTTAGTCCCGCGTTTATTTCGTCTCCAACCTGTCTGATCGGGCCGAAAACCCCAGAACCTCCTAACTCAGCGACATTCACAATAACCACATAGCAAAACAGTCGGTGGATGTCCGCAATTGCATACTCCCAAAAAAGGCGGCTTGCAGCGTTATATGTAACAACTATAAGTAATTCAATTCCAGTTTGCTGAATGGCGCGGATAATATCGATATGCGTATAGTCATGGCAATTTAGCACTGTCCAATTGACAGGACGATCAAGCCTGTCAGAATCAGATTGGAAGACCGTAAGCACCTTACCCGGCTTTAAGCCAAAGAAGAGGTCCTCTGTGGACAGCGAGAGCTTCTGCTTCCTCAGAACTATACCACCACCGGCTATATAAGTTTCGTTGGTTCCATTCCCGACATTCCCCGCCAGCCCAACCACCGTCCGCGTTTTCGATAATTCTTCAAGTTCAGTCACACAATGTTGCAACCCTGGATGATATGAGATGACGGTCAAAGACTTTGGTGAGGTATTTTTCAAGAGATCTTTACTAGCTGCGATCTCGTTGTAATTAGGCTCGTTGTCAACTCGCTGAATTTGCAGGGCAAGGCGTGTTCCCACAAGCTTGCGTCCACATGCAGCTTGTATCAACCGCAAATCAACCACGCCATCTACAAGCTCAAGGTCCGAACGAGCAAGCTGCACTTTAAAGCCTGATGCTTCGTCAGAACTAGTAAAGTGGCGCATCATCACAATTCCTCCTACATCGAGCGAGCAAGATTTTTGCGCAGTTTCGTATAAGATAATTTGACTTGCTTATGCCCAACTCTCAGCTAACGACAGCAAACAAGGAAACAGGGTACTCTTCTAAACGCAATTGTAGGGACTTGGCACTTATTTGTTAGGCTGCACCGGTTGCCAAATGCGATTTAAGATTCTTCGCCGGCCCCCCAACTCCGAAAAGGCAGGCGCTGTGTCCGGTCCGGCTGCCACCCGATTTTAGATGCGGGCGTTGGGCACTAAAGTATTCAGGTCGAAAAATCGATATTAAGGAAGCCCTCAACACCGATTAGGTGAAATTTGGTGGCCGGGAATTCTGCCGACCTACAAGTTCTCCTTGCGCTGGATCTCGCCGACCCCATCAGCATCTTCGTATTGGTCAAGGTCGGAACCAGCATCGAATTCGCAGCCAGACTACGGACCTCGGCTTTGGGCTGAAACCACCCCGCTTCTGTTTACGACTTTAACCAGAGAATCAATAACCGCTTACGGTAAGCCGATTCGAGAAAACTATCCCGTCCACTGTGAGGAATCTGGTCTCCTGGAAAAACCTAGTATCATGAGAGACATCCACATCCACGTGGATGGCATCTCCATAGAAAGGCCGCTAGCGATAATAAACAGGCCTCGCTGGCGCCTAAAGTTCATTTATATTAACGATCACCGAACAGCCGCAGGTTATATGTTCCCTCAGTACCCACAACTCCATCCGTTCTTAAATCGGCACGGATCAGCACTGGAACTGCTAACTGCCTTGTTGACATTTTGCGAACAAAATCTCGCTGCTTATAAGACCTGGTTCAGCCACCACGAGGACCAAAAACAACAACTTGTCTCAAACCTCAGCACCAAGATATACAACTCGATATCAGGCTCAAGACAGAGCTACTGGTACATATGCCTGATGAACGGGGAGCCGTTTGATTGGCTGGATTTTCTGAAAACTATCCTGCCCTCCAGCGCTCCCGACTCACTTATCGCTCGCATTCTAGCAAGAACATTTACAGACTGTTTCAAGTATGAGCTTATCAAACAGTATCTAAGATCCCGGCTTACCATAGACAAAGACCGACCCATAAAACCCGGTGACCTAATTTTTTGCCCAGCACCGAACAGAGACATCTTAAAAAAACTTTATCCTAATCTCAGCATGAACCCGGAAAAGAGGAACTATCCAATACCGGATAGCCCAACTGCAATTTTTAAGATCGCGAAAAAAGTCATATTCGATGACTTGGATGTAATTCCCGATTTGTCGCTATGGTATCCACTACGCAGATTCTTCGAGCCACCGGACAGAGTGATCCCCGCAATCTGCATTCCTACCACCGACTTTAACCAAGAAACCCATGCGGTCAAAACTTGGGGCGAGACCTGGGAAGAAAATGGCAAGCTATACTATTTTACCGTAAAACCGGCAAACGACAAGAACCAGACCAAGATACTTCAACAGGCAATAGATGCGGCACTCGAAGAAGGGGGCTCCATACTTGTATTCCCTGAGGTTTCTTGCACGCCAGACACAGCTGACGACATTTTTGCTTATGTGAAACCTCGGGTGCAGGATCGCCTTCTGCTGATTCTAGGCAGTTGGCATGGCACACCTGACCAAGGGCACCAACTGGCGGCCCGATATTTCTGGCGAGATCAGGACGGTCGCATTAACGACGCGTCCATTTGTCATAAGAAATTCAATGCCTTTGAAGGTTATATGTCGCCGGAAGGCCAAGCACACATCGAATTTCTTGGCACCCCTCCCAGGAAGAAGTCTATACGAATCTATCAGACCGACACCATGAGCTTTACGACGCTAATATGCAAGGACGTCTTGGGCGATCGAACCCTCTTGCCCTTAGATGAGCTTACTCCCTCCTTCATCTTGGTACCTGCAATGTCGGATACGCACGACCTTTTTGCTACTCTGGCCGTAAAGGCTAAAGGGTGGCAGGGTACAACGATTGTCTCCATCACCCCTACTAGTTCAAACGCGAGTCTTTCGCCGGCATGGGGGATGTTCCATGGTCCAGGTCGAAACGCGGAACTTTGGACAATAGGAGCGAGTTTTATGAGAAATGCGCGCAACGCCATGAAATTGCAGAATTTTGATTTCCAATACATCGGAGCGGCGAACCATGAGACGCTCCCCGTACCAGCTGCTTGTATTATCAAGTTGGCCGCAAGCACTTGCGTGTGGCGAAGTTTTCCTGCATAAGCTAATTACAACGGCTGCAAATCAACGATGAAACGCAGAATTATCGTAGTTTAATCAAGGCCGAAGGAACCAAATTATATGCTACTGCGGGGGAATTTAAGTTACACGGCCAGTCCAAATCCGTATAGTTTACTTTTCTTGGGAGTTTTCCATGCACGTCGACGACAGCATAAGTAAGAATCAGTCATACGAAAAATCCAAAGGTGATCCGTTCGCCTCCAAATCCGTAGATTTACTTGAAAAGCTGTCGAAGTGCATTTCAACTGAAACCGCGAGCAACCTTCTAAACGCCCTTGGCTTCGCCCTGAGTAGAATTGACGACCCAACGGGCCAATCGTACGAATACTGGCTATACAATGCAGCCCTAACGCTAGAGTCAATTTCCAGGGATTCCGGGCCATGCAGCGCTAAGGCCCGAGCAGGCCTAGCTGAACTTATCTCTCAAACAGAAGACAAACTGTATGCGCGAGTTGATTATATCGAGAGAAAGCAGCTGGCTACACTTTGCTTCAGAGAGTGGCAGCTCATTGAAAAAGTCGGAATAAAGAGGATTCCCTTAAAAGAGCTGCGCGTCTCTGAAGACGTACTCGATGTCAGTATTTTCGAAGATAGGCTATCTTCCCTCGAAGCGGGAGGAGTTATCGATATTTTCACGCTGGACAATGATAATGATGGCACCGAGTATATTCAGCTCAGCAGCAAAGGCTTAACAATTCTAACAGACCCAGTATCTATATACGGCCCAGCAAAGACCAGAGCCGGTGGCAACCTACCCAAATTGGACGGAAGCGTCTTCAGCATTCGTCGTCAAATTGCAGCAGAATTTGGCGATGAAATCGCCCTGGATCGACGCAATTACGAATCACCAGAGGATGTACGTCAATTTCACGACAATTTCGACCTTGCCCTTATTTCTGCTATTTCCGAAAAATAGCGCTGTCTTCGGCATTTATTTTTGAACCCATGCTTGATGCAACCAATAGCCAGCCACTGTATTTGGCTGGCTATACATTTATGCATTTCTTCTAAGCAAATTAATTCTGGCGATTAGACCATAGAAATCACTCCCATGGCTCAATAGGGGAACTAGATGGCTCGCAAAGAAAGCCAGATTGCCTACCACGACTATCTCGCTTTAGTCTGTAGTTTTGACGATTCCGCCTGGGTTCGCATGGGAAACGCGACCCTCAACCTTGTTCCTAATCAATTTACAAACCTATGCCATAAATACTTTATTAATCTAGAGGAAGCCCGTCTCGCTTGGATCGCGAACAACGGAGAGGGCACTGGAACCGAGCCATTTGCTTCGTATCTGTATAACCCGGCATGTTTTTTAACGTTTGGGCATGCGGACAGCGTTGGGCTTGTATTGATAGACGAAATTGAAGCCATGATGGCAATCACCTCGCACTCAACATCCCCAGTAGAGCAAGCAAACCTTTCGTATTGCCCAAAGCTTAGCTCACTCGGAATCGGCGCCGACGGAATTTTCGTCGACCCGCACTTATTATTTGACGCCAAAAGACACAATCCAAATGAATGTCCGCAGAGAAGAAGCCATTCTATCGAACAAACAGCTCCCCTATTTCACTGGGCGCGCTTGAAACTGAACGGCTTTGCGGTGCTAGGATACGGGCTTCTTATACAACAGTGCGCCTATAGAACCATAGCAAAGAAAATTGAGGAAATTCAAGCTTTACTACTAAAGGGCAAAGGAGCGCCGCTAATAGAGCCAGAGGATGTATCCCCGGATCGACTCAAAATCACATTCCTGGACCCCCAAGGATCCGAAGATCTGGCTATCTTGATTTTCTCAAAGAATTACTCAGTTGGCATCACCATTCTTAGCGCAATTCGCGCTTTAACATTCGGCGATTTGTTTTCGGAGGACACCTTAATTCCCAGTATCCTTGAGAGATCAAAGGCTCACAAGCTCCTGACGCTTACTGGAAAGAAAAAAACCTCGTCCGTGAAAGCAGGGTTGGAAAACAACCATATTATTAGCAAGACATATACAACGCTAGGCGTTTCATATAGTGCATTTTGGGACATCAAAAAGCCAGCCTGCAACGGCTATGTAAGCGCTTTCCCCAATCTAGACATAAATCCCGGTCACCTAGCTTCGGTTGAAGCAACTTTATTTAAAGCCAACGTCGGCAAAAATGTATCCACCCAAAACCTTGGGCGAGCCGATAGCATTCATCGATTCCTAGTTGGACGCCAAGATTATTTAGTTGAGTTAAAAGCGGACCTTGGAAGCGAGATGGTTACAGGATTGTCAATCCTTGATTTTTTTGAACTAATGAGGGGCGTTTATCATCAGTTTGATTGCCCAAATGCAAAAGGAGAAACCGAGACAGGCCTGCTTGATATTTCGACATCGCTGGTAATACCCTTCCCAAAAATCGTTACAAATGCAGGCGTGGAGCTGATCCCGCCTAAAATAAGTGACAATCATCTATCGATCATGCCACTACTACTAGCCCTTCGCAAAAGCACCTTCGAAGGCCCTGCAGATAAGTCACCGGGCGCAGATCCGATTTTATGCATCCGTAAATTAGAGGAGAGCTTAAACAGATTACTTCTGCCGCGCTCTCTGCGCCGCGCCACTCATTATCTTTTTCAAATTTATGCGCACTGCCTTTCCGACCCCTTTCTTTTCGACTGCGTCCTTGACCTACACGATTCCTTTGCGGCGCTACATCATTTTCTTTGTCGCGTAACCCCTGATCAAGAGCGCAAGGGGTATTACCGCGAAGGCCTCAATTTAAATGACATTGGACAGGTCGAGAAATTCCTAGAGGCCCTCCACGGCGCCCTTACGCATCGCGTCGCAATTTCGCTGCCCAATTGGGAAAATCGAGACATTGCAATTGATTTTCGTGGGGGATTAAACCGGCTGCTCGCAGCAGCCGACGTTCCTTTAAAATGTGGTCTCGGATTATTACGCCGTCAATCGCCCCCAAATGAAAGGTCGCTGTTTAACCAAGTAGGCGCAGTAACAAGAGTTACGCTTAATCCATCTCCGGTTATATATTCAATTGAAAAAGCTGAAAAGCTTGGGCTGCACTTGGCTTATCTCGAAATGGACGCCTCGCAAATTCTTGACCCTTTCGAATATTCAATTCATATTCACGAAGTTGCCCATTTAATTATTCGAAATATAGGGAGCTGGAGCGAATATATTTCGATTGAAGTTGATTTGGCTTCTCCAAAATCCCTTGACACTGCCGATAGATGCGCTCAAATTGGACTTGAGGAAGTGGCGGTTGAAATGCTAACTTTTCTTTTTCTCTTCGAACCCTCCGTTGATTTGTTTCGGCGCCGCTTAGTAATCCGCTATAACTCCTGCCCTTTAAATACGGGCCTTCGCTATAGCGTTGTCGTGCGTAGATTTGGTGAGATCCTACTCCGGCTTTTTTTTGTTACCGATCCATATAATAAATTAATCGAGTCTGGGGCTGACATTCGATCGCCTGATTCTTTGCTAATAAAATATTCCGACTCAGCTGAAGCGGCATGGAGTCGATTCGAATCCATGATGTTCGAAGTCGGCCCGATTTTTCAAGAGTTCAAGGAATGCAAATGGGCGGGGGCGCCGTTTATTGAGCTTGTTCAGGATTTTCGAAAGATGTTTTTTGACGCTTACGAGAAGTACGCTATGAGCGTCGGGAGAATCTGGAAAGCAATTCTGCGAGTCTACCAAAATTCCTGCGTCCAATCAGGGCTGTACCCTTGGTCCAAAGGCCGCGCTGAAGATTTTGTTAAGATTGAAAACGAGGTCGAACTTGCCTTTGAAATGGGGCGACCTTTACAGGTCGGATTTCTTAGGCATTCTTTGGCCGAGGAGAGCAACCTCAATCTTGACGATTTCTACATTGTAAGCCGGCTACTTCGAACTTATTTTCGGCGGCTAATTGGGAAAATTGAGTTCTCTAGTGAAATGCACAAATCACCCATGGATTATACGTCCGCAAAAATAGGAAGGGAAAACAAGAAAATCAGCCCAGCCTTTCTCGATCCATTTAATGCAGGGCTTACTCTTGTTTCCCCAAAAGATCGACGCGACCGCATACGATGGCAAATCTCTGTACTAAAAACAATGTGGGATCAGTCAACTTATCTACGCTCCAGGCGCCTTACCGATCTACTATCCAATAACCATCCGAATTTAAATTCAGGAAGCGACTGACACCTTACACAACAGGTGCAAGCGCGATTCGCTTGAGAACTGTTTAGGTGCTCTTCGAACGCCTGTCGGCAGAACACAGGTGAAAGTACATCAATTAATTCTCTGTTACTTGGGTTTCTTTCGAGTCCGGAGAGCACGTTTGACCTTGTACTATTGAAATTTAATTCCAAGCCGAGTGCCATCAGGTACCCCTGGGATTGCCAGCCGGGATGTGGGTCTTTTACCAAATGCGATTACGAATTCTGCGCGCCGTATTTCTGTTGAAAATGACGTTTCGTCCAACGTTACCACTCTTCGATCAACGCTCGCATTCTGTCTGAAATCTACAGAACGGAGAAACCCAACTGACCATTTATCGCTGCTCAACTTCTTTCTCATCGAGCATGCTTGGTTGAGGTGTGAAACTGCAAGGGCCACGACCAAAAGAACAGCGCCGTGGTTCCTCTTCCTCGCCTCACTTCACGATGTGCTCCGACGAAAGTAAGGTCAATTAGTTACGAAGCTCATGGGTGCTAATCTCAAAGGCCCCAATCGTTTATTATTGTTATGCAGCGCCAGCTATGAATAAAGCAAAAATGGCTATATCCGATGGCTGAATTGCTGGGGAGGATTCTATGAGAAAGCTCATATTCGATGCCGCCCGCCCCTTTTTTTTCACCATCAGCTAGCACAAGGGCGATCAGCGATTTACTCAGAAGAGGACCACTGGGCGTTTCAAAAGCGGCAATACATTTAAAAAGCACATTAGTTTTATGCGATTTTTTCCTGTTATTTTTAGCTTAGTGAGTTAATACGACTAAACGAGCAAATATCTTAACCTTGACCGGGCGTCAGGACGGTGAAAGATAAAATCGGTTATCTTTCCTCGTGACAGGGTAGCGCGAGTGGGGTAAAAGGCCCTCGTGACCCAAGAGAAAGCCGTCCAAATCACTCATGCTGAGCTGCCGCCGATTCTGCATGGCCATCAGACTGCCGCAGTCGAATCCCAGGTCCGCCAATTTGTTTTTTCGATACCTGCCATTTACGAGACCTGGCTTACCAGGCGCTCTTCGCCGCATACGAGGCGGGCCTATCATCAGGACGTGATGTGTTTCTTCCAGGAATTTCTTGGGTACCGTTGGCCCAATGACTCGGCAAGGCTCCTTCAAGTTTCAGTTCAGACGGTTCAAGGTTTCCGTGACTGGCTGATTTCAAAAGATGCGGCGCCGAAGACTATCAATCGACGGATTTCCTCGCTCTCAGGGTTCTACAAGTACCTCGGGGCTTCCGCGGCCGAAACTCGATTACCGATTGTCGTACCCAATCCCGCGCATAGCCAGTTTTTGCCGCGAGAAACATCCGACCCCGTTGAAGAAACGAAAGCACTAACCATATCGAAGGCCAGACAGTTGATTTCCATGCCGACCGGCGATTCGGCTTTGGCCGCTCGTGACCGCGCAATTCTGAAGTTCTTTGTCTATTCAGGTGCCCGACTCGCGGCCGGGAGCAAGCTTTTGGTGTCTGATTTCCACCAGGATGAAAACGGCGGAACGATGCGCTTAAAGGAGAAGGGCGAGCGTCGAAGGACCATCGGACTGCATGCCGTTGCAGCCCAGGCGATTCAAGAATACATTACCGCGGCTTCGCTCACCAGCGGGCCCCTTTTCCGCGCTCAAATCAATTCGAGAAGCCAAAACCTCGGCGAAAAGGGAGTGAACCCTCTTGGCATTTACCGAATTCTGCTTCGATATCTCTCCGCTCTACCTGGCGCAATCAGGGAAGAGATTCTTCCCAATGGAACCAAGCTGAGGAAGTGTATATACAGTCCGCATTCGCTGCGTGCAACAGCTGCAACCGCCCTGCTCAGCTCCGGAGTCGACATCACCAAGGTTCAAGACCTTCTCGGTCACAGGCATATCAGGACAACCCAGATTTATGATAAAAGGGTGCGGCAAACCCACGAAGGCGCATCGCATGATATCCCCATATAGCGTACGCAAATCGCCCCGCTTACCCTAACTCCTTTGCCACTTCTAACTAACGTCATTTAAGATTTGAGATTTGCCAAAATTCGGCACTTCACTTGTATGCGGTTGTACCCTAGACCTTCTTTAGTCCGATTTTAGCTTAAGTCGGACTGCGAAATCCGCCGGGGTAACTAAACCCTCGCCCCGGCGGATTCTTGCACATCGTCGTTCGCTCGAAATATCGAACAAAGCCTCGCTTGGCAGGCTTCTGAACGGAATGGCACCATCACGACAGTCACACGTCGCTGGCTCTCCTTGGCCTCAAATCACCAATGGGATGCCGCTATCGAGAAGGTTCCATTCCACATTCGTGACGCTCATCAACAAACCTCGAAATTGAGATTGTTCGCCGAGGCCGGACGTTTTCTACCGAATGCTTGGGCGAGACCTGGCCACTATTCCAGATGTTTTTGCTCGCTTTCCCTGCCCTTGAACGGCCTCTTGGGCGTATGCCTCCAGGAATAGAATCTTTCATTGCAGGTGTCACAGCGACGTGGAAAACCCAACGGAATGACGAAAATATCAGTCCAACGAAACTTCGATTGGTAAATCTCCCAACCTCGACAATAGGGGCATTGAAAATTGGCCATGGCCCCTGCCCTCCTGTTCAAATGGAACAAGAAAAACAAACACTCTAAGGCTTCCGAGAATAGCGCAGGAGAGGGAGACGGGCTTAATCTAGGATTCGGAGTTCAAAAGGACGTGAATATTCCTCTCGCTCTGAGAAGCGATGGCCTCTAAGGGCTCGGCAAATCCGGAGTCGAACTTTGAAGCAGGAATGGTGACTTGTTCGCAAAGAAAATCGATACCTGGCCATTTCTTTGTCGAGGACACCCTCGCCTGCCCCACTTTTTCTGGCCGCGCTTCTATGATTCACGCGGGTTTACCGGGGCCTTTCCTGCACGGTGAGTTAAAACAAAAACCTCGTCCTACTCACCGCCAATTTTCCTTTTCTTTTTGTTCAAGCGCCTTCATGTCCTTCTTAAAATCAACGGCAGATGGGAATGCCTTTCCACTTGCCAAATCGCGATAACCTGCAAGCATCGAATCTTGTGTCAGTGGACCCTCGCGCCACTCCATATCACGGCGAACCAGGTCGCGGATATATTCGCTCGGCGTTTCGTAAAGCCCTGAGACGCCAACGATTCGGGCAACAAACTCCGACAAAGCGCCGGACAACCTAACGCTAATTCGCCGTGATGTACCCCGTTCGGACATAAAACCTCCATCTCATGGTTCTTCACAGCATACATTCTTTGGCCAAATCTCATCAACAACGGGGGACAATAGCGCCAGAGGTCCATTTCCGGGCCTTGGTAGAAATCCGCCTTACGAGCCAGGGCCATTCACTCCGCGCGCTTCGACTTGCCTAAGAGAGCAAGTTATGCGTCATGGGCAGATGCCCAGTGGTCTCCCCTCAATCTCTTAAATCGACGCTCCGCGCCGACTTTTGAACTCCCACGCTCGTCCGTCATGCGCTGTAGTTCGCGGCGCTAAATCGTTAAAGTGCCGCAGCGCATTCCGCCCTGCAAGAACCTTGTAGTGGTCTCTCCCGAGTGAGAAAGTGGCCATAGAATAGAGTGCCTTTGGTCAATCCCCTAAGGCTGGGAACCAAACGGCCTCTGCGTCTCCCGACGATGTGATATCCGAGTGAGAAAATCGCGGCAGGACAAAGGCTAAGGTCGCATCATGAACGAAGAGAAATTGCAGGCCACCGGTGATTCGGTTCATCCAAAGCTGGAACCCAATGAATCTCCAAGTGACTGCCCGGCTTCTCCCAAAAGTGCCGATTACCAAAATGTGCCACTTAAGAAAATCGGCACAATCCCAGCTGCGTTCATTTTTGCCGGCCAGCATAAGCCCCCTCTCTATCCGGAAGAATAATTCCAGCTCTGTAACCTCCTGAGGCGCCTTTGAATTGCTACATCGCCTATCTTAATACGGAGCGCACCTCAAACTGGCTCAATAATTGAGCCACCATCTGGTTCAATCAACGGGACTATTGATAAACAGAGTGGCGACTATCGCGGTTCTGTGAGACCAGCGCAGATAGTCTTCCCTTCACAAAAACAGGCCAAGAGTGTAAAATTACTTCTGGCCCAACTTGGGGCGAAATTGGGCCGCAAAATCCCCTGGGGTTAGCTACCCGCACCCTGGGGGATTTTTTGCAAACCCTTCCAACCGCGAACGCAATCGTTCTCACTAATTGCCAGTTGCGGCCGTTCCGAGCACGGGTCTTTTACCCAGCCTTTGCCGAAACGTTGCGTTTTCGCCTGATTCGAGTTGCCAAATTGACCCGTTGCTCAAGCGAAGCCAGAATTTCGAGGATTTCATCAAAGCTGGGCGGCTCGTTGAGGTACATGTTCCTCATCGCTTCATAATCACGATAGAGAGCGGGTAGGCGTCCGCTCGGTGGAACGAGACAAAATGTCCCAGCCTTTGCAAGGTCGTAGTTCGCCCAAGCACGTCCAAAGAATCGGCTCTTCCAGAGCACAACCTTATTTCTTAGTTCGTGTTGACTGATGGCGTGAGTCACCGCGGAGTGCTTCGCGAGCGCTGCAGTGTCGGCATAGTGCCGAGAATACCGGTCTGGCATTGGCTTCTCAATCGGCCGGTGAAATTCTGCATGGAGTATTGTCGCCTTCTCCCAAAATGTTCGCTCAAGCTCGAGCGCCACAACCTCACACTTCCAGTCTTCAAAAGCAGCCGGAAACGCTTCAGCCAGCCAAGGTCGAACTGGATGAAAACCGACAGGTCGCTGGTCCGTCACTGCCCCAAACTCGAGCTTAACAGAGCGCAGCAGGTACTCGAATCCTGTCTGTTGCGAGGTCGGATAATGAAACAGAAGTACCGGGAAAGGGCTACCGGTATCTTGTCGAAATTCGAGCCAATCTTTCTCGCCGCGCCCGAGCACCTCAGTTACTGCTGCTTCGAGAATGGGACGAATCTGGTTTTGAACAACTAACCCGCAGGCCGCCTCGGCGAGGCTCATCCACTTATCCGCCTGGCTTCTGCTATCGCCTACTGGAGGCAAATCCAGAAAGTCGGGCGACAACGACAGGTCGATGTCTTCTGAAAAGCGGTGAATGACTTGGAACACTTTGGAAAGTGAGGTGCCGCCTTTAAAGACAAGGTGATTCCTGAGCGGCGACTGATACAGAACTCCGAGCATCCAGCAAACCCAGAAGTCTTTCTCGACAATTACAGGCGACAAGCCATTGCGGTTAGCTGCCTCCTGGATATAGAGCTGGCGCTCTGCGGCGGATAATGAAAGGAAGCCGAGCCTCATACCCCTTCCTGGGCTAATTCCCGAAAGATTGGGTGCATCCATACTGGCGCAAGGCGTAGGTCCTTTAGAAGTCGATGGCGTTCGTCCGCAGGCAATGTGCGCTTAAGATGTTCCCTTCGCTCAGGCGTGACATGCTCCTTTCCGAGTTCCTTCAACGCTTGAATCAATAGCCCGCTCAGGCGCCCGGCCGCTGACATGTTGCGCGGTGTTGTTCGTTGGAGGTGGATTGTGATACTCCCTACCGTTACTGTTCGCGTGGGCCCATCAGTTAAGAAAACAACCCTAGCTGGCACCTGCTCTGACAGCCCGAGGGCATTTGCGGCATAGGCTCCGGCTGGCTGAACCCGGGTCTTCTCCCGTCCCGCAAGAGCGCGTGCAATTGCTTCCACTGAAGGAGAAATCAGGCCCATAACAGGATGCCTTTTCGGAAAATCGTACAAACCTCGCGCCAGTCGCCTTATCATGCCGTTTTTGTTGAGCCGATGCAGAATCAAATCAATGGCTTCTCTACTTCCAAATGCGACAAAATCAGAGGGAACAAACACTGAACCACGACCCCAACCTCGAATCGTCGCAATTACCCTGCTATCAATACTTTGGGAGCGTTTTCTCGTTTTCCTCATGTAAGAAATTATAGCCATTTTTTCTTACAATAACAAACACTTTTAACATCCGCGTATCACACCGGTTTTTCTGGCTTTCGGACGGCCCAATAACCAATCCCTAATCTGTCTCAGCACTGCTGAGATTTTTTCGTTTTCTCTATAGGTCTCGTAAAACTAGAGCATTCCGAGGAGATTGGGACAGGTGAATCCCCACAAAGTGGGATACCAATGCGCAATGTGGGCGCCGATTTTTTCGACACCCTGCCCTTCCAAACAGACACTTTGCGACTGCGCTTCAATGCCACATGTACCGGTGGGTGGCGCTATTTGGAAGTTGCGGTGAGAGCATGCGAACATTTACGGGGCTCACTGGCTCGACACAGCCCTGCTCTGCTCTAGCGCCGAGGTCATTGTGACTTACAACCTGCGAGATTTTCCGGAGCAAATCGTGGCCCGATTCGACCTCACGGTCATGCATCCCGACGATTTCTTGGTCCATGTTTTTGATTTGGCCCCAGGAATATTCTGCTCAGCGGTAAAGCGCCAAAGTCTTGGCCTTTTCCACCCGCCGACGACAGCCGAGGAATTACTCAATACCTTCCAAAACCAAGGACTCGTTCAGACAGCCGCGCGTCTTCGCCAATTCATTGCAATCCTTTGAAGTCACCGCAACCCTGAATGTCGTGGCCCCAAGTCTTCAGCTGATGGCCCGCATTACATTCACATGGAAATCTCAACAATTTTCGGGGCGCTGCATCAACCGAAAAAACGGACCGACTGATTGACGCGTGGGAGGTTTCAGTAACCGCTGGCGAACCAACTGCTCGGCTTTATGAATACCAGGATTCGTCAATCGAACAAAGTATAGCGGAACTCTCGATTGCGCATGTAAACAAGTTCAAAAAATTATCAACCAGCAAATTTAAGGCTCTTTCAGCTCCGGCAGCACACCATTATCCGCTCGCAAGCGAATAGCAAGAACTGGCGGCGGCTACCTGGAAATGCTGGTCCGGCCTGGGTAAGAGAGCTTGGAGTTTTAGGGCTTTCACCCCACTTCGGGCACGCGTGTCGCAAACCCGCCTGGCAGGAAACTTACCCTGAATCCAGGGCCAATAGTGGACCCTTCTAGAGGTTTTTCCCATGCCTATTAATTTTCGCAAGCAAGTTTCCACAACGGAAACATCTGTTCAAGTCCAAGCCGCTGTCTCGGTCCAATCGGAACAGGGTTGTTCAATTTCAGCCCAAAGGAAAGGAGAAACAGGGCGTAATGAAAACTCGCAGTCGGAGCGCGCAATCAGGAAACTTGCAGCTCAGGTTTCAGAAGTCGCCCACAAAATCAACTCCAAAACAACGGCGTCAATCCAATTCGATTCGAATTCGGTTCTTTTGAATGAAGCCAACAACACACCGCGCACGCCAATCTCCGTGGTTCTCGACACATCCGGTTCAGTATCCAACTGGCTCAAAGGGACCTTGAGCACGGCTGACAAGATGATTGAAGATTTCAGGCTTATGCCAGCCACTCGGGAGTCAATTGTCTTCGACTTGACTCAAATCGGAAGCCCGCCTATCAGTACTGGGTTCAAGGAACTCAAAGACGTTATCATTCCCGATGTCCAGGCAATCGGATTATCCCCGATTGCACTGGGGATAAAGCGCGCGACACTGAATCTGGCCTCTCTCATAGGCCGTCTTCGCGAGAAAGCCATTGAAAGAACTGAAGGCGTGGTGATTATTACCACCGATGGCTTTGAAAATGTGTCGTCCAAGGAAGAGTTTGACGCAATCCTGGATGAATTTCATTCAGCATGCGCAAGATGGTCTGTCACTCCAATCGTAGTTGGAGTCGGCGACGACCTCGATGTTCCGACTTTGAAAAAAATGGCGAAGGCGCTGCCACCATTCCATTTGAGGGACTTGACGGCAGATGTGCTGATTCCCTTCATAAAGAAGATTGCGATTCAAGCTAGCAGGTCCAGAAGGGGCCAGAAGCTTGAGCTGGATTTACCTGACGAATTGGTTCCGCTGCAGTAACTTATCCGTGGAAAAACAAAGCACCCCGGAACTTTTGCAGCCCGGGGTGCTTATATCTCTATTACCAGCGAAGGCACTCAACTAAGACCACTTCTGACCATTCCAACGGACAGAATAATTAGAGCGCCTAGCTGAGCTGGTAAAATATACTTATTGTTTTCCGAGCCTATTTTGCTACTTTTTTTAACAATATTAAAAAGGCGGTAAAATATGCCGAATGTCAAAATCCTCATAGAATTCAACTTGCTAATAATTTCCCTAAACGGTTTTGTTCCAATCAGGCTGCCCATAAATATATTGTTGTGCCAGCAAAGCAGCATTTTATTTTCTTCATTTACTATGTCTACTTCACGCCCTTGCATAAGCCCAGCATTTTTAAGATGAATCGCTAACTGCATTTTCGAAAAGCGTACTAATTCATTGCTTTTATGTCTTACCAAAAAAATAAATATAGTTCTAAGTGACGACTCACCTAAACCCCACGACCAATCAGGGAGGTCATCATTGTTATCATCGTCTTCAGCATTATCTTCATCGATGGGACCAGTACTAATAAAGTGCTCATAAAAAAATCCCCGCGCGGGCCTCGGCGCTCCGGAGCCAGAATCTGGCCTATGTGATTTTCTTATAAGGTCAATGAAGTCAATTTCATCATTTTTATCACTAGGGAGGTCTTCTTCCTGTCCCATTTTTTATACCTCAAATCTAGGCCAGTTAAGGTCGTAGCTATTAGCGAAAATTGCAACCGCGTCACCCCAAGTGTTCATCCATGAAAGTACAATCTTTGCACTTATATAGCGCTCCCAGCTATATTTTAGCTCTCGGTTGTCTAAGTAATCGGAGCCTTGGCGCAAAAGCCAGCTATAGGTGCTCCAATCCTGTCGGCGCAACAAGTCAGCACAATTCTCAAGGGCAATTGCATGGGAGTTGGGTAATGGATTCTTCGACGAATTAGGAAATGCCCCTAACTCACGATGTGGCTCAATCTTATATTTTGGTGGAAAATAATATCTGCTGGGATACTTGACCATCAAATTGAAGATTTTTAAGCACGACAGAATAGCAAGATGGTCTTCATACAGTAACTCATCATGACCAGCCACGGAGCCTTCATACCCGCATAAAATATCATTCTTGATTTTAGTTACGATAAATAAAAAAGACCTAATAAGCATATCATGTAGCTTAATATCGCCAATACAATCTAATTCCGTATTAAGGAGCAGAGTCTGTATCGCAAAAAAATATTCTCCGCTTGCATGCACTTCGTCATATATCCATCTATCGTAAGTGCGCCTGTTAATTTCAAGTTTATCATATATTTTATTCTCGCTGTTTCTGTATCTCCAATAGTGCTCGTCGACTATTTCTTTGACATAAAAATGAGCCAGCCATGATATAATCAACGGGTTAAACACTTTTTTTCTATATTTTTCAGAAGGCTCTAGTTCTAATTTAATTGCAGGTCGATGCTCAGAATCGTTGCCCATTATTTTTTCGTAGTATTCTGATTCTTGTTGGTCGCTTTCTTTTTTATTGGATTTCTTTTTACTTTCTCTCTTCTTTTCTTTCGCCTCTAGGTCTTTCATTGATTTTAGCTTTGGTATTAGCTCTTCCAAACAAGCTAGCCATTCAATTGGGACGTCTACTTTCATTGGGCAATCCATCCTCTTTTCTTGGCAAATTTTTATCCGCAAATCTAGTGCGCCCCTTGGTCTGTGGGCCGAACCAAGCAGTTTGAATAACCAATACTATCATCAATTTATATTACCCTCTGTGTAATTCCTGAATCAAACGGAACAACTCCCTGAATTGGGCACGCGTGTCCGAGATTAATCCCTACCTCCTGCCAAAATTAACACGTGCCTTGACTGTTGAGTTTTCACTTTCGGCTGCCTGCCTGAGGCCTGACGCAAAATGTACTTCAAAGGAAGGTCGACCGGGACGATTTATGAGGCCGGTCCAATTTTGGACCAGGCAGGCGAAGCGGCAGTTTACAGGACAAAAGGAGATGCAACTAAGCTCCTTAAGATATTTTTTACTCCACCGTCTCAGAAAAGCGCCCGGAAATTCGAGCTACTGACCACGTTTTCCAAAAAGATTAGCGGAGCTGCCCTCCCCTTAGAGGTATTGTCAAATCCGTCCACCAATGAAGTCCTCGGTATGGTTATACCATTCTTTGCCGACGCTATACCCCTGAACCAGCTGATGACGCAAAGCGGGCGCATTTCAAGCGGCGTCGGTCCAGAATTGTTTCAGGCAGTTCGAACAGCAAAGATTATTGCTGAGGCAATGTCCCGTTTGCATCTTGCTGGGCTAGTTGAAGGGGATGTCAGTGATTCAAATTTCATGGTCCGGCTCGACGCTTCTAAAAATCCGACCTTTGCCTATGTGATTGATTGCAACAGCCTCCAATTCTCGCAACGAACGAAAAACGGCAACGAAATCTACGAATCTGGCGTCGCCACGGAAGCGTTTACAGCGCCCGAAATCCAGCATACCGATTGGTCAACCTCCAAGCGTACGGTGTTCTCTGACAGTTTCGGCCTCGCAGTGATTGTCTGGCTGCTGGTTTTCAATCGGAGCCATCCCTTTTCTGTGGTCACGCCACCCGACGAGGATGCGGAACCAATTGGGGAGCGGATTGCGAAGTTTCAGTTTCCTTTCTCTCCAAGGCTACCGCTTCCTTTTGGCTGGTCCCCGCCGACTCTCAATCCAGGTCTCTCTGTTCTTCCAGGCGAAATCAAGAAATACCTGTTTACCTGTTTCACCGACGCTGATGAACGAAATCGCCCAACGGCATCAGATTGGGCCTCGGCCTTAAGACGATGGGAACAGCGCCTCAATCCAAGTGGGACATACCTGCTCCTTCGCGCCTTCAATAAGGAATGGGCGATGAGGGCGACAGAGTTCCTGGCGCCATATCGACCAGCAATTCAGAAAATCGCCGTCGCCACGGGAATCATTCTCGCAGCCATCTTGCTCCCAAACGCCGCCTCTCTTTTTCCCGAAAGAGATTCCGTGCCGACAAACAGCGCCCTGTTTGACCAACCCGAAAAGGGAAACCGACCCAAAATCGAACGGAACCCGAACCGCGAGATTTTCCCCGACGAACTTCGAAGCTCTTTCGGCCTTTCACCTGAGGAGGATTAACGATGGCGAGTGCGACTAAAGTTGTTTCACTGCGTCTTCCAGAATTGCTGGTTTCACAAATTGAAGAATGTGCCAGCAAAAGCGGGTCAAGCGTTTCGGACTTACTGAAGTCCTGGATTCTGGAACGCCTCCATGGTTCCCATTCCAACAAAGAAGCGCGCGACCTTGCTGCAATCATTATTGCGGCGCTGTCTCCCACCATCGAATTGGAAGAAGCAGCCGCGCTTATCACCGCTCATCTGACCTCCGTGGAGGCGCACGCCAATGCTTAAGGTGGTTCATAACGACCGGGCATACTATCTCACGCCGGATTTTTCCGACGAGGTAACCCAGACAGGTGGAGAAATCGTCTGCCTCTCCATCCAAAACGGCAAATTGACGCGAACGGTTGTCCCTCACTCTGAACTGGGGTCCCTATTGCCTGAACGGGTCCATGGATGGACCTTCAGCGTTGACAAGTCAATCACTGTCTTTGTCGAAGGGCTAGACCCAATAAAGAGGGTCCGGGCAACCCAACTCCTCAATGAAGCGGTTTACTCGGCATTGGCCAAGGTTCTCCCGCTGTTTACGGCAAGAGTCGGCGCACAGGGCAAATTAAGCCTTCCGGCGCAGCCCCAGGCGCTTGTGGGCCCGCACGGCTGCAACTACTCTGGCATTCCCAACCACCACTGGCACATTGAATTCCTTCAAAAGGTTTTCGTTGAATCTTTGGGAAAATACTTGGCGTTTAACTCCAAGGAACTCTACCAGCTCAGGCGCACTTTCAACCAATTCGTCTCTCACGAAATCGGCTGCGCCTTTCAAAGGGAATTCGGCGTCAGGGCCGAGGTAAAAGGGGGCAATCTTCAGTTTCCTGACGTGCCCCAATCGATTTGCAAGGCCGCTTCGAATCGCTCGCACCAAATCGATGCGTTCATCACCAAGAACTCGCTTCAGAACACCCCTAGAAACCGGGCATTTGCCGCAATCTTGACAAGGAAAGCCAGGGTCAATCGCGACCTTGCGAAACTGGAATTCAACCACCTCCTCAAGGCCTCCGGCTTCTCCAGCCAGTCGATTTGCAATCGGGTTACCACGGCTGACCAGCAAGCCGTTAACAATTCCCCCGCGCGCCAAATTGCTCGTGCAGCAAAGGACCTCTCCAAAACCCACGGCCGCTTCACTCGCGCCCAGCTACTGGCGGCATCCGCGGAGCGAATTGGATTCTCGAAGCAACTCGACGAAATCTCCAAGTCGATTGAGAAGGTCTTGAATAACCCAGCTGTCAAAAAGGTCGGCGAGAGCCATGACCAGAACCACCAAGCTTTTACGGTCACCAATTCCCAAAAAGAGGGTTGGAGAAAGGTCGCAACGAAGGTTGACTCTGTCCTCACTGAAAAAGTCCAACCAAGGCAGTCCCCAGGCCGTGATTCGGAAAATTCACAGCGAAGCGATACCGCCTCCCAGGCAACCGGACCGCAGCCCGAGGCCAGCAGAAAGTCTTCAGAAAACGGCTCCCAAGCGGCCGAGGATAAGTCCCAATCCAATTCGAAGTCCCACCGTCCTTCCAAATGGGCGAAGGTAATCTACGCCGTCGGCAAACCGGCACGGGCGCTGCTGAAGAACGCCAAAGAAGCGTACTTGAGATGGAAATACCCAGTGATAGTGGTTGACGGAAAACGCGACCCTGCCGCCAAGGGGTCAATTGAACGGTTAGTGCGGGACCTTAAGCCGCTTTCTCGGCGCAAGTCACATAGACGGGCCCTCGCAGCGATGCTCAAGGCACGGGCGCGGAATTTGGTTGACCGACTCGCCTACGGTGAAGTTGTTTACGACATGGCAAGGACGCCGAAGAAATCTATTCCAAGAAACGCAACAATCGTTATTAAGAACGCTTCACTGGCAAGACAAAAAGACCTCTTGTTCATCATACGAAAATCTGTGCGCTCGAAAGCCAATGTCCTCATTTCCGACCGCAATATGAAACAATCGTGCTTTTTCCAGGCCGCTTCGAAGGGGCAAAAGGAAGAAGCAAGACAAACATACCGTCGTCGATACCGGAGGTAGCCATGCCTTGGTTTTGCTGGTTCTGTTTTCTTACTTTTCCATTCTTGATTGGTATCGGGGTGACGCTTGCTCACCCCGCACTGAACAAGCCGGACTTCACCTGGCTGGTTTACTGCTCCGCCTTGCTTTGGTGTGGAATCGCCTACAAGGCCTACCAGCACCTTCATCAGGAAAAGGCGCGGAATGCCGTTTCCAAGTGGTTTCTGTACACGATTGCCATTCCCCTCGCCGTCCTTTTCGCCATCTCACTAGTTTTTGACCCAGAAATCGTCGAGCTATTCACACGAAGTGTTCAGACCAATGTGGAGGGACGGGGACCGCATATGGCGTCTACGGCGCCAGCAACTCATGCACTGACCTCGCGACAAATTCTGGAACTTTGGGCACGCGTGTCACCTCGACTCGGACGCTTCCTCGTTAAGATTTTTTCTGGCCTACCGGCAATTTGGTGGCTGGCTGCTTTTTCAATCGCGCTTTGGAGGGGCAAGTAATGGCGATGCTAATTATTTTTCTTTTTATTTTCTTCTTGCACCTAAGCGTCGGTAGCGGCGTTTGGCGCCCTATCCGTGGCAGTGGAAGTTTGAAGAGCGTTAAACAGGCAAATCGAATCTCTTGTCAAAGGTGCAAGGAACTCGAATCGCTCGGAGGAAACGCCGGTCTGCCGATTTCATTAGGAAGCCTAATCGTTCCACTGGAGGTATTTAACAAGCCGGTAATGATTTTCGGATTGCCAGGGAGCGGAAAGACATCGCTAATCACCATTATCACAATGTCTTTGATGCAGCTGTTTTCCAAGGCGCCAGGCCGGACCCGTTTCTTAGTGCTTGACTGCAAACTCGACAATTTAGCCAAGTTAAACTCGTTCACGCCTGCGGGCATACCAATCCATGTTATCAATCCGTCAGACGCGCGTTCGGCGGCGCTAGACCTGCCGGAGATTTTTCCAACTCGCTCAGACCTCAGACAATTGGCATCGATGATGTGCCCGCCGGTGAAGGGTGATTCGAGTCCCTTTTTTCGGCAATGGGTCCGCGATATCATCTGGGCTGTCACCTACGTTTTCCAGGCTCACTCCAAAAATGCCAAGGCCAACTGGAATTTCCTTATTCTCTGCTGGACCTTGGCAAACCGTCCATTTCTCAAGTGGCTCTGCGGCTTGATTCCTGAAACTAAGAGCCTCTACAAAACGGGGCTCGGCCCAGACACCGATTCTGCTGCGGACATTTTCTCTACCATCCGAAGCGTCATTCAGCCTTTTATCGACATTGGCCTCGCCGACCGGGAGGCAACTGAAACCTTTTCATTTTCCGATTTCCTCACCAACGATGGCGTTTGCGTCCTCGGCATCCCGCCGAAGTCCTCCGAGGTGGTTAAGCCCCTCCTATCCGTTTTCCTGCGGCGCCTGATTGAGGAAGCCCAGGCTCCATCCCATCCTGAAGACCGTCTCATTCTTGTGCTCGATGAAATCGCTCAACTCGACCCGTCCGTCACTGAGGCAATTATCAAATCGGTTGCTGTGGGCCGCTCTGCTGGAATTCACGTTATCGCAGCAACCCAATCGCTTGAGGTCATGGAAGCGGCGTTTGGGCAGGATAAGGCGCATTCCTTCCTATCCTGCTGCGCTACCATCATCGGTTTTCGCAGCTCTCGCAAGACCGCTGAGTACTTGTCCCACGTTTTCGGAAATCAGGAGGGTTTTCTGACAGCGAGCAGCCAATCCAGGGGACCTGGTGGGCGCTCTACATCCACCTCGGAATCATTTCATTCACGGCCCGTTGTGATGCCGGAGGAGTTTCAGAATCTTCCGTTGGCCGACCCGATTCAGGATTCAATCCAATATTACGTTTCTAATCCCCTTGTCGGCTCTGTGTTCGTCAACTCAGAGTTTATGGCAGCCGTGACGGCTCCACGAAATCCTGATTACCCCGACTTTATCCAGCGAACCATTTCGACGAACACTCGACCCCAAATCACGATTCGTGACTTGGAAGATTTGGGACTTCCTCAAATCCCCAAGAATCTCGGCAATTCTTAAGAAAGGGCGAACCCATGATGAAGATTTTTCTCGCTTTATTTGCAATCGCACTTCTCTGCATCGTTGGGAACACCCAACGCGTCGCCGATTGGCTTTCCACCAACAACAGAGAAAACAAAGAAAAACTTGTCGATTCCGGCAAATCGCTTGAAAAACCGAAACCATTCGACTTTTCAACGATACCCTCCACGAACCCAGCGCTCAATGCGGCCAATAACAGCAGGCTCCTGATGGCTGCTCGCGAGGAAGACCTCTTGGTCCGGCTCACATCCATCAGGTCCCTCATTACCGATGCCAAGAACAATTCCGCGAAAAAGGACATCACCATCACTGAATTCTTGAAACTGGCGAAGGAGGTTCGGCAAAGCGTCAAACTGGCCTCCGAGGGTCTCATTGGTTTGTCGGAAACGACGGACCTGCTTTGCCGCGAAATCAAGTACGCTCCCCAGGCTTACATCATGGCGGCAGAATCCATTCGTTCCAGAGCCAGCGATTACACCACTCTCACCTTGAAGAAAAACGTCTTGGAGTTTGCGGATGAGTTCGACAGGATTGCTGCGATTCTTCCCGAAAGAGCGGAAGCGCTTCAGAAATTCCAGGGCGAAATTCCAAAGATGCGCTCAAGGATTCGGGAAGCGGAAATCTTCCTTGACGACATGAATCTATTCCTCGAGGCGCACCCAGGCGGCGGTGTATCCGACCCCCGAAAAAAATACACTGGCGAATTCGAGTTTTTCATAAACTCGTTCTCCGAACTAATCAGGAGCCTTGAGAGCTTCCGCGAGGTGCTCAAGTCACAGGCCAGTTCACAGAAAATCCAGGAGGAGTACCGCGCCGAGTTAGGGGACCGATTGAAGGCGATTGCCAAAGCAACAAAGGACCTCGAACCATCCATCGAAAACGGTCTGACCTGGCTGGAAGCGCGACTTTTGCCACCAAAGGCAGAACTGGCCAGAAACGCGCCTATCGCTGAGCCGGAACCGCCCTCCCCTCCTCAGATGGAGGCCCCAGTTACCTCTCAGTCACCGATTGTGCTTTCGACGCAGCGGACGCCTTCAACCCGCGTCGTGTATACGAGGCTCGTCACTCAAAGAAAGCCGTTTTGCTGCTTTAGGCTGTTGCGGATTTTCCGCTGCCTTCGATGAATCCGCCACCGCCGCGATAGGTCGAGGGTCATGCTCAAACCGCTCGACCCATCGCGGTCGCCAAGTCTGTGTCGCTATCGAAAGTTCCAAAGTAACCCAGAAACGTATGCTAACAGGAAGGAATGAGCCCCATGGAAAAGTTGTTGACCAAACGAGAAGTATGTAACCTCCTTGGTTGCTCCTCCCGGACATTTGACCGCTGGCGGGCAGCGTGGCGAGCCAAAGGCATATGTGTCGGAGAGGTTAAAATTGGGAAATGTCCCAGGTTCCTTCCTTCGGAAATCGAAAGGCTTCTCAGGACCCCCAAGATGTGGGTCATTTGATTCCCGTCTTCTCAAGCGCTCGTACGGCCTCCGACATTTCGGAAAAGTCTGCGTCATCGTATGTCGCCATGGTGAGTCTCAAATCGGAATGGCGCATAAAGAGCTGCCGGATTCGGATGGGCACTCCTGCGACCCCAAGCATGGTATTTGCCGACTTTCTTAACGAATGGAAGTCGGCCGTTCTTCCCCTTTCGTCCTGGTACGGAATACCGGCATAGACCAGGTCTGCCTTCATCACCTGAAACATCTTCCAATGAACCTCGAAAATCTTGTCGTCAGGCTTCTTATCCTTCACCCAATCGCGTAAGTCATTTGCCAATGACGGCACGAGCAACAACCTCGCCTCGTCACCGTTTTTGCAGAACTCCCCTGGAAGCTCAATGGAAGCGTATGGCTCCCGATTTAGGTCGAGGTACTTGACTCGCAGCTGGTCTAACTCATTGCGCCGTAGTCCTGTATAAATCGCCGTCATGTAGATAAGCGCCCGTTCGCGGCCAAGGTCTTTGAGCTTTTCGATATACTCCGCGGACAAGTCAGCTGCAAATCTGCGCTTTTCCTTGTTCTTCACACCGCCAGTATTCCATTTCGCCTCTTCAAGAGGACGAACTCTGGTCGCATCAATGAGGCGCTGCAAATCCTGGGGTCCTAAGGCGCGCCTCTTTCTCATAATCTTCCCTCCCCGAGGACGCGCGATGCCAAGCAAGGGATTCACCGGCAGCCGCCTCAGGCTAACCAGCCAGATGACGAATGAACTGATGCAGCTCATATGCACACGCTTGGTGGCAATCGCGCTGGTCAGGGAGGTGATATAACTGTCTACCGCCTCCGCTGTAATATCGCCTATAAACCTTATCTTGGAGTGTTTGAAAAACAGATTGAGAATCCTCTTTTTCTCACGATGATAATAAGCGGACCTAACTTTGCCAGATGATAAAATCGAAGCTCGATATTCCTCAACATGTTCAACTACGGGTTTTCTATCGACCGGCTTTTCAATTCCTGCAGCCATTCTTTCATTTTTTCGGAGAATATCTGCGAGCATAACTTGAGATGCGCGCTTATCGGTAGCCAATGGCACTCTAACAACCTGCTTACCTTCCTTCCAAGACGCGTACCATTTTTCACTCTTTATTTTTACCTTTTTAGCTCCAGGCGTGTCCTTGCTGACTCTGTCTCCGTTTTTCATCCAATACGTGTAGTGGACCTTCATAATAGTGGCCAAATTGCACCTCAATTTCCTGGTTCTGCTGGCGCCTGAGTTGGCTCCCCGAGCAAAGTTTCTGCATGCACCCCTGCATGCACCCAAATTGTTCTCAGGGTGGCAAAACACGACAAGGGTTGTCTTAGATGAAAAACTGAAAAAGGCTCAAAAACACCGAGAAAACAAGGGATTTGGCGATAAGTGACCTTTAATGTCTCTATATGTCAAAAATCCAAAAACGGCATTCGTAAAGCATAGGTCGCGGGTTCGAGTCCCGCAGTCGGCTTTTTCCTGCGTTTTAACGATTGGTCAATAGTTTCGACCCCACAGCATCGGCTTTGCGCTTGCCGCTGCATCCCCTGAATTCACACCGACGCTCCAGCGCTTCGCCGCCAGCCAGATACTGCACACCGTCTGCCAAGCGCGTCGAATGTGCGCACTAGGATGATGCCGCACCCGAGAGCTCTCATACCCTCACGGGATCACCCGGAATGGCCAGTACCTGCCTCGAAGGTGATCGCTCGAAGCTGGACTTAGCTTCGAGTCTTGTGGGCGTAGAAGAAGTGATTTCGCGTCCCTCGCCAGCGTCATAGCCGGCCAAGCAGTATTCAAGCCTACAAGCCGTAGTGAGACCGCACCATCGTCACCCAAGTGATAGGTGCGCTTATAGCTCACGTCCACGTACCGGTATTCCGTTACCTCGACAGCATCACCGGGAAGGAAGATGATGTCGGTGTCACAATCCGTCCCGACCCATTCTCCATTCCAGGAGCGGAATTTGATTTTCCCCGATTTGGCGAGCAGGCTATGAAACTCCGCGATCATTTCCGGCTTGGATTGGGCTGCCGAATCGGCCTGGATCTCGGTTGCCCTCTGCTGCGACTGGCAACCCGTCGTGCACGCAAAAAACCACCAAAACGACTGGCCCTAGTGAAGTCGATTTGCGCGTCACGGCTGCCCTCCACATACTGTACTTATTTAAATGCTCATTATAACTCGGCATTAATTTGTGCCAAATTAGATCAGTTGATAAGACGCCCCTTCGTGAGATAAAGGCGTGGGTTCAAGATTAGCAAATTGGAGCACGCCGACACCAGCAGCGTTTCACCGGAATGCCCGAAATGGCCAATACCCATATCCTCGACGACCACTCGCCTCCGATTCCACCTTGCGGTCCTTCGGACGCAAAATGAGCGACTTCGCATCCTTTTCAAGCATCAACACGGGCCAGTGGGTTTGAATTCTCCCAAAATGAAGCGAGACCACACCGTCATTGTCCAATTGAAACTTTCCTTCGTAGCGCGCAATTGCGTCTGCATATTCGACCACTTCCACAATTCCACCGGAACGGAGGACAATGTCGGTGTCGCAATCCGTTCCGATCCATTTTCCATTCCAAGATCGAAACTCGATTCTTCCTTCTTTGGCGAGCAGGTCGTTGAACTCCATCACAAGCTCAGCCTTCGTCCTCGTTTGAGTGGACATCGGCTGGTACTGACACCCCAAAACGACAGGTAGAGCAACTAAGTAAGCCAACAATAATATCGATCGTCGCGCCATACATGCCTCCGATCGAATCACTGTTGAATCTGCTATCATCAATGCGCTGTACGAACGGCATTCTTGCCGCATAGTAGCAAAAAAGCAATGGTACCCCACTGAAAGTCAATCCGACCTGCTGACGAATGGCAAGTTTACCGTAGCGCGTTCAGGCCTGCCGCGTAGACTGGGAGAAACCAAGTTCCCCAGAAACTCACTTGTTCAACTATCGCAAATGCTTGATTGGGCCCGGGTAAATCGTCATTCATTTGTGCTGACACCTAGTGCAACCGCGCTCCAGCCGGCTCTCATTTTTTGCCGCAAGCCGCGATTTGGCTTCGACGGCATACTGGGTGCCCGGCATGTTCTTTGCTACGCCTTGAAGTTGCTCCGTCGATTCGTCCCACCGCCCCAGCAATCGGTACAAATCCGCTAGGCCCATCCTTTAAAGGGCTGCCATGCCCGGATTGTTTCAACCCTCCTTTTGCGGCCAACCAACGCAAAAGCACCATCAGCAGTTATCAACGAGCCGAAAAGATGAACGGTGGGGTAGATTCCAATACTGAGGCACGGACCGTTTCAGTTAAGAAACTTGGGCCCCTTATACCCTGCTTTTCGCAGGTGCCGAAGCTCGAGAAAATGCGTTTCACATAAAGGCTCGTTTCTTCGATTTCGTACCCAAACTAATAATGATGATTTTGTGTTTTTATTTTCTAAGACGTATTAAAATGCACCAATCTTATTCATGGATTTTTTATCTAAATTTTAATTTAGTAAATTAGCACATTAACACAAAAACTTAATAGAAGAAATTTTTATAGAAATTAACAATTAATAATGGAATCCATGTTGCCTCAAGAATAAGGGGACAACCATAACCTATTTTCGGTGGCAAGGCAGGATCACTCTGGAAGTCGCCGCCCGCCTCAATACTGCTAGCTCTACCTCTCAATCTGAATTCGCACCGAATACCCGGCTCAGGTAATCCATTCAATGCCCTACGAAAATTCCAGCCAAGAGGACGAGAACCCGTATTACGTAGTGGAAACCGAAGATACGATCGATCCCGATCTCATCGACGAAGACGCGGAGGAAATTCGAAACACCTACCTTAAACACGAGGCCTCGATTCAGAGCATAGGCAGCCTCTATTTTATCGGTGGCGCCCTGGCGTGCCTTGCAGCGATCCCCCTTATCGTTCTTTCAGGCCTTCAGATTTCCAGGGGAATACCGAACCCCAACGCCAGGGAAGAATTGCCTCCCGCCATATTGATGATCATGGGTTTCCTCTATGTTCTCATCGGAGGATTGCAAATCTGGATCGGCTATGGACTGCGGACCCTTCGCAATTGGGCCCGCATCACGGCCGGTGTAATCTCCATTCCAGGACTGCTCGGTGTCCCAATCGGAACCGCCATCTGCGGCTACATCCTCTATTTGGTGTTTTCTGAAAAAGGGAAATTCGTCTGCTCGCCTGAATATCACAGGGTGGTTGCAGCAACCCCGCATATTCGCTACAAGACATCGATCATCGTGATCGTCCTTTTGGTCCTATTGCTCCTTCTCCTCGCCATAGGAGTCCTCGGCCTCATTTTCGGGGGCGTACCGAAACCATAACAAAGCCGCCCTGACAGCCGTCAACAAGGCCAAAGCCAATCGCTGCCTTCATCGGACGCCGCGCACGGCGGCCAATAAAGGCAGCGTTGTTTTCTCATGGACGAGAGGCAGCGCAAGCGGTTTCCCTTCCGATGCCGACGCCGAAGGCAATCGGTTCAATCCCAATAAGCTGCCGTTGTGCCGAACCCTGGAACGGCGCAAGTGAAGGGGGACACGAGCAAGGGAACTTTGCCTCCGGCTGCGCCAAGTGGAACGACCGCTTCCGAGACACCTTTCGCAAACCCCAGAACAAGCTTCCCCATGAAAGGGTCACTCCCGCTGACCAGGCCTTACGCTTCGCGGGTTCCAGGGATCTGTACCAGGACGATGGCCGCAAACCATGGCACTTGGTGAAATTCCTCGTCACCCACGACGGCCCCACCCTACGCGATCTCTATGCGTTCAATCTGCCAGGTCGCATCGCCTGGAATTTGGACACCAGTCTCAGCGAGCAAAGGCAGTCCGCCCGCAACGGCTTTCTTTTGCCTTTTGTATCGGCCGGGGTTCCCATGTTTACCGGCGGCGATGAGTTCTACCGAAGCCAAAAAGAGCACGACGATCCTTGCAGCCAGGATACCGATTGGAATCATTTGAATTGGGCCAACCTGATCAAGCACCAACAACACTGCAACTTCGCTCGACGCCCCCTGGCGTTCCGGCGTGCGCATCCGGCATCTCGACCTGCGGAATATCTCGAGGGTAAGGACCACAATGGTAACGGGCTGGCAGACATCACCTGGTATCGAGACGATGGGATCGCCACCCGACAGCGCCAACTGATCAGCCGCCGACCGGCGTTTTCTCGCGTTTCGACTCGACGGCAGTGAACGGGCCGACCTCGCGCCTTCGACCTACGACGCCTAAAATAAGTAGCTAGGCCCCGTGACCGCAACCCTGCCCACTCCAGGCCCCAATCGCGCCTGGTACCGGATTGCCGACACCGCAGGCTGGAGGGAAGCCGAGGGCAATTTCCGTGTTGCCAGGCACGGAAGATGGCCTGGTGGATCAACGCCACGAAGCCAAAGGAACGACGATCCTGGTTTTGATTGAAAACTGATCGGATGAGGTCGGTCCAACCAGGCAGGAAAAACTTCCATGTCGTTCCAACCGCCACGAAACGGTCACGAGAGTCCCTTCGGCGGTCCGGATTCCGATGGGTTTCATTCCGCCGTTCAGCAAGGGATTCGTGATGCCGACGCGGAGCGCATTCGCCATCAACACCTCAATGATGAATTCTTGGTGCGAGTCATCGCTAGTGTTTTTTATCTTCTCGGCGCTTTCTTGCTCTTTGCGGCCGCCAGGTATCTCACCTTGGTGTACTTGCATGCCCAGGGACGATTCCCGACCTTGGCTGACTCACCGAACAATCGCGCCTACCTCATGGTCGGGGCCATTTGGCACGGACTGCTCGCCGCCGCGGCCACCTGGATCGCTCAGGGCCTGTGGACTCTGAACCAATGGGTTCACATTGTGATAGGAATGATGGCGGTCTTCTCTCTGCTATTATTCCCGCCTTCCATCGTCATCTTCGGCCCTCTTTGCTTTTTGCTATTTTATGAGAGGTCACGAATGGTTTGCTCGTCCGAATATCGGGCTGTCGTTCAGGCGACCGGGCACCTCCGCTTTTCCCGGCTTCTTTTTCTGGGAATCGTTATCCGAGCATTTTTTGCACTTTCGGTACTGATCTCAATGGCCTTATTTCTTTTTTTGGTCTTTCCCTCAACGAGGTAGAGCTCCATGGCGCAGGCAACGTCCCAGGCCGACGAACTATTGCGGCGTCTCTTGCAGGAGGGCCGCAAGGTTTCCTACATCGGCGCCTACGAAATCTTGCTTGGCAGCCGCCCCAAGCCCTGGTGGCACAGAAAGCACTGCCGCGAGGTTCTCGATATCGCGTTGCAATCGACGCCGCAGGTGCATGAAGGCCTGACAATCCAGTTGGATGCACTCATCGTGAATCAGGGTGGCACGCAAGAACCCTCCGACGGCTACTTCACGAATCGCGCCTTCACTCGAGAGGACTGGCGTCGCGTCTTCGGAGGGTGGCCGCTGCTTCCGTCGTTAGAAGAAACTCGCGACCAAAGGGATTGAAAACAAGAAATCAATGCGAGATAGAGAGCGGCTATTTCGGATGCAGCCCCCCAAAACGACCGCCCTCGGTTTTGACATCCAGTCATGAGAGTCGTGACGGGTGCCTGCTGATCTTAAATCGTCATTGGCCCGTCTTGCCTTCCTCTAAGCAACCAGCCAGGATTTCACTGCGCCGCGAGCTATTCTGGAAAGCCTGCGTCAATCCAACTCTTGAAGAGATCGATGTCCGCCTGCGGCCATCGCCCGGAGGTCGGCATACTTCCATCGTCGAGCCGAGCAAAGATCCTAGCTGCGGCGGTCTTGACGTCCGCATACTTTGACAAATTAAACCCTCCGATCGCCTCCATGCAACTCACATCTTCCGGGGTGAAAAGAGGTTTGATTTTCGCATCGAACGACGGGCCTGTCGCTGGCACGATGACCGGCATCTCCTGAAGCGGATCACGCTCACGCTCCAACCCGGCATACGGGGGATTTGAGTCCGGACAACCTGCCAAGATCCACGCCTCCACAAACGCGATCCGGGACGCCGGCACTGGCGGCCGCTCCCGTGGCATTTGCGGCGCTCCACCGCCCACTTTCATACGAGTCAACAGCACCGAAGCAGACGGATTGCCAGCGACGACCACATTCGTCCCAAACGACGACGGAAATGTCGTAACTGTCTGCTTCGCCCAGAAGTTCCCGTGGGGCTTTCCCACCGTGAACCCTCGTACCGCTTCTTCCAGGATCTGAACGACTTTTGGAAATTCCGGCAGCACCGGCGGTAGCGGTTGCCCGGCGACGAGCAAGACCATTCTCGCATGATCTGCGGTGTCGGCGGCCTTCACGTCAAGGAGGAATGGGTCGCCCGCGTCTGCCGGATCTTCTAGCATTTTTGTGATCAGCGCCAGCGCGGCCCTGGTCGTGGCCAGATGCGCTCGCCACCGAGTTGTTTCACCATCCGCAAGCTGCGTCGTGAACGGCAGCTCGAACGGCGGCCCTGCCCGATGCGAATCGCCGGCATCCGATGTCTTTGGCAGAGCCACCAATTTCCCAGCGATCGCCTTCAACCGTCGCATCTCATGGAACACACCAATTAGCAAGTAGCCGCGCGCGGTGCGGTCACCGTCAGCCGTGTAGCGATCTGTGTTGGTGCGCAAGAAATGGTGCAATTGCTCAAGCAAGATGCGATAGCGCAAGTTAAACAGTTGAGCCCAGCGCTTCGACCGCGGATGGCTAATTCGCCCGGCCTCGATTGCCGCTATCATCCCGGCATCCACCATTTTGTAGTGCGGCACGGCCGCTTGCTCAGGGGCCGTATTCGGGTTGATAGGCACGGCGTGAACGGGAAACCCCCCTGGCATCGCCGCGACTTCCTTGAACTTTGCGTACATCAGTCTGAACCAGTCGAAATGCGATTCGGTCCCACCCGTAGGCGCATCGGCGCCTTCACCTTGGTCGGCGATGGCTTCCAGTGCAGCGACCGCTTCGCTCCTGCGTTGAGCGGCAGTACCTCCGGCGAATTGGCGGACAATTGACGGTTCCGCCTCGATCGTTACCCCGTCAATGGTTCGCGGCTTCGGGTTGAAGCCCCAGTCCTGCCAGTTGGCCTGCAGATTTTCCGTACCGCCCAGGAAGTCCTCGTCGTCAAGGCGGAGCTGATTTGCGCCATCGGCTTGCAATTTGAACAGCCAAATTAGCCGGGCAAAGATATCCCCGACGTGCCCCGGACAGATCCCGTCGTTCGAGGCCTTCGCGTTATTCGTCACCTCTCCTCGAAGTTCGGCGATTTCCGCAGGCGTCAATGGCCCATCCCCTAACGCCGACCGAGGACTTTCCGCAATCACATACTTCGCTAGCGACCCGATAGAGAGAGGTTCTAGCTTGAAGCGGAACGGCAAAAGCTGGCTGGAAAATGGTGAGTGCTCGCGATCCAGATGGAGGGGTCCGCCAAGCAGATGCAAAAGGTTCTGCACGGTAGCCAAATGCGCCATCTCTTCTCGGGCAATGTGGAGCAGGAGATGACGGACAAGCTTCACCTTCGGTTCCCGCGCGTCACCCGGTGGGACCTCGCCGATTGAGTACGCGGCGTAAAGGTATTGCACCATCAGCGAATGCTCAATTTCGGCTGTTGCGTGGAGCAGCGCAATGGCTTCGTCTCGGGCCGCCAGCGGCGGATCTACCATCGGGTTGGCCGCGCTCCCAACCGGTAAAGATGCCCAGGTTCCCGGGCAGGAAGTCGATGGAGGCGCGCCTGGCAGCACCCCTTCCAATGCCATGGCCTCTGTAAACCCAAGCGCGGGTTGGCGGCGATGGATTACGGATCGTAGGTTCATTGAAGGCACTCCTTAAAACAATAAAGGCTGGTTATACCATTTTTTACAGCGATCGCCTGGGTGGTCGATTTCCATTTGAACCCGGTACGGGCCTTCCCTCTCATCTGGACAACTCTTTCGTTGACGAGACGTGAGGATCGCTTCGGCCAAACCCAAGCGCAGCGTTCGCAACGACATCCCATCTCCCCTCGACTGGTCCTTGAATCAAGCGGCGGCGGACCAATAAGGCAGCCTTTAGGTCACCGTCCAGATCGCTAGACCTCCCAGATAATTGATATCACGCGATCCGGAGCGGCATTTTAAGTGGAAGTCAAAAATCCGATTGGCAAGGCTATTCCAGCCACATCTTGCTACTACACTCAAAGGAGCTCAGGCGAAGTTGGGATCCAACCGCCACAAGTGCTACACTCCAATTCCGCATTTACTTAGTGTTTGAAGTAACTCTAGAAGGGATTCAGGGTGCGTCAATACTTTTGATTTTTTTTATTTTCACCAACAAGGCTTCCGATTCTCGCCGTTTTCTGCAAGATGGCCGAATTGGACATAGTTCTGCTGATTGGTCCATGAAATTCCCCAATAGAAACATTGACTCAATATTGCACTTTCCAAATTCCCATTCGCCATTGCTTACACGCTCGGAGACAGGTCAGGGCGAATGCTTCATGATTTGGTCGGCGAAAAGATCATTCGCAATTGACCAATTAGTCCCAAATGAGGATGCGCCCTGGCTGTTTTCTTCATTCGCCGGTTAGCTAGGGTACGACAAACATTCTTTTATTTCAATTGACGCAAAACAATACGATCTCCTGGTTACTCCATAACGTTCCCCTAGATTAACGATCGATCTATATTCCTCGATCATTTTCCTCCTAGACTAAAATTAAGGAGTTTCTATGCTGCAATCATTAAGCTTTTATTCGCGCTCGACAGCACCAGCGAAGCCGGTCATTCCACAGACGCGATACTCGCCCCGCTACCTGTCGAATTCCGAGGGCTGATTAAAGAGTCGAATGAACTCAGCGCAATCGTTGCGGTCGGCGACCTGCTCGTCATCGCCTCCGACGAGATTAAAGATCCTTCCCTGGTTCAGATTTTGAAGAAGGATGGCAGCGGACACAAGAAAATTGGAGAAGTGGAAATACCTTCGGCAGGTAAGGATGGAGTGGATTTTGAGGGCTTGACCACTGACGGCAGCTTTGTGTATGTGACTGGGTCACACGCTTGGGCACGGAAGTTCAAAGATGGCATCAAATTACCGAAACGCAAAGAGTCTAAACAGTTCTTTCGGTTTCAACTAAACGCCGATGGCACGCATGGAGCCGTTGAAGGACCCAAGTCTCTCGCAGGTACGATTTCCGCCCATCCCGTACTAAAGGATTTTGTCGGAATAGCAAGCAAAGAAAACGGCATCGATATCGAAGGAATCGCCTTCGCCAACTGCAAATTGTATTTCGGCTTTCGTTCTCCCGTATTGCCGTATGGCTTCGTCCCGGTCATCGAATGTGATTAGGCAGACCCGACCGCTTCCGTCAAAACACTCTACCTCCAACTTGGTGGACGGGGGATTCGCGACTTGGAACGCGTTGAGGGCGGCTTTCTCGTGCTTGCTGGGCCACCCGGTGACGGCGATGGAACCTTTCGAATTTATTTTCGGGACGGGAAAGATAGCCTCAACGGGATCGGTCCATCGACCCTTCAACCGTTGGGGGAGTTTCCCTCATTTGGGGGAATGCCACCCGGAGGCCATCACTGTAATCAAAACCGAAGGGAAGAGGTTGGATATCTTGCTTCTCTGTGATGCCCTTCCCAAAGGCGGACCAACCAAATGGAGGTTGACACTCCCATGAGCCTAAATTGTATTCAAGGCACCTTCCCAACCGGTGCAAACTCACCAATAACTCACTCATACCGTACTCAACAACTATGATGGACCAGAAAACTGTCTGGGCAGTAAACTTCGACGTTTGGACCCGCGCTGCGCAAACTTGTAGCTAGACGGCTTGGAAAGAGACTTTATCGAGCGAAGCAAGTTGCCGCAGTTTCAATATCCCGTCCGTCCTCGCCAATACTTGATCCCGTAAGATCATGAAGCAGGCCGACCAGCACTTACCTCAGCTTTTGAGGGGCGGCCGCAAAGTCTCCTACAGAGGTGTGAAAATGCTGACCGATCTACGCGCCGCCTCGCATGTACTGTGCGTTGCTTGAAGCCCACTCCTCTTTCCATTCCCAGTCGTCCATGACAAAGCAGGCGAATTGACTGGCCGTGAGCACAATCTCGCTATCCACGCTCATCTGCATCATCCGGATGATCTGGTTATACGCTCTCTCGTAGTTCACGGGCACGGACAGATTGATCCGAAATCCCACGGCGATCGTTTGGCCATTTTTCAGTCGATTGACCAGATCACGCGCTTCCTGAAAGCTCTCTTCAATGCGCCGAAGAGCCACCTCCCGGTAGCCCACGCAGGCGGCGTGATACTCCTTGATGTGCCGCTCCCGATTCTGCTGAAGCACCGACAACAGCTCGTCCCGCTTCACCTTGACCTCGCGATCCTCCCAGCCCATCTGCTTGAATGTCATACCCATCTGAAATCCTCCGCTCGAGTTGCAATGCTTCGTACCACGATTCCCATAAATCTCGAATTGATTTCAAAAAAGCGCCTCGACGCATCAAGAAATGTCCAAAGCGCCGTGACCACAATCATCATCCCACAGTTCTCTTTACCGTCCTTCGCAAAGGAATCATCCAACCCAGTTTTTCCAGGGCAAAAACCGAAATTCGAAAACCCACAGCGTGCTGCCACCGCGAAAAGCTTCCCCTTGATTTGCCTGGCCAGCTTCTAGACTGCACTTCAGGGCCTAATTTCCATCCGCCGCGCTGCTACATCCTCTTCTCCTGACATGCTCCTTGGAGCTTGCGCCATGTCCCAGGTCCGATGTCCCTACTGTCACGAATTCATCGACAATTCGGCCTATGCGGCACACGAGGCCGCGCATCTGAAAATTCGACCTGACGGCCAGCAGACCGATTATGTCACGCTTCCCGAGGAAGATCAGGAACAAGGCGACCTGGACGACGTTCCCCAGGTCTACATCCACAAAAAATGCGGGGTCGCGACCGGAATGCCGGAAGAAATCATCCGCAGCTATCTCAAAAATCCTTATCTCTACCTGGCCGACGCGACCTTCTGCTGTGGCTGCAACAAGCATGTCCCCTTCCGCGAATGCGAATGGGAGGAAACCGGCGAAGATCTGCAAACCTACACCGACAAACTGCGTGCCGCCAAACCCGAGATGAAACCGAAGGGCTGCTTCGCCGCCCTGCTCCTTCTGGGCGTCGGGGCAGCCACTCTCGCCGCCGCGCGATTCGCCTGGTAGGTAAAAGGCGCGATTTTCGCGCAGGCTGCCCTGTGATCCTTGTCGATTCAGATAGAATCAAGAGAACGAGCGAAAATGCAGCCAGCACGGAGGCCCTTACCGTGTTCTTGATTTCCAAAGCCCTAAGACCAACTTTCGCGCAATTCTTCCTGGGCCTTACGATTGCGACCCTGTTGCCTCTTTGCATTGGGTACAGCAGCACCCGTTTCCATCCCTGGCCTGATCAGATAGCACACGATCGAGCCGCCGCGGACATCCAGCAAAAAATCGAGAACACGGACAACGAAGCAGAAAAAGTCTACCAGACGCGAGAAAAGGCGATCCTCGAAGAACGCCATGCCGGCGAAGCGCAAGAGTTTCGTCGGGGCATGTTTTGGCTGGCCTATCCCGCTGGCTTGCTTGCGCTCTCCTTTGGCCTCTTTGGATTGGAGGGCCCCCACCCCAGGAACCATCCACAACCGCTCGGGCCCCTTCAGCGTGCGGAAGAGATCGAAAGGTACGAATCATCGCTTGGCCAGCGCCTCTTTCGCGGATGGCCTTTTGGGCTCGCCATACCGTTTGATGTCTGCTTGCCCCTCTTCGTCTTGATTCACCGGGTGCAACCGATCGCCTGGGGCCTTCTGCTTGGCGGCCTTTCGATGGTGGCCATGGGCTGCGTGATTTCCTGGCCCGACTTGAACCCTTCTCAGATCTACCTTTGCATGTTGATCGTGGCCGCGATTTTTATGGCAATGGGATTGAGATGGTACTGGATGTCCGAATCAAGCCTCGATTGAGGACGACTTGTTGCCCGCACGCTTCACACTCAATCAAACAAGTCCGATTAAGGAGAATCCATGCAGCGGATCATCTGTGTTCCTACCCTGCTGACCCTGATCGCCGCCGCGACCCCGTTGATCGCCCAGGACGATGCGGTTCAGAAGGAGTTGAAAGCCTTGCAAGGGAGTTGGAAAGCTGTCGCCTTGGAGGCGGGCGGCCAGCAGTTTCCCAACGACGCCCTTCCCGACTTCACATTTGTTATCGGCGCTGACGGCAAGTGCACGGGCAAGATGCCGCAAAGCGAGTACACAGCCAAACTCACGATCGATCCTTCCAAAGATCCGAAGACGATGGATAACCTCCACGAAACGGGAACGGAAAAGGGGAAAACGCAATACGGCGTCTACAAACTGGAAAGAGACAAGCTGACGGTTTGCATCAGCCGCCCCGGTCGTGCGAAGAGCGATCGGCCGAAGGATTTCACGACCAAGGACACCAGGAATGTTCTGTTCGAATTCAAACGGATCAAAGATGCCCCAATAGAAGAGAAAAGACCATAATTTGCGATCATTGGCCGGCCTCTAAAATCCCCTAGCACCTTGACGTAACACCACCATGCGTAGGTATCGAAATTGGATTCTTCTCAGTATCGCCATCGTGGTCGGGGGAATACTCCTGATCTGGTTGAATAGGCGAGGCGATCCCTTGCCCGCTCCAGATGTCGTGGAGCGAATCGTCGCCACGGGCCAATTCGGCCCAACCCGCGAGTCGGTCACCTTCGAGGTTCCCTTGGAACAATGGGCGAAAATCCGCGCGGCAATGCTGCCTTCCCAACGAGATTTCAACCCAGCCAAATGGCAAGGCGCCGGCCGGCTTGAAATTACACTTCGTGGCGGGCGCGCGTACCATGTCCACCTTTACCACACTTTCCAAAAGGTCGGTGCCTTTTCGGCGGGGCCAACCTTTGAATCGCGGGTCTACTACCGTGGTGGCAATCCTGAAGCATTGGCAATGGAGATGGCTGCGGCTTATTCCATCGCGACCGGACAAGATCACTCGAAGTCGATCCCAGAACCTTGACTGCTTCATGATGGAATGGGGCCAAATCGATGGATGATTGGCCATTTGACCAACCGCCCTTGACCACACTGCCTAGCTCCATTTCACCAACGAACTCGGAACTGCCGTGAAATGCTTCAACCATCCCAGCGCCGATGCCGTCGGCATCTGCCAAAGCCCACGACATCGTCCCTCTGTTTCCCAAGAAGGACACTCGCCATGTCATGCGGAACTTTGATGAATTTTTTGGTTGTCTTTTTTTGCGCGATTTGTTGGAATGGATGGACACGAAGTTCCGCGTCCTCTTCAGGATGGTGAAACTTTAGACCGCGCTGGCGCCTCTCTTTGGCTTAAACGATGGTCCCCGAGTATCGGTGGGAATCGCCTTAAGTCTCGCAGACGAGAGGAGAACTTGCGATGCGGGCCTTTTCGCTTTGCGTGAAGAGTTGCTTTTGCCTTCTGGCCGCAATCTGTGGTGCCGGGAAGGCATGGTCCCGGCAAAGTCCAAAAGAAGCTTTTCTTAAGGAATACCGGCCCAATACAACATTCATCAGAGCATTTGAAGATGGTTTTTCAATGAGGATGCCACTCTGGCAATTTGCGGCGCAAACGGAGCGGAGGATCCGTTTGAATGACTGAAGGGACAGGGAGTAATCATCGTTTTCACGCGGAAGAGAGGTTGCAAATCATGTCTTTATGCTACCTGAGAATGGCCATTTACCTGACGGTCGGAGCGGCACTGGCCGGCTGCAACCAAGCCACGCCGCCCAAGGTTAACCTCAAGGCGGTCCCCGATGAATTGACGGCCGAGCAAGCCAAAACGGCGTTGAGCGACCTGCTTCGCACGCACCGATTCCCCTACCTCGAGGACGATTACGTCGAACAAATTGCGATGACACCGGTCAAAGTCTATGACCGCGAAACCGCCTCCTGGGGCACCTTCCGCTTCGATCTCAAGGCCCAAACCTACTCCTATTCCATCAGCCGATATGCGGACGAAAAAAAGGGGTATCACGCAGAATTCGGAGGTGGATTCGATCTCAAAGAAGGTGCCTGGATTGCGAAACCGCCGCGAGTTTTATCAGAAACCTGACAGGACAGTGATGCGAGAATAGGACCTCGTAGTGGGAAACTTTCAACCAGCCAGGATCGAGCTTCGCCTGGCGGCAGTCGGGAGAAGTTACCTTTCCCGACGGTACCTCCGGATAATCTTTGAATTGCTCGACATGGCGGCAATCCCGCAAAAACAACGGGACCGCCTGCAAAATCACCTTTTGCTGACCAGAAAACTCGACCCGTCTACTCTGCCTGAACCCTATCCCGATCCCCCTAATCAATGCGATAAGGGGCAGAATTCTGACCCTTATCGCATCCAAGTCCGCATTCCAAACCAGAAAGCCGGTTCATGTGACTGCCATCGGCCTCACAAATGAAATCACTTTCGACACGATTGAGACAACACGCCTCTTACTTCTCCAGTAGGTCCGACGCACTGAACTGCAGCGCGCAGATCATGTCCAGTGCCGTGACACCAAGCACCGCCAGAGCGGCCACTTTGGCCGGTTCGGGCGATTCGGCCTTGCCCAGTGTCGCCAGATCCATGGCATCGCCGGCGACTCGCGTCCACATCCAAGCGGTGGGACGGGCGCTACTCAAAATACCCAACCCGGTGGCGATCTCGCGCAGGCCACAGAGCTGCCAAATCCCCGGTTGCTGAACTCCCGACAAGCGGGCGACGGTGCGAGGCGCAAAGAACTGCACGGCCCCAAGACCCAGGCTAAACCAGCCCAGGCTGCGCGCCAGCGCATTGGCTTGGATGTATTTCTTCTCGGCCGCGTTATTGGAAGCGGGCTTCGATTCAGCCGCCGCCGTATTCGCGCCACTGCTCGATCCACAAAAAGCCGACTTGCTGCGATTGGACATGAGAAAGCTCCTTTTCAAGTACAAAACAATACAAAAACAATAAAAAACAAATATAAAATATGAAAAAAGTAAGAATACTTGCGATTACTAAATCCAGGCGGCCGCTTGCACATTGATCCGCTGCTCGGCCAGTTGCGTCAGTTTTTCGTCAGTGAGCTTTTCTTCCTCAAGCGCCTCGTGCAACACCTCAGCGGCATCGTTAAAGCCCAATTCCTTGGCAAGCGCGCAGAGGCCGCCATAGAGCGCAATTTCGTAGTGTTCGATCTTTTGGGCGGCGATGATCAAACCCGCGTCTCGGGCCAGATCTTCCAGATCCATGCCAATCATCTTCTCGGTCTCACAGACCAGCCCTTCCATGGCTTCGCACTTTTGCGACCCGGTGGCGCATCCCACCATCTGACAGACTCGCTTGATCTGTTCGACCTGGGCCCTCGTTTCTTCCAGGTGATCCAGAAAGGTGTCCTTCAATTCTTGCGATGTCGCTGCTCGGGCCAAGCGCGGCAAGGCCTGAACCAGTTGTGTTTCGGCACTGAATGCATCTTGAAGCTGGGCGATGAATAGTTCTTCCAGAGACGCCGTCATGGTTCCTACCTCCCAAACAATCCGGCGGCAGAGTGCAGCCTTCCGGCCAAGGCGCGACTGCGCGCATACACCGAATTGCAAACAGGGTGCCGCATTTCAGACGAAGGAGAAATTTGAGCAATTTTTCCCACTTAAGGGTCGCCGGCTTTTCGATCGGCAAAGGCTCAAACCGATTGGGGCTCGGATTTTCTATCAAAGCCGTCAGTGAAAACGGGATGGGTGATTCGGCGCGTGCCGTACCTTCAACTTTTTCGCCAGAAGCTGCGAAGCGAAATTCCTTTGGATCTTTCATGCGCTGCTCACCGAACGCGAATTTTGGCGAAACCGTACCTCCAGAATTTCGGCCAGATGCATGATGAGCGATCTCAACAGAAAGAAGGAAAAACGACTTCAAGGACAAACGAACGGTCCATTCCGTGAGCCGGCTTGGCATGATCGATGCATGGAAAGGGACCGGTCCTTTGACCCATTTCTTCAGGAGGATGGAAGATGGCTAGCGCAACCGAAACGACGACGGACACTCTCAATTCGCTTTTGCGTGGAGAGCTGTCGGCCGTAGAGACCTATCGACAGGCCGAGCAGAAGTTCCACGGAGAATACGAGGAAGCCAATTTGCAGCGGCTGGAATACGAACATCAACAAGCCGTGGATCAATTGCGGCGCCATGTCCATATGAAAGGCGGCCAAGCTGCCGAGAACTCAGGCGCGTGGGGAGTTTTTGCGCAGTTGGTGGAAGGCAGCGCCAAAATATTCGGCAAAGCCGCGGCGCTGAAAGCCCTCAAGGAAGGCGAAGAAATCGGCATCGGCGATTATGAATCGGCCCTCAAAAACGAGTCGTTGCCCTCGGAGTGCCGAAGCTTAATTCGCGACACCCTGTTACCGCGCTGCCGCCAGCATCTGAAGAACCTCGATCAATTGATGAGTCGCAATGACTGATCCGGTTGGTTGCAACACGAAGGTGCCGGCCAGAGGTGGCCGGCACCTTTTTCCATGGAGGCGGAAGTTACTTGCTTGCAACGAAGGATTCATTGCGCAGGGGCCGATCCCTGCCACTCAAGAATTGATCCAATCGCGAGCGGGCATCGACAAGCGAGTGAGTCACGCCGTTTGCACCCGCGTCGAGTAGCCGCCTCCTGGCTTGAGCATTCAGGTGCCGATTCGCCCACCAGCCGACGAGAATGCGGGTTTGGGGGAACGCCTGCCGCAAGCGCCTCACGATGAGGCGCGCCTGCCTTTGGGTCCCGCGCGTCACCACGCCGAGCACGATGAGATCCGGCAAGCCGCCGATCGCCTGTGCCACGGTATCGGGGTGGAGCGCTTTTCCAGCCTCGACGTCAAACATCACGGTGCGGGGCAGCAATGCACCGAAGAGTTTGAGGGCGGCTTGATTCGCCGATTCGCCGGCAGCGTAGCCGATCACCCGAGGGGCAGTCGAATCTTCGACCCGCTCAGGCATTTGGGGAAGATGCTTTTGCACTTCCTCGTAAACCCGATTCTCTTCTTCAGGATTGAGTTGCCCGGCAGCGGCATGAACCTTGGTCAACCGAATCGCGGGCAGCAACATTTGAGAGTAGACTTCCTCCGTCGTATGACCAGTCCGGTAGACTTCGAGCAGCTTTGCCGCTTCCTCCGCATCTTTGGCGATCAGCCTTTGGTAAAACGCTTCCGCGGGCTTGAGCCCTTCTTCCTCACCAAGCAGCGACGCCAGAAAGCGCAGGTGCGGGGTATTGCGCAAGAAGACCACAAGGCAGGCTGTCATCGGGGTCGCCAGGATCATGCCCGAAATACCCCACAGCCAACCCCAAAATGCAAGCGAGATCAAGAGCACCACCTCCGAAACGCCGATGCTATGTCCCAGAGCCACCGGTTCGACCAGATTGGCAAAAGTGACTTCCAGAGCGGCCAGCAAGACCAGCGCGAGGATCGCGTGAGACCAACCCGGCAACATGGCGACACTCAAGAGAACAGGCACGGAACCGGCCATCCAAACTCCGATGAAAGGAATATGGCGCAGCAGCCCGCCCAGAAAACCACCGAGGAAAGGGTAAGGAATCCCAAGGAAATAAAGACCCATGCCAAACACCGTTCCAAACGCCACATTCACGGAGAGTTGCATGAGCAGGAAGGAAATAATTCGGTTCGCGGCATCGTCTAGCGCCTTGGTGGCCCGGGGCAATCTGCGGGTGCCCCAGAGATGAAGCAGACGGTTGCGCAGATCCTCTCGGCGCAGCAGCATGAAAAAGGTGAGCACGATGACCAAACCCGTCGCCACCATCCACTCGGCCATTGGCGTCAACGCCCAGTGAGCAAACGTCAACTGGGACGTTACGATTTCCACTGGAGTCGGTTTCGCACTGGCGTCCGCAGGATCGGTTTGAGCCAACCGCTCGCGCACTTCGCTAAGCGTGGAAGAAACGCCCGAAAACCAGGATTCGCTGGCGCGATCTCGAAGCGTTTCGATCTTGGCAATGATCGCCTCGCGATGATTGGGCAGTTCGCTAATCAGCAGTTGGAATTGCCGAGAGAGCAAAAGTCCGGTGCCCGCAATCAGGAGCAGGGTGGCCAGAACCACCGTGATCGCCGCGAGAATCCGGGGCAATCCAAAACGCTCGAGAACTCGCATCGCGGGTGTCAGCAGAAACGCAAGCAGCACCGACAAGATGATGGGGATGAGCACTGCCTGTGCAAGATAGAGCGCCGCAACCAGGACCACCAGACTGGCGATGCCCAGTAGCGTTCGCAGCGGTCTCGTTGACGAATCGGCCATGAATTCTTCTCCCGACGGATGTTGTGTTTTCCTTCGAACCTGACCCCTGCTTTGCAACGATGGAATCGTTTTCGACGATGAAAACTTCCGCGAGGAATCGGCTGGTTGAAGAATTGGAAGCAGCTCTCGTGCCAAAAAAAGACGGGCAGTCGTTTGCTCCAGGCTGGGTAACCTCTTGCCTTGCGACGCCAGGCGAACACTCCGATGGGTTTTCCTTCTGCTGATGTTCGTTTTGCCCGAACTCGCGCCTTCCTCTCCTGCAAACCGGCATCAAAGTTGCCTCAACACCTCACCCATTCGAAGGAACGAGGCTGCCATGCTCTGCATGCGTTTGCGCACTGGGCTCGGGTATCTCCCCTATTCCTCGAAAAGGACGCGTGTCCATGCCAGCTGAATTCGCACCCACAAAGATGGCGCCAAGCAAACCAATCTCATCCAGGCCAGGGGTGCTTGAGGAGCTGTCCGGAAACGTTGAAACTGAGCATCCAACCGGAGAAGCATCGGAAGCAACATCCCAACCAGATGGCGCCCGCAGGATGAAAATCGGCGCCGCTGCCAATGTCAGGCAATTTCTAGGGCACTGGGCTTTGGTGCTGGCGGACGCGTGCAAGCAGTGGATGGCGGACCGAGCGATGACCTTAGGCTCATCGCTCGCCTACTACACGCTTTTCTCCTTGGCGCCCCTGCTGCTTTTCGCCATTTCCCTGAGCGGCCTGGTGTTCGGCGGGGATCAGGCGAGAACCGGCATCATCCAAGAACTGAATGACACGCTCGGCGCGGATGTCGCTCTCGCGATCGACGCGATTCTTCACGGCGCCAAGGAAGGGCGCGCAACCACCGTCACCCTTTTCGGTCTGGGAATGCTCCTGTTCGGCGCATCGGGTGCCTTTGTGGAATTGCAAAGCGCCCTCAACCTGATCTGGAAAGTCAAAGAACCGCCCAGCGGCGGCATTGCCGAATTCTTCCGCGCACGAATGCTGTCGATTGGCGCGGTCGTCGGCATGGGTTTTCTTTTGTTGGTGTCGCTGGTGCTCAGCTCCGGTTTGTCGATCGCCGGCCGCTTCGCGGGCGATGCCGTTTCCTGGCAAGTCGTCAATGTGATTGTTTCGCTCGGCTTGATCACACTGGTCTTCGCACTGGTTTACCGGCTGCTTCCCGATGCCTTCATCACCTGGGATGAAGTCTGGGGCGGCGCGCTCGTGGCCGCTTTGCTCTTCACGCTGGGCAAACAGATTTTCTCCCTCTACCTGAGTCAGGCGGGGGTCACTTCGATGTATGGCTCGGCGGGATCGGTCATCGTCGTTTTGCTCTGGGTCTACTACTCGGCCCTGATTCTCTTATTCGGGGCGGAGGTCGCTCATGCGCACGCGGCTCTACGAAAAAGGGATCGCCCGGCCGTTGATAAGGCACGCGATGCCAACCTCCCCTTGTCCTCCCAATTTGATTGATCCCTAGAGGAGATCGCAGCGATGGCGACTACTTTGCAAGGTTTCACCCGCAGCGACTGGGTCCCGCGTTTCATGGCCTTTCCATGGATCAGGACGGCCCAGGCCGTTTTGATCGTGCAGGGAGCCTATTACACGCTGACCGGCTTGTGGCCCATCGTCAATATCGAGTCGTTTCAATCGGTCACCGGGCCCAAGACCGATTTATGGATGTTGCGAACGCTCGGTTTACTCCTCGCCATCGTTGGAAGCGTCCTTTTGTTTTCCACGCGTCATGGCAAACCGCCTCTTGAGATCGTTGTGCTCGCGCTGGCCATGGCCACCGCGCTGTTGCTTGTGGATTTCATTGTCGTCTTTTCGCGAACCGTACCCCTCAGATATCTGTTCGATGCGGTGATGCAGGCCGGCCTGATTTTCTGGTGGACGCGAGCCGCGAAAGCGCCCAAAGTGCCTGCTGGTCTCCCCCCAACACCAGAACCGCCCACCATCATGACCCCGTGACGCGTTCATTTTTTGACAGGCCACGACCTTGCTTTTCCGCCATACGCCCGCCGCCCCGATCGTGATCGGCGTAAAATGATTTGACGGAACTTGAAGCAGGGAAGTGAACTTTCTTGCCTGGGCCCTCTGGATCATGACGCCTCCCTGGGCCTTGTTGTCGCCGTCGTTTTTTGAACTTCCCCACTTGCCTGGCGTCGTGGAGGTGAGCGAGTCTCTTCAGGAGAATCGATCATGGAAGTCTACCTGCTATCGCATGTCCATATGTTTCCCGACGGCGCGGAAACCACGAAGATCATTGGAATCTACTCTTCGCGCGGCCTGGCCGAGCAAGCGCAAATGCACACGATGAAATTACCTGGATTCCGCGATGCGCCGATGGGATTTTGCATCGCGCACTACAATCTCGACGATGATCACTGGCAAGAGGGTTATGTCTCCATGATGCATGAGGAACTCGTGCGCCAGTGGCCAGAAGACTGCTACTGAGTTTTTCATAAGTCATCCTGAAACGATTCTTCTCCCGTCAAGAAGGAGGCGAGGTTGTTCGCCTCCTTTCCAGATTTCCGTTGGAATTTTCCCATGCGCCAAATTCTCTTGGTCGCCGCCGTCACCTTATGCGTGCCCATTCCCACTTGGGCTGAGGGAAGCCAGCGCCCCAATTTTTTGTTCATTCTGGTGGATGACCAGTCGCCCTGCGAATTGCGGGCCTATGATCCGCGGTCCCCGCTGCAAACGCCCAACATCGATCGCCTCGCAAAAGAGGGCATGGTATTGGATGCGGCTCATCACATGGGCTCCTGGTCGGGCGCCGTATGCACACCTTCGCGCCACATGATCATGAGCGGCCGCACCGTCTGGCATATCCCCGACCCATCAGGTAATGCGTCCGGAAATCCGCATGCCAAGAACCCAAAACTGGTACCGCCCGACCTCGCAAAATACACCATGGGCGCTGTGTTCAACCGTGCCGGTTATGCCACCATGCGCACCTGCAAGATCGGCAATAGTTACGAAGCGGCCAACCAGCAGTTCACCGTGCGCAAGGACGCCACCAAGCGGGGCGACACCGATGAGGACGGCAGCGCCTGGCATGCTGAGCAAGTGCTCGACTACCTCTCACAGCGACGGCGCCAAGGTGAGAAGAAGCCGTTTCTGATCAACTTTGGTTTCTCGCACCCGCACGATACGCGCGATGGCAAACCAGATTTGCTTGCCAAATATGGTGCGATCAACCATGCCGACCCGAATACGCCGCCGCCCGCCAACGCCCATCAGCCCTCTTTGCCGATCAATTATCTGGCAAAACACCCTTTCCCTCACGGTCATCCCGATCTTCGCGACGAGGTTGCCGTCAGCGGCGTCTGGCAGCGTCGCGACGAGCAGACCATTCGCAATGAACTGGGCCGCGAGTTCGCCTGCAGCGAGAACATCGACCTGCAGATCGGCCGCGTGCTCAAGCAACTCGAGGCGATGGGGGAATTGGCGAACACCTATGTCATCTACACTTCCGATCACGGCATGGCGATCGGGCGTCACGGACTTCAAGGCAAACAAAATCTGTATGAGCACACCTGGCGGGTGCCGCTCATCGTCAAAGGTCCGGGCATCAAGCCCGGAACACGCGCCCTGGGTAACGCTTACCTGCTTGATCTGCTTCCCACCCTTTGCGATCTGGCGAGCATTGCCATTCCTTTAACGGTCGAAGGCATCAGCTTCAGGCCGGTGCTCGAAGGCAAGCAGGCCGCCATACGCGATGTGATTTACGGCGTTTATTGCGGCGGCACGAAGCCTGGGATGCGCTGCATCAAGCAAGGCGATTGGAAACTAATCAAGTACGACACCTTGGGAGGAACCGTGCGGCAGACCCAGTTATTCCACCTCGCCGAAAATCCCCACGAGTTCCTTGCAGAACACGGCCGGTCGAAGCCGCTGGAAACGAACCTTGCGGACGATCCTCAATTGACAGACCACCGCGTGCGGCTTGAATCGCTGTTGCTCCAAGAGATGAAGCGGCTGGACGATCCGTACCGGCTGTGGGATCAACCTTCTGAGAAGTAAAGACGGTAGGTGGTCAAAAACAGGTCCAAAAGGCCCGGCAGCGCATTCGCCAAAACCCGACTTCTGAGAGTCCATAAATCGTTTGATTGCGCGGAGATTAAATCTCCGGGTGCTTCAAGGCGTACACCTTTCCGACTTCGTCCACGGCGTAAATGATTCCATCCACGATGGAAGGCTGATGCGGGTGGCATCCTTTTGGCGAAAAACGCGGCGCGAACTCGATGATCGCCTTCCTTTTACCGATGAGCGGATCGAGGATGCCAAGACCCCTTCGGGTCGATTCATAAACAAGCCCGGTAACGCGATTGTAACCGATGAATGGTCCTATGGCCCTTGGGTAGGAGAGTCGATACACCTCGACGCCGCGGCGAAAGGCGCGCAGTTGGGAGAACGGAGAGGGGTAACGAGGCGTTCCCCAACACCATCGCGTGATCAGCAAAATGCGATCTCCGCCAAAGCAGGCTTGCTCCACTTCGTGGTTGTTTCGTCTCCATTGCCATAGCACCCGTCCGTCAGCCGCAGAAACAAGACGCACCGAATTGCCGGTGTGGGTTAGAATCTTGCCGTTGGTCACGGCGCTGGGCCACGCCCCGCTGCGAGCAAACTGTTGCTTCCAGATCGTGCGGCCCGAAACAACATCAGCACACACGATTAGACCACCGATCGTACCGAAGATCACCGTGTTCTTATGAAGCACCAGATCAAAGTTCACCTCATTTCGGCTCGCTTGCGAGGGGAGAATCTTCCACTTCGTTTGCCCCGTGGACGCGTCGAGGCAATGCAGGTAACCTCGCCGATCGCCAAGAAAGAGGCGGCTCCCCTCCAAGGCAGGTGCCGAATAAAACGATTCGCCTCTACGGCCATAAGGGCAAAATGACCAGACGACCTTACCCGTCGCTCGCTCAATGGCGAACAGTTCCTGGCTGGTACCGGTATAAATCAGGTTGGCTTGCGGATCTTTTGCGGCAATGAAATCGCCGCCAAGGTAGTTCAAGCGCAGCGACCAGCGAATCGCCCCGGTTTGACGGTCGAATGCGACGATTCTTCCCGGGCTGAAATTCGATTGGACGACGAGGTCGGACAATACGACCGGTTTGGGCCAACGAGCGGGGATGTTCGCACTCACCGTCCCCTCGATCGCAGTGGTCCAGAGCGCGAGGTCTTGGGCCCGAAGCACCACTGGCGCCTGAAACGACTGCGCAAACGGGTCGTGACTGTTCCAGTCCAGGAAACGGAACATTCCCCGCCACGATTCTTTTGACTGTGCCTCCGCGTTTTTTCCGGCCATGAAATCGTCTCGTTCGCAACACCGCGAAAGCACCGCTGCAAGATTTCTAGCATTTCTTGGTCCTGGCATCCAAAGTCTTAAAAACACCTCTTCGAGAGGAACTGATATCGCGAACCTTTGCATGGGGTTTGATCCGAGCGTGTACAGTGGAAAAAGCAATGCCTTTCCCGACGATGTTTCCGCAAGAATGCCTCGGATTTTTCTTGACCGCATGGTCACCAATCCTCTACCAATGAGCGAGGTCGGGCCCTCCGCATTCGGCGCCTGCCACCCCCGTACGCTCTGTCGGCGATGAAGAGATGGCGATATGATCAAGCTGATGATTCAGGTCGCAGCGCTCGTTGCAATCTCGACGGTGCTCGCGAATTCGGGAAGAGCGCAGGAAGACGGTCACTTTGTTCTTGGCGGCCCTCGCCTGACGATTGGCGATAAGGCGCCGCCACTGCGGGTCCAAGAATTTGTGCGCGGCCAAGCCGTCGAGCAATTCAAGCCAGGGACCACTTATGTCCTTGAGTTCTGGAAAATCGGCTGTCCGCCCTGCCGTGCCGCCATCCCTCACCTCAACGAACTGCAAAGAAAATATCCGGCAGTCATTTTCATCAGCGTTGGGGTTTACACCTCGACGGCGGACAACATCGCTTATGTGAAACGCTCGGGCAACCAGATGGAGTATCGCGTCGCCGTGGATCGCGTGCCTGCCGGCAAGGATCCCTACACTCAGGGCAGCATGGTACAAAGTTGGCTTGAGCCCGCGCAGCAACACGGGGTGCCCGCTTCTTTCATTGTTGATGGCAATGGCCGGATTGCCTGGATAGGCCATCCCGCCGATCTGGACAACCCTCGTTCAGGCAATCCGCTCAAAAACATCCTTGCCAGTACCTGGGACGTTCAGCTCGCGGCCGCCCGGTTCGCCGCCTCCCAAGCCGAACCAAGCCGACCGCCGCTGGATCAATTGCCCAAAGCCGAACGCGAAGCCCTCCACGCAATTCAAGGAAAGATCGGCCGGGTCGAGTTCGATCTTGTCAGCCACCGGGTAACTGGTCTCGACCTGGGTTCACACAGACTCAGCGAGGACCTACTTGGCGAACTTGTCCCATCGCTGCAAGAATTTCATGAACTACAACACCTGGCACTTGCCAATGCACCAATTGGCGACAAGGGCCTCAAAGTCCTCGGCAACTTGAGTCGGCTCGCCGTACTCAATCTCGGATTCACCCAAGTGAGCGACCAGGGCCTTTCCCATCTACGTCCCTTGCTCAACCTGTGGGTATTGCATTTGCCAGGCACTCAAGTCTGCGGTAGCGGACTGTCCGAACTGAAGTCGCTGACAAAGCTCGAGACGCTTGACCTGTCGGGCGCACCGATTTCCGCCGCGGGCATGAAGACTCTCAAGCAGTTTCCCAACCTCCATGTTCTCCATCTTGCAAATACGAAAGTCACCGACGAATTCCTTGGCGAGCTAGAAGGGATGACGCAAATCCGCGGGCTGGACCTTTCGGGCACGCTCATCAGCGACTCCGGCCTGGAGTCTCTCTCCGGCATGACTCTTGGCTACCTCTCACTCTCTGGCACTCGTGTCACGGGGGTAGGACTGAAATATGTCAAAGACCTGGTGGGCCTACTGAAGCTCTCCTCAACCGCGGCCAACGATGCCAGCTTGCAAGAACTGAAGCGCTTTTCCCACCTGCACCGCGTGATGCTCGACTCCAACCAAGTGACTGATGCCGCCCTGGCCCACCTGGCAGGCAATCGGAGTCTGCGCTCGCTGTCGCTGACCGACACGAACGTAACCGACGCTGCCATGACGCACCTGAGAAGCGCATCGGAACTTGAGGTTCTTGAGTTGGGCGGTACCCAAGTCACAGACGGCATCTTCTCCGATTTGGTTCGATTTCAAGCTCTCAATTTTTTGGACCTGGCACGCACCAAGGTAACGAAAGAGGCCGCGGACCGGTTTCAAGCGACTCGAGTCGATCTATTGATTGCGAACTGAAATCAGCCCACGAATCCTGTCTGCAATGGCCCGTTGAGGTCACATCTCCGCGAAAATCTCAACAACCAGATCGTCAAATCTTGCTCCTTCCCTCAAGCCAGTCGAAAGGAAAATCGAAGCACCCCGACCTCCCTCGCAAGGTACGCGTTGATCGTCCTTTTCGATCCAAGTAAGATCTCCAACGACCTCTCCTTCGAAATTTCCACCAAACACTACCGAAATGCCGGTGAGCGCTAGGATCTCAGGAGGGGGAAATTGCCATGAACTCGAACGCTGCCGCGCTTCGCAAGCTGGTGTTCCGCCGGGCGCCGATTTCCGCGCTCGACGCACTTGAGGTCTTCGTCCCAAATGGCGCCCCTCACGATGTGGAACTCGACGCCTTACTTCGCAAGGCCGTACAATCGCGTTGGTACCCGGTCGAAGGCGGTGAGCAGGGGCTGATCCTCTACCGCGGCGGTCCCTTCAATGCCACACGGTTTACCCTACGAAGAGGCGCTTGGGATCACGCCCACTGCGCCATTTGCCGCCGCCACATCACCGTGAATGCGCTCGGCTGGATCAGCGTCGATCCTTCCTCCACGATCTTGTGCGAGGAGTGCCACGAAGAAATCGCCCCGAAAAGTAAAGACTCGGTAGACTCGCAGCCGGAGCATTAAGACCCAAGTCATTGCTTGAGCGATTCCTCGTATCTGCTTGCCACGTCCACTCACAACCGAGCACTTTGGGTCAAACCCTCAAGAGTTCTGAAATCGTAAACTCCACGTCTCGCAAAGAGACGGGATTTCCCCCTTCCTCTGTCTGCCAATTGGCGCCCCATTTGGTAGAATTTCGAAGGGACAAGGTCTTTTGGCGCTCGCACTTACGCAGCGCTCGAACCGCCTCTTACCTTGAAAGCCGGCAATCATCTGACCTTGCTCGGATGGAACCCATGAAGAAATAAGAAATCGCCGACGCGAAGCGGACCGAACAAGAAAATCGACATCAGAAATCATTCTGCCCGGGCGCACCTGAGTGCTTGGTGAATTCCCGACAGAAAAAGCGCCATCAAACATTAAAAAAATCAAACCAATCCCATCGAGAAAACGAATGTTCGCCGACCCTTGCCGCCCTTATCCTAAATCGTTCCCCCCAATCACCGCCTCCTTTTCCCCAAAACTTCCCCTTCAACTCCTTTGAGTTTCCTTTTGCTAGCGCCGGCCAAACTGACGCCAGGCCACGAACATGCCGCCCTTCATCGAGGAGCCCTCCCTTGTTCTCTCTTGAAAACCTCCTTGACACCAACGATTTTCCCGCACGCTGGTATTGCGGCAACTGGTCGCGCACCCACGGCATGGTGCATATCGTCTCCGACCTGGCCATCTTTGGCGCCTATTTCGCCATCCCCATCGTGCTGATCTATTTCATCAGAAGACGAAACGACATTCCCTTCCTACCCATTTTCTATCTCTTTTCCTTATTTATCCTAAGCTGCGGCATCGGTCATGCCATCGAGGCCTCGATCTTTTGGCAGCCCTGGTACCGGCTTTCCGGACTGGTCAAGATCATTACGGCCATCATTTCCTGGGCCACGGTGCTCGCCCTCATTCCCCTGGTGCCCAGAGCCCTGGCTTTACCCGGCTTGGCCCTCATCAATGATCGGCTGCTTGCGGAAATCAATTCCCGTAAGGCGGCGGAGGAATCGCTCAAGCGCCTCAACGAAGAACTCGAAATGCGCGTGCGCATGCGCACCGAACAGTTGCAAATCGCCAATGATGCGCTCGTCAAGGAGATTGCCGACAAAACCCGGGCGCAGGAAGCCAAGGGAGAAAGCGAAGAACGATTCCGCTTGCTCGTCGAAAGCGTTCAAGATTACGCCATCTTCATGATCGACCCCAACGGCGTTGTCCTGAGCTGGAATTCCGGCGCGGAACGAGTCATTGGCTATGCGGAATCCGAAATCGTCGGCCGCCATTTCTCTTGCTTTTACCCCGAAGAGGAACGGCGCGACGACAGGCCGGCCCTCGAAATCCTCAAAGCGACCCGCACCGGCAAATACCACGAGGAGAACTGGCGCATTCGCAAAGACGGCACCCGCTTCTGGGCCGATGTCACCCTCACCCCGATGCGCAACGACACCGGAAGACTGCGCGGCTTCGCAAAAATCACCCGCGATATCACCGAACGCAAGAACGCTGAAGACCATATCCAAAAGCAACTGGCACGACTGCACCTGATCAATCAGATCACCGAAGCGATCGCGGAGCGGCAGGATCTTGTAAGCATTTACCGAGTCGTGTTGTCGCAACTGGAAGACTATTTCCAGATGGATTTCAATGCGATTTGCTCGTTCGATTCGCACTCGCTGGGCTTGCGCATTGAGGCCGTCGGGCCACAAAGCCAATCGCTATCGGACCAGTTGGGGCTGAAGATCGGACAGACCCTTTCCGACGAGAAGAACTGGCTCGGGGAATCCGTACGCGGCACCTTGTCCTACATTCCCGATCTGGCCGAAGTCGATGAGAGTCTCTTCCAAAGGATGGCCGGTGCCGGATTGCGCTGCGCGGCGATCGCTCCGATCGCCATGGGCGGCAAGACAATGGGCTTGATCCTGACGGCGCGGCGCGAACGGGATGCTTACGACAGCGGAGACTGCGAGTTTTTGCAAAAGTTAAGCTGCCATGTCTTTCTCGCGGGTCAGCATGCCATGTTGTATCAGGAGCTCAAGACCGCCTACGACGATTTACGGCAATCGCAAAAACATGTACTGCAGCAAGAAAGACTGAGCGCGCTTGGGCAGATGGCCAGCGGCATCGCCCATGACATCAACAATGCGATTTCCCCCATCTCGCTTTATGTCGAGTCGCTTCTGGAAGGCGACCACCAGTTCAGTTCGCAGGCCCGGGAATACTTGACCACCATTGCCAGGGCGATCGACGATGTGGCGAAAACCGTTTCGCGCATGCGCGATTTTTACCGCCTGCAAGAAAAAGTAACCGATCTGCATCTGGTGGATCTCACCTCGCTGACCCAACAAGTGCTCGATCTCACGCGGCCGCGCTGGCGCGACCAGGCGCAGGCCAACGGCATAACGATTGACCTCCATTGTGAACTGGCGGCCGAGCTTCCCAACATCATGGGTGTCGAAAGCGAAATCCGCGATGCGATCACCAACCTCATTTTTAATGCCGTCGACGCCATGCCCTACGGCGGCACGCTAAGCGTGATCACCCGGCCTGTTTGCCTTTATCCCTCTGATGACGGCTCCGATGCCGAACCATCGCACGTGGAGGTCCAGATTTCCGATACCGGCATCGGCATGGACGAAGAGACTCGCCGCAAATGCCTCGAACCCTTCTTCACAACCAAGGGGGAACGGGGCACCGGATTGGGCCTAGCCATGGTTTATGGCACCATGCGGCGTCATTCAGGAGAGATCGAAGTCAGGAGCGGGTTGGGCAAAGGCACCAGCGTCCGCCTGCTTTTTCCCATATCGTCCGGAACGGTCGAAGACCGGGTGGAACACCTGGAAATCGAACAACTCATCCGGCCGCTTCGTATTCTTGTCGTGGATGATGACATCCTGCTACGTACTTCGCTGCAAAACGCCCTGCGCGGCGATGGCCACCTGGTTACCGTTGCAGACGGCGGCAAGGCGGGAATCGAGTGTTTCCAGGCCGCGCTTTTGCGCGCCGAACCGTTCGAAGTGGTGGTTACCGACCTTGGGATGCCGCTCGTCGATGGGCGCGAAGTGGCCAAAGCGATCAAGGAAAAGGCGCCTACAACCGGCGTGATCCTTCTCACCGGCTGGGGTCAGCGCATGAAGATCGACGGCGATACGCCGGCCTATGTCGATCTTGTGCTTGGCAAACCGCCCAAAATGAGAGATTTACGCGGTGCGCTCGCCGCGCTGATCTAAAGTTCTATTGACGACCAAGTAGATCCAGTAAATCGGATAGATATCATAAGAGCGCTTACATTGGCTCTTTCTATTCATGGTGCGACGCGTGGCTGATTCGAATTCTCAAACCAAAGAACCCTCGAAACGGCGCCTCTTGATCGTCGATGACGAAGTTCGCATCAAGCAGGCACTCTGCGACACCTTGACTGGTCACGGCTACGAAACCGAAGGGTATACCACGGCAAGCGAAGCCATCACCGCCCTGCACGCCCGAGATTTCGATGTCTTGATCACCGACATGCACATGTCGCAGATGGATGGCATGGCGCTTCTGCGCGAAGCGCTGACGCTTGATGCCCACCTGGTCGTGATCATGATGACCGGCTACGGCACGATCGACAAGGCCGTCGAGGCGATGAAGCTCGGCGCCTTCGACTTCGTGCAAAAGCCGCTCAAGATGAAAGATCTGCTGCCCGTTCTCACCCGAGCCTGCCAGTTACGCAACCTGCGTAAGGAGAACCTGCAGCTTCGCGAGTATTTGGGAATTTACGAGGTGAGCCAGGCCGTCTCCACCACGCTCGATACCGGCACGATTCTTGAGACGGTGATGGACGGGGCGATCCGCCAATTTGGGTTCGACGAAGCGTCGATCCTTCTCCCCACCCCCGATGGCACCGGCTTACGCGTCGCCGCCGCCCGCGGTCGCCGGGAAGCGGACATCCTTAACTTGACCATATCTCTCGGCGAAGGCATCGCCGGCTGGGTCGCTGGAAACAAAGAACTCGTGGTTTTGGAAGGCCCCGTAGACGATGCCCGATTCTCGCCCCTCACCCCTCGACCGGATATCAATCAGGCAGTTTCCGCTCCCCTGCTTGTGGGAGGCCAATGCGTCGGCGTTTTGAATCTCAGCACGACCAAGCCAACGCGGTCTTTCACTCCCGGTCAAAGGAAAGCGCTGAGCATTCTCACGAGCACCGCGGCGCCGGCACTGAAAACCGCGACACTCGTCGAACAACTGCAACTTGCCAATGAAGAATGGGAGCAAAGCGTCAACGCCTTGCATGAACATGTTTGCATCCTCGATCAGGATGGCCGCATTTTGCGCGTCAACAAGGTCGCCCAAGACCAGTTTGCACCGGTTTATGGCAAGCTGATTGGGCTCGATCATCGTGAGGTCTACTTTGCCGGCGCCGACCCCGATTTCAGTAGGGTGTGCGACCCCACCTTCCACACAGGCAAACCTGTCGTATTGGACACGGCGCTCCCCTCCCTACCTGGCTGGTATCAGGTTTCCTGTCTTCCCCTCACGGACAGGGAGCAAAAACTCTGGGGCGCAGTGCTCGTCGTTCGCAACTTGACCTTGCAGCGCACGGCCGAGGAAACCCTGCGCACCTTCAATACCGAGCTGGAAGAGCGCGTACGCGCGAGGACTTCGGAACTGGCATCGAGGACCAATGAATTCGAACTGGTGGTGCGTTCGCTTCCCGACACCGTCTTGCGCATTAAGGAAGACGGCAGGGTGGTTTTCTCGAAAATATCACCCGAGGTCGGCATAAGCGGCATCGAGGGAATGAGCAGCGGTATTAACAGATTCGAGCCATGGCCCGCGCCTCATGAACGACCCGGCGATTGCGCCGCCTGCATCATTGTTGACAAGGCACTCGAAATTGGGCTCAAATCTCGAGCCGAAGGGGGCACCGCGATCGCCGAAATCGAAGTCTCCGGTGAAGTTCTCGAGCTTCGCGTGACACCGCTCTCGCTTGGCGACTATCTTGTGTTGGTTCGAAACATTTCCGCCAGACACAAGCTCGAGGTCGAGCTTTCCAATGCCTTAAAGCAGGAGAAGGAACTTTCCGAACTCAAAGCTCATTTCTTTTCCGTGGCGTCGCATGAGTTCCGTACCCCCTTGACGGCCGTGAGCGGCTCGGTCGATCTTTTGCAAAACTTCCACGATCGACTTAGCGAGAGCAAGCGTATTGAACTGCTCGACCGAATCGCCACGGGCAGCAACCGCCTCACCTCGATCATGGACGACATTTTAACTCTCAGCCGAATCGAAGCCGGAAAAATCGAGGTCAAAAAAGAAACAACGGAACTTACCGCGTTCCTCTCGGACATCCTTGATGAGGCCAAATTTGTCGATAAAAACCAGCACCGGCTCAAGTTGACCGGGTCGTTTGCACCTGCCACGGTCAACACCGATCCAAAATTGTTACGCCATATCGTCTCCAACCTCATCACGAATGCGATGCGTTATTCTCCCGAAGGATCCTTGGTGGAACTTGCTTTTGGCGCGACTGAAAGTGGATTCTGGTTCGAAGTCCAAGATGAGGGAATTGGCATTCCCCCAAAAGATCAGCCCCACCTATTTGAGCCATTCTTTCGGGCCAGCAATGCAGGGAACATCAGCGGCACGGGACTCGGCCTCAACATCGTCAGAAAATACACCGACCTTCTGGGTGGAAAAATCAGCGTTCTACCGATCGATCGTGGCGCCCGCTTTCGTGCCGAGTTCCCGGGCACTCGATCCGATTCATGAAACCGCTTCTTGCGGCCAGATGGCAAGATGACTGGCGCACTTGCCAGCGACGATATCCATGAGCGCCAAAATTCGCCCGTCCGTCGGCAAGTCATCGCAAAGAGACCGGCTGTTGCTAACCCGACTTCCGCAGTTAGCGACCGAAGAATAGCGAAAACCCCGGAGTTTCTTGAATTCGGGGGTCGAAAGTTGGCACTACATTTAGGCGACGCCTTTCGGGATGCGAAGCCGTTCTGGCAGGGTCAGTCCCAGACGCTGGAGCAGGATCGATTGGGCTTTATCGGGACGCACGACGCAACGGAGGCGCACCGCCTGGCCGCTGGTGGTTGGGAGGATCACATCGGTGCTCTGGATTCGCGTGAATTCTTCCATGAGCGTCGGAATACTTCGGCCCAGGCCGGCGCGTTGCGACCACGCTTCCAGCGTCTTGCGCAGGACATAGGCGAGGAAGCATACCAGGATGTGCGCCTGCACTCGCTCTGCCGTCTGGTGCCACACCGGCCGAAGCCGCAGTTCGTCCTTCTGGATCCGGAACGCGGCCTCGGCTTCAGTTAGCTGCATGTAGGCTTTCCAGAGGTCTTCGGCCTTCCAATCCGCGACGTTGCTTCGCAGCAGATAGCATCCTTCGCGCCGCTTCGCCGATTCCAGCGCGGCCGACTTGCGCGACCAGGTCACCGCGGTGCGTCCGGATTTATCGCGGCCAACTTGGACCGAGAACAGACGGGCGGCGCGGCTGTTCTTGCCCAGGAGTCGGCCAATGCGACGTTCGATCACGCCGAGGTCGCAACGTTGTTTTTCACAGCCGCGAACGATAGCCTGCAGCCCTTGCTCGATGCGTTGCTCGAACCGCTCTCGCATCGCTGTTTCCTTGGCTGCGCGGTCGGCGCTACGACAGAGGATGAACGTTTCCGAGTCAGCGCCGTCGTGAACGCAACGAACCTCGAGGCCTTCGCGGATCTCGTGCCAGCTTCCCTTGAGCAATTCTTGCTCGAACCGCTTGAGCTCGCCCTTGGGCGTACCCACGATGTAACGCGAGCCTCGTTCCTTCAGCCATTTGAGATTGGCCTTGTCGATCATTCCGCGGTCAACGGCCCAGATCCGGCCCTCCCGGCCGTAACGCGCTTCCATCCGCTGGACGATCTCGCGCAAGGTCGTCGAGTCGCGCCGATTGCCGGCGAACACCTCGTAGCCCAGCGGAAAACCATCGCGGCTTACGACGAGACCAATGCAGACCTGTTTACAGTCCGACCGATGGTCGCGCGAGTATCCCCGCGCGGCCAGAGTATTGCCGTTGGCCTGCCCTTCGAAGTAGGTGCTCGTGACGTCGTAGAGCAAAAGGTCATATTCGAGTTGGAACAAGGTTCCTAAGCGTTCCTTGAGGTGAACCTCGAGCGCGTCCTTATGGGGCAAGAGGTGATCCAGCGCGCGATAGAGGCGATCGTCGTTGACCTTGGCCTCCGACAGGCCCAGCAAGTCGCCTAGCGCCGTGCGGCGGAACCAGTCCTCGGCGATGTGCAATTCGCTCGACGGTTCACAGAGCCGCGCGATCACCAAAACGGTCGCCATCACGCCCCAGGGAATGTCTTCATGACCTCGGGGAATCAGCTTCTCCATCAATGCGTCAAGCTCAAGGGCGTTCCAAAGCTTCCAGGCAAGCCAGACGTTGCCGAACTGCCTGCCGCGCTCCAGCCGCAGCTTCCCTGGGACGACAGTAACCGGCTCATCGGGAAGATTCTCGTCGAAGAGGCCCGGCTTCCGCTCGAGGCCGACGAGGGATTCGGCAAGATGACGCGCGGCGATGCGACCCTTGGCGTCGAGCTCGCCGAGCTGAGCGACAGTCTCTTGCCGGACCTTCTTGCCGAAACGGACCGAGCGCACCAAACGCCAGTAGGTGCGCGTCTTGCCGTTTTTGGTGATCGTCGAATGGCGAAGATACATCCGAGCCTCCGAGCCCCATGATGAGCGACATCGGAGAAAACACAAGGCGTAAGGTTGGCACTACATCGCCATTTCAACCACGCTCGGCCCATCGGATAAGGACTTGCGACGAAAAAACACCCGAAAATCGCTCCGATTTTGCCGTAACTGCGGAAGTTGGGCTAAGAAACGCCAGCAGTTCGAGCGAGGATAAACCGGCGTCGCGAAACTTCTTCATCTCGATCCATAGTTCGCTGAACGGGTCCTCGGCGAATATCCGCACCCGAAACCTGCAGAGCTTTTCTTCGATAAAGTTCATTGCAACTTCCCTTTCGTAGAACAGGTCATTGGTGGACGGTGGGCGAGCATCATTATCAATCATTGATTTACGGCGGGCTTGCCTTGCGCCTTCTCAGTTCGGTCGCAAGCAGACCAAATCAATGGTTGGTCAAAGGAACAAGCGGTTGCTTCTCCTTCTCTAGCCAGGCGCGGAAGCGCAAGTCGCAATCTTCAGGCTCGAGCGGTTTGACGAGCAACGGAAGTCGAGACATCCGGTCGAAGGCGCTGGCAAGGTAAGGACGGACATCGGCCGACACAAAACAACGAAATAGCCGTGGGTAAGCGCGGCCAATGGCCGCCATGGCCATCGCTCCTTGCAGCCCAGGAAGTTGTAAATCCACCTGCACAATCTGGATTCGGTCGTGGTGCCGTTCGAGCCAGGCAACGGCTTCACTTACCGTCGAGGCTTCAAAAACCTGCCAACCAAGCGCGCGCATCCGCGGGGCATAGGCGGATCGGGCCTCTGGATCGGGATCGAGGACGAGCAACCCCAATTCGGCCGCGTTTCGGCCGGCATCGGATTCCATCGGATCGCTCACACCCATCTGCTGCGGTGGTCGTGCCAGCGCTGTGGGCCCGGCCTCGGTCCGACCGGGAACATTGCCAAGCCGGCCTGTTAGCTCCTCCAGCAATTCCACCAGTTGCCTGGTGTCATCGAGCTTTGCGATGGCGACGTCGGGAGCTTCCGCTCCCACGCCCACCGCCACGCCGCCTGTTTGCAATGCCGCCGTCATCCCCTCCGCATCGTTGGCGGAGTCTCCAAAATAGATCGCCAGCGGTGCGGCCGCGACCGCACAGCGCATGTCGTTGAGAATCGAGACGACGGCGGTTCCCTTATCCCAGCCTTCAAGCAATGTCACTTCAATCGCTTGCGAGACGATCCTGAACCTCAAGCCCACGACACTGGAAAGCAGTTGCACCGCGTCAAGGCGGAAGCAACATGCGGACACCGGCAGAAGCCTCCGAAAATGGATGGCGATGGCGCCTGGCTTGCGCTCAAGCCAGGTACCGGGGTACAGCTCGAGTAACTCCTCAAGCTCCACCTCGATCGACTCAAGCAAAGTTCCGATCGCTTCGGTGTCCGGATAGCGCTCGATCCTGCCGAGGTGATCGATTTCCAACCCGCCAGAACCGGCATAATAGACGCCGTCCAGGGCGACCATCGATCGCACATCGGCCAGCGAGCGGCCGCTAATGATTCCGACACCGATTCGCGGCAGCGCGGAAAGCTCGCACAGCCGGTCGCGGGTCCCGGGCGCCAGCCGGGCAAGCCGCGGGTGTTGGACAATGGGGGTCAACGTGCCGTCGTAATCGAAGAAAAGCGCCAGCGGCAAGCCGCGCTGATACTCGCGCACGACGACCTCGACCCAGCCGCTACGTGTCTTCACCGCGCGGCTCATACGCCTATCCCCGACAGACTGGCGATCGAAGTCACACCGGAGCCGGCGATCGGCGGCAAGTCCGTGGCCGCAGTCTGATCGAGACCATCGTCGGCATACTGTTCCGCGTTGACGGCAAGTTTCCCGGCTTCGGAAAGCAGCATTCCCGCCCAGCGGTAAATGTTATAATCCGCCACCTGAGCACGCATTTTTCGCATGCGCCTGCGCTGTTCTTCGGCCGGCATGGTCAGCGCCAGATGCAACGCCTGCGCCAACTGATCGACATGGAACGGGTTGACGATGGCCGCATCGGGAAGCTCTCGCGCCGCTCCGGTGAATTCGGAAAGAACCAGTACTCCTTTCTCGTCGTCGCGTGCGGCAACAAATTCCTTGGCGACAAGGTTCATCCCGTCGTGCAGCGAACTGACCACGCATCCCGCGGCGATCCGGTAAAGCATGAACAGGTCTTCGGCCGCGTGGTGCTCATTGAGAAAAACGATCGGATTCCAATCGGGTGCGCCATGTTGCCAGTTGATCTTTTCCGCCATTTGTTGCACTTCGTCATTCAAGTCGCTGTAGGCGCTCAGGTGGGTGCGGCTGGGCGCACCGACTTGAAGGAAGTGAAATTTCCCCTTCCACTCGGGATGGGTTACGAGCAAGCGATCCAGTGCGCGCAGGCGCTCGGGAATACCCTTGGTGTAGTCGACCCGGTCAACCCCCACAAGGAGTGGACAATCGCCAAGACGATAGCGCTTACGGAAGTTCGCTGCCTTGGCTTCCCAATTGTCGCCGAGATGCCATGAAGCCAAATCGGGATCGACGCTGATGGGGTGCGGCCGCACGGAAGTATGCTGGCCATTTCTTTGCACGGCGAAGCGCTCTCGATCGATGCGGCATTCCACGGTGCGGTCGACCGTTTCCAAAAAGTTGTTGCAATGGTACTGAATGTGGAAAGAGAGCAGGTCGTTGGCGAGCATGCCATCGAGGATCTCGCTAGCCCAGGGGCATACGCGAAACGTCTCCGGATGCGGCCAGGGGATGTGCCAGAACTGCGCCACAATGAGATCGGGCCGTGCCTGTTTGAGCAGTCGCGGCAAGAGAGCCAGGTGGTAGTCCTGAACGAAAACGAGCGCCGGGCCTCCCTCTGCCTCCTGGAGCACCGCTTCGGCGAAACGTTCGTTGACTTCGCGATAGGCCGCCCAGTGATCGGGGTCGAACGAAGGCCGGTGAAAGACCTGATGGCAAAGGGGCCAGAGGGTGCTGTTGGCAAAACCGTAATAGTACCCCTCTTCTTGCTGCTTGGTCAGCCACACTCTGCGCAGGGTGTATTTCGGATCGTCTGGCGGCACGCAGACTCTGCCGTTCTCGTCGGCTGTTTCCCGGTCGGCGTCGCCGGATCCGTGAGCCACCCAGGTTCCGCCACAGGCCTGCATCATCGGATCAAGCGCCGTGGTCAGTCCACCCGCCGGGCGAATCCACTGCACCTCCCCGTTGACGTACCGATGGACATAGGGTTCGCGATTGGCCGCCACGATCAAACGGGCACCGCCCAGGCGCGTTCGGGCAATGTGTTCCAGCCGTTCTTTGGACCATGCCATAATGCTCCCCTTTGCCGGGTAAAAAAAAGAAAAAGGAGAAAAGAAAAAATCGAAAACTGCCCGCAGGAGTGTGGGGGTCCGATAGTTGCACTGATTCACGAATCACCAAGGCAAAGAGGATGCCAAAGCATCACCGGTGTCGAATCTGGGTGCCGAAAATGGATCCGTCGTGGCGGCCGAGGACGACAGGGACCCGCGAGGGGAAAGGCGTGAAAGCCATAGAATTTCAACGATGGAGACCGGAATCGCACGCTCCAGGTTGCCCCCCGGGCAAACCACGCGGCGGAATGCGGCGCGACGCCCAGTTCCCGCGAAGGGGAAAAGAGTTGGGATCAATTTTTTCGCGTGATGCTTCTTCAGAAAGGCCGATCATGTTCAGCAACTGGCCTGAGCTGTCCAACATTTGTACAACCTGCGGGGGTTCGTCGTGAAGCCGCAGTTTGTCGCGCGACTGATGATTCCCATTGCGGCCCTGAGCGCGTTACTTTTGGTGTGCGCATTCGCGTCGGCCTGGTATGTTCGCGATCTGCAGCGATCGACTTCCGATGTCATCATGAACAATGTCGAAAGCATGCGCGCGTCCCAGGAACTGGAAATCAGCATTCGGGAAATCCGTACCCAGTTCGATCGCTATCTCATCACTCTTGAAAAATCTCACTTAAAGCCGGTGCCTCGAATGCGCCAGCGCACGAGCGAGGCCATGATGGATGTGGAGAAAACCGCGACAACTCAGCAGGAAGAGGTTTTGATTCACAGAATTCGCCAGGGTTACAAGCATTTCTTTGCCCAGTACGACGAGATCCTCGAACATCCCAATCAGGCGATTTATTCCAAGATCATCGAACTGGTCGATACCGTCCTTACCAAGGAAATTCTCGAACCAGCGCACGAGTACCTGAACCTGAACGAGGGCATGCTCGCCCAAACCACCCGGCATAACCGCGAACTGGCCGATCGCTTAACGATCGGTTTGGTCGCTCTTGGACTTTGTGGATCGTTTGGAGGCATGCTGGGAGGCGCGGTGTTGGCATCGACGCTGCGCCGATCGCTGGCCCGAACCGAGCAACGATTGCGCTCGACCGCCGAAGAGCTCGACCATGCCGCCCATGGTGGAAATCCCTCGGCACGCAAGCCAGGATCCGCTGATCCCCTCGAACGCATGACGGCCTCCGCCTCGGCCGTACTGAACCGCTTGCGCCAGTCGGAAAAAGATGCGCTGCGCGCCGAACAGCTTGCCTGGGTGGGTCAGATGGCTGCGGGAATCGCCCACGAGGTTCGCAATCCGCTCATGGCGATCAAGCTTCTCGTGCAGGCTACTGCCGAACGGCAGGGGACCGGTGGCTTTCGACCCCGCGATTTGCAGGTTCTCGAAGAAGAGATTGTGCGGCTCGAACAGATCGTCAGCGGATTCCTCGATTTCGCCCGCCCGCCGCGCCTGGAAGCCAGACCGGTCGATGTCAAGGAATTGGCGGAACGGACCGTCGATGGCGTGCGAACCCGGGCCGAACTTCAAGGCGTGACCATCGTGGTGGAGCCCTCGAAAGGCCCAACGATTGCATCGGCCGATCCCAATCAGCTTCGTCAGGTGCTTTTCAACTTGCTGTTCAATGCCCTCGATGCCCAGCCGCAGGGAGGCCGGATCATCATCAAGGTCTGCATGCGCCAAGGCCCTGAGGGGACCCAGGAACTGGCGCTCACGGTGGAAGATGCTGGGCCTGGCCTGTCGCCGGAACTGGGAGACAGGGTCTTCGAACCGTTTGTCAGCACGAAGGAGTCGGGGTTGGGCCTGGGCCTTTCCATCTGCCGCCGCATCGCCGAGACTCATGGAGGAAGCCTGAATGCGGCGCCGGGCGCAAGAGTGGGTACCGTGTTCACCTTGCGGCTTCCCTTGATCCGGCCTTTATCCCCAACATTTGCCATCAAAGAGTTTGCCGATGCCAAAACTACTCATCATTGACGACGAGCCCAATGTGCTCTATTCGCTGCAATCGGCTCTCGAATCGGAAGATTTGACGGTCGCCACCTGCAAAACCGCGAAACAAGGACTGGAGGCAGTCCGGACCGAGCGGCCCGATGTCGTCATCGTCGATGTCCGCTTGCCCGATATGTCGGGCCTCGATTTGTTTGAACGAATCAAAGAGATCGATTCGCGTCTACCTGTGATCGTCGCGACCGCGTTCGCTCAGACCGAGACGGCCATCGAGGCCATGAAGCGCGGCGCGTTCGAATATCTGGTCAAACCGGTCGATTTGCACCAGATTCGCGAACTCGTCGGCAAGGCAGTCGAGCTTGGGCGGATGCGCACGGTGCCGGCTCAGTTCGAACAGGAGGCAACCTCTCCGCATGCCGACCGGATCATCGGCCAGTCGCCAGTGATGCAGGAGATCTACAAGACGATTGGCCGTTTCGCCCCGCAAGATGTGGCCGTGCTCATTCTTGGTGAAAGCGGAACCGGCAAGGAGCTGGTGGCGCGTGCCATCATCCAGCATAGCAAGCTGGCAGGCAAGCCGTTCCTGGCAATCAACTGCGCCGCCATTCCCGAAGCCTTGCTCGAAAGCGAGCTTTTTGGCCACGAGCGGGGCGCGTTTACGGGAGCCGACCGCCAGCGCATCGGCAAGTTTGAACAGGCCAATGGGGGCACGCTTTTTCTTGACGAAATCGGGGATATGGCGCCCTCGACCCAGGCGAAGGTTTTGCGTGTTTTACAGGATCAAACCTTCGAGCGCGTGGGAGGCCGGGAATCGATCACAGTCAAAGTCAGGTTGATCGCCGCGACCAATCAGCGCATCGACGAACTGGTCAAGGACGGCCGCTTCCGCGAGGACCTGCTCTATCGGCTCAACGGAGTGACCATTTCACTGCCCCCTTTGCGAGAGCGCCGCTCGGATATCCCGGCGCTGGTGCATCATTTCATCCGCCTGGCGAACACGAAGCTGGGCAAGCGGGTCGGCGAGGTGACGGCCGAGGCGTTGGACCTGCTCGTCGGCTATTCCTGGCCGGGCAATATCCGCGAACTGCAAAATGCGATTCGCTATGCCGTGATCCGGGCCGTGGCCGAAGTGATCACACCAGACTGTCTTCCCGGGCCACTTCAGGGCGACATGCCGGCCGCGGGCAGAAAGCCGGCCAGTTCCCTGGGCGAGCTGCGCGAGCGCGTGAGAGGATTGCTCACGCAGGGCGCGACCGACATTTACCGGCAGATCCTCCATGAAGTGGATCGGGTGGTCATCGAGGCGACTCTGGAACACGTTCGCGGTAACCAGGTCCATGCCAGCGAACTGCTCGGTATTTCGCGGACCACGCTGCGATCGAAACTCTCTACTTCGAACCCTGGAGTGATTTGATTTGCTTCCGGATGGAGGCACGCATTAAGATGAAAAAAAATAAGATCGATTTGTTCCTCTATGATGCCAAGGGAAAACCCATCAGAGAGTTCGCACTGCCTTTATTTGGGGATTATCACCGACGCCTGGCATTCGTCGGTTATCATGATCTGGCTGCGCGGTGGTGCAAGCCACATCGACAGCTACGACATGAAACCTGGCGCTCCCTCGGAAATTCGTGGCGAATTCAAGCCGATCGCCACCAAGGTGCCCGGCATCCAGATTTGCGAATTTTTGCCGCGCCAGGCCACGATCATGGACAAGTTGGCGATCGTGCGCGGCATCAAGGCCGTCGACATCGGCGATCATACGCCCCACTACATCATGACCGGCTTTCCCGACCGGGGCAAACGCCCCGTCTTCGGTTCAATCGTTAGCCACCAGCGGCCCCCGACCGACGGCATCCCGCCTTATGTCGGCTTGATGTACGATCCACCGGCGCTCTACGACAACGAAGGCCCGACCTACCTTGGACCCACCCACCGCCCATTCGTGCCCATATCTCAAGGGCTAGCCAATCTGAGGCCCGCTAAGGGGATTTCCCTCGACCGATTACGCGATCGCAAGCAGTTGATTACCGCATTCGATCGCTTGAACAGCGCCGCCGACTTTGGCGGCCGCATGTCTGGACTCGACGCCTACCAGCAACGAGCACTCGAAATGACCGGCTCGCCGAAAGTACGGGACGCGTTTGATCTGAGCAAGGAACCAGCCGCCCTGCGCGAACGGTATGGCAAGTTTTGCGAGAGTTTTCTCATGGCCCGACGGCTGGTCGAAGCCGGCGTCAGCGTCGTCACGGCCAAGGTCGGCGACTGGGACACGCACGAAAAGAACTTCATCGACCACAAGGCCCAGCTTCCGCAGCTCGATCAAGGATTTCATGCCCTGGTCACCGACCTCTACGAGCGCGGCCTCCAGCGCGATGTCGCCGTCGTGATGTGGGGGGAATTTGGCCGTGCACCGCGGATTTCGCGCGGCGATGGCCGCGACCACTGGCCCGATGCCGGCGCCGCGGTAATCGCCGGGGGCGGTTTCCAAGTGGGCCAGGCAATTGGTGAAACCGACTCCCACGGCACACGCGCGAAGGGCCGCCCTCATACACCAAGCAACGTCCTCGCCAGCCTCTATCACCACCTGGAAATTGATCCCGCCACAACCCTGCCCGACCACAATCATCGGCCAATGCACCTACTCGACGACCGGGAGCCGATCCGCGATCTTTTGAGTTGATCATGACCCCGTCCCGCACTCAGGATCACAAACTCAATGGCGGGTGGGGATCGCAGAGAAAAGAGCAACGAGTCCTTCCGCCATCGTCGGATGCGTGAAGATCGCATCGCGAAGCGCGGTGAAAGGCAGACCGCCCAGCATCGCCGTCTGTACGATTGCCATGACTTCACCCGCTTCGACGCCAAGCGCAGTGAAACCGAGAATCCGGTCATCGGCGCCAATCAGGGCCTTCATAAAGCCGCGCGTTTCCGACAGTGTCCGCGTGCGCAGCGCCGCTTCCATCGATACCTTGACGAGCCGGTAGGCGATGTTTTTTTCCGCGGCTTCTTTTTCACTCAGGCCGATCCGTGCAAGCTCGGGATCGGTAAACAGACAAAATGGGACCTGCCGGCCCGTCGTGACCCGTTTGATTCCCGCAAGGTTATCGCGCACGATCCGAAAATCGTCGAAGGCAATGTGGGTGAACAACGGACTACCCGCGCAATCGCCCACGGCCCACACGCCTGGCGCCGTGGTTTGAAGTTGAGGGTTGACTCGGACATGCCCTCGCGGATCGATTTCGACCCCTGCCTTCTCCAGCCCGATTCCGTCGGTGTTGGGCGTGCGCCCACCCGCGGCGAGGAGGTGACTGCCCTCGAGCACGATTTCCTTGCCGCCTTGCATTGCATGAATGCGCACCGATGCACCTGAAATTCCTTCGACCCGGCTGATTTGGGTCTCGAGAATGAGCTCGACGCCTTCGTCGAGAAACAACTGGCCGATGGCATCGGTGACATCCTTGTCCTCGCGATGAATCAGCGCGCCGTTGCGTTCGATGATCGTCACCCGGGCGCCGAAGCGCCGCAACGCCTGGGCAAATTCGAGACCGATGTATCCGCCTCCCAGAACGATGAGGTGTTTGGGAATCTCGTCGAGTTCAAGCGCCTCGACATGTGTTAATGGTTTGGCTTGCGCCAATCCTGGAGTCGCATCAATGCGAGCTCGCGAGCCAGTACTGATGACGACATCCTTACCTTCCAGTAGCCGAGATCCCCCGCCGGCGAGAGCCACTTCTATGGTCTTCGGAGCGATAAACGTGCCGCTTCCCATGATCAGTTCGGCACCGCTTGATTGGTACTTGTGCAGGTGCATGGCAACGAGGCCTTCGACCATCTTCCGTTTGCGCTCGCGGACTGCACTCATGTCGATCTTCCCTTGCGGCAGATCGATGCCGAATTCCTTCGCACGGGTTACAAGCGAAGCCACCTTGGCCGAATGAATCACATTCTTACTTGGCAGACAGGCAATGTTGGGACAGGAACCGCCGATGTAACGCCGCTCGATCACCGCGGCGCGTTTGCCCTGGGACGCCAGAGTCCACGCCAGATACTTCCCCGCTTCGCCGCTACCGAGCACGACCAAGTCAAATGGTTCCGCATTCATTTTGATGATTTCCTCCGGGTAGCCTCATGCTAGAGGACGCCGCAACATTCCCAAGACGCGCGATTCTTTGGCAAAACCAAGAAACCGTCAGTCACTCAAGTTCGCGAGCGCGTTTCAAAAGCTGGTCATGATCGAACCAGATCCGGTCCCATTCGCGGTGTTCTTCATCGGAAAACTTCGCAAGCGCGCGCTTCCCTCGGACGCCGTCCAGGTCGTGATTCGTCAGCCAATGGGTGAGCATGGTACGCGTGAGATTGCGATCGCGACGGCTTCCCTCAACGACATAGGTCCAATCCAGCAAGTCGGCCGCAAGCCATTCCCGCGCCTGTTTGCGCCAGGCCGCGCGCTCTGCTTCCGTGGTTGCGCGAAGTTCATCCGCTCCCAGGCCGCACCCGGCGAGAGCCGCCGATGAGGCAGCGAGATAGCGCCTGCTGCCATTGAGCTTTGCCGCCAGCTTGGGATCGAGCTTGAACACTTCACGATAAAGGCGTACCGCGGCGCCATATTCTTTTTTAATGCGGCATAACTGTGCGAAGGCGAGGCACTCTTGGGCGTTCACCAGCTTTTTCTTGCCCTGAACGATATCAGGCAGAAGTGTCTGCATCGTGCGAAACTGTTCGCAGCGGGTCGCTTCGTCCTTGATTTTCAAGCGGCGTGGATCGTTTTCTGGCAGCAACTTCAGGCACTGCTCGAGCTCGGCCTTACCTTCTTCAAATCGCCCCAGTTTCTGTAAAGTCATGCCGAGCGCACCGTGGCAGTCGGCAAACGAAGGATCAAGGCGCAGTGCCTCACGGTGCGATTCCACCGCCTGGGCGACAAGCCCATACTTTGCCATCGTCAAGGCGAGGTTGTAATGAGCGCGCGCCGAATTGGGATCCGTATTGACCATACATTTGAGGTGCTCGATCGCCTCAGCAGGCCGCCCCAATTCCTCAAGGGCGCTCGCCATACCCAGGCGACCTCGTTTGTCATTGGGCTCGACCCTCAATGACTTTTCATAAAAGTCGATCGCTTCGCCGAAACGTTGCCGCAAGCGCATCTGGTCGCCCATGGAGCGAAGGGCAGGCGCATAATTGGGCTGCAATTTCAAGGCATCTTGGAAATGCCCCATCGCATCATCCAACCTCTTTTGCGCTCCTTTTTCTCCTAATTTTCTCACGGCTTCATCACGCAACCCCCACTCCCGCGATTCTTGATCGTTTGGCCCCCCCGCACGCGTCAGACCGTCTTGGCGATCGCCAAAGAGCACGCAGCCGAGCCGGTGGTGATGAGACGCCCAAGTCGGGCAGATGCGCAAGGCGGCCCGGTACTGTTCGATCGCCTCCACCAGCTTGCCCTTGCGCTCCATGATTTCCGCCAAACCGGCATGGGCCAGATGCGAGTTTGAATCGATTTGCACCGCCTTCTCGAAGAGTTTTGTCGCTTCCTCATATCGGCCCAGATCACACAGCACAACTCCCAGGTTGGTGACAAAGGTGGCATTTTCAGGGGCCTTTTGATAGGCTTGCTCCAAATGATTGAGCGCCAGGGCGTAGCGCGCCTTGGTCCTGAGCGCGAGCCCAAGGTTTGAGTGCGCCTGGGCATACGTCGGATCGATCGCCAGCGCTCGATTCAAGCTGACGATCGCCTCATCCCACTTCCCATCATGGGCCAAAGCCCGGCCAAGGTTGTTGTGAACGACCGCCGCTTCCGGCCGCAGCGCCGCGGCTGCCTGAAAATAGCGAATGGATTCGGGAAATCGCCCCTGGTGGAAAAGCATGTCGGCAAGCATGAAATTCGCCCAGAAATCGGCCGTATGGTCCTGTTGCACGCGGGCCAAAATCGGCACGGCGTTGCCGCCGGCATCGCGCAGGCGCTCGGCGAGAAATACCAGCAGGCGCACCGAGGCTTGCTGAGTGAGTGCCTCTTCGGCCAGCGCCGTCATCGCCTCGGAACTCTCATTGATCGCCTCTTCACGGAGGCGCTTGCGCAAGCCGGTCGGGTCCAGCCCTGCCGGTTCCGCGATTGCCAATAACCAGCGCCTCCGCATGGGATCGGCGGCACACGCGGCCCAGTCGTCAATGGCCGCGGCCAGGGATTCACGCATGGTTGAGGCCGCCAGGCGGGCCGCGATCTCCTCCGGCTTGTCTCCTACCTGGGCGATCAGCGCGTCTCTGAAAGCGGCTTCGTACGCGCGATCGGCGATCGCCTTGTTGGCCTGCGCATTGCGGAAGTCTTCAAAGGACGTTTCGTATAAAACGGTCCGGTTCAGGCGAATGTCGTCCAGCCGCCCCAAGAACTCCCGATCACGCTGCATTCGACTCACACGGGCCAGTTGCGCCTGGGCCATGTCGTTGGCGGCCCGTTCCCACCAGAGCCAGCCGCCGCCTCCCACCAATGCGACGCTCAGTAGGAGGAGCGCGGTCAATGTGACCGCCAACGCGGGCCGGCGCCGGATTCTTCTCAGGAATCGTTCCAACTGCCTTTCCGGCCGGGCCATGATCGCTTCGCCATGAAGAAAGCGGTCGAGATCTTCCGCCAGGCCTGAGGCCGAGGAGTAACGGTGTTCCGGTTCCTTGCGCAAGCATTTCAGGCAGATGATTTCGAGATCGCGCGGCACGCGCGAGTTGAGCCGTGAGGGAGGCAGTGGTTCTTGCGTGAGCACCTCAAGCACCGTTTCCGAGGTGGTCTCGGCACGAAAAGGCGGCCGGCCGGTGAGGAGTTCATAAAGAATGGCGCCAAGCGCATAGATGTCGACGGCGGGGCCAATGGACCGGCTTCTACCCCGAGCTTGTTCAGGCGCCATATAGCTGGGTGTGCCAAGCAGGGCACCGCTCAATGTAGGACCATCCTCGCCATCCAGGCGCCTGGCCAAACCAAAATCGCTGATCTTGGCGATGCCCGCCGAGTTCAAGAGAATATTGCCCGGTTTCAAATCGCGATGAATGATCCCCCCGTCATGCGCGGTTTGCACGGCATTGGCCAGCGTGGAAACAAGCGATGCGGCCGCGCGCGCCGGTTGCTGGGCACCTGCGATTTTTTGGGCCAGGCTGCCGCCTTCCATGAATTCCATGGTGAGGTACGGACGGCCCTCGAAGTCGCCAACATCGTGAACTTGAACAATGTTCTCGTGACTCAGGCAGGCGATCGCTTCCGCTTCCAGCTGAAAACGGGCAAGTTCGCGCGGCGCCGCGTAGGGTCCTGAGCGCAGCATCTTGAGAGCAACGCTGCGATTGAGGCGCAGGTGACGCGCCTTGTAGACGATCCCCATCCCGCCATGCCCCAGGACCGACTCGACCTCGTAGCCGTGGATGGCTGGCAGCCTGCTGAACGGTGTGTTGCCAGAATGGCCCGAGGGAGTGTTTGCCAAATGAACGGCCAGATGTGCCCGCACCCCTGCGTCAATTTCTTCTAATGCCTCCTTGGCCGGAAACAGCTCCTCGATTTCCGCGTCGATCAAGCGAAATTCCCGCCAGCGCCGTTTCACTTCGGCGAGTAGATCGGGCCGCTCGCGGCAGACCTCCTCCGGGGTTTGATGGGATTCGAGCAACTTCTCGAGCAGGGCAAGCACTTCGGGATTGCCAGGCATCCGTGTCACTCCGTAAGGCCGCGGGCATACACCGGGTTGACGGCCGCCGCTTCTTGGCTCTTTGTTCTCGCGGTCTGTCGAGTTGGGCAGGCAGCGCAAGCCTCCAAGCCACGCCCGGTCAACCGGGTCCAGATTTCCGTGACCGCAACGCCCGACCTTGCACCCACTTTGCCCCCCGTCGCACAGGCCGGGCTTTAGGAATACCTATCTAGGCGTCGAACCAGGTCACCGAATGAAACGAAAGCCTTGGGAAAGTATTTTGTCCACCCGCTCCCCTCAGGATAGCTGCGCCAGGGCATTCGAACGCCCAAGGCGATGCGGGAAAAGAATCGGAGGGATCCCTCCTGCCATCAGGCCAAAGATTGGGGAGAAACCGATAAATTCAGTTTTGAGCAAAGTGATTGAAGTTCAGGGCGGCCCAGGCCGCTGGAGGTCCTTCCAGAAAAGGTGGCGGCCTCACTCGTCAGCGGCCGCGGGTTCTTCGCGCTCAAGGGGATATTGCAAGATCCCGATCCGCACCAGACGACGGTCTGCCTGCACGAGGAGCGCTCCTCGGCAACACCCTACGGATCCGCCGATCAGCGCACGATTTCCAGCCTCGTTGATTGGCTCTTGTCATGAGCTCCATGCCGGACACGCCGCCGGCGGCTTTGCGCGTATTGAGGGGATGCCGGCAATCAACAAATCGGCGGTCGAAGCGCACTATGTACAGCGGGGTGGGCTTCTTCATCTAGACGGTACAAAGGACGGCGAGAAAGGAACCGTTTCCCTCATCGAAGTGGTCAGGAACCCGTATGTCGCCCTGCCCTTGTCGCTCAAAATGCACGAGTCAATCAAATCTCTGTACGAGAATCGATGATTTTTTACGCACCAACGACTTCAAATTAACAGCGGCGATTCAGCAACAGGGAAGCTGGGCGACCGAACCCTTGAAGGCATAGCCTTGAAACAGCCATTGGCCCATTTCGTTCACTTCAATGTCGGGGGCAACGATGGCCTTCCATTCGGGTTCAGTATAAGCTACGCCGTCGCGCAACATGACTTCAAACGATTCCCTATTGGGAAGGGCGATTCGATGAGTAGGGCGCCATGAATCAGACATCGCCGAGCTCCTTTATGATAAGATCATTCCATTTCTTATAACTTTCATTCGTCTCAATGCAGTCATTCATCGCAAAATTTCGTGCTTCCTATCGATATCTCCCTGGACATAATTGGTTGCCAGATTCTTCGCCAGGTAAAAATGATCCAGAGGGAAGCGTGCTGGGTGGCTTGCTGGGCAATGGTAGAACATTTTTCTTGACCGTGCCGTGCAAAACTTCCCGGTGCCCAAAATCAAAATGGTTTCCTTGCTTCGCCTTCACTCGGTTCGCGTGAAACCACCGCAACGCCGTCAAGTCAGCCTGGCGGACCTTTCAGGCTGAAGGACGCCGCTTTGTCAGGCGACCCAGGTGTCGGGAGTCTCGCTGATTTTGTAGTTGCTAGGACGAATCAGGTCGAACTCAACATCCAACAGGTCTTAATCATTTTCTAACGTCCGATTGAATGGGTAACCATTGAAATCTTCGAAGAAAAATAGTCAATAATTCGCGAAAGATTCTCTGAGACGATACGGGCGAGTTCCACGCAGCGACCACATTAATAAAATAGACAATCTGCAAAAGATAAGGGGCCGCTAGTTGGCCAACTCTGGTGGGAAATCGCACGGAGTAAGCAAGATTGGAAATGGAAGCTAGGGCTTACCGTTCGCAGGAAGGAGCGCCAATCGGGAACTTAACCGGTTTGCAGGCCTGTGCTGCGGACCGAAAGACCGAACGCCGCTTCAGCTGTGAAGTGGCTTATCGTAGTCAAGGGGAAGGGTGAGCACCAGATTGCAGAAGACTTGTTCGGGGCGCGGCATTGGGTCCAAGTAAGGTGGCATCGCCTTGGCGGCAAATCAAAGGTTACTTACCTCTGCGCTTTTGCGGAGTCTGCCAACCATTTCGGAACGCGAATTGACCCTGGTAGGAAATGAGCCAGCGGAAAGGGAACATTGCTGCTTGACCCTATCTATTTCGCGGCCTCGGCAATGTCGATGTCGAACGCCTCCAGGGCTGATTTGTATTTTTTGAGGCTTTCGAGGTCCTTTTGGAGCGCCGTCCTGGCCGCGTTCTTGGCGCCAATCGAAGTGAACGTCAGGCGGCCGTTGCGAGTGGCGCCATTGGGTTCGGTTGGGTTGATATTCCCCTGATTCACTTCGGCGATCTTGGCTTCCACTTCGCCCATCCACCGGTGGGCCATGGGAATCCCCTGCCCTTTGAGCGTAATCGCTTGTTGTTGCAGGTTCTTCAGTGCGACCTGATAGGGTGCCTTGCCATCGTCCGTGGGTGTGGCATCAATCGCTCCCTGAACCTCGTTGATAAGTTGTTCAATCTTCTTGCCGTTTTGGCCGGGAAACGGAAAGGTCAACTCAAAAGCGGCTCGTTCTTCCTTCAGTGCGGCGATCTTGTCGATCTTCTCTTTGATGAGCCGATCGCGTTCCCGTTTGGCGGCAGCTTCGGCTTCACGTTTGGGGCGTTCCTTTTCCAACATGGCCAGCCGCTGCGTTTCCTTGGATTTGGCGTCCGCGGCCAGCTTCTCGCGCTCCAGGGCAATCCGGTCCTTTTCGACTTGCGCCTTCAGCCGCTCCGCCTCGATCCGTGCGCGCTCGGCATCGACCTTGGCGCGCTCAAGCGCCACCCGTTCGCGGGCGACTTCTTTCTCGGCCACGCAATCGGTGTTCAAAACCGTAATGACGCGCTTGCCATCCTTGCGCCCAATCGTGATCGATCCGGTGTTGCTTTTCGGTGTCTGGTAGGTGACGACTGCCCGCGAGGGACTGCGCTCCGCCACGCGCCAATTCCTTAGAGAACTAAATAACGTATCGGCGTCTTTTCCGCTCTTGATTTGATCGGTCGAAAATCCATGAACAAAGCGCCGGCAAAAATTATCTTTTTCTTGATCATCCAAAATTCGGTTGTATTGGTCGCTGATCGACTCGTCGTCGTATTCCAAAGATTCCCAGTCGATGACTTCCATCGATTTCGAATCGCCCCGCAGGAGCGATTCCATCGCTTCCTTGGCAAAGCGGATATCCTTGTCCGTTTCGGTTCCGCACCCGGCCACGCCCAAAAGTGCCACCAGGGACACTGCGTTAACCACATTTATACGCATGGCAGGACTCCATTGCTGCATCTTAACCTTATGGCCCGTGTCGCGACCGGATCAATCGCCTGACCGCGATGCTCATGCCTGGCGCGACTTGCACAAGAAGCACGACTGCGAATTCCCAAGAAAACCAGGTAATCTGAGAGAGTCGAATGCCGAATCGCCTGTGGTTTGGCCACTTCCCTATTCCTTCTTCCGAATCGTTTTCCGGCCCGATGGCGGGAACAGGCCAGGAAAACCCAACTGTCCGCGTGAAATGTCATCCAACCGACCATCCAAGATCATAACGCAAAAGAAATGCCAGACAGGTTCAGGGTCGCCAACTTTTCTGCACCGACGGCCCCTGCTGCCGTGTTTGGAGCGGTCCGCCTACCAAATGGCTTCAACGCCATGCCATTTCGCTGATTCCCAAGCCAAATTGAGCCTCATGAAAGCAAGATTGTCAAGCAACCTGGCGAAAAAATCGGCCCGATTCGGTGAATTCCGGGAATGGTTTCTAATGTCGGCACTGAGGGCTCTCGAAGGCCGCGGAGTTTGTAACAAGCTGTTACAAATCGCTAACGCGATGGCCGGGGCTTCGATTTCCCACGGTCACGCAAATTCCCGCCCAATTGGTTGGGTATTTGATAGAAGCAGTTTGCCGCAACCGGACAGCCTCTTTTCCGAAGCTCGATGATCGGGATCAAGCAGTGTGCTCTACTTTCAATCCGGATCAAATCGTCTCGCCTTGATTCGCGCCATCGGAGAGTTCCAACCATCGCTGCTCAGCGGAGACGACGGCGATCTCGTCCCCTGCGCGCCGCTGCTTGCCGGCCTTGTGCATCAGAAGAATCATCACCGCCACCGATACCATCAGCACGCCATTAAAGATCCAGCCCATGGCCGGCCCCCTTATTCCGAAAAAGCTAAGTGACAGCAAGATCACTAGCGTGCCGCCTATGACCGCCCAACATATCCCAACAAATGGGACAAGCCACGGTGGGTTTACTCCTCGTTCCATTTCGCCGGCAGGCGATATATGGAATCTCATAGCGAGCCATGCGGCAGCGACTGGAATTGGCAACAAAAGGCCTTCCCAAAGATCCAGCCCCAGCCAAAGCAACAGCCCCAATCCTAGAAGCAGCGGGATGGCCAATGCCGCGACGCGGTCATATCGCCTGCGTGTGTTCAGGAACGCCCCCGGCGGCATGTCTTGTATTGTCCATGGCGCTCGTCGCAGTTGTTTCTCCTTCAATGGCATTGCAATTTTGAGGCAAAACTGCGGCCAGCCTTTCTGGAAAATTGACGGCACACGATCACGCAACGATTCGATGAGCAGAATGAAGTCCTCGTCGCCTGCGATGAGAGCCAGATCCAGGGACGATCTCGCTCCCCGCGCACGAAAGTCGATGCCGCGCATTTGCCAGGTGAGCGATTCTTTTTCATTAAGGTCGGCGAAATCGAATTCATGGTGGCGAAATAAAGACCGATTCGAAATGGTTGTTCCCATTATTGTGAATCGTTCCGCCCGATAGCCAAGCCACACCAACATCCAAAGAAGGGTCATCAACCCCACGGCCGCGACGCCCGCCCCCACGCCGGCAACGGCTTCAAGATCATTCTTGTCGAACCCAAAAACGGCTCGGTTCTCCAAAAGGAGGACTGAGAAGCCGAACAGACTCAACAAAACAAAAAGGGACAGGTAAATGATCGCTGTGACCCTGGTCCCAAGGAATTTCCGCCGAAAAGTCTTGTCCATCATAGGTCCCTGGTTCCCAATGCGACGACCTAGTCAGAAAGTCCCATGGTGGGGTGACTTCAGCGAACGAAGCCCACCCACGGGCTCATTCGTCCGTCTCGGCGCTCCACGTCCGGGTCCCCCTGTTGATCCAACTTCGGCTCAACCCAGCGCCTCAAAGCGACACGGTCAAAAGATCGGGCCGCCTCAGAGCGACTTCGCTCCGGATCAGATTGCCTCGACTTGATTCCCACCTGGAGTAAGCTCCAACCAACGCTCTTGAGCCGGGATGGCGGCCAGTTCGTCCACGGCCAACCGCTGTTTCGCCGTAGCGCTCCGTTTCCAATCGGCGACGAACGTCAAGAGAACCGTCATCACACATCCTCCTGTCATGGCGCACCACGGAATCCAGCTCCAAGGCGACTCCGTCAACCCATAGGCGCGCAAGAAGCCCATAAAAATCATCCCACCCATCGCGACGGCCATACAGATCCCGAGTGCGGGCAAAATCCAAGAAGGCGTCGTCCCTCGTTCCATTTTGCCCTCCGGCGGCAAATGAAATCGCAATAATAGCCAGGCGGCAACGACCGGTATCGGGGAAAGAAGGCCTTGCCACTGTTGGAATCCAACCGCATCAATCACCCCCAACCCCAGCGAAAGCGGAATGGCAATGGCCGCGGCACGATCGTAGCGCCTGCGTGTGTTCAGGAACGACCCCGGCGGCAAATCTTCCAAAGCGGACTTCGGGAGCTGTAGACGCTCCTCTTTGAGCGGCAGTGCGACTTTCAGACAGAACAACGGCCAGCCTTTTTGCGAGGAAGCCGGCACACGATCGCGTAGGATTTCGATGAATTCAAGCAGATCCTCATCGCCGATAAGAGAGAGTTCCAAACGAGATGTTTTCCCTCGAGCGTGAAAAACGATACTCCTGCTCCCCCAAGCGAGCGATTCAACCCCGTTGAGATCGGCCAGTTCGAATTCATGACGGCGATACAAAGACTGCCTGGAAAGGGTTGTTCCCTTGATGGTGAATCGATCCCTGTGGAGTTCGAGCCAGGCCAGCGTCCCAACGAGCGCAAAGAACCCGAGCAGCCCAAGACCAAGACGCACGGCCGCTACCGCTTCCGGATCACTCTTGTCGAACCCAAGAACAGCTCGGTTCTCCAAAAAGTAGACGGAGATCCCGAACAAGCTCAACAAAAGAAAAAGGGCGATGAAGACGATCGCCGCGATTTTATATCGCGTATATCCCTTTCGGCAAAAGGTCTTATTCATCGAAGCCCCCACCGCCGAGACGATCACTGCGAACCGATCTACTTGCGTTCCGGCAATTCACCAATGGTTCTGCCTTGGCCTCCAAATACGCAGATACTCTGCCCTGTCTGCCGGCGAGCCCAGAACAAGTAGGGGATTGGCCACGGGTACCACAGGTTGAGTTTCCCGAGGCCACTTTTCGCGCGCAAAGCTAGCACAATCGGCCAAGCCGTTCTTCACTCCAGGATGCGAGCTGGATGTCCATGCCAGATGAAGCACGCGGCGAACGAAATCCACCAGGATTGGCAAGTCAGGGTAGCCGCCAAACCGTTCTGTTTTCCCTGCGGAAAACCGGCAGCATTCCACCAGCCAGCCATCGGCGATGCAGACCATTCTTCCGTCGCTTTGCTGGTCAGCGGCCTGCGCGATCGCGAAGCCAGAAAGCACTTCTTCAATCCGCCCAGGCTCGACCTTCGCCTGATCGCTCCATCTCGCAAGCCGAGATGGTGTGCCGTATCCCCAAAACGGTTCGGCCAGCACGGTCGTGGAGACTTCTTGCCGATTACCATCAACGGTGACGCAAAGTTCGTGAGAAAAAGAGGGCATCACCAAGAGCCTGAGCATCGGCGGCGTCCAGTCGGGCTCGACGAAACCCAATAACCCCATCGCAGAGCAGATCGCCTCCGCGGAACGGCCCTTAGGAGCCATCGCTTCTCTCCTTCCGCCTGATCGCTCTGTCATCGCCAATCTCCTCGGCTGGAACGGGTTCGTCCCGCTTCTCAAGCTTGGGGGACCAATCCCCCGGTCCCAGAAACTTCGCCGCCAGATCGCCCAGGTCGTATCCGAGGTGCTCGCGGCAGGCCGCTTCGCCACAATCTTCCGCTTTGGCATTTTTGACGAACGCCAAAAATCGCCTCTGAGGTTCGCGCACCCATCCAAACCAGCGTGGCTGACTTTCCGCCACCAAAAGCCGATTCAATATTTCCGCCAATTGATAGCTCAATTCTTGAATTTTGCCCGGACTGACGAATCCATCCCCTTGCCAAAAAGCATTCAGTCCGCGCCTGCTCCAATTCTTTTTGTGCCTGAGCGCCAGCTTCGTTCCGACCTCCAGCACTTGTCTGCCGGTCAAGCGATGCTCAAACATCTGCGTGAAGCCCTCTTCCAGCCAGAACGGCATCGAAAGATGTTGCAATGCGACATGGGTCAGCTCGTGGGCCAGCGTTGCCTCCAATCCGAACAACTTGCTTCCGAGCATTGCGATATGGGGATAACCTCGGCGAATCTGGACGCCAACGGAGGCGCCGTACTTGCCGGCAAGCGAAATAACCCCGATTCCTTTGTATGAAAAAGCGTTCCCCTGCAGACCTGAAGATCTAGAGCGCATGAAAAAATCAGCATGGGTGATTCCTATCGATCGTACTTCTTTCGGCCGCAAAGGAAAAAAAAGAGCTGCCCCTGCTCGGCAGCTCTTCGATCATTCCCGATCTTCATAGTTTTCATTGATGATCTTGAATGACCATTTCAACGCCGCCAGCCCAGCAGCCTTCTCTGAGGGCGAAGTTAGCACGGGACCCTGACTTGCCCGAAACACCAGCCCTTCGGCCGGCGAGCCGTTGGGATAGCGGATCGAGTTGGTGAAATCGACCAACTTCTTGAGCATGCCTGATTCCGCTTTGAAGACTTCAATCTCCTTGACCCTGGGAAGATCCCAGTCGTGACCGGAATCATTGAACAAGGCAAAGGCGATCTCCGTGATTCCCAGCGGATTCTTCTGAATCCCCGGCCCATAGATCTCTCCCTGGATGAAAATCGGCGAGATCTTTCCGGGCAGGAGAGCCTCGGCCTTCTCCCGAAGCTTGCGCTCAATGTCGTACTTTCGAGCGATTCTCCAGTAGACGTTGTCGCCATCGGCAACGCGCAGCTTGCGACTGCAAACGACGAATTCACCGGCCTCGTCGATCCCGAACGAGCCGCTTGTTCCGTCGTACTTGAGCGTGGCGCTGAGCAGGGCACCTTCAACCTCCGCCAGTGCTTCGGGAAAATTGCGCAGATTTTCCTCGTCCGTCTTGGGGATCCAGGAAGGACGATAGCCGAGCGCGGTGCCGGCCAAGCTTGAGGCCAACTGCTTTTCGTATTTGATCACGCCGAGCTGGCCCGCCACATCGGTCTGCAATTCCAGGCCCGCGTCCAGACCGCATTCTTCCAGCGAAAAGACCAGTCCATAGGAGGGCAGCCCTTTCAACTTGATCGGTTTCACCCTTCCCTTGTGCTTGGACATGAAGGCGAATGGCTCGCGATCGACCGGTACCACCGTATCGGCCTGGATGAACAAAACCTTCTGGCCTTGAGAGAACCGGCCCCTCACCACGCAGCAATCCCAACCACGCACCTGCGCAATCTCCAGTCGATCGGCATAAGGGTGAATCTTCAAATCGGTGATGATTTCAACGGTCGCCAACATGGAACACCGGGGATCTAAGCATTTTCTGACATAAGGTCGATTCAACCCGCGCTGAGCGGGCCGCAAGCACTACCCCCCGAGCGGAATTTCGTTGCACCTTTTTTTATCGATGGCCTTGCATCGCCATTCCAGTGAAGAAAAATCACACTGATTTTGGCTACGCAAAGCCCATCTTTACGGCCTCCTGCGGCCGCCGATCGGGGCCTTTCCTCCTGTCTTGATCGTAATCATTTTCCGCCCCGTGGGGGTCGCCTCTGCCCGAGGGGGTATTCCTATAATAACTTGGCCTCAAGTGGTTAACACAGCGCGCTTATATCGAGTGGAAAAGGGCGAAATGATGGCGAAACGTCGCAAACCGGGCCCCGTGGCCAAGAAGGCCAACAGCCCGATGATGTTCAGCTTGCCAGAGGAGATGAAGGAGCGAATCCGGCAGATTGCCGCGCTGGAAGGCCGCACCCCGGCCCTGCTCTTCAAACGGGCCATGTCGTTTTACTGCAAGAAAATGGGCCACGAATGGAGCTTTGACGGAAGTCCCACGGCCAAGAAGCCCACAGCTCCAGTTCGTGGAAAGAAATCGGTTTAATACGGAAGTCGAGGAAGGCAACGCAAGGGTGAGATAGCGGGGCCGGGCCAGATGCTCGATCTCTGTTGGGTTGAGAAGGAAGAGGAGCTCAACGCAAAGGGCCTCTCATATCGAGGTCCTCGAATCAACGGCCCGAGAACCACGGAGGATTCAACGTATTTGGACCATCCTTGAGTGATGCCTTTTTTGACAAATTGCAATCTGTCACAATCGCGATTTTTATCTTTATTATTTTTTCTGATTATATAACACCCATCTTTATTCCTGGACGGCGCAGCTTATGATGTAGAATTACTTCCGGCGACGCGATGCCGGTCTGTTTCCAGGTAACCGGCGATGAAACTGGTTTATAGCCCCCAGTACAACATTCGCTTTTTCAAGCTGGAGCGATTTCACCCATTCGACTCCGCAAAATATGGACGCGCCTGGAAGGAAATTGGGCGAACTATCCCGCGCCTGCGCGACAAGGCCTGGGTGCGCGTGCCCCGTCCGGCGTCCCTCACCGAACTCGAATCGATCCACGACAGGGACTGCCTGCACCGCTTGCATGATCCGCGCGTGCTTGCACAGGCCCTGGAACTACCGATGGTCCGGAGACTGCCGCGCTCGATCGCCTGGCGGATCATTGTTCGTCCCGTGCTTTGGGGCGTCGCCGGCTCGCTGATCGCCGCCCGCGAAGCGCTGACGGCAGGCCTGGCCGTCAATCGCTCCGAGGGCGGTCACCATGCCCGTTCCGATCACGGTGAGAGGTTTTTCCTTTTCATAGACATAGATTGTCTGATTTGTGGCTTATAGCTACAGCCGAAGGCGCGCTGCTTCCGCGACCGACAAAAAACCTCCTGATTGCGATCACATTCGACGAACTTCGCAAGCGGCCCCAGGAAATCCGATTTCGCAATCACTCCGTTTCCATTGCAATCCATCGCACAAAATCAAGAGGGCCGGTCGCCCTCCTTTGAGCCTCCAGTCCTCTCCTGCCACTCGGCTGCGCTTGACTGAACGTCATCAGCATCGTCCACGGCTCCGGCGGTAATAAATCGGCCCCCCTGAAAGCAGGTGGATCCTAGAATGCGCTCCCACGCCACTTGCAACTCAAGAGCCGAAAAACTTTCATCCTGATCGCGATCGAGGAATTCACAGGACAAGAATTGACCACGAACGGCGGGCGAGGGATCGAAGGGTGGGAACGACGTCGCCATGCGATTGAGCCTCAATCCACCCGCTCTCGTGTAGAAGTGCATTTTGCGGTGAAACGGAAATTGCCAGTCGCCAAACCAGTGATGAGATCGGAAGATGGCGCTGCGCAATCTTCCGATCCCATCACTTCTTAAAATGCTTCAGAACTTTTTCGATATCTTCCAAGCCGGCATATTCGCTAAGCAACACTCCACTGGGATCGATAAACCAAGAGTGACTGGTCCAGCCCCAGGGAAGATCCCCCGGGTCGATCAACCGGCCTTTGATGCTCGGATTTTTGATTTCTCGCCCCGCCGCAGGGGCGGCCGGCTGCTGATTGAGGTCGATTTCGAGAATGCGAATGCCTTCGGGACCATACTTCTTGGAAAGTGTTTCCAGGGTATTTTCCAATGCGTGATCATCATCGGCCCATTCGGACCGAAACACCACGAAAAGAAATTGTCCCTGAAAATCGGCCAACGATCCTTGCTGACCGTCGGCTTTCCTGAAAGAGAGGCTAGGTTTGGACCCGGTGGCCGTCCGCGCAACCACGGGCCCCTGAATGAGGGGAAGAAATCGCTTTCCCGCCTGAAGATCCTGCGCCGTGATGGAGACCTTTCGAACGAAATAGGCAAAAAAAGGGCGTTCCCACCGGGCATAGGGCTCGTTCTTGACAAGCAGATCATATTCTCCTTCGGGAATTCCACTGAAATGGAAGCCGCCTTCCTTGGTGACTTTGCCCACCCAATATTGATGACTGGAGTGGTAGGCGATTTTCTTTCTTGATGAGTCTGGATTAATCCCATGGCGATCAACGTGAAACCAGGCCAAATCGATCGCGGTGGGTGCGTTCGCCGTCCGGCGAAACAGATGGACGACGGCTTCAGACAGGTCAAGCGAACGATCGGTTCCGATTTGAATGTTTCCGGTAAGCTGAATTCCGTTTCGGCCGAGAACGACATCGGTTTCCTGTCCCGCATACGCGATCAAGCCACGCTGTTCGCTTGAACGGCAATCGACCGGTTCGGAATTCCAAAGGGGAACTTCGATTTCAATCGCTCCAGGAGTGACGGCAGGGAATTCGAACCGGCCTTGGGCATCGGTCATGGTCATATGGCCCTGCTCTCGAAAGATTCGCTGCCCGGCTTCCAGGAACGGGACGGGACTGAGCGTCACACTCGTTCGGGCCACTGGCTCATTGTTGAAAAACAGCGTTCCTTTGATCCTGGCCGGAGCGGTCAACATCAGAGTTCCGAGGTCGGCCTGCCTGGGAGAAAAGGTGCCCGTGTACGATCCGGAAGAACCTCGAATCAGCAGCGTGAAGGGTTCATTGGGTGGATCAAAGGCGAAGTGGCCATTTTCATCGGTGATAAAGTCCGGTCGATGAGAATACACATTGGAGAATCTGGAAGATGTGGCGTAGTGCACTCCTAACTTGGCCATCGCTTTTCCCGTTGAATCAACCACCTTTGCGCGAATGGGAGCGGCGACTTGCAGGGCAAAATTCTGCGGACTGGGTGCATTTCTTCCAACTTGAAATTCCGGCCCATCTTGACTGTGGTAGCCAGGTGCCTGGATGCGCAAGCGCAGCGCCTGATCGTTACGAACTGGGTAGGAAGAGAATTCGCCGTCCTTACTTTCCACGTTGGTCGAAGCGAACGCGTGAAACACGAATTTTCCCGACTCCGTGGAGTGCAGTTGCGCGAGCGAAAAACGAGTGATGGGCTTGCCGGTGCGCGCATCCGTGACTCGCCCGACGATCGGTTTGACTTCCTTGAGGACCACGGTCTTGAGAGGGTCACCCGCCTTAAGCGTGACAATCGTCGGCTCCCAGGAACCTCGACCCGAGTAGACTTCGCCTAGTTCGCCGATCTGGATTTCATTCTCCTCATGATTCGGCCATGTCCAGATCCATTCACCATTCGGATCGCTTTTGTCCGCGGGATCCTTGCGCGACTGCTCCCAAGAAAATCGGTGATTGTGATTCAATAGCTCATCCAGAAGGCCGTTGCCTTTTGGGTAGATCGACACCTTGGGGATCGGTTTCCCCTCGGAATCGACCAGTTTGACCCGCAACGCGCCCCTTGGCTGCAGAACAAAATCCTGATCGGCGAGACCCGAATCGAGGCGCACCATGCGTGTTTGCGGCCCAAATCCCGGTGCGGCAACCGATAGCTGCACCCTCCCCTGCTTGTAGGTGATGGAACGGTAGAAGCCATTGGCCTCGAATCGGACATCCTCGCCGATCCAGTAAGGGGCATCATCCGCCATCGTCGCGGCGCGAACACCCGAAATGGGCTTGCCATTGGGGTCCGTCACTTTTCCCTTGACGTGGAAACCCGACCCCAACTGGATGACCGCTTTTGCTTCGCGCAGTTCGTTCATCTTGATCGATACGCCATGCTCTCCATTGACGGAAGACTTCGCAGGCAAGAAGTCGGGATGAGTGACGGAAATCCAGGCCTTGGCCAACGGATGCATGGGAAAATGCTTGACTTCCCAGTACCCCGCATCGTCCGTCATCCTTTCCCAATTTGCCGAGTACGTTGCGGCGCCATCCATGGTTTTTAAAGCGCCAAGCGACGTTTCATTGTCATTGTAAACGGCACTGCAACCAATCACGATTTTGGCGTTTTTAATTGGACGATTTTTATCATCCTTAATTAACCCGCCAATTATAGAACCTTTTTCCAAAACAATTTTATAATTAGGTAATATAGTAATAGACTTATCATCGTCATCTATATATGCTATTTTATGAATGCCTATATATCCTTCCTTTTTTATGTAAAAATCAAATTGGCGATAGTCCTTTTTGAGGTCGAACGAGGCAAGGCCATTGGCATCGGACGTTTGATCGACTTTCTCGGTCTTGTAAGATCTCTTCCCGCCGACATTCTCTGCAAACAAGGAACGGCCTTCGATCTTGACGCCTGCAACAGGTTTTCCCGCTTCATCGACAAAGTTCAAATGGGTCGACTCCGGCAATGGCTTCCGCGCTGTGGTTACTTGATCTGCTTTTTCCTTGGGCTCGATCGCCAAGGCGACGGGGCCGTTAGCCCCCCCATCAAATTCGAGATCCTCGGCAATTTCACTTGTACCGCTGGGGCGCCGCAAGAGCGCCACGACCACGAGGAGAGCCACTGTGACGATTCCCGCCCCGACCAGCCAACCTCGAGCGATCCGGTTTGGGCGGAACCCCTCTGCGAGGATGCGCCTCACCCGGTCTCCCAGATGCGATCGTGGCGACACGGCGGGCAATGACATCCTCAGCGGTTTCCCCGCGGCAATTCCCAGGAGCGCTTCGGCATAGTCGGTGACGGAGCAGCCCGACTCGATCGTCCAGTCGTCGCAGGCTTCCTCCGAGTAACGCTTGATGGCACTGCGGGTGAGCCAGACCAACGGATGCCAGGGCAAAAGGCAGAACAGAAGTTCTCCCGCGAGCGTTCCCAAGTGATCTCTCCTTGCCCAGTGCGCCAGCTCGTGGCAGAAGATCGCATCGGCGTGGGCATCCCCGGAGAAATCGGGACCAACGAGAATGGTCGGCCGGGTGCCCCAGGCCCAAAGAGAGGGGGATCCCACCCACTCGCTTTGGCGAATTTGCGGTAAGCGGACGGACAGCCCGAGCCGTAGCGCGGTCCGCTTCAAGGACTCGCAAAGCGATGGCACGGCAGGCTCGGCACACCGGGAGACGGCAAGGCCGGCCCTGGCCAGATCCCATATTAGCTTCGTGAAACTCGCAAGACTCCAGGCCATCCAAATCCAAGCGGCCAGGGTCATCCAGGGAAAAGACCCAAGAACACTCTTGGATTCCCGCACGATCGATTCGTCCGCCGGCGGCAGATCACCGTGAACCCGCGCTGGTGCACCCACCTGCGACTCGTTGAGCCCAACCTTGCTCTGGCTATCTTGGAGCGCCTGCATTCCAGGCGCGACAACAATCGGCTGCACGTCGGCGCTGGGCACCACCGGATGAAAAGCGACTGGCCTGGAAGTACGGTGATCGTCACCGGAAGCGCGAGATAATGCTGGATCCGCGGAGCCGCCAATAGGCCGATTCACGGAACTCTGCGAGGTGCCGGCAAGCGCTTCTGGCACCGCCCTCGCAGACGATACCGGGGGCAGCAGTCCCCAGTCGGCCCATTGCACCGCGAGCCAGAGCACGGGAGAGATCGCCGAGGCCAGCGTCGCCGCCACGAGTACGCAATGGGCCTGTGCCGGCCGGCCTCGTAGCAGCCATGCAATCGCGAGAGCGCAACCGAGCCAGACCGTTGCCGAAAGGACGAAACCGGTCCAAAAATCCGGAAATGCAATCATGTTTGCCCCTTTCCTTTCTTCTTGGCGACGATGAGGCTGCGCAACTCCTCGAGTTCGGCATCGGAATAAGAGCGGGCCTCGAGCAATTGGCGAAACAACCGTATGGGGTCGCCGCCAAAGGCGCTCTTGATCAGTTTCAAAGCGGAAGCGGCCACGCTATGCGGCCGAGATTTCAGAGGAGAGTAAATGTAACTGCGCCCCTCGGCGCGGTGAGTGATCCAGCCGGCCTTCTCTAACTTCTGGAGGGCCGTAAGGACGGTCGTGTAGGCAAGAGTCGCCCTGCCCAGCTTCGACTTCACCTCATGAACGGATCCCTCTTGCAGCTCCCAGAGCGCCTCCAGGACCGATGCTTGCAATGATCCCAATTCCTCGATCGGCTTCTCGCTCATCGGTGCCCCTTCCCTTTCAACTACGCTAATAGTACTTTCAGCGTAGTGGTAGTCAAGGGAAATTCCGGAGGAGCAACCTTGAAGGTGAACGAAACGAATTCAGCGAAAGGGCCGGGCAGACCGCGAGTAAACAAAAAACCTGGCGCCAGGGCACCAGGTTGGAGCAAATCACGTTGACTTGTTTTCAGGGAACTGGGGCACCTCAGAAAGAACCGTTCTGTGGGATCAAAGCAAAATGGACGTCTATCCGGCTATTTGTCAGAAATCGGCAAGGAATGCCTTACCGATCATTCCTGAACTCGCAGCTCGATGTTGTAGGTGTTATTCGGTTGGTCGCGGACGGTCGTTTTGTACTTGGTGGTCGCTGGATCGGCGTATGCACCGCGGAGCCTATCCACCTTCTTTCCTTCCTCATTGGCTTGCTCCCAGAGGATCGTCACCGTGTAATCGCCGGCCGGAGCCCCATCAAGCATGTCATAGGTGGAGAGAATGTAAGAGCCATCCTGGGCGGTGGTGGCGCCGGGCTTCACCGGGGTCGCATTTTTCGGATCGACTGCGTGAAATGTGATCGTTACTCCCGATGCGGGTTCACCGTTGGCCAGGATTTTTCCCTCGACGGAAAAACAGGGAAGGCGATTATCTTTCGATCCACAACCCAAAAAGGAGGACGCAAGCAAAAAAAGGGAGGCAAGCAAAAAAAATCGCTTCATGGGAAAGGGACCTTGAGGGGCATCGAGGGGGCTTTTCCCATTGTAATGGCTTTTGACCGGCTTCACCTTCTGACGCCGTCGATTCTTCCCGGTTCCGATCCGGTCGCCAATTCGCCGCCAGCATGCCTTCGGCTAATCCCATCGCGAAACACCCCGCAACACGACAGGACGCGCATCGAATTTTTTCAAGTTGCGCATACCATGTTCCGCGGCAAGCAAACGGCCGATTCGGGCGAATTCATTACGAAATTAAGAAGAGAAACACCGCTTTCCCTCCCGGAGTAGAACGATGAAGATCCCCTTTTTAATCGTGGCTGGCGTCGTGGTGAGCTTGATGGCAGCCGCTGGATACTGCCAGGAAAAAGCAAAGCCCACCAGCGCGGACCAGGTCGCCGCGTCACAAAAAAAGATCAAGGATCTGCAAAAGGAACGGATTGCGACACTCAAGGAGGTCGTGGAACAGCTCACGGCGCGATCTCGAGCCGGGCGCGCAGAATTTGACGAGGTGTTTGAAGCACGCCTCGAAGTCCACGGGGCCGAGCTGGCGGCCACGGAAAAACCATCGGAACGGATCGAGACACAGAAAAAAATCATCGAGGTGTTCGGCGAATACGAGAAGGTTGCCGAAAGCCGGCGGGCCATGGCCCGGGGACCCGCCTCAATGATTCTGAAGGTCAAGGCAAGGCGACTGCAAGCGGAAATCGACCTCGAACAGGCCAAGATCAAGGAAGCTGGGGAAACCAAGAGTGGTGATTAAACCGCCCGCAATAAGAGAGCAACTCAAAACAAAACAGCGCCTATTCCGCTGGCGAGCAGCCTCTTGACTTACTCCCACCGATTCGCTGCGCGTCGGCCCGATCAAGACAACGCGGACTACCGCCTGATTCATCAGGGCAACAACAGAGGCCCAAGCACCCCAGCATAAATGAAGCCTCCTGCGATCGCTCCCAAGAACAATAAGCAGGCTGTGGAAATGCGCTTTTCCGCTGGAAGTGCGCAATAAAGAAAATACCAGGCGGCGAACATCGAAGCGATTCCGATGATTTGCAGAACCCCTTCGGGTAGGGAAAAAATCACGGCCACATGGCCTTCGTCCGAACCGCTACGCCCAAGCGCGCCGGCGAAGATAATGAAGACCCCACCCAGAAAGCGTAGGGTCGAGATAAAACCGAGCGCCAGAAAGAAAGGATGAGGATTGCGCCGGACCACGATGATGCAGAGCGCCATCACCAGCCACGACGCGACAATTCCCGCAGCGCAAGCAATTCCCACTTGATAGGGGGGAAGAATGGCCGAAGCGTCCTCCCAGTGACCGGCATTGGCCATTTTCCAAAATTCCCCCTGCCCTTCAAACTGGGTGGAGCCGTAGTGCAAAACCGGCACAGGAAAACCAAAGACCAGGTAGGCTGCAAAATGAGCCGCCTCGTGAGATAGAACCGCAATGGGAAATGCGAGCGTGGACCAGAGTGTGGTCCAAAAGAACTCGCCCAATCCAGACCAAATGCGGACACCCCAACAAGGCAACCGAACCGTCCATGACGCGGAAGGCATGAATCTTCCTTTGTTGAAAAGATAGCGCTCTTTTACTCTTCCTTCATACCTGATCCGCGAATGACTTCAAAACAAACAAACGGGCTGCGTTTTCCCTTCGAAACGAAGGCTCGAAAGCACCTCCAACATCTCGGGAAGATCCATGGGCCTTCTGCACACTTCCCGGAATTTTGGCGTATCAGCCGGCCTTCCGTGACCGCTAAAGGAAAAAGAAAGATTGCATTTTTCCATTCCCACAACGTTGTCATCGTCGTCGCGAATCAAAACCCGATGGGAACCAATCATCATGAGTAATTTATCCAGCGTAAAACCTCCCTTGGAATTTCCTCCCATATTCCTCAAGAAATATTGGTCAACTTTACTTATTAACTTTGCGTCAACACAGTATTGAGATGAAGTCAAAGTCTGCCTCCAGGCATTCCCGTACCGATTCCTGGGAGGGGCTGGAAAAATCGCTGTATAAGGCATCGGCATCATCCGGATCCGCGTTTTTATCATCCCAAAGAGCAAAGTAAACAACCTCACAAGGGTCCAAGGCCGCAAACGCGCGCTTTATCAGGTCATCAAGATGGCTTATTTCCGATTTTCCATAGATGACAAAACTCACTTCCGCGGACATTTAAGACACCTGCTTTTTTTACCTGGAATTGAAACCGTCTTGGCGTCTTGGCAACACCCGGTCTTATCGCCTCGGTTGATCCGTGATTTCGCTTCCGCTCAAGTGTCTATTTTTCATACCCGATCGTACAACCGCGCGCCCGCGTCTCTCCTTTGGGCGCAGATTTCCCCACCAAGGCCGATTCGACGGCGTCTTTCAGGAAGGAGTGTTTCACCTCCGCGGCGTTTTCGTTGTCGTCCATGGCTCCCATGTAAATCAGCTTGCGCTCCTTGTCGAATACGAAAAACTCGGGCGTAACGCGCGCGCCCAGACTTCGCGCAATCTGTTGGCTGGGGTCATAGGCATAGGGGAAGGGGAAGGATTTCTTCTTGGCTCGCACCTTCATCTGGTCGAGCTTGTCCGCCTTTTGATTGTTCACATTGATCGCAATCAGACCAACCTTCCCTCCCCCTTGCGCATACTTGCCGGCGAAAGCAATGATCCGGTCTTCATAAGCAACCGCGACGGGACAATGATTGCAGGTGATCGCAAGGACGAGCAGTTCGCTCTTTTCAAAAGAGTCGAGCCCGTAGAACTTGCCATCGACTCCTTCCAGAGCGCGAAAGGCCGGCACCGCGTCGCCAAGATTCAGCTTCTTGTTGAATTCACCCGCATGGGAGGGGCCTGCCCCAAGAAATAGGACGACCATGAGTGGTCCCAAATTACGAATCATGAACAACTCCTATCCCTGTGACCATGCACGGGCCCATGCCAATGGGAAACGACCGCTGAAGCGCCCGCGCCTTAATTGAGCCAAGCCTGTGCCTGCGCGCCCGGTTCCGGAGCGTCGCGTCATTCCCGCGGTTGGAGCTGCAGGGCAACGAAGACCGACTGACCCTGTTTTTCCTGCACGGTTCCCTTGGCGACCACGGGACACGGTTTGCGGCAGCACCCCTGACGGCCTTTGAATTCGCGGCTGATGTCGTTGTCACTCAGGTAATACACCGGCCCCTGATCGTCGACGCGAACTGCCAAGCCGCAATCCTGCGTTTGATGAAGAATGCAATGCGTGCAGACCACTTCTCCCCTGAGGGAGATTTCTTCGCCTTGAGCAAGGGCGGAAGGCGGACCGCCTGCCCCGCCTCGATCGTTTGCCGGACCACGCATCAACGCAAAAAAGAAAAACAAAAGAATTGCGGCTGCCGTCGTGGCTCCATAAAGCGCATAACGCAAACGCATCCCAAAGGAACTAGCCATCGCCGGCTGCGGTAGCGAGCCGGTAGAAACAACGTCGGTGCCTTCGCGCGCAATCGCCTGTTGCAATCGGCCCCAAAACAGGGAGAATTCTCGCCCAGGCGCAAGCTCCTGCGAAAGCAGGTCGCCAAAAGCCAACTGCTCGCGCGCATCCTTGGCTCGAACCGGTGAGGCGGCCAGCTCCTTGTGAAGCTCTTCGGCTTCCGCCGGCGCCAGCGTCCCTTCCAAACATTTCTCAAGGAGTTCCTGGTAGCGGTCCTCGTTCATTTCCATTTCACTCCTGATTTGCGCTCCATGCACCGCTTCATCAGTTGCCGCAGCCGGAACAACTTTTGACGCAAGGCATCGGCACGCATTTGCCATTTTGCAGCCATCGATTCGGCTAGATCGCCCGCGCCATAGCGCTGCATGAGCAATTCCCTGCCCGAATCGGGAAGCTCTTCCAGGCAAGAATGCAAAAGCTCCTGCCAATCCTCCGCCGGCTCAGCCAACACCTCGTCGGCTTGCTGAAGAAAAAAATTCGTCAGGCCACTCGCCATCAGGCGAGACTTGCGTCCCTGCTTGCGCCGTTCATTCGCGGCAAGGTTACGGGCGATCCCGCGTAGCCAATTTCCGGCATCGCGTTCGGCGTCGAATTCGTCAAATCGGCGGAAGGCAACCAGGAACGATTCCTGGCAAAGATCATCGACCGAATCGGGCAAGATTCCCAATGCGCGGATGTACGCACGCAGGCCGGCATGATGCTCCTGAACGAGGCGCTCAATGAAATCCATCCGCGCCATGACCGCAGTGTCGGTTGGTTTGACGCTTTTCAAGGGTGATCCCACTTCCGCTTGCCCGCACGAAACCGATCCGCGGCCACTCCTGTGCGCATCGCCCGTTCAGGACGACATCATCATCTTAGTCGAGCCGAGCGCATCGCCTGTCCTAGGGTAGCGACCTTGTAAGGTCGTTTGGCGCCGCGCAACCTTTTTTCAACCGTCGGCAAGGTCAACGGCCGGCGGTGTCAACTTCCAGCAGGCGGAGTTAACTTCCAGTAGGCGGAGTTAACTTCCAGCAGGCGGCAGCAATTTCCGCTCTACAAGGATCGTCCGGATCGCCTCTTTCTCCTCTTTGGGCAGATAGGCAAAATCGGGCGATGGCTGCGTGTTACTCAGCGCCAACGCCAACTCTTGCTCGATCGCATGGCGCAAGGCCCTGGGCAATTCGGCATAGATGGGCGATTCGATCATGTAGGAGCAGCGGTATTTAAGCAAGCGCGTCTTCAAGTCGAGATCGCGCAGCGACCGACCGTCAGAAGTCGCATGGCGGCGCGCCACAAATTCTCGCCGAAAGGCTTCGCTCCCTTGGATCCCTTGCGACGGCAAGGAGGTTTCTTCGGCAAATAGTAGATATTTGACGAGGCCGTTGGCTAGTGTTTTGAGCTCCGCGGCCAGCGCCTTGGGATCGGGTCCTGGCTTTTGCAAAAGCACTCGCGTTTGATAGCTTGCCTGGACACTGCGGTTGATGAAACCGACTTGGTGCTCGTGAAGGAGATGCGGCAGCAGGTCGCTCGTGGGCGCCAGGTAGTTTTTTTGATTGAACAGTTCGCCAAATCGGATGATGCGTTTTTTTGTATTCTCGCGCTCCCGCACGATCAGGACATTGCCCCAGTGATCGGTGAAGTCTTTTTCCCCCGTAACCAGCCAGCCTCCGAAACGATCGGCCAGGGGAATCTGATGGCCGCTGACATCGCGGCGAAAGGCCATTTCGCCGCCGCCGGTCATGTCGGTGACGACCGACTCCACGACCAACTGGGGGACTTTTCCCATCTGGACTGTGGCGTGGCAAGTCAGGCAGTTGGTCGCCTTTTTGGCACGCGGCGGAGCATTGCTGCGGTTGCGATCGAAGATATAAAACATGCCGCCCCGTTTGGGATCGATCGAAATCACCTCGATCTGGCCGCCGGGAACGAAGCCCACATAAGTGTCGTCATTGAAATAAAGAGCGCGAGGCCGCGAGGGAGAGATGCGGGTTTTCTGAAGGCTGGTTGCCGAAGAGACGAGCATCTGCGAACTGACCGGAATCTCAAGGCGATCGAGCACCCCCTCAAGCAATTTCAGTTCATTGCTCGTGTCGAGCGTGGTCTTTCCCGATTCGATATCCGCCAGGAAGCGCGCAAAGCGGTCCTGAGACTGGGCGGCGTAATAGTCGTGGATTGGGTCGTCGATGCCAATCTTGGAATCCTGCGCGCGCGCCGGCTGGTCAATTACGAAAAAAAGCAACCAGATCGCCGCAAGAATCAGTCGGTGGACTAAAGCACTCGCACTCACTGCCATTCTCCCTCGCATTCCACGCAAGTGCTCCCGCACGCGGATCGCAATGCCCGTCCAATCATTCCACTGATTCTTCAATTCACCCTGCACAATCATCGCTATTCAATTAAATTTATATTATTATTATTTCCAACCACCGAGTGCCTCGGCCTGGCATCCAGAAAGAACGCCCATCGTTTTCCGCTTATAGAAAACATCCGCTGCTCTTAACAAGAAAATGCCGGAGAAACCCCAAGGATCACCCCGGCACAGAATGGAAAAAACCGACCCCGCATCCGCTTCGGAAGCGAGATCGGTTTTCTTTCGGACGACTATTCGGCCTTTTCGACTTTGCCGCCGGCAGCCTTCCAGCCGTTGATGCCCTTGGCATAGTGCTTGATGTTGGTGTAGCCGAGATCCTTGGCGGCCTTGGCGGCGGTGCGGTAAGCGCTGCAGCGTTCGTTGGCGCAATAAGCCACGATCAGGGTCGACTTGTCTTCGGGCAGCTTCTTGGCCAGGTCCTTGGTGTCTTTTTCGACCTTTTCGAAATCGACGGCCAAGGGAATGTGGCCGCTCTTGTAGGAGTCGGAGCCGTTGGCGTCGAGAAGGACGACCTTCTTGGCCTTGATCGCCTTGGTCAGTTCATCGTGAGTGATGTTGGGGAAAGTGGTGTCTTCGGCGCGAATCGTGCCGAACCCAGCGATCACCGTCATCAACATCGCGGCAATATACTTCATCATTTTCTCCTAGAAGAGGCTCTAAAGAAGCGAAGCTCAGTACTTGTTCTGCTTCCATCACCAACAAAAGCGCGGAAACGGTGGCCGATCAGGGTCCGCCGCATTCCGCACATGGGTATATTGTCGCGACCGTCACGATCGTGACAGGCGCTGCCGATTTTTCCGACATTTCTGGATTGGCTTCGGACCAAGCCGTTGCCTAAACCGCCCATTCTCCCTGGGCGGTCAGAAAGGCAAAGGAATGCCTGAACCTCGGGCGGAATCGGCCCGCCAACGATCTCCACACGCCGTCCACTGGAGCGCTTTGCAAAGAAACCAAATAAAATCGCCGAAGGATTTCGCTCTTTCGTGGCAATAGGTTGGTGGGGGCGAATCAGAATCAGCGAGGCCGGCCGAGCATGGACGATGAAGACCGACTCGTCCGCGCTCTGCATCAGCGCGATCGCCAGGCCTGGGATACGATGTATGGCCGGCACCTGGGCGATCTGTTTGGGTGGATTTACCACTTGAGCGGCGGCAATCGCCACCTGGCCGAAGACATCCATCAAGAGGTGTGGCTCATTGCCATCGAGCGGATCGAACAGTTCGATTCGGCCAGGGGCCGATTTCGCGACTGGATCTTCGGCATCGCGCGCCATCGCGTGCTCAGGCACCATCGCCGTTCCATGAACGAAGCCGCAAAGCGTACGCTCGATGGCCAGGCGATCGACCAGGCCGAAGGATTCACGGCAAGATCGCCGGAGGTCGGTTCGCCCGAAGCGCAGCTTAAAGGAAAGGAGCGTAGCGACATGGTGCGTGCCGCGCTCATCAACCTGCAAGAACCCAACCGCTGGGTCCTTCTCGCCAAATACGGCGAAGGTCTTTCAGTGGCCGAAATTGCGGTGCGTGTCGGGCGCACGGTCAAGGCGGTCGAATCGATGCTGTCCCGCGCCCGCGAGCAATTACGCGCCATGCTTCTTCCTTATTTTTCGTCTCCTTCAGAAGGTCAAAATCATGAGTCCGCTCCTGCCCAATCGACCGGAAGACGATGAGGAATTCCTTGCGCGGCTGGTGCGCCAGTCGGGCGACCCGGTGGTCGAGCCCAGACCTGAGCACATCGCGCAGGTGCGAAGCGCGATCTTCGCGCGGCTTGAAACTCCGGTTTCCACACGGAGGCGGAATGTCGCCTGGTTTGCGGTGGCCTTCGTGGTGGCGGCAAGCCTCCTGATCCTCTTCGCCCTGCCCTGGTTGCGAACAAGGATCCTCGACGATCGGGATGTGGCAAAGCAAACCGATCGCCAGGAGCATCGAAATGAAGATTTCGGCGGCAAGGAGCATGGCGCTTCCTGGCCAGCGCACGCCGCGATCGACGCGCGTCGCGAAGGGGCCGTGGTGGCGACGGCCTGGGGCAGCGCACGGCGCGATCTCGATCTGGCTTTGTTGCCGGCCTATTGCTGGCCCGTGAGTGCCTCTCAGACAAAGTCCGTGTCGGCGCTGCTTCCCGCCGAGTTGTCCGATCAGTCGAACTGAAGCCTCCGTTGCGATTTTTGTTCGCTGCGTTTTCTCTTGAACCCCTTTCTTGAAAGTGAGGTCTTGCTCATGGTGCGTACCTGGTGTTTCGCTTTTTCCTTCCTTTGCTTCATTCAAGTGCTTGGCGCCCAAACTCCCGCTTCATCGGGAAGCGCCGCTCCCGGCGGTCCGGCGATGGCGCAGCCACCAAACTCATTGGAAGCCAACGCCGCGCTCAAATACTGGCAAGCGTTTGCCACTATGCCGCAATTTCCCGAAGCCGAGCAAAACAAAATCATCGCCGAATTTCTAACGATGCCTCTGGATGACAAGGCGAGAGAAATCCTCGCAAAGTCGGAATACGCGCTACGGATGATGCACCACGCAACCAAGTTCACCGAATGCGAATGGGGGATCGACTGGAGAGCGGACGGTGTGGAGACGATGCTGCCACAAATGAGCGCGTCTCGCCTACTCACCTCATTGGCCAGTTTGCGCGCACGGTCGCTTTTCGAAGGGGGCAAACCGGCCGCGGCCACCGAAGACATCATCGCGGCGATGCGTCTTGGCCGGCAGATCTCCCGCGATGGGAGCATCCTGGGTGCACTCGTCGGCTACAGTATTGAACACCGCATGAGCAGTGTACTCGCGCTTTATCTGCCGAAACTCGACGCCAAGGTGGTCGCCGATTTCAACACGCGATATCATGCCTTGCCGCCGGAAGGTAGCCTCGCCGCCGGGGTGCGCCTTAGCGAGACCAAGTCGCTTGACTGGTTCCTTGACAAGGTGAAATCCGCGAAAGACACCGACGACCTCGTCAAGACGCTTGCCCCATTTGGCGCGTACGCGCCGCAGCCGGAGGGGGGAAATTCCGATGCGCTTGCGACGGGACGCGCGCTGCTCAACGCGTGCGGCGGCAACGCGGCCGGAGTGCTGAAATTTGGTGAAGAGACCCGGACTTCTTATGCCCTCATGGCGGACCGATTCGGTCTTCCGCTGCTGGAATTCGAGAAGGAGTACGAGCGCGAGACCGCAAGGCAGGCGAACAACCCGATCTTCCAGCTTTTCTTTCCGAGCCTTGCCATGGTGCGCCGGGCCAAGACGCTGGCCGATGTTCGCCGCGCCCTCTTGCTGGCGGCGACGGCGATGCAGCAGGGGAAAAAGGACGCGCTCAAGAACTACCCTGATCCGGCGACGGGAAGCGCCTTTGAGCGGGTGAATTTTGCAGGGGGATATGAGTTGCGTTCGAAGTTCCTTCATGACGATCAGCCGGTGACGCTGATCGTCGGCCGCAAGGGAACCTGAGAACCGAACGATTGCGAAAGCCCGCGCGCCATATACGGCCATCGAGCTGGCAGAGGTGCAGAACGATGCACCCCACTGCGCCGCTCGATGAGCCGTTCTCGCTATTGGCGCCCGGCGCCGCCTCACTGCGAACCGGCCTTGACACACCGAATGCTTCTGAATTAAGGGAACCTGCGAGGATCTGTGCCGGAGTTCTCATGCGAAGCCAATCTCGATTTGGGCGCCATCGACTGCGCCCCTTGCTCGCCTCGTGCCTGATCTGGGTGGGCTGCGCGCCCATGATCAATTACAGCGGTAAGAATATCGCGAAACTAAAGACAAGAGATCAGGTTCACAAGGCGCTAGGCACCCCGAGCAACATCGGAAGGCGCGCGGAAGAAGACGGACAATTCGAAGAATTCCAAACTCGCGCGAAAATCGCCGATCCCAAGGCGGGAGATTACAATCTTCTGCTCGATAGCGCCTCGCTTGGCCTTTACGAGCTCTACAGTTTTCCCCGAACACTCGGCGAGCTGGCGTTTTCCACCTGTGTGGGCCAGACCGTTCGCGTTGAGTACGATGACGATGGCCGCGTGATTTCAAGCCGTATTGATCTCAATGTGTCGCGCGAGAAAGACACATCCACCGAAAAGAAACGCTAGGAACCCGAAGGCTGGCACGGGACAAATCATGCGAAGCCGAATCACCAAGGCGCTTTGCTCGCTGATGTTGTCGATCTCTGTTTTTTTTGCCGGCTGCGCGCCCCTGCTCCATTACAGCGGGATGGACCTCGACCGCTTCAAAACCAGGGAGCAAGTGCACAAGTCAATGGGCAGGCCGGATCATTTTGGATACTTATTGGAAGGCGAAGGAGAATTTGAGGAGTTTCGGACTCATGCAAAAATCTCTGACCCTGCGCAGGCTGGCCGCGATCTTCTGCTCGATCTCGCAACTTTTGGCCTTTTTGATCCCTTTCTTTTGCCTCAGGCCATTCTGGTCGCTACCATACCTCCACTTATAGGGTGCACAGTTCGTTTTGAATACGATCAAAATGGCAAAATAATTAGATATTCTTCCAAGTGATGTTTTGCTCCCCTCACCCTTAAGAGTCGACCTCAAATCACGGCGCCCTTATTGGATCGCACCAAGCAGATCCGCTCGCAGGTCCTCCAGGTCTTCAATTCCCACACTCAGGCGAATCAAACCGTCGTCCACTCCACGTGCTTCACGAATCTCCCGCGGAATGCTCGCGTGTGTCATGGTCGCCGGGTGATTGACCAGCGATTCGACACCTCCCAGACTTTCGGCAAGGCTGAAAAGATGCGTGCGCTTCAGGAATCGGCGGGCGGCCTCGGCGCCGCCCTTGAGCCGAATGGAGATCATTCCGCCAAATGACTTCATTTGTTTCGCGGCGACCGCATGGCCCGGATGTGATTTCAAGCCGGGATAGTAAATCTTGGCAACTTGCGGTTGATGACTGAGCCACTCTGCCAATTCGCTTGCACTGGCCGAATGCCGGTCCATGCGTAGCGCCAGCGTCTTGATTCCGCGAAGGGTCAAATAACAGTCAAACGGCCCCGGCACCGCCCCGGCGGCGTTCTGAAAGAATTTTACCGGTTCGAGCAATGACTTCGCGCCCACGACCGCGCCGCCGATCACATCGGAGTGGCCGCCCAAGTATTTCGTGGTGCTGTAAACCACGAGGTCAGCGCCCAGGGCGATCGGCTGCTGCAAATAAGGCGACGCGAAGGTGTTATCCACGGCGAAGAGCGCGCCTGCTTTTTTGGCGACCTCGCCAATGGCTTGAATGTCCAGAATCTGCAAGAGTGGGTTCGTGGGCGTCTCGATCCAGATCATTTTCGTTTTGGGTGTAACGAGCGCGGCGAAGCCGGCTGCCGACGAGTCGTCGGTGTATTTCGCCGTCAAGCCCCAGGGCTTGAAGACTCTTTCGAGCAGCCGGAAGGTGCCGCCGTAAAGGTCGGCCGCGGCGATGACCTCATCGCCGGGCTTGAGCAGCGCCTGAAAGACGGCGGTCGTGGCGGCCAGACCCGAGGCAAAGGCCAAGCCGCGTTCGGTTCCCTCAAGGGCGGCAAGACAGGTTTCAAGCGCGGCGCGCGTCGGATTGCCGCTACGAGCGTATTCAAATCCCTTGTGGTCTCCGGGAGCCGCCTGAGTGAAGGTGGAACTGAGCGAGATCGGGGGAATGGTCGCGCCGGTGTTTGGGTCGGGTGGCTGGCCGGCATGGATGGCCCGCGTGCTAAACCCCAGAGAATCAGAATCACCCTTCATTGATCGGCTCCCACTAGCAGTCCAATGAGCAAGGGCGCGAGCATGGAGAAATCCATCTCGCCTCAGGCCTTGTCCTTACGTTCGACTGACCAATAGTCGATCAGGTCGATGCGGGTGACGATGCCCACGATTTCCCCCTCGTGAACGGCGAGCACTCCCGTGTTGCCCGACAAAAGCAAGCGATAGGCTTCATCGAGATGGGTGATGAGATCGAGCTGGGGCAGCGGCCGGCCCATGATTTCGCCGACCTTCACCATTGCCGGGTCGCGATGGTCATGAAGCACGCGAGCCAGGGTCACCTCCTGCACGCTGCCCACCGGTTTGCCGCCATCGAGCACCGGCAACTGGGAAATGCCGGCGGAACGAAGGATGTCGATCGCATCGGCCGCGGTGTCTTCCGGGCCAATCCGGATCAAGGCGCGCTCCCCGCGCTTTTTGATGAGGTCACCCACCGTGTGCGCCACCCCGGGCACCCACTGGAGCTTGTTCGCCGCGAGCCAGGCATCGTCGTACATCTTGCTCAGGTAATTGCGCCCCGTGTCGGGGCAAATGATCACCATCAAGTCGGCTGCCGTCAATCGCTGGGCATAGCGCAGCCCCGCGGCCAGGGCCGTACCGCAAGACCCTCCGACCAAAATCCCTTCGCGGCGGGCCATTTCGCGCGCCGTATGAAAGCTTTCCGCATCGCTGACGCGGACCCAGTCGTCGACATAACGGCTGTCAAATGTCTTGGGAACAAAGTCCTCGCCGATCCCTTCGACCTTCCAGCTAGAAGGCGCGCCGCCGGAAAGCACCGAGCCTTCGGGATCGGAGCCGATCACCTTGACCTCGGGATTGCGCTCTTTCAGATACTTGCCCACCCCCGAAAGGGTGCCGCCGGTGCCGACGCCGCCGACTACGGCCGTGATCTTGCCCCCTGATTGCTCCCAAATTTCCGGTCCGGTGCTCAGATAGTGAACTTCGGGGTTGGACAAATTGGTGAATTGATTCGGCCGCCAGGCCCCGGGAATTTCGCGCGCCAGCCGGTCGGCGACCCCGTTGTAACTCTCCGGGCTGTCGGGCGGCACATTGGTGGGCGTGATGACCACTTCGGCGCCGTAGGCCTTCAAGAGCGAGATTTTCTCCGCGCTCATCTTGTCGGGGAGCACGAAAAGGCAGCGGTATCCCTTGACCGCCGCCACCATCGCGAGGCCGACACCGGTGTTGCCCGCGGTCGCCTCGATGATGGTCCCGCCAGGCCGCAGCCAGCCTCGCCGTTCGGCATCGGCGACCATGGCCACCGCCACGCGGTCCTTGATGCTGCCACCGGGGTTGGCTGCCTCGACCTTGGCGGCGATCGTGGGCGCCAGCCCCTTGGTGATGCGGTGAAGTCGGATGAGCGGTGTGCGGCCGATCGACTGGAGAATGGTGTCCTGCATGGTTCCTTCCTGAGGGCCCCGTGCCTGCGCTACAGACAACCTTTACGATAGGCGCTCTCCGAACTGCCGCCACCATTCAAAGACTTTGTGTGCCCCCTCTCCTTGTAGAAGGCCGCGCGCACCGCCTAGGACGCCCCGGGCCCCGTCAACTTCAGGGAAAGAGGTCCATTGCCCGCCTGGACCTGAATGTTTTGCAGCGGCGTTTTTTTGAGGTCGCCATAAATCGGCAGGATCCGCGCTTGCGAAGAGCCCTTCGCCCCCTGGCCCCCGCTTCCAGCGGCCGCCGGCGCGGCCGTGGCCAGATCCTGAACGGTCCGCAGGTCGGTGACGATGACCCGGTAAATTCCGGGAACAATGCCTTCCTTATTGAGCCGGTGGGATTTGAGAGCAAACTTCCCCTGCCCATCCGATTGCCCCGTGGCCGTTTCCCCGGCTGCGCCGGCGGTCGGTTCGGGCACAAACTGGACCTCAACCCCTTCGAGCGGCCGGCCATCAAGCGTGATCGATCCTTCCCCGGAGATCACGGATGGTCCACCGCACCCCGCCACAAGCAAACACCCCGCGATCCACAACGTTCTAGGCATCTTAAAAAGCACTTCACTTTCCCTGCTTTTCATGTCTTCTTTCTTTACCTTCGTTGACTTTCTTCTCATGAGCCCCGTGGCTCTCATTGTTCCCATTTTTCTTTCCGCCATCTTTTCCTCTCGGTTTTCGGTGTTCTGCCTTCAAGGCCGTCTTCAACTCGAAATTGCACACTTGCTTTCCTGAGACAATTTCGATCTCTTGAAAAGGTGTTTCCATCGGATCGCCATATTCCCTGGGGAATCGGCGTGGCTTGGTACCCGGCATCGTGGGGCCTGAAGAGGGGCCTCGAGCCTTGCCCACATCGCCCGCCCCTGTCGTATCGACGACCATGGTCAGGTCGGTGATTGCGACGCGGTGGGGCCCAAGGACGGTTCCGACTCGTTGATCGCGCGGCGCAAGCAGAGTGTAATGTCCTTGCGCGTCGGTGAATGCCGAAGCATTGTTCCCCTGATTCCCTTTGTCCGGATCGGGGAGGAACAGGACTTCGACCTCGGCCAGGGGCTTGCCTTCGAGGGTGATTTGCCCCTCGACTTCGGCAAATTCGCGACCGCCGCAACCGATTGCGAAAAGGGCCGTCATCGCCATCGAAAGAACGGCAGAGTGCGCAGGACGATGCCTGGTGTTTTCAATGTTGGTGAGATTTTTCAATGGAGTGTTCCTCTAATCCAGGGCGATCACTTCGCCGCCCGCGCGGGTGACAAGGGCCTGGAGCGTGATGAGCGGCAGGGAGTCTTTGGTGAAGCGCACGCTGCCATCTCCATAGAGAAGATTGGCGCCCCCGGAATGGTTGCTCGAATAACCCAACAACCTTTTGTTGAAGGCCAGGTTGCGAGCGGCACCGGTCGTGGGCGTGCCTACGGGGATGCGGTAATTGATCTGATCGAGCGGTACCCGCAGAAAACTGAGCGAAGGTAAATAACCGTTGCGCCAGATGGCGGAGTGATAGATCAGGGTGTCCTGGGAGATATTGATCAGGGTCAAACCGGGATCGTCGAAGGAGCGCTCACCGCCGAGCAGGGTATTGGAACTGCCATCGAGGATGTCGGTGATCCTGTTGCGACTATTGAAATGGATCGCACCATCATTTTTCTCGGGATAGGTGCTCGTGATCCAGGCGGAGTCGGTGCCGCTGCTGACGCCATAGGTCCCCAGGCCAAAGAGGTACTGAGGCTGCGAACTCAGGCCGACGGGTCCCTTGGCGGAGAAGGTGTCGGATGGGCAGCGGAATACCTTGGGCGACTGGGCGACGAAGGAGGTCGCGTCGCCGTAGGCCGCGATCGGCGGAGTGACCACATTGTCGGAAAAGGTGAAGCTTTTGAAAAGATTGTCCTGCTCGAGGTAGGGAAGGATCGCGTGCGACCAGTTCAAAATGTTCTTGCCCGTCCAGACAGGGTAATTCGGGGGGCCGGAGTTGCGGACTCCTTGCGCGGGAGGAAGCTGTCCGTTGGTGCTGTCGTAGTTGTGGAAGGCCAGCCCCATCTGCTTCAGGTTGTTGGAGCAGGTCATGCGGTTGGCCGCCTCCCGGACTTTTTGCACCGCGGGAACGAGCAGGCCGATCAAGACGGCAATGATGGCAATGACGACTAAAAGTTCGATCAGCGTAAAGGCACGGCGCTGCGCTCGAATTCCACTCATATTTCACCTCTGTAAATAACCGAAAAAAGCAAAAAACCAGGTCCAATCCCCAACTGAATGAGGCCAAGTAATACATGACCATGTCGGTAACTTTAGTCGTGTTTGCGGCGAGACGCAAGGTGAGGAAGGGCGCATGGGCGCTTTTGAAACCTACTTTGTTAAATCGCTGATTTTTCCGCTTGGAAGAAGCGCGGCAACACGCTCGAAATCTCGGGAATGGCCTACTTTGTCAGGTTATCGCGACTTTGTCAGGTCGGCGATCCCGGCGAGACTTTGGTAGACCTATCACGAAAAAAGGCCGGAAGCCCCGCCAAAATGAGAGAAGTAATGGAGCTAACTTTCACCTACCTCACAAATTACAATATCCTATCTTTATCATGAATATCGTGACCAAATTCATTCATAAAACTTGTGCGCAAGCATGAATTGCCAGAACGGCCCTTGACGCCATAAGAACGGCAGGGGTTTCCGCCGGATTGAGAATCCGCTCAAGCGCATGGAAAACGAAAAAAAACCGGCGGGCGCCTTATGGGGCAGCCGGCCGGGTAAAGATGGGAAGACCAAGGTGTCGATGCGCCTGAAGTGCGCGTTCTTAGCACATGCAGCAGCAAATCGGGGTGCCGCCCATCATCAGGCAGCAGGTGCAGCCAGCCTTCATGCAGGCCATCATGCAGTCGCAGCAGCCCTGGATCATTGCGCAGCAAGCCGCATCGCCGCTGGTGCAGGTCACGCAGCAGCCGTCCTTGGTCATCTCGACCTTGCAGACACCCATCGTCATGTTGCAGGAGCAGACCATCATCCCGTTCATCATGCAGCAGATGCTGCACATGCCGCCGGCCATCATCGTGCACAGGTTCTGCATCATGGCGCAGGCAGCCTTGTCGTCGCAGGTGCAGGTGATCTTCATACCCCCTGCGCACTTTTCCATCTTCATCATGCAGCGCGGCACCATAATCATGTTCGGCGCCATCGGAGCCGTGCCTGGGGCAGGATTCATGCCCGAAGTCATGCCGGTCATCGCATTGCGGTCCATCATCATCGCCGTGGTCATCTTTCGATCTCCCGAGGGATCTTGTTCTGATTCCGGGCAGGTTCCCTCACCCCCACGCGGCATTTCTTCCTCAAAAACGCTCAAAAAACCGGTTCAATCGGCATATTTGCGGCACAAAAAGCCAAAAATCGCCCCTCGGGCGGTTGATTTCACTTCCGGCTGGGCTACCATTTCTTCAGAAAGATCATTAAGTTGACGAAGTTAGTAATGTTATTCATTCCCATCTGAAGGTTCCTGGGTGCTGCCATGATTCCCCAAAACCGCCTCCGCTTCCTGCCGAACGGCCAAGTGCGCCGGTCCTTCTCTCTTTTCCCCGAAGCGGCCTTTGTCCCCGTTTCGGTACAGGCTATCGCCCCAACCTCCCAGCAATGCCAAATTGCCGAGATCTACAGAATTGCCGCCGAAACGACTCGGGAGCAACTTCGTCCGAGGCGCTCGTGGCTCCCCGAATTCTCTCGCAACTAACCTTTGCCGGCCATTCCCTCGCCAAGCTTCACCGGTTAGGCTCATGTCGCCAGGGACGACCCAGGCTGGTTTGCTGCGATCTTCTCCAGAATAGACAGTTGATTTTCCCTGCGCCAGCAGGAATTGCATCCTCATTCGCACTCTGTCAGGATGACATAGTTGATCGAGGCAGTAACCATCTGATGCCGCTGGCAAGCCCCCTGCCCTTCCTCAAGCATCCGCCGTTACCTCCGTCCGCGGATACGATCGCTCTCCATTTTGCTTGTTGGCGATTCTCTCGATCACCCGTTTCTTCTCCATTCTGATTCCGACCAACGCTCGTCATGGGCCTTCCTGCGGACTTGACCTCTCCATAACTTCACGGTTTGCCACTCATACGGAACTCACCAATGTCCGTCGGGCGCAAGCAAGGCGAATCGACTCGCCACCCCTATCCTACCGAATAGCCTTCCCGCTCTCGGAGACCGCGCCGTGTTCCGCCTTCCCTGCCGCCTGTCCGTTGTCGTCCTACTCGCACTGAACTTGCAAGCCGCCGCCTGGGCAGCAGAGCCCACGCCCCATCCAGCGATTGCGGCGGCGCGCCCAAAGCTGCTCGTGCTCGTTTACTTCGATCAGTTTCGCGGCGACTACCTGGCCCGCTGGTCCGACCAGTTTGGCGAAGGGGGTTTTAAGCGCCTGATGAGCGATGGCGCCTGGTTTCAAAACTGCCATTACCCTTATGCGTTTACCGTGACGGGTGCGGGCCACGCTTCCGTGGCGACCGGCTGCTCGCCTTGCGATCACGGCATCGTCGGCAATGACTGGTACGACCGCTCGGTGAAAAAGTCGGTCAATTGCGTGGGCGCCGACCGTTACGAGCAGGTGCCGATGCGCACCAAACCCGGCGACGACGATGACGAAAAGAAGGGAGCCAGGGGCGGAGTGTCTTCCGAGCGGTTGCTCCAGCCGACGATTGCCGACGCGCTCAAATTGGCAAGCGGGGGCAAATCCCGCGTCGTATGCTTATCGCTCAAGAACCGGGGCGCCGCCCTGGCCGGTGGCAAAACCCCCGACGCCTGCTACTGGATGGACGGAGGCACCGGGCTGTTTGTCACCTCCAACTTCTACCGCGATGCCTTGCACCCCTGGGTCAGCGACTTCAACGAGACGAAGCCGGCCGACCGCTGGCACGGCAAGGTTTGGAACCGCTATCGCACCGACCTCGATTACTCGAAGTTGAGCGGTGCCGATGATGTCACCGGCGAAGGCAAGGGAGCCAGCGGCCAGGGACGCGTGTTTCCTCATCCCTTTGAGCCGACCGATCCCAAGGCCAAGCCCGCCTACCTGAGCGCCGTTTACACCTCTCCTTTTGGCAATGAAGTCCTGCTCGATTTCGCCGAAAAAGCCATCGACGCCGAAAAACTCGGAAGTGACGAGGTGCCCGACCTCCTCTCGCTGAGCTTCTCCTCCAACGACGCGGTCGGCCACGCCTGGGGACCCGATTCGCAGGAAGTGCTCGATGTCACGCTTCGCTCCGACCGGATCATGAAACGCCTGCTCGACACCCTCGATGAAAAGGTCGGCAAGGGGAATTTTGTCGTCGTCATGAGCGCCGATCATGGCATCTGCCCGCTGCCCGAAGTGAGCCGCGCCCAGGGGAAAGACGCATCCCGCGTTCAGCCCGCGACTTCTGCCAAAATCGAGGCCTTCCTCGCGGAAAGATTTGGCAAAGGCCCCACGAAATGGCTGGAGGCCACGTCCGGCCCCTGGATCTATCTGAACGAAAAAGTGATCAAGGCCGCTGGCGTGCCGGTGGATAAGGTCGAGGAAGCGTTGCGCACTTGGCTCGTGCAGCAGCCGGGTGTACATGCGGCCTATTCAAGCAAGGCCTTACTTGCCGGCGTGCCCGCAAGCGACGTCATCGGCCAGGCGGTGACGCGCTCATTTCACCCCGCGCGCTGCGGCGAGATCTATGTTTTGCTCAAGCCCCTCTATCTTCCTTCCGCCGAACTGGGCACGGGCACCACGCACGGCAGCCCCTGGCCTTACGACACCCATGTCCCCCTGGTTGTCTTTGGCACGGGGGTCGTTCCTGGCGTGCGGCAAGAACGGGTCACGCCGCTCGCCGCCGCACCCATCCTCGCGCAAGCAGCCGCGATTGCTCCTCCCGCGGGAGCGACCGCGCCGGTGCCGCCGGGGCTCTTCTTGAGCGCCAGCAAGTAGTCTCGCCTTCATTGAATCGCGTGTCCGTTGGATATCGGATCGCCTGCGTTCTTTCAAAGATAGCGGCAGCCTTGTGCTGATGGAGCGAAGCGGCCGATGGTTTCTCGAGCAAGGAAAGGGCATCGCGTCGATGCGACCAGTCATGTCTCTGGATGATACCCCAAGAAAAATTGTAACTCTTAAAGAGGACATCCAGCTCCAAGTAAAGCAACAGGTACTGTTTAACATTGTTAAGAATGCGCGGACTCAAGCTCGCGCGTGCCGGAAAGGCCGAGTCGTTTCCCGATGCATCATTGTGGGAGGCCAGGCGAAACTGCTTGAGGTTATTCGCGCAAGCATAGCGCATGGCGCTGGTGGGTAGCGGCGTTGCACGACCGCACTTACGCAAGCGATTCCCTACCTTGGCCACGGCGGTGCAAACCGGCAGGATAGAGCGCATCGGCCAGGCCCAGCCAGAGTTCGGCCTGGCTTTTTCCACGCTCGCATAGGAATTTCAATTCGCAGCCGGCGGATTACAGTTGCCATCCGCCGCCCCATGAGACCGCGAGCCGACTAACTAAGATTAAAGAGATCCTCTAAGCTATAAATAACGATCGGTTGCCCGCATTTCCGGTCGTCCGAACTCAAGCCCTCTTGGCACTTCGCCGAAACGTCCGAGTTTCATCCAAACTTCAAGTTCGCCAAGGGCCCGCCTCCCTAACTTATCTGAGCTTTCCCGCGCTTCGATGGAGGCTTTGTGACCATGTTCGATCGTAACTCCTTGCATTCCGCCCTTCGCTACGAAGGCGGTCTCTCTCGGCGGCTTTTCCTTGCTTACGGCGCGGCCCTGACCTCCCTGCCCTTTGTTGGTGCGCGAGCCTTGGGCCGCGTTGTGGGTCAACCCAAATTCACCGCCGACCCCTTTTCCCTCGGAGTCGCCTCGGGAGACCCCAGCGACACCGGCATGGTGCTCTGGACTCGCCTCGCCCCCAAGCCGCTTGAAGAACTCGCCGGCATGCCGCGGGAAAACATCGTCGTTCGCTGGGAACTGGCGGAAGACGAGGCCATGAAAACAGGCTTGCGCACCGGCAACGCCATGGCCACGCCCCAGCTTGGCCATTCCGTGCATGTGGAAATCGAAGGCTTGAAGCCCGATCGCTGGTATTTCTACCGGTTTCAGTGCGGCGACGCGACGAGCCCCATCGGCCGCACGCGCACGATGCCTGAGCGCCAAACCCTGCCTGAATCGCTGCGCTTCGCCTTCGCCTCCTGCCAGCACTACGAGCAAGGCCTCTACACCGCCTACGAACACATGGCGAAGGACAATCTCGATCTGGTCTTTCACCTGGGCGATTACATTTATGAATACCCGCATAACTCCAACGCCAGAAACAAACCCGTGCGCGCCCATGCCGGCCCGACGAAGGGAAAGATCATCACCCTTGAGGATTATCGTAACCGCCACGCGCAATACCGCGGCGATGCTCTCCTCCAGAAAATGCACGCCCTTTGCCCGTGGGTCGTGACCTGGGACGACCACGAATTCGACAACAATTACGCCAACGCCATTTCCGAGAAAAACGTCAAGCCGGAAACCGCGGTCGACCCGGCGGTGTTCCTCGAACAGAGAGCCAGCGCGTACCAGGCCTACTACGAGATGATGCCTTTGCGCAAGACTTCCGTACCTCACGGTCCGGACATGAAGCTTTACCGCACCACGAGCTTTGGCCGCCTTGCGGAATTTCAGGTACTCGACACGCGCCAATACCGCACCGATCAGCCTAACGGCGATGGCGCCAAGGAACTCAACGAAGAAGCCTTGAACCCCAAAAACACCATCCTCGGCGCCAAACAGGCCGGGTGGTTGAAATCGGCCCTCCTGCAATCGCCGGCCACCTGGAACGTGCTGGCCCAGCAAGTGATGATGGGCATGGCAGACCTTTCCGCCGGCGAGGCAAGGAAATATTCCATGGACCAGTGGCCAGGCTATGCGCACGAACGCATGAGACTGATGCAGTGGATCGCCGAACGCAAGATCCCCAATCCGGTCGTCCTTACCGGGGATATTCACTCCCACTGGGCCAACGATCTGCGCATCGACGACCGCAAGCAGGAAACCTCCCCCGTGGCGGTCGAATTCGTCGGCAGCTCCATTTCCAGCGGCGGCAACGGCACGAAACCAACCCCCGCGATGGAAAAAATGCTCGCGGAAAACCCCTTCGTCAAATACCACAGCCGCCAGCGCGGCTATGTTCGCTGCAACGTCACTCCCAAGGAATGGCGCGGCGACTATTTGGTGGTGCCCGAAGTGCTCAAAGCCGGCGGCCCTTCAGAAGTTTCCGCATCCTTCGTCGTCGAGGCCGGAAAGCCCGAACTGAAGAAGGTTTGAGTTGAGGAAAAGAGGTGGACCCTCGGCATGCAACGTTGCCGCAGGGTGGATTCATGGGTCGCCTCGGTCGTCTAGCTCGCCTCAGGGCGTGGCCGGCGTTTCGCCAACGCAGCCCGCGATGACGAGGTGGGCATGGTGAACCCATTTTCGGCCGCTCAGTTGTGTGGCCAGGTGCTTCAGGTCGGCGGCCCTGCCTCGCAAAGTGATCAATTCCATACCGAGTCGTGGCGTCAACGGCACATGCATCGCCGCGACGATCTGGTCCAACCCGCGCAGAATTTTCGGTAAGCGGTCAGTAAGCCGCTTGTGCTCCAAAACATAGACCAGGGTGAGACGGCTCCAGGCTCTGGGCTCAGTATTACGAATATCCTATTTGTAATACTGGGTCGGTCCGGCAACCGGCCAGTGCACCGGCAGCTAATTCTTAAGATGCCACAAGCATTGCTTCACTCCACCAGGAATTTGCCATGAATCCCATCGATCGCCGCACCGTGCTGTCTCAGGGTGCCGCCCTGGCACTGGCCCCTCTTGGATCGCTGGCGTCTACCGGCTCGCTCGCCGCTCAAATGACCCAGACCGATCCCTATGCGGACGGCAAGCTTGTATCAGGCGAACCTCCCCAACGAAACCCTGGTGCATTCAGCGTCGTGGTGCTTCCCGACACCCAGCACTACAGTGAGAAATTTCCGGCCACCTTCCTTGCGCAAACGGAATGGATCGCCAAGAACCGCAAGGAGCGCAACATCGCCTGGGTGCTGCACCTCGGCGACATCACGAATCGCAGCACTCAGGCCGAGTGGAAGAACGCGGTCAAGGCGATGAAAGTGCTCGACGACGCCCAGGTGCCCTACGCCTTCTGCCCGGGAAATCACGACTACAGCGAGGGAGGAATTTGCAAGGATCGCACCACGCGTCTGAGCGAATATTTCCCGGTATCCCGCTATCGCGAACGGCCCGGTTTTGGCGGAACCTACGACAAGGAGCCAGGCAAAATGGAGAATAGCTATCACCTATACTCTGCCAATGGCCGCGATTTTCTGGTGCTGGCGCTCGAATTCGGCCCCCGGGCCGATGTGGTGCGCTGGGCAAGCGAGGTGGCGGCAAAATATCCCCGCCGCGAGGCGATTCTGATCACCCACGCCTTCATCTATTTCGACGACACCCGTTATCACTGGAAGAAATACCAGGGCAAGCAGAACTGGAATCCCCATGCCTATGGGATTGCCAAGGCCACCAAGGACGATGTTTGCGATGGCGAGGAGCTATGGGACAAGCTCATTTCGCGCCATGAGAATTTCATTCTCACGCTCAATGGCCATGTCTTGGGCGATGGCCTCGGCCGCGTGGTCAGTTCCACGCCGGGCGGGCGAGAAGTGCCGCAGGTGCTCGTCAACTTTCAAATGCGCCCGAAGGGAGGCGACGGCTGGTTGCGGCTGTTGGAATTCCAGGCCGATGGCAGCACGGTTGAAGTTTACGACTATTCCCCCACGCGCGATCAACGCAACGAAGGTAAAGAAAACCGGTTTACGCTCAAGCTCGCGCCGCCCAGGTCGGCCTGATGATAGAGATCCGGCCATCGGGCTCGGCTCGGGCAACGCTTCGGTCATATTGTTTGTTAGCGCGTGGCTATTTGGCGAGCCGCTTGATCGCGGCATTCAGTTTTAGGTCGAACGGCGCTGTCATGGCGCGCAGCATCTTGGTGTTGTCCGCATCGGCCGTCTTGGGATTGCCGTCCTTCGGGTACGGCGGCTGCGGGTCGTTTCATGGCGTCTCTTCGGTTCATCGATCGTCTCCTCATCGGGGTGTGTTTTCAGCGAAAAGTCAAAAATCCGGGCGCGGCAGGGAACCCGCCGCACCCGGATCGTCAAACCGGAAATTACTCAATGCGAATTGGGTCCAGCACGTTGTCCCCATCCTTGACCGCAATCTTGAAAACGGACTGAGCTGGGTTGTTGTACTGGCCCATGAGACGGTCTGGTCCGATGGGACCTCTCCCGGAGGGCCAGTACAAGGTTAACGTGTACTCACCCGCGGGCGCACCATCGCGCAATTCGAAACTGTTGGGGCGAAATGTCCCGTCGGCTTCGACGATCGCCTGGGGCTTGACGGCTTCTGGAGAAGGATTTCCCACCGGGTGGAAGGTCACCACGGCACCGGCAGCCGGCTGGCCGTTGAAAAATACCTGCCCGCGAACCGGGTGGACCGGCGGGTGGTCAGGACGCTTGGCCGAGCAGGCAGCGAGGGCCAGAAACGCACACGGTGCCAGCAATGCCGCCAAACGGAAGGGGCGCCAGGGTGTATGAGTGTGAGCCAGATCCATTAGTTGACGTCTCCCGCAACGACTTCGCCGCCTGCCTTGCTGACGATGGCGTACAGGTTTTGGCCGCTGATCGATTCCTTCAGGAACCTCACCGATCCGTCGAGAAACAATGAGTTCGCACCGCCCGAATGAAAGCTGTAGATACCGCTTGAGTTGTTGCAGTTCACCGTGCAGGGACCGAACCCGGCGGAATACGGGGTTTGCCCGTCCGACGTATAGGGAGTAGCGAAGAATGTGCCGAACCCTGCCCACGGGGCCAGCCAGTCGGTGAAGGGATCGGGGTTGATGTCGTTCACCCTTCGACCCTTGATCCACAACTGGGAGCGTGCCGCCTGCTCGGTCACAATCATTGTGTTTGAAGTGCCGTCGGTTACGCCGGCCATCGTCGGCGTCTGGAAGCCCATGATGTCGGCGGTTAGCGGGCAGAGCGCGCCCACTCCGTAAACATCCGAGGCCGGTCCAACCGGCGCGCCAAAGCACATGGCGACCATGTAGCTGCCGACCGCCCCCGTGTTGGCGGGATTCGCATCGGCCGGTGGCGGGCCACCCATGACCCCCTGAGTCATCACACCCACGCGGACCAATTTATCCGGGGCGGACGGACAGAGGTAGGTCTTAACAAAGCTGTTGATGACCGGTTGGTTTGCGTTCGCGCCCCAGTTTTTCGTCCAGTCGTACTGCTTGCCAAGGTTGTCTTGCTCCAGGTAAGGCAAGATCTTGGTGAAGAAGCTTCCTTCGGTCGGGTCGCCGGAGTGCTCGGGGCCGTAGGTGGACTTCGGCAGTTGCTGATTCGTCGTCTCGAAGTTCAGAACGGCAAGACCGATCTGTTTGAGATTATTGGAGCAAGACATCCGGTTGGCTGCCTCCCGCACCTTTTGAACGGCGGGCACAAGCATGCCGATCAGGACGGCGATAATGGCGATCACCACCAACAGTTCGATCAGGGTAAAAGCAGAACGTTTCTGAGAGCTCATGAAGAATTCCTTTGTGTATGTGAGTGTAAATTGAGGCAAGTATGTCATTGGCGAACGAGTACGCTCCCATCCGGCGACCAAGGACACTACTTTTTCGCTGCGGTGCTGGGGTGGTATTCGATGATCTCGGCCACCATTCCGGCCACATCATCCCCGTGGAGCTTACCAACCACCTGAAGGGACATATCCAGACCGGACGAAACCCCGGCCGCGGTGACGATGTTGCCGTCTTCCACCACACGCTTTCCGGCAATCACCGTCACCCTGGGGTACTTGGCCCGCATCTTCTTGACGGCCATCTGATGGGTGGCCGAAGACTTGCCGTCGAGCAACCCGGCCTCGGCCAGGATGAACGACCCCGTGCAGACCGATGTGACCAACTCGGCTTTCTTCGCCTGCTTGTTGATCCACCCGAGCAGGGCCGCGTCATTCACGACCTCTGCCTTTCCGCCGCCAGGAATAACCAGAATGTCGACCTGCGGGCAGGAATCGAACGATTCGGTCGGCACCACCTTCATTCCGCCTCGAACCGTTACGGGTTGGGTTGAGGCCGCGACGATGCGGACATCGAATAGGAAATTCATCGGTCCCATCGCCTCCGAGTTGCCGGAAGCTGGCGGGGCGTCATGAGTGTGGGCGAGCGAGAACACTTCATAGGGGCCACAAAAGTCAAGCGCTTCGACTTCTGGATAAACGAGAATGCCGACCACTCGCTTCTTCGCGTGGCCGGATTTTGGCTTCTCGTCGGCGTGAACCGAATTCGACACGGCGAGCGTCGACAAAATCAGGGGGAACAGGAAATGCTTTAGAACAACGTGGGGAAACATAATCAAATCTCCATGGAAAATCGGGCATCAGGGCGCCCGGTTTATCGGAATAGAAACGGAGTTGGAAATGGGGCGAGGAAACGCCCGGTGTGTCGGAACAGGCACGACATCATCTCGCTCACCCGGGTCCAGGTGAGAAGAGATTTGGGGCGAGTGCAAGTAGGGCGAGTACAGACTCGCCCTACTTGCGGCGTCGGCAGGGATGCCCGAGAATCCGGTCGGACCGCGACCAGACTACGATCTTCGAACCACGAGCGAATTTACGGCTCGATGTCGAAGGCTACGCCACACCGCGCCTGGAGAGGCAAAAAGCCGACCAAGCCGGGGGCCGTCCAAGGGCAGTGTCAATGTTCAGAAGGTTCGCGGTGGACGGGTCGGCGGGGAATGAGTCACGGAGATGGTTGCATCCGAGCACGGCGTGATAGGGTAAGCGCACTCAAGGTTGGCAAGTGAGATGGCAGCGAGTTCAGGGACGATTGCCGGGTCAATTTTACACAGGCTTAAGGGTCCCTGGCCTCGGCACTTTTGAGCGAAAAAGCCGACCACAAACTGGACGCCGGTTTGATCGCAAGCTGACTTGATCTTCTCATCAGCGTCGCAAGCCGATGTGGATTCGAGCGATTGACAACAAGCTTCCTCTCGGACCGCGGGTCCCCTACCATCCCCACAACACCCTTCGTCTGATTGCGAGCGTTTTTCTTTGCAACAGGCCGGTTGCGCGGTCACTGCTTTGCCTTGGTCATCCTCATCCGAGCAGCAGCTTTTCTTAGTCGGCGTTGTAGAGGCCGTTCGGCCCTGACGGGCCTTGATTAGGGAATGAACCTGTTCCGGCGGATTGACGCCGTGCTCATTGGCCCAGGAGACCTTTTCTTCAAGCGTGAAACAGCAGCAGTCACCAGCCCAGCACTGTTGCGAGGAAAGACACCCGCAAGGACGAGACTGGCAGGGATAGGCGACGGAATCCACAGATTTAATGCGGCTCAGGACAGGCAACGGAAACCCGAATGTGACAATCAGGTGACTGAACAGCATCAGCCACAAACTGAAGTCACGCAGGTGAAACCCGCGCGATAACCACCGCCATTTCCCCATCACCGACTGCATGTCTTTGTTGCCTCAGAACCAAGGGGACCTTGACCGTGGGCGCCTGCAAGTCGTCCAGGGCTTCGCATTAACATCGAGACAGCCAATTCTTGTCTCCAATTCTGAATCAAGTAAGAAAGACTAGCTGACTCAATCGCTCTGCGGTGTCAAATCCGGCCAGTAGGTTCAGAATCATTTTCCGATGCACCAAAGGTGCTTTTCCCCGCGAATAAAGAGATTTCCTTTTGCAATGGCGGGCGACGCAGCGACCTGTTCGCCAAGCCCGTTGCTACTGAGTTTCTCCAGTTTATTTCCGAGCCTTCCCACGATCGTGGTGCCATCAAGGCTGGTATTGAAAAACAAATCTCCCGCGGCGACCGCTGACGGCCTGGCCCTTCCGGCCATCCGTTCCTTCCAAAGCTCCAATCCGGTTTCGAAATCGAGGCAGGACATCATTCCCTGGTCGTCAGGAACCAATACGAATCGATCGGTGACGAGCGGTGAAGGAATGAACGGCCCCATTCTCTTCGATTGCCATAGAACCCGGGGCGGTGTGCCGTCGTTGGTACCCGCAAGGTTCAAGGCGAACACAACACCTCGCGGTCCCGATGTGGCGATAAGACGCGTTCCGCGAACCGTTGGGGTGGCAGAACAGAGCCTTTCGAGACCTGCAAAGGTCCATATTCGCCTTCCCGTTTGGAGATCATAAGCGGTTGCGGCTCCCGTTCCCAAGCAAATGACCTGGGAGGTATTTTCCACCCTTGCAATCACCGGAGTGGCCCAGCCGTCTAGCGCGTCCCGTTCGGTTTTCCAGAGTGTCTTTCCACTTGCGAGACTCGCCGCCAAAACATACGACGCCGCCGCATGGTCAATTTGAATGATGACTCGATCATCCACGATCAATGGAGAGACGCTGATCCCGTATTCATTGCGAAGTGGCCCGAATTCCTTTGATAACGATCGGATCCAGAGGGGTTTTCCATCGAGATCCAACGCAACCAGGTCGCCCGAGCCGAACAACGCGACGATGACTTTCCCATTCGAGGCCGGCGAGGGGGCCGCGTGTCCTCTTTCCGGAGGAAATTGCCCGAATGGGGGAGCCGACCTGGAGGCAAAAAAACCGGCATTCCAAAGCGGTTTGCCTGTCCTGCGGTCGAACGCCAACACCATGAGATTATCATGCGATGCCCCGTCAGAAGCGGTCACGATCACCTTGTCTGCAATCACGATGGGGCAACTGTTTCCCGCTCCGGGCAAGGCGGCCTTCCAGAGAATGCCGTCTTTTTGCGACCATTTGATCGGCGGCTCAGGCTCAGAGGAAACGGCGTCGCCCGATGACCCGCGCCACTGAAGCCAGTCTGATTGAAGCGGCAATGCGGCCAGGCCCAGTAACATGACTCCTAACATGGATCTACCTTCCTTTGGGCGGTTGAGTCGTTTGAGTTCTTGGAGTCATCGTTGGCCCCACCCCTTGTTCGTCCGTGATCCTTACGACAAATTCCCACTTATTGGGTGATCCGGGCCCTTTGTCGGGTTTGGGTGGTGCTTGACAAACTTTGACTAAAAGGGAATTAACGCCCGAGCGGATCCGAACCGGTGTTTGATACCAATCGGATCGCAGGTGCCCATGATAACTACCCTGAGAAATGACGCGTTCTCCATTGAACCATACCGCGAGGTTGTCGTCCGCTCCGGCAAGCAAGCTGCCATTGCAGTTTTTGGGACTCTCAAATTCGCAAAAGGCATAACCCACTGCCCCCTCGACATTCCCAATGCTCTGAAGCAGGTCGATTCGCCCATCCGAAGCGGTTGAAATGGCCTGTTTCCAGGACACCGGCCCGCTTTTCCCGGGATAGCTGGCGCTCAAGTTCCTCTCTTTCTCTGGCGGGAAAACCCGTGCGAATCCCGTGTAGTTTTCGTCTTCGAATGGGCCAATCACCATCCAGGAACGTAAGAGGCCCAACCGCTCGTCCACATTGGCGTTGATGCCGTGGTTTTTCAACATTTGTGATATTTGTCTCACCTGAACCGGATCCCGGGCCGATCCCCAGGCTTTTTCAAGGAGCCTTCCGGCCTCTTCTTGAGAACGGTCCTCGATCCGGGCCAGTAACTGGTCGATCGCTTCATATCGAAACGCCGGGTCTGCGATCGCGGATTCCAAAAAGCGATCCCTGGTCCCCGGTTTCAAACGTTCCAAGGTGGCCAGAGCAAGACGCCTCCCTCGGGCATTCTTGGTTGCGTCTTTTAAGAATGAATCCAGTTGAACTGCGGAAATTTCCGCCTTTTTGTCGGCAACGATGCGTTCAAAAGCCGAACGCAGCCAGTTCGCCGGCACGGGGTCTTCGCCTCCCATGGCGTCGAGTAATGGGACAAGCGCGGTTGTCCCGATTCCCATCACCCTGTCGATCGCTTCGCGACGATTTGCCGAGCTAAAATCCGGCGTGAGCACCGATTGAATCAAGTCTGCCGTATCGGCCTGGGCCGGTACTGCGGATGCCGCCGCCATAATCAAAAAAACCGACATCATTTCTCCCTCAATTCCCCGTCTTTAGGTGCCAATAGCCACCCGGCGGTCCCCCGCGCGGGTGGCATGGGATGGGTCTTAGAAATCGCCAGCGATCTCACCGCCCGCGCGGGTGCCAAGTCCTTGCCAAACGGTTAGCTCGACTGAGCTCTTGACGAATTTGACGCTGCCGTCGCAAAGCACGGCATTGACACCACCGGAGTGATTGCTCCTCGCCGCCTTCCAGTTATACCGAACGCGAGCGAAACAATCCGGGGTGGCGGAATTGGGAGCATAGTGGTTGCTGTAAATGGCGCCGCGAGCTCCGCCATCGGCCCAACAATAGTTGCGAACCGGCGACCAGGCCGCCGCGCCGCACGCCCCTTCAGTGAGGTTCGCCGACGGCTCCCGGTAATCGATTCTGATATCACCGGTCGTTGCCTGCCCGTCGCCACGCCCAAGTAACGACTCCGACATCGCGACGGTGTTACTCGTTCCATCGAGGATGTCGGCAATGCGCGTGGCGCTGCTGGCGTAATAGACGCCGTTGGCGCCGACGTTATCGCCATCGACTCCTCCATTTCCCGCGCAGGCGACATAGTTGGTCGGCTGACGGGCGGTCGAGACTACAAAGCCGATCCGGTCGCTTGGACAAAGAAAGGTCTTGATGGCCGTGTTGACCGGAACTTGATTACGCGTGGAGATTTCGAATGCCCCCGGAAATCCATCAGCCGGCACGGCAGAACTGGGGCCAAAAAGAGGAATCGTAATATCGAGAACAACCGTGTTTTGCTCGATATAAGGAAGCAAGGCCGCCAGGGACGACCAGCGAAACGTTGTTGTGGGATTTACCGAGTACGGGCGCCCATCGTAGCCGGGCGGGAACATCCCCTGAACGCTCTGATAGTTGTGTTGCGCCAATCCTAGCTGTTTTAAGTTATTGGTGCAGCTCATGCGGTTAGCCGCCTCGCGAACTTTTTGCACTGCGGGAACGAGCAGTCCGATCAAAACGGCAATGATCGCGATGACGACCAACAACTCGATGAGCGTAAAACCTTTGCGCGTCGAAAAATCAACACCCTTCAAATGCATCGAAGCAATCTCCTTGATACTATCCCGAATTGGCCATTTGGGCGCACGAAGGCCCGCGCCGCATTCGGAATGCAGTAAACCCAAAAGAACTGAAACATAATTTGAAACAAGCGAGGAGCCGACATCCTCACACAGGAGCCGGACGTTTCAGTACTTCGGAATCGGAGGATCCGGATCTTCTGATCCGGCGGAGTGGATCAAAGGAACAATCGCGATGCACCAGCCGCTGGAAGGCGGTATGAGGCCCACGTTCCAGCAAAGAGCTAATACACAGGGAGTCTCAGCCAAAACGCCTATGCCCTTGGACAACGAACCGCAAATCTTGGGAGCGCCGACCACCAAGCCGTTGTTTTCAGGTTCGGGATCTGCCGTGCCGCAACATCCCTCCGGCCCGCAATGACAAACCGTCTCTCCCGTGCAAGCACAAGGATGGGCTTCAGGAAGGAGATGGCTATTGTTGTTGGGAATGAGAGCAAACCAGAAAGTCCCCTTAGTCGCCAAAAAGGCAATCAAAAGCACTCCAGCCAAAACTCTCTTCCACCAATCCATTGCGTTAAAAACCTCCTTTCAGGAACAATGTTTGTTAACAATTATGCAGTGTAAAATCACTTACCAAAACGATGTAGCTATCTTTACTAAATTCGCTAGGCTTCCAGGAAAGGTAAGCAAATACCAGTGCTTCCTCTGGCTTCAATGTAACCTGCCGGAAACCTGATTGATTCTTGGCCATGACCGTTCACAAGTTCGCCCTCGTCAGTAGCCCTAGCACGGCCTTGGCACGGTTGGGTCCACCCAAACCGGAAGGGGCGACGGTTACGACCCCAGGTATTCCCGTTCTTAACTGATCCCAGGGGAGATCGATTCTGAAAGGAACCGGCAGCATCATTCGCCGCAACAGGCGCATTTTTGCGGTACAAAAACCGTCAAGGCAGCCGAATATCCGGTGGCTTCGAACCCTTCACCTTTTTCTTCCGTTTGTAGGTGCGCCACGATCAAATGAAAGGTCCCGATCTTGGGGGTGAAGCTGGCTTTGCCATCCTTGTCGGTGATCCGTTCATAGTCGCTGTCGATTCCCTCCTTGAGAGTGGTGCCCCTGGGAATGAAACTGACCTTGGAGCCCGCCAAGGGCTTCCCTTTGTGGAAAAGCTGAACTTTGATGGCGGTCCCTGGTCCAACCGGGCTAACAGGGTTGGAAAGGAACACCAGTTCCAATTCGTGGCCAAGCGGTTTTTCAAATCCCTTGAAATCCAAGGCGGGTTTGTCGAGGGAATCGCTCGCCCCAAAATAAGTCTTGGCGCTTTTCACCGCCCTGACAGGTCTGCCGTGATTGACGACCCGGTCCATCGTTTGGATGACCGCGTAAAGCCCCGGCTTGTCGGGAACAAAACGCGCCGAATGAAAGCCCTCCTTGGGAGCAAGGCCCAAATCGACGAGATCTTGTTTGAGGTCGAGCCGATATGTGCCCGGCCCCAACACTTCCATCCCTTTGATCCCGTTCAGGCCGATTTTTGAAGCAAGTTTGAAATCGCGATGCTCATTGCCGTGATTTCCAAGCATCAGGTCGATGTGAACGACATCGCCTGTTCGAACGAGGTTGGTGTTTGCCTGGACCCATGTGTCGTGGCCCCGTGCGCTCATCGCCACCAGCGCGGCAACCAGAAGCACGATCCCCCAAAACCCGACATTACCCAGATCGCGAACTTTGCGGTCCCACCTCTCCAGAGTTTCTCCTGGAGAAGCCCCCGAAAGTGTACCCCCCTCTAAAGATCTCACTTTGCCAAAAAGAAACCGAAACATCATTCTTTCTCCAGGTATGGTGCGTCTCGTTACAGAACGACAAGAATCGATCGAAGCGACCTCAACAGGATTTCAGAATCGATCGTAGAGTGAACCAAACCGGCACGGAAAAGGAACCGGAATGCACACGAAAGAGAGTGCTTGGCGTGTACGCCAGGCATCCCAATACCAAAGCACCGCCGTTAAACGGTCAAGCCTGGCGCAGGTCGCCCAGGGAGGCGAATACCAGTCGGTGAGGATTTCACCGCCTGCCCTTGCCGCCATAACCCGCCATGTCGTGGCAGTGACAGCATTGGAGGCAAAGCGAACCGAGCCATCAACTACAGGGAGGTTGACTCCGCTGACATGACGTGCTCAATCAAAAAATCAGCCTCACGATGAACAACCGCCCAGTTTCGAGGAGAAACCTGGCGGATCATCGCCGTGGAGGGGGTAGTTCGGGAGGAGACACGGTTTTCACAATGGGCTCGAAGAAAATGAAATCATGCCAGCGGCACTCGTCTAACCAGATGAGATCCCAAGGCGGTTCGATCAACGACGCGAACGCATCGTTCAAAGCGCCCCAAACGGAGCCGAGACTACCGCAAATATTTGGGCTTTCCCACGATGCGCCCCGTTCAGTCGACCCGGCCTTGGACTCTTCCAGCGCGCAACATCTTTGCGGTCCGCATGAGCAGGTCGGCTCCCCCGTACAGGCACAGATGTTCGCCAGCGGCCCGACCTGTGGGTCGGCGGATGGCGGGGTCACGCCAATGAGTGAGAACCAAAAAAGCCCCCGCGCCGCCATGAATGATAGCAGCACAGCGCAGGCCAAAATCGTTCTTATTGACATCTTCAAAATCTGCAATCTTTACGAAACAGCGGAACAATTCCTAGGCGGCAGCCGCAGTTATTTTGGTGCTATTGCCAATCTTGCCCGATGTAGTTGCACCAGGAGCGTTCGATTTTCAATAAAGGGCTCCGGACCGATGTTGGCCCAGATCACGTTGCCACTGGGTTCAATCAAAAAGGTGCCATGCAACAAATCGCCCTCACTATCGGCTTCGGTGCCGGGCGTGTAGGTTCCAAATTGCGTAGCGACACGGTTGTCGGGATCGGAGAGGACGGCAAACGGAAAAGCGCCATAACGAACGTAGCGCTCGCGAGTTTTTTCGGCGGGATCCGGGCTTAATGCCACGATCGTGGCGCCAAACTCTTTGAAGGAGTCGAGATCTTTGGCGAGACCAAAAAGCTGACTCACACAGTGGTTACACTGGTAGCCGTAATAGAAGACCAGAACCACCGGGCCCTTTTTTCGCTCTTGGGCAAGTGACCAATCATTGCCGTGGCAATCCTGCAAATGAAAATCCGGGGCCGGTTTTTCGAGCAGTTTGTGCATTTGCGTGGCGACTGGTTTGTAGGACGGATCGTCTACCAGCGTGGCAAGGGGACCGGAGAGGGGTTGAAAATGTCGGCTCTCTAGGTCCGCTTGTGCCTCGGCCGCCAAATCGCGGAAACCGCTTGGGCTCCAAAAGGGTGAGCTAAGCCAAGCTGATGCGCCAGCTACAACCCCAATCAGAATACTCTTCAAGGCAATTGCCTTGATCAGCGAATTGCGTTGCGCGATTGGCTTACAAATCAGACTTCCGACTGTTCCGGATGTTACTTCAGCCATGTTTGCGTCTCTTCGATGCCAGTTTTGTTTGCGTTTGGGAGGGTTGTCCAAAGTAATAAGTCAGCGAAGCTCCTCCCAAAATGAGCAAACCGCCAGCAAGCCATTGGGTCCAGGCAGGGAGGCCGAATGCTCCTGTCCCGGAAAACCGATTGCTTGCATTACTGGGTAAAATTGAGTCAGCTTTACAGCATGGTTTTGATCCATAGCTTAAAAGCACTTCATTTGGAAGCACGCTATTGCCAATGCGCGTTAGATTGATGGTATTGGCGCTGCGTTTACCTATTGCAATCTCGACCTGGAATTGTTCCCAGGAGGGAAGGGGAAATTGTCCTTGGCCATTTGCGCCAGTTGTTCCCTCCGCGAAGATCTCACCATTTGGGCCTACCACCTGCACCATCGCCTCCGGCACTGGGAAAGCGTCTTTTTCCAGTGTGAAATTCACCCACTCGCCTTTTACTTGAAACGAGATTCTCGCCTCGGCGCCAGAAGCACCACTCCCTAAGTGAGACCAGGTGAAGGACACCATAAAAAGCCATGCCAATGCACGCATAAGGCCCCTTTCCGGGAAGACCAATGCAAAGCGCCCAATCCTTGCAAAAAGCAAGGAAAACAAGTTGTTTAAGCAGAAGCCGGCACACTGCCGACTTAGTTGGTCAATCGGACAGGCGAGGATAGGGGACTGGTGATTAGATCTTGGGTGGAGGAGAATCCGGGGACAAAAAGGGGAGATCCGGAAATGCAAAAAAGGGAAGAGTGATAAATTCCGCCAGATCAATTTCCATCAGTACGCTGGCAGCAGAAGCCGGGCAGACCATCAACGGTTCGTCAATACCTACGCCTCCAAGGGATAGGCTGCCGCAAAGGCTGTTGCTATCCATGGTGACTTCTTGGTCTTCCGACACAGGTGCGGATTGCGATTTGCAGCACGCCGACGGCCCGCATGAACAAACTGCCGCACCCGTGCAAGCGCAAGGGTGCGACTGATCCAAAGATTCATTTGGCTTTCGCGCGTCAAGGCCAAGTGAAAACCAAAAGCTGCCCTTCGCCGCGAAAAACGCAACGAACAGGAAAAAGACACAGAATCTGGCGCGAAGCAAGCCCAAGCAAATCCCTCGTAGAGTAGATATCGTACCTAAAACGAAGGCGACAAGAAGGTGAAATCCAATGAAAAACAGGCGGGCTAACAAGCGCTAGACGCTTCCCTGCCAGATCGGCATGATTTTTACCGATCACATTCACAAAGAGTCCGGCAGTTAGCTCTTCGCAAGTGGTGAGAGAATCATCCTCCCTTGGCGCCGCCGAAATCGCGCCCCAGCGCGCGGTAAACGCTGTGGATATGGTTGGCCGGGTTCTTGAGCGGATCGGTCATTTCATTCATGTAATGAATGAACAGGGTTGGGCCCTGAACCGCGTAGGTGTGCCTCTTGCCCGGTTCCGGCTCGCCCGTATATGCGAACGACAAGCGGTCGATGCCCGCCTTCTTCATTCGCGCCGTCTCGGCATCGGCCAGGGGCGCGGCCGTTCGGCCTGTGTAATGTGCCACCAAGGCGATCAAGAGTTTCTGCTGCTCTGGTGTCATCTTGGACGCGGACAGCCCCAGGGGCAAATTCGTCGGCGCGGCGATCGTGCGTCCGGCCACTGCGGGCAAGTGCTTCGGTTGCAGGGCGACTTTTTGCTGTTCGGCATCGAGCGCCCGGAAGAGTTCGCGGGCCAAATCCTCGGCGGGAGTGATCGTATTGCGCTCTCCTTTGCGCTTGCCGTGCATTACCGTGACCGGGTTGAGCCCGATGAAAAACGGGCTGGCGGACACGATCTGCCCATCGACCACCGTGACACTGGCGGACAAGTGATGCCCATCAAGGCGCCAACCCCACTGGCCCGTCGCGGCGGGTTTGCCGTAGATCGTGACGAAATACCAGCCGGGCTTGCGAAACCAGGCATTCTGAGGCTCCAGCTCGGCCAGGATGGCTTCGCGCTCCATGACCGTCTGGCACCATTTGAACCCATCCGGGCTTCCGACCGATTTCATCAAGTCGAGCGCCGCCGCCTTGGATTGCGCAGTCATGTCGTCAAGCGGAACTCCCCGCCGCGAGGAAGTCTTGGTCGAGTTCTCGTTGAGGGGAATGAAGTGCCAGTTGAATCGCTCATCGTCGTCAAAGGCGAACTGTGCCCGAGCGCGGTCGGCCGCCTTGAGGCCATCCAGAAAACGATCGGCCGCCTCGGTCACCGAGGCGCCCGCCAGGGCCGGAGTAACCCATCGCGTTGGCGAAGGAGCCGCGGCCAGCGCCAGAGCGCCGCGCCCCGTCAGCGCAAGAGCCATGGCTGAAGTGAGCAGATCTCGCCTTGTCATCGTCATGGGAAAACCTCGGGGAGGGCAAGCGATTTTTGGGGTAGGAAACGGACTCTATGAGGCAGGACCGGCCACGGGTGCGCACGGCAAATCCCCTCGGTAGGGAACGGACGCGACACCCTCAAGTCGCAGGATACCCGCGTCCTCTCTGAAGGTTCGGCGCGAGCAATCGCATCCCGACGGGCTGGTAATATAATTTACCAAATGGTAACATCGGCCGCAAGCGGCTGCCGGTCAATGTAATCTGCGAGGGCAAAGCGGCGAGGGACCACCCGTCAACAGGGCGCAATCGCCCTTCGGCGCCATTTTCCTCGTTGCCGTATCAAAATCCGCCAACTTTGCCTGGGATCTCCGCCGCTCCATGTCCCCCATCATGGGATGGCGTTTTCGCGAGGATGATCGATGAGTTTGGTTGTGGTAAGCGGAGCTGCCGGGTTCATTGGATCGCATCTGGCCAACCGCCTCTCATCCATGGGCCAGGATCTGGCCCTGGTCGACACCTACGCGAAATTCGAACCGACGCGCCCCTTGAGGCAACTTCGAACCCGGGTTGATCTCATCGACACGGCCGATTTCCCCGAAGCGCTGGAAAAGGGCAATTGCCGGCCGTCTGCGATCTTTCATCTGGGCGCTTGCAGTGCCACCACCGAAAAGAACTGGACCTATTTGCAAAAGAACAACATTGAATACACGCAACGTCTCTGGAACTGGTGCGCGCAGGCCCGCATACCGTTTCTTTACGCTTCTTCGGCCGCAACTTATGGCGATGGCTCGCACGGCTTCGATGATCGCACCCGGCCCGATCAACTCGAGCCGCTGAATCTCTACGGCAAGAGCAAGAACGATTTCGACATCTGGGCCCTCAAGCAAGTTGCCGAGGGCGCACAGGTTCCCGCCCACTGGGCCGGTTTCAAGTTTTTCAATGTTTATGGTCCCAACGAGATTCACAAAGGTCCCATGGCCAGCGTCGTCTGGCAGGGGTTCAGGCAGGCCGAGTGCGACGGCAAGATTCGGCTATTCGCTTCCCATAGCCCAGACTGGAAAGATGGCTGCCAGGAAAGGGATTTTGTTTTCGTCGAGGATTGCGTTGACCACCTGATCTGGCACTGGCGCTTCCAGGCTCCTTCAGGCATTTACAATAGCGGCACCGGCACGGCGCGCACTTTCCTTGATCTGGCCGGCGCCGTCTTTTCCGCGCTCAACCGGCCTGCGAACATCGAATTCATCCCCATGCCCGAATCGATTTCGGCCCAGTATCAAAACCACACGCGCGCCGAGATGGGGAAAATCCAACAGGCCGGTTTTCCCGGCCTGCCCACGAGTCTGGAAGAGGGCGTGAGCAAGACAATCGCAGGCTATCGCGAATTGCTCACCCAGACCCCCTAACGATGCATCGGTCCTTCGTTGATTTTCAACGCGCCGCCGGTTGGATGGCTCCGGGCAGCGCCTTACCCACGCGTGGGTTCACGAAAGGATAATCGAAGCCGAGTGCCGCCGCGGCCGTGGCCGCGACCTGATTCTGACTGACGGGCCCGAGATTTTTGCGCTCCCCCAGAGCAGGCGTATCGGGGCCAAGAATGGCCATCCACCAGGAGTTCGAGCCCTTGATCTTGGCGCCGTGACTTTTCCAGTCCACCGGCCAGTCGCCTCGGCCATGATCGGTCGTCACGATGAGCGTGGTTTTGGCCGAATTCATCAATTCCCCTTGATGGCGAACAGGCGCGAACTGGCCATGATGTAAAGCACGCCGTTGACGACCGTCGGATTGCTGCGGATGGCCCCGCCCGGCATATGAATCTTATTCAAAATCTTCTTCGTTCTTCCATGCTCAAAAATGTGCACATCTCCGTTGTCGTTGCCAATGAGCACCTGGCCATCGACCCAGTAGGGGGAGCCCCAGACCTGGGCTTCCAGGTCTTGCCGCCAGAGCGGCTCGCCGGTTTTCGCGTCGATGCAATAAAAAAGACCGCCGAGGTCGCTGATATAGATGAGCCCCTCGTGCACCGCGGCGGTGCTCATGGTACGGCCAAAGCGATAGTCGCGGCCGGTCTCCTCGCTTTCTTCCTTGCTCGCGGTCCCGCCGAAATGCCAAACGGCGCGGGACTTGGGATTCGGCTTCGTCTTGGGTGGAGATGTGGTGTTGTCGGTCACCAGTTCGGGCGAGACATCCCCCTTCCCCTCCGGATCGATGCACCAGAAGTGACCGATCCCCTCGTTATGCTCGGGGTCCTGGCCGACGCCGATGTAGATCTTCCCTTCCCAGAAGACCGGGGTGCCGATGAAATCGCTGCGCGTGCCCTTCCCTCCCAGGTCGTACTTGGAATCCTTGGGGTTGCAATCGAAGCGCCAGAGGTGTTCTCCCGATTTGGGATCGAGCGAGTAAAGCCAGCCATCGCCGCCCGGGAAAAGCACCTGCGCGCCTGTTTGGGTTTGGATGTACACCGGGTTCGACCACTGCCCGTGCATGATGTTGCGACCAGGCGAGCTATCACGCCACAAGAGCTTGCCGGTGTACTTGTTCAAGGCAATGAAACTGGGGGCATCGGGGGAAGGAAGGCGAAGGTGGCCCGAATCGACCCCATTGCCCGTTACGACGTAGATCGTGTCGCCCACGATCAAGGGGCAACCCGCCGACATATTGTGCGGGAAAACATTCAGATTGCGAATGAGGTCAAAGCGCCAGACGATGTCGGCATCGGTCTTCGTCTGGTACTTTTCATCGCGCACGCCTTCGTTCTTACCATCGGTCAGCCCCTCCACCCGGGCGCAAATCACTTCGGAGCGATTGCTCACATAGTAAACAAATGGCCCTTCCACAGTGGGGGTGGAGCAGACCCCTTCGCGGGGCCAGTCGTTGACCCGGCCCGCTTCCAGCTTGTCATGAATGGCCTGCCACAAAAAGGCGCCATCTTCGACCTTGAAGCACATGACCACGCCCTTGTCTCCCTTGACCTCGGGGTTGCGCGGCGCCTCGTTGTTGGTTCCGACAAAGACCCGACCGTCGGCCACGATGGGGCCGCCGTAGGCGCGTGAGCCCAATTTGGCTTCCCACTTGATGTTCTTTTTGCTCTTCACATCCCAATGGGTCGGAACGCCCTTCTCGTCAAGATTGACCATGTTGCGCGAGATTGTGCCGCCAAACATCGTCCAGTCGGGCCGGGGCGATCCTTGCTTGGCCGCCTTTTCCGCGACGGCCGTCTTGTTGTCCTGGCCCATCCCGATCGAGCCGCCGAACGCCACGCAGAAGGCGGCCAAGGGTACAACCGCCAAGACTCTTGCTTGCAAATTCTCGTTCATGGCATCAACCCTATTTCCTGGTGATGAGAGTGAATGATGTTTCCAACAAAAAGAAAAGATTTCAAACACGTTAAAGCAATTAATTTTCTTTCGACTTATAAACCGTGACGTTGTCATACCAAATGGGAGTCAGTTGATTTTCGAGCGCTCCCACGGAAATGCCAAAAAGGCCTGGCGCTCCTTCCTCGTTCGCATGCGGATCGTCGACGTCAAGCGTCCATTCGACCGGTTCTTTCTGATCGCGCTGCCAGACTTTCCCCTGAACGCGCGCCTTGCCCATGTCGACGGAGACCCGGATTTTCATGCGGTACCAAACTCCCTGAGTCCATTTCCAGTCGACGGTCTTGTCGATGCGAGGCAGGGCGTCCCAGGTGGTGAGTTTCAGTTTCTGCGTGTTGCCCGACAGCACTAGCGAGTAACGGTTGGCGACCACGCCCATGTCGGCCAGGTTTTGCCCGACCTGCCCGCCCATCACATCCGATTCCACCGTGTAGTGAGAGGAATTGGGCAATGCGAAATAGGTGTAGGCCTGGGCAACCAGAGGGTTGGGGTTCGCGGTGGTCTTGCGCAGCACCTTCGAACCGTCCTTCGATTCGACCACGAATTTCCCCGCGCAGTTGATCCAACTGGGGGGCACCGCCCCTTCGGGAACTTTCTCAAAATCCTGTGCATAAGGGAAAACGGGAACCACTCGTACCCGAGTGCGGGCCGTCAATTTCCCCACCGTGGCCATGACCGGCCCCTGTTGAATCGGCAACTCGGCGGCGACTTGCACGAGCCCCTTGGACACGGTCCCCTTCAGCGCAGGAGGGCCCGTCTTCGCTCCCGGCGGAATCGGCGGCGCGGGAACGCTCCAGTCGGCCTCCACTTCCTTGACGAAGCGGCCAAGCTTGTCGAACCCCCTTACCTTCAATTGCGCCGACTGCCCCGGATACAGCGTCAGATCGACCGGATAAACCTGCAGGAAAGTAATGGGGGTATCCTGGGTCACCGCCTCTTCCACCGGCGCGGCGGGAATCGCGTCGGCGGTCGCTTTCTGCGCGTCCTTCTTGCCGATGCAATAGACAAACTCGGCGGTCGGCAGGAAAATGCGTCCGTTTGCGATCGCCGGCGTGCCGTTTACCTCCACCACCGTCTTGCTGCCGTCGGCACTCTTGAAGCGGTGTTGATGGAGCAAGGTGCAAGAACCTTCCTCGGGCTTCAAAATGACGCTGCGCGCGTTGACATCGGTCAGATAGATCTTGCCGTCCGCAAAGACCGGCGACCCCCGGGCCGCGCGGCCGTAGCGGTAGTGCCACTGTTCTTTGCCGGTCTTCGCGTCGAAGCAGAACAAAACCCCGTTCTCCTCGGCAACATAAAGCTTGCCATCGAAGATCGCGGGAGTCGCAAATGAGGCCTTGACCTCGTCAACCTTCCACACCAGCTTGGGCTTGCCGTTCTCGACGACCGAGCCGTCCAAGCAGGCCACGAGACCTTGCACGCTGTTATCGTCGAAGTTCTCTTCACCGTTGCCGATGTAGACCAGATTTCCGTGGATCACGGGCGAACAGTTGATCGCCTTGGCGGCAAGGGGATAGCTCCACACCTTCTCGCCGGTGCGTACCTTGAAAGCGTGAATGTAGCCGTCGCCGCCCCCGGAAATGACCAGCCTCTGACCACCGATCACTCCCATCGTGGGAGTGGAGTAGTAAGTGTCGTTGATGGGGAAACCCGTTTCCGCCCACCAGACCGATTTTCCGGTGCGCTTGTCGACGGCCAGAAAGCGGTTGGCCCCCCTCGCCTGGTCCCCAAAGCTGGCGTTGACCATACCCAAGATCACCAGGTCGCCATCGACCACCGGGCTCGAAAGTCTGCCGCCGTAACCGCAAATGCGGCCGCACTCTTCGATTAGGGAGCGCTGCCAGATGACCTTGCCGTCGCGATCGAAACAGGTGAAAAACCCCTGCGTGCCGTGCGTGTAGATGAAACCCGTTTCCGCATCGGCGGCCAGGCTGGTCCAGCCGACTCGGCTGCTGACGATGTCGACCAAAAACACATTGAACCGTTTTTCCCAGAGCAACTTGCCCGTGGCTTCATCAAGGCAGACGATCCGTTCCTGCTCGTCAACCCCGGTGCCGACATCGTTGATTAGAAAGACGCGGCCATTGCTGACAAGCGGGGTCGATCTCGACCCGTAGGGCGCCTTCCAAACCAGGTTCGAAGCGGGATCTTTCGTGTCGTCGGTCCATTTCTCGGGAAGATCCCTGTCTCGCGCGACGCCGTTTTGTTCGGGCCCGCGCCAGTGCAGCCAGTCGCCACCATGAACCAATGCCTGGTTGCATGCGAGGATCAAACCAATCGTTAGCCAGCTTCTCATGATCGTGGACCTTGTTGCCTTGGCCGGAATCCGTCGATTTCTTTCCGTTTCGACATCTTCTTTCCCGCCGGGAAAACAGACATCGCCGGCCTTGGGGAAAGGCCGAACTTCGCGCCAAAATTATGTTACGCAAAACAAATTCGTAACACTAGGTTGAGAAGGCGGAAGACCCCAAAAAACTCTGGGGGGGCCCCCTTCCAGCAATCGAGGACCGATTCACGATGGCATCCGGCTCGCAGGACGAAAGAAGCCGCTACGCTCCAGGCTGCCAGCTCAGCGCATGGAACCGGGGAAACACGGCGCTCCTCAACTCCCCCTACCGGGAGATGCGAACCCTGTTCCTCCTGGTGGTGGCATTTGGTACCACTTTTGCCGTGGAGATGCTTGGCCGGCTTTTCTGGGGCGAGCCTCGGGGCGTTTCTGAACCACCTGGGAAGGTGGCGAAGAAGCAGCCGGCAAAAGAGGAAAAGAAAATGAAGGCCAAACCAAACGACGCGAGCGCTGTGGCGAAACGAGTCGAGGACGACAACGCCGAGCCTTTTTCTGCCCTGGAGGCTCCTTTCGCCGAATCGACCGGCAAGCCAAGACCGCCGAAATATACCAATTTTCTTCAGTTTCCACGGGATTTTACACCATTTTTCTCATTGATTTGAAGGCATACCATGACGACGAAATCGGATTTATTGAAATCGACGATTGAACACTTCGACATGACGAAGTTCGATTGCAGCGCCCTGGTCGATGGCATGAAAAACATGGCCTTTTCCGCCAGAGACCTTTGGCGCGCCGCGGACATCACGCGGATGATGATCGATGATTTGCAGTGCGGCAATATCCTCTGCCTGGCCGGATCGCTCGTCAGCGCGGGCCTCAAGAAAATCGTCGTGGACGCGATTCGCTGCAACATGGTGGATGCCATCGTCAGCACCGGCGCCATCATCGTCGATCAGGATTTTTTCGAGGCGCTTGGTTTTCGCCATTATCTGGCGGAGGAAAAGCATCGCTCCGGCATGTACGACGCCGAGCTTCGCGAACTCGCCATCGACCGGATTTACGACACGCTGATCGACGAAGACGAACTGCGCGTTTGCGACGGCACGATCAAGGAGATCGCCGATGGCCTGCCTGCCGGCGCCTATTCCTCTCGCGAATTTGTGTTGAAAATGGGCGAGTATCTCGATCGCAGGGGGCCCAAGACCCCCGACTCGATCGTGTTTGAGTCTTATCGGGCCGGCGTGCCGATTTTCATTCCTGCCTTTAGCGATTGCTCCGCCGGCTTCGGTCTGGTGGCCCACCAGCACGAGCGCCAGGGCAAGCAGCATGTGTCGATCGATTCGGCCAAGGATTTTTATGAACTCACCAAGTGCAAAATCGCGAACCCGACGACGGGACTGATCATGGTGGGCGGCGGCGTACCGAAAAACTTCGCCCAGGATGTCGTGGTTGCCGCCGACTACCTGGGCAAAGAGGCGCCCATGCATAAGTACGCCGTACAAATCACCGTGGCCGATTCGCGCGACGGCGCGCTTTCGGGCAGCACGCTCAAGGAAGCGTCAAGCTGGGGCAAGGTCGACCTGGCCTATGAGCAGATGGTCTATGCGGAAGCGACACTCGCCTTGCCCTTGATGATGGGTTACGCTTACCAAAGGTCGAACTGGAAAGAACGCCATGCGCGTGGCTGGAATTTCAATGTTCTAAGTTAATTCATTCGTTCATTGCTTCCCTGCGAAATCGTCTGTCGCAGCACGCCCCCAAGCCGGCCTCCCGCGGGTGACATCCTGCGGCGTGTCCGATGTGGCGTTCCAACAGACCTACCGTTTCCTTGAGATATCTTTTTCTTTTTTAGGGAGTGAAGTTTTCTGCCACTCAGAGAAATCTTGACCGAGAGAATCGCTTGGTTTCGTGATCTTCAGGCGGTCGCTCGATGCATTGGCGAAGTGTGGGAGGCGTGGCATTAGCCTCGGAATCCTGACGGAAGCCAGCGCCGTGACCGACCTTCCAAGCTCCCCTGCGGGGAAAGCAGCCGACCTGGCGAGGCTGGCGGGCTGCATGCTCTATGCCGTCCGTGTCAAAATGCAGGATCGACTGACGGAGCACCCCTGGTCTTCGGCGACCTATCTGGACCAACTTCTGGGAATATATCGGTCCATCGTCTCGCGACATTTGAAGGTACGGAAGGATGCTGGACTCATCGCGAGATCCGACGTCGGCAAGTAAGTGGCTTTTTTTGTCCATTATAAAAACCTTCATTTTATTCCGGTAAATCGTAGCCAACTTGACCGAAAAATTACCTCATGAAGAAAATCGCATCTTAATTCATTTTCATAGAATTTTGAATGAAGATTTTCTTTTTCAATAAATAGGCACCATAAGTTGAATTTCACAACTTTCACTTTTCTTGTAGTTGATTTTCTCCGATCTCAAGATTTGTTAGTAGGTTGCTATAGTTTAGTCGTTTCTTCAACCTAAACAAACACCATTTATTTGCACCCATGAATATGACGCAAGTGTTTTACACTGATTGATTTTCTCGTCGTGATCGCCATCATTGCGGTCTTAGTCGGGCTGTTGGTCCAGGGCGCGCAAAATGTCCGCGAAGCGGCTAGCGGATGACCTGCACGAACGATCTCAAGCAGGTCTGCCTGGCGGACCACAATCACGAACTCAATCAGGGCAAACCACGCCACACCGGTCCGATCGAATCGACCGGCAGCAAGACATTACATAGTGCATTCGTTCGGCAGGCAGATCCTTCCCAATGTCGAACATGACAATACCTAAAAGATGTTCGATCAAGCGGCCCGCGACGCCCCCCCCTGTTTTGCCTCAGTCGGAACTGGAAGAACGGCCCAATCGGGTTAATTTTAACCTGAGGGTGAATCGAGATGAAAAAGGCGCGGCGTCATTTTTCGGGCAGTGAGAAGGTAGCCATCCTCAAGAGGCACCTGATCGACAAGGTCGCGGTATCGGATTTGTGCGATGAGTACGACATTTACCCGACCCAGTTTTATGCGTGGCTCAAGGAGTTTTTTGAGAACGGCCACGCAGCGTTCGATAACGGCCGCAAGTCGAAGGCGGTCGAGGATGCGAAGAACCAGAAGATCGAGCGGCTTGAGGCAAAGCTTCAGCGCAAGGACGCCGTGCTTGCTGAGCTCATGGAAGAGCATGTCCTTTTAAAAAAAGAGCTTGGGGAGACCTGAAAGGCTGCTGGGTTCCTCACGATACCCGTGATATCGTTGTTGATTTCATCAACCTCTGGAATGGCAAGACCGAGATTCCGAAAGCACGTTTTGTCGGCTGGGTCGGCATCGGCTCCAGCAAGTTTCACGATTGGAAGCAGCGCTTCGGCAAGGTCAACGAGCACAATGCGCTGGTGCCGCGCGATCATTGGTTGACCGATGATGAGAAGGAAAAGATCTGCGCATTCAATCGGCTTCATCCGCTCGAAGGCTATCGACGCCTGACGTTCATGATGCTTGATGCCGATGTTGTTGCATGCAGTCCGGCCAGCGTCTATCGTGTGTTGAAACGCGCTGGATTGCTGGCCGGTTCTTCACCCGCGCCTTCAAAGAAAGGCACGGGCTTCGTTCAACCGCTCGCCCCGCATGAGCACTGGCACATTGATGTCAGTTACCTCAACATTGCCGGCACCTTTTACTTCCTCTGTTCAATTCTCGACGGAGCGAGCCGATTCATCGTCCATTGGGAAATCCGGGAGAAAATGGAGGAATCCGATGTGGAAACCATCCTTCAGCGCGCTCGCGAAAGCCACCCAAATGCACGGCCGCGGATCATCAGCGACAATGGACCTCAGTTCGTTGCCAAGGACTTCAAGGAATTCATTCGCGTTGCTGGCATGACCCATGTCAAAACATCGCCGTATTACCCCCAATCCAACGGCAAGATCGAACGCTGGCACAAGACGCTCAAAGGCGAGTGCATCCGGGTTATGGTGCCGCTGTCCCTCGAAGATGCACGACGCCTGGTTGCGGATTTCACCGCCCATTACAACACCGTTCGCCTCAACTCCGCGATCGGATATGTCACCCCCCAGGACAGACTCAATGGCAAGGACAAGGAGATCTTCCTCGAACGGGACAGGAAGCTCAATGAAGCACGTGAGCGGCGCCAACAGATGCGTCAGGCTCAACGCCAAGAGCCGCCGCGGCCGTCCGCAGCGCCGGTTCGGCCAGCCATCGACTTCATTGCTGTCAAAGCGGCCGTGAGCCTTGCGGCCGTGTTATCGTTGCTTGGATTCCAGCCCACGACCAGCCAAGGTGCCCAACGACGTGGTCCATGCCCACTTCATGGATCTACTTCCGGAATCTCTCGATGCTTCTCGGCCAACCTGGACAAAAACGCCTTCCACTGCTTCAAATGCGGCCGATCTGGAAACGCCTTGGACTTGTGGACCAAAGCCACGAGTCAATCGCCGTATGACGCGGCAATCGACCTTTGCAAAAGGCTCGCCGTACCCTTGCCCATACTGGCTGACATCCGAAGCAACGAGAAACCCAGGGAGGAACCCGTAGATCCGAAAATCAACAATCATACAATGCCTTGAACCTCAAATTGAGGCCAACTTGTAATTAGCTCGTTGAGCCAATTCTTCCAGTTCACGCTGAACCAGCACACCCCCTTGTGACGCAGGCAAATCGCGAGGTAGGGCCAATGGGTTCGTTGGCTAAGTGCCTATCTTCATTTTGGATTAAGTTGACCCTAGGGCTGGCTGCCGAGCGGTTAATCCAGGCTTCCCATCACCTCGCCGTCACTTCGAACACACAGTTGCCTTAAGGTATTCGTTGCAATGGCTTCGCGGATGAACCGCACACTGCCATCGCACATGGCAAAGTTGGCCCCTGCTGAGTGGAGGCTGCCGAAGGCGTTCACCCTGCGCTCCATGTCTTCATAGGTGGCCGCGGGGGGCGCGGGCACCTTATAGTTGATGGGAACGAAGGCGCTCATCGTCACATCTCCCGCGGCATACCTGCCGCCGGAATTGGCCCAGTAACCAGTCTTTCCCATCGGATTGGCAAAGCTTCCGCCGGGCGGAGCGACGGTTGCCGCGGCGGCATCGTTATTCGGATCGTAATGACTTCTCTCGCCAAAACAGACGGTGTTCGTCAGGCCGTCGGCGATATCGGCAACACGTATCGGCTGACCATTCGGCAAGGTTTCCGAGGCCGGGCCGATGACGAAGAACACGCCATCGTTTGTCGCCGACTTGGGCTCGTAGCTACGGCTGCCGCCATTGCCCCCATAGCTGGTGAGGGCGTAAAAGCGGGTGCTCCCCGTATCCACGGGATTCTGAGGAATTTGATCGGAAGGACAGACGAACGTGGAGACGACGGTCGCCGTTCGTGCCATTGGCCCCGGTGCGGGGAGCGTGGTGTTCACCAGCGGATCGGTCAGGTTCCAATCCCGGGTCACATTCTCCTGCTCGATGTAGGGAGCGATGTAAACGAACAGAGTAATGCCCCGGTATTTCGGAGCGGTGGCGAAGGACATCATCGTCACGCCGGGCGGATAACGGCCGTTGGCAACCTCAAAGTTTTGCGTCGCGAGCGCGATCTGCTTGAGGTTATTCTGGCACTTCATTCTGTTGGCAGCCTCGCGCACCTTTTGCACGGCGGGCACGAGCAAACCAATGAGGACTGCGATGATGGCAATCACCACAAGTAGTTCAATGAGGGTAAATGCGTTTCGATGACTTCTCGATTGCATGGAGACGATCTCAAGGGAACAACAGTTCAATGGAACATTTTTACTTGTTTTCAACCAGAGTAATCTGCGCCGGATCGTGAACGACTAAATAGGGATTTTCCTCAAATTTCATGACACACCCCCGCACCCGGATGGCTTTGTCTTTGAAGTGTTCGCCTGGGTTATCGATTCCTTTTTGCTTGAACTTGACCGCGGCATCCGCCGAGATGGCGATGCCTAAGTTCTTGGGATCTTTGAAATCTTCCTCGGAATCGAGGAAAATGATCCCTCGCTTTTCCAACCGCTCTTTCGATTTCTTGACGACCATTTCCACGACCAAGTTGGACCGGCCGATCAATTTAACCGCCTCGGCCGCGGTAACAGGCTTCGGCTCTTCGGCGCCGCGGACCCCATGGACGCAGAGACCGAAAACAAGGAAGGAGAAAAAACGGTGCATCGATTCGATCCCATCCGGCATCGTTATTCCCGATTAAGCATAACGCTATCTTGAGGAACGTCGGTCATTCGTCAAGGGTTGCGGGATCACCGAGGAGACGATCAAGCGCGAACGCCGAGTCCGGGGGTCATTCGATCGCATGGAAGGGCCATCTCCGTTCGATGGTTTTTGCGGCATTGACAAGCGACATGCGGGCGTTAAGATGAACCTTAATGAGATTGAGTCTCAGTAGCAACTGGTTCATTGAGTCGATCTCTCATCGCTCTAGCCTCCGTCCGGGATGCTCGCGGCGTCATGCCGTAGCTCACCTACCGATCGCCAACTCCGCGATTTTTCCCGGTAATCAACGTGAGGTGTCCTTTGAAGGTCCATTCCCCTCGGGGCGGATTTACGCTCATTGAGCTGCTTGTAGTCATCGCCATCATCGCCGTGCTCATCGGCTTGCTTGTCCCCGCCGTACAAAAAGTCCGCGAGGCGGCCAATCGGATGAGATGCTCCAACAACCTGAAGCAGATCGCGCTGGCCACGCACACGTACCACGAAACCAACGGCAAATTCCCCTATGCCACGCTCGATCGCCAGTTGAACGAATCGACTTCGACCTATGCGACCGGTTTCATCCTGATCCTGCCGTTTCTGGAACAAGACGCCGTCGCCAAAAGGTGGAATCCCAAGCTCGCGCGCAACAGCACCGACGATTCGGATGGCGACGGATTCACCAATGCCAGCCTGCAAAAAATGCTCATTCCGACCTACACCTGCCCCACGATGACACCGCCCACCGCGCCCCTGGGAGGCACGGAAAACCGCGCCTATTGCAGCTACCTTTTTTCCTCGGGAACTCCCGATGCCGTGCTTTACCCCTACTGGTCGGTCTACGGCCTGACTGTTCAGCCCGCCTATGACGGCGCCATCATCCCGATCTGCAACCCCTTGACCGTTCCCACCAGCCCCAACAAGCAACCGACCAACATGGCGGCCATCCTCGACGGAACCACCAACACCTTCCTGGCCGGAGAAACCGATTTCACCCCCATGGGCGTTCCTTCGGCGACCTACGGCGGCGTCTGGGCTTACGGCTACATCGGCTACTCCTGGGGCACGACTTTCCACCCGTTCAACAAACATAACCACACCGAAACACCTTACGGTGCGTTTCGCAGCCAGCACACTTCGGGCGGCAATTTTGCCTTTGCCGACGCCTCGGTTCGGTTCGTGCGCGATTCGATCACCGTCCCGGTTTACCAGGCATTGGGAACTCGCGCCGGCGGCGAAATCGCCGCTCTTGATTAAGATATGCGAAATCGACGCTATTCATTAAGATGCGCGAAATCGCCGCGCTTGATTAATTTGGCTTTGAAATCGACTCTTTGGACCGCGGTATAAGGATCTTGTGATGACGCTGAATTGTCGTGCCCTGTTTGGAATGCTCTTGCTAGTGCTCGCCATGGGCTGTGGCTCTTCACAACAAGTGAGCAATCCGGCCGAAGAGCCCTTGTCTTTAAACGACTGGAAGAACATGCCGGTCGCCGAGAAATATAAGGTCACCGCCTTTGAGCGCTTGAAAACCGGCAATCCCAGGCTGCAGGAGCCCGAAGCCTGGGATCAGCTCCTTGAGGAAACGGTCGCTCCCGCAAAGCAAAGCGGAACCTGATCCATTGGGTGCTGCCGCGACGCCCATGCGGCAGGCTCGCAACGGGCGTATCCCAGGCGCGCCCAACCTGGAGAACGCCCATTTTGATAAGGAGCGCCAAGGCGCTCCTAGAAATCAACGATCCAATGGATGCATGGAAGGTGTACGATCAAAGGAGTCCAAGATGAGCGCGACCAGGGATCTGGGAATGAGCGATCAATTCTGGTCGATCGCAGCCGGCAGCGCTCTGGTTTATGGGCTCCTCCTCGTTGTGAGTGGAGCCGTCGGCGCCAACTCCACAGTCTCGCCGCCATCAAACTCCGTCGTTCGAAACGGAGATTCGCCGGAGCCGCCCACTCTTCTGCTCCAGGCGTTTGCTTACACGCCTTCCCATTCCACCCCGCTCGATAACCAGGATGAGTGAAGGCTAGATCGGTAGGACCACGCTGGATTCTCACCCAAGATTGACTATTTCTTGCGCACGCATTTTCCGACCATGTCGAGAACGACTTTACCGGAACCATCCTTGGCGATCAGGGTCCAGGAGAACGAATCCTTGTCCGTAAAACGCTGCTCGCTGGTGGTTCGAATCCCGTCCGCGAAGGTCCCCGTAAATGTAAAAGTTTTCGTGGCCTCGTCCCAAGTCCCCTGCGATGTCATGGGTGTCGGCATGTCCTGGTCGAAATACCATTGGCGGTATTCCTTTTGGTTGGGGTCATAGGTCGTCAGTTGAATGAACTCTCTATCTCCCGGTTTCCACGATCCTTTGTTTTCGAGCATGCTGCCATTGAGAATCCAGCGGCGTGTACCTAAGGCTTTTGTCGTCGTTTCCTGCGGTGTCCAGAGCGCGGGTTTTGCCACGGTCGTCTCCTCCCAGGTCCCGACGTAACGCTCAAGCACCTGAAGCTCCGGCGTTTTCGCCTTCGGATCCTCGGCCTGGGTCCATACCCCCATGCCGATACAGAGCCCGAGCGCCAAGATGACATTCCCATGTGTCTTCATTGCAAAACCCTTCGGTGCGAGAGGAAATGAAGTGATCGGGCGTCAGGCCCGATATTTTCACGATACGACCAGAAGCATTCTCGTCGTGCAATTCGAAGGGTTTGCCGGCCAACCTCATGCCAGGCAAACCTGGAGGTCAGGCCGCCCATTTCGGTGCGTGATGTGTGAAAGAATCGATTCACCAAAGAGAACCGGTCGCTTTTCCTTAACGCTAATTGACGGGATGCAAATCTCCATGTAAAATGTTCACCACCTGCAATTCAAATCGCGGGAAGGCGCGACATAAAGAGGGGAGAGCTCACCATGGCCAAGCGCAAGGACGATCAAGACCGCCACACCGGCCGCATGCTGGGGGTGTGGATGCCGCTTGAAAATCACGCGGCACTCGACCTCATCGCCGCCAAGGAATACCGCTCCAAAAGCGCCATCGTGATGCGCGCCCTCACCGAATACTGCAAAAAACGCAAGCACCAGTGGCCTTCGGGCGAGCACGACGTCGGGATCGATTGATCTGCCGCAGTTGAGCGGGTCATCCTCAAAGACTCTTCTCAAGCCAAATCCGCCCGGCACCAGCGGCCGTAGGCGATCGCGATGACAACCGCGCTCACCCCGGCCAGCAGTGATGCGATCGACACCGGAACCATAAGGCCCATACTGCCGTTCATCGTCGAGACCATCCAGAGCGCGACTCCCAGGAATGCGCAGAGCGTGCATAAGACGCCTGCCCCCGGTCCCTGCCTGATAGGCCAGATGCCCATGGCGAAAACCGCGAGTTGGCCGGCCGCAGTGCAGAAACTGAATAAGAGGAGGTTCTGCCAGTGCAAGAGTTCCGCCGCCCAGATGGCCCCGGCGATTGCCACAAATACCACGCCGCCCACCCAGCACTGAAACAGGTCCCACAAGAGCGTCAGGCCAAGCTCTTGAACGAATTCCTGCCGGGTTCTGGGTCTTAGCGATTCGTATCCCAGACGATTGCGGCGCATGAACCAGAAAAGCCAGATATGGAAGGGGTTCATCATCACTTGCACGGAGAAAATCACCACCGTATCCCTGGCGGGCAAGGCCGCGCCCACCCATGCTGGAAGATACACGAAAGGCAGGATGAAGAGCGGCGTGGTCAACATCAGGCGCCCCAAGGATATCGATGTTGGCGCCAAAGTGGTCCCTAGCCGCCATAGCTGCATACGCTGCCAGAGCGTCCGCTCGCTGCACACAGAAAGGCCGTCGAGTTCCTTCAAGTTGTTGAACGAACTTTTCCACGGGTCGAAATCCTTCCAGGTGACTCGCTGATCCGCTGGCAACGCGGAGAGATAATCAGTGAACATCTTCGATTGCTCCTGAAAGGACTGGGTCCGCCCATGGAATAAGTCTCCCCACAAACGAGCCATGGCATATTCCAACTTCCCTTCGTTGAGAGTCAGCAACCGCCAGGCCAGGACGCCAAGCGCAACCAGACTGATCCAGGCCAACACCAAGGTAACGAGGGGATTCGCGCCCTTAAGGAAGGCGGCGAGCGCGGGGAAGGAGGACGCGGGCAGCGCGACAAAGGCCAAAAAAGGAATGGCCAAGAAGCCAGAAAGCGGCTGATGCAGCGTCCACATCCCCGCTGCCAGGCAAGTGAGGAAGATCACGGCCACACTCGACGGCGCGACATCGCTGGTTCCCACAAAACCCATCAAGAACATCGGCAGCGCCAGCAGAATTCCAGCGATCGAGGCGGCAACCAGAAGATGCTTCGTGCGATAATGGGGAAGGAGTGTCGCCCACGGATGAGCGATGTGACCTCGCAAAAAGACGCCCAGGAGGCAGGCATTAAAGTAGGCAAACATGGCCATGTAGGATTTTCGGGAAAGCACGCCGCCAAGAACGCCACCCGAATTGCGCGCGAACTCTTCGCCCGTGCAAATCGCGAGCAGGCAGATCAGCAGAAAGCACCAGACCGCCACGGTCACTTTGTTGAAGTAGGCGCTCGCGATGCGGAGGTAATCACTCATGATGCAGCTCCAGGAAAATGTCCTCAAGGTTCAGGTCCTGCACCGTCACGGACGCCGACCATTGCTGAGCAATGCGGTCGGGTAGGTCGGTCGTAAAATCCTGCACGCTCACCACCGCCTCATGACCGGTCACTTTAGCGTGCAACATGCCGGGCACATGGAACGAACCGTTCGGCAGCGGCGCCGAAGCCTGAACATGCATGCGCTTCACGCTGTCCTTGAGTAAGTCGAGTTCATTGCTGTAGACGATCTTGCCGTCCTTGAGCACCGCGACGCGGTCGGCAACGCGCTCCAGGTCGCCGGTGATGTGCGTCGACAAGAGGACTGTGCGCTCGCCCACCATGTCAAGCAGTGTTTCCAAGAACTGCCGCCGGGCGATGGGATCCAGGCTGGCGGCAGGCTCGTCGAGGACGAGCAGGTCCGGTTCATGGCCCAGTGCCAGGATGATGGCCAACTTTTGCGTCTGACCTACCGACAAAAGGCCGACCCGCTCTTGCGGATTCAGCTCCCAACTTTCGAGGAGATGCTGAACCAGGGACCGGTTCCATCTGGGATAAAAGGCACCCGTGTAGGCGGCGATTTGCCGGATCTTCATCCACGGATAGAAATCGATTTTCTGCGGCACATAACCGAGCCGCTCCTTGCCCGCCGCGCTGAGCTTCGAAGCCGGCTCGCCCAGGATGCGGATATCGCCGCGCTCGGGGAATTGCAGACCCAACGCGCATTTGAGCAAGGTTGACTTGCCGGCGCCGTTTTTGCCCACGAGGCCCAGCACCGAGCCTTCCGGCAAACTCAGATCGACCTCTTTGAGCACCGGCTTGTCGCCAAAGCTCTTCGAGACTCCGCGCAGTTCGAGCATCGTTTCACTCCTGTGATGGCATGCCGTTTCACTGATCGAACCTAAGTGCGAGTCACCTATTGGCAACCGGGCCAGATCACCCTGGGCCAGGTCACTCTGGGCCAGATCACTCTGGGCCGCGTTCTTTGAGCAGAGGGTCGAGGGCGGCGAGGACCTGTTGCCGAGACAGCGCCAACTGGAAGGCCTGGGCGGCCACCTGCTCCAATAGCGGCCGCAGTTCCTCCTGCCGCTCCTTGACCGTTCCCCTGGGCGCGTGATGCTGGACCCGCATACCATGGCCGCGCAAGCGTTCGACAACCCCGTCGCGCTCCAGAAGCGAATAGGCCTTGGACACGGTCATCTGGTTGACTTGCAGATCCTGGGCGACTTGTCGCACCGAAGGAAGCAGGTCTCCTGCCGCCAAGCGCTTGCTGGCAATGAGCGCGCGCACCTGATCCATCAACTGGCGATAGATCGGCACGCCGGAGGAGGGGTTCACCTGAAAGTAGGAAGTGCCGGCATGCATATGTGCATTATTACTCTAATACACTAATGCGGTCAAGCCCCCGGGGTTCGATTTTCTTTGAATCCTGAGGCGGCAATCGCCCTTGCCTCGCCCCGGAGCCAGTGAAGCGATGGGCAGAAGGTTGCCATCACCCGACCTGAAAATTGCGGGCGGGTCGCAACTGAGGTTTCCCAACGAAAAGGAGCCCCTCGGCAAGAATGCCGAGGAGCTCCTTTTATGAGCGACTGGGACAAGCCGATCAGTTGCTTTGCCGGATCGCCTTATAGGCGAGTTTTTTGAAATCCTCATGCAGAGTCAGGTGGCTGCCGGGGAAAAGCTGGGTCATGAAGACAGCGACCAACTTCTTCTCCGGATCGACCCAGAAGGTGGTGCTGTAGAACCCGCCCCAGTAGTAAGAGCCATTGGCCGCCATCTGGTCCGCATTCGAGCCTGCGACGACGCCAAAACCGTAGCCGAAGCGGTCGGTCGGCGACATGCACGCAAGATCGCCAATCTGATTGCTCGTCATTTCCTTGACGGTGGCTGCTTTCAGAATGCGAGTACCGCTGGCCTCGCCATGGTTCAAAAGCATCCCAAGAAAGCGGGCGTAATCGGCCGCGCTCGATGTCAGACCCGCTCCGCCGGAACAGTAGCCCCGCTGCCCCTGGTAGGGGCTGGTCACAGAATAAATGAGTTCGCCCTGCTGGACCGGCTTCTCGCCCACGCGCCGAATACGCTTGTCTTCCCCTGGCTCGTAGACCACGGCAAGGCGATCGGTTTTGCCGGCAGGCAAATCGAAATAGGTATCGTTCATGCCAAGCGGCTCAAAGATCCGGCTGCGCATAAACATCTCAAGACTCTGGTCAGAAACGACTTCCACGAGCCTGCCCAGAACATCGGTGGACAGGCTGTATTGGAAAGCACTCCCCGGCTGATGCTGCAAGGGCAATGAGGCCAGGTGGCGCATATTCTCCGCCATCGTGAAGGAAGGGCGACTCAGACCATCGCAAATGTCAGCCTTGTGATAGAGTTCGGCAAAAGGCTTTTGCGCGATGAATCGATAGTTCAATCCCGAAGTATGCGTTAGCAGATCGCGAATGGTGATTTCCCGGCTGGCGGGAACGAGCTTCGCATCGCTTGCAGCTCCAGATTGCAATACCTGCGGGTTCTTGAACTCGGGGAGATATTTCGAAATGGGATCGTTTACCGACAATCGACCGTCATCGACCAAGATCATGACCGCGACACTGGTGACCGGCTTGCTCATCGAAGCGATGCGGAAGAGCGAATCGGTTGCCATCTTCTTGCCCGCTTCCACATCCTGAAATCCCTCGGCCCGCAGATAACCGAGCTTTCCGCTTCGAGCGAGCAGGGCCACCGCGCCCGCAACTTGCTTGCGTTCGACCGCTTGTTGCATGAGGCCATCGATCTTCTGCAATTCGGCAGCCGAGAACCCAGCCTCCTCGGGCATCGGCTTTCCAGGCGATTGCGCATGGACCTGGGCCGCCGTCAGCGCCCCAACGAACAGACACAGCAACCAACTTGTGCTGAGAAAACTCGGCATGAAAGCATTCCTCGGAGATTTGAAACCACTGAATGCGGCTTCGTTGCTCGCCACGACTTGTTGCATGACCCTCATGTTCGCCCCTCGTTGATGCGCGCGATCTGCTTTTCGGCGGGAATTGTTTGGCAACCAGATGCACAAAGCGCTTATCTCATCATCGAATGAGAGACGACAAAATCGACATCCGCCCCGGAATTCCTCAAAGCCCAAGCCCCCACACCAGGCAAAGGCCGCTGCACCGCGCTGTCACTCTTCGATGATCTGCGCAATACCCGCCAACCTCCAGATCGCGGGACCTCCGACTTCAAGACTGCAACCCTTTAGCCCCATGAAACCTTGCGACAGCCGACAATCTGCCGTGAACCGCGGACCCGCGATTTGCTCAGCAATGACATCCACCCCCCCTTCCCACCGACGCAAGCCAGACCACGCCTTCACGATTTACAATAAGTTTTTATTGACTTACGATAAATCCAAAGCTAGGCTAACACCACACCACGAGAGAGGAGACGGTTCGCCTCGAGCCGTATCGAGCCGATCTCCCTCCGGGCATTCGTCATTGGCAGAGGCGCAACGGAAACCATCCCATGAAACGAAGTTCCACTCTGTTTCTTCAATTTGTGCTTGTATTGCTCGGCGTGGGCGCCCTCGCTTTCTTGCTTGGGGAACCCCACCTCGAAGGCAGAAACAAGAACGCCACCTGGTTTGAGGTCTATTTCAAAGATCCCTTTCTGGCTTATGTCTATCTGAGCTCCCTTCCCTTTTTCTTAGGTCTCTATCATGCCTTCAGAGTCTTGGGATATGCTGATCAAAATCGAATCTTCTCGCCAGCGGCTGTAAAATCTCTGCGCACGATCCACTATTGCGCCATTACCATCATTGGCCTGGTGGTTTTTAGCAGCGTTTTCTTTGTCGTGACCGACCCGGAAGACCGGCCGCCGGGTGTGACCATGCGCATTCTTTTGATCTTTTGCGCCGTCGTCGTCGCTGCCGCCTCGTTCGTCCTTCAGAAGATCTTGCAAAATGCCGTGGAACTGAAATCCGAAAACGACTTAACGGTATAGCGAGACTTTGAATGGCAATCATCATCAACATCGACGTCATGTTGGCACGGCGGAAAATGAGCGTCACGGAGCTTGCCGAAAAAGTCGGCATCACGATCGCCAACATTTCCGTCCTAAAAAACGGCAAGGCCAAAGCCATTCGGCTATCCACGCTCGAAGCGATTTGCATGGCCTTGCATTGCCAACCGGGCGATCTCTTGGAATACAACCCCGATCCTACTGGCAATCCGGCCGTGCCGTCTCCGTAAGAACCGCTGCCGCCCAGGGCCAAGGCGCCCTGAGGCGCCTCCATCCGCTTTCGCCGATCTCATTGATCTTGAGAAACAATCTCCTTCACGTCCTCGGCCGAATAAGAGAAAATCGGGCGAATCTCGACTTCAGCGCCTTCTCCCATTGGCGAACGCTTCACCCAGGAAATCGCTTCCTCCATCGATTTCACCTCCCAAATCGAATAGCCGGCGATGACTTCCTTGGTTTCGGCAAACGGACCATCCGTGACGATATACTCTTTTCCTGAGTATTTGATCCGAGCGCCAGCGGAACTGGGCATCAACCCCTCGCCGCTCAGCACGATGCCAGAATTCATCAACTCCTCGTTGAAGCGTTCCATCGCCTCCCACAATTCCTTGGAGGGCATCCCTCCTGATTCGGTCTCCTTGGTAGCCTTGCCAAACACCATGACTCGCATGTTTTCCCCTCACGTATTTGCTTTGTTCGCTCTTTGCGCTTTTTCCGCAAGACGCGCTTCTTTCTTGATCCTACCTGGCAAACCGATGGGCCCTGCCCTTACTCGATGGTCGAACGGGTGCGGGCCAAATCGACAAGCCCAACAGAATTTCTGAAGAAAATAGCCTGGAAAGCAAATGCCCGGGCTGTTTTCGCCAGAGGAATGAGGGGCCACCTTCTAATCTCCGATTGCACATTCCGCACGAAGAGGACTCAACGAACAGGCCCACGCCATGGGACACTGGCGGCGAAATTCTTGGGCCAAAATTTTGCTGTAGGGTTACTGCGGTCAGGCGCCTTGCTGAATCTGCTCGCAGCCAACGATAAGAAGACTGGGCAGGCAGGATGCTTGAAATGCCATGAGGCCAGGATCAACAAATGCCAGATACCAATCAGCCCATTGCTGCCAAGGTCCGGATCGGCCATGTCCATCTCAAGGTTGCCGACCTGGAGCGAGCCCTGCGCTTTTATTGCGGCGTACTGGGATTTGAAGTCACGCAGCGCTATGGCTCTCAGGCGGCGTTCGTTTCAGCAGGCGGCTATCATCACCACATTGGACTCAACACCTGGGAGAGTCTGGGCGGCAAGCCGCCCGCGCCAGGGACCACCGGCCTTTACCACCTCGCCATTCTCTATCCCACGCGCGCCGATCTGGCCGACGCCCTCAAGCGCGTCATGGAGGCCGGGATTGCCCTCGATGGCGCCAGCGATCATGGCGTGAGCGAAGCGCTTTACCTGCGCGACCCGGACGACAACGGCGTGGAACTCTACTGGGATCGACCGCAAGAAGCCTGGCCCAGAACCCCCGCCGGCGACCTTATCATGTACACGCGCCGCCTCGATCTGGACAGCCTGCTCAAGGAGTCGACCAAGCAAGCCTGACCTCAACGATGGGATGAGACGGAATCGGTTTGTGGCTTCCCACGCATCCTTTTTAAAATCCGCGCCAGGCGGCTCAAGGGACAGCTGGTTTTTAGGGGACTGGTTCTTTCCCCTGCTGTACTGAGCGCTGCCAAAAAAATAGTTTGGGGCGCGTCGTCCGACAGTCAAGAAAATCAAAACAACGCCAAATGAGGAGCGCGTTAGCCGATCAAGCGAAAGACGCTGGAATATCCGCCCGCATTGCACTTAGACCGGCGAATGAGAACCTTGTCCTTTTGAGGAAGGACGCGCTTCGCGATGAAGCTTTTGTGAAAGCGCCGAAACCATTTTTTGAGCCCAAACTGTGCCGTTCTCCCAAATTCCGGATGTCAGACCGGGTACCTGCCCGGCTAAAGGCGTTGTTAAGCCGACTGCCGCCTGGCGCGCGTAACATGAATCAGCCTTGCAGGATAAAATGATCCCAAGGGGAGTCCTTTCTGGCCCGCGTTGCTTGCACCTCTGAACCCAATTCATTTCACCCAAAGAAAGAACGAGCACGAGCGGAAAGAGGTAGGTGAACATCGCGCCGATCGACGGCGAAAACGGAAGAACCAAGATAAAAAAAGGTAAAAAACCAACGGGGGCGATCATGATCCAGATTCATCCCAACTTGTTCGTCGGTTCCGAGGTCGATTTCGAGTCGCAGGTGCGCCACGAAGTGGGCTGGCGCGTCGTTCACGCCTGCAAGGAACCGTATCACCGCCAGGCCCTGCGCTACAACCACCGGGGCGCTCCCTCCGACAACCCGGAGTACCTGGTCGCCCAGCGGGGCGATCAACTCATGCTGAATATCATCGATGTTGACGATCCTGCCTTTATCCACAAGGAGATCATCGACGCCGCCCTCGATTTCATCGAGGAGAGCCTGATTGCGGAAATGCGCGTGCTCGTTCATTGCAACACGGGAAAATCGCGCGGTCCGTCGATCGGCATGCTTTACCTCTTGTCGCGCTGCGAGGCCTTGCCTGTATCGAGCTTTCAAGACGCGGAACTGGCGTTTCAAAAACTCTATCCCGACTACCGGCCCGCCGCCGGTATCCGAGGCTTCCTCAAGATTCACTTCGACGCCTACCGGAGGAAATCGGCCTAAGGAACAACCGGGCTGCTAGAGAATGGCGGCGCGATGCTCTCCAGCCAGCCCGCAGCTCCCATCGTGCGATCGATCGCATAGACCCACTTCTCTTTTTGCTTGCGATCGGCCTGCGGAAAAAGCCACGAAACAGATCGCTCAAGGCGATTTCTCTACAGCGGTGCAATTCTCCGTTCGCAAATTCTCTTAATAGGAGCGCCCATGCTCAATTCCATCGATCTGCCCAATGCAATGCAGGCCGTGGCGGCCCTATTTCGAATCCATGGCACAGCGCAAATAAGCGCGGTTCGCCTATTGAAATTACTTTACATCGCCGACCGCGAGAGCATCAAGGAGACAGGGCATTCGATCACCGGCGATCAGGCAATCGCCACGAAACACGGTCCGCAATTGCGTGAACTTCACCAATTAATCATGGGCGAGCACGCGCCGCCGCCGATCTGGGCCTGCTGTTTTCGCAGGCTCCACGCCGATCTGGAATGGATCAGCGAGCCGGAATCACCATCGCTCTCAAGCTACGAGTCGGCCAAGCTCAAGGCGCTCACAACCCGATATGCCGCCTGCAGCGATGAAGAGCTTCAAGAAATCACTCGCGACTTCGACGAATGGAAGAAGAGCGAATCCGCCGGCTCCTGCGCGTGCATTCCGCTCGATGAAATTCTCAGAGCCGTCGGCCGAAGCGCCGAGCAGGAGACGTTGTTTCACGGAGTGGATCATCAGGCGAAGCCCCCTCTTTCCTCCGCGCAACCCTTGTCCTTGTCGCCTATCTGAGCCACTCGTTAACCATTCGCTTCTTGACCGTCTTCTACGGCATGGACCACCAGCCACTGGTTGGCCTCGTCGGCCACGAGCCAATACCGGCAACCACACAGGCAAGTGCAAGGTTTATTCTTCGAAGACCCCTCGTGCCCAGGAAGGAATGTGGCGAGTATGGGACCGCGACACTCAAAGCACTGGAATGCGGCATTGTTTCCGCGCGCCTGACATAGAATCGGGTTGCCGTCAACGTCCACGGCCTGGAATCCGGTCACCGTCGCCATACTTCTCCTCCCTTGCTCATGAAATTGCCCATGGGACCTACCGCGGCCACGACTGAAATCTTACAATTCCTCCATCCGAAACCCTCGACTTTCCTCTTGGATTCGACTCCCTCCCTCGACGAATAGGCGACTCTCCCGCACAAGTTGATCGTTTCTTCCCATGGGCAAGGACCTAAGCAGGAGAATGAGCGCCCCAATGCCCCTCTCACAACGCACTGATCTAGTGCGGGCTTTCCACGCAGGAGTCTGGCTACTCCTCATGGCATCGAGCGGCCAAGCTGCCGATGCGCCGGTTGGTGAAACGATCTATCAACGGCACTGCGTCCGTTGCCATGGCATCAATGGTGGCGGATCGACCGAGCACTACCCAAAAGCTCTTACCGGTGATCGAGGCACTGACGAACTCGGCCAGTACATCGGTAAGGAGATGCCGCCTGATCAGCCGGGACTGCTAAAAGCCAATGAGGCCGAACAAGTGGCGCGCTACATCCACGGCGCGTTTTATTCTGCCGAGGCTCAGCTTCGCCTCCATCCCCCACGCATCGAAACCACCCGCCTGACAGGCCGTCAGTATGCCCAAACGATCGCCGATCTGATGGTCGCGTTTTATGGACCGCCGGCACGATCGAACGACAGGGGACTGAAGGGCAACTACACAACTGTGAACAAGAACGGAGACGGCAAGCAGGTCTTCGAGCGGCTCGACCCGCAGATCTCGTTCGATTTCAAGGATGGCAGTCCCAAACAGGGGGAGTTTGACCCTGCCGAGTTCGCCATTTCCTGGAACGGCTCGATCCGAGCGCCCCTTACCGGCGATTATGAATTCACCGTCCGCTCGCCGAACAGCTTCAAATTGCATGTCAACGACCGTAAAACCGCCCTGATCGATGCCTGGATCCAATCTGGCGACCAGACAGAATTTCGCGGCACTGTCCGCCTGCTTGCCGGTCGCGATTATCCCGTGCAGCTCTTCTTCACCAAGGCGGGACAGGGGGTCAAGAAACCCGAAGAACTGCGCAAAAAGATCGCGCCGGCATCGATCACACTGTCCTGGAAACCGCCTGGGCGCAACCAGGAAATCATTCCCACCTCCTATTTATCTCCGGCAGAGCCGCGCGAAACGCTTGTCGTGCGAACGCCCTTCCCTCCCGACGATCGCAGCACAGGGATCGAGCGCGGCACCTCCGTGAGTACCGAATGGGACCAGGCCGCGACCGACGCGGCCATTGAAGCCGTCGACTTTGTGATCAGCCACATCGGCGACTTGAGCGGCTTCGCCGAGATCGAGAAAAAGCATGAAGTAACACTCAAGGAATTTTGCGGCCGTTTCGCCGAGAGGGCCTTTCGCCGCCCGCTGGCCAAGGAACAACGCGCCCTCTACATCGACCGGCCGTTTGCCAGCGCCCCCGACGTGGCTTCCGCAGTCGAGCGAGTCGTTTTGCTCGTGCTCAAATCCCCGCGCTTTCTTTACACGCAATTGCCCGGGACGGGTGTCGATTCTTACGGCGTGGCCGAGCGCCTTTCCTTCACTCTCTGGGATTCGCTTCCCGACGATACGCTCTTGAACGCGGCCGCCACGGGCAAGCTGAAAACCCGCGCCCAGATTGCCGAGCAGGCACGGCGCATGTGCAACGACCCGCGTTTTGAGAATAAGATGCGGGAGTTCTTCGTGCAGTGGCTCAAGGTGGACCACGCGCCGGCGCTACGCAAGGACCCGTTGGAATTCCCCGATTTCAGTGGCGCGGTCGCCGCCGATTTGAAAACCTCGCTCGATCTCTTTTTGGAAGATTTACTCCACGAACCAGCAATGGACTTCCGCCGATTCTTGACCGCCGATTTTCTTTATCTCAATGCGAAGCTTGCTCCGCTCTATGGTGCCCAAGGAGTGGCGGGCGATTCGTTCCAAAAGGTCACGATCAAAAGTGAAGATCGGGCAGGCCTGCTTACTCACCCCTACATCATGGCAGTGTTTGCCGACACGCGGTCGACCTCGCCGATTCGCCGCGGAGTATTCCTGGCGCGTAGCGTTCTAGGGCGAACGCTCAATCCCCCGCCCGACGCGGTGACGCCCGTGCCGCCCGACTTGCATCCCAAGCTGACCACGCGCGAACGCACCGTGTTGCAGACGGGCGCCAAGTCGTGCCAGAGTTGTCACGGTCTGATCAATCCGCTGGGCTTTACCCTGGAGCGCTACGATGCACTGGGCCGCCTGCACGCCACGGAAAACGGCAAACCGATCGATGCGAACGGATCGTACCAGTCGCGCGGCGGCCAATCGGTAGCGCTCAACGGAGCGAAGGAACTGTCCCGGTTCTTGGTCGACAGTGATGAAGTGCAAACCGCGATCATCGAGAAATTGTTTTATTTCTCGACGATGCAACCCATCCGGGCACACGGCCCCGACGCCTTGCCCAACTTGAAGCGCGATTTTTTGGCGGGAGATCGCGACCTGCGCCGGCTGATGGCGAGTATGGCCACGCTCGCGGCCAGTACCCCACCTTCCGTTTCTCAATCAACCCCTCCCAAGGCTTCCGCCTCAACTCAGGGAAGAAAACCATGACGCCCCCCACCGCCCACCGCCGAGATTTCTTGCGCAATTTCGGAGTCAGCTCGGCGCTTGCGCCGTTTGTGCTCCATTTGCCCGGACTCAACGCGGCCACCGTGAATACAAAAAAACAGCGGCTGATCGTCGTATTTAGCCCCAACGGCGTGGTTCCGACTGCCTTCTGGCCTGACGAAGAAGGGGACAAGTTCACCTTAAAGGAGAGCTTGCAGCCGCTGGCCCCGTTTCGGGACCGCACCCTGATCCTCAACGGGGTCAGCGACAAAATTCGCGGCAATGGCGATCAGCACATGCGAGGCATCGGCTGTTTGTTGACAGGCATTGAGCTCTTTCCGGGCAATGTACTTGGCGGCTGCTCGGAACATCCGGCGGGCTGGTCGCGCGGCCGCTCGATCGACCAGGAAATCAAGAATCTGCTACAAAGCAAGCCGGAAACGCGCACCCGTTTTGGTTCGCTGGAATTTGGCGTGCTTGTGCAGGACCGCGCCGATACCTGGACGCGTCTGGTTTATGCCGACGCGAATAAGCCGGTCACTCCCATCACCGATCCCTACCGCATGTTCAACAAACTCTACGGGGGTGCACGCCACCGGGAGAACTTGGCCAGTGTTCTCGATGGCCTGCAAGACGAGTTTCGTACGGTGCGTGCCCAAGTTGGCCGCGAAGACGGCAAGATTTTGGACGAACATTTGACGCTGGTGCGCCAGATGGAAAAAGAGATCAAGGAAGCGCGCAAGGCGGCAATCGCGGGCGATCCGCTAGCACCCCCCAAACTCGAAGCGGGGGTGAAACAGGAAGATGCCCACATGCCGCGCTTAAGCCGCATGCAGATCGATCTGATGGTGCGAGCCTTCGCCGCCGATTCCATGCGCGTGGCCACCTTGCAATATGCCTATTCGACGGGCGACACGGTGATGTCGTGGCTCAAGATCAATGGCCGCCATCATGATATCTCGCACAAACCCGATTCGGACAAACAGGCGATGGAAGAACTGACGCGCATCAATCGCTGGTATTGCGAGCAAATCGCCTACCTCGCCAAGCGTCTTGCGGACACTCCCGAACCGGGCGGCGGCGGCGGCTCTCTGCTTGATAGCACGACCATCCTCTGGACGAATGAATTGGGCAAGGGGAATACGCACAGCCACGAAAATATCCCGTTCGTGCTCGTCGGCGGTGGACTGGGATGGCGGATGGGCCGCTCGCTCAAATTTCCTTCCGTGCCGCATAACCGGCTGCTGATGTCCGTGGCGCATGCCTTTGGCCATCGGGTGAAGCAATTTGGCAATGCCAATTACTGCGGCGATGGGCCGCTGAGCGGATTGAGCTGACGTCCGGGCAAGGGAGGCCATTGCGAAGTCCATTTCGTGCCGATGAAGAAAATCGCAACGAAGGAATCGGCCAATTCCGCTAGAAAACTATGTTCGTCCCATTCGTCGTGCATGTGCATTCCCCACAAAAACTGGTCGAGATTACATAGAACCGAAGGAAGCGCTCTTCGAGCATTCGGGTGAAACTGCTGATCTTCTCTGCAAATTGCACTTTGTCGATCGCATTGTAAATGCACTCCATATGGCGGGAATGAAACGGCCAGCCGCTATCGTGTAACGCAATGATCGCTTCGATCCACAACGCCAGCGCGGTGCCCACGGCATTCTTTTTTCCCTCGAAGACCCACAAATACTGCTTGGTTTCTGGAGCGAAATCGGAGTGATCGAATGCAAAGACATCGATGGGCACGGGCGCCAAGGCCAGTTGCCTGGGAAACTCGGAATCCAGTTCCTGCTTGGTAAACATAGAAACCAGGCTCTCATTGTTGTGGCCAATAGAAGCCCAGATCATTATTGGCGCATTTATCCGATTTTCCAGTTGGTTTCTTACGAGGGTCCGTGGTTTTGCCGCCAAACATCAACCAGCCACCGCCTCCGCTTTTCGCGAAGATCGCTTTAGAATCCCTTAACCTTACCGATGACCTTTTTTCCGTTGCAGAATGGCTCAAGTGGAATCAATCGCGGGGAGTTCATGGGGGAACGCCCCTCGATTGAATGTTCATTTAGCCCCTGGGTCAGACCCAAATGGTCCCACAGGGTAGATGTCGCCAAACACTGTGCGCTTCTGAGGTTGAAACAGGTCGTCCCCCAGATCAATTTTGAAATCGAGAAAGAAGTGGTGCCAAGTCCACCGCGCATTCGGTCCCTGCTTGACTGGTCCGCTTCCAACTCGCGCTGCATACCAAACACCCGAGGGCGTTTGCTCCCATTTATCCATGACCTGAGCGGAATCCCGATTCGTTGGTGGCTTCACGGCCGGGTCTGCCGCCAAAATATCGTTTTGAACCACGGCATAGCCCTTCGCCGGTTCGACCCAAAATCGAAAAAAACGATTCAGGCCGGAATCAACCGTTGACGGAACCTTCAAGCGTGAAGTCACCAAAATCGAATTCACCGGGCCCTCTCCTGGGGACGTGCGAATCTCCTCCTCGCTCCAACTGCTTGGCTGAGGAAACCAGATGGGATAGCATAAGTTTTCAGGCATGGCATTCCTTGCCTGTCCGAATAGACGATCGCTTTGTTCGATGGGGGCAACAAAATCAAAGCGATCGCGCTTGTTTTCACCGTTCCTCATATCGCCAAGATAAACTGCCTTCCCATCGCACAAGTTCATCGTTTCAAAAGTGTTTTTTTTGAACGAATCTCGCACCCACTCTTTCCGGGCGCTTCCCGCGGCAGGCGCACTGGCTTGCAACAAGGGCGAGGAACCAACTTCGACACGCCATTTCTTTCCTTTTTTCCACACCAAAAATACCGTGCCAAAACCTGTGCCTTTATCGAAGTTTAGTTCTTTCGATGGTGAAACAATGACCATGGCTTGATAATCATCAAATCGATTGCGACCGGCCTTTAGGCCTGCAAGAATCCGCGCCATGTCCCCCTTAGGCACCCGGTCCACTAGCTTCGTGTCCTTGGGCACTCCCAAGGCATAGACATCGCCAGGTCCATTTTCGGGATAATCGAAAGTGAACTCGATCAGATCCTTCCCAAACCTCCCGGCCATCGATTGCGGGAGGTGAGTTTGCGGATCAATCAGAAAGGTCATTTGAGCATTGGGCTTGCCCTCCGTCGACCCCGACCATTGCAGTTCTAATTCATTCCATGATTTTCCGTCCCTCTCGATTCGCTTCTGCTTTTGTCCTTGGAGCACCAATCCCGAGAATGGCCCCCTGAGCTTGACCTCACCGCGAAACACACCATCGAAAAGCTCAAGGAATTGCTCTTGTTGAATCAAGTCGCCATTGTTTATCGGTAGGCGAACCAGGCTTTTTGCCGAGGCATCGTAACGTTCAACGATTTGTAACTCACGATCGACCACAATGATCTCGTCTTTTGAACGGGCCGCGCACTGTCCTCGCGTAGCGGAAATCCAAAATTCCCGCACCTGAGCCGAGTCGGAACCACGTATTGTCCCATGGATCCATGGTTTCTTTTGAGTGGATTGCAACACTTCGGCCCATACATTGGTCGGCCTAAATAACCAGGTTGCCACCATGATGCACATCGCCGCAGCCACCAACCAGGGCATAAACCTTGGAACTCTTGATCGCTCTGGATTCGCCGCTTTCGTTCTTGCGGATAAATTCAGTGCATCACCAACCGCCCTTTCCATCGTCGCCTGAGGAATAGGTCGCTGTTTCACCCATAGGACTGCGGATCGCAGATCACTTGATAGGTCCAGAAGCGTATCCGTTCCGTCTGGTGTCTCGCTGTCCATCTCCCCATTAGCTTCATCATTCATGACAGCTCTCCTGATTTCACGGGTGGGTGCAATAGAGTTTCAAGTTTGCATCTGGCCTTATGCAGCGCCGCCGCCACCGCTCCGGGTGGCAGCTCGAGCGCGTGCGCAATCTGCTGGTTGGAAAGGTCTTCAAAGAACCGAAGACAAAAGACCTCGGCTTCTCGCTCAGGAAGTCGGCTGATCGCTTCGGGCAGCCGTGCCGCCAGTTCCGCGGCGATGGCATGCTGTTCGGCGCTGTCGTCGAGCGCCGGCAATGACAGGCCATTCAAGGAAGCCATCGAGTTTCGGCGCCGCACTCTATCGAGAGCGCGGCAGACGGCAAGCCGCCGAAGCAGCGCCCCCCAGTGATGGACATTCTGTTTGCCCTGTAACCGAAAAGCTTCCAGAAACACTTCCTGGGTCACATCTTCAGCGTCCATCGGCTGACCCAGGATCCGCCAAGCGGCTCCAAAGACCGCGGGACCATGGCTTCGCACGAAGGCATTCCAATCGGTTTCCAAAGTAGACTCCTAGGCCTCCCATGATTCCCATAGGGGTGCTTCCCTGCATACAAGCTAAGTCGTTGAGATCGCCGAAGCATTACTTGTAAAAATCAAGAAATATCGCGATTGAGATCAACCAGATGGGAATCTCTGACCGAGCCAGGCCAAGTCAAAAGGAAAATTGATCCGCGTGCGCGGATGTCTCATGGAAATTCGAGAAAAATCCAACTTTGATAGGACATCATTACCGGCAAATCTCCATGGTCGAGCGGAAGCGATTTTATCGATCTGTCGCTTTCAAAGCCCATCGAGCCAGGGATCGTCGATGCGTAAGCCACCCCATTTTTACTTGGTCACATTTGAGTTGCTTCAAGTCATGAAGTGTCACCCGCAAACAGCCTCTTCATTTCGATTCCGGCAACGAACCCGGCACCCTCCAGGGGTGCCTTATGTGCCCGTCCGGTTTTTGACCTAGGCAGCACATGGTCCTCGGTTTCTATCCTGGCCCTATTTCGGCGCCGGCACGGTCAGCCGCTCGCCGAGCTGCCAGACCGGCTCGGTCACTCGCTCGCCAAGCTGCCTAGCTGGCGCGGTCAGGCGCTCGCCGAGTTGCCAGGCCGGCTCAGTCACTCGCTCGCCAAGCTGCCTGGCTGGCGCGGTCAGTCGCTCGCCGAGTTGCCAGGCCGGCTCGGTCACTCGTTCACCCAAACTCGATCTGGCATCTTTGTTGTTCGAGGCATGAGTTCTTTTGAAGGTCCAGCAGGCCCGCTTGCTGCCCTTGTTGGCCGAAAAATCGGTGGGCACTTCGGTTTCCATGGCTCCGCTATTGATACAAATCCTCAGCGTGTCCCCTTGTAGTTCGTAAATCGCTTTCTGGGCAAAAGGAACCGCCTTGCCATTCGACGACTTCTTCCATCGAAAAACCATCGATCCGGGCGACTGGGAGTTTTCCAACTCGAACGTCGCAACAATCTCGATTGGCGCCGGATCGGTAAGGAGGGATCTCTCCTTGCTCGAAAAAGTGAATGTGGACTTCTCGATGACAAGCCGATCCTCTTTCATCTCTTCGCGACCTTCCCCATAGCGAACGCCATCGACTTCCGCAGTTATGATGCGCCACATTCCCTGAATTTTCTCCTTGTCCAAAGACATTTCCTTTTTCTTCGGCTTCGCGTCAGAGGGCGTCAGCCTTTCCTTTCCTTCCCGAACCGGCGGCGTGAGTTTTGGCGCTTCCTCTCGGGACGATGGAATCAGCCGATCCGATCCCACTCGGGTCAGAGGGGTAAGTCGATCCGATCTCTCTCGGGTCAGGGGGGTAAGCCTTTCCGATCCCTCTCGGGTCAGGGGGGCAAGCCGATCCGATCCCTCTCGGGTCAATGGGCTAAGCCGATCCGATCCCTCTCGAGTCAATGGGCTAAGCCTTTCCGATCGCTTTTGGGACGGCGACGTTCGTCTCTCCGTGCCCTCTTGAGCCTCGGCCGGGCAGCAGTTGAGAAAGATGGCCGCGCCTGCCAGCCCACCCAGGTACAAGCCGACGGACAAGGCCGACTTGAGTTTGCTCATCATCATGGTCTTCATCACTCCTTCCGTAAGAGCAGCGAGCGGAACGGCGATGGCCGCCGAACTCGCTGCCTGCCCAGCCGCGAAAACGCTCGCGGCCTGGATCGTTTTCGCCGTCAACAGCGTTGGCACCGCGACCGATGCCGCACTGGCCCCGTTTTGTGACAAGACTGCGACGAGCATTCCCGCCGAAAGCGGGGTGATTCCCCTCTGAGCCAGCCGGGCTGCGAGCATGGCCCTGGCCCTTGCCAACCACCCAGCAACCGTACCCTCGGGAACGCCCAGGTTGCGCGCCGCCACCTTGCGCGTTTCGCCTTTCAGATCACAGTGAATCACGGCCGCGCGGTAATTGTCGGGCAGGCGGCTTACTTCGTCGTCCAGAACAGCGCGCACCTCGCCCCAGTGAACCACCCACTGAGCCGTTCCCAACTTGGGCTCACCACTGGCAAGAGATTGCGACTGCATTGCTCCTGATTCCGGCATCTCGCCCCCCTGCCTTTCCCTGCCATTTCTGATGCTCCTGGTCGCCCTGGCCTTCAGTGCCGTCTGGTGCGCCACCCCGTGCAACCAGTTTGCGACTTTTTCCCTTGGATGAATGGATGCGGCCTTACGCACAAGGACCAGAAAGGTGGCCTGAAACGCGTCCTCGGCATCGTGGTGGCTGGCAAGGACACGCCGGCAAACGCCCCAGACCATTGGTCCGTGACGGCGCACCAGTGCCGCGAGTGCCGCCTCATCATTCGCATCGAGGTAGTCTTCCAGAAGTCGGGCGTCGGTTGCCTCAATAGCCGCCCCCTCGCCTTGGCTTTGCAGGACAGTTGTCGATCCTCTGGAAATCACCTCGGCCACCGGACTCGTTGCCATGTTGGCTCCCTCGCGACCCGGATACCGCACCGGCCGTCACCATCTTTCCTTCTTACTATTACCGCAAGTCGCAAGATTGATACATTACTTTCACAGCCCCTTCGCCTAAGGCGAATGCCGACTTCGCCCAGGTTGTCGACATCAACCGCCGCAAACAGGGCTGACATCCATTCTCTGGCGATGGCCCATCAGTCCTCGGGCCATCGCATTGGTGCTTCTGGCCACTTTCTCCATTTGAAAATGCTCGCTTCCATCCGGCCTGCACACAAAATCGATCGACATGGGTCCAAGTCGCGAAGGAATCGAATCAACACGAAGCCTGCATTGCCCCACAGGAGTCTAATAGGATGCCCAATTCGCTCAGCCCCGTCGCACCGACTCCAGCGCCCCGCAAATTCCCACGGCCCGACTACGGACTCGATGCGCCGGGTGTGGTGCGTAACCTTTTCTTCTTCAGTGCCGCCGGGTTATTCGTAGCGCTTGCCGCCTTGGTCAACTGGATCCCTCTATTTCTCATTGGCCCCGGTATCGGCTTTTTCATCAGCTTTGCAATCACGGGCTCCTGGATGGTCTACAGCAGCAAGATTGGCAAAATTCATGCGCGGGAATGGCTGCTCGATTGCGCAAACTTACGGGGTGATGAAAACGTGCTCGATGTCGGCTGCGGCCGCGGCCTCATGCTCATTGGCGCGGCGAAGCGTCTGACAACCGGTCGGGCCACTGGGATCGACATTTGGCAGGCCGAAGATTTGTCGGGCAACAGCGCGGAAGCGACGCTTGAGAACGCCCGCCGCGAAGGAGTTGCAAACCGCGTCGAAGTGATCACAGGCGACATGCGCTCGATGCCATTTCCCTCCGAGTCGTTCGATCTCGTCGTCTCCTGCTGGGCGATTCATAATCTCTACAACCCAGCCGACCGTGAGAAAGCGATTCGTGAGATCTCAAGGGTGATGAAACCAGGCGGCCGCGCAATTGTGAAGGACATCCGCCATCTCGGTGAATACACACGGGCATTCGCGGCGAGCGGTTGTAAAGATGTCGTCCGGCTCACTTCCGCGGGAAGCACCTTGGTCGCGATGCTCATGACCTTTGGATCACTGAAGCCAGGCGTGATCCTGGTCCGCAAGGCGGCGTCAAATGAGGGCAACGACAGGCATGTCCCCCAACCGAGCTGCGCATCTTAAGTCTAATCCTTCCAGCAAAACCGACCGAAGCGATCAAAAGAAGGGTGCCCCGCCGCGTTGAACACAGCCGCGTTCTACCTCGACGACCTTGAGCAACCGAAAGGTCTCAACCAGCAAATCGAAAGTGAATTGATAAACACCCGGGCATTTCGATTCACGATTGCCGGCGACATTGAGGGTCATGATTCCCTGGGAAGCGATCCAGGCGGATAGCGTTTCCGCCGTCCATTCGATTTCCTTGAGGCAGATAAACGCAAAAGACTTGCCCGATTCTTCCGCCATGTCGGCCGTAAGGCGGGTGCCCGGACTGGTCCAGTGGCGGGCAAAGACAAGGGTTGCGTCGGCTTCGCGAATATTGGCCAGAGTGCGATCGCGGTAGTGGGGTGAATCCATTTCCCATAACCCGTACTTCGCGGCAAATTCCGGGCGCGGGCCATCCTCACACAGAAAACCCTTGGGCATCCAGCCTCCGGTGGCCAAGCGGCAGGCCAGAGCCGCATCGAGTCCGGCACGATCGGCACCGCTTTGGCCGCCTGAAATCACGGTCAGGTCCACGAACCCGCCTCCACGCGCACGATCTCCTTGAGGCGAACACCATCAAGCAAAAAGAGCGGTTCCACCTGCGGCAGGCAGGTGCGAATCTGCTTTTCCAAGTCGCCTACATATTTCGAGTCGCCGGACAAAGCAGACGGCAACTCGACGACGAGCAGATCGCCTCGCTTCAGTTGCGAAGTCACGATTGAGGTCGTGCGAAATTCCAACTGGCGAATTTGCCTTTTCAACTCCTTCACCTCGGCGAACGCGTTCATCGCCTGCTGGGCCGAAATCTTGCCGATGGCATCGCGATGGCGCAGATGGTCCAGATCGCTTTTCCTTACCCAGGTCCATGGCCACCAGCGCATTCGCTTCTCTCCGAAGACGATCAACCGATACAAGAGATCAAGAACGAGATGACTCAACAGCGGATTCTCAAAATACAGCCGCTTGGGGATGCCAGGTATCCGGGCCGGCAACGCACCGGGGTCTTGTCTGGAGTCGAAGGCGCTCCTAAACACCTGGCGCCATCGTGTCCGGCCACTGCCAGGTTTTCTTTCCTGGGTGACAGGCAGCGCTTCCACACCATAATGAGCCGTTGCACGCAGGTGGTAGAAAATTCCGCAGGGATTTTCGGATGCGATCGCGCACCGACTGGATCAGGTTTGCCGTTCCTCATCCAATCCCTTGGATTTCATGCAGTTAGGGCAAACGGATTGGGGTAGACCCGCTCATGTCTGTGCCGCCACGGCATGGGTTGGCATCACTGATACGGCGTCTTGAAGGTGGAGAGGTGTCAGAAAATAACCCATAAATGGACCGAGGAGAAATTCGGATTCCGGGGCTGATTGGCGAGTTCAAATGATTCCACGCGGAGCCGCGGAGGACGCGGAGAAAATAGCAAGGGTCTTTGCGATTCGCTTTGGCCCAAAGATCCCTTTTGCAACTTGCGATTGAATGTCCATTTCTCCTCTGAATTTTCTCCCCACGTGCTCCGCGTGAAAAATTGCGTTTCTTCCTCCAGGCCAGACAATCAACACTTCAGCCCAGCCAACTAACCAACAAAAAAGCCATGAGCGACTTCCCGTGCCGTGCTCGTGGCACAAGAAACCGCCCATGGCTTGATCGAAAACCTCGCACCCAACCGATCCATTCCATCAGTGGGCGGGGTTTGTGGTTGCTATCGGCCGACGCCGAACACAGCCCAAAGCAAAACCACCATTCCCAGGGGAACACCGAGCAACCAGAGCGCAACCAATTTCCAGATCTTCATAACATCACTCCTTTTTCAAACTTGAAAACACCCGTAATTCAGACGATTGCTAAGACACACGAAAGCGAGGTTCGCGCGTGTGGTAGTGACTGAAATCCATCGGTTCGCCCGATCCCATCCAGCCACCGAGGACGCTTCCGATCAACCCCATGAGCAGTGCGGTGATGGCAAGTAGCGCGGCATTGCGCGCCACTTTGGGCGTATCTTCACGCCATTGCTTCACTTCGCGGTTGTATTCGGCCTGTTGGAGTTGGTAGTTGGCAATTTCCGCCTGCGTGGCATTGACGGCCAGCGCGTCGGGACGGGTGTAGGGGGCCGCGGCAGTCACCGCGGGGTTGGGCCCCAGGCCGGCATACCAGCCTCCCACGACGCCCACGGCGGAAGCGGAAAGAAGCAACGGCACGGTCAAGAGCCATACGATGGCGCCATGAATCATCCCCGGTTCACTATGGAGAATCCCCGAAATTTTGACGGCGGCCCAGCCTCCGGCCACTGCCGCGAAGAAAGCGCCGCTGATGCTAATTGCCATCGTCCAAACGCTGATTTTTCTAACATCGACAACCCGGTACTCAATGCCCACTAAATGAGCCCCAAGCGCCGTGGCTGCCAGACCGAAGACAACAAGCAGGGCAAAGGCCGCCAGGGCGCCAACCCAGATCGCCGACCAGTTGATATGCACATGCGCCCATCGTTCAAAAGCGGCCTCGGTCGTACCAGGCCGGATGTTTTCCGATGCGGCGCCCCAGACGACGCCCTCCGTTTTTGCGTTTTCCTTGTAGTCCTTGTGCGCCACCGCCATGTTCGATCCTCCTAAAATTCGACCCGGCAACTTCTCCCGTTGCGGTCCTCGCCACGGCGAGGCCCGCCAAGCCAGAGACGGACGAGAAAGCGACTCCGGTGAACCGGCAATTCCTTGACTCGAAAGAACGAGGGAGCAAGTCCGGTGCCGTTGTTAAAAATGGCCCATTTCCACTCCAGAATTGCAAAAGAGAAGGCATTTGGCGCACCGCGCCACCCCCTCAAGAGCAACGGCCTGCGCGTTCCTGAAACCTGAGGCCATCAAGCTCCCGACCGGGTCGCTTCGTGCGGGGAGTCTGGAAGAAACATCTGAATCGGGAAACGAGCGCCCTTCTGATTTACTGCGGTTAAACCCAAAGGACGCAAGAGCCTTGGTCGGCAGATCCAGGGCTTACCAAATGCTTGGGAGATCCGATGAAACAAGGGGCGACATCGCTAGCCTCAACGCGCTGGGCCCCATCTGAGAAATGCTCTCCTCGACTCCCTCTTTTGGCCAAGCTTCTTGAACCCTTTGCAATGACCAAAACACAGATTGATCACCCAAGATTTCTCACCCAACCTGATTGACGAATTCCGCCATCGCCTCAAGGATCAGAAATAGGGAGAGGGCTCCGGGATCGGCATGGCCCAGGGAGCGCTCGCCCAAGGTCTTCGCCTTGCCAATGCGCGCCACCATCGATTTCGTTTGCTCCATGCCCTCGCGCGCTGCCTTGGCTACCGCCGAGTGCCATTCCCCCAAAGGGAGCTGTGGCGCTGCCGGATCGGCAACGAGTTTCGCTCCCTCGCTTGCAGCCGGCGCAAGGGCATCGATCATGGTCTTGTCGCCGGGCTTGGCCTTGCCTCGCTCCTGAACGGCGAGCAGTCCATCGGCCAGAAACTTCACAAGCGTCGTGCCATCCCATTGCGACTGCCCAACTAACTGCTTTGCTCCGCCGCGAAACAGGGTGCCGAACACGGCTCCTGCCGCGCCGCCCACTTCCGCCAGCAGCGTATTGCCCACGCTTTTGAGCAATTCGTCGATCGACGCGAAGGTACGCCCCTCAAGCATCACCCCCACCGCTTCAAAGCCGCGGGCCATACCGACGCCATGATCGCCATCGCCCACCGCCTTGTCGGCCTGGGTCAACTCATCCCTGGCCGCGACCATCTTGACGGCGACATGTCGCAGCATCGCGCGCATCTCTTCCACAGAAAACCCAGTTCGGTTCATCCTTTACCCTTTTTGCTGAGACGGTGGTCAGTTCTTTTGTTGATCTTGAAGGTAAGGCAATGGGAATGATGGGAGTCATGGGAAGCATGGGATTCAAGCCGAGACTTTGCCGAGTATTTGCTTTTTCCCATAATTCGCATGCCTCGCATTATTCCCATGAATTCTCCCCTCTTGTGAGCGCCAGCGACCTCGCCGGCGCTTGATAAAACCGCTTTAGCTCAGCATCCACTTTCATGAGGGAAATCGAGCAGCCCGCCATCTCCTGGCAGGTGCAGAAAGACCCGACCACAGTGTCGTAAACCGCGATCCCTCTTTCCTTGAGGATCAGATGCGCCTTGCGCGCCACGATGAGCAGTTCCATCCAGGTGGTGGCACCCAAGTCATTGACGAGCAAGACGACCTCGTCGCCCCGCTGAAAGGGCAAATCAGCCAGAATGGGTGCAAGCATATCCTCGACCAGGGCGTCGGCGGGGCGAAGGGCTCCTCGCGAAACGCCTGGTTCCCCGTGCAGCCCCATGCCAATTTCCATTTCCTCTTCTCCCAGTTCAAAGGTGCGCTCGCCGGTATCGGGAGACGAACCGGCCTGCAAGGCGACCCCGATCGTGCGGACCTGATCGCGGGCCTTGGTGACAACTCGGCAGACCTCGTCGAGGTCGTTCAACTGGGCAACGGCGGCTCCGGCGATCTTGGTCACAAACAGGTCGCCCGCGATGCCGCGCCGATCGTCGAAACGATCACGTGGCGCCGAGGCGACATCGTCCCACACGCGGATGGTCCGAGTGACAATGCCTTCTTCGGCCGCCATCTCGGCCGCCAGGTCGAAGTTCATATTGTCGCCCGCGTAGTTGCCATAGAGATAAAGCACCCCCCGCCCGCGATGGATGGCACGCGTGACGGCCAGGATGACATCGGGCGACGGCGCCGCGAAGATATGCCCGCAGGCGGCCGCATCAGCCATCCCTTCGCCGACGAGGCCAGGGAACAGGGGCTCATGACCACTACCGCCACCGATGAGCAGACCCACCCTGTCAGGAGGAAGTGACGAGCGCATCACGGCCGTAACGCCATCGACCTTCTTCAGCCGACCGTGGGATGAGGCGACCAACCCCTCAAGCAGCTCGGGAACGGCATGGCGCGGATCGTTAAGGATTTTCTTCGGCCTGGCCATCGACTGGGTCCTCTCACAGGAGAAGAGAACATTGGATTGGATGATTGATCGTTGTTCTAGAGGATGGCAGGCGCGCTGCCCTGGCTGGCCTGTAGGCGCAGGTGGATGAATTCAACCGAAAGGCATGCGAAAAAGCAGCAATAGGACATTTCTCACGCGGAGACGCGGAGGCGTGGAGGGAGGAAGGCAGGAGAAATTCCCGGCCTCTAAATGAGTGCCGGCAACAGTTATCGCCCCTCCGAACAGTACAGTGAAGCGAGGCGGTAAGGAGAGCGGGGTGGCGTCAGCCCCCTGATTCTGCGAACCGTGCACTTGCGGCAATCGTTTCGTTTTGAAGTTTTGGGAATCAGTCGGTCTTCGGGGGAGTTTACCCGGTTACGACAGGCACCGACACTCCGTCATCTCACCGAAGTCCGCACATTCGGACGCCGCAACAGTCTATCCTCACCAGCACCCTCCCCGCGGCAAGGCTCAGAATCAGTGGGCTGACGCCACACCGCTCGCCGGCTTCCAGCCGTGTTCCCTCCAATGACCAATCAGCCCGATTCCTGAAAAAACCATTGACAAGATTCATTTAACCAATTAAATCTAACGTATTGGATACTTGCACCGGGCCAGGGAGGAATGACGCCATGGGATCCATGCAATGGGGGCATGTCCAACTTCAGATCTTGCAAGTACTCTGGCAGAAGAAAAAAGCTTCGGCCCGCGAAATCACCGAAACCATCAACCTGACCGAACCGATCGCCCATAGCACCGTGCAAACCATGCTCCGCGTTCTGGAGGACAAGGGCGCCGTGGCCCATGAGCCGGAGGGACGCACCTTTGTCTTTTTCCCTCTCATCCCCGAAGCGGACTTCAAGCAAACCGCCACGCTGAATCTGGTCGAGAGCGTCTTCGGAGGCAGCCCAAGCAAACTCGTGGCTCACCTCCTCGATTGCGAAGGGATCACGAAAAAAGAGATCGAAGAAATCCGCAAACTGATCGATCGCCACACCCAACGCTAGGAGCCGGCCATGTTTTCCCCCTCGCTGGAAATCGCCTTCCTGGAAGTGGCCCGTGTGATCGCCGGCTTCGCCCTGACCTGGCTTGTGCAATCAACGCTGATCATTCTGACCGGCTTGACGCTGGCCTGGGTGTTGTCGCGATGGGGTGCCGCGGCGCAGTCGATCGTTTACCGCGCCACGCTGGCCGCCATCGTACTTTGCCCGTTTTTCTCCTGGTTTCTAGCCGCCTCGGGCGTCACGGGTTATTCCCTGACCCTTCCCCAAACGTGGAACCGGCCGGTTCCCAATGGGATCACGGTTCTCGCGCCGCCCATCGCCGCTTCTTCCCTTATACAATCCACTTTCCCACGGCCTGATCAGCGTGGATCGGCAAGCGATCGGGAAATTGGCACTGGCAGACCAGCGGCTTCAACGGGCAACCTTGCAAATCAAAGCGATTCCCAGCACGATCCCGCCAGGCCAGCAAATTCTGTTTCCGCGGGCGTAAGCACCAACGCACCCTCACACGATTTGCAAGGGTTCACGCGCGAGGTCCAACCGGCTCGGCCGATTTCCATCACTGCGTGGGGTTATGCGGCCGGCGCCTTCAGCCTTCTTTGGTTTGCGTATTCGGGAGTCTGCTGCGTGCGGCTGGCGCATTCCTGGCGGCGGCTTGCTCGCATCAGGCAGACGGCCATCCCGGCCGATGAGGCCACATCTCATGCTTGCAAGGACCTGTCCGGTCGAATGGGCATCGCCGCACCGGCCGTCTTGTTGACTCCCTTCGTACCCGGACCTTGCCTGACCGGCTGGCGAAAACCCGCCATCCTGTTGCCCGAGGAAAACGATCCCCCGTCAATTGGCAATGTGCTGACCCACGAACTCGCTCACCTGGTGCGCGGCGATGTTCCCTGGCACCACTTGCGAATGTCGATGACCTCCCTGTTTTTTTTCCAACCCTTGCTTGGCTACTTGTCCCGCCGCATCGAGATGACGGCGGAAGAAGTGTGCGATGACTGGGTCGTGGAATTTGGTCACGACCGTGCCGAGTATGCTCATCGCCTCGTTACCACCGCCGAGTCTGCGGGTGTGTCCATGGCAACCGTCGGCGTCGCAATGATTGCGCACCGCTCAATTTTGGCAAGGCGCGTCACCCGCATCCTGGACAGGAGCCGATTGCTTTCTACCGGAACCAGCAGGACCTTGATGACGGTCATCTTGGCGATCATCGGAATAAGCGCGCTGGCGATCGGGTTGGTGCAAGCCGCGCCGCGAAGTTCGTTGCCATCGCAATCCAAAAACGACGAAGTCTCGATCCCTTCCACGGAGCGCAAAACCCTTCCTTCCAAAGAGAACCATCAAGGCAAACTCATCGTTCGCGGACGGGTGCGAACTCCCGAAGGAAAACCCGCGGCCGGAGCAAGGATTTCCGTGAGGCGTCAGTACCGCACGTCAGCGGTGCAGTGGGCTCCGGTTGGCACGGCAGTCTCTGACCAGGACGGCAAATTCGAATTGAAATACCGAGAGTGCGATGAAGATTCGTTTGGCTCAACGGCCATTGAAATTGCCGCCGAGGCCGACGGTTACGGCACCCAGTGGGCAGATCTGCAGGAGATCGGTCGAATGCAAGAGCTGGTTCTCAACCTGGTCCCCGAGTATCCGATCAAGGGCCGAATCATCGATTTGCAAGGTAAACCGGTAGAGGGGGTGAATGTGACACTCCTGAGTCTGGCCTGTCCCAAGTTCAACGAGAATCTGGATCGCTGGATCGCGGCGGTCAAATCCGGAGCCATGCGCGACGATACTTTTTATATGCTCGGGATGTCGCTGCCCGGGATTCAAGAAAATGGCGAAGCGGCGATCCGCACCGACGAGGATGGGCGATTTACCCTTCGCGGCGTCGGCGCCGAACGCGTCGCGGAGATCGAACTGCGTCATGATACGATCGCCTACCAGAGGCTCACGGTGGCGACGCGCGCCATGGCGCCCCTCTCGCGGAATTTGTCGCCTCCTACAGGGTTGGACAAGCCGCCGATCAAGGACACCGTGTATGGGAAGGATTTCACGTTTCCGGCCGCGCCGACACGGGCGATCGAGGGAACGGTGCGAGACGCAAAGACAGGAAATCCCATTGCCGGCGTGGAGATCGCAAGCGACCATCTGGCCGGAGCCCTTTTCCACCCCCAGAACAGGCTTCGGACCAAAACCGATGCGCAAGGCCGCTACCGACTCGCGGGATTGCCTCTGGGGAATGGCCCCCACAAGGCCGATTTCAATGTCCTCAAGTTTTTTCCCACCGGGGATATTCCCTACTTGATGCGCACGGTCACCATCCCCTCCGGCCGGGGGCCTGGCCCCCAGTCCCTGGACCTGGCCCTGGGACAAGGCATCTGGATCTCGGGCCGAGTTACGGAAAAGGGGACGGGCAAGCCGGTCCAGGCGTGCATTCAGTATTTTCCTTTTCGCGACAATCCCAACACCCTCAACCGTCCGGAATTCCATCGCAATGGAGACATGGACGGGGATCCGTATCGAATCATCGCCGATCAAGAGGGGAAATATCGCATAGCTGGTTTGCCAGGCCGGGCCATCGTGACCGCCTATGCTCCCGGCAAGATATTCAATTGGGGGGAAGGCGCCAGCGAGATTAGCGGAATGAAAGATGGCATGTTCCGCACCTACGCATCCCCTAGTCCGGCAAACATCAAATCATCTCACGCATTGAAGGAAATCAATTTGCCCCAGGGAGCCACGAAGGGGACTTGCGATATCGCTCTCGATGCTGGGATGACCGCGCGATTGACGATTCTTGACGAACTGGGCCAACCGCTTGCAGGCTGCAAGATCGCTGCTCGAGAAGGCGAATCGTCGAAAACCGGCGAATTGGAAGTGAAAAATCAGTGGCCGGATAGCCATGGTGAGTGCTTCATTTTCCATGGCGAACGAAATCTAGGTAAGATTGTAAAAATTGCCTGGAAAGACAATGCCCCAGTGCCCATGACCGTGAAACTGGAGAAGTGCGCCAAGGTCAAAGGGAGACTGACCGACCAAGATGGCGCCCCGTTCAAGTCTTTGCAAATCTGGACCCATTCAAGCGGAGGAGGCATCTTTACTCTTCAAGATGGGGGAATGGTCTTTTCGAAACCGGATGGGACCTTTGAACTTCCGCATATCCCAACGGGCTGTTCTCACTTCGCGTTTCTTGCGGTAGGTGAAGGATTCAAGGCTGCCACGATCGCCAAAAACGTGGCGATCCAGGCGGGCCACACGATCGATTTGGGCACGTTGAAAATCGAACTGAAGAGGTGAATTCAACAAGTGCCCGCCGCGCGTGCAAAACTGGCAGCGAACACTCCTAACCTGGATTGATCCCACTCGAATCCGCAAGGCCCGAAGCGAGGAGGAATCGATGAACGAAAATCTCTGGGAAGCCTATGTCCCCGATACGAAGAACCCGTGGGATTTGCGCCGGGTTGTTCACCTGCATCGACGCGCGGCCTTGGGCGCCACCTGGGCAGAAGCAGAGCGTGATCTCAAGGAGGGTCCGGTTCCGTCCGTGGACCGATTGCTTGGCGGCAGCTCCGCCATGCGCGTAGAGAAAGATTTCGAAGACACCTCGGCTCTTCTATTCGACACGGCGGCCACTCAGTCCGAGATCGGTCGCCTCAAAGCCGCCTGGTTTCACCGATTGCTGTTCGGTCCCGATCCCTTGCGTGAGAAACTGATCCTGCTTTGGCACGATCATTTTGCCACGGCCAATAGCAAGGTGGACGATGTCGCCTTGATGCGCCGCCAAAACGACACCCTGCGCAAACTGGCCAACGGCAAATTTGCAGACCTTTTGCATGCCGCTCTGCGCGAGCCGGCCCTACTGATTTACCTCGATTCCCAGACCAACCGCAAAGGTCACCCGAACGAGAATTTGGCCCGCGAATTGATGGAACTCTTCACGCTGGGCCTGGGCCGCTATGGTGAAGAGGATGTCAAGGAAGCCGCGCGCGCCCTGACTGGCTGGTCGGTGCAAGACGGCCAGTTCGTCCAGATTGCGGATTTGCACGACGAAGGCGAAAAATCCATTTTCGGCAAGAAGGCGAAATTCGACGGTCAGAAGCTTTTGAGTTTGCTATTGGCCCGGCCAGAAGTGGCCGAGCGGATCGCGTTCAAGTTGATTCGAGAGTTCTTTGGCGAGCAAGGCGTCTCGCTCGAAGCGAAAAAACAGTTATGCATCCAATTGCGCGAAACCGATCTCGACATCGCCCATGCGGTGACGACGATCCTGCGCTCTCGCCTTTTCTTTGACTCGGCCAATATCGGCAGCAGGGTGCTTTCGCCGGTCGAGTTCGTCGTGGGCGCCGCGCGCAGACTCGAGATGTTCGACCCCGCGCCCAGCACACTGGTCATGGCCGAGTGGTCGGCCCGAATGGGACAGGACCTGTTCGATCCTCCCAATGTCGCCGGCTGGAAAGGGGGGAGAAATTGGATCAACAGCCGCTCCCTGATCGCCCGCGCGAACTATGCGACGGCGCTGGTCTCTGGACCGAACGTCGGGCGGAATTCCCCCTACGATCCCTCTGCCCTTGCAAAGAAATATGGATTGGGGGGAAGGCCAGCCGAACTACTGGTTTTTCATCACCGCCTCTTCTACGGCACCGATCCGGATCCCGAGCTCTCAAAACGACTGGGGGCGCTGGATGGACCCAAAATGGTGGCGGCGTTGCTCTCCTCCCCCGAGTCGCAACGGGGCTGAAAAATACCGCTTTGTCGAATTTCCCTTTCTCCTATAGCCGGGCATCGAGGGGCATCATGCTGAATCGACGGTCCTTTTTGCAGTCGTCACCGCTCATCGCCCTCTCTTCGGGCGTGCCGCAATTTTTGTTGCGTTCGGCCGCGGCCGAACACCTCACCTCTGCCGAGAAGAGCACCGACAAGGACGCCCGCGTTCTCGTCGTCATCGAGATGGACGGCGGCAACGACCTGCTCAACACCATCGTCCCCTTTGCCGACGCCACCTACGCGTCGCTGCGCCCCAACCTGAAACTGGACCCCGCGCGCTTGGTCAAGCTGAACGATTCACTCGGCCTGCATTATGCACTCAGGCCCCTGGTACGTCTTTGGCAAGCGGGCCAACTCGCCGCGATTCCGGGGATCGGCTACCCCAATCCCAATCGTTCCCATTTCGAAAGCATGGCGATCTGGCAATCCGCGCGCTTCGATCCCGAGGATCGGCCGGGATACGGCTGGCTTGGCCAGGCCCTCGACCCCAGCGCGGGAAATCTGTTTTCCTTAGGCGATGTGGTGCCGGCCGCCTTGCGGGGCCGCCGCAGTTCGGCCACGGCCTGCAAGCGCCTTACGGAAGTGCTCCTTGAGGACCAGGCCACCACGAAGGCAGGCCTGGGACCGCAGCCGGCGGAGGATTTATCGGCCTTCTTATGGCGTCAATCGACCGGGGCTCTCGATGCCGCCAACAGGCTCGCCGCCCTGGCGGGCGAATCCTCAGGCGCGAACTATCCCCAAACCGAGTTGGGAGAGAGACTGAAACTCGTCGCTCGCCTGCTCAAGGCGAATGTGGGCGCGCGCGTGTTTTACACGCAGCAAACCGGGTACGACACGCACTCGCAACAGTTCTACGCGCACGCTCGATTGCTTGGTGAATTTGCCGAGGCCGTGGCGGCCTTCTTTGCGGACCTTGCCCAGGCAAAACTGGCCGATCGAGTCGCTCTCTTCTCCTTCAGCGAGTTCGGCAGGACGATCCGGGAGAACGGCTCGGCCGGCACCGACCATGGCACGGCCGGAGCCAGCTTCGTCGCCGGACCGAAGGTCAAGGGAGGAGTCTTGAGCGCAATGCCCAGCCTCACCGATCTAGAGTCGAAGGAGCCGAAAATGACGATCGACTTCCGCTCGGTCTACGCCTCGTTGCTCGAAGACTGGCTTGGCCTTGCGCCGGTCGACCTGGGCGGGACCTTCAAACCAGCGCCGCTCTTCCGTTCGTGAGGTTCTTGAGCGCTTGGGAAGCGACAGGGCGAGAAGAAAACGGAACACAAGCCCGATTGGAGAAAAAGACCAAGGAACAGCTTTCACTTAGTCAAAAAGATCGATCAACACCCCCACAGAGAGTAGCAGCCCATGGATTGGTTATCCGCTGAAATTGCCTGCCTGGAACTGGCCCGTGCGCTCGCCGATTTCGCCCTGACATGGCTCGCGCAATCCACCCTGCTCATTCTGGCCGGCTTGACGCTGGGCTGGGCGTTTTCGCGATGGGGCGCAGCGGCGCAGTCAATCGTTTACCGCGCCACGCTGGCCGCCCTTGTGCTTTGCCCGTCTTTCTCCTGGTTTCTATGGGCCTCGGGCATCACGGGTTATTCACTGCCACTTCCTCCAACCTGGACACGGCCTGTTCCTGATAATGCGCCCGTGTTAGCGTCACCGGTCGTTTCTCCTTCCTGGGTAGAATCCAGCGCCTCTTCTTCCCACTTCCGTGCGCCTGCAATGGATCAGGAAGTTCGCGGCGGCAACGCTGTCACTTCAACGGATCCAACTGCTAGTCGATTTGATCCCTCGCAGATTCCTGGCCACTCGGAAAATCCTGGTGCTGCAAGCGCAATCGCCCCTGCAGCTTCCCATGATCTTCATGGTTCAACGCCCGGACCTGCACCTATGCTACCGGTCTCCATCACTCCTTGGGGTTATGTTGCAGGCGCCTTCAGCCTCCTTTGGCTTGCGATTTCTGCCGCATGCTGCATCCGATTGGCGCTCGCCTGGCGGTGGCTTGCTCGCATCAGGCAAACTGCCATCCCCGCCGATGAAGCCACCTTTCAAGTTTGCCGGGAACTCGCCCACCGGCTCGGGGTCACGGCACCGCCGGTGCTCGTGACCCCATTCATTCCCGGTCCTTGCCTCACCGGCTGGCGGCATCCCGCCATCCTGTTGCCCGATTCGACCGATCCGCGGCCCCTTGGTGATGTCCTAACTCACGAACTCGCTCACCTGGTCCGCGGCGATGTTGCGTGGCACCTATTGCGAACCGCAATGACCTCCCTTTTCTTTTTCCAACCCTTGCTTGGGTATTTATCTCGCCGCATCGAGATGACAGCCGAGGAAGTGTGCGATGACTGGGTCGTGCAACAGGGGCACGACCGCGCGGAGTACGCCCTTCGACTGGTTGAAACCGCCGAGTTCGCAGGCGTGCCCATGACGACGGCGAGTGTTGCCATGATCGCCCACCGCTCGATCCTGGCTAGGCGCGTCGTGCGCATCCTGGACCGGAGTCGAATGCTCTCCACGGGCACCAGTCGACCGCTGATGGTCCTGATCCTCGCGGTCCTTGGCGTCGGCGCCCTGGCCATGGGGCTGGTCCAGGCCGCGCCGAGAAACCCGTCACCGGCATCAGCCATTCCAGGCGATAGGGTAGCCGACGCCGCGTCACCGGGTCTTTCCCACCTGGCTGAGTCCGGTGAATCCGCAAACCCGCTCGCGATGGATCAAGCGCTTCCGTCCAAAGAGCAAAAGGGAGATGAGTTCCTGATTCGCGGGTTGGTGCGAACGCCTGAAGGAAAACCCGCGAGCGGTGCCAAGATCTCCATCCGGCGCAACTACTGGTCCGCAGCCGTGCCGTGGACTCCGGTTGCCACGGGGACCGCGGATTCGAACGGAAAATTTGAACTGAGGTATCGAAATTCCGCGGAAGATCGGTTTGGTTCAGACGCCTACACGCTTGCGGCGCAGGCCACGGGCTACGGGGTCCAGTGGGCCTACCTGCACGAGATCAAGCCGAATCAACCGCTCGTGATCAACTTGGTGCCGGAATATCCGATCAAGGGCCGCATCGTCGACCTTCAGGGAAAACCCATTGCAGGTGTTGGCGTCATGCTGATGGATGTTCGTAGGCCCAAACCCGGGGAGAATCTGGATCCGTGGATTGCGGCAGTCAAATCGGGCGCCATTCGCAATGGCACTTCCCAAAAGCTTGGGAGTGCCGTGCCCGGGATTCAGGAGGAGAGCTCAACAGTTGTCCAATCCGACAAGGATGGCCGTTTCACGATTCACGGTGTGGGCGCAGAACATGTGGCGGAAATCGAACTGCGCGGCGATTTTATCGCCTACCAAAGGCTCTGCGTGGCGACTCGTGCCATGGCGCCCCTCTCGCGAAACCTGTGGTTTCATTCTGGCCCCGGCAAGCCGCCGACCAAGGATACCGTGTATGGAGGCAATTTCTCCTTTCCGGCAGCGCCGACCCGGGTGGTGGAGGGAACCGTGCGGGACGCAAAGACCGGAAAACCAATCGCCGGTGTGGAAATCGAAAGCGATCACCTGGCCGGATCCAACTTCTTCCCCCAGAACGTAGTTCGAGCCAAAACCGATGCGGATGGCCGTTACCGGCTTGTGGGGTTGCCCCAGGGAGCTGGCCCCCATCTGGCCGATTTCAATGTGATTCAGCTTTTGCCGGCCGGAGATATTCCGTACTTGATGCGAAGGGTCACGGTCCCCTCCAGCCAGGGTCCTGGTCCGCAGACGCTTGATTTGACACTGGGGCAAGGCATCTGGATCACGGGCCGAGTCACGGAAAAAGGGACCGGCGAGCCTGTGCGGGCGCGCATCCGGTACCTGCCTTTTCTTGATAATCCTCACACTCGCAACCGATCGGAATTTCATCCGGACGGGAATATGGACGGGGATGAAAACTGGATCGTCTCCGATAGAGAGGGGAAATATCGCATTCCTGGGTTGCCGGGTCGAGCGATCGTGGCAGTCCGAGCTCAGGGAGAGAAATTCATCACCGGAGTGGGCGCCAGCGAAATTGGCGGAATGGACCAATACGGCCAGTTTTCGACCTATCGCGCCCCCGCTCAGGCGTCCGCCCGATTCTTTCACGCATTGAAGCAAATTGAACCGCTTCAGGAAACCACGATAGCCACTTGCGATTTCGAGCTCGATCCTGGGGCAACCGCGCGATGGACCATCCTCGACGATCAGGGCCAGCCGCTCGCCGGCTGCAAGATTGATTTTGGACCAAGAGAATCTTCAAAGGCCGGAGAACTGGAGGTCACCCATTTGGCACCAAACGAGGCTCGGGATCTCTTTCTATTTCATGAGGAACGCAATCTCGGGAAGATTGTCAAAACCGCCTGGAAGGAGGGCGTCCCCCTGCCGATGACGGTGAAGCTCGAAAAGTGCGCCACGGTCAAAGGAAGGGTCACCGACCTGGACGGAGTCCCGTTCAAGCCCTTGCAGCTCGCGCCGCATCCCAGCGGGATCACGCAATTCCATTATGTTGACGGAATGCTCTTTACCAAACCGGACGGGACTTTCGAATTCCCTCACCTTCCGACCGGTTGCGCGCACTACGCATTCGGCGCAATGGGAGAAGGAATCGAGTTTGCCATGATCGCCGAGAAAGTGGTGATTCAGGCGGGCCAGACGATCGACCTGGGCACGTTGAAATTCAAACGAATGAAGTGAAAGTCGCCAGAATCCGAGCCTGCCGAACGAGTGCTGCCGGCTGTTTTCAAACCCTTAAACAGGAAAGCAAGCCGAGGCAGTAAGGAGAGCGGGGTGGCGTCAGCGCTCCGATTCTTTGAGCCTTGCGCCGACGGAAATTGTCCCCTTCCATCGGCGTGAGAATCCGGCTGACTTTTGATGGAATTCCCTATGCGGTTACCCCCTCTGGCACACGCGGATCTCGGCGAATTCCAAATGGTCCGATGCTGTAACGCCCTGACGGTAGCGGCGCCCTCCCACGGAAAGATTCAGAATCAGTGGGCTCGCGCCACACCGCTCGCCAGATACCGCCCATTTGACGCGGCTTGTCCAAAGCAGAATGCCCCACCGCAGTTGAACGAATATCGCGCCTCCAGACTATGCAGTGATCGACGACGGTAGGGTGAGCGGAGTGCGTCAGCGCTCCGGTTCTACGAACCGCACACGAACCGCAACTGTCCCCTTCTGATGAAAAGTGAACCCGTCGGCCTTTCGACCGTCTGATGCAGCAACTGTCTGACCTGGACGGCGCCCCCCCCCACAGAAAGACTCCGAATCAGCGGGCTCACGCCACACCACTCGCCAGACTCCCGTCTGATCGCGACGACAGTCGAATGAAATGGATTCTAGCGATTCATACGATCTCAAACATCACCTTTACTCGCCCGCACCGTCCATCCCGATTCGCCCTACCCCACCCGGATCCAATTTGCCCGATCTCCGCTTTTCCTCCGCGACTCCGCGTCTCCGCGTGAGAAGATCTTGGTCTCCAACATTCAGAAAACGAATTCACTGGAAACCAGCGTTACCGAGCCGCCCAGCATACCCCCCCAAACAAGTAGCTTCGATGAAGACCGCGTGAAAAGCAGAAGTCCCTCAGCGGAAAAACGCGACGTGGCGATAGACCGCGTTTCGGCGGACTTTCCAGCAAAAAGCCAAGGCCCTATCCCCTTCCAAGATCAGCAGTTACTCCAGATCCACAAAATCCGGTTCTTGAATCGGATCTTTTTTCTGACTTCGACAGAACGCCCAAGCGGATCTCCTTTTGCTGCCTCAACTTGCGGCTCCGTTGTGTTCTGCGCGCCACCCCGCCAGGCTCAGGGTTAACTGCGCCCGATGGCCCTCCAGACGTGTAACTTCCCTGACCACGATTCGGTGTAGAATATTAGTAACTCACATTTGCAGCGCGAAATACAAAAAGCACAATCGCGGCAAATGCAAACCAAGAATTCACTTCTTCTCTTGGGGGTTTTATGGGTTGGATTGTTCCCAGAATCATTGTTGCAGTGCTCTTCATCGCCGGTCTCGGCGTCATCTTCATGGGCCTCAAGGACATTTGGCAGGCGGCAAGCAGCGCCACCTGGCCCACGACCACCGCCGTCATCGTCCGATCGGACATTGCCCGGCGGGACGACGACTCGGGAAATAGTTTCGTTCCCGACATCGAGTACCGGTATACGGTCGACGGCCAGGATCTGACTTCCAAGGGCCTCCGAGCGGGAATGAAGGTCCTCTACTCGCGTAAGGTTGCCCGCTCCGTGGCGAACGAATACCACGCCGGTCAATTGGTCATGATCGCCTACGACCCCGCCAACCCATCCAACGCCCTGCTGGAACCGGGCCTGCACAAGCAAACCTTTGTCGCCATGGTCTTCGGAGCGACGGCTCTCATGTTCGTAACCTCAGTCGGACTCGCCATCTGGACGATGGTACCATGCGGTCCTGCACCAGAGAGCGCTCCCCAACTCCTGCGCCGAGGCGAAGCCGTCCAATGAACCTGTCACGGGATTGCTTTCGCCCCTGCCCTATCGCTTCGCCCCCGTTGCCGGATCTGACGACGAGAGGCGATTGCCTTCCTCCGATCTTTGAACTTGGGAGAAATCATGGAGAATTATTTTCCTGTGCTCTTTCTTTCGCTTTTTATCCTGTTGGGACTGGCCATTACCGCCTCCTCATTGGACGAAGTGCGAAAGTCCTGGCGCAGCGTCAAATGGCCAAGGACCGCCGGCACGATCACGCGTTCGGATATCAAAGTAGAGAGCCACAGCGAGGGCTTCTCTTATCTGCCGGATATCGAATTCACCTACACCGTGGGTGAAGCCACCCATCGCTCCACATCGGTGCGTGTGGGCAAGATTTCCATGAGCGACAAAGGGGAGGTGCCCGCTTTCAACAAGCGCTACCCCGTCGGAAAAGAAGTCACCGTCGCCTACGATCCCCTTGAGCCCAGCTTCGGCGTGCTGGAACCAGGCCTGTTTCGGCAATCGCTCACCTTCGTCATTTTCGGTTCGCTCTTTGCCTGTTTTCCAGCGGGCCTGTTGCTCCTGTTTTGGTTGATGCAACCATGAATGCCTCAATGAGCATTGCCAAAAGCGACCGAAATTACTTCTTCCCTTGGAGGTTTTATGGGCTGGATGGCTCCGGCTTCTTTTAGTTTGTTGTTCTTTTTCGCTGGTGTCGGTTTCACCTTCATGGGCCTCACCGATATCTGGCGCGCCGCCAGGAGCGCCTACTGGCCCACGGCCGCCGCCACCATCACGCGATCGACCATTGCTCCGTCGGGAGATGCTTTTACTCCTCACATTGAATATCAATATGTCGTCGGCGGCGTTCCCTTTTGCTCCACGCGAATTCAACCCTGCTCTCAAGCTGCCGGCTCGTACCGGTTCGCACGCACCATTGCTTCTCGGTATCCGGTGGGGCAAGCGGTGACAATCGCCTATGACCCGTCAGACCCGGTCCGTTCCGCTCTGGTGCCTGCCCTACGCAAGCAATCCTTTGGAATGCTCATCGCGGGTCTGATGTTCGCAGGCCTCGGGGCCGGATTCACCCTTCTGTTTTGGGCGCTCAGCCCATGACCACCAAGTCCAGCAGCACACCCAACCCACAACATGCCATGAGACAAACACCCACGCTCATGAAAGGAATTGCGGAGGAATCATGATCGAACTTCTGGGCGCCTTACCCCTCTTAATCTTCCTGCTCTTGGGACTCGCGATTGCGAACCATGGGATGAAAGAGGTCCTGAAGTCGCGCCGAAGCACGCGGTGGCCAACCACCGAGTGCCTGATCACACGCTCGGAGGTGAAAGTGGACCGTGATGGCGACTGCACCTCCTATTCGCCCGACATCGAGTTCAGTTACACTATCGGCGAGAAAGCCTATCGCTCGACCTCGGTTCGCGTGGGCAGGATCGCCCTGCGTGAGCGGGCCGATGTGGAGGCCTTCAACAACCGATACCCGGTCGGACATGTCGTAACGGCCGCATATGACCCCAACAATCACGCCTACGCCGTGCTGGAGCCGGGCCTATTCAAACACTCATTGGTGTTGGTCATTTTCGGATCACTCTTTGCGTACGGGGCAGCGTTGATGCTGCTGGCATGCTGGATGGGGATCCCATGAAACAAACGATCGACTCCGGTTCTATCGACCACCGTCAATCAACCCTTCCCTCTCAATTACGGGTGCCCTATGGAACGATGGATACCGATTCTCTTTTTCTCGTTGTTTTTTGTTGCGGGCCTTGGCTTCGTCGTGATGGGCCTTCAGGAAATCGAACTGGCGAGATCGACTGCCAACTGGCCGACGGCTCCAGGAACCATCGTCGCCTCAAGTATTCGCTCCGGAGAGAGTGGCAGCGCGCCGCTGATCGAGTACCGCTACGCGGTGGAGCACAAAGGGTATACGAACGACACCATTCGCATCGGTTTGAACTACAGTTCAAGCGATCCGAATTTCGCCAACGCCTTTCGACGTCGCTACAAGGTGGGAAGACACGTGCTGGTCGCCTACGATCCCAATCAACCCGAATCGGCCGTCTTGGAGCCAGGCATTTACAAATGCTCGTTCAAGCTCGTCTTGATCGGGCTGTTATTCTTGCATTTTCCGGCGGGTATCTTGATTATCGCTTGGCTGGAACGACCTTGAAACAGCGCTACAGTGATTTCACCCTGGTCCTCTTTCAGACTCTGGCCCCAAGTCGCGGATGCGTTCGACTTCGCATCGGGAACCTGCCAGGGAATTGGCCAGCCTCAACCTTCGCATCGTCTGGAATCACCGAACTGACTATCCACTTATGAGGTGCTCATGATCACATACATTGTTTCGGTTGTTTTCTTACCCTTCATTCTCGTTGGCCTTTGGGCGATCGTCGGCGCCATGAGGGAAGCGTGGCGAGGCTTCCGTAGTGGTTGGTGGCCAAGGACAACGGGCACGATCATCCGCTCGCAGATCAAAAAAGAAGGCACGGGGGAATACGAAAAAATCTCGCCCGACATCGAATTTCAATACAGCTTACACGGCAGCACTTTCCAGTCCACCGTGATTCGCAAGGGCCTGCCCAATCCCCTGGGCCAGGATTTTGCCGAATATTTCACCTCTCGCTACGCGGTAGGTCAGCAAGTGACCATCGCCTACAACCCAAACGATCCCAAGACCGCGGTATTGGAACCCGGCCTTTACAAACATGCGTTCGGCCAGGCTGCGCGTGGCTTGCTATGCACCAACCTCGGAGCCCTCTTCTGGCTTTTGGTCTGGACGCTCGATTCCTAAAAGTTGAATTGGTCCCTCCATGGGGCCTTAAGGAGAACGGGGTGGCGTCAGCCCCCGGATTCTTCGACCCTAACAACGACGGAAATCGTTCGCTTCGGTCAGGTTGAGAATCGGTCTGATTTTTGAAGAGATTCCTCAGGCAATGACCCCCTCCCCCACACGCGGATCTCGCCGAAGTCCGAATGGTCCGGTGCTGTAACGGCCTGACGGTAGCGGCGCTTCCGACAGAAAGACCCAGAATCAGTGGGCTCACGCCGCACCGCTCGCCAGATTCCGCCTTGTTGACGCGACCTGCCCAAAGAGGAATGCCCCACCGCAGGTGAATGCCCCCCTCCAGACAGCGCAGAGATCGACAGCGGTAAGGTGAGCGGAGTGCGTCAGCGCTCCGGTTCTACGGACCGCGCACCAACCGAAATGGCCCCCTTCTGATTAAATCACACTCCGTCGGCGATTTCGAGCGACCGATGCAGCAATTGTCTGACCTGAATTGCGCCTCCCGCGGAAAGAGTCAGAACCGGTGGACTCACGCCACGCCGCTCACCAAATTTCGGTCTGCGGCCGCTCACAGTCGAATGAGGAATGGCGTCAGTCAGGGACAAGGAGAGCGGGGTGGCGTCAGCCCCCTGATTCTCTGAACCGTGCGCTATCGGCAACCGTTCCGATTTTAACGATTGGAGATTCAGTCGGTCATGGGGATCGTCCCTCCAGACAATGCAGAGATCGACAGCGACTAGGTGAGCGGTGTGCGTCAGCGCTCCGGTTCTACGAACCGCCCACCAACCGCAATGGTCCCCTTTTGATGAAATCAGACTCCGCCAGCGATTTCGACCGACCGATGTAGCAACGGTCTGACCTGGATGGTGGCTCCCGCGGAAAGACTCAGAACCGGTGGGCTCACTCCACACCGCTCACCAGATTTCGGTCTGCGGCCGCTCATAGTCGAGTGAGGAATGGCGTCAGTCAGGGACAAGGAGAGCGGGGTGGCGTCAGCCCCCTGATTCTCTGAACCGTGCGCTACCGGTAATCGTTCCCGTTTGACGATTTGAGAATCAGTCGGTCAAGGGGATCGCCCCTCCAGACAATGCAGTGATCGACTGCGGTATGGTGAGCGGAGTGCGTCAGCGCTCCGGTTCTACGAACCGCGCACCAACCGAAACTTTCCCCTTCTGATGAAATGAAACTCCGTCGGCGATTTCGATCGTCCGATGCAGCAACTGCCTGACCGGGACGGCGCCTCCCACGGAAAGACTCAGAATCAGTGGGCTCACGCCACACCGCTCACCAAATTCGGGCCAGTTGGCGACGCCTGCCAAATGTGTGCTGGTTCAGCGTGAACTGGAAGAATTGGCTCAACGAGTTAGTTACAAGTTGGCCTCAATTTGAGGTTCAAGGTATTGTAGGATTGTTGATTTTCGGATCTACGGGTTCCTCCCTGGGTTTCTCGTTACTTCGGATGTCAGGCAGTATGGGCAAAGTTACGGCGAGCCTTTTGCAAAGGTCGATTGCCGCGTCATACGGCGATTGACTCGTGGCTTTGGTCCACAAGTCCAAGGCGTTTCCAGATCGGCCGCATTTGAAGCAGTGGAAGGCGTTCTTGTCCAAGTTGGCCGAGAAGCAGCGAGAGATTCCGGAAGTAGATCCATGAAGTGGGCATGGACCGCGTCGCTGTGCACCTTGGCTGGTCGTGGGCTGGAATCCAAGCAACGATAGTACGGCCGCAAGGCTCACGGCCGCTTTGACAGCAATGAAGTCGATGGCTGGCCGAACCGGCTCCGCAGACGGTCGTGGCGGTTCCTGGCGTTGAGCCTGACGCATCTGTTGGCGCCGCTCACGTGCTTCATTGAGCTTCCTGTCCCGTTCGAGGAAGATCTCTTTGTCCTTGCCATTGAGTCTGTCCTGGGGGGTGACATATCCGATCGCGGAGTTGAGGCGGACGGTGTTGTAGTGGGTGGTGAAATCCGTAACCAAGCGTCGCGCGTCTTCGAGGGACAGCGGCACCATCACCCGGATGCACTCGCCTTTAAGCGTCTTGTGCCAGCGCTCGATCTTGCCGTTGGATTGGGGGTAATACGGCGATGTTTTGACATGGGTCATGCCAGCAACGCGAATGAATTCCTTGAAGTCCTTGGCAACGAACTGAGATCCATTGTCGCTGATGATCCGCGGCCTTGCATCGGGGTGGCTTTCGCGGGCGCGCTGTAGGATGGTTTCCACATCGGATTCCTCCATTTTCTCCCGGATTTCCCAATGAACGATGAAGCGGCTTGCTCCGTCGAGGACTGAACAGAGGAAGTAAAAGGTGCCGGCAATGTTGAGGTAACTGACATCAATGTGCCAGTGCTCATGCGGGACGAGCGGTTGAACGAAGCCCGTACCCTTCTTTGAAGGCGCAGGTGAAGAACCGGCCAGCAATCCAGCGCGTTTCAACACGCGATAGACGCTGGCCGGACTGCATGCGACAACATCGGCATCGAGCATCATGAACGTCAGGCGCCGATAGCCTTCGAGTGGATGAAGCCGATTGAATACGCGGATCTTCTCCTTCTCATCATCGGTCAGCCAATGATCGCGCGGCACCAGCGCATTGTGCTCGTTCACCTTGCCGAAGCGCTGCTTCCAATCGTGAAACTTGCTGGAACCGATGCCGACCCAGCGGACAAAACGTGACTTCGGAATCTCGGACTTGCCACTCCAGAGGTTGATGAAATCAACAACGATATCACGGGTATCGTGAGGAACCCAGCAGCCTTTCAGGTCTCCCCAAGCTCTTTTTTTAAAAGGACATGCTCTTCCATGAGCTCAGCAAGCACGGCGTCCTTACGCTGAAGCTTTGCCTCAAGCCGCTCGATCTTCTGGTTCTTGGCATCCTCGACCGCCTTCGACTTGCGGCCGTTATCGAACGCTGTGTGGCCGTTCTCAAAAAACTCCTTGAGCCAGGCATAAAACTGGGTCGGGTAAATGTCGTACTCATCGCACAAATCCGACACCGCGACCTTGTCGATCAGGTGCCTCTTGAGGATTGCTACCTTCTCACTGCCCGAAAAATGACGTCGTGCCTTTTTCATCTCGATTCACCCTCAGGTTAAAATTAACCCGATCGGGCCGTTCTTCCAGTTCCGGCTGAGGCAAAACAGCCAGACATTTCACTCCACCGTGATTCGCAAGTGCCTGCCCCCAATCTCCCAGACCAGGATTTTGCCGAGTATTTCATTTCCCGTAACACGGTCGGCCAGGAAGTGATCATCGCTTACGATCCGAATGAGTTCAGCAACGCGGTGCTGAAACCGAGACTTTACAAGCATGCGTTAGCGCAAGTCGCGCTCACTTTTGTGTTCGCATGTACGGGAATCTTCTTTTGGCTCGTGTTTTGGACGTTCATAGCGGAACCTCCGCCCAGAATCTCGTCCGGGGGCTTATCGCTGCCTGATTAGCGGTACAACACCAAGACATTTCACTAAGGCATCTCCAAAACTTAGATGAAAAGCTTCGCAAACCTACCCATGACATTGTTAATCCCTATTAGATTTAATTAACCGAATTCCCTCCCATGCACCCAACTTGCCGTCCTCTCGCTTATCAACTGCATTAATTATCTGCAGTATTTTATTTACAGGCTCAAATATATGACCATTACAACTTGTGATATCGATATTTAAAATAGATGAAATTAAAACCCTAGCCAATCTCCTTTGATTATTAATCGCAATTCTCGGGTCAAAAAACCGCAAACAATCCAAAAATATCTTAATCCTATTTTTTTCAGTAGCGTCTTCCGACTTTTTCATAAGATCATTAACAACTTCGCAACCATTGCAAAATTCATCGACAGAGAGCTTCCCTGACCCTCGCGAAAAAACCTTATAAAGACCATCAAATTGGATTTCCGGGACCCAAACAACCATCATAATAGAACTGGCGATACTAAACGCAACATGCTTATTTCCAACTACCTCATCTTTATCTTTAAAAAATGCAACACCAGATAACGAAATAAGATCGAAAATTTCGACATCTCGCAAGTAAGGAATGAATGATCCCTGACCTCCATTTTTACCCCATTTTATTGTCACTACTCTCCCTTCGTTTCGCGCAAGATTCCTTAAGCATTTTAACATTACTTTCTCTATAATAAATGGACTTGCTGACCGAGCAATCTCGCTTCTAATTTTATCTCGCCTTACTTTTATTCTTAAAACTGTCGCGCATCCAGAAAGCATAACAGCCAGCAAAATTATCCATTTAAATTCCAAAATTACGTCACCACCGCTCTTAATGGCGCCCGCTATGCCAGCTCCAATAACCAACAAAACAACAACAACAGTAACAGCCAAAAATGCAAACCACGATCGCTCAAGCATTTCAAGACGATAAAAATGCATATTCTTACCAACAAACCTCCAACCGCGGTTAAATCTAATGTTGGATATAATTACCTTTTCCAAAAAACCCTTATCAAACCACGACATCACACCATGACTGCAGTTAAATGAACCGCTATTATCTTTAAGAAGTGCAGAAGGACAACTCAACGCGCCATTTTCCATCCAAGTAATATACCTACTATTCTGTTCATAACATAATGGCTCATCTTCAGAACCAACAAAAGAGTATTTAAACTCTGGGAACTTAGACTCAAGCCACCTGCAATATTTTTGAGCCGAGTTAAACCCAACTCCTAAAACGGGATCCTTAGAACCTCCAGACAGCCACCATTTAACTTCATGCAGTGGATGGTATATAAAACTACGCTCACTCATCTCATTTAAAAAGCACTGGTACTCCGCATTTGTAACCCAGCCACTAATCCACCGCCCATTGCCTATCTTAAGGTAGTTATTATCATTTTGCCTAATAAGCCACGCTTTACCGGCAGACTCGAAGCTCCTGCGCTCTCTTGATTCTAGCGCGATATTTAAGGCGTAATCGATTTGGTGAACTTGATCCGATGGAATCGAGACGGTTTCACTTTCCAAGGCGAAAAGAAATGACAAGCCATTTTCGGTGCCAGAATCCAACGCACCCTGAATGAGCGGCCTCAGGTTAGTTGCCTTACAGGCATACAGCAATACTGTCTCTCGCCACCAAGATAAATCAATAAGCTTGCGCCAGTCCTCTGCTTGAGGCGCCTCGGTGTTATTTGAAAACCAGTAGTCCGCGCAAAGGTATTCTTGAAAACTAAGGTGCGCAAACCCCCACTCTCCTGGCTCCCATTGCAGTAGTATTGCTGACTCATCGTGAAGCGACTGAAAAAATGCCAACCTTATATCTTCGTTATTTTCAAGACCAATTTGACTAAGTTGATTTTTGCAAACTTCCAGCAGTTCATTTGTTGAAATTCGCTTCGAGTCCCTGTTTCCGCTGTTACCAACCACGTCCTCTTTCTTCATAAGAAAATTGGCAAGGGGACGAAGAACGGTGAGTTTCTGCTCTGCCGTCCACGTGTCTCTTCGCTCTGGCCCCTGAACTCGACGCCGCCATCTGTCAAGATGAACTTCACATATTTCTTTGTAAAGCTGACTCCTACTTCCAGGAAGATGACCTTTTTCGTGCATCAAACATACCATTGTCAGTAGAAGCGGGTTTGAGGTCAGCACTCCGAGACGAGAATGATCCTGCAATTTTTTGATTAATATATTAGCGTCGTTTGTTGCCAAATCTTTAATTGTTTTTTTGGACGTCCCAGGCTTCATAGAAATTACCCGATTTGCTTCGTTCCATTTTTGAATAAAATTCTTTGTGTCTTCCCATTCAAACGGCTGAACCTCTAATATTTTAGCATGTGCAATATTAGCCGTTTTATATCCGGCTGGACGAGCCGTTACGACAAAAAGATTTCTATGCCAATCTGTGTGGGTACTGCTACCCTGAATCCAATCTGATATTTTTTTCCTAATTTTTAAGTCGACTATTTCATCCAACCCGTCACACAATATAATAGCCCGCCCCGTATCCAATATTTGTGTTAGCCATGTTTCAGGCATCTTATTAATAAGCTCTTTAAGATCAACCTCATCACGAAGCATTTTTTCTAGAACAACATCCAACCGCTGCGTTCCCTTACCAATGTATTTTGGCAATTTGCGGAGTTCGATGAAAATCGGAATTCGAGATTTTACCCGATATATCCACGCTGCCCCTCGGGCATAAGCTAACATTAAATATTTTAATAGTGTTGTTTTCCCGCTACCCGGAGCTCCGACTACAACAAACACTCCTTGACAGTTAGAGTTCTTAAAATGCTCCCAAACAGAGACTCTATCATTGCTTTGAATATTATGGATCGGGTTTTCATTGAAATCTCGGCCCGGTTTTTGACGCGCCACCCTCAGACTAATATATATATCATCAAGCTCCAAGTGATTTGCTGTCGCCATAACAAGATTTCTAACGTCTAGCAGATTTCGCAGCCGAACAACCTCTTTTCGGTATTTCCGGGAAAAATTAAACCACAGAATTTCGCTAAGCACACTATCAAAAATAACCATATAACATATATATATTTTTTCTACTGCATATGAGGCCAACGATGACACACCAATCGCTGCACGCTCGTAAACCCCCCCCTTCTCAATCTCAATCCAGACTTTTATAATAAAATACGCTAAAAATCCAAATACTGGGAGCACAAAGAAACCAGCTAACGCTATAAATTCCTCTCCTGTTCTCGGCAGGCCGACAGATGCGTTGGTCCACAAATTGCTAATTTGCTCCAAAAACCAAGGCCAAATCGTTTTGACGCACCAGCTCCAAAAGGCAAAAATGGAGCTACCTAGTGCAAGTCCGCGAAGAAGCCCGGTAGGTTTTCTGGAAGGAACCGCTTTTGCTTTACTCATAACTACCGACTACCACGTAGATTTGAACTAATCTCATTGCGGCTTGATCTATTACGGACCATCGACATTTTCAATGCTACCTGAACTGAGCAGATCTGAAGGTTGGATCGAGATTTTTTGGGGGTTATGCCGAAATTGGCAGAGGGGGTCCCATAGTTTGAAGGTTCGGACGCAAACGATGCTGGCCACGGGACGGACATTCGCGACGGACCAGCGAGCGTCACGGCCTTTTTGCCGAAGGCCGAGCGTCTTAGCCTAGCATTCGACCGCACCGCTTTTAATTGCACGACCGCTCGCCAGCTACTCCCGATAGTTCAGTCGCTCTGTCTGCTTCGCGAAGTATCCCATCAACTTTTCCGTCACCGCTTGGCAAATTGTGCGTTTCGCGGCGTTGCTCACCTTCAATAGTTCCGCCACTCACGCGCACACGCCCGATCACCCACCTGTGAGTAACAATTCGCGCCCCCGTTCAAAGGCCGATGTCGCCTTCGTCGTACATTCTCCGAACAGTCGCTGTGCACAAAGGCTCAATTTCTGGCTGGAATGGTAAATGTCGAGCGCTTAAATCGACCCACTAAGCACGCGATCACTGGCTTCCCGATCCAACTCGCGCAATTACCCAGCACTTCAAGATTTTCGAACTCGATCACCCCAGGCGCCACAAAGCAGTCTTCCAAAGGCGACAAAACGTCTTCGACTTTGCGACCGTCGCCGTCAGTAAACGATCCGTATCGCACCATTGCGTCGGCTGAGCCGTCTTCCCCGCTTTGCGCGTCAAGATTACCCCGATTTTCAGGTCATTCCAACTTTTTTTCACGGGAGTTTACCTTCCCTGCAGCAATGGCTAATTTGACCTCACCATCTGCCCGACGAAACTTCAGCGCTGCTGCCGCATCAGTCGGCTGAAACGACGCCATTGCTTTCCCGTCCGATTCCACCATCGACCGAATCGTCTCAGACGAGAATCGCACTACCAGGCTCCTCGTAGGTGTTCACTCGTCTTCGTGAAAGAGACATCGGCGGCGAATCGACCACTGTGCTTTTGCGGTATTCGGCTGCAACGCCCATTCAACCCAAGGAAGGCGTCCACCGCGTAGGCGCCTTCGGCGCAGCAACGTCATTGCCAGTATCGCCGTCGGACCTTCAGGACGCCGATCGACGTCATGTGTTTACACCATCATTTATTTTGCTTATTTAGGTTACTCTCAATCGCCGATTTATTTCAGCAGGCGAGGCCGCATTGGAGCGCTTCGACGCACTCGCCGGTTTAGTCATCCCGGCCGCATTTTCCCTCTGAGAATGTCGCGAAGCGGAGACAGCAAGCGCATCACGCACTTCGCCGGATCGTGCAGCTGCTATACGCCGTCAATTACGTTGTCCATTTCCTTAGAGCGCCGAGCTTTCACGGTAATTGCATCATGGAATCGTAGTAGTTATCTTGAGGTACAATTTTACTAGCCACTTCCCCTCCTGAATCAAGCTATATTTACGATAGCGACGTTCGCAATTCTGATTAGCATTTTCTTTCCTGCAAGATGGCTTGATGTCATGTATCTGTCCGGTAAACACCAGATGGCGAGCTCAAGGCAACACATGAGAAAACAAAGCTCGAAGTATCGGGGCTGGAGACAACTGAAAAAGGACATGGAAGGGGGGGAGAAGCGCCAATTTCTGATGACAAAATTTCCGCCCAAGGATCCCATAGTTTTGCGAGGGCCGCATCTGAAAGGAATTGGATTGGTCCGCAGCGAAACGGTTCGTGATGGCAAGACTACCGAGCATGTAAAGTTTAACATCATGAACCGCGTTCTCCCAATCAACAAATACGTCAACGCCGTCCGGGCTCAATGGGGCATTGAGAACCGCCTTTACTGGCAGTTGGATGTGAGTTTCGGAGAGTAGGCATGCCGTGTTAGAAAAGCGAATGCAGATATCAATCTGACTCATATCCGCAGAACCGCCGTCAGCAAGCTAGAAAACGGGAAAACTGTAAAAGTTAGCGTCAAAAACAACAGGCTTGCGGCAGGATGGAACCCTGCTTACATCCTTAAAGCCCTATTTACTAGATGATCAATCGTGCGTTCGCCATGCCGCGCTACCTCGTTGGATAGCGAGGATTGCTTCGTCTGGTCATGGCCCCTCCATATGTCGAGCCCCGCCTTATTATACGACATACCCTACCGCTTGAGGCGACCTTTCAATTCCCTAGGGAGCTCGATACTCCCTACTATCAGCGCTTTTTTGAATTTTGCCTGCACCTCGGGGCCAACGTAATTGTCCCTGTCGCTTCGAAACGATTTGGCGAGCATATTTCAATGCCATGAACTACCGGGATGGCCACTTGGTGCGAATTGGGCTAGACGATCAGCCCGAGGATTCCGCCAAACGACCGCCGACTTGAGCCGGTAGGCTGCTTCAAAGAGCGATGATCTCAACTGTTTCTCAAATATTAAGTTGCGACGACCAGAATGCGGCGATCTCCAACATCCTACCGCTGCCCTTTTTCCGCCATTCCGGCATGGTAACCGACCACGTCCGACTGTAAAATAACTCCGCCCACCAACCCCGCCATTAGGCCCTTCGTTTTCCCGCTTTTTGCCCCTCCAGAACCGCCGGTTTTTACCATCGACGGTTTTTCCTGCTCTCTCCCCACGCCGAGGCGTTCCGTGAAGGCCACCATCGCAACCCTTATGAGCGCCTCCCTTCTTGCCGGCTGGCTCGCGGTCATGGGGTCCATTGGCCCGGCAATCAGCGCCCAACCCGTGTCACCAGACGCCCCAGCACAGGCGCATACCGTCGAAATGTTGGTGCTCATGCACCAAAATGGCAAGGTGGAACGGTACGACCCCGCTTCCGGCAAGCATCTTGGGACGCTGATCTCCGGACTGCCGCCAGCCAATGACCTTTTGGCCGATGCCGAGGGCCGGCTGCTCATTTCCACAGGCCTGCCAGGCGGAATGGGCACGGTTTTGCAATTTGACCCCACCCCCACCGGCCCAAACCAGAACGGCAAAATCGAAACCCTGATCGACATTCCCGAGGGGTATGGCGGCCGGGTGCATCGTGCCACGGGGATGGCGTGGCATGGCAAGGACCTGCTCGTGGCCAGCCAGGGAGATGGGAAGGTCAAGCGCTATCGCTATCCCGAAATCGACTGGGTGGCCGACATCGCCCAATCCACCCCAGGCGCCATGACCCAGATTGCCGTACATCAGGATCGGCTTTATGTCAGCGAATATGGCGGGCAGCGGATCGCACGGACGAAACACCCCATCAACGCCGAGGCCACCCCGGCCGATATCTCCCTCGAACCCTGGGCCACCAGTCCTGGACAGTCCCCTTGGGGGCTGGTGTTCGACCCGGCGGGACAGACTTATTTCAGCACCTCGACCAACCGGATTCACCGCTTAGATGGCAAGTCTCAGGTGGAATGGGCAGGATCCGGCGGCGGGCTGGCGATTCCCATCGGCTTGAGAATCGGGCCCGATGGCAGCCTGTACGCGGCCAACTTGCAAGGCAAAGTCACCCAGTGGCAGACAGAGAAACCCACGAAAGGCACCCCGCTACGCACCATTGGCGGGCCGGAGATGCAGTCGCCCACGAGTTTAGTCTTAGCGCGACTGGGCGGACCGAAGGGCGTCGGTGCCCGCAAAGAGTTCGTTTACCAGGCCCCGGGCAGCGATCTAAAGGAAACACCAGAAAAACTGGCCTTCTTTGAAAGCAAGGTCCGGCCGCTGGTCCTGGCCAAGTGCGTCGAGTGCCACGGCGAGAAAAAGCAAAAAGGGGGACTGCGGCTCGATTCGAAAACGGCGTGGTTGCGCGGCGGCGAGCTGGGACCGGCACTGGTCCCCGGCAAGCCGGAAGAAAGCCTGCTCATCAAGGCGGTGCGCTACCAGGAGAAAGAACTGGCCATGCCCCCCAAGCAGCAACTCAGCGCCGACGAGATGAAAATTCTCGTCGACTGGGTGAAAGACGGGGCGATCGACCCGCGTCAAGAGCCGTTCGCGGGGAAAGAAAAAAAACAACAAGATCAGTGGGAGAAGGAGTTTCAAAAACGACTCGGCTGGTGGAGTTTGCAACCGGTCCAAAAAGTTGCACCTCCGGCACCTATGTCGGGCATTGCCACCAAAGCCAATGTCGGGGCATCATCCCCCTGGGATACCGAGCCGATCGACCGGTTCATCAGGCGCGATCTCGATCGTGCCGGCTTGGCGCCGGCGCTCATGGCGGAGCCGGAAATTCTCCTGCGGCGGCTTTCGTTTGTGCTGACGGGGTTGCCACCGACGCCGCAACTGCGCGAGCGGTTTCTGAAAGCCAGCGCGATGAATTCCCAGCGGGCGTATGAGGCACTGGTCGATGAACTCCTCGCCTCGCCCCATTTTGGCGAGCGCTTTGCCCGGCACTGGATGGATGTCGTCCGCTACACCGACACCTACGGCTACGAATGGGACAACCCAGCCAAGGGGTCGTTCGAATACCGGGATTATCTGATCCGGGCGTTCAATGGCGACCTGCCCTTCGACCGATTCCTGACCGAACAACTCGCGGGGGACTTGCTCCCCACGCCGCGCATCAACAAGGAACTGGGCATCAACGAAAGCCTGATCGGGCCGATGTTTTATCACATGGGAGAACATCGCCATGGCAGCAGTCTCGTTTTCAACGGCGTGCACCAGGAGATGGTGAACAACAAGATCGAGGCATTTTCGAAGGCGTTCCTGGCGACGACGGTCGCCTGCTCGCGCTGTCACGACCACAAGCTCGAAGCGGTGTCGCAGCACGATTATTACGCCCTGGGCGCCGTGTTCATGACGCCGCGTTGGACCTCGCGCGTGGTGGACGCGCCCGGCAAAAACGACGAGGCGATTGCCAAGCTGACCTCGCTACGCAGCGCCATCCGCACCGAACTGGCGAAAAGCTGGCGCCAGGCCCTGCAAAACCCTGCGACATGGAACGCGACCCTGGCCAAGGCCTTCGCCGCCACGAAGCCGGCAACGGCGCCCAAGATCGAGGAAGTCTCCTACCCGATCGGCCGCCTGCTCGTGGACGACAAGGAAACGGAGGCACGCTGGAAGGAATCGGCCGCGCAGTGGAATCAGGCGCGCGCCGACCGGCAGAAAGCCAATGCGGCCTATTCGGTACTCGCCGATTTTGCCAAGCCCGGCATTCCCACCGGCTGGGTGATGGAAGGCGATGGCATGACCCATGGCTACACCGACGATGCGACGCCCTTGATTGCCCTCGAGGGAGATGCCGTCATTGCCGGACTGTTGCCGCGCGGTTACCACACGCATGCGCTCTCGTCTCGCTTGCCGGGAGCCTTGCGCATGCCGGCGCAACACCTAGTTCCCGGCAATTTCGTCAGCCTGAAATTGGCCGGCGGGCAATTCGGCGGCTATTTGCAGATTCATGAAAATGCCTTCCAGGGGGAGGAAGTCACTTTCCTCAATGACGCCAAACCCCAGTGGCGTTCCTTTGGGGACATTGGCCGAGTGCATGGCATCACGCGCATCACCTACGACTTCGCCACCTCGGCGCTCAACCCGAATTTCCCGCCGCGCACCGGCCTGGCCGCGGGCCTGCCCAACAACGATTTCGGCTACGACAAACGAAGTTGGATCAGTTTTACCGGGATTGTCACGCACGACGCAGGGGGCACACCGCAGGACACGCTCGACGCCTTCGCGACGCTTTACGAAGGGCCGGTTCCCAAGACCCGCCAGGAGGTGCAAGAGCGCCTTTCCGGTTGGATGACCCAAGTCGTTGAGCGCTGGTGCGAAAACAAGACCCAGCAAGGCGAACTCGCCGTGCTGGAGTGGCTGCTCGCCAACAAACTGCTCTTCAACCAAAAAAATGACAATTTGGCCAAGGACGCGACGGGTAAAAGACCCTTGGCCGACCTGCTCATGGACTACCGCAAAACCGAACAGGGAATCGCTTTTGCCCGCACGATCAACTCGATGGACGAGCGCGACACGCCCAAAGCCAAGTTAGCCTTTAACGCCCGTGGCAATGTCGATGCGATTGGCGAGGGGATTGCGCCGGACTTCTTGCAGATGTTCGCGGGCAAAAACGAAGTGGCCCAAAGCTCCGGCAGCGGCAGGCTGGAACTCGCTCAATCGCTATTGCGAGCCGATCATCCGCTCACGGCGCGCGTGTACGCCAACCGGGTGTGGCAATGGATCATGGGCACCGGCATCGTCGCCACGCCTGATGATTTTGGCCACCTGGGAGAGAAACCGACCCACCCCGAACTACTCGATTACCTGGCCACGGAACTGGTGCGTGAAGGTTGGTCGACCAAGAAGCTGATTCGCCGGCTGGTCTTGAGCCAAACCTTCCGCGAGTCGGGCCAGGTGAACGCCTCGGCAGCGCTAAAAGACCCGCAAAACCGGCTCAGGCATCATTACCCGACGCGCCGGCTCGATGCCGAGGCGATCCGCGATAGCTTGCTCTCCATCTCAGGCCGCCTCGATGAATCGCTTTATGGCCGGCCGATCTTCCCACCACGTCCCGCCGAAGATGGATCGAAGCGCCTTTACTCCGGGCCGGTCGATGGCAACGGCCGCCGTTCGATCTACCAGCAGATGTCGATCATGGAGCCACCCAAGTTTTTGGTCGGGTTCAATCTGCCCGATCTACGCCTGCCGACCGGACGGCGCGATACGACCAATGTGCCGGCCCAGGCGCTGATTCTGCTCAACGATCCGCTGGTGGTCTTGATGGCTCATCACTGGGCCAAAGAGACGATGAAAACGCCCGCGGCCACTCCTGCAGCGCGGGTGAGTGATATGTTTGTCAAGGCCTTCGGACGCAACCCGGCTCCCGCCGAGCTTGAGCGCTGGAGCGAAGCCTTGGCCGATTTCGCCACGCCAACACAACCAGGCAACACCACCAAGGAAGCAACACTCTTGAAAGATGAAGAAGCCTGGGCGCAACTGGCGCACGCCTTTTTCAATTCGAAAGAGTTCCTCTACTACCGCTAATGATCGACGACCGCGAACGGACAGGGACTGATCATGAACCTTGCGCACGATGCAAACAGAGAGGAGCCAGGGGGCGGTAGGCCGCTCACTGCGCCTTGCTGCCCAGAGCGCGGCCACTCCACGCGACGCGGCTGGTTGCAGCAATCATCGCTCGGTTTCGGCTGGCTTGCCTTACAGGGGTTGTTCTCGCAGCAGGCGAAAGCAAATAACTCAGCCACGCACTTTCGGCCGCGTGCGAAAAACATCATCTTCTGCTTCATGGACGGCGGGCCGAGCCATGTCGACACCTTCGACTTTAAGCCGATGCTCAAGAAGCATCAGGGCCAGCCGATCGGCAATCAGGCGGTGTCGAAGCGCTCGCAATCGTCGCCGGAACGGGTCTGGCTGGGCAGCCCCTGGGAATTTCGCAAGCGCGGCCAGAGCGGACTGTGGGTGAGCGACCTGTTCCCCGAGTTAGCCAAGCTGGCCGATCACCTCTGCGTCGTGCGCTCGATGACCGGGGAATTGCCCTTGCACGGCCAGTCGAATTTGCTTTTGCACACGGGCCGCATCCTGGGCCAGGCCCCGAGCCTGGGCGCCTGGGTGTCTTATGGCCTGGGCAGCGAAAATCAGAACCTTCCCGGCTATGTCGTTCTGAACAACGACTGGGTGCCCAACGGCGGCCTTGAGAACTTTGGCAGTTCCTTCCTGCCCGCCAGCCATCAAGCCACGATGATGCGCGCGAAGGGCACCCCCGTCGACAACATCAAGCCGACCGACGCGGCCGCGATGCAGCGGCGCAAGCTCCAGTTGCTCGCCGCGCAAGACCACTCCTTCGCCCAACAAGCCTCCGATCCAGGAGCGATCGAAGGGGCGATTGCCAATTACGAAACCGCCTTTCGCATGCAGGCCGAAGTGCCAGCAATTGCCGACATCCGCCATGAGCCCGAATCGATCCGCCGGCTTTACGGGGTCGATTCGCCCGATGAGCATCAGCGCTATTACGCGACCCAGGCCTTGCGCGCGCGGCGCATGGTCGAAGCGGGCGTGCGCTTCATCGAAATCACCTGCCCGAGTTTCGACGGCAATAACTCCCCCTGGGACCAGCATGGCGACCTCAAAACCCTGCACGAAAAAAATGCCCGGGTGACGGAGCAATCGGTCGCGGCTCTGATCATCGACCTCGACCGCCGCGGCCTGCTCGACGAGACGATCGTCCTGTGGGCCGGCGAAATGGGCCGCACGCCGCACACCCCCGCGATCGGCCCCCGCTGCGGCCGCGATCACCATGTCAACGGGTTTACAGTCTTCATGGCGGGCGGCGGGTTCAAGGGAGGCATGGCCTACGGCGAGACCGACGAATTCGGCAACGGCGCCATCGTCCACCCGCTGACGGTCCACGACCTGCACGCGACCCTGCTGCACCAGATGGGAATCGACCACAAGCGGCTGACTTACCGCCATGGCGGCCGGGATTACCGGCTGACCGATGTCCATGGCGAGGTGATACGGGCGATTTTGGCGTAGTCGGTTGAGAAGCCATTCGACGTGCTTTAGAGTTTGAATTGGGTGCGAAATGTTGCGAGTGCTCGGATCGAAGAAACGATTTTGCGATGGGATTACCCGCAGAGATCTGCTGCAGGTTGGCGCGCTGGGCCCATTGGGAATCGGGCTGAACGCGCTGAGTGGTTCCGCTCTGGCGGCAGATGGCGGTCGCTCGCCGGTCGTCGCCAGCGGTTTTGGTTCGGCGAAGCGTTGCATTCTCTTGTACCTCTGGGGTTCGCCCAGCCAGCTTGATACGCTCGATCCCAAGCCGAATGCTCCGGTCGAAATTCGCGGCGAGTTCGGCTCGATTGCGACGCGGTTACCCGGCTACCGGCTCGGCGAGATTTTGCCGCTGACGGCGCAGATTCTCGATCAAGTCACGGTGCTGCGATCCCTGACGCACCCCTACCCCGTCCATGGGATGGCCTTTGCCACGAGCGCGGTGCCGACGACCGACATTCCGCTGGAAGGCCGGCCGAGGGATAGCCGGCACTGGCCCTTCGTCGGATCGATCGTCGATTTTCTTGCTTCGCAAAAGGACGCGAGCCCGCCTCCCGTGCCGCGCAATTTTGGTCTGCCGTTCCCCTTCGGGTCGAAGCGCGGGCCGTCGCGCTCGGGTCCCTACGGCGGTTTCTTGGGGCCGGCCTACGACACCGTCTGGTCGGAATTTCGCGCCAAGGGCATTCGCGAAGAAAAGCGCGACTCGGGCGACCCCAAGCAGCCCAAGCCAATGGTTGCTGATCCTTATCTGGGAGTGCGGCCAAGCGACCGCTTCGAGATGTCGGGGCCAGGTTCGACCGTGACGCTCGATTTTCTGCAAGGCCGGATGTCGCTGCTCGATCAGTTCGACGCGGCCCGCCGGGCGCTCGATGTCCAGGGTTCCGATTCTTCGTTTGAGCGGCAGCGGCAACTGGCGCGCTCGGTACTTGCCTCGGGGAAATTGATCGAGGCGATCGATGTACAGCGGGAACCTCTGAAATTGCGCGAGCGCTATGGGATGAACCTCTTTGGCCAGTCGTGCCTCGCCGCCAGGCGCGTGCTCGAAGCGGGGGGCAAGTTCGTCACCGTTTGCTGGGATGAGTATGGCCTCGTCAACACGGGCTGGGATACCCATGTGTTCATGAAGACCCGTTTGAAGGATGAATTGGGGCCGGGGCTTGATCGCGGGTTTACATCACTACTGATGGATCTGGAAGAACGGGGGATGCTCGCCGACACCGCGATTGTGGTGTTGAGCGAGCATGGCCGCACGCCACGCATTCAGAACGTGGCAGGCGGCGGCCGCGACCACTGGTCGCGCGCCTATTCGGCGATGTTCGCGGGTGCAGGGTTTGCCCGCGGCCGGGTGGTGGGCAAGACCGACAAAATCGGCGGCGATGTGGCGGAGAATGCCTTTTCGCCCAAGGATGTGGTGGCGACCTTGCTCCATGTGCTGGGGCATCGCCCCGACATGGAGATTCATGATCGGATTGGGCGGCCATATCCTCTGGGCGGACAGGGGTTGGTACGGGGGGAGTTGTTGGGGTGAGGGTGATGGGCGGCTTTTTGGTTGAGGAGTGTATCGCGATCGACATCCAATTGGTCGCTTTGAAGACACAGATTTGGGAACGCAGGACGCGTCAGACAGCAATCGAATAGGCAGCGATCTTGGCGAGCGGTGCGGCGTCAGCCCACTGATTCTGGGCCGTGCAACAAGGTGTCAACGATACGAAGGGTCAGTTGCGATTTCTACACCGCATTCCCGTCGCGCTTAACACTCTGGCAGTACTGAACCATTATATCCTATTGAAGATCTTTAGAACCGGAGGACTTACGCCCTCCGCTCACCGGCTCTGTGCGTTGATATGTCGCGGTCCGATACGAAATGTTGACCGTTTGCAGCGGGTTCTCCGGTCAAGCGAGCAATGGACGCCAGCGCAAATTGGCAAGCGGTGCGGCGTCAGCCCACTTATTCTGAATCGTTCACCGGGGCGCCGACGATGCAAGGAATCAGCTACGACACCCACTCGGCGTCGCGGTCGCGGTCTTTATTCAGACGAATGCTGAATGATTAAACCCTTTTGAAGATCTTTAGAATCGTAGGACTTACGCCCTATGCTCACCTGGTTCTGCACGCTGGAATATGTAGGTTCGATGCGAAAACCAGACCGTTCGCATCAGGCATCAGAACAAACAACGAACAGGCAGGAATCGGCGAGCGGTGTGCCGTCAGGCCACTGATTCTGCGCCGTTCACCCGAGTACCAACGTCAGAGAGTGTCGGTTGCGATGCTCAACCCGCTACTGATTCGCTCATTAATAAGACTATGTCGAATCATTCAACACTTTTAATGGCCTTTAAAATCTCATCATTTACACTTCACCTCGCTCATTAAGGTTTTGTCCGGCAATGGTTTCAGTCCGACAGCCAGAGATGCGGGAGAGGTCAATTGAGATGCAGGCCAAGAATATGGACCTGCGCCGCTTTCGGCTTATCCTAAACTTCGGCGCTATCCCAGTAATTGCATCAGACCGCATCTAGAAATGATTGCCCGATGAGCCTCCCATCCCTCGGCCGGTTGCGAAGAATCGATTTACGCCAGGTTTGGCTATCCGAACCGGGTGGGTTCACTCCCTGGCTTGCGCAAGAGGAAAACCTCCGTCTTGTTGGCGAGACCATCGGCATCGACCTTGAATTAGAATCCCAGGAGAAGGCTGTTGGACCATTTCGTGCGGATATTCTCTGTAAGGACACGGCCACGGACCAATGGGTGCTAATAGAAAATCAGCTAGAACGAACGGATCATGTGCACCTTGGGCAATTGATCACCTACGCGGCTGGATTACAAGCGGTCAACATCGTCTGGATCGCACAACGGTTTACAGAGGAGCATCGGGCCGCTCTGGATTGGCTAAATGAGCGGACGGACGACCACATCAACTTCTTCGGCCTTGAGATTGAACTGTGGCAGATCGGTGATTCTCAAATCGCCCCGAAATTCAATGTCGTCAGTCAACCGAATGAGTGGACACGAACTGTACATAAGTCTGTTGCCAATAGTGGGCCTCTAAGCGAATATAGGGCTTTACAATTGGAATTCTGGACTTCGTACAAGCAATGCTTGGAGTCGAGCAATAGCCCTCTTCGCTGCCAAACGCCCGCAGCGAGCCACTACTACAACCATTCAATTGGGCGATCGGGCTTCTATTTGTCGTCGATCCTAGGCTCCTTGGCTTCTGCATCAGGGACGAGACCAACGGAAATCAGAGCTGTCTTGGTATTGTCCGGAGAGAGAGCAAGGGATCAATTCGCCTTCCTGGAGTCGCAAAAACAGCGGATTGAGATAGAGGTTGGTTTTCCGCTAATTTGGTCCTGGGAAAGCGCCCAGACAACGCAAAAAATCTATACTAGGAAAGATGCCGATTTCACTGATAAATCTCTTTGGCCGAGCCAATTTGAATGGTTTCGGACACACCAAGAAGCATTGCTCAGAGCATTTGGCCCAATCATTAGAGAAATGCGAGACAGTGGTATTTAATTATATCCAAAAACTATTACCATATCAAATTTTTTGCTAGGAGATAAGACGCTGCATGAATATCGTGCAACGTGATGGCCATACTTTACCTTATTTCCTCCCGAACCCGTTCCCACTTCTTCTGAAATTCCCCATCCTCAAGTAACGCCCGATTGACCACGCCGAACGGCCGTTTACCCAGCGACAGATCGAGAATACTCTTACACGCCGTGCGGCCGATGTCGCGGAAAAGTTCATGGGTCCAGGCGATCGAGTGCGGGGCGAGGAGGACATTGTCGAGGTTGCCAAAACGGTGGGGCGCGAGCACCGGTTCCACCTCGAAGCAATCGAGGGCGGCGCCGGCGATACGTTTGTTCGCAAGAGCATCGTAAAGGGCGTCTTCGTCGATGATGCCGCCGCGGGCGAGGTTTAAGAGATAAGCGCCCGGTTTCATCAGCGCGAGTTCTTTCGCGCCGATGAGATTGCGGGTTTGTTCGTTGAGCGGGCAATGAAGCGAGACGAAATCGGCGGTTGCGAGCAGTTCTTCCAGGCCGACGGGACGCACACCCAGCGCGCTGACGGCGTCGGCCGGCAGAAAGGGGTCATAGGCGATCGGCGGGCGCATGCCGAAGCCGTGCAGAAGCTCGATCAGTTTGCGGCCAATGCCTCCCAGGCCCACGACGCCCAGGGTGCGGTCGCGCAGTTCGCAACCCATGTGGTGGCTGCGATCATTCCAGGCGCCGGTGCGGACCAGGCGGTCTTTTTGCAGCAGGTTGTGCGTCAGCGCAAGCATCCAGGCAATCGTCGCTTCCGCGACCGGGCGGTCGACCGCTCCCGGTGTGATCGTGACGAGCACACGCGCGGCGGTGCAGGCCGCGATATCGACCGAGTCGTAGCCGACACCGAATCGGCTGATGACGAGCAGATCGTCGTTGCCGGCGAGCGTTGCCGCGCTGACCCGAGGTGTCAGCGCCAGGCAAGCGTTCACGCCAGCAAGTTGATCGGCCGTGATTTCGCCGCGATGCTCGGTGAACTTCGAAAGCGCGATGTGGCTTTGACCGTTAAAGGTATCGAGGCCAAAGTCGTCGTAACGAGGATTGCCCGCGTCGTCGTAAAAGTCGGCAGTCAGGGCGACGCGAAAAGGACTCGTCATGGTTCAAATGTATCCTGGAGGCAACAACCGAATTAGCGTTTCGCAATCAAGTCGCGAGTAAAACCGGGCGCGACGACGATCCTTTCGGGCATTGGGCCGGCATAGACCCAGATCATCTCCATCGTGCTATCGGATTCGTTAATGAAATAGTGGACGCGGCCGCGAGGGATCATCGCGGTTGCGCGATCGCTCAAAGTATACTTGCGACCTTCGACCAGGCAATTCGCCTCGCCCGAGATGATGCAGATCGATTCATCAAAATCGTGCAAGTGATCGGGCAGCCGGCCTCCCGGGCCAAAGCGAGCAAAGCCGCCGCTCATCTCGATGCCGGGAATCAGCGCGGCATTGAAATAATCGATGAATTCGGCCCGGGGACCAACCCCATACACCCGCTCCGCGCGCGCAAAACGAGTCACCCGCTCGTAGCCGTCACAGCCGGTCGTGTCGATCGGCATGGGTTTGACCTCGAACGCGCGGTCGACCAGCGTCCGCTCTGGCACGCTCATCGCGAGCACCACATGCAATTTCGCCGCCTTCGTCGAATGAGGATTGCGCGCCTGATGGGGCAGCCAGCGGGGCACGGTGATGTTGTCAAGCGGCCCGAGTAGATAGGTCCTTCCCTCGGTGGCAACCTCGACCTCGCCTTCGAGCACCGTGATCGACTCGGCGGCCGGGTGCGTGTGATAAGGGAGGATGGCCCCCGGCTCGATCGTCACGATCCCGGTGGTCAGGTTGCGTGCGCTATTGAACTCGCCGACCAGGGCCTCCATCAGCACGCCGGGAGCGGGTTCTACTTTTTTGCCTTCGGCAAGCGTGGTCATCACCTCGTCGCGATCGGGCGTCGTTTCCACGGGTGGCGTGGCCAAGGGTACGCGCAAAGCGCTGCCATCGGCCGGATCCAAACTGGGCGCGGGTGCACGGTCGCGATCAACCGCCGATAACGCCTGATGCAGCGCACGGAACAACATTCCGCCGTCGGCCCCAACCCCGAGCATGCGAAAGCCTTGATCGCGCCGCTCGACCAAGTTGTCGACGCTGGTCGCCATGACGCCGCACTGCTTGCCCGCGGCCCGGATCGTGTCTTTCAGCTTGAGGATTTGCTCGGCAATCCCCGGCCCTTCCCACTGCCCGCGATGGCCGGCCGATGCGGAAAAATCGGCGGGCCCAAACAAAAAAATCTCGGCACCATCGACCTGGCACATCGCCGGGATTTCCGCAATCGCCGCGACGCTTTCGATCAGGGGCACGACAAGCACTTGCTCATTCGCCTCGGCCGTGTGCTTGGCAAGACACTGGCCCCAAACCGTCGCACGCTCTCCTCCAATGCCCCGCCTGCCCTCAAGTGGATAACGGCAATCGCGAATCGCCTCGGAAAGTTGCTGAGCCGTTTCAACCCAAGGGATGATCACGCCATCGGCGCCGATATCGAGCGCCCGTTTGGTCAGTGCCGTGTTGCGTTCGGCCAGGCGCACAAGCAGCACCGTGTCGCTGCGCATGGCGGCACGCACATGCTCGTTGATCTCTTTCCAATCGAGGTGCCCATGTTCGGCATCGATCACGACCCAGTCGATGCCCAGCGCCACCGCCATCTCGGTGATCGACGCCGATTCCAGTGTGATCCAGAGCCCATACGCCGGTTCGTTTTTGGCAAGTTTGGCACGAAGCCGTTTCAAAGCCTTGGTTTTCATCGCTCAATGATTCCTGAAGCCGTTCAATCAATCGTCCTGCCAACTCGAGCGATGGCATACGGCGGAAGGGTGATGGGACCTTCCTGGACGACCTCCAGGTGATTGTCGCCAAGAAGATTGACTGCGGTCGATTTGCCGCTGAAGCCGGCAAGGGTGATCGATTGCGGCTTGTTCGTCAGATTCCCCACAAGCAACAGCGTCTTGTTTCCCTTTTTCAGAAGGATTCCGGCCGCCGCAAGCGGATCGGACGAATCGAGAATTCGACTTTTGGCACCGGTAAACTCTCCGAGCGCACTCAGGAGGTGGTAGGTGGGAAAGAGCTCACCCGATTTGGAGGGCCATCCGGCGGGACGCGACTTGACATCGTCGGCGTCCATGATGCCATTCCAGCCCACCGTCTCGAAATAGGTCGCACTGTGCGCGCCTGAATCGCTCAAAAACTTGAGGCTGCCCAGCGTCCAGGCGGCGGCGAAGGGTGTCCCCTGGCGCTCATCGAGATAGATCGGAAAGCGACCCGGCGGCGGTCCACCTGGTTGCACCTTGCCGTTGATGAGCTGCGGCCGCAAGGTGATCGGCCCAATCACAAGCGGGCGCTCGGCCGCGAACGCGCGGGCGCTGTTAACCGTCACGGCGTGCATCGACACCGTTTCGATCATCGAAAGATTGTCGAAGGAGTGGACCTGGGGGTTGATGGCAAAACCGATCGCGTGGGCGACCTTGGTATCGGGGCGGCCCCGGTTCAGTTCGACGAAATTGGTGTTTTCCGTCATGCCGATTTTGCCTTCGCCGACGGACGCCAGTTCTTTCGCGGCGCGCTTGAGCTGGGCGCCATCGACCCCAATGACCAGCCACCAGGAAACCGGTGGTTTGAGATTTTGGACCTCCTTGAGGAGCGCCGCGAAATCGGGGGCGGCCCCGAAGTTCAGCCCCACTTGCAGCGACACGCCCAGCTCCCTGGCTTGTTCGGTTGCGCGGCGCAGTTGGGCTACAAATGACGGATCCGACAGCGCTAAATCGACGCGCAAATGGTCGAGGTTCAGCGCCTTGAGCCGCTTGATTTGCAAGTCGGTCAGGTCGGAAACCTCGCCGGAAATCTGCAAGCCCAACTTCGGGAGATCCGATTCCCGGCTCGTGAGAGTCAGGACGGCACCGGCATGGGTTGCCGGTTTTGGATCATCGGGCTTGCCTACCAGGCTGATGCGAATCTTCTGAGTAACTTTCGTGCCCTTGGCAAGCTCCACGGGATAGGGAATCGACAGCGGAGTGCAGTAGGTCTTGAAGGAGGCGTCGGTCCAGTTGCGCTGATCTTCCATTTCAAAGATGTCGCCTTGCATCTCGACGCGAGCCCGTAGCCCCGGCGCCACTTCGTGCGTGATCGCTTTCAAGTTTTTCGCGGGTTGACTCGGCGAAATAAGACTGGGAAACTGGCCTTCGGAGCTCTTGCCATCGGCCGTTTCGATGACCCACGGCTTGCCCGCGGCGGAGGGGCCATGCAGGATGCAAAAACCGATCCTGTTGCGCTTGAATGCCGAATCGGCTTCGCCGTCGAAGGCATATTCAATCACGCCCTGGTTACTACCGGTGATCGACCCCTTCCAGCGAAAATCGATGTCCGCTTCCTTACAGCGCACATCGAAGGTCAGCTCGAAGTGATCGGTTTGATTGACGACTTTCAAGTTCGAAAGCTTGGGCCCCACGGTGGCCCAGTTTTGATCGCGCACCGGCGCGCTAATGGCACGCAGCATTTCGTGCTCGCCGACCTTGATGTAACGCAGCAGGATCGTGTCCGGATCGAAGGCCATGGACACCGGGCCGGCGCGTAGCGGAATCAGTTCAGCCGCGGCGCCCCACGAGGGCAAAAACAAGAGTACCGCCAACGAGAGGCATTTCCAACCGATGCCGCCAGATCCCGATCCGATGCGCGCAAGCCGATTCATGAGGAATGACTCCACTTCGTCGCCGATGTGATTTCCGCCGAGGAGTTTTGATGACTTTGTTGAGATGCGGTGAAAGACTGAACTGGCCGATCGGTTAGCCGATTTCGCGGAGGAAATCGACCAACCGTAGTGAGAGGAAAGGCGGTTCGTCCGCCGATCAGGAAGGCCGGACGACCGAAGTACTGCGGTAGTAGTCGTTTAAGGTTTCAATGGAAAGCACACCGCCGCCCAGGCCGCTTTTCTTGATGCCGCCGTAGGGCACGCCATGGGCAAACACATTGTGCGCGTTGATCCAGCTATTGCCCGCTTCCATCGCCTCGGCAACGCGGTTGGCCCGGTCCTTGTCCTTGGTCCAGACGCTGTTGGCCAGGCCGTAATCGGTGTCGTTGGCCAATGCGATGGCTTCTTCCTCGGTGTCGAACTTCACCAGGTAGGCGACCGGCCCAAAGATCTCTTCTCGGGCGGCGACATTGTCGGGCGGTCCGGCGAGTAAGGTCGGCTTGACATAGTTGCCCTTCAGGCCACTGACCGTCGCCGCGCCGCCTCCGAAGAGGCATTTCGCCCCGGTCGCTTGACCCTTTTCCTGATAGCCAAGTACACGGGCATGCTGCTTGGGATTGACGACTGGACCCATCTGGCTGTTGGGATCGAGTTGATGGCCAATTTTGACTTTGCCCAAAAGCTCTTTGCAGCGCTCCACGAACTGATCGAAGATGTTGCTCTGGATGAACCAGCGCGTTGCGTCGCAGCAAACCTGGCCGGTGTGGAAGGTGATGGCTCCGACCAGCTTCTCGGCCGTCGCATTGACATCGACATCGCCAAAAACCACCGCCGCGCCCTTGCCCCCAAGCTCCAGCTTGACGGGCACCAGGTTTTTGCCACAGGCCTCGGCAACCAGGCGGCCCACTTCGGGCGAACCGGTGAACGACATTCTTTTGATTTTCGGATTGGCCGAAAGCGCCGCGCCAGCCGTCGCGCCGCGACCCGTCACGACGTTGATCACGCCATCGGGCACGCCGGCTTCCTTGGCCAACCTTGCCAAATAGATGGCAGAAAGGGAGGTGTCTTCGGCGGGCTTAATGACCACGGTGTTGCCTGCGGCCAGCGCCGGCGAAACGCCCCAGCCGATAAGCAAAAACGGGAAATTCCAGGGGAAGATGAACCCGCAAACGCCCCAGGGGGTCTTGTAGGTCCAGGCTTCGTGGCCCGGGATGTCAAGTTTTGTGCGGGTCTGCACGCCATCGGCCAGCTTGACGAAGTAGCGTAGCGTGTCGACGAAGTTCTGCACATCGCCTTGCGCCTGGGCTTCGATTTTACCCGCTTCGAGCGCCTCGATCTGGGCGATGACCGGTTTTTTCTTTTCGACGGCGTCAGCCAGCTTTAAAAGAATGGCGCTGCGTTCTTTCTGGGAGAGCGCCGACCACTTGGGAAAGGCCTGATTGGCCACATCGACCGCGGCGGCGACTTCCAAGGCGCTCAGCTCGTGGATCTCGGCGATTTTTTCCCCGGTACCGGGATCGATCGTGGGAATCAGTTGACCGCTGGCGGCGGGAAAGTCCTTACCCCCCACAAAGCCGGCGAAGGGGCTGCCCTTAAGGAAGGCGGCGACTTCGGGAAGCAAGGTGAAGGGGACGGGCGGAGAGGAGATCGACATTTTCTTACCTCGGTAACGGAGAGAACTCGGAAATCGGCAGATTAGTCGGAAAACCAATCATTTCGGGGTCGAAGCGGCACAGCCAGAGTGGCCTGAAAACGCCGTCAGAATCTCCCAAAACGATCGAAACGCGTGGGCGACATCGGGGTGTAGTTTATTTTTAGCAACCGAGGCGATGGGGAGCGAACGGGATTCAGGGAAAAGCTCGGGATAAAAGGCAATTCGTTGGGAAAGGCGAAAGCGACGGCCCCGGTGATTCACCGAAACCGGAGATTTCACAGATCATCCACTTGATCGCTTTTCCGTCCCCCCAAGTGCTTGAACAAGAAGGCTTCGAGTTCGGCCCTTGCACGTTCTCCCAATCGCTTCAGAATCTCGGCCCACGGACGTTTGCCCTGGATGACCCATTCGACCTCGTGCGGCTCACAGCCACGGTGGAGGAGATAGGCCCCGACAAATTTGCGGAAACTCTCCTCACCCAACTGCGTTTTGAGATCGTCATTTTCGTCCGAGCTCGAATCCATGTTCTCGTAGCGATCATGGTCAGAGGGGATGTAAGAATGACCGCACACCTGGCAAGTATGCGGATTTTTCGAAGCCAAATAGTGCCAGTAATTGCCTGGGGTACCCGCCTTGCAGCGAGGGCAGTGGGGAAACTCGCGGTAGAGCCCAAAATCGGTATGTCCAGGCGCGCTGAAGCGGACATGGAGTGGCAAATTTGATCGAATCGCCGCCTCCAATGCATTGAGGAAATGCCGCTCCTCACTGCGGCCGGGATGATCCAGGCGCCAGACGCCTTGGATCAGCAACTCAAATAAGAACTCGCACTGGCGCTGGCTAAGCGGCGAATGAATCCAAAAGCCGAACCAGAGGGGCCTCGTCACTGGAAACAAGGACCGAAGTCGGTCTTCCAGATTTCTTTGCTGAATAATCTCCCATAAGCGCCGATGGAGATTTCCCGAATATGGCCAGGTGCCAAGATAGCCGGCGCACCCTGCCACTTTGCGACCAGGTTCCCCTTCGGCATTTGCTTCACAATTGCGGCAGGTGGCAAGCAAATCTTCGAGGCTCCCCATTCCGTAGGACCGATCCGCAATGCGAAATCCCGAACAAGGAAACTCGTGCTCTCTCCCCAGGCTATCGGTGCGAATGTAGTGCGATGTGACGCAGATCCCCTGAACGATCCGACCATTTGCCAGACTAGAGTCCACCGCTTGAAGCGTGTGAAGTTGCGTGAAAGTTTGGCCCGGCAAAAACCATTGGTCACCCGATCGAAAGGCACAGGGTCGCTCCAGCGACCACAATAGACCGATGCCCGTGTCCGCCATGGTGAGCTTACCTTCGCACCTTCCCAGTTCCTTGGTTCGACCGTCTTGACGGTCGCGCCTTTGCTGCTTGGTCCGCGGTCTTTGGCCCAAATAGGCAGACCAAGAAATTCATACCAGCTTAGGAAACAAGAATCGTTGCCGACACCGTTTCCACGATTTTTTTAAGACGGCCAGAACGGATAGCGCCAATCGGAGCTTCGAGGAAGCGTTACTCGTGTGCTTCGGGAGCATCCAGTTTTTTTGGTTGGAAGCGGGAGGCCACTCGTTGCCCCTGTCGATCATCGATTGTGCAAATCTTTGACTTTGCCCGGTCACCACCGCGGTGGATACGATTTCACCTAATGAGCGACATCACCCAAATTTTAGGCGCCATCGAACAAGGCGACCGGCGCGCGGTGGAAGTGCTGCTGCCGCTTGTCTGTGCCGCGTTGCGCTGGCTCGCCATGCAAAAGCTCGTTAAGGAGAAACCAGGGCAAACACTCGATGGCACTGGGCTCGTGCTTGAAGCTTATTTGAGGCTCGTCTCGCCTGGAGCATCGACGCCAGATCAACAACCCCAGTTTGCGGGGGTGCATCATTTCTTAGGCGCCGCCGCCGAAGCCATGCGGCGGATCCTCACGGAAAACGCACGGCGCAAAGCGCGCACCAAGCATGGCGGAGAGTGGCAGGGGATTGACTGGATCGACCCTTGAGAAGGAGATCAACTTGACCCCGTACTGGCGCTGGACGATGCGCTCACCCGGCTTTCCGACGAGGATGCCGTGGCGGCGAAAGTCGTGGACCTGCACCACTTTGCCGGCTTGAGTCACGAGCTGTCGCCGACACTCTGGGGATAACGGTGTATCAGGCGCGGCAGAAATGGAATTACGCCCGGGCCTGGCTTCGGAATGCTCTTGAACCATAAGAGAGGAGCGAACTCACACAGATTGGGCGCGACCAATGGGATCGAGGACGGCGGCACGCCTTTCGGAAGAAAATTCGCAAATCCTTTTGCTTTTTTTTTCGACAGCTACGGATGAAATCGTCGCATTGAGGAGTTAGAGAAAAAACGAGCCTTCCATTCAGGTGCAAATCGATGGCGGTCGATCCGGAACGCGTGCAGGCAGTGTTTTTGGCGGCAATCGAAGCCAGCGATCAACCACTTCGGCAGGCCATTCACGAAAAGGAATGCGCGGGCGATACCGAACTGCGGGCCAGGGTGGAGATCCGCCTTTGCGCTCACGACGAAACCGGTAGTTTTCTGGATCGGCCACTCCATGCGCCGCTACTTGATTCCGTCAATGCCACCCGAGATTCCCCCGGCACCCAATGCACCGACACGGCAATCTGCCCCGTCGCGGTTCCCGGCGACACCATCTCGGGCCGCTACCGATTGCTTGAGTTGATGGGCGAAGGCGGCATGGGCAGCGTTTGGATGGCAGAGCAACGCGAGCCTGTGAAACGGCTGGTCGCTCTGAAACTGATCAAGGCGGGAATGGCGTCCAGGCTGGTGCTGGCCCGCTTCGAGGCCGAACGCCAGGCACTGGCCCTGATGGACCACTCCAATATTGCCAAGGCGCTCGATGGCGGTACGACCACGGCGGGCCCCCGCCTACTTTGTGATGGAACTGGTGCGGGGGATTCCCCTGACAAAATACTGCGACGAGCGGGGGCTTCCCATTGTCGAACGCCTCAAACTGCTCGTGCAAATCTGCCAGGCCGTGCAGCACTCCCACCAAAAGGGGGTCATTCACCGAGATATCAAACCGACAAATGTCCTGGTTACCGAACTTGAAGGACGGACGGTACCGACGATCATCGACTTCGGACTGGCCAAGGCCTTGCAAGGGCAGACGATGCTCACGGAAAATACGCTGTTCACTTCATTCGGGTCGATGGTGGGTACGCCCCTTTACATGGGGCCAGAACAAGTCGGGATCAACGCCTTGAATCTGGATCCCCGATGGTCAACAACTTGCCTCCGGCGGCACCGACGGGATACGGACTTGGCACCCAGTCACACTTCGTCCGGCGGAACCTGCTGATGCGAAACGGCATCCGTGGACAGAGGCCGTGTTTTTCCTGCGGGCCGGTGACGGCACTAAGGTTTGAGAGGCTGTCTTTTGAATGTGATGACGGCCTGCGGTACGCCGTGTTTCGACGCGAAGGTTTCGGGCCGGCGCGAATCCTTGCCGTTGCCATTCATGCACACCTTCAATGTGGAATCGTCCAGAGCATAGATGCCGCGAAACGTGAGCTTCCCCTCGGCGTCTTGCACCGTAATCTCTTTGGGGTTCTTCGTTTCATCAAGCACAAATTTCCCTTTGTGGTTGTTGCCGTGGCCCAGACGATCTCCCTGAACCACCAGATCACTGTGAAACGTCGCTTTCCAAAGCGGGGATTTGTCTTCTCTTTTGTGCGTTTTGCCGTCCCATGCCACCGACAGGATTTGCCACTTCCCCTGGAACAATTCCTTATCCGTTAAAAGGGCATTACTTGACAAACTGGGCTGACCGGCGACAGCCGTTCCACGGCCAGGGAGATTGCCGGTCCGAGCAGCGGGTGGTTGTGCCAGAACATTTGGCGGGGCGAGCAGGCAACAAATACCGATCAACGCGAGAACAACCGTCAACGGCTTCCTGAGCGGGAACACCATCATGGGGTTGAGGTCCTTCCATCAACACACGGGGAGGTTAGGCGATCTCCACAGGCTAGCCGCAGTTACCTGAACGGCCCAATCGCCAAGTACTCATATCAGGCTACCTCCGCGCATGGGGCCGGGGCAATCCCACCTCAAGCCGTACGCCTGCGCAAGGCAATCCCGGCCAGGCGGCGGGGAAAGACTCTCCCCACGGAGCCAGAATGAACCGGCGGAGCAGGAAAGAGATTCCTTGACTAAACGACTTTGAGTGGGGGTCCCTTACTTCGAATCGAGCCCTTCGATTTCGATGATCGTGTTGTCGTCATCGGGATGAGAAGTGAGGCGAATTTTCATTCCGAGCTTCAAATCGGTGAATTTCCAAACCTTGTCGCCAAAGGTAATCTTCGCATCAGGCGTGATGATACACGTGTGCGGATCCGCTCCGTTGTCGTCGGTCAACACCAGGCTCATGCCATCAATGCTCACAATCTTGCCGCTGTGGCAATCGGGCAGGAAGTTTTTGTTGTTGAAGATTCCTTCCAGCACAATGACCGTATCGCGGTCGGAAGCCTGCGTCGTGACCCGGATTTTGGTCGCGGGACTCAAATCGTCCGACTTACATTCCTTGCCGTCGAGGATCAAACGGGCCTCGGGATCGAGCTTTTTCTCAATGGTTTTGCCGTCTTCGGTACGCATGACCAGGCGGCTTAGCGCCAAGTTAATTAACTCTCCCTTGAACCGGTAGCTGGCGAAGTTCCGGTTCTTTTTGATCGCTTCCATTGCGGTCACGCGCTTTTCGGCACCCGTAATCGATGCGCGGACTTTCGTGCCGGCGGCAATCTCCTCCAACTTCGCAGGCCTGCCATCGAGCGTCAGGATGACATTGGGGCTGATCAGGTGGGAATGCTGCACACCCTTCTTGTCGATCATCGTCAACTGGGTGGTGGAGAGCGAGGCAACCTTACCTTCAATCGTGGACTTCTGCACTTCGCTGTTCGTCGCCTGTTCCTGGCCGGCACACATCGTGGCAGCCAGCGCCCCCAGCGAAATCATGCATTGCATCATGGGAGTTCCGTCCTTTCCAAAAAATTCAAATAACAGGACCGGGCATGTTGCGGGGTGCCGAGGCCTGTTCGTTCCTAAACGCTGCAAGGCACCCAAATATCGAACGGCTCTACCTTCTTCGGGGAATCATCTTGAGGGAGAGCGCCGGCAATAGGTCCTGTGCCAGATGGAAGCAAGCATTGTGCCATCGTTCGCGCAACGACTCACTTGTCGAAGCTTCACCGTTCCGCATGCGCACCGGCTATCTGGCTATTAAAGTATTTGCCCGCTATTAAGGTATTTGCTCGCCAGGGCCGGGGAAACGGCTCCTTGAATTCAGCGATTCGCGATGGGAATCATCCTTCACAGAAGTTGGCGACCCGATTTCTGAAGAAAACACCGGGGAAAACGTCACGAAAATTCCGCGCCATCCAGGCAGCCCCCCTCGCTCTAGCTCCGCATGGAAGTAGTCTGAAAGAGATAGCATCACACGCGCCAAGTTGATTCAAGATTTTGATCCCTTGCCATCCCCTTCCCGAAACATGGGAGAAACTGATCATGGCCGCCGCCCCCAGTCCCGGTACGGACCCATTCAGAACGCTATTTAAGAGATGGGGCTGGCTGCTTCCCGCCGCCGGGCTGGCGGGAATCGTGATCTGGCAGTTTTGGTCGCCATCTCCCGTCAGTCGACTCGCCTCAGGTCAATTCCCTCCCCGGTTTCGAATCGCCCAGGAAACGACCTTTATCACCGAGCCGCTCGATGAAGACGGCTATCCCGATTACGAGAAAGCACTCAATCAGCAACTGGCAAAAGGAGTCGACCCCGAAAACAATCGCGTCGTGGCCCTGTTGAAGGCGACCGGACCGAGACCGCCTGGCGGTCGGCCTTTTTCGGACTCATTTTACGAACGGCTCCGCATGTCGCCGCCACCGGAACGGGGAGACAACATCGATGTTGACCCAAGAGTTAAGCGACCACACCGAAATGCGGCGACGCCTGCTGATCACCGCCATCGCACTGGCGAGATTTCGGCAACAAACCGGTGCGTTTCCTGAATCGCTTCAATCCATGATACCGACGTACCTCAACGAGGTGCCTCTCGACCTCCACTCAGGCCTCCTTCCTATTTATGTCAAATCGCCAGAGGACGGTTATCTCCTTTACAGTATCGGCGCCGACAGGATCGATTCGGGTGGCCGCATGCGCACCAAGGAAGTGAATTCGGACGACATCGCAGTGCGCGTACCTCAGCTTCGCAAGAATTGATCATTGCCGCGATCAGCTTGGGACCAGGGATGCGCCTGGATTGCATAGCTATCTTTTTGCCATCGAATTCGTTGTATTTATTATTTCTATTTTCACCTTGGTTTTTCAGACAACTGGGGGGCTGGAGACTAAAGCCCGAACCCCTGCGTGTATCCCCATGACCAGCGGCGCGCGCCACATTTGGGACACTTGCGAAGTGCGAAAATAAGATACTCAATGAATTCAAGCAAAAAAATCAGAATCGCCGTGCTAACTAGCATTAAAAATACCGTAATCGCAATCAATAACGGATAAACGAGCAATCCCCACCATCCGAGGTCCGGCGCCGGTTGAGGCTCTGGAGGGGGACGCAGGCGAATCAGCAAGACGAGGCCATAACTTGCCACAAGCATTTGCAGCATCAAAAAAATGCCGCATGTTACGGTAGGCAAACACCCCCGGGCCTCCTCGTATTCACAGCGCAAGCATTTGTAGATCATCGGCCACCTCGATGACGGAGTGCTCGAGCCTCGAAAACGTCAGGAATCCGCCGACTTGCGCCAAGTGGTTCGTGAAAGAATTCCATACCGTGGCAACCGACCGCTACGCCTTGCTCGCATCCGCCCGGGCTGACTCAACGATATACTGCAGGCCTTCGCGAGGAGCATAAACCAGCCGGCCATCGGGCAGTCTCAGTACGAGCCAGCGGTCGTGCCCCCATTCACCGCCGCTCACCCGGTTACCGCCATCGTCGGTGGGGGTGCTGAAGCCCACCAATACGCAGCCAATGAAAACCTCGTCCTTGCCGCCATAGAAGTGAAAATGGAAGTCGTGCGGCTGCGAAAAATCGATCCCGAGCACCTGATCCGGGACGCGCGTGCCCCCCACTTTGGGTGGACGCACCGGTTCCGGCTTTTTCTTGGTCCATGGCCAGTCCATCGAGGCGCCTCCTCTGGTTCTGCTACATTCTTGCAGACGAGTTCCTCTTATCGAGAGAGCTAAGGATGTGTCATGATCCAATGCTGCTGCCGCTGCAACTCTGCAAACATTGGACTCAGGTCACCGTCGGGATCCCATATTCGCCTCCATCCTGAAATCATTATGTGCAAGAAACCGGCCAAGACAGGAATCTTGCTTTGACTTCCGAGGCATTTTTCCAAGGCCAAGACGAATGGACCAGGTGACTCGGCGGGCTGCGGTTCTCGATTCGCGCGCCGGGCCGAACGTTCCGATCGTCAAAAGTCCTCACAATGCCACGTGGCAACATTGACAAAACAATTTGTCAATGTAAAGTAGAGCCATGCACCGTGGACCTTTCCTGACTGACGTCTTCCCCTATGCCAAGGTTCGAAACGTCGTCCAGTCGAGCGGAGGTCGAGCCCAGATTGCGTACGGAAGGTTCCGGGGCCAAAACGAAAAGCGACCAGGGTTGCCGACGATTGGTCAGCCATTCCATCCATTACCTTCTCTTCCACTTCAAGCCAAATCCATCAAGGAGCTCTCATGCCTGTGAACAAAGATCCTTCGGGCAAGCGGTCCGTTCAGGCGGAAGTCGACGTGCCGGGCACGCCCGAACAGGTCTGGGAAGCGATTGCGACCGGTCCGGGAATTTCCTCGTGGTTTGTTCCGAGCAGCGTCGATGGGCGCGTGGGCGGCACGGCATCAAGCAACTTTGGCCCGGGAATGGAATCGGCGGGGAAGATTCAAACCTGGGAACCGCCGCACCGCTTTGTCATGGAAACGACGGAAGGCCCTGGCGCCGTGGCCACCGAATGGTCGGTGCAAGCCGTATCGGGCGACACTTGCAAGGTGCGCGTCGTTCATAGCTGGTTTGCCGACAGCGATAACTGGGACAAGGAGTTCGAAGGCCACACCTACGGGTGGGCGGCATTTTTCCGCATCCTCGCCATTTACCTCAAGCACTTCCGCGGACTTTCCAGCCATGGCGCGCAGTTCAACGGCATGGCCCCCGAACCACGACCAAAAGCCTGGGACACGCTTCTTGAGGGGTTAGGTTTTCAGGGCGCCGCCGTGAGCGAACGGCGCGATTCACCCACCGAGGCACCACCCTTAGGCGGCGTGGTGGAATCGATCGGCGTGCCGGGGTATCCCGAGTTGCTCGTCCGGCTCGATCGGCCGACCACGGGCACCGCTCACCTTTTCGCCATGTCGATGGGAGGTCAAGTTTACCTGTCGGTCCGGCTTTACCTCTATGGCGACCAAGCCCAGGCCGCCGTGGCCCAGGCCGAACCAGTTTGGCAAGCATGGCTTGCGAAAACCTTCCCACCGCAGGTGCCGGCTCCGATTGCAAGTTGATCGTGGCTGCATAAAGCAGATCAACCTGCAAAAGATCCGAATGGGCTTTATTTCGGATAAATCTGCGTCGCGGTTTTCAGAAACAAATCGCGAGCCGCCCATTGATCGCCGCTGGTGCATTGCACCATGAATATGGCGACCATCCCGGTTTGCGGATGCACCGACAGGTCGGTGCCATAAGCGCCGTCGTGGCCGAACATGCCATTGCGCAGATGGTAGCCCAGGCTGTAGTTGACGCGGGTTTTCCCGGTTTGCTCTTTGCGAAGCTCCTGCATCGCCTTGGGGGAAAGGTACCGTTTGCCTTCCAGCTCGCCATCGTTGGCAAGAAGGAGGCCGTAGCGGAAAATGTCGTGAGTCGTTGAAAAGAGTCCGCCGCCGGCTTCGGGAAAACGGCGCGTCCGGTCGCTGAGCGGTTTGGTCAGGAAGCCAACGCCCCCGCGCGCGTAACCGGTCTTCTCCTTGTTGGGTCCGTAGGCCCCGGCCAATCGCGACACTTGCGTCTCGGTGGGCCAGAAGGTCGTTTCCGTCATTCCCAGGGGGGTGAAAAATCGCTTTTGCAGGAACGTTTCATAAGGCAGGCCGCTGACGATCTCGACAACGCGCGCTGCAATGTTCATCCCCTGGTTGCCGTAGGCATATTTTTCACCCGGTTGCCACTGCAACGGACCCGTTACGGAACTCAGTGAGCGCGCCTTGAGCGAGGTGCTGTCCGACCCGGTAGCCTGCTGCAATTCGGAACTGCCCGTCAGCCCGCTGGTGTGGCCGAGCAAATGGCGAATCGTCACGGGAGTAGCAGGCGGCTTGAGGAGCAGGTGCGAGGCGTCTTTCTCAACAACCACCATCCACTTCTTCAGTTCAGGTATGAACTTGGTGACCGGGTCGTCGAGACTCACCTTGCCTTCGTCGACAAGCATCATGATTGAAGCACCGGCGAACATCTTGGTCATCGAGGCGACCCAGAAAACATTATCTTCGCTGATCGGTTTCTTCGATTCGATGTCGGCATAACCCTGCAGATTTTTGAAATGCACCTTGCCGGTCTTGTCCGCCACCATGGCGATGACCCCGGCCAGTTTGTACTGATCGAAATAGGGCTTCAGTGCCGCGGCAATCTCGGGACTGGCAGGAGCTTCGCCGGCCGACGCTACAGGGCTCATGAAACATGAGATCAAGGCAAGCGCGGCCAAAATCACTCGTCCAAGACCAATCCGGCGAGCCTGCTGAAGCTGGCTTTGCATGAGAGAGGCGTCCTTCTTTGAGAGAAATCGAGGGGATTTCTATTGACTTGGTCAATCTCGTCGCCGTTTCTAGGTTTGCCGTTTGCGATTGAGCAACCATCGAGGCCAGGCAACAGGGTTGCATTACGGCAAGGTTGACAGTCAAGGAATCAAAAGACACCCAAAAAAGGAGCCAACCCTTTGGCTGCAATACCAAAGGGTTAGACGTGGAAGTTCGTTCGTATCACTCGGTCCGACTCGAGCTCAAAGAGAATGGCTCTGGTTACTTGTGAGCGGGCTGTGGCGAGGCCGATTTGCCAAGCCATTCGCCATAGCGCGTCGAGCCCAACATCGATTCTTTTAAGGGCACCAGACTTTGATCGTTCACCTTGACGCCAAAGTAAGACGCGCCGGCATCGGTGGTCACCTTGCGCAGATCCTTGTTCGCCTTCAAAAATTGCCGCACGAGGTCATCCATGCGGATCGGCTCCGGCCCCGCCAGATCGACGGTGCAGTTCCGCGGTTTGCCCGTGGCCACTTGAGCCAGGGCGGCCGCGACATCGTCCGACACGATCGGCTGCATGAGCGCCGGCGGCAAGCACACCGTCTCCTCCTTCGTGGCCGACTGCGCGATCGCGCCCACGAACTCGAAGAACTGCGTGGCGCGCACGATCGTGTAAGGAATGGCCGATGCCTTGATCATGTTCTCTTGCACCATCTTCGCACGGAAGTAGCCGCTTTCGAGCAACCGGTCGGTACCGACAACCGAAAGGGCCACATGATGTTTCACTCCCGCCGCCTTCTCCGCGGCGATCAGATTGCGGCCTGAAGTTTCAAAAAACTCCATCACCGCCTTGTCCTCAAACGAGGGGGAGTTGGCCACATCGACCACCACTTCGGCCCCTTTCAAGGCTTCGGCGAGCCCCTGCCCCGTCATACAGTTGACGCCCGATGAAGGAGACGCCGCCACCACGTCCTGACCCGATTGACGAAGGTTTTGCACCAGTTTCTTGCCAATCAGCCCGGATCCGCCAATCACGACAATCTTCATGATTTTTTTCCTTAATATGAAAATGATTGAAACCACAACGAATCAAACAAGGCACGATAATCAGCCAATATTCAAAAACCACAAAATTGACAGCTTTTACCGTCATTGAGAACAGTATTGAGAACCCTCTGGCGCCAGGGTCACTCGACCGTGGCCAGTGACCAGCGGGAGAGTTTGTCCGGGTTCGAGGTCATGTAGATGGCCCGAACGCCATTCTCGATCGACAACGAGGCCACCTGGATCACCGCACCATCGATGGTGAAGACCACGCCAGGTTCGCCATTGACGGTCGCCTTGTGCAAAACGCAATCCTTGCGTCTCTTGCTAAATACCGCGGCAAGGAATCGGGCCGCCTTATTGCGGCCGCGAACGATCAATCGGGCGGCGGAAACTCGTCCGCCGCCATCGGAATGGACTTCCACTTCTTCGGTGAGCATTTCCTCGACCCGCTTCACATCACCAGCACGGCAGGCATGCACGAAGCGCTCGGCCAAACCATCGGCCTCCTGGGGCGCCGCCTGAAATCGGGGGCGGTCCAGGCGCACACGCTCACGCGCGCGGCTGACCATTTGACGAACGGCGGCTTGCGATTTGCCAAGCACCTCGGCGATCTCGGCGTATTCGTAGTCGAAGACGATGCGTAAGAGAAACGCGGCGCGCTCCTCGGGTGCGAGGCGCTCAAGCATGAGCAGAAACGCCTGGGACAATGACTGCGCCAAATCGGCGTTGCTTCCCCCGTTTTTCGTGTCGATCGGTTCGGGAACCCAGGGTCCGATATATTCCTTGCGGCGCTTGTCGCTACGTAATTGATCGATGCAGCGGCGGGTCGTGGCTCTGACCAGGAAGCCCTCGGGAGAGGTCACCTGATCCGCGGCATGCAGGCGCAGAAAAGCGTCTTGCACCGCGTCTTCCGCATCGGCGATGCTGCCGAGCATACGGTAGGCGACCGACATCATGCGCGGCCGCAAATAACTCAGGTCGGCGTTCATGGGGACTGCTCCACAAGCAACCCGTTCCTCACGGTTCATTATGGCGGACCCCGCGGGTTCTGACATCCCTTGCTCGCTCATCATGAGATCGTTACGGCTTGGCGTGCGCGGGAAGAACGATCTCCTTCGCATCACGGGGGTGGACGACGAAAGCAATCAGGCGGGTCTTGGTCTTGAGGTCGGGGTTCTTCGATACGCGATGCAGACACAGGGTCGGTTCGTAGAAAACCTCTCCCGCCTTGAACCTTCTGGTCGGCTGATCGTCGACGCCAAGTTCATACTCCCCTTCGAGGACATAGACGAATCCCGGCCCGGGATGCCGGTGCGCCGCACCTTCTTCGCCCGGCTTGAGCGTCACTTCGACCACAGTGACCTTGGCGTCCTTGCCGTCGATCTTCTCCTTGATGTCCTGAGCGGCGATGAGTTTCACCGACTCCCCGTCCTTGTGGCGGCCAGAGGCGGCTTCATGCCGGCCCGAGGCGGACATGGCGCCGATACCGAGCGCGATGCCAAAGATGAGGACGAGGCTGTTTCGAATCATGATGTCATCTCTCCTGTGGTTACGCAGACAATCTTGGTCCAGATCATTGCGCGGTTCTGCATCAAGGACGGCTGAGCCCGCCAGTTTGTGACAGGCGTTCCGATTTTTGTTACGGTCGACGGAAAAAAAAGAGCTGAGAGCCGTTTACTATTGCTGTGAGAGTCTGGGAGAGCAATCGTCGCCACCCGTTAAACGGCTGCATCGCAAAGAGTTAGAACCCGCCGTCATGGGAAAAAGGGCACTCCCTCATAAAGCAACCGAAGCAGACGAAGCAAACGAAAAATCGGCCGGCACCATGGATCAAGTCCCATGTCCAAACTCGAATCGCCGCAAAGGATTTCCGAGCGCAATCTGGTGTTCGCGGCGGTCGCGCTCGAACGAGGGGCACTACGGCAGCATGAGATCAACCACGCGTTCACGCTTTGGATCTGCGATAAAACCAGAACCCTTGGCGACATTCTCCTCGAACGGAAGGTGCTGACCGAGGCGCAAAGGCAGGAACTGGAATTGGCGGTTGAGGAAAAACTTGCACAGGAGAAGAACTCTGGCGAGGCCTTGGGTTCGATGGAGTCTCTGGACGACCTTTCGTCGCAGTTGCATATTCTGTTGGATTCCGATCTGGACCAGTCCCTGAGCCGGGCAAGAAAGGAAAAAACCACGGCCGCCGACTTCTCGCGCAAGATACCTCAAAAAGAGACCAAAGGCGAAAAATCCTCCTCAGCAGGCGCCGAAGAACACCTTTCGGACCGGTTTGAACCGATCGATTATTTACCATCACAAGGCGGGATGGGGGAGCTTTGGATTGCCAGGGATAAGGAACTGAACCGTTATGTGGTGATGAAATTCATCAAGCGCTTTCGAGCGAACGATCCCTTGAGCCGGGGTTTGTTTCACCTCGAAGGAGAGGTGACGGGCCACCTGGAACATCCGAACATCCCTCCGGTCTATAGCCTGGGCAAGGATCCATTTTCGCGCGATTTTTACGCGATGCGGTATTTCAAAGGAAAAAAACTGACCGAGGCGATCCGCGAATATCACGCCCTGCCCCACCAGGATCGGGAGAGCCGCAAGGAGAAATTGGTAGAGCTACTGCAGACTTTTCAGGCCGCCTGCCTGACGGTGGAATTCGCGCATCATCACGGGGTGATTCACTGCGATCTCAAGCCCGACAACATCATGCTTGGGCCATACGGCGAAACCCTGGTCATCGACTGGGGACTTGTCATCGTCAAGGCGCCCGGCCTTGCAGCCGACCACGACCTTCCGACCGAAGAGTTTCGCAAGGAATCTCAAAGTACGTTCCAGCCTTCAAAAACGGCGGCAAGCGGCCTGCACGAAAAACAGGGGGGCAGCCGCGAAACCGTGGGAGGTACCCTGCAATACATGCCGCCGGAACAGTTGCGCGCCAGCGAAACCAAGGAAATCGATCAGATCAGTTTCGCCAGCGATGTTTTTGGTCTGGGAGCGACTCTCTATCACCTGCTTTGCGGCAAGGCTCCGTACCTGCCTAACACCAAGGAAAAGGAAACTCGGACCCAATATTTCGACCGGATCCGCCTTGCGGAATTTCCGCTTCCCCGGACGATTCGGCCGGACATTCCGCGCCCACTCGAATCGATCGTCAAAAAAGCGATGCAGGCTGACCCCAAGCAGCGTTACGGCTCCGCTCGAGAACTGGCCGGCGATGTGCGCCGCTGGCTCATCGATGAACCGGTGCGGGCGCACACGCAAGGGATCAGTGAAATGGGGGGAAGGTGGCTTCGGCGAAATCGCAAGCCGGTAGCGGTGGGCTCTACGCTTTTGATTGTCAGTCTTTTGGTAGGTGGAATCCTTATCTTGCGGGAACAGCAACGAACGCAGCGGTATGCCAACCGGGTTCGCCTCATTGCCGATAATGGTTTTCAGATCGTTCAAGCATTTGAACCCTATATCGCAAGCGACGCCAACTTTAACGCGGAGCGAAAAAAAATCCTGACCCATTCCGCGAAGGCCTACCAGGAGATCCTGGCCGATTTTTCCCCTGACGAATCAACGATGCGTATGGCTGCTTATGTATTTCGGTTTGCCGGCAATTTGCACCGATTTGATTACGAAGTGGAAGAAGCTGAGACGTTCTACCGAAGCGCCATTAGAATCTACCAGGATTTGGCTCAAAAATACCCTCAAGACGATCAGGTACACTTTAGGTTAGCATTCCTTTATGTCGACTACGGCCAGCTCTACTCCGCCTTGGGTCAATGGGACGAAGCTCGCAAAGTCACCGAAAAAGCGCTAACGGCATTGCAAAAAACGATCCGAAGCAAATTGCGCGATGTGGCCGAAATTCGGATCGAGGGTATTATTTTTCTGTCGCTTGCCGCAATTAGCCACGATCAACATCGTTTCGAACAAGGGGCAGTTGAAGCCAGGAATGCACTCGATGCCGTAGAATCCTTGAGAACTTCAGGGAAACTCAGCGGCTACGACACGATCATGCGACAGCGAAGCCTGGTATTGTTGGGAATGTTTGCGCGCGAGCAAAATCAGCTTGAGGAATGCAACGCGCGTCTCGAAGAGGCGCAAAAAACACTGCTGCCCTTAATAGATGAACTAAAAAAACATGATCAAAATATCATTAATGAAATTTCCAAGTTAGACATCCTCCAGAATCACATTAATTGCAAACTCGAGCAAAACTATTCTTTATTGAAATCAGGAAAAGGCCTCGATAAAATTGAAGCTTCTCTGAACGCCCTCGTCCAGCAAATTCAACTACTCGCCGAGGCATATCCAAAGATTCCCCGGCTGGAGCTATTGCATTCAGTTGCTCTGGCCGTCCGTGGCAACTACTACCTCCACTCCAAAAAATTGGAGCAATCTGCAAGAGATTTTCTGCAGTCCAAAGCAATCGCCGAAAATTTATTAAAAAAATACCCTTCTATTATATCTATAAAAACCAAGCACATTGAATTCATCAAGAAAATGGAGGAGAAATAGTTTTGACCACGCTCCCTTTCTGCCGCTTGAACCCAGCTTGATGTCTTAGTCAATGATCACGACCGGGACCGATTTAGGATTGGGATCGGGGAATATGGTGACGATCAGATCGCCGATTTCCGGGGCCGGGGTGATGCGGTCCATGTAGGCCGAATGGACCTTGACCCAGTGAATTTTCTTGTTGCCGACCGAAATGATGTGAGTGTCCTCCCATTGATCGGGCAATGTCCCCGTTTCGCCGGTGGACAGCCTGAGTTTCCAGCGGATTTTTTGAACCGTCGGCTCTTCTGCGGTGAAAACCACAAAAAGAAAATACTCTCCCGGGTTTAACGTATTTCTTTTTTGGACCAGGCCGTGATGCCGATAGGTTGCCATCATTCGATCCCCGCGTGGCAGAAGTGAGTTCCCAATTCGCGATCAGCCGGGGATTTTCCTAGCGCTCAACTCACTGAATTCAACCGACGTCCTTGTGTCGACCACTGCCCAATTTTGGAATTTCACGGTACGATCATCAAAAAAGGGCGTGACTCCTTCACGGCGCCACGCCCAAACAATTTCCACGATTTGGCGATTGCCGCTCTTTAAAGAAGCCTCAAACCGCCAAGGGTCCCGATTCAATTTCCTCCTCATCCATCTCTACTTCTTTAAGAGCCGGCTGCACGGGAGTCACATGAGGCGCCGTCTTCAACTGGCCGGCAAGGATGAGCGAGACGATTGCCGTCCCGGCGCCAACCAGGCCAACCAAGGGAAAACCGCTTAGCTTGCCTTCGGCATCTTCGACAACCAAAGTTCCCGCGATGACCGGAGCCAGACCCGTTGCCAGATGCTGGACCGCGGTGTTCAGGCTCATGAAGGCTCCGCGATATTTCGCCTGGGCCGCGCCAAGGAGCATCGCCTGGGCCGGCACCATCCGACCGGCCGCCATGCCCATGAATGTGCTCAACGCCAACGTCCCCATCCAGAGCGGGCCTGGCGGCAAGGTGGTCACCACGATGGCCATCACCGTGGCGCCAAACGCCAGAGCCCGGAAAAGGGGCAACCGCGGCACGCGATCGGCATACCGGCCCACCACGTTCATGCTGCAGAGCGTGAGCAACCCGGCAAAGAGGTACACGATCGCCAGCGATCCTTCACTCCAGCCGTTCATCGAGGCATACACCGGTCCACAAAATGACCCGACCGTAAATGTGCCAAGCACCAGGAAGAAGGAGAAGGCAAAGGCCCAGAGATGATTGGGCACGCGAACGACCTCGGCGAATTCTCGAAGCGGATGAGGCCGAGCATGGCGCAAGTGCTCATTGACGTTCGGCAGGCGGACGAGGGCAACGACCCAAACCAGGGCGCTGGCCCCCGCCAGGGCAATGAACGGCGAGCCAAGACCATACTTGTCGCAAAGCGCCAGCCCAATTGGCAAACCAGCAATGGAAGCAATGGCGAAAGCCGACATGACCGCACCGCTGGCCCGGCCCCGTTTCTCATGAGGAAAAATATCGCCGATCACCGCCATGATCGTCACGGCCGAAAGACCGCCGAAAATTCCCGCCAAAATGCGCGCCAGGAGCATTTGCTGGTAATTTTCAGCCAGACCGCAGCAAAATGTACTCGCCGTAAAACCAGCATAGAGAACAAGCAACACGATTTTGCGATCCAGCCGGTCGAGGACAAAGCTGGCAAGCAAACTGGCGATGCCCGCCGCCCAGGCATAGGCGGCGACGATATAACCAAACTGGACGGTATTGATGGCCAGCTCTTCGCACAAGCGCTTGCCAAGAGGCATGATGATTACAAAATCGACCATGTGCGTAAACTGGATCGCCGTCAGCACAAAGATGAGAGCCCACTCACTTCGGGTGATCGCGGCCGGGGCGTGGGAAACAGGGGCCGAATGGGACATCATGACCTCAAAAGAGCCAATAAGATCGACAACAAGGTATCAGGCCCGTTGAGAGATCCAGGCCAGGAAAAGGGAGTCATCCTTTGTTGTTCCCCTATTCATAGCGCGCATTTCACTTTCTGGGGAAGGCAGTTGCCAAGGGAAGTCCCCTTTACAAATCCTTCAGAATGAAGAGCTTGCGACCCAATCCCTTGGCGAACAATGGGTTGCGCCGCGTGCAGGAATGGCTGCCTGGCTCCGGGGGGCGACTGGGATGCATCATTTTTTCACCAAGCTCGGTGTTTCCTTACCGATCATTCAGGCGCCCATGGCAGGCGTTTCGACTCCGGCCATGGCCGCAGCGGTGTCGAACGCCGGCGGACTGGGATCGTTGGGAGCGGGCTCGCTTGATGCGCAAGCCACCCAAGAACTGATCCGCGAAACGCGAAAACGCACCGACCGCCCCTTCAATATCAATTTGTTTTGCAATCGGTCTGCCCAGCCCGATCCAGAACGAGAGCAGGCCTGGCTCAAACGCCTGGCACCGGCGTTCGCGCAATTCCAGGCACAACCACCCAGAGCGCTATGCGAAATTTATCAAAGCTTTTTGACCGATGACGGCAAGCTCGAGGTACTGCTCTGCGAACGGCCCGCCGTGGTGAGTTTTCATTTTGGCCTTCCTGACTCCAGACGCATAGCCGCACTTCGGGCCGCGGGAATCCTTCTGCTGGCCTCAGCCACCAACCTTCAAGAAGCGCGCACGATCGCCCTGGCCGGAATCGATGCGGTGGTTGCGCAAGGCTACGAGGCAGGCGGCCATCGTGGCCTGTTCGAACCGGCCGCGCCCGACGAACGACTCGGCACGATGGCGTTGACTCGCTTGCTCGTCAAGAACCTCGCGATCCCCGTCATCGCTTCTGGCGGCATCATGGACGGCGACGGCATTGCGGCCGCCTTGGCGCTAGGGGCGGCGGCCGCCCAGCTTGGAACAGCATTCATTGCCTGTCCCGAATCGGCCGCCGATGCGGGCTATCGCGCCGCCCTCCTCGGACCGGGTGCGGTAAGGACCGTCATGACTTCGGCGATTTCCGGCCGTCCGGCGCGCTGCCTGGCCAATCGCTTCACCGACCTGGGAACTCATGTGCCCGCACAGGCGATTCCCGACTACCCCATCGCCTACGACGCGGGCAAGGCACTGCATGCGGCCGCGAAAGCCGCGGGGGAATTTGGCTATGGCGCTCAATGGGCAGGGCAAGCGGCGCCCCTGGCGCGAGCGCTACCTGCGGCGGAGCTGGTTTTGCGCCTCAGGCAGGAAATGGAAGAAGCCCTTTCCCGGCTTTCTAAAGCCTGAGCAGCCAGGCAATGCGTCAGCCGGGGAAAGGGAAAGAAAATCGGCTGAAAAATCAGACCCCTCCAGAACGAATGGGAATTTCCTTTTCGAGATCGTCGAGAATTTGCAACTTGTGGGCGAACGATCCTCACGGTTCACGTTTGGCCCACGGCTCAGCTTCCACTTCCGACAAGACGGAGCACACACAAATGATCGTAATAGAGCTTCCCATTTCCCCCTCTCACCAGAATCAGATTCGCCCGACTACCCATTTCGACCGTTGCTCTGATATGCCGTTCGACTTCTGACCGCGACGCCGATCAAGGAACGGGCCCTCATGTAACGACAAGAAAAATTCTCTCAAACAACCCGCTCACCTGCCAAATAAACCTGCCGCACATTCAGGTCGCCATCGAGCACCACCATGTCGGCCCGCTTCCCCTTTTCGAGGCTGCCGATTTCACGGTCCAGCCCAAGTATGCGCGCGGGAGTCAGGCTCGCCATGCGGATCGTTTCGGGTAAAGGCACCCCGGCGATCCAGTGCATCGTGCGCACGCAGCGGTCCAAACCCATCACGGCGGAGGCCAGCGCGGTTCCGTCGAGCGTTACTCCCACGCCGTTGTGCTTGCGGATCAAGACGCCGGAACCTTCGGCGCCAAACCAGTACTCGCCATCGGGCAAGTCCACGGCGCGCATGGAATCGGTCACGAGCGCGAGCCGGTCGGGCCCCTTGATCTTGTACGCGAGGCGCAAAAGATCGCCAGACAAGTGTTTGCCATCAGCGATCACTTCGGTCGTCAGTTCATCAAAATAAAGGGTCGCCTCCATGACCCCGCCGCGCATGGGAAATGCCTGCGACTGGCGCAAGCGGGCACGGTCCGACATGGCGCAGAAAAGATGATCCACATGGCGCGCACCCGAGCTCACCGCCCTTTCGACCTGGTCGAACGTCGCGTGACTATGGCCGACATTGAAGACCACGCCCTTCGGTCCAAACTCGCGGATGAGCCACTCGGCATTGGGAATCTCAGGAGCCACGGTGATCGCCATCGGCATGAACTCGGCCAGCACGGTAAAGCGGCGGGCATTGGTCGCATCGGGAATCAAAAAATCCCGGTCGGGGTGACATCCCTTGGCCGGACGCGCGAAATAGGGCCCATAAAAATGCGAGCCCACAATCGTGGCTCCTCCCTTGACCGGCCCATGTAATTCACGGCACAGGTCGAGAAAGCGCAGGTACTGCTCCATGCTCGCGACGGTCGATGTCGGCGTCAAACTGGTTGTGCCATGGCGCAGGTGGCAGCGGCAAACTCGCTCGAACGCCTCGCGCGTACCGTCCATGAAGTCGGCCCCATCGCCGCCATGGACATGAATGTCGACAAATCCGGGAGCAAGGTACATTCCCCCAAGATCAATCGCCTCGCCAGCAGGAAGAAACGGACTGCCAATATCGTGAATCCGCCCGTCGCGGCAGGAAAGCGTACCGCCCGACACGATCTGGTCGGGCAGCACAAGGTTGGCGTTGCGGAAGGTTGTGATGGCCATGGTGGATTACCAGGTACCGCATTCAGGCAAATGCAAACAGAACATTCAACTGGCAGGGTAAGCGAGCGGATTCCGTTCGATCTTAGGCGCGGCGAATTCGCCTGGCCGCAAGAAATGAAAACCTTCACCTGAAGTCCTGCAAAACCGTGCCCTTTCCTCTATGTCCGCTGCAAAAAAAGTCCTCCGCAAAAAGAGTCCTTGCCTTTGATTGATCCTCCTGTTATCTACTGGGGGCCTGCAATTCTACCTTCGGAGATTCCGCATGGTCCGCCTCTCCTTTGGCCTGGTCATCGCCATCATTTTCGCAGGTTTCACCAACGCGATCGAACCGCTGACCGCGAAGAAGGACAGCACAAAGGGCCCGGAACGCGCCAGCCCCACCCGTTGCACGGTGCGGGTGCTTGCGCTGCGGGAGGATTTCTTTGAGCGGATCGGTATCGAGTGGAAATCTCCCACAACCCTTTCCGATCGTCAATTGAGCTATTTGCTGGAAGCCGTCAGCGGCGATCCGTACGCCCGGACGGACTCGTGCTCGGAGGTTCTACTACTTGAGAACGAAGAAGTCACCCTTCGCAATACGGAGCAAAGGAAACCGCTCGGTCATTTAGAAACACTAGAAAGCGGCGTCGGTCCATTTCGCGTTAACCCAGGCAAGCCGATCGAGACGGGCACCACCCTGACCCTGAGCGCCAAAAAATCGATGGATCAAACAGCGGTCACCCTTCGGGCATGCTACCGGGAGATGCACAGCCCGAAGGGCATGTCAACCAAGATCAAACCCGCGCGGTCCGAGTCAAGCATTGAGGATCCCCAGGTTGAAACCCTTACCCTGGAGCAAAAGATCACTCTCGGATCTCATGCCATCTTCGCGGGCCATCAAGCAAAGAAAAAGAATGATGCCAACGCGGTTTGGAAGAATTCGATCGATGGCGATGCAAGCCATCCGGTGAAGCTACGCACGATCTTGATCCTCTCGCCAGTGAACGCAGAGTCTTCTGTCAGATAAGGAGTGCTTCAAGAGCTCCTTCTCACTTCCGATGCGGGGCGACGCCCTGCCTTACCCAATCTTTGAATCCAGGCTGGCCGCGTGATTCCTCGACGAATCAGAAATCGAGTTCGCACTCCCTGATTGATACGGCGCACATGGGACCTATCTTGAACGGCAAATAGCGGGCGGCGGCGCCGGCGAATCCACTTCGTCCTGACACAGAAAGTTCCCAGGCCATGCCAAAGGCAATTCAATTCAAGCAAGCGGGTGGTCCCGAAGTTCTCCAGTGGGAGGAAGTCCAAGTTGGTCCGCCGGGCGAAGGGCAGGCGCGCATCCGGCACACCGCTGTCGGAGTCAATTTCATCGACACCTACCACCGCTCGGGCTTGTACCCCATTCCGATGCCTGGCGGCCTGGGCAGTGAGGCGGCAGGAATCGTCGAGGCGGTCGGCCCCGGCGTGACCGTGGTCAAGCCGGGCGACCGGGTCGCCTATGCCGGCGGTCCCCCGGGATCCTACAGCGAAGTCCGCCTGATTCCCGCGGCGATCCTGGTGCCCATTCCCGAAGGGATCAGCGATGAAACCGCCGCCGCCGTCATGCTCAAGGGAATGACCGCGCAATATCTGATCCGCCGCACCTACCCAGTCAAGTCGGGCGAAACGGTGCTCTTTCACGCGGCGGCAGGTGGAGTCGGGCTGTTCGCCTGCCAGTGGCTCAAGTCGCTCGGAGCCACCGTGATTGGTACGGTCGGCTCCGACGAGAAAGCGGCCATCGCCAAGGCGCATGGCTGTGAGCATGTCATCATTTCGACGCGCGAGGACATCGCCAAGCGCGTCAAGGAAATCACCAAGGGAACCGGTGTGCCGGTCGTTTACGACTCCGTCGGCAAGGACACGTTTCTTGCCTCGCTCGATTGCCTGCGACCGCTCGGATTGATGGTGAGCTTTGGCAACTCCTCAGGCAAGGTGACGCCGTTCGATATCGGCATCCTGTCGCAGAAGGGTTCGCTCTATCTGACTCGTCCCACACTGGCGACTTACACCTCCACTCGCGCCGATTTGGAAGCGACCGCAAAGGATGTGTTCACCGTGATCCGCGAGGGGAAGGTGAAAGTGGAAATTCGTCATCGCTACCGATTGGCCGACGCGGCCACGGTCCACCGCGATTTGGAAGGACGCCGCACAGTCGGATCGATCGTGATGCAGCCGTAAGGCCGCGCCCCAGCCGCTGGCAGCCAATTGAGTTCGCGATCCTGGGACGCCGAGCCGCATGAACCGCTCCCTGCCAGAGGCAAGGAGCGGTTCATGCGCCACTTCCCCCCATTCGCTTGAACTTCTGGCAAGTCGCGAGCGGTGAGCGCGTGATTTCCCACGCTTGGTTCGCGCGACGATTCAGGAAAGATCATCACGAACGGCGTCGCTAGATCTTTCCACGCCAGAGCGCTATTCCCACCGATAGCCCCCAGGCAGATTGCGCCAGAGCAAAGAACAACATGCCGTGAACATCCATCGGCAAGTAGCCGAAGGCAAGTGCGACCAGGGGTAAGCCGCCGGAAAGAAATCCGACCAATGCCAACGAGTGGCGACTGGCGGATAGCTCGATCGCCCAGAATAAGATCGCAAGCGATAACGCCACGACTGCGACCCGGGTCGCGGTGAACACGATCGTGTAAATCAAGCGCACCGCGTACTGCAGAATCTCAAGATTGGGCGAGTCGTGATTCGCAAATTGCGCGACATAAGCGGGCACCACGAAACCGGAGAGAATGGCCGCACAAGCCAGCGGAACCATACCAAAAGCGAAGAAAATCACACCAAGCCGTACCGCCGGATGATTTGTCCCCAAATGGTCCGCGAACACGAGCAGGCCATAAAACATGATGAGGAACAAGGCGACGAGCGTCCCATGAACGATGGCATTGACCGTCGCAATCTCGGTGAAGGCCTCAATGAAATGGTCCTTTCCATGCGCATGAGCGCGCGGATGAAACGCCATGAAAATGACCAAGAGCGCCGAAGCAAGAGACAGGGCCGCCCCGGCGAAACGGCTTGAAGGATCGGGGGGCAATGGGGATCGACTGGTCATGGGGAACGAAGCTCCAACGTGTGGGTAAAGTGCAATCTTGCCAGCTTGAGGCGAGACGTAAAAGCAAATTGCGCGCGAGTCGGACAGAGTCCCCAAACTGTCCGACTGAGAGGAGTTCAGCAAGTGGCATCTTCCCAATCGACGGGATCAACAAGTAGAGCGGACGCCAGCAGGGCAGCGCTTCTGGCGGCGTTTAACGAACTTGTGGTGACCCGCCGTTATGACGACTTTGGAGTGACGGAAATCGTGAGCAAGGCCGATGTTAGCCGTTCGACCTTTTACGAGCACTTCAAAAGCAAGGATGATCTTTTACGCCAGAGCCTGACGCATGTCCTTGCACCGCTGGCAAGCGTTTGCGAGCAGGATTACGACTCCAAACGACTTCATTTCTACATCGAGCATTTTCTCGAAAACCGGGCCCTGGCGCTTGGCCTGCTCAATGGCCCCTCGTCGAAGCAGGTGGTCTCGCTTTTGGCCAACCTCGTCGAACAGCGCTTAATGTCCATGCCAAAGCGGCGCCCGGAAGTGCCAATGCTCCTGACCTCCGCGCAAATCGCGGAATCGCAAGTCGGTCTGTTGCGCGCCTGGCTCACCCGCGGGGGAATCGAGCCGGCCAGTCAGGTCGCCATTTCGTTGGTTTCGGGCACGCAAGCCCTGGTCGAAAGACTCTTGTAAGTCGATCGCTATCCCGGCTGAGCTGGCAAGACTGCCATGGGCTCATGAAAATACCCGCACGCGTCTCATTCTTGGCCTGGACAACGATCCGCAATCTCAAGGTGCATACAACCGCCCCAATCATGCCCAGGGCTGAAGAATTCCTCCCATAATTCCGATCTTGTCCCTAGGGCGACAGCGAAAAGGGACCCGTCCGGTTGAGACCGAGTCCGTCCTTGCGGGAATTGCATGACCGCTCCCGGAAATTAGTGCCTGCTCCATTCGCATTCGACAGGCAAGCGCAAGTTTTGGCCTGAGGCACTGCAAATTCAAGCAGGAGCCCAATCGCGAGGATCGATCCTGACGAGACATTCCAGGGAGGGAATGGTCGCCCCATGAAGACCAAGATCCTGCTGTGTCTGATCACGCTCGTGCCGCTGGCTTGCGCGGCGCACAAATCTCGCCGCCATGTTTTGGACCGCGAACAGCGCGCTCGCCTTCACCGGGCCATTCCTCGCGTTTACATCAAGCGGGTTTACCGCGTTGCGGATGGACAGGCGGAATCAGGCGTCTACCAACTCACGCTTGAGGGAACTTCTGATTTGAACGAGAGCCCTCCTTCCTCAACACCCGCTCATGCCATTTCGGCTTGGACCCAAAGGCTCAATCCCCTCAAAAAGCCTACGCCGTACGTCGATTCGTCCGCCGAGACCGAGGCGACCCGGTCGATCGTGAAGCTTGAGGCGCTCTTGCAATCGGCGGCCCGGCCACTTCCCGAGAGATTTCAAGGCAAGGGCGAAACAGGAACGCTCGTACAAGGGAACGATCTTCCCGAAGGATGCTACGAGGCGGTCATCGCTCCCGATCAGCAAGGAAAGCCGAGGCTAGCCGGCTGGCGACTCGTGGAAGAACACCGCAAGGAAATCCAAACGGCCGGTGTGCGCGATTCAACGCCGCAAGCCGCCGATCTCTATGAACTCGTTTTTGAACAATCGGTCATGATCTTCCGGCCGGTCTCAACGATGGAGAGGCCAAAAGGAATTCGTCCCGCGCCGAAACAGGGAGACGGCGTGGTTCCTGTCAACCACGAAGAAGAGGCGATCCAAGAGGAAACGACCCAAGGCCACTCTCAAGGTCCAACATCGGCCGACAAAATGTTGAGCGATCTGCAGCGCGACTGGCAAAGTTACCTGCCGCCGCCATGGGGCGGGCGCCTCTTTGTTCCCGTACAACCCACTCCCGAAGGGAAACGGGGAATGATGCTTTATTACGAAGGTCAACCCCTGCAGTGGGAGGATGGCAGGTGGATTCCACAGGAACCAAAAACCGAGAAAAAATAGGCCATGGGGTGCAACCAAAAGGCGATCCCATTCCAAGATTTCCCATCGCGCTGATCCATCTTTTTCCAGCTTCCCACTTGCCAAGACGAGGCAACAAGTTTTTTGTTTATCCTCGCAAGATCGTTTGATCGACCGCCTCATTGGGCCGTCGGCATCGGCGCCGACAGAAACTCCTCTAGCAGCGCCGCAAACAGTTGCGGAACCTTGCCAACAGGTTCGGGCGTCATCGATTCGCCCATGTAGCTGCCATGATTCCCTGGAATAATCGCAAGGCGGCTGCTTTTGAGATTGCGGTGCATTTCCACCGCATGTTCGGGTAGCGTCAAATCTTGATCCCCGATCACGATGAGCGCGGGAGCCTGAATGGAACGGATCGCTTCGTCCGACATATCCGCAAAATTTTGCGTGCGTTTCACATCCTTGTGAAACATGTTCAGGAGCGCGGCAGGATCGTTGTTGATTTTCAAAAATGCATCCTTGAGCGATTGTGGCATGTCACTGAATTTGGCCTGATCCATCTGCTTCCAAAAAACGGCGGGAACGCCGCTTCGCTTGTAGAAAGTCGACGCCAGGATCAACTTGCGCACCTTGCCCGGGTAGCGGATTGCCAATTCCATGGCGGTGTTGCCCCCGTTGCTGAAGGCGAAAATGTCGGCGCTGTCGATCTTCAGTTGCTTGAGCAGTTCCGCCACATCGTCGGCGTCCTGCCGGGGGCTCTCGGGCGCATCGCGATCTGAGGTATGCCCATGCGCCTGCATCTCGACAGCGATCACTTTGCGTGTTTTTGCCAACACGGGGAGGATTCTGCCAAAGGTCGTTTCAATCGTCGAGCCGCCGCCATGGATGAGCACGATCGGCTGGCCTGAGCCATGGATCTCGTAGTACATTTTGATGCCGTTAACGGGGGCATAGCTCCCCTTTCCAGGCGGATTCTTGGGCTGCGAATCAGCGGGTTGGGCCGATTGGTTTTGTTCCTGGAAACTCATGATCAAACTCACTCCCAGCAGCCAGAATGAAAATTTCGCCAATGGTCTCATGACCCTATCTCCCCTTCAGCGGCATCGCAAAAGCTCGTTTCATGGCAAGTTTGCTCCTGATGGAGCCGCTGCTTTTCAAGCCGCGGCTCCACCAGGACCTCAAGACGATCTCTATTTCGCGAGAAATTCGCCCAACTGGTCAAGAGTGCCGCCCCAGCCCTGACGCATCGAGTCATGGTTGGCGGTAAACACCTTCTGTTGTTCCGCGCTAGGGTTCAACGCACTGGATTCGATTTTGACGACCGTGCCGCGACCGATGCCCGCATGATGATCGAAGGTCACAACCGTATGCATCTCATGCGGCCAGGATTCTTCGAAGGGTGGTCGAATCGTATTCCCATGTTCGTCGGTGAACGATAGGACGAATTCAAGGCGATGGGGCGCGGAGATATCGCGGAAGGTCCATTTTGCCCACATGTCGTTGCCATCGGGCCCGCGCATACAGTAGTGGAAGATGCCGCCCGGCCTGAGGTCAAGAGTCGCGTGCGGAATCGACATGCCCGTGGGGCCAAACCAGTTCATCAGGTGTTCCCGATTCGTCCACACCGACCAGATCTTTTCCACCGGAACAGGAAAAACGCGGGTGATCGCAAACGGCTTGTGCGCGGAAGCGCTTGCTTGCTCCATCCTTTGCAAATGTTCGGCGAGGCGCCCCAGAGTTTGCTTGCCGCCTTCGACGGCGTTGTATTCACGAATGACGAAGTCGCGCGCTTTCTTCGAGGGGAAGATCGATTTCATCGTCAGCTTGGTCTTGTTCGGAGCCACTTCTTCAAAGGTCACGGTCACTTGAAAATTGACCGGCTCAAGGTCGACTTCGCCGCCGTGCTTGTAGGAAAGCCGCTCGGGCGCAACGACTTCCAGGTAGGTGATTTTGTTTTCGTAGTCGCGTCCGTCGGGTCCATGCATGACAAAGCGCCAGCAACCGCCTGCTTTCAATTCTCGCTTGTGGGTCGTGGTGGTAAAACCTTGCGGCCCCCACCACTGAGCCAGATGCTCCTGCTCCGTCCAGGCTTTCCAGACCAACTCGCGTGGAGCATCGAGCACGCGGCTCAGTTCGATTTCGCAGTCCGCGGGCAATTCAGTTTGCAGGGTCATTTTCTTTCTCCTTGGCTTGTAGCTTTTTCAAATACTCTTCCAGCCGATCGAGCCGTTCCTCCCAGAAATGCCGGTACTGCTCGATCCAGTTTGCCGCGGTTTTGAGCGGGGCGGCGCGCAGTTTGCAAGGTCGCCACTGGGCATCGCGGCCGCGTTCGATCAGGCCGGCATTTGCCAGCACCTTCAAATGCTTCGAGATGGCAGGCAGCGTCATCTTGAAGGGACTGGCCAGGTCGGAGACCGTTTGCTCCCCCTTGGTGAGTTTCTTCAAAATCGCCCGCCGGGTCGGATCGGCAAGCGCCGCGAAAGTCGTACTGAGGGTGTCGGTCGGCATGATCATTTAACCATCGAGTTAATTAACTTAACGGTAAAATAGGGCCTGATTGGGCGGTTGTCAACCTGTTTTCCGAGGATTCCGACCGGTGCGAGACTGGGCGAATGGGTTTGCCGGAGCTTGCACGGTCATGGCTGGGCGAAGAACACGGAGAAAAAGACATTTCTCACGCGGAGACGCGGAGCGCACGGAGAGAAAAAACAGAGGAGGATCTCATTGAGTTCGGGCTCTTGGCCTTTCGTATTCTCTCGCCGTTCTACCTCGATTTTGGTCTTTGCTTTCTTCTCCGTGCTCTGCGCGTCTCCGCGTGAAAAACTTCTTTTTCCAAAGCCCTTTGGCAGCGATGAATTCCATTCTCCCACTCAATGGCCCCCATGACTTGACGACTCTTCTCAGGCGATCTAGTATCTTCCATGCGCGCCAGGGCGCATCCCGTCCGCGGAAAGGGCCAAGCCCGCCTGAACAATCCAGTCCTTCGTGAGTTCTCTGATCTTCTTTCAGCCCGTCGTGCGGACGCGGGCGCCAGCGAAAGGAGATCCTCATGTCCGGTTCCCCATCGTCTTTGCCCCCTTCCCCCTCCCTGGAACAGTTGCGCAAACGCGCCAAGCAACTCTTGCGCGATTTTCGCGCAGGCGATCGTGCCGCTCGAAAAAGGCTGGCCGCCTGGATCTCCGCGGCGCGATTGCAATCGAGTCAAGCAGAGGATGACGCGATCGATCAAGCGGCTTCGGCCGCAACCGATGGCATCACCCTGGCCGCTGCCCAGTACGTGCTGGCCCGCGAGCATGGCTTTGAAAACTGGGCCAAACTGGTGCATCACATTGCCGCTGCCGCGCCTCTTGGGCTGGAGCCTTTTGCCCAACTAGCGAAGGACCTTGCCGCGGCATATGCGAACGCCGATGTGATGGCGATTCGCGAGATCAACTGGAATTTTGGGACGTCGTTCGTCTGGTATCGCGAGCCGGACCAGATGCTTCGCCGGCTGGTCAACTGGTATGCAAGCCCAGAACGCACCGAGGAAATGGCGCTCGCCGATGCCAAACAGTTGGTCGCTCATTCTTATGGCTTTGAAAACTGGCCGGCGTTTGCCAAAGGGATCACCCAGCCGCCGCCCGCAATTTCCCTCAGTCCGAACGTAGCCGCGAGCAGTGATGCCGGAGCCCCGGCCATCCGGATCGCGGCGCCGCCCTTCTACCGCATCGACTGGAAAACGAGCACCCTTTCGGCGCGTGGCCCCCTGACGGAGCAAAACTGGGAGACGGTCTTCGGCGTGATGGAAGAGCATCAGCTTACCGGCCTGCAGGCCGGTGGGATGACCGACGCGGCCATGGTTCACCTGGCCAAACTCGACCAGGTGACCCAACTGCAACTCGGCGGCTCGCAGCGGTTAACCGACGAGGGGCTTGTTCATCTGGCGAAAATGCCGCAGTTGCTTGAACTGGAAGTGGGCGGCTGGAATTCCCCGCCCACGGACCGTGGCCTCCAGGTGCTCAGGCATCTGACTGCGTTGCGCAAATTCACTTCGTGCTGGACACGCGGTTTCACCGATGCCAGCGCGAAGAATCTTATCCACTGCCCGGATCTTGCGGAAGTGAACCTGATGGGAACTTCAACGGGAGATGGCGCGATACGAGCCTTGACTGGCAAGACGAAGCTACGCCGCTTCAAAACGGGCAGGTTGGTCAGCGATGCGGGCCTTCCCCTCCTTCAGGAATTTCCCCAATTCAAGACCTGGCAAGGAGGGGAGGTCAAATTTGGCTTGATGTCATTCGATGCCGAGCCGACCGACCTGCTTCTCGACGGCCCCATTACGGACGAGGGGCTAAAGCACCTTGCTGGCCTGGACGGTCTGGTGGGGCTTGGCTTTTTCTGGCACCTTAGCGCCTTGACTCCGGGGGCGTTGAAGTCTTTGGCGGAGCTTGCCAACTTGCAGTTTCTGGGCTGCCAGGGACAGCTTTGCAATGACGAGGCGATGAGTCATATCGCAGCCATCCCCCGCTTGCGCATGCTCATGGGCCAGGGAACTGTTGCCACCGATGAAGGCTTTGAACACTTGAGCCGCTCGCGGACGCTGGAATCCTTCTGGGGCCGTGAATGCCCCAACCTGGGTGATCGCGGATTTGCCGCCCTGGGGCGCATGGAGTCCTTGCGCGGCCTCGCCGTCAGTTGCAAACTGGTCAGCGACGCCGCACTTTCGGCTCTACCCAGTTTTCCGGCGCTTCGCGGCTTGATGCCGATGGATGTACCCGACAATGGCTTTCGCCACGTCGGCCGCTGTGAACAACTGACCGACCTTTGGTGCATGTATTGTCGCGACACCGGAGATATCGCAACCAGCCACCTCGCCGGCTTGCCCCATCTGAGATCCTATTATGCCGGATTGTCGCAGATCACCGACAAAAGCCTCGAAATCCTCGCGCGCATTCGCTCACTCGAAGAGCTGCAATTTGAAAGCTGCGCGCTTCTAACGAACGCCGGCCTGACTCCCCTGGCCACCTTGCCACTCTTACGCAAGATCGAACTGGCAGGTTCCCCAGGCGTCACCGACGAGGGCTTTCACGTCTTCCCTCCAGGCGTGCGCGTGCGCCATTCCCCATAAAACCGGGCTTGGTTCTTAACCCCAACTACAAAACACGGCCAAGGGTGACTTCCCCCCTTGGCCGTTCCATTTCTACTGGTTTTCGTGACAGAATCGCACACTTTCCTCAGTGCGTTCCACCGTCCGAGGCGGCGAGCGGTGGGCGTGAGTCCGCTGATTCTACCGCGTTCGCTCGCCCTTCCGACGGAATTCCGCATCCCCTAATACAACCCCTTCACACTTCACACCAACCAGACTCATAACCCCGCCATCTTTTCCATTCGCTCAGGATACCGGTCCCCCACCACGCTTACATTCGCTGCCGCACGATCAATCTCATGCAAATCTGCGGCCGTCAGTTCCAGTTCCGCAGCGCCCAGGTTTTCCTCAAGCCGATCCAGCCTCGTGGTTCCCGGAATGGGCACGATCCACGGTTTCCGCGCCAAAAGCCAAGCCAGAGCGATCTGCGCCGCTGTTGCCTGCTTGCCCTTGGCAATCTCATTCAATAGTTTCACCAGTGCCTGATTCGCCTTGAGTGCCTCCGGCGCGAATCGCGGCAAGGAATTACGCAAGTCACCGCTCTCAAAAGTCGCACTGGCATCGATCTTGCCCGTGAGGAAACCCCGCCCCAAAGGGCTAAAGGGCACAAAGCCAATGCCCAACTCCTCAAGCACCGGAAGAACCTCTTTCTCCGGCGTACGCATCCAGAGAGAATACTCGCTTTGCAGCGCCGTGACCGGCTGCACGGCATGCGCTCGTCGAATCGTTTTGACCCCGGCTTCGGAAAGGCCAAAGTGCAGCACCTTACCCTCGTTGATCAGTTCCTTCACCGTGCCGGCCACCTCCTCGATGGGCACCGCCGGATCAACTCGGTGTTGATAGAGCAGATCGATGACATCCAGCTTGAGGCGCTTGAGCGAGCCTTCCACCGCTTCGCGAATATGCGCCGGTTTGCTGTTGAGCGCGGGCGGCCCCTTGGTGGCGCGAGGGTCGGCACCCGCGGCGATGTCGAAACCAAATTTCGTGGCAATGACGAGATGTTTGCGCAAAGGCGCGAGCGCGACTCCCACGAGTTCTTCATTGGTGTAAGGGCCATAGATTTCCGCCGTGTCGAAAAAGGTGACGCCTCGATCGACGGCCGCATGAAGCAGCGCCGTCATCTCCTTCTTATCCTTGGGCGGTCCATAGGAAAAACTCATACCCATGCACCCAAGACCGAGCGCCGACACTTCCAGATTGCTTTTTCCCAGCTTGCGCCTTTTCATGATTCCGCTCTCGATGATTTTTAAGCAATTCGAATAGACAACACCGGATCCGGTCTTGGAGGCCACACACATCAGCGGCAACACCGCGCTTGGGAAAACCGAATCAGGAAACCCGATACTCCAGATCGGAAACCTGCTCCAGCCAGTCCGCCGCCTTGCCGTTGAGTTTTTCGGCAACAGCGATGTGGGTCATGCCGGTGGTCGCCGTGGCGCCGTGCCAGTGCTTTTCGCCCGGCGCAAACCAGACGACATCTCCCGGTCGGATCACTTCGACCGGGCCGCCAACGCGCTGCACCCAGCCGCAACCCGCCGTCACGATCAATGTCTGCCCCAAGGGATGAGTATGCCAGGCGGTGCGCGCTCCCGGCTCGAAGGTAACACTCACGGCCAGGATTCGCGCCGGCTCGGTGGCTTCGATCAAGGAATCAAGGCGCACGCGACCCGTGAAGTAATCTTCCTGACCTTTGGTTGAGGGACGGGAACCGGCTCGTTTGATCTCCATCGGTATTCTCCATCTATGGCCGATTCGCGTCGCCGGCAGCGAGTGCGGCCCGCGCCATTCGATCTCATGGACCATGTGGCATTCATAGTCCTGCCATAACGAGCGCTATTCTATGAGGGGGCTTTTCTTGAAAATGCCTCATCCCGGCTCCGATCGCATTTCCGCGCCAAAGCATGCAAAAGGTGATGAGAAAAAGTTGTTCCCCCTTCTTTGGCTCAAGTTCCGCGGGGCGGAAATCGGGAACGGTTTTGCAACCGAAAGCTCCCGAAAAAGTTAGGAATCACTACCCTTGGAAACGCTTGTGCCACTTCCACCCGGCGATGACGGTTAACGGGGAAGGCAATTGTCGTCCCAAGGACGATGCCATCAAACGGTCGTACCGATTGGCCGATACAACCTGTGGACCGGTGACGTGTCAATCTCTCTCCCGATTGATGTGAGTGGAACATGATTATTGGCATTTTGACGCACCCTGGATGGCGGGGTGTGATGTGCGCTTCCTTGGCTCTGGCCGCATTCGATTCGCAAAGCGTTGCCGCCAATGGGCTTTCCGCCCTCAAAAAGATCCAGGAAGTCCACGCGCAACTCAAGGCGGTGGAATTCACCTCCGATCACAACCTCCTCCATGAAGATGGCTCGGACCTGCGTTTCGCCGGAGACCGGCTTGCCGATGTCGAATGGGAGTCGACCCGCGGCAGACAGGTCGCCCGCCTAACTCATACCGCCGCCAGAAATCTGGAAGCGCGCGCGCTCGTTTCGCTCAACTTTTTGCCTGCGGGAACCACGGTGCGCGTCGTGGGCGAATCGGAAGATGGCCACTTCTGCCTCAATGGCTCTTCGAAGATCACCTTCGGCGGAGTTGGTCCGTGCATGGCCGTCGTGCCGCTTACGGCCAAGAAGCTCATGCCGGCCTCCCTTTCGATCTTGCAAGGCGAAGTGCACTGGCAGGCGGAGATCAGCATTCCTGGTGAAAATACAACCTCGGTCGAATTGAACGCCACCACCTACCTGGAATGCTTTTTGACGCGCGGAACGCCGCGAAGTGAAAAGGCCGCCTCAGAAGTCACCGCCATGCGCCTGCGTGAGTCGTATCGCCGGCTGGAATATGCGACCTCGCACCTGGGCGCGGATGCCTCGATCGTTGCGATCGTTCATGCGCTGACGAGCCACTGCGGGCGTTTTTACAATCCGCAACAGCATTTCGAAAGACAAGACGCCTGGTACGTTCCCAACACCTGGCGCTACCGCTATCCCGGGGCGAGCTGCATTTCCATTTGCAATTACTGCTCGTTGATCCTCGATCAGATCGGTATGGAGGGGGAATACAAGCAACTGGAGATCTATGCCCGCCCCGACAACCCAACCAAGGCGATCGAAGGGGGCGTCACCTCGGAAGACTATGTCAAGGATGTCGACTGGCAGCGCTGGCAGCTCTTTCTGGTGGACGATCGCAGCACCCGCTGGGGCCAGGTCGGCAGCTACGGCGGCATGAACAATTACGAGGCGTGCATTGCCTACACCTGGCAGGGAAAGACCTACTATTTTCCCGGCGGCACCGATCGCGTCTACGATCATCTCGATCAGGTGTTGTGCGTGTTCCGCACTCTGGTCTGGGCGCGCTGGGATCCACGCAGAAATAACTGGCAGGTGATGGAGGTGGTGCACACCTACAATCAGCCCGGTCACGGCGTGCCGGGGAATTGCAAAATCCCCTAATCGAAGCCCTTAGTTCGGTCCCGCCTTTAGGTCGGTCCCACCCCTAAGGTACGAGTGAGGGGCTGGGACCGTGGGACCTCGGCTTGGGCCAATCGATTCACCGCGTAGGCTGCAGCGAATCGATTGGCTCACTGCGTTCCGGCCGGTGTTACGCGGAGACAATGCTCGCAAGGATTTTGTTTTCCAAGTCGCTCGAAGAGATTTCGTTGTCTCCCCGGGTAAGCACCAGAAACCGGTAGGAGCGCGAAACACCGGCGGATTCCGCGGTGAACGACACGAGGATCGAGTAAGAGAATTGGGGATAGAGCGTTTTGGTTGCGGTCGAGGTTCCGGATAAATTGTCAAACGCGGATTGTGTGTGGACCGCGATCCCGGAAACCTGCGAGAAATGCTCCAAGCTGATCTTATCCGTGTCTGGTTTGAAGCCGGCAAGCACCGTGTTCGTCTTTCCTGGCTCCATGCCGGCATTAAGGGCAAAGGTCGCGGCGCCTGGCGCGGAACCGGCAATGAGCGTATTGGTACCGGAGCCCAATTCCACCTTGCGGATCGATTGATCGACGGTGATATGCAGGCTCCCCGTCGACGCTGAAGCGTCGATGACGCCCGACCCGGGCGTTGGCGGGGGCGGCGGCGTCATGATAAAAACGGATGCCCAACTCTCGGGCCCCGTTGGCGTTCCCAGTACCGACCGGTCGGCGACATTGACTCGATAAGAGTGGAAGAACCTGGAAAACGAGCTGAAGTCGCCGCTTGTCACGGCTGCCTGGGCCGCGCTGACGGAACCCTCCGCGGCGGGGAGATAGTAGATTCTCAACGGGATGCCGGAAGGTACGTTCGGGTCGGAAACGTGAACGACCTTATCCACGTAGGTTCCCGTGCCATCGTCGGCGGCGAAGACATAAAAGAAGTTGGGATAGGCTTGTTCGAGTGTCGTACCAAAATCCGACATATCGATCTGTTGACCCGAGACCACGCTTTGGCTGTTATTTGCCGGATTGGCGTTGTAGCCGGAGCTGTCCACTTTGACCGGCTGGGTGCCTTTTTTTTCCATGACGCCGATGCGGTAGACGTCGGCTCCGGTTACCGCGAGGGTTTTGCCATCGGCCAGGCCGGAATAGGTCACGAGGTAGGGCCCATGGCCCACCGGCAAGGTCGTCGAATCGGCAACCTGCAGCAAGGTTTGGGATTGGGTGTAACCCAAAGAAAAGGCGTCCGTATCGATGTTCCAATCGGTGGCGTGGAGCATGTCCACATGGAACGGGGAAACGGCGGCCGCATAGTGAAAGATCGAGGGATATTCGTCGCTGACATTGATCGGGGTTTTATCCACGGAGAAGATCTTTCCGCCGCCTGGAGATATCGACTTCGTGATTGTGATGGTCACCCTGGTCGCCTCGTCGACATAAGATGCGGAACCCAATTCATCCGCGGCAACCACCGTCTTGACGATGTCGAACATGCCCCCGGCGTTAAAACCGCGCACGTAGCCGCCCCCGATGATGAATCCCGGATTGAATTCGCACAGGAAGGTCTCGCCTTTCCTGATGCCGAAGGCGGTCGATGATGCGGTGATGCGCATCGTGCTGCCAAATAATTTCTCAGCTTTCGCAAACGTATCTTTATAAAGTTCAAATGTCTTATATGTATTGAAATTGCTCCAAATGAAATTCCGTGCGGCCTGCCCCTGAATGGCGGCGTCCATCGCCACAAGCGAATCCGGCGCCTTGCGCGGATTGAGGTCCATACGGATATTCGAATCCATGGGGGAACGGCCGGCCAGGAGGAGACTTAACTGCTCGGTTTGGAAGTTGTCGATATGCTGGCCGATGAGGGGGTTGGCGGACGGATCCCAGGCCGGATCGAGGGCAATCGATTCGTTATGTAGGAATATCGAGCTGGCGGCGCTGGATGCCTGGGTAATCAAACCGTCGGCATTCACCGTGACGCCAAAATAGGTGGCAAGGGCTTTTTGACTGAAGGCGAACTGCGTATCGAACGGCGAAGAATTTTTGGGGCTGCCAGCCGTCCCCTTCCAAATGCCGAAAACCTGATTGAGATTCGCCAGGTCGATCTGGAACGCCCCTGGTGTATTGCGCAAATCGCCCGGGTAGGCATCGAGCCCCAGGGCGCCGGTGGTTTTCGCCCGAGGATCATTCGCCGCATTGGGGTCGGGAAAGTGGTTGGGTTTCAAGGCCCCCACGATTTGTCCCAGGTTGTCGGGGTTGGAAAAGGTCTCGACGGCCCGGATCTGGTTCACCAATTTTTGCACTTCGGACATCTGATCGATCGAGCCCACGGCGCCCGGGCCCGCCAGTCCATCCCCCAGCCCGAATATCCTGAGTTGTTCTCCAAATCCTGCCCCCGATAACGGCGAGAAGTTAAGAGAGGGATCCGCCAGGATTTTCTCGCCTTCTGGTCCGGAAACGAATTGCAGAAGTCCATCGAGAAAATCGAAGCCGGGCTTTTGCAGTTGCGCGGCCCAGGATGCAATTTCAGCGGCGCTGGCCTCCCTGTTGAGAATCCGCCGGTAAAGCGCCTCGGCCCCTTTGCTTGCTAGCTCGGCCGATTCCAAGATTTCGTGAGCGAGTGATTCACGGTCGAGGCCGGAATTCAGGGCCTGAACGTGAGCCATAAGTCCCGCCTCGTCGGCCTCCCGGCCAAGGACATCGCGGTAAAGCGATTGAACAAACGCGGCGTTGTCCAGTCCTTTGCCATATTCCGCAGAACCGAAGAAACTCGCCAACAGCTTGTCGTAAGGAACACCCCGATTTGCCGCCTCCACATGGGCGCGGAACCCTTGCGGATCCGGTTCCCGGTCGAGGATTTGCTTGTACCAGACTGCGACCAGCTTTTCGTGAGCTTCATTCGATTCAAGAATGGCTTGCGCCACCTTTTTCAACGGCACTCCTTGCTCCATCAAGCCTTGAAAGTGACTCAATCCTGCTGGGTCCGGTTCGCGCTGCAGGGCAATCAGGTAAAGGTCGCTGATCTGGGCGGTGAAAAAGTCGCTCGCCGGCACAACCCGGCTTTCCATGCTTTCCAATTGAAGTTGCGTCCTTACGGTGTTCTCTCGTGAGCAGGTCCTGGCTTTCATGGGAATTTCAATCCTTTACAGAAGAGAATGAAAAGGGAGAGCCGCGATCCGGGAATTCCATCAAACTGCAATCGAGGGGCGCGAAGCGGATCGAAATGCGGGCCGGTGAAATGAATCAAAAAACCGCCGCGGAATCGATCGGCCGGAAGAACTGCCAAGGAATTGGGTGCACCGAAGAGAGGAACGCGCAGTTCGCCCAACCCTTCAAACCTTTGCTATGTCGCGCAGACATCGCCGTGTACCGTCCTGTGAAGAATTTATTAAGAAAAATGAAAACTCAAAAAAGCGTAAAGGAAGGGGGCTTGCAAGGACCTCGAAGCGATTTCCGAGTGCCGAAACTGCGACTGCAACCAGCCGCCCAATTGACGTTCAAACAACATTTGTCTGGACAATTGTGGTTTGCGCTGCTAGAGTCTGAGCTGGGAAGGAACTGGACCGGAGCGCTGGCCTTGAATCGTTCAACTTCGCAGTCCGTCGAGCCAGCGGCCGCGCGCACAACCAAAGAGGCCTCCCCTTTCGGGATCTCTTGGGCCGCGATTACCAGCTACCTGGCGCTTTTGGCGGGCGGCATGGCCCTTTTTTTTGTTATCCGCGCTCTGGGAGACGGGCTCAACGCGCCCGCTCCACCCGAAGGCGCCAAGCCGGTCGGCCGGCCCTTGCCAGGCCAGGTCGATGTCGTCCTGCATGTCATGGCCACGCTGGCCGCGGTGATCTTTTTGGGATCGGCGCTTGGCCGCCTATGCCGTTATCTGGGGCAGCCTGCCGTCATTGGCGAAGTTGTTGCGGGCATCATGCTTGGACCATCGCTGCTCGGTGCTTTGTCGCCCGATGCCATGCACTGGCTCATTCCCTCTGCCGACAGCGATCCCAAGGGGCAAGTCGGCGCGGCGATGCGCGCGGTCTCCCAGCTTGGCGTGATCCTCTATATGTTCCTGGTCGGGCTCGAGCTCAACGCCACCCGGCTTGTGGGCCGCGCCCATGCCGCGGTCGCCGTCTCCCATACAAGCATCGTGCTCCCCTTTGTCTTGGGCGCCGGTCTTGCCCTGGGCCTTTACCCGATCTTCTCCCATGCGGGAGTCCCTTTTACCAGCTTCGCGCTTTTCATGGGCGTGTCGATGTCGATCACGGCGTTTCCAGTGCTCGCTCGCATCCTTACCGATCGCAATATGGAGAAGACCGACCTGGGCGTCATGGCGCTAAGCTGCGCCGCTGCCGATGATGTTTCGGCCTGGTGCCTTCTTGCCCTCGTCGTGGGCGTCGCCAGAGAGAATGTGGCCAGCGCCGCCTGGGTCATCGTTTTAGCGATCGCCTTCATTGCCTTCATGTTTCTACTGGTCAGGCCCCTACTCATTTACCTGGTTGGCCGCGACAGTCAGCAACCTCGCCCGTTGTCGCCCACGGCGATTTCCGCCACCTTCCTCGCGGTTCTCCTGTCTTCTCTGGCCACCGAGGCCATCGGCATCCATGCGATTTTCGGCGCGTTTTTGCTCGGCGCGGTCATTCCGCACGACAGCCGCATTGCGCGCGAATTTGCCGTGAAACTCAAAGACTTTGTCACCGTCTTCCTGTTGCCTGCCTTTTTCGCATTCACCGGCATGCGCACCCAGATCAACCTGCTCAGTGGCGCGGAAAGCTGGCTTTGGTGCGGTGCGATCATCCTGGCGGCCACGGCGGGGAAATTCGGCGGATCGATTGCCGCCGCACGGTGGAGCGGCATGCCCTGGCGGGAGTCGGCGGCGCTCGGGGCGCTCATGAATACGCGCGGACTCATGGAACTGATCGTACTCAATATCGGCCTCGACCTGGGAGTCATCAGTCCCACGCTCTTCGCGATGATGGTCGTCATGGCGCTTGTCACCACGGCCACCACGGCCCCGGTGCTCGAATGGCTGACTCCGGCCAGCGGGGTGGAAACGGATGCTTCGCAGGGTTCCTCAGCAAGTTCTTCAACAATCAATTCCTGCACGGGAGATTCTCTCGATCGCCAACACGGAGACCTTTCGACACGACGAGATTCCTCCAAGGCAGCACCGCTGTCGCTGCAATCGAGCGGTGCGTCGGCCCTCTAAGACCGCCAGGTGCAAATGGCGTTACCCAAAGTTCAGGCAGGTGGTAGTACTCGGTGGCATTGGCAAAAAAAATGACTCATGAAAAAGGAATGGCCATGAAGACTCGTCGCCCGGCCTTCACCTTGATCGAACTGCTCGTCGTGATTGCCATCATTGCGGTGCTGATCGGGTTGCTCGTACCCGCCGTGCAAAGGGTGCGCGAAGCGGCCAACCGCACTTCGTGCAAAAACAACCTGAAACAACTGGGCCTCGGCCTGCACAACTACGAAACGACCCTGGGGTACTTCCCGCAGGGGTGCACGTTGCAAGTGGGCGCCGCCTCGGATAGCTGGTCGGTCCACGCGCTCCTGCTCCCTTACCTCGAAGAAGAGAATTTGCAGCGCTTGATCGACTTTAATCTCAGCTACAAATTGCAACCGCAGGTCACGAGTACCCGGGTCAAGCTGCTCGTCTGCCCCGCCGAAGTCAACGATCGCCCATACACGTTGAACCCCGTGACCTATTACCCCTCTACCTATGCCATCAACTATGGAAGCTGGTTCGTCTACAATCCGCTGACGCAGCAAATTGGCGATGGCGCGTTCGCGGTCAATCGCAAGATGCGCCCCGGCGATTTCACCGACGGCTTGAGCCAAACCATGGGCATCGCCGAAGTGAAAGCTCATGAACCGTTGCTGTTCGACGGCGGCTCGCCCGGCGGGTCCGGCGTGGCGCCGCCGGCGACTCCCGCCGACTGCCTGACCTATGGCGGAACATTCGATTCCGAGATCGGACATACGCAGTGGGTGAACGGGATGATGGTGCAAACCGGGATGACGACCACCTTTGGTCCCAACGTCAAAATGGTGTATGCAGGCGGATCGACCACGAGAGACACCGGCTTCATGAGTAGCCGCCTGGGTGTATCCGCCACGCGCATCAGCTATGGCGCGGTCAGTGCTCGCAGCTATCACCCTTCGGGGGCCAACGCTCTGTTCATGGACGGCTCGGTGCGCTTTGTGCCCGATAGCGTCGACCAAAACCTATGGCGTGCGCTTGGGTCGCGCGCCGGTGGCGAGGTGGCGAATCCCGATTTTTGATTGGTCATGAGGAATGGGATTGTTCTGCAACATGGAACCATTGGAAACCTAGGAAGTCGTCGTCCCGGTGGTTGACCCGCACGGGCGAAACGTCCTTTTCGGGACCGCATAGAGTATGTCGTCGGTTATGTAACCGATCCAGACTGCGGCTCATGCAAACTGCCGGCACGGTCAAGACCGTAGCCCTCTGACGGTGAGCGACGAATCAAAAAATTAGCGCGCGGCCAGTTCCAGCGCTTTTTCCCATTGGGGATCGGCGCCATTGGCAAACGGCAATCGATCTTCGACTTCAACATCCGGTTCGACTCCGACTCCTTCGAGCTTGCGGCCATCGACAAGGACCTCCGACACCGCCAAGTAGACCAATGCGCCGCTGGATTGCCGAATGCACGTTCCGGCCAGGACAGCTCCCGCCGTGCGTTTGCCCACGAGCGTTCCAAGACGATGCTTTTTAACGGCAAAGGCCACAACCTCTTTTCCGCTGGTCGAACCGCCGTTGATCAGGATGAACAGCGGTTTGCGCCACTGCAGGTCGACCTGATCCTGCTTGCCGCCCCGATTGCCCAGGGTCAACACCGGGGGCGTCTGATTGAACAGATTGACGAACGAAGGAGAACACCCTCCCCAGCCGTTGCGAAAGTCGAGAATGAGCGCATCGGCGGATCGTAGCGTCGTCGTATAGATTTCCTGAAGAGCGTCCTGATACTGTCCGCCCGCGCAGGAGAACAGGGGCACATAGCCGATTTTCTTGCCGTTGCGCTCGATCAGCCTGGCCCCTTTCTGCTCGGCTTCCAGCCATTCGACTGCGGGGTCGATTCGCCTGGGTGTGATCGTCACTTCCATGATCGCCCCGGCCGCTTCGCGCTGAATTTGCAGCTTCACCGGCTGGCCGGCCCGATCGCGAAACGAATCGATACGATGAAATGACCGACCGTCAGCCGTCAGAATTCTGTCTCCCCGCTTTAGCCCCGCCTGCTCGGCTGGCCTGCCCGCGAAGACGACGCGCACGAATCGACCGGTCGTGACATCCATCCCTGGGCTGTCGTACTCCACAGCCTTGGTTTGGAGTGGCCCCTTGAAAATCGATTGCAGCCCAAAGTACTCCGGATCATGCAGATCAAAGTAAGCCGTGTGGGAAGTTTTCAGTTGCATGAGCCGGGCTTTCGCCGCTTCGGCAAATTCTTCCTCGGTCTTGATTGACGCGCCAAAGCCGGCATTTCGTTGGCACCAGGCGTCCGCTGCCCTGACTTCGTAGAACCGGTCCTTCACAAGTTTGAGCAGTTCTTCACCCCGAGAGGAAAAATCGCCCTTCGCCGATGCGCCTGGCTCTTGTGCCACTGGGCCTGAGGCAACCCAGACAGCAAGAATCGGCAATAAGGCCAATTTGATCTTCATTGGGCACACCTTAAATGGCAATCGAAACAAGCGAATTATGCAGGCAATGATTAAGATAATTTTTTATACGGCAATTATTTAACCCTTTATTTTTGCCGTCACATCGCAAAGCGGAATTATGCGGCTGGTGGATTCGAGAAGTTTCTTTAGCGTCACCGCGCGGAAGGCATTTTCCGTCGCCGCGTAGGCCTGATCGATTTCCTGGTGCAAAGGGCAAAGGGAGGTATGCGACGGCAGACCAAGCGGGCAATGGCGAATGCGCTCAATGGGGGCCACGGCGTTGACCACATCCAGAATCGTGACCTCACCCACCGGCTTTGCCAGTTCATATCCGCCGCCAGGGCCCGGCCGCGATTGAACCAGCTTGGCGGCCGTCAGATCTTGAAGAACGCGATGCAGATAGGACCTCGGAACCTTCGTTTTCTGCGCTAGCAGATCGGCCGAGGCGGGCTGGCCCGGTCGCGCCGCCAGGCAAACGATAGCCCGCAAAGCATATTCCGAGGTTTTCGAAAGCACCAGGTCTCCCTCCCTCGCCCATCCGCCCACCGAGCCAATCACCGCGAACCTCAAAGGTCCGTTGTCATCTTATCCCGGAACGAGCACAACCTGCACCTTGACATGCAGAATTCAATCTGTATGCTTAGGTGTAGATTTATCCTACCCGGCCGATTCGATAAGGCAAACGATCTTTTCCCCCTCTCTCTCCCGAGGAGTTTCCGCTGATGCTCTCTCCCAAGACGATCGCCATCATCAAGCAGATCACCCCTGCGGTGGCAGCCAACGCCGAAGCCATTACGCGGCGGTTTTACGAGCGGATGTTCGCGGGCAATCCCGAGGTGAAAGCCTACTTCAACCAGGCCCATCAACACTCAGGCGGCCAACAGCGCGCGCTTGCTGGGGCCATCTGCGCGTACTTCAGTCACATCGACAATCCCGGCGTACTCCTGCCGGCTGTGAATCTCATCGCGCACAAGCACTGCTCGCTAGGCATCTTGCCGGAACATTACCCGATCGTCGGAAAACACCTACTCGCCACGATCAAGGAATTGATGGGCGCTGCGGCCACCGACGAGATCCTGGACGCCGTCAAAGAGGCTTATCTCTTTTTGGCCGAGGTGTGCATCTCGCGCGAAAAGGAGATTTACAAAAACCAACGCGAAAGCATCGGCGGCTGGAACGGCTATCGCAAATTCGTCGTCAAGCGAAAGGTTCCCGAAAGCGACGTCGTCACCTCCTTCTATTTGCAACCGGCCGACGGCGGCGCCTTACCCGACTTCCAACCGGGGCAGTATGTGACCGTAAGGATCGATCATCCGGAAACGCCCACCTCGCCGCGCAACTATAGCCTGTCTGACCGTCCCGGCGCGGGCCATCTGCGCATCAGCGTCAAACGCGAAGCACGTCCGGCTTCCCACGCGCCCGACGGTTTGATATCGAACTACTTGCACGATCGAGTTCAGGTCGGGGATCAGATCGAACTGGGCGCGCCCTGCGGCGAATTCACCATGAGCCCGAAATCGCATCAGGATCGGCCCGTGGTCTTCCTGGCCGGAGGCATCGGCGTCACCCCCCTGCTCTCCATGGCCAAGTCACTGGCAGAACACGCTCCCAACACCCCTATCCATTTCGTGCATGCCTCACGCAACAGCCGGGTTCACCCCCTGGCCAAAGAAGTGCGAGAATTGAGCCGTGCGTCAAGCGGCGCCACAACCCACTTCCGCTACAGCGACCCTTTGCCCGAAGACCGGGCCAGTCGGCACTGTGACAGCGTCGGTTGCGTGGACAAGGAATTCCTGACCCGGTCCACTCCCTACCAACAAGCGACCTACTACTTCTGCGGCCCGAAACCGTTCATGCAATCGATTTATACGGCGCTCAAGGAACTCGGAGTCGAGGAAGACCGGATCCATTTTGAATTCTTCGGGCCAAGGCAAGACATCACGTCCGCGGCCGCCGCGAAGCCGGCGGCCTGACGGTCCTTTCGCGATTCCACAAAAGCACAAAAGCCTTCACCGCTTTGCGGCGAAGGCTTTTGGCGTGAGCAATCAAGGATTCGATCGACTTTTAGGCATGCAAGCCAAGGCCTCTCCAAGGAAACCCGCTTGCCAAGTCTTGGCTCAAGAGCCGACGCCCCTGGCCCCCATAAAAAAAACTCAGCGCTTCTCTTCAGCCTCGCGCACCAGCTTTTCAACCATGAGGTCAAGCGATTTGCCAAAGAGCTCCTTGCCCCGAATGACTCCTTTGTGGTCAAGCACATAGACCGTTGGCCAGGCCCGGACATTCCAGGCGGCGGGAATCGCGCCTTCCGGTCCCTTCTCCCCACACCAGAAAGAGCGCCAGTTAATTTTCGCTTTCGCAATCCCTTCCTTGATTTGCTTTTTGTCCATGTCCCCATTCACGCCGATCAAGGCAAAGGGCTTGTCCTTCAGCCGCTCCACAATCTCCCGTTCATGAGGCACCTGCGCCATGCAGGGCCCGCACCAGGTGGCCCAGAATGAGATGAGCACGACCTTGCCGCGGTAATCACTCAACTTAAAAGGAACGCCATCGGTATCTTCCGCCGCAATTTCGGGCGCCGTTTTCCCTACGGAAAGATTCTGGATCTCAAAAATGGCAGACTTCGCCAGGGCGCCAAAGGTCCTGTCGCCGCCGATTTTTTTGTCGCCGTATTTGGCGGCCAGTTCGTTGTAAAGTGCGACCGCCTCGGCCTCGGACTTCGTCACATCGATTTTGCGAAAAGCCTCGACGGTTTCCTTGCCGTACAACCGGTCCATCTGCTTGAGATGATCCTCGGACATGACCGCTAGAATCCCCGGTAGCGCGCTCAAGGTTTGCTTGACTTCGGCAAGGGCCAAGGTCAATCGCGGCCGGTCGGCTTCGGGCAAATTGGAAGAGGCAAGCTGAGCGCGCAAAAGCGGCTCGGTCCAGTTCATGGGAGACCGCTTGCGGCGGTAACCCAGTTCGATCGTTTGCGGATTCGTCAAATGATGGTTATGCAGGAGCGCGGCCGCCTCGTCCCCCAGCGCCGAGCCGCCACTGCGATTGACCACCCAGACCAGCGACTCGACCGCCCCCTGGTCCGCGGCATGACCCCGCACCGCCGCCATGACCCTGTCATTAGCCTCCTTAAAAACCTTGCTCGCCTCGGTGCCGATGCGCATCTGGATTGCATCGCGCTCCTCTTCGTTCTTGGCGGCCTCAACTTCCTTGTTGGCCGCGGCGTAAATGGACTCGAGTTTCTTTTCCGCTTCTTTCTTGATCGCCTGAAAGGTTGCGGCGACATCCGATTGCTTGCCAGGGGCAGCTCCCTTCTCCCGCGATGCATCCTGTTTGGCAAGAGGTACCGCGGCAATGGCACAAACGGAACTTAAGGTCACACCCAGCATGAAAAACCCGATTGAGCGCATCACCATTTCTCCCCAAAAGCGGTGGCATCGAGCGAAGGCGCGACGAGTTCGAAGCAGCTTCTATCAGTTTATTTATCCAAGCCGCGATCGATGGTCGCCCTCGTTGAAGCAAACAAAGAAGAAAACAAAGAAGAAATCAAACTCATGGCAAGTCGCGACCTTACCGCCCACCTTTATGACCCCAGTCGCGGCGACCCTGCCATTCGCACGCACGCCTTGCGCTCCAAAGGGAAGCCCGTCGAACCCGCCCGCACCAACTACTTCGCGATCTACCACATTGCGTCGGGTTCGGGCACGGTTTGGGCCGACGCCTCCACCATGGCATTTGAGCCCAACACGTTGCTCTTCTTTGTCCCCTATCAGCAGCTTCGCTTCGTTCCCGACACGCCGATTCATGGTGCAGTCATTGAGTTTCACGCAAATTTCCTGTGCGTCGAGACCTTCCATGCCGAGTCGGGCTGCAGCGGCATCTTGTTCAACGATCCTTACGGCCTGCCGGTGCTCGCTCTGCCCGAACCGGGTCAGTCCGAAATCGTCGACCTCATGGGCCGCCTTGATCGCGAGCAACGCGAAACGGCCCTTGCTCATGGCGAGATCATGCTTTGCTATCTGAAGGCGCTTTTGATCCTTGCCGCTCGCATCAAGTCATCCCGGATCCAGTCCTCTGCCCCCGCGGACGGCACTTCACAGCCGTTCGATTTCCGACAACCGGTGATTGCCCAGTTACGCGAACTCATCGAAAAGAACTACCAGTCGTTGCACGCGCCGGCGGATTATGCCGAGCAGATGCACATGAGCCCGAAGACCCTGGGCCGGATTGTACGCGACCACCTCGGAACAACCTTGACCGATCTCATTCGCAATCGGATTTTGGTCCATGCGAAGTGGCAAATCCTCCACACCTTGAAGCCGGTCAAGGAGATTGCCAGGGAACTCGGCTTCAGCGATGAACTGTATTTCAGCCGCCTGTTCAAGAAAGCAACGGGGCATTCCCCCACCTTTTTCCGCGAGTTTGAAACTCGGATCCGCGGCGGGAGCAATCTGTCCATGTTTTCGGGCGAACCGCCCATTTCGAAATAAACTCCAAACGCCGAAACTGGAATCAGAAGGGCAAAGGAGCCGCAATCGCGGCGAATCCGCCTTCCCGTTGAGGTGCCAAACATGAGCGTGCTAAACCTTGAATCTTTGGATCGCTTGTTCGTCAAGGTCTTCGAAATTGCCGCGCGCATGGAGCGGCTCGGTTTGAGCTTGACCAGAGTGGGACTGATCGTCGTTCTTGTTTGGATCGGGGGCCTGAAGGCGTTTCGCTATGAAGCCGACGGCATCGTGCCGTTCGTCGCCAATAGTCCCACGATGAGCTTCTTTTATGCCGATCCGAGCCACTACAAGGAACACAAAAATCCTGAAGGGGCGCTCGTGCCCGAAAATCGCGCCTGGCATGAGTCGAATCGCACCTACCTTTTTGCCTATGGACTGGGCACGGTGATTGTCGGCTATGGCGTCCTCATCGCCCTGAATCCGTGGCTGCCGCAGGTCGGAGCCCTTGGCAGTTTTTTGGTCTTTGTGATGTCGTTTGTCACCTTGTCGTTTTTGATCACCACGCCGGAATGTTGGGTGCCCGCCCTGGGAGACACCGTGCATGGCTTTCCCTATTTGAGTGGTGCAGGCCGGCTTGTGATCAAGGATGCAATCATGATGGGCGCGGCGCTTGTGACCATGGCTGATTCCGCAAAGACCTATCTGCGAAGACGAGGCGCCACGGTCCCGCAATCCCATCTTCTCTTCTGGAAATAGGTGTCTGCGGCATGGGTACTCTCGTGAGTGGCCACGGGCAACCAAAGGAGCCATGGCGCAGTAGGGCTGTGTTCAGCTGAATCGACTTGAGGGAGCGCGGTGAACTCTTCAAAGCAAAGGCAATGCCCTGGCCAAATGGTCGCAGCCCTGCGACCAATTTTTTTTCATGAGCGCGATTTTCCGGCCGTTTCTCGCAAGTGAGGGCGCGAGCCGGATGAAGATTTGCCCAGCTTCTGCGATTTCCCGGTCAGGTGCCGCTAGTATGGCTTGTGCAGGCTTTGAAAGGTGGGAGATTTCTTGATGAGTTCGCAGCCGACGGTGACGATCGACCAGGAGACCATTTCCCAGCCAGAAAGAAAGACCTCCCTTGCCGGGGGAACCTTGTTTACCGTGCTGACGGCCGTGAGCGCCTGCCATTTTCTCAACGACATGATGCAGTCGCTCTTGCCCGCCATCTTCCCGATTTTGAAGGAATCGTTCGCTCTCGATTTTCGGCAGATCGGCATCATCACCCTCGTCTATCAGATGACGGCGTCGATGCTCCAGCCCCTGGTCGGTCAATTCACCGATCGCCGACCACTGCCCTATTCCCTTCCCGTTGGCATGGGATTCACGCTTACGGGTCTGATCCTGCTGGCGGTGGCCAACCATTTCCTCATGATCCTTCTGGCGGCCGCGCTGATCGGTATCGGTTCCTCGGTGTTTCACCCCGAATCCTCCCGCGTCGCGCGCATGGCTTCTGGCGGGCAATACGGACTCGCGCAATCTTTTTTTCAGGTGGGCGGCAACGCCGGAACCGCCATCGGCCCTTTGCTTGCCGCTTTGGTCGTGCTGCCCCAGGGGCAACTCGGCGTGCTCTGGTTTGCCTTGGCCGCGCTCTTGGGGATCGCGATTTCGATTCAACTGGGTCACTGGTACAAGGCTCAGGAGCAAAAGCCTCGGCCCGCAAAAACCGGCCAAAATGCCGGTGAAACAGCCCTATCGCGCGGAAAGATCGTCGGTGCGTTGTCGATCCTCATCGCCCTGATTTTTTCGAAGTATTTCTACCTTGCATGCATGACGAGTTATTACACCTTTTATCTCATCGACCGGTTCGGCGTCTCGGTGGCCACTTCGCAAATTCTCCTTTTCGTCTTCCTCGGCGCCGTGGCCGCGGGCACTTTGGCCGGCGGCCCCATTGGCGACCGCTTCGGTAGAAAACGGGTCATTTGGGGGTCGATTTTGGGGGTTTTGCCGTTCACCCTGGTCCTGCCTCACGTCGGTCTCTTTTGGACCGTCGCCATGAGCATCTTCATTGGGGCCATCCTGGCCTCGGCCTTTTCCGCGATCCTGGTCTATGGCCAGGAACTCATTCCCGGTCGGGTAGGCATGGTCTCGGGTCTCTTCTTTGGCTTTGCCTTCGGCATGGGGGGAATTGGCGCGGCCGTACTCGGGGAACTCGCCGACCACACCAGTGTGATCACCGTGTTTCACCTATGCGCCTGGCTGCCGGTCATCGGCCTGCTGGCGGCCTTTTTGCCCGATGTCGAATCGCGGCAGGCCTAATCGTCCCAGCCGATGGGACCCAGCTTCGGATGCGGCATTAGGGCGACTTGTCCGAGCCCTTTTTCAGCAGATGCTTGTCGAACCAATCCACCAGAAATTTCCCGTCGTTGGCAAAGGCAAGGCCGCTATGGCCGGCCCCCTTGCGCACGATGAGTTCGCAGGGGACCTGGCAGGCTTTCATTTTCGCGATGAGCCACTGCGACTGTTGAATCGGTACAAGCTGATCGGCATCGCCATGAATGATGAGAGTTGGCGCTGCATCCCTGGTCACGAACTGCGCCGGGGAGATCGTCTTGCCGATGGCCAGGCGTTTCGCCTCATCCGCCACCTGCACGTAGCAATTCGTCTTGGGGTCCAGCTCGTGGAAATCGAACGGGGCCTTGAAATCCTTGAGCCGGCCGACACCGAGCGCGATCTCCCCTTCCTTGCCATAGTTCAGGAAATCGGTCGGCGGAAAGAAGCAGGCGACCGCGGCCACCCTGGATGACTGCCTTTCCACCGGGTCCAGGGTGAAGAGACTGCCGGATTTTGGGGCGGTGCCCATCATGAGCGACAGATGGCCGCCCGCCGAGCCGCCGCCGATGCCAATGAAATCGGGATCGATCTGAAATCGGGTCGCACGGGTCTTGACATAGCGCACGGCGCGATGCATGTCGTCGATCACTTCGGGAATCGTGTACCTGGGCTGGCTGCCATGCACCACCTGAAACACCGTGTAGCCTCGATCGAGGAATGGTTTCGCGAAGATGGCGTTGACGTAGTCTTTGCTGGAAAACCACCCGCCCGACACGCACCAGATGATCGCCCGCCCGTTCGCTCGTTGTTTGGGCGCAAAGCAGTCCATCGTCAAAGCCATGCCGTGCTTTCGCCCATAAATGAGATCTTCGGTGTGCGTGAAATCCAGGGCTGCTTGCGCCTTGGCGCCGTCGCCATCCGCGGCCCAAGTTTCCCCGCCGGCGCCCAGCATTACATTGAGAAGGAGGCAAAGCAAGATGCGCAGGGAACGATTCATCAAGGCACTCCCCAACCATGGCAAGGAATCACGCTCGCCAAGTGCACCGCCGAATGCAGTGGTGCCGGTGGCCCCATGGCAAATGTGATCCATGGATCATTTTCTAGGGGTTTTCGTCGACAGGAAGTGGAGCAGAGGCCCCGGCACCCCTTCGCCAAATGCCAACTCCCCACCGGACCGACGCCCGGTGGGGAGCCCTAAGGAATTCTTGCCGATCACCCCTTACGAAGTGATTAGTTGCGGATTGAGGTGGTAATAGCCATTGAAATTGGCTTGCAGGAACTCAATCGTGGCATCGATCAACAAATAGGTCTCATTGGGATCGGCCGGCGGATTCGTGGAATCGTAAGTGCCTGAGAGATCGTAATCACCCCAGGGATTGCGTAGCTGGATCGTTTGGGTGGCCAAATCGTAGCCGACCATCATGTAATCGTGATCAGTCACCAGAGGGTAACTATTGTTGATGTCGGAATTGGTCGGATCGGCAGGCGGATTGGAACTGGATCCGAACACCACGCCGACACCACCCTGGAAGCCCGCGACGATTTCCTGGAAAGTGACATTCGACAGATTGGTCGTGTTGAGATAGCCGTCCTGGCCGGAAATCTGCATCAGCGCCTGGCTGCCATAATATTTGCCGCTGATGTTGTTGTAACTGTTGGTGGCGCTGGATGCGTCGCTTGGGCTCACCCAGCGGGCCGAGGCATTCTCCTGGCAGTAGGCCTTTTCGAGAAGGGGAACCCAAAGAGGCTGCGAGAGATCACTGAAGGAGGCGTAAGCATTGGCGTATTCCCATTCCATGTTCTTGCCGGTGCCGGTGGTTGGGAAATACTGATCCACCGTGACATAGTCCGGAACCCAGGTCCCGGTGCTTTGGCTTTGATAGTAGAACCGCACCGTCCAGGTTCCATCCCCGTTGTCGATGAATAGGCCGCTGGGATTGGCGGCCGTTTCCGGATCATAGACGCTGATGTAATTGGCAACGCCCGAGCCCGGCGTCAACTGCCGCGTCAGAATCGTGCCCGCCGAAGAGAGGAAGTAGCAGTCACCGGCATCGCCTTGATTGATGTCCGAGACCAACGGGCCGTTCGACCCAAAAATCGGATTGCCCGTCGCCGGCATATAGGTCGTGTCCTTGGCCGCCGTGGGCCGATCGAGGCCCAGGAACCATTTGTTGACGAGCAAGCCGAGTTGCGTCGCGGAACTTCCGACTGCCAGGTTGCCCAGTGCTTGGCCCTGGTAAATGGCGTTGGCGGCATCGCCATTGACCAACTTGCCGATCAGGTTGCTGACATAGTTGTACATCATCACCGGCGACGACCCGGCCGCGACGGCATTGGGACCATCGAGGTTGGATGAGTTGTTCACGACCCATTGCAAGCTGGAGAATTCGCTACTGGTCACCACGCCATCGTTTTCCACGGTGTCAAGAATGCCCCCCTGCTGGATCCAGTCTTCACGGGAAAGCTGGCCATCGGCCATATATTGCTGCACCAGTTGGCGAATGGCCACATTGGGGATCTGCGCAAAAGGAGAAGGTGATACGGTCTGGGCCTGAGGCTTGGCGGCCGCCTGCGGTTTCGCAACAAACGGCTGAACCAGCGCGGTTTTCGCGGTCACCGTCAGTTTGTAGGCGCCTGCTCCCACATTCCCGTCGGTAAAGATGTGGACATAGTATTTGCCCGCGCCCTTGCCATCGATGGAAATGGCATGAACGCCTGAACCGCCGGAGGTGGCATCAACCAGCTTCCCCTGGCTGTCGTAAACTTCAAGATTCAGGCCATTTTTCCAGGCCAGTGGCGCACTGACGAGCACCCGGCTTCCCGGACCGGCGGCTGCCGCAAGGCGGAAACTATACCAGTCTTCGTCGCCGCGAGGTAACTGGGCGTTCATGGCCAGGCCCTTCGGGCCGGCATAGCCGATGCCGGTGCTGCCAAATGACGTGTCGTTGTGCTTGAATTGATCGTCCTTCGTACCGATCGCGACCGGCGCGCTGACATGAATCTGGTAGGAGATGGCGGTGGCCCCATCTTTTCCGGTCACCTTGGCGTAGTAGACGCCCGCGGGTTGATTGACCAGCCGAACCGAATCGTAGTCGACGCCTCGGTCGCCCACCCCGCCGACAAGTTTGCCCTTGGCGTCATAAATCCTTAATTCAAGATTCGCCCCTCCTGAATTCGACTGGATGAAAACCCGGTCGTTGTAAGCGCCGGTTCCCTTGGTTTGAAACTTGAACCAGTCGGCCTGGCCATCAAGGACCAAATTATCCCGATTCAAATCGCGAGTCGCCACCCCGAGGTTCAGAGCGGTGCCCTTGGTCTCATAGTGGCCAAAGGGAGTGGCCAGCGGGTGAGTGATCCCGGTAAGAGCCAGACGGTCCTCGAGCCCTTCCAGGTTGGGGCGAGCGGACTGAGAGGCTCGAGATAATTGAGTGCGGTTGTGACTACGATTCTTCAGAAAGGACATCGTGGGATCTCTTTGACTGGGTGAGGAGGGGTAGGTGGAAAAGTGTAGGGGCCATCGGGCTTTCAATAGGCATGAGCAAACAGGAACCGTCGGCCTGTTGGCGGCCGAAAGAATCAAGGTTGTTTGGACTCCCATCCGCAAAGAGATGAAGTCCCGTTTCAACTTCCTGTCTTTGGAAGCCAGTCCCTGGCAGAAGGGAGATCACCGTAGGTGACTCCACAGGATTTGTCGGGGCGGCCGATCTCAACGAAGGGCCTGGACCTGGAAGCGATCCCCGGATCATAAGCGCTCCAGAAAAGGGGCACTATCCGCAAAGTCGGAATTTTTGCGTTTACCCGGAAACTCCTCCCCTATTCTTGGTAACTTTGGGAAAATCGGGCTATTTGTTCCACTTGTTACGGCGCGGCTTTCGAACCAGTTCACAAGAGAACGGGAGATTTCGCCAGAAAAGCCGCTTCAAAGCAAGTCCAGATGAGCAGAAAGCCCTTCCTTGAGGGCGACTCCTCTCCTCCGATCAAGATCGCCCCGCCAAATCCCCCGCCCACCGCCCAACGAGGAAGGCCAACCTCACGTGGCCCCATTCAAGGACACCACCGCCCCAAAACCCCTTCTTTGCGCCTTTGCGTCCTTTGAGCCTTTGCGTTGAGGTCCTCAAATTCACCCGCACTCCATTCGCCCCACCCGTTTGCTCCATGCTCTTCGTCGCGCTGCGCCTACGAACCGAGAAGCGTCGGATTGAGATGGTAAAACCCATCGAAGTTCTTTTGCAGAAACTCAACGGTTGCATCGATCAACAGGTAGGTGTGGTCCGGATCCGCGGGTGGGTTGGTTGAATCATAGGTTTGGGAGAGACGATAATCGCCCCATGGATTGCGCAACACAATCGTTTGATTGGCCTCATTGAATCCGACCATCATGTAATCATGTTTTTTCACCAGAGGATGGTCCTTGCGAAGGTCCGATTCGGTCGCATCAGCCGCGGGACTGGCGGAAGTCCCAAAGGTGACGCCGACACCGCCCTGATAAGCCGCCACAATCGCTTGAAAGGTCATGGGGGACAGCTTCCTCGTGGCGACATAACCATCTTGACCCGAAATCTGCATCAAGGCGTCACTGCTTAAATAGGCTGCACTGATGCTACTATAGCTGTTGGTACAGTCAGCAGCGTCGGCTGGACCGACCCACCTTGCAGAAGCATTTTCTTGGCAATAGGCTTTTTCGAGCAGTGGAACCCAAAGGGATAGCGCGGGGTCACTGTATGCGAAGTAGGCGTTGGCGTATTCCCACTCCACCTTGCTGCCCGTTGACTTGGTTGGAAAATACTGATCGACGGTGACATAATCCGGTACCCAGGTGCCGGTCGCCTGACTTTTGTAATAGAAACGCACCGTCCAGGTCCCGTCTCCGTTATCGATGTAGATCCCACTGGGGTTGCTGCCGGCCTGAGGGTTGTAGACGCTAAAGTACGCAGGTACGGATGAGCCAGGATTCAATTGGTTGGACAAAATGGCGCCGGCGGCGGACATGAAATAGCAGTCGCCGACGTCCCCTTGGACGATGTCGGCCACCTGGGGCCCATTCGGTCCAAAAAGCGGATTGGTCTTATTGAGCAAATAGACCGTGTCCTCCTTCGCGGTCGGTCGATCCAGCCCCAGAAACCACTTGTTGACAAGAAGGCCAAGATGAGTCGCCGTACTGCCAACCGCCAGGTTGCCAAGCTTCGTCCCCTGGTAAACGGCGTTGGCCGCATCGCCGCTTACGAGTTTGCCAACGAGATTACTGACATAGTTGTACATCATGACCGGAGACGAGCCGGGTTGGGCAGCATTCGGCCCATCAAGAATCCCGGCATGGCTGACGATCCATTTCAGACTGGCAAACTCGTTGCTCGAAACCTTTCCATCTTTTTCCACCGTCTGGAAGATCCCGCCTGGCTGAATCCACTCCTCCCGGGATAGCTGGCCGTCGGCCATATACTGCTGCACCAGTTGACGGATGGCCGGATTGGAGATCGGAGCCAGTGGAGACGTCGGGGGCACTGGCTTGGGATTGGGTGGATTGACGATCAACAGCTTGAAGCTCACCGACAACTTGTAAGCGCCGACCCCGGCATCGCCGTCGGTAAAAATGTGCACCCGGTATCTTCCGGCGCTCATGCCGTCCATCGTAATCACATGAATGCCGGAGGCGCCCGAGGTGGCGTTGACCAATTTCCCGTCGTTGTCGTAGACCTCCAGATTCAGTCCATTTTTCCAGGCCAGGGGCGCGGCAACGACCACCCGGCTGCCGCTACCGGCCGTTGCCGAAAGCCGAAAGCTGTACCAATCTTCATCGCCACGCGGCAACTGGGCGGTGATGGCAAGCCCCTTGGCTCCCACATAACCGATGCCTGTGCTTGCAAAGGCCGTGTTGTTGCTTTTGAATGAATCGTCCTTTGTCCCGATTACGACCGGCGAATCCACATGCAGGTCGTAAGTGATCCCGGTGGCTCCGTCCTTGCCGTTGACCTTCGCAAAGTAGACGCCCGCTGGCAAGTCGCCAAGAGATACTGCCTCATCGTCCACCGTTCGGCCACCCACGGCGCCGACGAGATTTCCTTTGGAGTCATAGATCCTGAGCTCCAGGTTGGCCCCTCCCGCCATGGACTCGATGAAAACCCGGTCGTTGTAGCCACCGATTCCCTTGGTTTGGAATCGGAACCAGTCGGCTTCTCCATCCAATTTCAATCCCGTTCGCTCGACATCACGGTTCAGGTTTCCCAGGTTCAGCGCGGTGGCCTTGGTTTCATAACGGCCAAAGGGTGTCGCCAAAGGATGAGTGATCCCCGTCAAGGCAAGCCGATCTTCCAGGCCCTCAAGCGTTGGAAGAGTGAACGGACGAATGGGGGAAACCTTGTTGCTTGCCTGTCCAGGACTCTTCAAGAACATGGATGGATCTCTTTCACTTATCTGGGAGAGAGGAAATAGAAGAGGAGAGAAGAAGGAGACCTCAACATTGGCCTTTTCGGCCATCTTGGCATTTGCACAGGGGAACGATCAACCGAACGCCGGTCGATTCGAGCCATGTGGACCACGCGCCCGTAGCGGGATCCAATCAGCCTCCTGCCCCAAATCGGCCAATCCCTGGCAGGGTTGTTTTCACCCGATCGAGTTTTCCGTTGGGATCGCTTCAAAGCGTCCCATCGGTCCCGGCCGGCCAGCATGGGTCACGAGCTGTCCGCATCACGGCACCCGTTTCCACGGTGGCGCGACTTCGCCAGAGGTTGGGAATCCAGGTGATCGAGCGAGGAAATCGATTGCGGCAATCGGCGATCGCGAGGAAGTGATCGTCGAAGGTCACCACCGTTTCGTCGTTTGGCCTGAAATCGCCCCCCGATCATAACGGTAAGAAGAAAGCGCCAATATTCTTAAGTTCGCCATTCGCTCGTTTATTGGGAAAGTCCTCCCCTATTTCTGGTAAGTTTGGGAAAACCGGGCGATTTATTCCCCTTGTTACGGCAGTTCTGCCAAACCAGTTCGCAAGAGAATGGGATTTTTGAACCAATCTCCCTTCGCAAAACTGGCCTGAAATGCGCCGCAAAGCCCCTTGAAAGCAGCTCGATCCATGGGCCTCGAAAGCATCCCGTCAGATTCCATCACGACCGACCTTGAAGCCCCCTCCATCCAGCCCAAATCCAGAACCCCGCTCTCACAAATTTCCTTCTTTGCGCCTTTGCGTCCTTTGCGCCTTCGCGTTGAATTCCTCCGCTCACCGTCGCCCCATAACCCCACATCATTTCCAGAACCCGGCTCTCACAATTTCCCTTCTTTGCGCCTTTGCGTCCTTCGCGTTGAATTCCTCGCCAACCCCCACAGCTCAAACCCCTCAACACGATCCGTTCGACGCACGCACGGTATCGAGAATACAATGACCCCTGGGATTCGTAGATCATCGATTTGATGGGACTTCACCGATTGCGGCGATTGCCGCGTCAGGAAATGGACATGTCGCAAGTTGAACCCATTCGTCTGACCAAGATGGCAAAACGAGCCGGGTGCGCCGCGAAGCACCCGCCAGGTTTCCTCCTTCCCCTCCTTGGCATGCTGCCGCCCGTGATCGATCCCAACGTGCTCATTGGCAGTTCCACGGCCGACGACGCGGCGATTTACAAGCTCAATGACGATTTGGCGCTGGTTCTGACGACCGATTTCTTCACGCCGATCGTGGACGACCCGCGTGATTTTGGACGGGTGGCCGCCGCCAATGCGATCTCCGATGTGTACGCGATGGGCGGCAAGCCGGTGACGGCCCTGAGCATCGTCGGCTTCCCCGATGGCCTGGGCGCTGAAATTTTGGGAACGATCCTTGAGGGAGCGACCAGCGTCGCGGCCCAGGCCGGCATCTCGATCGTGGGCGGCCACACGATCAAGAGCGAAGAACCGATCTTCGGCCTCGCGGTGGTTGGCACGATCCATCCGCAAAAGGTTCTAAGCAACGCCGGCGCCCAGCCCGGCGATCTGCTCATCCTCACCAAACCCTTGGGTCTGGGAATCATCTCGACGGCCGCGAAAAACGATCAAGATCATTTGGGCGCGATCAGCCAGGCCATCGAACTGATGACCACCCTAAACCGGAGGGCGGCTGAAGTTCTCACTCGGTTCGATGTGCATGCTCTGACTGATGTGACCGGCTTTGGCTTCCTTGGCCACCTGCGCAACATGACTTCCGCAAGTAAGGTCGAGGCCACCATCTGGGCCAACGCCGTCCCCTTGATTGACGCGGCCAAAACCTATGTCGACGCCGGCATTGCCCCGGGTGGCACCCGCGCCAACAGAAAATTCCTGACCGACTGGGTCAAGTTCGATCCCGCCATCACCGAGCCGATGCAGCTTTTGCTCTGCGATGCACAGACTTCCGGCGGCCTGCTCGCCGCAGTGCCTCCCTCCCAAGCGCCCGCCATCCTCCAGGAAATGACAAAGGCCGGCGTACCAGGTTTCTGCGTTGGTGAAATCTCGGCGGTGGGCGAAGGCATCATCCATGTCCGGCCGGGGAGGTGATGCAGGGGCGGAAGTTTCTCTCAACACAAAGGCGCAAGGATGTGATTGGGAACGGAGTATGCGACATGCGAGGTCTTTTTTAACGCAAAGGTGCAAAGACGCAAAGCACGCAGAGATGACATTGAGTTTTGCCTGATCTTTACCTTCTGTTCACTCCAGTCCTCGCGCCGACAAAGCCCCCTGCCTCATTAGGTGCCCCAGCCCGCTCAACCACCTACTGCAAAACCTACTTTGCGTTCTTGGCTCCTTTGCGACTTTGCGTTGAAAAAAGTCCCGACCCCACGCGAATCCTCCACGACCAGTCAATCGTTCCCGATCCTATTTTGCGTTCTTGGCCCCTTGGCCCCTTTGCGTTGAAAAAAGTCCTGACCCCGCGCGAAATCTCTCTGCTGCAACAATTCGTCCCACGGATGTATAAGATGGAAATGGGCCAGGGACAGGCCGGGAGGTCCTCCTCGACCAGGGATGTAGGTCCCGTCGGCGCAGGCAGATGAAAATGTCTTCCCCCCTGATACTTGGCTCACCTAGTTCCCCCCTTTTTGCCAATTGCGGCTCTCAATACGATGGAATTGCAACCCCATTCGAAAGGAATGGTTGGCAAGCGGTATTGAGGACCTATTGGAATTGGATCGGGGTCGAATCGCCCCAGGTGAGAAGTATGAAAGCCCGATTTCGTCCAGGCGATGTGGTGGTTTACCGCAAACAGAAGTTCTCGGTGAAGCCGGGTGCGCACGCCGAGCAGATTGAACCCTCAACCCATGGCGACTCGTATTCGTATCTCGTTCCCAAATTTTGGCGCGTGGACTCGGTTCAGCCCGACAACACCCTGGTGGTGCACACTCGCACCGGCAAACGACACACCATGAAGGCCGACGATCCCAACTTAAGACGAGCGAATTTCTGGGATTGGCTTTTGCACCGGCATCGCTTTCCGGCGCGCGAGTGACCCATTTCACTATTTCAGCACGATGATCGCTGCATTTTAGCGGTCGCTTTTTCACCGCTTTCTTCACGATCCTGGCTAGCAAGCATTGATCGTGGTGAATTCAAGGAAATGGGAAATTCACCGCAGGTCCGTTGCCAGGCTTATGAGGGCGACTTCTCGTCGGCAAAGCTCGGGCCCCGGGCGGCCATGAGGGATTTGCTACCCGGGACCCAAGCTATGCTTTTCCGCGTTTGCCGAAGTGCCAGATCCAGACGGTCCCAGCCGAGCGACTTGATACCGATGGGGCTTAGGCCCGCCAAGGCCACGGCAATTGGCGTCTGAGGAACTCCCCGGACCGTGCTGCTTGCGACGGCTGACAGGGCCCACGCCCATGCCCGGGAACGGGCCAAAAAAGCAACCCGTGCCGGTCCTTCTTTCCGCGAGAACCGAAAGTTCGAAACGGCGCGGACACGGCCGGCGTGAATGGGTGACCATTGCCGGCAATCGATCCTGGGTGTTTGCGCATCTGCAAGTCGCCGTGATACCAATGCCATGCGCCCACCAGAGAAGCGATGACGACCGCCAGCAACCAGCGCTCGGGATGGCTCAGCGCGGGCGGAATCGCTTCCGCGGACGAGAAGTCAGTAAGCTCCACCGCGACCGCGTAGGGCGAGGACAACTCGCCATCCTGATTCCCATGGGCGCAGTAGATAAGGAGGACAATGATCAACAGGGGAATGAATGACAAAAGGAAGGCCCATCGTGCCCAAAGGGATGTTTGCACATTCCAGTTTGCCTTGTTCGCCCCTTCCATGATTCGGAAATGTCCTTTCGGGCCGCATGTGCTCGGCGATCCGTCTATTTCACTCACGGCAAAAATCAACGACCAATAGAGCCAGCTCGTGGAAAGCAGGCTTTGAAAAATCAAACGACAAAACTTTTAGAATGGGTTTCCAATCAAACAACTTCACGGGCGGAGCATTCACATTCCGCCACGAGCGACTCAACCCGACCGAATTGCATCCTTCGAAGCACTTGGCCAGGATGATTTGTTACGAAATCTTAATGTTGTTTTGGGGAAAAGTCAAGCTGGGTTTGCGGCCAGGAAAGCGGCAGATGGTGGTTAACAGCCAATCGCCGCGAATCGGAACGATGACTTACTCAATTCTGCGATCGATTGAACGGAGCCGCCAGCCAGCGATTCCATTGTTCCGCTTCATCGGTGTCGCCCTCGGCGGTGCAGCGCTCCAAAAGTTTTTTCGCGATGGCTGGTTTCTCGGCATTCGATGCCGTTTGGAATTCGCTGCGCAGCCAGTGCAGACGGTCCTGTGCAAGAAATCCGGGAAAGGGGAAATACGGATCAGGGATCGCCATCTTGGCCAGCTTTTGACGTTGCTTCTCCCAGGCGGCCTCATCCCATTTCAAGAAAGTTCCCTCTTGCGCGAGTTCCCCCCGAACCGCGAGTTGAACCCAGAGTTCCACCAGCTCGTGAGGAAATTGTTGCCGGCTGATTGGCGGAATGCGAAAGAAGTGAATGAGGGTGGGAGGGTAGGGTACATCCCCGATAATCGAGTGTGCAAAACCGGTCCATCCTACCCGTTCATCAAAAGATAAAAAAGGCTCATGGAAAGAGTGCTGCAATGTTCGGGCAGGAAATGACTTCTCGGTCTTCGAATCGATGAATCTGCGCTCTTCCTCGATCATCACGAATCGGCCGTCCGCGGCAAATCGCTGCAACTCGGGGTGGTACTTTTTACCTGGTGGAGGCAGAAGGGGACGGTCATTCACCCAGTCGTAAAGCTGGCCATCGCTTGCCATGATGAAATTGTCGCGCACCCTCGGGTGCTCTGGCCTGGTGAAACGTTTTTCGTCCGTCTTGAGCAACCTTGGTGCTCGTTCCCTGGACAAGGCAACGAGCTTGAATCGGTCTCTCTCGTGGATTTGCACAAGATCATCGGCAAAAAAGCCGGTTGCGGCCAAACCGGGCGCTGGAGGAATTAACTCCTTCCAGGTTTCGCAGTCCCAAACCCGAAATTGAGGATCGGCTGACGACTTGACATTATTCCTTACAACGAGCCTACGTCCCGTCGAGCCCATCATGAAGTCACCGACCGGGACGCCGGAAGGCGGACCAATGTGGGTTTTGACCGCCCCATCCTTCGCTGAGTAGACAACAATCGATTTATTTTTATCCCAACCAACGATCCATTTTCCTTCGCCCCATATGTAGGTATTTCCATTTCTGTCGGGGATCTTTGAGATCAGCTTGCCAGCGACCGCGTCCCAGAGTTCCGATGGGCCGTTAAATCTCATGACAACCTTGAATGGTATGGACGAACTCATTCCTCTGAAGATTGGATTTCCATCCTCATCGCGTTGTATGGGACTGGTCCTTGGCTTCGGCGGCAACGATTCACTCACCCAGTAACTGGTCAAAATGCGATCTTTAGAAAAAGATATTTCAACGCCCGTTTGCATGTACTCCTTAACTCCAGCGATCGGTTCCGAATTTTTCTGGGGAGAAATGCGCGAAACAAATGCGCCATCATGGACCCTCCAAATTCTGAGTTCCCTGTTGGCGCACGTGGTCGCAATCAGCGCGCCATCTTCGGAGAACTTGGCTTCATCGACCTTTTCCGAATCTCTTTGCAATCGAGCGATTGGCACCATTTTCATGGCGTCCCAGAGATGGGCCTCGCCCGTGCTATAAAGCGTCAGGAACCGATCGCCACTTCGATTCATTGAATAATGGCGAACGGGCCCCCGCTTGCCCATCGCGGCGGGCGCAAGGACCGGAGCATAGTCCCGGCCCATGGCCAGAATCGCGGTCGAAACGAATTCGCGCAGGTTCCTTTGCTCATCAAGCAGATCACCGGGAGCGTTGACCTTGTAGGATCCTGATTTTGCCGAACCACCCGCGTCTGCTTCCACGAGCCCTGAATCGCTTGCCCCATGCGCAACTCGCATCCCTGCCGGCACGACCACCGGGATACCCGCCCGATCATCGGGGATTTTCCGCAACTGACTTGCCAGGCGCAACAACGCAACCCGAGGGTTGACCTGGAACTCGGCCAGATCCAGATCGATCTGCAAGCTGGCCGCGCTCGTTTGCGCAAATCGGCGGGAACACTCCGAAGCAATGAGCCCCTTCATGACCAAGGCGGCGTTGTCGTCGGCTCGTTGGGATTGCTCCTCGGCCTGGATTCGCTTTTCTTCAGCAATCAGATTCGCTCGACCTGTTTTCCATGCCATCCAGGAACTCATCGCGACGGTAAAGAGAAGCAACCCGAGGAAAACGACGCCCGCGGAAAGGGCCAGTCGATGTTTGCGGCCCAATTTGCGCAGGCGGTACGATACACTCGGCGGATGCGCTTCGACCGGTTCACCGTCAAGATAACGCTGAATGTCGGCGGAAAAACCGATCGCCGAGTCGTAGCGCCGGCTCCGTTCGTTTTCGAGCGCCTTCATCACGATCCAGTCGAGGTCACCCTGCAGCATTCCTGCAAGCAATTCCGGCTGACTGGCGCGAGCCAAGGCAATCTCGGGAAGCGCCGGTGAACCGCGTAAGCGCGTGCTTGGCCGCCTGGGCTCCAGCTCGCGAATGATTCTCAGAATCTCAAACAGTCCGATATTTTCCAGTTCCTGGCGTGACAGCGGAGTCATTCCCGTCAGGAGCTCATGGAGCAATGCGCCCAGCGTGTAAATGTCCGACCGCGTGTCAACGGCTCGTTGATCGGCTTGCGCCTGTTCGGGGCTCATATATTGCAGCGATCCGACCACCAAACCATAGTCCCGTAAAAGGGAGGCTTCACTCAAAGATCCCCGCGCCGCCTTCGAGACTCCGAAATCGATCACTTTCGGAACGGCCTGGCCGTCGCAACTTGCCACAAGCACATTCGACGGCTTGATGTCGCGATGGATGACCCCTTTTTGATGGGCGTGCTGGATCGCCTGGCAAACGCAAATGAATAGCCGCAATCGCTCGGTCACCGGGAGTTTTCGTTCATCGCAATAGCGCGTGATCGAGGTCCCCTCGACAAGTTCCATGACAATGAAAGGACTTCCGTCGGCCGTTTCGCCCGCATCGAAGACCCGGGCAATGTTGGGATGATTCATGAGCGCCAGTGCCTGGCGCTCCGATTCGAAGCAGGCGAGCATACGCTTGGAATCCATTCCCGGCAGAAGCAGCTTTACGGCAACTTGCCGCTGAATGGGTTCGACTTGGCTGGCTCTCCAGACACACCCCATCCCTCCCCTGCCAATTTGCTCGACGAGTTCGTAGCGCCCTGCAATCAGGCTTCCTGTATGGACCTTGTCTGGAATTTGAAAGTCTGACTCACCGTTAGGTGATGCCGATTCGGCGCCTGACGTTTGGACGGCTGGGCCATGCTCCATGAAGCTGCCCATGCTACGGTGCGCCTGGAGCATTTTCTCCACGCTTTGGCGCAATTCCTGGTCGGCTCCGCAGGCCTTGTCGAGGTAGGCGGACTGATCCGTTGGCGTTGCCAGGTCAATCGCGGCAAAAAATAGCCGTTCCGCGGCGGAAGGTTCAGTCATGGCGGGCACTTCCCAGGGATTGTGGATTTCTTCTCCCTTCCATGCGCAAAAAGAATCTAGAGCCCCTCATGATTTTGAGAATTTTCTGAGTTCCCGAAATTCTCGGGCCCACCGACCTCTCGTTTCAGTTCGCCAAACAACCAGGCACGGGCAAACACCCACCACCTTTCCGCTGTCGCCAGCGAAATTCCCAGGGCGTTCGCGGTATCGTTCATCGACAAGCCGGCAAAAAATCGCAACTTCACGAGTTCGGCCTTGGCCGGCTCGATCCGGGAGAATCGGGTCAAGGCCTCATCAATGCTCAGGCAATCTTCGTCCGCACCTGTCAAACAAGGCCCGTCGATCAGGGGCACTCGCTGCCAATCGCCTCCACGCCGGACTGCTTTTTTGCGACGGGCACGATCGACCAGAATGCGCCTCATCGCCTCGGCGGCGGCGGCAAAAAAATGACCGCGATGATCCCAAACAGCCCCCTGGCCGCTTCCCAACAACCGCAGGTAAGCTTCATGAACCAGTGCCGTTGGCTGAAGGGTCTGGCCCGACGGTTCCTCGGCCATCTTCCCCGCGGCCAAGCGCCGTAATTCCTCATACACCAAGGGCAGCAACTGCGCCGTCGCTTGCGGTCCTTCTTTTTCGATTGCGCGAAGGATTTCCGTGATTTGCGCCATGGCGTGCACCCCACCTGGCTCGAACGGTTTTATTTTTTACACGATTGCCCAATGTCAGCCGTAGTTTTGTGATACCGGCGGCGGCTCCCAAAAAGAAGGGCCCTTAGGATTCTTGAGCCGATTGTGACAATCGCTCAATTTTCTCTCCCACTCTGTTGCATTGCTCAAACACGGAAGCCGCCGCTGACGGTGTCGATAAGCCGAGACCGCAGGTTGCGGTAACGATCGTTTTCTGGGCCATTTCCAGAACATCGCCCGCAGTGGCGGCAAGGCGCAGCCAGAGGGCGAACAGTTCTCCGGCCCCCAGCGCCGGCTCGGGGTTCGTGGGCACCAGGCCGAAAGCAAGCGATCCGGATCGATGCATCACCGATCGAACGAGTTCTCCCCAGGCCGGTCCTTCCATCGGCAGATGGGCATCAAAAGAAAGAAGCTGGAAAGGAAGTCTTTGAAGCAGCGTTGTGGGAAGCTGCGCGCAACAATGGATGCCCGCGGTGGCGCCCGCCTTGCGCACCGCGATGAGGACAGTCGCCACGGCATGAGTGATTTCTTCAATGAGTTCGGGCGCCGCATCGGCAAGCGCCAACGAGATCGCCGGCTCGTCCAGAACGAAAATCACGGGCCTGCCGTACCGCTGCAGCCGCTTGACCTGCCAGACCGCCTGGCGGGCGACGAAGGCGGCAACACGCCTCATCCAGCCGGGCTCGTTTGCCAGGGAACGGCCTTCATGGAACACGCAGTGAGCCAGAGTTGCTGGTCCTTCCGACTGGGCCTTGAGGGCGACCGCCCTGGGAAATTCCCCTTTGCGAAGTGCGGGTTCGAACGCGAAAAAACCTGCCGCCGTTTCGGGAATCAGGCAGGCCTCCTGCTCATCGAGCCCCTCCGCGAACACCCTGCCCTTGCCTGGTTGGATTTGCCAGCAAAAAGGCCGCGCGGCCGGTTCAAGGAACGTCGAGAGAATTCCCAACCCCTGGGCGATGACTCCTTCCCCGGATTGTCTTTTGGGAAGTTGCGGCCAAAAAGGCAGAAAGGGGCAATGGTGAGCGACAAAGTCGATCGCTTCCTTGGGATCGGTGAATGGCAGGCTCCCGACTCCCGTCACACATCCGGCGGGTAACTTCCCCTCCATCACCACTCCTTAAATCATTTGAAAAATCTCTGCCAAACTCCGTTAAAACTCTTCGCCAAAGGCAACGGGCCCACTCACCCCATGCTGATACGCCGAGACACGGCGTTCGAAGAAGTTGGCCAACTCTTGAACGTCCTGCAATTCCATGAAATCGAAGGGGTTGCGCGAACCGTAAATAGGTGCAATTCCCAGAGCCTCAAGCCGGCGATCGGCGACATATTCCAGATAAGCGCGCAGGTCGCCAAGCGAGAGACCCGCCACTCCCATGCCCAGGACATCGCGCGCAAACGTCGTCTCGCATTCGACCGCTTCGCGAAGCATCGCCACGATTTGACTTTCGAGCTCGGCATCGAACAGATCCGGCTCTTCATGGCGGATCGTATCGATCACCTGGAACGCGAAGGCCATGTGCGCACTCTCGTCGCGAAAGACCCAGTTCGTGCCGGCGGCCAGGCCGTGAAGCAGCCCCTTGGAACGCAGAAAATAAACATAGGCGAACGCCGCGAAAAAAAAGAGTCCTTCAATGCAGGCGGCAAAACAGACCATGTTGAGCAAGAACAGGCGCCGATCGGCCCGTGTTTCGAGCTGGTCGAGCCCCTCGATCGAATCGATCCACTTGAAGCAAAATTCCGCCTTGATCTTGATCGAAGGGATATTGTCGATGGCCGCGAACGCCGCTTCGCGCTCGGCCATGTCGGGCAAGTAATTATCCAGGAGCGTTAGATAAAACTGCACATGAAGCGCCTCCTCATAGAGTTGGCGCGACAGGTACATGCGCGCCTCGGGCGCATTGATGTGCTTGTACAGGTTGAGGACCAGATTATTGCCAACGATCGAATCGCCGGTGGCGAAGAACGCCACAAGCCGGTGGATCAGATGCCGCTCCGCTTCGGTAATGCGCGAACGCAGATCGGTCAGGTCGGTCGAAAAATCAACCTCCTCGACTGTCCAGGTGTTGCGGATGGCATCCTTGTACTTGTCGAAAAAAGCAGGATAACGCATCGGCCGCAAGGTCAGGCTCATTCCGGGTTCAAGAAGCATGCAGACATTCACTCCGTGGATCGACTTTTCGGGCGGAACCATTACTGGCAAGATTCGCAGGAACCCGGGTTTTCGAGCGAACAGGCCACCGCATCGGGAGTCGCCTTGCCGACGGTGGTTTTGGCAATCGCGGTCGCGGGGCGCGAACGCAAATAGTAGGTGGTCTTCAAACCCTTCTTCCAGGCATGCATGTACATCGACGACATTTTGCCGATGGTGGGATTTTCCAGGAATAGGTTCAACGACTGGCTTTGATCGATGAAAGCACCGCGCTCGGCCGCCATGTCGATGAGCGAGCGCATGGGCAACTCCCAGGCGGTGCGGTAAAGGGCGCGCAGATCGGCCGGAATCTCCTCGATCCCCTGCACCGAGCCGTCGGCGAGCTTGATTTTGGCGCGCACCGCTTCGGTCCACAGCCCGAGCGCCTTGAGGTCATCGACCAGGTAACGATTGATTTGCAGAAACTCGCCCGAAAGTGTTTCACGCTTGAACAGGTTCGACACTTGCGGCTCGACGCATTCATAAGCGCCGACGATCGAGGCGATCGTCGCGGTCGGTGCAATCGCGATCAAGAGCGAATTGCGCAATCCCGATTGGACCACGCGCGCACGCAAGGCCTCCCACCTCGCGGGGTTCGTTGGCGTCACTCCCCAAAGCTGAAATTGCAAGACACCTTCCGCCGCGCGCGTCTCGCGAAAATTCGGGTGAGCCCCATGACTCTCAGCCAGTTCGCACGAGGTTTTGAGCGCATGATAATAAATCTCTTCCTGAATGCGGTGCGATAGCTCGCGAGCCCGCGGCGCGTCGAAAGGTAAGCGCAACTGAAAGAACAGATCCTGTAGTCCCATGACGCCCAGGCCGACGGGGCGCCAACGCTGATTCGACGCCTCCGCCTCCGGAGTCGGATAGAAATTGATGTCGATGACACGATCAAGAAACCGCACCGCGGTGCTCACCGTCTCGGCAAGCGCGTCAAAATCGAAGGAATCGCCGCTCAGGTGTCGCGCCAAATTCACCGATCCCAAATTGCAGACGGCCGTTTCGCCTTGCGAAGTCACTTCGATAATTTCTGTGCAAAGATTCGAGCTATGAACCACGGCATCGGCCGACCTGGTTTGATTGCAGGTTCGGTTGCAGGCATCCTTGAAGGCCATCCAACCATTGCCCGTTTCCGCCAGCGTTTTCATCATCCTGGCGTACAGATCACGTGCCGGAAGTCTCTTGGTCGCGAGGCCCTGATTTTCTGCTTCGCGGTAGGCCGCGTCGAACGCATCACCAAACAAATCCGTCAAATGGGGAACTTCTTTCGGGTCGAAGAGGGACCAGGTTCCCCCCGCTTCCACACGATGCATGAACAGGTCAGGCACCCAATTGGCCAAGTTAAGGTTGTAGGTACGGCGGGCCGGATCGCCGGTGTTGTCGCGCAGTTCCAGAAACTCTTCAATGTCCGCGTGCCAGGTTTCCAGGTAGACGCAGCAAGCCCCTTTCCTTTTCCCTCCTTGATTGACGGCGGCCACCGACGAGTCGAGTGTTTTGAGCCAGGGAACGACACCGTTGCTATGCCCATTGGTCCCTCGGATGAGCGAGCCGCGCGCGCGGATGCGGTGATAGGCCAGGCCAATTCCGCCGGCAAATTTGGAAAGTTTCGCCACATCGCTGTATCGATCGTAGATGGCTTCCAGCGCGTCCGCCGGAGAGTCGAGGAGGTAACAGGAAGACATCTGCGGCCGGCTGGTTCCCGAATTGAAGAGCGTCGGCGTGCTCGGCATGTAGCGATGGGTCGCCAACAGCCGATAAAACTCGATCGCATCGGCCGCAGTTTCCGCCAGTCCACACGCCACCCGCATGAAAAAGGCCGGCGGAGATTCAATCACGGAGCGCGTCTCTGGATGGCGAAGGAGGTAACGGTCGTAAACCGTGCGCAAACCGAAATATTCAAAAAGATCGGAGCTGGGTTCGTCAACGGCCGCATTGAGCTTGCGTGCGTTGGACGCGACAAAGGCCTGAGTCGATTCGGCAACCAGTCCGTGGCGATAGCCAGCGGCAATCGATTGCGAGAACGAGTGAATGTCCTGATTGGCGACTTCCTTGTCGATGTAGGTAGCGAGGAGGCGGGCCGCGAGCCGTGAGTATTCGGGTTCCTCAGCGATCAGCGCGGCCGCCGTGCGGATCGACAGCAGGTCCAATTCCGCGGTGGTCGCACCGTCGTAGAGTCCTCCAATTGTTTTGACCGCGACACGCATCGGATCGACGAGGGGAAGCCCGCCGACGCAGCGCTCTACGGCCCGAACAATCTTGTTGACATTGACTTCCTCAAAGGAGCCATTGCGTTTGCGCACGCGCATCACCGATTGAGAGTTGAGATCTTTTTCGGTCATGCGCTCGGCAAATCCCGTGTCCATAAGATGGGTTGCGTTCATGGGAAACTCCCCTTCCTTGTGGGAGCAGGCTCGCTCAAGTACTCGCCCTTGCGGCACGAATCTTTTCGCGAATTCATCAAAACAAAAAATAAAAAACAAAAATAGGAAATACTGAAATTTAACGAGATCAGGGAAACTGGTATTTTTTGAGGCGCGCCAAGAGCGAAGAACTCGGCAGCACCGCAATTCCCATCCAGGCAAAGGCGGCCATGGGGAATAACCCGGCCAATGCCTACGCAGAGGTGGTCCGCCAGACGCCGCCGAGTTCGGCGAAGCGCCAAGGCTCACAAGCGTACAGACTGATCCCCAAACGCCTCGGTCTTCTAGAAGAGTGTTTCTTTAAGAAGTGCCTTCGAATCGATGGCAGAGTCCGCTTGAAGAGGCTGGAAACGGCGAGAAAAAGAAAAAAAATCGCTTCGTCGCGATCGAGAAAATTGGTTGAGCATGGTAACAGTCAGTCCTTTCGGCCGGGTACGGGCCAGAAGTGAAGCACCCGGTGGGCAAGCGCGCAGGGGCCAGACGCAAACGAGCGCCAAGCACAGAAGGACTGTCCTGCAAGCGCGGCGGCCCAGGTCCGAGGCACCACGGTTTCGATTCCAACGGCAGGTCTTCTGACTTACGGCTATTTGCGGAGTTCAGGCGGCCTTCCCGTGGCTTGCGCCACAGTGGCCATGATGCCTGGTCCCCTTGCCGATTACAGCAGCGGCCCTGTGCCGGATTCTCACCGGCTTCCCTTTTCATCTCCCTCTGAAGATTCAGAGAGAGAACCTGTCGGACTGACCGTAGTTCTATCGGGGTATCTTGATGCTGTCAAGCAACCGGGATCCACCGTGAATCCTAGCTCGAGTCGCGGCGCCACCTTGCGCGAAGCAATTTCCGCTCCAGGCAGATCGCGCAGTAACCTGATGGACCACCACTGAGTAAAATGCCCAGGTCCGAAGCGAAAGGTGGGCCGACACCCTACCCCAAACTGCTTGCAAAATCTGTGTCCAGGCTCGTGCCGGGATCGCACAAATCAATCACTAGAAGAGATAGAAGTACTAGCGAAAAGAAAAAAACAGGCATCTTGCCGGACGATCTCACAAACTTGATTTTTGGCATAGATTTTTTAACAATAAAAACGATTTACCAACAAAGAACGAGTCTCTTGGGATTATGAACACGAAATTGGTCGATTATTTAAGAAGAATCCTCACGGCTCCCGTTTACGATGTCGCGATCGAATCCCCGCTCGATTTGGCCACCCGGCTTTCGGCTCGGTTGGGCAATCGGGTGTGGCTCAAACGGGAAGACACCCAGCCGGTGTTTAGCTTCAAGCTGCGCGGCGCTTACAACAAGATGGCACGCTTGACGCCTGAAGAACTGGCACGCGGGGTCGTCTGCGCCTCGGCAGGCAATCATGCACAGGGAGTGGCCCTGAGTGCGCGGCGGCTAGGGTGCAAGGCCACAATCGTCATGCCCATCACCACACCGCGTCTGAAATCCGAGGCCGTCAAGGCGCTCGGCGGCGACGTGGTGCTTCATGGCGACAGCTATTCCGACGCTTATTCACACGCCATCAAGTTGAAAGAGAATTTGGGCCTGGTCTTCGTGCATCCCTTTGACGATCCCGATGTGATCGCCGGTCAGGGGACGATCGGGATGGAGATTCTCAGGCAACACCAGCATCCGATTCACGCCATTTTCGTGGCGATCGGGGGTGGCGGCCTGATCTCGGGAGTCGCGGCTTATGTCAAGGCCGTGCGCCCCGAAATCAAGGTGATCGGCGTGCAAATGGTCGACTCCGACGCCATGATCCGCTCGGTGCAAGCCGGGGAACGGATTGCACTCGCCGATGTTGGCCTCTTTGCCGATGGCACCGCGGTCAAGCAGGTGGGGGAAGAGACTTTTCGCCTGACCACCGATCTGGTAGACGATTTTGTGCGTGTCGACACCGATGCCGTGTGCGCGGCCATCAAGGATGCCTTTGAAGATACTCGTAGTATTTTGGAACCGGCGGGGGCCATGGCGATCGCCGGTTTGAAACAGTATGCGCTCAAGCACCATCTTTCGGATCAAACGCTGATCGCGATCAGTTGCGGCGCCAACATGAATTTCGATCGCCTGCGCTTTGTCGCCGAGCGCGCCGAAGCGGGTGGTGAACGTGAAGCGCTCTTTGCGGTGACGATCCCTGAAGAACGGGGTAGCTTTCGCAAGATGTGCGCCGTCATCGGCCAGCGGGGAGTCACCGAGTTTAGCTACCGTATCTCCGACGAAAAGGAAGCGCACCTGCTCGTGGGCCTCGTCACCTCCGACCGGGCCGAGGCCAGGGCGATCGCGCTGGCCTTCGCGCAGGCCGGTTTTGGTGTGATGGACCTGGTGGACAATGAACTTTCCAAGGAGCATGTGCGGTATATGGTGGGCGGCAGAAGCCGGATGGCCAGCGACGAGCGGCTGTATCGCTTCGAGTTCCCGGAACGGCCCGGCGCCCTCATGCGCTTTCTTTCGTGCATGCACCCCGACTGGAATATCAGCCTGTTTCACTACCGCAATCAGGGCGCCGATTATGGGCGTATCCTGGTGGGCATCCAGGTTCCCCAAAAGAGCGGCGCCGCCCTGGAGCAATTCATTGAGACCCTGGGCTATCCGTGCGTGGATGAGACGGAGAATCGCGTTTACCAGTTATTTCTGCGTTAACGAGGTTGCCATCTTGGGGCCAAGGCAAGACCAGTTCAAACTTTAAGAGATGGAACGGGTCGCTTTTTCCAGTGGCCGGGTGCACCGCGTGCACTGCGTGGTCGCTCAATCGGCATCCCGAGCCAGGGCTACGGGCCCCGCGTCGATTTTGGTCCGGAACAGGCAATAAGGCTTTTCGCGTAGATCGGCACCTTTTTGATAGTTGCGCTGACGATGAAGCTGATTGGCGGTGAAGTACAGGTAGCCGTCGTTCGCGACGCTCATCGTGTCGGGCCAGAGCACGCGCGGATCGTGAAGCAGGGTCTCGTACCGGCCATCGGTGCCGCGACGGAGAATCGAATTGTGCTCGTAGTCGGTTAGATAGATACGGCCGCGATCGTCGGCTTCGAGGCCATCGGAAGCAAAACCACGATTACCCAAGTCTTCAATGTTTTTGCAGCGCTTTTCTTCGCAGGATTTCTCGCAAAGAAGCGCATCGGTCGGGATGCGGTAGAGGTGCCTGCTGGCCAGCGGGCAATAATAAAGATATTTCCCCTCTTGATCGAGCGCTAACCCGTCGGAACCGATGGAAAGATACGAAGCAGGCTCGCCGGGTCGATTTTCCATCAGCGGCTTGCCTTCGACAATCGGGAGGAAATTGGCATCGGCCTTGGTGGAGCGATGATCGTTCAATCGGCGGCAGGTCTTGCCGGTATCGAGATCGACAACGATGATCGCGTTCGGACCGTTCGGTGAAGAATCGGTAATGTAGGCGACGCCCGCGGTATTTTTGCGCAAATCGATACGAATGTCATTCAGATAGGTGGTCGGAAGCACGACGGACGGTGGGAACGGAATCGTCGTGAAGACTTCGTTGGTCGATAGCTCAACGCCAACAAGCTTCGCACCAATGGGGGGTCCAAATTCCACGCTTCCGGTATCCAGGATCCAGAGGCGATCGGCGGCATCGACCACAACACTTTGCACGGAAACAAGCGTTTCGGTGGGCCGGCCACGATCGAACCGGTTCATTTCAACGGGAAATGCCGTCGCCACTCCATCCTTAACTTCAGCCACGGTAAAATCCACGGGATCGCCCCAGCGCGGAAAATTGACGAATACCCGTCCTTTGCGCGAAACGGTCACCCCGGTCGGCATGGGCCCATCGAACGAGGCAACCAGTTCGACCGATCCGACAGGACGACTCACCGGCAACGCAGTGTCCTGGCCGGACACCATTGTCACAAGAACCAATCCGCTGGCGATCAGAAAGCTTTTCATGGGGAACCCCTCCAAGACGTGGATTGCAAACAGTAGGTTATTTTTTGGGACGGTGCGCAAAGTTGGAAAAAATGTTGCGTCCACTTTGCCGGCTTACCTGAGAAGCACTTTCCCTCGGTGTTTCACCGAAAGATGTCCCACCTAGCCACCTTGCTGCGCCGTCGTTCACAAGCATTTCTCTTGCCATGAATCTCTTGGCGTGGGCTGCCAGCTCCCACCTCGATTCCTCTGTTCGAATTGTGAATTCTTTGTTTTTTGTTTTTTTGTTTTTGACTCCGCGGTCGCAAGGGTGCCTTTCGCAAAAAACCTATCTGACCGACGGAGAAAGCAGCGCCCCCTGAGTGACTTGGTTTGGACTTGATGGGGATTCTTAGCGCGCTCGCCTGATTGCCCACCCACGGCCACGAACCTACAAGAAACTCCACCGCGACGTTGGAATGCCGGCGGAAACGACGAGCGCGCCCTGGCGGAAAAACACTTTTGCAAGCGGCGTGCGTCGTTCTCCAATCTGGGAATTAGAAATACTGTGGTCGCTGGCCAATTCGCGCCTGGGAACACCCAGCCAGCTTTTGAGAAATGGTTGGCGATTGGACAATCCGCTCAGACATAAGGCGTTCGATTCGACCCGTCAATCGGCGATTGACTCCGCCACGACGGGCAACCATGGGATCGGGCTTAGGCGATTCGCCGAAAGGAAAAAAAAACTCTATCGAAGCGCTCCATTCGCGGCGGGAGTTCGCCTCGTTGTGGGCGCCCACCTCTATGAAAGGCACGCCTCAAGATTGCCAAAAGGGAGTCGGATGCGCCCGTGATTTTCGCCTTGGGCGTACAAGCCCCACATTTGGGAAGAGGGTTGCTCATGGAATTGAGGTGGGAACGGCGGCCCGACTGCTGCCCTGGTGCCACTGGAGGAACTCCCTCTGGAGCGAGACCAGAGGTGGCGAGAAAAAGATACCAATGCGCCAAGTTGGAGAGAAAAACGTGAAGAGGGCTCACAAGAACCCATAGCGGGAGATCGAAGCCGCAAATGTGAAGAAAATCCCTGCCACCTTTGGCCTAATTCGAGCGAATTCTTGATGGAACATTCGCTTATTTCTACGGCCTCGGATGACAGGGACTGACTGCTTCAAGCCGGGATGGCGCATTCTGCGAGCTCCAAGCCCCCCTCGTGGCTTGTCACTCACCCTCTCTGGCCGCCCCCCTTGAATCAGGCAATATTTGTAATCCGCAACTTTGATACCACTCGGCCGGAGTCAAGCATTTTTGTGGAGACGAAATAGGGTCCCAACGATTCCCCCGCCACAACCGTCGCAACCGTCACTCACAAGGCATGCTTATTGCCGGCATGGGGACAACCATCGCCTTTGGACCCGGAGTTGCGAAATGGAACAAAACGATACGACCGAGAAGCCCTCCCGCCGTGGCGCCATGCGGAGGGGTGCGGGTTTGATCACCGGGCCCTTGGTCCCGCTGGCGCTTGCTTCGGCGGAATCGAGTGGAGCCTCCCTCAATCAGGCGGTACGAACTCGCGACCTACGCCATCCGGCAACCCGCTATCCCAGACCTCCTTTCAAGCGACAGTGGCAAAAGGCTCCAGGATTGGCTTCCATGATGGAACCGCCACCAGACCATGGCGAGAAAAGCTACCAGGGCTCGGACCGCCTTGCTGGCCGCAAGGCACTCATCACGGGAGGGGACTCGGGAATCGGCCGGGCCGCGGCGATCGCCTTTGCTCGCGAAGGGGCTGATGTGGCCATCGGATACTTGCCCTACGAAGAATCTGATGCGCAGGAGGTACTGCGGATCATCCGGGCCGAAGGCCGCAAAGCGATCGCCCTGCCAGGCGACATTAGCGACGAGACCTTTTGTCGCGACCTGGTTGCCGATGCAGTGAAAGGCCTTGGCGGACTGGACATCCTGGTCAACAATGCCGCGAAGCAGGTGGCTCAAGAGTCGATCATCGACATCACCACCGAACAATTCGACGCGACTTTCAAAACGAATGTGTACGCCATGTTTTGGATCACCAAGGCGGCGCTGCCCCATATGCCAGCAGGAGCCGCGATCATCAATACGGCATCGATCCAGGCGTTCGAACCCTCTCCCGTCTTGCTCGATTACGCGCAAACGAAAGCCTGCATCGTTTCCTTTACCAAGGGACTGGCCAAACAACTGGCACCGCGCGGCATTCGTGTCAACGCGGTGGCTCCCGGTCCATTCTGGACTCCGCTGCAGCCAAGCGGCGGCCAGCCCGACGAGGCGCTTTTCCGCTTCGGAGAGAGGACGCCCATGGGCCGGCCGGGCCAACCCGCCGAAATTGCGCCCACTTATGTCCTCCTCGCGCTGGCCGAATCGAGCTATATCACGGGAGAAGTGTTTGGAAATGGAGGGGGTAACTCGCCCTACTGACCCGGCGCGATTGCGGCGGCCCGCGCGGGGAATGCCGCCCGCAACTCATCTAATCAAAGCGAAGAAGCGGCCCTTTGCAGGCGGCTTCTTCCTTTTGGTGCTTGACGAAATACTCGTGATTCTCACCGCGTCTTCAGGGCTCCGGCAGGCCGGCGGTCCTGCCGTGAGGCGCTCGTGAGGATGCTCTTCGCGCTTTGCAGAGGGTGGGTTAACAAGAAAGCCAAAAGGCGATCGACCCTGCCAAATTCTCCTTGCGCCACGCAAGCATAACTGCTCGCCCAACGCCTTGCATATTCCTCGCTTTTTCCGGTGCGCACTTCCCGGGCGACATAATCCTCGAGCGTGACGACGCGGAACTTGCGCCCTTGCCATGCGGCCGCCGTCTTGAGGTCTATCGCCTCGGCACCGGTCAAGCTCAGGGTTTGGCCCGCGTGGCCTCGTTCACGGATCAGACGCGCAATCCCCTCGGCAAGATCGCTCTGTGCAACCCAGGAGATGGGTCCGTTGGCAGGCACCGCCACATCCTGGCCTTCTCCGAGGTATTGGGGCCACGATTCGGCATAAACCCCATTCTTGAGAATCGTATAGGGCAGACCAGAGGCCTTCAGATTTCGCTCCGTATCAAGGTGAGCCTTCATGACGAAAGCATTCGAAAGGGGACCGGGGAGCAGGCTGGTGTAAAAGACCTGCTTGACGCGGGCCCGCCTGGCCGCTTCGATCGCGTTGCAATGACGCTGACTGCGTTTTTCGTGGTCCATGCCGTTTGTCGAGATGAGGAGCAAGTGCTCGGCTCCGGCAAACGACCGGTCAAGACTGGCCGGATCGTCAAAATCCCCCTGGCGAACCTCGATGCCGAGTTCCTTCAGAAACGTGGCCTGCTTGGGGTCACGCACACTGACAGCGACATGGGAAGCGGGGATCAACTTGATGAGCGCGCGGGCGACCGCCGAGCCCAGTTTGCCGGTGGCGCCAGTGATCAGGATCATGGTCATTTCTCGATCAGATGGTGAGCAAGGGGAAAAAAATCTCACGGCCCTTGCAATCGACTCGTGCGTCTGAACCCCTCTGCCACATCTACCATGCAGCAATCGTGCCATCGACTCGATGTTTTCGGCTGTTTTTACTGACAGGGTAAGGTGTTCCGTCTTCGAACGATGAGTTCAAATTGATTGCCTCGCGCCCAAAATCCATGCAAATTCTTCCTGCTGAGGCGCTTGCGATTTCAAGATACGCAAGCACTCATTTTACCCATTGCCCCAGGTCAAATCGAGGAGATTTTTGCGCACCACTGCGCCGCGATTTTGGCACTGAATGTGCGAACGGATCCGCCAAGAGCAGCGCGCTCCTTCGACGAAGACTTCTTCGTAGATCCTCCCGAAACGGCGTCAGGAACCTGCAAGGATTGCGGCGCCAGGAATCTTGCCCAGGTCATCGACATGAACCCACCAGCAAATGAGTCATCGTCATCACTCAAGCAACCTTCTGGATGGGAAGTGCCCGATCGCCCTCTCAACGATCTGCTCGCGGTTTGGCTTGCGGGCTTGGTGCTGTTTCTAGCCACCGGCACTCCCGCGATCGGTGCCTCGCCGCCGGCGAACTCACCTTCCTGCCAGTCGAATCCGCCCGATTCTTACCAGCTCCAGGAAACCCGGCCTGAGAGCATCAGCATTCCGAGTGGATCGGATTGACTGCAGCATGCAGTGCCGTCACGCATGCGGTTGGTGCCATGAAATGAGTCCGCCTCTCGCAAGTGAATTGGGACGAACGAACCTCCCGCGACCAGTGCATGCCCCAACGATAAATTTCCCTCAATCAATATAATAATCTAACATTATTTTATCAATTTTTTCGCGTCTATTTCTCTTATTTAGACCTCACCTCAATGAACTTGAGATCCACCCTTAACCTCATCCCGCCCGCAACATCCGCCTTCAGTCAAGCGCCGCGCATCGCGCACTCAAACCTGAGCAAACTCACGATACACCCTTTGTAGATCTATTGAGTCTTTATTCCAAGAGCCGAGGCCGCGCATCCCTCCAATCGGTCATTCACAGTACCGCAATGGCCAAATTCACGCGCAGAATTAGCTGATTTAGATTATTCAAGGGCGTGCCGACACCCCCACAAGGGCCACGCCCCGGCTCGCGGCACGGGTTTTGCAACCGTTCAACCTAGAGTGATTCCAAGTTCAAGGGAACGATCGCCTTGAGGAAGATTGAGGATCTTGGAGATGTCGATAGGGGATAATCATCCGCAGCCAAATCGTGAAGCGCCGTCGCACGACGCCGTTGCTGCCGCCCCTATTCCGCCTTCCTTCCCGCAGCCGGGAGCTCATCCACCAGGCAACGAAATTGCCCGGCTTCTACTGGAAAATAGCGCCGACGCGGTGATCGGCATCGACGCTTTGGGCCAGGTCCAATGGCTGAATTCCGCGGCGCAGACCCTGATGGGAGGCGGCGATCCCCATGCGCTTAAGAGACCTCTCCGGGAGATTTGTGCCTTTGAAGACCGAGTCCGCCAGCGAAAAGTTCCCTGCCCAGGCGCCGCCGCGCTCGCATCGAGACAGCCGCAAAAACTGCCCGAAGGAACCATCGTCCTCTTTCAAGACGGCCTGCATTATCCTGTCGAGGGTTCGGCAACGCCACTGCGTGACGAAGCGGGCCATCCTCTTGGCGCCGTTCTGATTTTGCGCGACATCACGCGCCGCCTTCAGGAAGAAGCCGCGCTCGAGGATCGCCGTTCCTTGATGGCAGTGCGCACCGAAGTCGGCAGGGCGCTCGCCTCCTCCGCCCCCGTTCAGGCGGTGCTTGAAAAATGCTGTGACGCGCTCGTTCGCCACCTGAATATCGCCCTTGTCGGCATCTGGATGGCCCGTGAAGCCACGGGCGCGTTGGAACTGCAATCGAGCGGCGCAGGCGGCGCATTTTTAGCGCAACAAGATGAAACCGAGCTGATGGGGCAAGGCCATCTCCACCGGATCGCTCAAAGTTTGCAGATCCACGTCTCTCAAACCGTAGCGGACGACGCCTCCTTCACGCAACAAATGGATGTCTTTCGCCAGGCGGGAGTCGTTGCCTTCGCGGGTTTTCCTCTGCTGGTGGAGGGCCGCTGCGCCGGGGTTGCCGCCCTCTTGGCTCGCAAGACACTCAGCGAAAACGCGCTCGCCGAAATCGCCATTTTCGCGGACCGGATGATTCAGTTCATCGATCGCAGGCGCAGCGAGGAGCGCTTTCGCGCCCAGGCGGAGCTCAATCGAGTGACCCTGGCTTGCATCGGCGATGCGGTCATCTCGGCCGACACCACCGGTCATGTCACTTACCTGAACCCCGTGGCGGAAGAGCTGACCGGGTGGAGGCTAGACGAAGCACGCGGTGTCGCGCTGGGAACCGTCTTTCGCATTGTCAACGAAACAAGCCGCAAGGAAGTCGAAAACCCGGCCCTGCGTGCGTTGAAAGAGGGGAAGATTGTCGGCCTTGCCAATCACACTGTCTTGATTGCCAAAAATGGCAGTGAGCGGCCGATCGACGACAGCGCCGCCCCGATTCGCGATGAATCGGGAACGATCATCGGCGCGGTCCTCGTTTTTCGCGACATTTCCGAGCGCAAAAGGACCGATCGCGAGCTACGCACAAGCGAAGTGCGCCGCAGACTCGCCCTTGACGCCGCCGAACTTGGCTCGTGGAATATCGATCCCGCCAAGAATTCGCTCTTGAGCGACGAGCGGTTCCGCATGATTCTTCACGGGTCGACCGATCCGCTCAGTTATGAAGAGGCCTTTGCCGCGATCCATCTGGGCGATCGAGAACGCGTACGCGCCGCCGTGGAAGCGGCGACGCGACCGGTCGAACCGGCTGCTTATTCCGAGGAATACCGGGTCATTCATCCCGACGGATCGGTTCACTGGGTGTTTGGCAAAGGGCGCGCAACTTTCGCCGGCGACGCTCCCGCGCGGCAGGTTTTGAGCCTTGATGGAACGATCGCCGATATCACCGCCCAGAAGAGGATCGACGAAGAAGCCCATGACTACAAGGTGCGCCTGGAGGCAACCCTGGCCGCCGGAGAAGTCGCGACCTGGACCTGGAATATCCAACAAGATCGGGTGATCGCCGACCGAAATCTGGCAAAGCTGTTCGGTGTGTCCGAGGCCGACGCGGCGGGCGGGCCCATCGCCGCTTACTTCCAGGCGATCCATCCCGACGACATTAAACGGGTGCAAACGCGCATTGGCAAAGCGCTCCAAGAGCGAGCGCCGTTTGAAGAAACGTACCGGATCAGAGGAGTCACGGGAGACTCAAGGACGGTCATCGCTCGCGGCAAGGCAGAGTATGACGTTCATGGCCAGGCCATCATGCTGCCTGGCGCCGTGCTCGACATCACGCGCCAAATTCAGGCGGAGGAGAAACTGCGAGAAAGCGAGGAGCAGCTTCGCTTCGCGCTCAAGGCGGCACGAACGGGAACGTGGGAACTCGACGCCGGAAACGATCGTTTCTCGTGTTGCGACGCTTGCAAGCAAAACTTCGGCCGAGGGGGAAGCGATTCTTTCACCTATCAAGAACTGATTGCGTCCATCCACCCGGAAGATCGGCAACGATTTCTGCAGACCATGGATCACGCCATGGCGCAGGCCGGCGAATTCGATGTCGAGTACCGCGCCCACTGGCCTGACGAATCGGAGCACTGGGTGCAAATGCGCGGCAATGGCACCGCCCATGCGAACGGAAGAACGACCACCCTCTCCGGCACCTCCCAAGACATCAGCCAGCGCAAGCGGACCGAGCAGTCGGTGCGGTTTCTTGCCGATGCCAGCGTGTCTCTCGCCGGCCTGGTCGATCCCGAAAGTACCCTGGAACGCATTGCCCAACTCGCCGTGCGCAAGTTCGCCGATTGGTGCGTCGTCGAATTGCTCGACGATTCGGCGAGTCGCCGCCGGCTTGTCGTGACGGCGCCGGCCATGGCCGCAACCGTGCAAGGCCAGGACGCAAGCGATGCGTTGCGCACCGAGCAAGAAGCCGGTGCTTGGATGCTTCCGTTTTCGCACGAGGAGAAAGCGGGAGAGGCGACGGCGGTTTTCGACCTCGATGCACCCCGGCGCGAGGAAGACTCGCGGTCGTCCAAACCACTCGATCGATTGCGCGCCAAGGGGATCAAGTCCTATCTGGCCGTACCGTTGGTTGTTCGCAACAAGGTCATCGGATCCCTGTCGTTTTTCAGCGCGTCGTCTCATCTGCGTTTCGCCAACGAAGAGTTGCACATCGGTCAAGAACTCGGGCGCCGTGTCGCCACCGCCATGGAAAACGCCCTGCTCTACCGCGCGCTACAGGAACAGGATCGACGAAAGGACGAGTTCTTGGCCACACTCGCCCATGAGCTTCGCAATCCCCTGGCTCCCGTGCGCAATGGCATTCAGATCCTCCATGCCATTGGGCAAGTCAATGCTCAGGCCAGTCAGACGTTGGAAATGATGGGGCGCCAGTTGGAACATATGGTGCACATGATCGACGATCTGATGGATGTCGCGCGCGTTTCCAGCGGCAAGGTCGTTCTACGCAAGGAGCGGATGGACCTTAATTCGGCGGTGACAAGCGCCGTCGAAACGAGCCGCCGCTTGATCGACGCGGGCGGACATACCCTCGCGGTGGAAATGTTCCCCAATCAGCTCATCCTGGATGCGGACCGCACTCGCTTGACCCAGGTATTCTCCAACTTGATCAACAATGCAGCCAAATACACCCCGCATGGAGGACGGATCAGCTTCATCGCCGAGCGCGACGCGTCCGAAGCCGTCATCCGCGTAAAAGACAATGGCATCGGCATTCCCGCCGAAATGTTGCCTGTCATTTTCGAGATGTTCACCCAAATCGGAAGTTCACTCGATCGCGCGCAAGGGGGCCTCGGCATTGGCCTGACCCTGGTCAAGCGCCTGGTGGAAATGCATGGCGGCACGGTGGTCGCTCGCAGCGCGGGCTCGGGCAAGGGAAGTGAATTCACAGTGCGGTTGCCGCTCGCCGCCGACATCTTGGCCCCGGAAAAACCCGGTCAACAATCCAGATGCGACACGCTTGAAGGTCACTACCTTGTGCTCGTTGTTGACGACAACCGCGATGCGGCTCACAGCCTGAGCATGCTTCTGGAACTAAAGGGTCATAAGGTCAAGGCCGCGTTCGATGGCCTGGAAGCCATGCGCGCACTCGAAACCTTTCGACCGGACCTCATCGTTCTCGACATTGGCTTGCCGGGGATGAGCGGATACGAAGTCGCACGGCAAATTCGTGAAAAGCGCGAGTTGCGTGGTGTGGTGCTCGCGGCACTCACCGGCTGGGGCCAGGAGGAGGATCGCCGGCAAACCCGCGAGGCCGGATTCGACTATCACCTTGTCAAGCCGGCCGATCCCGCGGAAATCGAAAAAATCCTGAGCCGGTGCCGGCAAGGCTGATTGGGGGCGCTTCTCAAAGTGATTGGGTGCCCTTACTTTTTTGATAGATCCTGAGGCCTACTGATTTACTGCAAGATTCAAGTCAATCAAGAGTTTTCTCAAGGTGACGGGGTCAACAGGCTTGACCAGGTGGTGGTCGAAGCCGGCTTCCTTGGAACGGCGGCGGTCTTCCTCCTGTCCCCAGCCGGTCACGGCAATGATGACGGCCCCTTCTCCGCCAGGCTGCGCCCGGATGCGCCGGCACGCCTCGTAGCCGTTTAACTTGGGCAAACCGATGTCGAGCAAAATCAGGTCGGGCCTCCAGACCCGTGCGGCATCGACCCCTTCCTGCCCGTCGTAAGCGATGCGTGTTTCATTGCCCATGACTTCCAGCACCATCGCTAAACTGTCGGCGCCATCGCGATTATCGTCAACGATCAAGATGCGCAAATCGGATTTGGGGGCCGGCGATTCCGGACTGCTTGCGTCACTGGCAGGCGATGCTTCGGCAACGATTGGCAAACGCACGACAAATTGCGACCCTTTGCCAATCCCCTCGCTTTGCGCCACGATCGTTCCGCCGTGCATCTCGGTCAAGCGGCGCACCAAGGTCAGGCCGATGCCAAGGCCCCCCTGCGCCTTCTCGAGTGAGCCGTCCACCTGCGTGAACATCTGAAAGATGCGGTTGATCTGATCGGAGGCAATGCCGATGCCCTGGTCCTTGATCGTGACGACCACCTTGTCGCCCTCGTGCTCGGCCTTCAAGAAAATCTCACCGCCGCGGTCCATGTACTTGGCTGCATTGTTGAGCAAGTTGGCAAAGACCTGTGCCAGCCGTGTGATATCGGCATCGACCACGATCGGCTCAGGCGGAAGCGTCAAGGTGAGGTGGTGCCCGCGCTCATCTATGATCGGCCTGCTCGTTTCGATCGCACTATGGATTACGGACGCGAGGCTGACACGCTCCTTGCGCAGCTCCACATTGCCTCTCGTGATGCGACTGACATCCATCAGGTCGTCCACGAGCCGCACCAGTTGCCCCAGTTGGCGCTCCATCATGATGCGCGTCTGTTCCACACCGGCTGCCTGTCCCTCGCCGCCCAGGCGCAACACTTGCAAGCCGTTGCGAATCGGAGCGAGCGGGTTGCGCAGTTCATGGGCCAAGGTTGCCAGGAATTCGTCTTTGCGCGCGTGCGCCTCCGAAAGATCGGCGGCGAGTTGACGCAAATCGTTTTCGAGCTTTTTGCGTTCGCTGATATCGCGCACGATCTTCGAGGCGCCCACAATCCGCCCATCGCCATCACGCACCGGCGAGATCGTAAGCGACACCTGAATGCGCTGGCCATCCTTGCGCACTCGCACCGTGTCAAAATGCTCGATCGCATCGCCCACGCGCAAGCGATTCATGATCCGGTCTTCTTCACCCGCGCGCTCCGGTGGAATGAGAACCGAAATGTGACGGCCAACGGCCTCGCTTGCACTGAAACCAAACATCCGGTCGGCCGCGGCGTTCCAGCTCTGGATCACGCCATCGGTCGACTGGCTGATAATGGCATCGTTTGAGGAATCGACGATCGAGGCCAGCTTGCGCGCACCGATCAACCTTTCGTTGTTGAGTTTTTCCAACTGCTGCCGCTCGGTCACATCGCGAAAGACAAGCACGCAGCCGACAATTTCCCCCTCCTTGCAGCGGATGGGAGCGGCGCTGTCGTCGATAGGGAGTTCCGACCCGTCCCTTGCAATGAGAACCGTGTGGTTGGCCAGCCCCACGATGACTCCGTCCTTGAGCGCCCGCGTCGCCGGATTCTCTACCCCCCTGCGAGTTTCCTCGTTGACGATCTTGAACACGGCATCGAGCGTCTGCCCGATGGCTTCGGCATTGGCCCAGCCGGTAAGCGATTCGGCCACGGCGTTCATATTGGTGATGCGTCCATGCAAATCGGTGGTGATGACCGCATCGCCAATGCTTGCAAGCGTCGTTCGCAGTCTTTCCGCCTGTTCGGCCAAGTTCCTTGCGGCGCGCTGCCTTTTGAACAGGTTGCGTTGGCCGATCACGAAAACCACGACTACGAGCAAAATGCCGATAAGGACCGTGAGCAAGATCGACATAATCGCCGAGGTCGCACTGACCTTGCTTTGCAAGGCGCGCTCACTCAGGATCGCCTCTTCCACAAGAAGCATAAGCGCGATCCCGGAGCGCACACTGTCCATCTCCTTTTTGCCGGCATCGGTGCGAATGATCTGCATCGCCGCCGGCCGGTCGGAGTTCTTGGTCAAATCGATCGTCTGCTTGATCTCCGCCAGGCGCCGTGCGATTTTGGGCTGCAGTGCACGCAGGCGTTCTTGCTGGAGGGAATTTTCTGAAGTCAGAAATGCAAGGCGCGTGAAAATCGTCTGGAGGCGTTCCACGGCCTCCTCGTACGGCTGGAGGTACTTTTCATCCTGAGCAAGCAGATAACCCCGCTGTCCTATCTCGGCATCCTTGAGAGTCGAGAGCAAAATCTCCAGTTCCGCCCGGACTTCATGAGTGCGAGCCACTTGCCGTTCATTCTCGGTGAGCCGTCGCGTGTTGATGACGCCCATGACGCCGCCCACGATCAGGACGATCAGGGTCAATCCGAATCCGACGAAGGCGGTGTCCTGGAAATTGACTTTTTCCCGAATGAATTCAATGTTCGCGGCCTTCGCCTGCGCGGCATCGTCTTTTTGGTAAGCCAGTTCCTCAAAACGTTGTTGGGCAATCCGGGTGGCCTCGCCAAACGCGGCGATGGCAAAACCGACAAGCAGGTAAAGTGCCAGGCCGATTTGATAGGGGGCATCGGGAATCATTAAGGAATGGCGCGGAGGAATGTAAAAATAAAAGGCCAGTATGGCGCCCATGAGGGTCGCCAAAATGGCGGGCCACAGGCCGCCCACCATCGATGAAAAAATGACGGCGAGAAAAAAAGTGGGATAGGGTAGCTGGTCGCCGAGGATCGGATCGAGGAGTTCTCGGCAAAGCATCGCTAAGGCGACGGCGGCAATGGTCGTCCCGTAGGCCAGCAGAAATTTGCGCACGAACCCCTCCAAGCCCCGGAGGCCGGCTGCAAAATCGCGGCGGCCGCTTCTCGCCCTTAATTTCGGGGGAAAAAGTAGAGCTAGTCTACGAATTGGGGGGCCCTGCGCAAACGGCGGAAATTGCCGACAAAACCGACGAACAATCTGGTTTGCGGGAATCGCATGCAGATCAAGACGGGCATCGGCGTGCGAAAGACCGCCAAGGTGCCTGTCCACCGGGCGCTCAACTGAGACCGGCATCGATCCACGCGCAGGAGCCCGAGGTTCAAAATCATGGAACGCCCCTCTAGACATGCAACCTATCGGTTGCATAATGACAGCATGGACATCGACAGGGTTTTTAAAGCGCTTGCCGATGCGGGCCGAAGGCATCTGCTTGACCGGCTCCGCGAGGAAAATGGACAAACGCTCAGTCAGCTTTGCACCCACCTGCACATGACCAGGCAGGCGGTGACCAAGCATCTCATGGTGCTGGAAGAGGCCAACCTTGTGTCGATCCTTTGGCAGGGGCGCGAGAAACGGCACTATCTCAACCCGGTGCCGATTCACGAAATCGCCGAGCGCTGGATCCAGCCGTTTGAGCGTGTTCGTCTTGATGCGCTTGCCGACCTCAAAAGAAAATTGGAAGGAGAACAACATGGCTGAGTCGCGCTTCGTTTACGTGACCTACATTCGTACCACGCCAGAGAAATTGTGGCAGGCCCTGATCGATCCCGATTTCACGCGCCAGTACTGGTGCGAAACCTGGCAAGAATCCCAGTGGAAGCCAGGGTCCCCCTGGGGGATCAAGGCGCCAGACGGGCGCATGATCGATAGCGGAGAGATCATCGAAATCGAACCGCACCGGCGACTCCTGCTTACCTGGCGCAAGGAGCTCTTTCATGAGGTGCATGCGGAGGGATTTTCGCGGCTGACGATCGACCTGGAACCCGTGGGGGAGTCGGTCAAGCTCAGCCTTGTTCATGAAATCGACTATCCGCGCTCCAAGCTGATCGAATCGGTCTCCGGCGGTTGGCCCGCCATCCTGGCCAGCCTCAAAACCCTGCTCGAAACCGGTGAATCGCTCGAGCTCACTCGCCACTGGCCCAAGGGCGTTTGAAGAAAACACAAATCCTTCGCGATCTTTAAGACTTCGCGTAGAACAACCGTCGGATATCGAAGCTACAGCCGGGGCCAAGCAGGCTGGCTCCGGATCAACGGCCGCCTGGCATTTCACCGACAACGGAAATGGCTGCGTCATTGAGAAAAGTTCGAATGCAATAACGATTAAGCGAAGCAGAGACATCAAGCATGTACAAAAATGCATTATTGTATTTAACCTCTCTAGCCATTGCCTCCTTGTTGTCATTCTATATAACCAGATTCGTTTATGTTGAAACCTTAAAATCAGACTGCGGAAAAGCAGTCGACTTCTGCCTTTACAAGAATGCATTCAACGAGTTTATCAAGATTCAAACGCTTGCTGATCATGAGCATTTGGGAAGGCACGAATTCCCACCCGTTCTCAAGAATTCCGGCGCGACATCGGTCTATCGAAATGGAAGGTTTATTTATTTTGTCCTGGAATCTACCAGTTTTTTAGCTGACGATGCCACTTCTGAGTTTTTTTATTGCTTGGAAGATCCTTATTGGGCAATCAGGGATGTTTTAAGAACCACCAAAGCAGACACCTACCACATTCAACGAATACCATCGTCCGGAGGATGGTATTATTGGATGCACAGCTAATCAACGTTTCTGCAAAACTCAACTTATCATTTCGCTGTGATTACCAACGGTTCTTGGAAGGGGCCGGCGGCCGCCAGCCAGTGCTCTCGGCCTGGTGGATTTCCCATTTCTTCGAATGAAAGACAAGTGGCACTATTGTTGCTGCGATGGCTCTCGGCGGCGGAACTGACGGCCCGTTCCTGGCGTCGTTTGGATGGTCGTTACGACCCGCCTTGACCCCTTGCCAAAAAGATTGATGGTTGCGCCGTGAAATCTCCCACTCCACTCAACGACACGATCGAGCGAACCAACAATATCGCGGCGGCCGAGCGGGCCCAGTTGCACTACGTCATGGATGGGGGCGCCGGCATAACGCGGGTCGCTACCCGTGGACGCTTCCGCTTTCTGAACCCGCGCGGCAAGGAAATCACCGACGAAGTCACCTTGTTTCGCATCAAAAAACTGGCCATCCCGCCGGCATGGACCCAGGTCTGGATCTGCCCCGATGCCGCCGGCCACATTCAGGCGACCGGACGAGATGCCCGGGGGCGAAAACAATATCGCTATCACGAACGCTGGCGCGCCGTCCGCGACGAAAGCAAGTTCGACCGGTTGGTTTCGTTTGCCAGCGCCCTGCCCCAGATTCGCCGCAAAGTCCATGGCGATCTCAGCAAGCCGGGCATGCCGCGCGAGAAAATCCTGGGAACCGTCGTTCGCCTCCTTGAGACGACGATGATCCGCGTCGGCAACGAAGAATATGCCCGGCAAAACCGCTCGTTCGGCTTGACCACCCTGCGCAATCCGCATGCACGTGTTTGGCGCGACGAAATCCGCTTTGAATTCCGCGGCAAGAGCGGCGTGCAGCATCGCGTGACCATTCGCGATCGGCGGATTGCCCCCATCATCCGGCGCTGCCAGGAGATTCCCGGACAAGAGCTTTTTCAATACCTCGACGAAAGCGGCAAGCGTCACGGGATCAGTTCCGCCGATGTGAATGACTATTTGCGCTCGACCAACGGTGGTGAATACACCGCGAAGGACTTTCGAACGTGGGCTGGAACCTTACTCGCGGCACAGACCTTCCAGCGGCTGTCAGCCGAAACGACCGAGGCGAGCAAGCGAGCAGTGGTGCAGTGCATCGAGGAAGTTGCCAGGCACTTGCGTAACACGGCCGCAGTCTGCCGAAAGTGCTACATCCATCCGGCGCTGGTCGATTCCTACCTTGACGGCTCCTTCCGCGTGTCGTGGACCAGAGCGTCCTCGGTTGGCTTGCGCGCCAAGGTCGCCAGCCTGACCGCGGAAGAAACAGCGCTCCTGCGCTGGCTGCGCAAACGATCGCGCAAGCCTGAGAAGAACGCGATCGGCCTGGCGATCTGATCGTGGGTCAGGTCGCCTGCCGCTTCTTGTGCTTGTGTCGCGCCGCGGCCTCTTCAATGGAATGCGATTTTCCCAGGTTCTCGTCGGCCCGGGCCAGTTCGACCAGGGTGCAAAAGTGGGTCTGCAAGGTATTGATCTCTTCTTCCGTCAGCCCTTCGATATTGATCAGGCGATTGCTTGCGCCTTGAATCGCCGCCACCAGTTCATTGAGCTTGAGATGGATCGCGCGGGAATCCTTGTTTTGGGCGCGCTGAATCAAAAACACCATTAGGAAGGTGACGATGGTCGTGCCCGTGTTGATCACCAATTGCCAGGTGTCGCAATACCCAAAGATCGGCCCACTAATCATCCAGATCAAAATCGTCAGCACGGCGAGGCCAAATGCCGCCGAACTACCTGTCCATTCCGTGGCCCAGCGTGATAGTTGCGCCATGGTCGATTCTTGATGACGCACCACTCGTTTGCCCGCATGGCTTGCCTGGGCACTCTTCCGCTCAGTTTCGTTCATGTCGATCCCCTCCCGCCTCAGGGTTCTGGCTGCAAACAAAGTGCCCGGCCTCAAACTCACGCCTGCCTTTTTCGTCATCTGCCGCTTGAAGGGTCGCCCCAACCTTTTTGAAGCCTGGCACGAAAAATGCGAGGTGGCGTTTGCGCGCCCACCCTGGTCGGTCGCGACCGATCCGCAGGAGCGACGGCCTCCTGGCAGGAGCGCCGTTCGAAGCCATTGAGGTGTCCCATGCCGCTAAAGTCGCACTGGATTGAAACAACCCATCTCCCTCGCTTCCCCGCGTTGAACCGCCCTTTAAAAGTGGATGTCGTGGTGATCGGTGGAGGAATCACCGGCATCACCACAGCTTACCTCCTCAAAAAGGCGGGTCGGTCGGTGGCATTACTCGAACGCGACCGATGCGCTCAGGTCGACACCGGGCATACCACGGCCCACTTGACGCAGGTGACCGATACCAGACTATCCCAGCTGGTGAAGACCTTTGGCCGCGATCATGCGCAGGCAGCCTGGGACGCGGGCCGCGCGGCCATGGATTTGATTCGTCATCATGTCTGCGATTTGGAAATCGACTGCGGTTACAGCACCGTTCCCGGCTACCTGCATGCGCGCTGGATTCAACCGCTCGATAACGAGGCCAAACAACTTCAAGAGGAAGCCGAACTCGCCACGGAACTGGGTTTCGACGCGCACTTTGTCGATTCAATCCCTTTTGTGAAATTACCCGGAGTGCGCTTTGCCAATCAGGCCAAATTTCGTCCGCTGAAGTATCTCGCGGCGCTCTTGCGATTGATCGATGGGGAGGGTAGCCACGTCTTCGAAAACACCGAGGTTAAGGAGTTTCGCAAGGAGCCGCTCTCCGTGCTTGCCAATGGTCAAATCGTACAGTGCGATTACGTTGTCATTGCCACCCATGTGCCCCTCACCGGCCTTACCGGGTTTTTGAGCGCCAGCTTTTTCCAAACAAAGCTTGCCGCCTATTCCAGCTATGCCGTGGGCGCGAAGGTTCCCTCTGGGTCGATCCCGGAAGCCATCTATTCGGACACGAGCAACCCGTATTACTATTTGCGCTCGGATCAATTGCCTGACCATGATTATGTCATTTTGGGCGGAGAGGATCACAAGACTGGGCAGGAAGCGGAGGCCGATGCCTGCTTGCGGCGGCTCGAAATGATGCTCGCGGCCATCGTACCCGGTGCGCAGATCGATGCCGCCTGGACCGGTCAAGTCATCGAAACGCACGATGGGCTGCCCTTCATGGGCGAAACCGCTGAACGGCAGTTTGCAGCCACGGGATTTGCAGGCAACGGAATGACCTTTGGCACATTGGCCGCCATCATGGCCGCCGACGCGGCACTGGGCCGAAAGAACCCCTGGCAAGATCTATTCGATGTCAATCGCAAAAAACTCTCAGCCGTTTGGGACTATGTGAAGGAAAACGCCGATTATCCTTATTACTACCTCAAAGATCAATTAGGGGCGGCCCAAGGAACGAGCTTGACCGACCTCAAGCCTGGCGAGGGCAAAATCCTGAAACTGGATGGGAAGCGACTTGCCGCCTACCGGGATGCGAAAGGCAAAGTCACGACGCTTTCCGCCGCTTGCACTCACCTGGGATGCAATGTCCACTGGAACGACGCCGACAGCACCTGGGACTGCCCCTGCCACGGATCACGTTTTCAGGCCACAGGGGAAGTGCTTGCCGGTCCAGCGGAAACACCGCTTGAGGTCATCACTCTTGGGAAAGAAAAAGTGACCGCCAGAGCCGGCAAATAGCCGCACATGGGTCATGGATTTCTTCGGCGACGAAGAAGGAACTCACTCAGCGATCAAACGCAAACAAACGAGCGTCGGGATTTTTCCTGCCCAGGTACTGATCAACAATCAATTCGGCGGCCATTAGGCTCATGGTGATTCCATTGCCTCCATAGCCCAGTGCGAAATAGGCCAGGGGCCACTCTTTGGATACGCCGATATAAGGCAATCCATCGGCGGTGGTTCCAAAGGTACCGGCCCAGCTATAGGCCGTTTCGAGCTCACTCTCGGGAAACATGCGCTCAAGGCGCTCTTCCAGTTGCCTGGTTTTGCGCTTGAGCAAACTCTGTTGCCGATGTGCCGTCGCATAGGGAGTGTCTTTTCCGCCGATCAAAATCCGACCATCGTCGGTCGAACGCAGGTAGCAGTAGGGCCTCGCCGTCTCCCAAATCAAGCACGCTTGTTCCCAGGGAGGGAAGGAATCAACCGGTTCGGTGATGACCACAAACGTGCTGTACAGGTCGCCAATTTTTTGTTGGAGGTAGCGCTGAGACTCGTAACCGGTGGCAAAAACCAAGCGGCGCGCCTTGATCGTGTAACCTTGAGCGGAAGTGAGCACTATGCAATCGCGCCGCGATTCGATGTCGTCGATTTGCGTCCGATCAAACACTCGTAGACCATTCTTCGTGGCGCGCTCCAGCAACCGGTGTGTGAAGCGAAAGGCATCAATCTGAGCATCGCCCTGGGCCAGAATGGCTGCGGGAGCCTGGAACGTGAAGCGATCGCCAATCTGTTTCTCTTCCCAGTACTCGACTTCAAAACCGTTCTTTTTTCGTAGGTGAAATTCCCGCAGCAATTTTGGCACATGAGATTGAGCGCTCGCCAGATACAGGCTCGGTTTGCGCTCATACCCGCAGGGGTCTCCCAGGATCTCGACCAATTTTTCGATCTTTTTGACCGCTTCCAGACCGAGGCGATAACTGCGCACCGCAGCCTGCTCGCCCACAAGCGACGCGAGTTCGACAAGTTCCGTATCGGCAGCGTGCTGAAGCAGCGCCGTACTGGCGGCGGTGCTTCCCGTGCCCACGTCGCGCTGGTCGATCACGACCGTGTCGATGCCCTCGCGAGCCAGGTGATAGGCGGTCAACGCTCCGGTAATGCCGCCCCCGAGAACCGCGACCTCACAGGAAATGTCCTCCCGCAAGGATGGGTAGGTGCCAAGCAGGCCGTTTTTGAGCAGCCAGTAGGCATGCCCACTTCGAAGATCCATGCTTCCTATCCGCTCCCCTCCACGAATGCCGCACGCACATGGTCCCAAAGCGCTTCCGACCTCGACCGATTTTGAAGCCAGCAGAGCCGCTAGGAAGGGCAAATCGCATGCCTTCACCTCCGGCGAAAAAGTTCGAATCAAAAAAAAACCGCTTCTTTCCCTTGACCGCCGCGCACTGCCGGTAATACATTACCAGTGGTAATCTGTTACCACTTAACCTGTCGATCGATCTCCCCTTCACACGGCGTAGCCGCAGGAGCCCCCTTTTCATGAACGAAAAAAAGGATTCGTCGCAATTGGGCCGGCGAGAACGAGAGATCCTCGACATCGTTTTTCGGCTGGGCGATGCCTCGGTCAACGACGTGATGGCCCAGATGGCGGAACCGCCCGCCTACGATTCGGTGCGCACCATGTTGCGCCTACTAGAGAGAAAAGGGTTTGTGAAACATCGGCAAGACGGAACCAAGTATGTCTACCGGGCGACCCAGTCTCGCACTTCGGCGAGCAAGTCGGCGCTCTCGCATTTGATGGCCACCTTTTTTGAAAACTCGATCGCCGACACCATGGCGGCCGCACTCGATTTGCAATCCGACGACTTGAAGGACGAGGAACTGCAGAAGTTGCAAAGACTCATCGACAAAGCACGAAAGGAAGGCCGTTAAATGAACCGATTTGCCAGCCTGGCCAACCTCCCCTTTGCCATGGGCAGGGAATTCGATCTCGGGCACTTTTCCTTCTGGGACATGATCATCAAGTCGACCCTCGCCTTGGCCCTGACCGCTCTTGCGTGTGAACTCCTTTTCCGGCAATCCGCCGCGCTCAGGCACCGCGTCTGGGTCCTTGGTCTTTGCGCCTCCCTGCTAATCCCCTTCTTTTCTTATTTCTTGCCACACTATCCACTCGCCCTGTTACCCAGCGTTTCACAAGTGCAGAGCGTGGTTCCCGGACCCGCACGAGACGACCTGGTCTCTTTTGACTTAAATGATCCCGCTTCCCAACCGATCGGATCCGAAGCCGATGCAACCGACCAGCAGTTCGAAAAGACACCGCCGCAATCGGATCCAAACCGGCAAGTCGATGCCGATCCCATATCGATTTCTTCAGGCCTGGCCGACCTTGGTGCCAACCTCTTGAGCTTGACCCGCAAAGGCGGCTTCGAGGCCCTGGTCGCCCTCCTCTCGTTCTTTGCAACCTTCACGGCAGCCGCGCTATTTCTGATCGCTTTCATCCGTCAGGCTGTTGCCTTGAGGCGCCTGCGGAAAATTGACGAACCTGCATGGACGCAAGCCGTCGAAGCAGCCAAGGCGGCCATCGGACTCAACCGCCCGATCGACACACTCGAATCCGATCAAGCGACCGTGCCCGCGGTGATCGGAGCCTGGAATCCTTGCCTGATCGTACCGGTCACCTGGCGGGACTGGAGTCGGGCACAAAGGCAGTGCATTCTGCTCCATGAACTCGCCCACGTGCAACGCCGCGATGTGGCGGCTCAGTTGCTTGGTCGACTGGTGTTGTTCGTCTACTGGTTCAATCCGCTGGCCTGGTACGCGGTCAGGCAGCTCCGCGTCGAACGCGAACTGGCCTCCGACGATTGCGTCTTACTTGCCGGCCAAACAGCAAGCGACTACGCCGAACAGCTTCTTCACACCTTGAGAAGTTATCGCCGGATGCGGCCGCTGATGGGCGTGGCCATGGCGCATTCAGCGCGGCTGGACCACCGGGTGCGCGCGATCCTCGACCCGAGACGGCGCCGCGAACCGATTGGCTCGCGCGCCGCAATCCTCATGGTAGGCCTGGTGGGGCTCGCTTGCATCGCGACCGGCGCATTGACGTTGACGAATCGCCCGCTGGGCGCGATGGGCGCAGCGGAAGGCTTATCTCCATCTGTCGCCGGCGAAAAGGCAACGCCAGTGTGGAGGGAGGGGACGGCCGTCGAGTTCCCTGGCGCCTTGCCGGTATCGGTTGCCTTTTCCGCAGATGGCAAAACGCTTTTGACCGGCGATACCAGGGGCGAGGTCATGGCGCTGATCTTCGATCGCGAGCAACCGACCTACCGTTGGAAAGTGAGCGTCGAAGGAGCCCACGCGGTGAGCGCTTATTCCGCGGATCATAAAAGTGTGTATGCCACCACGGAACATGGCGTGCGCATTCTCGATGCGGCCTCGGGTAAAGAGGTCGCACGGGTCGAAGCGAAAAACAGTCAGCCGACTGCCCTCGGCGTCTTTCCCGACAAACCCATTTCCGAGGGTGTGACCGGTTCGCAATTGGTGTTTGGCAATGCGCGCGGCTACTTCATCAAGTCCTGGGCCCAAGGCAAACTGCCCGACGGTATTGGCACGATCGAAACAAGCACGATCCACAAGGATGCGAAACCATCGGACGAGGCCGCCGTTCCCCTGGCCGTCGACCCGAAGGGCCGTAGCGCCATCATGACGGGCCCGGTCGATTCGACCGGGGAAGTGGCCGGAGCCAAAGGGAGAAATGTCCTCTGGGCCTACGTGTGCGGCGATCACAGTGCGGGAAGTCCCGGCAACCGGGTCATGATCGGCCACACGGCAAATGTCGTCTGCGCCGCCTGGGCCAAGGAAGGAAGCGTTGCCGTCACGGGCGATGCGGATGGCCGCGTCATCCTCTGGGATACGAACACGATGAAAGAAAAGGAACGCATCGAACTGGGCGGCCGCGTCGCCGCCCTGGCGATTTCCGACGATGGCATGCGCCTGGCTGCCTATCTGCTCGGCTCCCAGGGAGAAGTCGTCCTGTGGGAAAACGAGCACCTCAAGGCAGGTAAGGAAGCCGGAGAAACCGAAAACAGCGAGAAAATAGTAAATCAAGAACCGCGGAAACAATCCCGTCCCAAAACCATTCATAAAGAATGGGGCTCATTTAACAACTCCACCTCACATGCAAGCCTTTCCTTTTCCGCTGATGGCAAGCGATTGGCTGGCTGCGCTGGCGACAAGGCCTGGTTCAAGCACTTGGGCAATCTCAATGGTAAAGTGCGCGTCTGGACGCTCGACGCCGCGCCGCACGCTCAACTGCCGCCAAAGCAGATTTATGCGAAAACCATGGCCAAAGGCGCCTCAGCAGAATTCCTCCTAATGGACAACCACGCCATTCTTCGTCCGGCGGCCAAGGACGGAGCGATCGATCTGCGCGACCTGGAGGATGGCGAGATTCTGTCAAGGATCGGCCTGGGAACCTTTTCCCTTGGCAAGGTGAAACGCTCCGACGATCGCCGATGGTTGGCCATCGAACAGTTCCCTGCAACGAACAATCAAGGAATCGGCATTCCGCCGACGACGTTTGATGTTTCGGTACTTGAAGCTCCCCTGCACCCCTCTCATGGCAAAATCCCTCAGTGCAGCCAATTGCTCGGTCTCTCCGCGAAAGGCAAGGCAATCGCCGTGGTGCGCGATAAGCGCATCGAGTTGTGGGATGGCACGTCCGCAAAACGAATCAAGGCCGCTCCCTTTGGATTCACCCGAATCGACGCCGCCGGCTTTTCTCCCGATGGCAGCCTGCTCGCTCTGTGCGACGGTAACGACTTGGTGCTTTGGCAGTGGAGTCACGATTCCCAGGAGCGAATTCCGCTGGACCAGTCGATCGGTTCGCTGGCCTTTTCGCCCGATGGCAATTTCCTCGCGGAAGGAGCCTCCTCCGGTGAAAAGATCCAGATTCGCGATCTGAAAACGCGCAAGATCGTACGCACGCTCGACCGTGCCACCAAACCATCCCCGCAAGCATCCCATCCGGCGCCGATGGCTTACACCCAGGGCGGGCGAGTGCTCATTGCAAGCGGCGCCAAGCGAACAGAAAATCAAAAGCCCTCCTTGCAAACGATCGATCTGTGGGACATGGAAAATGGAACCCTGGCCCATCAGATTGAAATTGCCTCCGGCCATGTGCGAACGCTGGATGTCTCGCCCAATGGACTCTATCTCGTGGCCACAATCGAAGACTCTGATGGTGTCAAATTGAACGGCTGGCGCCTTGACGGCACGAACCCCGCCAAACAGAAGGGACCGAAGGCGCCCGCGGCGCTCAGTCCGCGCTAAAGGCCGGGACCGCCAAATGCCCGCCGGCTCCCTCATGGCCCGATCGGGCAACCTGAACTAAGATCAACCACTCTTCCGGGCAAAAGGCACGGGAAGAGTGGTTGCGTTTTGCAACGAACTTCAAGCGAGATCTCGGGCGATGAGCCGGATCGTCATCACCACCTTTGGCTCGCTGGGCGACCTGTACCCCTTTATCGCGATTGGCCTTGGCCTGCGTGAACGCGGCCACGAAGTCGTCATTGGCACCGGTGCCTGCTACCGCGAACGAATTGAACGCCTCGGTCTTGGTTTTCACGCGATTCGACCGGACAGCGACTGGTTGTCCGACCCCGAAAAGGTACGGCGCCTTAGCCATCCGCGCTGGGGCCTTCTGCGCGTCGGCCGCGAATGGTTGATGCCCGGCCTCTGCGATTCCTTTGCAGACACTCTGGCCGCGGCCAAGGGCACCGACCTGTTCGTGGCCATGCATGCCTCCTACGCCACCCGACTCGTTGCAGAGAGAGAGAACATCCCCTGGGCGTCGGCGATTCACTTGCCGATCGGCTTCTTCTCCACGCACGACCCCTCCATCCTGGACATGGCTCCCTGGCTTTCGAAGAAGCTGCGCAGCCTGGGCCACCGATTCTGGAGCCCACTATTCTGGACAAGCAAACGGCTGACTCGATTCCTCGCGCGACCCTGGTACCGATTGCGCGCCCAGATCGGACTTCCCGCGACACGCGAAGGCAATCCTCTCGCCGACAGCCATTCCCCCGCACTTGTCTTGGCCCTGTTCTCTCGCACCTTCGCGGACAAACAACCCGACTGGCCTGCCCAGTCGGTCGTGACTGGCTTTCCGTTTTATGATGGCAACGAAAAGACCCCACTGCCCCCCGAACTCGTTCGGTTCCTCAGGGCCGGTCCGCCGCCGATCGTCTTCACATTGGGCACCGCCGTTTCCAAGACTCCCGGTTCGTTCTACCGGCAAGGACTGGCATGCGCTCAAGCGCTTCAAGCTCGGGCCGTCCTTGTCGTCGGCAAGGGAAATCGGAATGCACTGCGGGACCTGTCCCTTCCGGCCGAGGCGATTGCCGTCGAATACGCGCCTTTCTCTCAACTCTTTCCGCATGCCTCGGTCATCGTGCATCATGGGGGCATCGGCACCACCGCCTTGGCGATGAGAGCCGGCCGCCCCATGCTCATCATCCCCTGGGCCTGGGATCAGCCCGACAATGCCGAACGCGCCGTCCGTCTCGGAATTGCGCGCACCATTTCCCATAGCCGGTTTTCCGCCGAGCAAGGCGCCGCCGAACTGCGGCAGTTGCTAAGGAATCCGACTTACATGCAGCGCTGCGAGAAGATTGCCAGCGAACTGTCCCGAGAAAACGGTGTAGGAACGGCTTGCGATGCGATCGAATCGATGCTTGCACGCCCGGATGCGATCGGCAAAGCGACTGCGGGAAGGGATGTGTCGTGACTTCCAGCCGCTTGCCCCTGTTTGCCCTTGGTTTGGCCGTGCTGGCTGCAGTCGCCTTCGCAATCTTCACTTACCGTGAGGAGGATCGTTGGTTTGATGAAAACGGCGCGCCTCCCATTCCTGCCGTTGTCCCCGAGAACGCGCAACCTGTGCTCGTCGCTTCGGGGCCGCTTCCACGGGGCCCTGCCTTCACGCTGGCCAAGCCGGTCATCGCCGCCGAACCCAACCGTCTGACCGTCGTTGCCCAGGCGGTTTCGGATCGGCCGCTTGCTTCTGCCTTAGTTCAATGGCACGCGGTAGACGACGCGAACTGGTCCGAGCCGACCTTGATCCCGAACTGGCCCAAGAATGCAACATTCGTGGGAGATCCCTGGATGGAATCCGACCGGCGTGGTCGCGTTGATCTCGTTCACACGAGCCTGCACGACGGCATCCTCGTTTTTCGTCGATCAACGCAGGCCAAGGGGCTGTTCGTGAAACGCCTCAAAAATTGGGACCAGTGGAATGAACCGCAGCGGCTGAGCAACCCGGCGGCGGAGGAAATCCGCATGCAGGCGCTCAACTCATATGGGTCCATCGTCCATCTGACCTGGATGGAACGCAAGAAAGGTCGCTGGCAAGCCTACTATCGCGGTTCAAGCAACCAGGGTTTAACCTGGTCTGATCCCTTGATTTTAAGCGTTCCCAACCCTGGTTCTGCACTCATTGATAAACAGGGCTTTGCCCTAACTTCCGACGACGACCAAAGCAGTGTAACCGAAGACGGCGCCGGGACCGTCCATGCGGTTTGGGCGGTCCGTGGCCTCCCCACGAAATCTGCCGGCCGCATTTGGCACGCGAAAATCCACTGGCAAGCTCCCTCTTGAGCCAGGCGGCTGACTCCATCGAGGAACTTCATCATTTTCCCCACGACGTGCCGGACCCGGCGCCCAGCCGAAGGCCTTACAATAGCCGTAAACCACTCACCTGTGCATCAGCCTGTAAGGAACCGCAATGAAAAAGAAAACGCTCGGCCGATCGGGCATTTCCGTGGCACCCCTGGCACTCGGCGGCAACGTGTTCGGCTGGACGATCGATGAGAAAGCCTCATTCCCGGTGCTCGATGCTTTCGTCGACCTCGGGTTCGACCTGATCGATACCGCGAACATGTATTCCGCGTGGGTTCCCGGTAATCAGGGAGGCGAATCGGAAACAATCATCGGCAATTGGCTGAAGGCCAGCGGCAAGCGCGGCAAGATTGTGCTCGCCACCAAGGTCGGCAATTTGATGGGCGACGGCACCAAGGGGTTAAAGCGCGATTACATCGTTCAGTCTCTCGAAGCATCATTGAAGCGTTTGCAATGCGATCATGTCGATCTTTATCAATCGCACAAGGACGATTTCGATACGCCCCTTGAGGAAACCCTTGGCGCTTACGAGCACCTGATCAAAAGCGGAAAAGTGCGCACGATCGGCGCTTCCAACTATGACGCGACCCGCCTGGCCGAAGCACTCAAGATCAGCGCCGACAAAAAACTGCCCGCCTACATCTCATTGCAGCCCGAATACAACCTGTATGATCGCAAGGGTTACGAAGACGCACTGGAATCCCTCTGCCTCAAGGAAAGCGTGGGCGTCATTGGTTATTACTCCCTGGCCAGCGGATTCTTGACGGGAAAATACCGCACCGAGGCGGATCTCAACCAAAGCGCGCGCGGCGGCGGGATTGGCAAGAAATATTTCAATGACCGAGGCTGGCGCATTCTCGCGGCGCTCGATCAGGTTGCCAAGGCTCACCAGACGGTTCCCGCGGTCATTGCCCTGGCCTGGCTGATTCAAAGAAAAAGCGTCACGGCACCGATTGCCAGCGCCACAAGCGTCAAACAACTTACGGAATTGGCCAGGGCTGCCGAGATCACCCTGAGTTCAAACGATGTAGCCAAACTCGATCAAGCGAGCGCGTCCTGAGTCGCACCCATCCGCCTCAAACAAGTTCAAGACGGCGGAGCCAAGAGATTGGCTCCAGACCGTCTTGTTTTTTCAGGTCAAGCCCGCGGGTGGCCATCGTCGTCATCGCCACTTCCCTGTTGGTGGGCAAGCGGCCTCAATTCTTGGGAAGGCCGTAGGCGGTTGCGATTCTTCCCCAGCAGGTAGGCGTGCCGCAATACCAGGGCAACGAGCAGGATGCCACTTACACCCAAGAGCAACTGGCGCAATGCGGCCGCCTCGGTGAACGACAAGCCCAAGCCCGTCCACAATGCCAAATAGGAGGCAACGCAAAGCGGGCATTTGGGCAGCAACAGCCACACAGCAAGGGGTAGTAAGGAAGCGGCGATCGACCAACCGCGTCGTGGAGGCGAGGCCAGATCGGTACCCCCCTGGCAGCAGCAGGCGCTTAGTGTTCGGCTTTGTGCTGGCAGCATGATGCAGCGCCTTGCTTGTTGGACTCATACTTGTCGTGATGGCGCACCCAGGCCATGGGGGCTGGCAATCCGGCCTCATCCCGGCCCCGGGGAGCGCGGTCAAGCACGGCGTACGTTCCGAGCAGGGTTTCAAGGCCGCGGCCGAATGTGGAATAGGTGTGATAGATGGCACCGTTTTCGTCTTTGATAAAAAAGCTCATCCCCGGATTCTCTTCCCCGTGGGGAGCGGTCGTATCAAAGTTGTATTTTTTCTCGCCGCTGGCCACTTCTTCCTTGGTGAAGGCGACGCCGAAATCGCGATTGAAGTCGCTGCCTTGCGAGGAGAACCAGGGCAAGCGCCAGCCCATGCGTTTTTCAAAGGCCGCCAGTTTCTCAAGCGGGCCGCGCGAAACGAGCACGAGGGAAACGTCGCGAGCACGCAAATGCTCGAGGGCGCCGTTGAGGTGGTCGGTGACATAGGAGCAGCCGGGACACCCTTCGGCCCAATCGGGACCGAACATGAAGTGATAAACGGCGAGCTGGGTTTGCCCATCGAAGAGATCGCCCAAGCGCACCTTGCCGAGCGGGCCTTCGAGCTTGTAGTCCTTGTCGACGCGGGTCCAGGGAAGCTCGCGGCGCTGGCGGGCCAGCTCATCGCTTTGCCGTGTCAGCTCCTTCTCTTTATTCAAAAACTCGCCGTAAAGGCGGCGCCATTGATCCCGGGAAACCACCTTGTGATCCAACTTCGTCGCCGTGGCGGACATGAAATCTACCTCTCTTGGGGTAAGGACAAAAAAACTGACCAAAAAAAAAACAAAACGAAACTTCTTGGCGTAATTGGCCGATGCCGGGATCGCCGACGACGATTATCCTTTTTGCTCGGCGCGTGAGCGGATCTTGTTGATCCAGTGTTCCCAGCCGATCGATACGCCTTCGCGATGTTGGGCCGTGATCAGTCCCATGCCGCGATGCAGGAAGCTCAAGCGGGTGCCGGTGCCTTGCTTGGTAAAGCGGTATTGCAGGTGATTGACGGCTGGGTACGACATCATCATCGGCCCCCAGATTTCCAGGAGCGTCGGCGGCTTGATAACCTGAACGTGGCCCCAGAAATGCCCTGCCTGGCTTCCCAGATCGCGATACCACCGTCCTCCCGGCCAGGGTTCGAGTTTGAACGGCATGGCCGTTCCATCCATCATTTGGGCTTCCGGCCCCAGTTCTTCCAGCATCGCCTCGAAGGCGATCTCGATCGGCGCGGCAATGTCGATTGCCTTTTGAATCTCGATCGTTTCCATCGGTTGCGTGATTGCGCTCGCCATGAACGTCCTTTCAAGAAATAGAGACTAGGCTGGTGGGTTTGACTTGAGGGCCGCTCGCTGCTCGGCGCGCTGGCGGATGCGATCGAGTTGATGATCCCAATGCTGCTCCAACATTTTGATCCACTCCTGTAGCGGGCGCAGTTGATCGGGATTTAGATCGTAAAGCCGGTTCTTGCCTTCCTTTGCCATCGAGACGATTCCGACCTCGCGCAACACGCCGAGATGTTTCGAAACGGCGGGCTGCGAGAGGCCGAGAGCCAGAACGATCGCTCCGACCGTCAGCCTGCGCTGCTTCGACAATAACTCGATAATCTGCCGCCGCCTCGGTTCGGCGATGGCATTGAAAACGTCTGAGGTCGTTGATGCTCGTGCCATGAAGGAATCATATTCCCATTAAGGAATATGTCAAGCAGGTTTTTTCACAGGCCAGGGCTCGCTAGAACGGCGTGTACCGAGCCGGCTTCGCCCGCTTCAAAGGTGCATGCAACCTCGTGCTCTTCTCAACTGATTGACTTGAACAGTCAAACGACACTATAACCAGGGAAAACTGACCTCGAATAGGACGCCCCCATGAACCCGATTTTCCTTGCGGCTTGCCTTAGTTTCGCGGGGGCACCTGCAAGCGACGAGCCGCTTGCGCGGTACCGGCTAACGCCCGGCAGGGTATTGACCTGGCAAAGCGACAACTGCCTGAAATTTGGCAAAGGTGAGGTCAAAAACGAGCAACGCGACAGCACGCGCTTTACCGCCTCGGTCGTTCGAGCGAATCCCGATGGCAGCGTTCGCGTGCTCATTTGCGCGGAATGTCGCTACTTCGGCACCAGCGGCGGCAAGCCAATGGAAGAAACGACCCGCACGCACATCGCTTATGCCGATCTCTTTCCCGACGGCCGCTTCGAGCCGAACACGACCACCGAAAGCAGGGAGCCGGTCACCGCGATCCTTCCCCGGCTACCCAAGGACGAAAACGAAGCCCGAAACGGATGGAAGACTCGTATGGATGAAATCGAACTTTCGTCCAAGGCCCTCGGATCCAATCGGTTTGAAGCCTCTTCATCGGGTCAATCGGGAGGAGCGGCGCTCGTCCCTTTCACTTACAAAAAGACTTACTCGTTTGACAGCGCAAAAGGGTTGGTCACTCTTGCCGAGCATCGCTCCACCACGTCGGCAGTTCCGAATGGAGAAAGTTCCGGACGAACCACATTGATCGGCGACACCAACCTCACGCCCGAGGCACTTGCAAGCCTGGCAGCCGATACCGAACGCTATGTCGCGGCCGAACAACAGTACGAGGCCGTCAGCGGCTCAGCCTGGAAATCGGCGCCCGCGATCGCCAAAGCCACCCTCGCCAAGGCGGGCCGGGACCTCGAATCGGCCGGCGCCAACATCGCGCGGCCAGATTTGAAAAAAGCCATCCAAGAAAAGATGACCAAGCACGAATCGGTGTCTCAGCTCTATGTCACGCAGGCAGAAAACTGGGCCAAGCGATCGGGCAAACCGGTTCCCGCGCTCAAAGCTACGGACCTTCAAGGGAAGCCGATCGACCTCGCCGAACTACGCGGCAAGGTGGTCGTAATGGACTTTTGGTATCGCGGCTGCGGTTGGTGCATCAAGGCCATGCCCCAGGTCAAACAGGTGGCGGTCGACTTTGCCCATCAACCGGTCGCCGTCCTCGGCGTGAGCGTCGACCCGACGGATCAGGACGCCCTCGTTGTAACTCAGGGTCTGAACTTGCCCTATCCGACCGTGAGAATCCGCCCGGAACTATTGGAGCCGTTCGGCATCCAGGGAATGCCTGCCCTACTGATCATCGACAAGTCAGGCCTGGTGAGAGACATGCACCTGGGCTATAGCGCAACGCTTCGCGAAAGCGTCGCGCAGATCGTCAACGAACTGCTCAAGGAACCGGCTCCAGACACCAAAAAGCTTCCGTAGCAATTGGCCGTTGACTTCGCACGCGAGAAGAGCTCTTTTTCAAACAAGTCACCTATTCTGGTCTCCCAAAATCACGCGAATGCCGCTAATTTCCGCGGGGACCACGTATTCCAATTCTGGGACGTTTCCCGAAGGGGTAGACCCGCCCACCAAAAGCACACCGCTTGTGTGGGGAACGAGCCGGTGGACCATTCGGGGCCGGTCACAACGGCCGATTTTCTTCCAGCTGTTGGTCGCTTGCTCAAGAGAATAAATCGGACCGTCAAAGGAGTTGAACACCAGCCGCCCGTTCCATGCGGCCGCCGCTGAACCATAACCCACCCGATCGCCTGGAACTTCCGGTCCCTCGCTCCATGTGAGTGTTTCCAGATCCAAAATGTCGACTTGGTTATGCAGCCCGCCGCACTCGTCCAATCCGCACATCACAAATACCTGCTGACCAACCGCTGCCGCGGTCAGGGCCCGCCGCTTGAACGGCTGCGAAACGGCGCGCCACTGGAGCGGCGTTTGCGCCATGTCCAGAATCAGGGTCGTATCGTGCCAGATTGGTTCATTGTCCCCACCCCTGAGTTGCCAACCGCCCACCACCACGATCTTGTCACCAACGACCACGGCATCATGCGAGGATCTTCCCGCGGGCAGCGGGGGCAATTCGTCCCAGCGGTTGGCCTTCGGGTCGAAGCGAGCGCAGCTTGCGAGCGAAAGGTGGTCCTCCGGTTGCCCGGGGTCGTTCCTGGGTTTCATGCCTCCCATGCGGATGATCGTACCCTTGTAAGCCACGAGGCTTACCCCCTCGACCGGCGGACCTCCCGGCAGTGACTCCCAAACCTTCCCTTCCGTCAAATCAAGCCGTCGAAAATCGCCCGTAACCGTCTGGGTGGTGTGGCGCGTGCCGATCCCATAATGTCCGCCATAAACATAAAGCTGGCGCTCGGCGACCGCGGCCCCCATGCTGGAAACCGCGGCGGGCAAGGGTGCCAGTTCGGGGTCACTGGAACTCAGTTCGCCCACCAGGGTCGCGTAGTGCTTTTCGTCCGCATAATTCTTTCCCGAAAGCTCGCCCGATTTGTCAAGGATGTGACGCATCCACAGGCCATAGCGGCCCCTGCCTGCAAAGGCCTCGGTAAATCCTTCCTGATCGGTTTTCAATTTTTCTTTTTTGCCATCGGGCAGATGGATTGATCCTTCTGCGCCCGCCACGGGGCTGCCTTCATAAAGAAGCTGAAACCGTGTCCGGTTACCCTGCTGGTGCGCCACGACCTCGAGGTCGGTGCTGTCGCCGACCACCGGTTCGCTGCCAGATCCCAGGAGAAGCTTGGGGTGGTAAACCAGAAGCGAGGAACGCTCTCCTCGAGACATTAAGCCGTAAACCACGGTGCCGTAAATCAGGTTGGTGCCATCGGGAACCTGCGCGGCAACGCAATGCTTGCTCTTGATGGTGACCATGGCCCGATCCTGGCCATAGGCACGGGCTGTCAACTTTAGGGAATTGACATTCCCAACCGCGATCTGGGTTTCGGGGCTGAGGTTCTCGCTCAGGATCATCTGAATCTTCCCCGGCTCTCGTGCCGGGACAAGATAGAGGAAATGCGCAAGGGTTTGCCCCGCAAATAGCGCCACCAGCGCCAGGCTCCCAAGCGGCTTGCCGCAATTCCTCGCAATGCTGTTCAGGAATCGATTCATGAGTTACACCCTCGTTGCGATCTTTTCCAAAACGACGATTGGCCTTGCTCGATTTCTTCCACGTGCTTGCGAATCGCGCAGGCAAGCAAAACACCTCACAGCGAGAGAGGACTGGAGGTTCTGCATCTAAGTGAAAAACGTGCAAAAATTGTACCGGCAGCCGCAAATCAGCTCATTATCCGGCACTCCACCCGGTCTGCTCATTTGTATCCGCGCCCCCTAAGAATTGAGGGATTCCCCATCGGAACAACGGCATACAGCGCAAAATGCGTGCCGATTTGAGCACAGATTGCTACTGAAAACTGAAGGAATCAGGCACGATCGAACTTGAGTCAAAGTCCGCCCACCTGGGCGACCTGTGAGCGAGACTTTGACTCAATTTCTGAACATTGGATTGGTTGTTTTTTTTGCGCAAATTTTCGCTGTAGGTTTATCCGTGAATGGAGCACGCGATCGAAGACTGAGCGCCGGAATCAAATTCTTGGACTCACGTCTGTTACGAAGAGAAGATTGATCTGTTTACGCCAATTTTCCGATGCAGTAAGATATCCTTAAGGGCACCCAAAAACCACTGACTAAAACGAGTCAGTGTCCATTTTTCCCTTCAAGGTGCGGTCATGCCAAAATCGAATCGGTTGCGAAGTACTGACCTTCACTGCATTCATCGGCTGTCCAGCGACTGCCGCGACCTGGGGGATTCCTCTTCTTTGTGGCGGGCCCATTTCGCCTCGGAACTGGCAAAACTGGTCGATGCCGATCTGGCCCTCACCGGCGAGTTTGAAACGTTCACCCACCGACGCCGCGATATCGGCAATGCGACCTGGGGCTTCGATCACGGTTTTGACGTCGGCGGCTGGGTGCTGGCCCAGGAACTTTTGCGCAAGGACCCCGAGTACGCGATCACCTTTCGCTCCTACGCGGAAAAGCGACTGACCAACGATGGGGCCGCGCTGACCCGTTCGCAACTCGTCAGCGACGAAGAATGGGACCAGTCGACCGAATGGCAGATGGTTTATCGCACCCTTGGCGTCGATTGGCCGCTTTATTGCTTTCACAGCATGTCCAATACCGACGACGACGCGCATGGCCTCATCCTTTGCCGCAAAAGCGGCCGCGGCGACTTCAACCTGCGAGAAGCCGCCATCGTGCGCGAGACGGTGCGGCAAGTCACGGCCATGCTCGGACAGGCGCTTTCACTCTTTCGCGACCCCTGCCCCACCCGGCTGGGTCCACGAGCCCGGCAGGTTTTGAAATGCCTCCTCGAGGGCGATTCGGACAAGCAGATCGCGACCAGGCTGGGCATTAGCCGATTCACCGTGAATCAACATATGAAAAGAATTTTCGTCCATTTCGGAGTGAATACCCGCAGCGAATTGATGGCCAGATGGGTCCGGCGCGCCTGGGGTCAAAAGTTTTCGTGGATCGAATGACCTCGTGGCCGGCCATCCCCCCCTTTCCTTGCTCGATTTTCCTGACGGACGACCGGCCGCTCCGTCTCCGGTGGGCCTGCCATGGGCTGCCACCACGGAGGGATCCTTACATTCCTGAGCCCTACCCTCTCCATCCCCCTACTTGAGGATCTGGAATTCCTCTTCTAAGCGCATTGAATAGCAAAGATCCAGCCGCGCACCATCCGGCGGAAAAACTTCTCCCCCCACCAATCAACCGAGGACTGCCATGCCCGATCCCCTCCACCGACGGGACCTGATTCGCCTGGCCGCAACAGGACTCGCCGCTGGTTCCCTCGGTCAACCGCTTCCAGGTATCGAGCCCAGCTTGAGGACTTTCAGAGAGTCCTCTGACGACGCCAAGCCCGCGGCCCCAACCCGCCCCTGGCTCACCCCTTCGAAAGACTTCAACGATGTCAGCCGCGGCGATCCCGTGCCGCACACCCTTACGGGCGAAGCGCTCACCAAGGCGCGCTTGACGCCAGAAACCTGGCGGCTGGAGATCGCCGCCGAAAAGAAAGCGACGATCGAAAAACCGCTGAGCCTCGCGGCCGGAACGGCTCTCGATTTCGCCACCCTGCTCAAGCTTGGTAAGACTCATGGAGTCAAGTTCCTCAAGGCGATGCAGTGCAACAACATCGCCCTGCCGCTCGGCCAGGGACTGTGGGAAGGCGTGCCGCTTCGCGAGGTGCTCAAGCTTTGCGGCAAATCGACGAACGCCCGCCGCCTTTACTTCTGGGGATTTCACAACGACAAACCCGAACAGATGTTTCGCTCGTCCCTCGCCATGAACCAGGTGCTCGATTCGCCGCCGGGTGAATTGCCTCCCTTCCTGGCCTACAAGCTCAATGGCGAACCGATCTCTCTGACGCGCGGCGGCCCGGTGCGCATGGTTGTCCCCTGGGCGCATGGCTTCAAGTCGATCAAATGGTTGCAAAAAATCGTATTAACAAATCAATATGAAACCAACGACACTTATGCGGAACAAAATAACGACCCCGAGTCTTATTTGAAAACCGCGGCCTATTTCGACAATCTGCAAGAACAGACATTCGAAACAGGTCAAGCCGTGACCTTGCGCGGCACCTGCATGGTCGGCTGGCCGGGCCTCAGAGGGGTCGAGTGCTGGGTGCGGCCCGATACCGGAAAAGGGGGTCAGATCGACGATCACGATCCCGCCTGGAGCAAGGCCGAATGGAAGGCCGCGCTCATCGATCCGCCTCCATCCGATTGGGTCCAGGCCTTGCCGCAAGGCGTATCGCCCAAAGAGATTGCCGGCTTCGATCAGAAAGGCCAAGCGAAGGAATGGCCGGTGCGCTACAGCATCGCTCACTGGACCTGGATCGCACGCGATTTGCCTAAAGGGAAATACGAAGTCCGCGTGCGCACGATCGACCTGAACGGGTTCGCTCAGCCCGAACCGCGCCCCAATCAGCGTTCAGGCAAAAATCAAATCCCGTGCAAAATCATCGAAGTGATGAGATAACGTCGCAGACGATGAAAGGAGAATGACTTGTTCTTCGGACGCTTCCTCACCGGCAAAAGCTACAAAAATCGCATCCTGCTCAATCGATCCGATCTTCGCTCCGGCGAGACCTTCACCCGCCCACCAAATCATCGGCTGCCTTTTCTTTATTCTCTTTATCTTTTTTAACTTTTTATGTCTTTTTTGTCTTCTTAATGCTTCCACGCCAACGTGATGACGCCGGCGGCCACCAGGCCGATCCCCAGCCATTCTCGCGCGCCGGGTCGTTCGCCCAGAAATATCACCGCAAAAAGCGCGACCAGTACCACGCTGAACTTATCGATCGGCGCCACTTGAGAGGCTTGGCCTAATTGCAGCGCTCGAAAATAACAAACCCAAGAAGCGCCCGTGGCAAGCGCCGATAGCGCCAGGAAGAGCCAAGTCTTCGAAGAGAGGTTGAGCGGATGGGTCCACTTCCCCGTCCACCAGACCAGCCCTGCGAGTACGAAAAGAATGATCGCGGTCCGGATCAGGGTGGCGAAATCCGCATCGACCCCCTGGATTCCCACCTTGGCGAAAATTGCGGTGAGCGCGGCAAAAACCGCGGCTAAAAGCGCCCAGTAGAACCAGGTTGCCGGAAGCATTGGCCTGTCAGGGCTATTGCCTGAGCGTCAGTTCGAAGGCGCCGAGCTGCTGGCGCTCTTCGTCACCGGTCCAGGTCCAGTCGTGAGAAGGATCGGCGACAAATACGACGCGCAAGAATCGCTCCGGATCCTGGCGCAGCCTCAATAAATCGGAAGCGTAGCGAATCCACGGAACCGACCAGCGCACCGACGAATCGACGACAGCCAAGGCAGTCCCTGTGGGTAATTTCCCCAGGCTCGCGTTGACTTCGCTGATCCAGTGTTCGAATTGGCCCGCTTCATGCATCGGACTGGCGGCAATCACCCCGGAGAGATTGGGGATCTCCCGGATGCCATCCATCAATTTGTCCAATCCGGACAAGCGAGATCCGAAAACGACGACAACGCCATTGCTCGGATCGGTCAGAATCGCCTCTTGATCCATGTTCAGCGGGCTGCGCAACCAGGGGTCGTTGCGAATCATGCGGCGCGAGGCGGCGATGTCGAGGATCGAATTGTGCATCGAACCGCCGCGAGTGCCGGAATCGCGCACGCGGGATTGGCCGCGTGCTGGCTCCGCGAAGAGCGATTTCCCATTTTCGCGGTAAGGATGGCCGGCGCCATTACTATGCACACGCCGTTCGGGAGGCGTCAGGCGCCCAGGATCACCATGGGACGACGGCGGCCGAGGCGTCTTGCCGCCCCCTTGACTCGGTCCCCACTGACTGGAGTTTCCTTGATAATACTGATTGCCTGGAGCTGCCAGGGATTCCAGCGGGTTGCTGCTCCCCGTCGCAAATGGCTTCTCGGCCGGTGGCTTCTCCCACACCACGGCCGCCGAGGCCGCCGCAGGCTGACCATTGGCCGCAGCAGGGAGAGTGCCAGGAAGAGGTGCCCGTTCGGCGGACATCTCTTCGAGAGACCCAGCGCCGCGAAGCAGCGCTTCCATTTCACTCATCGCAGGGCGCTCACCAAGCGGGCGCGGGGCCGCGGGTGACACGAAGGCTTCAGCGCCTGGGCCAGCCATACCGGCATTGGGATGGCCCGGTCTCGACTCGCCTGCGAAAGGCGCAGCGACGCTGACGGCGGGCTGGTCACCGTGACCCCATTGTGGCTTGGCTGGCACGTGCGGTTTGTCGGCGGGTGAAGCCGGGCCGACGACCGGACTTTCCGAAGGGCCGCGATCCCAACCTGACTTGGCGGATCCAGGCGATTTTTCGGCCGGGATCGGTGTGTCAACAGCCGGACTGCCCTGCGGACCGCGGTCCCAGCCGGTCTTTGCGATCACCTGCGGCTGGTCCACGGGTGTGGATGGGACGGCTGCGGCGGGAGTGTTCTGCGCCCAAGCCGGCTTGGCCGGAATGTGAGGCTTCAGATCGGGTGCGGACGGGACGGCGACAGGATTTTCCGATGGGGCCTTGTCCCAGCCAATCTTTCCAGTGGCACCACCAAACTCGGAAACAATCGGTGTCTGAACTGGCACCGCAGGCGCGGATATTCCTGCGCCTGGTGGCCGGGGAACCGGTGTCGGATCTTCCTGGACAATTGCGTTCGGATCAACGACCACCGGTTTGCGCGGCCGCATCCAACTCGGTGCTGCTTTTCTCGGCCCATTGCCATCGGCAACAGCAGGCGGCGTTCGCCAACCATCGAAATCCCCCGCGCCGCGGAAAGCCGCCGGCGAAGACGGAACCTTTGGCGTCGCATCGGTTGGAAGAACGGGTGCGGCGGGCCGCTTACTATCGAGTGGCGGTGCACTGGGCGGCGGCGCGTTGGGCGCTTTCGGAGCCGGAAAGACAGCCGGCTGCGACTTGATGGCCGGTGTTTTTCCCCAAGGATCGGACCTGGCAACATCCGCGACCGGCTTCTCGTCAGCTTTTGGCGATTTCGGTACGTGTTGCGCATCGCCGGCGGGATGCTTCCCATTTCCTGGAGGTTTCGCATCCGCGGATGGTTTTGCGCCGGCGGGCTTCCCGGTCGCGGGAGTGGGATCGACCGGCTTCGCCGCCGGAACCTGTCCCCATCCATCGGCCTTGCGCGCCTCTTCCTTGGGCTTCTGAACAGGCTGAGCACCGGGACTATCGATCTTTTTTCCAAGCGGCGGCGTATCCCAAAGCTCCACCTTCGTGGTTGCGTCCCGCAGCCTTCCACCCGGCCCATCTTCCGGCTTCAAGGGTGCCGGCACGGACCAGGGAACGGTCTTTGCGCCAGCTCGATGCGATGGCAAGACATCCGTATCGGGAAGAGGTTTGGGGCGAACCGCGCCCTCGGGCAACCCGGGAGTTTTCTTGCCCCGGTCGGAAACGGCGGCATCAACCGGTTTCGCCGCTGTTGCCTGGGACTTGGTGTCCAAAACACCGCCGGCTTGAGCGGACAGCGAACGCACCTGGCCCGGTTGCGACGGTCCGTTCGCTTGCCCGGCAGGATTGCTTGGTCCGGAAGGACCGCTCGGTTGGGGAGAATTCTTGGGGACGTTGATTTCGGTGAGCGGCTTGGCAGAACGAGGGCGCTCCAATGGAGCGTTTGTCGCATCGCCTTCCCGCGCGAGAAGGGGAGCGTTCGGTTTGGGCGTAGAACCATCTTGCCGAGGTCTTACCCAGGGATCGCCGGAAGGCGCAACGGTCGCCGCCGGCCCGCTTCCCGTGGGATTCTTACCCTTTTCATCTCGCACACCCAGGTCAACAGGCAGCCTGGTTTTGGGAGGAACCTCAGGGGAAACTTGCCGATCACCCGTGATGCGGTTGCACGGTTGTGCCACCGTGTCGGGAACAACCGTGGCGTTTGAGGCCGAATTCCCTGCCCCGTTTCGAGGGCCTGCCGCCACCGGCTCGATCTCCAAAACGGAGCCGGGCCCCTGCTGCCTATGAGGCTGGGGGCCCAAAGGCTTGCTTTGTGGAGACGGTGATTGATCCGAAGAAGGTGCCGGCTTCCATCCGCCCATCCGATCGAGCGGGTTCTGGTCCGCTGCTGGCGCCTTTTGCCAAGATCCGGGATGATCGCCAGTCCTGTGGGAGCGCCCTGTTGGCTGAGCGCTTGAGGGCATGCCTTGGTTCACCCCCTCGGCAACGCGCCCACTATCGCAAGCCCGTCCGCTTTCGGCAGGATCGACCGCGGCGCCTCGCGCTAACGGATCGCCGAGAGAAACTGGCTGCGAACCAGTTGCCGTGGATGCAGGAGGCGCAAAGGCGCGCGGCTGTCCATTGGTTTCGCTGGGGGGCGTTTGGGACTGGGCTTTTTGAGTGCCGCCAGGAGGCTCCGTCGATTTACGCTCGCGGGGAACCCAACCTGGATTGCCTGAAGGCGCCGTCGCGCCGGCCGGCTGGCTCGAAAAAGAGGGACCATAATCCCACCCGGAACCGTTTTCGGCAGGCAGGGCGGCCGTCGAAGTGAATGCGCTCCAAGCTGAATCGGAACCGGAGGAAGAGGCCCCATGCGCCGGCCCATTACCTTCTACTGGATGATGAAGGGTGGGGACGAAAGACTCAGGGAATCGGACCGTTTCTTGTTCACGAGAAGTCGCTTGCGTGTCCCTGGACTTTTTTTCTTGATCCTTTTCTTGATTCTCTTTTTTCTCTTTTTTCTCTTCGTTTTGCGGTTTTTGTTGTTTTAGCTGAATGGCCCTCGGCTCATGTTTGGGTCCGAGACCAACCCAATCGGTGGCGCAGAGGCTGGCCCACGCGGAATCGAGTTCTGGATCGTCGCTCGCCTGCTTCCAGCTTTGGCCCCGCGGCTCCACGGCGGGGGCTGCAAGCGGATCGGCAAAAGCCCGAGCATAGTCCAATTGCGCTTTTTCGGATAGCTTTTCGCGTTGGGCGGTCGGCGACGCCTGGCCGACCTGCGGCGCAGGGGCTTGTTCGGGAGGTGGGCGATGCGCCGTTTGCGCCTGGTGGGGCGTTTGCCAGAGTTCTGGGCTAATCGCCTGCAAAAACGCACTGAAGTACGGGTAGGTCTTTTCCACCTCGTCCAGGATCGCGTCGGCATCTTCCTCATTGCGCCAGAACCAGGAAAGCCAGTCGGACTGCCCGGGTGGCCCGGGGAGTGGGGGCCAGTCGGGTGCAGCCTCAAGGAGTTCATTGGAGGCCGACTCGCGCATTTCGTTCAACTCATCGCGCACGCGCCTGAGTTTGTGCTGAACACGCCCCTCTGCCAGGAGGATCCCGAGTTTGCGCAGGTCCCTCAACGTTTGTTCTTGGCGAGACTGAATCACGCCGATCGATTCTGCAAGTTGATCCACCAGTTCGCTTGGGCGATTCCAGCGAGGAGAAATCGTCGTGCCGCTTAAGGCATCGATGATTTCTCGTTTGAGTCGGCCGCAATGATCGATCGCCTGGGCAAGATACTCGGTTGTTTGTTCGTCGGGTTCGGCACCGGTGTGAGCGCAGAGTGAGGGAAGGTTCTTTTCAATCCAATCGACCGAATCGACAAGCTCCTCGGCCTTGCATTTTGCCAGTCGTATTTTGTCGAGAATTTCCATGCGCCACTATTTTAAGGATCAAACAGCCTCAATAGACCTCAAAATCGATCGGAACTTGAGGCGGGACTCTTCCCGACACTGCGTCCACAGAGCTTGTGCAAGGCACGGAACGGGTGAATTCGCTCACCGCTTCCATGCCTGCGGACCCGTGGTCCATCCGAGCTCGAATGGCCCCAAGTTGCAATTATTATGCCAATCAAAATGAGACTACATGGGTCATTCGCCGCGATCCGAAGGCAGCTTGTTCCCATTGAGGAAGCGACACCTTCAGGATCTCTAGGAATGAAAACCCTAGCAATTCCCCCATTTCGCTGAGTCACCGGCAATTCCGGCCACTGGTTCTCTCTCAAGTCTAAAGAGATCAGGGAAGCGGAACAACCTCGGCGGTCCTGGTCAGGCGATTGCACCGATTTTGACCAGCCGATTATGACGAATTTGATGAAAATAGGCTGTTTGGGAAAGATATCTGGGACTTTCCCCTCTTTACTAGATGAAAGGAATGAGGGGAAATCGACGCTTTGTCGTGGGTTCACCCAACAGAGGAAGCTCGCCTACGACCCCCATCCCTTCCATGAGACGATCCTCATTTTGAGTTTGCTCATCCAAAGATTCAGAGCCAAACCCAGCTGCCGGATGGCCACGAAAATGATCTGCCGCCAACACCCTCTACCGATATCAAATAACTCTGGCCAGCTTCGCAAGCAATCACTGCAATAATCTTGTCAATTGGTGATATCCTCGACGTTTCCTCTTTGGTCTGTTGGCGAACTCACGACACCGCCGAACGGAATACGCCACTCTTCGATAGGGGAGCGACAGAACCTCCCTCAACAGTCACCCTCAACTTGGATCCTCAAGATCTTGCTTGGACACTTGAGAAATCTCACTTTCCTACCCAGCGCGTGATCGCACCGATGCCCCCGCGCACCGATCGCGAGTTGCTCAAGAAATCCCGGCCCCTCCAAACTTTCCTAAGGGTTCAAATTCCATATTTTTCACTTCATACAAAGCACTATTTCTTCCATCTCTTCAATCACAACAACCAATTTTTCGCCGAGGAACATGGAGGAATCGCAAGGCAAAAGGAAGCGCTTTACAATCCCTTAATTCGAGGAACTTTCCCGATTCCCAAAGCCAATCAGACTCCGGTAGGGTAGTTTAAACCTAGCCCCATTTCCCAGGGAGAAATCCGATGGGCTCGACGGTGCATGACAAAAAAGATTGGTTTGAGCGGGATCTGGAAGCGATCTCCAAAACCAACGGCTTCCTTTCTCCCCTCTCCTTTCGTTATCTGGAACAGATCCGCGGCAAACCGCTCGAAATTCCTTTTTTGCATGCCCTGTCGCTCAACCTGGCATTGCCGCTGGCGGGGCATTTCGGCCCGCTCATCCTGGATGGCTTGACCGCGCTCACCCCACCCGTTGCAAGGGCTCTCGCCAGTCACGGAGGGGTTTTGTCGCTGAATGGATTGAAGGAACTCGACTCGTCTTGTGCCATGTTCTTGAAAAACCATGAAGGGCCGCTCCAATTGAGCGGCCTGCTCGAATTGCCTCAAAACACCGCAAAACTCTTGGCCGAACATCGCGGCGACCTCCAGTTGAATGGTCTGATCACGCTGAGCGATGAATCGGCTTTGGCGCTGGCGGACCATCGCGGAAGCTTGTGCCTGGATCGTCTGGGAGTTTTCAGCGACCGCGCCGCATACGCTCTTTCGACACACGAAGGCGACCTATCGCTTCATGCTCTGGCGGAATATTCCCTCCATCAGCCGCTTTATGGAGAAGGATTCGCATCGCTTTTGCGTCGGATTCGACCCCAGGATTCCACTTCCCCCCGCACTCCAATGACCACGATCGCGTCGCTGACGCCGCAAAATCATGGGGCCGAACTACTCGACCAGGCGTTGTCTTTTTCCGAAGAACCCCTGGAAGATCCGTTCACGCCGCGCTTTGGCTGGTAACGCCAAAATGCGTCAATTGCGATAATAAAGATATCCAATAAGAAAATGAGAAAATAAGCAAAAAAAAACCGTCCCAGAATGGGGACGGTTTGGTGCCATGGAAGCCAGTTAGCCGAGCCTTTTAGATCGCTCAGTTCATCAGGGCGCGCCCGCGCCTTCTGCACTGGAAGAACTGCCGCCCTGGTCAGGTTCTTTAAGCCGGGTCAGAATGAGCTGGCCCGTCCGCTTGTCGCTGTAGTGGACAAGGCAGGTCGCCTGATCTTGGGTCAAGTTCATGATGCCTGCTTCATAAACGGTGGTTTTTTTGTCCGCCACGGTCCAGGCGGCTCGCTGGGTTTTCTTGTCGACCGAACCATTGACTTGCATGGTCGTGTCCGAAACCGAGTTATAAAGGTTGCCACGGATGATTCCGTCGCGGTTCACTGCCAGTTGCAGGAGGTTGGACGAGTCTTTCTCACCGTCGCGGCTCAAAGCATAAAGACCGAGCACTTGCCACTCGGCCGTCTTCGCAATCGTCGCGTCCGCCCCCTTCGAAGCGATGTCGGTGGCTTGCTCATAATATTGCGCCGGAGTTCCGGCCGACGTGCCGTTCACGACGACGGTGTCGCCGGTGTACACCACGTTCGTCCCATAGTTGTAAGGGATGGCAACCGGCGCGAAATTGCAGAAGCCGGCCAGCGAACCGAAAGTCAATCCGGCCCAGAGGCCGCCGCCATAGTAACCGCCTGGCCACCAGTTATTGAAGTGGCCGTTGTACCAACCTCGGTTGTAATAGCCGCCGCCATAGAAATTCCCTCGTACGACATTCCCCTGGTTCACCAGATTCGTGTGGGAGTAGGAGTTGATGCCCCCCGCCAGATTGCCGCGATTGTAGTTGGACAAATTGAGCTCGCCGGGAAACCGGTTCGCGGTGCCGTTGCGATTGAAGTTGTTGACCTCGTTGTTGTTGATGCGATTGCCGTTGTTGTCGAAGTTGCGATTGCCGTTACCGATGTTGTTGTTGCGGTTGTTATTGCCGCCATCGATGGAGCCGGTGCGATTGCCGATGTTGCCGCCGCGATTGCCTTCGCCACCAGTGACATTGCCGCGGTCCCCACCGCCGAAACCGCCGCGATTGCCTTCACCTCCACTGACGTTGCCACGGTCCCCACCGCCGAAGCCGCCGCGATTGCCTTCGCCGCCACTGACATTGCCACGGTCGCCACCGCCGAAGCCACCACGGTCGCCACCGCCATTAATTCCGCCACGGTCGCCGCCGCCGAAGCCGCCCCGATCACCGCCTCCGCTGAAGCCGCCCCGGTCGCCGCCGCCTCCGAAGCCGCCCCGGTCGCCACCCCCGCCGAAGCCGCCGCGATCGCCGCCACCTCCTCCGAAACCGCCCCGGTCTGCGCCCCCTCCTCCAAAACCACCACGGCTACCGCCCCCTCCACCAAAACTCCCGCCACCGCCGCCGATGCCGCCGCGGCCGCCTCCTCCGCCGAAACCGCCGCCACCCCCGCCAAAGCCGCCCCGGCCACCGCCGCCTCCGCCTCCGAAACCACCCCGGCCGCCACCGCCGCCTCCATGGCCGGCGCCACTTTCAAACCCGTGGGCCAGCGCCGCCGCCGCGCCGCATCCCATCATGACCCCAAGGCCAATCCAGATCGTTGCTTTTGCTTGATTTGACCACATCATCATCGCCTCCGTCATTTCCCGTTGTCTGTCTAGAATTCTTCAGTTAGTTGTCCGCATGTTCGCCAATCAGCGATTGAAAGATCTCAAAAATCTCTTTGCTTCAACCGGGGAAGCTCAGGATCGCCTGAGAACCTACTTGGTTCGCTGCAGCTTCAAGGGGTGGGTGTCGGGCATGTTGTAGCCGCCCGCAAACCGTTCAATCGATTGCCACAAAAATGCATCTTTACCCAGCGGGCTGAATATTTGCACCGAGCTATAAGGAACGCCGCTGGCCAAGTAGCCCTGGATTTCCAGGTCCCATTTGTGACCGTCGTAAACCCATTTCCCATCACCGGAACCGCCCTGGGTTTCGAAGATCCAGGAACGCAAGCCGCCGGTGCGGGGATCCTTGCCGATCACCTGGAACCCTTCCATCTCAGGCTCCCCCTTGCGGCGGATTTTGAAATCGGCCTTGAAGAAACCCTTCCCCAGCCAGGGGGTTACCACCAGGGTAACATCGACATCCGCGGTAGACGCCTTCCACTCCCCAAGCAGCCAGGCAAGCTCTCCCAAGGACGATTCCGAAGCGCCGATTTCGAGCGACTCGGCGATGAGCCACTTGCCATCCTCGCGCACGCGCAAGGTTTTGAAACGCGAATGCTCGGGCGGACCGTCGGGATGTCCCTGAAACTCAAGAGCCCCTTCCACCCAAACCGCATCCTTGGAAAGTACTCGAACCTTGTCGATTTTGACGTTGATCGTCGGCTTGGTATGGGTGGCCAGCCACGACTCATAAGCCTTTTGAATGGCCGGACGGCCCTTGAGAAAGACCCCGTTTTCGTTGCTGTATTCCCCGGCCTCAGTCCACTGCTCGGCCAGCGCCTTGGCATCGCCGCGATTGAACGCTTCGGCGAACGCCTGACCCGCGTCGCGCAGTTCTTTTTCATTGGCCGAAACTGGCGCTTTTTCCGCTGGGTTTTCTTTTTGCGCGGGGTTTACTTTCTTCGCACGGCCCGCGGAATCCTGGTAGGCGATCGCCGAAAAGCCGCACATCAGGCTTGCCATGATGGCAAACGCACCGAGATGCTTGGGATTCTGAAAGAATGGTTTCATATAGGTAGGTCTCCTGATCGAGCGAGATGGGGAGGAATACGGGAATTTTATCCAGAGCAAGGCAGGACACGAGGGAATTCGGCCTTCGCCCGCGCCTTGGGAGTGCCGCCAACCACAGTTTTCCGGCGCAAGTACGAATCGATTCCTTGTTCTTCCCACGGAAATCGGCAGCCATTCGGCAAGGCAAGCAGCCTGGTTTCACCTCTAGCCTTGCCTCAAATACGGCGTAGCGGTCGATTGGGTTTGCCCGAATCTGCCGCCTCGTCTGCTCCCAAGCCGGTGCATTGGCTGGAAGTGGAAGCCGCGCCACGGATTATGAACGATTACAAAAACCGCGCCAGCGCCCTGAGTTGATCCCCCATTTGATCCCACGCGGTATAAGATTCCAGGACGCGTCTTGGCAGATGGCCCCCAGCCATCAGGTCTGCCGCATACCCACCCGGACGCCCCGCGAACTCTCGCTCTTTTTGTCTATTCTTCTTTCTCAACTGATCTACATCCGGCGGTGAGAAGGAGTTGGAGGCGATCTTGAAAGCGCTTATCTTCCCATTCTCGGTCGATGTCACCCCTCCCAAGGGGCACCCGCTCTGCGGCGGTTGGATCACGCCGGCGCGGAGTGTTCTTGATCCGCTCGAGGCGCGCGGGTTTGTCTTTGCCGGTAACGAAGCCCCCTGGGTTTTTTGCGAATTCGACTGGGTGGGCATTCGCAATCGAGCTCATCTCGCTTTGCAAACCGCTCTGGCCGAGGCAGCCCGCACCACGCCGGAGCGGGTCTGGATTCACTGTGTTCACCCGCACGATGCCCCGTTCACCGATGTGGGAGCGCAGGGCTATCTCGACTCGGTGCATGGTCCTGCAAGCATGGACTTAGGCTTTTTCGATCTTGTCGTTTCTCGTCTAAGCGAGACGGTGAAAAAAGCGCTCACCAAGGGGCGGGAAGTCGATCGCATGGCCTACGGTAAGGCCAAGGTCGAAGCGGTCGCTTCTGCCAGACGGGTCCTGGGATCCAATGGCCTGGTCAAATTTACCCGCACCAGTTTCACCAAGGATGCTGCCGCTCGCGAGGCCCCCGAGGGCTTGATCGACCCCTACCTGCGGATGCTCTCGTTCCTGCAAGGAAATCAGCCCATTGTCACGGTACACACCTACGCCACTCACCCGATGAGCCGCTATGGCGAGGGGAAAGTGTCCGCCGACTTTACCGCCCTGGCAAGGAGAAATTGGGAGCAAAAACAGGGCGGGTTTGTCATCTACGCCACCGGCTGTGCCGGCAACATCACCGCGGGAAAGTACAACGACGGGACGCCGGAGTCGAAAATCCGCCTGGCCAGTCAACTGGAAAAGGCGATGGACGAGTCCTGGGAGAAACGCACCGAGATCCCGCTGGAAATGCCGATTTTCCGGCATTGCCCCATTCCCTTCGCCGCGCGGCGGGAACCCGAGTTCAGCACGGAGCAGAGTTGGAAAGTCCTGGAAAACAAAAAGGCTGCGCCTTCGGCCCGGGGGAACGCCGCCTATCAACTGGCCTGGCTCGATCGGGTCAGCAGGCCGGTTCACACCGCCGCGCTCGATTTCGGTAAGGTGCTCTGGATCTCGCTTCCTGGCGAACCGTTCATCGAATATCAGCTTTTCGCCCAGGAACTCGCCGGAGACCGCTTCACCATCGTCAGCGGCTACGGCGACGACGGCCCCGGTTACATCCCGATCGATTCGGCGTTTGCTCAAGGCGGCTACGAGCCAACCGTCGCGCTCGCGGCACCGAGCGAAGCGTTGATGAAAAAGACCCTGGCCAAACTCGCCGGCCGTTAAGCAGCCATTGCGCAAGCTCACGGCGGGCTTTGTTTTGCGATTCCTGCACTTTCGCGAACTCGATCAATCTTTGAGCGTGTTGCCCCGTCCCCCCTGGCCCAGCCATTCGCTAAGTGCCATGCAACTTCATCCGGCGTTCAGGTGGACCGGCTATCATCGCAATGGAGCCTGGCGCCGATCATCGATACCAACCATCGATGATTGGCTGCTTTCTGGCCCAGAATTCGAACCCTCGTCGATCCCCGCTGGTTGTCCCTCATGCTGAAACGCATCGTTTTTGCCGCGATCTCTCTGGCAGCCATTTCCGCTCTGGCGGCCGGTGGTTTCTTCCTTCAGCGAGCCTGGTTTCGCGGTGATCCCAGACCCAAGATCGAAGACTTTGCCGCGGAAGACTCAAGCGGTCCGGCGCAAAATCCCCCCACTCAACACATTGCGGCCCAGGCTGCAACCGTGGCCGCCGAGAAGGACATGCGCCCCGGCCCCGATCAATGGCCCGGCTTCCGCGGCCCGCTTGGGACCGGGGTCGCGGCCACGGCTCAATTTCCCGAAAAGTGGTCTTCTTCCTCCAACCTGGCCTGGAAGACCGATCTTCCCGGGCCGGGGTCTTCGTCTCCGATCGTCTGGGGAGACAGTGTTTTTGTCACCTGCTATTCCGGCTATGGCGAGGGTTCGAGCGGCAGGCCGAACGATCTTGTGCGGCATCTGGTGCGTGTCGACAAAAGCACGGGCAAAATCGTCTGGACCAAAACCGTTCCTTCCGCCGCACCGGAGGATGCCTACCGTGGATATCTCACCGAGCATGGTTATGCCAGCCAGACACCCGTCACCGACGGGCAAACCGTCTTCGCGTTCTTCGGAAAATCGGGCGTCGTCGCCTTCGATTTCGCGGGAAGTCAACTGTGGCAAACTTCGGTGGGAACGAGTTCTTCCAATCGGCGCTGGGGATCGGCCGCGAGCTTGGTCCTCTACAAGGGGTTGGTCATTGTCAACGCCTCGGAAGAAAGCCGATCGCTCAAGGCGCTCGACAAGAAAACCGGCAGCATCGTCTGGGAAGCGAAAGGGGCATCGCTCGAACTTTGTTATGGCACCCCCGTCCTTATGGAACCGGTTGCCGCAAGATCCGATGCCGCAACCACGAAAACGGAACTGGTCCTCGCGCTTCCGGGTGAAGTCTGGGGGATCAACCCCGACACCGGCAAGCTCCTCTGGTTTGCTCATTCTCCCCTAACGGGCAATATCTCTCCCTCGGTTGCTGTGGCCAACGACACTGTCATTGCCTTCGGTGGCTATCCCAACACCGGTTCGTTCGCGCTGAAAGCGGGGGGAAGGGGCGACGTCACGCAAACCCACGTGCTCTGGAAAGGGAGCAAGTCGTCTTATGTCCCCTCCCCCGTGGTTAAGGACAAGCACCTTTACTGGTTGAACGACCGCGGCCAGGCCTGCTGCGCCGAAATCGAAACCGGCAACATCGTCTATCAACAAAGACTTCCCATCGGCGGTGGCGACGGCGCTTCGCGACCGGTCTACGCCAGCGTCATCCTCGCTGGCGACAATATCGTGGGCGTGACCCGCCAGAGCGGCACGGTGATCTTCAAGGCGTCGCCTCAGTTCTCTTTGGTGGGAATCAACAAAATCGACCTCGACGACTCCGACTTCAACTCCAGCCCCGCCATTTCGGGCGACCGCCTGTTCCTGCGTTCCAATCGGGCGCTCTATTGCATTCAGCGTCAGACGGGGAATTGACTGGGGTCAAGCGAATCCATTTAACGCAAAGGCGCAGAGGCCGCAAAGACGCGAAGGAGCCTAACACGTAAGTTCTGGCTCGGTTATGCCGTTTTTTGGTCTGCTTGGTATTTTCTCCGCGCGCTCTGCCCAGGGGGCCAGCGAATCCAATCAACGCAAAGGCGCAAAGGCCGCAAAGACGCGAAGTCGGTTCTCTATTTGCAGGCTCCCCTCCCGTGGTTTGGTTTTTTGCCTTCTTCTCCGTGCTCTCCGCGGCTCCGCGTGAAAATGCTTGTTGCACGGCTTCTTGCAGCAAGAACATTTTCCGTCAAACCGGCCAAACCCTCGTGAAATCGTTTTTTGCCATCCCATCCGCCCGCATCGTGTCTCCGCGTTTAGATGATCTTTGCTCGGTGCTCTTTTAACGGGAAAGAGCACCGAAAATTCGATGGGAACTTCTTGAATCGTTTTTTGTGTTCCCCTCCGTGCTCTCCGCGGCTCCGCGTGAAAATTGTTTTGGGAAAACACGTACCGATCCGCTGGCCTTAAGACATTAATAAGGGTGGGCTCGAGGCAAGAATCATGACGACGACAATGCTCGGCTATCTTCTGCGTCAACTGGATGCGGAAAGCGGCAGTTCAGAACGAAGCGATGCCGAACTGCTTCGGGCGATCGCCGTCTCTCGGGACCAGATCGCGTTGACCACGATTCTTCATCGGTATGGCCAGCTTGTCTGGGCCGTTTGCCTGCGCCTTCTTCGCAACGAACAAAGTGCCGAGGATGCTTTCCAGGCGACATTCATTGTCATGGTGCAAAAGGCCGCATCGATTCGATGTCAAAACGAATGTCAAAAAAAATCCCTGGCCAATTGGCTTTATGGCGTGGCGGACCGCACCGCGCGGGCAGCTCGCCGCAGGGAAATCGTCCGCACGCGTGACCCTCGCCAGGCCGACCGGACCGTTCCTGATCCGGCTCAACTGGTGAACTCAAAAGAGGCCTGCGACACGATTCTCGAAGAGGTGGGCCGATTACCGGAACGTTTCCGAATTCCGCTCATTCTTTGCGGTTTGGAGGGGCTCACGAAACCCGAGGCGGCGCGAAACCTGGGATGGCCGGAAGGGACGGTGTCCGGCCGGTTAGCCCGGGCTCGCACGATGTTGCAGGAACGCTTGAAGCGCCGTGGGCTCGCGACCGTGTGGCCGGCCCTGGTCTCATTGCCGGCAGTGCCGGCGATGTTGAAAGCCGCTACGGTAGAAGCCTCGATGAACATTCCGCACGGGTCACCGCCATCCACCGGAGCCAGTTTCTTAGCTCAGGAGGTGGTACAGACAATGGAAATCAAAAGACTCATCGTTGGCTTGATCTGGATCACGGTGTTTGTCGCCGCCGCCGCGAGCGGATTGGCGGCCCTCCAGCGTTTCGCCGGTCCGTCGGACAACGCGTCTGGACAAGCCACCTGGCAAGAATCCGCCCGGATCCGGGGCTTCGACGGCGAAGCGAACGGTTCCTATTCCCCAAACGGAAAGCTGTTTGCGACGGTCAACTCTGCGCACTTACTCCAATTCTGGAACACGGAAACCTGGAAGGAACAGGCTCGCTACAACGTCAAGGCGCGTTATGGCGAACACTATGTGAAAAGTGCTAGCTTTTCCGCGGACGGCAAATGGGTCTCCCTGTTCGGAGGCGTAACCACCGTCCCCGACAAACCAAGAACCCCGGAAATCACGCTGGTCGAAGCCATAACCGGTAGAGAGCGGGCGCGCATCCCCGGCCGGGAAAGCATGTTCAGTCCTAAAGATAACTTGCTTGCCGTGCGCCGGGGGGAGAGCGTTATCTTGGTCGATCTGAATACCCTCCAGGAAGTCCGAAGCCTCAACGCCGGTCCACGGCCAAACACGAACAATCTTGATCTCTTGATGTTTTCGCCAGACGGGTCTTTGCTCTTTGCCGCCTCGGCAAACGGGCGCGCAACGCTGTGGGAGGTTGCCACGGGCAAACAACGCGCAACGTTGGAAGGATTCTGGCCAGTCTTCTCCAAGGATGGAGGATCGATCGCGACCCAGTTGCCAGGTGCCGTAGTGAAGCTATGGGATGCCGGCACGGGCAATGAGCGGGCGAAATTGACAGGCATCACGACGTCGGGAGTCATCGCGCAGTTTTCCTCCGACGCAAAACTACTTCTCACCCAGGGCGTGCGCTACGCACTCCAGCCCGATGGCAAACTGATTTGGGACAATACGGCCCCAGCGGCATTGCGAAAAAAAACACCACTCGAGATGCGATTGTGGGATGCTGCGACGGGTCAGGAACTTGTCCGCTTGCCTGGGAAAACGATGGCCGCGATGACTCGGGGCGATGGCATCCTGACTCCAGACGGGAAGACAGTAATTTATGAACGCATCGCGGCCTGGAAGAGCAACATGGAGATTGTCTTCTGGGATGTCGCACAGAAGAAGGAACGCCTAGTTTTGCAACCTGCTGGCGAGGTTGTTAGCTTGAACCTTTCACCGACGGGCTCGATGCTGCTTGGGTTGGTGCGTAAGGCACAGACTGCGCACCAGTCAACCCTATTTGTGTGGGACGTGGCTACCGGCAAAGAATTGCCATCACCATCGGGTAAACAATTGTTTGAGACGGACCGGGTGTGGCCCTTGTTCTCTCCGATGGACCAGACGATCGCGTTGTTTACTCAGCCGGCCGAGATTCCGCAGCCGGCCGAGATTCGCGTGGTGCGACTGAGCGATCAAGCGATCAAAACCGTGGAAGTGGGGGAGAATTTGCCAGTCTCGGCGCCTTCCGCTCCTCTTATCACCGGAACGCCGGCCAAGCAAGAATGGCACCGAATTGCCTCCGAATATCAGGTTTTGAACGAGAAATTCGCCAAAGACTACGAAAAAGCCAAAACTGCCGAGGAACGGCAACTGGCTGACGTGAAGCGATCGGATGACATCCATGCATTGACTGCGAGAGCCGTGGATTTGGCCAAGCGATACCCGAAAGAGCCCGAGACCGTCGACGCGCTCGTATTCGCGCTACACAACTCAAGTGGTGGTGATGGGAAATTTGGAGATCTGGGCCGAACGGCCACCGCCTTCGTAAAGACGCATTTTTTGATGAGTAAAGAATTGGACCGACTCCTGCCCTACCTCCGGCCACAATTTTGCGACGACGCATCCGACTTGTTGCGTATGACCTGGGAAAAAAACCCGGATCGCTCGATCCGGGCCCGGGCAGGGTTCACCTTAGCCCGATCCTTAGTCGAGCAGGCGGAGGGAGCCCGGCTGCTTAGCCAAACGCCAGGGCTGGCGAAGGCGTTCATGGGTCAGGAACCACGACTCGCGAGGTTGCGCACTGTCGAGGCGGACGCCGTGGAGGCCAGGGCAAAAGCGCTGTACTCAACATTGAAAAAAGAATACGCCGACGTGGGGATGCAATCTGAAGGACAAGCTCAAGATCCGGAGACAATTGGATCAGCCGCAGAGCGTGCCCTGTATTCGCTGGAAAATCTCGCCGTGGGAAAGACGGCACCGGAAATCCAAGGCAAGGATCTGGATGGCAACCCCCTCAAACTCAGCGAATATCGCGGCAAAGTCGTCGTACTTGTGTTCTGCGGCGACTGGTGTGGACCGTGTAAAGCGATGAAGCCGCACCTTCGACAAATGGCCAAGTCCCACGAGCGAAAGCCGTTCGTGATTCTCGAAGTGAATAACGACACCGATCCGGCCCCCGTCAAGGAACGCCGTAAAACCGAAGGTAACGACTGGCCTTGCTGGTGGGACGAAGACCTCACCGGTCCGATCGGCCGGGCTTGGAATATCAGTCGCTGGCCAACCGTTTTCGTGCTCGATGAGAAGGGGGTCATTTGTTTCAAAGACCTGCCCGATGGATTTCTGCAGGAAGAGGTGGCAAAGCTCCTCAAAACGAAACAGAACAATGGCAAATAGAGAAAGGCAGCTCTGGGGTGACCCAGCCAGAGGGTCAAGCGAATCCATGGAACGCAAAGGCGCAAAGCCCGCAAAGACGCGAAGTAGCCTAACACATAAGTTTTGGCTCTGTTATGCCATGTTTTGGCCTGCTTGGTATTTTCTCCGCGCGCTCTGCCCAGGGGGCCAGCGAATCCATTCAACGCAAAGGCGCAAAGTCCGCAAAGACGCGAAGGAAATTCACTCTTTGCAGCGACCCTCCCGTGGTTTGGTTTTTTTGACTTCTTCTCCGTGCTCTCCGCGGCTCCGCGTGAGAAGAGTTTTTGCTTGGTTCCTTTCAGATGAAAAAGCCTTCGATCAACCCGGTCGAACCATCGTGAACAAATCCTGCGTCTTGCACCAGTACTCGCCGCCCAGCCTAGCAATCGAACGAATTTTTCTGGGGTCGGGCTGGCCTTCGGCGTCGAGCACGGCCTCGTCCACATGAATCATCAATACCTCGCCGATGATCAGATTTGTCCCGATCGCTCCCTGGCCAATCGGAATCACTTGGTGCAGCTTGCATTCCAGGGCAAAGGGGACATCGCGTAGCCGCGGCGGCCTGATGAGCACGGAGGGCACCGTTGCCAGGCTGAGTCCTGTCAGTTCGCTTTCTTCCGGGGGCAAGGATGCGCTACTTTGGTTGATCTGTTCGGCATGGGATTCCGTCGAGGCATGAATGACGAATTCGCCGTTGGCCTCGATATTGTTGAGCGTGTCTTTTTTCGCTGCGGCCCGGGTCAAGGTCGGCGAAAAGACCACAATGGGCGGGTTCGCGCCAAAGAGATTGAAAAAGCTGAAAGGCGCTAAATTGACGACTCCGGTGGCGGAAATCGTGGTCACCCAGGCGATCGGCCGGGGAGTGATCAAGCCCGTCAGCATCCGGTAAGCCGCCACCACGCCCATCTTCGAAACTTCCAGTTGCATGCTCAATCCAGCCAGGAATAAGGATATTTGGGATCTTCTAACAAGACAGCCCCCGCGCACATCGAGAGCGGCCGGAAAGTATCGACCATGACGGCCAGTTCATTGGTCGCCTGCACCGACCGGCTCGCTTGAATCGTGCCCGGATGCGGTCCGTGAGGAATGCCGTGCGGATGCAAGGTCATCGAGCCGATCTCGACGCCACGCCTGCTACCAAACTGGCCGCGGACATAAAAGAGCAATTCGTCCGACTCGACGTTGCTATGGGCATAGGGCACCTTGATCGCCAGCGGATGCGTGTCGAGCATGCGCGGTGCAAAGGTGCATACGACAAATCCCGACCCTTGAAACGTCTGGTGAATCGGCGGCGGTTGATGGATCGTGCCGGTGATCGGTTCAAAATCGTCGGCGTTGAAGGTGAACGGGTAAACCATTCCGTCCCAACCCGCGACATCGAAAGGATGATGAGCGAGCAGGTATTTGGTCCAGGTTTCCCCGTCCTTGATCAAGAGTTCAAATTCCCCTTCCAGGTCCAGGGGTGCGGTCGCAGCGGGCCCATGGAGATCGCGCTCGCAAAAAGGAGCGCCTAAGCGAAACTGCCCGTCCGGGTTGAGATACCGGGGCGGAAAGCCCAGATCGCCATTCGATTCGACCACGAGCATATCGGGCGGCGTGGGATCGGGATCGAACTCGATCAGGTAGGTCGTGCATTTGGGAATGACGATGTAGTCCATTGGGCGAAACGGCAGATCGCCGAACATCGACCGCAAACGGCCTTTGCCGTGCTGAACGAAGAGCAGCTCCTCTGCGCGGGCATTGCGGTAGAGCACTTGCTGCGGCTCTTTGGGCCGACAACGAGAGAGGATCATGTCGGCGTTACAAAACAAGGGAACGCGACCGCTGATGGGATCACCGGAAGCTGGCATCGACGCTGTTTTGAGGTGGATGTGCTGCAAAGTGGATCGTTCGGCGAGCGCGATCGGCTTTGTCCCGGCGGCCTCCACTCGAATGACCCGGGTTGGAGGTCGCAAGTGGTAAACGATGCTGTAGGCGCGACTGAACCCCTGGGTCGTGATCACTTCCTCGTAATGGATCCCTTCGCTCTTGTAACCAGGGTCGCGAGGGTGCATCGTATGACGCTTTGGCGGAATCGAACCGCGCTGCAAATACTGAGGCATGATCTTCGTCCCTTCTCAACGTGGCCGATTTGGATCACCGCTTCGCGACTCGGTTTTCGAGCACTCCCAGCCTCTCGATTTCCAGGCGCACGACATCCCCCGGTTGCAGCCAGCCACCGACCTTTTCGGGCGTCAGCTCGAGGATGCAGCCGGTGCCGACCGTGCCCGAACCGATCACATCGCCTGGCAGCAGGCGGGTATCCCGGCTTGCGTGAGCAAGCAATTGCGGCCAGGTCCAGTGCATCGTGCCCGAGTTGGCGCGTGAAACGACTCGGCCATTGATGGCGGCGGTCATTTCCAGATGAAGTCGCCCCTCGCGATAGCAATCGGCCAGGTCCGCGAACGGGATCAGCGCCGGCCCCAGGGCATTGGCAAAATCCTTCCCTTTGGCCGGCCCCAGACCAACCGCCATTTCCTGACGCTGCAAATCGCGCGCCGACCAGTCGTTGTAAATGGTGAAGCCGGCAACCGCGTCCATGGCTGAATCGTCGGCAGGAAGGTCGCTGGCTTCGCGGCCCACGATCGCCGCGATCTCCAGTTCAAAGTCGAGTTCCTTGGTTGCCTTGGGTGCAAAGACCGGATCGCCGTGGCCAATGATGGCCGCCGGATTGGAGAAATAGAAGACGGGCACCTCGTACCACTGCGGCACCATCCCCAAACCTCGCTGAGCTCGGCAGGTTTTTACATGCTGTTCGTACGCATAAAAATCGCGGATGCTGCGAAGCGGCGGTAGCGGCAGGGGCGCCATGTTCGATTCCTTTCCAGGAGACCCGGACAGAAAGAGATGGGAGTGATTTTTCCAAGCTCGCGCAGATTCGCAAGATTTTCCATTCCGCAAAACCGCGCATTCCTGGCAAGGGATGAAGCCCTAATCCTACAGCGTCCCGCGCAAGTTTTGTTCGCGTTCAATCGCCTGGAAAAGCGCCTTGAAGTTGCCCTTTCCAAAACTCTTGGAGCCTTCGCGCTGGATGATTTCAAAGAACAAAGTGGGCCGATCCTGCACCGGTTTCGTGAAGATTTGGAGCATGTACCCCTCGTCATCGCGGTCGACGAGGATTCCCAGGTCGGCCAGTTCCTCGACATTCTCCTTGATGGGTCCGATGCGATCGACCAGGGTGTCGTAATAGGCGCGCGGCACCCGTAGGAACGACACGTCGTTGGCCCTGAGTGCTCGCACGGTTTTGACGATGTCGTTGGTCGCCATGGCAATGTGCTGGACCCCGGCTCCGCCATAAAAGTCGATGTACTCCTCGATCTGGCTGCGGCGGCGGCCTTTGGCCGGTTCGTTGATTGGAAACTTGATGCGGCCGCGTCCCCCCTGCACCACCTTGGACATGAGCGCCGAATACTCGGTCGAAATGTCTTGATCGTCAAAGGAAACCAACTGCTCAAAACCGAGGACTTTGCGATAAAAATCCACCCATTCGTCCATGCGGCCTTCCTCGACATTGCCAACAATGTGATCGATAGCAAGCAGGCCGGTCGGATGGTAAGTGGAGGGGCTATAGCGCGCTGGATCGATCGGATCGAATCCGGGAGCGAAGGCGCCGTTGTAGCGGTCACGATTGACGAAAGTGTGGGTCGTGTCGCCGTAAGCGCGAATCGTCGCGAATTCGTAAATTCCAAACGAATCTTCAATCGCTCGCGGTCCCACGACACCGGTCGCTCCGCGCTCGACGGCCAAATTGTAAGAGCGCCTCACATCATCGACTTGCAATGCGATGTCGGCAACGCCATCTCCATGGAGGATCAACCGCGAGGCGTCGGGGTGGCTGGCCTTCAAGGGTGACATCAAGACAAAAGTAATGCCCCCTTGCTTGACGACATAGCCGGCTTCATGCTTGACTTTGGTTTCCAAGCCGGCGTAGGCGACCACATCGAAACCGTAGGCGTTGCGGTAGAAGTAGGCCGACTGGCGGGCATTGCCGACGAAAAAGCGGACATGATCGATCTTACGAAGGGGAAATGCGTCGAGAGAACTCATGGCTGGTCTCCTTGGCGGTAATGTCAGACTCGTTCGATGTTCGATTCTCCTTCGAATCGATGGGCGGGGCGGAATCTGTTCCTGACGGTGGTTTTTGCGAAAGGGATTGGCGCCAATCCCGAAAGAACGCAAGGCATTCCGGATTGGCGAGAGCCAACTGATTTCCTGGATCGGTCCCGTTGAGGACATTTCTTACCGCGATTTCCGATAGTTTGCCACTGATTGTTCGCGGTAAATCGGGCGCGGCCACGACGGCCCAGGGGACATGCCTTGGGGAACAGCGTTCGCGCAGGCGAAGTTTGATTGCATCGGCGAGCGCACTGGAGAACACTTCCGCGGGGCGCATTTTGACAAACAGCACAATCCGTTCATCGCCGTCATCGCGTAGCGCCGTCGCCAGGCTTTCGGCGATCGCGGCAAAGGTCTCGACCTGTCGGTAAATCTCCGCGGTGCCGATGCGCACACCGCCTGGGTTGAGCGTGGCGTCGCTTCGGCCAAAGATGACAAAGCCACCCTGCTCGGTTTCGAGCGCCCAGTCGCCGTGGCACCAGATTCCCGCAAACCGTTCAAAGTAGGCGGCGTGGTAGCGGCGGCCGTCGGGATCGTTCCAGAAATAGACCGGCATACTGGGAAACGGAGTGGTGCAGACGAGTTCGCCCGCTTGGCCGATGACGGCGTTGCCCGACTCATTGAAGATACGCACATCCATGCCCAGTCCCTTGGATTGAATCTGACCGCGGTAAACGGGAAGGCAAGGATTGCCCAGCACGAAGCAGGAGACGATGTCGGTGCCGCCTGAGATCGAAGCGAGGTTGATGTCGCCCTTGACCTCGCGGTAGATCCAGTCGAACGACTCAGGAAGAAGCGGCGATCCGGTCGACAGCACCGAGCGCAGTTGGGCAAGAGGATATCGTTTGCCGGGGGTCGCCCCTTCTTTTTGGATGGCGGCAAAATAACGGGCGCTCGCGCCAAAGTGGGTGAATTGCACTTCGGCCGCCAGCTTCCAGAGCGTGTCCCAGCCGTCGGCCAGCGGCGAACCATCGTAAAGACAGATCACTGCGTCGCAGGCGAGCGCGCCTACCAGCCAGTTCCACATCATCCAACCGGTGGTGGTGTAGTAGAACAGCCTGTCCCCTGCCTTCAGGTCGCAGTGCAAGGCATGCTCCTTGGCATGTTGCAACAACGTGCCGCCGGCGCCATGAACAATGCATTTCGGAACGCCGGTCGTTCCGGAAGAGTAGAGGATGCAAAGCGGATGATGGAAAGGAAATCGGGGCCAGTTCCAATCCGGTTCTTGGGCCGTCAGGATCGTTTCCCACAAGATCGATTCGACCCCATCCCTGAAATCAACCTGGGCGCTGTTCTCGGCACGAATGGTGATGACCGTCTTGACCGAGGGCAGATGCGGCAGGATTCGAGCGACGCGCTGTAAGCAGGCAACCGGCTTGTGGTTGTACTGGGTTTGCCCCACGGTCAGAAGGATGCGCGGTTCGATTTGGCCGAATCGGTCGCAGATGGCGTCTTCGCCGAAGTCGGGCGAACAGGAAGACCAGATCGCGCCCACGGCCGCCGCCGCGAGCATGGCTACCACCGCTTCGGGGATGTTGGAAATCACGGCGGCGATCCGGTCGCCCGGCTGAATGCCTCGTGAGCGGAAATAGCCGGCAACCCCGGCCACCTGTTCGGCGAGGGTGCGGCGGCTCAAGGCAATTCGGCGGCCCGATTCATCCAGGCCGATCAAGGCGAGCGCATCACCCGCGGAATCGTCGCTCAACCGCGCGGGTTTGAGCAAGGCCTCGGCGTAATTCAAACGAGCTTCGGGAAACCACTGCCCGTTGAGAAAACCGCGGCCGCGAACGAGCGCAATGGCGCCAGGATCGCCCGTGATTTGACAAAAATCCCAGACACAACGCCAAAAGGCGCCGGGTTCGCGAATCGAAGACTCGTGGAGTTTCGAGTAAGGGACTTGAGCGGAAATCCCCAGCGCTTGGTGAAACCGCTGCACGAACCGGGTCAGGTTCGCCTCACGAATCGTGGCGGGAGACGGAATCCAAAGAGGTGCTTCCTGCGCGGCTGGCAACCCTGACATCGCTTGCGCTCCTGCCCAACATTCAGGCTATGCCTGGCTTCGATCCGCGCCTGTTCTATTTTCCCTCGAAGTTCGGGAACCAGAAGCCTTCGTGCCGTTTACCTGAAATTTCCGCCAACAAAATCCATAGGGTTCGCAGTAAGAAGAGTCCGCGCCGCCGGTCGTAACCGATGTGGCTGGCGTTTCCGGCCGCTGGCCTTAAATGCCTCCATGCTTTTGCACCCTGGGAAGAAAATCGGTGCGGCCGGTCGCGAAGGGGTGCCCTTGGTGGAAGCAGCGGCGGGGCAAAGCAAGTTCAACTTGAAAGAGGTGCGCGGCACGCTCATTGGGTTCTGGTCGCCCAGATACCTCAAGAAGATCCTGGTGGCCGGTTATCACCTGCACTTTTTTGTCTGAAGTTCGGCAAGCCGGCAGCCACCTGATCGATTGCTCGGAGCCGAAAGGTCTCACGGCACAAGTGCGACGGATCGCCGACGTCCGCGTGCCTTTACCCGAGACCAGCCGCTTCCTTCATGCCGATTTGACGCGCAGCCCGACTCCGGATCTCGACAAGGCGGAAAAGAAAGCACATTGGTTGTTGAGAAGACGGCACCCTGGCCCAGTCGAGTCCAAGGTCCATCGGGCGATGGTTATCCTTGGAGCCTGCTTAAGACCTTGTCCATCTCGGCCGCGGTGAAGGCGCGCACGGTGGAAGTTTGCACGCTGCCGAGCGCTCCCAGGTGCAGCAAAAATGCGGTGGCCGTTTCGTCATCCGGCGCTTCATGGATGAGCACGCCATCGTGATCGCCCAGGGTCCAGAAAATGTCGGTCACCTTCACGCCCATCTTTTTGGCGGCCGCCTTCATCGCGGCCGCTCGCTTCGTCGTGTCACCGACTTCCTTCATCCCTTGTTCGGTGAAAATGATCGTCGTAATGAACGTTGCCATGACCCATCCTCCCAGTCGTCCAAGAAGGGAAAATATGCAAACCAGATTGCGGGCACGACCGTCTTGCCAATCTAGAAAGAGTCAGGCAGGGGCCTCTGGGAATCGCATGAATTTTCCCAAGGCCGCCATGACAGCCTTCATGACTCAATCCGGCCTGCGCAGAAGTGCGGCAATCCCCATGCCGCCGCCAATGCAAAGAGATGCGATGGCGGATTGCGAGTTGCCGCGAGCGATTTTCCAGGCCAGTTGGCCAAGGAGTCGCGCGCCGCTGGCCCCGATCGGATGCCCCAGGGCGATCGCTCCGCCCTCGGCATTGAACGCAATGTTTCGTCCACTGGGAGCCGTCGCCAACGCAAGATCCGAAGAACCTTCCAGCGTGAGTTCGAGTTCCTTCAAACAGGCGAGCGTCTGCGCGGCGAAGGCCTCGTTGATTTCCAGGGCATCGATGTCGTTCCAGCCGATCTTGAGTCGCTCGAACAGACTCCGGATGGCATGAACCGGCCCCAGTCCCATTCGTGCCGGATCGCAACCCACGACCATCCCACCCACCCACTCCGCCAGAATGGACCAGCCGTTGGCCTTGGCGAAATCGCGTTCGGCAAGCAAGATCATCGCCGCGCCATCGTTCACGCCCGAGGAATTCCCCGCCGTGACGGTGCCCGCCGGATCGAAGGCCGGCTTCAATGAGGCCAGCGCCTCCCAGGTCGTTTCGGGCCGGGGGTGCTCATCGGCGGTAGCGTCTCCCATGGGCATCACGAAGTCTTCGAAAAACCGCCTTTCCTTGGCCCGGGCGTAAAGATGCTGACTGCGCAAGGCGATGAGATCTTGCTCCGAACGGCTGATGGAGAATGCCCGAGCCAACTCCTCGGTCTGAACTCCCATGAGCCGTTGGCTAAAGGTATCGACGAGCCCATCGCGCATCATCGAATCGACCGCGTTGGCGGCATCGGGGGCCTGGCCCCGGGCCGGTCTGGGGATGAGTAGCGGGGCTTGCGACATCGATTCGCTACCGCCCGCAAGAATGACCTTGGCATCGCCTGCGCGAATCGCACTGACCGCGGCGAGTGCCGCTTGCAGGCCAGATCCGCACATCATGTTGAGCGACCAGGCCGGCACACGGAGTGGCAAGTTTAACCTTACCCCAACCTGACGTGCGACATTCATCCCCTGCCCGGCCGCGAGCACCGTTCCCAGGATCACCTGGTCGATCAGGGAGCGGTCCAAATTGCCAATTGCCGCTTCGCTGGCAGCCACGGCCATGTCGACCGGGGAAAAGGTCGCGAGCGCTCCGCGAAATCGGCCGAAAGGCGTGCGCTTCGCCGCAACAATGACAACTCGTTTCATTCGCGAACTCTGCTGTGAATCTTCATGGGAGAAATGCGACCGATGATCGGTCGAAACTGCATCTGCTTAAGAATATCCTGCTCGATGTCGATCCCGGGAGCGGCCTCGATCAGTTCGATGCCCTGCTCTTGCAAGCGAAAGACCGCTCGTTCGGTGACGAACAGCGCCTCGCGGCCGGACTTGCGCGCTTCGTTGGCGGCAAATGAAACCTGCTCCACCTGGTTGACGAACTTCGCGACCCGTCCCTCCTGGACGATGCGCAGCCGGTCGCCCTCGACTGCGATCTTGAGGCCGTCAGCCGTCAACGCGCCGCAAAACACGATGCGCTTGGCATTTTGCGAGATGTTGACAAACCCGCCCACACCGGCGAAGCGCTGGCCAAAGCGCGACACGTTGACATTCCCCTGTTCGTCGACCTGGGCGGCGCCCAGGGCGGCAAAATCGAGCCCGCCTCCATCGTAGAAATCAAACTGCGCCGGCTGGTCCACGATCGCCTGCGGGTAACGCGACGCTCCAAAACTCAAGCCGCCCGCCGGTACGCCCCCAATGGGACCGCTTTCCACGGTCAGGGTTAAGTCGGCGAGCAGCCCACGCTCGTTGGCGACGACGGCAACCCCTTCGGGCAATCCGATGCCCAGATTGGCGATCATGCCGGGCCGCAATTCGTCGCAAGCGCGTTCGGCGATGATGCGGCGCACCACCGCGCAAGTTCCTTTCGCGGCCATCTCGATGGGAAGATCCCGGTGCGAAGCTTGCCCAGGAATGTCCCAGGGCGTCGGCGAGCAAAAGGCGGGATCGAATCGCTCGCCGAAGGTCTGCCAGTGATCCTCCTCATCGGCCACAACGATATGAGTCACAAGCCGCCCGGGAACCTTGACCTGCTGGGGGGGCAGCGGCCAAGCGAGCAGGCGGCGCACTTGCGCGATTACCGGCCCGCCATGATTGTGCGCGGCCTGGGCCAGGGGCAAGATTTCCCCGATCAAAGCTTCTTCGTTCGTGATGAGATTGCCGAACGGGTCGGCCGCGCTGGCGCGGATGAAGGCGGCGTGGATGGGAAAAGTGTGATAGAAAAGCCATTCCTTACCGCGCAGGGTCACCCGTTCCACCAGATCGTCGCGGGTGCGGGAGTTCAGCTTGCCGCCGCCGTTGAGCGGGTCGATGAAGGTGCCCATGCCGACATGGGTGAGGGAACCCGGCCGGCCCGCCGCGATGTCGCGGTAAAGCTGGCACAAGACCCCCTGGGGAAAGTTGTAGGCTTCGATTTCGCCGTTTAATGCAAGTTTGCCCAGGCCAGGACATAGACCCCAGTGGCCGCCGATGACGCGACGTAGAAGCCCCGCGTGGGCCAGATGATTCAGGCCTCGTGTTTTGCCATCGCCCTGGCCGGCGGCATAAACGAGGGTCAGATCGCGAGGTTCGCCTTCGCTTAAGTAGCGAGCTTGCAGAGCCCTTGTCAGCGCCTCGGCGTGCCCCGCGCCGACAAACCCGCCGCAGGCCAGGGTCACCCCATCGCGAATCGCCCCGACCGCCTGCTGCGCGCTGCACGCCTTTTTTTGGATCGGGCCGTGCGGCTCAACATGCTCGGCCGAAGGCGGAACCTGGCTTTTGGATGCAGGCTCCGGGATGTCGGAAGGAGTCATCCCCACCATCCCCCATTCACATGGAGCGTTTGACCCGTGACATAAGAGGAAAGGTCGCTGCACAAATAAAGAATGACCGAGGCAACTTCCTCAGGCGATCCAAATCGCTTCATCGGAATCTGTTCGAGCATCCGCTTCCTGGCCGGTTCGGGAATCGATTCGCCCATTTCTGTGAGGACGACACCGGGAGCCACGGCATTGACATTGATCTTGCGGCTGGCCAGCTCGCGGCTGAGCACCTTGGTCATGGCAACGACGCCGGCCTTGGCCGCCGCGTAGTTCGCCTGGCCGAACCAACCAACCACTCCCGAGATGGAGGCAATGTTGACGATGCGGCCCCCCTCTTGCAGGTAAGGCAAGGCGATCTGCGTGACCCGGAATACAGCCGACAGGTTGGTGTCGATCACCGCTTCCCAGTCGGCATCGCTCAGATTCTTGAGCGTCTTATCGCGCAGGATCGCCGCATTGTTGACGAGGTAGTCCAGGCGCCCAAAGCGCCGCTTCACCTCTTCGAAAAACCGGTTCATCTCCTCACGCGAGCGCACGTCTGCCGCCAGCACCAGGCCAGCCTCGCCCCAAAGCCGGGCCGTTTCCTCGGCGCGCCCGCGGCTTAAGCCTTGGAGGTCGTCAAAATAATTGACGGCAATCTTGCAGCCGGCGCGCTGGAACATCGTCCCGGTCGCCTTGCCCAGACCCTGTATTCCGCCTGTTATGACGGCAACTTTGTCGGAGAGGTCGATCGCAATCATGAAAAATCAGCGGCTGGAGAGTGGGATTGGAGACGCGAGTGCGCTTAATTTATGGACCTGGCTCCCTCGTTGAACGGCCTACCGGACGGTTTGGAGGTGATGATCAGGGAAGCGCCCCACCCGCCGAGCATCAAACGCTAGCACTTAGCTAATCCTTGATTCACCTTGTTTCCCTAGTTCTTTCCCAGATCAACACGGTCGCGGCGCGCATGGGGACCGTCTGAGCAGAACCCATAAAATGGCTCTTCGGCGCAAAGACTCGCCAGAAACCCGATCCCACTTGGGAACGGAATTCTCGCGAGTTTCCGAGGAATTGAGACGGGCCGAGTTGGGGTCAGACCAAGACCGCCTTCCGGCAGTAACGCGACGCAAGCGGAGATTTCATGGCCCCTAGCAGCATCACGAACCCCGAAGTCATTCTGATCGGTAGCGGGGTCATGTCGTCGCACCTGGCGAGTTTGATCAAGTGCCTCGAGCCGAAAACGACGATCCAGGTGTACGAGGCAACCGCCGAACTGGCGCGGGAAAGCTCCGATGGCTGGAATAATGCCGGCACCGGCCATGCGGGCATTTGCGAACTGAGCTACACTCCCCATCGTAACGCCGACGGCACAGTCAATGTCGCCAAGGCGATCGAAATTTTTGAACAGTTCGAGCAATCACGCCAATTCTGGGGCTATGCCGTTTCGCAGGGAATGGTGCAAAACCCCCGAGAATTCATCAACCAGGTCCCCCACATCAGCTTTGTGCACGGCCAGGAGCAGGTCGATTTCTTGAAGTCGCGCCACGCGGGCATGTCGGCCCACCACTTCTTCAAGGAAATGGAATACACGACCAATCCCGACACGATTCGCTCGTGGGCGCCTCTTCTTCTCGATGGACGCGGGGTGGGTCCGATTGCGGCCACAAAGATGGATGCCGGCACCGACGTCAACTTCGGCGAGGTTTCACGCAAACTGTTGGGCTGGCTGGAAAAACAGCCCGGCTGCGGCATCGCTCGGCGCCACAAGGTGACCAACTTGCAGAAATGCGAGCGGGGATGGAAGGTGACCGTCAAAGACCTCGACAGCGGTGCCATCCACACGAATGAAGCGAAATTCGTTTTCATCGGCGCTGGCGGCGGCAGCCTTCCCTTGCTGCAAAAATCGGGCATTCCCGAAAGCAAGGGGATTGGCGGCTTTCCCATCGGCGGGCAGTGGCTTGTCTGCGAAAACCCGGATATCGTCAACCAACATCAGGCCAAGGTCTACGGCCAGGCACTGGCGACCGCGCCAACCATGGCGGTGCCCCACCTCGACACGCGCATCCTCGACGGCAAAAAGACGCTGCTCTTCGGACCGTTTGGTTCCTGGACCACCAAGTTCTTGCACAAGACCGGCAGCTTTTTCGACCTGCCCTTCTCGGTGAAGCCGAACAACATCTTCACCCTGATCAATGTCGGCATCCGCAATCTGGGACTCGTCCGGTACCTGATTGGCCAGGGCCTGCAAAGCATGGCGCACCGGCTTTCGACCCTTCACGTCTTTTATCCCGGGGCCAAGGCCAAGGACTGGAAACTCGTCGACGGCGGCATTCGCGTCCAGGCGATCAAGGAGACCGACGGCAAGTCGGGCATCGTCCATTACGGCACCGAAGTCATCACCAATCAAGAGCGCAATATCTCGGCGCTTTTGGGCGCCTCGCCTGGGGCGTCGGTATGCGTCAACATTTGCCTTGAGGTCATTCAGACCTGCTTGCCGCAATTGTTAACGAGCCCCGAGGGCCAGGCGCGGATCAAGCAGGTGGTGCCCACCTTTGGCGTTGATGCCAAGAAAGAAAGCAATGCCTCCTGGTTTCAAGACGCCAGCCGCAACGCCACGAAACAACTGGGCTTATAGCATGATGGAACTCAGGAAAAAGCGGCGGGACGATTTGGTTTTCGCGCCGGCAACAGAAACAATGGATTAGGGCCAAATGCAGAGTGGGTTGTTTGCCCACCCTGTGCCCTTGTGGTGAGTTGCCTAAACTTCGAGAGTTTGCCCAGGTTTCGTGACTGGAATGATCCCAACTTTGACGTCGTCCCCCTTGCATTTCGCTCCTTTTGAGCCATGCAAGCAGGTTCCTCTCGGTTATAAACCAAGGCGGTTGGCGCTTGAGGGCGGCCGACCGCGATCGATGTTTCCTGGGAACCAATCGCCGTCTTTGAGTGGCTTGGCTACGGGATGCTCGCGGACGAAAATCGTGCGGGACGCCGCAACGGGTCAAGAGATTCATCCCGCAATGGGGAGAGTGCCTTGTTTGTTTGTTTGAGGTTTTGAGATGCCGCCTCCCCAGAAAGCTGGCCGGCTTTTGCCTTTGCACTTGGCCATCATGGAACGGTTCATGATGCTGGACGATCGCCCGGGTTTTCCGATGACCTTCGTCATCGAACTGACCCTGGCCGGACAGATCGACCAAGCCGCCTGGGAGGAAGCGCTCGTTCGGGCACTCGAACATCAGCCGCTTTTGACTTCGGTGTTGGGTCAAGCCAAAGGGGGCAAGACTTGCTGGGTCGCCACCGAGCACCCTTATCCCCGCTGCAACTGGGCGACGGAGGGAGTTCCGATCGAGCGGCCCACGCCCAAGGAATCGTTCGACCTGACAAAAGAACCCGGTCTACGCGTTTGGATTCGTCAGGGTCCGGAACGCGCCGTCGTCTCCTTGCAATTTCACCATGCCTGCTGCGACGGGATTGGCGCCTACCGATTCATCGGCGAGCTCCTCGCGGCTTACGGCATCCTTGTGGAAGGGCCGGAAAAGCACGCCATGTCCGAGCTCGATCCGCTGCTTTTGCGCGGTCGCCAGCGCCGGGCCTTGGGCTGTGAAGCGCCCAGTGCCTGGAGCAGGGCGCGCAAGGCCATTGCCTATGCGCTTCGCCTCTATTGGGGCAGCCCCGTCACGCTGGCGACTCCCAAGGCAGGTCGCCCCAACACACCCGATCCCGCCTTTCCTGGTTATGCGACGCGGTCGCTCGATCGCGACACGCACCAGCGCCTGCGCAACGTCGCTGCCGCGGGGGGCGCGGTGGTCAACGATCTGCTCATTCGCGATCTGTTTTTGACCATTGAGCGCTGGCAAAAGCTTCACGGCCCCGGTTCGCCGCGTGCGCGGCTGGGCATCATGATGGCGACCGACCTGCGCGGCAGCGAAGATCTTTCGATGCCGGCGACGAACATGGTCGGCTATTCCTTTTTGCGCTTCGCGGCCAGCGAATGCGAGCAGCCCGCGCCGCTCCTGGATAAGGTGGTCAAGGCAACGAACCGCATCAAGCACGAACGCGCCGGCAGCACCTTTTTGGAAACCATGCTTGGCGCCACCTCCGTTCCGGGATTGCTGTCTTTCATGACCCCCACCTGGTGGTCGCTCGCGACGATCATCTTTTCCAATGTCTCCGATCCAAGTCGGCGCTTTACGAGCAAACTGCCCCGCTCCGGCGGCAAGGTGCGAGCCGGCAATCTCCTTCTTGAGGACATCACGGGCATTCCTCCCTACCGGCCGGGCAGCCGGGCCACGGTCTCGATCTTTCAGTACGATCGGCGCCTGACCGTTTGTTTACGCTGCGACCCCAAGGTGTTTCGGTACCGCGACGCCGAGGAGTTGCTCGACCTGTATATCGACCAACTTCGTGCCAGCGCGGCCCCACCTGAAGGCGCCTCCGCCAAGCCGACGCCGGACCATTCGGACAAGAACGAAGTTGGCTGAAAGTCAGCCCCATGCCGGCACCAAATGGTCCGGTCAAACCAGTTGACCGAAATATCGAGAACGCATCCCCAGCTGCGGCATCCTCCCGCCGCCCCAATAACATCGTCTCGAAATCAATGTCACCCGCCGGATTCACGGTATTGAGGCATTTTCTTTGAGAACTTATTCGATTTAGGAATTTTTTTGTCAGCGCTGTTTTCTAGAAAAAACAGGTCATTTTCCAGGTGAAAGTCAAGTTTTCGACAAAGAACACCCCAGCCTGCAGACCACGATAAAACATGGTCTGATTTTTTTCCGACCATTTACTCGATAAAATATTGATAGCAAAAATTTCAGACCATTTTTCTCGAAGCCGGGCTCGGTTTCAAAGGACGATTCGGCGCTTGCGGCATTTCTGCTCTCGATCGTCAGTCGAAAGCTCCTTTCCTGGGGCTTACTGACTCCTTGCGACCTGAATGCCTCATCGCGGATCGCGAGGGTCGATCCGAATTCCCTTCGCAGGTCGGTCCCGGCCGGAATTTCTGCTTGAGGAGAGACGCAATGATGACGAACCTGTTAGCGGTGGTGATCATGGATCCGGCGAGCATTGCTTCGTGGGTGGTCATCGGCCTGGTTTCGGCCTGGCTTGCCTCGATGTTGATGGAACCGCCTAGTTACGGACTCCCCGGCGAACTCATTCTCGGCGGCGTTGCCGCAACGGTTGGAGGGTTTGCCTTTGGACTATTCGGCGGGACCGATCCCAACTTTTGGATGGGACTTGGCGTTGCCTTCATCGCGGCAGTCGTGCTCATTGGCGGAGCTCGCGTCGTCGCTGGACGGGGCGAAGGATAAAGCCCTCGGTTTTTCCAGCCGACGTTCGCCAGTCAACGTAATGATCTTTGGTTTTTTTGGCTCCCGTCCTGCTCTTTTACCAGGGTCGCCAAGCCGCGCTCGCGCATGTTCCAAACCTACCGACTTCTTCTGCCGCCATTGCCAAAGCGCAAGGGCCATGGCGGCCGACCAAAACCTTTTCGAGAAGGTTTTTCCAGGAAGTTCGTGTCTCCATCATCGCTATGATCGTTGAAAATTGAATCAAAAAAGACCTTTCACCTGCATTGAGTCCATAAGATAATGAGCCTGCCTACCCAGAGATGCCATGCCTCTCTCCTTCCCTACGAAGTCGGCTCTCGTCGCCGCGCTCTTGGCAGCGGGTGCGACGTCGTTTTCCTTCGCTGATGGCACCCAGAACAACAAGGCTCCCCTTGTTGCCGGAATGCCAACCTTCGAGCGAGATATTCTGCCCATCTTTCAGGCCAAATGCCTGCGTTGCCATGGCGACAAATCCCGCAAGGGAGATCTCGACCTGCGCACGGTGGCCGCAACCTTAAAGGGCGGCGAATCAGGAGCGGGGTTCATCCCCGGGCAGCCCGCTAAAAGCATCCTCTACGAAAAGGTCCACCAGGGCGAAATGCCTCCGGGGAAAAAAGATCCCCTCACGCCGGCGCAGTTGCGAACGCTGGAAGCCTGGATCGCGCAAGCTTCCGCGCCAGGAGCCGCAAACGGCCCTCCTTCGGACAAGGCCTCCGCGGGCGAGCCGCCCAGTCAACACGACATCATCCCGATCATGCTGCGCCACTGCGTCGTTTGTCATGGCCGCCATCGCCAGGAGGGCGGCCTCGATTTGCGCACGCGCGAAGCCATGCTACGCGGAGGCAAATCGGGGCCGGCCATCGTTGCGGGCAAGCCCGATGAAAGCCGGCTCCTGCTAAGAATCCGCGCCGGGCAAATGCCGCCCATCGACCGCCTCGTGGAAGTCAGCGTCAAGCCGACCGATGCCCAGGCAGCCGATCTGATCGCCCGCTGGATCGCGCTGGGTGCTCCCGAAAGCAAGATCGGACCCGATGTAGCCTCAACGGCCCCCGATCCGCTGGTGAGCGATCAGGACCGCGATTTCTGGGCGTTTCGCGCCCCCAAGCCGGTGACGATTCCCAAGCCGGCTCCCTCCCTTGCCAAGCGGATGCGCAATCCGATCGACGCCTTCATCGGGAGTGCTTTGCAAAAGCAGGGACTGGAATTAGCAGGCGAGGCCGATCGCGCCACGCTGATGCGGCGCGCCTATTTCGACCTGACCGGTTTGCCCCCTGAACCGGCCGAAGTTGAAGCCTTTTTGCAAAGCAAGGATCCCCAAGCCTACGAGGCGATGATCGACCGCCTGCTCGCATCGCCGCGTTACGGGGAACGCTGGGGCCGCTACTGGCTCGATCTGGCCGGCTACTCCGACAGTGAGGGCAAGCGCGAGCAAGATCTGCCCAGGCCCTATGCTTGGCGCTACCGCGACTATATCATCCGTGCGTTCAACGCCGACAAACCGTATGACCGCTTTTTGCTCGAGCAGATCGCCGGCGATGAACTGGCCGACTACGAAAAAGGACCGATCACCCCCGAAGTCGCGGACAATCTGATCGCGACTGCCTTTCTGCATTTAGCGCCCGATCCGACGTGGGCAAATATCACCGGCTACCTGCCCGACCGGCTCGATGTGATCGCCGACGAGATCGACATCCTCGGTTCGGGAGTCATGGGGCTGACGCTCAAATGCGCCCGCTGCCACACCCACAAATTCGACCCGATTCCCCACCGCGACTATTACCGCCTTGTCGACATCTTGAAGGGGGCCCTGGACGAACACGACTGGCTCAAACCCGAAGTACGCCCAGGCATCGGCCCGGTCAGCCAGGACTTCCTTCCCGGCCGCCATTTACCCTTTGTCAGCGATGGGGAACGCAAATCGTGGCAAGATAACGAAGCGCGCATTACAGCGGAAATCGCACGACTGCGCGCGAGCCTGGAAACCCAGATCCGCGAACGGGCTCAACAAGAGGTGAAGAAGAAACTTCAGGAATTCGGTCCGCTCGAACGAGCGAAAATCCAGGCCATGCTCGACACCACTCCGGACAAACGAGATCCCGAACAGGTGAAATTGGCCCGGTTGCACGAAAAGAACCTTGCGTTCGATCGGGCCGCCCTGATCGCGCTCGATGCCGACTTCGAAAAGAAGGTCAAGATAACCGAAGCCCAGATCCGTGCACTCGAAACCAGCCGTAGACCCGAACCGCGCATCCAGGCCCTCTGGGACCGGGGCAGCCCCTCCCCCACCTACATCTATCGCCGTGGCGATCCCCTGACGACCGGCCGTCTGGTCGGTCCGGGAGTTCCCTCGGTGCTCACCGATGGCAAAACTCCCTTTGTGGTCACGCCTCCGTGGGCTGGGGCCAAGGAGACGGGAAGGCGCCTTGCCTTTGCCCGCTGGCTGACGGAGCCGCAAAACCCGCTCACCGCGCGCGTGGCCATCAACCGCGTGTGGAAACATCATTTCGGCACGGGAATCGTGAAATCGGTGGGCAACTTCGGCAAGACCGGCACGCCTCCGACTCATCCCGAGTTGCTCGACTGGCTTGCCAACGAATTCGTCCGCCAGGGGTGGAGTCTCAAGGCGATGCACCGCCTCATGATGACGAGCGCGACCTACCGGCAAAGTTCGCAGCTCAGCGCGGAGCGCGAACAACTCGATCCGGACAATCGGCTGCTTTCGCGTATGCCGTTAACGCGCCTCGACGCCGAAGCGCTTTACGATACCCTGCTCTTGGTCGCGGGAAGACTGAATGAAACCCGCTTTGGTCCGGCCGATCCGGTCACGGCCCGGGCCGACGGCCTCGTCACGCCGAGGGGCAACGCCAACGGCTGGCGCCGGCTCATCTACGTCAACCAGGCGAGAAAACAGGTGGCCACCCACCTGGAGAATTTCGATTTCCCCCAGATGAACCCCAATTGCCTGGAACGGCGCGATTCGGTCGTGGCGCCGCAGGCACTCCACCTGATGAACAATGGGATGATTCAGGAATTGGCCGGCCACTTTGCCTCCCGCATCCAGGGAGCTTACGGGCCCGAGCCAAGCCGACAGATCGATGGGATTTATCAGATCGCCTTGAGCCGTCACCCCACCACGGAAGAAGCAGAATTAGGCCGGCAGTCGCTTGAAAAGCTGACCCGGCTTTGGACCGCGCACTTGCAATCGGCCGGCAAAGTCGACGCCCAGCAGGCGCGCACGAAGGCGCTGGCCGATTACTGCCACGCGATGGTGAATTCGGCGGGATTTCTTTATGTGGATTAAAGCGCTCCGAAAAGATTCTCAAGCGTAATTCCTTACCAGGTGGATGGAGTGACCGGCCAGCATTTCCGGAACACGGCGTATGAATGACCTCTTTCGCTCCTTATTCCCCAGTGCGGCCGCGCTGAATCGGCGCGAGGTTCTGCGCCGCATTCCGGGCGGCCTTTTTGGAGCCGCCCTGGCCCATTTGAGCGCGCAGGCGGCCAGGTGCTCTGGCGACGGAAGCGCGGCGCCCTTCGAACCCAGCGATCTGAAGCCCAGGCAACCTCATTTTGCGCCGAAGGCCAAATCGGTCATTCACCTGTTCATGAACGGCGGCCCCAGCCAGATGGATCTGTTCGATCCCAAGCCGCTGCTCAATCAAAAGCACGGCCAAAAGTATTTCGACAAGATCGCCGGCGAAGTGGAAAATCCGCAAAGCGCCGGCGCCCTGATGCGCAGCCCGTTCAAGTTTGCGCGCCATGGCCAGTCAGGAGCCTGGGTCTCCGACGCCATGCCCTATCTTGCGAAGCAAGTCGACGACATCGCCTTCATCCGCTCGATGCACACGACCAACCTGACGCACGAACCGGCCATTTACCTGATCCAAACAGGAAAAATGGGTCCGGGACGGCCGACGCTTGGTTCCTGGGTGATCTATGGCCTGGGCAGCGAAAACCAGAATTTACCTGCTTACGTCGTACTCGACGATCCCCTGGGCTTGCCGATCAACGGCGTCGAAAACTGGCAATCGGGGTTTCTACCCCCGCTTTTTCAGGGGACACGTTTCCGTTCGACCGGTTCGCCCGTGCTCAATCTGCGGCCCGACATCCAGCGCCCGCCCGAGATCATCGACCAGGAAACCCAGTTGCGCACTCGTCTTGATGAGATTCACCGCAAGAAGCGCCCCGGCCAGCCGATCCTCGATGCGCGCATCTCCAGCTATGAACTTGCAGGGCGCATGCAGTTGGCAGCCAGTGATGCGCTGGACATTGCCCAGGAATCGACCTCCACGCGCGAGATGTATGGAATCACGGGAGGCGTTGCCGATTCCTATGGCAGGCGCTGCCTGATCGCACGGCGACTGGTGGAGCGCGGGGTGCGCTTTGTGCAGCTTTACATCAATGCCCAGATCTGGGACAACCACACCGGCCTCGCCACCGATATGAAAAATGCCTGCGAGCGCACCGACCAGCCGATTGCCGCGTTACTGAAAGACCTGAAGCAGCGCGGCTTGATGGAAGAAACCCTGGTCGTCTGGGGCGGCGAATTCGGCCGTCTGCCCATTGCTCAACTGTGCCCCGACAAGGACGAGCGCAAGGCCGGCCGCGACCATAACAAAAATGCCTTCACGACCTGGATGGCGGGGGCCGGCATCAAGCCGGGCATCACCTACGGCGCCACCGACGAGATCGGCCTGGCCTCCGTGGAAAACAAGGTCAGCGTCGCCGACTGGCACGCGACGATTCTCCATTTGCTGGGCCTGGGTCACGACCGCCTGTTCGTCATGGACAACGGCCTGCGCGAACGGCTGACCGGAGTTTTGGAAGCGAATGTCGTGCGCGGTATCCTGGCTTGAGCCAAGGCAACGAAACTTCAACGTATCGGTTTTCCCTCTTCATCCAAACGGCAGGCCTTGAGCAAGGTCTCCTGCACGGTGAGGTCATGCGCATAGGGAAAGTCGGTCGCCTTTTCCCCGCGGATGATTCGGGCCATATCGGCGGCATCGCCGACATAGCGGGAGTATTTGGGCAGCGGTACTTCCTGGGTTCCCTTTTTGTAACCGCCCCGAGCCTTGCTCAGTGAAATGCGCATTTTGGGATCGTCGAGGGGCTGAATGTGGACGGTCCCCTCGGTGCCGCAGACCACGAGATGCCTGCGATCAAAACCGTCCACTTCCAGCGCCGTGGCCTTGATCGTCGCCAACGCCTTGGGGTATTCCAAGACCGCCAGGGTGTTGTCCATCAGGCCGTCGTCCAGGGCCGATTGATGCCGCAGATACCCCGTCACGTTTGCCGGTTTGCCCAGCACGCCAATCACCAGATCAAGGACGTGACAACCCAGTTCGAACATCATGCCGCCGGGGAAGGCCGCGAATTTCTTCCTATCTACCGGGTCGACCACCTTGCTCATCACGGCATGCACTTCGAACACGTCCCCCAACCACCCCTTTTGGAGAAATTCGCGCAAGACGATGACACCGGGGTTGTAGCGGTACATGTACCCCATCTGCACAAGTTTTTTCTTGGCGGCCGCCAAATACAAAATACGCTTGAAGCGAGGCAGCGAATCGCCTGCCGGCTTGTCGATCCCGATATGAACCCCCGCCTCAATGCAGGCCTGTGCATTTTCCAGCAGTTGGGCCACGCGCGTTTCGATGAGCACGACATCGAGCCCCGCCGTGTTGAGTAGTTGCTCCTGCGTCATCCAGGGAAGGCCCTGAAAGGGGGCCTTCGATTGCGCCGCCTTGCGCAACGCCTCATCGGGCTCGACGATGCCGACGACTTCATAGTCGGCCGATTGCCGGAATTTCTCCAACTTGCTGGCATGAGCGTGGCCGACGCCGATTTGACCGATCTTGATCGGCTTCGCCTTCCTGGTCGATGCCGCTGCCGCTGTTTGAGGCCCGAGCATACCATGAATGCCGGGCACCAACGCCATGGTCAACTGTTGAATCGCCTTGCGCCGCGAGGGAGAAAGATCCATGGTGTTCCTTTCGCGATGGACCAAACGTGGGTCCGAATCCTGATTGAAATCCAAAATCGAGTCGAGAACCAAGAAACATGACGCCGGCCTTTCGACCCAATCAGCCGGCACCGCAAGTTCCTTAATCTTGTTAGGAATTCCTATCCTTGCCTCTGGTCAAAACGCCATGGGCTCGCCTAAAATCAGATGGCAATCTCCATAGAAAATTTTCCAACATTATTTATTACTGATAAATTACTGATTAAAAAGCTCGTATTCAACTAAAACCGAAATTACGGCCAGCAAAAAACCAAAATATCTTCTATAGTAATCATCTTCCTCATCATGATCTTTTAGTGAAAAAAACCAGGAGCTCCAACTCCGCTTGCATCAAATAAATTTGCGTAATAATTTTATCACTTTCGATCACAAATTTTTTCTTGCCTACAAGTATTAAGGCGTTAACAGGCTTGGCAACTGGGTCGCTTGGGAATTTCTTGAGACTTTCTTCTTTTATTTTATTGATTACATCAAGGGAGGCTTCCTTGAACGAATCCAAAAGATCATACATTGATATGCACTGCTTTCTCCTCACTAGCATCCGTTGGATCTGAGCACACGCGATTCGATCGGGCGTATGGCGGAGACTAAATCCGCGAAAAGCGGACACAAGGGCCAAACACTCCAGACGCTCCCCTTCGCGACGACCTCCCTATTTTGCTAGGAATTCGCCTGAACCTTGACCTTCCAAAGCACTAAGGGCACGACCTCAATTCAGAGAAGCTGACCCACTTTTACCAACTTTCAATTGGCCCCGCCCAGCTCATCATGGTAAGATCTCGTTAGCCTTCCTCATGATTTCCTCTTCCCGCCCAAGCCTTTCCCAGCCAGTGGGAGATTCCTCTTTGTCAGCGACCGCGGGAGCAGTTTGGATGGGTGAGTATAATCGTGCCACCAATGGCGTGATTCACTCAGTTTTGGACATCCCATGGCCTGCCGTGTCCTTAGTATTGCTGCTCGCTGGTTTGACTTCTGGCCATGCGTTCGCAGCCTTGCCCGCGTCCATAACAGTAAGCCCAGCCAGGGTGCTTCTCGAAGGCCCAGAAGATTCCCAGCAACTCCTTGTCCAAGATCCGGCGCAAAAGACCGGTCAGACCGACCTGACTCATCAGGTGCGATACTTGGTTGCGGATCCCAAAATTGCGCGCGTCAACGCCTCCGGACTGGTTTCACCGCTCGCGGAAGGCCGCACTTTATTGAAAATCGTGGCGGGCAAACGCGAAACCACCGTGCCGATTGAAGTACGGGGAATTCAGAGCCCGCAACCGGTGTCCTTCGAAACCCAGATCATTCCCCTGCTCACCAAGTCGGGCTGCAATTCCGGCGGTTGCCACGGGAAGGCCGAAGGGCAGAATGGATTCAAACTGAGCGTATTTGGATTTGACCCTCAGGCCGATTTTTTGGCGATTGTGTCGGAAAGCCGCGGCAGGCGTTTATTGGCGTCATCGCCGGAAAATAGCCTCTTCGTGCTCAAGGCAACCGGCCGCATTCCTCATGGCGGCGGACGCAAGATCGCTGAGGACAGCCTGGGATACAAACGATTGGTCCGCTGGCTGCGGGAAGGAGCGCTCCTCTCCACACCGGCCCAGGCGGCGATTGCCTCGATCGAACTGGAGCCGCGTGAACTGGTCATGGGACCAGCGCTGACGCAGCAATTGAAAGTCACCGCCATCGACGTGCGCGGGCATAAACATTGCGTGACCCGCGAAGCCGAATACGCCACCAACGAACCGGCCATCGCCGGAGTGGACGCGGGGGGCAACATCCTGACCGGCACGATCCCCGGCGAAGCGGCGATCCTCGTGCGCTACATGGGCCAGGTCAACTTCTGCCGCGTGACTGTCCCCATGAAGGCCGCCCCCATTTCCCGGCCGCCGGAATTTCAGGTCATCGATGGCCTCGTCTGGGATCGCCTCACTCGCCTGGGCATTGCTCCCAGCGACCTGGCCGACGATGCCACCTTCTTGCGGCGCGTCTACCTCGACACGATCGGCACCCTACCCACGGCGCAAGAAGCCCGAACCTTCCTCGCCGATCGCGCCGCGGACAAAAGAAATCGTCTGATCGACCAACTTTTGACGCGGCCCGAATACGCCGACTTCTGGGCCATGAAATGGGCCGATCTTCTGCGCGTCGACCGCGACGCGTTGACAGCGCAGGGCTCGGTCGCCATGACCTTGTGGCTGCGCGAGCAGTTTGGCCGCAACCGGCCCTACCACGAGATGGCGCGCGAGATCGTCACCGCCATCGGCAACCCCAACGCCATTGGTCCCGCCGGATTTTTCAAGGCGCTCGATACGCCCGAAGCGATGAGCCGATCGATCAGCCAGCTCTTCCTCGGTGTGCGGATCGAGTGCGCCCAGTGCCACCACCACCCCTCCGAGAAATGGGGGCAGGACGATTATTTTGCCCTGGCGGGGTTCTTCACCGGCGTCAAAAGGAAGGCGGGCTCCACGGGCGAAAAAATCGCCTCGCAAGAGGGATTCGACGTCAAACATCCCAAGACCGAAAAACCGGTGGAAACGCGCGTACTCGGCGGCAAAGCCGTCCGCTTCAGCGCGCAGCAGGATCGCCGCGAGGTCCTGGCCGACTGGATGATCGCCCCCGAGAACCCCTATTTCTCTCGCGCGATCGTCAATCGCACCTGGGCGCACTATTTTGGACGCGGCTTGATCGAGCCGATCGACGACTTGCGTGCGACCAACCCCGCCGTCAACGAACCCCTTTTAGAGGCTTTGTCCAAACGCTTCGTTCAATCGGGATACGACCTGAAAGCACTCACCCGGTTGATCCTGCAGTCGCGCGTTTATCAGTTGGCGGCGCAAACCCCGGCCAACGCCAGTGACGAGCAGAATTTTTCCCATGCGTTGCCGCGAGCGTTGCCCGCCGAAGTCTTGCTCGATGCGATCTGTCAGGCCACCGGCATCCCGGAGAAATTCAACGGTTGGCCGGAGGGAGCGCGCTCGATCCAGCTTTGGGATAACCGCATGCCCTCTTACTTCCTCAAGATCTTTGGCCGGCCTGGCCGCACCAGCGTTTGCGAATGCGAACGCTCGGGCGAACCGAGCATGGCCCAGGCGCTGCACCTGATGAATGCGCCCCAGATCAACGCCAAGATTCACCACCGCAAGGGACGGGCACGCAAACTGGCCGATTCGACCTTGAGCCCGGACCAACTGGTCGAGGAGCTGTTCCTCACGGCTCTTGCCCGCTTTCCCAGTCCCGCCGAGCGCAAGGCGATGCTCGAACTCTTTGCGGAGCCAGGAGCAAGCCGCAAGGCGGCCGTGGAAGATGGCCTCTGGGCTCTGCTCAACACGCGCGAATTTGTCTACAACCATTGATCCCAGGCCGGGACCAAAGGGGAGGAAGCAAGCCATGGCACCTTTCGAAAATGCGAGCGGCCAAAGCACACGACGGTTCTGCGACGGCCTGACGCGCCGGCAAGGACTCAAGATTGGCGCGACCGGTTTTCTGGCGGGGCTGACGCTGCCGCGCTTCCTGCAGATGGAAGCACTCGCCTCGACTCGCATCGAACCCAGGGCCAAGTCGTGCATTTTCCTATTCTTGCAAGGCGGCCCCTCCACCATCGATATGTGGGACATGAAGCCCGATGCGCCGGCCGAAATCCGCGGGCCTTATAAGCCGATTTCCACGCGCGTGCCGGGCACGCTTGTGGGCGAACACTGCCACCGCTCGGCCAAGGTGGCCGACAAGTTCACTATCCTGCGCTCGCACAGCCACAACGACAACGGCCATGTCACCGGTTCGCACTATGTCATGACCGGCTATCGCGCCAATTTCGCCGACGGCGCCAACACCAAGGTGCCGGTGAACGAACTTTACCCCTCGCTCGGCTCCATCGTCTCGCGCGAGCTGGGCGGCCGCGGCAGTGTGCCCCCCTACATCAACATGCCTCATCCGTTAACCGCCGGAGGGCCTGGTTTTTACGGCGCCGAGCACGCGCCCTTCGTCATCGAGTCGGATCCGGTCCAGCCCGATTTCGAGGTGCGTGATTTGCAAGCCGACCCGAGCCTGGGCGCATCGCGGCAATCGCGGCGGCAGAAGACGCTGGAAATGCTGCAAAACCGCGCCTTCGCAGCAGGACGCGCCAAAACGATGTCCACCTATTACGAAAAAGCCCGCGACCTGATCGCCTCGCCGCAGGCGCGCAAGGCGTTCAATCTGCAATCAGAAAAAGAGTCGTTACGGGCACAGTATGGCTACAGCTCCCTGGGTCAGTCTTCACTCCTTGCCAGGCGGTTGGTCGAGGCGGGCTGCCGTTTCGTGGGGGTCGATCACGGCAGTTGGGACACGCACTTCTCCTGCTTCCCCAGCCTGGAAAAAGAACTGATTCCTCATGCCGACATGGCGTTCAGCGCCCTGGTCAGCGACCTTCATGATCGGGGCCTGCTGGACACCACGCTGGTGGTCATGATGGGAGAAATGGGTCGCACGCCGCGCATCAATGAAAAAGCGGGCCGCGACCACTGGTCGCAGGCGCAAAGTGTGCTGTTCGCGGGCGGCGGCATCAAGCCGGGCCAGGTAATCGGGGCGACCGACAAAACGGGAAGCCAGCCGACGGCCGACCCGGTGAGCGTGGCCGATATTCTCCGGACGATCTTCCACCTGATGGGAATCGATTCCGACAAGATGGCCATGACGCCCCTGGGCCGTCCGGTACCGATCGTCAGCGATGGCAAGGTGATCAAGGATCTGTTCTAAAGGATGCCCGCGGGAGCGAGAATTGGCAAATTCTACTTTGGCAATCTGTTTTGGATGGATTGAATCCTATCTGCCCAGGTCTTGCTTCGCGCGGTATGCACTTCTTTCCATCGTCGCACTTTTGAGTCTATACTCCGATCTCAGGGCCCAGCAGGCGCCTGGACGAGACTGCTACTGCTTTCCGCCAGCGGGCAAACGCGGCACGACCGTGAATGTGACGCTCGGCGGCACCGACTGGACGCCCGATAGCCGGTTTCTGGTGCATGATCCGCGCGTGCGCCTGGAACTGACCGGCGTTCCGGGGCCGGTGCTTCTCCACGATCCCCCCTACTGGTTTGACATCAAGAGCTTCGCCAACGATCCGGGTCTTCCTCGCGAAGTTTCGGCCCGGTTCGTGATTCCGGCCGACATGCCTGCGGGCCCAGTCCAGTGGAGCGTCGTCAATGCCAACGGCGGCTCCCTTGGCGGCGTCTTCTTGATCGAAGACACGGACATCCTCCATGAAGACGAGAATCGCAGCGGCGCGCAATCGATTGCTCAGTTTCCGATCACAATCGCCGGGCGATTGCGACGGATCGAAGAAGTTGATCTCTACACCTTCAAGGCGCCTCGGACCGGTCCGTTGACACTACGCGCCCTGGCCCGAGCGCTTGGCAATGAATTGAACCTCGTTCTGTCGCTGCGCAATGATGCGGGTCAACTGATCGCGGAAACGCATGACACCGAGGGGGTCGATACCGCTCTCAGCGCCACCGTCGAGAAAGATCGGACGTACTCGCTGGCGGTCAGAGATCTCGATTATCGCGGATATCGCTCGTTCACCTACCGGATCTCCCTGGAGCTGGCCCCCCGCCTGCTCGGCGCCTTCCCCTCCTACGGCCAAAAGGGAGAGAAGAAGAACATGGAATTTTTCGGCATTGGCATTGCCACGGGCTCGGACCGGATGGAATCGCTGACCAAGGAGGTGTCCTTTCCCGCTACGTCCGCGGGATGGACTGTCCCCTATTCGCTGAGCACTCCCTTCGGAACCACTCGAGACATCTCCCTTTCCCTGAGCGAACAGCCCACGCGCCTTCGGCCCGAAGCGCCGGCAGGAAAATCGGAGAAGGACCCTGTCGCCTGGTCCATGGGCGAAACGATGTATGCCCGTTTTACCGCACGGGCACAAACGCACTCCTATGCGATTTCGGCCAAAAAGGGAGAAATTTGGAGTTTCGAAATCGAGGCCAGAAGTCTCGGTTCGCCCGTTGACCCGAGCCTCTTTCTCAGCAGCCCGGACGGCAAACCGATCCTGGCCATGGAAGATCCGATGAGCCGCGGCAACGCGAGCATCGTTTACGAATTTCCCGCGGACGGCGTTTACCGGCTTGCGGTGCGCGATGAATCGGGAAGGCCGCCGGACCGCTCGTTCGTCTATCGGCTTACGGCAAAACGGCCGGAACCCGATTTCCGCTTGAGCCTGGGCGGCGTCACCGGGGTGCCCATTGGGGGTAAGGTCGACCTGATCGTGAATGTGGCGCGTTCGGTAACCTGCAAAGAACCCATCCGCTTGACGGTTCAAGGCCTGCCGGCGGGGGTTTCCGTTCCCATGCAGATGACCGTCGCGCCGGGGGCCAACTCCTTCACGATTCCTTTGGAATGCGCCAAGGATGCCGCGGTGGATGCCGGGTTCATTGAGGTGACCGGTATGGCCACGATTGGCGGCAAAGCGGTCACGAAAAAAGCGGAACAGCCGAATCCCAGGCAGGCGATGCAGAAGCCGTTGATCGCCATCACGATGACGGCCCCCTTCAAATTGAAAGCGGTGGAAGCCGATGGCGGCCGGCGCATTCCTCGCGGGTCCACGCACCCTGCGGAAATTGCGATCGAACGACTCAACGGCTTCCAGGGGGAGATCGTGCTGGACATGGCGGCCACCCAGCAGCGGCATCGCCAGGGGATCCGCGGAGAACCCTTGGTGGTACCCCCTGGACAGACGAAAGTCATTTATCCGGTCACCGTGCCGGAATGGCTGGAAACGACCCGCACCAGCCGAATCGGCCTGGTGGGTATGGCCAAGGTGCCCGATCCCAAGGGGACCGTGCGCTACTTGTTGGCGCCGATGGAAGGCCAGATCACGATGTCGATGGAAGGGGCCTTGATGAAACTGGCGGTTGGCCCAGGCCTGGAGGGATCGCTCGACTGGACGGGCGTGGCCGGCAAGCCGCTCGAAATCCCCTTGCGGCTGGCGCGCACGCCGAAGCTGACGGGTGCGGTCACGGTGGAACTGATCGTCGATCGCACGCTGGCTGACCTCGTCAAAGCCGAGGCACTGACGCTTGATGATAAAACCGCCACGGCCAAGTTGACGGTGCACGGCAAGGCCGATCCGCGGCTATCCACACCGATTTCGGCAACCATTCGGGCCACGGGCCGTTTTGAGGGCCGCCCCGTCGTTTCCCAGGCCAACATCACCCTGGCCTGGGAGAACAGGGCGGCAGCCACCGCGCAAAAATGAGAGCGATGGCAAGGGGAAACGTTGGAACGGCTACCCGAGGAACTGCCAAAAGCTGAGTATGTGCCACTAGATCGACTGGGGCGATTCTTCCCGTTCTGCGGTGCGGAATTCGATGGCACGTCCCTGAATTTCCCGTTCGAAACGAGTTGCCGCTTCGTGTTTCGGCCTGACCGGGCATAGAATCCTGAGGCCGTTTTGGCAGAATGGTCTGAATCCCTTGATCCCCTTTGACCCCTATTTCACTAACCCGGGACATCGCACAGCCCATGAGTCAGGACCAACCCACGGATCCCCAACAACCCGAGACATTTACCCAGAACTTTCAATATTCCCAGGTAAGTGCCCGAGTGCCCGAGAAGGTCGCCTCGGGCGTGCATGCCTCGGGAGTGCTTGTGCTCAATGCTCCCAACGAATTCATCATCGATTTCATCCAGCAGATGGTGCAGCCGCCCAAGGTCGCGAGCCGTGTGGTGGTCAACCCGCAGACGATGGCGAGTTTCATCAGGGCCCTGGAAGAAAATCTGGGCGCCTTCGAACAGCGCTTTGGCGCTCCGAAACCCCTGCCCGGCCCCCCGCCGGGAGTCAAACCCACGCCCATCGACGAGCTCTACAGTCAGTTAAAACTTCCTGATGAAATGCTCGGGGGCACCTACAGCAATGGCGTCATGATCACGCATAACCCGAGCGATTTCGTCTTCGACTTCATCGCGACCTTCTACCCGCGTAGCGTCGTGGCCTCGCGCGTGTTCATGTCGTGCCAGCAGGTACCCGGGTTCTTGAGCACCATCAAGAAGGCGCTTCAGCAATTGATTGAGAAGCAGGTCCCCGCGCCAACCCCTCCCAAGATCCCTCCACAAGGGGCGAACTGAGTTGTTCCGTATTTGTTCTCTGTCGACTCGAAGTCCATCGTCGAGGAACGCAAGCCGATTCAGGCGAAAGGTAACAAAATCTCATCACCCCCTGCTTCGGTGAAACACCGAACCTAAGAGTGATCGAGAAATTTGCCCGGAAGCTTCGCCCCCTTCTCACTTCGTGATGACGCCGGCCTTGTCTTTGCCAGGGGTCGAGGCCCATTGAATTCTGACGGGCAGGGTTTTACCCGGGCTGAGTTCGACCGCCTGAGAGTTTTCATCGACCAATGGGGAATAGACGACTTCGGTTTCCAAGGTGCATTTTCCCGGCGGCAGCTCTGCAATGCGGAAGGCGCCCTGATCGTTGAGCATGAGGTTGGTCCGGATCGATTCCCCATGCGGCCACCGCAGGATTACGGAATAGAAGCCACCGTGTCCGAGCCAGGAAACCCCGTTGACGATCTGCCCTTCGAGCACCGCTTCCGGTTTCATCACTACGGTCAACTCTTTGGATTCCTTGGTCCAAACGATCGCCTGGCGAGCCCATCCTTTTGCCCGAATCAACAGCGTCCCTTGATTCTGACCGATGGCGGAAAAATGCGCCGTCCCATCCTTCTGGCTTAGCAAGATCACATCATCGCTCAGCCACAAATCGTCCTGCCCCCAATGGACAGGTTGCTTCGATGCCGTTCCCTTGCACAGCAGAACTCTCGCGCCCTCGATCGGCTGGCCATCCGGTTGCACCAGTGTCAACCGTAGAGAATTGGCGGGAGCTAGGGTCACGACGACCGGCTCGACGGTGGCCGCTTCATTCAATGGCCGAGTCATGACATTGGTGAAAACTGCATCGCCTTGTCCGGGCGCGAGACCTTGAATCATGCGATCAGTCTCAAGGGGCAATCCCGTCAAAGTGAACGAACCATCGGGGGAAGAGAAGTGAATGGGCCACGAGTAAGTGTGCAAGTGAACCGGTTCACCAAAGGGAGGTTTAGCCTGACGTCGATCGGGCGAGGCAATCTTTATGGCAAATTGTCGGACGGGTTGGTTTTGGGAATCCAGCAAACGGCCCTTGATGATTCCCTCGCGCGCAAACACGACGCGATTTTCCTCTTGAGAGGATTTGAAGTTCGCAACAAATAGGCTTCTCAAATCGGGGTGGACGATGCAACAACTGAGCTTGTCGTCCCAGCCTGTTAGTTGAAACCGGCCCTTGGCATCGGTGCGAACGGCCTGCTCTTTCCAGGGAGCATAATGCCCTTGCTTGGTGGCGGCCATCCAGGCACCGGAGATGGGCTGCCCGCGATCATCCACCAAGACGCCGTTAACGGTTTGGCCGGACTTGAGAGGTTCCTGGAAAACGACTTCGCCAGGCCCCTCAGTCGCCATAAGATGGGGAACAAAACCGGGCGCCAATATCGCCAACGCTCCGCGGTCGGGTGTCACGGTCAATTGAAATTCGCCCCGATCGTTGGAGCGAGTTTGATATCGGTGGGTTCGCTTCACATTGGTCCAGGATAAGGAAGCGTCTGGGATCGGCTTATTTGCGGCATCAAGGAGTGTGCCTCGGATTCGCTTAGGTTGGAATTCGGCTGCCTCAGCGCGCTGTTTCGGAACGATTCTCGATTGAAGAATCATGTTCACTCGGCGAAGATCTTGAGGACTGGAAAAATCCTCGGAACTTCCCGGATAAAACTCCGCCTGATTCGTCGTGGCCCAGAGGCTGGTTTCGAGGCCTGCTTTGCGGAACCCTTGCAGCTCGTAGCTGCCATCTTGTCCCGTCAGCGTGTAATTGGCGAACTTGCAAAAGGCCCGGTGGTAAACCGACATGCCGACCGCTGCATCCGCAACGGGATTTCCCTTGCTGTCGGTCAGCTTCCCCTGGATCTTGCCGGCTCGAGGGAGGCGGACTTCCAGTGGCATGGTGTTTTTTTCCAGTGCGCAAAAGTCCCGCCCGCTCGTCAATCTGCCTTCGGCCAAAACGACCAGGGAGTGACAACCATTGGGCAATCCACCGATTTCCGCAATCCCCTGCTGATCGGTGGTAAGAATGGCTCCGTGGCTCAGATAGACCCGGGCCTTGGCGACCGGATCGCCCGATTCCTCGGCAAGAATCTTGAGCCGCAAGCCTCCCCGTTCTCGCAAGGGGATGTCGATGGGCGCCGGATCCTCATTTTCAAAAACCCGCAAGCTCAAGGACAGTTCCGGCCCGATCGCCTCGCCGCCCTGGTTTCCCAAACGGGAACTGATGAACCAAAACCCGGCAGCAAGATTCAGCCGGTAACGACCCTGCGCATTTGCAAGCGTTTCCACGCGAGCCGGTTTGAAATCCAATCCGGTCTGCTTCCAACCCCACACCAATGCCCCAGCAGCCGGCTTTCCGTCTGCCCGAAAAATGGTCCCCTGCAGAACTTTCTCCGCGGCCGGTGGCTTGGATGGGCCTTGTTGGGTGAGAGTGAATACGAGAGAAAGGAGGATCGCAGTCATGGGGAATACCTGAATGTGAGAAATTCAGTGGATCCGGCATGATGTTATCATAACGGAATGAAGAAATACGCAAATGCAGCTTAACGGAATGGCCGAGTTTGGTTGAGAGGTTGATGAAGGTCTTTGTTTCGAGATTTTTTCATTCTCAGTTTGAACGCAGAAGGCAGCCGATGGCAATTCTTGGATCCATCACGTTTGGCTCAAATCCATTGCGTGCCACGACCGCCTGCTCGAAATGCTGCTCCATTACAATCGTGATGCAAAACCTTTGGGGGTAATTTTTCATCACCGACGCTACCTGGGATTGCCGAAATACGTCGTCTATCGATCACTTCGCAGGGTCGGTTTCTTCGGTATCATTGAACGGTTGATTTCTGAAGAATGGGTTCTGCCCCTCCTTGAGGTCGATGGGGATGTCACTATCGGCATAGCGCGAGGAAAGTCCAAACTGGACATAAATGTAACTCCTCCCCGCCGGCAGGCCGTCAAACCGAAATTTCCCATGGGCCTGCCCCTTAAAACGAAAGTGATCCTTCTCACCATTCGACTGGGTCAATTCAAGAGAAAAATCACCTTGCTTGAACCTAATCGGATGGCTAATGATTTCCCCTTCCAAAATGGCTTCAGGTAGTAACGTAATGACGGTTTCTTTCATGAGCTGATTCCAGGAAACGCGCTGGCGGGCAAATCCCTGAGCCTGAATCAGCAAGGTCCCACTGGATTGACCCACTCCCGAAAACTGCGCGCGCCCTGTGTCATCGCTCAAGCGGAAGAGTTGATCGGATCCCGCCTCCAGCGCCCTATCCCATTCCAAATCATGGGGTGCGGCATAGGTGGCTCGTTGAAGCCAGAGCTTGGCCGCTTTGATCGGCTTGCCATGGCGGTCAACGACCTTGACTTTCCATTCTTTGGGTGAGGTTACCTTCAAAAGGACCTGTTCCTGGTTTTGCTTATCATTCAAAGGAACGCTCGGAATCGATTCGGCCTTGCCGTCGCCAAAACCTGTGGCCCTGGCCACCAGCGAGTACGTTTTTCCAGGTTTCAAGCCTGCCATGGTGAAGGCGCCATCCGTCGATGTAAAACTAGCGCCGCGATTGGACTCATAAAAATAGCGAACATCTTTTCTAAGATAAATTCGCTTATCCTTTACGGTCTCTGAAATATCGATTGAGAAGTTACGAACCGGTCGCCCCTCGGAATCGCTCACCTGACCTCGAATGATCCCCGGGCGAGGAAAAACGATGGGATTGGTGGGAACCCCGTCCTGAAATAAGGGCTTTTCCATTTGGCCAATGCCGCTATGAATCAGCCGAAACGACATGCCGTCCTCCACGCCGGAGAGTTCAAATCGACCGAGCGAGTCCGTGCGAACGGCCAGGGCCTTCGTCGGTTCAAAAGAACACTGCCCAGGCGTCCGTGGGGCAATCCAGGCTCCGGAAATCGGCTCTCCTCGATCATCGATCACTTTAGCCGTAATCGTTTTCCCCCGATTTAGATTACACAGAATCGATTGATCGCCCGTCGAACTGATTTTTGCAACGTGGGGAACCCATCCTCTGCAATAGATCGCGACCTCTCCCTCTTCTTGCGGGACATTTAACTGGAACTCGCCTTGGTCGTTGGTCCGGTCCTGAATGGAACCATGCTCGTAACTTGAACCTGATTTGCGCCAAATGACTGTGGCGTCTCGGATCGGCGCCGCTTGCGTATTCAACACCTGACCTCGGACCGTTCGGAATTCCACGGGGATGGGCACCTTGAGCACGTCTTTGATTTCCATTCCCACGAAAATGTCAATTTTTTGATTTTCTTTTTCGAAGAAGAAATCCTTCGAATCCTGAATCCACTTGCGGCCCGAACTTACATAAAGGCTCCCCTTATGTTCGGGCGGGCCAAACGAATTCAATTCATAGTCCCCGTTGACGCCGGTTGTCACCCTGTTGAAAATCGACCAATCCATGGACCCTAAAAACCAATGCCCCACGCGCGCGCCCGCAACGGGCTTTCCACTGTAATCCTTCACTTGACCACGTAAGACACTACCCTTGGGAACGCTGATTTCCAGCATGGAGGTTTGATTCCCGGCTTGCGAAAACGAGAGAACCTTGGTCATGCGTCCTGCGGCCACGACGCCGAGCCGGTGATTTCCAGTTGCCAATCCACCGAATTCGATTTCGCCGTTCGAATCGGTCACCAACGTCACACCGTTCCCCAAGATCACCTTGGCACCGGAAATCGGTTGATTCGATTCCTCGGTCAAAACCCGCGCCTTGAGAATCCCCCGTTCTTCGAGACCAATATCGATGGGATCAGGATGGCGATTTTCCTGGACCCGAATTTCCCGGGTTAATTCCTGCCCAATTCCTTCCCCACCTTGGCTTCCCCGTAACGCAAAAAGCGCCCAATTTGCCGGCTCCAGCAAGAACCTGTAGCGCCCTTGAGTGTCGGTCGCCACTTCCAATGGGGGCAAATGCCAGTCGAAGTCATGTTTGAGTGCAAAAACCCTCGCGCCAGAAGCAGGCTTCCCATCCGGCAGGAATACCGTTCCCGCAACCGGGATTCTTGCAGGAGTTAACGGCGCGGGTGTGGATTGACTCGGAAAGAAAATCAGAACCGTGAGCAAGAGGGCCGACATGGCAGCAACCTCGAAATCAAGATTACACCCTCTTTTGCCAAACCGGGTCAAGCGAAGGCAGGATCACTCAGCACCTTTATAGCTTAAATGCAACGTAATTGCTATGCAAATTTATATTCACATTATCTTACAGTCTTTTACATACTATTTTTTAAGACATTATGCAATCCTGAACTTAACGTCTATTTAATTTATATTATTAAATTTTTAGCTCTCTCTAAGCCAGTAATTCGGCTTACTTCTTTTTCATCCGCTCGAAAATCATCAGAATATTGTCCGGCGATTCTTGGCTCGTTTCGAATTCAGTCGGCCGGATCTTGTTTTTCCCCTGATAAAGGCAGATTGTCAGCGTATCGCCTTCGATCTTAAAGATCGCCTCGTCGACCGCTCCGTCTCTTCCCTTCTCGGTGCTTTTGAGATCAAAACACTTGGGGCTGGCCTTGCCATCGAGCGCGATGAACTCTCCTTTCTCCTTGCCTGCGAAAATCCATTTCACATCCTTGATCTCAAGTTTCAGTCTTTCGTCGTTCGCGTCGATCTTGCGACCATAGCGACCCATGGTCTTGACCAGCCACTCCCCCTGAAGGAGGGTCAATTCCTTCTTCGCCTCGGCCGAAAGTGGGGCCGGGTTCTTGACTTGCGCATAGCTCGCCGGCTTCGCCGCGAGCGCAATCGACAATGAAAGCACCAGGCCCAAGGCAGCCGATTTCATAACCCCTCTCCCCTGAATTCGCCGGGGATTGCCCCCAGACGCAAATGCCAGCCCCTTCTGGCGCATTGTATTATTGAATTAATACAACAGGCAACCAGGGAATGCAAGGGAATTGCGACAAATCCCTCATCTGGTTTGCAGGTGGCAGATGGTCCGGCTCAGTGGATTTTTAACATTTGGCCGACTTGCGCTTCTTGGTCAGGCTGCCGCGCTTTTTGGCCTTTTCGATGTACTCGGGTGCGAAGGGGACCTTGCACTCAGTTTCTCCCATGTCCACGGTCACTTCGCCCACCGCTTCGGCGGTCTTGATGGCCAGATCGGATAACTCACTGATGTAGCTGCCGACGGCGATGACGAATCCGTTCATCGTGTAGCGCACCCGGTTGGGTTGCTTGTGGATCTTTTTGGGAATTTGCTCCAAAAGCTTGGCCAATGCCTCCAGGTCCAGTTCAGAATTGTCCTTGATGGAAACGAGGCTCGAAAGGGTCTGCCAGCCGGCCGCCGCGACTCCCTGCTCTTTCGACTCGATCCATTCCAGGGCCATCTCCCAGCCATAAAGCCCCTCCGCGGCGACCCAGGGCACCGTGTATTCTTGAATGCCCGGGCAATGGGCTTTCTTGATCCATTTGCGCAGATCCTTCTTGGTCATCTTCTCATCGTCGGCAATCAGGCCCGCGAGATACATCGCGTCGTAAATGCCGCTGTCATAGAGATCGAGAGCGAGCTGATAATCTTTCTTAATCTTTTTTTGGATCTTTTTCAGTTCTTCAATCTTCACGCCAAAAAGAGGTTCGACGGCGCCATGTTTGAACATGACTTTTTTATAAGACTCCAGGCCGAGGGGCCGAATCCGGTCGATGATTTCCGCGGCGGTCACAATCTTCTCCCCAGTTTTTTGGATGAGTCAGTGAAGGTCGGGATCGAGAAATATTTCCTTCATTCCTCCCGGCCTCGATTCCGTGTGCTTAACCTATGAGAGGAAAGGGGCTCGCAAATCCGAGAACTCCCTGATTGAAGTAGGAGTCGCGATGAGCTCGCTGATGCGGTTCCCCAGTGCCGTGAAACGCCATCAAGCGGTGCAATCGTGGCTGCGGGAACAACCGGGTGAGCTGGGGGTCTTGGCGAGGCACTGGCTTGAGGTCATCCGCCGCTGCGGCGAGGAATACCGTGAGCTACTGCATGACGGGTATGCGACCGCATGCGTCCACGACGCGGCGTTCGCTTACGTCGGCGTTTTCAAGTCTCATGTGAATGTTGGCTTTTTTCGAGGTGCCGAGCTGACCGACCCCAGTCGTTTGCTTGAGGGTACCGGCAAACTCATGCGCCATGTCAAACTCCGTCCAGTACGTCAACCGGACGGCGCGGCGCTTACCGATCTGATCACAGCGGCCTACACAGAGATGAGGTCGCGAATGCTCGCAGAAGAAATCGAACCGTCGCCCGGCTTGAGCGAACATTAACAGCCCAAGGAGGAACGGGAAGGTCCATGCGCCTTAGATGGGCCGGTATCCGTCGGTTTCGTTGGATCCCATTTCACCGGAACGAAAGGAAAGCGATTGGGAAGCAACTCCTATCAGGGCATGGCCTTTTCCGCGACAAGGACTTCCTTGGCCACTTCACGGATCATCCCGAGGGTGGCTTCGACGAGGCGTTCTCCCGCACCGGGTTTGAGCAAGGCACCTGTAACTTCAATTCCCCCCTGGGCGTAGGCCGCGCGCGTGGGTACCGTCGAGGTCTCGCAGGCATGGGCCATTTGCACGACCATGGTCGTTGGAAAGGGAGAACCGCGTTTGATCGAGAGGCCCAGTTCGACGAATACTTCGCCGGGCAGAAAAATCATGGCGACCTCCGAGCCGATGGTGACCAGATGGATCTTGACGGGGAAGGTTTCTCCCACGCCTTTCCAGGTGCGAGACAGGCCGCATTTCAAATGTTTGTGGCTTTCGACATAGGGATGATCGAAATGGAACTGGTCGAGCATGACCATCCTGTAGGCGGCGACATGGTCGAGAAAATCGAGTTTATCTCCCAAGCGCACGCTCCAAAGTTGCTGGCCGGCTTTCATTGCTTCGACCGGATTGACTTCATAAATCGGCATGTTCACGACATGAGAACGCACGCGAATGCGTTGGTCCTTGAGCTCGGTCAACGAGCCGAGCCCATCGCCGATCGTGGAGGCGAGGCTGGTCCCGATCGAGGAGGTGGAGTTTTCGAGGGCTCCTTCCGGATCGAGGTAATTGAGATCGCCGCAGCAGCCGACGCCGAACAAAGAAATGGTCTGTTCACCCAAAGATTTGCGTAGCATCTGGGACATTTGACCGGGGAAGTCGGGGCTGAACTCCATGCCTTCCTGGGTGTTCGCATGCAGCGAGAAATTGCTGAGCACTCCGAGCGGGCCGTCACCGGAAAGCGGCTTCACGGCGATCATGGCGATTTCCGGGTCGATCGGCCCGGCGACTTTGACCGCAAGCGGATCCTTGAGGGTGCCGCCGCTGCGGACGCTGCCGTCGCGCAGCACAATGCGCCGCGAAAAGGAAACGGGTTTCTTTTGGAGGGCGCGGCCGGCGCGCACTTGCGAAGGCGCGGCCTTCTTTTTGGCTTCGGCAATGACGGCGGAGATTTTTTCGATCAGGCCCAGGACATAAGCGGGAGGCTTGCCATCGATGTGGGTGAGATTGCTGTCGGAAGCCAGTTCGTGCCAGAGCTCATTGGAATAGTCGGGAGCATTGCGGCACTGGGTGGCGACCAAAAGAATGTTGTCTTTTTTGAGCCCGGTGGCGGCGGAGGCTTTTAGTCTGACTTCCGTGGTCAGATCGATCGCGATGCCGCCGAGGTCGCAGAATACGATGGCCGTTTCAATCGAGCCATCGTGAAGATAAATGGCCTTGGCCTTGAGCGGGTCCTTGGTCCCGGTTCCCTTGCGCGGGGCCAGGTGGCAGCCCATCATCGGATAGTCGGCCGGCGGGGAGATATCGATTTCCGCGAGCCCCACCCTCAATTCACTGGATCCCGCTCGGAGCGTGCCGCTGCCCAGGAGCGCGATCGCGAGCAGGCAAAGCCAGGGACCAATCGGCAAGGCCCTACTTGACCGAATCCAGCGGGACATTGCAGCTCCTGAGATGGAATTTGTGGCAAAAAACAAAAGGCGCATCCGGTGTGGAGACCTTCCCCAGGTTTGAAGGACCAGCCAGCGGGATGGTCAAAAGGAAGGGAGATTCTGGATCAAGGCGATCAAAGGACCAATTAGGTCCATTTTACCCCGCCGAACATGGACCGGGTAGCAAAGAAACCAACAATCACGAGAACCGGGCCGGATCGAGCCAAGTATAAACCAACCCCAAACAACGGCTCGTTAGAGAGCAGCCCAAGGGACAGAGGCAACAACAATTGCCCAGTTATCAGTGCCTATATGAGAGCGAGTTCTTTCGTCAAAAATGGAAAAAAATCGGAAATATTATGACTGGCTCCAGGAACAGGGTGGGCGCCCAGATTGGAGGCGATCAAGGACGCGTCGAACAGGGAATCTTCCAGGCCAATCCAGCTTTGGATTCCCTTGGGAGCCAAGGGAAAGAAATCGCCAGGCGAATCCAGCCTGGCCGATTCCATCGTTTCGAGCTCTTGCTCCCAAAAAGCCAGGTGCGGCGAATGCGGGCCGGGCGCAACCCAGCTCCCCTTGCCGCCGCCTTGAGTCAGCCCCGCGCGCTCATAAAAATCGACGAGAGCGCCTGCAGGGTCGCGTTTGAGCCATCGGCGCAGCCATTTGACCTGGGTGCGCGCGCATCGGCCGCCCTGCCCTGCCTCACTGCAAAATGCGGTAAAAGGCGCAATGAGCAACACCCTGAGGCTGTCCGCGCGCGGCGTTGCCGGAAATTCGTCGCTTTGGCCAATCGCCCATTCCAGGAGGCGAAACGCCCCCCAGGACCAACCCACCACGACCGAGAACCTCCGCGGCCAGGACGGTTCGATCCTCCCAGGTAGGACGACTTCATGGTTGAGCGTGGGAAAGGCCGCTACAACCCGCGCCTGAAGGTCGTCCGGATTGATTCCCCAACCTGCCACCCAGGCCACTTTCACGACATCACCTGAATCACCTGCAGACTTTTCATTGGGAACGGTCAACGAGAATGCGACCGTACGGTGCCCTTTCACAAAAGCGATTTTAGGGCCCGGCAAAACCGGTCAAGGTCGTCTTCCTTCAAGCCTCGGTGCAGTGAAAGGCGCAATCGCGAGGCGCCAGGCGGCACGGTGGGCGGGCGAATTCCCGAAACGAAGATCTGCTCCTTCGCCAGTTCCTGGGCCACGTGCATGGTTTTGACCGGATCCTCCAGCACCACGCTCAGGATCGGCCCCCGCCCCGCATTGGGTTTTAGACCTAACTCTTGCAGGCGGCTTCGCCATGCTCGCGACATCGCCTGCCATGCTGGCCGCTCAGCACCCAGTTCCGTGATTCGTTTCTGCGCGGCGATCGCCGCTCCCGCCGCAGCCGGTGCCACAAAGGTCGAGTAGATGTAATCGCCGGCGAAATTGACGAGGTGATCGATCACCCGCCGATCGCGCGCCAGGATATAGGCCCCTTGCGAGCCCAGGGCTTTGCCAAGCGTGCCGACCACGACATCGGCTTGGCCTTGAAGCCCCAGGTCTTCGAGCATTCCGGCGCCGCTAGGGCCATACCAGCCGATTCCGTGTGCCTCGTCCAGTACCAGGAAAAACCCATAGTTGCGGCGCAGCTCAAGCAGACGATGCAAGTCAGGACCGTCGCCATCCATCGAAAAGACCGACTCGGTCACGACAAAAACCTGCGCCCCCTCAGAACCATTCTCCCTTTTCGCGCTTAGCAGTTCTTCAAGCCGGTCGAGATCGTTGTGCGCAAACCGCTGGAGCGTGGCCCCACTGGCGAGAATCCCCGAGAGGATGCTGTGATGAACCAACCGGTCGGCGAGCACGAGATCTCCCGTGCGCGGCAACTGACTCATCACCGAACGGTTCGCGGCAAATCCCGACACCATGAGCAGACAAAACGGATACCCGTGCCAATGGGCAAGTAGCGTTTCCAATTGACGGTGAATTTCCAGATATCCACCCGCGAGAGGGGAAGCGCTGGCGGAAGCGCCAAACGACTCAAGCGCTTGCCGCGCACCGGCAATGACTTGCGGATCCTTGGCCAAGTTCAAATAGTCGTTACTGCGCAGAAACAGAACGCCGTTGCCTGGCTTTTCCGGGCCGCGACAAACCGTGCGCTCACGCAGAAGGCCCTGGGCTTCTCGATCGGCCAGCACTCGATCCAGCCGCCTTGCCAGCGGACCGGGAAGGGGGGAAATCTCGACGCGCGTTTCATCCGAATGCAAGACCGGCCTCACTTGCTGCACAAATCATTCCCGCCCCGAATCGCCAACTTAGGGGGCAATGGGCCGGATTCTGCCCGTATTGCCGGGGACTTCCGCGACGATCAAGCGAAGCCCCTTCTTTCTTGCTTCCGGATCGATTCCCAGAATGAGCGTGTGCTTTCCCTTGGCCAGATCGAATTCGGGCAGGGCCGCCTCGATTTTGCTGGCGCCGATGAAGGCACGCACGCCGGTCCAGTCATCCAGCGTCAAGCGAAACCTGCCGGCAACGCTCACATCGAAATCGGCGCGTAGCACCTTCAAATCGCGTTTGAAGGGCACCATTTCGCCGACGGGCATTTCCCCATTCAAATGAGGAATCAGGGTCTCCCAGACGAGTCCCGGTTCGTTCGGTTTGGCGGTAAACGCACCCGGGCCGCCATGCGATTGCATTTCCCAGGCGAGGGAATTGTTGACCAGGCCCAGGAAGTTGCGCACGTAGGGTTCACGCGGCAGGCTGACGGTGGGCGCCTTGCCCAGATCGGACAAGAAGCGCACGAGATCGGCCAGCTCGCCATCGGTGAGTTCATCGGCCAATCCGGCCGGCATGAGCGACTGCCCCTGCCCCAATTCGTCGATCTGATTGCGAGGCAACGTAATTAATTGATTTTCCGCATTGCGCAGGATCAGCTCTTTGTCGTCAAGCTTCACCTTGATGCCCGCATACACCTTGCCCTCATTGGTGGTGGCAACCGTGGTGTGGTAGTTCTCCTTGATCGCCTTGTTGGGCAACAGGAGCGATTCGAGGATGTAATCGGGCTGGGCGCTACCGCCAATGGAGGCGAGTTCGGGCCCGACCGCGCCTCCGGCGCTGCCGATGGCATGGCACTTGAAACACTGCAGGTTTTTGCGCCGGAAGATCTCTTCGCCGCGCTGCGCACTGCCCTTTTCACGCGACAGGCTGACGAGTGCACCGACTTCCGCGGCCGTGCCCGTGCGCGTCGCGGTGTCGATCTTTCCTGACTTTTTCACCGCGTCTCGCAACTTTTCGGTACCAGGGAAATTGGAAAGTTCGCGCACGAGAATCCGGGCGGTATCGCGCGGAAGCGAGGCCTGGGCAAGTGCCTGAGCCAAAATCGCCGGATTGGTCTTCACGGCGGTGTATTCGCGAGCGATTGCCGGCGCCAACTCGGCTCCCTTGGGTCCGTTGAGCACGGCAACCACTTTGGCCGCCGCCTTGGTGGGATTGAGGCGGGCGGCCGCCATGAGCGCGCCGTTTGCAAGCGGGTCAAGGCTTTTGTCGGCAAGTTGATAGAAGATCGCCTCGGTGTCCGATCCACCGATGCGGCTGAGACCTTCCAGCGCGGCGGCCCGCTCAGGCAAGCTGCGCTTCTCGTCGGCAAGCACGGCGGCGAGCGCGGGCGCCAGCACCTGCAAGCGCAAGGCTCCCGCAACGCGCGCGGCGCTTCCCAGCGTCGCCGGCTTTTCCAGGTACGGCTTCAAAATCGCCGCATCAAGCGGTGGAAACTTGCCGCCAAGCTTGGCGGCCGCGCCGATGATCCCGGTGAGCAAACGGTTGCTCGCACTGCCGTCCTCGCTGAACAGCGGTAGTTTCGACCAGACCAGTTGCAGGCCATCGGCGGTGCCTATCTCAAGCAGCGCTTCAAGCAATGGAAGCGAAGAAGCGTCCTTGGCGCGGGTCGCCAGGTCACGCAGGGCCTTGCCCAGTTGCGGATCGTCCGTCGCCCGAGCGGCATAAACGAGCGCCCGGGCATTCCACTGATCCAGGGAATTCGATCGGAGCACTTCACTCCAAAGCGAACGCAGATCGTTGACGGTCAACCAGAGCGCATATTCCTCGAACCGGTCGAGCGGATTGGCGAGATAGGAAAGGGCCTGCTTCAAGTTGGCGACCGTGGGGTCGAGCGCCAGCAGGCGAATGACTTCCAAGCGCACGCGCGGGTGTGGATCGTTTTGGGCCAGTTCGACGATGGGAGCACGCTGTGAGGCATCAGCCTTGGACCAGGAGAGCGCCCGGAGCGCGCCGGCGCGAATGGAGGGATTCTCTGATTTCGCCAGTCGAGCCATCAGCGCGAAATCGGGCGCCTCCAGGGCCAGCTTGGTCCAGAGGATTTCCATAAGTTCGGTATCGGGCGCCGAGGCGGCCTGGTCATTTAGCAGCGGCAGGAGCGCTTCGGCCTTGCGTTCACGCATCACCAGCTTGGCATGATGGCGCGTCCAGCCAAGGTCTGATTTTAAGGCCGCTACCAGATCGGCATCGGAAGCGTCCACCAACTTGGGCCGAGTAGGTGCCGGCTTGCCCTTGGGGGTCAACCTCCAGATGCGCCCGTGGGTTTTGTCACGGCGCGGATCGCGGAAATCGACCTCGCCGTGCTGAATGATCGGGTTGAACCAGTCGGCGATGTAGATGGCGCCGTCGGGCCCCTGGCGGACATCGATCGGTCGAAACGCGGGGTGATTGCTGCGAATCAGCTCGGGCATTTCGCGCGCTTGAAAGCCGGCGCCATCGTCGGAGAGCTGGTAGCGGCAGACACGATGGCCGCGGAAATCGTTGGTGATCAGGTTGCCGTCCCAACCCTTGGGCAGGTGATTGCCCGAGATCCATTCCAGGCCGCAATCCTTGGGAGAACCAGGATTCAGCCCGGGGAAAATCCGCCGCGCGCCGACGGCGGTGAAATACCAGCCACCGGGAATGATCAGGTTGATCCCTTCCCCGCCAGCGCCGTCGGTTTCAAATACCTGGCCGTTGCGGTCCCAGGAAAGGCCCCATGGATTGACCAGGCCGCGCATGATGATGTCGAGTTCCAAACTCTTCGTGCGCATCGCCCAGGTGCCGCCGCCGCCCAGGCGCTTGGGACCGTGCGGCGTTTCCAGATGGCTATGAATGTAGATCGACTGATTGAAGTAGAGCCGCGCATCGGGCCCATAGCGAATCGTGTGGAGCAGGTGGTGCGTGTCTTCGGTGCCAAAACCTGAGAGGACGACAGTGCGCTTGTCCGCCTTGCCATCGCCATTCGTGTCTTGCAGGTAAACGAGCTCGGTACTGTCGGCCACGTAAACGCCGTTGAGATCGGGTTCGACTCCCGTCGGAATGAGCAGGCCTTCGGCAAAGACGGTCGTCTTATCGGCTTTGCCATCGCCATCGGTGTCTTCGAGGATCAGGATCTTGTCGTTGGCCTTATCGCCCGGCTTGATCTGCGGATAAGTCTCCGAGCAGGCGACCCAAAGACGGCCCTTGCTATCCCAGGCCATTTGAATGGGCTTGGCGAGCATGGGGTCGCCCGCGAAGAGGTTGACCTCGAAGGCGGGGTCGACCTGAAACGTCGCCTTTTCTTTTTCCGGATCGGTTTCGACCGCCAAGGGCGCATTGCGCTGGGCCTGAACCTGAGGAGAGAGCGCGACCGCCACCAAGAGAACCATTAAACGCGCGGCAACAGGCAGGGCCTTCGGGGCCATCGACATGATTGTGACTCCAGCAGATCCGGGCTTTTTTGGAGGAGAGAAAACCAATAAGAGGGAAAAGAGGGAAAAGAGGGAAACGGGTTTCCCATCAAAGATCTTTTTTTGTGGAAAACAAGGGCAAGCGCCGTCCACAACGGCCGGACTTACCTGGCGGGCACCAGCGTCAGCTTGTGGGCCTCGGGTTGGGAGAGCGCGGCCATGCGCTTTTCCGCTTCGTCAATGATCGGGTCAAACTGCGGAATTTCGCGGGCATTTTGCCCCTGCTCATGCTTGCGAAAGCCAAAAAGGTAGGTTTCGTTCTGCGGGCGCCAGCGATAGAAGAACTCCCGGTTCTTGCGGGCGACCTCCTTGCGCAACTGTTCGGCACGCTCGACGTCTCCTGGCAAGGTGACCGCGCAACCTTTGCCCCATTCGGCGGCCGTTCCCTTGCCGACCACCTTCTCCCCCTCGCGCAGTTCCCAGTCGCCCTCACGCAACTGGCCAATTGCGATCACGCCAGACGGCTGCGCCGCCAAAGGTAGGAGTGCCGCGCGCAGGGTGAAATCCCAGCCGCCTGAGGCATTGGCTGTGAATTCGTCGATCACGGCCCCCTCGGCTTGCCGGCTCGCGGCATCAATCGTTACCTTGAACGGTTTGGCCTGATCGGCATAACCCAGCGCGCTCAACCAGGAGGCGGCCAGGGCCTTGTAGCCGCCTGGGCGCAAGTGGATGCCATTGGAAGATAGGTCGGCTTGCGCGGGCCGCAACGCATCGACGCCGATGAAACCAACACCCTGGTCTTTGGCCACTTCCTGGATCGCCTGAGTATACAATTGGCCGTTTGCATTGAGGGGTCCGGCGGCAACGAGTTCGGGCGGGTGATCGATCGCGGGAGGAACGCCGGTGAGAAAAATGGCCGCTCCCAGCGGTTTCAGATCGCGAAGGAGACGGCTGTATTGCGCCTTGAAGGCGGGCAATCCCTTGGGGCCCTCGAACGATTCATTGAAACCGTAGCTTAGCAGGATGACGGTCGGTTTGACGTCGCGCACCTGCGTGATGAGCGCCTTATACCCGTCTTCGACGCTGCCAAAACCCGCGCGAGCCTCGCCAAAGACGGTGTCGCCCGACCAGCCAAGATTGCGCACCGTGATGCGCGAGCCGGGCCGCAAGCGGTGCAGGGCCGCTTCGAAGTGAGAGCTTTCCTGTTCGCGCTCGACCCAGGTGCAACCAGCCCAGGCGATCCGAGGATTCGTTCCCAGGGGAAGTCCCGCTTCGGGCCAACCGCCAACGAGCATCACGCCAACCAGGAGAGATATCATGACCACCTCAAACAAGACGCACCCATCGCGGGCAGGGTGAAACCAAACGGGCTTGTCACTCGATCCCGCCGGGGATGCGGGCTGTCGGAACCCAAAACTTGGCAGCCGGCAAGCCGCCCAAAACGCTAGGGAATTTTTTTTTGATTCCCTGGGTCGGTTTGGTCCCTTTGGTTCTTTTCGTTCTTTTGATTGATGTATTGATAGAACCGGACGGCGTTGTAAACGGCGAAGGCCACCGCCAGCCAGGCGCCGTTAAGTGGCGGATTTCCAAGGGGTATTGTAAAAACCGGCAATCCCTCGGGCGTGGTTTTGGTAAACAGCAGGCCGCTGGCCGCCAGCCAGATCAGGGATAGCACCAGATAAATCAAATTCTCCTCCTATTGCGCATATGAATCGCCAGACTATCGGGGGCGGGCACCCCGGAACGGCTCTTGGCCGGTGCCATAAATCACCTGATAGAGCTCTTGCTGTTCGGCAATGAGCCGATTGAAAACAGCCGAGCGCTCCTTGTCGGGCAGCACCCTGGGCGCGAATTCCGGGTCGGGAATTTCGCCCCTTTCCTTGAACTCGCCAAGCGCCTCCAGGGCCAGGATCGCCACTCCACGGCTCGTCGTTTCCGATTCGAGACATGGTAGCAGCGGCCGGGCAAAGGCATCGGCCACGCGGCTCATCCAAAATGGGCTCGAAAGAAATCCGCCGCCGGCAACGATGTCGTCTTGCACCGGCCCCAGCAGGCTCGAGGCTCGTCGCAAAATGATGCCCAATCGACATGCCACCGATTCGAGCGCCGCCTGCACCAGATCGACCGGAGTGGTATCGAGTGAAATCCCGGCGATGACGCCGCGCGCATTGTCGTTCCAGTTGGGCGCCCGTTCGCCGGCCCAAAACGGCAAAATCGTCAAACCATGACAGCCGACATCGCGCGCGTTGAGTCTTTCTTCCAGATGGGTGATTTCGGGCAGATTTTGGCGCATCCAGGCGAAAATATTGCCGCCCTCGGTGGTCGCGCCGCCCACAAGCGGGCGTTTGCCGTCGATGCGGTAATTCCAAAGTCCCAGGGGCAACTGTTCGGGAATGCGGCTCGGAACAGCGCGCATCGCGGCCGTGGTACCGATCGTCAGGGCGATCTTCCCGGGCTTGTGCGCGCCGCTGCCGACATTGGCCGCGGCGCCATCGGAAATCGGCAAATACCAGGGGATATCAGCAAGTACTGGCCAGCGTCTTGCCCACTTGGTCAATAGCCCACATTGCGCATCGGCAAAGTCGGCGATGGGAGAAAGGCGATTGCCGTCGATGCCCAAACGGTCGAGCCATTCTCGGTCCCAAACCAGCGTCCGGCGGTTGAGCATGCCCGTCCACGAGGCCAGCGACAGGCTCGTGTTCGCCTGCCCGAAGAACTCGCGGTAAATCCAGTCGGTCCAGGAGCAAAACAATCGGGCTTTGCCAAAAACCTCGGGCCGCGTTTCCTTGAGCCAGGCCAGACGCGCCGGCCAGTAGCTGCTATGCGTCATGCAGCCGTTGCGGTCGTGATCGGCGGTCTGGGGATACTCCTCTTTTAGTTTCGAGGCGAAGGCCGAACAGCGATTGTCGGCATAAGTGAAGGCCTCGCTGATCGGTTGCGAGCGGGGATCGAGCACGAGCATGCTCGAGGCAAACGAATCGCAGGCGACCGCCCTCACCCGCTGACCCAAGGGCCCAAGCGTTTCCAGAACATGGTCGATGACGGTGCAGGCCGCCTCAAGCAGTTGCGCCGGTTTGAAACTGGCTTCCCCGTCGCGGCCGGTGGTCAGTTGCAACGTCGCCTTGCCGAGCACGCGTTCGGGGTGGATCAATCGGGCCTTGCCGTCGTAAACCATGGCGCGGATCGAGCTGGTGCCGAAATCGAGCGTGAGCACCAGGGGATCGAGCGCCTCGTCGGGCAAGACATAAGCCATGGCCTACTACCTCCCGACGCCGGCCAAAAGCGATAACACCGCCATGCGCACCCCCAGGCCATTGCGCACCTGATCCAAAATCGTCGAGTGCGGGCCGTCGGCCACTTCAGGGGTCAGTTCGACGCCCCGGTTGATTGGCCCCGGGGCCAACAGGAGCAAATTGGGGCGCGACTTGCGCAAGCGTTCCTTGGTCATGCCAAAAAGCCGGAAATATTCACGTATGGACGGGAAAAGCCCGCCAGTTTGCCTTTCGAACTGAATCCGTAGCACATTGACCACATCCAGCTCCCCGATCACTTCATCGAGCGAATAGCTGACCTCCACCCCCAGTTCGGCAACCTGCCGTGGAATGAGCGTGGGCGGTCCACAAACGATGACCCGCGCCCCCAGTTTCTTGAATCCTTGAATGTTGGAGCGGGCCACGCGGCTATGAGCGATGTCGCCCACCAGGCCCACCGTCAGGCCTTTGATTTTACCCAGCCGGTTGCGCACGGTGAAGATATCAAGCAGGGCCTGAGTCGGGTGCTCATGGGCACCGTCGCCGGCGTTGACAATGCCGGCATTGAGGTGGTGCGTCAGCAGATGAGGGGTGCCCGGCACCGAATGGCGCACCACGGCCAGATCCATGCCCAGCGCTTCAATGTTGCGGGCGGTATCGATGAACGATTCGCCCTTACTCAAACTGGAACCGGAGGCCGCGAAATCGATCACATCGGCGCCCAGCCTGCGCGCCGCCTGGCCAAAACTGACGCGGGTGCGGGTTGAGGCTTCATAAAAGAGATTGACGACCAGTTTTCCGGCAAGATCGGTTTTTTTGGGGGCGCCGGGACGACTGAAAGGCATCATCTCGCCAGCTACATCGAGGATCTTCTCAATCTCCCAGGCTTCCAAATCCTCCAAACCGAGCAAATGCTTCTTGGTCCAGGCCTTGGACCCTGTGTTGCCCCCGTGATCCGCCACGCATGACTCCTTCGACTCGGCCAATTCCCCACGCTCCGTTTCTCGTGGGAAAAATGGCTTAACAGCGTTTTAGGAAGTTCAGGCCAATTCGCATGAGGCGCCGGGCGACGGGTGAACGAATCCGCGGCGTGCGCGAATCGGCCCCACCCAAGCCCTCGGCGGATCCGAAGGTCGAACGACCAAACGGCAGGAGAAACCACATGAAGAGCTAGACGAAGGAATAAAAAAAGGAAGGGAGATATCTCTCCCTTCCTTAAACCGATCGAATCCGTGTCAAAAGGCGGTGATTAGCCAATGCCGGTTGCGGAGGCGAAGGCTTCGGAACTGCTAAGGAAGGCGACCGCAACCAAACCTTGAGAGCGGTTGGCCTGGGCCACGGCGACCCAGTACCCCAGCCCGCTGGCGTTGCCGGGGTGGCCGAGGTAGCTGTTATAAAATCCGTTGATTGTGCGATTCAGATACTCGTTACTGAAGAGGAACGCCTGAACCACATTGGCGCGCGAGACGCCCGAGTACATCACGCCTCTCCAGTTGTTCAGTTCCGCGGTGGAGGGGTTGCGGCCAAGCAGATCGTTGAACAGGCCAGTGATGTAGGAATTGACCGGCGGATTGGCGACCTGATACTCCCCGCTCGTGAGGAAGTAGGTCATGACCGTTTCTTCCTTGGCGCCTGCCAGGAACGCGTTGGTATAGAAAGCAAGACCGACTGAATCGGCGGCGCGGCCGAGGAACTGGGTGTAGTAGGAACGGACCTGCAGAGCGCGGTGTTCGGCCGAAGTCCAAAGTCCGTTGACGACGGTGATACGGGAAACCCCGGCGTTGAGCAGTGCCACATTGCTCGCAAGGCCGCCTGCGTCAGCAGCGCGGTTCAAGATCGAAGAATAGAGGTACTGAACATAGCCCTGATTGCCGTTGCCTGTCCTCACCGTGGTCAAGATCACATCGTTGCCGTCACCGCCGGCATAGGTGATCGAGAAGGTGGCTCCGCCGATCGTGATCAAACCGCCTTCGGGCAAGCCGAAGAAGGTGCCGGTGGTCGGCAAAGTGCTTTGATTGTTGATGATCGTGTAAGTCGAGCCGTTGGCCGGGAAGAAGGTGTTGACCAGGTTGACATCGAGCGAGGCGCCCGACAGGGTCACCCCGTTCGTCGAGGTCAGTCTGCCGTTTGCGTTCTGGTTGGCGCTTTGCAGATTGATGACCAACTGGGTCGAAGTGCCGAGGGTCACCGTGTTAACGGTGAAGTTGCCGATCGGGTTGCCCGGTTGAATCGTCTTGGGGGTCGATCCGGCGGTGGTCACCACGCCGACGGAACCGGAGCCGACCAGCGCCCCGCCGTTCATAATTAGTGGGTTGGCGGAAAAGTTCGAATTGATCGCCATCGTGCCGCTGTTGATGATGAGCGTGCCGGTGTAAGTGCCCGTGGCGCCCGCCACCTTCAAGAGCGTGCCCGTGGCGCCACCCTTGACGATGCTCACATTGCCCGAAAGCGGACCAGCCACCGTGCCCGCGGCATTGAACTTCACGGAGTAGTTGGCGGCCGACTTCGAGGTGATTTGGCCGATCGTGGCGGTCTTGGAGAAGACCACCGCGGAGTTCGCGCCGAGCGTGCCCAGGTTGATCGTGCTGATCGTTGCGGTCGAGGCGAAGGTCACGTTGTTGCCGGCGGTCAGGTTGTTGACCGTCAAGGTACCCAAGTTGGCCGCGGCGGTGAAGTTCGCCTGGTTGGCGTTGTTAATGGTCACCTGAGCAATGTTTTGCAGCACCGGAACCACGGAGATGTTTCCGGTGGTACCTGAGTTCAAGGTCAGCGTCACGGTCGGCGTGGTGCCGCCGCCGATAATCTGCCCCTTGGAGGTGCCCAGAGCGATGTTCGCGCCCAGGGGGAAGGCATTCTTGGCGGTCGTGTCGATGCCCGAGTTACCTTGAAGCGTCAGGTTGCCGATGCTGATAGGCGCCGCGTTGGAACCGATGGTGCCGATCACGTTGATCGGGGTTTCCAGGGAGTTCGACTGGAAGCCGCTGCCAAACAAATAGTAATCCGATGGCGCCGACCCGATCGAGAGAGTGCCGTTGTTGTTGAGCGTGGTCGGTTCGGTGTTGATCTGGTTAAGGATGTTGGCGCCGCCGGCCAAGGTCAAATTGAAGTTGGGGTTGACCGGATCGATCAACAAGGAGTCAGCCGTGATCTTACCGTTAATGCCAACCGGTCCCGGACCGGAAAGCGTGACCGGTCCCAGGGCGCCAAGTAAGGTCGGTGTGACGACACCGATTTGGCCTGAGATCTGGGTGCCTAAATTCGATTGGAAGAAGACGGGAACGCTGTTGGAGGACACCATGTTCGAATTGACATTCAGCGTTCCGGTAGCCTGGAAGCTGAACTGGGAATCAGTGTTCAGTTCAAGCTGCACGCCGGGAGTGAACTGAGGGTTGCCGATCGAGATATTCCCCGGCTGCAGCGGACTGGCGCCGGCAAAGAGGTGATCGAACAGGACAAAGAACTGACCCGAAAGGCTGATCGACTGCAGCGCCGAGATGCGACTGATTTCGGAGTCGGTCGATGCCTTGGTGGTCAAGTTGATCAGACCATTGTCAATCGCGCCCAGCACGAGTTGCGAGTTGAACAAGCCCCCCCCACCGGTAGTTGGGGTCGAGGACGCTTGCGACGTATCGAGGGTTAATCGTACCGCGTTGAAGGCGTCGCCGACGATCATGTTATCGGCGATGAGCATCTGGCCGGTGGTCGTGCTGGGGTCGAAGCCAATGGTCAAAGTGCCGAACAGACCAAGGGGCGCGAAGGGATTGCCCGCGCAGTCGAGCGGGTTGGTCGTCCAGGTGATATTGCCGACTTCCGTGCCGGTGGAGCCGTTGCTGATGGTCACGCCGGAACTGCCGGTGCGCGCCAGCCAGTTGGAGATGACATCGGTGGGGATGTTGGCTCCCGTGGCGTTGGCGGTCAAGGTGAGTACACCGCCATTGGTGGTTTGCGTCACGTTGGTGAGCACGCCGCCGCCGATCGTCAAGTTGAACGCGGGATTCTCCCGGGTTTCGAGGCCTTCGATAGAGAGTCTTTTATACAGATTTTTTTTCGTAGATTTATTCGAATCCCCACGAAAAATCGCGTTGATCCAACGATTCATCCACCCGCGATGATTGGCACTCATGATCTTGAACCCTTTCGGATCGACGCCCGGGCACCGGTCTACAAAACCGTGCCAGGGAAGGGACTTCCACGTTGCTTTTCGGCCTTTTTCCTAATAACTCTGACGATTGAGCTTGCGCGAAAGTCGGCCTTTTTTTCCCGCCGCCTCCAAATTCGCCAAGGCCCACCCAAACCTCCTAAACTAACAAGCTTACTCCAGATCCTAGATCCGGAATAACGCGCACCGGCCGTCCATCTTTCCACGCGCGTGTGGATTCTTTGGTTCAGCCGCGGCGAAAAATTTGTATTTTTTCATCTTCGTGAACTTCCCATCCCAGCCCGATTCCCGCGCCGCTATGGAAGAGGTTTGCAGTTCGAGCCAAGGGCTCGCTTTCATTCGGCGCAAAATCGGTGCCGCCCCCTGGTTGCCCGATGGGTGCGACGATGTCATCATCATGGGTGTGGCGATGTGACCAACGTCATTACGAGTTTGGCGATGTGACCTATCCTCATTACGAGTGTGGCGATGCGACCATCGTCATTACGAGTGTGGCGATGTGACCATCGTCATTACGAGTGTGGCGATGTGACCATCGCCGGCGGCCCTGGGTCGTAAACGAAGAGCGAACAAACGACAGATGAAACTCACCCCCTTTCATGTGGCGATTCCGGTGCGCGACATTGCCGAAGCGCGGCATTTCTATGGGCACCTCCTCAGCTTGCCTGAAGGGAGAAGCGCCGAAACCTGGATCGACTTCAACTTGTTCGGACATCAACTCGTCGTGCATCTCGATCCACAACTGGGCGCAACGGGCCAGGTCGCCAAGTATTTCAATCCGGTCGATGGCCAGGGCGTGCCCATTCCCCACTTCGGCGTCGTCCTGGAAATCCCCGACTGGAAGGCGCTTGCCGAAAAGGTGAAATCGTTCGTCAAGGAATTTGTCGTCGCCCCCTATGTGCGCTTTGCCGGCTTGCCCGGAGAACAGTGCACCATGTTTTTCCTCGATCCCTCAGGCAACGCCCTCGAATTCAAGGCGTTTGCCGACATCGAACGATCTCTCTTCGCCAAATAGCCCTTGGCTAAAACCCGCCACCGCACCGTGTTCGATCAAACGTGTTGTTGCAATCAATCGGCTGATCCAGACTCGCCGTGCATCAAATGAAAGCAATCGTTCCTTCGCGGGTAGCGATGAAAAGGAGACCAAGGCAATGGAAACGGCGGCGCATCGGCAATTGATCCTGGACCAGTTCACCAAACAGGCGATCCCCTTTGCCGAACTCAAGCCTCATTCCAGCGAGGACAGTCTGCGCCTCGTCATCGAAACGGCAGCCATTTCCCCTCAAGATACCGTTCTCGATGTGGCCTGCGGACCGGGACTCATCACCTGCGCCGTGGCCCAGGTCGCACTGCAAGTCACCGGCATCGACCTGACCCCCGCCATGATCGAACAGGCGAAAATTCGCCAGCAATCGTTGAACCTCACCAACTTAAACTGGCAAGTAGGAGATGCCTGCCCCCTTCCCTTTGCCGACCAGTCCTTCACCCAGGTGCTCACGCGTTACTCCTTCCACCATTTCCAGGATCCGCGCGCCGTCTTTTTGGAGATGGTCCGTGTTTGCAAGCCGGGCGGAACCGTTTGCGTTGTGGATGTGTTCACCTCATCACCAGAACAAGGCAAGGCCTACGACCGGCTCGAGACTCTACGCGACCCCTCTCACGTCCGGGGTCTGGCGCTCGACGAATTGACCGGGCTGTTTTACGAAGGGGGTCTGATCAATCTGCGCACCGCGTTTTACAAGGTGGAAATGGAACTGGAAAAAGTGATGTCGGCCTCGTTTCCGGATTCTGGAGATGCAGAAACGGTGCGCCGGCTCATTCAGGACGATGTCGGCCAAAACAAGATGGGGCTGGACTGCCAGGAAAGAAACGGGCACATCCACTTCGCCTACCCGATCGTCATCGTGGCCGGAACCAAGCCCTGAAGAGAAGAACCTTCGATCAGGCCGGCAGGCGAAAACGGGTTCCTCAACGGGTCAAAAACGGAACGCAAGGAAGGTGATTGGGCGGGGTAAACCCGATAGCATCCGGCTCATAGATTGACCCGATGGCTGAAACCTCTTCTCCCGCCTTGCGCGCCGTCGTCGACGAGATCTACCGCACCGAATCGCGGAGGGTGTTCGCGACGCTCATTCGCTTGCTCGGCGATTTCGATCAGGCCGAAGAGGCGCTGCACGATGCCTTCGCGGCCGCGGTCGAACAATGGCCCGTGCAGGGCGTGCCCGCCAACCCGCGCGCCTGGCTCATTTCCGCCGGCCGGTTCAAGACGATCGACGCGATTCGCCGCAAAAAGCTCTTTCAATCCGCACTTCCCCATGTGGCCGAACGCCAGGAACAGCTTGGCCGAGGCGCCGAGACGGCCGATGAAGAGGGCATTGAAGACGACCGCCTGCGCCTGATTTTCTCCTGCTGCCACCCGGCACTCGCTCCCTCGACTCAGGTGCCGCTGACCTTGCGCGAAGTCTGCGGCCTTACGACCGAAGAAATTGCCAGCGCCTATCTGGTATCGCCGGCCACCATGGCGCAGCGAATCGTGCGCGGCAAGGCAAAGATTCGCCAGGCCAAAATCCCCTATGTCATTCCGGCCCGCGAGGAACTGCCCGATCGCCTCGATTCGGTGCTTTCGGTCATTTACCTTGTTTTTAACGAGGGTTATTCGGCCAGTTCGGGGGCATCGCTTACCCGCCGGGATCTGTCCGAGGAGGCCATCCGCCTTGGCCGGCTCATTGGCGAGTTGATGCCGGCACCCGAAGCGACCGGCCTCCTGGCCCTGATGCTCCTGCAAGAATCGCGCCGCCAGGCGCGCACCAGCCCCGAGGGGGACATCGTCCTGCTCGAAAACCAGGACCGCGGCCGCTGGAATCGAGCGCTGATCGATGAAGGTCGAAAGCTTGTCGAATCGGTCGAACCCAATGCCCCCCTCGGACCCTACCGGGTGCAGGCGTCGATCGCCCTGGTCCATGCCCTGGCCCCCGCGAATGCCGATACCAACTGGTCGCGGATCGCTTCACTTTACGATTCGCTGCTTGAGCATCAGCCCTCACCCGTGGTCGAGCTCAATCGCGCCGTGGCGGTGGCCATGCGGGACGGCCCCGCGGCGGGTCTCACCCTGATCGATCAAATCCTGGCTCGCGGAGTTCTCGGGGACTATTACCTTGCCCACGCCGCGCGCGCCGACCTTTGCCGGCGCCTGGGCCTGAACGAGCAAGCGAGAGAGGCCTATCTGCGCGCCATGGCCCTGACCCGTCAGGAACCGGAGCGGCGCTTTCTGGAGCGCCGCTTGCGAGAACTGGGCTAATCGCCCCACCTGGCGCTTTCTTTTGCCTGATGGCCTCGGACTTTTGGGAAAGGCCAAGGCCTTGGAAAATCATGGCAAACCGGGCCGATTCCAGACGGTTTCTTTTTTTTGAATTTTTTCCCGAGCAAAATGTCGAGGCGCCCAAGCGGCAATCGACCAGAAGCGAACGAACGACGACCCCACTGGAGAAAAGGTCATGAAATACATGATGCTCATCTACTCGGACGAAAAGGCCTGGACCGACAGCGAACGGCAACAGTGCTTTGGCGAATCGTTGCGCTTGACCCATGAGTTGCACGCGCAAGGGAAATTCCTGGGCGCATCCCCCTTGCAATCGGTGGAAATGGCCACAAGTGTAAGGATCCGCGACGGCAAACGCTTCGTCACCGACGGCCCGTTCACCGAAACGCACGAACAACTAGGCGGATATTTTCTCATCGACGCCAACGACCTCGATGAGGCGATTCAGATCGCCTCACGCATCCCGGGCGCAAAAAAGGGGACGATCGAAGTCCGCCCGCTCGTCGAACTGGCCGGCCTGCCCGAGCTCGACTCCCTTCAGGTCAAGGCAATGGCGTGAGAAAGCATCATTCGATTTCCTTCTCATTCACTCTTTTTTGTCTTTTTATTTCTCATTTTATTTCTCTTTTTATTGGTCTTTCTTTCGTCTTTTCGCCTGCGGGCTGATGCTCGCGACAAGGCGAAGGCGAAAAAGGGTTCTGGTTTGTTCCACTTTTTTTTGCAATGGTTAAGGGGTTCACAGCGATGAAAGTCATGGTTTTGGTCAAGGCGAGCAAGGATAGCGAAGCCGGCGTGATGCCCGGAGAGCACCTTTTACGCGAAATGGGCAAATACAACGAGGAACTCGTCAAGGCGGGGATCATGCAAGCCGGTGAAGGCCTGCACCCCTCGTCCAAGGGCGCGCGCGTGCGCTTTTCGGGGTCGAACCGGACCGTCATCGACGGCCCGTTCACCGAAACCAAGGAGCTCCTGGCCGGCTTCTGGATCTGGCAGGTGCAATCGCTGCAAGAAGCGATCGACTGGGTGAAAAAATGCCCCAACCCGCAACCCGGTGAAGCCGAAACGGAACTGGAAATCCGCCAGATTTTTTCCACGGAAGACTTCGCCCCCAGCGACCCGACTGGCGAATTGCGCGCCGCGGAACACAAGCTGCGCGCCGAATCCAACGCCAAGAAACTCTCCCCGCCGCGTTTCGAAACGATGGGCAAAAAGACGGTCGCCGGGCTGAATGCCCACTACACGATGGAAACACGCTCGGAGATTCCCAAGCTTTGGGAACGATTCGTGCCGCAAATGCGCAATCTTTCAGGCCGACTCAATCAACTTTCCTACGGGGTCGCCTGGAACTTCCAGGGAGATTGTGAGTTCGACTACCTCGCTGGCGTCGAGTTGCCAGAAGGCACATCACTGCCGCGCGACTGGACCAAGGTCGATCTGCCCGGCCAGCGCTACGCCGTGTTCACGCACAAGGGGTATGTCTCGCAAATCCCCGAAACGATCGACGCCATCTGGACCGCCTGGATGCCGCAATCGGGCTTGACCCCTTCCAAGGGTCCCTGCTTCGAACGCTACGACGAAGCTTTTGATGGCGCCACGGGCACGGGGGGCATGGAAATCTGGGTTCCCGTCGAGGGGCTGTAGTCGAAGTCACCCTCGATCGGAGGGGTCTCGGATCAATTCCTTATCAGACGAAACTTTTTTAACCGTTAACCAAGGAGAACATGTCGATGGCCAGCAAGATTTTTGTGAACCTGCCGGTGAAGGATCTGAACAAATCGGTCGCCTTTTTCAAAGCCCTGGGCTATTCGTTCAACCCGCAATTCACCGATGAAACCGCAACGTGCATGGTGATCAGCGAAGACATCTACTCGATGCTCTTGACCCACCCCAAATTCCAGGAGTTCATTCCCGGAAAGATTGCCGATGCGACCCAGGCCACCGAAGTCGCGGTCTGCTTATCGGTCGATAGCCGCCAGGAAGTCGACGACATGATCGCCAAGGCGGTCGCCGCCGGCGCCACCGTCTTTCGGAAGCCGACTGACTACGGCTTCATGTATTACCACAGCTTCCAGGACCTTGATGGCCACCTCTGGGAATACATCTGGATGGACCCAAGCACCATCAAAAAAGAAGCGTAATCGGAGAAAAGCCAGCAAGGTCGATGCCTATCTGGTGAGATTTGATGGAACCCATGGGAGTTATGGGAAGCATGGAACTCGGACCAGTTTATTGCTGAGTCACTCCCATGCTTCTCATGACTCCCAACATTCCCATGGCCCTGGCTTAAGGCGCCGGCAGCCGACAAGCCGAATCCCCGAATGCCTGACAGGCCAGCACGGCCTGTCAGGCATTCCTTTTCTTTCAGCCACCCGTCGCGGCATCCCAATCTCTCGCCCGAAGCAGCGCTCTTTGCCACAGGCTTCGCGCAGCCTGCCGCCGCGGCCCTTTCCACTCGGGGCGAAACTGACCCGCTTCCTTCCACTGCGAGGCGATCTGGGCCTGTGATTTCCAGAATCCCACAGCGAGCCCTGCCAGATAGGCCGCGCCCAGCGCGGTGATCTCCGTCTCCTTGGGACGAATCACCGGCACCCCCAAAAGGTCGGCCTGAATTTGCATGAGCAGATGATTGCGGGATGCGCCGCCGTCGACACGCAATTCCTTGAGGCGAATGCCCGAATCGGCTTCCATTGCCTGGAGTACGTCGTCGACCTGAAAGGCAATTCCCTCAAGTGCCGCGCGAGCGATATGGCCCGAAGTGGTCCCCCGGGTCAAACCCACAATGACTCCCCGGGCATGGGCATCCCAGTGAGGCGCCCCTAAGCCGGCGAGAGCCGGAACCAGCACAATTCCGCCATTATCCGGCACCCGGTTCGCCAACTCTTCGACCTGCGAAGACGTTTGAATCAAGCCCAGGCCATCGCGCAACCACTGCACGATCGCCCCCGCGATAAAAATGCTTCCTTCCAGCGCATATTCGACCTTGTCTCCCAGTTGCCAGGCGATCGTCGTCAAAAGCTGGTTCCTGGAGGTGATCGGCTTGGTACCGGTGTGCATGAGCATGAAGCAGCCGGTGCCGTAGGTGCATTTCACCATTCCCGGCTTCATGCAAGCCTGGCCAAAGAGGGCTGCCTGCTGATCGCCCGCCATCGCCGCGATCGGGATGGAGCCGCCAAACAAACTCGTTTCACCAAAAATCCCGGAGGTCGGCTTCACCTCGGGAAGCATCGATGCGGGTATGTCGAAAAGCTTGAGCAGGCCCGGATCCCAATTCAATTTGTGAATATTGAAAAGCATCGTGCGCGAGGCGTTGCTTACATCGGTGACGTGGGCCTTGCCTCCTGTTAACTTCCAGGCCAGCCAGGCGTCGATGGTGCCCACGGCAAGATCGCCGGCGAGCGCACGGGCTCGCGCCCCTTTCACATTCGCGAGAATCCAGGCGATTTTCGTGGCGGAAAAATAAGGATCGAGCACAAGCCCCGTCTTTTTGCGGATCGGGCGGTTATGCCCAAGTTGGCGCAGTTCGTCGCAGTGTTCGGCCGTGCGGCGATCTTGCCAGACGATCGCCGGTGCCATCGCCTTGCCACTTTTGCGATCCCAGACCACCACCGTTTCACGCTGGTTGGTGATGCCGATCGCCGCGATCTCTTCAGGCTTGACCCACTGTTTCTCCAGAAGTTCGCGGGCGACTCCGAACTGGGTTTCCCAGATCTCCTCCGGGTCGTGCTCCACCCAGCCGGGTTTGGGAAAGTGCTGGGTGAATTCCCTTTGCGCCATCGCCACGACGGAACCGGACTTATCGAAAAGGATGGCGCGGGAACTGGTGGTTCCCTGATCGAGCGCGAGGATGTATTTCATGGAAACCAAGCCTAAGGAAAGGGATACCAGCTCATCTTGCCTGGCATGTGAAGCGTGTCGGGTCAATCAATCGGCTTTCCCGGCAATTCCAAGGGACAGCGCACGGAATTTGATTCCGTGAACGACTTTGACCTATTTTATCCTCAAACCCCAGGGCGGACCTGGGCCCGCGGGTCGCGGCGGCAATCGACTTGGAAGGGAATTCAAGGATCCAAACCATGGCGCTACCGGCTTCCAGTTACGAAACGCTTGCCGAGATGATCGCGCCAGCCCTGTTCATGACCGCCACCGGCTCCCTGATCGTTTCCACCGCCAACCGGATCGGCCGAATCGTCGATCGGATCCGCGTGCTGGTTGACCTGGGCGACAGCCTCAGCCGCGGCGTACTCGACCTCGATTACCCGGAACTGCGTCTGGAGCAGACGCTCCAGCACCTGAAGCAACTGGAAAAGCGCAGCAACATGGCGCTGGGGGCCGTGCGTTTCCTTTACCTGGCGTTTGGCTTATTCGTTTCCAGCAGTCTCGCCGTGGCCGTCGATACCCTTTTTCAGCACAACCTCCTCTTCATCCCGATCGTCTTTTCCGTCTGCGGCGTCTCTTCGATGCTCGGCGCCTGCATCAACCTGGTCCTCGAAGCGATGCTCGCGCTCAAGAACAACAACATGAGCCTGCGCTTTTTTCGAGAATTGCAGGCCCTGCGCAAACATGATCGGGAAATCAAGGAACGCAATCAGATCACCGCGAAGGCAGAATCATCTTGCCCATCATGAGGTCTGCCGTTTCAGAATCGAAATCAGCGAATACTCCCAGATCAAAGAGATTAAGGAGCGTCTTTTGCTCCTATTGGCTCGCTTCCTACGGTCGAAGCTTGGCTCCCATCCGCTCGAAAAACCGCAACCGTCCTCTCTGACCAGACCATCCGCCCGGCTTGCCACACCGTAGAACCTGACAGAGGATTCTGTTTGCAAAAATCAAGCCGAACCGCCCTTAACGCTACTTGGAGTGGATTTTTCGGCGAGGGGTCGATTAGAAGGAGGTGAAATCAGATAGGGAGGATCCCCATGGCTAGTTTTTACGGACATTTCACCTTTTCCACGGTGCTTGCGGTCGGCACCACGGCCGCAGCCGCAATGTGGTTGCAATTCGACTGGGGCGCGACTTTCCTTGTCGCCGCCTTGACCATCGTCGGCGGCGTCTCGCCCGACCTGGATAGCGCTTCGGGCATCCCCGTGCGCGAACTGTTCGGCATGGCATCGATCGTTGGCCCCCTCATGCTCGGGCCACGCATTCAGGAAGAGTTCCATTTGGCGGGCGATCAGCAGCTGGCCATGTTGCTCTTTCTCTACCTGTTCATCCGCTATGGGCTCATCCGCATCTTCAAACGTTTCACCGTCCACCGAGGCATGTTTCACAGCATTCCGGCCATGCTCATCGCCGGTTTGATGGTGTTCATGGCGACCAAGCACCCCGGCGCCGAAGACGAAATCATGGTCAAGCGCCTGACCTTCGCCATCGTCGCCATGCTCGGCTTCTTCGGCCATCTCATTCTTGATGAAATCTACTCGATCAACCTCGATGGCCTCGCCATCAGCGTCAACCAGTTTTCCGGCACCGCGGTGAAGCTCTTTGGCCCCTCGATGGGCGCCAACCTGTTCTGTTACGGCCTCTTGGGCGTGATTGGTTTCGGAGCGTTTCAGGACACGAAAGATCAGCTTCCGCAGATCAAGGAGGCTTTCACGACAATTCAAACCAAGATGACGAGCCCGCCCAGCCTGCCTCACTGGTTTGACGCCAAATCGCCCGCTGAGGCGCCCGGCGGCGCCGCACAGGCGAACCATCCCGAGAAAGCACCCATGCCGCGCGTCGCGCCGCAAAATCCACCCGTCGCCGCGGCGATTCCCTGATGCAATGAGTGACGAACTCAAAGAATGGCACGATCAAGGGCGAGTGAAGCCAAGGCGGCACTCGCCCTCCGCCATTTCCAGGGAGGTCAATGCGCAATCCAGGTCGAGCCCGTAGGACTTCAGTCCCTTGAAATAATCGATCTGAATTTCATCGTCCACCACGTCAACGCCTGGCCACGGCTTCAAAAGATCGCGGATCTGTTCGAGCACCATCGATTTCAAAAACGGAATGGGGAACGACTGGCCGACACGCAAGTGGGTCAGCGCGCATACCAGGCCCGGCGCTTCGAGCCTCGCCGTCCAGCGGGTTTCAAAACCCAACTTCCCAAGCGGTGTTTTCGCCAATCCCTTCACGAACACCCCTTCGGCTTCAAACTGACAAACCTCGATTTCCACATCGGGGCTGGGCGAGCCGATCAGGTCGAGCATCCGGGACAGGTCGGCATCGGTCGCGAAAATCTCTTGCAATTGCAGACGCATCGGCATTCCTTCAAAAGGCATTTGCTCGGTTTGCCCCATCCTTTTGCCGACCGGATCACGGCCCGGTTCATAAAAAGAGTCGAGCGAAGGGGATAAAGAGGCATTCGAGACGAAAAGTCCATGAGCGAACGAAAAGTCCGTTGGGGTGTCTTAGGTGTGGCGAAGATCAACGAAAGGGTTTTTCCTTCGTTTGCACGCACTCCTCATGCGGTATTGGCCGGAATTGCCAGTCGCGACCCGCAGAAAAGTGCGGAAGCCGCCAAAACCTGGAACATTGCCCATTCTTTTCCCACCTACGAAGCGCTGATCGCCTCGCCCGAAATCGATGTCGTCTATAACCCGCTGCCCAATCACCTGCACGACCGCTACACCCGTCTTGCCGCCGACCAGGGCAAGGCGATCGTCTGCGAAAAGCCCCTGTGCCCTACCGCGGCCGAAGCCCAGGCACTCGTGGATTACTGCCAGGCCAAAAAAGTCATCCTGATGGATGGTTTCATGTGGCCGCATCACCCCCGTACCAGCCGCCTGCGGCAGATCATCGATTCAGGCGCGATCGGCAAGGTCCGCCGTGTTTGCGGCACCCTGACCTTTCAACTCGAACCGCTCGATCCGGAAAATATCCGCTTCAAACCCGAAATGGGCGGGGGAAGCCTCCTCGATGTGGGCTGCTATCCGGTTTACGGCATCCGCTGGGCCTTCGGCGAAGAGCCGGTGCGTGTCACGGCGCGCGCCGAATACCGTTTTGGCGTCGATTTGGAGATGGCGGGCATCCTGGAATTTGCCGATGGCCGCATTGCCACCTTCGATTGCGGCTTCACCAATCCCTTGCGCATGCAACTGGAGATCGTCGGCGAAAAAGGCACGATCCGGGTGCCCTTCATGTGGTTGCCCGAACCGGACGCGACCTACGAAATCGAATATGTGAATGGCGGGGTGGAAAAAGGAAAGCTTCCCGGCCCCAATCAGATTGACTGTCTCATCGAGAATTTTTCGAGGAAAGTGCTTGGCGAAGCAGTCGATCTGCCTTGCTTGAGCGAAGCGGTCAAAACGCTCAAAGTGCTCGACGCTTTGGCGCTTTCAGCGAAGAAAAAGCAGACGGTGGATATCGCGTAAAGTTCAGACCAACCGGAAGGTTTTTGCAAGAAGGCAAAAAGACATTCTCACGCGGAGACGCGGAGTCGCGGAGCAAGAAGAGAAAGCGGAGAGTCCATCACGTAGAGATCGGGCAGGAGAGTTTTCTCTCTGCCTTACTCTGCGCGCCTGCGCGTGAAATTCTTCTTACCGTGAAGCCAGCGGATGCCCGATGGGATCAAAGCAAGCGCAGGGTGCCCCGGGTCAGGCCGAATTGATGGTTGGCTTTGACCTCGCGCCAGGCCGAGCGCGGATCTTTTTGGCCGGAGATGACCTGCCGGTAGGCTGCGAGCAACGACACGACCTGTTTGGCCGGCTCGTGAAGGAATTCGAGCCGAAACCACTCGACGCCCAGCCGGCGCATCGGGGGAATGAATTCGAGCGCTGACTGCGCGACCTCGTTGTAAACGGTGTTGCGGCACCCCGCATCGACCCACACCGGAAACTCGGACCCGGCGCGATCCTTGAGGCGCACGCGGTGCTCCTCACAGGGACGACCACAGTCGGTGTAGTCCTTGCCCTGGGAAAGAAACGCCGCGTAAACGCAGTGCTCCATATGAAACATCGGCATCGGGAAATGCACCACCGCCTCAAGGCGGAAGGCCCCGATCGCTTCGGCCAGCTTTGACCATTCGGCAAAGTGGAGATCGTGGGCGGGAACAACCCGTTTCATGCCGCCGCTCAAGAACAGATCCCCTGCCAGGGGATTGGCGATATTGAGCGAAAAGTCGCCCACGAGGTCCTGGATCCCTCGTTCCCTGGCGATTTCCCAGGTGGCCAGGTTGCGCACAAGCAAGGGCCGTTCGCCGTTGCCAAGGATTCCCTTAATCAGGCCATCTTCGCCCGGCTTGATGACGCGCTGACCGGCGATTCCCAGGGGCAGGGCCTGAAAATCAGGTTCGTCGAGGACGGCGCGCAGATCCTTGGGGTGTTCCATGTCGAGCCAGATCAGGTCCGGTCTTGCTGATTCTGGCAGTTCGAGCATCGCCCGAATTTGATCGGCATTGCGCAGGAGCACGGCGATTTTTGGGCTCGCTGGTCCGGACGGGATGTCGGTTCTGGCGCGTTGGGCTTCGTCACGACGGGCCGCGACCTCGTCGAGCAACTTGGACATGCCGCGCTCGTCAAACCCGGACATGGGGCCGCAAGGACCTTGAGTCAACTGCTCGACGACCTCGCGGCGCATCCGGTTCAGCTGGCTTTGCGGCAAAAACAGATTTTCTGACAGGTTCAGGTGAAGTTGGCCCAGGCGAAACAGGGAATCGCCGAGGCGGCCAAGCGACTTTGTGGCCGTTTCTTTCGCTAGTTTTTGTTTGGCGACTTCCAGAGGACCTTCCCAGAGGGCACTGGCCTCCACGCCGTCTTCGGTGCGGCCTGTAAGCGTCAGCGCTCCTCCTGCCGTGCCACTGAGGGTGAAATCGAGTTGCGGACGCAGGTCCTGCCGTTCGTTCATCGATTCGGCAAGGTTACCGATGCGCTTGTGAATCCGCTCGCGAAAGCGTGGGTCGTCGGTCTTCCAGATGCGCGTTCCCGGCGGCAAGTTCCACGACGACGTTCCCGGCGCGTCGAGCCGCATCTCGAGCAATCCGTCGCCACGCCGATAAAGAGAGCGGATTCGCCCTCCCGGCTCCTTCGTATCCGGCCGGCTCAGATCGAAGACGATGCCGTCTCCGGTGCCCAGATCGGGATCTTCCTTGGCCAGGCGCACCAGAAAACTTGAACCCTGGATCGTGGCAAGTTCGCCCACGAAAACGCCGCGCGCTTTGGGGAATCGCCCCTGCACGAGGCGTTGATGATTGACTCCTTCAAGGAAGCCAGGCACAAAGCCGCGCGAGAAGGCGAGCTTGAGGTCGCGCGTTTCCGGCAGCGAGGCTTCGTAGGGCAGCTTCGACTGAACGCGCCTGCAGGCCGAACGGTAGGCCTCGACCGTCGAGGCGACATATTCGGCTCCCTTGAGGCGGCCCTCGATCTTCAGCGAGACGACTCCCAGGTCGCTCAAGTCGCCGACAAGGTGGCGGGCATCGAGATCTAGCGGACTTAAAAGATAGGCTTTGTCTCCGAGATCGCGCGGCTCGCCATCGACGAGCATCTGATAAGGCAAGCGGCAGGCCTGCGCGCACTGACCGCGGTTGGCACTCCGGCCCCCAAGGGCCTCGCTGGTCAGGCATTGGCCGCTGTAGGCGACGCACAGGGCGCCGTGAACGAAGACTTCCAGCGGTGTGTCGATCGTTTCGGTGATCTTGCGGATGTCGCCTAGCGACAATTCTCTGGCAACGACGACCCGCTCGACTCCCCAGCTTTCCACCATGCGGATGCCGCGCGGTTCCGTCAGGCTCATTTGGGTCGAGCCATGAATGGGCAAGCCAGGAAGCATTTTGCGCAAAAGCCGGACGATGCCCCAGTCTTGCACAATGACGGCGTCGATACCCGCCTTCGCCGCCTGGGCCAGGCAGGAGGCGGCCGCCTCCAGTTCGCTCGAAAAAATCAGGGTGTTGAAGGTGAGGTAGCCGCGCACTCCATGGCGATGGAGGTAACGCATCATTTCAGGCAATTCGGCCAGTTCGAAATTGGCGGCGCGGTGGCGCGCGTTGAATTCCTTGAGGCCGAAATAAATCGCATCGGCGCCCGTGGCGACCGCGGCGACCAGCGATTCGCGGCTACCTACCGGCGCCAGAATTTCTGGAACTTTGGCCTTTGGCAATGCGGGAGATGGAGGGACGATCGGCTGAATCATAGTCCCAGAATCTCCGCGGCGCCCTGGGCGATCAAATTGCGGGCGAGGCGAGAACCCAGTTCATCCGGGTCGGACAGCTTGCCTGTCTCGGAACCTTCGAGCCGTTCGGTGCCCTGAGGCGTCAGCACGACGCCGCGCATCGTGAACCGCTTGTCGTCAACGGGGACGCAATCAACACCGATCGGCACGAGGCATCCGCCGCCCAAGTTAGCCAAGAAAGAGCGCTCCGCCACCACTTGAGCGTGCGTTGAGGCATCGGCGATTTTGGCGATTTCCTTGCCGGCTTCGGTCAAGTCTGTTGCGGCCTCGATGCCGATGGCCCCCTGGCCAACGGCGGGAAGCATCCAGGCGCGATCGAGGATTTCGGTGATGCGCGCCGCCAGCCCCAGACGGACCAGACCGGCTTCGGCCAGCACGATGGCATCAAGCCCCTGATCGGTGAGTTTGCGCAGGCGTGTATCGACATTGCCGCGCAGATCGACGATTTCGAGATCGGGACGGCGCCAAAGAAGCTGGGCCTTGCGGCGAATGCTGCTGGTGCCGACGCGGGCGCCACGAGGCATTTTGTCAAGCGAGTCATGGCGCGTGGAAACAAAGGCATCGCCCGTGGGCCCTCGTTTCGGCACGGCCGCCAGGCACAAACCCGATACCGGTGCGGTGGGCAAGTCTTTGAGACTATGCACCGCCGCGTCGGCCCGGCCATCAAGGATGGCGGCCTGAACTTCGCGCGTAAACAGGCCGTCGCCGCCGATTTGACCGAGAGGTTTGTCCCGCACGCGGTCGCCGGTCGTTTCGATACCGACCTCGACGACCTCGCGGTCCGATCCATGAGAAAGGATAAGCCCGGCGACATGCCGGGCTTGCCATAGGGCCAGGGGGCTAACCCTGGTTGCCAATCGAATTTGCATGACCTTTACCAGGGGAGGTCAGTCGGGCCGCCGCGATTAATAATCGCCGCCGCCGCCACCGCCGCCGAAATCCCCGCCTCCTCCTCCACCCCAATCGCCACCACCACCGCCGCCCCAGTCACCGCCGGAGCTGGATGAATCGCCACCGTAGTCGCCGCCACCGCCACTGTAGTCGGTGTCCCGGTCCCCACCAAAGTCGCTGCCGCTCGTCGTTCCGTCGCTTCCGGAGCCCCAGGCTCGGGATCCGCCGTGGCCAAAGAACGAGTCATACATCCACATGCCCGCTGCGGCGCCAAACATTCCACCCAGGAAGTTGCTCATGAAACCACCGCCGCCACCGCCCATCCCGGGGCCGCCCATGCCACCGCCGCCGCCGCCTCCCATACCCGTGAAGGCGCGGAAAAGTCCCATCATGAGGAAAATGCCGCCGATGACGAGCCCACCCAGGCAGACATAGCCCATGATGGAATTTTCCCCCCCTGCACCGCCTTGATGATTCACTCGTGCGTGATTTCCACCCCGGTCGTGTTCGGTCACTTTGGAGCTCACAAAGTTGACAAGCGCCGAAAGCGCCTCATCCATTTTCCGATCTTTGAGGTAGGGAACGATCAATTTCTCAGCCTCAACGCGGTTGGTTTGCGTGAAGGCCTTCTCCTGGGTTTTGGAACCGACCTCAAATTGAAATTTGCGCGGCTCCTTAACCAAAAGGAAATAGACACCATCAACGGAATGCGATTTTGCTCGGCCAATGGCGTATTCATTCAACCACTTTCTCGTGGCGGCATCGTTTTTGAGGTCAGGCCCGCCTTTTTCCACGGAGGGCAAGGTCGCCAGCGTTTCGATGTACAGCTCTTTTTTGTGTTCCGAGGCCATTTTCCGAACCACGGCTTCCGCCTTGCGGACCGCTTCGGGCGAAAACAGGCCGGCTTCATCCCGGATGCCTGCATCCGCGAGCGACGGCTGAGCACCCACGACGAACGCCAGCGCCGCAATTGCCATCGGGAAATGTCGAACGAACCGGGTCATGGGGTTCTCCCAGGGGGACCAACTGGAGGGAGCACGAAGAGACGATCAATTACCGCCCTTCCTCTCCCACTAAACATCCTACCTGTTCTGCGTGGGAACGGTTCGCGGGGTTACACGAAATCGCCGCAAAACCTTGAAAAAAGCAAAAAACCAATCGATTTCGATTGGTTTTTCAAAAGATTCGCTTCACCCAGGCCAAAGCGGCTCGGGCTCTTATTCGCTAGTATTCGTCTTCCTTGCAGATGAGATCCACAATCCACGAATTGAGATCGCGCAACATATCCACATGAATGCGGTGGTTGGTGGGGTAGGTGCGGCTGGTGACGACCATCCCGGCGGTTTGAATGAGCCGGGCATCTTTGGAGGCCATGGACAGTGGCGCAACGGAGTTGACGAGTCCGTGCGCGTGGAACACCGGCTTACCGCGCAGTTCCTTGAGACGGGCGAGCGGCCGGCCCCGGCTGGGGATCAGCCCGTTCAGCGAGGCGATGCCCGCGAACTTGTCCGGGTTGGCCAGACCGATCCGGTAAGCCTGGCTGGCTCCTTCGCAGAAACCGACCAAGAAAATGCGTTCGGAATGAATGTGAAACTGGCGGCGGGCATTCTCGATGGAGCGGAAGATGTACTCTTCCGTGATGCTGTCCTGGTCCTTGCCAAGTCCCCAGGAAAACCCGGTCATCAACTCTTGTTCGATGATCGGCCGGGGCCCGCGCAGACTCAGGCATACAAAATTGCGGCGGCTGATTTTCGGCGCCAGCTTGATGATCTTGTCTTCGTCCCCACCCTTGCCATGGAGCATGACGAGCAAGGGATAAGGGTAATTCGGTTCATACCCGTGCGGCAAAAACATCCGCACCGGAAAGGCGTCGGATCCGAGAACCTTGGTGGCGTAATACCCTTCCCTGGGTTTTTCCACCTTCCGGGTTGTTTCCGTGGGAAGCATATGTTCCTTCCACCAAGGCCAAATTCTGAGGGATTTTCCCGCAATCCGGGCAACTCGCCCGACGTTTGTCCCTGAATTCGAACTTTTCCTAAAGTTGCACCGCCAAGTCTACGGGAGCCATGGAGAAGCTGTCAACGCGCCCCCTCGCTCCCGCAAATCAAAATGCGAACTTTATGCCATAAGCCGTTCAGGACATTCCGATTGCATGGGAATCCATAAGGGGGATGATATAGGAGAGCCGGGCTATTTGGATAATCAGAGTGAACTTTTTCCGAAAGTCGGGCACAATTCTTGCCAAAGTGCGCCGCCACATTCCGAAAAACCGTCAACCTCAAAAAAAGACCCGGCTTGCGCCGGGTCATGGGAACCATGGGTTTCTTCCATTTAGGATCGAAAAAGACCCATCTTTTCCAGCTGGGCAATCAGTTGCGCAACGGCCTCTTCCGGTCGCATTTTCCCGTTATCGAGCACCATCTCGGGGTTGGTCGGCGCTTCGTAAGGATCGTCGATCCCGGTGAATCCTTTCAACTGGCCGGCGCGGGCTTTCTTGTAAAGGCCCTTGGGATCGCGCGTTTCGCAGACTTCGATGGCGGTCGCGACATGAATCTCGACGAAGGGCACGCCCGCTGCCACATGCAGCTCGCGCACCTGATCGCGGTCCTTGCGGTAGGGACTGATGAAACTGGTCATGCAGATGATGCCGCCGTCGGCAAACAGCTTGCTCACTTCGCCGATACGGCGGATATTTTCTTCGCGATCGGCCGCCGAGAAGCCCAGGTTCTTGTTCAAACCATGACGGATATTGTCACCGTCAAGCACATAGGCCATGCGGCCTTTCTCGATGAGCGCATGCTCGAGGCTGAAGGCGATCGTGCTTTTACCCGAACCGGAAAGGCCGGTGAACCAAAGAGTGGCCCCCTTTTGACGAAGAAGTTTTTCGCGGGCCTCCCGCTTCACATGCCCCTCGTGCCAGGTGATGTTGGTGGCCTTGACGCTATCCGACATAAATCGCTCCCCACAAAAAAAGCCAAACTACTTTTTTAGGAGAATCGGCGAAAGGGGGAATACAGAATTGGGGCTAGGCCGCCCTTTCCTTTCGGCGACGGAACTCCCTTGAGCGCCTCATCTTCGGCCATAAGCGTCGACCAAGGCGTTCAAGAAAACGAAGCAAACGGAAAGGCGGTGGGAATCAAACTTGATCAACAGAGTCAGGAATCGCCGAGACGGTGGCCCCCTCATTACGAGCGCGGGCGATGCGAATGCGCTCCGGCGGCCCAAACCCCTTGCGACTCCAGGAATCGACCAAAAAGCGCGCTTGATCGGTATCGTGGGCAATGGCAAAGAGAGTCGGCCCCCAGCTACTTTGTCCCACGCCATGGACGCCGTTTTGCCGGCAGAAGTTCAGCCAGGCCAAAGACTGAGGCACCTGGTCGCCTCCCTGCCAGAGCGCAAAGGGCTCCCCGGCGACCGTGTTGAATTCGCCGATCGCCTCGCCAAACTCCTTCCAGGCGCCATGAACCAGAGCCGGCAGCACGCCGAGCAAGGCCAGCCGGCAAAGCCGGTCGCGGCGGATTTCCGCCGCATCGCTATGGGCAAGCGTTTCGAATACCGCTTTTTCCCCCGGACCGCTCATGCCCGGTCGGTCGCTCCACTGGCAAAGCACGATCGGCCACTGTTCTGGGAAATAGTGCCGCGCGGCGATCTGCCCCAAACTGTCGATACGGGCCGCTTCATGCCCGGCATCGACGAGAAAGCCGCCTTGCGCAAAGCCGTGCGAGCCGATGGCGCTGCGCACCCCCCGCCCCGAAAGGGAGCACAGCTCTTCCAGCCCCCATTCTTTACCCAAGAGCGCCCCCATGAGCTTGGCCACCGCCAACCCCAACTGGGTGCCCGATCCCAGGCCAAAGTGACCGGGAATCCAGGTGATTTCTTCCAGGTGAATGGGCGTGATTTCAGGAAGCTGGCCGCGGATCCGGTCGCGAAATTCGCGCAGACGCGGCCCGATCCGGTCTTCGCCTTGCCAGTGCCTGGACAGAAAGGCCCGCAAAGTTTGGCCGGGTTCTTCCACCATCAGCCCCATGCCGCCATAAACCCTGGCGGTATGGGGCGGCATCCCCGGCGAGGTGGCGAACAGTCCAAAATGAAGCCTCGACCCGCCGCGAAGCTCCAGCGCCCTCGGCCCCCAGCCTGCATTCTCGCGCAGGTGGAGCAAGGGTTCGCCCTGCTTTCGAGTGGCGCTATCAAGTTTTCCCACAGGAACGCGCTCAGGATCGGAAGGTGTCGCCGTCATGCCTGTTGACCTCGCGTCTGAATCGTTTCGCGTAACAGCCGCCAGGCTTCCCGCTCCTTCGTTCCCGCCGTCTTTTTCACCAGGGTTTCGAGGCGGTCCATCTCTTCGTTGACCCGCGCCAGCCCGAGCATCGTCACCCGACTCAAGAGAATCGCCCCTTCGAGCACCGCAAAATGGGCCCGATTCCAGCCGCCGAAGTCCTTCAGGCGATGCGAGCGCACGATCCTGGCCGGAATTCGAGCTCTTTCCTGGCTGTCGTCGATCTCAATCACCTCAAGCTCGTAGGCCTTGCAGGCGTCGGGCAAGATCCAGCCGTTGCCCGACTCGCTCGGACGCGGTTCGCCCAGGTAGGGCAATCCGCACGAGGCTCGCGCAAGCATGAGCGCATCGTCAACCAGGTGAAATACCGCCTGGCCCTTGAGGGTAAGATTGCGAAAGGTGCTTGAAGTCTGAAACGGTTTGAGAATCACCATTTCCGGCTCGGATTCGGGAAACTCCGGTCCCATCGGAGTGATGTGCGGACTGCCGTCTGCCTCAAGAGTCGTGATGATTCCTTCAACAATCACAGGGGTTTCCGGTGGGTTTCGGGGGACTTTCGCCTTCCTTCTGCCTTTTCTTCTGCTTTGTCTTCTTTATAGTGTCCCGTTGATGCTTTCAGCCGAGGTCAGAGAATGCCAGAAAACGCCCCGGTCAAATCGGTGGTCCATGCCGGGTTGACGATTCAGGGTTACAGCCGGGCGGCGGTTCAAACCTATTGGAGGATTCCCGAGCTCAAGTTGGGGTTCGACCTGGGGGCCCACCCCTGGGAGTTCATGAACACTCCCAACTGGTTCTTAAGCCATATGCACCTCGACCATATGGCCGCCCTGCCCGTCTATATTGCCAGGCGGCGCATGATGAAAATGGAGCCGCCGAGGATCTATCTGCCGACCTACGCGATCGATGACGCTAAACGCATTTTGAGCCTTTTTCAAAGGCTCGACCGCGGCCGCATGAACTACGAGATGATCGGCGTCGAACCCGGTCAGGAATTTCCCCTTTCGAAGGAACTGATCGTCACTTCGTTTGCGACGACCCACACGATTCCCTCGGTCGGCTACATCGTCTGGGACCGGCGCAACAAGCTCAAGGAGGAATATCTGGGCTTGCCCGGCAACCAGATCCGCGACTTGCGGCTGGGCGGCACCGAAGTCACCCGGGAGATCCGCACACCGCTCGTCGCCTATAGTGGCGACACGAGCCCCCAGGGGCTTGACCATTGCGATGCGGTCTACCAGGCCAAGATTTTGATCGTGGAGATGAGCTTTGTGCGGGCCAAGCACCGGCGCGAGAAAATTCACAAGTTTGGGCACATGCACCTGGACGATTTTTGCGAGCGGGCCGAGCGGTTTCAAAACGAACTGATCATCTGCGGGCATGCGAGCACCCGCTATCATCGCGACGAAGTCATCCGCACAGTGGACAAGAAACTACCGGAAATCCTAAAAAAGAAATTGATGCTTTGGTTCTAGGCGCCAGCCCGTAAGCCAGGTCCCGATTCGTTTCTGGCGAGCGATTGTGGACAAGCAGCCAGACAAAAGAAGATGAATGACCGCGGTAAGAGCCGGGGTTTTGGCATTTTTGGATAGTGGGGCGTTTTTAACGCGAGGATGATTGCAATGTCGGAAACGATGGAATTCAAGGCGGAACTCAAACAGCTTTTGCACCTGATCACGCACTCGCTTTATTCAGACCGCGAGATCTTTCTGCGCGAATTGATCTCCAACGCCAGCGACGCGATCAACAAGGCCAAGTTCGATTCGCTCGACAAGGACGACCTGCTGCAAAACGACAAGGACTGGCGCATCACGATCCGCGTCGACAAGGAACTCAACACCCTGATCGTCTCCGACAACGGTGTCGGCATGTCGGAAGAAGAAGTCGTCAAAAACCTGGGCACCATTGCCCACTCGGGCACCAAGGCTTTTCTTGAACGTTCCAAGGAAGCGATGGCCTCCAACCGGCCCGACCTGATCGGCCAGTTTGGCGTCGGCTTCTATTCGTCGTTCATGGTTGCCGACAAGGTGACGGTCGTCACCCGGCGCATCGGCGCGTCGGAAAACGACGCGGTGAGCTGGACCTCCGACGGCCAGGGCACCTACACGCTGGGCAAGACGACGCGCGCTCGCCGGGGCACCGACGTGATCCTTCACATGAAAGAAGATGCGCGCGCCGATTTCCTCGAACCGTCTGCGATTCGCGTGCTCGTGCGTAAATTCTCCGACTTCCTGGAACATCCGGTTTACCTCGAAAACGAGGTCACGGAAAAGGACGAAAAGAAGTGGGAAAGCAAGCAGATCAATAGCAGCAAGGCGATCTGGCTGCGCTCCAAGAACGAAGTGACCAAGGAGGAATACGAAGAGTTTTACAAGCAGGTCGGCAGCGACTTCGAGCCACCCGCCAAGATCATCCATTACACCGGCGAGGGTTTTGCCGAGTTCCGCGTGCTGCTCTTTATCCCGAAAAAGCGGCCTTACGATTTCGAGTTTTACGATCCCAAATTTGGTCCGAGGCTTTATGTTCAGCGCGTGCTGATCATGGAAAACTGCGAACAATTACTCCCCCCTTACCTGCGCTTCGTCAAGGGAGTGGTCGATTGCCCCGACCTGCCCCTCAATGTCTCACGCGAAATCCTGCAAGACAACACGACGATCCAGAAGATTCGCAAGGACCTTACCAAGGAGATCTTGAAGGCCCTGCGCGATTTCAAATCGTCGGAGCCGGAAAACTATCAAAAGTTCTTCGCCGAGCTTGGCCCGATCTTCAAGGAAGGCGTGCGCATCGATCATGAAAACAAGGAGAAAATCCTAGAGTTGATGCTGTTCGAATCGCTCCTCGGCGAATCGGGCAAGCCGACCGATCTGCCCGAATATGTCGGCAAGATGCCGGAAGAGCAGAAGGACATCTATCACCTGGGCGCCGAGTCGCGCGAGGTGGCATTGGGATCTCCCACTCTCGAAGCCTTCAAGAAAAAGGGGATCGACGTCCTGTTCATGCTCGATCCGGTCGATCAGTTCATTTTGCCATATCTGCACGAGTACAAAGGCAAGAAATTCGTCGCGGCCGACCAGGGAGAGATTCCCGGCCTCGAGGCCGTGAGCAAGGACGAAGAAGAAGCTTATTCGGGCTTCCTCGACAAGTGGAAGGAATGGGTGCCGACATTGGGCAAGGCCCGCTTGAGCGCGCGGTTGGAAGAAAGCCCGGCTTGCCTCGTTTCCGAAGAGGGACAGGCTTCGGCGCACATGGAACGATTGCTCAAGCGTATGGGCCGCACCGATTCGATGCCGCCGCAAGAGCGGACGATCGAGCTCAATCCGCGCCATCCGTTTGTCAAGGCGATGAAGGATCTTTTCAAGAACGATCCGGCGTCCGAAAAACTCTCCGACTCGGCGCGCGTGCTGGTCGATCTGGCCACGATCGCCGAAGGGGGCAAGGTCGAAAACCCGAGCCGGTTGGTCAAGAAGGTCGTCGACATCATGGAGGCAGGGCTCAAGGCGTGATCCCTACTCAACCTTCATTGCACCCGGCGGCGATTCTGCAGAACTCGGGGGTAGAGGTCTTCTTTCTCGCCCGGCATGCCGAGTCAGCCGATCCGAGCGTGTTCCACGGATATGAATCCGATATCGATCTGGGGCCAAACGGGCGGGCGCAAGCCTACCGGTTTGGCGCCCGGGCCGATTTGTCGCGCGTCGATCTACTCGTCAGCTCGGGGCAGTTGCGTTCGCTCAATACGCTGGAATCTCTGGGCAAAACCCTCGGTCTCAAACCGCGGATCATCCGGGGATTTCACGAAAGAAAAGTGGGCATTTTGCAGGGCACGCCCACGAATGCTCCCAATAGCCCCTTTGCCCACACCCGCAGTGAATGGGGAAGCGGCAATAAGGAGTTCACCACACTCGGCGGCGAAAGCTATGCGCAGGTGCGTGAACGAGTGCTGGGTGCGATGAGCGATCTGAACGACCTTTGCATTGAGGAGAACGCACGCTTTCCGCTGGTCGTCTCCCATGGCCTCACGATGAAGATCCTCCTGTTGGAATGGCTTTACGGCGGCGACACGGCCCACTGGGAAACGATCGGGCAGATTAAAAACACCGCGCTTTGGTCGTTTCATCGCCCCTTCGAGGTGCTCAAGGACCAGGGGTGCCTGGCGCATCTGGACTAGAGGAGCGAAGTGCCGCTTGGGTCTTCGAAGCGGCTACAGCTTTTCGATCTGATTGATCCGCTTGCCTGGGCAATGCTCAGGGCGATTAACGAATGATTTTGGTCCAGACGAGCAGCCAGATCATCAACGCCGCACCGATGCCAAGAAGGACATAAGGATACCAGACACCGGGAATTGCTGGCGGACGGCTCCGCGCATCGTCTTCGGTAGGTTCGGTATCTTTTGTTTCTGCGGCGGAAACTGACGGCGCCGCCCGTCCGGAGCGAAGCCAAACAACGACCAGGAACGAGCCGAGCAAAATCATCGCCACGGCCAGTGGGGTGAGACCCGCAACCTGGCCGCCCAATACGACAAGGCCGCATCCCAGGCCGATCGAAAAAAGGCCGCACATAAGAATCAGGATGGGCCTTTGGAGGTTCATCTTGTCTTCCACACGGTTGCGATTTGGACGGCGAAAGGAATTTCATTGGTCTCGATGGCACCTGCTCTGGTTTTAGGCGATTGCGCCATTTCGTCGTCAGGATACCTTCCACCAGAGCACTAAAATCACTGGCAACGACGAGGACGGACTGGGATCTCCAAGCTGCGACGCGAGGACCATGCACTTGACTGCAGAACGGATTTCCTGGATGGAAGGGCTAAAGCCCGGACTCATTGGTCAAGTGGGCGATCTTCATAGTCGCTATTATGTCCGGCAACTGGGTTGGAGCATCGACTTTGAGATCCTGGTGCTGCGCGGCCTGGGCGATTTTGCCGACGGGTACAACCCCGACAAGGACTTCGTGTTGACCGCTCATGCAGACGGCAACCTGGTCGGCTCGGTTTTTCTCCTTGGTCGGACGGCTCACCCCGAAGGCGCGCAACTGCGCTTTTTCCTGCTCGACCCCGCCTTTCGCGGCCTGGGCATCGGATCCAGGTTGCTGAGTCGGACGCTCGAGTGGTGCCGAAGTAAAGGGTTTGCTTCCGTCTTCCTCTGGACGGTGGACGACCTTCCTGAATCGCGCCGACTCTATGAAAAGGTCGGATTTCGCGTCACCGAACGAATGCACGATGAGCGGTTTTCCAAGAACCACGACACGATGAAAATGCAGATGACACTAGGCAATAGCCAGCGTCGCTGACGCGCAGCCACGCCGCAAGCAGCGACAATTCCCGTCGCCGTCCCCATTATGTGGACCATCGGTCCGGCTGGACCCGCCCGGAGTCTCCGTCTCTGGTTTCCTTGAGCAGTCGCGCAGGATCGAAGTCCGGGGCAAATTCCACCTTCTCATCGATCTTGCGGGTCAGGCGGAATCGGACCACGCAGCATACCAGGAAAATAAGTCCACCAAGCGCCAGAAAGAACATCATCGGCATCAAAGCCAACGTCATCCGCGGCTGCCATTCCCATCGACGAGGCTTATCCTCGGTCTCCCGAGGTGATTCTTGCGCCTGCTTGGGATCGTGTGGGGTTGTCGAGGGATAGACGGGAGAAATCGTCTTAACCCCTCCTTCGGTGGACATCTTGCCCCCTGTCCTGACGTCGAATTCGTACTTGTAACCATCGCGCGTGACCACGGTGTAGAGCTTGCGCTCGTCATCCACCTCGGACCGATCGAGCCAACCGAAATGCGAGGTGCTCGGTTGTAATTTCTTCGTCTCATGAACGAGTTCGCTGATTAGGTAGCGCCGTAACAGCTTGCCGTCGGCAAAGAAACGAAAAGCCTCCTGCTCTAGATCCCGGGGGGCGATCCACTGATCGCGCCTCGTGCGAGACGGCCATCTTCCCGATCGAATGAGGTGAATCCCATCTGGGAGCAGACGGACGGAGCGTGCGTACCAGTCGACGGTCCAAATGGGTGTCGTCGAACCATCGTTTCGGTACAGGCCGCTTTGTCGATATTTCGACCGAGTTTCTTGAGCTTCTCGTTGTTGCTCGGGCGGCCAACGCTCACCATCGAGTTCCTGGGGAATGCTGACCAGCATAACGAACACGAAGCGCTGATCCGAGGAAACCACTTTGTAGGATCGTGGCGGCCTTTCGATGTCGGCATGGGCGAGCCGGGTCCCGGCCATCAAAAAGACCATCAGGCCGAGAATCGCACGAACGACCTTCTCTTTTCCCATGAATGCCTTCTCGCGGACAGTCCCGGCCATTTGATGCCTTTTCCAACGGCCAATGGCCCAATCATTTGAGAAATGTCAGTCTAGGTCGAGCGACCAGATCTGAATGTCTCCCGGTTTGTCCGCGGCGCCCAAACCAATTGCCAGTTGGTGGCCGTCGGGACTGAAGGCGATGGCGCCCACGGGCAGCGTCTTTAACGGAATCGACTGGAGTTCCTTGGGGCGGCTCAGGTTCCACAGCCGAACCGCGGGATCATTCCCCCCAACCGCCACCCATTTGCCGTCGGGGCTAAATGCCAAACACCCAAGAGCATATTGGCTCGCCTGCAAGGTCATGACCTCCTTGCCCGATGCCATTTCCCAAATGCGAAGAGTCGAAGGTGCCTCATCGACCAACTGCCCCGCAGGCCTTCCTCGGCTACCGGCGCTCATGGTCGCCGCGATCCATTTTCCTTCGGGGCTGAAAGCGACTTCCGTCACCGAAGACTGTTCGCCGGGTTCCACTTCCAGTTTGGCCTTGAAGGTGTGCACGACTTTCCCGGTCTGCGCGTTCCAAACCAGGATCTGACCTGGCTCGGGTAGCTCTCCTCCCGCGCCATTGGTTCCGGCCGCGACGAATTGGCCATCTGTACTAAAGGCAACCGAGGAGGGCCCGGTCGATAGCGTGTCCAATCGATGGAGGGCGTGCCCTGTCTTGGCATCCCAGATCGCCACAACGCCGCCCGGGTAGCCGTGCGGTCCTCCCACGCGCGCGGCGCTCGAAGCAGTGGCCAACTTGGTGCCATCAGGGCCAAATGCCATTGCCGCCATGCGCGGCGGGAAAGGGAAATGGGCTGGGAGTTCACCGTGAGGATCGAAACTCAATCGTTCCTTGCCCATGGCCATTTCAAAAATCGCGACTTCGGCCCGATCGGTCAGCGCCGCAGATTTGCCGTCGCGACTTAGAGCAACCACTCGCCCCGGCAGCGCCAGCATGGCACGCACTTCTTTGCCTGTTGCCAGATCCCAGACCCGCACTCCTTGAGGGTCGGCCGAGTGGAGGAGCTTGCCATCGGGGCTGAAGCTGAGAAACGTGACCCCCTTTTCATGCCCTGTAAGATTCGCCTTCACTTTGCCGGGTTGGACCGGATGGGCGAGTTGCCCTTTTTCTTGAGCTGGCTGACCCAGTAGGCTGGCACTGGTCAAGCTCGAAACGAAGATAGCCATAACGAGTGAAGCTTTCATTTCAACCTCTTTTTCATCAAATATATTTTAACTTGATAAATTAATCAAAAATAAATAATGACTTACTATTAGACATCCTATTTAGCGGCTGATTTTTCTACTGCATCTTTTTCCGTTAATTCCACCATCTGGCTGACGTCCTCGAGGGGAATCCAGATTTTTCTACCGGGATAGCGTGCGACCGTGAAAGAGCTGCTGAATTCCTCGCCTGTCACAAAGGTTTTACCACCGAAGGCCACAAGAGCGGGATGGGCCAGGGCTCCGGAGTAGCTGGACCCCTGTTTGGAAAAAATCATGAGTGGTCCTTTGATCCCATAGTTTTGCAGTCCATTCGACTGGGACTTTGTTTGGATTTCTTTGATCTGGGGCGCGCTTTCTTCCTTGGCGGCCAACACCGCGGGCGCCGGTGCCTCGGACACCGGTTGCGATTGCGCCTTCTTGGGCGGCTCTCCCGGAATGAACGCGACTTGAACGCCAAGAATGGCTGCGAGTCCCGCGAAAATGATCGCCGTGCGCATGGGTCGATTCCTTTGAGGAGACGAAAAATCCAAAGACAGGAGAACGACTCCGCCAGGAGTCCTCCCTGCAAGGTTTTCGGGAAAGGGCCTTACGGCTCGAAAACCAACTTCATTTTACCAGAAGGGAGCCCAGGCCAATTGCCGATGATGCGGCCTGATTGGGAACGAACACGCGCTCGCGAGGAAGCAGCAGGTTTTCGAAGGAACCGCAAATGTGCTTTTTTTGTTCGAGCACAAGTGGCGTGACATCTACGACCGCGACTAATTCCGATTCCCCGCAGCGGCGTAAAGCCTGCCCTCTTAACCCCAGTTGCAAGGCCCTGCGCGCCTGAGGAACCCCCAAAGGATCGTGATCCGGATCCCATTTCAAACGCACTTCGGAATCGGCGACGCGCGTTTGCCACGCTTCCACCGTGGCAAAGCAGGCGGGATGAAAGCTTGAAGGAACCGCGGCCGCAAGCAATTCCTCGAAAAACGCGCGACTCAAGCGGATGGCCAAGATCCGCTCCTGCCCTTCCTGGCTCGCCCACCCCGAGCGGTACATCATCCAGAGGAAATTGGGTTTGATCCAGCTCATCCGATTAAAACTAAACGGCCCGCCGAATCGCTGATGCTTCAGAGCAAAGGAGGCAATCGCCGGCCGATAGGCCTGGTACACGCACACCGTTTCCGCATCGTATTACGCCAGGATGTGCCGGCCCATTTCCGGCCAATAGGGAAGCTGCTCCCGATACTTCTCCAAGATCATTGTGTTTACCTCTTTAGCCAATTATCGAAACCAGGGAGCCGCTCAAGCGATCCCCAGTAACTCGCAACGAAACAGGTACTCTGCCCTGCCGCTGTCATCCGACCAGGCATCGGTCCGTTTGATCGACCGAAACGAGGGGGGATCCGCGCTTCGCGACAAACAGGTCCGCCCCGTTTCACTCCTAAGGATTGCCAACACATCTTTATTTGATCAATTGAAAAAGATAATATAAAATCATGATTTTAATATAGCACTACTGATGTCTCTCTGAAGAATCGCGGTCTCGACACACAAGCACATCCTCACCCCTGCCAGTGAATTCATCAAATCCTCACACGGTCTGCTTTTCCGCAAGACAGAAGCCAATTGGCGCTGATTGCACGGTTTCCCGCGGTTCTCCCTATCTCAATCCCCCGCCAGAGGTTAGGAATTCGGCCCATTTCTCCTAGAATTGGCTTGGATTGACTCGGTTTCCCATCTGCACCCAAGATGGGTCCTCTGGCTCTTTTTCCGCCTATTAGGATTTGTTTTTGCCATGAATGCAGCGAATGGAAAGAAACGGCTTGGAATCATCGTCGGCGGCGGTCCTGCTCCCGGCATCAACGGCGTCATCAGCGCCGTCACCCTGGAAGCACTGAATCAAGGTTGGGAAGTTCTGGGGTTCCAGGAAGGGTTTCGCCACCTGGTCAAAGGAAGTGCCGAACATTTCCGCCTCTTGACCGTTGAGGAAGCCGAAGCGATCGCCCTCAAGGGCGGTTCCTATCTGAAGACGGCCCGCGTCAATCCGGCCAAGTCTCCCGAAGATCTTGCACGCGTGCTCGCCACCTTCGCCAAGCTGGGCCTTGACTACCTCGTCACCATCGGCGGCGACGACACCGCGTTCTCGGGATCGAAAGTCTACAAGGAAGGCAAAGGCGCGATCCGCGTCGCCCACGTTCCCAAGACGATCGATAACGACCTTCCCTTGCCTCCCGGCGTCCCCACTTTCGGTTATGAAACCGCGCGTCAGGTTGGCGCCGACCTCGTCAAAAACCTCGCCGAAGACGCGAAAACGTCCGGCCGCTGGTTCTTTGTCGTGTCAATGGGCCGCGCCGCCGGCCACCTGGCCCTGGGCATCGGCAAGGCAGCCACCTCGGAAATCACCCTGATCCCCGAGGAATTCAAGAGTAAGGAGGTCAGCGTTGACCTTCTTGCCGATATCCTCACCGGCAGCATCGTGAAAAATCTGTCCCGTGGCCGGGCCTATGGCGTCGCCGTCCTGGCCGAGGGCCTCGTCGAATCGATCGGCGAAAAGGGCCTGCTCGCCATGGGGGAAACCGAACTGGCGAAGTACGGCAACATCGTGCGCGACGATCATGGCCATCTGCGCATCGCGGAAATCGACTTTGGCCGCATGATCAAGGATCAGGTCGCCAAACGGCTTAAGGGCCTGGGCATTTCGATGACCTTGACCGAAAAGACGATCGGCTACGAGCTTCGCTGTGCGGATCCGACTTCGTTCGATGCCGAATACACCCGTGACATGGGATATTCGGCCGTCCGCTTCCTCTTGAGCGACGAATCGAGCAAGTATGGCGGCATCATCTGTCTGGCCAACGGCAAATCTCAGGCGATCGCCTTCGAGAAGATGATCGTGCCGGAAACGGGTCGTCTGCAAAACCGCCGGGTCGACATTTCCGGCGAGGCGTTCCAGGTCGCGCTCAAGTACATGACCCGGGTGACCAAGTGCGATTTGGACTGCGAAAAGAAACTGGCCGCACTCGCGGGCGCCGCGAAATTATCTCCTGAGGATTTCAAAAAGCGCTTCACTGCCGCGACCGAGGTCTAAGCGACACGAATCAGTTCTCCGCCATAGTCATGGCGGAGAACTGAGGGACAACACATACCACTATCAACGAATCAGGCGCGTGGAGTGGCCGCTTAGGCTGTTCCACGCGCCTTGTTGTTTGATTGTCGCTGAAGGGGTTTTTGGTCCAGCAAACGGCGAGATTTAATTAAAGACATTCTCACGCGGAGACGCGGAGGAGCGGAGAGAGCCCTTCGAGCAGCCCCTGCTCGCCACCGAATTCATCCAAATGATGTGAACGGACAGTCACCTCGACCTGAGTCCAAGTCTCTCCTTTTTTCTCCGCGGCTCCGCGTCTCCGCGTGGAAATGCTTGATTGCCTTAAACTCTTGCCGATTTCAGCAATTCCGCGCTATTGGCCGCGTGACGCTGTTCCCTTTTTCGCATTCATGGCAATGGGAGCCTCGAAAGGTAGCGGCCGACCGGCGACCACCACATCCTTGTCGTGAAGGAAGTCGCGGATGCCGCGGTAGAGCCCAAAGCTGTCTGGATAGACGCAAAAGGTGATCGCGGTTTGCGAGGAATCGAGTCGATCGATAATCGCGCGGAATTTCGACCCCGGCTTGAGCGCTTCATCGAGCGTTTCGCCACGATACGGATCGATCGGGATCACCTCCCAGCTGGCCAGGCCATAGCGAAAACTGGAATCGTCCGGTGTGCCCGAACCGTATTGCTCCAGCGGGCTTTTCTCTCGTTCGACCGCGTAATGCAGGCGAAAGGAACCACAAATGCGGGTGTCGTCCTCGACCACCCACTGCCGGCGCAACAGTTCTCCCTTTTCGCGCAACTTGCTTTGAATTTCATCGAGCATCACGGCCAGGTCGACCCCGGTAACGCGCCCTTGCCGGCATTCAAAAATCAGCTCGTCGGTCTGTAATGTTTGGCTGACCGGAGTTTTCCAGCGATGGGTTTTGCGCACCGTGGGCGATTTGCGCAGTTCTTCGATTTTTTTGGCGATTTCCCGGGCTTCGGCCTCGAGCTTGGTGCGATCGAGTTCCACCTTGGAATCGGCGCCGCCGGGAATCATCGCCAGGTTCTGCTTCTGCTGACTCAACTGGTAAAGGGCGGTTTCCAGATTCAGCTCTGACTTGGAGATCGCTTCGACATCTTTTTCCAGGAGGCCCGACTTGTCGAGAATGGCCGCCAGTTCGAGTTGCAGTTTCTTGAGCCGTTCGTTGAGCGAATCGACTTCACCCTGACTGTTTGCCGCTTCTTTCTCGGTTTCCTCGGCGCCCAGCGCCACGCTCATCTGGGGAACGGCGGGCAGGTCGGCAGTGATGGGCAGCCCCTTGTAGCTGCGCCCGCCCATCCAGGCGACCAGAATCAAACGGAGGATGATGCCGACCACATTCGCCACGAGATCGAGAAACGAATCGAAGCTGAACTGGATTTCCTGGGCTGGCCGTCTTCGCCTTCGCAGCGCCATAACCTCACCTAACTCTCGAAGGATTAGCGGGAAGTTCCCAGGATGATGTCGCGGACAATATCTTCCGGTTCGAGGGTTTGCCGCGTCGTTTTGATCTGCAGCTCTTCAATAATGGGAAAGCTGGCGTGGTACCAGCGCAGTCCCTCGGGGCGCACCAGGAAGCGAATCTGGCCCTTGGGAGGCGGATCGCCCGCGAGCGTTTTTTTGGTTTTTCTTTCGACTTGCTGACGCATGAGATTCAGTAGCCGTTTCGCGCCCCCCTCGGTTTCGAGTTCGTGACCGGCAAATTTCTGTTTTTCGGGATGAACCACGATCCCCTGGGCGTTGCATTCGATGAACAGAATGAAATCGCGGCTGCCGTCCAGGCGGGCCACGCGCAACGGGCGCGGTTCTTTTTTGGTGGCGGCTTCATTGGCCAAGGGGTCGGGTGCCGCGACGCGGGCGAGCGGATTGGGTCCATCGGAATCTTCATCCAGATCGCTACGGCTTGAGACCGCCCCCACGGAATAGGGGAGTTTCTTTTTCGGCTTGTCGGGGTCTTCGGCGTCTCGGGAAGGTTTCTCACGTTTGGCTTCGGGGTTGAGAACCACTGACAGGCCCTGGGCTCCTCCCCCGGGTTCACCTGAGGCGTCGCCAGCAGCGCCGCCGCCGCCTCCCGCTTGACCACTTCCCCCCTGGCTGCCGCCGGGTGCTCCCGCTGCCCCTTGAGACCCGGCTGCGCCGCTGGCGCTCGCCGATCCGCCATTGGCCGCGCTGCCATCCGAGGCGCCACCACCGCCGCTGGCCAAGTCACCTTGTTTCGATCCGCTGCCGCCGCTGCCTGCCCCCGCGCCGCCAGAGCCGCCGTTGCTCTCTCCAACACCCCCAGCTCCCACGCCTGCGAAGCCGGGTCCGCCCGCAGCCGATCCGCCGGAGCCGCCGGTACCGGATCCGCCCGATCCGTTTCCACCGGGGCCGCGCCCCCTACCGAATTCGCGACTTCCCGAAGAGGCGTTGCCGGATCCGCCGGATCCGTCCGCATCGCCTGTTCCGCCCTGGCCGCCCTGGCCACCTGCCTGGCCTTCCGCTCCACCAGGCCGGCCCGGGCCGCCAGGACCGACTCCGGCCACTCCATAACCACCATTGCCGTTGCCGCGACCGTTCGGCGTTCCCGAGGGATTGCCGCTTCCCAGACCCACACCCGTCCCGATGAATCCTGGCCGCGCGCCGTCCCCACCCTGATCTCGATCGGGTCCCGAGGGAATGCCTCGAATCGGCCCATTGCCGCTGCCCGCGCCGCTTGCGCCTCCCACATCCGGCCCTAAAAGGCCAGCGAGGTCGCCCAACCCCAAAGATCGTTCCGGTTTGCGTGGAAACTCAGGAATGCCGTTGCCCGGCCCGCTCCTCCCCGGCATCCCAGAGCCGGGATGACCCGAGTCTGGCCCCATTCCCGCAAGTCCGCCTCCGCCCGGAGCACCGCCCAAGGCGCCACCACCAGGCTGATTTCCAGAGAAGCCGCCACTTGCCCCGGGCTGACCGCCGCGCACTCCACTCCCGGCGCTCGGATCGCCAAGGCGCCCAATCCCCTGAGCGGTTCGAGGGCTGCCGTCTGCGCGACGGTCGCCGCCCCCACCTTGACCAAATGCGCTATTCGTCCTTCCCGGAAAGCCACCTTGATCCGAGGCCGCCAAACGAGATCCGCCAAGGGGCAGATTGCGCAGGGCCTTGGTGAGCTCAGGATCCTCGGGGAACTCAAGCTTCCACTCGCCATCGATTAGCTCATAACCGAAATCGAGCTTGTCGCCGCGCAGCATCGCCTGCGCTTTCCAGTAGTTCTCGATGCCATCGGGCCGCACGAGCAAAAGGAGATAGGGCTGCGCGGGCACCGAGGCGTTGGCGATTCCATCGCGCATTTCGGAAACGCGGGCTCGCAAATTCACCTGCGCCCGGAATTGATGCAGATCGTCCACGGGAACGATCAGCGCTCCGGGATGAAAAACATAGGCTCGAGCCTGGCATTCGACATAAATCGGTTTGCGCGAATCGCCCCGCTTACCGAAGTAGGGAATGATCGAATAGGTTTCGACTGGCTTGGCGGGGGCCGTTTTCAACTCTTCGAGGATCTTTTTGAGGGCGATGATCTCGCTGCTCATGCGGCCCAGTTCGGTTTGCTTTTGCGTGAACTTTTCGATCGCCAGATTGGCCGTTTTTTTCTCCGATTCCAGCCCCTGACTCAAGAGATCCTTGCGCTGGGTCTTCTCCGCCAGACGCTCTTTCGATTCCTTGATCCAGCGATCAAGTTCCTCCCATTTTTTTTGCGTGGCGGCCAACTGTTTGCGCAGTTCTTCTTCGCGCTCGCTCAGTTGTTTTTTGAGCGTCCGGGAGGCCGCCAGTTTTTGCGCCGCGTCTTTCTCTTTTTGCGACAAGCCCTCTTGCACCTGCGCCTGCCTGGCTTGCAAACGAGCGATTTCTTCCTGGCGCTCTTTGAATGCGGCCGCGGCGGCCAGACGGTTGCGCTCGTTGGCCGCCAGCTTGGCCCGGCGATCAAACACCATCAAAATGAGAATCAGCGACCCCATGGCGCAAAGGAGCACCGCGAGGAACGGAAACGTGGAAACTTCAAGATGTTTCCGTGGCCGCCTCATGCCGCATGTTGCCCATGAACCTTGGGTGCCATCGGACCGCGCATCAAATCAGGACCATGCCCCATCTCGGTGGCCCCGGCCCCGTTCGCGGCACCCATCGCTCCCATGCTTCCCATAACTCCCATGCCATTCCCCGTGCCGGTTCCCGTCCCAGGTCCAACCAGGGGAGCGCGAGCGGTGAGCAGGTGGATGGCGCCGATCAACGAGTGCATCGCCTGATCGAACGAGCCAACGCTCGCAAGCGAAGCCAAGTTCTGATGGAGAATGTGCTGCATCTGCGCCAGGTGCTGCGACGACTGGCCAAGCGCCTGCAGTTCGCGAATCTGACCGCCGAGTTTGCCTGTGAGTTCGTCATACTTTTGAATCAAGCCATGGGTCGCGGCGGCGGCATGTTCCTCGCTATGACGCCAGCGGTCGACTTGCCTTTCATCCAGCTGGGACAGGCGATTGAGCCAGTCGTTTTGAACAAATTGAATCATGCCGGCGATGGCGGCGGCGCTTTGCGTGCGGAACTCGTCGGCCATGGCGAGGTGTTGCTGGCGAATTTCCAGGGCGCAGGTTTTGCCAAGGGTGACCAAATGGTCGCCGGCCGTGCGGACCTCGTCGGCCATGGCGAGGTGTTGCTGGCGGATTTCCAGGGCGCAGGTTTTGCCAAGAGTCGCCAGGTTGTCCCCGGCGGTTTCCAGTGCCCGGCGCAATAATTCGACGCGCTCCGGATCGATCTCGCGAACTTGGTGGGGACCTGATTCCCGAATGAAACGGTGCGAGAGATTGACTTCGACGTACCGGTCCACCGATTCCATGAATCGGTGTTCGCTTTTTTCGACCAAAAAACTGACAAACATGGTCACCATGGTCAGGCCCAGGGCCAGTGCGGTCGTGTCGAACGCCAGGGCCAATCCATCGGTGACCGTGCCGAGCGAGTTTTCCAAAACTTCGGGGGTCACGCCCGAAATGGCCCCGGTGATACCGAGCACCGTTCCGAGGAACCCCAGGATGGGGATGGCCCAGGTAATGAATCGGGTCAAACCGTAGGTGGAATCCAATGCAAATGCGTCGATATCGGCCAATGATCTCAGCTGGTCATCAAGGCCATCGGTGCTTTTGCGCTGGGTCAAATATTCGAGGGCGCCCGCCAGGCGCTGCCCCAGCCAGCTATTGCGAACTCGGGCTGGTTTCTTGAGCAAATCTTCAAGCAAACCGGGAGCGACCGAGACATCGACGGTGACGCCGTTCCAGCCGGGCAACAGCTCGGCATTGAGGCTTTTTTTCTCGCGGCCCAGATCGATCAATTTGGCGATAAATGCGCCCAAAGCCACGGAAAACATAAGGATTTCCACGGCTTCGACCGGGTGCGAGAAGTAGCGTCGCACCTCGGTTTGCGATAGCGGCGTAAAAAAGACAACGGCCCAGGCCAGGCCGGCCATCGGCAAGCCAATGAGAAAAGGCATCCAGCCCTGAGCATTCCGTTTGGGCATCTCCATCGCGCCGATCATGACCGCAGTCCTCCACCAGGAAACTCGGGAATTTCGTTTCCTGGGCTTTAGCCCGACACGCTTTACGATGCCAGTGGGATTTGCGAGGACGGCTACCCAGTTATCCCAATTTCACAAGCGCAAACAAATCCCTTGCCCCTGAACCCGGTTTTGGGTGACGATGCTTGGAAAAGCGACAGGAGTCATGCGATGCCGTTGGGAAGGGATACCCTCAAGAGTTGGTCACGCCGGTTGGGATGCAGTCTGTTTGCCGCGCTTGTCGGCAGTCAAACGCCACTACTCGCCCAGGATTCCAGTCCCCCCAGTCTCGTGCAGACCGCGGGAGCGAGCAACGGGGGGAAGAACCCAGACCCCTTGGCGTTGCCGGTGCACCAGTTCTCCCTCGAAGCGGAAGCTTTTCCGGTCAAGAGCGGCTGGCGAACCCTGCTCAACGGGCAAGGAAATTTGACCGCCGACGCGGCGCGCTTCAACCATATCTCCGGCGAGCGGCTTTTGCATTTGCCCTCCGACAAGGAGGGGGTCGCGGAAAAAGAGATCGAGATTCCCAATCCGGCCGCCTATCGCCTTTGGGTTCGCTACGAATATCCGGCTTTTGCCGATGCCTCGTTCGATGTGGAAATCGTTCAAGGAAACAAAACCGTATTCTCCCAGACCTGCGGCACCCCCGCGTCACCCCGATTTGCCTTGGGCCATGACAAACCGCGAGCCCAGCACGACCCGGTCGATGGATCCGAAGGCCTGGTGGAAGAATGCTTCTCCGTGGATGGCCTCAAGGCAGGCAAGGCGATCGTTCGCCTGAAAGGCAAGAAGCTCGACGAAACCAAGAGCCGGGCGACACCCCGTAACGTCGACCTGGTGTGGCTGACAACCGACACCGGGGACGCCTGGCGCACGCAGTATGGCCGCGTCAACAAGGATTATCCCATTCTTGACGCCTTCCGCGACGCGGTCGGCGCCCGTTGGGAGGCTCGGGTCAAGAACAACGGTAAGGAGAAAGCTTCGTGGAATGCGGCTCATGTTTATAACCGCTTCCCCTGGGGCGCCAACGAGGCGGAATTCGCGCGCGATGTCGAACCGGGCCAGTGGAGCGCCTGGTTCCCTCTGAAACTGCAAGACACCTGCCACTTTCACATGGCCACGTTTCGCGCCGGCACGGTGGTCGATTTCGATCTGGAAATACGCCCAGTCGTCGCGGCAGCCAATCCGGCTCCGGGATCGGCGAAAGAGAAATCGCCCGCGAGCGCGACCTGCTCCTTCAAGGCCAGGCAGATCGCCCGCATTTATCTCCCCCCCTACCCCGAAGCCAATGCAGGCGCCGCAGAGAAACCGGTCTCGGTGGAAGATCGGCTGGCCGCGATCGTCGCCGCGCTTCAGGCCGCGCCCCAGGTCGGCAGGGAACCGGGCGAACCTCTTTGCTATGGCGGCTGGATGCCGCTTGGCCAGGACGACAACTATGGCCGCCTTTACGCCGAGCTTTACCGTGGAATTGGTTTGCGGTCCTGGCACCCTTCACTGAGCGGCCCGAAAGTGAAAGAGAACCTGGCCGCGGTCGGCATCAAGACGGGAAAAACGGTTGCCGCCTCCGGCCATCGCAACTTTGCCACCACCTCCAATGTCGAGCGGACGAAAAACCGCTTGACCAATTCCAAACAGATCAAAGATCTCCTTTGGTTCGATTGCGGCGAAGAAATCGGCTTCGAGGAATGGCTGGAAGCGATCGCCAACGAAGAAGTCGACCGGCTGCAAAAGGAAAATCAGCGCATCACGCCCAAGGAAGCGCTCTCGAGCATCTGGAAGGCCTGGCTCGAAAAGCGCCGCGCATCGCTTCCCAAAACCGAGTACTGGGTGGGAGATTGGGGCCCGTTCAATCCCGTGAGGTTGCGGCCTGAAAGTTCTCCGCGCATCGCGGAAATCAACCCCCGCCTTTATGTCGATTCACTTTTGTTCTACGAAGAGATCGCGACCGCCTGGTCGGCCGACGGCAACCGCAAGGTGAAGGCGGCGTTTGGCCAGTCGACCCTGTGCGGTTATGACCTGTCGCTGCACCCGCTTTATTACCCCACGGTCAGCCGCACGATCAAATGGTTTCGCAACGGGGGTTCGGATTTTGCCCGACATAGCGAGAGCTTCTGGCAAGCCGGCCAGGCCGGGCCCTTGGTCAACGGCTACATTGCCGAGCACTTTCGTAGCGGCCTGTCGGCAAAACCGGGCGGCGTGCTTCGCCAATACAACATGCCGCACGGCGCCGGAAACACCGATCTGGACTTTTTGAGATCCGGTTACACCCATTTGGCTCACGGCGCGACGGCGCTCGATTTCTTCGGCGTCGGCCTCAACGAAACCTTCGGCGAAAACCATATCGATCACCGCCAGGTTGGGCGCTATCTGGCCATCCGCGAGCTGACTCATTCGATTGGTTTTGTCGAAGACCTGTTGCCTGAATCCCAGCCTCTTCCCACGGGTATCGCCATCCTGGCAAGCGCCTCGACAGAGCGCTGGGACCTGGCGCAAATCACCCAGGACCGGATGGCGCTGGCGCCCGCGAACACCGATTTTCGCAAAGCCAAACTGCACCATCATCTCGATCGCCAGGGCATCTGGACGGCCCTGAATCTGCTGGGCGCGACTCCCGACATCATCATCGAGGAAGATTGCACCGCGGAAAAACTGAAGGCCTACAGAATGGTCATTGTCGTTGGCGATTGCCTGCCGACCGCCCTGGCCAAGTCCCTTCAAGAATGGGTATCCGCAGGCGGAACGCTGGTGGCGACCGCCGGGTCGGGGCGGTTCGACCCCTACCACGAAACCCAGCTGGCTTTCCATAACCTGTTCGGAATTGAAACGCGCGCGGTCAAGACGACCCAGACCATGCTCCGCCCCCGCGCCGATCTGCCTTATGCCGTCCCGCACGACCTCGTGATGGGTGAAGGCTGGAAGATTCCCTGCTTCGCCACCCAGGAACAGATCACACCGGTGGACGACGTCACGGTCCTGGCCCGGCTGGAAAGCGATAAAACTCCGGCGCTGATGGTCAAGAAGATCGGCCAGGGACGCACCTACTATTGCGCCTTCCATCCGGGCATCGCCTTACTCTGGAAGGCCGTCCAATCGGCGGCGACCCCAGAAAAGGGGATGAATGTCCATGCCGAAGTGAACGCCTACGACCCGGCCTGCCTCGATCTCTTCAAGGGGATCATGGGAGAAATGGGCCTGCTGCCCACGGTCGAATCCTCCAATCTCCTGGTGGATCGCCGCCTCATCCTCGGCAATGGCGCCGACGGCATGCTTGTTCCCCTTGCCAACTACTCAACGAGCAAGGAGCCGTTCGACCTGATTGTGCGCACCGGGTTCCCGGTCAAGCGGATTTCCAGCGCCCAACATGGCGCGCTCTCCTTTGAAAGCAAGGACGACGGAATCCATGTGCGCCATCCCGGCCTCAAGGCGGGAGACATTTTGCGCCTCGACCCTTAAACGAACAGATCTTTATCAAACCGAAGCCAGCCTTCGGCAGCTTCGGTTTGATAAAGATTCAAAATTGGTCAATGCTGATAGAAGCCGCCCAGGATTGGGTGGCTTCCTGGCGTTTGTTCGTCCATTCAAATACAAGTCGCCTAGAATTGGGCAGCTTCCTGGCGTTTGTTCGTCCATTCAAATACGAGTCGCCTAGGATTGGGCAGCTTCCTGGCGTTTGTTCGTCCATTGAAATACGAGGCGCCTAGGGTTGGGCGGCTTCTTGGCGTTTGTTCGTCCAAGCTGGCACGGCGCCCTGGATCGCGCTCACAAATGCGGCGCTGCCCAGGCTCGCCTTACCGATACCGAGCTTGGCCCCCAATGAGACCGCGCTGGCCTGGGCATCGGCGAAATTGCTTACGAGCATGATCGGCGTGCGTGCCTTTTGAAATAGGCCAATATGGTTTTGGATGAAGTCGAGGCCTGAGTCGCCGTCCTCGTCAAATTCGCGATTGATGAGCACGAGATCGTAAGTGCCCGAGGCGAAATCCTTGACCGCTGACTGCGCATCGGGAGTTGCCGTGAGTTCCGCCTGAAAATGCTCGCGGAATGCCCGGGATAATTTCCCATGGTCCATCGAACATTGACCGACGCTCAACACCTGCCTCATGATTCGTCTCCCGGAAGACCCAGGGCCTCGCGCCACAACTGGTGAAAGCGGCGCATTCCTATCTCCCTAATCGGATGATAAGGGCCTCCCTGGTAATCTCCACTTTCCATCCCACGCTGCACCGACTCGCAGACCTGTCGATCTTGTTCCTGAATCAGTTTGGCCGCGTCGATGCTTTTGGTCCGCTGCGCTTGCGAAGCAAAGCGCCCGGCGCCAGAAAAAAAGAAATCAAAACGCACGCGGCATTTTCCCGGTCCGGCCGGATAGACGACGTTCGTGTCGAGGCAATCGCCGTAATGGTTCCAGAAGAAATTGGGCCAAATCCACCAGTAACGGGCCTCGCCGCCGGAACGCACCTCGGCCATTCCCTTGGCTATGTTCGTGGCCGATGGGGCCCACTGCAGCACGGCCCTGTCGGCGACCTCCGTCCGGTAAGCGCCACCGTCGAGCGCACCACTGAGTTCCGGATGCACCGGGCCTAAGTGATAGCCGCCATCCAGGTAGTTATCGACAAAAACTTTCCAGTCGCAGGCCAGTTCGTCCCACCAGGTGCCGTGCCACTGCAAGCCGTTCAGGTCAAATTCCTCGGGCCCTCCCGGCGTCGCATTCCAGGGTCCAGGTGGAGGTGTCGTCTGAGGTGCGGCCGCCGCGCCCGACGCCCTTTTTTTGAGCCAGGCAAAACCAGCCCATTCATGGCAATCCCAGCCCCGTAGCCCCGGCTGACCCTCCGCGGCCGCAGCCGGCCATTCGGGACAAAAGACCCGGGATCCGTCGTTCCCATAAGTCCAACCGTGATACGGGCAGACAAAGCAAAGGCCCTTGCCAAGCGCCTTGGGCTGTACGGTCGCTCCACGGTGACGGCACACCAGCGACAGCGCCGTCAAGGCTCCCGATTCCGGGTCGCGGCGCAGATGCACCGGCTGACCGTCGAATTCGAATTCACCGCCGAACTTCGCATCGAGGATGGCGTCGGTCGGTGTGAGCGCCATCCATTCGTTTCCAAACAGCAGTTCCTTCTCCAATTGCAACCCTTGCAAGGAACTGTACCAGAATCCGGACGGGCTACGATTTTGCCCTCCCGCCTTTACCTTTTTTGACTCGTCACCGGTGGCGGCGGCTTCGCGGCTAATGGTGCCAGGCAGCCTGGGTGAGAAGGACGTTTCCCGGATATTCAGAATATTCAAAAATCCCATAGGCTCGGCCCTTGATATTCGCCTGGCGGAAAGGTTTGATAATGGGGGAGATCTTGACGGTTACAGCGATCCTATCGGTTGAGAAGGTGGGGAGAATTTCGAGCGCCTGAGTTCGCGCTCCGGTTCCTTGCGCTCTTCCCTTTGTCATTTATGATTTTAAGGACGATCGGCTCCAGGGATTGGATATTTCAGAGCGCTAGAGCGACTTTTCAGGATAACCGAACCTGGCTCGGGTCAAACCTGGCTGGATTCAAAGGACAAGGGATCCGCATTATGGCCATGCTTAGCCTGGAAGAAGCCGCCAGCCGGCTCGGTATCACCGCCGACGAGCTTCGGAGCAAAGCAAAATCCGGCCAGATCCGCGCCCTGCACGACGGTGGTAAGCTGGTTTTCCGCGAGGAAGATGTCGCCAAGGCCAAGCCCGCCGAGGTCAATCCGCTCAAGCCCGATTTCGAACTCGACTTCGGTTCGGACGAGTCGAGCCCGATCCTCACCGATGCTCCGCGCGCCCAGCCCGATGTCAGCGATGACGTGCTCATTCCCTCCCTTGATGCCAAGGTCGATTCCTCCCTGGAATTCTCGCTGATCCCCGACCGCGATCCCGGCTCCGACCTCGATTCCGATCAGGCCTTCGTGCTCGACATTCCCGACGATGTCGGCGTCCAAGGAAGTACGCCCCCGGCCAAACCAGGTGCCGATTCGTCGGGGATCCTGCAACTTGCCAACGAAGACAGCGAGAGCGATTCCAGTTCCGATTTCATGATCGATGCCAAGGCGGCGAAAACCTCCGATAGCAGCGGCGATTTTCTGGCCTCGGTCGCCGAAGGGGAGCCTCAAGGCGGCGATCCGTCCGCGACCCAGTTTCAGAATGCCGAGGAAGCCGACCTCTTTGAACTGGGCGATTCCAGCCCTGATCAGACCATTGCCTACACCCCAAAAGCTCCTGACGACAGCAGCAGCGAATTCGACCTCGACCTGGCTCCCAGCGAGGCCCTGCCCGATGAAGGCAGCGGCAGCGAGTTTGACCTGAGCATCGAGCCGAGCGCCGAAGGCCCCTCCGACTCGGCCGTTTTCGAAACCGATTTCAGTTCGCTGGGCGAAAGCGACTCCAGTTCAGAAATCGTCGCGATCGATGGCATCGATTCCTCGAGCGATTTCGGCTCCTCCGAAGACGGCACCGGCAGCGAAGTCGTGCCGCTCGACGAAGACGTTCATGAAGGCGAAGTGACCACCCGCGGCGTCGATCAGCTCGAAGTGGACGGCCTTGGCGAAATCGCCTCCGATGAAGATGGCGAACTGATCCCGGTACCGGTGGGCGAGGAAGAAGGCGCGCCCGTGCAGCAGTTGGTCAGCGCCGGACCCGAAGCGCCCTGGGGCGCGATGCCCGCGCTGGTCCTCCTCCCCTCGGCCCTGGTGCTCTTCATCATGGCCCTGGTTTCGGTGGAAATGCTGCGCACGGTTTGGGCTTACAACCGCGGCCTGGCACCGACGCGTCCCGTCATTCGCGCCCTCAGCGACCTGATCGGCAACAAGATTCCCGACTAACTCCCAGCGGACTGGTCCGTAGCGATCGGCCCGCATTTCGAACGAAAGCAAAAGGGCGTAGGGAGTGACTCCCTACGCCCTTTTGCCTTCGCTGTTGGCCGGTCCGTCTATCACTGGTTATCACTTCGCGGGAAATATCCTTTCGGCATTGTTTCGCAAAAGGTCTCGAGCCAGGCTGATGGCCTCCGTCGAACTGAGTGCGCCGGGCAGCACATAATCCTGAGACAGCACGCGGGCCAAAATCTGCTTGAACATCAGGTATTTGGGCGGCCCAAATTCCAGCTTATACATGTCGCTGTAATACCCGAGGATCTTTTCTCGCGGGATGGCGTGCAGGCGCGCGCGCAAATCCTGCTCAATGAGCGAGGGCACATTGGCGTACCACCAGTGGCCGCTGGCAATGACATTCGGGAAGATCCAGGTGTAAGCCACCAATTCCGCATTTTGCGGGCTGGAAAGCACCGAAACGGGGAACTTGACGCCGGGGAAGGCATTGAACAGCGGCGCGAGCTGAATGAGGGAGATTCGCTGGTCGAACAGGTCTCTTCCTTGAAATACCCCACCGGGAAAGACCTCGCGATTGACACCAAACATCAGATCGAAGGGCAGGCCGAAATCGGCGCAGCACTTGGCGATTTCCCAGAAAATGCCGCGCGAGCGCAGTGGCGACGGTTCGGTTCGCGCCAGTTCGCTCTCTAGTTCGGCATCGCCAACGCTACCGGCTTCAAACGTGGGCGGTAAGGAAATGGCGCAGGCCCTGGCGCCTCGCTTGACGAAATGCGTGAAGAGCTCACCCAAAGCCTTGCGCAAGCTGGCGACGCTTGTGAGCGCAACGCCCGTACGCTGCTCAAGCCGCTCCTTCACCCTTTTTTTGTGCCAGTGAAAGACCAGTTCGTCGGTGCGCAGGCAGGGCACATAGCGCTTGGCATCAAAGCCTTCGAGCGGGTCGTCGAAGTCGTTGGTCAAAAACACCTGATCAAATGGCCCCATCCCTAGCGAGCGCTGCTCCCAGTCGGGTTCACCGAAGACTCGCACCGACTGATCGAACAGGGAATCGCTATCGGCCGGGTCGATGGTGTCTTTCGGATAGTCGAGGCAGGTTCTCAAGATCCGCAACAACCAGGAGTACTGAGCCGTGTTGTTCATCCTCGCCACATAGCGAAGGATCTCTCGGCAGCGCTCCTTGGCGGGAAAATCGGCAGCCAGGCAGGTTTGGGGCATTCCCAGCGAATGGGCCAGTTCGGTGAAGTAGTGGTAGGAGAGTAGATCGTCGATCGATTTGGCCGCGGCGGCATGCGGGGGAATGTGAGAATGGGGATCGATGATGCGGGTGCGGTTGATTTCTTCAAACAGATCGGCGGCATGAGAACCGGCGATGGGGGAAGCGAGCATCAGGGGATTTCCTGAATGGAGGTCAAGGGAAGGAAGCTTTTTGTAAAAGGTGCAAGTTTTTCAAAAGGCAGCCACGCCCAACGCTGTAATTTTTTCCAAACCGACCTTCAGGTCCCGTACGAAATCGTGAATCACAGAAACGAAAAAATCAACAATCCTTTTGAAAACAAGGACTTACAACGCAATCCAAATTCCTTCCAAGACTTTGGCACGCGGGCTGCTTCTTAAATCTCTTGTTGGCAACCTGAACTTGGCGACGCCCCTCCCCCGGGGGACTCGCCCGCCACCCCCGGCGCGCGTTCAAAGCCAGCGGTTTTTTGAAACCAAACCCCCTGGAATCAAAGAACAATCCTTGACGGTCGATCCCCCTCGACCAAACTCCTTAGCGACCCTTCCTCCCCCGGAAGGGTCGCTTTATTTATCTCCTTGCAAAGTCTTGACTCCTTTCCCCACTCCGGGAAATCAGGGGATGCGAAAGTTCCCTGGCTGGCCCCCAGGCTTCTAGGTTGTTTAGGTTGCCCTTGGATTCGTCCGAACCTTCAACGCCAGGCGCCGCGCATTCGATGGCCAAAAAAATCAACACCCGTGCAATCATCAAGCAGTTCCTCGCTTCCGACGAACAAGTGCTCGTGCTGCCATTCGATGGGTTGCGTGACGATGTCAGCCGCCACTGGCATACATTTCTGGGATCAAGCAAGTGGGACCTATTTCGCAAAGTCTTCGTTTTGGCGCTCGCGCGCAATCTCAGCTCGGGCAGGCTCAAGAACTTTTTGTTGCGCTCGATCGGGGTCAAAATCGGCAAGAATGTGTTCATTGCCTCGACCGTCGCACTCGACATTCAGTTTCCCGAACTAATCACCATTGAAGATGGGGTGATCATCGGCATGAACGCCCATATTGCCACGCACGAGGTGACCCACACGCACATCCGCCTGGGCAAGGTGCGCATTGGGAAAAACGCCCTGATCGGTGGCCAGTCGACGATCCGTTCAGGCATCACGATTGGGGAAAACGCCGTCGTCGCCATGCGCGCCTTCGCAACCGAATCGGTGCCGGCGCACACGATGGTCACGGGGTTGCCCGAACGTAAGGTGGTGCCGCTAAACCACCCTTTATGAAAGACGAGCCGTTAGCAAGTCATGATTACGATGATGCCTGGCGCCCTGGCGAATCCAGCGTCAAACAAGACTGAGCAACCCTTCGAGCACTTCCCCCGCGACGGGACGAGGGCACGACCAGACCAGGAAGAACAGGGCCTGATTCGCCCAGCGCTGCACCGGATGAGGCGCGACGAACCCGGTGCCTTTCGAAAGAAGCAGCGCGGCTTGCGTGGCATGAAGGGCCAACCGCGTGCACGAAGCACGCAATTTGAGTGCGTCCTCAGCGGCAGGTGCCTCGCGCGCCATCTCATGCAGCGTTTCGCGCAATTTGCCGCGAGATTGTTCGAAATGCGCAAAGGCGCTGGCAACTTCGGGCCGGTTGAGCGATTCGGACTTCAAATATTCGATGGCTGCATCCGCCAGCCCCAAGGCCAGGCAGGAGGTTTCCAGGCCGCCGCCCCCGACCTTGCCAAGAACCTGATTTCCCGGCCCGGCAAGAAGGTCAGTCTCGGGAATGAACACCTCCTGGCAGCGGATCTCGCTCGTGCACGAGCCGGCCAATGCCGACAGGGGCAAAGGAGCACCGAGCGATACGCCGCTTGCCGGCAACGGCAAGACAAACAGAATCTGCTCGCCATCTTCCAAGGTCGCGCCGCCGACCACCGCCTGGGCGCCAATGGCGCCAGTCACCCAGGGAATCGTGCCCGTGATGCGATATCCGGCGGCAAGCGGCCTGGCCTGCACCGCGGGAGCGCAGTGCTGCCGCGACGTGGTCAGTTGTGAGACGCCGATGGTGAGATACGATTCGCCGCGCGCGGCGCTGGCAAGGTAGCGCTCGCGTAGCGATTCCGGCCCCTTGATGATCAGCCGAACTGCTGCTTCACGCTGCGACAGTAAAAACGCCGTGGTCAAGCAGGCCGAAGCCAACGATTCATTTCCTTGGAGTTGCTCAAGGGCGCTTAGCCCTTTCCCGCCATACTGCGTGGGTACCGACCAGCCCAGAACGCCGCTACGGGCCAAGACGGCCCACGATCGCGCGGGCCAGCCCAACTCTCGGTTCGCCGATTCCGCCAGGACCAGCAATTCGTCACGATCGAGCGAAGGAATGATTGTCATAAACAAGCTACGGTGGACTACTTTTCGTTGATCTTGGACATGCCGGCCGTTCGAAAATCCTTGTCGCCCGGCTTGCCGAGGACATCGACCGTGCACATGCCGTTCGCGTCTGCATCAATCGCTTGACTCGCATGGACGACGGCGGTGCACATTCCATTGCAAATGATTTTGACTTTTTTGCATTTCAGGTCGCCCGCCTGCAAACTCGATTGGCCGTCCATCCGCACCGTCAGCTCGTCCACAGTCCCGGAAAGCACGACGCTCGTCTGGCCCTCGGTGTGCACCGTGAATTTGGAAGTGTTGATCTGAGTGGCTTCCAGTGCAATTTTTCCTTGCAACTTGATAGATTTGAGGTCCTTGGTGGCGATTTCAAACTCAGGGGTGATCGTCCAGTCATAATTGCCACTTTTCATGCCGATATGCAATTGATCGCCATGGGGATCGAGCGTGGCTTGGACATATGGAATCAAATTGTCATCGGTGGTGATTTTGAGAGACGCCGGCTGGCCCGACGTGACCTTGTAATTTCCCACGCCCGTCCCGAACAACTCATGAAACTCACGAATCGGCCTCGCTTCCGTGATCTTCACTCCGCTGCCCTTGATCGGCGGACTGTCCGGGATGAACAGGCAACCGGCAAACGCAAGGAAGCCAATTCCAAGGCCAAGGTAAGAGCGTGACACGGAATCGACTCCAGCGAAACGGGGAGATCATACCCAAGACCATGAGTTCAGGCATGTCTTTTCGTTTTACCAATCCTGAGGCTTCGAGAACGAAAAAACGATGGGGGTAAGCTCCTTCGATCTTCGGCAACGGGCGGCCATCGCAAAAGAGTTCGAGCCATTCAGACGAATCCGAATGGCCCTGTTTGCTTGATCGGACAGTGTGCGTTGCCGAAAATCGGATCCTTGCAAGAAAGCTGTACTTGCCGATCAGGATCAGGTGCCCTTGTTTTCCTTGGGCTTTTCCTCTTTGGCCATGGAGACACAGATCATCTCCTTGTCGTTGTGGAGGTAGAGGCACCGGTTGGCGAAGGCCGGATGGCACCAAACCACCTCACGGCCGCGCGTGGCGAAGGTCGTGTCGAGCAGGTGGGCCTTGTCGATCTCCGCATAGCCTTGCGGGGTCAAGTTCGCAAGGATCAGATCGCCCTGATCATTGAAAATGACATAGCGGTCGCCCTGCGGGATGATAAAAGCGTGGGCAAATAACGCTTTTTTCCCGCCGGTCGCTTTCAAACTTTCCCAGACGACGGCGCCCGTCTCGAGTTTCAAGCAACGCATTTCGCCGCTGCCGCCAATCCCGTAGATATGGCCGTCGCGGATGATGGGCGTTGTCATGATCGCATTGAGATCGGTCGGCTTCGTCGGATTATTCTCTTTCGTTTGCCAGACTACCCTGGCCCCGGGTTTTTGCTGATCGAGCTCCAGGAGCATGGATCCCTGGTAGAACTCCGAAAAGAAAAGATGATTGCCGAATTTGACCGGAGGCACGATCGAAACGATCGGCCGCTGTAAGGTGGCGGCACTCGGAAACTCGATGGACCAGAGAGTTTTCCCCGTTTCCGGGTCGAGGGCATTGACCGACACATCGAGCCAGACGATAAGCTGGCGCTTTCCGGCGGCTTCGATGATGGAAGGGGGGCTATAACCAACTTCTAGGGCAGTGAGCGCGCGCCACAGTTCCTTGCCGCTGTTTTTGTCGAGGGCGACCACAGCGCTCCCCTTCCCTCCCGCCAGGGTGATCACCTTGTCGCCATCGACGAGCATGCTCGCGGCATAACCCCAGACCGGCGGCTTCGTCTTGTAGTCCTCAAGTAGATTCTTTTGCCAAACGTTGCTGCCTGAAGAGGCGTCGTAACAGTGCAAATGTCCCATCGCGCCCAGGGTAAAGACCTTCCCATCCTGAACGACCGGCGTGGTCCTGGGCCCTTGATTGTAACTAATCGCGTAGGGGCAGTCGTACTCGTGCGACCAGTGAACCGAGCCATCGGCCGCATTGAGGCAAAGCACGCGCTCTTTGCCGGGAACCGCAGTCTTCTTTGCAGCCGCGGGCGGAGCTTTTTTCTCCTTGTCCTTGGTCTTTTCGGAAGCCTTTTCCGGAGTGGCCCTTTCTGGGGCCTTTTTCTCGGAAGGCGTTTTGGGTTCGGGTTCGGCGATGCGGTCCATGACATAGACCTTGCCGGCGGCGACGGCGGGACCGCAATAGCCGGGATTGAACGGCTGGCGCCAAAGCACCTTGGGGCCCCCCATGGGGAATTTGTCGATCAGGCCGGTCTCGCGCCAGACGCCATCGCGCATGGGACCAAACCACTGCGGCCAGTCTTCGCCGCGTCCGATCGAGGCGATCCCCGCCAAACCGAGCAAAACGCCCGAGGCCAGATATTTGAGCTTTGTGATCTCTTTAATCTTGATCATCTTCATGAAGCATCCCGCTTGGATGAGGTCGATCGATCCCAATTGGAGAGGCGGGGCGTCCAAAGCGCCTTTCTTACTGACAATACCAGCCCGGGAAACCGGCATTACAGGGAAGGTCAAGATCGTGGAACAGGAATCGATTCCCGTCGAAGTCTCCAGGAAAAGGATCCGTGCTGAACGATCCACGACCCCGCCGTTTCTTCCCGGATTTCCCTGAGTTCGTCTGCTAACGAGCTACACCCGATCACCGATAGAATCTTCCTGTGCTAAGCAGCCAACTTCGCCACAATCCGGTGCGCATTTGCGACATCAACCGGCTTTCGAGAAAAGCCCATGCTTCCTGATGAACGCTTCTTTTCTTTCTTGATCTCTCCACGCGCGAAAGGTTTTGAGGTCATAACCACACACAAGGCCACCGGCCGCGAGCTGAAATGCAATTGTGGCTTCCACGAAGTCGAAAAAACCACAATAGGTTCCATGCGCAGCCTGATGGATCAGGTCATTCCCATCGAAACCGTTGTTTTCGACCTTTTGCTGACCAACCAGGGCAATGCTTATCAGGCAACTTCCAGGCAACATGGAATTTCGGGTGAGATGTATTTTTGCCGGCAACACAAAAACGCCCGAGCCTTCGCACTGGAATCTCTTTTCCTGGCGATCTTGGCGAAACCGGCCAAGCAGCAATCCGCTAAAAACTAGCTTCTTTCCTGCGTCGAAAATCGCTAAACCAACATGGCGCGTCTCTCCCCTCCCTGAGCCTCTGGGATTCCTCTCCATGAAACCAATATTTTGCCTGACCTCGACCATCGCGATCCTGTCCGCCGGATTGGCCCAAGGCCAGGAACGGCCCAACGATGCGAAGCCGTCAGTGCAAAAAACGGAAAGCCAGCCCGCGAGCACGAATGTGGCGGGCGCGGCCTATCCCAAAATTCATGCCGACCTGAGCGTCACCTTCCGATTGAAAGCACCCGACGCCAAAAAAGTAACGCTGCAACTGGGGAAAGCCCATGAGATGTCGCGCGATCAGGATGGAGTCTGGACCGTGACCGCCGCACCTCGGGTTCCGGGTTTCCATTACTACTGGTTTGTCCTGGATGGCGCGATCGTTTCCGACCCGGCCAGCGAGACCTTTTTTGGTTGGAGCCGCCCGTGCAGCGGCATCGAAATCCCTTCGCGAGATGAAGACTTCTACGAGAATGCCGATGTCCCGCATGGTGAACTGCGCCGCCGGCCCTATTTCGCGAAAACGACTGGTGAATGGCGCCAAGTCTTTGTCTACACGCCGCCCAATTATGACGCGAACGCCGTGACGCGCTACCCGGTGCTTTATCTGCAACATGGCATGGGTGAAGACGAACGGGGCTGGGGAGTTCAGGGACGCGTCAATCTGATCATGGACCGCCTGATTGCCGCGAAAAAAGCCCGTCCCATGATCATCGTCATGGAGAAAGGCTATGCCCGCAAACCCAGCGAACCCGCGTTCGGCCTACCTCGCACCGCCGCGAACGGTGCTAGGCCAGGCGAGCCTCGCCGGCCGTTCGCCACCCTGGAAGAACTCTTTATCAACGATCTGATTCCGATGATCGATGCCAACTACCGCACCCTTACCGATCGGGAAAATCGCGCGATGGCCGGCCTGTCGATGGGCGGCATGCAGACCTTCGCGATCACGCTCAACAACCTCGATAAGTTTGCCTACATCGGCGGCTTCAGCGGCACCGGCGGCGGGTTCGACGGCACCCCTTTCGATGCCAAAACCGCGCACGGAGGCGTCATGGCCGACGCGAGCGCCTTCAACCAAAAGGTCAAACTGGTCTGGATCGGCATCGGCACCGCCGAAGACCTGCGCTTTCAGCGCGCCATCAAGGGCTACCGCGACGCGCTCGAAAAAGAGGGAATCAAGACCGTCTACTACGAATCGCCCGGCACCGACCATGAATGGCAAACCTGGCGAAGGTGTTTGAAGGAATTTGCACCGTTGTTGTTTCAACAGGTTGCGGCCGCAAAATGAGGCGGGCCAACGAGCCAGCTTACCGCAATTTGCGAAGGTTTTGACGCGGCATCGATTTTAGAGACCTGGCGAATATCACTCCGTATTGGAGCCTCAGGAGTGCACGCCTCCAGCGTACAATAGGCCAGCGTTGGACATCGCCAAACCAAGAAGGAAACATTCATGTCCGCCGACGAATTGAGAAAGTGCATCGTCGCCTCCCCCTTTCGGCCCTTCACGCTCAATATCGCCGATGGCCGACGAATTCCGGTGCTGGGGCGCGATTTTATATTGATGGCACCGGAAAAAGGACGAACCTTGGTGGTTTACCAGCGCAACGATGATTTCGACATCCTCGATACCATGCTGATTACGGGAGTGAGCTTTGAATCGGCCGCGAGCCATTCTCCTTCAAGTTAGCCCTCACCAATGACCAAGAATCTCTGCAAACTCCAAAGGTTGAAAAAGAATATCCAAATGTTGAAAAAGGGAATCACCGGTTTTGGCGGCAAAGACCCGGCGCCCTATTTCACCGACATTCGCAATTTTCGAGGGCATTGCCATGAGGCCGCGCGACTCTGCCGAGGTCGCGTACTGGCAATGCCCGATCCCAATGCGATTTACCTTGCCTGCAATTATACGACGGCAACTTTTGCATTGTCGTATCAAACCATCGACCTGCATATCAACATTCATCACCCCATCATTGCATTCTCTGAGCCAGGGCATTTTCATCCCACGGAAATTCGGTTCCGCGATTGTCCGGAACTGGCGAATTTCTTTGGTGCTTTGGGCGTTTATCAGATTGGGTTGGCCTCGCAATGGGAGTCAAGGGTAACGCAGGAATGCCTTCGCGAACTCGCAAAGGAAGAGTTGAAACAAATCGCCTACTGGGAACCTGAAAGACTGGGCGATGTCGTTTTCAACTTCTGGGACTGAACAAGTCATTCCATTCGCCCATTCGCCGCCGACAGCTGGTTCGGAAATCAGCGTGAGATCAACGTAAGCCCCCCCTTCACCAACTGAATACAAAAGGGAGATGCGCCCGCTAACAATCTAACTCTCGCCGCCCGCCAAGGCCTTGCGGCATTTCGCCAACTTCCGGCGCAATAACTCCTGATCGCTTCGGGCAAAGGTCTCCTTGAGCGAGCGCATCCAGGCTTCCTCGGCGCCGCGATAATCCTTCAAGCGAAAGCGCATTTCGCCCACCACGGCGTGCCAATAGGGATAGGGGCTCGGAATGTCCGTTTCGCAAACCGCAAGCAATCGCTCGAGGGCCTTTTGTGGCCCATCGAGATAGGACCTGGCAATGGCGCCATTGAGCAGATGGGTTAACGACGGCGCGATTGTTTCGAGCGCCTCGTAAAGCTTTGCAATCGCCCCCCAGTCCGTTTCTTGAAAGGATCGAGCCCGGCAATGCTCCCAGGCGATCGCCGATTCGAGATGATAGCGAGATGGCCGGTCGCCGCGTGCTGACCGTGCCATCCAGAACATCCCCTCACGAATCTTCCCCCATTCCCAGACTTCGCGATTCTGCTCCTCAAGCAGAATCACGCCGCCGTCGGCAGCGATGCGGGCATGCAAGCGAGAATCGTGAAACAGCATGAGAGACAAGAGCGCTTCGACGTGGGGCTCCTTACCCAGGGGATGCGCCAAGAGCATGCGCGTCAAACGGATCGCCTCGTCGCATAGATCGCGCCGGATTGGCACGTCGGCATGCGAAGCGGCATAGCCTTCATTGAACAAGAGATAAATGACCGCGAGCACCGAGTCGAGCCGCTCAGGAAGACGATCCAGGGGGATTTCATCGATGGCGATTTTCTCGGCTCGGAATTTCTCCTTCGCGCGGGTGATCCTCTTCTCCACATTCGATTCGGTCATGAGCAGGGCGCGAGCAATCTCCCCAATGCCGAATCCGCAAAGGGTTTTAAGCGCCAGGGCGACCCGCGATTCCGCGGGAACCGCCTCGTGGCAGCAAGCAAACATCAGTCGTAAAGGCGCATCGGCGATTTCCTCGTCAAAGGAAACGTCGAGCGCCGCTTCAGCGGCCTCCCCTTCCCGAGGAAAGACCTCGGGAAGGATCCGGGCGTGAACCCCCTCCCTGCGCAAGGAATCCAGCGCCAGATTTTTGGCCGTGCGAAAAAGCCAACCTTGGGGATCGTCGGGAATTCCCTGGCGAGCCCAAACTTGCAACGCCTTCAAGAGCGCCGCCTGCACGACATCCTCGACCAGGTCCAGCCGGGCAAGCCCCAGGGATTTGGCGAGGATGGCGACCAGGCGGCCGGATTCGTGCCGGAAGAAGTGTTCGACCAGTTGGTGAGAACCCGACACGCGGTGACCTTCGATCAGTTGTATCCAGCAAACTCGCGGATTTCGATCGTTCCCCCAACCTTGGCGATGGGGCATTCCTTGGCAATGGCCACGGCCCCTTCATAGGTATCGGCCTGGACCACCGAGTAGCCGCCAATGACTTCCTTCGATTCGACATAGGGACCGTCGGAAACGACCCCGCCCGCCTTGAGGACTTTGCCGGTTGGCTTGAGGCCATCGCCGCCATCGAGGATCGCCGCGCCAAACTTCTTGAACCAATCACCCCACATTGCCAGGAAGCCTTGCATTTCCTCTGGGGAGGGAGGAGCCTTGGGAGTCGCACTGTCACGATAAACGAACATGAACTTGGCCATGATGAATTCCTCAAACTTCTTAACGGGAAGCCCGCCAGCAACCCCTTGGTCCCGATCCGGCGTGGAAAAGGAACTCCTTTGCCACGAACGACTTCTCACTTGGGATCGCCGATTTTCGCGAAGGACGCTCTTCGCTTTCCAATAGGGAAACGAACGAGCCTTTCCAAGCCGGACAAGGAACTCAGAAAAAAGAAAAGAAAAGAAAAGAAAAGAAAGAAGAACGAAGGAAAAGCAATCAGGGTTGCTTACGCACCAGGCTGGCCACGACGGGGCGATGAGGCGAGCCAACCTTGGGTCCAACCGAACAGCTTTCGATATGCCAGTGCTCGCTGGCCAGAACATGGTCGATCCGGACCATGGTGGCATCGCCGATAAAGGTGTAGCCCCAGCCGAGGCCGGCCTGCTCAAATGCATTCGCAAGGCCGCCCCAAACCCGCGCGTAATGGGGGCTCTCGTTCGGGGTGTTGAAATCGCCCATCACCACGACCGGCCCCTCGCAGGAGGCGACATGATCGTGGATATGTTTCGATTGAGCCAGACGGCGGTCGCTGTTGTCCTGGATCAGCTTGGGGCCCTTCGCTTCATTTCGGAGCAGGCTTTGCACACCATCGCGATTGGTTGCCAGATGGAGGCTGAACACATGAACGAGCCCCTGAGGGGTATCCAATTCATAGTGATAAACCGCCCCCTTTTCGCCACGCGACTCGTCGCCGATATCGACGGCCGATTTGATGGGAAACCGGCTCGCCAGGAAATGCGACCGCGAGTAATGCACATGCCAGCCAGGAAGGAACCTGAGAAAGCACTCATCCGAGGCGTCCCAGTTTTGAATGGCGACCACTTCGATCGAAGTCGATGAGAGAAACCGGTCCAACTCCCGGGGAACCTTGTTGATCGAATGCATATTGATCGTGACAAAGTGAATCGGATCCCCGTCAGTCGCCGGCGATGCAACGAACCATCGTTTCATCGGGACATGGATGCCAGCAAGCGGCCAGCTAAAGGCAGCGGCCGCCACGATCGCCACGAGACCAAGACGGGTGCGCACCGCCAGCCAGGAAAGAAACAATAGGAGTAGGGGAATCCACAGCACCAGGCGCGGGCTGAAAAGGACCAGCGTGGCCGGCCACCAGGACTCGGCATATCGGCTCAGAACGAAAATCGACACCACGACGGCCAGATAAAGAAAGCACACCGCGCTAAAGAGGTACGACCCCAGGCGCATGGCGAGGGTCGGCTTCGCGTTCTTCTTGCGATTTGGCTTCACGTCGAGCAAGAAGGCGCGCTCGGCAGTCGTGGAATCATGGGTGGATGGAGAGGGGGCATGCCTGGAAGAGCCATGCTCTTGCCCGGGGACATCCGCGTGTTTGCGTCCGGGCCGTGATCCGTTCCAGGTGCGGTGACCTGGAGCGCCTCCCGGACGAGAACCGTGACCCGAATGGGATCCCTGTTGATGGGCACCCTGATGATGGTCGTGTTCCGCATGAGATCGATGGCCAGCGTGAGGACGGTCCTGACCATGATGGGTGCCATGATTCGGGGAAGAGTCCCGGCCCCGACCTGGGCCGGGATTCCAGCCTAATTGAGGTTGGGGAACCGGGTAACCGTCGCGACCCTGTTCCTGGTTCGGAACGCCCCTGTCCCCCGGATGGGCGTTAAGATGGGCGTTGAGCTGGGCGCTAAGATGGTCGCCGCGAATGTGACCACCGCCTGGAAGTTGCCCGAATGGAGATCCGGGTGGAGGCTCCCCGCCCGATTGGGATCCAGGCTTGGCGACCCATCCATTTTCATGACCAACACCCTGGCCAAATCCAGCACTGGACGGTTGACCTGGGCGGGAGCCCGGCTCGCACCCCCCGCCTTGAGGCAAGGGATGGCCGGGGCGTTCCCACAGAATGGAGGGTAGACCATGGCCTGCGCGGGGTGGACGGCCCTGGCCTAAATCAGGAACCGGTGGTTGGCCAGGTTGCAAAGGAGTTTCTGAAGGTGCTTCCAGATCCCGCTCGCCCTGCCGGGGCGGAATTTCCGGATGAGGATCGCCTGGTCCCGGGGTCGAAGGTCTGGGCGTCAACGGCGGACGACCATCCTGGCCTTTTTGATACTTTTTGGGAACATGCCAGGTCATCAGAATCTCTAGCTAAGCCGCGATTTCAGTGAGTGGCGCGAGTCAGTGGGGCGAGGCTGGAGCAACGAGGCAAACCGGGGGCATGGCTTTATCGTAGGGCGGTGGGGCGGGGAACTCAATCAAGTAAAACGACCAATTTCTCTCAAGAACGACCTTCTTTCCGTATTTTCGTCCCAATCGTTGACTTCTCCCCCTGGCACGTTCATCGAAAGGCGCCGATCTGCGGCACACGGTCGGCAGGTCATCCGTTAAGACTTGGGCGGATTGAGTTGATTGCGAAAGGCCTCGTATTCGGGCCACTTGCGGAGGGGTTCGAGGTCGGCATCGGCGTCCATATCGCGCAGGCGCTTAGGGTTTTTGAAATACCCCTCTTCTCGACTCTTGATCAGCTTGTTGAGCGCTTCCTTCTTGTGCCGGATCTTTTCCGGTTCGCTCGCCGACTTGAGCGCCAACTGCGCATGAATGCAGGCGCAGTTGTAACTCACGGTTTGCTTGAGCACCTGATTGCCGCTTTGCTCCGCCGTTTTGACGATCTCTGCCATCTGATTCTCCCAGTCGCCTTTTCGATCATGCTGGATCTCGTCGATGATGTAGAAAGTGCGATTGATGGCATAGTTCGACGCCAGCCAGGTCATTTTGGGATAGAGTTTTTCGAGCTCGCTCGCTTCTCGAATCAAATCACGATTCGTGGAATTGGCCAATTCCGATTGTTTGAGCATGCCGGCCAGGCTCCACTGCATTCTCAAGACATTGATGTACTGATTGCGGATCAGGAAGTTGCGCCCGTGCACTTTCAACAGATCCATGGTCTTTTGGCGCGCCTTGACGATATGGGCCATCGCTTCCTTGACATTGCCCTTTTTGATCATGACCTGCGCTTCCACCAGATTGCGCCGGGCCGTCATGAGTTCGAATTGATCGGCCTTATGAGAATTTGGAGCCGGCTCCTTGGCCAACTCTTCAACCATGGTCATGGCCCTGCGAAACTCGGCATCCATATCCCATTTGTCCGGCGAGGAGGCCTTGATTTCCGCCACGCGGTCCATGGCGATCACCCACTGCATCCGCGCGGTGAAGCTCGGATGGGGCCGTTCCAGAAGCGGCTGGCATTCCTTTAAAGAGCGCTGATAATACGGCAACGCCGCTTGGGGATTGTTTTGGTTGGCGTTCCCCAGGAAATTCAATCCCTCGATCAATACCTCTCGAATGTCGGCCCGCTCGGGAAACTCCACAAGGAGCTCTTCGGCGATGGTGACCATCTTGCGGTAGTTGGCTTGGGCCAGTTCAAACTGGGCATCGAGAATGGAAATGTGGCCGACCAGGCCGAGGAGGAGGGCATAATCGCGGCGGTAGTCGGGTTCCTGGGGGAACTCGCTCATGAGCCCCTGGGTGAGCGTGACCGACTCGGAGAATGCCTGGCTCGACTTCTCCAATTCTCCCAAGGTCAAATAGGCGGCGCCAATCTTGAAGAGCGCCTGAGCGCTGGTGCGCCTGAGCCTGGGGTCGTCGCTGTCTTCCTCGAGGAACTGCTGGTACACCGCGATGGCGTCCTCCATCACGGCCCGGCGTTCTTCCAGGAGTTCCGGAATGCGCGACCATTTCTCGCCACCGACCCGGTTCATCATCTTTTCGACCGCGTCGATCGCCAGGTCGAGCCGTCTTTCCGCCTTCTCTTTTTGCTCGTTGGCGTTGTTGCGTTCTTTTTGCAATTTGAGATAGGCCAGGGTCACGACCGACACAATCAAGATCGCCGCAACGATGCCGGCCCCGGTCAGTGCGGAGATGACGGGGTTGCGGCGCGCCAGCTTCATCGTTTTTTCAATTTTGGACGCAGGCCTGGCGAGGATCGATTCGCCCGACTGATATCGGCCCAGGTCGTCTGCCAGCTCGATGGCGCTTGGGTAGCGTTTCTCCGGGTCCTTGCGCAGCGCCTTGAGGCAAATGGTTTCCAGATCACGGGGCAGTCCCGGCACCAGTTTACTGGGCGGGATCGGATCGTCGTTGAGGACCTGCTGAATCGTCTCCATCACCGACGCGGCCCGAAATGGGGGGCGGCCGGTCAGGCATTCGTAGAGAATCGCTCCGAGCGCATACACATCGGTTGCCGGAGTGATCGCCGCGCGCCTCGATCCAGCCTGTTCGGGCGCCATGTAGCTGGGCGTGCCCACAATCGCACCCGACTGGGTCAAACCGCTGGCCGATTCGGTCTTCCGGGCCAAGCCGAAGTCGGTAATCTTGGGCGCGCCATCGGCTCCCAGGAGGATATTCGCGGGCTTCAGGTCGCGATGGATGATGCCCTTGGCATGGGCCGCCTGAATCGCTCTTGCCAGGGTTCCCACCAACAGCGCCGCTTCCTGCGCGGCGATGGGGTTCCCCCCCAGCTTTTGTGCAAGCGAACCGCCCGGGCAATATTCGAGCGCGAAAAAGGGAAGCTCTTGATGGGTGCCCAAATCGAAAATCTGGACGATATTGTTGTGCGATACGGCTGCGACCGCTTCGGCTTCCGCCAAAAAGCGCAGCCTTTCGTTGTCGGAGGAATAGCCCCCCGAGAGAATCATTTTGAGCGCAACCTGGCGGCCCAGGTTTTTTTGCCGCGCCAAAAACACGACCCCCATGCCGCCGCGGCCCAGCTCCCTCAGAAGCTCAAAACCGGGGGGAGAGACGGCCGGATCCACGCCACCTGGGACTGGCCCGCCGGATGTGCCGGGTTCCGTTTGAGTAGACGACTTCGCCGCCGCGTTCGTGGCGGTGAAGTCCATGGTCAAATCGCTGGCCTGGGTGATGTCATCCATCCTCTCATTGTACCTCGCGGCGCAACATGGGGAATGCGACCGATTTCGCTTGACAGGCCCCCCGCCCTACGCAACAATCAGTACTGATCATTCAATAACGAGGTTCCGCGTTCCATGGCTGGAAAGAAGCAGCTCGCGATCACCGAGCGTCAGTTCACCGTGTTGGATCTTCTCTGGGATCACGGGCCGCTGACGGTGCGCGACATTTTGGCCCAGTTGCCAGGCGGAGTCGGCATGCCTTACACGACGGTCCTCGGCCTGATGCAGGGCATGGAGAAGGCGGGCCTGGTGACCCATGGAGAGGAGGCGCCGCCCCACCGCTACCGGCCCACGCTCAACCGCGAGGAAGCGACCCGCACGCTCCTCGGCGATTTTGTGCAGCGATTTTTCCGCGGGTCCGCCGAGCGCCTGGTGCTGGGTCTGGTCGATGGCAATCACCTGACCCCCGAAGAACTGAAAACGATCGAAGAAAAACTGCAAGCAACGGAAGCCCCCGAAGCCCCACCTGCCCCCAAAAGGAAAAAGCCGTGAGCGAACTCTGCGGTCAATGGGTCGCCTTGCTTCTCGACTGGTCGATCCGCTTTGGGATCTTGATCCTGCTGCTCGCCGTGTGGTTTTGGTTGCGGCCGCCGCAATCTGTTGCCCTACGTCTGCTGCTGGGGCGATTGGTCCTGTTGGCTGGCCTTTTCTTGCCGCTTACGCCTCAATGGATTTCCGTTCCCTGGACAGAGATCCGGAATTCCCTGGCGGGGCGTTCCGATCCTCAAGCCCATGACTCCTCAAGTGAACCACTCGATTCGTTCGCCCTGCAAACGCCGCCCTTTTCCTTGACCGACTATCCCAAGCCAGAGTCTGTAGCTGACCCTCGTGCCTTCGAAGCTGAGGCAATTCAAGCAAGCGACCGCCAAGAACATCAAGAAAATACGTTAGAAAATAATCCGAGTTTAGCTGAACCGCAAAAACCCCTGGATTCGCGCACTACTTTTGGCGCTTTCGGGAACATGGATTGGGGCGTTGCCGCGGCATCTTTTTGGCTTGCCGGATTGGGCTTCTGCTTGCTCCGCCTGTTTCTGGGAGCGATCTGGTTGGGCAAGTTCAAAAGAGAATGCCGCCAAGCCTCTCTGTTCATGCAAACGGAATGGGACCAAATCAGAAAGGAATGGGCAATCAAGCGCGAGGCCCCGGTCGTTATTTCCGATCGCTTGCGCACACCGGCGTTATTGGGTGGCTGGAATCCAATGGTTGTCCTTCCTTGCGAATGGGGGAAAGCAACCCCCGAAGATCGCCGCGCCGTTTTGCTACACGAGGCCGCGCACCTCTGCCATGGCGACGATTGGGCCTTGGTCGGCGAGGAACTGATCCGTTCGTTCTTTTTCTTTCATCCGCTCGTCCACGCGCTGATTCGCCAGATTGGGATCGACCGCGAGCAACGCTGCGACGCCAGGGTTCTGCAGGCCGGCGTCAGCGCTCAAAGTCTGGCCAGTCTGCTATTGGAGCAGTTCAAGCGCTTGGGGCCTGGAAAATCCGTTCTGAGCTTCACGCCCCTGTCTCCCTTTTTCCAGGCTCGCACCGCTTTGAATCGCATTGAAAATCTGCTCGCCCTTCAAGGGACAAGCTGGGGCAAGTCGATCCGCCCGTGGCAGAAGGCGGCCTGTGCCCTCACCATCGGATTGCTGGCGCTCACCCTTGGGGGAATCGGGGCCATTGCCGCACGCCCGTACGGCGGCCAGCCGGATGATCAAACCGCTGACACCGCCTTGCCGCTTGACGAGAACCAAACCGTGCCGGTCACGGGAACCGTGTTGATGCCCAATGGCCAGCCCGCTACGGGCGTTTTGGTCAGGTGTTGCTGGATGGCCACCGGACCACGTCAGCAGATCGAGACGACCACCAATGCCCTTGGGCAATTTCATTTCGATTTACTTCCCGGAAACTGGTCATTCTGGGCAAACGATGGCGAATTAGGTGGCGAAGGCGAGAACGCCAAAAAGGAGAATTTTTGGAAAATCTCCCTCGAAAAACAAAACTCTCCCATCCAGATCCGATTGGAAAATCGCAGGTCATTCCAGGGGCGCCTGCTCGAGTCCGAAACGAAAAAGCCGCTCTCGGGAGCCTCGCTCTACCTGAATGACGGCAGGGTTTTGGTAACGGACCCCCAGGGGAGATGGAAGGTCGCTGGCCTGAAACCAATACGCCAGCAGGCGATCGTTGTGGCGCCGAACCGCCTCCGCGTGAACTTCTCCTTCGACCCCCATGCTTCCGTGAAAGAGGAACTTGAAATCCAGGTGCCCTTGGGACAGCGGGTAACAGGGGTTGTGGTGGATTCGCAAGGCAAGCCGGTGCCAAACTCATGGGTGGCTCTGCTGCTTTCAGGACCAACATTTGCCAACAAGGGGCGTTTTGAAACATGCGACCATCAAGGCCGTTTCGAGTTTCCTCTTACTCCAGGCTATGAGGAACAATTAACCGCGGGAGCACCCGGTTTCCAGTGGGGTGGTCAAACGGACATAGCGAAATCTGGCGAAGCGTTGGACTTGAAGTTTCAACTCACAAAACGACCCAATCCATCCGCTACGAAACAGGCGGTTCAGGAAGCGAGCAATCGCCTGATTTCGGGGAAGATCCTGGCCCCTGACGGCAAGCCTATCGAGGGTGCGGCCGTGTATTGGGATAGGGAGCGCTTTCGTGAGCAACTCCTGACAAGGACCGGCAAGGATGGCAGATACCGGTTGCATACTCCCGATGAAGATGGCGTATTGATTGCGGAATCCAAAGAGTTTGCAGCCGAACTCATCGAAGTCGACAGCGGCGCAAATCAAAAAATCGATGCAACCTTGAAGGCCGGCCATTTTCTCTCGGGCAGGGTGGTGGACAAACAGGGCGAACCGATCGAAGGGGCGACCATATGCGTCGGGACAAAGGATTCCACATTTGGAAGGCTTGGTGAAAAAGACACGACCACCGACGCGCAGGGAGAATTCTCCCTCCATGGCTTGTTGGAAAACTCCTATTTGTCTATTGATAAATACGGCTACTTTTCAAAATGGACAGATAAATTTACATTAGGCAATCAAAAGTATACGTTCCAACTGGAAGCCGACGCCCCCCCCATTGCTGGGGCCATCTGCTGCAAACTCGTCGATTCCGAAGGCAATCCGATTCGTCATTTTGAAATTACGGTATCTGCTCCCCACCGCAAAGAGCCCGGCGATCCACGGGTGGAAATCGGTTTTGTCTCGAGAAATGAATCGCTCTCTTTTTCTTCCAGCGACGGCAGGTTTATTCTGACCGGCTTGCAGGCCGGCTGTTACTATCGCATTCAAGCCTACAGTTTCGGACATGGACCTGCGGCAGTTGATCGAGTCTTGGCGGTGCCGGTGGATCGGCTAGAGCAAACTGCTGACATTGAAATTCGAGCGGAAAAATCCAAATCGTTGAAAGTTACCGCGATCGATTCCTCCAGAAGGCCAGTTCCTGGCCTCCGGTTGTACTTGATCGACGAACAACCTGGCAGCGATCACCTGTTCTCCTGGTATTTACCCTTCAGTCCGCTGTCGAAAACCGTCTATGCGGCACGAACGGGCAGCTCCGGAACGGCGAACTATCGGGATCTTTCGTTCCAAGAAGGGACAATGATTGCGCGAGCGCCTGGTTTTGGAAGGGTCAGAATTCCCTGGCGGAAAGGTGAGACCGAATTGGTCATCACCATGGAGCCCGAGGCGATTTTGGAAGGAGAGCTGACAGGTGGGCCAGAAATAGGCAGCGAAGTCGATGCCGTATTGGTTTCAAAAAATAACGAGCAAATTTATTTCCCGGTACTCGCAAGCAATCGGTGGCAGTTCAAGATCAAGGAGCTACCTACGGGAACATGGCAAATAAAGTATGGATGGAATTTTAGTTATCCAAAAAAGGACCAATTAATCAAGTTCAAATCCGGCGAGACAAAGAAATGGAATGGAAAATGGGAGCCATAATTTCCTCCATCACCTAAGTTGCTTATATCCTGCAAATCATTGGGATTTTTAAGGACCAAGCCATGAGCGAAATCTCGAACAGCCTGCTCTCCCTGCTTTTCGATTGGTCGATCCGCTATGGAGTTTTGATTCTCGGGCTCGCCCTTTGGATTTGGCTGCGGCCGCCCCGATCGATCGCGACCCGGCTGCTTCTGGGATGGCTCGTCCTTGTCGGAGGGATGCTCTTACCCCTGACGCCCAGATGGCTCAGCGTTTCCTGGCCGGTCTCGGTCGATTCGAACGATTTATCGCCAAAGAGGATCGAATCCGATTCCATTGCGCACCATGACGAGGAGTCTTCCTCTCAAGCGCGGCCATTTCGGGATGTCAACTCACGGTTGCTACTGCCCGCCTTGAGTGAGTCCAAATCGAGCAATTTCCTGGACAATCACGAAGCATTGCCGCCTGCACCGGTCGATTCGCTCATAACGCAGCAACCGCCAGCGCCCGGTACAACTCAACTTGAATGGGGGCTTTTGGCCGTGGTCGTCTGGGCCATGGGCGTGGCTTTTTGCCTCGCCCGACTGCTGATCGGCTACTTGCGACTCACGCAGATCAAACGCAACGCGAACAAGCCGCTGCCAGAGTTGGCAGATGAATGGAACCGAATCCATGAGGAATCTGGCGCCCGAAGGCGGGCAACCCTGATGATTTCCGAGGACGTATCCACTCCCTCCTTGCTTGGCGGAATGAACCCCGTGCTTGCGGTGCCTCCCGACTGGATGCACGCTGATGAATCCTCGCGACGCATGGTCTTTCTTCATGAAGCCAGCCATGTCGCCCACCGGGATGATTGGGCTCGGATTTTCGAAGAGCTCGTCCGGTCGATCTTTTTCTTTCACCCTCTGGTTCACTGGTTGATTCGCCGGATCGGCTGCGATCGCGAACAGCGCTGCGATGCCGCCGCCATTCGCAAGGGAGCCATCCCCCGCCAATTCGCACGCTTGCTCTTGACGGAACTCAAGAAAGTGGGAGGGCGCTCGACCGCTCCCCTTCCCGCTCTTTCTTTTTTCCCAAACACCTCGGCCCGCGAGCGGATCGAGAAACTGCTGGAGGCGAACATGAACGGCTGGATTCAACCCCTCTCGGCGTGGCGCGCTGCCACCGTCGCGTTGATCGTCTTGGCTTTTGCCTGCACACTGGGAGGGCTTCGGCCAGTGCTGGCCATGACCTCCACCGCGGAGCCCATTCCAGAAGAAAAAAATACGGTGTTGGTCAAAGGCTCCGTTCTTTTGGCCGACGGGACCGCGGCAAAGGACGCGATGGTTTGGGCCGTCAAGGATCACTGGGGACCGATGATCCGACGAGAGACGACGGCAGGGGCCAAGGGCCAATTCCAATTTTCCTTGCCGGCGGGAAACTGGTTCTTTCACGCAAGCAAAGAAGGCGAGGGCGGAACGGCGAAGAGTCCGGCCTGGAATCTCTGGGAAATTTCTCCAACAAAAAAGACCGGGGTAATCGACATCCAGATGGAGAATCGCGGCTGGTTTGCAGGGAGAGCTCTGGAAGCAGAGACCGGCATACCCCTTGCCAATGCCCGTGTTTATTTTGAAAACGGCACCATTGCCACCACGGGACCCGACGGAATTTGGAAGATGGGTGGACTGGCGTCGAAGTGCCAAGGCGCGGTCGTGGTCGCCCGCGGTCATAAAAGGCAAGACTTCCTATTTGAACCGAGCACACAAAAAGATGTGCCGCTGGAGATTAGGCTTCCCATGGGTTCCACGATCCGGGGAACGGTGACCGATCTCGAAGGAAGACCCATCCCGCAAGCCTGGGTCACAAGAGGGTCCGGCCTCATTTACTCAATGTTCGAATCGTGTAACCAAGACGGCAGTTTTGAAGTCGATTCTTTTTCTCCCGTTGACCAGCGCACCAGACTGACCGCAGGTGCACCCGGTTTTGCGGAAGCCGAAATTCATGACATTCTGATCGAGCCAGGAAAAGCTGCCAACGTTCATTTTCGCTTAAAACGGCTGGCAAAAAAAAATGCAAGGGAGACGGTTTCCTGCGAACAAAAGGAAAGGGTTATTTCGGGAATCATTCTTGGAAGAGATCAAAGACCCGTAGCTGATGTGTTCCTTCGGTGGGGATTGGGCCACGGCTTTAGTGCCATCACCACAACGACCGATGCCACTGGGAAATTCACGATGATCGTACCCGAAGACGAGCAAAGGCTCTGCGTGATTCCCGGGGACCAGGCACCTCAATTTCCCTTGATCGCCAGGAATGGTAACCAAGAAATCAAGCTGATTTTGGAGAAGGGTTTTAACGCTTCGGGAACAGTCCTCGACGATCAAGGTAAGCCGCTGGAGGGAGTCAGGGTTCGACCGATATTTCCTCATCCGAAAGATGAACCGGGCAGGACCCATTATGTGAACGAAAAGACTGTGTTCACCGACCAAACAGGAAAATACACGATCAAGGGCCTTCCTGAAGAGATCCATTTCGAGTTCTCTAAAACTGGATATTCAGAAGCAAAATATCAACGATTGACTTTGAATGACCCCAAAAACGAGACGCGGCTCGCTCATAGCGGATCGATCAAGGGTAAGGTTGTTGACTCCCAAGGTAAGCCAGTCCGCAACTTTCGCATCACGCTGAACGCGTCAAGAGACGCCAAGCCCACCGATGGATCGGGCGGGTACCACACGGGCTACTGCCACGATGGAGTCCACTTCACCTCCGCAGATGGGACCTTTGCTTTGACCGGTTTAGAAAGCGGAGCCATTGTCAGAGTGAAGGCATACGCCGAGGGGTATGGCGAGGCCGTTCAGGACCGAGTTCTGATTGTGCAACACAACCGCCTCGATCAATCCGCTGCAACCGTTCTCACGGCTGAGCCGCCGACGCCACTGAAAATTCAGGTTACCGATAACCAAGGCAAGGCACTGACTGATGCTCGCGTGACCCTTATCGATGGAGAACTCCAATTGGACCAGGGAATTTCCTGGGGTTACAGCAATGCTACCTCGGGAGACATCGTGCGGGGTAAAACCAACGCTCAGGGAGTCGCCGATTTTCCCAAACTCTCATTCAAGGGCGCAACGGTTCTCATCGAAGCTCCCGGTCACGCGCGCCAGCGTTTGGCATGGAGAAAAGGGGAAAAAGAAATCCGGGTGAAAATGGCGAAGGAGGCGATCCTTGCGGGCCATCTCGCCTGGGATCCGAAAGCGGAAGGCAAGGAGTTTACCGGTCGGCTATCCACCAGGCGAGGCGATACGATTCATCTCGTGAAGATCTCCCATGCCAACAATGGCCGGTTTCAGGTCAAGGAACTTCCCGCAGGAATTTGGACCTTGTCCGTGGAAGACAGTGAAGGGTCGCTAAAGGAAGTGGGCGCCGTCGAACTCAACGAAGGTGAATCCACCGAACGCAGCTGGGACTGGAATCCCTAGCGGCACATCAGCAACGTAAAACCCGATTTACCCGATTCGTCCAACACAGTTGTACCCCATCAAGTAGGGAACCGAGGTGCCAACCCTTTATCGCTTGCACGCCGAACAACTCAAAAAACTGGGGACGGCTTGCTATACCTTTGTTCTCTCTCTTTCTTTTTTCCCCAAGGGCTCAGCAAAAAGACGGATTTCCAACCTTTTGGAGAATGACATGACCCGTTGGATCCAACCGCTCCTTTCGTTTCGAGATGTAAGTATGACCCTGTTCGTTTTGGGACTGGCGGCAAGCATTGGGGGATTTACCCCCATCGTCGCTCTCGCCGCGCCGGCGGCTCCTGTGGGTGAGGACAAGGGCGCGATCGAAATCACCGGCACCGTTCTCATGGCCGACGGTACGCCAGCGAACGGCGCGCTGGTCTGGGCCGCAAAGGGGGAGATACGCCCCCTCATTCGGCGGGAGACCAAAGCTGGCGCCAATGGCCAGTTCAAGCTCTCGTTGCCGGAAGGCCACTGGTTCATTTGGGCGAGCAAGGGTAGCCAGGGGGGCGAAGCGCGCAACCCCCAATTGAGCACCCAATGGGAAGTCACCGCAGCCAAAAAGCCCGCGCCGTTTGTGATACGCATGGACGAACGCGGATGGCTGACCGGCCGTCTGCTGGAAGCGGAAACGGGCAAACCCATTGCTGATGGGCGCATTTTTCATGACAACGGAATCATCTCCACCACCGGTCCCGACGGGGTCTGGAAAGTGGGCGGCATGTCCCGCACGCACCATGAGGCCTACGCCGTGGCCAAGGGGCGACAACGGCAAAGAATCCTCTTGGATACGACGGCCAAAGCAGACACCGAACTGGAGGTGCCCCTGCCCCTCGGCGCCAAGATCGCCGGCACCGTGACCGATCAAGACGGTAAGCCCATTCCCAACGCCTGGGTCGGCCGATCGACCTCGGGATCGTATTTCTCGATTCATGGCCTATGGGAACATTGCGATCAAAACGGCCGGTTCGAATACGACGATGCCGTGCCCGCGGACGAGCCAACACGATTGTCGGCGGGGGCGCCCGGATACCGTTCGGACGATCAAAACAATATTCAGCGAGTGCCGGGGAAAGCAGCCCAGTTGCAATTCCGGCTGCACCGCGAACCAGCCGCCAATTCCATCGAGAGTACTCCCGGCGAGAAAAAGAAAAGGGTTTTGACTGGACGGGTGCTCGATCCCGATCGCAGGCCGGCCGAAGGCGTGCTCATCCGCTGGGGCGTCATGCCGAGCACCGAATCGATCACCGCGCGCACCGATGGCAGCGGTTCCTTCAAGATGATCGTGCCCGATGAAGAACAATTCGTTTCCGTTCTGCCCAGGCAGTTTGAGCCGCAATTCGTGCCGGTCGAGCAAGGCGCGAACAAGCCTCTCGAACTGGTATTGGACAAGGGGAACACGGTCAGCGGCGTCGTGCTCGACGACCGGAAACAGCCGATCGAGGGCGTCATGGTGGTGCCGGTCATCCGCTTTCCCATTCCGAAGGTGTGCAACCAGTACTGGCTCAGCGAAAGCACGGCCGTGACCGACCGTTCAGGAAAGTTCTTATTGAAGGGAATTCCCGACGAAACGAAGTTTGACTTCCTCAAAAGCGGTCTGAGTGACTTGAGGGATCAGGAACTCGTTTTGAACAATCCCAATAACACCGTGCAACTTTTCTTTGGCGGCGCCGTTCAGGGGAAGGTCGTCGATGCGGCCGGTCAGCCGATCCGCAATTTCCGCATTACGGTCAATCAGCCTCGCGAAGCAAAATCGGGCGAAAACTCCGGCGGATATTTCGCCGGCTACTGCGGCTTCGGTGTGCGCTACACCTCGGCTGACGGCAGCTTCGTCCTCACCGGCCTGCCGGCGGGCGGGGTTTTTCGACTTCAGGCATATAGCGATGGCCACGGCCAGGCCGTTCTCGATCGGGTGGAGTCGGTTCCGATCAACCACCTGGACAAAGCAACTCCCGCACTCCTACATGCCGCCGCGCCCGCTTCGTTGAGAATTCAAGTCACCGATGCAAACGGGCGCACCGTACCTCATGCTCGGGTCACCCTGGTGGATGGTCACATCGGCTTGGACAAGCAATTCAGTTGGGGCTATCACAATGCCTCCTGGGAAAACATGATCCGCGGCCGCTGCGACGCCAAGGGAATCGCGGCGTTTTCCCACCTATCTTTCAGCGAAGCCACTCTGCTCGTGGAAGCCGAAGGGTTCGCGCGCAAGCGGGTGCCGTGGCGAAAAGGGGAAAAGACAATCGATGTCAAAATGGCCCCGCAAGCGGTGCTCGCCGGCCAGTTGGAATCGGATGCCAGCAGCGAAGGGATTGGCTTTTATGCCACGCTGCTTTCGCCTGAGCTGGAACAGATCCACGTCAAAATCGATGGCAGCCAGCGTGGCGCGTTCCAAATCAAGGAACTGCCCGCGGGCAAATGGACCCTGATGATCAGCTCCACGGGAGAAATTCCCAAATCGATTCAGGAAACCGTGGAACTCAAAGAAGGGGAAGTCACGCGCTGGAAAGGCAAGTGGAAGCCATAATGCGTTCCAGATCACCATCGAACATGCGGAAACTCAAGGCTGACCCGAACTCTCTCAAACCAAGAACGCCGATAGGTAAACCCACTGTGCCAGGATGCACCAACCAATGAATGACCTCCTCTCCCCGATGCTTTCTTTCCTATTCGACTGGTCGATCCGCTGGGGACTTCTGATCCTTGGGCTCGCCCTCTGGTTGCGAATGCGGCCTCCCTCGTCGGTTGCGACTCGTTTGCTCTTGGGACGTGTCGTACTGATCGCCGGCCTGCTGCTTCCCCTCACGCCAAGGTGGTGGAATTTTCCCCTTCCCAACCTTGAACTCAACCGGGCGGAGGCACCCGCATTATCCGAGCCTCAGAGCCGCCGCGAATCCCTTCAACCCGAGATCCTCGCTAGCGATCCGTCCTTTGTTGCCAAATCCGAGCCCCCCAAGAAAAAGCAGGGCCGGCCGAAGTCCGAAGGAAACGTTGCCAAGCCTGAGAGGACTCGTTCGGTTTCGCCGTCCTTGGTTCCGGCCGCCAGGGAACCGGTTTCCGCTGCGCCATGGCAAGTGTCCCTTTCCTGGCAAGCGGCTCTGGTCTGGGCCTGGGCCGCGGGAGTCGCTTTTTTTCTGTTGCGCCTGGGACTGGGAATGTGGTGGATGAATCGAACGAAACTTCAGGCCGCCATCGCCCCGCGAGAACTCGTGGCGCAATGGGAGGAAGTTCGCTCAGACCTCAAAATCACCCGCAACGTGACGCTGTTAATCAGCGACCGCGTCGCGTGCCCAACTCTTTTTGGCGGCCTTCGCCCGGCCGTCTTGCTTTCCCCCAACTGGGCCAATTGTCCGCGGGAAGAACGCCGCATTGCCTTTGTGCATGAATGGACCCACGCACGCCATGCCGACGATTGGGCCAAATGGATGGAAGAGCTGGTGCGTGCGTTTTTCTTTTTCCATCCCTTACTTTCTTGGCTCCTACGTCAACTCGACCGGAACCGAGAGCAACGCTGCGATGCCGCCACGGTAGCCGCAGGCGTCCATCCGCGCGACATCGCCACCTGCCTGCTTCGTCAGGTGAAACGAATGCCGCCAGGAAGGTCGCAGCTCGTTGCCTTTTCTCCATCGGCCGCGATTTCCTTTTTTCATCCCCATTCGGTTTCAGAACGGATTCACACCCTTTTGGAGGTTGATATGAACAGATGGCGCCAACCCTTAGGCTGGGCCAGGTCGGTCATGATGACCGTGGTGATCCTGGCGGCAGCCGCATCCCTGGGAGGCTTTGGCCGGGCGGTCCTCGCGCCGGCCGCGGCGGCTGCGAGTACGGCGGCAACTCCCGTAAATGCGACAACAGCACCAGAACCTGAAGTCAAAGACGCCGTGGCCGTCACGGGAACGGTATTAATGGAGGATGGAAAGGCCGCCGCCGAGGCTATTGTCCTGGCGGCTCAACTGGAGCTCGGGGTGGCGGTACGCCGGGAAACCAAGTGCGATTCCAACGGGGTGTATCGCCTGAACTTGCCTCCCGGTCCCTGGCTGATCGCAGCGCGCAAAGGCAGCCAAGGGGGAGAAGCCTCCGGCGGCTCGATCAGTGGTGAAGTGGAAATCAAGAAGGGGATGGCCCCAAAGACTCTACCGATTCGCATGAAAGATCGGGGCATGTTTCGCGGCCAGCTTTTCGAACAAGAATCGGGGAAACCGATTGCCCAGGGGAAATTATTCCTGGACAACGGGGTGATCCTCGTCACCGACAGCGAAGGCAAATGGGAGTTGGGTGGGATGACCCGTACCCACCATGAAGCGTTCGTCGTGGCGGCCGACCGGCAGCGCCTGCGCGTTTTGTTCGATACGACCAAGGATCGCGATTCGTACCTGGAGCTGCGCGTGGAGCGAGGCGCTCATATACGGGGCATTGTGACCGATGCCGCGGGCAAACCGATCCCCGAAGCGGTCGTGGGTCGTACCACCTCGGGCGGAATTCTTTCGCTCAATGGCATCTCCACCGCCTGCGACACCGCGGGCCAATTTGAATATTTCGATGCGGTCCCCGCCGGCCAGCCAACACGGCTCAAGGCCAGCGCTCCAGGATACCTGCCGGTGGAGGAAAGCGACATTCTGGTCGAAGACGGCAAGATTGCCCAAATCCGTTTTCAATTGACCAAGGCGCCGCCGGCGAATTCGGTCGAATCGGCGCCCGGCGAAAAGCGGAAACGAATCGTCAGCGGAACGATTGTAAAACCTGACGGCAAGCCTGTTGCGGAAGCGCTCGTCCGCTGGGGCCGCGAGCAGTTCACGGACTTCCTCAACACGAAATCGAAAGCCGACGGGACCTTCGAACTCGTCGTTCCGGATGAACCGGAAACGCTGGTGATTTCCAGCCGGGAGTTTGCCCCAAAATTCTTGCCGATCCAGCAAAAAGGATCTCAGATCCTACATGTCGAACTGGAGGCCGGTTATCGCGTGGGAGGAGCCGTTCTCGATGACACCAACCAACCGCTCGAAGGGGTCATGGTCGTTCCCGGCCTTACCGAGGGGCCCGAGCCAGTCTGGTTTGATGAGAAAGCCATGCTGACCGATCGCAACGGCAGGTTTGCCTTGGCGGGATTGCCGGCCTCGGCGAAGATTTCCTTCCTCAAGGTGGGAATGTCCGACGTGCGGGACCAACATCTTGCACTCGACGTAGATACCCACGAGATCAAAATGGCTCACGGCGGAGCGATCAAAGGACGGGTGGTGGATGCGGCCGGCGCACCCATTCGCAATTTCCGCCTCACCGTCGCCACGCCGAAAAATCCTCTAGATGGCGACAAAACCGAAGGGGGTTATTTCGCCGGCTATTCGGGAATGGGTGTGCGATTCACCAGTCCGGACGGGACCTTCGTTCTCACCGGGTTCGTCGCGTCCGAAGTGCTACGCGTCCAGGCGCACGCCGATGGCCATGGTCAAGCGGTGGTCGATCGCATCGTCGCCGTGCCGCTCAATCATCTGCAGGAGGCGCCACTGACGACGATCAAGGCAGACGCGCCCACTCCCCTAAAGATCACAGTCGCCGGTAAGACCGGGCAGCCGATTCGTGGCGCCCGCGTCACGCTGGTGGAGGGCGGGGGAGAACTGGATAAGTCCTTCGTTTGGGGCTATCACAATGCGGCCTGGGAGAACATGGTTCGAGGACGAACCGGCGAGAAAGGAAAATTCATTCTGCCGGCCGTCTCGTTCAACGAGGGGGTGGTTTTGGTCGAAGCACCGGGATATGCGCGCCAGCGCTTGTCATGGCGCAATCGCGAACAGAACCTCAACGTGACACTGGCCAACGAATCGATCCTCGCCGGGCAGTTTCCACTCCCTGCCGGTTCGGAGCAGATTCCGGTGCATGTGCGCTTGGATCGGGAGGAGGGGGATCATATTTCCATGCTCCTTCCCGGTAGAAACCTGGGGCGGTTTGAGATTCGCGAATTGCCGGCAGGCAAATGGTCGCTGCAAGTGTACCAGTCGTCTACCGCCAAAGCGCCCCTGAAGTCGCACTCGATCGAGCTGCGCGAGGGAGAAACCACGCAGTGGACCCCTTGAGCCGAGGTCAAGAGGTGGGCCGATGAGTCCATGAGCAAGGGAACGTATCGCCCGGCGTTCCCTTGCTCTCACTTGAGTTCATTTGAGTTTTCTTAAGTGGCAGTTAGAAACCACGACTCCTTCGGCATCCGAGGCGTCCTTGAGGGTGCCCCCGCAGGGTTCGCATCAACCCTTAAATGCGGCTACGGAAAAGCAAGATAACGATGACGATTAGCGCCACGAGCACGCCGCAGCCGAGGATATAAAAGAGCCAGCGTTTCGAATCGGGTGGCGCCACCAACTCATCGGCCGGATCATCTGTGCGAATGGTTGAAGCGCTACGGGTCACGGCCAAAGGCTTGCCATTGATCGAAAGTCTTTGCGCCTTGACCGTGAGTTCCGTCAACAACAGATCAAGCACCGAGGTGTTGTTGGCACCCAGGTTGGCGCTAAGGCGCACCTTGAGCGCAGGAGAATCGATTGCCGGGCAATGAAAGAGCTCTTTTGGGGTAGAACCCTCTTCCTCGACGAGAAAAAATACCCGCTCGCCGACCCGGCGCACGATCAGCTTCCCCTCGGTGGCGCGAGTCTTGAGGTTATGCATGTCCCAGGCAGGGCCCTGGCTGGTTTGACTGTGACGGCTCAGGCTAAATTCCGGACCATTCCATTTCGAGACGCCGCATCCCAGGGTGAATGAGCCAAGCGGCCCATACGACTCAATCCCCAATCCCAGATTGACCGATTGAAATCCTTCGGGGCCGGCCGGTTCCATCTGGTTGAACTTGTAGCTGGCGGCGACTTCGAAGTCGCCTTCAAGCGACCATTCCGGTTCGCGGTACCAGTAGCCGGGCGCTTCCTTGACATAGCGCGTGCCCACTGGCGTCTTCACGCGCACCCCCTGCTCATCCGCCGAAAATGTCTGGACCGAGTCATTGCCTTGCCACTGAAGCACCGACTTGCCCGGGGTTTTCGCCAGCTCCAGGGTATAGGGGTACATTGTCGATCTCGATTGCGAGACCGGCACCTCGCGGGAGCCGTGCACATCGAGCAATTTTTCCGCTTTGACCGTAATTCTGGAAAGCGATACATCGACCGGCGTGCGGACGAGTTGTGGTCCTTGCCAGGCCGAAATGCGCAGGTCGGGGTAGAGGCTTTTTTCATAAGGAAATCGCACGAGTTCCTTCCACTCAGCGTCCAGGCCATCGGCGACGAGGAAAACTACTTCCGCTCTCTCACGCCGGATGCTCATACGCCCCTCGTTGGCGAGGCGCGGGAATATCAAAAACTGCGGGTGCATCCCCTGTGGGCTCATTTCCATGCGAGCGACCCGAAACGCCCTGATCGTTCGTGGGTCCGCATGGATACTGATTCCGTACACGCTCTGGCCATGTTCGCCAATCAAGGAAATCTCGGTATTCCCAACACCGGGCAAATGACCGCTTGACAGGCCGAGCTGATGGATTTTGAAATCGGCGGCGATGTCAAAGTCGCCGCCCAGGGAAGTTTTCGAATCGAGAATCCAGTGATAGGGGATTTGTTTCACAGCGCGAAACGTCTGCAGCATCTCGAACGGGCCAAGCCCCATTGCCTTGATCCGAATTCCGTTCCCTTCGGAACGAAATACGTTGCCGTTCGGGTCGTTCAAGGCTCGAAAAAACGAAAGCGATACCTCCTGCGCTGGCACGGCGCTTCCTGGGGCAATCAGAAAGACAGAAACAAAAAGGCAGCGAAGGAACATCTCTTATTTCTCCATCTATGCGGTTACATCGCACGGCCTGGACCACGGGATCGCCGCGCTAATCATCCGGTTTCTTAATAGCCAATTTCCGATCGTTAAATTCGATTTTTGCGCATGACCAAAACAATGCAGGCAAGAAAGCCACTAACTGCGCCGCCTCCCAAAATGGCATAAAGCCAGAACCGAGAAGGGGTCTGAACTTCTGCTCCATCGCCTGTTAAATTCGCGACGAAGTCGGGCGCTGCGTTCGTTCGTAGGTTGGACGGAAGATCTGGCGCGAGGTGAGTAGCCAGTTGCGTAGTCTCCACCAATCTCCCGTTTTCGCGAAGAGAATGTGCCTTGATCTTCATTTGCGACCACAAGAGATCAATCGGTCCGGCATTCGTTCCCCCCTGGTCGGCAAGGACACGAAATTTCATGGCCGGGTCCATGATCGCAAAGGTGCGATAGAGCTGTTTCGTTGCGCCGCCTTTTTCTTCCTCCACCAAAAAATCGATTTGCTCGCCCGTCCGGCGGACAATCAAGCGCCCCTGATCCGCCTGGGTTGGGAAGCGTAAGGTTTCATAGATGGTGCCATTGGCCGAGGGACAGGAACGAGTCAGCGAGTACCCCTGACCCGAACCGCGCGCGCAACCGCGCCCGAACGAGATCGCCCCCAAAGCCCCCTCCGTTTGCATCGCAAGGCAACAGGCCACCGAGCCATACCCTTCCTTTGCGGGCGGGCCCATCGTCTTGATGTCGAACCAGGCCGACCACTCGAAATCGCCGGCGACTTCATATTTAAGATCACGAAACCAGTGAGCATTGACTCCTTTTTGATGGGTGGCGCTTGCGGGCGGCTGCACCCTGATCGCATTTCCTTCGACCTTGAAGACGCCCAGGCGATCGTTGGACCGGCTCGTATCGCTCAGGAAACGAGCTGGCTGACCGTCATAGTTGAGCACCACCGGGCAGTCGCTAAGGCCGTCGCTTGGCACAAAGGTTGTCTGGGAAAGCTCACCGCGCAGCAATTGGTCGGCCTTGATGCCAAACTCGGAAAACAAAACATTGACCGGCATGAGCGTAGAACCGCTTCCCTGGAATGCGGCCAGACCGAGTTGCGGCTTCAATCGGGAATCGTACGGAAAACGAATCAACTCCTTGAGCGGAGCTTCAGGCCCATCGGCCGCCAGATAGATCAGTTGAGAACCCTCCCGGCGAAGGCCTATCCGTCCCTTGTTCGATTTTCTGGGAAAACTCACGATGTGGTAATGCAAGGTTTGGTTGAACGGCTCGACACGCGAGATCTTGAAGCAATTCGGTCCCTCCTTGACTTGCGCGTCACTGGCGACATTGATCGCGTAATGCCCTTCGATACCGCTCATTTTCAAGAGCATCTCGGCGTTCGATTTAAAGGGGGGCGGTCCCTCCTTGGGACCCAAGCGTTCGACCTCGAAGCGGACAATCACTTCAAAGTTACCCTCAAGCGCCAGGGGAAAGCCAAGCTGCCAGTGGCTATTGGCACGCGCCGGGCCCTTCTGCGCCGATGGATCTGGCGGCTTGAGCCGAAATCCTTTCCCCTCGCGACGAAAAACCGTACCCGTTGGATCGTTGGTCGTAAAGCCCTCAAGCAACGCCTCCTGAGTGAAGGCCTTCGCCTCCAAGAAAAGGGCGAGCAACAGTGTAAACAGGCTTCGGATGTTCATGATTTCCCCTTGCCATCGGCCCCCCGGGGCCGGCGCCTGGCCGTCACGGCGGCGACCAGGCAAAACCTTGTTGGTCCATGATTCGTTTGGAGCGCGGATCGACTAGATCGCAACACGCCTGCAGGCGACGACCGAGCCGGATAGCAGGCCCGCAAGCGCACCGGCGCTCACGGTGGCATAAAGCCAAAGACGCAGGGGCGGCTCTTCCTTGCGATCGATCGATTGAATCGGCTTGAGTTCGTCGACGATCGAAGGAATCAGCGGAACCTTCTTTCCTTCATGAACCAGTACGTTGGCCTTGAGGATGATGCGGGACAGGTTCACGTCGATTGCCGTCGAGGGCGAGCCTCCCTGATCGGCGATGATGCGCAATTTCATGGCCGGGTCGGTGATCGCGAAAGTTTTATAGAGAATTTTTTCTTCCCCTTTTTCTTCCTCGACAAGGAAGTGAATTTCCTCCCCGACGCGACGCAGAATCAGCTTGCCCCGGACGGCTCGCTTGGGGAAATGAATCGTTTCGTGCACCACGCTGGGGTCAATGTTGCCGTCGGCACCCAAACTCGCGGCAGCAGGAAACGTGCGCTTGATCATGTAACCCTGACCATGCCGGGCCGGACCGTGGCTTTTCGCGCAGCCCCTGCCAAAGTAGATCGAACCCAGGGGCCCCGCCGTTTCCATTCCCAAAAAGACTCCCACGGGCGCCTCTCCGTCGGGCGCGGGCGGGCCCATCGCCCGCACATGGAAATCGGTCGATAACTCGAAATCGCCCTGCACCCCATACTTCCAATCGCGTGCCCAGAACGAACTGGCTCCTTTAAGGTCACCGGGACACACGGGAGGGCAAACTCGTAAGTCGCTACCTTCCAGGTGAAAACCTTCGCCGCGATTGACCGTGGATCGATCGGTATCGCCCAGCAATTGACCGGGCTGATTGCGGTAGTCCACCATTCCCGGATAGTCGCCGACATCGATCTTCGCGACAAAGGCCTTTTGAAGCTGCGGCCCTTTGAGTACCTTTTCGGCCTTCACTTCGATCTTCCATAAGTTCACATCGACCGGCATCGGATCGGTCCCATTTCCCTGAAATGCGGCCAGGCCCAAGCACGGCTCCACGCGCGAATCGTAAGGAAATCGCACCAGCTCCTTGAGCGCGGCATCGCGGCCATCGGCGGCCAAAAAGACAAGCTGCGAGCCCGCGCGGCGGATCACCACGCGGCCCTCCTTTGACTTTCGCGGAAAACTCAGGATCTGGAAATGCAATCCTTCCGGGCAAGGCTCGGCGCGACTGACCTTGAAGCAAGACGGATCGCTTCCAAGCTGAGGATCGAAGGCAATGCTGATGCCATAGTGCCCTTCGATGTCTCGCGTTTGCAAAATCATTTCCGCATTGCAAGCACTGGCCAAAGGGCAATCCGCCTTGCCCATTTGATTCACATGAAACGATGCGGCCGCCTCAAACGATCCGGATAGGGCCAGCGGAAACTCCAGAAGCCAGTGATTCTGATACCGCATGGAACCCTCGGCGCAGTCCGGGCTGGTGGGACAGATGCGTATTCCCTGGCCTTCCCGTTGAAAGGCGGCCTCCTGTACCAACCGGGCGGGGAGCGATTCGATCGGATTTTCCTGGGCGCGTGCGAGTCCCACAAGAAAATAGACCGCGACACAAAGGACGCAAGGAGCGGCCCGTCTGGCGGCGAACGAGGCGCCCATCATTCGTTCATGCATAAGATCCACTCCTTACAAAGGATCGCGAGCGAATGTCTGGCCACGGCGGCGATTCGCGGTGTAGACAGAGCTTTCAAGTCACTGGCCGGCACGGATCCATCAAGCCCGTCGTCCAGGCGGACCTTTCCGAGCCTTTGCGCACCATGAGCGCCGACCGGCTCCCGGGAGAGTTGGCCGCGTGATTTCGCTCGAATTTTGGCGCTACTGAGCCTTCGATGGAGCCATCAGGCTCCATCGATCAATCGGGAAGGTTGCCGGTCAGTTGAACTCCAAAAATGCGGCACTGAAATTCCTGGGCGCTACCGCCCGGATCGGCGTAAATGGCAATCCCCTTGGTGGGAACCGTCGGGCAGTGAAATCTTTTGATCTCTCTGGGAAACAGGGGGGCCGGCCCGCCGCCGGAAACGATCATTTGTTCCCCATTCCTGCGGACGACCAAACGGCCCGTCCTGGTGAGAGCGGGGATGGTCTCCCTCGTGTAATGATTCTCCGCGCCGCTGGGAATATGGCGGCCCGCACCCTGGTGGTCTCCCAGGCTCGGGTAGATGCCGCGCTGGGCGTTGACGGCTCCCCAGGGTTTCCCCAGATCGACGAGCACGCCAAGCGACACCCCGTACCCGCTCATCACTTTTTCTGGCGCGTCAAGAATTTCATAGTTGATTTCAATTTCAAAATTTCCCGCCAGTTCTTGATTGCTCCAGAGGCCGAGGTGGCCGGTACCCGCTTCCTTGCCAAACTCCATCAAAACTTCGCTTTCCTGAATGACGATTTTTCGACCTTTACCCATCCCGTAATGGGTGAATCGATTCCCCGAAAAATCGACCGCTTTCGAACTCCACTCGAAGAGAGTCGGATCGACTGTTTTGGCCCCCTTCTCCGGCGGCCAAAAATAAAGCAGGCCGACAAGAAACGCCAGGCTCCCGCCACCCAGCGCCGACAACAGGTAAGGAGCAAAGGCCGCAAGCATGGAGGCCGGATCCACTCTGCTGCCAAGCTGGGCCTTTTCTAGAATCGACTGGGAGATCGAACCGACCGCCTCGCCGGTGAAAATGTTGGCATTGCGCACTGTGCTGGCTAGCAAACTCGAAGGAACAGCGCCCCCCAAAGTCGCAAGCGCCACGCCTCCCAGAACGATCCCTTTCTTGGAGAGCCGTTCGCCGAGCATCTTGCGCGCCGTGGTCAATCGGCTCGACAGCGTGCCCTCGGGAATTCCCATCCTGTTGGCCGCATCTTTGCGGGGAATGTTGTCCAGATCGCAAAGCACGATCGCCTCGCGAAATTTCGCCGGCAAGTTTACCAGCTCTTGATCGAGGACTTCACGCAGGCTTTCCACATGAGCCTTGTCGTTTTTCGGCGGATCCACCGCTCCCTCCTTCTTTCGTCTTTTGATGATGAGGGACCTTGCTTTGAGCGCGGTGTGATACGCCACGCCGTAAAGCCAGTCCCCAATCGTTTTTCGCTGTGTCAAACCGCCGGCTTTTTGCAAGAGCACCAGGAACACCGCCTGAAATGCATCTTCGGCATCGACCTGGTTGCGCAGAATGCGCTGGCAGGTGCCAAGAATCATGCTGCCATGGCGATGCACAAGCATTTCGAACGCGGCCTGATCCCTGGCCCGCAGATACTGGGTCAACAAAAGACCATCGTCGATGTCCGGGGTTCCTTCCGAAGCGCCAAAAGCGTTTTCCAGGCGGTTACGATTCATGACCATGGCGTTGCGCGCATTCCTTTCGCACCGGAAATCTCGGGGAGCCGCGTTGAGGGAGAAGAGGGAATGGCAACGAGATTCGATTCCTTCCGCGTTCCCATTTTTCCTCTCCTTGATACCGGCTCGACCCAACTCTTGTTTCAGGCCGATTGCGGCCAAAAACCTGACTACGCGATTCAGGCGCCCGCACGCTGTTTCCAAAAAGCAAAACCCAGGACCGCTAACCCGATCGGACCAAAGATCCAGATGAGCCACCCATAGCCCCCCTCCTCGGCCTCGGGGATGCCGCCGGTCATCTGGTCCGCGGTCAGTTTCAAACCGACGACGCGGACATCCAGTTCGCTATTGGTCCCGCCGTTGTCGACAAAGGCCCGAACCACCCGGATCGACTTGCCCGTAAATGGGAGGCGTACCAGTTCCTTGGCGTTCTTGGTGTAATCGTCGGCGACCAGGCAGCTCACTTCATCCTTCTCCCTTTTCAGGATGAGCTTTCCCGACTCCCCTTCGCCCAAGAAAAACCGCGTGTCGTTTTCTTTTTTCTCACCTTTTTCCGTTGCCATGGTCACCCAGAACCCCGATCCTCTTTTGGGATAGTTTCCCCGGTGAAGGCTGAGCTTGAGGTTGTCGGGCGGATCGGTGTCGACTCCGATGCCGACCGAGGCGCCATAGCCCGCTCCCGCCGCGGGCAGATCGAACAGCTCAAATCCAGCCGTGACTTCAAAGTCGCCTGCCATCGCGAAATAGGAGTAGATCCCGGTCTGTTCCGTTTTCTTTTCCGTCTCGGGCAGGTGGATCCGCACCCCGCCCCAATCGGGCTTGATCGTGCGCAAGGGTTGAAAACCGTAGCGCGAAAAGTGGGTGTTGAGCAACTTGCCGTTGGCGACCACGTCAAGCGCCTTTTTTTCGATCTTCTTATCGGACTCGCTCGGCGCGCCTTTTTTGTCCGACCCGCTTTGCGCGCCGGCGATACTCAGCGAACCGATCAGGACGATCAGGCAGAGAGAGCCAAGGGAGGTCAATCGCATCATGGGGGGGACACCACCTCGCTGCCATCGGGAGTCAAGAGTGCCGCCAGCGTTTCGGAAGGCATGGTGAAGGGAACGTGGCGCACACCGCCGTCACCAAAGAGGAAATTGACGCCGGCGGTATGGGCCGATCCCCAGTTTTCCTTGTGCGGGATGCCCGGCCGGTCGGGCACCAGGCCCAGCCCGCCGCGCGAAGTTCCCTTCGAGCCGCCGATGAAATAGGGTTCGTCCCAGTACCAGTTGTCCGGTTTTTGCACCGTCTTATCGTAGGCCTTTTCCCCCACGAGGATCGTGTTGGAGAAACCATCGACCATGCGCGTCATCGCATAGCACTGGGGCCGGTTGTCGAACATCTCGAGGTTGACGACATAGTCGGTCTTTCCCCAAGCCCAGCCCCCCGCGTAGTAGCGGCCATAGGCATCTTCGGCGATCATGCGCGTCGCGGGGGTGCTTCGGCGTGCGGGGCACAAGAACCCAGGAAACTGGCTTTCCCAGGTCCGGTTCTGATAGACCGTTGTCTGTTCCACAAACGGGAGGATGCTAAACGCCCAGCTTCCCGTCTGTTCCTGCGGACGAAATTTGGGATCTCCCACGCCCCACTGGTAGATCGCGTTGGGTGTCTTATCGAAGGTCTCCGGCGTATAGGTCCCCCCATCGGCCTTGAGAATCGTTTGATTGCCGTCCCAGCCTCCGTTGCTCGGATAGAACCGTTGCTGGTCGTGGAAGGTCTGAAGTGCCAGACCGATCTGTTTCAAGTTGTTGGCACAGCTCATCGAGTTGGCGATCGCGCGCACCTTTTGCACCGCCGGCACAAGCATCCCTACCAATATGCCCATGATCGCGATCACCACCAAAAGTTCGATCAAGGTGAAGGCCAATCGGCGAGAGTCCGCTCGCCGCGAGGAGGCAGCCTGGAAGCGAACCCAACCGCCTCCTCCATCTGCAATCCTGTTGCCTGTTGAAAAATGGTTCATGGTTTCGTTGTCCGTCTCCTTGGCGCCTTTTCGTGAACCTGGCGCTTGCGTCCCATGGCCTGGCGCTCGCGTCCCATGGAATGATCGAGGGGCGATTGGGCGAAAAAGGCGAAAGACCGAAAGTTCGAGCCGCCAATTCATTGAGCAGTCAGGTCTCCTGCCCTCTTATCAACCTAACTACTTACATGTTCCTCAAGCCGCGCCAATCCATCGATTATTTTCCGTTTTTTCCCTGATTGGGGTTTTTTGAATCTTTAGGAGTCGTGGCCTGAGCGGCCGTTTTCTCTGGAGGGGAGGAATGGGACGTAGCGGGCGCAACCGATTGGTTGGCATTGGCAGCGGAATTGGCCCCGGCCGCCACCTGGGAACGGGTTCGGCCCTCTCCTGAGACGGATCGGGCGTCCGATGCGCCCCCCTTGCGGCGCAGTGCGAGAAAACCAGCGGCTCCTAAACCTCCGGCAATGCCGATTCCCAGAACGACATACAACCATTTGCGCGGCGAGGCCGGTACCGATTCTTCAACGGCGATACTCGTACCGGAATCGAGGCCCCCCGGGGGAGCAACGATGGACTTGACCGGTTTGCCCTGGTCGATGATGCTTTGCGCCTTGACGCTGATTTCACTCAAAAGCACATCGACGACTCCGGTATTGGTTCCCCCTTGATCGACGCTGATGCGGAATTTTAGCGGCGTGCTCATGATTGCCGGACATTGAAAGAGTTCTCTGAGTCCGAAATCTTCGTCCTCCACAAGGAAATAAAGGGTTTCTCCCGTTCGGCGGACAATGAGGCGGCCTTCATTCGCGGTCGTCTTGAACGACTGGATGTCCCAGGTCCGGCCGCCGCTGGTCGGACTGAAGCGGGTTAAGTGATAGCGCTGGCCGTCCCCGCGCGAAACGCCACGTCCGAATGAAAACGATCCCAAAGGGCCGCTGGTCTCAAGGCCTATGTTCATGCCAAGCGAGCCGTAACCCTCCTTGGGAGGAGGGCCCATCTGCGTCACTTCGAAACGAGCCGAGATTTCAAAATCGCCCTGCAGATCATAGGCCGTTTCACGGTACCAATAGTTTTGCGCATCCTTGATCGTCACCTCAGCCACGGGCGGGCGAATTCGCAGCCCCTTTCCTTCGGTCCTGATCGCTTGCGGGCTATCGTTGCCATGTTTCAGGTCGGCCAACAAGCGCCCCGGAGCCTTCGAGTAATCCAAAACCGTCTCGTAGGTCTCGGTGGCAGCCACCACCGGTGGATTGACCACGCGCTGCCCTGGGTTGTCATCGATCTTGTCGGCGCGGTAGGTGATATGGGAAAAAACGACATCGATGGGCATCAGACTCTTACCATTTCCCTGGTAAGCGGAGAGTTTCAGAAAAGGCTCGATCTTGCTGTTATAAGGCAAGCGCACCAACTCCTTGACCTCCTCTCCCGGTCCGTCGGCGGCCAGGAAAATCATCTGCGAGCCTTCCCGGCGAAACCCGATTCGGCCTACATTGGAAGTGCGCGGGATTTTCTTGATGTCGTAATGCAGTCTGCCGCTGGAATCCCGCTCAAATCGGTTGATGCGGAAGGTCATCGGGTCGTTCGGCTGGGCATTGACATTGATGCCATAGAGGCTGAAAGGCCCCGAACCCTCGACCGCAATTTCGGCATTGGCTTCGGACGAGATCCGACCTGTCTTGGGGCCAAGCTGATTGATGGAATAGTCGACCATGAATTCGAAGTTGCCAGACATCGTGAATTTCGACCTTCCATCCCAAAGTGATGGGGGCCTGCCAACGATATTGGCGAGCAGGTTGGTCTCGGGCGCCTTGATATGAACGTCGTTTCCTTCGCGAATAAAAACCGACTTCGAGCCGGCGGGAAAGGTCATCTTTTCGATGAGATTCTCTTCGGCCCAAAGGGCGCCGCCCAGGAAAAACCAGGTGACCATGGCCGACAATACGCGCTGAGACATGGTTGCAAATCTCCTTTTCGCCTGTCATCAAGAACCGCTTGCCTTGGGCCTGGCCGCAAGCCGGTATAAGCGCAAAAAACCGATGAGCGCGCCAAAAAAGGCGAACAGTCCGGCGCCCCCCAACATGATCCAGATCCACGGGGCGGTCTTCGCCTTGGCTGGCATTCCTTCCAGATCGCCTGACAGCGGTTGGGCGATCGAAGGCGCGCCGGAGCCAACCGGCTCTCCGCTCTTAAGAAAAAGCTCTGCAGCCGAAATCTCCGCATCGAGCAGGCGAACTTTCACCCCCTTGTCGAGTCCTCCGGGGACGACCTGAAAACGCAAGGTCGTGACATCCGCGGTGCCAATCTCCCAGCTAAGAACCGGCTCGAATTCGCCGGTGTCGGACTGGGTCGCCCAGTGAGTTAATGTCGATCCCCGGCGGGTCAGGCGCAATCTCCCCGCCGTCTGCTGGGCGGGGGCCGCCTTGAAGGTCGGCTGGTAGCGTTCGGCGGTTTTCTCCCCCGATTTTTTGAAAGTGATCTTGTTCGCTACGAACCGCGGCCCCTCGGTGCGCCAGTGCCGAGACATGGTGGCGCCTGAGCGTTCTGAAGTGTTGGGATCGGGCTCGAGCGCCAGCCAGATGGCGACTCCCGTGCCGTTGGCGGCGGGGTCGCCCAAAAGGGTTAGCTGGTCAAAATGCAGGCTGATTTCAAAATCGCCACGGAGGTTGACCTGGGAAACCAGGCCGTCGACGGTGGGCCCCTTGCGGCCTGGCGGCAGTTCGAACAAAAGCCCCTCGCCATCGAGCTGAAAAAGCGAGTTCTTACTCTGCATCAATTTGAAGTACGGATGCTTGCTGGAATAGCGCTTGAAGTCCAGTTGGATCGACTTGGGACTTTCAACGGGAAAGGCAATCGCCACAGAGATCGTCAAGGAGATCGTCAAGGAGATCGACTGCGGCAGGCAAAGGACCATCAGGGCCAGAATTCCCTTGCGAACGATCATGGAGCGGACTCGATGGGGGCGTCGGATTCCCATAATTCCCCGACTCGATGGCGAATGGCCCGGTAGATCATCTCGCCAAGCCAGACAATCAAAATCCATTTCACCGCATGCGCCGGATATTCATACCTGGAATAATAACTAATTAAAATATAAGGAATAAAGTAAAGAATATAAACCCAAAATATAACTTTTTCAAATAGCGACAGTCCATACCTCCAGTATTTGAAAAATAAAATACACCAGGAAATAAAGGGGAGCGCGTAGAAGAGCGCCTTGCCCACTTTGAGCAGCGGGAAGGCATTCTCATCCTGATCGTCTTCAGGGACATAGATAAGCATGACCCCCCAAAAGCGCTCGGAGACTTTCCTGAGAAATTCGCCCGGCTTGGAACGCACCGAGTCCATGAACAACTGGCGCTTGCCCTCCAGGAACACCATTTCCCCCTGAAGACAATAATCGCGGCGGGCGTCGTTTTGCTGCGCCCAGGGATGGGTGCTGAAGACGGCAGGGTTGATGATTCCGGGCCCTTGCAAGCACTGGGTCTGGTAGAGTTCGTAGGCCAAGTTCGATTTGACCGGAATGAACTTGCCAAAGATCATGTAGTTGCGCGCGATCCAGGGGGAAAGCACCAGCGCCAGCACGCCCAGCGCGGCGGCAAAGCGCAACCGATTGCCCGCGGAAAAAATCAACGACGACACAAACCAGACAAATCCAACGATCGGGCTCGAAAGTGCCGCAAAGCCACCAAAAGCGCCCCAGAGCAAAGCACGGCTGTAAGAGCTGAACGGTTTTGCAAAACAGAGCCCGGCGATGACCCCATCCAGGACGAGCATGAGGAAACCGCAATCATGAGTCATCTGGAACGAGTAGTGAAATTGCAGGACGAGCTGGCAGATAATGACAACCCCGATCCAAAGCCTTGAGGAAACACCGCAAATTACAAGCATGAGCCAGGTCGTGGCAATCAGCGCCGCGTTTTGCAAGATCACCATCGCGACCATAACGAGCTCGAGGTCGCCCCGAAACAGCCAAAGAAAGAAGGCTTCGATGAGGCAAAGCATGGGCGGCATCCACGCCGTCGGTCCCGATTCGACATGGAACGGGTCGGCAAAACCGCGGCCCTTGACAATGGCCTGGGCGATGCACAAATATTCCGCGCCCAAATGCTTGTTCATATTCCGGTCGATGCCGGCACGAAACGGCGGGAAATATTGAAAATATTGAGGATTCTGAACCTCCCACGACATATTGGCCCAAATCGAAAACGAGAGGATCAAAGTGCTCAAAAGCAACAAGGTCACCAGGTAAGGCCTGGTCGACGGCATGGCGTCCGCAGCGACTTCGACTTGTGAACCGGACGATTCGTTCACGGCAAACCCCGAAATAGAGAGGGAGAATCGGTGGGACGGCGTAGGCTCACCCTTACCACTACGAAGGCCTTCCCCTTTCATCACCCCGTCTCCGAAAGGCACAGGCCAGGAGGGACTGAAGTCGAATTAAGAGGGTGTCTAATCGAAATAAGGAGGGCTTATCTCGAATTTCGAAGCGAGCCACCACTCTTATGTTCTTTTTCAGGGGCAAAACCATCGATTATTTTTGGGATTTCTTCTTTTTTTTGAATTTTCCGACCTTCAACGGGCGTTCGCCGCAAGCACCATCCTGGGCAAAGAAGTCGTCGCACCCGGCTCGTATTTGCAACGGGCCAGGGTTTGCAGAGCCAACGCAAAGTCATTAAGCGCCAAGGATTAACATCGATTCAGCGGGCCACCAGAATCAGAAGCGAACGACCGCCAAGAACGACCTTTTTCTGTTCTTCCAGGGCCGGTTCTTTTCCCAGCTCGTGAATATCGTCGGGCGCCGGCACGGAGGTATTGGCGAACAGATGCCAGCGGCCAAAACCGCACGCGGGAATTTCGAAAGGCAGCGCATCCCAGTGCATGTTGAAAGCAAAATAAACGCAATCATCCAGATCGCGCTTGCGCAAACGAACCATGACCGCAAGAACCCGGCTGCCCGAGGAGACATCGGCACTCCAGGCCTGCGTCCCATGAAAAGAGATCTCGAGCGTCCCGTCGGCGCTGGGAGTCGAAGAAAGGAATTTGGGATGCCTGAGCGCAGGATGAGCGCGCCGGAATGCGATCAAGAGCCGCACAAAGCGGTAGAGATCGCGATGGGTTTCAAGCAACGACCAATCGAGCCAACTGATTTCATTGTCCTGGCAATAGGTATTGTTGTTGCCTCGCTGAGTCTGCCCCATCTCGTCGCCCATGAGGAGCATCGGAACCCCCTGGCTCAGCAGCAGCATTCCCAGCGCGTTGCGCGCCTGGCGCTGTCTCAAAGCCAGGATCACGGGATCGTCGGTCGGCCCTTCGGTGCCGCAATTCCAGGAATGGTTGTCGTTGGCGCCATCGCGATTTTCCTCGCCGTTGGCTTCGTTGTGTTTGTCGTTGTAGCTGACCAGATCGGTCAGAGTGAAACCGTCATGGCAGGTTAGGAAATTGATCGAGGCAGTGGGCCCGCGAAAGTAGTAAAGATCGGGCGACCCTTGAAGCCTCTGGGCCATCTCGCCCGCCTGGTTCCAGTCCCCTTTAAGGAACTGCCGGGCGCAATCGCGAAACTTACCGTTCCATTCGGCGAAGCGGCCATAGGCGGGAAAATTTCCAACTTGATAAAGGCCTCCCGCATCCCAGGCTTCGGCAATCAACTTGGTCCGTCCCAACACCGGATCGAGCGCCAGGGCTTCCAGAAGCGGCGGGTTGCCCAGCGGCGTGCCATCCTGCGAGCGCCCCAAGATACTCGCCAGATCGAAGCGGAAGCCGTCGACATGGTAATCGGCCACCCAGTGGCGCAGGCAGGCGATGACGAAGTCGCGCACCACGGGGTGATTGCAGTTCAAGGTGTTGCCGCAACCGCTGAAGTTGTAATAGTGGCCGTCATGCGTGAGCATGTAGTAAACGCGATTGTCCAGGCCGCGAAAACTGAGCGTCGGCCCATGTTCGTTCCCTTCGGCGGTGTGGTTAAACACCACATCGAGGATGACCTCGATCCCATTGCGGTGCAGTTCCTTGACGAGCGTTCGAAATTCGTCGGCCTGCAGGCCCGCTTCTCCCGTGGCCGCATAGGCGGCATTGGGAGCAAAAAACCCGCTCGTGCTGTAGCCCCAGTAATTGACCAGCCGTTCGCCGGTCAAGGGATTGACCCGATCGACCTCCATCTCGTCGAATTCGAAGATCGGCAGGAATTCCACGCAGTTGATCCCCAGTTCCACCAAGTGCGGGATTTTCTCGCGGATGGCGGCGTAGGTGCCGGGAAAATGGGTCCTCGAAGACGGGCTTTGCGTGAAGCCGCGCACATGCATTTCGTAGATAACGAGGTCCTGAAAGGGAGTTCCCAGGGGCAGATCTCCTTCCCAGTCGAAATCGTCCGGTACGATTTTGCAGCGCACCTGAGACAAATCGCGGTCTTTTTCTCCCCAGACCGATTGACCGACGATGGCCCGGGCAAAGGGATCTCTCAAGATTTTGCTGTGATCGAAACGGTGCCCTTGGCTTGGTTCGAAAGGGCCATCCATGCGAAAGCCATATTCAAAATCCTCCGGCTCCAGGTCAAATACCATCATCGCCCAGACATCGCCGATGCGAAATTCCTCTGGAATGGGGATTTCCGCCATCGGCTTGGCGATTCCCGGTTCGAAAAGCACCAGGGTGCAAGAGGTTGCATGGCGTGAAAAAACCGCGAAATTGACACCGTTGGAAACGGGCATCGCCCCCAATTGCAGCGGATTACCCGGCCGCAGGGCATAACTGCCGTAGCTCAGAGTCGGATAGAGATCGGTGCGCACCCGGGCCGAGACTCTCGTCTCCGGAAAACGAAAGGGGGCCGGTTTGGAGAACAACTGGCGAAAACCCGAGGCCTCCGCCAGGTCCTCCATTCGCTGCGACAGGCCCCGAGCCGTCATCATGGCTCCTTGACTTGTCACGAACCGGCTGAAATTGAGCAGCCGGCGCAGGCCGGCGCCGGACCATTGTTCGAGCTTGCTCAAGTCGAGAATGATGAGCGTTTTCGGTTTGACAAGCGCGGCGACGCGATCGCGATCTTCGGTTTTGAGCGACCCCTCAAGTCTTCCGGAAAGCTCGACGACCGTGGCGTTTCCTTCGGTCCGGATGACAATCTGAAACATGTGAGTTCCTTCGATCGAGGCAGCCCATCACAACGAGGGAAAATGATCTGAAAAGTCTTGGTAAGCCCCGCCTTTACAACAACGTGGCGGCAGGTCACCGCCGGCGAAGATCAACCGCTGGGAAAGCGCACCCCGAAATCGGGGCGTGGAGAGGCAAGGGCCGGCCTTCTCCTCTCCCGCGGTTCCAATCAGGCGCGCGCGAAGGCGAGCAAGTTGTAACGGTACCGGGGTATCCAGGTGAACGGCTTCATGACGGCATTGAAAATCCGTCCGCCCAGTCCAGTCGCTCTATGGCCAAATTCGCGCAACTGGACATCAATGTCGTGAAACCCGGCGCGATCGAGCTGATAACGCAGATGCTCGTCGGTGAAGTCGATGAAAGCACCCAGCCACTGGCCCGGTTCGGGAATGGCAAAAGGCCCCCAGAAGTTTTTGCCGCGCAACATATAGATCAAATTGCGCAGGCGAAACAGATTGGGAGTCGTAATTAAGAGGATGCCGCCAGGATTGAGGAATTCGCGCAGCTTCGCCAAATAGATATGCGGCGGGATCGGAATGTGCGGCATCACCTCACAGAGAAAGATGCAATCCATCTTCTCGGCAAAGGGGGCATCGGTTCGCCCCAGGTTCCACTCGGCGCAAGCCCCACCTTGGGAACGCACATAGTCCTGATGAGCCCCAGGTAGATCGGCCAGGAATGCCCGGTCCCCCCAGAGCGCCTTGCAAAGGAGCGGGTGCTGGCCTCCGCCGACCTCCATAATGTTGAGAGGCCGATTGGGCAAGCGCGCCCCCAGATCGCGGATCACTTGCTGATAACGACTGCGGTAGCGCAGGTAGTACTCGGAGTTCTCCTGAAATTTCCCCCCGACGATGATTTGCCGGTAGGCCCGATCGAAGGCCTCGGTCGAAAAACTTCGGCCTGAAGCCGGGGTTTCGAGATGGGGCCCCGCCTGACTATCCATTCCTGAACCGGTTGACATAAGGCCTTCTCTTGGATCTTTTTTGTAGGTGTTTTCCCAATTTCATTTGGGTAGGCCGCGGCAATCGTAGCGTAGCCTGGGCTTTGGCTCCTTGCGGCAAGCGCATTTCCTATATCGTAGCGTAGCCTGGCATTTGGCTCCTTGCGGCAAGCGCATTTCCTTTAGGAAATCGCTTGACGGATTTCGAATCCGCGTCAGACCCAGTTGACGAATCGTGGCTGGGTTCTGGTGGGAGAAAATTCCACCAGCGCCCGGAACCCGTCCGTAAAAAAGGGATCTCCCGTCAGGTTACGCCTGGGGGAGGCCCTGGCCGCTTCGCCCACACCCGGAACATAGCCAAGCAACGACACCCGCCCGCATTCCCAGAGATCGTCGATCAAAAAGTCGCGGGCATCGTCAACGTCCGGATCGATCTTGTGGGTTGTCAGGTTCCAGGTTTTCAGGGTGAATCTCACCCCGATGTCCCGGCTGATCTGACCGGCCCAGACAGGCCGATCGCCAAAGCGAAGGTCGGTCAACCAAAGCCGTAAATGAAGCCGCTGGTTGATCGTCTGCCGCGCGCGCTGCAAGGCAAAATCCTGCGGCCGGCCATCGAAATAAAGAGAGCTTACGGGCGAATAGCGGTAGGCCGAGCCGAGTAAAAACGACCGCGCGGTGCGCAGGCAAGAGCTCAGACCGATCACCTCGGTTTCGTCCCACCTGGCCCCAAAACCGTTGAGCACGGTTTCAAAGTCGCCAATCACGATCAAGTTCAACGGATCGCCTTGCCTGTCTCCTTTACGGTTAACGACCGCCGCCGGCAAAGAGGCGATGCGCCGGCGTAACTCCCCTTCGGAGCATGCGACATGTTGCCGGGCAAGAAGCGCGTCGAACCGCTTTTCGCAGTGATCCACCTTGAGGCCGGGAATCGCAATCGCGAAATGGAAGTCCTTGACCCCCGTTTCTCCCATGAGGCGCACCGGAACTTGTTTCGTCCCCTCGTCGCGCGTCGTGTAGACGAAACCCGAAACCTCAACGCCTGGGCGAATGAGGCCCCAGCCGATCGAATGATCCTGAAAAAACGCATCGATCTTGCGATTGGCTCTCCAGGCGGCGAACAGCTTGATCGGCAACAAGATCCACATGGGAAACAGAAGCCAGAGAAGAAACCCAAATCCGAGTAATCGTTTGATGATGGCGAAATGGTTCAGATAGGCTGCCTCAAGTGCCGGGAAATAGTTGGCATCGAGGCTGGCCAGGCGCAGGCGGTACCCTTCCTGGCCATGATTCTTGATGGTCAGCCACACCGGCTGCATCCCGCGCCGCGCCAGGGGCAAACCAAAAAAACGTTCGCTTTCACGGTCGCTCAACACGACCGCGCCGACTTCGAGCTCCTCATCCCGCTGGATTTCCAGACGGGCTAAAAAGGGCCGGTCTTCGGGATGAGTTTGGTAGGAAACGCCCAGCCAGCGCGAGCCAAGAAGATTCACCAGGTTGCCTTTCGGTTCCCCGGGGAACCCATTCAGAACGGATCAGGTCGCCCCACGAAGACGATCGCCCGAAATCACCATTCGGTCAGCGAGCGGTTGTAATCCAGACTGCCATCGCGCGCCCAGCCATCAAGCTGCGCCGGATCCTTGAGCTGCTGACCGCGCCGGCGTTCCACAAGTAGGTAAGCGCTTGGCAAATCGGCCAGGGCCGAAAGGTCGCCCCAGAGTTTTTCGAGCTGGACCACCGGGAAGACATCTTCCTGCCCCATACCCCAGCGCCTTTTGACATCTTTAATGGTGACATAGGTCGGAACCCGTGCCGCCAGCGCTCGCACGCCCTTGGCGATGGCCTCGCGATCTCCATCGACGACCATCTGGCGCGTTAGCCCCAGGAACTGCAAAAACCGGTCGATATGCACCCAGGTCGTCAAGCTGTTGTAAAGCGAAAGGCGAAACTCGGTCGCGTCGTCCGGTTGCGCCAGCCCCTCGATGATGCGCGGCCGGCCCCGGGCGCGGCCCAGGCCGCCGCCATGGTCTTCCACTCTCTTGGGTACCGCTTCGAAGACCAGGGTGGCATTCGTCGCCTCGACTTTTTCGAGCACGCCCGGGCAGACGGTTGCCCCCAGGCTGTCGATATTGTGAACCATCAGCCACTCAAGCGCTGGGTGATCCTTGAGCATCTTGCCCAGGGTTCCCCCAATGATCAGGTTGGGCACTTCATAAAAATGCCCCGGCGGATGAAACCGTTGCAAGGGTGCATTGTCGACATAGTCGGTCGCTTCGCCGGTCGCCTGGCACCAGTCCATGATCGCCCGCCGCGAGGCGTCGCGCACTTTTTGCTTGTTTTCGTCGAGGCGCGCCTGGGAGGTCTGCTCCCAAAGAAACATGAGATCGCGCCGGGTCGGCACGAGGCGATGGGCAATCGACTGGCCAGGCGAAAGGTAGACCTGCACTCGCTTGAGCAGTTCGCCCGCTTCGGGCAAGTGATGTTCAATCGCATCGTGCGTCAAGTAACTGGTCGTCACCGCATGAGGGATGATTCCGCCGCAGTCCTTTTGCGTCTTCGCCGTCTTGGCCAGATGCACTTCAAGAAACGACCGGTGCCGATCGCCAATTTGGACGAAAGGGTTGACCGCCTTGACGACGCCGGCGCCGGTGGTCCAGCGCGAACCGACCCCTCCTGCCAGGCTGACCACCCCCACGCCACCGCGAGAAATCCTGGCCATTCCCGTTGGCGAGTCGCCGCGGATCGCAGGGTTGCGCGCGTCGATCCAGTCGGAAGGCTCCAGATCGCGGATATCCAGGTCAATGGGGAGGCGATTGCGCGCCAAGCCAATGCGGCCCTTGAGCAGATCTTCGCGGTTGCGCGTATGTTGCACCGGATCGAAGCCGAACCGGTCCATGATCGCCTGGGACTGCGTCTCCCATTCGGGCGGATTCTTGGCGACCCGCTGCAGCGATTGCGGAAAAACGCTGGCCATCATTCCGCGCAGAGAGCGCTGGCGCTCCGGTTCCGAAGCGGTGGCCGCAAAAAGGTTGAACTCCGCGCGGCGCAGGCCATCGACGGTTTCGCCGGTGGCTCGCGTTTCCCCCAGCACGCGCGGGATCATCAACTCCATGTAGGGGCCGCCCATGATGGCCTCGCCCCCGTGCAACATGTCGGCGTAGGTGCCTTGTTGATTGATGCGGAAATTGTAAACGACCGGGTCCATGGCAAAAGGCAGCGCGTCTTCCATGCGCTTTTTGGTCGCTTGCAAAATATCGAGCAGTTCATCCTTCGCTTGAGTATGGCGTTCTGGCCGGACATAAAGGCCCATGCCGCCGCCCGACATGCCGCCCAACATTTGAAAGCCAAGAAAATCGCCCGCGAAACGGCTTTTCGACTGCGAGATCACGGCTTCGGTGAAGGCGTTTGTGACCCAGGGAATGATCGTTTTGAGCGGGCCGTTCCAGTGACGATCGACAAGCCGGGCCAGGGTTTCAATGTCGCTTTGCCTGATGGCGGTCAAGATTTGCCCATAGAGATTCAGGCTTTCCTGGCGGGCTTTCCATTCCGCGCCCGAGCGCAAGAGATACTGGGTCGTGACCATGTTCAGGATCGGGCCGACATTCTGAGCCATCCCGCCATGCATGGGGATCAGGCTTTGCGATAACCGCTCGGCAAATTGCGCGGCGTTGAACTGTGAGTCTTGCTCCTTGAGCAAAATATGCGCGGGCAACAAGCGACCGCGGCTGATGCCCCATTCGGGATCGTCCTGCGAGGCGGGCTGCCCCTCGATCCGTTTGATTCCCGGATAAACGCCCCCCGAATCCTGCCAGCCGCCGCCGGAACCGCCAAGCCATTCCCCCAAAATCGCGCGCGCCACAACCAGCTTCGATTCGTCGCCTGAGAGCCCCCCGGTTAATGAGGCGGTTTGCCTGGTCGCCCTCATCATCAGGCTGATGAGCGAAGACAGCAGATTGGTTGAGACTGCCAGGCGCGATCCCTTGGGAATGCCTCCCACGCGGCTTGCGATTTCGATACCGAAGCCAGGCCGGACGATTTGCGCCAGGATGTCGGGAAGTGAGAGATTGGTCCCTTCCACGGAGGACGGGATCAACCCCGACGCCACCACGGCGGCCTTGACCAATCCCAGGTGATCGTTGCCAAAATTGAAGAGCTCATTGAGCGTTTGAATGTCTTTGGTATCGCCCAGATCGATGCTCGTGGCGCGCAGGACCGGTTCGGGAATCACCCGCAGCCAGGTTGTAATCGGGGGAATGGGAGTCGCGTCGCGGCCATGAACGCCCAAATCGACCGAAATATTGATGACCCGGGCGCCTTCGGGATAATCCATTCCCAGAAAGAAAATGTCCGACCAGCAAGAATGGGTCAGGTCAAGCCGGACCGGTGTTTTTTCGCGAAGCAGGGGAAATAGCCCCGTTGCCCCATCGCGATTAAGTAATTCTCCGGCAATGCGCAGGGGGTGTTCCGCGGCAGCCCCGACGCGGTACATCCACCGATTTCCTCGAAGCTGGCGCACCGAGGCTCGCACCTGGTCGGCCAGCGTCTGGTAGGCCTGCTGCTCATAAGCATGGGCGAGCAGGCTGGCGCCCGCCTTGGTCAAGAACTCGCTCAGGGGGATCGCCTCGATCGTTTCCTCGAAACGCCGATCGAGCAGGGCCAGATAAGGATCTTTCTCCAGTTGGCCGTCCACCTTCAAGACGGGATCTTCCTGAAGGCGAAAACGACAGATTGCGTGCAAGATGATCGAGGCGCGCACACTCTGGTAAAGGTTGTTCGAGTGCTTGCGAAAGCGCTCAAGTTCCGCCAGCGACGCGAGCAACTCGCCTGTGGGCATGGCCGCCGCGATTTCGACAGCGGGACGATTGCGCTCATCGGGGTTTTCCGATGTGATCAGCGCGATAAAGGGGTTCATACCTGAGAATCCCCCTTGGAACTTTCCAAGGCGGACGGGCCTTCGCTACGGCGGACCTTGATCACCGATGAAAGTAAGAGTTCGAGCATCTCCTCGCGATCGATCCCACTCAACGCCATGGCGATCTGGGCCTCCGTCATGCCGAACTTGGTGCCCAAATTGTAGCGGGCGCCGTCGGACTCCAGGGCCAGGTAACGAGTCCGGGCGGCCAATTGGTTGAGGGCCGGAGTCAGACCGACGGCCGCCTTGCCGCGCACCGGATCGTTGATCTGGTCTTCCAGGATGGACATGACCGTCGGTTGCAGCACGTGCATGCCAAAAAAGCAGAGGTAATGGCCCTGGCGCAATCCTGGCACCAGCAGGCGCAGTTCCGCCAAACTGGGGTTGGGCTTTTCGATCATTTCGGTCACTTCATAAAGCTTCGGGTGACCATGGACTCTCTTGCCCTGCACCGTCCCGTAAAGGTGTATGAGGTGTTCGGGGGTCGCCTTGACCGCCGAGACCGAAGCGCTGTGCTCCTTGGCGGTTTCGATCAATTGCTTGGCGCAGCGGCGTTTGTTGCCACTGACATAGACATGATCGCCCAAGAGGAGCAGGAACGGCTCATCGCGCACGAATTTCTTGGCGCACCATACAGCATGACCATAGCCCTCGGGGTTTTCCTGAATCGCAAATTCCAGCCGGCTTTGAACTTCTTCGGTTCGGGCCGCCAGTTTCGCCGCCCAGGGGTTATCTGAATGAGCGCCTTGGACCATCGCGGCAAAGGTGTTGAGGTGTTTGCGGTAAAATTCCTCATCTCCCGCACCGCAAACCACGCAGATCTTTTCGATACCGCTATCGATCGCCTCTTCCGCAATGATTTGCAGCACAGGCTTGGTGAATCCGTCTTGATCGACCAGAGGAAGCATCGACCTTTGGACGGGATCTGACGCGGGATACTGTTTGGCCCCACGGCCGCCGGCGGTAATCACCGCTTTGCTCAACTGCATGTTTCCCACCAACGGTTCATACTAGAAATGAGAGATCCATCATAATTTAGTTCGACGGCGTGAAACTTCGACCGCCTCGCGCCTCTTCCGCAAGGGAAATCATACAGGCGGAGTCTTTGTCCACTAAAACAATTCGGTCGAGGCGCAAAATCGGACCCGGCCGTTGCCGCGGACTTACCATTTCTCTCGGAATGGGCTGTGAAGGGCCTAGAATTTGGGTAGTCTCGTAGAACCGAAGGTTAAGGTTTCCGCTTCAAGCGACCCCCGCTTCAAGCCGCGTTCAGGAGAGGCAGCCATGTCCGCGAAAATGCTTTCTGAGTATCAGGAGCAACTGAAGGAGGCGGCCGCCTTGATCACCCCACCCGTCACGCTTAGTTTTAAGTCGATGTTTGGCGGCATGTGCGGCTATTGGGGCGAGCTGGTCTTCGCATCGCTCTCCGATGTCGGACTCGCGCTCAAGCTGGCCCAATCCGATCAGGAGGAATTGTTGCAAATTCCCGGCGCTTTGCGGCTTCGCTACGACGACAAGGCTCCGCCTTCGAAGCAGTACATTCTGATCCCCCAGAATCTGCGCAAGGACGCGAAAACCCTGTCGGCCTGGCTTGAGCGAAGCCTCGAATATGTTCGCGATCACCACAAGCCCAAGAAAAAGAAAACCAAGGATGCCGAAGCGGCCCCAAAAGAGATTCCGCTCAAGGATTGAGCCGGCGCCGGCAACCGACGCCGGCAAATCTTCAGCAAAGTCGGGGCCTCGCATGACCTCTTCGCCTTCATCCTTGACGACGATTGCCGTTCGGCCTGAAATCGAATCCGACCGACCTCAAATCGCCAGCCTCTTGCAACGAGCATTTGGCGGCACGGACGAAGCGACACTGGTGGAAAGGCTGGCCGACGAGGGGTATGTCGTTTTGTCTCTGGTGGCCCACCGCGAAGAAACGGTGTTGGGTCAGATCCTGTTTTCGCGTTTGACGATCGCCAATGAAAACGGCCAACACGATGCCCTGGCCCTGGCGCCGCTGGCGGTGGATCCCGACCATCAAAAGCAGGGGATCGGCGCAAAACTCGTTCACAGTGCCCTGGAAGCCTTGCAAAAACAGGGACATAAGCGGGTGATTGTGTTGGGCCACCCCGAATATTACCGGCGCTTTGGCTTTTCCTCGGACCTGGCCAGGAAGCTGGACTGTGCCTTTTCAGGACATGAAGCATTCATGGCGCTTGAGTGGTCCAAATCGGAGCCTTCAGAACTTCACGGAACCTTGACCTACCCGCCGCCCTTCGGCGTCTTCACCTAAACCCCAAGCGATGGATCGCCATGCCGCTCGGCGACTTTACGGAACAGGCCAAGGAATATGCCCATTCCCGCCCCTCCTATCCGACTGAACTCGTTGATCTTTTGGTTCGCGAGGCACGGGTAACTCCGAAGGACCTTGTGGCGGACATTGGCGCCGGCACCGGCATCTTCACGCGCCAATTGATCGAACGAGGCTTGAGCGTCGTCGCGGTCGAACCGAATCCCGCCATGCGCGAACAGGCGGACCAAATCGAGGCACGTTGGGTTGCAGGAACCTTTGAAAACAGCGGCTTGGCAGCAGAATCGGTTGCCTGGGCCGTCGCGGCCCAGGCCTTCCACTGGGCCGATCCCAAGCTCGCCCTGCCTGAAGTGCGGCGCATCCTCAAGCCCGGCGGCACCTTCACCATCCTCTGGAATCAGAGGGATGCAAGCCAGAACGCTCTCCTGCAATGGGTTAATCACTACCTGGCCCGGTCCGTACCTCATTTCGCCGAAAGTTACCTGAATCAACCCTGGCAGGAGATCCTCGAATCTACCGGAGATTTCCAATTTACGGCCATGCAATCTGCAAGCCATGTCATTATGATGACAAGAAATCGTTTTCTATCATTATGGAAAAGCCATAACCGGCTGGGTTCGCTGGCCGGGCCCGCCAAATTGCAGCAATTTCTGATGGCACTGGAAGAGGAACTGAAGCGCCATTTTCCGGGAGATCTTGAAGTTTCCTACCGCACTCAAGCCTGGACCGCGCGGCGCTGCTAAACGCTCCCGCCTACAAATCGCAAGGATTGCATTCGTTTTCTTTGTCCATACCGGTGGCTTTCGAGGGCTTTGGCGCGGTCCTGGTTGCGACCGAAACTCCTTATCGTAACTCCTCTATCGCCAAAATTGCGATTACGAGATAAAAAGGTTGAAACTGCCCTCTCCAGGCGCAAACTCCATGAACCATCATGGGGAGTCTTTTTCGTTTTTTGAGGTAATCGCTGAATGTCCGCCACCGCGTCGCCCTCTTCCCGACGGGTCGAGGAAGTTGAATCCATCACCATCCGTTTTGCAGGCGATTCGGGTGACGGCATGCAGGTGGCTGGTACCCAGTTCACCAATGTCTCGGCCATCATGGGCAACGACATCGCGACGTTCCCCGACTTTCCGGCGGAGATCCGCGCCCCCGCCGGTACGCTTGCCGGCGTGTCCGGTTTCCAGGTCCACTTCGCCAGCACCGAAATTCACACCCCCGGCGACTCGCTCAATTGCCTGGTGGTGATGAACCCCGCCGCGCTCAAGACCAACCTCAAGGACCTGCAACCCGACGGCATCCTGATCATCAACAGCGACTCGTTCGGCGTCAACGATCTCGCCAAGGCAAAGTACACGCAGAACCCGCTTGAAGACGGCAGCTTGAAAGGCTTCCGCATCGTCAAGGTACCGATCGACAAACTCAATCGTGAAGCGGTCAAGGATTCGAATTTGGCGATGCGCGACGCCGATCGCTGCAAGAACTTCTTCGCCCTGGGCCTTGTGTTCTGGATGTACGAACGGAGCATGGAAACGACGATCAAGTGGCTGACGTCGAAATTCGCCAAGAAGGCCGATGTATTGGCCGCCAATATCAGTGCCCTGAAGGCCGGGTACAACTACGGCGAAACGGTGGAACTCATGCCGGTTCAGTACCGGGTGGCCAAGGCCAAAATCAAACCCGGCACCTACCGCAAGATCACCGGGAACGAAGCGCTCGCCATGGGCCTCGTCGCGGCATGCGAACTGGCGAACAAGCCGATGGTTTGCGCCAGCTACCCGATCACCCCGGCCTCCGACATTCTTCACACCCTGGCCGACATGAAGAATTTCGGCATCAAGACGGTGCAGGCCGAAGATGAAATCGCCGCCGTCGGCATGGCCATGGGCGCCTCTTATGGCGGCGCCATTGGCGTTACGGGCACGAGCGGTCCGGGCGTTTGCCTCAAGTCCGAAGCGATCAACCTGGCGGTGATGACGGAACTACCCCTGGTCATCATCGATGTGCAGCGCGGCGGGCCGAGTACGGGCCTGCCCACGAAAACCGAACAGGCCGATTTGCTGCAGGCCTTTTTCGGCCGCAACGGCGAGTCCCCGGTGGCCATCATCGCACCGCGGTCGCCCGGCGATTGTTTCGATATGGCCTTTGAAGCGGTGCGCATCGCCACCGAGTTCATGGTGCCGATTTTCCTGTTGTCCGATGGATACATTGCCAATGGCGCCGAACCCTGGCTGATTCCCACCGTGGCCAACCTGCCGAAAATCAACGTCAAACATCCGACCGGTCCCAACAGCCAGGGGACCGGCAAAACTCACGAAAACGGCGCCGGCGAACCCGGTACCTTCCTCCCTTACAAGCGCGATGAAAACCTGTCGCGCCCCTGGGCCATTCCCGGGACCCCCGGCCTGGAACACCGCATCGGCGGTCTGGAAAAGCAGGACATCACCGGCAACATCAACTACGAAGCGGCCAACCATGAGCACATGGTGAAGACCCGCGCGCAGAAGGTGGCGAACATTGCCCGCACCATTCCCGACCTCGAAGTCGAAGGCGACCAAGAAGGGGAATTGCTCGTGATCGGCTGGGGCGGCACCTACGGCACCCTGGCGACCGCGGTGCAGCGCGCCCGCCGCAAGGGCTGGAAGATCGGCCAGGTCCACTTCCGCTACTTGAATCCGTTCCCCAAAAACACCGCCGAGGTGTTCAAGAAGTTCAAACGCTTCTTGGTTCCTGAACTCAACGCGGGCCAACTGCTCCTGCTTTTGCGCGGCACCTATCTAATCGACGCGAAAGGCCTCAACAAAATCCAGGGTAGGCCGTTCCTGGTCGCCGAGGTCGAAGACGCCATCGGTACGTACTTCACCAAGTGATTTCGATGAAGAGTTCATCTGCCGCGAAAATTCGCGGCAGATGAACTCTTCATTTCCCCTTTCCTTTTTTGTTTGGCAATTTCCCTCTCTCACTGGATTCAAGGTAATCGATCATGGCTTCCACGGAACTGCCGACTTTGAAACCCGCCGATTTCGCCAGCGATCAGGAGATCCGCTGGTGTCCGGGTTGCGGCGATTATTCGATTCTCGCCCAGACACGCAAGGCACTCAGCACGCTGTCTTTCCCGAAGGAAAAGATGGTGTTCGTGTCGGGAATCGGCTGCTCCAGCCGTTTCCCCTACTACATGAACACCTACGGTTTCCACACGATCCACGGCCGGGCGCCCACTTTCGCCACCGGCTTGAAACTCGCTCAGCCCGAACTGATGGTTTGGGTCGTGACCGGCGATGGTGATGGTCTGTCGATTGGCGGCAACCACCTCATTCACGCCTTGCGCCGCAACATCGACATCAAGGTGCTGCTATTCAATAACGAGATTTATGGACTGACCAAGGGTCAATTCTCCCCCACATCGCGTCTGGGCACGAAAACCAAGACGAGCCCCGGCGGCTCGATCGATTCGCCGATCAAGCCATTGTCGCTGGCCCTGGCGGCCGAGGCCACCTTCGTCGCGCGCACGATGGATATGGATCCCGCGCACACCACGGCGACCTTGCAAAAGGCCGCCGCCCATAAGGGATCGGCTTTTGTCGAGATCTATCAAAACTGCAAGATTTTCAACGACGGCGTGTTCAACTATGTGACGGAAAAGGGCACCCGCTCCGACAATGCCCTTTACCTGGAACACGGCAAGCCAATGATCTTTGGCAAGGATCGCAACAAGGGAATTCGCCTAAGCGGCCTCGATCCCGAGGTGGTCACGATTGGCAAGGACTGCCCGCTCGATGACATCATCGTCCACGACGAAAACTCTCCCAACGGCACCATGGCTTATCTCTTGAGCCAGTTCTCCCATCCCGAATTCCCCGAGGTGTTCGGCGTGCTCAGGCAATCGAGCGAACCGACCTACGAAACGCTCGTGGAAAACCAGATCAAAGAAGCCGTTGCCAAAAAGGGCAAGGGCGATCTGACCAAGCTGTTCAACAACGACGATTTGTGGACGGTTGAATAGATGCCGCAAGGTGCCGGTTGATTCCGGCGTCTTGCGGATAGCAAAGGGTCTCGAATTTCCCAAGGCAAGCGGCGCACTGCGCCGCTTGCCTTTTTTTATGCCCGCAGGCGATCGGGTTTTTCTCAAAAAAATCCTTGACCCATTTACAAATTGTAGATAGCCTACATCCATCGACAGTTTGTAAATGGCATCCTGGGATCTGGCGAGAATTGCGTCATGAAAGACGAGCAACCCGCGATCAGTGAGGCGGAGGGGGAAATCCTCAAGGTGCTCTGGGAACAGGGTGCGAAGACGGTGCGGGACATGACGGAGATTCTGAGCGGCATGGGTTTCGACTGGAACCGCTCGACGGTGATCACACTGATGCAAAGGCTCGAAAAGAAGGGGTATGTCGAGAGCGACAAGAGCCAGCTCGCCTTTCTTTTTAGGCCAGCCGTCACCCGGGAAGAAGTCTTCAGCCACCGCCTCAAAGGCCTGGCGCGCGATCTGTCCGATGGAAATGCCATCCCGTTAATTCTCGCATTCGCCGAGGACCACCGCTTCACACCGGACGAAATCGAGAGATTCCGCAAGTTGATTGCCGACGCCGAGGCGAAACAAAATAAAAAGGGGGCCAAATGAGCACCTTTCAGATTTGGCTTGGCGAAACCCTACTCATCACGACGATTTTTTCTCTTCTTTTTTGGTTGATCTCTCCGATTTTCTCCAAAAAGCCAGCACTCCAGCATCTGATCTGGCTCATCCTCCTTATCAAGTTTTTCACGCCGCCGCTTTTCGTCGGAAATGTTTCGGTGGCGAGGCTGCTCCTCAGGACGCAGGATCACGGCTCCCCACCCGTCGCGCTTTCCTCCTCCGCCACGATTGCCCCGGTTGCCCTGGAATCCATCGTCGTCCCACCTGTTGCGAAATCCCCAGCCGACCATGAACCTTCCGGCTTAGATCCCGCTGAAATGGTTACCCCCGCACTTCCCGCCTTGAACGCGCCTGCGGTACTTCCTTTCCCTTCAGCTCAAGAGCCCTCCGACAATCAAATCGACGAGGCGACACCATCGATTTGGGATGGGTACCCGTCTACTTTTCCCGGTCTACTCGCCATCTGGATCGTGGGAGCCTTCTGGATGACTGGTTATCGAATTTGCCAACTCTGGCAGATCCACACTCACCTCCGCTTCGCCGAAGCGGCCCCGGTTGAATTGAATCGCGAGATCGACCGCCTGTGCAAACAGTCAAAAATGGTACCGGTCCCCGCGGTCGTCATCGCGGGGATCGATGCGCCGTTTATCTGGTGCTTTGGTTCCTTGCAATTGATCTGGCCCAAATCGCTCAGTGAGACCTGCTCTCCCGCTTTCACATGCGTACTTGCTCACGAACTCGCCCATCTGAAACGTAAAGATCACTGGATCGCCTGGCTGATACTAGTTGGCGATTGCCTGTGGTGGTGGAACCCGGTGTTTTGGCTGGTGCGCAGAAACCTCCGCCAGACTGCGGAGCTGGCCTGTGATCATAGGGTGATCGATCTTTTGCCACACGGACGAATTCCTTTCGCCAAGTTCTTTCTCGCCTTCGCCAAAGGAAAACAACCCGCCGCCGTCTATCCGCTCCTGGGAATCTCCCAGGAACCTGCTCGATTCTTTGAACGGAGAATCACGATGATCTTGTCGAATGACATCAGCGCCAGACCGGGACTTCGCTCCTGGGCGCTCGCCGCCTTCACGATGGGACTTTTGTTCCCCTCCTGGATTTTCGGCAATGGACAGACGGATCGCTCAGCGCCGGTACTTGGCCAGGCGAACCGATCCGCCGAAGTCGATGCGCCCGAAGCTTCCGAAGCGCAAAAGCCTCAAGGTGCCACTTTGCCATCTGACCTACGCCGCCATCCCCTCATCGAACCGACCTACGCAACCCAATCGCCGGAATATGCCCTGCTCGCCTTCGGGCCAGAATCGGCTCATCGCGTCTGGATCGTTCGCGATGGCGAGACCCTTTACGTCGATAAGAATGCTAATGGCGATTTGACGGACGAAGGGGAAAAGCTTTCCCCAGAACGCGCGCCCCTGCCGGCAAAGATCTCGCAAGAGAAAACTCCGCTGACCTTTCAGGTCGACAAACTCGACATCGCGCAATATCCCACCAGAGATTTACAACTTCGCTTTTATCGTCCGGAAGCCTTTGTTAACGCCTATTATGGCCCGCGCGACCGCATGCTCAGGCCCATCCTTCAAGAACCGCCCGCCACTGTTTGCGCGCTGCAATGCCGGACAAAGCTACCTCAGGTCCCCTCAAAGCTCGAAGATGGCATGGCCTTCCTCATGGCCGGTGCGTTCGACGCGAATGGGTTTCTGCGCTTTTCTGGAAAGCGCGAAAAGGCACCCGTGATCCGCATAGGCACGCCGCTTGGGTTCGATCTGCAATTGATCGAAAGTGACAAACTCGTGGTTGGCCAAGCTGCACGCCTGAGCATCAGCGTGGGTTTCAAGGGGATCGGGCCGGGTACTTTCACAAGCCTTCACTACGCGCAGACGATCCCCGAATCGATGACACCTACGGGTGAATTCACCCTGCTCAACGAAACAGACGGGCAAGTTTTCAAGCAGCCATTCGTTGCCAAACCCAACCAGTTTGCCTGGGGCCACTACGCGGCCACCATTCTCCCGTTGCCTTCGCAAGGGTCAGGATCGGCCACGGTGCATTTGAACTTCCAGGGCTGGGAAGGAATGCAGGTCGAACCCCTGACGACGAGCTTTCCGGTCACCGCCGAAATCGCTGTTCCGAATGAATTCCAGGAGCTTGAGGAAATCAAACTGCCGTTCAAGGTCCTCCGCTATGCCAAACCAAAAGATTATCTCGATACTCTCAAGTTTTCACCAGATGGCAGGCGCATCATGGCCTCTGCTTCGCTGGCCTCACAGATCATCCAGGTCTGGGACGTGTCGACGCAGAAACAAACTGCAATCTTCGCTCCTTCCGATTCTTCCGTGCCCACGGGAGGAGGACGGGTCGAATGCAACGACGATTTCACCCGAGCCTACCTTTCGAGCTACAGAATGCTTCCTCCCAATCCCAAAAACCGCAATGAGAGGACACCGGTTGGCGGTACGATTCGTGTCGTCGATCTGGCCAGTGGAAAGGATCTGAAGACTCTTAAGATCCCCGACCGGTTCGCACCCGAAAAACTAGTGATTGGCCCACACGACTCGAGCCTGACAACGGTGGAATGGGGATCGTTTGACAATCAGGCCCAGAAAGCCAAACGGCCCTATCAGACCATTGTCTGGAATACACAGTCCGGCGATCGGCGCAAGTTGGCCCCTTGGAATGCCCTTCCGCGTTATTCCCCTGATGGCAAGTTTTTGTTCGGCTCGATTCCTGATCCTCAATCTCAGGACCAAAAAGAGTACATTTGGGCATTGCAAAACGCGGCGACAGGGGAAATCGTTGCCTCGCTTGCCCCGGAAAAGAAGGCGGACATGGAATATTTCATCCACGGGTTTTCTTCCGATGGATCGAAACTTTTCAGCGCCTTCGCCAAAAACCGGTCCGGTGCCGCCGTTGTCAGAATCCTCGATGCAAAAAGTTTGAAAACGATCAAGGAATTCCAGCCCAATATTTCCACAGCGCTTTATAGCGTTGCAGACGATTGCAGCCGCATCGTGTTCATCAATCAAGACAAAAAAGTCGAAGTCTGGAACGCCATCACGGGAAAACTCGAACGAACCTTGATTGTCCCGGGCATGGAGAAGGCCGGCCAGGCTCGCCTTTTCTTGAGCCCAGATCATCACTACCTTGCCTTCGGCCTGACCCCAAAGAGGGATCCTGCCAAGTTGCGTGCCTTGCGAATGGGTGAAGGAGTGCCTGGCGAACCCCCGCAATCGGCCCTCGTGCTGGTCGACTTGCGCGGCACTCAGCCCGCCAGGAAAATCAGCATTCCGCCAGGACCATTTCGAGAACTCGCGTTTTCGCCGGACAGCAAAACACTGGCCATGGCCATGCACGGTACGGTTTACCTCATCGACCTGCCGCAATGAATCCTAGGTGCTCACCGGAGTAGAATGACTTTATTGGAGCAATCAAAGGCAAGGAGCCTCAGGTTGAGACCCCTTGCCTTTGATCCTGCGCCATGCTTTTGAATCTTGCTCGTTCGATCCATGGTGCCCGGCAACCCTCGGCGTCCTTCTCATGACCGAACCGATCTGCTTTTACCGGACCGATGAGCCGTATGGCTGCTTCTCCAACTTCGCCTCTTTCCCGATTTTGATCGATGGAAAAATCTGGCCCACTTCCGAGCACTACTTTCAGGGTCAGAAGTTCCCGGGAACGGCCCACGAGGAGGCGATTCGAGTCGAGGTGTCTCCAATGATCGCCGCCCGTATGGGCCGCGATCGCAAGAGGCCGCTGCGGCCCGACTGGGAGGAAGTCAAGGACCATTTAATGTTCGAAGCGGTCCGCGCCAAATTCGACCAGCATCCCGATTTGCGGGAGATTCTCCTCGCCACGGGAGACGCCCCCATCATCGAACACACCGCGAACGACTCCTACTGGGGCGATGGCGGTGATGGCAGCGGCCGCAATATGCTCGGCATCATTTTGATGCGGGTCCGTGAGGAGTTAAAGGCCGCATCGGCCGAGCCCTTGCCATGAGACGTTCGCCGCGTCCGCCGAAGGTCTCTACCGAGAAGGTCGCCCATAAAAAAACCGGACGCATCTTCGCGCCCGGTCGCTTTCTTCACCGGAATGAGAAATCGGATTTATCGCACCGTCACCGGTGCAAGCTCCGGCTTTTTCCGCCCGAACGCCCCGCTTGTTTCAAAGGCGCCGTAAGCCGCGAAGAACAGACCGGTGAAAACGAAATCGGCAATCAGGGTTTTGCCAAAGAAAGTCAGGCCCATGCCGTAGCAAGTCATCAGACCATAGAAACTGTCGGCATACCAGATTTCAAAGAGGAACAGGTCGGAGCCTTTTTGCACCATCCCAAGGCCCGCCATCTCTTCCACGGGTAAGCGGTACTGCCACCAGGTCGCGAAATTGGAAATCAGGAAAAAGGCCAGGCTGCCAAGACCTAGATTCACGGCCTGCGCGGCAAACGATCCGCGCGAGGCCAACCAACCCAGCAGCGTGTAAATGATCACGCAAAAATAAACGAGCAAGTAGGGGGGGTAACTCAGCGCCGCATACAGCAAGGCGTCGGTGAATGCCATCACCCCAAGCGGAACGAGCGCCAGAAAAGGGTTTCGACCCACCAGGCCGCAAAAAAAAGCGAGAGCTCCCACCGGCACCAGGTTGGGAATCACCCAGGCGGGCACCAACCGGTAGGCGGTGGTGTAAACCACCGCCAGCGTCACGACAATCCAGAAGGACCCATTTAGCTCAGGCTTGCGATTCATAAAACAGGCTCTCGTTTCCGTCGACTCATTCACAACTTATTCTTAGAAGTCGGCCATCAAGGCACAAGGAAATCCAATGCGTGGCCGTTGACCATCAGGCGCCGCGCAACGGGTAAGAAATCTTGAACGTACCTTAACGCAAAAGCGCCTCCAAGCCAACCCAAACCACTTAAACCTTTGGGAATTCCCCGCTTACAAGCCGGCGCGGGTGTTGAACTCCAGACGCCACTGGCGCGAAACATCCTCGGTTTGGCACCACAGTTCCAATGCACCGACGTCGGTGAGGACCGTCTTGAGGCGCACCGGAACCCACTCCTCGGCCGAACTGGAGGGCAAAGCGGTTTCCACTCCGGGCAATTCTTCCAGCTCTTCAGGAATCGGATCGAGCCACTCCCCCAGTTGATCCTCCCGGCGGCGATTGCTGCCAAAAAAGCGGAAATGGGCCGTTTCGCCAACCAAAAGGCTTAGTTCAACACCAGGAATCTCCCGAGATTGACCTTCCTCCATCCCATGAGGAACCACGCAAAGGGCCTTGATGGGGGGTAGTGCGCCTGGCACCGCCGGAGCGGGGATTTCGACGCCAAGGTAGTAAGACCGGGCCGATCCACCACGTATGCGGATACCGTGGCCCCGTTTTGCCAGACCATGAACGGTCGCACCGCGCGCTACCGCGAGATCGAGGTGAGCGTGCTCCAGAACCTTGACAGGTCCCTGCCCCGCCGCCTGACGCCATTGATTGACCTGGCCGACGACACGATCGCGAATCCCCTGAGACTTGAGCACGCCCCCATTAAAGAGTAAGGCGGTTGGCAGGCTGCCGCTTTTGCCAAGCGCCGCCAATTTTTCCGCAATGGCATCGGCCTGCCGCCTTAAAAACTGCGCCATGTGGCGGCTAATCGCCGGGTCGCTGGCATAAGGCAGCCCCATTTCCTGAAGCCCAAAGGAACGTGCCTTGTTCACCGGCGTTTGCAGATCCACGACCGGTAAAAAGCCTTCCAGCAGCACCGAGTGAATTTCTTCTCTCGTCAACTCCTCCTTGAGCGATCCCGCCATGAGGCGGCTGCCGCGACCCAGCACGCGCACTTCCATCGATTTCGGGGCATTCTCTCCCAGCAGGCTTTCCTTGGCGGCGCGGCAACTGGCCAAAAGCATGAGCATTTGAGCCGCATCGAGTTTATGGCCCTTGGCTTCGAACTTCTTGGCGGCGAAATGGGCCAGCGCCCAGTCCATATTGTCGCCGCCAAGCAAGATATGATCGCCCACGGCCAGCCGCGACAATTCCAGATTGCCCTCGGCCTGCCCCACCAAAATCAGCGAAAAATCGGTCGTTCCGCCACCGATATCGCACACCAAGATGACTTCGCCTACCTCGACTTCGCGGCGCCACGTTTCCTGGCGGCTTTGAATCCAGGCGTAAAAGGCGCTTTGCGGCTCTTCGAACAATTGCACCTGGGTCAGCCCTGCCCTGGCCGCGGCTTCGAGCGTCAATTCCCTGGCCACCGCGTCGAACGAGGCGGGTACGGTCAGCACGACATCCTGAGATCCCAGCGGATCGTTCGGATGCACCTGATTCCAGGCGAAGACCAGTTCCTGCAAATAAAGCGCGCACGCCTCGATGGGAGAAACCATCCGAGAGCCCGGCGGCGATTTCCAGGGCAAGATCGGCGCACGCCGGTCAACCCCGTGATGGCAAAGCCAGCTCTTCGCCGAAACGACTTGCCTGGTCGGAACCTTCAAGCCCTGAGCACGGGCCAGCTCGCCCACGGCGAAATCCCTGCCCTTGGCCCAGGGCAAATCAAGGCTGCCGGCGGGAAATTCGTTGGGCGCACTCAAATAGAGAAACGAAGGAAGGAGGGGTTTTTCCTCGATCTGGCCAGGCTGAACCAGTTGTGGAATCGCCAGATCGTGCAGTGCGACCGCGCCGCCCTTCTCGCTGGAGGCACCTGCCGAAGAGGGGGACGGTTCTTCCGGAGCGAGCGCGTCCCAGTAAGAAAGGGCGAGGTTGGTGGTCCCCAGGTCGATTCCCACGACAAAACGGCTGGAACTCATCGGTTGGTGACTCACCGCAAAGGGCTCAGGCAATTTCGACTTCGGTCGGCTCGATAATCATGCCATCTTCCCCCTTGGCCAAGGCGGGAATATCGACCCGATTGGCCTTCCAGCCGGGGTGGCGCAGGACGCCCTTGTAAGGAGGATGGGGCGGCACATTTCCGGTCACCTTGAAGTGCGAAGGGTGATGGCCGACAGGGACCTCGATGTCCGCGCCTTCCGGAAGGGAGACACACGGGACCAGGTCGATGAATTTCTTCAGCGCCGCCTGCGCCTTTGGCTGAATTTCACGCACCGCCGCGGCAATTTGGGCATCTTCAACTCCCTGGATATTCTCCATGAGGAAATCGACCAGGCGGGAATCGCGCTGCAATAAGCCCAGAAGCCTTAATTTCACTGCCGGATCTTCTCGGGGCACGGCCGTGGGCTTGACAGAAGCCGGGGCCGATCCCTTCAGCGCTTGAAGAGATGCCGTCCACGCGGCGCCGATCCGCCCAATGTGGCCGCCGCTATAGATCAAGACAAACAACAGCTTGATCCCGACCAAAACGGCGATCGTGATGGCGGCAATCTTGAGGTTTTCGATACTCAAATCCATCAAACTCTCTCCTTGAACGCAAACGCTATCCTAGGATGCGAACAGGTCGTGTCCCAGTACCAAAAGCCACAAGCATCGCCGCGCCGGTGATCCCAGAGCAGTTGCCAACCTTCCATGCAATACCCACCCAAGTTTCTGATTCTGGGCGCCGGCCGCAAACGCGTCGGCTACCAGGTCGCCTTGCACCTGGCGCATCAGGGCTGGCAGCCGCTCTTGCATTACCGCACCGATCATGCCGAAAGGCAAGAAATCGACGCCGCACTGCGCGATGCCGGGACCGAACCGATCTGGTTTCAGGCCGATTTGGCCTGCGAAAAAGATGTGGAAGCCATGTTCGCGCAAATCGATCGCGACGCAGGCTGGATCGATGCGATGGTTCACGCGGCCGCCATCTGGAAACCGGTTCCCTGGGATCAAATTACGGCAAACGACATTGAGGAGAACTACCGGGCAAATCAGCTCGGAACCCTGCTGCCGAGCCTGGCGGCAGGCAAGCGGATGGTGCGCCAGCGGGATGGAGGCACGATCATTCTGATGGGCGACTGGGCGGTGGCACGCCCTTACCGCAATTACCTGGCTTATTTCGCTTCGAAAGGCTCGATTCCCACGATCACCCGGGCACTGGCGGTCGAATTGGGAACGGCCAACCCCAGGGTCCGTGTCAACTGCATCGAACCGGGGCCGGTCCTGTTGCCTCCAGAGATGGCGGAAGTGGAAAAAAAGGCGGTGATCGATGCGACGCTGGTGCGGCGCGAAGGTTCACCGCAAGAAGTGGCACTCGCGGTCTGGAGCCTGATCCAGAACCCTTTCATCACCGGGGTTTGCCTGCCGGTCGATGGCGGGCGCTCGATCTGGGCCGGGGGATTGTGATCGATGGACAATTCCGATCCGCACCTCTGCGAAGCTGCTGAAAAAATCGCGTTTTTGCGACCGCTGTCGCCCTACCCAGGCTGGCGCTTCAACATCGACTGGGACCATGGCACCGAAGGATTTGGTGCGCGGCGCAAGCTCTGGCAAGAGTGCAAAGACCTCGGCAAATTCCTGCCCGTGGTGATTCCCTGGCATCACGGAACCCAGGTGGAGATCTTGCTGTCCAACGATGTCAGCCAGCAGGTTTTCATCGGGGGGTGCATCGAACCGAATGAAATGGCCTTTCTGGACCGGTTCTTGCAAGCCGGAATGACCTTCATCGACGTGGGGGCGAATGAAGGGCTTTTTGCGCTACTAGGTGGCGCCAAGGTCGGCCCGGGCGGAACGGTTTGGGCCTTCGAGCCCAGCCGGCGCGAACTGCGCCAACTGCAAGCGAATGTGCATCGCAATCCTAACTTGCCCATCGAGGTATTTCCCTGCGCACTGGCCAATCGCAGCGGCACCGCCGCGCTCAAGATCGCCGAGGCCACCCACGCCGGCCAGAACACCCTGGGAGAATTCGGTTACAAGATCGGCGCGGAAGCCGACGAAGTCGTTTCGGTGCGCAAACTCGACGACCTGGTCACCGAACGGCAGTTGAAACGTCTCGATCTGATCAAAATCGATGTCGAAGGGGCCGAGGCCAAGGTCGTGGAAGGTGCGGGCCGAACCCTCGAGAAATTCCGGCCGGTGGTGCTCTTCGAACTGATGGAAAAGGCGCTGATCTCACAAAAAAGCAGCGTCATCCGCCTACTTAACCAGTTCCGGGCGCTGAACTATCGATTTCTCGGCTTTTGCGCGCATTCGGGGCTCGAGACCCCCTGGGATCCAGACAAGATGCCGATACCCAGCGACAATATCCTCGCCTGGCCCAAGGAAAGACCTTTTTCTGTCGCGCTCGGCTGATGTAGAATGGTTGCATGAGCGATCAACAACATATCCGTGAGTTGGCCGAACTGACCAATCCCTTCCTCAACGGGCAGGTTGACGACCTGGCGCCGCGCAATGAGGAGATGTGGCAACGCCATAAGCAAGCGGTTGAAGTGGAAGCGCTTGTTCCCGGAGTTTTTCAGGAACCGCCTCCCGAAGCCAACCCCCTTGCCAGCGCCGCGATGATCTATTTGACGGCAACCGCCGCCGTGAGCCCCCTGCTCGAAGATTTGGCCGCCACGCACATGTCGCGCGGCAAGAAAGTCGACATGCCGCTCAAACCCGAGCGGCCAGTGCGCAAACCGGGCAATGGCGCCCCGGCCGACCCGGATGAAGATTAAAGAAGAAAAAAGAAGAATAAAGAAGATTAAGCCGCTGGCGGAATGCAGCAAGGTTTAGGGCTTGCCGTAGATCTCGTCAAAAATCTTCGCATATTCGGCCAGAGGGGGAAGACCGACCTTCTTGCGCCGCTCGTCGACGTGCGCTTCATCCTCAATGGGCTTGGGCATCCATTTCCCGCCTTTGGCTTCAAACTGCGAACCATAAAGCTGTTTCTTCCCTTCCGCAAGCAACACGCGATCGGTCAGTAGCGCCAGGTCGCTCGGCTTCACTTCGCCAGGCGGCAACGGCGCCATCAGGTCCAGACATTTGCGCTGAAACTTGGGATCCTTGTCGGCATGCTGCACCATCAACCAGGCCGAACTGGCGGCTTCGGCACCGACCTTGCTTGCAGTCAGCCAGCCATGCCGATCGACCACCTTTTTGAGCCAGGCGGTATTCTCCTGATCGGTCTTGGACATTTCCGCCACCTTCAGGAGCAGCTCGGTTTTCTGAGCCAGCGTGATCTTGGGATCGTTGGGTTGGCCGTTCTTTTTGGTCCAGTCGGTGAAGGCTTTTCTCGCGGCCTGATCCTTGTCCACGCGCTCTTTGATCTCCTTGGCCACCTGGGCAAGGTCGGCGGGAACGGCTTGCGCCGGTTCGTCGGCGCAGAGCCCCTGTGAACACGGTGCGGTCCCTACGAGGAGCATCAGAAAACTGGCGGCAAATGATCGAATCGACATGATCACGGTTCCTTCCTTCAAAACGAAATCGCAGACTCCTTGATTACAACGGGCTGCCCACGGGTGTTTCTTCGGAGGCGCCACGATCTTTGCGTTCAGGAAAAACGGGCACGGCCGTGGGGCATACTCGCGTCAAGCATCCACCCTCAGCTCTTGGTTTGCCTATTCCTTGACGCGCACTCCGGAAAGCGATGCCCCAACGAACGAAGAAATGAGAGCAAGCCAGGTGTTCTTGACGAGCCAGTCAATTCCGCTCTTGATGGTGGCAATCGACTGCTGGTCCTCTTCTCCCCGGAACTCCTGAATCCCTTTGACCACGAGCCCGATGCCCAAAAACATGAGGGCCACCATCGCCAGGCCAAACACCGCCATCACCTTCCTGGGCCAGCCCTTGGAGCAGGAGAAGTAAGACGAAATGGGAAAAATCAAAAGAACGAGGTTCATGGCAACCAGCCAGGCGACGAGCGAATAAAGGCCACCGGAAACGATGGCGTAAAGCGCAACGGCGAGCGCCGCGCCGACGACACCGCCGACCCAGTTCGACTGCACGCGTTCTTCTTTGGTCAGCGCCATATTTCCCAGGCGGGTCAAGCGCAATAACAGGTTCGATAGCGGCTCCGCGGTCCAGGTGGTGATAACAAACACCAAATAGATCTTTAATATGGGATCCAAATAAGGTTCTAACTCGGGGTTGGCCCGGGCTGTCGACGCGATAAAGCTCTGCAAGAAGAAAAGACCAATCACAACACCCCAGCGCGCCTGGGGACTGAGTTTCGACATCCACAGAAAATAGCCGAGGATGACCCGGTAGATCCAGTAGCGCGCCTTGAGCGATTCGATCATCCCCAAGCGAGCGAATTCCAAATTGGGCTCAAGGCGCAAGGCCTCGCGAAAGTGCTCAAGCGCCTTGTTCGGATCGCCTTCGTGAAGGTAGGACCAGCCTTGATTGGCATGGCTGAAGGCGTCGTCGGGGTCGCGTTCCAGCGCCCCTTCCAGCGCTTCACCCGCTTCCTTTTTGCGGCCGAGCTTGACCAGGGCCATGGCCTTGAGGTTGTTGCAGGCGGGATCTTCCGGTTCGAATTCCAGGCCCATTTCCGCGGCATCGAGGCCGCCTTGCCAATCGCTCTGCTGCATTTTCAGCGAACTGAGCAGGGCGTAGTGGTAGGACTCATGCGGTGCCAGGCGAATCGCCTCCTGCAGCGCCCCTTCCGCCTCCTTGAAACGATTGCGGCCATAAAAGGCCTTCGCCAGCGCAAAATGGCCCGACGACTCTTCAGGGTCATGAAAAATCGCGGCCTGGGCCTCCTCGGTCGCTTCCTTGTTTTGGTCCAGGTTGGACAGGCAAAGAGAAAGAAACGCATGAGCGAGCGCCATCTCCGGCATCTCGGCCAGGGTCTGGCGAAACTCCTTGGCGGCGGCTTCGAAATTGCCCTGGTTATAAAGCAAAAAGGCGCGTTGAAAATGAACCGACATGGGGCTGCTCACGGGAACTCACATTTTCAGATATTTGAGGATGTCGTCGTAAGCGCCGCCCTGGTTGGCATAAAGCGCGTAGTTGCGCGCCGTGCCAAACCACTCCTTGGTCGTCGGCCGCAGTTTCGCCGCGGCCGTGGTCAAATCGCCCGTGGTGATCGGCAACGGCTTGCCTGTTTTCAGCGCCTCGCGCAATTTTGTCTCAATCGTCGATTCGACGAGCCCTTGCAAATCGGCGCCGCTAAATCCGTCGGTGCGCTTGGCGATCGATTCGAAGTCGACATCCTTGGTCGGCTTGCCCTTGAGCAAGATCCGCAAGATCGACGCCCGGGCCGGTCCATCGGGCGGGGGCACAAAAATGACCTGGCCAAAGCGGCCAGGCCGGCGAAACGCGGGATCGAGGTGCCACGGAGCATTCGTCGCCGCCAAAATGAGCAGGCCCTCGTTGGAGGCCTTGACCCCATCAAGTTCGGCCAGGAACTGATTGATGATCATGCGTCCGGCGCTTTGCTTCATGTCGGAACGGCTGGCGGCCAGCGCGTCAACTTCATCGAAGAAAAGCACGCAGGGTTGATTGCGGCGGGCCTGTTCGAAAATTCCGTGCAAATTGCGCTCGCTGTTACCCATCCACATGTCGAGGATGTCGTTGATTCCGACGCTGATGAACCCGGCCTTCACTTCGCCGGCGGTCGCCCGCGCCAGATGCGTCTTGCCGCAGCCGGGAGGTCCGTAAAGGAGGATGCCTCCACCCACCGATTTGCCATAGGCCTTGTACAGTTCCGGGTGACGCATTGGGTGAATGATTTTAAGCTGGATATCCTCTTTCACCGAATCCATGCCCCCGACCTCGGCAAAGGTGGTTTTGGGCCGCTCGATCTGCGGCAGTGGCGATTCTCCGCCGTCGCCTTCCGGAACGCCGATGCGCCCCTCGATGACCTCCGATTCGCCCGGGTCGGCGTCGATTCCCAGCCGGCCGGCAAACTCGGCATCCTCGAGGGCGGGATCGAGGTTCACCGCTTCCTTGTATTGATGGACGGCGCGGCCAACCTCTCCCGCCCGTTCGAGCAAGCGGGCATGGAGCAGAATTGCGGCGGCGGGCGTATTGGGGTTTTTGATCAGATCTTCAACGATCACCAGCGCCGGACCGGGCTTCCCCTGGCTGAAAAAGGTCTGCGCCAGCCCCACTTTGAGAGGCTGCGATTCCGGCCACTGGGCCAGCGCGTTTTTGTATTCGGTTTCGGCTTCGGCGAAGCGCGATAAGTTTCGCAGCGATTCGGCGAGGTGGATACGCAATGGCAGGTTATCGGGGGAAAATTTGAGCGCTTCGCGAAGCGCCGCCAACGGATCAGGGGAAGACATTGGGCACCAGAGTCCTGGAAGAAAAACCGGTCACCTTGATTCTATCAATCGCGGTGATTTCGGAGGGAAGGCAGGTTCGCGCAACGCGCCGTTTTGACTCGAATGGCCAGCACGGGACAGATCCAACGCACCAGGCAGCCTGTGGTTTTCCACGCCGATTCTCTAATTCCGCGACGGATTCATCCCTTCTTGACGAGGAAAGCGCAAGGAAGCGCAAAAAGAGGTATCAGATTCCAGCACCAAAAGCCAAAGATCCTGAGCGCTTCGGGGCGGTTAGGTTCTTCCATGATCCGCTTGAACTCAAACGGAGTATCGGGAAAGGGAATCAAAACGGACCCGATCACCAAGCACCCGCCGGCTAGTAACCAACCGGCCATGATCGACATCAGCACGAATAGGGTTTTTCTGTACTTTCTTTTCTCTGAGAGAATTCCCAGGATCGGCAACAGGAACAAGAAGGGAAACAGATAGGTGTAACCGCCCACGATCCACCAATCTCGAGAAAGAAAAATCATCAGCGGGATGCCAAGAAACGCAATGCCCATCAAGGCCGCAGTTGCATTCGCCTGCCGCACTTCTTCCGCCGTAAGAAAATGGCGCCCCTTGGCATTGAGGAAAAAATCGGTCAGCGGGTCCATCGTCCACGGCCCGAGGAGCAAGAAAATGAATAGTACATTCAGGCCAACACCTATATCATTATTTTTCAATGTCATTTTTTCGATATTAAAACACCAAATGAAACCAAATACCATAAAAAATAAAAAAGTATAATGAAGCACAATATTATCAGCGATTTTAAACTGCCGCAGCCGCAATAATCGTCCCAGGAATGGGTTTTTGATTTTTTCTAAATCGATTTTCGCACGGCGAGTCGGTGCGCACTGGGGATCCCACCTCAACGCCTGTTCGAAGCAGTCCGACGCCTTGTCTGGATCCCCATGTTGCCAGGAATCGCATCCCTTCACATAAAGGGCAAAACCATCTTCGGGATGAAGGCGGAGCGTTTCGTCATTGAACCATTTCGCAAGCGCGTGGTTTCCGGTTTGCATCAGCCCATAGGTTTTGAGATTCCTTGCCTCGGCAAACGAGGGGTCAACCGCCAAAGCCCGGTCAAGCAGATTCGAGGCCTCAAACCATTGCAGACGCTCAGCAGCGATCCTTCCCGCGAGCGTCAACGAGGCGAGGCCTAGCGGATTGAGGCGCACCGCCTCGTCAATGGATGCACTCGCCGACTCAAGATCGCCTCCCAACCGCTGGCACGCCGCCATCCAGTAATGGGCGAATTCCTGATCGGGGGCCAATTCGGCCGCCTGCCGTGCCGCGGCGAGTGCCTTGAGCGGACTTCCCAGGGCCAAATGGCACCGGGCGAGATTGGCATGAACCCAGGCATCGTCCGGGTCTTCGGCCAGGGCCTTGATCAGTTCGGCGATGGCCAAATCGAATCGGCCAAGGTCAAAGAGCATTTCCGCTTTGTCGACGAAATCGGGCATGAGGTACCACGGAAACGAAGGCCATGATTTGCTTGGCTTTTTACAGAATCGCGGGTGGTCGGCGTGGCATCTACTCCCAGCCCATTCCTTCTTTATGACCGCCCCTTGACCCGATAGCCGACCGCTAGCGCCAGCAAAGCCAACACGGCAAAGATCATGACGCCGGCACCATGGATCGGGTCATTCGGCAAGGTGGGAAACCAGCGCGAAGCGCCCGTGTCCCGCGCTGCAATCCCCATTGGCCAGAATGTGAGGAGGACGCCAAGGAGCGCCAGAAGACAGAAGGCGAATGCCAACCGGTAAAGCTCGCGCTCTCGACTGGGAGAATCACAAAAAAAGTACTCTGTCAGCGGAATGGTCCAGGCCAAGGGGGTAACGAAGGCGATGGCCCCCAAGAACTGCGCATCGGTGGGCAAACACACGGTCGCGTAGTGGGCAGGCACGGATAGGAACACCAGACACGCAATCCAACGGCCATGCAAGATCTCACGACGCTCAAGCAGCCCCCATCTCGAATGACCGAGAAAGGCATCGGACAATGGACCTGAAAATCGCGAACAGATGAGAACAAGGAGAAGAGACTTCGCTGCCACCTTAGGAAAATCCAAATACCTATCTTTATCACCAAATAAATAGAGAACAAACAGCGATACAGAGGCGCACGAGAACAACAAAAAGAACCCAGATCGATCACCGGAATAGCGATCTCCAAAAGACAAAAAAAACTTCGAGAGTTTACTTTTCTCTTTTAATAGGATGATTTTGACTTGTTTCGACGATTGTGAATGCGGATTTAACCGCAGAACCTCGTCGTATCGTTCCTCGGCCTCTCTGAGCTGACCGGCTTCCTTCAACATCCATGCGTGAACTTCCACGGCATAGGGGTCTTCCGGATGCAACCGCAAAGTCTCTTCATTGATCGTTTTCGCTTCTTCCTTTCTTTGCTCTTGGAGGAGAATTTCCACTTTCAGATTTCGAGCCTCTTTTTGGGTGGGGTCCAGCTCAAGCGCCGAGTCCAGCAGGTGGCAGGCGGCCTCTCGATTGGCGCAAGCGACGGCGATGCGCGCGGCCAATACCAGCGTGCCGGTATCGGTCGGATTCCGGTGCAGGGCGGAGACGATGGCGACCTGCGCCAAAACCGGCTGATTGGCGCGCAATTGACAGAGCGCCAAACTATAGTGGGTATGCCCCTGATTGGGCGCTAACAATACGGCCTTGTAAGCCGCCGCCAGGGCCAGCTCCTTATCCCCACGACTTGTATGGCAGTAGGCCAATTGCGAATACACGAAGGCATCGTCGGGTTGCTCTGCCAGAGCCTCGAGCAACGCGGCAATGGCCTCGCCATAACGGCCGAGGTCGATAAGAATCTTCGCTCTTTGCTTCCAATCGGGCATGGAAAACCCAAACAAGCGGCAAGTCAGACAAAATCGATTCTTCGGCCAGCCCCAAAATTCACTGGATACAAAAGCCGGATCTTTCCTAGGACGATACTATTCACAACCGCCATCCCGACCAAGAAAGGCCTCTCGCGATGAGCACCGGCAAGACCCTCGGCATCCTGATTTTCGACGAGGTCGAGGTTCTCGATTTCTGCGGACCATTCGAGGTCTTCTCGGTCGCCAATCGCCTCATGGAAAAGCCCGCCTTGCAAGTGATGATCGTCGCGGAAAAATCGCGGCCGATCGGCGCCCGGGGCGGCCTGAGCGTGAACCCTCACTGCCGCATTAACGATTGCCCGCCACTGGATATTCTGCTCATCCCCGGAGGCCAGGGCGCTCGCACGGAAATGCACAACGGGGTCGTCCTTGACTGGGTGAAGGAGAAAGCCGCCAAGGCAGAATTACTCTTGTCGGTCTGCACCGGCTCGCTGATTCTTGCCAAGGCCGGTCTGCTCGACGGCAAGGAAGCGACCACGCACCATGCCGCGATTGATCTGCTCAAGGAAAATGCACCGAAGACCACCGTGCACGGCGGTTGCATCTTCGTGGAAAGCGGCAACATCATCAGCTCCGCCGGCATTTCGTCGGGCATCGACATGAGCCTCCATGTCGTTGCCAAACTCTACGGCAACGATCTGGCGCGCAAAACCGCCGATCAGATGGAATTTCCCTGGGAACCAGCCGGGGAATAAGGGCACCAAGCACCGGCCCCAATGCGTCTGATCATTCTCGAAAAGGATGCCTGTAGCCCTCGGGGCCAGCGCCGCCAGTCCGATACCAATCACCCCCCCCAGCACCCAGCAAATCGAAGCCGCCCCAACGATGCCAAGAAGATGCAAAACTGCGAATCGGTAAGGGACCGAGGCACGCGACATCCATCCGACGCCGGTGGTAAAAATCAGCGAAAACATCAACCCGAACAACAGCCCTTCCAGACTGGCTTGGGCAATGCTTGAGCGTCAAATGTCTTCAACGCTTCCTCAGCGCATTCTGATGAAGAAATAGAACGGCCTGGCCCAGCCATTGATGGCGTTGGTAACGGCGCCAAGAGCAGCGCTCGCGAACACACCAGTAAGGGCGACGCCGAACAAGGCGACGGGGCGAACCGGTGTCCCAATATTTCGCACGGCTTTTGTCATCGGGTTCTCCTACAGCTTCTGAAAGCCGATCGTCAGCAAACCCTGGGCACCCCTTTGCTTGTTATCTCGTCGCCGCACAAATACGATAGCAAGAGAGAACCCATTACCTAAACACCCTATCAATCAATGTCCTCCCTCTGGATGGGAACAACAATGCAGAGTATCCGCGGGATCTTTTGCCTGAGCCTGCTCCTGATTTCCGGATGGGTCGCAAGCGCGGCACACGCTCAAGACCAAGCCAATCTCACTCCCGAAAAAATCAAAGAGCACAAAGAAGCAGCGCGGAAGGCTCCTTTGCTCGACTGGTCGAAGTATGACAAGCTCAGTCCAGCGCAGGCCGAAATTGCCATTTGCTGCCGGGGCGATGTGAATCTCTCGGGACTGAAGGACTTAACGCCTGAGGCCGAAACCATCCTCGTTCGCTTCCGGGGCGATTCCCTTATCCTTTCCGGGCTAAAGGAGATCTCGACCGACACAGCACAAGCCTTAGCCGCACTGCGTTGTCAATCATTGGACTTGAGCGGCCTCGATCGGCTGGAACCGAATCTCGTTAAGGACCTAACTGCCTTTAAAGGGCGGTTGGTGCTTGCAGGACTGAAAGAAATCCCACTTGACGCGGCAAAAGGCTTGGCTGGTTTGCAGTGCCAGGACCTGGAACTCAATGGTCTGATGAAACTCCATCCTGCCATCGCCAAGGGTCTTATCGCCTTCAAGGGAACGAATCTTCGATTGAATGGCCTCACCGACCTAGACGAAGAAGCCGCCAAAATACTTGTCCAATTTAGGGCAGGATTGGGTCTCAATGGAATTAAGGTGCTTTCGGTCCCCTTGGCTGAGATTCTGAGCACACATCGAATTGGATACCTGTCACTTAAGGGCCTGGAAAAGATCGACGATAGGGTCGCGGAAGCTTTAAGCCGGCACGTCGGCATTCTAAACCTTGATGGCCTCAAAGAGATCTCCCCCGAAACCGCGAAGAATCTCGCAAAACTCAATGCAAATCTGACGCTTGACGGCCTCACTGATTTGCCACCGGCGGTGGCCCGTCCCCTGGCAGCATTTCGCAAAAAACTTAGGTTGGATGGCCTGCGGAACATCAATCAAGCGCTGGCCGATGAATTCTCCCAATCTCAGGCCGATCGTCTCAACCTGGATGGCCTTCAGGAAATCACCCAATCGACCGCGAAGTCACTGGCCAAATTCAGAGGACATGATCTACACCTTCAAGGTTTGAAGAGCCCGACCTTCGAAGTCTGTGAGGAACTCGCTGTCTACCCAGGAAATCTGTATCTGGGGGCAAGGGTATTGAATCTGGAGCAGGCCAAGGCTCTCGCCAAACACAAAGGCAATTTCCTGGGTTTAAAAAAACTGGAACAAGTATCGGATGCGGTGATCAACGAATTAAAAAAGCATCCAGGTCAAATCGTTATTAACTCCAAACTATTAGATTGGAAACAAAAAAGAATCCTTGGAAACACTCTTTTTGGCGGTTCGAATTTAACACCTGAAGTTCTTAAATCTCTCAGGGAGCACGCTAAAACTTCCCAAAAATTCAGTCTCCAACTTTATGAAGAGCTCGATCCGGAACTGGCCGAAATCGCTACACTTGGCAAGGGCATCGTATTGCTTTCAAAGCTCAAGGAGCTGCCTCCCGAAGTCGCAAAAATTCTTTCTCAGTTTCATGGGACAGAACTAGAGCTATCGGGGCTGGAGGAAATTTCCGCCGAGACGGCTCAACACCTCGCCAAAATGAACTGCTACCTGCACCTGAACGGACTGCGCGAGTTGGACCCAGATGCCGCCAGAGCCTTATCCACCTTCAAGGGAACTGGAGTGGCAATGAAAGGCATCATTGACCTATCCCCCAAAGCCGCGGAGGTGATTGGCACACTCCAGTGCCAACAATTGACACTCAGTGGCCTCAAACAGTTGTCGTCAACAAGCGCCAAAGGACTTGCAAATTTCCAAGGCGAAATCCTCCGTTTGAACGGGCTGACGAAATTGAATGACGAGACCGCAAGCCAGCTCATCGAATTCCGGGGTGGGCTGGAACTTGATGGGCTCAAGACCTTAACACCTAAGTTGGCCAAAACTCTAGCCGCGCATCGCCGTGGCTACCTGGCGCTCCACGGCTTGCAAAAAATCGATGACTTAACGGCGGAAGCCTTGAGCCGACACGGTGGAGCGTTATTCCTGGAAGGACTGAAAGAGATTTCCGCGACAACCGCGCGGCACTTGGCTCAATTGGACGGCGACCTCCAGTTGAATGGACTCACTGAATTGCTCCCCGCAGTCTCTGCAGAGCTTGCAGTCTTTCGTCATCAGCTTGAAATGGGAGGGCTTAGAAAAATCACTGCGATTCAGGCCGATGATTTTTCCAGGTACGAGGCAGAAAGCCTTCTATTGAATGGATTAAAAGAAATTTCCAAACCAATCGCCCACTCTCTGGCACAGTTTTCCGGAGGCTATCTCAATCTCGAAGGCATCATGAATCCCACCACTGAAGTCTGCGAGGAGCTAGCTGCTTTTTCTGGCATTCTTTATTTAGATGGTATCAAATCTCTGACCATCGAACAGGCTCGAGCATTGGCCAATCACAAGGGTAAATACTTAGCATTGAGAAGTCTTGGCAAGATATCCGACCAGGTTGCCGAAGAATTGAAAAAACACCCTGGAAAATTAGTAATCAATATGAAATCCCTAAGTAAAAAACAGAAGGAAATACTTGGCAACACTCTGTGGCGAGATCCCAAGTCAACGGTTTCACAACCCAATCGAGACTGGTTCACCGCTCTGGCATTGCTGCCGATCAAATTGGACGGCAAGTGACATGACCATCCTTTTTCAGAGATTGCGCCAATATTAGCATGGATCTCGTTGCGCGGTGAATGCGGAGGGAAGGCATCTGTCTCGTTCATTGGAGAATTTGAGCGACAGCGTCGATTTAAACTGCCATCCCCATTTTGAGGGCATTTTTTAATTTCCATTGGCATGTAAGACGGGTATACCGCCGAAGAAGTGAATTGGTTTGTTTCCCTTGAGCTCATGAATCCTCACTTGGAAGTAAGCCGCGTTAAACAGAACTCATACACGGATATTTTATTTGCAAATTATTGCTTTCCTGAACTTTGGCCTATGATACGATTCACTCCTTCCGGGGAAGACCTCGGAGTTTGTGCCCCAGAAAGCACGACGGGAAAGCAGATTGGTCCCTCGTTCGAATCGTTCATGTTCCTTTACTTGAAGGATCCTGTAAAGATCTTTGACCTCTGGCAATGCAAAGATCCCGTTTGATGCGAACTGAAGCGAGTATTTATTGCGGCCGGGAGTAGCGAAGCATGGTACCTGCGCCATCGTGCACCCACAGCTCCTTTTGTTGTGCCGGCAAGTAGGGGCCGATGTGCCCCTTTTCCTTGCCGTTGAGGTTCGGTGCGAAAACTCCAATGGGCTGCCCCTTGGCGGAAAGAAATAGAATGCTCTTTTCATGAAGCAGCGCGATGCGCTCGCCATCGAAAGCCATTGGAGCATAAGAGCTTTGCAAAAACGGCAAATCTAGACTTTGAATCGGCTTTCCCGTGGGATCGTAAATGAGTAGTTTCAATTGTCGCGTCCCCAAGGGACTATTACCGCTCAGAACAGCGAGCGTCCCATCGGGCGCGACGGCCCCGCCGTGGAGGTGTTGAAACCATTTTCCAGCCGGATCCCGATCAATCACCCGCTCGACGCCGCCCTTGGCGTTGAGCAAACCAATGTGCCGCAGGTCGACAACCCACCGGCCCAGGCCCGCCCGCGGATACAAAGTCGGTCCAATGGAGGATGCCTTCCATTTCCACCAGAACAGAGAATCGAAGCCCAACCGCTTGCCGTCGGCGGAAAATTACAAAAACTGCCCCATGCGGTCGAAGGCAGAACTCAAGTAGACCTCCTGATTGTCCATCACGGCCAGTTTGAACAAACCGGCCTTCATCTCAAAATCGGTCGGGTTCGATTTGAGCACCATAAGGCGCTTGCCTTCGGCATCGAACACATGAACCGAAGCCGTCCGCGAGTCGACCGCGTAGATTTGCCCTTTGCCAGTGACCTCGACCTCACCCACCTCCTGAAGGATCTCAGGATCGGGTTTGCCGCCGAGCACCCGATCCACAACGCCGGAGTCGTTCAGGCGGACGAATGCCTGGCCATCGCTGGCCCAGAGGCGCCCATCGGAAGCCACCTGACACCTTTGCAACTGGGGCGATGTCCGGTTATCCGGATATTTTGCAGTCAATTGCTGGCGAACCGTTCGATCGTCTTTCATCCTGATGATGGGTGTGTTTTGCCTCAGCCGGAACTGGAAGATCGGCCCGATCGGGTTAATTTTAACCTGAGGGTGAATCGCGATGAAAAAGGCACGGCGTCATTTTTCGGGCAGTGAGAAGGTAGCAATCCTCAAGAGGCACCTGATCGACAAGGTCGCGGTGTCGGATTTGTGCGATGAGTACGACATTTACCCGACCCAGTTTTATGCCTGGCTCAAGGAGTTTTTCGAGAACGGCCACACAGCGTTCGATAACGGCCGCAAGTCGAAGGCGGTCGAGGATGCCAAGAACCAGAAGATCGAGCGGCTTGAGGCAAAGCTTCAGCGTAAGGACGCCGTGCTTGCTGAGCTCATGGAAGAGCATGTCCTTTTAAAAAAAGAGCTTGGGGAGACCTGAAAGGCTGCTGGGTTCCTCACGATACCCGTGATATCGTTGTTGATTTCATCAACCTCTGGAATGGCAAGACCGAGATTCCGAAGGCACGTTTTGTCGGCTGGGTCGGCATCGGTTCCAGCAAGTTTCACGATTGGAAGCAGCGCTTCGGCAAGGTGAACGAGCACAATGCGCTGGTGCCGCGCGATCATTGGCTGACCGATGATGAGAAGGAGAAGATCCGCGTATTCAATCGGCTTCATCCACTCGAAGGGTATCGACGCCTGACGTTCATGATGCTCGATGCCGATGTTGTCGCATGCAGTCCGGCCAGCGTCTATCGTGTGTTGAAACGCGCTGGATTGCTGGCCGGTTCTTCACCCGCGCCTTCAAAGAAAGGCACGGGCTTCGTTCAACCGCTCGCCCCGCATGAGCACTGGCACATTGATGTCAGTTACCTCAACATTGCCGGCACCTTTTACTTCCTCTGTTCAATTCTCGACGGAGCGAGCCGATTCATCGTCCATTGGGAAATCCGGGAGAAAATGGAGGAATCCGATGTGGAAACCATCCTTCAGCGCGCTCGCGAAAGCCACCCAAATGCACGGCCGCGGATCATCAGTGACAATGGACCTCAGTTCGTTGCCAAGGACTTCAAGGAATTCATTCGCGTTGCTGGCATGACCCATGTCAAAACATCGCCGTATTACCCCCAATCCAACGGCAAGATCGAACGCTGGCACAAGACGCTTAAAGGCGAGTGCATCCGGGTTATGGTGCCGCTGTCCCTCGAAGACGCACGACGCTTGGTTGCGGATTTCACCGCCCATTACAACACCGTTCGACTCAACTCCGCGATCGGATATGTCACCCCCCAGGACAGGCTCAATGGCAAGGACAAAGAGATCTTCCTCGAACGGGACAGGAAGCTCAATGAAGCACGGGAGCGGCGCCAGCAGTTGCGTCAGGTTCAACGCCAAGAGCCGCAGCGGCCGTCCGCAGCGCCGGTTCGGCCAGCCATCGACTTCATTGCTGTCAAAGCGGTCGTGAGCCTTGCGGCCGTACTATCGTTGCTTGGATTCCAGCCCACGACCAGCCAAGGTGCACAGCGACGCGGTCCATGCCCACTTCATGGATCTACTTCCGGAATCTCTCGCTGCTTCTCGGCCAACCTGGACAAGAACGCCTTCCACTGCTTCAAATGCGGCCGATCTGGAAACGCCTTGGACTTGTGGACCAAAGCCACGAGTCAATCGCCGTATGACGCGGCAATCGACCTTTGCAAAAGGCTCGCCGTACCTTTGCCCATACTGGCTGACATCCGAAGCAACGAGAAACCCAGGGAGGAACCCGTAGATCCGAAAATCAACAATCCTACAATGCCTTGAACCTCAAATTGAGGCCAACTTGTAACTAACTCGTTGAGCCAATTCTTCCAGTTCACGCTGAACCAGCACATAAACGCGTATTTCAGATACTACAATGAACAACGATATCATCAGGCGCTAAATTATAGATTTCCTTCAGAAGTCTACTATGGAAAGCCGATTAAGCTAAGGGGCGCATGTTGATTCGCCCCACGCCCCTCCTCCCGTGAAGGGCCGTGTGGCGAAACAACATGCTTGGGCTACAGACACAAAAGACATTTAAAGGTGGAATATTGGAGCTTAAGTTTGCCGTTTTTTGGTCCAGAGAATGGGGGCCAGGTCACGCTGCAACGAATTGCAGTTAAACGGGCTCAGCTTCTTGGACCCCGAAATCGCGGCGGCGCTCAGCGCATTTCACGGCGAAGCACTGGCGCTGGGAGGGCTGGATGAGATTTCGGCCGATACGGCCAAAGCGATTGGAACTTTTCAATGCCAACGCTTATCCCTTGCCAGGTTACGAGAATTGTCCAAAGCAGGCGCTCAAGGCCTCGCCCAATTCCAAGGCAAGCAGTTGTATTTGGACGGGATCACGGACTTGAAAGAACTGACCGCCCGTGAGCTCGTTGAGTTCCGAGGAAATTTGAAGCTTGATGGAATCAAGAAATTGCCTCTCCCCTTGGCTAAGGCCCTTGCCAAACATCAACCCGGAGCCCTTAGCCTTGAGGGATTGCAAAACATCGAAGACTCTTCGGCGGAAGCTTTGAGCGCGCACAAGGGAGCGTTGCTACTTGGTGGTTTGAAGGAGATTTCTGCGACAACTGCAAGCCATTTCGCCAAGTTGGAGGGGGACCTTCAACTGAAAGGCCTGACCGATTTGCCTCCTGCCGTCTCCTCGGAACTGGCACCTTATCGCTATTTACTTGGTTTGGAAGGAATCAAGAAAATCACACCTATCCAGGCCGATAATTTTTCCAAATACGAAGCAAAAGGCCTCCTATTAAATGGATTGGAAGAGGTTACAGGTACTATCGCCGATTATTTAGCACAGTTTTCCGGCGAGACTCTGTATCTTGGGGGCATTCGATCTCCCAATGTAGAAATCTGCAATAAGCTCTCAGCCTTTCAAGGCACATTGTGTTTGGACGGAATCAGGAATTTGAGCGTCGAGCAAGCAAGGGCACGGGCAAAACACCAGGGAACCTTTCTGGGATTGAGAGGGCTTGGCGGTTTGACGGATGCGACTGTGGAAGAGCTCAAGAAACACCCAGGTCAACTTCTCATCAATCCATTCATCCTGAAGCAAAATCAGAAAACGATGCTTGGCGATAAGTTGTGGCGTGCCCCTAATCTTTAGTGAATCAGCTAGTTTTAGAAAATTCTTCTCTCTTTGTGAGGACTTCCCTTCGCCATTGCCGATTGCCAAATCCTTGATCGCGGTTCACTTCATAAGTACGATGACAATGCAGAACCGATTCAATAAAATCCTACTAACCAAAATCGTTCCTTTCGGTGAGAACAACGATGCCAACATTCCGCCCCATTTTCTGGCTCGGCCCGATCCTGCTTGTGGCCTGCACCGCTGCCCCTGGGCACCCTCAGGAACAAACCAACCTCACTCCCGAGAAAACCAAAGAGTTCAAAGAGGCTGCGCGGAAGGCCCCTTTGCTCGATTGGTCGAAGTATGAAAAGCTAAGTCCAGCGCAGGCCGAAATTGCCATTTGCTGCCGGGGCAGAGTGAACCTGGATGGATTGAAGGAACTTTCTCCCGAAACGGAAAACATCCTCGTCCGCTTCCGCGGCGAGTCTCTCTCCCTTTCTGGGCTAAAAGAAATCTCCGAGGCCACGGCGCAGTCACTTGCGACGTTACGCTGTCAGCAACTCGACCTGAGCGGCCTTGAACGGTTGAATTTCAACGTCGCGAGGGGCTTGACCCCATATCGAGGTGCGTTGTGGCTCCATGGAATCAGAGAATTCTCTCCCAAGACCGCGCAGTGGTTGGCAGGCTTTCAGTGCCAGCTTCTAAGCCTCAGTGGCCTGAAGCAACTCGCCCCCGCAATCGCCACGAGCCTTTCTTCCTTCAGAGGAGGACACCTCTATCTGCACGGGTTAACGGTTTTAGAAAAAGAATCGGCCAAACAATTGGTTCACTACCGCGGCGCCTTGGGCCTGAACGGAATCAACAATTTGCCGCTCGATCTAGCCGAGATCCTTAGCACCCATCGATCCGGGCTACTTTGGCTTGGCGGATTGAAAAATATCGACGAGCGCGTGGCCGAAGCCTTGAGTCGGCACGCCGGACCCTTGTCCCTTAACGAACTGAAGGAGATCTCCCCCGAAACAGCGCGGCACCTGGCAAAACTCAATGGGGACTTGACCGTGGACGGGCTGATCGACCTGCCCCTGCCCGTCGCAAATTCCCTGGGAGCGTTTCGTAAGCAACTTAACTTGAACGGCCTGAAGAGCATCACGCAAGCCGTCGCCGATGAATTTGCCAATTATCAAGCTGGTCGTCTTGACCTGAATGGTCTCAAGGAGATTACGCGGTCGTCCGCCGGGTCTCTAGCAAAGTTCAAGGGACAAAATCTCTCCCTTCAAGGTCTAGAAACCCCAGCCGTTGATGTCTGTGCGGAACTCGCCGTTTACCCAGGGAATTTGTATCTGGGGCTAAAAGAATTGAATCCGGAGCAGGCCAAAGCCCTTGCCAAACACAAAGGCACTCACTTGGATTTAAGAGGCTTGGAACAGGTATCCGATGCCGTGGTCAACGAATTAAAAAATCATTCAGGTCAAATCGTTATTAATTCTAATCTATTAAATTGGCGACAAAAACGAATCCTTGGAAACACCCTTTATAATGGCTCAAGCTTAAAACCTGAAATACTTAAATCACTCAGAGAGCACGCCAAAACTACCAACGAATTAAGTCTGCAACTCTATAAAGAGCTCGATCCGGAACTGGCTGAAATTGCTACACTTGTCCAAGGCAATGTATTGCTTTCCGGGCTCAAGGAGCTACCCACCGATGTAGCAAAGATCCTTTCCCAGTTTCGCGGCAAAGTGATGGACCTATCTGGACTGGAAGAACTCTCCGAGGAGACGGCTCAAGCGCTTGCAGCCCTTCAGTGTAACATGTTGACCTTGAGTGGCATTCGCTATTTGGATCGTGAGCCCGCCAAAGCGTTATCAGCTTTCCAGGGCTATGGAATCGTTTTGAGCGGATTAGGAGAGATTTCTGCCGACACAGCAAAGGTTCTTGGAGACTTCAAATGCCGGTATATGCAACTGGATGGGGTGAAACATCTCAATGCCGCCGGCGCAAAAGCACTTGCGGGTTTTAAGGGCGAGCTTCTCGCTTTGAACGGGTTGGAGGAGCTGAAAGACAAAACGGCAAGTGAACTGGTTTTGTTCGAAGGCAACCTGCATCTCGACGGGATAAAAATGCTGCCACCTGCACTGGCCAACGTTCTCGGCAAGCACCCGCGCGGATATCTTTCCCTTGATGGGATAAAAAAGATCGATGATTCCGCGGCGCAGGGCTTAAGCCAGCTTCAAGGCATATTGTATTTGAATGGGTTAAAGGAACTCTCGCCTGAGTCGGCTGGGTACTTGGCCAACTCGAACGCGGATTTGAGCCTGTATGGTTTAAGTGGCTTGCCGCCCGCGGTATCCCACCAACTTGCTTCTTTCCGAAATAACCTTGGTTTGGGCTTCAAGGAAATTACGACCGAGCAGGCGGATGACCTTTCCCGATTTCAAGCAAAATCTCTTAATTTTTCTGGGCTGCGCACCATCTCCAAGTCTGCTGCTCGTTCACTCGCGCAATTCTCAGGAGAGGTTCTCAAGTTTAACGGAACGATCCTTCCCAGTGCCGAAGCCTGCGAGGGTTTAGCGGCCTTCCACGGCCGCCTCTATTTCGATGGAGCCAGGAACTTGACTGTCGAACAAGCGCACGCATTGGCAAAACACAAGGGGCAAGTTCTTGGTCTGAAAGGACTTGAACGGCTGTCTGACGCGGCATTCGACGAGCTAAAAAATCACCCAGGTCGGCTTCGCATCAGCCCGACGATCTTAAAGGAAGATCAAAAAGCTATACTTGGCGACAAATTAATGCAAGATAATTAAATCTAGTTTTATAAATCACTTTTATTACAGAAGCATGTTTTCCTAAAAATCCACCATTAAATGCCATTCATTTTACAGGGGCCATTTAGCACGCTTTTTTATTTATTAATACTACCGAACCAGCCTATCCGTGAGGCCACGTCATCAATTTCTGTAATTCCTCTTTTTGTCAGAGCGCCGCCCCAGCGGAATAACCGAGACTGGTGAAGACTTCGGCGTATTTATCCCTGCGGGTGAGACACGAAAGCAGATTGGCCCTTCGTTCGGATGTTTCGTGGAACTCTACGTGAAGGACCCAGTTAAGATCTTTGACCTCTGGCAATGCAAAGATCCCGTTTGATGCGAACCGAAGCGAGTATTTATTGCGGCAGGGAGTAGCGAAGCATGGTACCTGCGCCATCGTGTATCCACAGCTCCTTTTGTTCTGCCGGCAAGTAGGGGCCGATGTGCCCCTTTTCCTTGCCGTTGAGGTTCGGTGCGAAAACTCCAATGGGCTGCCCCTTGGCGGAAAGAAATAGAATGCTCTTTTCATGAAGCAGCGCGATGCGCTCGCCATCGAAAGCCATTGGAGCATAAGAGCTTTGCAAAAACGGCAAATCTAGACTTTGAATCGGCTTTCCCGTGGGATCGTAAATGAGTAGTTTCAATTGTCGCGTCCCCAAGGGACTATTACCGCTCAGAACAGCGAGCGTCCCATCGGGCGCGACGGCCCCGCCGTGGAGGTGTTGAAACCATTTTCCAGCCGGATCCCGATCAATCACCCGCTCGACGCCGCCCTTGGCGTTGAGCAAACCAATGTGCCGCAGGTCGACAACCCAGCGGCCCAGGCCCGCCCGCGGATACAAAGTCGGTCCAATGGAGGATACCTTCCATTTCCACCAGAACAGAGAATCGAAGCCTAACCGCTTGCCGTCGGCGGAAAATTGCAAAAACTGCCCCATGCGGTCGAAGGCAGAACTCAAGTAGACCTCCTGATTGTCCATCACGGCCAGTTTGAACAAACCGGCCTTCATCTCAAAATCGGTCGGGTTCGATTTGAGCACCATAAGGCGCTTGCCTTCGGCATCGAACACATGAACCGAAGCCGTCCGCGAGTCGACCGCGTAGATTTGCCCTTTGCCAGTGACCTCGACCTCACCCACCTCCTGAAGGATCTCAGGATCGGGTTTGCCGCCGAGCACCCGATCCACAACGCCGGAGTCGTTCAGGCGGACGAATGCCTGGCCATCGCTGGCCCAGAGGCGCCCATCGGAAGCCACCTGACACCTTTGCAACTGGGGCGATGTCCGGTTATCCGGATATTTTGCAGTCAATTGCTGGCGAACCGTTCGATCGTCTTTCATCCTGATGATGGGTGGATTTCCCTGAAAATCGACAATCAGGTACCCGCCCTTGACGTCTCGAGCGATCTTCGAGAGATAACTAGGCCTTCGTTTCCAGATATCCTGGAGGTCAACCGTAACGAGGTGGGAGCCATCCCCCTTGAAGATGGTCACGGTATTCTTGGTCAAATCGCCAACCACAATCTTGCCATCTGAGGTAAAGATTGCATCCATGGGACTGAATAAGGCCCCGGGTGCCGAATCATTCCCCTGGGGGAACCCGTGAAGCAGTTCTCCATCGGCGCTATAGAGATAAACGCGTTTCGAAGACAGGGTAAGCACCACGAAGCGGCCATCGTGAAATCCGTTCACAGATTCGATCGCGGGGCAATCGAAGCGCTGCACGGCCACGACTTCCTTTTGGTTAGCATCAATCCACCAGGCCCTGGCCTTTGCTTCCTTCACGATGAGCGAACTCGTGAAAAGGAAGCGGTGGCCCCCCACCCAGGTGAGATTGTTCCTTGCAAAGTCCTCTTTGCGAATTCCCAACCCCTCAAGATCGATCGTGCAGATGACCTGTCCCTGATCGGTGATGAGCACAAAAGAGGGAGCGGCCTTGCCGGGGACAGAGCGCAGGAAGGCAATGCGCCCCGTGCCGTCCATGGTAAACTGTTCGATATCGCGTATTTCGCCCGCCGACGACGGATCTGAGGAAACAAAGGTGATTGGCTTCAGCGCTCGCAGCGAGAGCTGCCGGAAGTCTTGGAGCTTCGGCGCTACGGGCGCGGAGCTTACGAAAGGCCTTCGATCGATCTCAGTGACAGTACACGCCTCGTTCTTGGGCTGTTTCACCTCAAACATCACCATCTGATTGAGTGCGAAGAATCGCACCGAGAACCGGTCTTTTTGCGAGGTATCGAGGATCATCCCATCCCTGGAAACCTCTTGCCGGATTTTCTCCCATGCGTTCTTATCGTCTAATTTCATGTAGTCTTTCGGCAGGTCCAAGTCCCAGACAACATGGCCCTTGGCGTCAATCAGGGCGAACAAAGCCCCCTGCTCGGTTTGGGATTCGCCTTTGCTGACGTGCCAACTATGCACCAGGGTCAGGGTGGTACCGGGTATGGGCTTCGCATCGAGTATCCAGGAGGCAACGGTGGACATTTTTTTGAAAGGACCCGGTTCGAACGATCCCGTGTATTTTCCCGTCGAAAGCTGAAATTGCTGCCAGTCCTCGGTTTTGCGATTCAGATCCTCGTCTGGAATACGGATAACGAGTCGATCGTTGGCAGGATCGAGGATCAGGCCGCTCGCCAGGGGATTGGCACTCGTGTGAAAAAATCGGCTCCGGGTGCGCTGCGTGATTTGTTCGAGGCGCGTTACTCCCTTGGGATCGATGATGACAACTCGAAAATCTCCAATGTTCGAAATGGCGTCCCGCCCCTGGCTATAGGCGTAGCCGGCCACCGTTCCGTCATCGCTGACGGCGGCTTGCCAAAGCGTGAACGGGCGCTTCCCACTCCAGACTTCCTTGCCATCGCGAGTCAATCGGTAGGTACCGGCGCCTCCACCATAAGGTTGGCTGGGGTCGACTTGCAGACGAAAGACACCGGAAGGAGAGGTGTACGTTTTCGGATCGAGGATGGCGGGTCCCCGCTGCGCCGCGGTCAGAGGGACCGTTTGACCAAGGTCGGAAAACAGACAGGCGAGCGCGAAAAGGATCACAGAACGACGAGCAGGGGTCATCGCAGTCTCCCGGACCAGAAGGAATAGGAGCTTTTCCCTGTCCCAATTCTATGGTTTCCCATTGCTCACAAATCAGTTAAGTCCCATGGAATCTCATGGGACGTTATGGGCAGCCGGTTTTGGCCCTTGTCAGAAAAGACGGATTCATCGTATCCATAACGGATAGGAAATTATGGAATTCCAATAGTCAAAATGAAAGCCACTTGTCCGCCGGCATGAATCACACCGATCCGCTTGCAGTCGGCAACGCACCGACCAAAGGCGGCGCGCGGATTCCATTCTTAGACTATACTGTAAATAGTGAATTCCTTTGCCTAGGTGATTTCCAATATGGGCTCGCCAAAAAGACTCTTGTGGATGGCTGTTGGAGTTGGTTTGACGGGAGCATTGGTTTGGCTTCTCATTACGCTCCTTCCTCCTGCTTCAGTACGCCCCCCTTCGGGGCATTTCGCCCCGCGGTTTCGTATCGGCAAGGATACGACCTACATCACCGAACCGATCGACGCGGAAGGCTATCCCGATTACGAAGAGGCGATTAACCGACGATCATCCAAGGGGGTCGATCCGCAAGAGAATCGGGTCGTTGCCTTGCTAAAAGCCATCGGGCCGTGTCCACCCGGTAGCGAACCGCTTCCTTGGCGCTACTACGACCTTCTGGGTGTGCCGCCACCTCCTTCGGGAGAAGACTACCTGATCAGCTTCGACGGTTTCCTGCAAAAAGAAACGACGCTGACCAAGAACGAACGTTTGGACATTTCCAACGATTGGCCCCTGCTTTGTTCAAAAAGGCCCTGGAGAAAGGAGAACCACGCTCATCTCGCCTCCTGGATCGAACGCAACCGGCAGCCCTTGGAGACTGCGCTTCAAGCTTGCCGCAAATCTCACTATTTCTTTCCCATGGTCGATCCCGACAAGGAGAACCCGTCCGCCGGGCTTCGCAGAGCCAAATCGATGCCGGCTTATGAAATCGAAGTGTTCCTTAGCCTGCTGAGGTGCCGGGCCATGCAGGAAATTCACAACAGTGAATTCCCTGCGGCCAGACAAACGCTCCTGTCCGCCATGAGCCTAATTCACTCGATTCAACCCAATTGTTCCAAGGATCTTGCTCGACTTCTTCATTGGGAATCGGATTTATATGAAAGCCTTCATGGTTTGCTTTCTCACGCTCCCTTTTCGCGGTCCGAGTTAGATTCTCTAGAGCGACAGCTTTCTGCGCTGCCGCCGTTTCCTCGCTTGATCGACCTGGTCGATCAGGCCGATCGATTGGTCTTATTGAATGAAATCTTAACTGCCAATAAATTTGGATATTCCAAAATTGAGCATTTAATTAGCTATCATTTCACATCAAGCGCGCCAAGACAAAGCGATTTGATCCGGTCCATAACGAATGCGGCCAACTATACAGAACTTTTACGATTTTCCAATCAATGCATCGACAACGTCATTAGCGACCTAAAAATTCCGGACGATCAAGCTCGACGCAAGGCGGTCAAACAAACTGTTGATCGATACTCAAGAGAAAATAGGAAGGTATCGATGGATCTGGACAAGGATTCGAAACCCTGGTGGCAACAGCCGTTTGCCCCCAGGATTAGCGCGAACTTGATTGGATTGGAAGTGGCGCACTGGGCTCTGGTTGACATTCGTTTGGCCCAAGAAGCGAGCGACCAAGCCGAGGAGGCCAAACGGCTATTCTTCACCTCGCTGGCCCTGGCAAAATTCCGTAGCGACTCCGGAAAATACCCCGATTCCCTGAAAGATCTCGTTCCGAAATATCTGAAGGATGTTTCCCGGGATCTCTATTCTGGAGGCAACCCCTGCTATCGCAAAACGCCGGAGGGAGGTTTCGTTCTCTATAGTGTCGGCAAAAATGGCATCGACTCGGGGGGTCGCGACGAATGGGAGGATGTGTCGTCCGACGATATTGTGTTCAAGGTCCCCCTGCCTCCCTTCACCTACAGATCCTCGCACCTTTCCAAGTGAAAATACGCCCGCCAGGCGACATGAAATAAGACCACTGTAACCACAAAAGCCCATCGTTTGCAGCAAAATCCGTAGGCACTTCGAGATGACTCCGTAGCCTACCATTGCACAAAATCTTATCATTGCGCTGCATCAGGAATAGCTGCGTCGCAATGATTGATGCCGTGTGCGGTTCAAAGCTAATTGTTTCCAGATGGGCAATGGAATGACGAATCGAGAAACCAGCGCATGGAACTCATTGATTGCCGCGATCACAACCCAGATTGGTGATATCTCCACCCGCATTCTAAAGCCAGTAAACCCTGAGAGCCTCGCGACCACCAAGGACTCCACAGGGGCCGAGTTACCTACTCCCCTCGTTCACCTCTACTCATCGACCAATGGCATTAACCTCTCTGGATACTTGCCCGATCAGTTTACTCGTCACTTCACCTGTTCCTTTTCGCTCATTCCAGCGGAAGAAATCACGACATGGCACACCAACATGTTGCGCAATTGCCCGCCCCGGGAAGGTATCTGGCGATCACTGCCTCATTGGTTCAAAGTGTTGACCGTTCCGCATGACGCGGACGGTATTTGGAATTCTCACTGGATACCATTCGCAACGGACGGCGCCGGTGGCGTGCAGTTTTTTGCGCCAGGTTTATTTGGCGGGGTCTTACAATACGACCCATCATCGTTCGGGATTAGACGATGCAGTCGCTCTCTGGTCGGTTACTTTCTTGGTGTCGCCAAAAAGATCCGAAGTGGGAAACTCAGAATTCTCAATGTCTAGTCCTGGCATCCCCAAAGGCGAACCCCCTGCTTGATATCACGAATCTCGTTCGCCGAATTTCGCTCAGGGGGAATAAAGTGGATGGGCTTTAGCGGTTGCAGTGAGAGTTTAGAGCTTTCCTACTGAGGCAAGGCATAACGAAGCATCGTCGCGGACCCGTCGTACACCCAAAGTTGTTTTTGGTGAGCCGGCAGGAAAGGAACCGGAGTCCGCTTCTCCTTGTCCTTCAGATGCGGTGCAAAAACGCCAAGAGGCTGGCCGGTGGTGGAGAGTAGAAAGATTTTCTGGTCTTGAGCCAGCGCGATCCGTTCCCCGTCGAACGCCATGGGAGCATACGACTCTGTTAAAAACGGCACTTTCCAGTTGCAGACCGGATGCCCGGCAGGATCGTAAATGAGGAGCCTACAATTGAGCTTCCCGCTCAAATAGTCATCGCACAAGATCGCAAGGGAACCGTCCGGCGCGATCGCCGCGTGATGGAGGTCGGTGAACCAGTTCCCCTGCGGATCGCGGTCGATGAACCGTTCCACCTGGCCATGGATGTTCAGGACTCCCAATTGCTCCCGGTCGGCGATCCAGCGGCCAAGGTCGGCGCGCGGATACAACCGCCCTGAAGAGAAACGCACCTTGAGGCTCCACCAAAATAGATAGTCGAAGCCCAATCGCTTACCAGTCGATGAAAAGTGCAAGAAGCGATCATCGACCGGATCCGCATTCAAATACACCTCTTCATTGTCCATGGCAGTCAGCTTGTAAGAGCGCGCTCCGATGAAAAAATCGGCTGGTTGCGGTCGGTGGACGCGTACACGCTTCCCCTCTGCATCAAAAACGTGAACCGAAGCCGATCTGCGGTCAACCGCCAAGATCTGTCCCTTGTTATTGACCGCGACATGCCCCACCTCCGTCAATGTGTCCGAATCGGGCCTTTCGCCCAACACGCGGTCCACCATGCCCGACTCATCCAAACGGACCAATGCCTGCTCATCAGTCGCCCACAGGCGTCCATCGGGCGCCACCTGGCAATATTGCAATTTCGCCGACATCTTGCCGCCCGGGTAGCTTGCCAGGAACTCTTCAAGGATCGTGGCGTCGTCATCCATTCGGACGACGGGAGACCGACTTTGGAAATCGGTAACCAGGAAACCCCCATGGGGATCGTTGGCCATGGCAAAAAGTTGGATCGGCGAGCGTTGCCAGGCCTGGGCGAGATCGATCGTCTTGCGGTGGGCGCCGTCGGGCGCAAAGATCGACAAGAATGCGCTGTCGCGGTGCGCGATGGCGACGTTCCCGTCCGAGGTGAAGGTAACGGCGATCGGGCTGAAAACGACTCCAGGTGTTGGGTCAGACTGCTTTGCGAACACGCATCGCTCTGTTCCGTCCGCTCCAAAGAGATGAACCGATTCTCTACGGCCGGAAAGGACCAAGAAACGACCATCGTGAAACCCGGCCAGGGACTGGACCGAGGGGCAGACGAACCGTGGTATCGCCGTCACTCGCTTTAGCTCGACATCGATCCACCAAGCTTTTGCCTTTCCCCCATCACGGAAACCGGAAAGGGTGAGTAAAAAGCGGTTGCCCCCAATCCAGGCGAGATCGGCAGATGATAAATTCTCCGTGGAAAGGCGCAGTCCCTCAAGATTGACCGACCAAACCACCTGGCCCAAATCGTTGACGAGCACAAAAGTGGGCCCGGTCCGATCGGGCTCGAACCGAAGAAAACCGATGCGGCCTTCTGCATCCAATGCAAACCGTTCGATATCACGTATCGGATTGGCGAGTCTTCGATGGGTATCGAGAAGCGAGACCGACCGCAAAGGCCGCAGCGAAAGCCGCGGGAATTCTTGCTGATTTTCCGCTGGATTCTGTTCCTCCCATTTCCCTCGCGCGATTTCGGCGACCGCCCAAGTCTTGTTCTCTGCCGGGCGAACCTCAAAAGTGACCTTTTGATTGGCCGCTACAAAACGCAAGCTAAATCGGTTCTTTTGCGAGCCGTCGAGAATCGCGCCATCACGGTGAATTTCTCGGTAGATCTTTTCCATGGCGTTCTCATCGCCGGCAACGGTGTAATCGCGCGGCAGATTCAACTCCCAAACCGTTTCGCCTTGAGCATCCATCAAAGCGAAGCGAGCGCCGTTCATGGATTGAGAGCGCCCCCCCGTTGACACCCACCAATGCCATAACATGAGACTTGTGCCGGGAACTGGCCGAGCATCGAGAAAATCGCTGGAATCGCTCGCAGGATGTTTCACGGACTCTGGGTCAAAATTCCCAGCTTTCTTGGCGGTGGAAAGTTGATAACTCGGCCAGCCCGATTCTTGTTCAGTGACACCGGGAAGGGCGACGCGCACAATCATGCGATCGTGCGCGGGGTCGTGAATGAGTCCATGGGCCAAAGGGGTCGGACTCATGTGTAAGTACGGGCTGCGCTTGCGCGGGATGATCTCTTCGAAGCGCGCAGTCCCCTTGGGATCGATGATGACCACGCGAAAGTCACCGATCCCCCTGAGGTCGTCCTCTCCATGGCTGTAGGAATAACCAGCAACCGTACCATCATCGGTGACAATCGCTCTCCATAAAGTGAAGGGGCGCTTGCCGCTCCAAACTTCCACGCCATGGCACGTCAACCTGTAATTCCCCGGGCCGCTGCCATGCCGCTCGCCTGGATCGACGACCAAGCGAAACACGCCGGACTGCGAGACATAGACCTTGCGATTGAGGATTTCCAATTCTCGGTGCGAAGCATGCGCCGCTCTGCCTGGAAGCAGGGACCAAACGAGCCAGAACATGCTGAGCAGGAGATGGGAATGCTTGATGGAGGCCATTGCCGTCTCCCGAGTCGGATACAATGGAGGGAATTGACGTATGTCGATGGAATCAAGTGCCGTCAAGAGCAGGCCTTTGTCGATGGTCGACTCGCTGCGAATAGGCCAGTTCCTTGTGCGCCCTTCCTTTGCAAACTAGCAAAAAAAGGACCATCGCGTCAAGTAGGGCGCTGCCGCGCAGCTCTTGAGATCTATTGCATTGCGGTTAAATCGGGTATTAACCTCTTGGCATTCTCTTTTTTGACCCAGCTTCTTCTCTTTGAGTCATCCTCGATTTGAAATTGCCCATGGACAATGCACAGTATTTCGCAAAGTCCTTGAACTCTACGTTTTCCCTCACGGCTCTCGCAGATTTTTTGGAAAGCGGCACGGCGCGAGTACGGTAGGAATCCAAACAAACGATCACTCCAAGTCCTCGTAGGTCCTTCGGCTTTGACTCTCCAAGAGAAGCAGGCACACTCCATCGGCGTACGCAAAGAATTCGGCGTACGCAAAGAATGCTTCCCCTTCCCTTGCGTGGGTCGCAACGCCACCAGACTATGTGGGCCTAACTAATCTATAGGCGCTGCCGGAGGAAATCAGCCAGTCGGCCGTCCAAGCCAACTTCCATTTTTGAGGTTCTCTCGTTCGATTGCTCCTTATTAAGTCGATTGGCCGCGGTCTTGCCACCTTCGGCGCCGGTTTCATCTATCGAATTGGAATGCCACAGCGCTCCCTTCGGCATTTTCTGAACGCCCAAGACCACCATCCGCACAACGATCTTCTTCGTCGTCACCGCCCTAAACGGCGTTACCACCTGGGGGCTGGCGCAGCCCCGCGGATCCGCATTCGTAGCATGAAATCATCGCGCCATGAACCGACATGATTGGCTCCAAGAAGGGAAAACCGCAGGTCGAGATGGATTAATGTTTGGCGCCCTTCCGCCGATTACTGAGCGTTTCTAACGCTTTCTCAAATCCATCGAAGGTACCGGTATGCAAACGAGAATCTTCATAATGACCATGTAAAACGGAGGTTTTCTTTTGCCTTTTACAATTGATCAAATCTTTAGTTTTCTCAATAGCGAGCAATGTTAACTCATAGTCACGCTTCGATCTTAAATCCTCAAGTAATTCCTCAAAAATAAACGGCGGAATAAAACTATCGGCATGCTCCTCGATGCCATAGGCAACTTTATACTTTTCAATACTTTCTTTAATCTCCTTTACTTTTCCACTTAATTTTGCAAAACTTGGAGGTTCGGACTTAAATAAATTCAATTTGTCGCAAACTTCATTGTAAAGCTGGTGAAATGCCACGGGTGCCGCGCCATGACCGACTTCCTGACCCATGTATCGCCCTCCCTCATAACCAGAGCCTCTACGACTTGACAAATAAAACGCTAAAGCTTGACCATAGATGGCGTTCATGAATCCTGCAATCCATCGTTAGAATTTCTCTAAATGATATCCATTGATATCCAAGCGTCACGCCACGCTCAAAGCCCTTTCATTTCCCCAAAAATATCTGGCAAATCAAATACGACACAGAAAATCACACCATCATATTACATGCAAACAATGCCATTCTTTTCAAGTCATATATTTATTATTTATTTTTACAATAAGCTAAATATATGCCATTTGTTATTTGACTTGAAATCGAAAGCCTGTGGCATCCGGAGAAATTTCGGGATGTTTTTATTTCGAAAACAAGGAATCAACAGCGTAATAAAAATCATCTTTCGTTCGGTTGGTCTATTCAAAACACCTTGCGATTTCAACTGCTGGCGATGGCGATACCTGGCCACTAGGACCTTTCCAAATCCCATCCTTCTCCCTGGGGGCAAAGCTCAACCCCTCCAGCGAATTCGGTCAAAACCTGTTTGACTTCTGTTGGGAATCGCCGCGTAGACGATGAATGATCAACCTTTCCCGAATCGCCACAAAGTCGAGTTCTATGCTTCTGGGTCGGTGGACAGAATCCCGTTTTGAAGGTCTTGGCCTGACTTCGGTTGAATGGAGTTTTTTACGACGATATCGGTCAATGGGGATGAGATGCAACCTCCCCTATCTTCGCCACAGTTTTCTGTCCAACGTCCGGTAGCCGATCGCTTCGATCACCTGTTCCGTCTCCACCTTTTCCCGACCTTCCAGGTCGGAAATCGTGCGGGCGACTCGCAGGATCCGGTCGTGAGCACGGGCCGAAAGACCCAGATCCAACATGGCTTTTTCCAAAACTTTCTTGGCGCTGGCTTCCAGAGTGCAATGTTTGCGTAAGAGCCGGCTATTCATGCGGCTATTGAGCAGGTCGCTTTGGTTGCCGAAGCGCTCCGCCTGGCAGGCCCGGGCTTTCTGCACCTGTTCGCGCATTTGCGCGCTGGAGGTGCCGTCGGCCTGGCTGGACAGTTCTCGAAACGGCACCGCGCCGACTTCAATGTGCAAGTCGATGCGATCGAGCAGCGGTCCGCTCACGCGGCCCATGTATTTCTCGATCTGGATGGGGGTGCATTTGCATTCATGGCGCGGGTCGCCCAAATATCCGCAAGGGCAAGGATTCATCGAGGCCACGAGTACAAACCGTGCCGGAAACGTGGTGCTCAACAGGGATCGGGAAATGGTCACCCGCCCTTCTTCGAGCGGTTGGCGCAACACTTCCAGGCTACGCCTGTTGAACTCGGGTAACTCGTCCAAGAACAAGATCCCGTTGTGCGCCAGGCTGATTTCGCCCGGTGAGGGCGGATTGCCGCCGCCGACCATCCCTGCATCAGAAATGGTGTGGTGAGGCGAACGGAAAGGGCGAGTGGTCAAGAGCGCCTGACTCAAATCGAGGCGACCCATGGCGCTGTAGATTTGCGTGGTTTGCAAACTTTCGTCGGGCAAAAGCGCGGGCAAAATGGTCGCCAGGCGCTGGGCGAGCATCGTCTTACCCGTGCCCGGCGGGCCAAGCATCAGGAGGTTATGATTCCCCGCCGCGGCAATCACAAGAGCTCGTTTCGCATATTCCTGACCGCGCACATCGGTGAAGTCGAAGGGATATTGGTCAAGCTTCTGGAACATTTCCGCGGCGGGGCACTGGACCGGGTCAAGCGGCATCGATCCCGTCAGATGATTGACCGCCTCGGCCAGCGTGTTGACACCGATCACTTCCAGGCCATCAACAACCGCCGCCTCGGCGGCATTGGTTCGCGGCACGACCAGCCGTTTGATTCCTTCACGGCGGCTGGCGAGCGCCATCGAAAGTGCGCCTTTAATGGGCCGCACGCTGCCATCCAGGGCCAACTCGCCGGAAAAGGCGTGCTCCTCAAGTTGTTCGGGCAAGATTTGCTGGGTTGCCACCAGCAAACCCAAGGCGATAGGCAAATCAAAAGCCCCAGCGTCCTTACGTAAATCGGCCGGCGCTAGATTAATCACCGTCGCGCCCTGGGCGGGCCGGTAGCCCAGGTTGAAGAGCGCACGCTCGATTCGGTGCACGCTTTCCCGAACTGCCGCTTCGGGCAAGCCGACGATCAGAGTCTTGGTCTGGCCAGGGCTGACATCGACTTCCACTTCGACAGGGACGGCATCGATGCCCGAAAGGGCGTAGGTGCGCAATTTGGCAAGCATGGAGGGCACACGCAAGGATTAGAAAGGGTTCAATGGCTGTTTTAGAATCGAAATCGAGCTGGCCCAAGGAGAAAGGAAAAAGTCGCCTTCCAAGGCTCAAGTTGGAGATTGTTGGACTCGAGACATTCCCCAGAATCAGGAACGACCGAAATAGTGAAGACAAACAGGACCGGCTCGCAGTAGGCCAGCGCCTCCGCAGATGCACCCTGAAGGCCAAGCGAGTGCGCTGTCGTCAGTTCAAAAAGAAAATTGTTGGGAGTGCAGGATATCGCTTCGTTAAAGTTGCCGTCATCACCATCGATTTGTAGTTCGATCCAACCATGCCTGGGCCTGGAAAAATTGACTTTCATTCCGCTCACGCGCATGGGGGTGAAGGATCATTTCTGCCTGTTCTAGGGGGTGCAGTCTCCCAGCTGCGCCGATTATGCGGCGATTTGAAGATCTCGAATAGTGGAATTGGCTTGACCCCTCACTTTGGGTTCCACCGATTGCAGGAGGAATCCCTTGAATGCCTCGTCCCAAACTCCGCTTAAAATCATCACGCGAAGATTGATAATCGTCTGCGCCCCGTCTCGTTTCCAGGACATCCCGCTCAGTTTCAGCCTTTGGGTGTAAACCGTTTTGCAGGCGGCCTCGGTAATGCCGCTTCCCTGGGGAATCCCCCTTTTGCGGTATTGGTCGTATTTCATGAATGCCATCCGCGTGCGTAGGTAACGATAGGCTTGGTCAAATTCCTTCCGTTTTGATTTGGCTAGGTAACCGTCCCGCATCGCCGCGGCCGAATGGAGAATCCGGTTGATCCCGCCCGGCAACTTCAACCACTTGAGCATCTTCCTCGCCCAGCGTGTTCCTCGGATTCTTTTTCCGAAGATCAGTTCCGCCATCGTCCAGACCCGCACAGTCGCGTGGTAAAAATCCAGAACCCGGATCCATTCCAGTGGCTTGCCCGTAACAGGGTGCTTCATCCGTTTCAGAACTTTTTGGTAATAACCTGTTTCGTTTTCCCCCGCATCCGTGACATAGCACATTCGAGGCATCGGGCCTTTCCAACGATTCATTAGGTCCTTCAAAAGCCTTGTCAGTTCCCGCGTCATGGTTGGTTGCCCTGGCTCGGGCACATAAGCAAGATACACCGTTCCCAAGCGATTGCCTCGCCGGTCGAACACCGTTACCGTTCCGGTCGCTGCCACTTCAAACAAACGGCCAAGCTTGATCCGCATTCCAAGGGTTACGCCGTCCCGGCCCACTGCGATTACAGGTTTGTGGACGCCGCTTGATCGATCTGCCTGTATCAGCAATTGCTCCAACCGGCCCACCTGGGCTTGGTGACGTTCCTCCGCCATCGCCTCGGAGACCGCCCCCGCTAACTGCCTTAGCTTTTTCACTCCGAAATGAATTCCAAAATCCCTGGCAAGACGATCCATGGTTCGGCTTTGCGTCATGCCCCCCTCGCCAAGCAATCGTGCTACCTCTTCCGCCAAACCGGGCGTTGCACCGTGGATTAGCCCAAGAACCTTGGCTAGGGGAAATATGGAAAGATCATGCCCCTTGATCGTGGACCGATAGCCGAACCGCCACATCGATATTTTCCCAAATCGGGTCCAAACATCTTGCCGGGTTTTTTTCTTGATAAGCGTGTACGAAGCCGATTCAAAAACCACATGCTTTGGAAGAACTGCCGTATCGTCTCCTTCAAGGTGATTGAATACCCATTGAACGAGCCCACGAAGAAACTCTCGGCCGGCTTGCTCTAATTCCCTTTCAAATACATAAACCGACGACGCCGAACCGGGCTTTCCCAAAAACGTTTGAACTACCCGGACCAAGTCCATGATGCTGGCCTCGATGAGAGACCGCCACTCGGCACCCTTGAAAAGACCCTCGAAACAATTCTTCGAAACTTCCACCGACCCAGCCGTTGCCGATCCCGAAAGCAAATGCATAGAGTACGACATGAGGCGTCCTTTCCTTCATGGGTTTCTTTTTGCTAATGCTTTTGAAGGGAAGGCGCCTCTTTCTTCAAACCCTTTTCAAAGACTCAACCCCTTTCTTCCAATCCTCCTGGGGCAATCGCTCGACGCTTCGGCTCCGTAGGGAGACTGCACCCGTTCTAGGCCTTAACCAAGCATCCCCGGAAAGCAAGAAAGTGGGATAAAACGAAAAAAACTCGAAACTCCCTGGGATTCAGCGGCATCTGATTGGTTGAACATCAAACCGTCAGCCGTCGAAAAAGGAGTTTCGAGTGAAAGATAAGATAGGTCGCCAACTGGCTTGGCGCAAGCGTCGAATTCTTGATCGGTTGGACAAATCGAAGATTGGTGACTGCGCCAGACCGGTCCATACGGCGTCGAACATTCGGTACGAGATCAGTGACCGGAATCGGGGAATTGCGCATGGCGGCATTGGTGCATTCCACTTGTTGGCCAAACGAATCGGGTTGATCGAAGCGATCGACAACAATCTGCACCTGCTCAAGTTCCACCTTCCCTACCACGAATCGGATCACGTTTTGAATCTGGCTTACAACGCACTGTGCGATGGGACCTGTTTGCAGGATCTGGAACTTCGCCGCCAAGACGAAGTATACCTCGACGCCGTTGGAGCCAGACGGATTCCCGATCCGACGACGGCGGGAGACTTCTGCAGGCGGTTTCGAGCGAAAGATGTCAGGAATCTGATGGAAGCCTTCGATGAAGTTCGGCAAAAGGTTTGGTCGCGTCAACCCAAGGAATTCTTTGACCTGGCCCGGATCGACATGGACGGCACCATGGTGGAAACCGGTGGGGAATGCAAAGCAGGCATGGATATCAACTATGAAGGCAAATGGGGTTACCACCCATTAGTGGTATCCCTGGCTCAAACCGGGGAAATCTTGAGCGTGGTCAATCGGCCCGGCAATCGACCGTCACACGAGGGGGCGGCAGACGAGGTCGACAGAGCGATCCGTGTATGTGTCACGGGCGGGTTCAAAAAAATCATGCTACGCGGGGATACCGATTTTAGCCAGACGAAACATCTGGACCGTTGGAACACGGATGAGCGAGTAAAGTTCATCTTCGGTCTTGATAGCACGAAGAAACGGATCGTTTTGGCCGAGAATTTGGCGGAGGATGCCTGGGAACCGCTAAATCGACCGGCTCGCTACGAGATCAAGACCAAGGAACGGGCCCGGCCGGTAAAGGTCAAAGAGCAAATCGTCAAACAACGCAAGTTCGACAACATCCGGTTGCATGGAGAGGATGTCGCGGAAATCCTTTATCGGCCCGTGGCTTGCAAGAAGGCGTATCGGTTGATTGTGGTGCGCAAGAATTTGACCCTCTTGATGGGGCAAAAACGCTTGTTCGATGAGTACCGCTATTTTTTTTACCTGACCAACGACAAGGAACGGCCCGCGCAAGAAATAGTATTCGAGGCAAATCAGCGCTGCAACCAGGAAAACCTGCATGCCCAATTAAAACAAGGGGTGTGCGCACTGACGGCGCCGGTGGACACCATGGAAGCCAATTGGGCCTACATGGTGATGACCTCTTTGGCTTGGAACTTGAAGGCCTGGTGGGCCCTCTGGCCCGAACCTCGAAAAGGATCGGACCGGGAAAAACATCGGATCGAAAAGGAGACGATTCTGCAAATGGAATTCAAAACCTTCATCAACGCCTTTATGAGGCTGCCCTGTCAAATCGTCAACACAGGACGCCAAATTATCTACCGGATGATGAGTTGGAATCCATGGCTGCCTTCATTCTTTCAAAGGCTTAACCAACTGCGATGCTGAAAAATCAGCACGATGCTGGAGTACGGATGCTCCAGTCCGCCGCGGCTTGGTAAAGGTTAACGGACCGGAAAGCGAAGTGAATATGCCGAAACAAAACATGCACAAAAAACACCCTCAAAATGGCAGGGCCGATAAAACTATTGGCCTCCCGAGACCGAGCCGCCAACCGCGAAAAACCAATCGAGGTACGCTTGTTTAAGGTCTAGGGGCCAGCATGTGAAAAAGCGAAATGCATGACAATTGTCGAAAGCGACAATGCAAAGGAAAAAAGTAGCTTTGCGTAAGGAACACCCGGGCAAGAGAAATGCCAACCAGACTGAAACTGGCTGGCGACTATCGAAAGGAATAGAGTGACTTTTTCTGACTCATTCAAACACCGGCTCAAAAACATCCTTGATCGCGAGCGCCCCATGGACGCTCAAGTGGTCGGCGTCGCGATAGAGGACGCCGGCCGAGTCGAAGGGTAAGAATACGTCCGGATCTTCGTCCCAGGCAAAGAAGCGTGTGGGGTTCAAAACGACCACGCCGCGCCGCTCCAACTCGGGAAGGATTTCTTCCTGGCCGACATTGGCTTGTTCGTATTCCGAACGCGTCACGCCAAGGCGACGCATGTCGAATTTGCGCGTCGTATTCATGGTCATGATGCGCGGGACATGGTAGCGGAAGTCGGGCACATCCTTCAAGAAGAAGACCCGGATCCCCATCGACTGGAGCTTGTCCACCGTTTCCAGCAGGCTCTCCGCCTCGCTGGTTCGATCGAGGTAGTTGGACCAGTGGCCGGCCAGAATCACGGTTTTGATCGTGTGCGTCTCCAAAAACTCCATGACTGAGCGATTGAATGTGTCTCCGTCGTGGCCCTGGTGCTCGCTAATCGGAGGCGTCATGAAGCGAGTCGCCGCCAACGCCGCAGTGCCATTGATCTCGCAAAGCGATTCGATCGCCGGTAGGACCGCCATGGCATGGCTGTCTCCCCACAGGAGAATCTGGGGACTGGCGTTCTCATCGCCGAATTTGACCGGGTCGTCCACCTCCAGGCCGGGATTGCGACTGATCAGGTAGTGCTCGGGCCGCTTGGTCGTCGCCTGGATCAGGTCAGGATCGGTGGGGGCATCGCTTTTCCACTTTTGATATCCCATGAGGACAAAACCGAGCACAATGACCGCGACACCCATGGCGCCCGAAACGCGCAGAAGATTCCTCGGCGCTCTGAGGATCAGGCGGCTGCGAAAGGGAAACTCAATCAGAAAGTAGGTCAACACGGAAAGAAGCAGACAAAGGAGCATGGGCTGGATTCGGGCCGATGCCTCGGGCGGATCAAAGCTCCAGTAATTTTGGAAGGCGATCAGCGGCCAGTGCCAAAGGTAGAGCGGATAGGAGATTTTTCCGAGGAATGCGATCGGAGGCAGTGCGAGAACCTGCTGAATCAGCGAGGCGGGCGCCCCTTCGGTTTTGGGCCAGAGGAGCAGGATCATCCCCAACACAGGCGGCAGGGCAGCCAACCCGGGAAAGGGCAAATCGCTGCTGTAAAGCACAGAGCAAAGGAGAATGGTTGCCAGACCGACAAAGCTCATCAATTCATAAGCAAAACGCGGCAGACGCGCCGGCTTGACCATGGCAAGCAGGGTCCCGGCTCCCAGTTCCCAAAACCGAGCAGGCAGAAGAAAGAAAGCCCATTCCTGTTCCTGAGCGACCCCAATGATGCTGCAAAGCAGGGAGAACGCGCTCAGCCCGCCGATCCACCAGGCGGCCCGCTTCATTTGGCCTGACCGCGCGAGCAAGAGGAACACCAACGCGATGAGGAAGTAAAACTGCTCCTCGACTCCCAGCGACCAGGTATGAAGTAAGGGTTTGAAATCGGCCTCATCGGAAAAGTAGCCCGTGTCCCACCAAAAGTAGAAATTGGACGCCATGCCGGTCAGGGCCATGGCCGATTGCCCCAAGGCCCGGTAAGCCTCGGGGGCCATGATGTAGTAACCGGCAACCATGGTGGAAAGGGTGACCGCGACCAGCGCCGGAAGAATTCGGCGCAGCCGTCTTTCCCAAAACCCGATGAAGGAGAATTTCTCCTCTTCCATGTCTTTGAAAATCAGTTTGGCAATGAGAAAGCCGGAGAGGACAAAGAAGAGGTCCACACCGATAAACCCGCCGGGAAGCCCAAAACCAGCGTGGCAAAAGATCACACCGACGATGGCAATCGCTCTCAACCCATCCCAATCGGGACGGTAAGGCAACCGGTGGTGCAGCATGCGGGAAATCCCTGAGAATTGCGCGAGGGCACCGTAACACTAGCCGTCTGCTTTTGATCCGTCAACCAACTAATATTCTTTTAATCATCGCTCAGAAACTAATGACCAAAGCGTCATTGCAAACTAATCTTTTTCTCACAAATCACATAGATGAGTAACTCATGAGATACTCATCCTGTCGCTCATTCCGGGGCCGCTTTGGCCTTCTGGCGCAAACCTGTATCGGTGCCGCCAGAGCCTAGGAACCCCACTGTGATCAAGTTGCTATTGGCCGTAAGAGCCAGGTCGATTCCGCCGAAATGCCCGGAGTTTGCCTAAGGCAGGCAGAAGTGGGAGATGACAATTCACCGTGCATGGTCGGGTGAAAAGGAGATCAAGAGAGAGTTGCCAAGTCCTCAATGAAGGCTCGAGGCATCGAAAAGCGTAATGCGCGATCCAGTAAAGGGAAGGAATGACTCGACCAGCAAAAATGAAGAAGCCGTTAGAAAGCGAATTCATGCTCCTAGGGAGAGAAGGCGCCGTCCCATTTCCGCAATTCATCGGTAGCGAGGTAATTTCATGCGCGCGACCTGCGCGCGGTCTTGCTCGGCGGCTTTATCCATCCTCAATGCGCTGTAAGAGATGGCACGCCCGGCATATGCTTCGGCAATACTGGGATCCATTTCGATCGCCCGGCAGAAATCGGCGATGGCGCTGTCGTGTTGGTCCTGGATGCAATAGGCGTTCCCACGGTTCACCAAGAAGGCCGCGACCCTCGGGTCAATTTCGATCGCCTTGGTGTAGTCCGCCAACGCCTCTTTCAATCGGTTTTGCATTCGCAGGGCGCTGGCGCGGTTGTTGAGCGCACGCGCATCCCTCTGGTTGAGGGCAAGCGCCTTGCTAAACTCTCGATCGGCGCCGGCCGCGTCGTTCAGTGCGAGCCGAGCCATTCCCATGTAATTAAGGTGAGCGGGATCGCCTGGATCGATCGCGTTAGCCGCCTCGAATGCGGACAACGACTCTCGCAAGTTCTGTCCGTAGTACAGCGCGATGCCGCGATGGGCATGGTAGGCGGCTTTTTTGGGGTCCAACCAAATGGCGGTTGCGAAGTCCTTTTGGGCATTTTCGTAGTCGGCCAGGTACAGGTAGGCTTGCCCGCGTTGATCGCAAGCCTCGCCGTCATTGGGATCGAGATCGATCGACTGAGTGAATGACTTGATGGCGTCGGAATATCGCTTATTTAGAAGGAATGCTCGCCCTTGGGATTTGCAGCTACTTGCTTCGTTCAACATAAGGCGCGCGTTTTCGCGTTGCCGGTCCAAAACCAGGGCTTCGGTCGAGGGTTTTTGTTGGGATCCTGCCCCAAGATTGGGAGCGGGGAAATAGGGGCCGCCTGGCACGCCTTGTACGCCCGGCGGCATGCTCCCGTTCGGCGTTGGTTGCGACGCCTCCTTTGGCAGCCAGGCGGGTAGTGAAGGCCATTGACTGGCTTTCGCGTTCGCGGTTCCGGTCGAAACTCCGGGCTGCAAGACCGGCTTGCCGGTGATCGACTCGCTTGCGATCTTCGGCCGGGCCGCGACGCGAGCATCGGCGGGCACTTGACTCTGAGCTTTGCGCGCCAGGGAAAAGGCGGCATTGGCTTCTTCGTCCTTACCGATTCCCTTGAGCGCGGCTCCGCGAATATTGTGCACTTGCGACGTGTTTAATCCAAGCTTGATGGCCTGGTCGAAATCGCGGATCGCTTCAAACTGATTTTGCCAAAGAAGTAAAATGCGCCCTCGAGCATGGTAGTAATTCGCTACTTTGGGATTGATGTCGATCGCTTTGCAAAAATCTTCATAGGCATCCGCCAGCTTGCACCGCAGTAGAAAATTCACCATGCCCCGGCCAAAATAGGCCTGATCGTCCTTTGCATTGACCTGAACCTGCTCATTCCATTCCTCAAGGGTTCGCGTGGCGGGAACGGGTGGCAAACCTCCCTGCCACGTCAACGGATTGTACTCGGGAGTCCTCTCGAACTTCTCAGCTTGGGTGAAGTCTGCTTGAGCCTTGACCTTATTTCCTTCAGCCCAGTACGCCAAGGCCCGGTCGGTGTAGAGCATCCCATTGGTCGGATCGCGCTCGATCGCCTGGCTAAGGTCGGCGATCGCCTCGGCATATCTTTGTTTACCGAAATAGAGGAGTGCCCGGTCTTCCCAGTAGAGCGCGACTTGCGGTTGCAGTTCCAACGCCTTGCTGCAATCGGCAATTGCCAGATCGCTGGCGCCCTGAAGCACGTGGGCCAGCGCTCGCCGGACATAACTGCTTGCATCGGCGGGATCGACTTTCACGGCCTCGTTGAACGCCGCGACCGCCTCGGCAATCTTTCCTTGTTGCAATGCCTTGTCAGCCCGTTCAAGCGCCTGCTCTTTTTCATTCTTTTGTGCTCTTGCCTCCTTTTTTATCTCCGATTCACCCTGTTTTTTTACTGCTTTTTCTTGACCTTGTTCTTCCTCTGTTTCCAGCCGGGACGGCCACACCGGTTGAGAGGTGGTAACGGAATAGGCTGTAACCTTAGGCGGTTTCGGCTGTTTTTCCTCTTGGCCCGCTCGAACCAGCTGCAGCGAGCGAACGATTTCGGTCGAAAGCTCGTTACGACGGGGTTCGGGGAGTTGCGGCGGCAGATCACCAATCGCCGCTACCGGAACGTTGTCACCCGGCTTGGAGTCATTGAGGAACAGCATCACGAAAAACCCGAGCACGGCGCCGGCCACGACGAGATAAATACGAATGACCTTCATGATTCACCCAGGATCCGATGGATCGGCTGCGATGGCCAATCTGGGTTCTTGGCAAAGCAGCAAGAAGCCAGCCGAGCCTAAGGAATGAGCCCGGACCCAATCGCAATGGATCGATTCTTGACGAGGTAGTCGATTCGATGCAAGCCATTCCAACGAACCAACACGGCAAGCCATACAAGGCTACCTGTCGCTATCCGAACAACTGCCAGGAAGATGGAGATCGCCCCTTTGAAACGCAAGCGCTGCAAACTGGGAAAATGCCGGCGCCGGGAGTGCCAAACTCGTTTGAAATGCCATCAACAAAAAACCGTCACTCGGACCGCTTCACGTCACCTGCGCCCGCGAAAGCCGCGCATGGGATCTCATCATTCCCCTGACTGCCTTGCTTCCCCTTGCAAACCGAACATAGGCAGGCCAAATCCAAAACCAATAAAGCAAAAACCCTAGCGAAAATCAGGGATTTCCCGGCGGAGGGAGGTGGAAGGGGTCGGTCGATTGCTCGGGCTTTGTTTCCCTGGGGAATTCGCCCGGCAAATAAAACGGGATTTCCAGGGCGCCGCCGGTGATGCGCATCATTTCGGCGGCGATCAGCGCCCGCTCCAGCCGCAACATTTCGTAGTCAACAAGAAGTACCACGACCTTGGGCAGAACATCGATGTCGTAAACGCGAATGGTGGAACTGGTCGTGCGGCGGAAGATCGACCTGGCATCTTCGATGGCCGAGCGGTTCGCCTCAAGGCGGCGTTCGACTTCCTTGTGATTCAGATAAACGACGCGGGCTTCCAGATTGGTGAGGTTCGTTGTCGTCAACTCGGTCATCTCGGCACGATCGGCCAGCGCCTCGGAACGCATGATCCGGAACGGCTTGGGTCCGCCCATGAAGGTCGACATCTCAAGGCTGATCGCGCCCGGCTTGAACTCGGTGCCCCGTTCGGGAGTCGGCACCGGATTGACGCCGTTATCGGTGAAGGCGGCGAAGGTGCGGTTGATGATCGTGAACCGGCTCGATGCCCTTTGCGCTTCGACTTCGAGTTGAGCGACTTCACGCGCCGAACGGGCGAGGATCCGCTGGCCGCGATGTTCGGCGACGAGCGACTCGAGTTGATCCATCGTCACATCGACTTTCGGCCGAAGCAGCACCTCGTCCGCGGGATCGGGGAAACACTGCACCGCGGTCAGGCCGCCCATTTCCTCAGCCAGGAGCAGGCGCGCCTTCAGTCGCCCAATTTCGGCCACGGCGAGTTGATTGCCCGTCTCGGCCAGGGCCAGCCGCACGCGGGTGTTGACCCCCGATAGCTCAAGCACCGCGGCCCGGGCGAGGTCCTTGTTGATTTCTCGGCTGGTCCGGTCCATCGCCGTGGCGAGCTTTTTTAAACGATCTCCCTGAATTCCCGCGTAGATCGCCGTGAAATAGGCGCGGCGAATGGCATACTTGGTGTCTTCGATTTCCTGAGTGAGCATCGCCTGGGCAATTTCCAGACCGTGAGCGGATTGCTGCTTTCTGGCCGCCAGGTCTGGAGCCAATCTGGCAATTCCGCGCAAGGAATGCAATCCTGCCGACGCAGCTTGCGCGGCCCGCAAGCTGGCGCAGGCCGCCAAAATGCGCGGCTGATGCGCTTCGCCGAGGGCAAGGCATTCGTTCAGGGTCAGTTTCTTGGAGGCATGGCCGCGCGAGATTTCCAGTTCGGCGGCTTGCAACTCTTTCTGGACCGCATCAGGTTTGGGCTTGGGAAGCTCAAACAAGGACGGTGGGAGGGTCTGGCCTCCCAAAAGTGCCAAGAGTTGCAACAGACTGGAAAGCGCCATGCCCACCCCCGAATGGATCCAGAGGAAGTATGACCCATGCAGGCCTTTGTTCGCCCAAGCCAAGGGCTTGACAGGAAAGTTGCCGCTCTGTTGAGGAAAACTCTAACGATTTTGACGGCGGGCCATCCAGCCTGGGGTGGGCATAGTCCTGCCATGGGTCGGTCCCTTCGCCGGTGCCGACACCATCGGCCGAACATCCGTGGCAAGGCGCCGCGGAGCTCGTCCATCACAGCCACGCGGGGGCCCACGTGGTTATCCCGAGATTCTGCCCTGGATTTTCCGCGCAAACCTCGTCGTGCGGATTCGTTCGGCGAAACGATCAGTTCGGTAAATGGGGCGGCGCGGCATCGCCGGTAGCGGGAGGCAAGACTTTGTGAACCGTTTCGAGCAGACGGTCCATCGCGAACGGTTTGCGGATATAGTCAACCACGCCCAGGTATTCGGCGTAAGCCTTGTGCCGGGCTCCTTCATTGGCGGTGATCATGATGAACGGAGGTGCGTCGTTGCGTTCCTTGTAATGTTCCAAAACGGGATATCCCCCCATCTTGGGCATCATCATGTCGATGATCACCAGGTCGGGCCGTTCGCGGTCGACGACATCCTTGGCCTGGCGGCCGTCGCGCGCCTGCAAAACGCGATAACCTTCTCGGCTCAATACCAGGCGCAATCCATCGCTCAAATCGACATCGTCATCCACAACGAGGATGGTGCGGGAATTCGACATAAAAGGAGACTCCATTCGCAAAGGCGGGCAGGCACAATCTCGGTGCCCATGTTCCATTTTAAGGCGAATCCTCGATAATCCACCCAGTGCGCCCATGGAAAAGCAAACAAAAGAACAGAAAACCCCTCAAAAGAACACCCAAGCAAACTTTCGAATGGAATGGATCATTCTCGAATCGGGAAGCACGGGCAATGCCTCGGTTTTACGCTGGCAAGGCCGCGCCCTGCTCGTGGACGGGGGAATTGCCCCAAGTAGGCTGCACAGCGCTCTGAGGCGCCACCGGATCGATCCCGATGAAATCTCCGGCCTCATCGTCAGTCATATTCATGCCGATCATTGTCATGTCGGATTGGTGCGCGACATCCTTTTTCGCGATTTGCCGGTGTTTGCCCATGAGAGCCATTTTAGCGACCTCGCCGCCAGAGCAGGCCTGACCTCCTACTTACGCAAGAAACTCGTTCCGCTCAAAATCGGCCAGGTCAATCGCCTCTTCCCGGGTTGGGAGGCGTTTTCGCACCCGATTCCCCACGGCGACATGATCAATCAGGCATTTGTGTTCGAACTGGACCATGGGCTTTTCGAACCCGGATTGCGCCTCGGATATATGACCGATCTTGGGGTGTGGGACGAAGCGATCGCCCGCTTTGCCGCCAACTGCGACCTGCTTGGCCTCGAATTCAATCATGACGAAACGATGCAGCTTCGAAGCGGCCGCCCCTGGTTTTTGATTCAACGAAATCTGGGCGATGGCGGCCATCTTTCCAATACGCAAGCCGGCCAGTGTCTTGCGCGCATTCGCGAGTTGTCCCAGTCGCGCCCGCTCAAGGGCGTTGTGCAACTGCACTTAAGCCGCAGTTGCAACAAGATCCAACTGGCGCGCAAGGCGGTGCGCGCCTTGAAGGCCTTCCCAGCCAGCGGTTCGCCTTTGACCGATCGCGTCCCACGCCTCTGGACCTGCGAGCCCGGCACGGCAAGCTTACGCATCGCCTGGAGTGCAAAACTCGCCCGCCCACGCGAACTGCGCACCGCCCCCAACACCCGCCTTGCCAACGCCCCCCTTACCAGCAATCCCTCGCCAAACGCCGGCAGAGCCTCCGCTCAAGGAACACAAAAGAAAACGCTCCCTCAAATGCCACTCGGCAAGTTTCCCAAAGACGACCTGTTTGATTTCCGCGAACAGACAGACTAGAGATAAAGTACAGGCCAAAGAGTCCAGAGAAAAATTTAACATAGATAAGGTAGGAAATTAAAACAATGTTGGAACCCGAGCCTCTCCTAGCCCAGTTGCACGCCCTGCGCAAGGAATATCAAGACGATGTCGAGTCGCCCGAATATCTGGCGCTGCATCACGCCTTCTTGTTCGTTTCCTACAACATTGGCGCGTTCAAGGCCTATGTGGCCTCGGTCGCCGAAAAGGAAGCGAAGAAAAAAGAGGGATAACTGCCCGCGCCCGCACCGCCGGTGGCGCTCTTAGCGGCGCACATCGACCATTTTGACTTCGGGCCAGATCTCGAGCGCCTGTCGGCTCAAATAGTTGCGGGTCGCTTTTACGGAAATGAGCCTTTTCACCTTTCTGCCGATCGCTTGCGCGCGCCTCAAAGGCAGCCGCCTCAAGGTTTCCTTGATCGTCGGCAGAAGGGCCGGGCTCATGCTGAAACTACGCATTCCGTATCCGAAAAGGGGCAAAAAGCAGCGCGGCAGGCCGGCCATCTCCCCGCAGATCGTCACGCGCTTGGTATGCTTGGCGCATTCGTCGAGAATGCGAGAGATCAGGGCGTAGACGGTGGGGTTGAACGGTTCGCACAGGTGCGCGACGCGAGGATTGTCGCGGTCGGCGGCCATCATGTACTGGATCAGGTCATTGGATCCGATCGAAACGAAATCGACGAGATCTAGGAATTTGGAGAGCCCCAAGGCGACCGAGGGCACCTCGATCATGATTCCGACCGGGATGTCGGCCTGAAAGGCCAAGCCGTCGTTGGAAAGCTTGCCGATCGTGTCGTCGAGGAATCGGCGCAGATAAACGACCTCTTCCACCCTGCTGATCATCGGAAATAAAAGCGAGACATCGCCGTGGGCCGCGGCGCGCAAAATCGCGCGGATCTGCGTGCGGAAAAACTCGGGATGCTGCTTCACCATGCGGATGCTGCGAAAACCCATGAAGGGATTGGCCTCGCCCGGCACCGACAAGAGGGGGAGCTGCTTATCGCCGCCGACATCGATCGTGCGGATCGTCACGCGCTTGTTGGGCGAAGACTCGACCACTTCGCGGTAGGTCTGGTACTGCTCTTCCTCGTCGGGCAAATGGCCGAGATTGAGGAACAGGTATTCGGTGCGATAAAGGCCGACGCCGTCGGCCCCTACCTGGCAGGCCATGCGGGCGTCGGCCGCGGAGTTGACGTTGGCCAGGAGTTCACAGCGGACCCCTTCGGGGTTGATCGGTTGCAAATCGCGGTTTTCGATAAGGCGCGACTTGATGTCGTGATATTCACGATTGAGCTTGCGAAACGCCGCGACCCGTTCCGGGCCGGGGTTGAGGTGAACTCGGCCCTCACGCCCGTCGACGGCGAGCAGGTCGTTTTCCTGAATGTGGCCAAGCAACCCGCGCACGCCCGAGACCGCGGGAATTCCAAGGGCCCTGGCCAGGATCGCGCCGTGGCTGGTCGCGCCGCCGGTCTCGGTCACCAGGGCCACCACGTTGTCGCGGTCAAGCAAATAGGCAAACGAGGGCAGAAATTCGAGTGCGACGAGAACAACTGGTTCGCCTTCGGGCACGCGCTGCTCGGGCCGGCCATGCAGGTGGCCAAGGATTCTGCCCAGCACATCGCGCAGATCGACGACCCGTTCGGCGTGGTTGCCGCTCGACATGCGCTTGAGGATCGCCTCGAACTCGTCGAGGATGTGGCGCACGGACCGTTCCGCGCTCCAGTGATTTTCGGTGATGAGCGAGCGCACCCGGGAAACGAAGAACGGGTCGCGTACGAGCGCATGGTGGGCCCGAAAGATTTCGGCTTCCTTGGGACCGGCCGCTTTTTCGGTCTGTTTCGCGGTCGCTTGGAGGTCCTTTTCAGCTGCCTGGCAGGCTTCTTCAAAGCGCGCGATTTCGATTGCCACTTCTTCCGGTTTGACCGGTTCGGCCGTGTGCGGTCCCCAACCTGGCTCCAGTCGGAAGGCCCGGCCCACGGCAACCCCCGCGGCCAGCGAAATTCCCTTATGAATCATGCGTTTCCAGGCATCCCGTACCGAGACAGTCCGCGAGCGACACAGTGGCCATTCTAAGGTTTCAAACTCATCTCCCAAGGGAGTGTAAATAATTCAAAATCTTTATTTTTTTGAAAGGTGGTATGGACACCGTTTCCGGGCCCCGGCATAGGGCAAACACGGTTGGTGATTTTCCTCAGTTGAGGAATTCGTTTTCGGGGGGAAACGGAAATGCAGTCCATGAAACTATGGAAGATCGGCAAATTGAGAAAGATTGTAGGGGGAGCCTGCCTGGGCTTGGTATTCCTAGGCCAAGCAGTCCGAGCCGACGAACCTGAGGCGACGCAAAAGAAGCCCTCGTTCTGGTCAAAATGGTTTGGCAAGGACAAGAATGTCAAAACCGTTGAGGCCGACATTCAAGACAAGTCGAAAGCAGCCGAAAACGACGAAGCCATGCTTCTTTATCAGCAGGCGAGCAAGCGCGCCCAGGAAGAAAACGAGTACTTCCGCCGCCTGGAATCGTGCGACAAATTGATGGAAATCGCGATTCAGCGCAACGATTTGGCGATGCAGCGCCAAATCGAGGAACTGCAAGGCCGCATTCAAGAAGTGTACAACCGCAAAACGAAGTTCCTCTCGGCGACAGGCGGTTCCAACGACGAAGTCGCCATTTCCAAATCGCTGGCGAAGTCGGGCAAGGCGCCCGCCAACGACGCCCGCGCGCGATTCTTCGCCCGCGACAAAGCCAAGGAAAAAGATGCCACCGCCGACGCATCGGCAAGCAAGAAGAGCTCCAAGGAGCAAGATCAATGAAAAAGCAAAGACACTATCTTTTGATGACCGCGCTCTTCTGTGGTTCGATGGCCACCGGAATCGGTTGCGTCCCTTCGTTTTTCCCAATGGTCGTCAAAAAGGACAAGGAGGAGAAACCGATTATCCCTGCCAAGCCGCTTGCGCGTGAACCTTCGACGCGCGTTCAACCTGGGCAAATCGACGACGCCAACGCCGCCGAAATGCTCCAGGCCATCCGCCGGGAGATCGATATGGCCGACTATGAGCCGCCAGAAAAGCCGTAACGCGCGCCATGCCGCTTTTCTGTCGCTACTTTGGAAACTCCTGCGGAAATCCTCCCTTGCCGCACAGCACCTGGTTGGCTGCCAGGGCCGCCAGCATTTTTGCCAGGAGTTGATGAGGAATCGCAAACCAGTTGGAAAAGAGCAGAAGCCCTGTGGGCCCCACCTGAATGGGGAAAAGCGCCTGGTCCCACGGCTTGCGCGGTTCTTCGTTTTCGAAATAGCGCACGCTGTCCTGGGCGTTCATCCCCCGTGGCGGGCGAATTGCCGCCATGGGTTCTTCCGAAGCCTTGTCGATGAAGGGTTCCGAAGGCAGGCAATCAAGCAGGAACCAGGGTAAGAACATCCGTTTATTTCCCATTCGGCACGAAACCCCTTCGCGCGTCATTTCCAGTGCCGCAAACCAGTACCACTTGAGTAGCCAGCGCGTCGCGACGATCCAGATTCCAATCAAAACGATTGCCAGCGAGATCGCCTCGATCATTTCGAGAACGGGACCGGGGCCGCACATCGGCCGGGCGAGAAAATCGATCGGCCCAAGCGCGATGGCCAGCGCGGTGAACCAGGCGATCGGAAAAGCGAGCACCATATTGAAGCCCACTGCAAAGGGGCGCCTGATGGGCCCCACGAGCACCGGTTCGCGGTCGAGCGTTCCGGCCGAATCAACCATGAGATCGCGCAACTGGGAAAACGACTCGGGACGGGCCTGAAAGAGGGTGCGGTCAAGCCAGTTGATCAGCAGAGATCCGAGATAGAAGAAGTGCAGGATTTCCAAAGTCGGCCACTCCCTGGCCGGCCAAGTGAGCGCGATCAAATGGCGAAAGCCTGACGGATATTTGCTGTTTTTATACTAGCAAACACCTATCAGGCTTCGGCTTTTTCTATGATCTTGATAATTTCTTTTGTCTATCAAACCAACTAAATATTCATCTCCGCGAATTCCGACAGACGCTGGCTCCTGTTTCGCCAATCACTAGATATTCATCTCCGCGAATTCCGACAGACGCTGGCTCCTGTTCGCCAATCACTAGATATTCATCTCCGCGAACTCCGACAGGCGCTGGCTCCTGTTGGGTTGGCGCAACTTCAACAAGCCGCGCGCCTCGATTTGGCGGATGCGCTCGCGCGTGATGCCGTAGGTCCGGGCCACTTCTTCAAGCGTGCGGGGCTGGCCATCCTTGAGGCCAAAGCGCAACTCGATGACTTCGCGTTCGCGCGGAGTCAGCGAGCGCAAAACTTCGCCGATCCGGTCGCGCAGCAGGTGCTGATCGACCGCCAGGCCAGGATTCGCCGCGGAAGGATCGTTGAGGAAATCTTCCAGGGCCCTTTCCCCTTCGCCGCCCAGAGGCTCATGCAGGCTGACCGGTTGGCGGGAAACGATTCGTAGCGACTTGGTCTCTTCGGCGCTGACGCCCAGAACCGCGGCAATTTCCTCGATGCTCGGTTCGCGCCCGGTGCTGATCGATAGTTCGCCACGAACTCGTTCCACGGCGGCAAGCGTGCCAACCTGATGGCAGGGAACACGGATGGTGCGGGCATTGTCGGCGATGGCGCGGGTAATCCCCTGGCGAATCCACCAGGTGGCATAGGTGCCGAATTTGTAGCCGAGACGGTGCTCGTACTTGTCAACGGCGCGCATCAGGCCGCGATTGCCTTCTTGAATCAGGTCGGAGAACGGTAAACCGCGGGTGCGGTATCTCTTGGCGATCGACACAACGAGGCGCAGGTTGCCTTCGGCCAGTTCGCGGCGGGCATTTTGGAACTGGGTCCGGCGATTTTGGATCACCTTCATCAACTGGATCGACTCGAGTGGATCGGCCAGGTTCTTGAGCATCCAGTCGCGCAATTCCTTAACGGCGCGCGTGCGCTTCTCCCGTTCGGCCATGGAGCGAACGGTGCTTTCCGAAACCGTGTAGGTCTCTTCAATCTTGCGAACTTCGTTGATGAATTCTTCGCTCCAGCGCTCAAGCAGATCGATGCGCGGCGAGATTTCACCGACGAGGGCAACGGCTTTGCGGCGCAGGCGCCAAAGACGCAGGCGGATCTGGCTTTGAGCTTGCCTGCTCACGCCTCGCAAAAGGTTGCGGAAATCGTCTTCGGCGAGAACCAGAATTTTCTTGAGGGTGGCAATATTGTGCGGCAGGCGCTGGGTAATCAATTCGCGGGTGAGATTCTGTGTGGTGATCACATCGATGGACGGGTCGATCGGGGTGACCCCTTCCATGACCCGGTCAAAGTGCTGAACAACGCGATTGACCGTATTCCAGGCGCACAGGGTCGCACGCCGATAGCGGTTGCGCTTCCATTCGAGCTTTACTGCCAGTGCGAGTTCTTGAACTCTCGAAAGGAGCGGGATCGCTCCCATCTGGCGCAAGTAAAGGCCAAGGGCATCGTCGGGGCCGTTGCTTTCATCAACAACCGCGGCTTCCGCTTGCTCGTCCTCGACAGCGGCCAGTTCCTCGGGAACGGGTATCGCATCGAAGGCGGGGTCCATCCGGGTCCCTTCGTCTTCCAGCATTTCCCAGGGGTTGGGAACACCATTACTCATACCAAATCCACCCTTCTTGCCCTACGCCTTCGTTACTGGGTTCCGCGCACTCGTTGACTCCCGCCGACTTTGGGAGCCCAACCGCATTAGGAATCCAGCCACCCGATCCATGAAGGCGGCCACGAACAAGCGCGCACCAGCTCGACCCTGGGTGAATCGCTTTTCATTCGTTTCCAACCTGTTCCACCAGCCACGACGAACCCGCTGGCCCGATGGGTCCATTATAAGCGCACCTTAAGGAAGTCCATCAAAATCTTTCCAGCATGGAACTTCGGGCGAACTTACAACCGCTATTTCCCCAACCGGATCCGACACCGCAATCCGGGCCCCTTCACGCTGGCCCCGAGATTCCTCGTAAGAATCGCCTGCGATACTCCTGAAGAATCAAACGCTTATCCTGAGGCAATAGATTGGCCGAAGGGGCGCATTCTGATGGGAATTCAAGGCAAACCTTGCGTTTCCACAAGAATGATTTCGCCAAAGGATCGACATTGGCCGGAAATCCGTTTGGGCCGGAAATCCGTTTGGGCCGGAAATCCCTTTGCGGTGATCCATTTTATGGGGCGGCCGTGCCGCCGGATGCAAATAAACGAGCGTCGACTTTTTGCGCCCGGGTCAGATCGATCCCTTCGGCCATCTCAATTTCATGATGGGAGTCGCCATCGCGCACCAGGGGTAGTTTCACTTTGAAATGGCTGCCCTTACCCAGTTCGCTTTCAAGTGACACTTCCCCGCCCAGGATCCGGCAAAGCTCGCGCACGATCGAAAGGCCCAGCCCGGTGCCCGAATAGTCTCGAGTTAACAAATTGGCGACCTGACGAAACTTCTCGAACACCAGTTCCTGCTCTTCCGGAGCAATTCCGACACCGGTATCCGCCACCTCGATCAACAGAAAGCCATCGTTGGCCCGCGCCGAGAGGATGACCTGTCCCCCTTCCGGGGTGAACTTGATCGCGTTGCTTAACAGATTGCTGATAATCTGCTGGATTTTGCCCACATCCTGGCGGGCGGTCAGGTCCTGCACGGCGTCGAGGTTACCGCGCAAATCGAGCTTCTTCTGCTCGGCAAGCGGGCGGAACATCGATAGAAGCCCCTCGCAAAGATCTAGGGGCTGGAATTCGCTTATCCTGATCCCCATTTTGCCCGCCTCGATCTTGGCCAGATCGAGGATGTCGGTGATCAGACTCATCAGCTTTTCGCCGCTAGCGCGAATATTGGCGACCCAGCGGATCTGTTTATCCCCCATGCCGCCCGATTCGGTGAGCACGTCGGAGAAACCAAGAATCGAGTGTAGCGGCGTCTTCAATTCGTGGGAAACGGTCGCCAAAAACTCCCCTTTAAGCCGGTTCGATTCATACAGGGCCAGGTTTGCCTGGGCCAGTTCGTCAACCTTGTGATCCAGATCGGTATTCGCTTTGCGCAACTGATCCTGCATGTTGACCAGGCTGCGCAGCATCCGGTTGAAGGCATGGCTCAAGTCTTCAAACTCGTCGCCGGTCTGGATTTCACTGCGCACATTCAATTCGCCGGCGCTGATCGCGTCGCTGACTTCCTTCAAATGCTTCACCGGCTTGACGATGACGTAGCGCACGATCAGGTAGCTGGCGCTCATGATCAAAAGCGAGGTGGCCAGGGCGGTGGAGATGAGCAGCGCCCGGTTGATATGGACCCGCCGTTCCATGGCGTCGTCGATGGGAATCGTCAACTCGACCCGGACCAGTCCAATCAACCCGTCTTCGGTAAGGCCCGGCTGACTGGCTTGATGGCAGTTGACGCAGCCGGCCGAAGCGCGCACGGCGCCGTAATACTGGTTGATCGACCGCGACAACATCAAACGGTTGTCTTCCTTGCGATTGGGATCGGCCAGAAATTCTTTCATGCGCTCTCGGCTGAGCGAATCGTCGGGCATTTTTTCGGGGATGTTCGAACCGGGCCGAAAGATCGTGATGCGCGATTCGCGCAGGGCCTTGGGCCAGGTCTGCTGCCAGGTGCGGCCGTATTCGGCGAGCAGCTTTTCCACCGCCTGCGATTCGGCCGAAGTGGCCGGAGCGGACGCGGGTTGACCGACTGGTGTTTTGGGCGGCCCTGGGTTCTGGGAAGGAGGGTTGGCCGAGCCGGAGCTTGCGGCGCTTTGCACGCCGCATATGGTCGCAAGCTTCTCATTCACCAAGTCTTGCACAAGCAAGCGGCAAAGCGATTCGGTCTGGTCGTAGGCAAGGTTTTCCGTTTGCCGGGCATAAAGCCAAAAACTGCCGCTGATCAAAAGCAGAATGAACCCGCCCAGCAAAAACCGGCACTTCCTTTCCAGGCTGGTTTCGCCAAGGAGCCGCTTGAAAGCGCGATAAGACATGAAACCTCAGGCCTCAGCCCCAAACTGCCACGGGCGCCCAAAGAATGCCGCAAGCAAAAAACTAACGGCCTTCTTTTGATCCTAGCGGTTGGCGGCCGTTCCCCACCTGGCAGCGGGGACAAAAATGGGTGGATCGCCCCGCCAGATCGATCTTGGCCACCGGCATCGAACAGCGAACGCAGGCGTCGCCGGTTCTGCCGTAAACGCGCAAGTTGTTTTGAAATCCGCCTTTCAGGCCGGAGCCGCCGATGTAATCGCGGATAGTGCTGCCCCTCTTGCTAATCGCGTCTTGAAGCACCTCTTCGACCGCCAATCGCAACGACTCGGCCTGGGCCGGCTTCAGATCGCAACCGCGCAAAACGGGAGCCAGGCTGGCCCGAAAGAGCGCTTCGTCGGCGTAGATATTTCCCACACCCGCCACAATCCCCTGGTCTAAAAGCAGCGCCTTGAGGTTGCGCTGCGAACCATTCAGCCGTTTGAACCAATAGGCAGGGTCCACTTGAAAGGGTTCCGGTCCCAAGCCTTCTTCCTCGAAATAAGTCGCAAGCGATTGATCTGCCGTCAGAAACCGCACCGCGCCAAAACGCCGTACATCGCGAAACTGCAAGCACTTGCCGTTATCCAGTTCGATTTCCAGATGCAGATGGTCGATTTCGTCCCCACCGATCTTTTGGACCTGAAGCTGGCCCGTCATCCCAAGATGAATGAGTAGGTGGCAATCGGCGCTCAGTTCATTGACAATCCACTTGCCGCGGCGCGTGACCCGCTTCCAGGACAGGCCCACCAGAGATCCGGTCCAGTCGATTTGTTCGGCCCGCCGCATTTTGGTCGGCAAGCGGCTGACACCGGTGATTTTGCGCCGCTTCAGAACGGGACTGAGATCGCGAACGATCGTCTCCACTTCGGGCAATTCAGGCATCGTTCGACCTTTTTGGAAACAAAAAGCCCATTCTCTTGAGAGCGGAAGCAGCGAAGGCGAAGGGGGGTAAGCACCGAAGGAAAGTGCACCCAGGCACACCATCCGCGCCAGGCCAAGCCTGGGAGCGCGGCTTGACCGATCCGCTTCCCCCCCATCCAATGTAGGAAGAAGAAGATGACAGGTATGGCGTATACGGATCCTTCTCCCATTCAGGATGAAACCCTCGTGTCCCCGTTGACCACTCCCGCCCCGGCCTCTCTTTCCGCGGTTCCCGATCGGGTTGGCCGTTTCGGCCCTTATGGCGGCAAATATGTGCCCGAAACGCTGATCGAGGCGCTCAGGCAACTGGAAAAGGCCTACGACACGGCCCGGGTCGATCCCGCCTTTCAGTTGGAGGTGCGCAAGTGGCTGGAAGACTTCGTGGGCCGGCCCTCGCGGCTCTATTTCGCCGAACGACTCACCCGCCATGCGGGCGGCGCCCGCATTTATTTGAAACGTGAAGATCTCAATCACACTGGCGCCCACAAGATCAATAATTGCATCGGTCAGGCCCTTTTGGCGAAAAGAATGGGCAAGACCCGAATTATCGCGGAAACGGGCGCCGGCCAGCACGGGGTCGCCACCGCCACCGCCTGCGCGCTTTTCGACCTGCCTTGCGTCGTCTATATGGGCGAGGAAGATGTTCGCCGCCAAAAGCTCAATGTGTTCAAAATGCGGGCAATGGGAACCACGGTCCACCCCGTAACCACCGGTTCGCGCACCTTGCGCGATGCGATCAACGAGGCGATGCGCGACTGGATGGCCACCGTCGAACACACCCATTACATTTTGGGCAGCGTCGTGGGACCCCACCCTTTCCCGAAGCTTGTGCGCGATTTTCAGGCGGTGATCGGCCAGGAGACCCGCGAGCAGTGTCTGAAGCAACTGGGCAAATTGCCCGATGCCGTGGTCGCCTGCGTGGGTGGCGGATCCAACGCCGCGGGTATGTTCTATCCATTTGTTGACGACCCTTCGGTTGAACTTATCGGCGTCGAGGCGGGGGGCCGCGGTATGAAGCTGGGGGACCATTCCTCGACCCTGTCCTTTGGTAAACCGGGCGTGTTGCACGGCACCTTCAGCTATGTGCTTCAAGACGAAGACGGGCAAACTAGCGACGTCCATTCGGTCTCGGCCGGGCTCGACTACCCCGGGGTGGGACCGGAACACAGCTACTGGAAAGACCGGGGGCGCGTGCGTTACACGCACATTGGCGACGATCAGGCACTGGAGGGCTTTCAGCTCTGCTCGCGTATGGAAGGGATTTTGCCCGCTTTGGAAACGGCGCATGCCCTGGTCGAGGCGATGAACGTCGCCGCGAAGAGGTCGCCTGACGATGTCGTCGTCATCTGTTTCTCCGGCCGCGGCGATAAGGACTGCTACGAAGTCGCCCGCCTGCTCGGCCACGAGTGATACGAATCTCTCGGGCACGAGTGAGCCCTATCTGACGGCATGAAACGTCGGGGCTTTTTGCGGAACTTCCCAGAAGCCACCCTGCCCCGACTTGCCCCGTCCACACCCGTCCCGGAAGGATCTTGGCCGGGCCCCATAGGATAATTCTCTTCTTCCCTCCCCTAGGTTTGCCAGGCAAGGCGACGCAAGGATCCATGAGCCAGACAAAGAACCCGATCGATCGGACCTTCGAGACGCTTCGCCAGGGCGGACGCAAGGCGTTCATTCCCTTCATGACCGCCGGCGACCCCGATATCGACACAAGCTTGCAAGTCGCCAAGACGCTGATCGAAAACGGCGCCGACATCATCGAGATCGGCTTTCCCTACAGCGACCCAATCGCCGACGGCCCGGTGATTCAGTCCTCCTACACCCGGGCCCTGGACAAAAAACTCAAGATCGAGCAGATCTGGCAACTGGCCCAGGCCATTCAAAAAAGCCCGGCCTACGCGAACCGCGCGGTGCCTCTTGTCGCCATGGTCAGCTACAGCCTGGTGCTGCGCGTCGGCATCGACACTTTCCTCATGCGGGCGAAAAAATCGGGATTTTCCGGTCTCATCGTGCCCGATTTGCCCTGGGACGAATCGGCGGAATTAGGCCAAGCGACCGAAAAACATGAGCTGAAACTGGTGCAACTGGTCACTCCCGCGACGCCGGGGGCCCGGGCTGCGGAAATCGCCAAAGCCAGCGGCGGGTTTCTTTACTGTGTTTCCATCTCGGGAATCACCGGCGAAAGGCGCGATCTGCCGGCAACCCTCATCGATCGGCTGGCAGCACTTAGGAGCCAATCGACCACACCGCTTTGCGTCGGATTCGGCATCAGCACCGCCGACCAGGCGCAAACCCTCAAGCCACATTGTGACGGGGTCATCGTGGGCAGCGCGCTCGTGCGCCATCTGGAAAAACTCCAGGCCGAACCGCGCGACAAGGTTTTTGCCGGCATCGCCGCCTTTTGCAAGTCGATGCGCTCGGCGCTTGACCAATAAATCGGACGGATCTTTATGGGCTCTGGCGCATCCGATCGATCTTCCGGGGACGGCCCGAAGCGCAAAATCGAAAAGGAATTCGGCATCGCCATCCCCGGCGAAATTCTGGAAGCGGCACGCTGGTCGAAAACGGCTTTGAAAGAACTACCCGCTGCGGGCCCGCTCGATCCCTTCACCATCTTCGGCCGATCCGCGCCCCTGGTGATCGATATTGGCTGCGGCAATGGCCGTTTTCTGCTGGGTAGCGCCTACACCCGCGCGGGCACCGACCATATCGGCTTCGATGTGCTGCCGGTGGTCATTCGCTATGCCACCCGCCGGGGCAATCAGCGCGGTTTCACGAACTTGCGCTTTGGCGTCGCCGACGGGCTCAAAGTGGTCAGGCAACTGCTTGGCCCCGCGAGCGCCGACGAGATCCACATTTATCACCCGCAGCCCTATCACGATCCCAAAGAGGCTGACCGGCGCCTGGTCACCCCCAGCTTTCTCGCATCGGTCCATGGGTGTCTCAAACCGGGCGGCCTGCTCTTCTTGCAGACCGATCATCCCGGCTACTGGCAGGCGATGCGGGAGACCGCCTCACACTTCTTTCACTTTCAAGAGCGTATTGGCCGCTGGGCCGATTGCCCGCGCGGCCGAACGCGGCGGGAAATCTTGTCGATCAAGCGAGGGTTGAACATTTATCGCGGTTTCGGCGCACGGCGAGACGACCTTGATGATGCCGCCAAGCTCAAGCTGGTGCTGGAACTTCCGCTGCCCCATTTCGGCATCCACGCCGACAGCTTGCGCCTCGATCGCGAAGAAGCGCGATTCGAGCGCGACTGATTTTTTTCTCTCTCAGGCGATCGGTGCCGCTTGCGCCCTTAACGATCTTCGCGTCAAGAATCCGGCTCGCCTTCTTCGTTTCAATCACCCAACCCAGTCCTTGTCGGCCCTGGCATCACGCATACAGAAAAAAGCTCAAAAAGGCAAACCAGTCCTTTTTTTAACCTCGGAAGGCAGCTAGGAAACGCCCCTTTTCTTCCCGGAAATCACTGGGCGGTTCAGGAAACTTCCTTTTTTTCCGGCAAAAAAACGAGAAAAAATGGAAAAAATGGGGAATCTACGGTGCCTAATTTGAAACTTTTTGAATGAAAATGGGGAACATGAGAAACATGGGGCCTATGAGGCACTTGAGGAAGATAAAAGCCTCTGTTTTTTGGTATAATTAGGAGCGAGGAGAATCGCCCCTCCTCTTTTCACTCTGGAGAGCCTCTCATGGGCTGGTATGTGGCTGGGTTCATTCTGGTCGCGCTGGTCTTCGCGCTTTACCTCGTTTTCACTTACATTCCCAACGACCGTGTGGGGATCGTCGAGAAACTCTGGTCCTCAAAAGGGTCGCTAGGCGACGGTGACATCGTCGCCCTTGATGGCGAAGCCGGCTTCGAACCGGAAGTCATTCGCGGCGGTATCCATTTCGGCTTCTGGAAATGGCAATACTCGATTCACAAGCGCCCCTTGATCACCATCAAGCAAGGCAAACTAGGTTACCTCTTTTCTCGCGCCGGCGAGGCCCTCGGGCCCAGCCAGACGCTGGGTAAGGTCGTCGCCTGCAACCATTACCAGGACGTGCGCACTTTCCTGAAAAGCGGTCAGAAGGGCCGCCAGCGCGCCATCCTGCGCGAAGGCGTCTACGCCATCAACCTCGCCGTTTTCCATGTCATCACCGAAGATGGAGTCTTTGCCATCAGCCACGAGCGCAACCTTGGCGAATGGCAGAAACAACTCGCCGCCAGTAGCGGCTTCCTTCCCGTGGTGATCGGCAGCTCCGCCACAAGCAAGATCGACGACATTGGCATCGTCACAACTCATGACGGGCCTTCCCTTGAACCAGGGGAAATCATCGCCCCGCCCGTGGGAGGCAACGCCAGCGACACTCATTACCACAATAATTACCAGGACATCGAAGCGTTCCTGCTCGCGGGCGGCCGACGCGGCAAACAATATTCCCCACTGCTCGATGGCACCTATTTCCTCAACCACTGGTTCGCGACGATCGAACACATCCCCAAGGAGGTCGTGGAAATCGGACAGGTTGGCGTGGTCGTCAGCTACTACGGCAAGCAAGGCACCGACACCAGCGGCACCCTATTTCGCCACGGCGAACGGGTCAAGCTGGGGGAACGCGGCGTTTGGGAAACCACCCTCGGTCCAGGCAAATACCCGTTCAACACCTACGCCGGCAAAATCATTCGGGTGCCGACCACCAACTTCGTGCTGCACTGGATCACCGGCCGCACCGAAGGCCACCGCTATGACGAAAGCTTGCGTTCCATCGACCTGATCACCAGGGATGCCTACGAACCGATTTTGCCCCTTTCGATCGTGGTGCACATCGACTACCAGAAGGCGCCGAGCGTCATTCAGCGCTTCGGCGATGTCAAACAACTGATCACCCAGACGCTCGATCCGCTCTTGAGCGCCTATTTCCGCGACGTGGCCCACAAGAAGACCATGCTCGAATTGATACACAGCCGCGATGAGATCCAGGCGGTCGCCCGCCAGGAATTACGCACCAAATTCGAGCAGTTCGACATCCTCTGCATCGATGTGCTGATCGGCAAACCGGAATCGAAAATCGACGACGGCAAAATTGAAAACCTGCTGGAACAGTTGCGCCTGCGCCAACTGTCGCTCGAACAAATCGAGACCTACGGCAAGCAGGAGGCCGCGGCCGCAAAGCGCCAAACGCTCAACGACGCCAATGCCAAGGCGACCATGCAAGAGCAGCTGACCCAGTCGTCGATCAAGATACAAATCGTCACGAACGAGGCCGAGGCGGAACTAGCCAAGTCGCGCAAGGACGCGGAACGCAAGGTGGTCATCGCGCGCGCAGAAAGCGAGAGCATTGCGCTCGAAGGCCAGGGTCAAGCGGAGAAAGTGGGCAAGGTCGGTTCCGCCGAAGCCCAAGTCTTACTGAAAAAGGTGGAATCGTTCGGCGATTCCAAGCTGTACGCGATGTCGATCGTGGCCGAGGCACTGGCCCACAGCCAGCAGCCGCTGGTGCCGCAAACGATGTTCGCTACTGGGGGCGATGGCAACAGCCAGGCCGGACTTCTTGGCCTGCTCATGTCGCTCTTTGTCGCCGAAAAAACCGGCGTGAAATTGCCCAACGGGAACCGGGCCCTGGTCACCACCGAATCGGTCAGTCCGGGCCATCAAGGTGGCGCCTGAGTGATTTCCGGTTATTGGCCGAATGGCCTACAGCCACTTTGGTCTATTGAAACGCTCATGGAAAACCGGTGCGAGCAAACTCCTCGCGCCGGTTTTTCCCATCTATGTGTTTACCACCGGCGTGGGCTTCGGCGGTTGGCCAATGAGCGGTCCGATGGCGTAATCGGCCATGGTCCGCTGGTCAATACCCCCCCTTGCAGGAAGAATGAATGGATCCCACTTGGTTGGAAAAACCACGAGGTCCGACATGCGTAAAGCAGGTTGGTTTGCCGGCGTCACGGCATGTGTCGCTCTTGTCTTATTGTCGCCACTGCTCTGCTGGCTGGTTGTTTCCCACTGGTTTGCCGGTAATGCGCCCAACGAAACCGCTCACGCGGAATCGATTGCGGCGCTCGAAAAGCGCCTTGCCCCCCTGGCCTTACCCATGTTGGCGCCTCAAAGGGGCGACTGGCTGGCCAACAACGATGAACCCGGCCAGACTTTTGCCCAATACCTGGATTCCCATCCGGTGCGGCGAGGGGAAAACCGCTCCACCCTTTACATCTGCGAAGTGGGCTCGTTTAACGAAGAACAAACCAAAATTCTGGAAACGACCTACGAATACCTGGCCCTTTTCTTCGATGCTCCTGTTCGGGTGCGCAAGCGATTGCCACTGTCGGAAATTCCCGCCAAGGCACAAAGGCGCCACCCGCAATGGGGCGTTCACCAATTGGAGGTCGGCTATCTTCTTGAGCACGTGCTCAAGCCCGACCGGCCCGCCGACGCCCTTGCCTACACCGCCTTCACCGCGCACGACCTTTGGCCCGCGAGCACGCCCCCCGAAACGCCCTACAACTTTGTCTTTGGTCAGGCGTCGCTGGGGGAACGGGTGGGAGCCTGGTCGATGAACCGCTTTGGCGACCCTGCGCGCGGAGAAACCGCGAGAATGCTCTGCTTGCGACGCACCCTGGGCACCGCAACCCACGAAACAGGGCACATCCTTTCGATGCAGCACTGCACCGCGTTTCAGTGCAATATGTGCGGCGCCAATAGCAATGAAGAAGGCGATCGCCATCCGCTCTATTTCTGCCCGGTCTGCCTGCGCAAATTGTGCTGGAACCTTGATATCGAACCGGTTGCCTATCTGAAGCGGCTTGAAGTCTTTTGCCTCAAGCACCGGCTGGTTCCCGAGGCCGAGTATTACCGCAGTGCGGTAAGGGCCCTTTCGAAGGACTGAGAAAACAAAAAAAACAAAAAAAACAAAAAAGAAAACACCAGTCGCCGGACCCAACCTGGATGCAAGGGTTGTGCCTGAGCGACGGGTGTTTTCTTTGGACACGATCGCCGCGAACCGTGCGGCTTATTTTTTCGCGTTGCGCTCCTTGTAGCGGTTGTTGGCGCGCAGTTCCATTTGACTTTCCATTTCCAGCTCCCGCTTCCACTGCGGATCTTTGATCGATTCAAGGATTTTGGCCAGCGCCAATTCGCGGGCTTTGTCGAGGGCCATTTCGGCATCCACGGCCACATCAGGCGCGACGCCGGTTCCTTCCCAGTTGGTCTTCGTGATCGGGTTGATCGCCCGACCTGTCGGAACGAACACGATGAAATGATCACCCAGGGGAACTCCTCCGCCAGGATGGGCACCGCCGCCGGTCGTTTCTCCAACAATCGTCACTCGCTTGAGATTCTTGAGGTTGTATGAGAACTCTTCCGCGGCGGAAAATGTCAGCTTGCTCGTCAAAAAATAGATCGGCTTGTCGAGATAGCGCGGTCCGGCCACATCCTTCAATGTCCAGAATTCGTCGGTTTTGTCTCCCTTTCGCCAGTAGAGGCTATTGAGGTGCACCTTGGGTTCGGAGGGGAAAAAGTAGCTGCAGAGAAGTTGAACCATGTGCGGGCTGCCTCCGCCGTTTTTGCGTAGGTCGATGATCAGCGCATCGGTGTTGGCAAGAAACGACATCGCGGCGGCAACCGTTTCGGCTCCCGCCTCAGGGTCAAGAAACCCACGCAATTCCAAATAACCGATGTTTCCGGAGAGCCGTTCAAGCTTGACGAACCCGGCGGCGCGCTTCCGTGTGGCTTCGCGCATTCTGGCAAGATCGCCGGCTGACGGCTCTTTTCGTTCTCGCTTCGGCAAGGGCTCGGTGCTGCAATTGACCCGAATGTGTTTGTCCTTGGAGACCGCTTGCAAATCGGCGGTAAGGGCCCTGGCCAGCGCCTGGCCGGTCGTGGCCAAATCGTAGGATTTGCCGGCCAGCTTCTCGCGAATCGATTTCGCCATCGTTTGGGCGACATCGGGGAATACGTACCCCTCCTCGAGCGCCTTGGCCAGATCGTCAACGAGCTTGGCTCGGGCCGTCTCGTCAACGGGAAGCGGCTTTTCCTCCAGTTTGCCGGCCGTTTTCTCCTGGGCCATCAGGCCCGAGACGCCCGATAGGGGACCGACCAGGCAGATCCCCAGGAAGAGGAGGAAGAAGGGAACGAACCGCAGAGATTTGAGAAACATAAGATCCTCGTGCTGACAGGCGGCCTGGCCGCCGAGAAATCACCGACTCGAATCATCCCGGCAGCGTGGCCTTGCCGGATCATTCTCCCAGGCTTTCGCGAAAAACGCTTGAACGCCAGCAAGGTGCTTGAATGCACGCAAGAAAATCAAAAATCGAATTCGCAGACTTTGCGCGAACGGGGTTTTAATGTCTTGGACCAAGGAGGATGCTTGGGGAGATTTGTTGTTGCCTGATGGCGGTGGGAGTCAGCCCGGTGCACTGTTTCAACATCCGGCAGAGGTGGCTTTGATCGGCAAAACCCGCGGCGATGGCGATTTCCGTAACCGATTTGCGCGTTTGCACCAATTGGCTGGCGGCCCAGGCAAGGCGCCGGCGCCGCACGAAGGCGCCAATGGAGCAATGAAAGTGCTTACGAAAGGCCGCGTTCAAATAGACCGGGTGGACCTGGGCTTCTTGCGCCAGGAGCGTGATCGAGAGTTCTTCGGCAAAGCGGTCGCAAAGTAGGTCGTGAATGCGCGCGATCCAGCCAGGAATGAGCGCGTCTTCCCTTTGAGCGGCACGGCTCAGTTCGGCGGCCAGTTCCAGGATGAGGCCCTCAATCGCCAGCGCCGAAACCGAATCGACGCGATGAAATTCGTTGTACAGCCTGATGGCCAGGGCTGCGGGCGTGCCTCCATGGGCATCGAGCGGGCCTGCGAGCACCGCGTCCTGCCGGATGCGATCGAGCCAGGCGTAAGGCAATTCGACATTGAACGACTGGCAATCGCTTGCCAAAAACCGCTCCGAGTGTGACTCGCCGGGCGGGTGATAGGCCACGGTCAGGGGACCGCAATCGCGCCGGCGCGAACCAAATGTCTCCTGATAGTTCCCCTTGCGCACCAGGCAGAAGTAGCCGTTTTTGTGGGTATGGGAAGGAATGTCGGCGTGGGCCGCGTAGTGGGTTTCATTAAGAAGAAAGGAACCTACCTGGCGACGGTGAATCACCCTGCCCAAATACTGCCCCTGTTCGAGGTTCTTCCCGATCGCCATATGCGCTGCCTGTCAATTGCTGGCCGTGCCTGCCCTGGGCGAGAGTTGCCGCCCGATTTCTGGCCGGCCCAGACCTCTGGTCGTTGCGGTGCCCCTGGACTCTCCTACACTTCTGCATTTTCGCGTGTTGCAAGTTACCTCGCAAGAAATGGAAACTCTTTTCTTTTTAGCCAGGTGCCCGCGCTGTAGACTAGGTCGTTATGGCGGACATCACGCAATGGCTCGATGCAGTTTCAGCTGGGGATCGGCAGGCGACTGCCAAGATCCTGCCCCTCGTTTATGACGAACTGAGAAAACTGGCCGCGGCGCGGCTGGCGTTTGAGTCTTCGGGGAACACACTGCAGCCGACGGCGCTGGTCCACGAGGCTTACTTGCGCCTGGTCGGTCCGGCCGATACCGCCAAGTGGGAGAATCGGGGTCATTTTTTTGCCGCCGCCGCCGAGGCGATGCGCCGGATACTCATTGAGTCGGCCCGGCGCAAGAAGCGCGAAAAGCATGGCGGGGAGTTCAAAAAGGTCGCGCTGGATGATTACCCGGCCCCTGATGCGGACGACCGGCTCTTGGCTCTGGACGAAGCGCTTACGCAGCTTGCCGTCGAAGACCCACTGGCGGCCAAAATCGTCGAGCTACGCCAATTTGCCGGACTCGGCCATGAGGAGATCGCCGAGGCGCTTGACCTGACGGTTTACCTGGCCCGTCAAAAATGGACCTATGCACGCGCCTGGCTTCGTCAAAAGATCGATGAATAGATGCGGCGAAATCATCGCCAGGAATCCAACCCAGATTGGCAGGAGTTCCCGTCGCCCTAAAGTCCTTGCTGTTTGGTTCGAAGAACCAAACAGCAAATAAAAAAAGTAAAAAAAGAAAAAAATTCGACAGCGCGAAGCGCTTTTGTCGCATGGCTTGGTGTCGTCCCAATCCCGGAGGTGTGGCAATGCTCTCCCATTCCCGTCCTGCTCAGGTGAATTCGAATGTCCGCTTCAATCCTAAATAAATCGGCAAACAAGACCGCACCCGCTCTTGGCCTGTCAAAAGTTCGCTAAGCGTCCCTAGAAAAAAAGGGGGTGCACGTAGTGCGTTACTAACAATTCAAATGTGAATTCAATCACCCTGAATTCACAGGAAAAAGCATGCCGCTTTTTAAAGCCATTGTTAGAGCACAAATAATTTGGTCAACGCCGCCTCAAGTTTTAAAATTGAAGGCGGCTTTAGTACAACGGAAAAATGACAGCCTGGCAATTTTATGGCGTAATAGAGGCCAAATTAGCCGAACCAAACTGGACCCTCTTGCCCATTTGACTCTCCCATTGAACCGCCTCGACATAATATTTCGTTCCCGGAACGCCTGCCCATTTATTTAACGTTGTATTATAATCAAATGTCGTTCCAGTTTTGGGAATTACAGCCGCAGCTACGGTGCCGGGTGGCATTTTGCTAAATGGAATTAATTTCCCAGTCACGGGATCAACACTACCTCCATATGCGACTACTACTTCCGGATTCCAGCCAGCGGTGTTGCTCCCTGTCCCAACCGTATACACATTAGCAGGCGCCAAAAACGCTGGAGTGTTAGTAAGCCCAAAAGTCATACCCGCCGAGGAAAACACAAACAAGCTGGCAGTCAATGACACTTTAAGCAGCGAAAAACCGAAACGATGCATTACCATCTCCTTTTAACCACCACAAAATAAACAAAACTAAAACGCGAACCAGGCACAACAAAATCACAGCGTCTGTTTACAAAAACAACCATGACTTAGCTCGCGTACAAATTTATTTTAGCTCCAAAATTACAACAGTCAATAGTCATCCCACAAGAAAAGAATCGGTCTCTTTTTTAGACACGTTCTACTTTCGGACAAAATCGTCATTGCTTTTCAAAACTGTCAAAAATAGGCCAAAACAACTCAAAGACAAACAGTTATGGTTTTACAACCGAACCAAAACCACCATCTGTCACGTCGCGTTTTTTAATTTTTTTGGATAGCAAAAATCCTGAACTACAAAAATCGCCACAAACACGACCAATAAAAAACGACTAAAATGCAAAATCTTTAATTCCTTATCACTCAAAAGAGACAGGTCCCTTCCCAGGCGCAGTTTTGGCCTGGAAAGGACACTGATCAAAAAAAATTAGCTTGAGAACTTACGGAATGATAGGCTCAATACTGGCTGCTGCCACAAGCACTTTTTTACCCATTTGAGTTTCACTTTCAATTGACGAAACAAACATCTTCTTACCTTTGGTGCCCGGCCACTTATTTAAGGTGGAATCAAAATTGTATGCTGGCGGCACCAGGCTTACAGCGGCCGGCACCGTCGCTGGCGGGGATTTTCCAAAGGGCACAAACGTCCCACCAGGCCCGCTATCGTCACCATAGGCAACAGTAACCTCCACCGACCAACCTGGAGTGTTGGTCCCCTTTCCTTCCGTCCACACCTGAAAAGCGATGTCTGATTTAGGCGTCTGAGAAATGGTCGAAGATGTCCCATTTGAAACAACCAATAAAATCACACTCATTATAAACATTCTAAACAAAGCCGTCATAAGCTGCGACATCAATAGCTCCTTAACCGCAAGCAGATAAACTAGCTGATTTCAGCTACCTTACTGGGGAAACACTCCACAGGAATAAAAGAGGCCGGCACCAAACCAACCTCCCTTGTCATTTATAATATAGCTAAAATTCATTTAGCCAACGCAACTATAGCACTCATGAAAGAATATCTAACACTTCCAAATAAAAAGCGATCGGCGATTCCGCTCCCCGCCAGAGCTAATCCGTCCGCTCGCGCGCGGAAAAGCGGCGCCGAAACATGTAATCGCCTTGACCAGATTGAAAATTTGGCCCTTCTGGGAATTTTATGGGCGTGCCTAAGAAATAAGACCAAGGGAAGGACCTTGGAGGTACGCCGTGCAAGACATCGATTTATACCAGCAGATTCTTGGACTCAAGCACCCGTGGGAAGTGAAGGCTGTGGAGTTAGACCCCAAAGCCGGGGTGATCAAGGTGGCGGTGGAACATCCCGAAGGTCACAAGTTTGCCTGTCCTAAATGTGGAACTGAGTTGGGATGTTTTGATCATTCTCCGCCACGAAAATGGCGTCACCTTGATACGTGCCAATTTCAGACCCATCTGATCGCCAGTATCCCAAGGGTGAAATGTCCTGAGCATGGAACATTGCAGGTGATGGTGCCGTGGGCAGAGCCCCATGGTCGCTTCACCCTTTTCATGGAACGTTTTTTCATCCAAGTTCTCCTGGCATGTCAGAATGTCAAATCCGCTTGCGAACTTCTGAAGGTTTCTTGGGATCAGGCTTGGCACGTTTTGATGCGTGCCGTTGCTCGAGGCCAAGCCCGCAAGCGGAAAACCAAGATCTCGCATCTCGGGGTTGATGAGAAAGCCTACCGCAAGGGGCACAAGTATTTGACCATAGTGAGCGACCTGAAAAAGGGGGTTGTGGAATATGTCGGTGTTGACCGAAAGAAATCGACGTTAGAGGCTTTTTTCCACGGCTTGACAAAGAAACAGCTCGAAGGGGTAGAGGCGATCGCCATGGACATGTGGGAGCCGTTCTTCCAGGCGACCATGGAGGCACTGCCGCTTGGCGCCGACAAGATCGTGTTCGATCGTTTTCACATCATGAAGCACATGACCGAAGCGGTGGACAAGGTCCGCAAAGGGGAGAATCGAAAACTGATTGCCGAAGGCGACGACAGATTGAAGAAGACCAAATACCTTTGGCTGTCCAACAAGGAAAATGTCTCAGAGAATCGAAGACAGCAAATTGAGGACCTGCAAAAGGCTGACCTGAAGACATCCAGGGCTTGGGCCATCAAGGAAAACCTAAGGAATCTATGGAGCTACTATGAACCGGGCTGGGCTCGGCGTTTTTTTGGGAACTGGTACCAATGGGCCACTCGATCCCGCCTCGAACCAGTCATCAAAGTGGCAAAAATGATCAAGTCAAAATTGAACCATGTTGTGACCTACTCGAAGCACTTCATCACCAATGCCACCGCAGAGGGCCTCAACAGCAAAATTAAAGCTATCTCCGCACGAGCGGGAGGATACAGAAACCACGAGAACCTCAAAACCGTGATCTATTTTCACTGCGGGGGGCTCAAACTGTACCCATGAAATTCCCGGAAGGACCGAAAATTTACGGCCTGAACAACTTTAAACAGGCAAGCTTTTTAATCTCCTGCAGCGGGTGTCACTTGCGCCCAGAAAACACTCGGCGACACTTCACGCGCAACAAATCTAACACTGCCGTCCAAGAACCCAAGATTGATTCCCCCAGCGTGACCCGAAATCATTTCCGAACCTGGTGCGGTTAAAGGGTTGGGACAAATCAAAAAGGTCTCACCCGTAACTGATCCCGTGCAGAAATTCGTTGCCGGATCATTCTTGGGGGTATTGTCGCCATATCGAATGTCCGCAAATGTAGAGGGACGAGGAGCCTGAGCCAATTGAGGCGTAGGCGCCCCTCCACAAACCGTGAATAAATAAAGTGAACTCGGAAGATTCCCAAATCTCTCCGAAAAACCAATAGTATTAGACAAGCCGTCCAGGATAGAATTAGCGAAATTTCTATTTGGGGTGAAAACGTATGCGTTATACGGATACGAGGTATACTCATTAAAAAACAAGTCTTTTTCGGTGCCGAACAAAGTCAAATCCGAAGGGCACCTTAAAAACGAGACATTAGGCACTTGCATTCTAAAGTTGTTCTTTTCGCTTGGATCGACAATCGGATAACCTACATAGCCGAGAATTTCTGGATATGGTGTAAGCACGGTCATGCCTTGCCAATCGCCTGTTCCAAAAACAGGTTCGTGGCCAAAATAGCCTACATGGCCGACCACGATCTGCCGGAGGTTATTTTTACACTCGAGATCATAAGCCATTTTTCTCGCAGATAAAACCGCCATTAAAATCAAGCCAAACAACACACCTATTATTAAAATCACAACAAGAAATTCCACCAACGTAACGCCTCTTCGCTTCATGCGAATACTCCTTAATACTGGCGAGCCAACACGCCCATCTAATGCTAACACAATCAAACTTACAAATCCTTACAGAGAGCACATTTTACCTAAATAAACCAATACGTCTAACTGCAAACAAAATAGCGGGTATTTCCACCTATTCTTTCTAACGGAAAACGAAAATGTAAGCTCTAATCGGTTTTACGCCGAAAGAAACCTCGGCCGAAAGGCCACTCCCCATCTCCGGGCCCTCTCAATGAATGCCGATTCTTTTATTTCACGCGATTGATCCGGCTGGAGCTAGATATTTGAGCGATGCGAGAGGCTTATGTCAAGCATCCTCTCGCTCACCATAGAAGATCTCATGACCTGCTAATATATGAGAGACCTGTCAACATTTATAGCGAGCGTGGTCGTGTCAAGGAGCATCTTGCTAACCCCACTGATCCCTAAAACGGATTGGCTGCATTTCTCCAATTCATTCCACAAGCCGGCACATCCGCAGAAGGCCCATCATTTCTGAATTCAAACTGGCTGCGCCTTGACGCTGTCACGACACACCGGTATCACCAAAATCTCCTGGAGAGATAGCTTTTCATATCTTTCAAATTCTTGATGTCCGCTTGACCGACCGCAACGATGTTGATGACGATGCACGCCTTGGATTTAGTAGCGCGGGAGTAAACACTGGTGCCATTGGAGGTACATGATTGCCCAAGATCTGCCTCCCTATGGATTACCCGTCAAAGTGGGGACGACTGCGGTCAATTCATCCAGACAAGAATTCACGGCGCGCCTACCGAATCTGATCATTGAATCTCATGGGGATAGTCGGGACCGAGATATCCCTCAGAAATGGCAGTCCATTTTCAATGGGAAGGATTTGACCGATTGGCAAATCTATACCGGCCACCCAACCCTAAAGCCCATTGACAATGGCACCGGCAAAATCGAGGTGCAGACGCTTCCGGGGAAGAAAATGGGAGATTGGCGGGTTGAGAAAGGGGTATTGGTTGGGAAAGGAACGTTAAGCTGTCTTTTTTACACAGTTCCTTTTGAGAACTTCCATTTTCGGGCGGAAGTGCAGGTTAATCGTGCAGGTTCCGGCGGTATTTATGTCCGTGGTAAGGACGCGTACCCTGACGATGTTCCCGACTCAACCGATTGCGGAACACTTATCCGCGGGATGGATACCGCATCATTCCAAGATTTTGGACCAAGCACGTTCTTAACTTCATCAAGATCGTGGCTACGAATTCGCGGTGACACCTGGATTCTTGTTGAGGTGATTGCCAATGGTTCCGGCGTCATGGTGAAACACAGCGGAGGCCCTGCGCCCATGGCTCAGGACGCCGCCAAGAACTTCGGTCCGGCTCAGGTCGCATTGCAAGTTTGGGACGATGACACGGAAATTCGGTTTCAGAATATCGAAATGATGGAACTTCCCAAGCTGACCAAGGCTCATCGCCTGACTCGAACGAATGCTCTGAATATGTCACAGTATTACGCCAGCATCCTGGATGTAGTTTCAATCAAAGAAAAGATATTCGAGGCGGATAAGGCTCGCTTTCAATCCGGGAAAATTTCGTCCCATAAATTGATCAAAACCGAATGCGATTTGGTGGAATCTAGGATGCAGTGTGCGATCGCTCAGTACAGGCACGATGAATTCGCCCAAGCGCTGACCGAACTCGTCGAATTGCGCGAAAGAGAATTGGCCCTGGTTTCCAAGAGAGTGGAAGCCGGCCGGGAACCTAGAAAGAGCGCCGATCAAGTTGCGTTTTTAGTATCGCAGGCAAAAGATCGTTTGGTGAAAGCGGGAGGCCTCAAAAAGCGAGAGCTTCCCCCCAGTGGGAATTCCAAGAAGGATTGAATCCCGTTCGTCAGCATCAAGCGCTTGCCAACCCAGGTTGACTCTTGCATCGTCCCTGGCCTTGCCCGGGATTTTTCATGGGCAAGCAGCAGATTACAGAGATCGCTCCTTGCCAGCAGACTGGCAAAGTCGCCGAAATCGTGCCGCCACATCTCATGCCCACGCGCGTCCAATCAAGCGCCACTTCCGTTGAATAGAACAGGAAAAAGGCCCCTCGCTTCGACTGGGCAAAAGCGTGGTTGAGAATTTTTTCGACAGGCTAACGCCGTTCCGTCGCATAGGTCGGTGAGAGCGACTTATTGAGGGAGAATCACGATGCGTACCGAGCTGAAGCCGATCGAAGCCCTATTCCTGGCTGCCGTCGAGATCGCCGATCCGGCCGAACGGGCCAAACTGCTGGACGAAAAATGCGGCAACGACGCCGAACTGCGGCGTAAGCTAGAGGCGTTGCTTGTGGCACACGACCGGGCCGATAGCCTGCTCGACGAACCGATCGTGGCGGCGGCAGCGAGCCGACCCGCCATGATGCCACCTCAGGGCAACGGCGCCCATCCCGAGGAAACGAGCGAATTCTCATCGGGCCTCCAGGACGGGCGTGCGGAAATCCTCCCATTTCTGTCTCCCGCCGAACGGGCCGACTCGATGGGCCGTCTTGGCCACTATGAGGTGCTCGAAGTCCTGGGCCGCGGGGGATTTGGCATTGTGCTGAAGGCGTTTGACGAGGTGCTTCAGCGCGTCGTCGCGGTCAAGGTACTCGCGCCAGCGCTGGCCGCCACCTCCCCCGCAAGGAAGCGGTTTCTACGCGAGGCCCGATCTTCGGCCGCGGTACGCCATGAGAATGTCGTGCGTGTGCATGCGGTTGAGGAGAAGCCCTTGCCTCACCTTGTCATGGAATTTGTCCCCGGCGAAACGCTGCAGGACCGGCTCGACCGGATGGGCCCGCTCGATGTCGCGGAAATGTTGAGCATCGGGCGGCAGATCGCGCAGGGACTGGCCGCCGCGCATGAGATCGGTCTCATCCATCGCGACATCAAGCCGGGAAATATCCTCATAGAAAGCGGGCCGGACTTACGCGCCAAGATCACCGATTTCGGACTGGCGCGCGCCGCCGACGACGCCAGCCTGACTCAGAGCGGCGTGGTCGCGGGGACACCGATGTACATGGCGCCCGAACAGGCCAAGGGAGATCCGCTCGATCATCGCGCCGACTTGTTTAGCCTCGGCAGCGTGCTTTATGTCGTTTGCACTGGCCGGCCGCCTTTTCGGGCGCCAGGAACGATGGCGGTGCTCAAGCGCGTCTGCGAGGATCCGCCGCGCCCCATTCGCGAAATCATCCCGGAAATCCCATTAATCATGGCGCAGATCGTCGAACGCCTTCATCAGAAGAACCCGGAAGATCGGTTTCCATCGGCCAAGGAAGTCGCCGAGACGCTCGCCCGTTGCGAAGCCGAATTGAAGCCGACCGGCGGCTTTCGCGACCATCCTGTCCTTCTGACCAAGAAACCTGGCAAGAAGGGCCGACTGCATCCTCGCAGATGGGGCCTCGTGTCGGCGGTTGCTCTCTTTCTCATCGCGCTTGGATATTTCCTTTTGCCGCGATATGTGAGAGAACCGGAGCTGGAAACCAGGATGCCGGGCCCCATCGATCCTGGGCTTCCTTCAAATGCAGTGGCCGTTCTACCGCAGCCCAGTGACATCGTCATGGAACCCTGGCCCACCCTGTTTAATGGCAAGGACCTCACCGGCTGGAAGGCCTATCCCGAAAGCACGGAAAACAACTGGCGCGTGGAAAATGGCGTGTTGATTGGCCAAGGAAAAAAGAGTTTTCTTTTTTATCAAGCCAAAGAATACGAGAACTTTCACTTCCGGGCCGATTTTCAAATCAATGCGTCGGGAAACAGCGGCATCATCTTCCGGTCTGCCTTGCCCAAAGCAGGGGATGGGCCTGACGCTCACGGGTATGAAGCGCAGATCGTTGGGCCGCAGGCGCCGGCATCCCATTCTGAAACCGGCAGTCTCCTCAATTTCGCGCAAACCAAGGGGATCCGCATCAACGAGGGCACCTGGCACCGAATCGAAGTCATCGCCCAGGGGGAGACCATGGCGGTATTGATCAATGGCCTCGTCACCACGAAGACCAAGGACAACTCGCGCAAGTTCGTTAAAGGCCACATCGCATTGCAACTGGGAGAACCGGGAACCGAGGTGCGATTTCGCAACATCGATCTCAAGGTACCTGGCGAACGAGCGACCGAGGCCCCCACGGCGCCACGGAGCGCCGCCGAAGCCGAGTTCATCGACAGCCTCAAGGAGGTGGTTGCGCTAAAAAATCAGATACTTGACCGGGCGAAACTCCTCTTTAAGTCGGGCACCGCATCTCATGAGCAGTTGCGGACCGCCGAAATCGAACTGATCGAGGCGCAAATCGTCCTGGCCCGGGCGGAGAAGAAGCCGGAGCAGATGATCGATCTGCTGCAAAAACTGGTCGATCAGCGCGAAAAGGAGCACGAAGCTATCACGAAACTGGCCGAATCAGGAGCCGCCACCGGGCTCTCGGTCATTCGTTCTCGCTCCGATCTTGCCGAAGCCCGATCTCGCTTGTCCCAAGCCAAGGCAGCCCGCGCCCAGGAAAACTTGATCAAGCCCTAACCCCCTCGAGCCTGTTTGCATTCTCCGGATCTCGGCTCCATTTACCCTTCCCGTGCATGTTGATTGACAATCGGCAATCGCCTAATCGGCGAGCGATTCTTGCTTAAACAACAAGCATTTTTCGAGCAAGGTCCTGTTCGGAATCCTGATTCCACACAGGATCTACATTTTCAGCGGACGATGGCGCTCGAATCCCTAAGTTCTCGGTGGCCGCGGCGGGAATTCGCTCAAAGTCCAGGCGAGAGCTTTCCTTGCACGCGCTCCTGCAAGGGGAATGTCGTGAATCATCTCAACCGCCTTGGCACCTTTTTACCTTCGGCATTTTTTTTGACTCTCATCGCGTCCATGGCAGGCTGCGGGGGCACGAAAAATCCGGAGAAGGAAGCCGCCGCCAAGGAGAATAACGCGCCCAACGCATCCGCCGCAGATGCGCCGCCCGATATGAGCAAGAGCGTCACTTTCGGCAGATTCGCTGCCCACCACGAGCGTTCACTCGCGGTGGACCTGCTCATCGCGCGCAAAAACTTCAAATCCCAGTTTCGCGTCAAAGGCCCAGCGCCCCAGATTTTTCAAAACGAAAGACCACCTGAAGGAGCCAAAGAAGTCACCTACGAATCAGGGGAATTGAAACTTAAGGGCTGGCTGGGAACAGGCCGCCAAAATGAAAAAGGCGAAAAAGCAGAAAAGAAAAAGCCGGCCGTGGTCTTCTTGCACGGAGGATTTGCGTTTAGCAAGGACGACTGGAAAGATGCCGAACCCTTCCTGAAAGCAGGCTATGTCCTTTTCATGCCGACGCTTCGCGGCGAAAACGGCAATCCTGGTTTTTACGAAAGCTTTCTGGGAGAAGTTGACGACGCCGTGGCGGCGGGGCGATTTGTCGCTTCCCTTCCTGAAGTCGATCCCCAAAGAATTTTCATCGCTGGCCATAGCTCGGGCGCGGTGCTCACTTGCCTCGTTTCGATGGTCCCAACCGTCTACAAGGCGGCCGCGACATTTGATGGCTACCTCGATATGGAATCGTGGGCCCTGGGGTCCGACCCGGCGCTCGTTCCCTACGACCCCAAACAATCAGAAGAGATTTTCGTGCGCAATCCGCAATCGTTTGTCGAAAGCGTCCGGTGCCCACTCAGGCTCTATGCCTCACCTGCCGGCGCGCGCGCCAATCAACCGTTTGCCAACCGCGCCAAACACCTGGGCAAAAAATATGAACTCGTCATCGTTCCTGGAGATCATCAATCCATGGTGGCTCCCGCCATCCAACTAGCGATCGCCTGGTTCCAGGAAGTCCAGGACGTCGCTACCCCAAGCAAATGATCTTGGCGGCGGCAATGAACTTGGCGAGGGCCAGGTCCCAGACAGGTGTGCGATGCCACCCCGATTCCGTGGCCGGCCCCAATCTTGGGGGCGTTTCGTAACGAGATGGGCAGCGTTTGCATTTGCTTGAAAGCCGCCAGGGACCTTTCTCTCGTCATGGACACGGAAGAATGAGTGCCGCACCAATCTCTATCAAGGAGAGACCGGCTGTTGCAAGGAGAGACGGGAAATCGGGCCAATTATACCGGTCAAGCGATCCCTACGAATCGTTTCCATTTTGCCGCGGCCGTGTGCAACAGGCCTTTTTCTCCTTTTCGGCGCAAACGCTACCATCGGCTTGGAAGGCGACAAATCCTGTTGGAGGTCGCTTCTGCAGGAAAAGGTTCCCACTCAATTCAACCGAAGGCAGAGGAGGTCGGCCAATGGCTTGCCTGCACCGGGAGTATTCAACATGGGTTTTCAGGCTTTGGGCGGCCGGTGGGGGATATTATTGCTCCTGGCCCTGATTTTTATGGCAAATGGTCCCACGGCGGCACAGGAAGCGCTCAAGGACAAGGATGCCCCCCACGGCGGTCAAGGCGGCCAAAGCGAATACACGGAAGGGTCGATCGCGCTGGAAGTTGACGAAGTCACCTCGCTTGAAGAATTGCTCGAACTCGTCCGCAGTCGCAACCCGCAAATTCAGTCGGCGGATGCGAAAATCGCCACGGCCCAAACCGAAGTGATGGCCGCCAACCCCGCCTTCCAGAATCGCTTCCGCCAGGTGCCGGCCAATATCCGCTATTCGGAAAAAGAGTTCGCACTCAAGCAAGCGATCGCCGAACGAGCCCAAACCGCTTCGACGGTCCAGGTGCTGGCCGCTGGTCTTTGGTGTGCCCTGGGCGCCGCGGCGCGTGGTGAAGAAGTCGCACGCGACCAGGAAAAGATGCTCCAGCCGCTGCTTGAACGCGCCGAATCGATGAAACGGATCAACGAGGGCGCCGCCGTGCTCGTCGAGGCGGTCAGCGGCGAATTGCAAGGTCGCCGCTATGCCCAGATGAAACTGAAACGCCAACAGGAAACGACCAAGGCCCAGCTTCAGTACCTGCTTGGCGACATGCAAGGGACGATGAAATTTTCCGCCAAGGAAACGATGGTGCCGCTCAAGCTGCGCGTCGCCCAGTCAAAGCCGGCCGATCTGATCGAAGAGCTTTGGAAAAACGGCCCCGGCATTCATGAGCTGGAAGGAATCATCGACGCGGCGCTCGTCTCGCGCGACAATGCCGCCACGGTGGGTCGCGATGGCCTGGGGCCCATGCTTCTTCACTTCGTTCCCTGCACCGGGAATATCAAAAGCCGCAACGAAGCCTTCCGCGCCGCGAACCAAGATGTGGCCGACAATGTCGCCTTTCAGGCCAATGTCGCGATCGACGATGCCCGCGCACGGATGGGAGCGGTCGTGAGGGAGGCTTTCGGGATCATCCGCCAGGGGGAAGCGGAACTCCAGTCGGCGACGGAACAGATCAAACGGGCCTCGGAAGCGTACCGGATCAACGACCTGAGACTGAAGATGAACGTGCAGGGGGCCACTGCGGCCGATGTGCTGACGAGCCTTTCCGGGATGGACAAGGCTCACAGCAATTTCCTCAATAGCCTCAATGACTACAACTTTGCCCAGGCCCGTTTGGCCGCGCTGCTTCGTGACCTGCGTAGCGTTTCGCCTGATCGTTAATCCTTGTTGATCGCCCTGGAAAAATCATCGCGCCACTCATTTTCCGCGGCGCGATTTCGTTTCCGCACGGCGTGATTGCCTGCCACTTATCCTTCGCGAAGGGTCGCTTCGGCGCGAACTTCGCGCCAGCCATGGCAAAAACCGTAAAATGGACCACCGGAGGATGCCGTGGCTGGTCAAATGGTTCGGATTATCGGTGGCGAATTTCGTGGCAGGCTGGTCCCTTGCGAGGTGCATTCCGCCCTGAGGCCCACCCCCGATCGAGTCCGGGAGGCGCTGTTCAACATCCTCGCCTTCGATATCGAGGGAAAGCGGTTCATTGACATCTTTGCCGGCACCGGTGTGATCGGCCTCGAGGCGTTAGGTCGCGGTGCGACCGAAGCCTGGTTCGTCGAGTGGGACGGCAAAAATGCCGCCGAAATCCAGAAATTGGCCGATCGTTTCCGCGTGGGAGCAAGAGCTCGGCCTATCCGCGCCGACGCTTATCGCTGGTTGGAACTCTGGACGCCACCGCCTGATGAGTTGATTCTCTTCTTTAGCCCGCCCTTTCCCGATCTTTCAAGCAAGCCGGATCAGCTGGTTAAAGCCGTGGAAGGGATGATCACACGCCTTGCCCCTGGTTCCATTGTCGTGGTGCAAGTCGAAACGCCCTCGAAATTGGCCTGGCGCGAGGATCTCGAATGGGACCAGCGCAAATATGGTCGCAATTTGCTCCTCATCCACCGCCTTCCCGGTGGACGTTCCGCGCCAGCCGGCGACCATGAGGCGGAATCGGACACCAGCGACGAATCCGATGGGGCTGAGCCGGCAACGGAATAAGCCCCTTTAGCGATCCTCTTTGCGGACTCTCCTTGAGCCGCCTGTCCATCCATGGGCGGCCATTTCCCCTCGGTGAACCCCATTTTCGCACTGCGACCTCGCAAGGGTTGGAGCCCAATTTCCGCACTCAAATCCCCACAAAACGGGTCGCATCGCCGCATGACCCAAGCCCCAGAAACTTCAAAAAAATTTCCGGAATCCACGAAAGGTCGTTGGTCCTGAAGAAAACCAGGTGTCTTCTCGGCAACCGGCGCGGTTTCCACCCACCGCAAGTGATTTTGGGATAAATGGTTAAAAGAAATCGCCTATCCCCCCCAGTTGGCGGGATTTCTCGCGGGCAAGATCATTTTTTATCAAGGAGCTTCCCGCTCCTCGATCGACTCACAAACCGATCGGGCTCTCTGTCGTCAGGTCGGCGCTGTGGTCGAGCCTTCGCCACCGGGAACCTTTCTTACCGACGTTTCTCCTTTCCCAAGGAATTCCATTCACGCCACACCATTCCGCCCAGCGCCTGACTCTCCCCCCATCACCTCTTGAGGCCGCCCCACTATGCTCCCGCAGGCACGCTCCTGCCCACCCACGCCGATTCACCAAAAGCACAATAAAAACCCCTTCATTTTTCTGCACCGTTCCTCCATTATTTCCTTGGAACGAACCGAAAGTGACCACGCTCACCGGCGAAAAGATCCTGTGCGGGATTTCACGGTGGTGCACTCTTCGTTGATGAAAAACCAGAGTGTATTGAGGCCGCCGGCTGCACCGGATCATTCCCGCGTTAAACTGAATGAAATTGTTCCCAACTGCGACTCGCTTTATTTCCGGTTGATCCTTCCTCCAAACATTCCTTCCCCATTTCCCTTCTTGAGGTTCTGGCAATGAATTTCTGGAAACTGCTGGCGCCGCGCTGGCTGCGTCATTCAAGCTGGGCCACCGAACAAAGTCCGATGGGACGGCGCCACGGCTTGCGGCGCCTGCTCGCGCTCGAAGCGCTGGAAGGACGCCTTACTCCCAGCGTCAGTCAGTTCCTCGACCCCAATCCGAGCCCTGGAAATCAGTTCGGCGCCTCCGTCATTCCACTCAGCTCGGGCAATGTGGTCGTCACGTCGCCGTTCGACGATTTTGGCGGCGCCGACGCCGGCGCGGTTTACCTGTTCAACGGCAGCACCGGTGCACTAATCAGCACCCTGCGCGGCGCCCATGCCAACGACCACATCGGCATGGATGGCGTTTTCGCTTTATCCAATGGCAATTTCGTGGTGCGCAGCCTCAGTTTCGACAATGGCGCCGCGAACGATGTGGGTGCCGTTACCTGGGGCAGCGGTGTCTTTGGCGTCTCTGGTACCGTGTCGTCCGCCAACAGCCTCATTGGCTCCAGTTCGATGGATCAGGTCGGCAGTGGCGGAATCACCGTGCTTGGCAACGGCAACTATGTCGTCACGAGCCCCCTCTGGAATAGCGACTTGAGCCTGGCCGACATGGATGCCGGCGCCTTTACCTTTGGCAACGGTTCAAGCGGCGTTTCCGGCGTCCTCAGTGCCGCCAACAGCGCCGTGGGAACCTTGCTCGATGACGGGGTGGGTAGCGGCGGGGTGATCGTACTTCCAAGCAATAACTTTTTGGTGCTCAGCCCCAACTGGAATCAGACCGCCGGCGCGGTGACCTGGGTCAGCGGCACCTTGGGATTGACCGGCGGCATCCTCGATAACAACAGTCTTGTCGGCTCCAAATCCAACTTCGTTTCCAACTACTTTGTCGGCAGCGGCGGCATTACGATTCTCTCAAGCGGCGACTATGTGGTCCAAAGCCCGCACTGGCTCAGCGAGCGGGGTGCCGCCACCTGGGGGTCGGGCTCGACCGGTGTCATGGGAGTTGTAAGCGCCACCAATAGCTACGTCGGCGATAACAACGACGACTCGGTGAGCTCGGGCGGCGTGTTCGCCTTGACCAATGGCAACTTTGTCGTGGCCAGCCCCGAATGGAATTCGACTTCTACCGCCAATGTCGGCGCCGCGACCTTCGGCACCGCCGGCGGCGCGGGAATCGTCAGCGCCGCCAATAGCCTCGTGGGCTCAAATCCCGAAGACCGGATCGGCAGCGATGGAGTGACCGCACTTTCCAATGGCAACTATGTGGTGAACAGCCCCAACTGGAACAACGGCACGCAGCAGGATGCCGGAGCGGCGACCTGGGGTAACGGCCTGAACGGCATATTGGGCGCAGTCACTGCCGCCAATAGCCTGGTCGGCAGTGCGAACAGCGATAACGTCGGTTCCAGCGGCATCAAGTCCCTTGAGAACGGCAACTATGTGGTGAGCAGTCCTTTCTGGGACAACGGCACCGCGGTCAATGCCGGCGCCGCGACTTGGGGCAACGGCGCCACGGGCATCGCCGGAACGATCAGCGCCGCCAATAGCCTCATCGGCGGCAGCAGCGACAACGTGGTCGCAAGCAAGGGCATCACCGTCCTGCCTGGCGGCAACTATGTGGTGCAGAGTCCCGACTGGGACAGCGCCACCGCTGCCAATCTGGGCGCCTTGACCTTTGCCAGCGGCTCGACGGGAATCTTCGGAACGGTCGATGCGGGCAACAGCCTCGTCGGCGCCGCGGCCAACGACCATGCCGGTTCGGGCGGAGTGTTCGCGCTGCCCGGCGGCAACTTCGTCGCCCTGAGCCCCAACTGGGCCAATGGCAACAAGCAGGCCGCAGGCGCCGTCACCTGGGGCAACGGCAAATCGGGAATCGCCGGCGCCATTTCGATCGCCAATAGCCTGGTGGGAGGTAGCGGCGACGATGCGGTCGGCTCAAGCGGCCTGACCGTGTTAACCAGCGGTCATTTCGTGATCAGCAGCCCCAACTGGGACAATGGCACCAAAACCGATGCCGGCGCCGTGACCTGGGGATCGAGCGACTTAGGCGTCACCGGTTTGGTTGGCGCCACGAACAGCCTGATCGGTTCCTCGGTAAGCGACCATGTCGGCGGCGGATCGGTCAAGGCCCTTCTCAATGGCAACTTTGTCGTCGCCAGTCCCGACTGGGACCATGGCGGCTTGGTCGATGCAGGCGCGGTGACCTGGGGCAACGGTACCAAGGGGTCGGCCGGGCTCGTGAGCATCGCAAATAGCCTTCTTGGTACAAGCGCCGGCGATGCCGTCGGCAGCGGCGGCATTCTGCCCCTCATGACCGGCAACTTCGCGGTCAATAGTCCCCTATGGGACAACGGCTCCCTGATCGATGCCGGCGCCGTCACAGTGCTCCTTGGCTACCAGGCACCCGGCGGTACGGTCAGCAGCAACTTGAGCCTCGTCGGCACCGCCAAGAACGCACTGCTACAGCCGGCGGTTGCCGACAACATCAATCATTCCGTGTATGCGCCCTTCCTGGCGCAACCGGTCGGCGGCGCGGTTTTCGGGACAACTCAATCCCCCGTTGCGCCCAGTTTCACCAGCGCCGTAGTCGCGACCTTTGTCGTCGGGACCACGGGCAGCTTCACCGTCACCGCGGCAGGCGATCCCGCACCGTCGTTCTCCCTGACGGGCGCCCTGCCCGCCGGGGTCACTTTCAACACCGCCACGGGATTGCTAAGCGGCAACCCCTCCAAGGGAACGGGTGGCGTTTACAACCTGACGATACAAGCCGCGAATAAGGTGGGCTCGCCCGCGACGCAAAACTTCACCCTGACGGTCAACGAATCTCCATCGATCACGAGCATCAACACAACCACCTTCAGCGTGGGCAATGCCGGCAGCTTCACCTTCACGAGCTTCGGCTTCCCAACACCAACTTTCAGCACCGAAAGCACCTTGCCGCAAGGCCTGACGCTTAGTGCCGCGGGCATCCTCTCCGGCACGCCGGCGACCGGCTCGGGCGGCAGTTACACCCTCCTTGTGGTGGCCGCCAACGGCATTGGCGCCAACGGTACGCAAACCTTTACCTTGAAGGTCAACGAAGCGACCACATTCACAAGCCCCAACACCATCTCGTTTGCTACCGGCGTGGCGAACAGTTTTAACGTGACGACCTCCGGCTTTCCCACAGCAAGCTTGTCCCTGATCTCCGGTTCCTTGCCCGATGGAGTTTCCTTCGATGCGGCCACGGGGTTGCTTTCCGGCAACCCACCCATCGGCACGGGGGGCACTTACAACCTGACCTTCCAGGCTGCCAACGGCATCGGCAGCCCCGTCACGCAAGACTTCACCCTGAACGTCAGCCAGGATCCCGCATTTTTAAGCCCCAATTCGACCACGTTCCTGGTGGGAAGCCCAGGGAACTTCACCGTCCGGGCGGTCGGCTTCCCCTCGGTGACCTTGTCGATGACTTCAGGCATCTTGCCCGCAGGGGTGACCTTCGACGCCTCCACCGGCCTGCTTTCCGGCACCCCCGCCAAGTTGAGCGGCGGCGTTTACGATCTGGTCTTCCGCGCCACCACCGGCATCGGCAACCCGGCCACACAGGATTTCAAGCTCGTCGTGAATGAAGCGGCCGCATTCGCCAGCCCCAATCGCACCACTTTCACGGCGGGGACCGCAGGCAGCTTCACGGTCAAGCTGGCCGGCTACCCCGTTCCTGCCTTGACGCTCGTTTCCGGCACCCTGCCCAGCGGCGTGACCTTCGATGCCTCGACGGGCCTCATTTCCGGTACCCCCGCCGCCAATACGGGCGGACTCTATCCGCTCGTATTGCGGGCCGCCAACGGCATCGGCGCGCCCATCACGCAAGATTTCACGCTCGCAGTCAATCAACCGGTCGTCATCACGAATGTCAACGCCGCGTCGTTCGCGGTCGGCACGGCGGGCAGCTTCCACTTCACCTCGACCGGTTTTCCCAACCCCTTCTGGTTGGTCACCTCCGGTACCTTACCCGCGGGCCTGACGCTCAATGGAGATACCGGCGAACTTTCCGGCACTCCCGAAGCGGGCACAGGCGGCGTGCATCAGCTTACGATCCGGGCTTCCAACGGCGTCGGCTTCCCGGTCACGCAAACCTTCACGCTGACCATTTCCGAGGTTCCGTCGTTTGCCAGCCCCGATTTCACCGCCTTCCCCGCTGGCGCATCGAGCAGCTTCACCGTGGAAGTCAACGGCTACCCGGCCGTGACGCTCGCGTTGCTCTCCGGCACCTTGCCTGCGGGTGTGACCTTTGACCCGGTCACGGGCATCCTGTCGGGCACCCCCTCGGCGGCTGGCCTGGGCGATTATGCGCTAGTCTTCCAGGCGAGCAACGGCCTGGGTTCGCCGGTCAATCAGAAATTCACACTGACCGTCAACGACAAGCCGGTTTTCACCAGCCCCAGCAACACGACCTTTACCGAGGGCAAAGCGGGCAGCTTCCAGGTGAGCGCGGCAGCCTTCCCTCCCGCCACCTTCAGCACGACAACCATCCTGCCTCAGGGCTTGAGTTTCAGCGCCAGCGGCCTCATATCCGGCACCCCCGCGCCCAACACCTTCGGGATTTACCACCTGGTCATCACCGCTTCCAACGGCCTGGGCGATGGCACCAAGCAAGATTTCACACTGACGATCAATCAGCCGCCTGTATTCACAAGCCCCAATACCGCCACCTTCCAGGTCGGAGTCGCCAGTGGCTTCACCATGAAGGCAAACGGTTTCCCCAACCCGGTCTTTTCCATCACCAGCGGTTCACTCCCGGCCGGCCTGACTTTCGATGCCTTCAATGGCACGATCTCCGGCAATCCCGCGCCGAACTCCGGCCGGATTTATAATCTGAAGGTCCGCGCCAGCAACGGGGCGAACCCGGCCGCCACCCAGGATTTGCAGCTTATTGTCAACCAGAGCCCCAAATTCACCAGCCTGGCAAGTGCGACCTTCCTCGCGAACAAGGCCGGCTCGTTCCAGATCACCGCTTCAGGCTTCCCTGCCGCGACCTTTACCACCAACTCGGCACTACCCAGCGGCATCACCCTGAGCGCCAGCGGTCTACTTTCCGGCACCCCGGCAACCGGTAGCGGCGGCACCTACAAATTCACCGTTTTGGCACAAAACGGAATCAACCCCTCGGTGACACAAGACTTCACCCTGACGGTCAACGAAGCCCCCGCCATCACAAGCGACCCATCGGCCGGGTTCCTCATCGGCGTCAGCGGCAACTTCACCGTCACCGCAACCGGTTTTCCCAGGCCGACCTATGCGATCTTGTCTGGCACGCTGCCCGCGGGCCTCAATTTCAACACGGCCACCGGGGTGATTTCCGGCATCGCCGCCCCCAACACCAATGGCGTGTACAACCTGAAATTCCAGGCGAGCAACGGAGTCAGCCCCGACGCCACCCAGAATTTCCAATTGTTCGTGGCTCAGCCCCCTGGGTTCACGAGCCCAAGTTCCACTACATTCACTGCGCGCAAGGTCAACACCTTCACGGTGACGACCATTGGCATTCCCACCCCGGTGCTGGAACTGATCGCCGGGAAATTGCCCGACGGTGTGACCTTCGATCCGGCAACCGGTGTCATCGCGGGCAATCCCCCCGTCGGCACCGGCGGCGCCTACCCGTTGACCTTCCGCGCCAGTAATGGCGTCGGCAACCCGGCAATTCAACAATTCACGCTCAATGTCAATCAGACCCCGGCGATCGTCAGCCCTAACCGGGCCGATTTCATCCTCGGGGTTTCCGGTTCGTTCACGATTTTGGCCACCGGCTATCCGGTGCCCACTTACCAGGTCGTCACCGGTAGCCTGCCGGCAGGCCTCTTGCTTGATTCCAAATCGGGAATCATTTCCGGCATCCCAGCCGCCGGCACGGTCGGCACCTATGCGCTCAAGGTGCAGGCGTCCAATGGCGTCGGCACCCCTTCCCAGCAAAGCCTGACGCTTTTTGTGAATCAAGCGCCCAAGATCACCAGCGTGGCGACCACCACCTTCTCTGTCGATGCGCCCAGCAGCTTCACCGTGACGGCAACCGGCTTCCCCGCGCCGACATTCTCGATCATTGCCGGCCTGCTTCCCGATGGGATCAAACTCGATGCCACGACCGGCGTCATCTCCGGCATCCCCTTCAGCGGAACAAGCGGCGTCTACCCATTTACCATTCAGGCCTCCAACGGCGTCGGCACCGCCGCGACTCAGAAATTCACGCTCAATGTGAGCGGTTCCCCCACATTCACGAGCGCGAACAAGGCGACCTTCGCCGTTGGCGCGACCGGCAGCTTCACGGTCACAGCCCAGTCCTTCCCGACTTCGACATTCTCAATCGTCGCGGGGACTTTGCCCCAGGGACTCGTTTTCAACGGCGTCACCGGCGTCATCTCCGGCACGCCTGCGGCCAACACCGGCGCCGCCTACGATCTGAAGATCCAGGCAAGCAATGGCGTCGGCATTCCGGCGGTGCAAGCCTTTACGCTCGCGGTCAATCAGCCGACTTCGATCACGAGCGCGGCCAAGGCGACCTTCGTGGCGGCCGCTCCCTCGTCGTTCCTGTTTGCATCGATCGGCTATCCCCTTCCCACCTGGCAGGTCGTATCCGGAGTTTTGCCCTCCGGAATGACCTTGAATGCCGCCACCGGCTTGCTCTCGGGAACCGTCGCTTCGAACGCGGGAGGCTCCTATTCGCTGCAGATCAAGGCGGGCAACGGCATCGGGCCCGATGTCTTTCAGAACTTTGTGATCACCGTCAATCTTTCCGGCAGCGTCTCGCAAATCCTCGATCCGCATCCGAGCCCGGGCAACCTGTTTGGCAAACAGACCATCACGCTCAATACGGGCAACATCTTGGTCACCTCGCCGCTTGACGATTTTGGCGGCACCGACGCGGGCGCGGTCTACCTGTTCGATGGCGCGACCGGCGCGCTCATCAGCTCCGTCTGGGGCACGCACGAAAACGACAAGGTCGGCTTCGATGGCGTCACCGTGCTGCCAAGTGGCAAATTCATCATCAAGAGCACCAACTGGGCCAATGGCAAGTCGGAACGGGCGGGCGCCATCACCTTTGGCGACGCCACCTTCGGCGTCAACGGCCCGGTCAACGCGGCCAACAGCCTTGTGGGCACGCGCACAGGCGACATGGTGGGCAGCGGCGGCATCACCGTGCTTGGTAACGGCGACTATGTCGTGCGCAGTCCCCTCTGGGATAACGGCAAAAATGGCGACGCGGGCGCCGTGACCTGGGCCAGCGGCAAACTGGGTATCGTCGGTGCGGTCACACCGAGCAATAGCCTGGTGGGTTCGACCGCCAACGACAATGTCGGCAGCGGCGGCATTCTGCAACTGGAAAATACCGTCAACTTCCTGATTAGCAGTCCCAACTGGGACAATGTCGACGCCTCCAACGCAGGCGCGGTCACCTGGGTGAAAGGCGGCGTGGGCATTGCGGGCGCCGTCTCTTCCACCAATAGCCTGGTTGGCAGTACCGCGGCCGACCTGGTCGGCTATGGCGGCATCACGGCATTGAAAAACGGCAACTATGTCGTGCTGAGCCCGATGTGGAACAAGGTGCGCGGTGCGGCCACCTGGGGCAGTGGCGCCACCGGCGTCAGCGGCGTCTTGAGCGCGGCTAACAGCCTGGTCGGCGGCACCGACTACTCCAATGTCGGCAGCGGCGGAATCCAGGAATTGAACAGCGGCAACTACCTGATCAATAGCTACAACTGGGACAACAATAAAGGCGCGGTGACCGTGGCGGACGGCAACCTGCCGATCGCCGGCGTGGTCGCAAGCACCAACAGTCTCGTGGGCACCCAGAACCAAAGCTATGTCGGCTACAACAATGGCGCCGGCGCGGTCGAAGTGGGCAACGACAAAATTGCCGTGGTCAGTCCACTCTGGGCCAATGGCTCCGCAGCCAAAGCGGGCGCCGTCACACAGGCGAATTCCCTCACCGGCACCACCGGCGCCGTCAGTTCCAGCAACAGCATCGTCGGCACCCAGGCCAATGACCGAGTCGGCTCCGGAGGCGTCACCAAGGCCAGTGACGGCAACTACGCCGTGTCGAGTCCCAACTGGGCCAATGGCACGGAAAAGTCCGCCGGCGCGATCACGATCGTCAAAGCGGCAACCGGCACCACGGGTGCGCTCAGCGTGGCGAACAGTCTTACCGGGTCGAAAGCGAATGATCAGATCGGCTCGGGCGGAGTCGAAACTACCGGCGATGGCAATGTCGTGGTCCTAAGCCCCAACTGGAGCAATGGCAGCGCAACCGGCGCCGGCGCGGCCACCTGGATCAACGGAAAATTGGGAATCAGCGGCCCGGTCTCGGCAGCCAATAGCCTGGTCGGCACCAAGGCAGGCGACTCGGTCGGCAGCGGTGACTTCACCATGCTCGGCAATGGCGCCTATCTCATCTCGAGTCCCAACTGGGCCAACGGTTCCGCCTCGAAGGCAGGTGCCATGACCCTGGGCAACAGTCAGAATGCCATGGTTGGCCCCATCACCGCGGCCAACAGCCTGGTCGGCTCTCAGGCGGGCGACCGGGTCGGCTCCGGCGGAGCAGTCCTGCTTTCCAACGGCAATTTCGTGATTTCCAGCCCCTTCTGGAAAAAGGACGATCAGGCCTCGGCCGGAGCGATCACATGGGGCACGCCGACCGCCCCCCTGAGCGGTGCGGTGTCTGCGGCCAACAGCCTGACCGGCACGAGCGCGGGCGACACGCTCGGCAGCGGCGGCATCGTCGCCTTGCCGAACGGCGGATATGTGGTTGTCAGCCCCAACTGGGACAATGGCGCAGCCCAAAACGCCGGCGCCGTCACGGTGCGATCCGGTGCCAAGGCGGCCACGGGAGCGATCAACGCCGCCAACAGCCTCATCGGCACGCAAGCCAACGACTCGGTTGGCTCCGGAGGCATTGTCTTACTTGAAGCCAGCCGCTTCCTGGTGCAAAGCCCCAGTTGGGATAATGGGACGGCGGCAAACGCGGGCGCCGTTACCTGGATCGATGGCGACAAGGGACTTGTCGGTGCGATCAACGCTGCGAATAGCTTGATCGGTTCCCAAGCCGGCGACACCGTCGGCTCCGGCGGCATCGACCTGTTGAGCAACGGCAACTTCCTCGTGTCGAGCCCCTTCTGGGATAACGCCAAATGGACCAACGCCGGCGCGATGACCATGGGCCAGGGCCAATCGGGACTCAGCGGCACGATCGATTCAGCCAATAGTCTCGTCGGCGCCAAGCCAGACGACATGATCGGCGTCGGCGATCTGTTCGAACTGCCCGACGGCAAGATTTTGGTTCGCTCCGCCAATTGGGCCAATGGCGGCGCCAAGGGAGCTGGCGCGGTGACCATGGGTTCGAGCGTCACCGGCATTCGCGGCCTGGTCACCGAGGCAACGAGCCTGGTCGGCAGCCACGAAAACGATCAGGTCGGCAGCGGCGGGGTCACCTTCTTCACGAATGGCAACTACCTCATCTCGAGTCCGAACTGGTCCAATGGCAGTGGTGCCAACGCAGGCGCCGTCACCTGGGTCAAGGGAGACACGGGAATCGTGGGCGCGGTTGGCACCGGCAACAGCCAGGTCGGCGCGGCCGCCAACTCCGGCCTGCAGCCGATCGTCGTCAACGACCTCAACGAATCCTATCTCTCGTCGTTCTTGACCAGCCCGGGGGGTGGCGTCGTCAACCTGGGCTACCAGGCGCCGACCGCCTGCGCGATTACGAGCGTCAATACCGCCACCTTTCAGGAAGGGGTCGCGGGCCAATTCACCTTCACCGGCACCGGCTCGCCGCACCCCTTCTTTACCCTGCTCGATGGCGTGCTGCCCACGGGGCTGTCCCTCATTTCCAGCACGGGCCTACTTTCCGGAACGCCGCTGTCAGGATCGAAGGGAACCTATGTGCTCAAAGTTCAGGCCGCCAACGGCGTCGGCTCGGCGCAAACTCAGACCTTCACCCTCGTCGTCCAGTAATACCGGCATCAAGCAGTCCGCAGGCCGGTCAAGAAATCCCGGCTTGCGGACATGCACTGCACCAACACTCCTAAACCCTTTTACCCCAGAGGCTTACACCACCGCATCAAAAACGATTGAAAAAAGTAAAACCATGCTTGCTTGGGAGCATAGGTCGGATATTATTATGTCATACCCGTTTGGTCGCATCTCGTTATACCGAACACCGCGAGGGAATTGACATCATGGCCCGACAACCGAAGCGCACTGCTTTTACGCTGATTGAGCTGCTCGTGGTGATTGCGATCATCGCCGTCCTCATCGGCCTCCTGGTGCCCGCCGTGCAAAAGGTGCGCGAAGCCGCCAACCGCCTGAGCTGCACGAACAACCTCAAGCAAATCGGCCTGGCCCTACAAAACTACCACGGCACCTACCAGTCGTTTCCTTCCGGGTATGTCGATCTCGAAACCAACCCAGCCGTCATCGACGACCAGGGCCCCGGCTGGGGCTGGGCCACGCAGATCCTCCCCTACGTCGAACAAGACAATATCTACAAAAAAATCAATTTATCCTTGCCCATTCAACATGCATCCAATCAAGATGCCGCAAAAATGGTCATGAAAAACTTCCTCTGCCCAAGCGATTCGCACTCCCTTGCATTCACGCCGCAAGACGGTCTGGTCCCCGTTGGTCCCTCGAATTACGTCGGCGTCTATGGTGGACCGGAAATCTCCGACGATCCCGCCCGCGGCGACGGCGTCTTCTTTCGCAATAGCCGCGTTCGCATCGGCGACATCACCGACGGCTCCAGCAACACCATCTGCATCGGCGAACGCAGCTCCAACCTCCTCAAATGCACCTGGACCGGCCTGATCCTGGGCGCCAAGTCACTCGGTCCCAATCACCCCGATCAACCCGAACCTCCGCACCCCCTCTTCCTCGGTCACACCGGCACCTACGACCCCACTGCCGGGGAATTCCCCCACGTGCCTAACGCCCCCATCGCCCATGTCGACGACTTCTGGAGCCGCCATACCAGCGGCGTCAACTTCCTCCTCTGCGATGGATCCGTGCGCATGATCAACAACTCCATCAAACCCCAATCCTGGGTCGCCCTCGCCACCCGCGCCGCCAACGACATCGCCTCCCTAGATTAATCTGTACCTCGGCTTTTTCTGTACCTCGGCCAAGGGCCTCGAGCTGACTATGTGTGGGCTTCTCCCACATTGAACCCTCGTTGACTGGGGGCGGCCTCGACTTTGATCTCTCGCAACCGGTGAACAGTTCTCGCCGCTTTCGCGACCTCTTGAATCTCATTCGGGCTTTTTCATGAATTCCCGTGCCGTTCCGTTTGGGGTATGCGCCCTCCTTCTGACCCTTGGCGGCTTCCTTCTCTGGTGGATCCTTGATCGCGGCCAAGAGTGGAAAAGCATTTCGCTCGGTGGTGAGAAAGTCACCCATGTCTGTTGGATTCACCAAGGCGATGCAGTGTTGGCAACCGCGGGAAAACGGCTCCATTGCCACGCCCATCCCGCAGGCAACTCGATCGCGACTGCGGACCTGGCCGCCGAAGTGACGGCGATGCTGCCGACCGAATCGGGGATCTTGATCGCCCTGGATAATGGCTCGCTTCACTTGCACGAGGCTGACGGTCTCACCTGTCTGAAAAGCTGGACAAACACGCCAGCGGGAATCGTCCACTGCCTGGCGTTGTCGCGCGATGGCAATCAAGTTGCCCTCGGTGGCGATAAGGGCATCGTCCTCTGGAACCGGCACAATCGCGCTTTCGCGGAAACACTCCTTCCTGTTCCCAAAAAAGTCGTCTCCCTTGCCTGGAGCAGTTCCGTTTCCATCACCCTCACCTGCTCCGACACCCGCCTACGCACGATCTCTCTAGGCGACGGTGAAATCACGGAATCGAAAAAACTGGGAACACCGCTCGAAGCCATTGCCGCAGACGTGAACGGGCGCATTGTGACCGGCAACAAAAACGGGGGCGTCGCCCTCTGGAAAAGAAACCTGGCAAGCGCCGAAATGTCGCGCGACACCGTCGGCGGGGCCATCGAATCCCTTTCGGCCGCCCCCAACGGAAAATGGATCGCCGCCGCCGGCCAGGATCAACGCCTGCACCTCTGCGACTTTTCAGGCCCTACCAACCCCGTCGTCTCGCTTCGCGGCCATAAAGGCCGCATCTATCAGGTAACGGTCCATCCCAGCAGCGAATGGATCGCGACAGGTTCATCAGATGGAACTGTCAAAATCTGGAAGACACCATCATGATGCCCCTGGCTGCCGGCCAAGATTTGAAAAATGTTCGCTCCATAGATAAAACCTCCAGAGCGTATCACTCACTGATGTAGAAGTGCATCCGCAATCCGAAGCGTAGTTTCGTCATTCTGGTCTTTTCTAGGCACGAATCAATGGGCCGAAATCCGCCACCTTGCTGACAATTCACGGCAAGTGGAGCCAAATCTAGGTGATCTTCGCGACTTTATGGTGGGTTCCTTACAAAATTGGGCAGCGGTAGCCGCGTCTCATTCATCTTGAGCCCTACAAAAATATCAATTTAAACACCATGAAACGCATGACTTCAAATGTCTATTTCTAACTACGCCAAAATTGCATCAATATCGAACTGCCGATTGATTCCTATCACTCCTGACAGCGGCCTGCCGAGTCGCAAGGTTTGCAAAATATGATCGAATACAAGGCCAGGCCCCCCGTTGTCTGCCCCCAAAAAGTAGGTGTGACCATAGGTGGGGTCATACCGAAGGCCAACACGATCACAGTCGATACCCCAAACATTCCCGGCAACCTTTCGAAAATCATAGGGGCCGGTATGGCCAAGGCGGCGAGAGGCGTCGCGAGCGTTGATTGCTTTGCTCGCTCTGAGAGCCAAATCATCTCCACTAAAGTAAGAGAGGACGTTTTTTGAAGCCATGGTAATGTATTTCCCTCGCTGGTCATTTTCCAATGTTTCATTGACCACATCGGCGGCAACCAAGAAAGTGCTTCTAAACAGAAGAGGCGGCTGGTAATTCCGAATGTTCTCGACCCAAACAAACAGAGATTCTCGCAATACCCGATTCCCCATGGAATGGGCTAATACATGGATGCGTTTCTTGCATGGAATTTCACGACTTGAGCCATCCTGGAATTCCAGAAACTTGGCAAACGCTCGAGCAAAAGCGTAAGCGCTCGCATCGGCGGCGTTCTGATCCGACAAGTAATCCTCGACTGTATTTTTCCCAGGATTGCGACACGGCCAAATGATCGGCACAACAAGTGTCTTAGTGCTCGCATCGCTATCCAAAAACAACTGTAATTGCTCGGCCCTTTGAAAAATTGCATTTTCTGGAAGATTGTTAAACCCATGAATAAATAGCAATATTTGCTCGAATTCACCTTTTCTCAATTCATCGAAAAACGGTTCGGACAAGACCTCAACGTATGAATCCTGCTCGATTCTTCGGCAAAAATAAAGTGACTGCCCTGCATTATTATCATTGAGATCAAATGTTATGGCCCGTCCAGCCTTGCTATTTGCGCTCTGGTTGATGACTCGATTGGTTAAGAACAACATTCAATCCTTCCTTTCATATCAGGCCTTCCCCGGCATTTCAGGCCAGCACGCCAAGACATAAACACCAGTAAGTTAAAAAATCGCTTAGTATTTATTTAATCCATGTTTATCGAATTTATAAATAACCGCCTTTTTTACACAGCTTTATTAATCAGCACACACTACTGCGCTATCACTCTATTTCAATTGCCTCACGCGGCTCAATTTTTTAAGAGCCTATAACAATGAGTTTCTAACAAATGACAGTAATGCCACAATCATAGACCTAATCATTTAAAAAGTTGTTTGAAAATTTATTTTATACTCCTTATTGCGATCCCTATATATCCGAAGCTTTTTTTCAATTTTACAATAATATTCTTCAAATTGTTTAGATCAATCGATTCATCATTCTTCATACGAGAGCGAATGATCTCAGAACGAAACACAATGCAGCATAAGACGACAGAAAATACTATGAATAAATACACCGGTTTTCTAATCGCCGCTTTTGGCTCGATCGATTTTTGTTCTTTTTGCAAGAGCAAATAGTCCAAGTAAGCCAAAATGAAGCCAAGCCTAATGACTCCATATCCTAACACACTTCCAACATCTAAATTTGGCATTTCTCGTTCACCCAAAGGTACCGCGCTTAATGACCACCGTATTGGCAGATTTCCCCTTTAGGCGTTTGCGGTAAATGTCATCGTGGCACCAGCCGGCCCGATGGCGTTGATCTCAAGACCGGACACGGTGCCATCCCACCACTTGCTGTTTGGGATGGTCAACTCGGCGAACTGATCGTTGCCACCTTTCGCAAATAGATCCGTGGAGTCTCCCTGATTTCTTGGGTCGTTTTCCAAATCGTTGCGTCCATCCGCCTGCACCAATGAACACTCATAGTGCAGTGCTGGCGTCATTTGCTCATTCTGATTGTCGCCCAGTTCGTCAACGCGCCAGATCGCAATACCAGATCCAGGAAGTGCAAGATCTCGCCCCTGCTTAAAACGGTTTTCCATGATGTAATATTCGGTCGGCCCTTTGCGGTGCACAAAGAACCGATTCGAAGCCGCTACCGCCGTTGCGGCAAGTCCCGGGGTAATCCTGGTTAACCCTTGGGCCCAACCGGCCTTATATTTGAGATAGGCACCTACATGAGTAGGATTCTTGGGATCTGCGTTCGCGCCGGCGCACATCAGGCAGAACGTGCCGACCCCAGCCGACTCATAACCATAGTCGTACAGATCGGGAAAGTCGCAGATCATGTGGCCGTTCTCGTGGCAAAAAGTTCCAAGCGACAGCTCGTTGGTCATGTCGGTGATTTGATAGTCGTACGCATACCTCCCCGGGATTAGTTCATAGGGCGTCTGGAGATGGTACGAGTGGGGCCAGAGGCCCTTTGACCAGTTGTTCACACGGGTGCCCGCATAAAAGACATTGGTGGCATACACATATTGCTGAGGGTCGATCGTCAGCCTTGAGAAGTCGAGCCCCTGGGCTCGGTGGTAATCAAGGGCTTCTTTGATCAGTTGCCGGGCCCGGACCGGCTGGGCAATGGCTTCATTGGTGTAATAGCGCCGGGGATGTCGAGCCGTGTAATAAGGCGCAACGACATTCTTGTATTTGAGGCGTCCACCAGATATTTCCAGAAAATAGTCGAACACAGACCCACTATTGCCAAACCCCGAATAACCAGGGGTATTGCAGAAATCATCGACTTGATCGTGAGTAATCGTGCCCATTTGATCAGGAAACTGGATTAGTAGACAGAGGCCAACGAAGTCGCCGACTGTTTCCCTACCGGGCGGAGCGGGAGCGATGCCTGGCCCCGCGGACGCACGCAACAGTGCCAATTTCGACTGCTTTCGCCGTTGCTCCCATCGGGAATTGCCTGCAGGCAATCCTGGGCCTTCCCGCGACTTGGCTCTCGCGGCTCGGCGGGAAATTCGCACACCCGCAGTAAGTCCCAAATTCTTTGGACTCGCCAATCGCGGACGCACGCCGGTGGGAAGCAGTTCATCTCCATCTGCACTGACATCCGCATATTGGTAGAATCCGGTGGCTGCGTCCTCCACTATCGTATAACCGTTCAGAGTCTCGAAGACCGCATGATGCTGGTCGCCCCAACCTCGTACATGAAGAGCGCTGCCGTCAGGCTGGGTAAAGGTGAAATCCTTCCCGCTAAACGGAACGGACATATGCAACTCGCTTTCTGTTTAAACAGTCTCGTTGTGAATGACTTAAACTCAGGAACTCATCAACGCAGTCTAATAAGCTATCTTTTTCTTACACCATTTTAAACACTAACATATTATCAAACGCCAGTTAAATCAACAAATCTCTAGTTCAAATTCACTTTAATATCTTATATTTTTACAGACAAAGTAACCTTCCAATATAAAGCAAAACATATCTTTCTCAAAAAATGATCCGTTGGAAACTGTCGATCTCAATCACGCTTTCGAATCCCTCCGTGTGCCCGATCGCATCCGAGTTCTTGAGATCGCCAAAAGAGAGGCCCGTAATTTCCTCGACCTTAAGGATGCTCACCTGGAATGTGCGATATGGACCAAAAGCAAATTCAATGTCTCCAAGGAACTGCCCTTGACTAAGCACATAAGCGGTCGCGGACAGATTTCCGTCGTTTCGAATGTTTACGACCACTTTCCAGTATTCTTCTGGGATCAGGCTTCCTCGATAGGAAACTCCACTGCTATTTAAAACTGGCCCAGTAAAAACGCTAATTCGCAAATTGCGATCGTCAGCATTGTCTAAAAGGTAATCCTCCAGGCCAGCCCACTGAGTTCGCCCTTGGTTTAAAAGCGTGTGCTGAGGACAGCTGTTGGTATAGTGGAAGGTGTCTTCCTGCGCAGCGAGTGCTTCCTCATCACTACCCCACACCGGATCAAGCCGGCGAACCTGATGGCCACGATCGAGATTATTTCCTCGGTAAAGATCGTTGCCAAGCTGCGCCGTCTGGGGAATACGAGGGTCAAATCGCCAGACGTCTCGTTCGCGCCGTGGCCGCGAAAGCGACCTGCCGTCTATGTTGACCGCAGTGAAATAGGGCATTTTCCGCGACTTACTCATTACGATTGAGAAGTGGACATACTTCAGTTCCGTGGATCCGCGATGAGGGCCGGCAGTCTGGCGCAAGACATCGCTTGATCGCAGCCGATCGATCGTCGGCAACGGAACGAAGAGATGATCCTCGCCAAGAAATCTTGGCTGATATCCGGGCCGATCGGCATAGGATTGCGCGGATGCGGGAGCCTCGACTGGCTCGTCACGTGGAGATGGCCGAGCGGAACCGGATAAGACTCGCCGAACGGCTTCAATGCGAACGGCAAAATTGGAAAGCTCAAACCGTCCGCCAAAATGAAGGCCGATCGCTCTGCCTGAGGTCACGTCGAAAACGACCGATCCAGAGTTTCCCCCAAGCGTCGAGCAATCGTGCTTTAACACCAGCAAATCAGAAGGATCGGATCCTTGAACCTTGCCCGGCGCGAGGCGCTTTTTTTCGTAAATATCATTGAAGATGGATTTTGCGGCGTCTGGGTCATTGCGCCGGTCGTCGCGAGCAGGATAGCCGATTACCGAAATGTACTCTCCCTCGGGTTCGCTAGAATTTGCCAGGGGAATCGGCGGCCGATCGACGCTGGTTCTGAGTTTTAACACAGCCATGTCGGGCTGTGCGGGGCCGTCGGGTGCAATGTACACAACCCGCTCGATTTCGATGGATGCCTCGCCTGAAACCTGAAATTCCTCTCTGAAATCAATGTTCGCACGCATCAATTGTCCATTGACGCCAGGTCGAAAAGCAAAAGTTCGCCCGGATTGCCGCGCAAACTCATTAGCGACATGGCGATTCGTCACAATTAGGTCCGATTCCACCAACCAGGCCGTCCCAACCCAAGGGAATGATGGATGCCCCTGCAATTCGACGCGCCCAACAGCTCTGATTGCCGACTCGAGCTGGACTCGCCCCGGTTGAAGGCGATCACTCCACACGCGTTGGTCCGTGGGGATTACGAACCTATCGTTTTGAATGAGAAAGGAGGGTCTTCCCAGTCGAAGGATAATGGCTTCTGCCATCGCCGAGGCATCGGAATCGCCCGAAACAGCACCCGATTCCGTGAACGACGCAAATGACTTCTTTAGACTGGACGAATCCAAGTCGATACCTTCAAGCGCCGAATGGATCCGCCGGCCTTTGAAGGCCGATTCAATTTCATCCATTAATTCAGAGTCTTGGCGAATCTCATTCAATACAGATGAGTTAACGGCAGATATTCTTGTCATCTTTTATTTCCTTTTTAAATGCATGCAGCTAAAATTAACCTGCAACAATAGCGCAGCCAGAACTCTTCGCCAACAAAAGCTGACACAATATATTTAAAATAACAGCCATTTTCAGGCTATTTATTAAATCGGAATTCCAAGAAACGGGGGCGCAAGATCCTTGGCGCGAAAGAATTCAAAAACGACCAAAAAAAATCAAAAACAGGCTTAGGAGGAATTGCTGAAGCGTTAGATCCTCAGCTGGAGCCATGGTTGCGCCAAAACATCGCAACTCGCCATTCGCCTTCGGTTGCTGCCTGCCTGACTCGACCGGGTAGCTCACCAGGAAATGCGCGATGGGGGAAGCAACTTACCGGTCCGAAACATTCCCCTTGGTGCTCCAACGAAAACGGGATAGTCCGGCGGGGCCTGGAATGGCCGCCTTTGTTTGATTGCAAGAACTCGTTGCAATTCGCTTTTTTCTGAAGACTCAATTAGCAAGGTTGCCCCCAAAGCGGCAACCCAAAGAGTTTGCGAGGGCTTGGCAGTGCATGGACTGGCCAGCACAAGGGCAATTTCGATGCATCTCCATGTCCGCCCCTAACGCGATAGCATAACCTTTCCCTGTCTGGCCGAATCTCTTGACCTCTCTCATTCGCCCTCTCTCTCAACCGGAGTTTGACCATGAACCGGCGCAAGTTTTTGCAATCGAGCGCGGCGATCGCAGCCGCAGCGCAAGGGCCTTATCTCTTGGGGACCGAGAATAAGTCGGACAGCAAGCCCTTGGTCGTAGGCGACGGCGCTTACAAGTACGAAGTGGTCCACGACTGGGCCAAGCTGCCTGAGCAGTTCACCTGGCAGACGACCCACAATGTCGCTGTCGATGCCACAGGGAATCTTTATGTGATTCACGAGGGGCGCAAGGAACTGAAGGACCACCCCTCAATCTTCGTGTTCGATCCGGCGGGCAACTACATCACCTCATTCGGCAAGCAATTTCAGGGCGGCGGCCACGGAATCGAAATCCGCAAGGAAGGAAACGAAGAGTTCCTCTATGTCTGCGCCTACCAGCACCTGAAAACCTTTGCCAAGATGAGCCTGAAAGGGGAAACGCTCTGGCAGAAATTCGCGCCGATGGATTCCAAAGTCTATGCCAAGGACGAAGACAAGAAACCGACCGGCGCCTGGGGCCGCGATCGCTTCATGCCCACCAACTTCGCCTGGCTCGACGGCGGCGATTTTCTCTTGGTTGATGGCTACGGCGCCTTTGTCGTGCACCGCTACGACAAGGATGGCAACTGGAAATCGACCTTCGGCGGCCCCGGAGGCGGCGAGGGGAAATTCAATACCCCCCACGGCATCTGGGTCGATTCCCGCGGCAAGGAACCGCGCATTGTCGTTTGCGACCGCGCCAATCATACTCTGCAGTTCTTTGGTCTCGACGGCACCTACCAGAAGACCGTCAAGGGGTTTGGCCTGCCGGCCAATGCCGAAACCTGGAAGGGCCTGCTCGTCGTGCCCGAACTCCATGCACGAGTCAGCCTGCTCGATGAGAACGATCAGGTCGTGGCTCGCCTCGGCGACGATGTGAAACGCGTCACGGCAGCCGATGGCGGCGGCATCCGCGGCGACAAAAACAAATGGCAGGCAGGCAAGTTCGTCCATCCGCACGATGCCTGCTTCGGCGCCGACGGGAGCATCTATGTCGCCGAATGGGTGGCCACGGGCCGGGTGAGCAAGCTCAAGAAAGTCGACTAACCATTCCAATCGCTTGAGCGCGGGAGTTTGCGACACGACCGCTTCCGCGCCAGGCCTGAGATTTCTCTGGCGGCATCCTTGATCCTTTTCCGTTTGGCCCCGATTTCAAAGTAGAATCTCCTATTTCCCTTTGTAAAGTCGCTTATGAAACCGATCGTTTACGCTGTTGAACCCGATTTGACCTCCGAAGAGTTCATCGACTTGCTCAAGCGCTCGACCTTGGCGGAGCGCCGTCCCGTCGACGATCCAGCGCGGATCGCGGCGATGCTCAAGAACGCTCAATTGATTGTGACCGCGCGCAATGCCGAGGGATTGCTTGTCGGCATTTCCCGCGCGATCAGCGATTTCGCGTATTGCACTTATTTGTCCGATCTGGCCGTTGACGAGGCCTACCAGCGTCAGGGGATCGGCAAAAAACTAATCGACCACACCCATCAAGCGGCCGGTCCCAACGCCCTCCTCGTCCTGATCGCCGCCCCCAAGGCGCAAGACTATTACCCAAAAATCGGCATGGAGCACCATCCGTCCTGCTGGATTCGCAGAAAATTGTAACGTACGGCCCAGTGTTCCTGCTAAGCAGAAACGCTCGTCTATCGATCCGAGCGCTGGGGAATGATCCGCTTGGGCGTCGAGGTGATCTCCCCCACATCTTCGAGCGAACCGTCGGCACGCACGCGCGCGCGTTTATTGCGCAGGTTGTCGGTGACGAGAGTATTGGGCGGGAAGTCGATTTTTAGGTTTTGCACAATACCGGGATCGTTGACGACGATCTGGGAGAGCGTGGTCGTTTCTTCCTTCTCTCGCTTCCCGTTGACATAGAGCACTTCGGAGATCCTTTTTGGAAAAAAAAGGCCGTTCTGCACTTCTTCGAATTCCTTGATTTCACAATTGGACGTCAACGGCGTTTGGCGATCGATCGTGTAAGGAACGACAGAATACTTCGTGACGAGATGATTGCGGCGCGGATCGACAACAATTTCGTGCTGGTATTTCTTCATCACATCGAAGACGATCAAGACCGTGCCATCGACCAAGGACCGGCATTCCTTGAATTCTCGCCAGCCTTCCTCGAAGAGTTCTTCCAGAAGCAGGGTTTTCTTGTTGGCGGGCGTCGCCGAGAGAGACGGCTTGCGGTTTTCAAAGCGCAACAGGCAGCGCCGCTCGATGTCGGCGCCAAAGCAGATCAGGTTGATCGCCTTGGAAATCGTGCCCGAGATAACCGGCTCGCCACTGGGACCTTTTCTGGTGCTAAGGTACCTGCGCACGCCATCGGTTTCGAGGCATTCCCAGCGGGCGTCGGCAGGGCTATCGGCCACGAAGCGTACCGTAGTGCCGCTGGCCCAATATTTTCCCGATTTGATCTCCTTTTGCGACGGGTGCGTCTTACCGTTCGCATCGATTACCGAGATATCCGACTTGCACGATAACGACTGAATCGCCTCGACTGTCTTGCGATTTTCTTGGGCTGCTTTTCTCGCGAGCGCAAGACCTTCCTGGGCATGCGCCAAAGCGAATAATCCATGGACAAAAATGACCGCCATGGAAACAACAGCATGCGCCGAAAAATAAACGATCGGATTTCGCATGGATTCATCGATCCTTAATTTATCTGTATCGATTTGTATCTGCGCGCCATCAATTCATGGGTCCGGCGCCGGAAACGACCGCCGGACCGTTTTCCGGATTTCCGACCTGAAATAACCACCAAAAAACGAAATTCGCCCACGACTTGTAACATCGTTTATTTCCGTGGTTTGGGCAAGTTTTGTCAAGGAATTTATTGTGAGAAGTGGCTCATTGGCACGCGCTTTTGAGTTGCTGAGGTGCCTCACCTCCATTCGCGAATTTCCATGCACTTTGGCGCTACTGAATTTCCGATGAAGGCACCTACCAAGCAAGCCGGATCTAGGAAATGCAAGCATTAAAGGGGAAAGAAGAGTTCTGGGATCGGGATAGGCTGCCTCACGCCAGGCGAACCGAATCACGGCTGTGCATTTTTGCCGCAAATGAGTCGATCGATTGCAATCACCCCTGGCTAGACCAGGAAAGAACCTCCGAGTTTGTGTCAGTTTGTATCAAACCGATTCAGTAGCCTCTGTGTGGCCCGATCGGACAGGAACCGGCGAGGTGAGCGTCGGATGCCACCGAAGCTCACCCCCATGCCCACCCGGCGCGCATCAACTTTCATTGGAGGCGCTGGGTGGGCCTTACGCCCTGGGACCAACACGCCGAATCAGTCGACGGCCCGCACCGTGGTTAACGACGAAATCAACTTGTGATCGGCCCAGCTCCATACGACCTTCTTGTCGCGGGTGACTTCAAACGCGTGGGCCCCCTTGCCTTCCTGATTGCGCAGGAAATTGCCCACCAGAACATTTCCCGAGGGCAACACCTGGATCGACGAGACCCAGGTGATGTTCAGCTCGGGAGCATCCGACGCCTTAAACTCCCACGCGATCTTCTTGTCGGGCGTAACCTCAAGAACCCGCTTCTGCGTGCCGCAGGAAATCAAAGTGTTGCCACTGGGGAGTCTTTGCGCGTCCCCCGCGTTTTCGACGCCGGTGTATTCCCAGACCACCTTGCCTTCGGGGTCGACTTCGCGCACCGCCCCTTCTCCTTCGTGCGCCGCCAATATGTTGCCATTGGCCAACTTGTGAATGTTGCGCACCTGGAGATGATACCCCTTTTCGCTCGTGGTCAAGGGCGTGACGCGCACCACCTTTCCCTTGGGGTCCACCTCAACCGCCTGGCAAGGCCCCTGCTCCGCCACCAGCGTGTTGCCGTTGGGCAGCCGCTCGCACCCCAGCACCTGCGGGCAGGAACTGACATAGTTCCAGACCTCCTCCCCCTTGCGCGTCACCTCGCGCACGCCGGTCGGCTTGCCGCCGTAGGCATAAAGCAAATTGCCATTGGGGAGCACCTGAAAAATCACCGTGATGCTCGGCGGCTTGTGCTCCCAGACCACCTTGCCGTCGGCATCGAGTTCAAGCAACCGGTTCGGCCCCTTGCCATATTCGAAGAAAAGGATCTTGTGCTTGATCTTCTCCTCGCGCGGCGCCCGGCTCTCGCTTGCGCCGGCCAACCGCGCCTGAAGGAATATGCCACCAGTCAGCGCGGTGGCGGAGAGGGGCAAGGACAAAGCGGTGCGGGCAAGCAGCGCGCGACGGGAGAGAGCCATCGAATCGTTCCTTTCAACAATCAGGGGAATGAGCGGAAAACCAGGAAGAGCACAATTTCAAGAAAGTGAGAGACAAAGGTGCGAGAACACTGTGAACTGCGAGGCCGACGACCTGTTTGGAAATTCCACCGCAAGAGTGGACCAGGCTTCTCCGTGTGGAACACGGAACCATCAAGCGAGCGTCTTGGGACGGACTTCTGGACCGCTTGCGCGGCTATTTCAGCGCCTTGCCTGGGATGGCGACGCCGTTGGTATCGAGGATCTGAAAATGATGAATCCCGCCCGGTCGCTCATCGGTGTAGGTCCAGACGATTTTTTTGTCGCGGTTGATTTCGGTGAGCTTCACCTGTTTGGCGGTATTGTGGTGACTCGTGATCACCGTGTTGCCGTTGGGCAGACGCTGCACGCCGCAGGCATCGTTGATTGGCCGGCCGGGAAGATCGTCATTCGTCACTCGCCAGACTTCCTTGCCCGCCGGATCGACCTCAATGACCAGATCGGCCAGGGTGCAACCGATCAGGGTATTGCCATCGGGCAAGCGGATCGCCGTGAACGGCCAGTGCGGTGTCTTTACCTCCCAGACGATTTCTCCCTTGGGGGTGTATTCGCGCACCACCTTATCCAAAAGCTGCGGCACCAGGTAGTTGCCATTGGCCAGCTTGCGGCTCATTCGGCTTTGCAGGTGATGGTCCTTGGTCTGAGCCTGGATGGCCAGTTCGACCGCGATCTTGCCGTCGCGATCGATTTCCAAAAGCCGCGGCTTCGGGCCTGCCTCGGTGACGAGGACATTGCCGTTGGCAAGCAACTCGACCGTATTCACCTCGGTTTGCGTGCCCTTATATTCCCAGACGGTTTTCCCTTCCTTCGTCACCTCGGCCGCGCCGCCCCCTGGAAGAGTCTTGCCCTTCGAAAGCGCAAGCAAAACATTGCCGTTTTCCAACACCCAGCCATCGCGCGTGCTCGCCGGATAGCGCCAGGTAATCGCACCCTTGCCGTCAATGATCACGGTTTCGCCCCCGGTGGCCAAAAAGGCGTGGGAGATTTTGGCCGGCTCGGGATCGGCCGCGCGCACGCTTGCCGCAGAAAACGGCCCAAAGGAAAGGGAAACACCAAACCAGGCAATGCCGGCCATGGTGTAGAAGATCGACAATGGGGAAAAACGATTAAGCAACTGCATGAATCACGGGCTCCCAGAGTTTGGGAAGAAGAGGGTCCGGCGCACCCTTTTAAAAGGGGTTGTCCGGTAGGCATAGGTAAGCCTACAAGGCAACCGCCCGCATGAAAGGTGGGTTCAAGCGGTCGCCTCGCCCACATTGGCGCAGACGGAAGTGCCGATCGCACCGGGTGCCTGGCCTTGCCGCTATTTGTTCAGCTCGGTGATCTGGATGTTGCGAAACACGACTTCCGTCTCCCCATGGCCCAGTTGAAAGCCGATCAGCCCAGTCGCCGCAATTTCAGGAAATTCGCGGTCGATGCTCGTCTTGCCGTTGATTTTGATCGTGATGCGCTTGCCCACGCAACGGATCGAGAGGTCGTTGAATTCTTCAGCCTTGACCGCTTCGCTCTCAAACCGCTTGGGCGCCTCTTGCATCACACCGCTCATGCGTTCGCCATAAAGCGATCCCCAAGCCCCACGCTCCATGTCTAACTGCGGCCCCTTCATGATTCCCAGTTTCGCATCTTCCAGTTCACTGCGAATCTGAATGCCCGAATTACCGCGCAGTAATTTCGCCTGACAGGTCAATTCAAAATCTTGATAGCTTTTTTTGCCGTAATAAAACGTGTTGAAACCGAGCCTTTTGTCAATGGACGAACCGCTCAGCTCTCCATTCTTCAAGTTCCAGAAATCGCCATAGGCGAACCAGGGTTCCGATGCCTTTGCGGGGGTACCCGCCAGCGGCGAGGCAGCCTCCGCCAGCGTCCTCGGCTTTTCGGGCACACTGGGCATAACGGCGACATTTTTCAACTCGGTGACCTGGATGTTGCGAAACACGACCTCCGTTTCGCCATGGCCCAGTTGAAACCCAATCAGACCGTTCGATGCGATTTCGGGGAAATCGCGGTCGATGCTCGTCTTGCCGTTGATCTTCAACGTGACTCGCTTGCCCACGCAGCGGATCGAAATGTCGTTGAATTCGTTGTTTTTGACCACCTCGTATTCGAAGCGGCTCGGCGCCGCCTGGATCACGCCGTTCATGCGCTCGCCGTAAAGCGATCCCCACGAGCCCATCTCCATATCGGCCTGCGGCCCCTTCATAATCCCGAGCTTGGCATCTTCCACTTCACTGCGAATCTGAATGCCCGAATTGCCGCGCAGCAATTTAGCTTGACAGGTCAGCTCGAAATCTTGATAGCTTTTTTTACCGTAATAAAACGTGTTAAATCCATGCCTTCGGTTCAACGACGAACCGCTTAGTTCCCCGTTCTTGATCCTCCAAAAATCGCCGTAGGCGACCCAGGTTTCAGGCGGTTTCGTTGCCGCGTTCGTAAGCGGCGAGCCGACCTCGGCAAGCGTCAGCGCCTTCTCACCCTTCTCGGGCATCTCCGTATTGTTGGCATTGGGCAATTCTGAGACATTTTGCAGCTCGGTGATCTTGGTGTCGCGAAAGACCACATCGGTTTCGCCGTGCCCCAGTTGAAAGCCGATCAACCCGCTCAAAGCGATTCCAGGAAATTCACGGTCGATGCAGGTCTTGCCGTTGATCTTGAGCGTGATTCGCTTCCCCACGCAGCGGATATACATGTCATTGAATTCACCGGTCTTGATCTCTCGGTCTTCAAAGCGTTCCGGCGCCGCCTGCATCACACCGCTTAAGCGTTCGCCATAAAGCGATCCCCACGAGCCTCTCTCCATGTCGGCCTGAGGCCCCTTCATGATCCCGAGCTTCGCATTCTCCACGACGCTACGAATCTGGATTCCCGAATTGCCCTTGAGCAACTTCGCCTGGCAGGTCAGCTCGAAATTCGCATAGCTTTTTTTGCTGTAATAAAAAGTATTGAAGCCATGCTTTCGGTTGACCGACGAACCACTGAGCTCTCCATTTTTCAAGGTCCAATAGTCACCGTAGACCATCCAGGTCTCCGGCGGACTCGCCGCCGCGCCTGCAAGCGGTGAAGCGGCTTCCGTCAATGCTTGTGGCTTCTCGGGCGTTTTTGCCGCTTTGGCGAAATTGGCTTTCTTGAGAGCCTCCGCATCGAGGTGCGCGATTTTGACATTGCGAAAACGCACGGTCTTGAGCTGCGATTGCAGGCCAATGCGGCCTTTATCACGCTTGAACGCATCGTGGGCTCCTGGCATTTTTGCCAATTCGTCGAGCTCGTATTGCGCCACCAACACGCCGTTGATCGTGACCTTGACTCTTTGGTCGCGCACTTCCAGGCTCAGTCGATGCCAGGAGTTGTTCGGCTGTTCCCGCACAAAGAAATGCGGCGGCAAATACCCTCCATGCTCCCGATTGCCCGGATTGGTCCAGAGCGCACCCGAAGGGTAAAAATCGAGATTGGCCAGTTGCACCTCCAGATGATGCGGATCTTTCGGATCCGCGAGCAAAGCAATGCCGCTATTGCTTCCTGGGGTCAGCTGGTATTCAAGCCGCAAAAGGAAATCGCCGTACTCTTTTTGCGTGAGCAGCCAGCCCTCGCCGCCCGCGCCGGAAGCGGTCAATACCTTCGTATTCGCGTCGACCGACCAGGCATCAACCGGCCCCACGCGATCCCAACCGGTCAGATCCTTACCGTTGAAAATCTCGACAAAATCGAGCAAGGACTCATCAAGAACCGTTTCTTCACCATGCACTGCTCGGGCGGCCCTACCACCGGTCAATTTGGCCGTCAGGGTATGCCTGGTTCCCGGCTGCAGTTCAAATTCCTGAGAAAACGGCGTAAACCCTTCCTTTAAGATGTCGAGTCGATGCTTGCCCGGGCCCAGAGGGATGTTGAGCGAGTTGCGTTCCGTTTTTTGGTGGTACTCCACACTCTCGTCGGGATCGACCACCTTCACCTCGGTGCCCGGCTCGCTGATGGAAAGCTCAAGCATTCCAGACTTCGGCTCGATCATCAAATAGCAGATCGAGGCAAAGCCCCCCAAGGCCAGCACCGCCACGCCGCTGGCAATCGCCAAGTTTCTCCACGACGCGATCATATCTCCCCCCACTTTTTTTCTCTTTTTTTTCTTTTTTCTGCGTTTTCTTTTTTGTCTTCCTGAAGCTTGATTTGCTTCAGGCAACTCGCCTGCGGCGAGCAACCAGCCGAGCTAATGAGACCTTGCGAAAGCCTTTTGGCCAACCTTGTCGGCCGCGGGCGCTCTAGCCACCCCTTCACCTTCCCGTCCCTAAAAGGAGGCGCCTGATTTTCCTTCGCGATCTCGAGGCCTGCTTTATCTCCTTTTCCGATCTCTTTTCTAGTATTCTTCCGCTCTTGGCCTTCTCTGCTCGACTCGCTGCCCCACACCCGCCCTCGAAATCTCACAGGCATACCAAAGGCCGTGATCCAGAAGGCCGTGATCCTGAGCAACAATCCTTGCCGATCTTAGCGAGGAAAGTGCGCCGAACGAAGAGAAATGTACTCAAGATTCACGCTTCCGGACTACTACGATGAAACCAATTTGCATTCTCGACAGGAGGGGTTAATTTTGAGAAAGGATCGCGCCGTTGCGCGAGCATTACCCGGATCGTTCGCTAACTTAAACGAGTGATCATCAAGGGCTTTATGCCCGGACCTCAATCGCCATCGCTCGCACCTTTTCATTTTCACTGCCGACTCCACTCCGGACGACGCCCAAAACACTGCTTCCAGGCGCAGCGCCCTTCCTCGCTCATCTCTGGCAAAACCGTCCGCGCCAGCCTCTCTCAGGCACCCTTGCGCCACGCCATTCGCGCGAAAAAGCACCAACACCCCCTTGGCACGCACCACCCTGTTGGCCTTAAGCTATATCCCGAAAAGGACTTACAGAAACCGGCCTCATAAGAGACGAAGGCTCGATCCGGCTGGCCTTCTCGCCGGCCGTGGGTTAGAATACAGCATCCCACCTAGCTCCGTTCCGGAGTCGGCCAAGGCGGTTTGCGCAATGAATCAGTCCTCTCCCCATCCTGGTAAGCCGATGCCTCGCTGGAATCGCCGCAGCATTTTGCAAGCGGGTGGTTCCACCCTCCTGGGCTTAAGCTGGGCCGAACTCGCGCGTGCGCGCACCAAGGCCCAACCGGCGGGAATCGACTCCACTTTCGGTAAGGCCAAGTCGGTCATCATCGTCAACTTGACTGGCGGCATGAGCCACATTGATAGTCTCGACCCCAAGCCCAACGCCCCCGCAGAAATCCGCGGCGAGTTCGGAACCATCTCCACGAAGTTGCCCGGCGTCGCCCTGTGCGAGCACCTGCCCAAGCTGGCCAAGTCGCTCGACAAGTGGGCCCTGGTGCGCAGCCTCTCTCATGGAGAAAACGGCCACCTGCCCGGCACCCATCGCCTCCTCACCGGCATGGTCATGCCCAACCAGCGCCAAACCGACCTCGACAATGTGCTCTCGCGGAAGGACTGGCCCTGCTATGGTGCCGCGCTCGCCCAGGTGCGCCCACGCAACGACGGCGTCCCCTCAGGCGTGACGGTCCCCCACGCGCTCATCGAAGGCCCGTTGACCTGGCCTGGCCAGCATGCCGGCATTCTCGGCGCTCATTACGACCCGTTGCTCGTTACACAGGACCCCAATTCGGCCGATTTCCGCATGGAAAGCCTGTCGCTGGCCCCGGGTTTCGCGCTCAACCGCATGGAAGAACGCCGGCGCCTGCTCTGCCTGCTCGATGGCCCCAGCGAATTCAAGGGCCACCAGCGCATCGCCTTCGAAATGCTCCTTTCCGGCAAGGTCACGGCCGCCTTCCGCATGGAACAAGAACCCGATCGCAATCGCGAACGCTACGGCCGCAACCTTTTCGGCCAGTCGCTGCTGTTGGCAAGGCGGCTCGTGCAGTCGGGCGTGCCGGTCGTGCAAGCGAACATGGGAATCGTCCAAACCTGGGACACCCACACCGATAACTGGGGCAAGCTGAAGAATCAGCTTTTGCCCTGGACCGAAACAGGAATCAGCGCGCTGATCGAAGACCTTGAAGCTCAAGGCCTGCTCGATCAGACCCTGGTGGTGGTCATGGGCGAATTCGGCCGCACCCCCAAGATCTCAACGCTGCCCGGCGAGACGAGCCAAGGCCGCGATCACTGGGCGCATTGCTACTCGGGCCTCCTCGCCGGCGCCGGCATCAAAACCGGCCAGGTGATCGGCAAGTCCGACAGCCGCGGCGCCTACCCCGTCTCCATGGCCTATTCCCCCATGGATGTCGGCGCGACCATCTACCACGCTCTCGGCTTGGGCAGTGACACCATGATCACCGACCACCTCAACCGCGGGCTGTTCCTCTTCGATGGCAGGCCAATTGAGGCGCTGTACAAGGGCTGATTCTTTTAGGCCCGCTATTGATAGCAAGGCCAAAGAAAAGTTCCCCCTACATTAACTGCGATCTTTAGGCGATTGTTAGGCGAGCGTGGATCGTAAGATCCATGATTCTTTCAGAAACGTCCGCATATAGTCCACTTCAAGATTCTGCACAATCAGTGGACGGACGTCCACCGCTCGCCTCACTGACTATTTTTATTCCAATCGACTACTTTTTTAGTTGAGTAAATCAATCCTACAAATCAGAAGGACTCACAACGCTTTTCACCAATCCGCTCAGAATCCGACCTCACTTGTAGTTCTGCAGCGGCCCCGCATACTTGTAAGATTGAATGACAACCCCCGAAGGCAATGCCTGAGTGTTTTCCAGGGTCAATGCGCGCGGGGGCGATCCCGCGGCAAAAAAGCGTTTGCCCGTGCCGAGCAACACGGGATAAACGAGCAAGAGCACCTCATCCGCAAGCCCGTGCTCAAGTAGCGTCGAAGTCAGTGTCGAGCTGCCCCAAAGGACCAGGCCGGGACCGTCCTTCGCCTTGATCGCGCGCACCCCTTCCATCAGGTCCGGCCCAATCCCTTCGAACGGGCCCCATTCCAGGCTCTCCGGCCTGTGCGTTACAACATACTTTTTTGCCGCATTCAACTTGTCGGCCATGGGACTACTCGGGGCCTTCGGCCAGAAACCTGACCAGAGGTCGTAAGTTCGCCGGCCAAGCAGGAGATCGAACTGCTCGCCTTGCATAGACAGAACCAGGTCACGTCCGGCCGGAGTGCGGTAGGGTACGGTCCAATCGCTGTAAGGAAACTGGTCCTCGCCTGAAGACTGGATCACGCCATCGAGCGAGATGTGTTCGATCAATTTCAGTTTTCTCATGGCACTTCTTCTTCCTGCGGGTTTCCAGGCGCGGCAGGGTCAGGACAAGACGTCCCACCCGCCCAACGATGCGATTGCGTGGCGACCCGTGACCGGCTTTCACGATCTAGTCGAACGGCCCAAGGTCATTTCGACAGATCGATCCAAGAATTTACCAGCAGGCTCTCGTCGGATCGGAACGAACGGTCTGGAGTGGAACTTGCCAGCCGCACGGACAGCAGAGCACCCATGGAGACAACGGCGCGCGCAACTTGCGAATGGCCCGTTTAGAAAAGTCCGCTTCATTGATTTTGATTGCAATCGTCGACGGGGCACGTGAACCGGTTTCGCGCCCTTTCAGGTATAGTGAGCTGGGGGCATCACTCTTTCGCGAGAATCAATCGCTTCCATTACTTACTGCCAGGCGAGGGCCAATGCCTGGGGAAGGAGAGTTTTCGATGAAGTGGAACCAGGTACTGGGTGGAGTGTGCATCGGTCTGGGCTTCGGGCTTTTTCTCGGCGGCGCGATCGTTGACTTGACTCAGAAGTGGAACTCCACCTCGAGCGCCGGAGTCAGCATGTTGCTCGTGACGACCGGAATGATCGCGATCCGGCGCGGCCAAAGCCACGAACCTTTGGCCCATGCAAAAAAATCGGAATCGGTTCCGTAAGGAAAATCTTACCTTTGCAGGGAATGAGCGAACGCCCATGGAACGGAAAATTCACGACAGAGTCATTCGGCCGGCAGTCGCAAGCGACGGTGCGACCCTCTGGCAAATCCTGGAACCGACAATTCGAGCAGGCGAGACCTTTGCGCTTCCCAGGGGGATGAGCCAGCAGAACGCCCTCGCCTATTGGATGAACTTTGACCACGAGACATTTGTCTTGGAGGAGAGCGGCCGTATCCTCGGAACCTACTTCCTCAAACCGAACCAGTTGGGAGGCGGCGCCCATGTTGCCAATGGCGGCTATGCGACCGCGAGAGAAGCGCGCGGACGAGGCATCGCACGAAGCATGTGTTTGCATTCGCTAAACCTGGCCCGCGCCCGGGGCTTCAAAGCGATGCAGTTCAATTTTGTCGTTAGCACCAATGAAGTCGCGGTAAGACTCTGGAAAATTCTAGGATTTGGAATCGTCGGCACGTTGCCTGGCGCCTTCGCGCATCCCCAGAAAGGGGATGTTGATGTTTTCGTAATGTTTCAAAAACTAACTAAATCAAATTAGAAAATAAACGCCTAAACATATCAATCATTTCATTCCCGTAATACTACGGTCAATTTGTGATTATGAAAATCACAAATCTCATGCAGCTTTTGCTTCCTCCTGGGCCGGGTATCTGGCGAATTGTCGACCAGCGATGTCCAACTTTTGCCCAAGGCGACAGATCGTCGCGCCGGTTTCGTGCCGGGTGTTTATAGTTGGCTCTGTGACGCTCCCGGCGTTGGGAGAGAAATCTCATTCACAGGATACCGGTCAGAAAAGAAGCTTCATGCAACGATCACGCAGAGGCAGGCAGGGGTTTACCCTTATCGAACTACTGGTGGTGATCGCGATCATCGCCGTTCTCATTGGCTTGCTTGTTCCCGCGGTGCAAAAGGTCCGCGAGGCCGCGAACCGCATGAGCTGCCAGAACAATTTGAAGCAAATCGGCCTCGGCATGCACAGCTATGAAAGCACCTACGCGTGTATGCCCCAGGCGGGAAGCTACCCAACCACGGCAGCGCCCGACACCCCCTATGCCGGTTGGGGCGTGTTCATCCTTCCCCAAATCGAACAGGGAAACATACTGCTTGGCGACCTGGGCTACCAGGTCAACAAAAACTGGTTCGATCCGGTCAATCAGTCCGCGGTGCAAAAGATCGTCAAACTGTACATCTGCCCCAGCACGCCGAGCAGCGGCCGCATGGTCAACCCGATCATGGACGGGGTGACCGGGGTCCAGGACACTGCGAGGTCGGCCTATGCGGGAGATTACATGGCTCCCCGGGGGTTTAGCGACGGCACTTACACGGCACCGACGCAAAGACGCGGAGCTTTGAACTGGTTCAGCGAGAAGGCCACGATTCAATCGATCCTTGATGGAACTTCCAACACAATTATGGTGACCGAGCAAGCCGGACGGCCCGCCTACTACAAAAAGCGCACGGTGCAAACCGGAACGGTCCTCGTCTATCCAGGCTGGAGCGGCCCCTGGGCCTCCTATAACGCCGTCTGGTGCAAAGCCACTTTGGATGACGGTTCAGACGCCATCGGCACCTGCACCATCAATTGCAACAATTCGGCGGGGGTTTATGCGTTTCATACCGGAGGGGTCAATGGGGTGATGGCCGACGGGAGCGTTCGCTTCCTCAAGGAAGGCCTGGCCAAAGACACCTTTTATGCATTGATCAGCCGTGAAGGCGGCGAAATCCCGGGAGACTATTGATGCGCTTTGGCCTGACGATCGGCTTCCTGCTTTTGGCTGGCATGATGGGGGGCTGTGGCGGTCCGTCTTCCTCCCCTCAGGTTTTCCCGGTTTCCGGCAAGCTCCTTGATGCGGAAGGTAGAGCCGCTTTCAAAGCGGTCGTCACTTTCCACCGAAAGGGAGCAACGGCGGACGAGGCCAAGCCCTCCGCTCAAGTCGGCTCCGACGGTGTCTTCAAGCTAAGCAGCTTCGCGGAGGGGGACGGCGCCCCGGCGGGAGACTATGCGGTCACCATCGTCTGGCCTGGCCCGCCTCCCGCCGATTTGCGGTCCGATCCTCAAGAGGTGGGGCCCGACCGCCTCCAGGGACGATTGCAAAACCCGGCCACGTCGCCCTGGAAAGTCACGGTCGCTGCTGGCCCCAACGAACTGAAATCCTTCAAAATTCCCGACATTTTTTCCAACGGAGAGTGATTCATGTTCCACGGATTTCGATGGAGCGACGCGGCTGCTCTGTGTCTGGTCGCGCTGATCGGAACCGGCATGCTTCTGCCGGCGGTCGGTTCGGCATGCGAGAAAGCGGCCCGGCTGAGCTGCGAAGAACGGCTGGCGAATCTGGGCAAGGCGGTCGCCCAGTATGAAAAAGCCCACGGCACCCTTCCCAAGGCCGGCTATTGGGGACCAAACGGTGAAGGGTATGGCGGCTGGGGCGTCACGCTTTTGCCGTATGTTGGCGAAGAGGCCCTGACCAAGAAATATCAGGTGGACAAGAGCTGGTGGACTGAAGAAAATCAGGCGGCCGCGCGCACCTTCGTCTCGGCCTATCTCTGTCCGGCCAGCCCCGAGGCCAAGCCGGTGAAGAATTTGAAGGGGCTCGGCGATAAGGACCACCCCGATCGAGAGGCCGCCGCGGGCGATTACATGGTGCCTCGCGGTTATTCCGATCGCCGGATTTCGCAGGAGGGGCAGATTGGACCCAAGGGAGCCCTGGGCTGGTTCAACGAGACGCCTCGCCGCGCGGATATCACCGACGGAGCCTCCACGACCATCCTGGTCACCGAACAGGCCGGCCGGTGGGGCTACTACAAGTTCGACAAAATCCAGCCGACCAATGACGGTCAGCAGTATGCTCGCTGGGATGGCCCGTGGGCCTCTTACAACGCCATCTGGGTGAAATCGGGTTCGGACGACGGCTCCGACAAACCGGGATCGTGCATCATCAACTGCAACAACTCCTCCGGGCTTTACAGCTTTCATCCGGCCGGCGTGAACGCGGTGTTCGCCGACGGCTCGGTGCGCCTAATCGGCAAGAAAACCGATTTTCGCGTCGTGTATGCGCTGATCAGCCGGGCCGGGGGCGAATTGATCGGTCCTGGTGACTACTAAAGTCTCAAGTCATGACGAATGGCAGAAATCTTCGAAACGAGGTGGCGCCGTGACGCGAATGAGCGAGTTTTTGGATCCGCTGAATCGTCGAAGCTGGTTGAGAAGAGCCCTGCTCGGCGTGGGAGCCTCGGCCGGATCGATGTCGGGCTGGCTGCGCGCAATGGCCGGGCACGCACCCAAGAAACCGGTCAAATCGGTCGCCGTTTTGTGGATGAACGGCGGGCCGGCGACCATCGATCTCTGGGACCTCAAGCCGGGCCATGGCAACGGCGGGCCTTTCAAGGAAATCGCCACCAAGGCCCCGGGAATGAGATTCTCGGAGCATCTGCCGCGCTTGGCGGCGCTTGGCCAGGATCTGGCGCTGGCGCGCTCGATGTCTTCCAAGGAAGGGGATCACGAACGCGCCACCTTTCATTTGCGTACGGGCTATACGCCCGTGGGAGCGATCCAGTTTCCCGCGCTCGGTTCTCTTGTTGCCAGCGAATTGGGCTCCGAAACGGCCGATCTTCCCAACTTCGTCAGCATTGCCCCTGGCCGGAATGTCAGTGCGATCGGCGGTGGATTTCTCGGGCCCCGCTTTGCCCCCCTGGGAATTGCGGAGCGCGCTGAGGGGGAACCCGGCTCGGCGGGCGACATTTTGAGGGTGCCGGACATCCGCCTGGCGGAAGGAGTCTCCGAGCGCGCTCAGGCGGCTCGCCTTGATTTGCTCGCAGGCATGGAAAGCCAGTTTCAAGCCGATCGCAAAACACCGGTTGGGGATAGCTACCGGGCGGCGATGCTGCGGGCCGTGAAACTGATGCGGCCCAGTGCTGCCGCCGCGTTCGATCTTGACGGTGAAAAAACGAAAACGCGCGATGCTTATGGGCGCAACCTCTTCGGCCAGGGTTGCCTACTTGCGCGTCGCCTCGTCGAGCGGGAGGTTCCTTTTGTCGAAGTCACCCTGGATGGATGGGACACCCATCAAAACAATTTTGAACGGGTGAAGGAACTGAGCGGCACGCTCGATGCGGGTTTCGCGGCGCTTCTATCCGACCTCAAGGAACGCGGACTGCTTGAGTCGACGCTGGTCGTTTGCCAGGGGGAATTTGGCCGCACGCCGCGCATCAACGGTCAAACGGGTCGAGATCACTGGCCTACCTCTTGGTCGATCGCCCTGGCGGGCGGCGGACTCAAGACGGGTCAGGTGATCGGCAAAACCAGCGCCGACGGAACCTCGGTCGAAGGCAAAGCGATTGGCGTGCCCGACCTGATTGCCACGGTCGCCAAGGCCGTCGGCATCGACCCGATGAAACAGAACATGTCCAATGTTGGACGCCCCATTCGCGTCGCCGATCCGACCGCGAAACCGATCCAGGAACTTCTATGAATCGCCGGACCGTTACGCTGGCCCTCTTTTGCTTCCTTGTGCTTGCGATTACGCCGGACGGGCTCATTGCGGAAGAACCAGTCCGAGGCAACTCCCAAAACGGCGCCCTCGAACTTCTGCTGCTCGATGGGGACCACCCGATTCGATTGCAGATCCTCGCCGATATCGATGGATCGGATATCGCCGCGCGCTGGGACGAAACCTTCATCAAGCTCTTCCAATTCTTCGATCGCAATGCAGACGGTAGCCTCGATCGATCTGAAGCGGCCCGCTTGCCTTCGGCATTTTCCCTGCGTCAGGTCCTTTGGGGGCAGTTCGTTCCCTATTCGGGGGAGGCTCCAAGCTGGACCGACCTCGATTGCGACAAGGACAGTGCCATTTCATTGAAGGAGGTCACGAGCCACTACCGTCGCTGCGGACTGGGGAGCATGTTGGTCGGCGTGGGCAAGTCAGCGGCCTGCGAACAGCTTACTGAGGCCCTCTTGACTCGCCTGGACACGAACAAGGATGGAAAATTGGAAAAGGAGGAGTGCAAGAAAGCGCTTCAGGTTTTGGCCAAAGTCGACCGCAATGACGACGAGTTGATCGGCCCCGGCGAGCTCGTCGATCACCTGTCTTACCCTGGAGCCATCGGTTCGACTCTGCTGGAGATCGCCGCATCCAGCATGCGTCCCGATGTCGTGCGCGACTCGATTCCGGTCATGCTTTATCCCAGCCAGGGTGATGACCCTACCTGGAAGGAACAGGTCGCTTCCCGGTGGAATCGCGAAAAACGAACGTCGACGACCACCCATTCCGCTTCTCTTTTGAACGATGCCCCGCAAGTCGTTTGGCGCGCTCGCCTGCGTCCGGAGGCCAAGCGCGAACCCAGCCTGCAGAGTTTTGAGCCGATCAAGGAGACCTGGAATTCCCGCGAACGTCTGAACTATGCGTCACAGGCTTTGCACCTGGAGGCTCGTGCCGACACCGGCAAGTTAAGACAGCAAATCGAATCGTCTCGCAAGCGCTTCACGTCTTTATTCGCGGAAGCGGACGCCAACTCCGATGGCGTTCTTGATGCCAAGGAACTGAGCTTACCCAAGGCCGACTTGTTCAAACAGCTCATGAAGATTGGCGATCGCAATGGCGATGAGCGGCTTTCGCGCGAGGAATTCTCCTTCTGGCTTGAACTGCAGGTGCAAATCGCCAGCGGTCATGCCCTGTTGACGATTCTCGATCTGGGTGCGGGCCTCTTTGAATTGCTGGATGCCGATCATGACGGCGCGCTATCCGTTCGAGAGTTGCGCAATTCTTGGGATCGCATGCAAGCGACCGGATGTACCGTCGATGGCGTTTTCGAGCAAGGAAAATTGCCCAGGCAATTGCTCGCCACGATTAGCCATGGCCACCCGCGCAGTTCCCTGGGCAAGCCGGTACAGCGAGGTCCCGAGTGGTTCCACGCCATGGATCGCAATGGCGATGGAGATTTGTCGCGCAGGGAATTTACCGGCCCGGGGCCCTTGTTCGAGCGTCTCGACCGAGATCATGACGGCCTCTTGAGCCCGGAAGAAGCGGCGAGCGCCGATTTCAAAAAATCGGCCAAGTCCAAACCCGCGCCCCCCACGGCAACGATGCCCCAGCCAGGCAACCCGGCCTTGGCAGCCCTGCTCGCCACAACCTTCGGTTGCTTGACGCCAGGAATTCTGCCAGCGGAAACCGCTCAAATGACGGAGGTGGGTCTTCCGCAAGACGCGCGAGCCGTTAGCGCAGTGGATTTGGCGGCGAAGATCGACCACTTGCTCCAAACGCGATGGACGGCCGAGAAGGTCCCCCATGCTCCCCTGGCGGACGACCCTACCTTCCTGCGCCGAGTCTACCTTGATCTCGTGGGGCGAATTCCCACGGTGGGCGAGGCAAGGGAGTTCCTGGGAGATCCTTCCACGAACAAGAGAGCGCTTCTGGTCCATCGCTTGATCGACTCGGCCTCGCACGCTCGCCACATGGCGACTTTTTGGCGGCGTGAGTGGATTCCGCAAGCCGATACTCCGCAGTTTGCGGAGTTGCCCGACGATATCGAATCCTGGATCGCCGGACGCCTGATCGAAGGGACCGGTTACGATCAGCTCGTTCGCGACCTGTTGACGGTGTCGCGTTCAAGAAGCGGCCCGGGAACGCCGCTGACATTCCTTGTGGCCAGCGAGTACAAGCCGGAGAATCTGGCGGCGAACATGAGCCGCGCCTTCCTGGGAGTCAACCTGGACTGCGCGCAATGTCATGACCATCCCTTCGCGCGCTGGACCCGGGACCAATTTTGGGAAACGGCCGCCTTCTTCGCCCGACCCGTCTCCGTTGAGGGGAAACCTGCTGGCAGAGCGGAACTGCCGATTCCCATTACCAAGAGAATGGCCGCCCCCAGGTTGTTGGGCAAGGTGCAGCCCACATGGCCAAGCGAGTGGAAAGACGAAACCGGCCGCATCTTGCTGGCGGATTGGGTCACCGGCAAGGAGAACCCCTACTTCGCGAAAAACGCGGTCAACCGTGCCTGGGCCAACCTGTTTGGTACCGGCATTGTGGAACCGCTGGATGATCTCAGCGGTCCCGATTCGGCAAGCCACCCCGAACTACTCAACCTGTTGGCCGAGAATTTTGCGCAAAGCGGCTACGATTTGAAATTCCTGACAGCGGCTCTGGTGTTGACCCAGGTCTATCAACAGTCTTCGATCCTGCCGGCACGTGATGTCACCGAGCCTCGTTGGTTTGCTCGTTCGGCGGTGCGCGGCCTGACCGGAGAGCAGCTTTACGACAGCTTGCGCGTGGCTTCCGGCCAATCAATCGATCGCGACGATCTTGACCCGGCCAATGCGCTGCGCGAGCGCAAGCGCTTTGCCGGCAAATTCCGCACGGAGCGGCCGGGTACGGCACAGCGGTCCATTCTGCAGGCCTTGTCGCTTATGAACGGCAAGTTCCATGCGAATTTAAGCGACCTGAACCATTCTCCGTCGCTCAAGGCCGCGGCAAATGCCCCGTTTCTTGATACGCAAGGCAAACTGGAAACCTTGTTTTTGGCCACCTTCGCCCGGTTTCCCAAACAGGCCGAAAGCCAGGTCCTCATCGCCTACATCGAAAAAGGGGGCGTCGAGCAGGACCCAAGGAAAGCTCTCTCCGATGTTTTTTGGGCTTTGATCAACAGCACGGAATTCAACACGAACCACTGAGGAGATCAACATGATCGGGTTTCGTAAGTTTTGCGTGAACGACTTTTTCATGGCTTTCACATTGGCTTGGTTTTGCGCTGCTTCTTCGCCTACGAAGGCAGGCGACGCACCAGACGAGCGTGCCAAAAAACTGGCGGCCGCCACGGCGGAAACCAAAAAGGCCCTTCGGGGAATCTGGCACCAATCCGCGAAAGAAATCAACAGCCAAGTGTCGTGGACCTTTGACGACGAGTTTTTGACCACCGAGGTCAAGGGGAATGGGGCCGGCAACCAGATCATGAAATACCGTTATCAGGTCAACCCGCTCAAACAGCCCGCGGAGTTGACCCTCTACAACGACAAGAATTTATTGCAGGGCATTTTCAAATGGGAGAAAGACTCCCTCGTCATCGCCACGGGGAGCCAGGGATCGCTCGATCGTCCTCAAGGGTTCACACGAGAGACGGCGGGTGTAGGGTCAGGCCCGCTGGTCACGCTCACCTTCAGCCGCCCTGCGGAAAAGTTGAATCCAACCGGCGATTGGGCCAGCCGAGCGGTGCAAGCCTTGATTGCCGCTGAGCCGGGGCGGCTGCAGAGCCTGGCCAAAGAATTTCAAAATCTGCCGATCGAGGCGAGAAGAGAGTTACCACTCGTCATCCGGGAGAATGCCGTCGAGTTTTCGTTTCAGGGCAAAGTGGAAGGCCCCGCTTCCTTGGCCAACATGGAATATTTGATCGCCGGGCAGGACCGTGGATATGAAGCGATGATGGTAGCAGCGAAACCCGAGCTGGATCGCCTGGCTGAGCTCAGGCCTTTCTTCAGCAAGTACGCGGGAAAGAATCGAGGCCGCCGCTGGGATGCGCAATTGAGTTGGATTGAGGAGGGACGTGCCCGAGTCGGGGCGCTTGGCGACATTCTGGGCAAATTAAACGACACCGATCGCGATCTTTTCCTGAGCGGCCAGGAAATCGACCAACAGGGTTATTTTGGCGGCGAGGAAACCACAGGGAAGAACGTCCCGTGCGATCCGGCATTCGTGCCGCAAACCGCCAACACGGTCACCTTGCGCCTGACGTTGTATTTCGCCCCAAAATCGTGAGCGGCCTAAGTCAATTGGAGGTCGATGGATGGCCTTCGACCCAGCGCCATTTCTGCCGGAAGTAAGATACCCGCCATTTGCCCTCGTCTTTGACCACGCGAAGCGCGAAGTCCGATTCGATCGGTTTGCCGTTGCGCTTCCCGGTGAGCTTGCCGGTGATGCGGCACTCATCCTCGCCGGGGGCCATCTGCTCGTGGCTGATCCTGGCGGTAGTCAGCCCGGCATAGGACACGTCGAGAAGACGGGTGGCAAGCGGAATGGTGTTCGGATAGCGCTCGTAACGCTTCTTCAGCTCGGTGGTGAGTAACATTTCCGCTTCCGCATTATCACCACCGATGCAGGCGGCGAGGAAGTCGTCGGCCACTCCACGGGCCCACTCTAACTCGGACTTCTTCTTGGCTTCTGGCTGGGCAGGGGACCTGGCCGGGTTCGGCGCGCCGTCACCTGCCAGCACCGCCCCACCGAGGGACAGGACGAATACCGTTGTGAGCATCGAGAACCGCATCTTCCGCCTCCTTGCCCCATGAATCAGCGATCATCGGCCACCGCCGACGGCAACCTTAACCCGGCTCCGGCCTTGAGCACGAGCCCAGGCGGCCGGCCAACCATGATAACAAGTGGCTCTCGGCAACGATAGGCCATGCGACCAGCCGCTACCAGCCGGCGAGTCCCGCAGGACAGATCTACCCCCCGGCAAAGTGCCTTGACTAGAAAATCCGCGGTTATCTTTTGATTAGCCTGACGGTGCATCCCGTGAAGGATTCCAGTTCGTCAATGCTGGGCCTGAGCTGGACGGCATCCTTCTCACTTGCGGAAATCACCAATCTCTTCAAGTTGCGCAAGTCCGCCAGCGATTTGATAAATTTTTCATCGACAACCGCTCCAACCAGATTGATGTGCTCTAATTTTTTTTGCGCGGCGATGAATTGCGCTTCAGAGTCCTCGAGCTTTCGATTAATCGCGTTCGAGAGATTTAATGAAACAAGGTGATCGAATGATTCGATGGCACTCGATTCACTCTCCGAACTCCAGATCTCTCCGTAAATTTTAAGCCCGCGTAGATTCGGACAACAACGGGGGATTTTCCTAACGAACTGAAATTTTTTACTCCCAGGATAAAGCGTCAGCTTTTCCAGGGACGATTTACCCTCAAGGTATTCAAAGATTTTATCACTAACGTCTCCATGCAAATGAAGGCCTTTAATGACCTTGAGTTCTTTTAAAAACTCTAAATCACTCTCATTGCGTTCAATCACTAACGATAAATATTCTAGATTTTTCAAGAAACGAATAAACTTAACGTCATATATAATCAAATCTTTTGTCACACAGCTTTCTTGCTTCAGTGACAATAATTTTAGATTTTTCAGTTTCCCTAACTCAGATAGCGCGCCAGGATTCGCAAAGTTTTTATTGACATCCAGCTCCAGCCACTTCAAGGTCCGTAATGCGGAAATTTCCTTGACGACGCAATCACTCATATTAATTGAATGCAATTTCAAAGCCACAATATTTCGAAGATTTTTTAAATAACCAATATCCTCATCTTTCAAATCAACAGCTCTTGATTCACCAACCCAATCCGAGATTACTATCCCAATACCAGTACTCACCCTTGGTACATTTAATAACTTTGTATTCCTGAGCTTTTTTATTCCAGAATTATCAAAGATAAATATCAATGTCTTTTTGTCTAGAAAATTAATGGATTTTATTTTATCTGGACCTTCAAATGGCAAGTTAATTCCCTTGGAAAAAATTCGGACTTATCGTCGAGCACAAATCCAGAATCTTCAAACGCTCTGATGACCTGAGCTTCCATCTTGCGATCGAAATCTTCTTGCTCATCCGCGCTCGGTGCGATCAGGGCGCCTAACAGTAATGCCATTGCAACCATGATTTCTACACCGCCTAGTTATGAATCTATGCGCTTGGAGATTGATCTATCCATACAGCCTCAAACAAGCAAATCCCAAACCGGCATTTCCCCGATCCCCTTGATATCGATCACGCGGGAAGCCGCCGCAACCTTCTCCTTCATGGCCTCCCAGGCCGCCGCCGACAGGGTGATCCCATTTTCCGGAGCCGCGGATTGCAGGCGGGCGGATAAGTTGACGGTGTCTCCCCACACGTCGTACTGAAACTGCGTCTTTCCAATCACGCCGGCGAGCACCGGCCCGATATGGATGCCGATCCTCACGCGGCATCCGCCTGGGCAATCGGCAAGCTGGTGCAGCATGTCGCGAGCGCACCGCACCAGGGTGTCGATCGGCTGAGGATCGGGACGGGTTAAGCCCGCCGTGGCCATGAAGGCATCGCCAATCGTTTTGATCTTCTGCACGCCATGGCGTTCCGTCGCCGACTCAAGCCGCTCGATGAGGTCTTGAAGCAGTTCGACCACCAAGCCGGGATGTTCCTTGTGCGCATTGCAAAATTGCGTGAAACCGACCAGGTCGAGGAACAGGACGCCGACCCGATCATGGATTTGCGGCTTGAGCCCGCCATGCTCGCGCAGGGTGTCGGCCACTTCGGGAGGAAACAGCGCCAGGAACAGGCGATTGATCTCGCGCCCCTGCTCCACTTCGCGGTCGCGCAGCCGCTTGCGTTCCAAGCAAGCCGTTACGCGGGCGAGCAAGAGCGAGGGATTGAAAGGCCGGCGCACATAGTCGTCCGCTCCGGCCGTGATCCCTCGGATCACCGTCTCCTCTTCGCCGAATGCCGTCATCATGACCACGGGAATGTGCCGCCAGTCGGGATTCTGACGAATGCGGTGAAGCGTTCCAAATCCGTCGAGTCGGGGCATCATGACATCGAGGATGATCAGGTCGAACGAACCTTCCGCAAGCGCTCCCAAAGCCTCTTCACCGTCGGCCACGCTCGTGACGCTGTGGTGAGCATGACGACTGAGCAGGCGTCCCACAAATTCGCGGTTGTCGGCACTGTCATCCGCGAGCAAGATTCGCCCCGGCACCTGGTCCTGCGCGCGGAATCGAGAAATCACCGGCGGCACGGTCGAGGACAGATCCGGCCCGGCAGGACCGTGCGCCGACCCAATGGTGTTGACCTCCGCGATGACCTTCCAGGTGAGCGACTGCAGCGCTTGCAACGCGTCGGCGGTGTCGTCGCTCAAATCGGAGCGCATATCCTCCAGGAGATAGCTTGCCCGTTCAACGATCTGCCCGGCGAGCCCGCGAAGATCGTGACGCAACTGCCGGTAGGCCGCCTCACCGGGCGCAGTGTGCGTTATCGGCCACCCGGTGAGGGCGGAGCGCACCGCCGCGTGCAGACGATCGGATAGTTCGACCAGCTTTTTGAAATCAAGAGCGATGGGCGATTGCGCGGGCACGCTCACCCCGCGCGCGGTCTCCTGGATGAGCAAGAGAAGATTTTGCACCGTCCCGTCGTATTGCGGCAAGAGCGAGGCGCCGGTCGAAGTGGGGGAGTCCATGCGAGTCGCTCTGAGGGACAACAAACTAACTGCCGCAGCGGCGGGCCAACAACTGATCAATCGTTTGAAGCAATAAGGGAAAGTCGACCGGCTTGCTCATGTAGGCATCGGCCCCCGCGGCCATGGCCCGTTCCCTGTCAACGGGCTGCGCATCCGCCGTGACGATGATGATCGGGATGGCGCGCGTGGAATCGTCTTTTTTCAGGATCGAAGCGGCCTCATGCCCGTCCATTCCCGGCATTTGCACATCCATCATGATCAGATCCGGTTTACGCTCGTGGGCCAAGGCGATTCCTTCGGCCCCAGAGGCGGCCCCAAGCACGTCGAAACCGCGGCGGCTCAACCGGCGGCAGGTCAGTTCGACTTTGTCGGCTTGGTCGTCAACCACCAGGACCGTCGGCACAGCGCCCTCCCGGCCCCGTTGGGCCCGACTGTCGCAATTGCCGCAGCACATCTTCAAGGCTGCGACCGCTACCTTTTTGCACCACCTGCGTCACGCGGCCATTCAGCCGCTTGGCGTCGTCGGTGGTGACTTCCTTGGCCGTCACCACAATGACGGGGACATCGAAATCCGGGTCGCGGCGATGCAATTGCGCAAGGAATTCGAAGCCGTCCATCACCGGCATCATCAAATCGAGCAGGATCAGCACCGGGCGGACTTCGGCAAGGCGCTCCAGCGCCTCCTTGCCGTTGGAAGCCGTGATGACGGTTCTGCCTGTTTTGGTAAGCTGCCGGGTCAGCAGGTCGCGCTGCTCGGCATCGTCATCGACGATCAGCACCGGATCGGAGCTGGAGGACCGGCTGTAGTGGCGCAAGGTGCTGGCCAGCACCTGCCAGTTGATCGGCTTGGTGAGGTAATCGGTGGCGCCAAGCGCGAATCCTCGGCCGCTGTCGTCGACCATGGTGATCATCACGACCGGAATGTTGCAGGTGGTCGCATCGGTCTTGAGCGCCGCCAGCGTGGCCCAGCCGTCAACGCCTGGCATCATGACATCGAGCGTCACCACCGAGGGGCAATGCGCCTTCGCCATGGCAAGGCCTTCCTCACCGGTGCTTGCAACCAAAACGTGGAATCCATCCTTCTCAAGAAAGCGCCGCATCAAATCCTGGACTCCCGCATCGTCGTCAATGACGAGCACGGTTTGCGGTTGCGACGACGCTACGGAGGAGGCGGCCGTTTTTTCCTGAAGTTCGACGCCGGGCCGGAGGGCGGGAGGCAAGAAAGGGCGCGGGAGCAAGGATTCGGCACGGCCTGCAGGCAGTTCGGCCGGCAATTGCACGGTGAATGTCGTGCCGACGCCCACCTGGCTTTCCACCTGGACTTGCCCCCCCATCAAGTCGATCAGCCCTCGCGTGATGGCCAGTCCAATGCCAGTCCCTCCTTGCTGGCGCCGGGTGCTGTCATCCGCCTGATAAAATCGCTCGAAAAGCCGCGAGCACTGCTCCTTGCTCATCCCCTTGCCCGTGTCGCGGACGGTGAAGGTAATCCCCCCATCCATGCGGGCCACGGTCAGAGCGACCGTACCTTGGGTCGTGAACTTGCTTGAGTTGCTCAAGAGATTGAGTAGGATCTGCCGGACGCGCCGCTCGTCGCCAATCATTCGCCCAAGGTCCGCATCCGCAGGAAACTCAAGAGAATTTCCATTCTTCGCCGCGAGTGGCTCGGTAAGCGTGCGCACCGACTTGATCAGATCGCTCAGCGCGAAATCGTCGCGCGCAAGCTCCAGTTTGCCCGCCTCAATTTTGGCCCGGTCAAGGATGTCGTTGATGATCGCAAGCAGGTGGTTGGCGGAAACCAGAATGCGATCGAGATCGGGGAGGATCGCCTGGTTGCCGTCATCGACGGCTTCCTCGCGCATCGCTTCGGTGTAGCCGATGATCGTGCTTAGGGGCGATCGCAATTCGTGGCTCATGTTCGCCACAAAGGTGTCCTTGGCCGCGGCCGCGACCTTGACTTCAGCCAGCGCCAGTTCCAGGCGTGCGGTGCGCTCCGCGACCCGGTGTTCGAGTTCGGCGTTCATGCCGGCGAGCTTCGCATTCACGCGCTTGATCTCATCCTCTGCCTCACGGCGCTGGGTGACATCGCGGAAAATGCCCGTGTAAAACACCCGGTCTCGCAACGCGACCCTTGTAAATGAAGTTTCCGCCCAGAATTGCGAACCGTCCGCGCGGACGGCGCGGACCTCCTTGCCGCTCGCGGCCACAACCAGGTTCACCCGGTCGGCAGGATTTGAGGAGTGCACGGAAGAAGCGCCCGCCACGATTCCTGAGGGCTGGCTCGCCAACTTCAACAGGGACTCGACGTTGACTTTGCACAGCCCTCCCGGCGGGTAACCAAACATCCGGTCGGCAGCCGGATTGGTGACGTCGATTTCGCCATGCTCCGCAAACATCAAAATCGCGTCAGGAGCCGTTTTGAGAACGGCATCGATTTCGGCGGTCCGGCGCTTTAAGCGCTCCGTCATGCGTTCAATCTGGCCAACCATCTCCCGGAACGCGGCGCTGACTTCGCGGACTTCACGGGGGCCAAAAGTCGGCAGACTGACGGCAAAGTGCTCGTCGGATGGGTCCGGGTCGATTTCGTTTTGGGCCACCTTGTTGGCGATGCCTGCCAGGTTGCGGGCCGATTCTTCGATTTGACTGAGCGGCCCGCAAACATAGCGAGACAGGCCGACCATCAGACCGGTCGCGGCCACGGTCGTAAGGATCAGCCCAAGCCAAACTCGGGGCTTGGTGGTCACATTCACATCCTGATAGATTTCCTCGACCGACACCGCGACGATCAAGCGGGCTGCGTCGGCCGGGAGAGGGGCGTCGTCCGGAAATGGGTTGGACGGTTCCGCGGCTTCGCGGGCTTCAACCTTGGCGACGGCATTCCCGTTCTTCGGTTTCGCGGGCGCCGAACCCAGGCCTGTGTTTTGGAGGCAGACGTGAGCGATGAAATTTTGACAGAGAATGGTCTGGTACCAACTCTTCCCGGGCGCGCCTAATCGCGCCAGAATCGCCTCACCCCACCCGTATTCAACGGGACCCCAACGATGGATTGCGCCCGGATCATCTGGCGCGACGAGTTTGCCGGCCTCGTCAACCGCAAGCGATAAGATCCGGTCGATCTCTTTTTTTGCTCGCTCCAGGCCAGCCTCGGTTGCATGGCTAATTTCAAGTCGGGTACTTCCCTGCGACAGTTCGCTGTAGCGCAACCCTTCGTTCTCTGGAATCAACGCATACTGAGCAAGTTCCTTGTTGAAGGCCCGATACAAGGCGGAATCATCTTTATCGACGAAGGGCATGCGGCGCTTGGCATGAAACGACCGGACATCGGGCAAGGGAAGTCCGGGGCTTGAATCGTGAGTCTTGAGGCGAAATCCCCTACCTGTAGCGAAGGCGGTCGAGGCCAAACCCCAGGTTCGTGACGGAAACCTTTCAAAAGGATCGCCATCGGCCCCCACCGTTTTGCCGACCCATTGGGGAGCGGGATGGTAGAGGTACACTCCGTTTCGATCGAGCAGGAAGTAGGAATGGCGCGGAGAACGGCGGCTCAAGTCGTTGAAATATTGGGTGACGTTCAAACGCACCAGGATGGCGAGCGGCAGTCCCTGATACGAATTGTCTTTCTCCGATTTACCATACAGCCGACGAGCAAGGTACAAGCGGCATACCCATCCGCCGGCCTGGTCGGGCTCCAGCAGGAACCCGGTCGTGTCGGCCACCGGGTGATTGCTGCTCGAATCATTGACGAGGCGTCGCACGAGTGAGCTTGCCTCGGTGCTCGCCACGGCTTCGTCGCTTGAGCGGTAGTTCGCGAGCGTGCCGCCCAAAAGATTCGACCCGCTCATCTCGAATACGCCATCTCGTCTGAGTTGGACGACAGAAAATCGTTCGATTGCAAAAGCATCGAACCCGCCGTTGGCCTGCACACTGCCGGGGGATCTCGGACGAATGCTCCGAGCGATTCCCTGGTTCCAATATCTCTTGAACGTATCTCCGTTGATCGTCTTGGTCGCGTCACCAGTAAGGGTGCCGTCGGCTCCGACGATCCCGCCGAGGGGCGAACTCAGGCTGGTGGTGAGATCTCGCAGGCCTCTTCCCACGCGCAAGAAATCGGACTCGATATCGGCCGACCTGAGATTGGTTTCGTCTCCGAGGTCAACCGTCTCGTGCTCCAGCAGGGTTTTCTCTCCCTCCTGGATGGCAAGCGTTCCGACGACAAAGACCGCCACGGCGGTGATGAGCACTGCCGCCAGGGTCATCTGGTAGTACAGACTCCATCGTGGTCGAAAGTCCATTTCTGGCCGCTCAATGCTTGGTGACTGACGGGAAGAGGCCGTGGATGCCTTCATCCTACCCGACTTTTCCTTCCTGTCCTATTTTCATCGCTGGCCCTGCTGTCATCGCTGGCCCTGCTGTCATCGCTGGCCCCGGAGTGCGCGATTCGCGGGATTTAACGGCGCGCTTTGTACCGATTGGCCAAGCAAAGCTTGTGCCCGAAGCTCCGTTCAACCGAGGAAAACCACGCTGATCTCTTGCACGATGTTCGCCCGGTCCGATCGTAACGATCCGCGAGAAAAGGAATGAGCCGTTTTTCGATCCGAGTCTGGACGAACGCTTAAGGCGCTGTTAGCATCGGTGGGGGTCGATTTTACCCTGCCCAAATTTTCATTGCGTGGCAAACGTTCATGGCAAAATCTCACCTCCCCTGGTCGCTGGTGGTGCCCGCGATTGCGCTGGGAGTGGGTGTTGCCGCGGGCATCGCTTTGGGCCCGCATCTCAACTTCAACGCCGCTGCCCCCACTCGGGCCAGCGACTCAACGGCGCTTCCGACGGACAAGGATCGCCCTGTCTCCGCGCTCGCTCGGCTTGAACCCGAAGGCGGCGTCGTGCCGGTGTATGGGCCGCCGGGAGATCGCATCAAGAAACTGCATGTTCGCACCGGTCAGGTGCTCAAGGCTCAAGAACCGATCGCGGAGCTCGCCAGTTACGCCGATCGTGAAAAAGAAGTCAGCGTCGCGCGCATCCAGCTCGACGAAGCCAGGCAGTTGACCGATGCCTCCCAAAAAGCCGCGGAGGCGAAGATCGCCTCCGCGCAGCTTGAGGTCGCTCAACTGACCACCGACGAGAAGCGCGATTTGGCAGCCTTCGACGAGCAGATTCCCGCGCTCGTCAAGGTGCATCAGGTGGCTTTGCGCCAGCAAGACCGTCTGAAAGACCTCTCCGCGAAGCAGGTCCGGGTGTCGCAAGAAGACATGGAACAAGTCGAGTTGGCCGTCATCAAGGCCGACGCCGAGGTGAAAGCCGCAAAGACCAAAAGAGAGAAAGCACAAGACTCTTACAAGAACGGCCGCGAACTCGCCTTAAAGAAGATCGCTGCGGCCACTGCCGAAATGAACGAAGCCCTGGCCAAATCGCCCCTGCGCTCCTCGGCGGAAAAACTCGCCCTGGCCGAGCAGGTGCGGGAAATGAGCATTTTGAAGGCGCCCATCGCCGGCACGGTGCTCAAGGTTGGCGTGCACGACGGGGAACCGACCAGTGCCCAGCAGCCCATCCTCTACCTGGCCGATACGAGCAAAATGGTTGCGGTCGCGGAAGTGTACGAAAAAGATGTCAAGCAACTGTGGGCGGGCCTGGCGAAAAATCAGGTATTCTCGGCCACCATCAGCAGCGATGTGCTTCCTTCGGATATCAAACTCACCGGCACCGTGTCGTCCAAGGACCAGGTGGCGCTCATGATTTCGCGCAACGCCGTCTTCGCCATGAGTCCGCGCGAGGACAATGACCGCCGGGTTGTCGAGGTCGTGGTCAAACTCGATCGCGCGACGGCCGCGGCCGCGAAGTACATAGGACTGCAAGTGAACGTGCAGTTGACCGCGCTCAGCGCCCCAGCGACCGCCCCGATTCCCGATCCCCCAAAGTAAGTAGTTGATAGATCGACCATGTCCCCCCTCGGCCTGGCTTGGAGCAATCTGCGCTTCCACCTCGCTCGCACCCTGATCGCGATCCTGGGGGTTTCGTTTGCGGTGTTGCTCATCTTCATGCAGTATGGCTTCTTTCGTTCGGTCAATCGCACCGCGACCATGCTCTACGATCACCTGGCGTTCGACCTGCTCGTGGTTTCCAGCGAACATCAAGACATCACCCGTCTCCACACCTTTCCTCGCGCCCGCTTGTCTCAAGTGCGGGCCATCGCGGGCATCAAAAGCGTGGAACCCTTGACCATCACGACCGGAACTTGGCGCAATCCCGGTGCTCCGAGCGCCTGGTGGCAGCCGACACCTCCGGCGACGGGCTCTGGTTCCAGTGTTTTCGTACTCGCCGCGCCGCCGGAAGCGGTCGCGGATATGTTCATGCTGGGGGGGGCCAACGAGGTTTTCCCCGATCGTGCCAGCGCCGATGCCGCCGGCCGGCAACTCGCCAGGCGCCGCACCGTGCTGCTTGATCACATGTCTCGCCCCGAATACGGCAGTTTCGAGTTCTTTCGCAACCTACCGTCCCAGCAGATTGGAGCGCGACTCAATGAGCAACAGGTCGAGGTGGTGGGCGAATTCACCCTGGGAACCGGATTCAACTGGAAAGGCGTGGTCATTACGAGCGAGGAGACCTTCGCCACCGTAACGTTACAACCCGCGACCGAGATCACCTTCGGGCTCGTGCGCGTCGCGCCCGGGGCCGACCTTGAGGAAGTGCGCAAGCGGGCCGCCGCCCTCCTTCCGCAAGATATCAAGCTCTTGAACCGGACCGGGGCCAATGAAATCGAAACGGACTACTGGGTGAAGGGGAATGCGATTGGCCAGTTGCTTCTGGCCGGCGCGACGCTGGCCGTGGCGGTCGGATTGATTTTCCTTTACCAGATGATGTCCGCCGACATTCGCAACCGCCTGACCGAGTTCGCGACCGCCAAGGCGCTGGGCTACGACGCCACCTACTTGCGCGATGTCGTGCTCTGGCAGGCGGCGATCCTCGCCATCCTCGGCTTTGTGCCCGGCGCCATTGCCGCCTCGGGACTTTACCTGTTTGCTCAAGGCTACGCCGGTCTGCCGATGTACTTTGACGCGTTTCCCGCCATCGTCGTGCTGGCGACGGCGATTGCCATGTGCATCGGCTCGGGGCTATTGGCCGTGCGTAAAGTCCATTCCGCCGACCCAGCCTCACTCTTCTGATTCCATGCCCTCCCCTCGCTTTGTTCCCCTGGCGCTTTGCAACCTGACTCACGATCGGGTGCGGTTTGCGCTGTTTGCGCTTGGCATCACCTTTGCCGTGATTCTTATGTCGGTGCAGATGGGCATTCGCAACGCCCTGATCGACAGCAACTGCAAACTGGTCGACAAGCTGAAGGCCGACATCATTCTGGTGCACCCGCACCGCGTGTCGCTCTTTTACCGGGAAGGGGTCTCGCGCAGGCGCATGTCGCAAGCGATGACCGTGGCCGGCGTCTCGTCCGTCCATCCGCTCTACATCGACTACCAGTTGACTCTGCTGACGCACACTGGCGCCGCGGGGCCGCCGAATGAAAACAGCACTCGAAAACCGTCTCGCTCGATCCGGGTGCTTGGCCTCGATCCGGCAGCGGAATTGATCAGCTTGCCGGGGCTGGAATCAGGCTCCCCACAATGGACGAAACTGCGCATCCGGGGCACGGCCCTGTTCGACCGACTGGCCAAGCCGGACCCGGAACGGTCCGGGCAGTCGGTCTACGGTCCCGTGCCGGCAGGCAATCTCTGGAACAAGACCGTCGCCACCGAAATCAACGGAAAAGCACTCACGCTTGTCGGCGGGTTCGAACTGGGATCGGATTTTGCCGCCGACGGCACCCTGATCATGAGTGAGGAAACCTTCCTCGACCTGATCCGCACGCAGGTCTACCCGCAAAATCCCACGGCCACCGCGGATCTCGGGCTCATCCAGGTAATTGCCACCGATTCTGCTACAGTGGTACGCGACCGGCTTCGCGCGGCGCTGAATGCTCAGCCCTCCAACCCGGACCGCGATCTGGAGATTTTGACTAAGGCCGAATTCCGGCAACGCGAAGCCGAATTCTGGCTGTCGATGACGCCGATCGGCTTTGCGTTCAACATCGGCATCGGCCTGGCCTTTTTGGTCGGCTCGGTGATCTGTTACCAGATCCTTGCCGGCGATGTGGCCGACCATTTGGGCGAATATGCCACCTTGCGCGCGATCGGATATCCCAATCGCTATCTTTCCTCGGTCGTGATGCAAGAAGCGCTCATCTTGGCGATCGCCGGGTTCCTACCCGGAATGCTCGTCACCGCCATCACGTTTCAGGTGATGGCGGCCATGACCGGGCTGCCGTTCGAATTCACCCTTCAGCGCGTCGGCTGGGTGGCGGCATCGACGGTGGCCATGTGTGTCGGTTCCGGCCTGCTCGCTTTACGCAAGGCTCAGACGGTGGACCCTGCCAATGTCTTCTAGAAAACAGCCGCCGCCCGGCCAACCGCTCCTGAGCATCCACAATGTCAATCACGCCTTCGGGACCGGCGACACCCGCACCCTGGTGCTCAAGGAGATCAACCTCGAGGTGATGCCAGGCGAAGTCGTCATCATGGGCGGCCCGTCCGGATGCGGCAAAACGACCCTGCTCACCCTGATCGGCGGCTTGCGCACCCTGCAAGAAGGGGAGATCAAAATCTGGGATGCGACCGAGGGAGACTACCGATCGCTACGCGGCATGGAGGAAGGAGATCTCGTCGAGGTGCGCCGCTTGATCGGCTTCATCTTCCAAAGGCATAATCTCTTTGATTCTCTTTCCGCCATGCAGAATGTGCGCATGTCGCAGCGACTGGGGTCGTCCTCTGCGGATCCCGACGGCGAGATTCGGCAGCTCCTCGATTATTTGTTATTGGGTGAAAGGAACATCCTGTCGCAGGCGCAGGTTCCCAAATACGACTACTCCCCTGCGGGACTCAGCGGCGGCCAGCGGCAACGCGTGGCGATCGCACGGGCGCTCATCAATTTGCCCAAGCTGGTTTTGGCGGACGAACCGACCGCGGCGCTCGATGCCAACAGTGCGCTCGCCACGATCACCTTGCTGCAGCGGATGGCGCGTGACCTTCCCGAGACCGAGTTGCGTGCTCTGCTGCGCGATCCCGACTCGAAGAAAGCCGACGACCTGGGTTTGGCTGCGTGGCAACTGCCGCTTTTGGACCAGATCGTGCAGCAAACCGGCACGACGAGCCTGATCGTTACGCACGACGCCAAGATCATGAACCGGGCCGACCGGATCGTTCAGATGGATGCGGGCAAGATCGTTTCCAACGTGATCGTCGCGGAGCGGATTTTCGTGCTCAATGCCTTGCGCGAAAATGTCGCGTTCGCCGCGATTCTGCCCGAGGAACAGCAGAAGGTCGCCGACGAAATCCTGATGAATGTGCACCCCAGCCAGCCGATCCCCGAGGCCCAAATTGAAAACGGCCGCGTCAAGCGCCCCATGGGACCAGGCATTGTCGGCGAGGTTTATCCGCCTGGCGCCACGGTCGTCAAAGAGAATGAACCGGTGAACGACGAAAGCTTCTTCTACATCATCCGCCGCGGGGAGGCGGAAGTTTTGCATGAACCTCAGGGCGGCGGGCCCCCCAAATGGGTCAATAACTTGCACGCCGGGGACACCTTCGGCCATGTCGCCTTGCTACGCAATGAGCCGCGCAATGCGACCGTGCGCGCCACGACGAAACTGGAACTCTATGCCATTAGCCGCGCGACGTTTCAGCGCTACTGGGATGTGAGCCGGCCATTTTTGGAAAGAATCGAACAGCACGTTTTTCGTGGAAAAACGCGGTAGCCGTCGCCGCTATGGCGCTGCGCCGCCATACACTTCGCGCACGAGCAGGCCTTGAGATTGCCGCAGCTTGGCATGGGCGCTCAAGTGGTCCACCTTGGCTCGCAGAACAGCCCCCTCGGCCTTTCTGAGCGCGCCATGAACGCGCGTCAGCTCCGAGATCACCCCTTTGCCCGCGGCCTGTTCTTTTCTCAATTCCACAACGCGCTGGCGCAGTTGCACGGCCAGTTCGGCCTGAAGGCGCGCGGCGGTTGCCGCTTCCTCCATTTGGCTTGCCGCAATGCGGATTTCGACCTCGGCTTGCCGTTCCCGTTCCGAAGTGAGCGTGTGGAGCTGCTCGCCCGTGCTTTGCGCATCGGGCGGCGCCGGCCAGGTTCCACCGGAACAAAAAGAGAGCAGCCGGACGAAAAAGCGCAACCCCGGCGGCAGTTCGGCTTGGACCGCGCCCGCGAGCAAGGGGCTGGATTCGGCAAGCAGGCGGCGCGCATCCTGCGAATCAGGAAGGCTTTGCAGGGTATGAAGAAGCGCCAGATCGGAGCGGCGTTTCAGGCCGACCTTGACGGCCTCTTCCACAAGGATCGGCTCGGTGCTGATTTCCAGTGGATCATCCGTGACAAGGCGCACGCGCGGATCGATCGGCATGCCCAGTTTGAGTTTCAGTCCGGCATTCAATTGGGTGATGGCGGCATCAAAGCGGGCGATCTCGACCTGCACTTCCGTCAGTTGCGATGCCAATTCTTCCAGATCGACTCGGGCCTTCAGACCCACTTCTTCCGCCTTGCGCCCCTCTTCGGCCAGCTTGGAAAGCTCGGCATTCATCTTCTGATAAAGCGCCCGCCCCTTCTCGGCACCCGCCAGTTTGTAATAAAGCTCCAGGGCGGTACCGGCGTCGCGGTTGCGTGCCTCGTCGGCTGCAAGTTCCAGCACGAATTGGCGATTGCTTTCCGAGTCCCGGGAACCTGTTTTCCCTGTCCAAAACGATCCGCGACTGTTGCTTGGTTCGAGCTCGAGCAACTTGGCTGCGGAACTGGCCTGCACGGCGAGCTCCTGAGTTTGGAAGGCCGTGAGCGAGCGAAAATCCGCGGGATCGTCGGCAGTCCTGGCGTGTGATGCCAAGACAACGGTGGGACGGGATTGCCGGCCGGTATTTGCCGCGGGCAAAGCCCGCTGTATTGCAGATGAGGGGACGGCGGGCGCATTTGTGGTCGGGGCTTCGGACCGGGGAAGCTGGGAGCACCCCGTCCCAACCAAGTTGGCGGCCAATATGAGCAGGCAACGCCGCATGAAAGCAACTCCTCCGTATCAAGACTTATCGGTCGATACTGAGGATAACTTGTGTGCCGGTTGTTCGAATTCTGGCGAATTTGCGGGGTTTAGAAGGATGTTGGCCGACGACTGGATTGAGATTTCGCCGCGGCCCGTGACTGGGCCTGACCGATGGGAGTCGCCTGTTGCTCTAACCCGGCCGGCCCGGATCACGATACGGCGTAATCGCTCTGAGTGCACCACTCTCTGGGGCACTGGGCGCATGCGAAACCAGAATATCGCTTAGTAGGATCCAGTGGCCCGTGGTGGACAGTTGATCAATCTCCGATTTGTATTGCAGCAAACGGTCGCGACCCCACGATGCAATTGCACCCGCGGTGGCGGTTGCGAGTCGCTTGGCATCTTCCGGCTCGACTTTGATCACGGCAAAGTTCTCGAAATCATCTACGTCGATCGCTGCCAATGCTGCATCACCTTTGGTCCACGAAAAGAACGCCACGCCTGACTCCTCCGAGACGGGAACCCGGGATAAATGCTCGAAGTCTAAAAAATGGGCGCTCAGACGAAACCCTTTGAGTCCAAAATTAGGATCAGGATGAGAGATCGTTTCTATCTCCGTATCGTGCGAGATCCCGAACCAAACCTTGACGTCTGCGGGCGAACAGAAAGTCCAAATGCCAAGATCGTCGGAAAGCTGGAGTATCCACCGAACAAAAATTTGCCACGAAGGGTTCGACAGACCCCCTTCAATGTTCGGACGTCCAAGAGGAAGCACATATTCCACAATGATTACCATATTGGCCACCATAGTCCTGGAGGGTTATTTAGTTTAGGCAGTGGATCCCCGGAAGAAGAAAAGGAGACATTAAGTCGACGCAAACGCATGTTTCCCTCTACACCATGGTCTGCCCGGTGACGGCGAAGGCGACAAGGCGCCAGGAAGTGGCCGCGGGCCGGATCCGGTCTTGTCGACGCCCAGCCCTGGCTGCGCAACTCGAAAGAGGGAGGTGAGCACGCATGGACAAATGTGGGGTGAAACCTCATGTGGCTCTAACCGGGTGAGAATACATAGGGAACAGATTTTGGTAACAAATCGTTGAACTCTCCCTTTAAGAAAGCCGTTACGGCTAGCTGCGATTCATCGCCGTCATGAATCCCAGTCACAGCAATACCAAGACGCTGGAATACGATAAATCCATACACAACTCTTGGAGACTGATCTTGCTCGCACAGCAAATGTAGAAAGTGCAAGTTCCAAGTAACTGCGATGCCGTTAATTGTGGCATCTGCATAGGGAAGCAAGGTGCATTCCCGGACAGTCGATGTCTTAGGATTGAAACGAACAATGAACTGTTGGTACTCGTATTCTTCGACTCCCATTCTGTTAGTTCGCTTCTTAATGGGCTCACCCAAAAGACGCACGCATTCGTCCTTGGTCGTTTGATCAAATTTCAACGGTCCAAACGCCGCGTACGAAATGATCTCGATTGTCATGATCTAGTTGTTCCTCGCAGGAATTTGCCCTATTTTCCTCGCATAATCAAGCATTTCTTGTTGCCAACGCGCTACGCCGCCTGCTCGACTCGAAAGCGGGAGACAAGTTGGTCCCACTGACGGTGAACCTAGATCGGTCCGATCAAGCGGAACCGCGGGTCCGTAGCGGCGGCCGAAGGAATTACCAGTGATGAAAAAACCGTGCTCTGAGTCGCGCAAGCAATTGATGGATAATATCTTTGTGGACTAGCTTATTTCCACCCAAGAATGCCCCCTTTACCCATCCCATCTTAAATATCTGAAGTCTCTGAGCACTAGGTTTTAACCGGCGACCGACTTAACCGCGTTTTACGTGAGCGACAAGTCATATTCCTTAGGAGACTGAACTGCCCCGGCTAGACGTTTACCTGATTTCAAGAGACCGAGTGCGTTGGGACCGACGTAAAATGCCTTTACTTTCGTAAAACATTTTTTAATCGAGGATTGAAATCGCCTCATCAAGGCTTGAGAGGCCTGCGATTCTGAGGCTGTTCCAATGCAGCCGTTCAGAACAATATCTTCACTCCAAACGCCACCAGGATTGAATACAATCGAATCAGGGTTGCTTATTTGATCCAAGCACACACGATCGCCGCCGGCGATCTCCAATACTCGCAGGGTAATCGGCATCGCTCGATCACAGACTAAAAAAGAATCGCAAGCAACCCCCTGATCGACACTGGCTTTTCCAAGGTCGGGCAGTTCAGCACCTGCCGCGAACGACGCCAATTCGCCTTTGACCTGATCTCGCAAGAAACTGCCGATACGAACATACTTTATTTCGCCTTTACTCTCAACAAGTTCAAGCAAGTGCAACAAGTCTTCTTTAAGAGCAAAAAACCGAACTTGTTTCACAGAGACACCTTCTCGTTCTGTTTAAATACAATTATGATTTTATCATTCAGAGAACGGAGAACAAAAAGTGACATTGCACTTTCCCGCCCCCCTCATCCTTGACAGTCGATTCAAACGGATGTTTCCAACTACAACATCGTCTGCCCGGTGATGGCGGAGGCAGCACGGCGCCAGGAAGTGGCCGCGGATCGGATCAGTTTTGTCGACGCGCTACGCTGGCTGCTCGACTCGAAGGCGGGAGACAAGTTGGTTCCATTGAAAGTGAACCCGGATCGTTCCGGTCGAGTGGAACCGCGTGTTCGCGAGCGGCGACCGAAGGAATTTCCAGTGATGTAAACGCCGCGCTCTGAATGGAGCAAGCAATTGATGAGCAAAACCCCTGCGGACTTGCTTAGTGCCATTCTAGAATGCCCCCTTTTCCCTCCCTCACTCACGATCATCCAATCGAATGCTACCCACGGAGTCACCCCAGACGAGCCGGAGCCTCCAACGATGTGATTCATCCTCGTATGGCTGTACACTTTTCAAAACCTTGCCGGAAGGCGCGGCATCGATTTGTGTGGCAATATCGCCGTTGCAAACCATAGCGGATCGTGCGTTCATTTTCTCGACGTTGCTAATATCGTCCGCGCCGCCTAATAGAATGGAAGGCATATAGACCAAATGAGAAGCCACTCCTAAATCCCCTAGTTTTTGACGCGCCTGTTTAATCATGACATCATAGGGATCCTTAGCCGATCGGATGAACTCCTTCTCAAAAAACTCTGCGAAACATGAGGCCACGATTTGCGGCGTCATGGATAAGGCATCGAGGAGATAAACTTCGCCGCTATCTGATGCTCCAGTAGCATAGGCATACTGATCTCCCCATGCCGTTTCACCGAAGCACCAGTATCCTGAGCAGCGCCCTCCCCAGGCAAATTTCCAGCAGTCTGCTTGATTCCAATTAATTGTATCGATATCTGTTGCTGTAAAAATACCGAACAGCCGAAAGTACCCAGCGTAAACTTGCGCTCCGTTGCTTTCCTGCAGGACATCCCTATGGTCGCTCGGTAGCGTGATGCCGTACTCACGTTCCAGCTTATCGAATAATGAGATGTCGGCTCCAGGATAGAAGCTCGCATCCTTCAAATGGCGCAATCCACCAAAAAGACTTGTACTCATGGAAAGACTCCATCGACGAATTGATACCGCACTGCGACGAATTCGGCAAGACCTGAGCAACCGTCTGGGTCGCTCGACCGGCCAACGGATCTGCTAGCAGATCAGGCAACCGTTGGCGTGCCGGGATCCTCCGTCCCTTTCCCACCCCTTCATTGGTTCTTGCTTCAGGTCTTCAGTCGCAAAACCGCTCTTGAGCCTATCACGATGCTCGCCAAGAAGGCGTTCACTGACTCGGCCTACGGCCAGGCGCGAGCGCGGATCCCTCTGGCCGTCTACCAAACCATCCCTCGCACAGTGATAAAGGCTCTCATCCCCGAAACGGCTAACGGCCGACGGCATGAGCATTGCACCTTCCTGATCGAAGGTTCGTCAGTATCCATGCCCGATACTTCCGAGCTGCAAGCCCACTTCGGCCAATCAGGAGCCCATGTCTACGGATGCGACTTCCTCGTTGCCAACATGGTCCGCCTGACGATGGCAGAGACGGCAAGCCGCCAGAAAGCTGCCGCGGGCCGAATCAGTCTTGTGGGCGAGCTGCCCTGGCCGCGCAACCCGAAGGCGGGAGACGAGTTGGCCCCATTGAAAGTGAACCCAGGTCGTTCCGGTCGTCCGGAACCGCATGTTCGCAAGCGGCGGCCAAAGAAACTTCCCTTGGATGAAAAAGCCGCGGTCTGAAAGGCGCAAGCAATTGATGGGAAATCCCCTTGCGGACTAGCTTAGTGCCATTCTACAATGCCCCTTTTCTGCGCTCGCGTCGTAAATCAGGCATCGCGGTCTCTCGGAGCCCTTAAGTCGAAATGGTGATGGTTCACAGGAAGGGCCTTGCATGCGCCGATCGACCATTTTAGGCAGAGCCGCCTTGTTTGAGAGGGAGGAATTGTTCTTCCCGGGGAAATCTAGTTATTTTGAAACACGCCATTTTATAAGTGCGCCGAACTCATAAATCGCCAAGCAAATCGCAATCCGAAATAAACAAACCGCTATTTTCTTAACTTGAAAAATCATTTAATCTTGGCCTTTAATGATTCAACAGTTTGATCAAAAATAGTGTAGACATCGCTTTTTTTACCGTGTTTTGTTTTAACCTCTACCTTAAGCCCCTCAATAGTACCAACCAACGATTTCGCTTTTTCTTTTGTAACATTCTCTAAAGCTCTCACGCAATAATATAAACGAACAGCGTCATCCATTCCATTTTTAATATTTAATATGAGTAGATTTATAATCCGCTCATTATCAAGGCCACTATAGCACCGAACGGCGGAAGCCGCCTCATTAACAACAGAAGGATGCCCGTCTTTTAGCGCCCGCTCCAAGATCTCGCCTGAGAGATCCAGAAGTGCTTTGTTTTGTTTTACCCCAGCACAAACCTGAATGCGAACCCAGTAATCTTTATCTAAAATTTGAACAGAATAAAACTCACTTAATTCTTTGGTCGCCTCTCCCATCCGGGCCAAAACCAGCGCAAAGAACATTCTTGCTACACTATCGCTATCTTTAATTCCTCTTTTCAAAGCCGCTAAAAATCGCGGATTTTTCTTATACTCATTTAATTGGATTTCCTGCGCCCTAATCAGCCTTCGAACGGCCTGCACCCGCTCAGAAGCAAACATCGACTCCATCCGATCAATCACGCTATTTAGTTCACTCGGTTGAGGAGGATCATAACTCTGAGCCTGGCAGCCAAACACAAGCGAAACAAAGAACACCACAAGTTCCGCAACGCTATACCGCACCCTTATTCGGCTTGCCATTTGAGCACCCTATTTAAATCCGCGAGCACCCATTTGACCAATTAATCTTAATACCGTCTCTTGAAGCGTAACACTATCCTCTTCTTTATACCTATCACCTATGCTACTCAACAAGACCTTCCAAACTTCGACCGTCATGGCCATGCCACCGAGTCCTCCCTTTTTCGGCAAAAACTTCGGAGGAGGAGCCATGAATCCTACATCCGTAAGAAATCCAGACCACCTGTAGTGTCGGTCCAAACGTGATTTTATTATCCTTACCGACTTCGACGCCCCATTCCCGGGGAACAAAAAGAGAATGTTATAGATTGGCACAAGGCCAGCGGTAAACTCAAAAACCGAGCGCACCTGAGAAAAACGGGGGAGGCCAAAGGGGACATTCTACTTTTTTGAACTGGAAAACAGGGAAAAAGCCAGCCCTTGAATCCACCGATTGCAATCACCATCGCCACGCGGCCAATGCATCAGATGAAATGATTGGTCACGAAGCAATTGCCAACCAACCGTATTCGAATTCTCTCCCGCACCTCACGCATCACACGGAAAAACGCGAAGAAGTACACGTTCTTTAGGAAAAATACTCGCGGGACCATTACCACAATTCAGGACATAGCAGACAACTTTCCCTCTCGACGCTCCCTGGTCCATGCCATTCTTTGGGTCTAAAAAACGGTACAGGCGGCAATAAAGTAGAATGTCCCCTTTGTTCTCCTCGATTCTTGAAATGGCAGTCAACTTTCCCTCTCGACGCTCCCTGGTCCATGCCATTCTTTGGGTCTAAAAAACGGTACAGGCGGCAAAAAAGTAGAATGTCCCCTTTGTTCTCCCTCAGTGGCAATACCGCTCTCGAGCATATCGCGACGCTCGCCAAGAAGGCGTTCACCGACTCGGCCTACTGCCAAGCGCGAACGCGGCTGCCTCTGGCCGTTTACCAAGCCATCCTTCGTACGCTGATCAAGGCTTTCATCCCCGAAACATCCAACGGTCGATGGCATGCGCATCGCACCTTCCTGATCGACGGTTCGTCATTTTCCATGCCTGACACTCCCGAGTTGCAGGCCCACTTCGGCCAACCGGGAGCCCAGGCCGCCGGATGCGGCTTCCCGGTTGCCAAAATTCTGGCTCTGTTTCACGCGGGTACCGGCCTTCTCCTGGAGGTCATGGCCGCCCCCTTGCGCTCGCATGTGATGTCGCGCGTCGAGGACGTCCATCCTGCCTTGCAGCCGGGAGATGTCCTGGTCGCCGATCGTGGCTTCTGCTCCTTCGCTCATCTCGCGCTGCTCATTCGACGCGGCGTGCACGGGGTGTTTCGGATCCACCAGCGCCAGATCGTCGATTTCGCACCGAATCGAGCGCATGCTCGACCTGGCGCCAAAAGCGGCAGCAAAGGACTCCCTCGCTCGCGCTGGGTCCGGCAGCTTGGGCCGTTTGACCAAATCGTCGTGTGGTTCAAGCCCCAGGGCAAGCCCGATTGGATGAGCGTCGAGGACTACGCGGCGCTGCCAGACATGCTCAAGGTACGTGAACTGCGTTACAAGATCTCTCGCTCTGGATCCCGGGCGCGCGATGTGACGCTGGTGACGACGCTCTTGGATGCGAAGGTCTACACGGCGGCGCAATTGGCGCGTCTCTACTGTACTCGCTGGGGTGTGGAGACTGATCTGAAACACCTCAAGCAAACGATGAAAATGGATGTCTTGAAATGCAAGAGCGTGGAAGGCGTTCTCAAGGAGCTGACGGTGTACGCGATGGTCTACAACATGGTCCGTATGGTGATGGCGGAGGCGGCACGACGCCAGGAAGTGGCCGTGGACCGGATCAGTTTCGTAGACGCGCTACGCTGGCTGCTCGACTCGAAGGCGGGACACGAGTTGGTCCCACTGAAAGTGAACCCCGAACGTTCCGGTCGAGTGGAGCCGCGTGTCTGCAAGCGCAGACCGAAGGAATTTCCAGTGATGAAAAAGCCTCGCTCTGAATGGCGCAAGCAATTGATGGGCAATACGTTTACGGGTTAGCTTAGTGCCATTCTAGAATGTCCCCTTTGTTCTTCCGGCCACATCCTTGCCATGAGAGACGAAGGGACTGCCGTACATCTTCGCCAAATCAGCAGGCAAGACACCGATCGCCCGACCCGGAGCCGTGACGACTTGCCCAGTGCGGAGCAACACATCTGTATTGACCGCACAATCGGCGCAGTTCATGGGGTGGCCGGCCCTGTTGATCCCTAAAAAACGTTACCGGCGGCATTAAAGTAGAATGTCCCCTTTGTTCTTCCCCCTTAGAAAAAAATATACGCGGGACCATTCCCACGATTCAGGAAATGGCACACAACTTTCCCACTCGACGCCCTCCCTGTTCCATGCCATTCTTTGGCTCTAAAAAACGATACCGGCGGCAATGAACTACAATGTCCCCTTTGTTCTTCCCGTAATTTTCTCAGTCCCATTTGTGGCTTTAATCCTTCGCTACATCGCCCCATAAAAATCTCAACAACATCGATCTGCTGCGCATTCTTGGGCACGACTTCCACGGGAACTAATCCCGCCCAACCTACATGTCAGCGATTCTCGGTCAAAACCCACTTTGTTCTCATTGGCATTGTCAGAAATTTGAAATCGCTAGAGCTTAACTAGCTCCTCGGTCGCCTTGGCATCGCCAAATGCCCCGTAACGCTTGACTAGCGACTTCTGCCCTGGCCAGTCTAGCTCTCGGACCCACGGCTTGAGTTTTTTGGCCAAGTCGTCAGCGTCCGGGCAACTAAAGAAATACCGCGCTTCGCCGGCCACAAACTCTGTGATCTCTAGATTTCCATAGTATTTGGCCCTCCGGCGAGGATTAACCAAAATTGCATCAAGCTGATCCGCGATTTCTTCGAACTTGAGCTTCTCTTCATCAGTGGGATTTTCCCCCACAAGAAACAAGCGCAGCACTACAGCATTGCCTTTGATTGGTCGTACTTCGACAACAGGTTGCGCGGTATATTTATCGTGACATTCAGGATGTTTTCGATACAACCAATATGGAACATTTTTTGGCAAAGGCCATATTTTGCGTAATTCGATACCTTCTAGCTTTGCTTCACGAATGCGATGAGCAACAGAATCAACGACGAAGCACCGTCCAGGATAGGATTTTATTTGAAAAATCGAAAGTCCATTCAGCCGATCTTCATATACCTGCATGTTGTCGATTTCTAAAATTGTAAATTTATTGAGGAAATCGACTTTAGATCTCTGCAAATCAATAATATCTGCGATGGTCGTGCAGTTGTAAAGAAAATAAGAGCCTACCGTTGAGGTCAGGGGCAATAGCTCGCCGTTGGCTTCCAGTATGTCACGTAAAACATCAACAGCACGCTGACTGAATACTGGATAGGAGAGACCCATACTGGGGAAATCATTGTAAGGGCGAACACGACCGAGAACGCGGATCGGCTCCCAAGTTGCCTGAAGGCGCGGAGGAACCCACCCTCCAGTTATCGAATCGAAGGTGTGATTTAGATCGTCGTATCGACATTGCTGTCCAGTCAATGACGGGAGATCCCCCATCCCGAATCCCTCATATTTGGGATTGTCCATGATCGGCTCAAGTTTGTAAATTCCATTGATATCGGCCATTAAAAAAGTCCCTTTTTAAGCATATCTTTCAGTTTGTTCAAAGCAGAAACAACCTCATTTTCGCTCTTTGCATCCTTTAGCAAATCCCACATCTTTAAAAGGTACTCATCTGTGTGCGATCCGTCATGTCTGGGTGACTTTGTCCAATATCCGTTATAATATCCGTTAATACCCTCCGGTAAGAATTCATTAATCTTGCGCTGCGAATTCGAGATCGCATCCTTAACACGTTGTGCGCGATTCGAAAGTTGCCAGTTTCCTGCTGGGACAAGATGAGCGGCGAATTCTCCTGGCGCGCGGGCGCGAAGGTTATTTGAAAGGCTACGGCCAAGAGCTTTCGAGTTGTTATGAACCAGGGCTTGACTATTGCCAACAGCGTAGCAATGAAACTCCTCGACATGGAAATTATAAACTTTGGTGCTGACATGCCTACGAGATAAATCGGTGATTGGTGCCTCCTCTCCGGACTTGAGAAGCAGCATATCTCCAACGCGCAAATCAGTTGCATCAACCCATCGACCTTGACCTTGAAAGCCAGTGGGATTATGAGGTACGTGTTCTGGTTGGGGGCGGTGCTCTAAATTCTCGCCCCGCACCACCCACCATGGATGGTGGCCAGTAGATTCGATAGACTCGGTTTCCATTTCGACACGGACCATTTCGCCGTCGTGATCATGTTGGAAGGTCTCTATTACACGACGGAGCTTCCATTCGCTCAAGAGCATGTCAAAAGACCATACAAGGTCCGAGCTTTGAATGTTTTCTATCGGCTTAGGCCCCATTTCCGTTGCAACAATTGTTCCGGCCGGAAAGCAATTGCTCCATAGCAGGCCTGCCAACCCTCGGCCCAATCCTTTAACCAATCCTTCAGCAATGAGCACCGTGTCGACCGCATCAAGGGTAATGGATTTCCATGCCTCAAAACCGCTAATATCTTGCTTCAGGTACGCCTTCAAGTACGGGTTTTGTATTACGTAATTTAGATCTCCTGCATATACAACATCCAGCCCGAAGTCGACCGTATTATTGATTGGCCTAACAAATGCATTATATAAACCATTTTTAATTGCCACGACTGCATCCTCGGCCGCATACTGAGCCTCTTCTAAGGCCGCATACATGGCCGCCCGAGCTGCCCTCCTCTCCTCCTCCGTTGGAGGACGATAAGGATTCGCGATCGTAGTTACACCATCCGGCATCTTTTCCTTCCAATTATAGTAGCCCGCAACCTTCTCAGCAATTTCCTCTGCCTTTTCCTGTACGGTTTGTTTCAACGAAGAGAGGGCAACCCAACAAAGGCTGGTCCAATATTGATCTGGATCCAGGTCCACGTCATCAGCTACTCTGTCACCAGCTCCTCTATAACCTACTGTATTCGGGGCAGGCAGATCCCCCAAATCGTCATATACAGCCTTATTCGTTGCTTCCAATCCACTTGGATCCAATGCATTTCCCGGTCCATTGCCTACATACCGGTACGTATTCGTATCCCCTCCCCCGAATCCAATAGGATCATTCGTAGTCCAACGCATCAAACTCGTGCTGTAATCGCGATTCCGAAAATTCAACAACCCAGTCGCACTATCCTGTCTCCCGCCTTGATGCAAATATTGCCAGTTATAACTCGTGCCACTGGTGCGCACGGATCCTGCCGCGTCAAGAACCGTCATTTTTCCATAAGGATCGTAAACATAGCGTTCGACGACGGCACCACTTGTATCTAACAATGCCGTGACATTGAAATTGCCATCGGTCTGAACATAAAGGCGTTGATCCAGGGAACCATTCGCGTCCGTATCGCGATCCCGTTCAATCATCGCATCGACGTACACGGGACTCCAGACATATTGAACCTGCGCGACCAACACAGGGGGAGTAGCGGAATTGAGAACTCGCTCTTCAATCACTTGCCACTCTGCCGAGTAAAACAGCTCACGAGTCTGGCCGCCCGAGATTTCCTTAATTCGACGCCCCAAGGCATCATAGGCATAACTTGCTTGCGGGGTTGACGGAGTACCGGCACCAGAAACCGAAATCAATCGGTTCCAGGCATCGTATATGTAGGTTCTGTTTAGCTCATCGGTCTTTATGTTGCCCGCCGCATCATAAGTCAGGCCAGTCGAGCCAACCGCTGTCAGTTCATTTTGCTTGTCATAAGTACGAGTAACCCCGGTGCCATTGGTCGTCACCGTCGTGAAATTTCCTTGGCCATCGGGCGTAAAGGACTGACTTTGACTGGGAGAAGCAATCGTATCGGGAATTCCATCGGAATTGATGTCGGTAAGCGTCCCCCGGGCAAAGGATGATAGTTGATTCAGGTTATCGTAACCTGCTATCGCGCCATTCGCATGATACAACTCGCTTTGAGCAGTTATCACTAGATTATTTTTGTATAATACATTGCCGTTGCGATCATAGCCGTATTGAAAGCGGTCGGTAATTGTTGGAGTTGGAGTCGTATTTTTAACCCAAACCTGATCGACAATCCGCCCAAAGCGATCAAGACCGGTATACTGATCTCCCGCATCGCCCGTCGTTCCACTCGTTTGAGTGACATAGGTCAAATCCACATTTGGTTGCGGATGAGCACGAACGACCGCCTGACTCACTCCGAGATATTGGTACGATTCTAGAGTTGTGGAACCATCCTTGATGGACTCCAACCGACTGATCTTGTCGTTAGTTCCCGGAGGTGACCCGTAATCGTAGGTCAAGGCGCGGCCATTCGGGTAGACCATGCCCGTTAGCCGGCTGTTATTCACAGGACTGCTCTGCGTGCCGCCTTCAGTATAAGAATATCCAACATTGAGCGTCGTCGCGGTGTCCACCGTACCGCCGTGGGCTTGATACTCGTTGATCAGTTGACCAAAGCCGTTAAATTTTTCCTGCACCTGATTAAGAACCGATCCCCCTGTTGCAGCATCGTAGCTCGTAAAAAGGTATGCATTTCCCTGAATATCGTAGGCTGTCTCGATCCGCCTCACGGCGCCGTTCAGGCCCGAACCCAATGTGGTTACCGCATCTGCGGTTAGCCTTCCCATGACGTCGCGACTGTACGTATGTGTCGTGCCAAGTCGATCGGTTGCCGTCTTGACTTCGCCCAAGGCGTTTACCGTGTAACTGTCCGTTATGCTTGACGAAGCATTGCCTGTGCTTTTATCAGGATAGCGAATAGACGCCAAGATATCGTTGTTGTTAATGCCGCTCGTAGAAGTCGTGACCCCATAGATGTATTGAGTTTGTGAGTAGTCGCTACTAGACCGATAAGCTTTCACAGTGGAAAGATGTCCATAGGAATCGTAGCCGAATTCTGTTGTTTTGTTGGTTGTCGCCGTGATCGCTCCGCCATCATTGGCTTCAACCGTCTTGGTCGTACGACCCATGGCATCGTAGTATGACTTGCTTTCAATGCCTTTAGGATCGGTTACCTTTTCCAGCAGACCGGTGGCGGAATTGTAACCATAGTCGGTCCTTAGTACGGTGCTTGAGGAACTGGGCGCCGTCGCCAGGCGGCTGTAAGCGCTACCCCCGTTAGTTCCCACATTGATCGCCGAAGTTACTCGGTCCAACGAGTCGTAATATGCCGTCGAATAGGATGCTCGGCTCGTGGTGGAGTCCAGTGCGCCCGTTCCGGAAGCATTGTGAAACCGATCCCGAGTGGTGACCATGATCGGATTGCTATTCGCATCGTAAGCCATTTCGCTCTGCGTTAGCACCGTATCCCCGCTGACAGTGCTCGCATCGGAGAATGCCGAATCCCCCCCCCCATCGCTTAGATACGATGTCCTCAACCTGCCAGCCCCATCGTAGAGCGCCTTCGTTACCAAGCCCCCGGGGGCCGAGGTCTTGATTGCATTTCCACGGGAATCATACCAATAATTCGTTGTTAATATTGTGGCGGACGAAAACGGGACCGTTGCGGTTATATTATAAACTGCAGTTTGATATAGCTGCCCCAAATTGTCATAGCTCGCTGTACTATATGACGCATAACCAATCGGGCCGGAAAACCAACTGCCATCAGCGTTTTGAGTCGGCGTAGCGCCGTCGCCGTCAAACGTCCTAACGATCGTGACATTATCCCAGTTGTCATAGCTGTAGGACACCATCTTGCGATTAACACTATTATTTTCTGTGCTTTCAATTCCATCCTTGACAATGCTAACACGATTGCGTCCATCGTACCACATCCGAGTGGTTCGATTGGTCGCTCCTCCGCCGGGAAACTCTGTGATCGACGTTACATTGGAATCCCCAACTCCGCTGTTTCCGCTGCTGTCTTCATCGTATTTCGCCTCCGTGGTTTTCACGAGGTCAGTGCCACTGGTATTTGTAGGACTCCAAGTCCCACTCGTCGGCGTGTCATCCAACCCCGTCCAACTGCTTATCGATCGTCCCAATTTGTCATAAACCACCCGAGAAATGGTTCCGGACGGTGTTTGCGTGCGATTTTGCCGCCCGCGATCGTCGTAAGCGTATCTCATGCGCAAGTAATTCGTTCCTTCCGTGCCCAAATTCGCTGCCGTCGAATAAGTGAAGCCGGAAAGATCAAAATAACTATCAGTCGCCGTGGTCTGACCGGCGATGTTGGTGTAGGTTCGCGCCAGTGATGTAACTCCGGCAACAGTTTCAGTGCCAGTTGGTTTCCCGCCTGAAACGGTCGGAGTCGCTGAATAGGTCAGGGACTCGGAGTAGCCATTAGCCAAATCATTCCGAATAGTGATAATTGGGCCAAGTGTTGAACCGTGCGTCGAGTCGGTTGATGTCCAGCCTGAATAGATGCGCATCTCTTGGTTGGCATCTTTGTACACCGTATAGGTAACATTTCCATTCGGGTCGGTTGCCCTGGTCGTTCTCCCATACGCATCGACTTCGGCAGTCGATATCAGATGAAGGCCGCCACCGCTCGGAGTTGTCCATCCTGAAGGAAGGTTACTGAAGTCGGACGTGCTACTGGCGTTCACGTCGGCGATTAACTTAACCGGAGCCATCGTAGCAGCGTCGTATTGGGTATATGCCAGAAACCCTCCGGCGTCTTTCCCCCAAATCACTCTCCCGTAGATATCGTAAACCGATGTCATGGTAGGACCGGAGCTGCCACCCGCTCCATTCTGAGCAGTCAACACCGGTGGCAAGGTCACCGTAACACTCTTTGGCTGGGCCGAACTTATGGAAAATCCGCCAGATAAATAAGTGTACCAGCTATCGTATGAGTAAGTTGTTTTTAATGCTGCCTGCGTAGGAGCATAGCTGCTAGCTTCAGATGGATAGCTTAACAAACTTGCAGTAATGTAGGTGTTAACATTATTTCCTGTGTGGCTAAAATATTCATAGCCATTTAGTTTGTTGATAAGGCCACTGCTTTGGCCTCGTTTAATGGAAACATAACTGATATAACCGGACGCCGAACCTGCCGTACTACTCGTCGCAGTCGCGGTCGCGTCTGTTCCATAAGTATAAACCGTAAAAATCCCTTCCGAATTCTTTAAGGACGTAGCAACTCCCGAGACATTAATATTGACCAAGTCTGCCCAGCTCTCTCTGTATTTCCCGTTTGTGGAGCTGGTGTCGATTGCCGCCGGATCGGCCTGATAGTCAATCACGCCAGTAGCGTCGTAATGATTGTACATCGCCCACTCCAATGTCGAGGACGATGATTCTTTGAAGGACGACAGCATAATCTGACCGGCAGCGTTCGAATAAGTCTTTATCACTGCTCCTTCTGGATTGGTTTCAGTCATCACGGTCTTCCAGATATTGAAACCGCCCGTTGTCTTGGTGTTGGTACCATAGGTGTAGGTGTACGCACCCAAACCGCCGGCGTTTCCTGAATTTCCGTCCCCAGCGATCACATGCTTTGATATCCGGCTAGCGCCACTTGTTGCATATTCGAAGTAGTCGTCAGCGTATGGTGCTAGTTGAGAATCTGTCTTTGTGTCAGGATCACCTAGGTCGTTGAGGATGCGCTTGTACGATGCAAAATTGAGCACATATTTTAGACCGTGGGCGTATCCCGTCGTTAATGCGTTGGTATAATAGCGGTAATACTGATAATTGATCGTCTCATTATTGGCATTTTTGACCTCGACCGTCTTCAGATCCTGGGCCTGACCGTTCGATGATGAATTGTCGTAATAGGTGTAGTTTGCAGTCATGACCGTGCTATAAGAGCCCGTGCCCACCTTTCGCCGCAGGGTGGCACTACTTAACATTCCGGCGTTGGGTGAAGTCGTGGAATAGGCATAAACAATCGACTCGGTGACGGATGGACTGGCGGTAACATTGACGGTCGTCATTTCCGTGGGTCTGCCGGAAGAGTCCCACGACTGTACCGAAGTCAGATTACCCCCTTCGTCCAGCATCGATTTGAAGTTTCCCTGCTGGCTCGCGGGAACTCCGGAAGAGAAATCGAAAAAGGTGAATTTCCGCCCCGAGTCGGTTGCCACCACGAGTTCATTGCCCGTTTGCGCGTAAATCTGGAAAGGCTGGCTAAAACGAGAGAAATAGCTGGAGCTGATCTGATCGAATTCATAGGCCTTGGCGCTATTGACAATTAACTGAATCAAGGAGCCCGTGCCCTTTTTGAGGCGGGGCATATCGGAGATGGTCGAACCCGTTCCCACGGCTCCCGAGGCCAGATCGGGCTTATTGCTCCAGGTGCGTGTCAAACCCAGAAGCCCGCCGCCGGGAAGGTCGTTATTCTCCAGTTTCCAATAACCGTCCACTCCGGCACGATTGATATCGCCGAATTTGATCGGCATGACGGTCTGGAGCATTCGTGGGGAATCGGATCCCACGGGATCGGAAATGTCGATGGGCTCGGGCCGGGGGGCCGATCCCATTCCACTGATCGTAAAGGTGTTGCCATTGATGGGCGACACGCGATATATGAAATCCCCATTGTAAATACCGGTGATGATCATGGAGCCCGTCGCGGCGGCGATGATCGGCACGGTCGCAACGGCATTGGTACCGGAAGGCGTGAGATTTGCCGCAACGGTATAAGAGAGCGCCGCATCCGGGTAGTTAACGGTAAGATTGACCGAGCCACTGGGTGTGTCGAAACCGACCCCATTGATTTGCACGGCGAGATTGACGGTGCTGCCCACGACAAATGCGCCGGTTCCAGACATACTCGAACCGCCGATCGCCGTGCTGCCAATCGTCGTGCCGCTCTTCCCTGTGAAGGTTCCCAGAGCCGTTACGGTTCCAGCAGAAAGAGAGGTGTTTTGAGTAAAGGTGACCCCACTGTAAACAAGCGGATTCGTGGAGACGCCGGCGACCCTTCCAACGATGATGTCAGGGATAGAATCATTGTTGACCAGGCCTGTTGCCACGCGTAAGCCCGTGGTGACGGTCCCCAGGGGAGAAAATTCGGTGGCCACGCTGCCCGAACTCCCGTCGATGACTCGAACCAAGGAGCCTGTCCCTGGCCCTTGAGCGACCAGAATGTCGGGAATCCCGTCTCCCGTAAGATCGGGGTAGGTGGGATTGGTCCCCAACGTAACGCCGCCTGTAAAACTCGAATCGAAAGCCCAGAAACTTCCAAGCGCGCCCGAAATTGTTCCAATCGAACTTAAATTGCTTAAATCGAACACTTTCACATTGGGGCCACCTCCAATGCCAGGCGACACAACTAGATCAAAAAGTCCGTCTTTATTATAGTCTGCCGTGGCGATCGAAACGCCACCAGTAAAAGCAGAGTCATAGGCATAGAATGAGGCTAGTACACTGGCATCATATCCCGAAAAAATCTTAATATTAGGCCCACCTCCCGCCCCAGGTGCGGTTATAATATCGTCATACCCGTCCAAATTGACGTCCGCAATTGCGATCTGGACGCCGCCGGAAAATGCGGTATCATAGGCATAGAAGCTTCCTATCGTTCCCGACAATGACGCGCCGGTCGATCCGTTCAATACTTGAATTCGGGGGCCTCCGCCAGGGCCAGCTGCAGCAATGATATCTGGCATACCGTCGTGATCTATATCTCCAGTAGCAACGCGTACTCCACCAGTAAATCCCGATCCCATTACGGAAGTTTGAAACGCTAGCTGATTCGAATTGGAATAATAGCTATTTACTACTGCCGAAACACCGGCGTCACTTCCATTGAATAGAAATGCGGTGGACTGAGGACGATCGGCAAATAACGACACGGATGTGACCGCTGGAGCCAATCGAGATTCGAGGGTCTCTAACCGCAGACCGCGACGGCCCGCGCGATCGCCCGCTGGGACGGGAGACAATAGTTTCATGAACCAGGGGAGCACCTTGCCAAGCGATTTGACGAAAGGGAACTTACTTCGCTTGGAGGTACCGCGATTCAGGGCAATAGCCATGGGGATCCCCTTGGGCTAGGTGGGATAGAAAAGAAGATTGGGTCTGGTTGATTGACATCCCCGTAAGAGAGTGGCGGGGAGCTTTGTGGATGGTAAATGCTACCGTCACGGATTGCTCAATAATTCCGAAAAGAATTCCGGAAATCTCTTGATTCTTAAGCAATCTGAATTTTTCTGAATTTCTATGAAGTTGCGGTTTCTGATATCAGGAAATTTTTCCCGCGTTTTTCCCGAGAAAAACACACTTTTCGCAACCATGAGAAGGAAGGCCGCAGGAAAGGCATAAAAGTTGCGTGGCTGACTATTAAGGTTGGTAGTCAGCTGATGAGAGAATTTGGAGCTTTCGCAGCTGATTAGTGAGGCCAATTCAACCGGCAGAACGCTCGGAAAAACGGGTGCTTTAGGTAAAGAACTCGCTCGCAGATCGTCATTCCTTTCACGGGATCGGCAATCGTTGGGCCACTTGAGCGCGGCAGTGAAGCGGTGTCTTGCCTCATTACAATCGACTGCGGACCATCATTACTCGAATCCGATCATTCGTTTGATTTGGCATTTGCTCGAATCCTTGCAGGCCTGATTTCGATAGAGGGAGCCAGGTGCACCTTTGGTCCCTGCCGAGTTTTCATTCCCTTCGTATCCCGCCGCCAGGTCCAATGCGTTTTGTTGAGGGAGACGACTTGCGAACGGAACCGTTCAGCATTTCTGAATCTAGACTTCGTTACCCATTAGTTCGTTCCATTCTTGCCTTGGAGCTTGGCAAGGAAATGGCCGAACTCCTTCAACAGGCTGGCCCTATTTCCGCCAAAATTTCGATGAGTAATTAAGCCGCCTTGTTTCATGGCATATTAATAATAATATGAATAATTTTATTACTTTTAGGCATCTATTTTACAAGAAAATCAACAGCCGAAGCCCGAATTTCGCAAACTGGTGCTCAATCCGTTGAATGTCGGTTCCCATTGGCGAAATGCTCGCATGGTCCGCCTGGTGATAGCGGAGGCGGTAAGGCGCCAGGAAGTGACCGCGGTCCGGATCCGTTTTTGTCGACGCGCTACGCTGGCTGCCCGACTCGAAGGCAGGAGCCGAGTTCGTCCCTCTGAAAGTGAACCCGGATCGTTCCGGTCCAGTGGAACCGCGCGTACGCAAGCAGCGGCCGAAGGGATTTCCAGTGCTGAAAAAGACGCGCTCTGAATGGCGCATGGAATGGATGGGCGATACGCTTGCGGACTAGCTTAGTGCGATTCTAGAGTGTCCCCTTTTTCTTCCCTGCACCTATCGTCAGGTGTCTTAAGCCGAGCTTTGATCGGAATTAGTAGTCATTCGCACTAAATCAAGCCGCCTTTCAGGCAGTGGCCGTTTGACTTAAAAAAGGGATTCAAGGTCACGTCAGGTCCCGGAGTGTGTCCCCGTAGGACGTGCTGCGAATTTTCGACAACCAAACGTCAATGGAATGGGGATGCACCGACGCAACCGTGTTCAAGACCGTCCATCTCAGCGCTTCATCAGATGTACCTTCAAAGCACTTAACCAACGAACCACCATCAAAAGGCGCACTTGCAGCCGCCAACGCTCGAACAATTGCTTCCTTACCCCGGTATTCACTAACCTCATTTAGCGCGCTGATCAGAATCTCAACAGCTTTGGACGGCAACGGCGCGAACATTTTCACGATCTCATGTAGAGACGAACCGGCAAATCCAGCCTCACGGAGTCGGGCCAAGGTTGGCCCCATAAATTCCGCATATTTCTGTGCATTCAGAAGCCGCTTCTGCTCCGTTTCCAGCTCTCTTCTACGAAACTCTGGGTCGTTTTGAAGTTCCGCCATTAATTCGGCTGCTGTTTTAGCTTTGCGACTCACTTAAGGTGCTCCGATTCGATCCATCCGGGCTTAATTAAGGCTTCCATTTCTTTCGATAACTTGGTATCATGCCGAATCCTCAATACAAAATCATAGTCATGCATCATAACACGGTGCAAATAATATCCTATCTGAAAATCCAACAATTAGCATGCAACATTATTTACCTCAGTAGATGCCCTTGTAACATCATCTAATTCATCTAATATACGATACTTATTCTTTCCGGAAAGCGGCGGGATGCGCCTTGTGTTCTTTTTAATCTCGACCGCTTTTTCTCCTCCCGGGAAGCGGTTGCGACACTGAGAGCTCGCCCGTATTGGTTGCGAGCGGCCAAGTTACAAACAAACCATCGCCCCCATTGACCACAACCGAACATGCGGCCAGGTTTCTTCTAGGATGAGCACACAAAGGCTGCTTTTTCAGCTAGGTTGCGAGAATTCGCCCTCCGCGCCATGCGGCCTGACTTGGCGGCCTTCGCAAGAGAGATCATTCATCAGACAACGGGCAACCCTTGGAGAAGCGATTCATGGAGAAGGTGCAGGGAATCGGTGGCGTGTTTCTCAAGGCTCGCGACCCCAAGGCGCTTGCAAACTGGTACCGCGAGCATCTGGGCATCGCCATCGAAGCGGGCGGTACGCACGGAGTCCTGATGTCCTCCGGGGCGGACGAGATGACGGTTTGGTCCTCCTTCCCGGAAAACACCACCTACTTTGGCCCCGGCCCGGCGACCTTCATGCTCAACTACCGGGTCAAAAACCTGGACGCCATGCTCGCGCAACTGCGCGCCGCCGGCGCCAAGGTTGACGAAAAAGTCGACGACTACGACTATGGCCGTTTCGGCTGGGCAACCGATCCCGAAGGCAATCGCTTCGAATTATGGGAGCCGAAGTAAGATTCGGCGGCGCAGGCCGGCCTCTCGAATCCATTGAAGAGATCGGGCAGACATGACCGCGGAACGTATCGCGCGTGCACACCTATCGCTCGAAGGGCTCTCGGTGGGAGACGCCCTGGGAGAGATGTTTTCTTCTCCGTGGGTTCGGCACGCCTGCGTTACGAAGCGGACCGTGCCTGACGGTCCCTGGAGATGGACAGACGACACCGCCATGGCGCTGGGAATCGTCGAAGTCTTGATGCGACACGGGCGCATGGATCAGGATGATCTTGCACGCGTCTTCGGTGAACGCTACGTCAACGATCCCAAGCGGGGTTACGGCCCCGCACAACACGAGCTGCTAAAAGACCTTCATCGCGGGCAGGACTGGCGATCAAGATCGTTTGCCTTGTTCCATGGAACCGGGTCGTTCGGTAATGGCGCCGCCATGCGCGCCGCTCCCATCGGCGCTTATTTTGCCGCATTCGTATCCACTTAGCGCGAAATCAGCGACTTGCCGTATTCATTGCTCGGATCGCGGATGATGGTGTGGATGTGGCTGGTGCCCCCCTGGGGAGCGTATTCGATCCACAGGTTGGGGCCCTGAATGCGGTAGTACGCGGGGCTGCCGTTGGTGGTCGGTCCGTACCAGGCGAAGTGGGTTTCACCGAGCTTCCCCTTGAGCTCCGCCAGACGCGCCGCGGCCGAGTCTTTCGGCAGGATGTTGATCCAGGCGGCGATGAGATCAAGAAGCACGGCGCGCTGGGCCTCATTGAGCGACGAACATTTCAGGCCTTCGGGGGCCAACTCCTTGACCGGCTGGCCAGGTCCCAGGATTAGATTCTTGGGCTTGTCGCCGACAATTGCGGTCTTTTGATCTTCGGCGCCGAGCATGTTGACGAACTGAAAGGCCAGATCGTTTTCCGGTCCCAGCGGCCGGACCGTTTTGCCATCGCGTGTGAATTTGTCGGGCTGGGTGCCGGTATGGGTCGGCGTCACCACCGAGCGGTTTTCGACCAGCGTCACGTTGATGCCGAGGTGATGACCGCCGAACTGGACCATCCAGGGAGTCTTGGCCGACGGTTTGCCAAAAAACGCCAGGTAGTAGTGTTCGGTGCCAAACCCCATCGGATTGGCCCCTTTTACAAGCTGATCGTCGGCATTCATGATGTCGATCACTTTTTGATAGCCGTCCTTGCTCAGGACCGCGGCCAGCGATTCGAGGGCGGCAGCGCGCTGAGGAGCCGTCAATTCCCCCAGGCGCAAACCGTTGCGCGGCACCATCGTGACCGGCAGATTCGACCAGGAGGGTTTTTTCCCACTGTCAAATTCGAGCTGGGCCTTGCTTTTCTGTTTCTCATTGAGCGTATCGAGAAAGGCATTCGCCTTCATCACCGCGTTCGCAAGCGCTGGATCTTGGCCCGTCGATTCGCCGGCAAAGTAAAGGCAAAAGTTGAGTATGGCGAAACAGCCGATCGCCGGAAGGAACTTCAGGCGGCTATGCCTTTTGGCACCGGTACTTGGTTGGCCAGTCAAAGGAGAGTGGAGCATGAGATTCCCTCAAATTGCCCAGCGGAGCGGGAGCGACCTTTTCTTTCTTAGGCGAACCGACGATCAAACAAACGAAAGCGCGGAAATTTCCCCGTGGATGCCAGTCCCGCACTTGCGTCATGAGACGTCAGGCCCGTGGCCGATCACCAGTAGCGATTGCGCGTTACTTGGAATCGCTGGCGGCTTTCTTGGCATCCTTAACGGCCTTCTGGGCATCGCTTGCACTTAGGGCTTCCAGGACTTTCTCCTTAAGCTCGATCAAGTCCGGTTTCAGGTCCTTCATGCGCGGGTGGTGGATCACTCTGTCGAGTTTGGCCAGACAGGTCTCTCGCGAGCTCATCGTGACGCGGGTGAAAAGCGGCGGGAACGTTTCCTGCATGGCGATCACGAGCCGCTTCAGGTCGGGTTGCCTGTCCCTTTTCCCTTCCGTCAGGTAGGCGATGCCTCCCAGAATCAACCCGGCAATGCCGCGCTTCACCCCTTCCAGCTCACCCATGCGCTCCGGATATTTGGGATCGCTCTTATCCAGTTCCGGCACGGCCTGCTCGACAAGTTCCATATTCAGCTTGGCAACGTGCAATTGCAGCGCCATGACCTCGACGACCTCGATCACCCGGATTTTGCTGCGCGATTGCCCGGTGAAATAAAGTTCAAGGATTTGATTGGTCGGGCCAAGGAATTGATTGGCCGCCGAAAAGCGCACCGACAACGGCACCTTGGAATCGGTGAACGGCTTCAAATTGTCCAACGATGTCAGCCGCGCGAAGACCGCCCCGGAGCGCTCGCTCTCGTACCGGGGAAAGTACTGGAAGCCGCGTTGGGAAAGTCGGCTCAACACTTCCTCGGCTTGAGCCATATCCTCACCGGTCCAGATTCGGTCCCAATCGGGAATACCAATCCTTCGAAACTCCGCGGCGGTTGCCGATTGGTCCGGCGCATCAGGAGGCGCCTCCGGCGTCCCAATGCCTTCAAACGGATTCTGCAAAAATGCTTGCCGGAATACAAGGATGAGAAACAGAAAAAGAAGTCCCACACCGATCGTTCGCGGGTTCCATAAAAACCGCTGCACTGGGTCTTCACGATTCGGTGGTTGTGCATTTTCTTTACTTTCAAGATCACCACTAGAATCCTCAGCCTTTTTTAAGCTGGCTGCATTTTCATAGAATTTTTCCTTGCTTTCTCGCCCACTTTCTTTGCCCGCTGCTTTCTCTTTTTCTTGAGCCATGATCGACCTCCAGGCGGGGACGGACGGTTAACATGGTTCTATGGAACGGCGGCTTATTGCAATCGCCTCAACTGCCCTGTCGCCCCATTGCACCGCGACCTCTACCCAGGCTGCCAAAGTATCCTAGATTCCCGATGCGTCGCAATCGCCAAGTGGATGGCTCAGCGTCAAAATCGGTTTCGCCATCCAAGAAGCAGGCAAAACCTTGCCCAGGCCGCCGATAATTCCCTTTCCTTTTGGCAGGCTGCGCGGCTATTGTTTCGTAAAATCAAGACGTTATTGATTCATTTGATGGGACCTTGCGTGAAATGACCACTACCGCGCCGACTCGTCACTACCGCCTCCTTTTCTGGGTGCTCGCCCTGGTGGGGCTGGCCGCCGACCTGGGATCCAAGCAGGCCATATTCCGTTGGCTCGGACCCGATTCGCCAGGAGTCTACCGCATCTGGGAGGCCACGCCGGAAACGGGTTTCCAGCTGGTTGCCCAGTACAAATGGGATGATGGCAAGCTCGTTCCCCACGTCAATCACGGCGCCCTGTTCGGCATCGGCAACGATCAAAAATCACCCGCCAACGGGGTTTTCCTACTCATTAGCCTGGTCGCCGCGATGGCCCTCGCCTGCTGGAGTTTTTTCGGCAAGGGCACCGCGCATTTCTGGTTCACTTTCGCCCTGGGCCTCATCCTTGGCGGCACACTAGGCAACCTGCACGACCGGATCGTCTTTGGCGGCGTGCGCGATTTCCTCCACTGGAATTACCTCTTCGATTGGCCCGTCTTCAACCTCGCCGATTGCTGGCTCGTCTGCGGCGCCGGCATGCTCCTGATCCAGGCCCTGTTCTTCCCCGATCCCGAGATGACCGACCCCGCCAAATCAGTTCCTCAGGTCGCCGAGTCCGCAGCGAAACCAGTTGCCGCGGAGCCGAATCCGGCCACCTAAAATCGGTGCCCGCTATTCGTCTGCAATGGCAAAGACCGATTTTAATTCCAACTCAAGGGCTTTCACCTCATCCGTCGATTGGCCGGTAATACAAATTTCTTTCCTTCCGTTTTGCAGCACGCGGACCGTTATCCGTAGTAACTCGGACTTCATGAAGCGGTATTCTGTATTGCTGCCGTCTTCGTTTACAAATCGTGTGGTGACGACCTCTTCGTAGTGGCGCCTCAAGTAATCCAAACAACCCTCGGATTCGATTTCCAACCAGCCGAAATTGGCCATCACCAGAAACCCCGGATCATCTGCTTTATATCTAAGCATGTACTGAAAATCGAAAATTTGTGCCAATACGGCATCGGAAAACCGTTCGGCAAATTTCCCCCACGGAGGCTGCCCCATCCAGGCGCTCAGCACCATTGGGTCATCTCCCTGGTCCAAAGTGATAATCCGGTCAAACATGGGATGACTGTTGAATCGCAATCCCCGCACGCCTTCGGGCGTCACGATCAAGTCTGGCTCGTCAAACCAGAACGACATGCAAAGGCTGTACTTTTTAAGGAGGCTACCACCGTCGAGCTTCGCCCATTCCAAAAAAGAGGCAGGAAGCGACACTGCTTTCTTCACCGCCCAGGCGCGTAATCCTTCGGCCGATCGTTCTGGAAGCAATTCCTCGCTGCCAAGCAATGCCAGGGTTCGTTCATGGAATTGGGCCATTGGGGGAACTCCCGGAACCGGATCATTGCAACGTGGATCAGGCTAAATCTAGAATCAAACCGATAGTATTTGGGCGATAGAGGTTTCCCTGAATTCCACTGCCGCCGGATTTCAATCTGCCCTCCCACCTCGAAGAGCTCGCGATCGCGAAAACAAAAAAGGGAACCCCCTTCGAAATGGGGATTCCCTTTGATTCACTGTCGACTCGGCCATTTCGGACTCAAGTGTTTGATCTTGGCAGCGAGCCTCGTTCAATTTCGAAGTCGATTCGCACTAGGCCTTGAGCATTTCGTCGTGGCGCATGCCGCTTGGGGGCTGGTCCGCCTTGTGGCAGTTGGCCAGGGCGATCTTCGCGCCCGCATGCTGCTCGACATCGTTGTCCTCCCATTCGATCGAAACGGCGCCGTCGAAACCGACGCGGTTCAGTTCGACAAAAATGTCTTCAAGCGAATTGGCATCGCGCTGGGTACCCGCCGTGACGAAGTTCCAGCCATTGCGCCAGTCGCCCATCGGCTTGTGGCCGCCAAGGCGCCCTGCCCTCGTGTGCTCCCGGGCCACCCAAACGCCCTTCACATGGGCGCAGTGAATGCGATCGCCGAACTCTCTGATGAAATCGACGACCGAGACATTCTGCCATTCCATGTGCGAGCCATCGAGGTTGAAGCCGACGACCGAGCCGTAGCCGGCCTTGTCCATCGCCGCGAGGTAGTCGGTGGCCGATTCAATGTCCCCCATCGCGCGTTCGCTGGGATGGCATTCGAGGTCGAAGGTTGTGCCGTAGTGCTTGCAAGCATCGAGCACCGGGCCAAATCGTTCAACGAGCAATTCGAGGCTGACCTGGCGCACATCGGGGATCTTGTGTCCGCCGAGTTCCGTGGGCAAAGGCGGGAAAAGGAACCAGTGGCTCCAGCAATGCGCCGGGGAACCAACGAAGCCCGAAAGGGGCATTTTGCGATCTTCGAGCTTGCCGATGAAGTGACCCAGGCGAATGCACGCCAAGAGCGACTCGAGCGCTTGCTTGTGCACGAGCTTGCCCACTTCCTCAGGCACAAAGTAGGGGTTGGTGCGCGGAGGGTGATTTCCCTTGGAGCGCCATGACTTGTAGGCCTCCAGCGCTTCACCGCCGATGAATTGCAAGGTCTTGGCGCTTGGTTCATCTCCCAGCGCCTGCCCTTGAAGGTGAGTCGCCAGGCTGAAGATTTCCAGGCCGTGCTTCTTGGCCAGATCCACCCGTTCCTTCGCGTAGGCTTCGGCGCCCTTGTCGTCCTTGCAGCGGGCCAAGTCGAGTTCCCAGGTCGCTTCTTCCCAGCCATCGAAACCGGTGTCGGCAATGAACTTCACCCATTGATCCATCGGAACATTGCCGAACTGCCCCCGCACCAGGCCGATCTGATGGTACGAGGACTTGCCGAATCGATGCTTGCTCGTCTGCTTGAAACCCACGGGAAGCTCCCTGCGAATGGAGAGGTGAGGATGGAGGAGATCGTTGATTGACTAGTGGTGGTTTAGTTGCCAAACGCCAATCTGGCGAGCGCGCAACTTCTGCACGCTGCCGGATTCTTGTCGTCCCATACCGCGGTCGCCCAAAGCCAGAGTTTTAGGCCAAGCGATCAGGAATGCTTCTTGGCGGGGACGACATAGGACGAGGTGCCCTGCAGAATGTCGGCCGCTTCCATGAGCGTTTCGGACAAGGTCGGGTGGGCATGCATCGTCAAGGAAAGGTCCTTGCTCGTCGCGCCCATCTCAAGCAGGCTCATCGCCTCGCCGATCAGCTCGCCCGCGCCCGCGCCCACAAGGCCGATGCCCAGGATCCGGTCGGTCGCCGGATCGATGATGATCTTGGTCGTTCCCTCGGTGCGCGCCAGCGACAAGGCCCGGCCCGAGCCGGCCCAGGGGAACGAGGCCTTCTTGATCGTGCGCCCGCTCTTCTGCGCTTCGGTTTCCGTCAACCCGGCCCAGGCAAGTTCCGGATCGGTGAAGACGACCGCGGGCACCGCCGCGGCATCGTAGGCGACGGCCAACCCAAGGATGGCCTCGGCCGCAATCTTCCCCTCGTAGGTCGCCTTGTGTGCGAGCATGGGTTCGCCGGCGACATCGCCGATCGCATAGATATGCGGGACGACCGTGCGCCTTTGTGGATCGACCTCGATGAACCCGCGCTGAGTCAGCGGAATCCCCGCCTTGTCGAGGCCCAGATCGGCCGTGTTGGGGCGGCGGCCCACCGCTACGAGCACGCGGCCGACCTCGAGCGTTTCCGTCTTGCCTTCCGGATGTTCGATCGTGACTTTCACGCCGCTGCCGGTGTCTTGCACCGAGACGACCTTGGTTTTGAGCAGGATGCGATCAAAGATCGTTTCGAGGCGCTTTTGCAGCGGGCGGACCAGGTCGCGGTCGGCGCCGGGAAGCAGGCCATCGGTCATTTCGACAACGGTGACCTTGCTGCCAAGCGAGGCATAGACATAGCCCATTTCCAGGCCGATGTAGCCGCCGCCCACGATGAGCAGTTTCTCCGGCACTTCTTCAAGCGCAAGCGCGCCGGTCGAATCCATCACGCGCGGCGAGCCGATGCGGAAGGAGTCGGGGACAAAGGGCACCGATCCGGCCGCGACGATCGCCTTGGAGAAGACGACCTGAGTGCCGTCGTCGACTTGCAAGGTATTGGCGTCGAGGAACTTCGCTTTACCGGTGACATTGACGATATTGCGCGCGCTTGAGAGTTTGCCCAGGCTTTTGCTCAGGCCATCGACCACGCCGGTGGCATGGCCGCGCACTTTGTTCAAGTCAATCTTCGGCGGGCCGAATTCGACACCCAGATGCGAGGGCGCTTCGCGCGCTTCTTGGATGAGCTTGGCAATATGCAAGAGCGATTTGGAGGGGATGCACCCCACATGCAGGCAGGTGCCGCCGGGCAATTTGCGCGCATCGATCAGGGCGACTTTCAAACCGTGATCGGCCGCAAGGAATGCGGCGGCATACCCGCCTGGCCCGGCACCAAGGACCGCGAGATCGACTTCAACCAACTTCGACATGAGTCACCGTGTGAATCGGGAGGGCTTCGCCCCCAATGGGGCGAGGAAATGGGTTTTTGGACACACGAGATCGCGCCGGCGATCAAGCATGGAGAAGCATGCTGAGGGGGGTTTCAAGCATGCCGGCAACGCGGCGCAAGAAACGCGCGGCCTGGGCGCCATCCACCACGCGATGATCGTAGGAAAGCGAGAGAGGCAGCAAGAGACGCACGACCGGCTGGCCGTTGCGCGGGACAAATTCCTGACGGCCGCGCGACAGACCGAGAATGGCGACTTCGGGCCAGTTCACGATCGGGGTGAATCCGGTGCCGCCAATCCCCCCCAGGTTCGTCAGGGTGAAGGTGCCGCCGCTCAACTCGGAGGAGTCGAGTTTGCGTGCGCGAGCGCGCTCGGCGATGTTGCCGACTTCGTTGGCAATTTCTGTCACCGACTTGTGCTCGACTTCCTTGAGCACCGGCACGAGCAGCCCCATCTCGGTGTCGACCGCGACGCCAATATTGACATACTTCTTGAGGATGAGCTGGTTGTTGGCCAGATCCAGGCTCGAGTTGAAAGAAGGGAATTCCTTCAAAGCGATCGCGAGGGCCTTGAGCACAAACGCGGTCACGGTGATCTTGGGGCCCTTCCCCTCGGTCGACTTGCGGTAGGCTTCGAGGTCGGTGATGTCGGCCAGATCGTTCTGGGTGACATGCGGAATCTGGCTCCAGGCCAGTGACATCTGCTTGGCGGTCGCGCGGCGAATCGCCGTCAGCGGCTGCCTTTCGATGGGGCCATGTTCTTCAAAGCGCGGCAGGCTGGGCACGGCAATGCCGCCGGAGCTGCCCGCGCCTCCGCTCGTCACGATCTGCTTGACGAAGGCTTTCAGATCGGTTTCCGCGACGCGGTCCGATCCGCTTTGTGCGGCAACCTGAGACAAATCCACTCCCATTTCACGGGCCAAACGGCGCACGCCGGGGCTTGCAACGATGGGGCGAATCGTGCGCTCTTCCACCGCAACGCCACGCGCGGGAGCCGGTGCGGCGGCGGGAGCCGATTTCGGCGCGGGAATCGAGGAAGGCTGCGAAGCTGCCGGAGCCTCGGCCTTCGGTGCTTCGGCCTTGGGAGCTTCTGCTTTGGCCGGCGCGGCAGCGGCCTTGGGAGCCGCGGCGGCTGGCGCCGCGCCGGCTTCACCGGCTTCGATCGAAATGTAGTTCTGGCCGATTTTCACCTGGTCGCCAACCTTCACCAGAATGCGGCTCACCTTACCCGCAACGGGCGAGGGAACCTCCAGCGCCGCCTTGTCGGCCTGGACTTCCAGAAGCGGCTGATCCTTGGCGACCGTGTCCCCCACATTCACCTTGAGGGCATTGACCTCGACGACATCGACATTCTCTTTAAGCGCCGGAAGCGCATAATCCTTGCTCATGAATCCATTGCTCCCCAATTTCCCCCCTTGCGGGGGGGCGTGACTGATTTGCTGTTCGATCGAGTTAGGCGGTCAGCGGGCAGAGTTTTTCCGGGTCGATCCCGGTTTTCTTGATGTAGTCCTGCACCGTTTGCGCGGGAATTTTTCCCTTGCGCCAAAGTTGCGAAAGCGCCGATAGCGTGATGAACTCGGCATCGATTTCGAAGTGCCGGCGAAGCGATGTGCGCGTTTCGGAGCGGCCGAAGCCGTCGGTTCCGAGGGCGTATAGTCCACCCGGCACCCAGCGGCCGATCATCTCGGGAATCTGGCGCATGTTGTCCGACACGGCCAGGTAGATCGAATCGACCTGCTCTTTGGCCAGGGTTTCTTCCAAATACGATTTTTTCGGGGCGGCTCCTGGATGAAGCAGGTTGTACCGTTCCGCTTCGAGCGCTTCGAGACGAAGCCTTTTGTAGCTCGTTGCCGACCAGACATCGGCTTCGATGCCCATTTCGGCCAGAATTTTCTGCGCCGCCAACGAATGGACCAGAATGGGGCCGCTGCCAAAGATCTGAATCTTGGGGAGATCCGATTTGACCGAAGAAGCGGATAGTTTGTAAAGGCCGCGCAAGATCCCCTCTTCGGAGCCTTCCGGCATCGGCATCATCGGGTAGTTGTCGTTGTAAAGGCTGATGTAATAGAGGATGTCCTCGTTGTTGGGACCGCCATACATCCGCTTGATGCCGTCGCGCAAAATCGCGGCAAGTTCAAAGGCATAGGCTGGGTCATACGCCTGAATCGAAGGCACGGTCGAGGCCATCAAGTGGCTGTGACCGTCTTCGTGTTGCAAGCCTTCGCCGTTGAGCGAGGTGCGGCCCGAAGTGGCGCCCAGCATGAAGCCGCGCACGCGCGTGTCGGCGGCGGCCCAAATGAGATCGCCCACCCGCTGGAAGCCGAACATCGAGTAGTAGATGTAAAAGGGAATCATCGGTATGCCGTTGGAGGCATAGGAGCTTCCCGCCGCGATGAACGAAGCCATCGAGCCGGCTTCGTTAATCCCCTCTTCAAGGATTTGGCCCGAGCTGCTCTCGCGGTAAGCGACCGCCATGCGCGAGTCGACCGGATCGTAAAGCTGGCCAACGGGAGAGTAAATCTTAAATGAGGTGAAATAAGGGTCGAGGCCGAAGGTTCGCCCCTCGTCGGGCACGATCGGCACGATCTGCTTGCCCAGGCCTTGCATCTTGAGCAGCACACCAAGCATGTCGACAAACACGCCGGTGGTCGAGGGCGACTTGTCGCCCGAACCCTTGCCGTAGCGTCCGACAAATTCCGGACCCGGCACGGTGACCGGAGTCGACACGGGCCGGCGGCATGGAATGGGACCGCCCAGCGCCTTGCGCCTTTCGGCCAGATACTTCATTTCGGGCTGGGAGCTGTCGGGGCGGTAGGGCGTGGCCGCCACATTTTGATCGTCGCCAAAGGTCAGCTCGAAGCGCTTGCGGAACTCGACCAGATGGCTCGATTTCAGCTTCTTTTGCTGGTGGGTGATGTTCAGGCCTTCGCCCGCTTCGCCCAGGCCATATCCCTTCACCGTCTTGGCGAGGACGACGGTTGGCCCGCCCTTGCTTTCGGTTGCCTGCTTGTAGGCGGCGTAAACCTTGACGGGATCGTGACCGCCGCGGCGCAGACTATTGATTTCGTCGTCGGACATATGCTCGACGAGTTTCAAAAGTTCGGGGTATTTGCCAAAGAAGTGCTCGCGGACATAGGCTCCGCCTTCGACCGCGTACTTCTGGTATTCGCCGTCGACGACTTCTTCCATGCGGCGCACAAGCAAACCGCTACGGTCACGTGCGAAAAGACTATCCCAGTTGCTGCCCCAGATCACTTTGATCGGATTCCAGCCGGCGCCACGGAAGAGCGACTCGAGCTCTTGGATGATCTTGCCGTTGCCGCGCACCGGGCCGTCAAGGCGCTGCAGATTGCAGTTGATGACAAAGATCAAATTATCGAGCTTTTCGCGCGCGGCGATCGTGAGGGCGCCCAACGTTTCGGGTTCGTCGCATTCGCCGTCGCCCAGGAAGGCCCAGACCTTGCGACCCGCAGTCTTGGCCAGGCCGCGGTTTTCGAGATACTTGAGAAAGCGCGCCTGGTAGATCGCCATGATGGGGCCCAAGCCCATCGATACGGTGGGGAACTGCCAGAATTCGGGCATCAGCCACGGGTGGGGGTAACTCGAAAGGCCGCCCCCCTTTTCCAACTCGCGGCGGAAATTGGCCAGTTGGGCGTCGTTCAGCCGGCCTTCGAGGTAGGCGCGCGAATACATGCCCGGCGAGGCGTGGCCCTGGAAATAGACCAGGTCCATGCCTTCAGGGTGATCGGCACCGCGGAAGAAATGGTTGTAGGCGACTTCGTAAAGCGTGGCCGAGCTGGCGAAGGTGGAGATATGGCCGCCAATGGTGCCATCGCGCAGGTTCGCCTGCACGACCATCGCCATGGCATTCCAGCGCACCAGACTTTTGATTTTTCGTTCAAGATCGCGGTTGCCCGGGTAATCGGGCTGGGCCGACGGGGGAATCGAGTTGATATAGGGCGTCGAAGCGGGATAGGCCGGCTTGATCGCTTTTTGGAGCGCGCGGCGGTTGACTTCATTGACCAGGAAACCGGCGCGTTCGACCCCATCGGTCTGGATCGTCGCATCGAGCGACTCGATCCATTCGGCGGTTTCCTGGGGATTGTCGTCCCGAACCAGCGAAGGAGTGAGTGCTACGGACGGATCGTCAAAATTGGCATTATTGCCTGGGCCTGAGCCATTTACGCCACTTACCCCCTCACCGTTGGAGTTGGCTTGGGCGGATTTGGGCCCAGATTGACTAACGACAGATGATACCATGGAAACTGAACCCCTGCTCGGTGCCAAAGCATGATCCTGGGACTTGGGTCGCCGCGCTTCTTTCCCCATATTAGCCTAGGCACGGAACGGGATTAATACAGGTTTCCCCCAAGCAGGGAGTGAAGGTTTCGGGCTGTTGCGTGAGACGGCGGATTGATGATTTCAGTGATAATTTCAGTCATTTAAGCGGTAAGAACGACCAAGACAGGAGACATTGTGGGATTTGATGCACCTCGGGATCAACTATCGGTCAAGGCGGAACGGGCGATCATCATTGGGGTTGCGCTTCCGGACCGGCCTTTTCTTTCCAAGGATCCGCTGGATGAAATCCGCGGCCTGGCCGAGACGGCTGGCGCGCAGGTCGTGGGGGAATTGTCGCAAAGACGCCAGGAAATCAATCCCGGGCTCTACATCGGCAAAGGAAAAGTCGAGGAGCTACAACTTCTTTGCCAGCAAGAAGATGCAGATGTTGTCATCTTCGATAACGACTTGACCCCGGCGCAGATTCGTAACCTCGAACAGGTTACAAAGTGCAAAGTATTGGACCGCAGCGAACTCATTCTCGATATTTTCGCCACCCGCGCCCGCACTTCCGAGTCGCGCTTGCAAGTGGAACTTGCCCAGCTTGAATACGCCTTACCCAGACTACGACAAATGTGGAGCCACCTGAGCCGGGTCAAGGCAGGCATCGGCATGCGCGGGCCCGGTGAAACCCAGCTGGAAGAAGACCGCCGGCTGGTGGAATCGCGTATCCGCGACCTGAAGCAGCGCCTGGCGGAAGTGCAGGCGCGCAAACGCCGGGAAGTGGAAACGCGCAAGGGAGAATTCACGGTTTCACTCGTCGGCTACACCAACGCCGGGAAAAGCTCGTTGATGAACCGGCTGACCGGCGCGGGCGTGCTCGCCAAGGATCAGCTCTTCTCCACGCTCGATACCCGCACGCGCAAATGGAAGCTGCCTGACGGCAAAAAAGTGCTCTTAAGCGACACGGTCGGGTTCATCCGCAACCTGCCCCACCACCTCGTTGCCTCCTTTCGCGCCACGCTCGAAGAGACCAGCCAGGCTCGCTTGCTCCTTCATGTCGTTGATGGTTCCGACCCCTTGGCACAAGACCGGATCGAGTCGGTGCAAAAGGTGCTCGAAGAGCTGAATTGTGATACAAAGCCGACCATCCTCGTGTTAAACAAAATCGACAATTTGGCCGAACCGGCCGACCTGGAGATCTTGAAAAACAAGCATCCGCGCGCGATCGGCGTGAGTGCGCACACCGGCGCGGGAATCGCCGAGCTGGAAGAAGAGGTCATGGCGCTCATCTCCAACGAGATGGTGCCCATGGTGTTGCGCGTTTCTTCTGCCAACGGCCGATTCCTCGCCTGGCTGTCGGCCCACGCCGAAATCATCAATCAAAAGATCGAGGAGAATGACATGATCCTCTTGCGCGTCCTTTTGCCCGAAACCCTCTTGCAACACGCGATTCGCGAGCCGGGAGTCGAGATTCTTGAAGGCCGGCCGCAGGCGCCAACCGCCGCGAACGAACAAAGCTAGCGAATCGGAAGGCCTGTCGCAAACGCGCCAGGGATCGAAAAAACCCGTGGAAACGACTCCGGGGAGCAAGAGATGGGTTCAAAACCCGACTCTTGCTCCCCGGAAGTTTTTTGAAGTCACCCGCCGGCCTAGAAGTCGGGGTTCTCGCGCTTGCGATCAAGCGCCGCGGGCAGAATGAACCGGCCATCGTCATCGAGCTTGGTTTCTGAGTTGGCCGATCGCAGCATTTTCATCGCCGCGTTGTCGAATTTGAACTGGTTTTCGGAATAGAAACGGACCCACAGGTCGTCACGATCGAAATCGGCTCCAGCTTTTTCAAATGCCTGCTGAAACTCAAAGGGAGAGGGCTCGTTGCGCGAAAGGAGGATCACCACATAGAAAACGTTACCGGGCGCATCGCGCAGCACCGTCGCCTGTCCAGGTTGCTTGAGCGCCAGCACCTGATCGAGGAAATTTTGCCTCGGGAAGGGGATTTGCGCCGGGGAAAAGCGGAACGGATCGTACCGTTTGGGCTGGAAGGGATTGGTCGTCTTCTGAGGAATCAGCCGGCAAATATTCTCCACCTCGAACGGAGCGCTGGGCTTGCCGGCCAATTTTTGACCGCTCAAAAACGTCACCGCTTCGGGAAGAATATCGCGGTAGCTTACCGCCCAATATTTCTTCTTCGCATCGACCTTCGTTTTATCCTCGGGTTGGACCATGGCATTGGCTTCGCGTGCAATTTCCTGCGCCTTGTCGCGCGCGGCCGAAACGGCATACTTTTCGGTGTACCAATATTTCTCGACATCCGCACGAGCCTGCTCAAAGGTTCTCGCCTGGGCGCGCAGATCATCGGTGCGCCAATAAAGGTAGGGTTCGTTCGACTGGATCCAGTTTTCCGTGCTGAAGCGGGCGGTGTCATCGACATTCGTTGCCCAGCCTTCGGGATCGTAAGTCCCCTGCGTCATGAAAAACTTGAAGGAAAACGGTACCGGATTGACGCTGTTGAGCACCTTTCCCTCGTGCGCGGAACGAAACGAGGCGAGCGCCGGATCCTTGGGCAGATCATACAAGTCGCGAGGCGTGGCCATCGCCTTGTAGGTCAGCCCGAGGCGCTTCACTTCGCCGGCGATGAAGGTTTCCGCTTCGGATTTGTCCGTCTTGCCCTTGAAGGCGGCAATCGCCGTTTTCAACCGCTTCCAGGTCGATTCGAAATCCTGCCGCGCCGACAGGCTCACCAACTCGGGCAGCATTTGCGCCGTGATATTCGATTCTTCAAACGATTTGGGAATCGTGGGCAATACCGAGCCCATCGAAGCGAACACCGGCAAAAATCCGCCCGCCGGCTGTAAGGGTGTCAGGCCAACCAAGCGGCTGGCGGCGATGAGCGCCGCGCGTTCCCTGGCCTCCGTCCGGGCCGCGCTTGCCTTCCACAAGGTGTCGGCGGCCACGACCGAGGCAATCCCCGGAGCGGGCGAGACTCGCGCCAGATACCAGGTCGCGATCGGAATCGGCTTGACCGCATGAATTCCGTGCACCTGATCGATGGGCGCCGTCATCCACGATTCGAGCAACCCGCCGCGCAAGCGGCTGGTTCGCAACTTTTGCTCATAAGCCCCTACAAGCTGATCGCGCTGGGTGTTGTCGAGGAAGGGATTCATCCAGCCCAGGGCGCCGAGGTTGCCGGTGACCGGATCGTTGTTATCGGCCAGGGACCAAAGCGAACCAAGCGAAAAAGCAGGCCCGCCGAGGCCGGCGTTGGCAAGCATGGGCGCCAGCACCCGCTGCGCTTGCACGCGGGCAAGTGCCGTCTTGTACCAGGGCTTGTCGTAGGTCGAAGTGACATAGGCCACCTGGACCCGGCGCGGCGTCTTGAAGCCGGGACGATCGAGCGAAGCATCTTGATCGCGATCTTTACCCAGCTCGAAAAGCGCCTTCAGATTGTCGTCCGACGGCTTTTCGGCGCTCTGGCCCGGCAGGAAGGTCGATGCCTCCACCGGCAAGAACAGGGCGTTCACCGTGGTTCTTTGCTTCGCGTAGAACTCCTGAAACTCGCTCGGAGTCGGCGCCATGGGATTGGTCACGAATTTGCCCGCATTGGCGGAATTGCGACGGTTGTCGTCGTCACGATAAAACCGCAGTCCGGCGCTGGGCCCCAAGATGGCTTGCTTTGCAAAAAGCACCCGGAATTCCTGGCAAAGCGTGCTCACCAGTTCCTCGGGCCCCATATCCTTCACCGCAAAGCGTTCCTGAAAGAATCGATCCATGTTGGAGATCGTGGTGATCGGCTTGCCCGGAGTCCACCATTCGGGCGTGGCCGTCTCCTTGTTAAACAGAAGGGCCAAATCGCGCACGCTCACCTGGATGCCCAGGCGATCGGCCTCTTTTTGCCAAACCAGCCAGTCTAAATTCTCTTCGTTGGAAACGAGGTTCGAGGCGAAGTAGCTGCCGCCGAAGGGACCGGGATTCTGGGCGAACTGAGCGAATAGATAAAGGGTTTGCCGGCGTTCCACAAGCTCCGGACTCTCAGGGGCGGGATTCTTCTGATTGGCGCGTTCCCTGTCTTCGCCCTCAAGCGTTGCAAATTGAAAGGAGCAAGCCCGGACCATGAATTCATTAGCTCGCTCGCGCAAACGGCGTATCCTATCCAAATCACCTGTTGTGATTTTTTGGCCCCCGATCGTGGCGACATAGGTTCCGCTATTTTCGTTGCCCATTTTGCCAAGCAGGGTTTGGAACAAGTCCCCCTGTCCGAACGAAAAGATGAAGACGAACATGCAAAGGATGCAAGCCGCTGCCAAGAAAGACTTTTGGTACTTTCGAATCGGATCGAACGGGTTGAACGACATGTCAGAAAACCTGTGACCTTCCTGGTGATTTCTATGGCACGAAACCGGTATCCGGGACTACTCCCAGCCCTTGACGGCTTCCCGAGACCGTTATCATGCCATCAAGGCAGGGCGTCTCTTTTGTGGCAGGCTTGCGCCAACGCCATCAATATAAGCTAGGATACCTCGATTGTCGGGGCAATCCAATCAAGACTGCCCGCGTATCGGAACCGTGCCTGCGTTTCTCGATTTAGGATGGAGTGACCGGAAGTGGCGGCCAAAAAAACAAAGAAAAGTCTCGTCATTGTGGAATCGCCCGCCAAGGCAAAGACCATCCAGAAATATCTTGGACCCGGTTTCGAAGTGGCTGCGAGCAAGGGCCATGTGCGCGATTTGCCCAAGAGCAAGCTGGGCATCGAGATCGAGCAAGGCTGGATCCCCTCTTATCGGCCGCTGGAAGACCGTAAGGCGCTCCTTACCTCGCTGAAAAAATCAGCCAAGGCGGCCGACATCGTTTACCTCGCTCCCGACCCGGACCGCGAGGGAGAAGCGATCGCCTGGCACTTGAAGGAAGCCCTCGGCCTCAAGGATGAAAATGTCCGCCGGGTAACCTTTAACGAAATCACCAAAAAGGCGGTGCAGGACGCCTTTGCGTCGCCGCGCGCCATCGATATGGACAAGGTATCGGCCCAGGAGGCCCGCCGCTTCCTTGACCGTGTCGTGGGGTATCAGCTCAGCCCGCTCATCAGCCGCCGCCTCGCCCAGCAACTCAGCGCCGGGCGCGTCCAGTCGGTCGCCGTGCGTCTCATTGTCGAGCGCGAACGGGAAATTCAGGCGTTCAAAGCCGAAGAATACTGGAAAATCGAAGCGACCCTGACGGCCGACAAGGCCGGCGGCAAATCGGCCGAATTCAAGGTCAAGCTCGACAAAAAAGACAAATCGAAGACCAAACAAAAAGAGGAGGACGAAGCAGCCGAAGCCCTGGCCGATGGCGCCGACGGGGAGGTCCCTGTCCCCGCCGAAGCGCAGGAATTGCCCAAGGGCGCCTTCGTCGCGGATTTGGTGCAGTGGAAGGGCGAAAAATTCGCCTGTTCGGAAGAAAAAACAGCCCGGGCCATTGGCGAGAGCCTGCAGAAGGCCGCCTACAAGGTTTCGCAAATCGAGGAGAAAGAACGCCAGGATCGCGCTCCGCCGCCTTTCACCACGAGCACCTTGCAACAACAGGCAGCGATGCGTTTGGGCTATTCGGCCAGGCGCACGATGAGCACCGCGCAGCGCCTTTACGAAGGCGTCGACCTCGGTAGCGAAGGTTCCGTGGCGCTCATCACTTACATGCGTACCGACAGCACGCGCGTCTCCGAAGATGCGCTCAAGGCGGTTCGTATCGAAATCGAACAGAAGCACGGGAAAAACTACATTCCCGACAAACCGAACCGCTACACCTCAGGCAAGAGCGCCCAGGAAGCCCACGAAGCGATCCGCCCCACCGACTTGAGCTGGACGCCGCAGCGCGTCACGGCCCTTTTGCAGCCGGAGCAGGCCAAGCTCTACGCCCTCATTTACAACCGGTTCATGGCCAGCCAGATGAAGCCGGCCGTTTATCAGTTGACCACCGCCACCATCGAGGCGGGCGAAGGACAGTTCCGCGCCACCGGCCGCGTCTTGCAATTTGACGGCTGGCGAAAACTTTTTCCCGGCAGCGCCAAGGGAGAAGAAGCGACCCTCCCCGCGCTCAAGGTGCAGGCCCAGCTGGGTTTGCTCGATCTGCTCGCCGGCCAACACTTCACCCAGCCGCCCCCGCGCTTCAACGAAGCCAGCCTGGTACGCACCCTCGAAAAAGAGGGAATCGGCCGGCCCAGCACCTACGCGACCATCATCAGCAAGATCCAGGAACGGGGCTATGTCGAACAGAAGGAACGGCGCTTTTACGCCTCCGAAATCGGCATGAAGGTGACCGACCTTCTGGTCGAGCGGTTTCCCCATGTCATGGAAATGAAATTCACCTCCCATATGGAAGGCGAACTCGACCGGATCGAAACCGATCACATTCCGCGCAATCAGGTGCTCGACGAGTTTTACGGCTCCTTCCAGGAGGCGGTCGGGTCGGCCAAGGAGGCGTTTGCCACTTCCGAGGAAAAATGCCCCAAGTGCGGCAAACCGCTCACCGAGAAATTCAGCCGCCGGGGCCGATTCTTCGGTTGCACCGGCTATCCCGAATGCAACTACATCAAGCGGCCCGGTCAGGCCGAGGGAGAAGAACGGGAAAAGCCCAAGGTTACCGAATTCCCCTGCCCCACCTGCGGCAAGTTTCTGGTCGAACGCAACGGCAAGAACGGGCCGTTCCTGGGCTGTTCGGGTTACCCCGAATGCAAGACGGTCATGAACATCGGCACCGATGGACAGCCGGTCGCGGCGGTCAAGCCGACGGGCCAGGTTTGCGAAAAGTGCGGCAAGGAAATGGTCATTCGCGAGGGCCGGCGCGGCCCTTTCCTGGCGTGCAGCGGCTATCCCAAGTGCAAAAACGCCAAGGATGTGGACGCCGAGGGCAAGCCGGTCGAGCAAAAGGATCTGGGCATCGCCTGCGAAAAATGCGGCGCGCCCATGGCCATCCGCCGGGGTCCGCGTGGGCCGTTCCTGGGCTGCACCGCTTACCCCAAGTGCCGCTCGACCAAGCAGATCACCGCCGAGCTCAAGGAGAAACTCGGCAATGCCCTGCCGCCGCCGGCACCCAAAAAGCAACCGCTCCAGGTTGAGGTCACGGAAACCTGCGTGGAATGCGGCGGGCCCATGGCCTTAAAGGCATTTCGCGGCAGGTACTTCCTCGGCTGCGCCGCTTACCCCAAGTGCAAGTCGACCGCCAAGGTCAGCCCCGAACTCGCCGAACGAATCAAGGCAGCCGAAGCAGCGGCCGCGGCGGCGCCACCCACCCCCGCCTAAGACATTGAAACGGGCAATCTCCTGTTGGGTGCCCCAAAGATAATTAAAGAAGCGGGGGAGGCTGGCCTCCCCCGCTTCTTTAATTATCTATTTCTTTATTTTCTTAGGCTTTGATTTTCTATTGATTTTTGACTTTATTATTGCCTTTTTCATCGGCCGTTCTTCGTCTTTGCGGGCGAGGAAACCCGATTCGCCTTTCCTCAACTTCGACCGCTCCTTCCAACGATCGGGAAAATTCCCAAAACATAAAGAGTGAAAAGAACGGCATGTTCATGATGAGGCTCCTGGACTGCCCGGTCATTTCCCGCTTGACCGGGTTGGGCGCCGCTTAAGGGACCACTTAATGGACGCAATGGCACAAGAATCGGGCTTTTTGGCGACGGTCACCTTCATCAAGGAAGCGCGCGACGAATCGGGCGAATTGTCCGACTTTCACCACAATTACTACATCGTGGATGTGTTCAAGACGCCGCCGGTGTGGGGTCTTCCCAACCCGTTCACGGCCAAAGTCGTCTATGGCGCCAACATTGGCCTGCCCAATCCCCCAATATTTCTGGGAAATTCCCAGCAGGATGCGCTCAATCAAGCGGTCAGCGTTTTGGGCAACCTTCCCGCCAATCAATACCTCAAGCGCCTCATTAGCCTTCCCCTCTAAATCCGTTAGCTTCTTTGAGTTTTGGCTTCCACCGTGGTTGCAACCCAGTTGCTTGATCGGGGAACACTCTTTTACGGAGGAATTTCCTCAAGGGCCGCCTTGGCAACCGGCACGAACCGCCCGAGATTTTTCGACGCGAGGATCGGTTTGCCTGCCGAGTACGCGCTCGTATGATAAGATGGTTCCATGATGAGCAGGCGGTTGAGAAATCGGCCCCGATCGCTCAGGATCAGCCGAAGTGGCGGAATGGCAGACGCGCTGGACTCAAAATCCAGTGTCCTCACGGGCGTGTGGGTTCGAGTCCCACCTTCGGCAATGCCCAATCACATCGTCGATTTTCTGGGGTCTTAGACTCCTTCGCTTCGAAACTCTTTGCTCCTTGTCCACTCCCAACAATCAAAGTCGCCCATCTTGCGGCTTGGAGGGTTTCATGAGTTGGAGAAAGCGGACCGCCAACCTTTTATTCATTTTGCTTGCTTGCACCTTTTTGCGCACCAATTTCAACTTTGTTCTGCGCGCGCAAAATCCCCTTCCTGCCGCCCCAAAGCCCCCCTTTCCCAAAAACCTCGCGACGCCGCGCGCCACGCTCGAAACCTTCAGCTTCGCCTGGGAAGCGATGAAAGAACATGTCGGCGAAGCCATGCCGGTGGCGCAATCCTGTCTCGATTTTCCGCCCGGAATCGGTGCCGAGGAAAAAGGGCAGTTGGTCATTTTTCTGGGTGAAATCCTCGATCTTCTCTCGCCGCCATTTGTCTCCGTTTCGGCCGCCGAACAGCCCGAGAGCGCCACCCTGGTTCGTATTGGCCCCGACGCCGCGATCACGCTAGAGCGGGGCAAGGATCGGCTCTGGCGCTTTAATCGATCCACCATCGCGCAACTGACGGCAACCTACCGCAAGGTCATCGATCAAAACAAATCGTACGAGGATGAACGAAGGAAATTCGAAGAGGGTTTAGGCGACGCCACCCAGTTGTTTGAGACCTTTCTGGGCAGTGCCCTGTCAGGAAACTGGGAAACGGCCGCCCGCTGTCTCGACCTGCGCGAACTCTCTCCCGAAGTGCGCCGTAGCGAAGGGCCCCGCCTCGCCGCCCTGCTCGCCTCATCCATGCAGCGGATCGGTTTTTTGTACTTTCAAGACATTCCCATCGATCCGACGCGGCCCGCCTACGCCTGGTGGTCCAGCACCGAAGGAGCAATCGTCTGTTCGAAAGTGGTGGACGAAAACGCCCCGCCAAGGTGGGCCTTCAATACGGGCACGGTCAGGCGGATCGAATCGCTCTGGCAAAAGATGAAGGACCGCCCGCCCGATATCCGCTGGCGAATCCTCAACAAGGTCCTGCCCGACCCGGCAAGTTTCGCGGCCGGTCCCAAGCTTCCCCCGGCGGTCACCGCCGAGTATTCGTCGCCCAAAAAGATGATGGAAACCTTTTTGCGCGCCATCGACCAGGCCGAGCATGACGACGCCTTCGTCAGCAAGTGCACCAGCTACCTTGACCTCGCCAACTTCACCGAAGAGGAAGCGGCCCGAATTGGCCCAAAGTATGCCGAAAAGCTGGAAATCATCCTGCGCAAACTCAAGCCAAGCATTCAAGAACTGGATGACCGCTGGACCGCGCCGACAACGACCCTGGCCGACAAGGGGATCAAAGTGCGCCTCGTTCGCCGCGCCGATGGGCGCTGGGGCTTCAGCGAGGACACCGTCCTGCGCATTCCCACCATGTTCGAAAGCCTGACGCCTCAAGAAAAAGGCTTCGGCGAAATGAATTCGGGCCGATCCAGCCCGCGAGAAACTTTCATCACGTTTCTGCGCGCCGTCAACGACGGCCGCTACAAGGAAGCCGCCGAGTGCCTCGATTTAAGCGACTTGCCCATTTCGGCGCGCAGCCAGATGGGCCCCTTGCTCGCGTTAAAACTCAAGGCGGTAATCGACCGGATCGGCTGGGTCTATTTTCACGAGATCCCTTCCGATGCGCAGGGACCGCGCTATCTCTGGCATCGTGGCCCGATCGGACGGATCTCGATTTCCCGCTCGGCCGATCAGGTCGATGCCGGCTGGCGCTTCACCGATTCGACCGTGGCCGGCCTCGATCAAGCCATGGAACGAATGGCCGATGTGCCGGTCGACCCCACCCTGACTTCGCGGCCGTTCATCGAAACGCTTCCCTCCTGGTGGGCCGCGCCCGGCTTGCGCATCCGGTTTTTGCTCCCCGGTGGGTTGAAGGTTAAACTGGGACCGCTTCAACTTTGGCAATGGCTGGGTCTACTCTTCTTGCCGGCGCTACTCTGGCTTGGTTTTGTCGTCCTGGGCTCGATCCTCGACCCGCTCATCGCCTGGCAGCTCGGTTTTCACGGCCGCGAGGAGCGCCCCAAAATCCACGGCTGTTTGCGATCGATACGATTTCTCATCGTCGTCGGCGCCGGCATCTTCCTCATCCCCTGGCTCGATTTGCCGATGGCGGTCGGCGCGATCATCTATACGCTCGATGACTTCTTCGTCACCGCGATGATCATCTGGTCGGGATTCGGCGTCGTCGATCTCGTGTTGCTCTGGTGCAACAAACACCGCGACCAGAAGCAAATTCAAGGCTTTCAAGATCTTTTATTGCCTTTTTTGGCGCGCATCGTCAAGGTGATGCTCGTTGTCGGCGCGCTCATTTTCATCGTCTCCTGCTTTGACGAAGGGACGCTGCTTGCGCGTTTCCTCGCGGGCCTGGGCGTGGTCGGCCTGGCCGTGTCGCTGGCCGCGCAAGACTCGCTCAAAAATCTATTCGCGACGATGCTTCTCATTGGCGATCGCAGCTTCAGCGTGGGAGATCTGATTCATACCGGGTCGCATGAAGGGACGGTCGAATCGGTCGGGTTTCGCAGCACCCGCCTTAAAACCAAGGAAGATTCGATTTTGATCGTGCCCAATTCCAATCTCGCCGGCAGCACGATCGATAATTTGGGAGTGCGCGCCTTTCGGCGCATACAGGGACAGATCTACCTCGACACCGATAATGCGCCGCAGTCACTCCTGCAACTGCGCAACGATGTGCAGAAATGGCTCAAAGAGCGCGACGATCTCGATCCCAACCGGGGAGAGGCCATGATCCAAGGAATTGCCGAAATGGGCCTGGAATTGCGCTACACCGCCTACGTCAAAGGGAAGGAAGCGCAGGCCAACCAATTTCGCGAGGCAATCACGCTGGCCATGCTTGACATGTGTCAGAAGCTTGGACTCAAAGTCGCGCCGCTTTCCACACCCAGTTGAGAGCCGGCACCGATCGAACCGTTTCGCTGGCATGTCGTGGCATGTCGATCGGGACACCGAACCGTCCGATCAACCGGGCAACTTGCGAGAATCCATTTTCGTTGCGGGATGCTGGTCCTTGCGCCCTTCGGTGAAGACCGCACACCATTCGGCAAGGCGCTGGCCCAGCACCCGGCAGACATCCTTATCTTCTTCGTCGCGCGGTTCACGCACCACGGTGGAACCGTAATGAGCCGTGCCCGTTTTGCTCACATAGTCGGTGACGCCGAATACCAGAAAACCGAAATTGATCATGACCGTGCAAAGCGACTGGCAGGTCAGTTCGGCGCCCCCGCCCCAACCGCCTTCGGAGGAAAAGGCACAGCCGATGCGACCATCGACTTTCATCCATTCATGAAACATCGTTTCGTCCCAGAAACGCTTCATCTTCCAGGAGAGAATGCCCATGTTGGTCGGACTGCCTAAGGCCAGACCATCGCACCAGTGGATGTCGTCCTTCGCGCTGGCATCCTCGATCGTGCGGATGCGAACTTCCGTTTGTGGAATTTTGGCCGCACCTTCCGCGACGAACTGGGCCATCTTCGCGGTGTTGCCCGAATGCGAGTCATAGAGCACCAGAACCTTTGCCATGACGATTTCCCAGTCGGGTCAACGCGAAATAGAACAAGCGCCCCCCACCCACGCCGCCAACCGCCGTGTGTGCAAGGGAGCGCCCTAAATCCACCGTTCTTGAAGACGCGGTAACGGGGCTTGCTCGTTAAAGGCTCAAGCCCGCGGGTTCCGATTGCGGCTGCCTTGCCTTGGCCGGATTGAGCGACGGAACCAGGCGCGACAAAGAGCGTTTTATGGAAGGGAAAAAACTTGCCGAATGTGCGGGGAAAACTCCCCGTTCCGTTTCCTGAATTTCGGCCACCGCGAAAAAGGCCTTGGGATCGATCACGCGAATGAGGGTGGAGACCCGGTCGAGGTCGCGGCGGCGGATGATCATGTTGATCACCTGCACCGGCCCCAATTTTCCCATGCCTGCATGGAAGGTCAGCCCATACCCCTTGGAAGAAAGTACGCTGACAAGGGGCTGGATTTCTTGCGGCGAGACGATTTCGACCGAGAGTTTGCCCATGGCGAGCACGCCTTCGAGCCAGACGCCCAAGTAGTTGCCCATCGTGAATCCCAGCGCGAAGCCGAAATGGCAAAGCGGCGAATCGAGATTCTTCATGATCTGACCGATGGCGAAAAGCCACAGGAGGATTTCGTGGAACCCGAGGATGGCCGCAAGGGTCTTCTGGCCCCTGGAAACGAAAATGATGCGAATCGTGGAAAGAGTCACCACGGCCAATTCCGCAAAGAAGATTCCCAGAGGCAACATCGAACCCGAAAGGGTGTCCATGACTTATTCAACTGCTCCAACCAGGGCCGAAAACCTACCCAGGCTCCAAACCGGCCACGGTCGGCAGGTGATAGCCGTGACCAGATTCCAGGACAAGGGAAATGACGATGAAGATTGAGACAGATTCCGTAAACGCCAAACTACCATCTGGTTAGGCCGAATGAAATCGTCAATAATTTCCAGTGAATGAAGCCTGCGGGCCACAAACACCAGGGCGGCCGTACTTGCCGCAACGGGCCAGAGTGAGACGCCGCTTGGAAATCGACAGGTCTTTAAGCCTGGGAACTCAAGCGCGCTTCCATGAGTTGGGCGACGGCGTGGCTTTCCTCATTTTTGTGCGCCCGTAGCGCTCGAATCACCTTTTCTTTGCGCTCATGCGGTTGGTTTTGACTCATTTTGAATTTGGCTTCGACCCTTTCGATTTCGAGGCGAAATCCGACGATCTGGCGCAAAAGCCGCTCAACCATCTGCGGTTCGTCCGGAATCGACCAGGGAGACGGAAAGTGCTTTTCATAAGTCGAAACGCTATCCTCTACGATTTTCAAGAGCCTTTGAGGATCCTCGATCGTGCGAACGGTTCCGTAGACGTGCACGGCGGCATAGTTCCAGGTGGGGACTACCTGCTTCGACTCGTACCAGGTGGGTGAGATGTAGGCGTGCGGCCCGGAAAAGACCGCCATGACCTGACAACTCTCAAGCGATTGCCAGTGCGGATTGGCCCGGGCTAAATGGCCCACAAGCGCCCCTTGTTTTGCAGCGCCCAAGCTGTCGCTTTTCACCGCGCCCAGATTCGCGCCTCTTTCCAGATTCGCGCCTCTTTCCAGAAGCATGGGCAGATGAGTCGCGAAAGGGCGACCGGCCACCTGGGAGACGAGCAGGCCGAAGCTGTGAGTTTCGATGAAGCGATGGATGGTTTCCGGGTCGGTTTCGGCAAAGTGACTGGGAATATACATGAAGGTCTCGACGATCCAAAAAATCAAAGAGCCAGGACGACAACAAGCTTACCCGCGCCCATGAAACAAACTACCGCTAGCAGATTGGCATCGGTCGGCTTTGTGGCGGATCAACCCAAAAAAAGAACGCGAGCGCCGCATGGATGCGGCGCTCGAACATTGCCGGTAGAAGAAATGGGCCTTGGCTCGGTGGCGTTATTTGTCGTTTGGCGCCGCGGGCGGCGCTTCCTTTTGCGGTTCCTGCATACGCGTCATAATGAGTTGTTCGGAGCGGCGGTCGTTGAAATGAACGAGGCAGGTTGCTTGCTCCTGCGTCAGGTTTTTGGCGCCGGCTTCGTAAACCGATTCGGATTTTTCGCCCACCGTCCAGGCAGCCCGCTGGGTCCGCTTGTCGATCGAACCGGTGACCGGCAAGGTGATATTGAGCACCGAGTTGTAATAGTTGCCGCGAATCAGCCCGTCTTTATTGACGGCGAGTTGCACAAAATTGGTCGCATCGCTTTCCTGGTTTTTACTGAGTGCGAAAAGCCCAAGCGCCTGCCATTCTTCCTTGGCACCAAGCGGCGCCGAATTGCCGTTGGCGGCGATCCGCGCCGCCTGCTTGTAATAGTCGGCCGGAGTGCCGACAGAGTCGCCGTTGACGAGCACCTGCTCGCCCGCATAGACGACATTGGTCCCATAGTTGTAAGAGTAGCCGACTGGATTGAGATTGCAGAAGCCGCAAAGGCCGCCGTAGTTTAGATTGTTCCACAAACCGCCGCCGTACCAGAGGCCTGGCCACCAGGGAGAAAAATAGTTGCCATACCAGCCGCTGGTGTAAAAGCCGCCGCCATAAAAGTTGCCGCGAATCTGATTGCAATATTGGTTGAGATGTGAGTGCGAGTAAGGCTGGCAATTGTGCCCGTTCGCCTGGTTGAAGGCCCTGCCGGCGCCATGGAACTCACCGGGCAGATGATTGGCGCCATTTCCATTCAAGCCGCCGGCGCGCAGGCCCCCGAGGGTCGAGTTTTGTGAGCCGTTACGGTCGATGTTGGAGGAGTTACCCAGGCCGCGATATCCCGCCGTGTGGACGGTGAGGTTTCCGCCGCCGACCTCGCGAGCGCCACTTACACCGCTGCCTATCCGGGATGAATTCGAAAGGTTCTGTCCCGTCGGGTCGATCGGCGTCGACTTGGGCATCGCCGAGTTGAATTCTCTGGGGCTTGTGGTGTTGGAACGATTGAGCGAGCTGGAATCTCGAGGACTACTCGTGCGCGAACTGTTGAGCGAGCTGAAGTCTTTGGGGCTTGTGTTGCCAAGCGAGCTATTGGGGCTACCGGCCGAGTTGAACTGGCTATTGCCGGTGGGTGTACGGGTACTGTTCGTCGAATAAGGCGAATTGTGCGTCACCGGCCGGCTGGTCGAGTTCGGCGAACCGCCGAAGCCGCCGGGTGAATAACTTGGCCCGCCACTGGAGCGCGAAGGCGCGCCTGAAGACGAGTGGAAACTGCCGCTGCCGACGCTGCTGCTACGGCCCATGGAGCTGCTATGGCTGGACGAGCCGCCCGATCCGCCGCCGTGCCCCCCGCCACCACCATGGCCACCACCGCCCCCGTGACCGCCACCTCCACCGCCGTGGCCGCCGCCACCTCCCCCATGGCTGCCGCCTGCCTGCACCGGCGACGGGGTGACGGCGAGGGCAAGCCCGGCTGACAGACTCAGTCCCAGGGTCAATGACCTCAAAAACGCCTTGAAAACCGGTGGAGCGTTCATGACCTTGTAACTCCCACGCAAGCCGGTGTACTGGCCGCGCTCAATTGCGGTGCATGGCCTCCTTCCCTGGAGTGATTTCAGTGGGATCCGCGAGGGGGATAACTCCGTTGCCTCGTGCCCGGAGTTGTCGACCCCTGCTTTGGCAGACCACGGTGCGCCTGCCTCGAATCGCCACTTTCATTGTAATCGAATGAGGATCGGCCCCCTATCCATCGTGGGATCAGGAACCAGAGAATGAAGGGATTGTTATTTTCACCGCACGATGGGCGGGGAGGAGAACAAGGCGGAGCGTCGGAAGGTTTAGTTCGATGCGACCCAGCCCGACATGGCCAACCAGGCAAGCAGGCCCGAATTCACCGCGACGGTCATCCAAAAGATCATTTGAAAGGTCTTTTTCGTCGATTTGTGCCGCAGCGACTGCTGGGCGATCATCGCGCCAGGCCACCCCCCGAATAGGGCCAGCCCATGCAGGGTGTTCTCCGAAGTGCGCCAGCGATCCTTGGTCGCGGCCGACTTGTCGACCGCATAAAAGAAAAAGGTGCAAACGCTCATCGCGAAGTAGATGGCCAGGATCCAAATTGGAAGTTTGCCAAGCCCCATCGCCAAGAGAATCAGGGCAAGAAAAACGATCACGACCCAGTAGGCAGGTTTCATCGGCTCACCCAAACGAACCCAGAGTGGGACTCATTGGGTCCTAGCATGCCATTGGGTGCAAGGTGCCGTCAACCCTTTCGCCGGCTCATGATCCAGGCAGTGGGCAGAAGCACCATCGCCATCCCGGCCGTGGTCACCGGATTCCAGACCCGGCCAAAAAAAATCGTTTCGATCAGGAGTCCAAAGCAAACCTGGCTCAACCCCACGATCGAAACCCGCGCCGCCACACCTTTCGTAAACGCCTGGGTCAAGCACCATTGCCCCAGGGTCGCCCCCGCCCCGACTCCGGCGAGCATGAGCAAGGAAGTACCTTCCATCGACAGATCCGCATCGCTCATCCAGCCAGGCCAAAAGATCAAAAGCAAAAAACAGGTCAGCGTGGCCAGCCCGGAAAAATGGGTGACAATCGCCCACGCTGGGTAGGCGCCAAGCCGGTTAAGCCCCATCATCGCGATCGCGGTAAAAACGGAAGCGGCCAGCGCCGAGGCAATGGCCCAGGGGTCGGCGGCCCCGTGAGGCTGCATGACCAGGGCCACACCCGCGACCCCCATCGCCGAAGCGCCAATCACTCCCCACCCCGGCCATTCGCGCAACACAAACACCGAAAAGAGACTGATCCAAATCGGGTAGGTGTTCGTGAAGGTGAGCACTTCGGGAGTCGGCAATCGGGTTAGCGCGAAGAAGGTGCACACCATGCTGGCGCAGCCGGCGAAACTGCGCAGCCACAGGATCGCCGGGCGAAAAACGAGGAGTTGATGCCCGCTAACTTGGCAGATAAGGAGCGCCGCCACAAAGGCGATGGCACTGCGAAACAACGCGATGACGCGCCAGTCGGCATCAGGGCCGCTGCCCAGCCCCAGCCGATAAGTCCAGACTCCCATGCAGGTGAAAGAGAAACTGCCGGCGAGCATCCAGAGGTAAGGCTCGGTCGTCAGGCCGGTTGCCGGGCGGTGTAAGGGGAGCTCCGGGGGCGCCTCTGGTCCTGTCGTGATTGCCGAATCGGTCAAACCATCCGCAATGTCCAAATTCTCGGTCTTATTCAACTTCCTTGATCCTTCATGCCATTCCCAAGCTCAAAGCAGGAGGCAACGCTCAGGGACGATCCGGGAGATCCTTTTTGGCCTCTTATGCGCCGGCGGTCCCGTGATGTTTCGCCCATTCGATTTCAATCTTGGAGCGAATCGCCAGAAAGGTATGGACCATTTTGGGATCGAATTGACTGCCCGCGAGCCGCTCCAGCTCCTGAAAAGCTCGGTCCAGGCCAAACGCAGGCCGGTATGGGCGATCGCTCGTCATCGCATCGAAGGCATCGGCGATCGCCACGACGCGGGCCAGTAAGGGAATCTCGTGGCCCGCAAGCTTATCGGGATAGCCCGTGCCGTCAAAACGCTCGTGGTGATTGCGCACGATCGGCAGGATCGGAGCCAGGTCAGGCATGATCGCAATGATCTGCCCGCCGAGCACCGTGTGCGTCTTCATCTTGAAGTATTCTTCTTCGGTCAACCGGCCGACCTTGCGCAAAATCGCATCGTCCACCCCGATTTTGCCGATGTCGTGCAAGGGCGTGCCCAGACTGATCAGGTCCATCTGATCGAGCGTCAACTCGAGCGCCTGCCCCAAATGTTCCGCATAACGCGTGACCCGGCGCGTATGGTTGCCAGTGTAGTCGTCTCTCACTTCGATGATCTGTGCCAGGGTTTGGATGACTTCAAGAAAGCGGGAGCGCTGCTTTTTGAGCAAGAGCGCCGCTTCGATCCCAATCGAAACCTGAGCCGCCAGCGCATCGGCCAGCCGGTGATCTTCCGAAGTAAAAGGCTTTTGCCCCGGACCTCGGTCCAGATGAAGGATGCCCAGCTTCGCCCTAGGGGTGCGCAGCAAGGCGCAAATGACCGAGGTCATCATCCCTTCGGCGACGCTTTGCGCCGACGACAAAAAGGGGTCGTCTTCGACCTTGCGGCAAAGAACCGATTCGCCCGAATCGAAACAGCGCCTCGCCAGACTCTGGCTGTAGGCCGTGCGCGACGATTCGCCGCTACGCGCTGGCGGCTTGCGCCCTTCGCTGATCGCCTTGACGCTGAGCTTGATCGGGTTGCCTTCGGCCAGCACGATCGCCCCACGCTGGGCGTCGAGGGTCTGCACGGCGTCTTCAAGAATATTGCGCAAGAGCTCCGATTCATTGCCCAGCCGCACCAGGTGCGACCCGGCGCGAAAGAGTGCCAACAATTGTTTTTGAGTCGCGGGTGAATCGGTGATCTGCCCGGTCATCTGCCTGATCGCGCCGTCCCAGGCAAGGCTCTGGATCGATTCGACGCAGATGATGTCGGTGCCCTGGCTGTCTTTATCCCCCTGGTCAACCTTGGGGTGGGTCATCGACTCGATGCGAACGATGAGATCGCCGCATTTGACCAGGTCCTTGACGCGGATCGGCCACTGCCCTTGCCCCAGCTTTTGGCCGTTGAGGTAGGTACCGTTCGTGCTGCCCAGATCGATCAAACGCCAACCCAGCTCGGTCGCGCGCAGTTCGGCGTGTTGGCGGCTGACCGAGGTGTCTTCGAGCACGATATCGAGCGTGTCCAGCCGGCCAATGCGGCCCACCTGAACCAATTCCCAAAATTGGTCCTGGGTTTGACCGTTCATCCCCCGCAGGCAAATGGTCGGTTCCGAGCCCATCGAATCAGTTTATCCTTCTATCCTGATGACCACTTTGCCGGTCAAGGCGCCCGCGAATCCCAGCGTATTTTCCGCGAGGAAGCGATGCGCGTCGGCCGCTTGTTCCAGTTCAAAGACCTTGCCCACCGGGCAGGTCAGCGCGCCCGAAGCGAGCCACTTGCCCATGTCGGCGGCGCATACCGCCTGTTCTTGCGGCGTGGCATTGAACATGGCAAACCCCTTGAGGGTCAGCCCTTTGACATAAAACGGCCCGACCGGAAAAACCGGCTGGGCGGTGCGGCCGGCCAAAATGACGATGCGCCCGCGCGCGGCCATGCCTGGCACGATATTGAGGAAGTCGGGCTCTCTTTGGGTTTCGAGCCAGACATCGATGCCGCTCGGAGCGGCCCAGTCGCGTAACGGGGTGTAAATTTCCTCACCAAAAAGAACCGTCTTTTCGGCGCCAAGCGACTGCGCCAACTGCGCCTTGGCCGCGTCTCTCACCGTGGTTGCCACCTTGGCGCCCGCGATGCGCGCCATTTGCACTGCCATACTGCCGACGCCGCCGCTTCCCCCCTGAATGACAACCTTGTCGCCCGCCTTGAGGGCGCCATTGGCAAACAGGGCCAGATGGGCGGTGATTCCGGTCAAGGCCGAGCCGGCCAGCGTTTCATCGCTGACTCCTTCAGGCGAGGGATAGACATAGCCGCAGGCCACGGCGATGTATTCGCGCAAGGTGCCCTGCCGGCCGAGCAAACCCTGGTTGGAGCCCCAGACCCTCTGTCCCAACTGGAAACCGCTGACGCCTTGGCCCAGCGCGCTGACCTCCCCGGCGAAATCGCAACCGGAGCTGAAAGGCAGGGGTAAAGACATCGGCACGGTGCCTGAGCGAATGTAAAGATCGATCGGATTGACCGATGCGGCCCGCACACGCACTTGCACTTCGCCCGGCCCCGGCGCAGGAGGGTCGATCTGGACAAGCCGAAAGTTTTCGACGGGACCAGGGTGATCAATAACAACGGCACGCATGATTGACTCGGAATTCGGTTCTTGAGATCTTAGGCGTTTGAAGCGAGCCGGAATGGCCATGCTCGCTTTCTAGCCGAATGGGTCCTGCTTCGCCCAACCTGATGGCCCCAGCTTCTGGCCAATTCGAATTGGCCAAGCCCAACTCATCAAGGGTTTTCCTACAGAGTTGATCGACCGAGATGGTGGGCGCAACACATCAAGGGCTTTCCTAGGGAGTTGATCGACCGAGATGGTGAACGGTGGGGCGATCACGGAACTCCCTGATCACCCTTGGCCAGGCGCTTCCACTCTTTCTGCGCCAGTTTTCGCGCATTCTCCGATTCGGCCGGATCATAGCGCGGCCCCTCATCGGGTGAATTGACCATCCGAAGGTATTGATAGGCAACCTCTCGCAAAGCCAGCGATTTGCCGTCCACCAAGAGTTCAAGCGACTTATCGACCAGCGCCGGCACGAATTCCCCCTTGCCGATGGCCTCGACCAGCTTGCGAAAGGGATCGATTTCCCCAGGAACGGCCGCCTCGGCGGCCGAAGGTTGGCCCGGCGCGGGCGCCAAAAACGCCTTCTCCCAGGCGGCACGCCGATCGCGCGACATTTGCCCAAGCGAAATGACGGCCGCCTCACGCAGATCTTTCATGGAGGCTCGATTGTCGATCAACCCCTTGAACGGCAATTTCACATCGTCGATCCAGGCGCTCAAATAGACCAGGAGCACCCTCTTGGGCAAATTCGCCGACGGCTGAATGAACTGCCGTTCGAGGTCCCCCGCCGAAAGCACCTTATCCTTGCCGCCTGAGAGCACTTCCACCCCGGCCGCGGTGAAATCCTTGAACCTGCCCAGGGCCCGGACAGCCTCGATCATCATGCCATACGGGGCCTTGCCTCGCTTCTCCATCGAGATGCCCGTAAGCGGGCTGTGTTTGGCCTGGCAAAGTCCCGGAGGCGCGACCATGAGCGCCGGACTATCGTTGCTATGCTCTTGGAGCCGGATGGCGCCATCCGCCACGAAGATGGTCCAGTCGGTCTCTTCGCTTCGGGGCAAACGCGGAATGACTTCCAAAAGAAAGTGGAACTTTCCCGGACTGGTGATGTGCAATTCCTGCCCACAAACCCGTAAAGCCAGGCTGTCATCGGGCGAGGTAAACGAGCCGATGATTTCCACGCGGCCTTCGGTGAGCGCCAGTGCCGGCTTGCCCGGTTTCAAACCCGCCTCGAGTCGAAACCGGGTTCCCAGGGGCAGGTCGCGGCCGGACAGCGACGGGCAATTGCCAATTGTGACGACTTTCCAGCCCGCGCCCGAATCGATGACCCCGGCAAAACCAGGCGGAACGAAGATCTCACGGCCCCACGAAACCAGTTCGTGTTCCTTGAGTTTTTGCGGATCGGCCCCCTTGGCCCACATGAGTAACGGCACGCCATCGACCGGGGTCCCAGCCGCTGGACCAACCTGCGCCTGCCCTGCCTCGACAGGGGGCATGGGGCCAGGCTCAACCGGCGGCATGGTGCCGACGGGGGGCTTCGAGTTGGCCGTATCGTTTTTCTTATCCGACCCCTTGTCCGTCTTTCCCTCACCACTCACAAGTTGAAGATCGGACTTTTCATTTCCCTTTTTTTCGTTCGCCTTGTTTTCGTTGCCTTTGACCGGAGGAGCTTTTTTGGTTTCGCCCGATATGCCGTCGGTTGGCCGCTCCTTCCCCTTACTCGAGTCTTTGCCCGTGCCCTGCTCTTTGCCCGCACCCGCGGCCTTTTGGTTCTCTTGTTGATGGTCCTTCTGATTGTCGGCTTTTGGACCGCCCGATGGATCGGCCCCGCCACCGGCGGGCCTGGGCTGGTCGGTCCGGGCAAACAGATCCCATTTCTCCTGATCGTTGTAAAAGGTCAACGCGCCCGAAAGCGCCACCAGGCAAATGCCGATGAACACCGACCTCCAGAGCCAGCCGCGCGCGTTTTCCCACTCCAGGCCGCCAAAGCGATCGGGGTTTTTGTCGAATACATGCTTTTCCAGATGGTAATAGGGGCTTTTCCAGCCGGGCGGGCTCTCGTCGTCATCGTCGGGCAACCCATCTCCATTGACGATCGACTGAATCTGCGTGAGGCTAAGTTTTCCGCCAGGCCAGGCAAGCGAGGCGGGACCTTCGTTTCCATCGCCTTCCCCCGCCAGGGTGGGCGTGGGCAGCGCCCGGCTGAGCGCTTCGTGGCAGCGGGCAATCTCGCCAAGCAATTCGGGATCGCGGTAGGCTCTTTTTTCGAATTCCGTCTCCGCGACCTGATCCATCCGGTCGTCGAGGTAGAGTGCCAGTTGCGAAAGGGGAACGCGCGATTCTTCTTCACCGCGCGCCACGCGCGGCCCCTTGCCTGCTTTTTCAAGCACCTGGACCAGCTTGGCGGCATCGGGGTGTTCGGCGAGAATTTGCCCCAGTTCGCGGGTTTGTTCCGGCGAAAGGCGATCTTCTCCATAATCGAGAAGTCTTTTGAGCGTCAACCGCATGGCTTCGATTCTCCCATGCTCATTTTCACTTCCGCCGGCATCCGGGGGAAACCCCAAAACTCGTTTCCCGCACTTGCAGAAAATTCCGCTTGCCCCAAAGCCTCATTTTGCTCGAAAAGAGAGGCCTTGGAATCCTTCTGGAAAGCTAGCGCCATGACCTGCTCCTTAAAGCTTCTTTTGGCTTTTTGTCTCAATCTCATCTCCCTCCCCATGGGAGCGGCCCTTCCGCAGGAACCGAGCACCGTTGTGGATCTGGGCAAGGTGGGGCGGGGCTGGTCAGGTCCGGCCACCTGGAAATGGAACAACCCAGGCGACCAACCGTTGGAAATCGCGCAAATTCAGGCGGGATGCCACTGCGTTGAGCCCCAGATCAGCGAAAAAAGGATCGCGCCCGGCCAGACCGTAGATCTCACGGCGCGCATCCGCACCCTGTCTCAGCCGGAGGGCGCCGTTTCCTGGAAGGTGACGGCTCACTACCGCGAAGGGACAGAGATGAAGAAGATGGAATTTTGGGCCAAGGCGGAACTGGTGGGTGATATCATTTGCCAACCAACGATTCTGTCTTTTCGCGGCACCGGTCGCGCCACGAGCCAACTCACCCTCAAGGACCGCCGTTCTCCCGGCATTGAAGTGAAATCGGCGAAATGCAATCTGCCCGGAATTCGGGTCAGCCTTAGCAAGGCCGCACCGGCCGATAACGAAATTTTGGTGGAGAAATTGCCCGGACACCTGGGCTCGCAAAGGGGATTCATCGTGCTGGAAACGAATGATCCGGCCTATCCAACCCTTGAAGTTCCCATCCACCTCGAAACGAGCGCGCTGCAAAAAGTCGAGGCAACGCCTGCGGAAATTCGCTCGTTCGGCCAGGGGAGCGCGCGAGTGATCCTCTCGCGGCCCGGTGATCAGTTGGTACGCGTCGCCAAGGTGGAAACGCCTGCGGGACTGACTTGCAAAATGAGCAAGGGCCCCGGCGCGAAAATGACGCTGGAGTTTCGGCAGAGCGGCCCGGTCGCGGCCGGGGCCAAAGCGATCGTCGTTTTCGAAAATCCGCAACTACCGGCGCTTGAACTCCCGGTCGGCGAGCCCTGAACCGCGGCCTTGCGATTCAGGGCATCACCAACACATTTGCCGATTCCGCAGATTAGCCGACGACCAAATTCACCATCTTGTCGGGAACGACGATCGCCTTGCGAATCGTTTTTCCTTCCAACTGAGCCTGAACCTTGGGATCGGCCAGTGCCGCCTCCTGAAGCTGCGCCTGGGTCAGCCCCGAGGGAACCAAAATCCTCGCGCGCACCTTACCGGCAATCTGCACGGGAATTTCGACCTGGTCGGCCACAAGCAGCGCCGGATCGAACCCGGGCCAGGGTTCATAGGCAAGCGAATTCGATTTCCCAAGCGTTTGCCAGAGCTCCTCGGCAATATGCGGCGAGAACGGCGCGAGGAGCAGGACAAATGTTTCGAGCACCGCTCGCGGCTTCTTTGCCAGGGGAGTCAGGTGGTTGACGAATTCCATCATCGCGGAAATCGCCGTGTTGAAACGCATTCCGTCCAGATCGTCGGTGACCTTCTGAATCGTCTTGTGCAAAAGCCTGAGCGTTTCTTTTTCCGGGGCTTCGTCTACGACCTGGGGCGACAGTTGCACCGTCTCGGAGCGGTCGTCGACAAATAACCGCCAGACGCGGCCCAGGAAACGAAACACCCCTTCGACGCCGCGCATCGACCAGGGCTTGGTCGCCTCGAGCGGCCCCATGAACATTTCATAGAGCCGCAAGCTGTCGGCGCCGAATTCGCTAACGACATCGTCGGGGTTGATGACATTGCCCCGGCTTTTCGACATCTTGTAGGAACGGGCATCGACCCGGACATTTGGGTTTTCCTTGAGAACGAAAAACTCGCCTTTCTTCTCAAGCAGCTCTTCCTCGAGTCGGACCGCTTTTAGTTCCGCGGAGGTGGACTTGAGCTTGGGTGCGGATCCATCGAATTCGACTTCGCGGGCGCTCACCCACTCGCTCAAGGACGATTGGAAACCATTAAATTCCATTTCCCCCAGGATCATTCCCTGGTTGACCAGTTTTTGAAACGGTTCGCGATCCTTGACATGGCCGCGGTCAAAGAGCACCTTGTGCCAGAAACGCGAATAAAGCAGGTGAAGCACGGCATGCTCCGCCCCGCCCACATAGAGATCGACTGGCATCCAGTACTGTTCGAGCGCGTTGTCGCAGAACGCTCCCTTGTTGTTCGGGTCGATGTAGCGCAGGTAATACCAGCACGAGCCCGCCCACTGCGGCATGGTGTTGAGCTCACGGCGATATTTGCGACCGTTCTTCTCCACAATCACCCAGTCTTCCGCCTTGCCAAGCGGCGGCTCGGGCCGGCCGGAAGGCTTGTAATCATCCAGCTTGGGCAAACGCAACGGTAAGTCCTTGATGTCCACCGGATCGATGCGGCCGGTCGGTTTGCCCGCCTCGTCAATCTCGTGCAAGAGGGGAAACGGTTCGCCCCAATAGCGCTGCCGGCTAAATAACCAATCGCGCAATTTGTAGTTCACCCGCTTTTTGCCGAGGCCCTTTTTCTCCAACCAGTCAATGATCGCCGACTTGCAGGACTCGGTTTCCATGCCGTTAAATTCGCCCGATTGCACGACCTTGCCCGTTTCGGCAAAGCACTCGGTCAATTGCTCCACGGTGGAGCCGGTCTTTTTCAGCCAGAGTTCAGAGGGTTCGACGACCGTGCGAATGGGCAATCCAAACTGCTTCGCAAAGGCGAAATCGCGTTCGTCATGCGCGGGGACCGCCATGATCGCACCTGTGCCGTAACCGGCCAACACATAATCGGCGATCCAGATCGGGATCGACTCCCCGTTGACCGGGTTTTGCGCGTAGGCGCCGGAAAAGACGCCGGTCTTTTTCTTGGCCAGTTCGGTGCGTTCCAGATCGCTTTTGCGCGCCGCCTCTTCCTTATAAATGGCGACCGCCTTGGCTTGCTCGGCCGAACAAAGCCGATCCAGCAACGGATGCTCCGGCGACAAAACCATATAAGTCGCGCCAAACAGGGTATCGGGCCGCGTCGTGAATACGCGAATCGATTCCTTCGCTCCCCCTGGCAAAACTGCGGTGAAATCTACCTCGGCCCCCTCGCTTCGGCCAATCCACTCCCGCTGCATCTTCTTGACCGATTCGGGCCAGTCGACGCCGTCGAGTTCATGGATTAACCGCTCGGCATAATCGGTAATGCGCAAAAGCCATTGTTTCAAGGGAATGCGCACTACCGGATGGCCGCCACGCTCCGACTTTCCGTCGATCACTTCCTCGTTGGCCAGAACCGTACCCAGGGCGGAACACCAATTGACTGGAATCTCATCCTGGTAGGCAAGCCGGCGATCGTCTCGGTAGGCGCGCACGGCATCTTCACCCGCGGCAGCGACTTCGGCGGGAATCGGCAATTCCGCAATCGGCCGGCCCTTGGCGGCGCCAGAGTCGAACCAGGTGTCATAAAGGAGTAAAAAGATCCACTGGGTCCACTGATAATAGTTCGGATCGGTCGTATCGACTTCGCGGTCCCAGTCGTAGCTAAAGCCAAGCGCCTGGATCTGGCGGCGAAAGTTGTTGATGTTGCGTTCGGTGGTGATGCGCGGGTGGGTGCCCGTCTCGATCGCATACTGCTCGGCCGGCAAACCGAAGGCATCCCAGCCCATCGGATGCAGGACATTGAACCCCTTCATGCGCCGGTAGCGCGCCAGAATGTCGGTGGCGGTGTAACCTTCCGGGTGGCCGACATGAAGGCCCGCGCCGCTCGGATAGGGAAACATGTCCAGGATGTAGTATTTCGGCTTGGACCGGTCATTTTCCGTGCGGAAGGTTTTGTTCTTCAGCCAGAATTCTTGCCATTTCGGCTCGATCGCGGCAGGGTGATAACTTGGCATTCTTCACTTATCCCAAAAAAATCAAAGTGTTCAAAAAACGGAAAAAAATCAAAAATTGAAAATATCAAAAAAAAAAAAATTGGACGCGGCCCGAATCGAGGGCCGCGCCCTTTTGGATCCCTTTCCTGGTGGAGATCCCCTTCCAGAAATTCCGCAGGGGTCAGTTCGCGGCCGGAGCGGTCGACTTGGCGACGGTCCACTCGGGGCGCAGTCGCATGAGCACCTCGCGGATTCCATCTTCAGAGGTCATCTTGCCAAGGACCTCGTCGGCGCCCGACGATTTAACCCGGTCGAGCAGTTCGCGGTCGGTCTCGCCGGTCACCATGATCAGCCCCATCTTGTCCCATTTCCTGTCGGCGCGAATCCGCGCCACCAGGTCGTCACCGCACATGCGCGGCATCTGGCAATCGGTGCTCACGAAATCGAATTCGCGGCTGGCAAGGATGTCGACGGCCTCGACGGCGTCCACCACTTCGGTGATGTTTTTGGCACCAAGCCCCTGAAACACCGCGCGCATCCGTTTGCGCGAAAACGCGCTATCGTCGACGACAAGAATACGCGCATTCTGCCAGTTCGTTGCCGGATCTTTCGCGGTGCTATTTTTGTCGTCCATGACCGTTTGCGACTCTTCCTCGACGACCGGTTTGGTTTGCGTTTCCAGCTTTTCGAGGATGGCGCCAAGCTGCGCCTTGGAAAATGGCTTGGCGAGATGTTGGATTCCCTTATCGCAGCCTTCGCAGGCGCTTTCCCAATCATGATCCGAGCTGATGACGATGAAGTGGCAAACTTCGGGCCCTTCCATCTCTTTAATGCTGTTGATCAGATCAAGGCCCGAACCATCGGGCAAATGCAAGGAAGAGATGACGACACCCGGTTTCTTGTCGGCATAGAGCTCGATTCCGTTGCCGATCCCCGGCGCTTTGTGAATGGTTTTGTAACCCAGATCCTCCAATTGCCGCGCAATCATCGATTGCTGCACGCGCGAAGGCTCCACGAGTAGAACACCCCGCGCGGCCGGATGGGTCGCGGCCTGCCCCATCACGGTGGGGGCTTCGCTTGCCAGCGAAACCGTCGGTGTGGGGTGAGGAGCGGCCACCGCCGTGCCGGCTGCAGGGAGTGACACCGTGTCGGGGAAAAGCGCCGGAGCCGCGCGGGCCAGTTCCACCACTGCCGTTTCCAGGTCGTGAAAACGATGGTTGGCCTGTTTGGCGACCAGTTTTTTCCACCAATCTTCCATGGCGGCGGAACTTCCCGGAACAGCCTGTGCAAAGGGGGGAATGGGCTTGCCCGCATGCGCCTTCACCTTTTGCACCAGAGTGCGCTCGTTGTAAAGGTGCTGGCCGGTGAGCAAAAACCAAAGGGTGCAACCCAGACTGTAAATGTCGGCGCGGTGGTCGACGGCGCGTGTATCCTCCGCCTGTTCGGGCGCCATGTAATCGAAGGTTCCCGAGATGCCGACCGTAAGCGGCGCGGCGGTCACGTCTTCGCCTTTCTCCTGTTCTTCCATCTCGGGTAGGCGAACGAGCCCCAGGTCGGTGACCTTGATCGCTCCCAAATTCGTACGCAGCAGGTTGGCAGGCTTGATGTCGCGGTGAATCAGCCCTTGCTTGTGAATGTATCCAAGGCCCAGGGCCGCTTCGCGGAAATAGCCCATCGCTTCAGGCAGCGCCAGCTTCCCTTTTTTCGCCACCCAGTGATGCAGATCGGTGCCGTCGACAAACTCCATAATGAGGAAATGGCCCAGGGGGCCGTCGCCGGCATCATAGGCAATCACGACATTGGGGTGATTGAGCCGGGCGATCACCTCGATTTCGCGTTGGAATCGCTGAACGCCTTCAGCCGATTTCATCAGTTCCGGGGATAGGATTTTGATCGCGGCGATTCGCCTCATCCGGCGATGGCGCGCCTTGTAGACCGAGCCCATACCGCCGGCACCCAGCTTGTCGAGGACGACATAATTGCCCACAACGAGATCGGCGGCCTTGCCTTCGGCGATCCTACCCGCTTGAAAACTCGTCAAAACGCCGGAGCGGATCAGGTCGGTGGTATCAAGCCCCTCCTTGCGTTCCGAGGCGGCGACCAGACCAAGACGGATCAATTCGTCCCATTTGGGTCCGTCCATTTCCATCGCTTGACACCCTTTGGCCCATTTCCCTTTGCCTTTATCATAAGGGATTTTCGCTCAAGCCGTGGGGGGAAATGATTGCCATGGCGAAGGATCGCCCTGGTCCTCCTTGCAACTGCTCCCCATCCTGTTCTCGACTGCGCGAGCGGACCTAAGATATCGATGCGAGGAACGAATGCCGCCCTCCGGCGACAGCCTGAGAGCTTCTCCCCAACCCGACTGCCGAAAACCCGATGAAAAACGACTGGTCGCCCTTTGAGTTTTTGTTGAAGGGCATTTATTTGGGGTTGCTCCTTTTTGGCGCCACGGCCCTGGGTTTTTCCGAACCCATTTCCTGGCTTGGCTTTGGATGGCTGGTCGTCGCCCCATGGGCCGGTGTTGCCGTCGCGATCGCCCTGATTGCCTGGACTCAACGCAAAACGTTGAACCGCCCTGGTCCGGCGATTGCCAAGCTTGGCTACTTGGTGCTGGAAAATCCCCAGGCCATCTATGCCGGACTGTTACTGGGAACGGCCGGCGGATGTTTTTCCCTCGCCGAACATTTGGGAGAAGCGCGAGTCGGCTGGGATTTATTACTATTGGCCATCGCGGCGCTCTTGGGATTTCTGCTCGCCCTGGTGCGCTTCATTCCCGACCGGTTGGGGCGGGTCATCGTGCTCACGCTGGCGGGCTCGCTCATATCGGGTGGTCTGGTCTGGCTCTACTTGCAAGGCCTCGATCAATTCAAGCCTTTATCCCACCCGCTGGTTGCCGGATTGGCGCTATTGGCAGGCCTGCCGGGCTTCTATTTCCTTGGCTTTGTCGGTCTCACCGACGAATCCGAAGGCGAATTCGCGCTGATTTGCGCCGTGGCGGCGGTCGGGCTCTGGCTTTTCCCGATCGACCATCCCGCATTTCGCTCGATCGTCTCGATGGGGCCGGTGATCGCCTACATCTTTTACACCGCCCGGGTGCTTCCTGGGATTCGCGTGTTCAAGCAAGCCTTTCGCGGCTTCAACCTCGAAAGTGTGGGGAAAAAGAAGCGAGCCCTACTCGCTTATCGCCGGGCGCTGGGGGCGAATCCCGCACATGCGTGGGCCGGCAGTTCCTACTGGAATCTGCACCGAAACCTCGATATTGAGGACCTGCGTGCCGACCCGGATTGGCAAAAACTAGTCGATGTCAAACTGTGCGTGCAGCGGGCGGGGGAAATTCTGGGGGGAGCTAAGCCCGCGGAGACGGCGCTGCTTGAAGCCAAATCGCTTTTGGCGCTTAGCCGGGAACTGCGGCCCACTCTCGAGCCGATCATCCTTTACTGGGAAGCGGTTGCGGCGCTGCACGAGGGAAATGTCGACGAAGCGATTCGCCTGCTCGGCCCGGTGTTGGAGACGGGCCGGTTCGATCCGGAAAATCCGGCACGCAAAGAGATTCTGGTACGAGCCTGGCTGCTCGCGTTGCAATGGCATCCCGGGCTGCGCCAGCGGCTTGGGGAAATCGAACTGGCCAAACCGTTACGAAGCATGGAAGCGATCGCGGCCGTGGAAGACCATTTGCGTTCCTTCCCGGAGGATGCCGATGTCTGGAGCCTCAAGCGCGTGCTTTATTCGGGATTGACCGAAGCGGCCTACCTGGAGGCGCTGAAGAACGGCTTCCCACAAGGCTCTCTCTGCGACATCGAATACCTGCAGGAGATCGGCAAGGCGAAACTCGATCAGGAAAACGACTGGCAAAGAGGCGGGGAATGGTTGCGCATTGCCGCCAAGGAATGCCCGCCCGAGGCCCCTCGATTTTTGGTGGAAATGGCGAAGGCGGCGGATCGCCATGGCGATGCCGCCTTATCCTTGGCGCATTTTCAGCAGGCGCGAGACAAGTCGCTGGAATTGGGTTGGAAGAATCTGTCGCCGGCCGCGCAGGCGGTTTATTTCAAGGTGGTCAAATACCTGGCCGAGCACGCCACCTTTGCACAGCAATGGGACGAAGCGCTGAAAGACTGGCAGTACTATGCCGAATCGACCGAGAGCGGTCTGGAAACGCAAAGGCAAATAGCGCAGGCACATGAAGCGCTCGGTGAGCCGCTGCCGGCCCTGCTCGCAGTGGAAAAAGGCCTGGTCTATAGCCCGAAGGACGCCGATCTTTTAGCGCGAAAAGATCGATATTATTTTTCCGTGATGCCAAAACAGATAACCGATATCGCCGAATCGGTCAAACCCTTTTTTGACGCCAATTATTGTTTACGGCAGGCGCAAAAGGTTCTCAATGGGCAACTCGATGGGCCGGAATGGGTTGAAGTCGCCGGTCATTTATTAGAGTTGCTTTTAGCGCTCTATCCCGAACACCTGGCAGGCCGCGTGGCCATGGCCCGCTTCGCGCTGAGAATGGGGGATCGGGATCGGTGCATTGCCATGTTGGAGTCGGTCAGGGAACAGAAGCCGACCTCGTGGATCAGTGGGGCCGACGAGGAGGCCTGGGACCTGGGCAATCAGTTGCTCGGCGACCTGTACTTGGAAACAGGAAAACCGCGGGAGGCGATCCAGTGCCTGGCGGACTTCCGCAAGACCTCCAAGAGCGGCACCAAGACCTTATGGAAACTCGGCCAGGCCTTTGAGGCACTCGGAGATTCGCGCAAGGCGATTCAGTTCTACGAACAGATCACCGCCTACGAGGGCAATCCCATGGTCTATGAGGCCGAGGAGGCGGTCCGCCGCCTGAAATCGCAAGGCGACGCCAGCTAGTCGAACACTCTAAGAAATCGAACACCTTAAGAACCGGCGCGCATCTTGGCCGATTCCCAGGTGTTTTTTAAAAGCATGGCAATCGTCATCGGGCCCACTCCGCCAGGAACGGGAGTGATGGCCCTCGCGATTGCGAGACATTCTTGATAGGCAACATCTCCGACGATGCGGCCATCGGCCAGCCGGTTGATGCCGACATCAATGACGACGGCTCCCGGTTTGATCCATTCCCCCTTGACGAACTCGGGCATGCCGATGGCGGCGACCACGATATCCGCCTGCTTGCAAAGGCTTGGCAGATCGTGGGTTTGGGAATGAGCCAGGGTGACGGTGGCATCTACCCCCTTTGCGGATAGCAAAAGGGCCATCGGCTTGCCCACGATGGCGCTTCGGCCAAGGACCAGCGCGTTTTTCCCAGCTGTGGAGTAGTGAATTGACCTGAGCAGATGCATGACGCCCGCGGGCGTGCAAGGGTGAAAACCCGGCTGGCCCGATACCAATCTTCCCAGGCTGACGGGGTGAAGTCCGTCAACATCTTTCTCGGGTGAAATGACCTGCATCGCGAGCGTGGGATCGAGGTGTTTTGGCAACGGCAGCTGAAGCAGAATCCCATCGACCTTTTCGTCTGCGTTTAATTTCTCCAAAGTCTCGTGAAGTTCGGACTGGGTCGCCTGCTCGGGCAGATGCAAGAGCCAGCTTTCCATGCCGATTTCGCTGCATGCCTTTTGTTTGGATGCAACATATACGCGACTTGGGGAATATTCACCGACGAGGACGGCGGCGAGTCCGGGAAGTCGCTTTCCGAGGGTTTTCCAGGTCGAGATTTCGCCTCGAAGTCCAGCCCGAAGGGTTTTGGCGATTTCTTTCCCGGAAATTGGAGTCGTTTCCATTGTCAGTCCCGTCCTATTTCCGTTAATATCCCCTTTAGTTTAATCGGCGGCAAAGAGGGTTATCCATGCTTTCCATTTTCTCGAAGTTTCGTGGCGGAAAATCCAATCAGAAGGTTAAATCGGCCAAGAAGGGCTTCCAATCGTTAAAAGTTGAGGCGTTAGAGGATCGCTCAGTTCCTGCAACTTTCTTCGTTTCCCCCACGGGTTCGAACGCCAATCCTGGATCGAAGGATCAACCTTTCCAAACTATCAGCTTTGCCCTCGGCGTTACCGAAGCCAATCCGGGCGCCGACCAGATCAATATTTTCCCCGGTGTCTATTCCGAATCGATGCCGAATCAACCGGCCAATCCGACTGAACAAGGCAACCCCGACACCTTGAACTACGGTCTCTACATTTCGCCCACGAACACCGTGACCTTGCAAGGTATCGATGCGGCCGGCAACGCGATTACTTCTTCAGCCAATGTTTTGGCCACGATCAGCGCGGGCTTGAATCTCGATGTGCCGAACGAAAAGTTCTACAACGTTTCGAACTTTGCCGTTTACGCCCCCAACTCCACGATCGCCGGCCTGAAGTTCACTGGCGCGGCCGTCACTAACTCCTTCGCCCCGAGTTATGACCTGTTCACCATTTATGGCAACAACATCACCGTCAAGAACTCCAAGTTTGATTCGGGCGTCGTCGATCCCCTCGCAATCGATCAGCCTGCCGGAAGCAATGGTAGCGCGATCACCGTTTCGGATCCTTCGTTCACCGCTTCGACCACCGTTTCGAGCATCCTCGGCTACAACATTGATGCCAACGACATCAAGGGCGGCGTCCTCATTACCCACGGCGCCGGGATTGGCGCGACTGCCAGCAATTTGAAGATCACCGGCAATAGCATTACGGGCGGATTCTACGGCAACGTCGTGGTCTACGGTAACCTCGGCGATCCTCAGAGCAACCCCTACTTCATCTACGATGCCGCGATCCCGACGATCGGTGGCCTCACGACCTTGCGCAATGAACTGATCGCAACGGAAAATATCCCCGCCTTCCGCCAGTTCGTCTACTTCTACGGCAATGCCAATCTGGCCCCCACCAAGGCCCAACTCGATGGCATTATCGGGGGTAACAGCCTCAGCAATTATGCTTATGCCACCGACAGCGCCGGCAATCCTCAGGTTTCCGGAAATAGCGCCACGGGCGGAAACCCCGGCGATAACAACTTCTTTGGCTTCACCATTTACAACAACGTCCAAGATCAATCGGATATTGTGACGTTCAATCCGTCCAACGCTACCGCCAACTGGCCGGTGCGCGCGGGCAATCGGGTCAACTACATTGTCCCGACCCCTGGGTTGGCCACCGTCACCCTTTCGGACCTGATTTTCAATCCCCAGGTCGGCACCAGCCCTGACTACAAGCTGGTCATGGGAACCACTCCTGGCGTGGGCGATGTCCGAACCTTGACCTTGACCGGAACGGTTTCCGCCAATGTCGATGGCAACGGCGCCTCCAATACGATCAACGGCAATGCCGGGGCCAACATCCTTAGCGGCTTGTCTGGCAACGATACCCTTAACGGTAACGCGGGCGACGACCACCTGATTGGCGGCATCGGTAACGACACGCTCAACGGCGGCGCGGGAATCGACACTGCGGTGCTTGATGGCAATTTCAGCGACTTCAAAATCACCTACAACTCCTCGACCCGCACCTTCAATGTCAATGACATTCGGGTGGGCGGCACCGCCGGCAACGACTCCATCACCAACGTCGAGTACTTCCAGTTCAATAACGCACTGGTCACCGTTGTCACCCCCGGATCGGAATTCAACACGGTTACCAAGGGCCTCGTCAATACCGCCGTCGGCAACATCATCCTGATCGGATCCGGCAGCTACAACGAATCGATCGTGATCAATCAAAATGTCACCCTGATCGGCTTCGGCCAGGTGATCATCGCGACCGCCACCATCAATGGCAACGCTCGCCTCGGCAGCTCGACTGTGAATGTCCAGGTGCAGACCGTCAACATCAACCAGATCGGCGGGACGCTCTCCCGTCCGACCGACGCGGTGCTCATCTCGATCAACGCTCTCGGCTACGCGACCGCCTCGACGATCAACTTCTCGGGTGATCCCAACGGCGTGACCGCGCAAGCTCAGGCGGGCCAGTTCACCACCGGCATCAACATGTACCGCCGCGTGAAGCTGGTCGGTACCTTGGTGGGCGCCAACAAGACCACGATTGGTGCCAGCCCCGCGCCTTCGGGCAACATTCGTTACACCTCCTTGATCGCGGGTCAGCCTGCCCCGGTGAACGTGACCTTCACCAACGGCATCAACCTGTCCTCGACCAAGCCACCCGCCCCAGTGCCCCCAGCCAGCGGCGTTTACCAATTGCCTAGCTACAACTAGGAATTCTCTAGAATCTGGGACCTTTTAAGAAACCGGACCAAGTTGGTCCGGTTTTTTTGTTTCTAAATTTTGCGAAGGATAACCATTTTGGGGGAAGTGAGTTGACTTTACCTGTTTTTCTGGCACCATAACCTTCATGAGACCCGCCATGGGTATTGTTTTGGAATGGATCAAGGTCGATTTGCCGAAATAGGACGTGGCTGGCTTCGCCAAGTGATCAATCCAAGAATTTGGGTCTATCGTTATTAGCGTTAGCGTGCCGTGCCGGGCACAACAAAACCGAGGGGAATGAACTTATGACAAGTCGAATTCGTTGGTCGAACCAAATCCGTCGCTACTTGGCACCTTGGCTTCGTGAAAAGGTTCAAGGATCAAAATCGAAGCCCTCCATCGGCATGGAAGCGCTGGAAGATCGTACGGTCCCCGCCTACGTCCCCGCACTCGGCTGGGGTGAAGCGGATGGCTACCCCCTGGCCGATCCGGGCCTGGTGACCAATTCGATCGATTTCACCCCTTCCGATCCGCTCTCCCTCACCGGCAACTTTTACGAGTCGGTCAATGCGGCCAATGCGCAAGGCCTGACCCTGAGCGGGACCGGCGGCGCCAATCTCTATAACACCGAAGGACCCGTGATCACCGTCAACGGCGGCACGATCAACCTCGGTTCAGGCATCGTTTACGGCCGCGCTTCCTCTTACCTGGGCACGATCACACCCGGTAACGAACTGCTCGTCAACAACGGCGGCACCGCGGGCGCCATGACCGGAGACGCGCTTAACAACCTGAGCGTTACGGTCGACATCGGCTCTCAGTTGTTGCTTGGCGATCCCGCGCTGATCGGCCCCTTCAACTCCTTCGGCAGCAACCTGACCTTGGGCGGTTCCGGTGTGGGCGGCGCTGGCGCTGTTCAAGCCGCGAATGGCACCGAAATCGTCACCGGATCCATTTTCGCTGCCTCCAGTGTTACCGTGGGGGCCTCTTCGGGCGCAACCCTAATCCTCAACGGTGCCGTCAACGGCGTGCGTTCGGCCAACGCCTTCGACAACTTCACCACCACCGGTGCCGGCAACGTCATCCTCGACAACGTCTTCCCCGTCGCCACGGTATCGGCCTTGACCCCGGGAACCACCAGCAACCCGGTCATGGCCTTCCGCGTCTCCCTGTCGGAAGTTCCGCAAGACGATCTGACCATGGGCAGCCTGACGGTCACCAACGGTACCGTGACCGGCTTCTCGAAGATTGACGACCTGACTTACGAATACCAGGTGACCTCCACGATTCCGCCCGGCCAATCCGGATCGGTGACCGCACAAGTCGCGGCGAACGCCGTGATCGACCACGCCTACTTGGGCAACTTGACCTCGAACCTTTCTACGGTCGTGCTCGACCGTCAGGCCCCCACCGCTTCGGGCAACTTCCCTGACATCGGTGCCAGCCTGGCTTCGGCCACTCAGGCAAGCATCAGCATCCAGTACACCGACGGCTCGGGCGTGGGCATCAACCCGGCATCGATCGCGGCCTCCAACCTGCTCGTCACCGACAGCAACGGCCAGACCTTGAACGTGGGGGCCAACCCCTCCTTTAACGCGGCCACCGGCGTCGCGACCTACTCGATTCTTCCCGGCACCAACTGGGGCACCTACGCGCAAAACGGCGCGGTTGTCGTCGATGTCGCCGTGGTCGCCAACGGCGTCACCGACCTGGTCGGCAATGGTATCGAAGCCGCAGTGGTAGGCAGCTTCGTGGTTGACACGAACAGCCCGGTGCTCACCGTCAACGGCGGTTTCCCGATCCAGGCGGCCAACGGCCCCAACGTGATCACCGTCACCTCCGACAAGGTCATCGCCAATTTCGATCCTTCGAAGTTCTCGGCAACCAATGGCGTTGTCACGGGAGTCACCCAGGTTGACGATTTCACCCTGGAAGTGACTGTTGCCGCACAGCCCGGCGCGATCCAACAGGTCATTCTGCTCAATATCGCTCAAGATGCCGTTACCGACGATTTCGGAAATCTGAGCAAGGCGGTCACGCCTTCGCTTGGTTACACCTTCGATACGCTCAAACCCACGGTTGAGTTCAACACTCCCGCGATCACGATCAACGCGTCCAACCCGGCTGAAGATAACTTTGTCGACTTCAACGTGTTCGACCCCAGCTTCAACAACGTCGCCGGTTCCGGTGTCGATATCTCCTCGATCCTCCTTTCGAGCATCGTGGTGCGCGACCCGAACGGCACCCAGATTCTCGTGACCGACCTGTTCAAGGACGACCTGGGCGGCATCGCGACGATCCCGGCCAGCCAGTTCCCCGGCGGCACCTGGGCCGGTGCGGTTCAGGGCACCTACACGATCACCATTGAAAACTTTGTGGACAACGCCGGCAACCAGGTCAACCCGACCCAGATCGGCACCTTCCTGGTCGCCACGACCCCGCCTTCGGTGAACCTCTCGGCCAACCCGACGAGCAACATCGACGGGCTGTCGAAGGTCACCATTGCCATCACCACTGTGGGCGATACCACGATCAGCGGTTTGACACTCTCGGACTTCTCGGTTCTCGGCTTCGCCGTGCTGAGCAACCTCCAACAGACCGGGACGAACGCATACACCGTCGATGTGACCCCGACGACCAAGAATGCCGCGGTCACCTTGAGTCTGCCCGCCGGCACGGTTCAGGACAACGCGGGCAACGGCAACACCGCCTCCAATAACCTCGTCCTGAACTTCGCCGTCACCAGCCCGCTCCCGTCGTTCACCAGCCTGCCCGATTCGCCGACTAACAATCCGCAAATCGACGGCGTGGTCCACTTCACCGAAGCGATGAATCTGACGAGCGGACTGCTGCGCCTGTCCTTGAGCGATTTCAACATCCCCGCCGGCAGCGTGGCCAGCTTCAGCTCTTCGGACACCACCGACGGCATCAATTTCCCGTTCACGATCACCTTCACCGACGCCGACCAGTTCACCTCGTTCAACATCAAGGCGAGCATTGGCACGGCTCAAGTTGGCGGCCTTGCCAACTCAGTGGGGTCGCCCGCGAACATCACCCTGGTCGTCTCCGATCCGACCGCCGACCTGGTTGCGCCGATCGCTCCGGTCAACTCCTCGGTCGATCCGATGGCGCAAATCGTCTTCCAGGTTCAATTCACCTCCGGTTTGAACATCGGGCTCGATTTCAGCAACGTGAATTCGGCCCTGCAAATCCTCAAGGGTGCCGATAGCCTCAGCTACTTTGCCGAATCGGTTGACGAGGCCACTGGCATCGTGACCTACGTGATCGATGCTCCCGCTGGCGGCTGGACCGACGCGGCCGCTCAGGGTACCTGGACGGTTTCGATCATCGACGGCCAGATCACTGACCTCGCGGGGAATGCCGTCCCCGGCGCCGACCTTGGAACCTTCGCGGTTCGCACCGCGCAACCTAACTCCTCGTTCACCTTCCCCGGCGCGCAAGATCCCGACTACACCCTGGTGTGGATCAACGCTTCCTCGCCCAACCAGATCGTCGTCAAGCTTTCGCCGACCGACGCCAACGGCGGACCGCTATCCCCCGGCGACCTCGACACTTCGATCGTTCCGACCATCGCCAACTTCCAGGCGACCGGTTTCAACGTGGTTGCCGTTTCCAGCTCCTGGATCGATGCGGCCACCGCGCCTTACATCCTCGTCACCCTCGAACCGATTACCGATGTCGTCGGCGACACCAACTCGGTTGGACCCGCCTCGCTCGTAGTCAAGGCCAACGCTTTCTACGACATCTACGGCAACGGCAACACCGAAGTGGATCCCTTGGGCGTTCTGCAAAACGGCTTCGGCTTCATCTCGATGGTCGGTATCGACCGCGTGGCTCCGATCTACAGCACCACCGGCATCAGCCCGCAACAACTGGGCGGCACTCAGCTTGCCGATCCGGTGGTTGTGAAAATCAGCTACAGCGACATGACCTCGGGTGTGAATCTCGACACCTACAACCCCGCCAACCTGATCCTGACGCTCAATGGCGATCCGATCACCAATGTGGCGATCATCACCGGCGAAGTCGATCCCCAGGACAGCAGCACCTACATCTACACCCTGAGCCCGATTTCGGGAACGTGGGCCAACGGCACCTACACCCTGCGGTTCACCTCGAACAATGGCGATAAGGTGTACGACAATGCCTATAACGTTCTGTTCGACCCGACCTCGGCCAACGGCATCGCCCCCGGCGTGGTCACGAACAACGGCGACCCGGTCACGTTTGTGGTCGACGCCAGCAACCCCGTGGTGTTGGAAGCCAAGCTGGAGCCCGGTCCGGTTACGAATGCCAGCCCGCTCATCGGGACCGTGACCTTCAGTGAAGTGGTCCAAGGCTTCACCGCCGGATCGCTGGCCCTGCAAGGCGCGACCCTGACGTCGGCGATCACCACGCTCGACGGCATCACCTACACCTTCGAACTCACTCCGACTTCGGACCAGGTGGTTGTCAGCTACACGGTGCTTGCCGGTTCGGGTATCACCGACACGTTCGGCAACCCGCTCGACGCCGACGTCACCTCCAACGAGGTGATCTTCGACGCCGTGGGCCCGGTCGGTACCCTGACCCAGGCTCCGGTGAACATCAACATTGCCAGCTCGGCCGGCAACACCAACACCTTCCAGGTGACCTACAGCGATCCGGCGGGAATCGATCCCACCTCGATCACGACCGCCAACTACACCGTCGACAACGGCGCGACGATCACCGGCGTATCGTTCGACCCCATCACCGGCATTGCGACTTACACCGTCACCGGCAGCGGCGCAAGCTGGTCGACTTCCAACCAGGGCCTCTACACGATCACCCCGGCGACCGACCCGGCCGACCTGCCCAAGGACTCCCTGGGCAACGTCGCGACGCTGCCCGACACGTCCTTCACGGTCGACACCGTCGCGCCGGAAGTCACGAGCATCGGCTTTGTCGAATCCGACCCGACGAACTCTCAGGTCCTCACGGTCGAGATCGAATTCTCCAAGCCGGTCACCTTCGGCGATCCGGGAACCGATTTCGAAAACCTGTTCGCCGTGACCAACGCCGTCGTCTCGGGCATCACCCAGATCGACGCGACTCACTTCAGCGTGACGCTCGACCCCACGACGTCTCCCGCCGGAGTCCGCCTGGTGACCTTCCAGGTCAAGGAAGGCGCGGCGACCGACGATTCGGGCAACCCGAACCCGGCATCGGCAGTCGCATCGATCACCTTCGACAACCTCGGACCTCAGGTCGACGTGGAAGTCCAGGGCCTGACGAACAATGCCACGAACCAGCAAATCGTCACCGTGATCGTCAATGTCGATCCGGCCTCGGCTTACAACTTCTTCAATCAACCCGAAGCAGGCATCGTCCTGACCAACGCGACCTACGTTCCCAACTCCTTCACCCCGGTTTCCGGTGTGAATGGCCAGTACCAGTTCCAGATCATGGCGACCAACCCCGGTCTGGTGACCGTGGGAATGGCCGCGGACGTCTTCGACGACGATCTGGGCAACGGTAACATCCAGACGACCGTCAACTACCAGTACCGTGCCGCCTTGACCGTCGACCTGAGCTCTCCTGACGTCGTCGAGGGCGGAGTGACCATTCTCCCGTCCTTGAGCTTCAGCGCCTTGTTCAACGGCCCGATCGTCGATTTCGATGCCGATCCGGCGACCTTCTTCTCCGTGACCAACGCGACGATCACGAACTTCGTTCAAGATCCGCAAAATCCCGCACGGTTCACCTTCACCGTCAACCCGATCACCAGTGGTCCGGTTTCGGTCCAGGTCAACGCCGGCGTCGCGACCGACGACCTTGGTCAGCAGAACCAGGCTTCGACTCCGTTCAACTTCACCTACGACCAACAGATCGTGGTGACCTCGACCTTGAGCACCAGCGCCACTTCGGTCACTGCGACCAAGTCGATCCTGGTGACCTTGAACTTCAGCCAGGCGGTAACCGGCCTCGACGCTTCCAACTTCCTGAACAAGTTCACGGTGGGCGGCGCGACCCTTGACCCCAACTACTTTGTCGCCGACGCGAACGGCTCGACCTACCAGGTTCTGCTGATCCCCAACTCGGTGCCGGGATCTTCGGCCCCGGTTGCGGTCACCTTGCAGTTCAACGCCGGCGCGGTCGTTCCGGCCAACCAGGCTTCCAACACCCTCTCGTTGACCTACATCAACCAGACCGGGGTGATCGGACTGGGATCGGGCGGCACGGCTTCGATGGTCCGAGCCGACGGCAGCATCCTGCCGGTCAACGTGTTCCCCGGATTCACCGGCGGCGTGCGGGTGGCCTCGGGCAACTATGCCGTCACCGGCTCCGACACGCTCGACCTGTTGGCCGGTGCTGGCCCTGGCGGCGGCCCCAACGTCAAGATCATCAACGGCAACACCGGCGCGGTGGCCTCGAGCTTCTATGCCTTCAGCGCGAACTTCACCGGTGGCGTATTCGTCGCCTCGGGTGATGTGAACGGCGACGGATTCAATGACTTCGTCGTGGCGGCCGGCCCTGGCGGCGGCCCCCACGTCAAAGTTTACAACGGCGATCCGAGCACCTTCGTCAACGGCCAGCCGGTTGCCTTCGCGAGCTTCTTCGCTTACAGCTCGGCATTCCAAGGCGGTGTGACCGTCGCGGTGGCCGACATCAACGGCGACGGATTCGCCGATGTCATCACCGGTGCCGGCCCTGGCGGCGGCCCCCACGTCATTGTGTTCTCTGGCGCCTCGCTGGCGACCAACCAGAAACTGGCCCTGGCCAGCTTCTACTCGGGCGCGGCGACCAACACCGCGGGTGTATTCGTCGCGGCGGGCGACTTGGGCGGCGACGGCACGATCCAGATCATCACCGGATCGGGCGCTGGCGTCGTGGGCATCGTCAACATCCTGACCCTGGAACAACAAGGCACGGACGACTACTTCGTGGTCGACAGTGCCCAGACCAAGTCGATTCAGCCTTACGGAAACTTCACCGGCGGCGTCCGCGTTGCGGCGATCAACGGCGATAACTCCACCGGTGGATCGATCAACCTGGTGACCGCTCCTGGCGCGGGCGGCGGGCCGAACGTCCGGGTTTACGATCCGCTGAACGATTACGCTCTAATCGACAGCTTCTTCTTCCCAGACGACCCGAACTACCTCGGCGGTCTGTACATCGGCTAGTCGATGGGCTGATCAAAGTCAACCAAAACCCTCCCCTCTGGGGAGGGTTTTTTTGTTGACTTTGATGATTTTTCCGCAAAAAAGGGACGCGGGACCTCGATTGCCCTTTGCTGGGCCTTTCGCCACGCTACCCTTGTTAGGTTAGGTCCGCTGGAATTGCCAGGTTTTGGAATGGGAACAGGGCCGAATTGCCGAAGTAAGAAGTGGAGGGCTTCGCCAACCGATCAATCCAAGAATTTGTGTCTATCGTTGTTAGCGTAAGTGTGCCGTCCAGGCACAGAAAACTTGAGGGGAAGAAATTATGACAAGCCGTTTACGTTGGTCGAACCAAATTCGTCGCTTTTTAGCTCCGTGGCTGCGTGAAAAGGTTCCAGGAACAAAATCGAAGCCCTCCCTTGCTATGGAAGCGCTGGAAGATCGCACCGTTCCCGCCTATGTCCCCGCCCTCGGTTTTGGTGAAGCCGACGGCTACCCGCTGGCCGATCCGGGCCTCGTCACCGACTCGATCAATTTCACCCCTTCCGACCCGCTCTCCCTCACCGGGAATTTTTACGAGTCGGTCAATGCGGCCAACTCCGATGGCCTGACTTTGAGCGGGGTCGGCGGCGCCAATCTTTACAACACCGAAGGGCCCGTGATCACCGTCAATGGCGGCAAGATCAACCTCGGTTCAGGAATCGTCTACGGCCGCGCTTCGTCTTACCTGGGCACGATCACCCCAGGCAACGAACTTTTGGTGAACAATGGCGGCACCGCGGGTGTCATGACCGGCGATGCGCTCACCAACCTGAGCGTTACCGTGGATGCCGGTTCGCAGTTGCTGCTTGGCGATCCGGCGCTGATCGGCCCTTTCAACACCTTCGGCAGCAACATGACCCTTGGCGGGTCCGGTGTCGGCGGAGCCGGCGCGGTCCAGTCAGTGAACGGAACCGAAATCGTCAGCGGTTCGATCTTCGCGGCCTCCAGCGTGACCGTGGGTGCCTCTTCGGGCGCGACCCTGATCCTCAACGGCGCCGTCAACGGCGTTCGCTCCGCCACCGCCTTTTCGAACTTCAGCACCACCGGCGGCGGCACGGTCATCATGGACAACGTGTTCCCCGTTGCGACCGTTTCGGCCGTGACCCCAGGAACCACAAGCAATCCGCTGATGACCTTCCGCGTCTCCCTGTCGGAGATTCCGCAAGACGATTTGACGATGGGCAGCCTGACGGTCACGAACGGCACCGTTACCGGTTTGACCAAAATTGACGACTTGACCTACGACTTCACGGTGACCTCCACGATTCCCGCGGGTGCATCGGGTTCGGTAACCGCTCAAGTCACCGCGAACACGGTGATCGATCGCGCCTATCTCGGTAACCTGGCCTCCAACCTCTCGACGGTCGTGCTGGATCGTCAGGCCCCCACGGCTTCGGGCAACTTCCCCGATATCGGCGCCAGCCTGGCGTCCGCCACGCAAGCAAGCATCAGCATCCAGTACACCGACGGCTCCGGCGTGGGAATCAACCCCGCTTCGATCGCGGCCTCCAACCTGCTCGTCACCGACAGCAACGGCCAAACCTTGAACGTTGGGGCCAACCCTTCCTTCAACGCGGCCACCGGCGTCGCCACCTACTCGATCCTTCCCGGCACCAACTGGGGCACTTACGCCCAAAACGGCGCGGTCGTCGTCGACGTTGCCGTGGTTGCCGGCGGCGTCACCGACCTGGTCGGCAACGGCATTGAGGCTGCCGTCGTTGGCAGCTTCACGGTCGACACGAACAGTCCGGTGTTGACGGTCAACGGCGGGTTCCCGATCGAGGCCGCCAATGGCCCCAATGTGATCACCGTGACCTCCGACAAGATCATCAACAACTTCGATCCTTCGAAATTCACCGCGACGAACGGCGTCGTCACGGCCGTTAACAAGGTTGACGATTTCACCCTGGAAGTGACCGTCAACGCCCTTCCGGGCGCGATCCAGCAGATCATCCTGCTCAACATAGCTCAAGACGCCGTCACCGACGATTTCGGCAACCTGAGCAAGGTGGTCAGCCCATCGCTCGGGTTTACCTTCGACACGCTCAAGCCGACGGTGGAATTCAACACCCCCGCGATCACGATCAATGCGTCGAATCCTGCCGAAGACAATTTCGTCGACTTCAACGTGTTCGACCCCAGCTTCAACAACGTGCTCGGATCGGGAGTCGACATCTCCTCGATCCTGCTTTCGAGCATCGTCGTACGCGATCCGAATGGCACCCAGATCCTCGTGACCGATCTGTTCAAAGATGATCTGGGGGGTATTGCGACGATCCCCGCCAGTCAGTTCCCTGGCGGCACCTGGGCGGGCGCGGTTCAGGGCACCTACACGATCACCCTGCAAAACTTCGTGGACAATGCGGGCAATCAGGTCAATCCGACCCAGATCGGTTCGTTCATCGTCGCCACGACGCCACCCTCGGTGAATCTCTCGGCGAACCCGACCACCAATATCGATGGTCTTTCGAAGGTCACGATCGCCATCACCACGGTCGGCGACACGACGATCAGCGGTCTGACCCTATCGGATTTCTCGGTGGTCGGCTCGGCTGTCCTGAGCAACCTCCAACAAACGGGCCCGAACCAGTACACCGTCGACCTGACGCCAACCGCGAAGAACGCCGCAATCACCTTGAGCCTGCCGGCCGGTACGGTCCAGGACAACGCGGGCAACGCGAACACCGCGTCGAACAACCTCAACCTGACCTTCGCGACCACCAACCCGCTGCCTTCGTTCTCGGGTCTGCAGGCATCCCCGACCAACGATTCCCAATTCAACGGAGTGGTCCACTTCACCGAGGCGGTGAATCTCTCAAGCGGCCTGCTGCGCCTTTCGCTGAGCGACTTCAACATCTCCGCCGGCAACGTGGCGAGCTTCAGTTCGTCGGACACCACCGACGGCATCAACTTCCCCTTCACGATCACCTTCACCGACGCCGACCAGTTCACCTCCTTCAACATCAAGGCGAACATCGGGACGGCCCAGGCGGCCGGAAATCTTCCCAACAGCGTGGGATCGCCCGCGAACATCACCCTGGTCGTCTCCGATCCGACCGCCGGCCTGGTGGCACCGATCGCTCCGGTCAACTCCTCGGTCGATCCGATGGCTCAAATCGTCTTCCAGGTCCAGTTCACCTCCGGCTTGAACATCGGACTCGATTTCAGCAACGTGAACTCGGCCCTGGAAATCCTCAAGGGTGGCGCTACCCTCAGCTACTTTGCCGAATCGATCGATCCGGTCAGCGGCATCGTCACCTATGTGATCGAGCCTCCCGCCGGCGGTTGGACCGATGCCACCTCCCAGGGCAGCTGGGCGATTTCGATCCTCGATAACCAGATCAGCGACCTCGCGGGCAACTTTGTCCCCGGCGCCGACCTCGGTACCTTCGCGGTTCGTACCGGCCAACCCAACTCGTCGTTCACTTTCCCCGGCGCTCAAGATCCCGACTACACCCTGGTGTGGATCAACGCTTCCTCGCCGAACCAGATTGTCGTCAAGCTTTCTCCCACCGATGTCAACGGTGGGCCGCTTTCCCCCGGCGACCTCGACACCTCGATCGTTCCGACCATCGCCAACTTCCAGGCGACCGGTTTCAACGTGGTTGCCGTTTCCAGCTCCTGGATCGATGCGGCCACCGCGCCTTATATCTTGGTCACCCTGGAACCGATCGCCGATGTCGTCGGCGACACCAACTCGGTGGGACCTGCCTCGCTCGTGGTCAAGGCCAACGCCTTCTACGACATTTACGGCAACGGCAACACCGAAGTCGATCCGCTGGGCATTCTGCAAAACGGTTTCGGTTTTATCTCGATGGTCGGCATCGACCGGGTTGCCCCGATCTACACGACCACGGGCATCACCCCTCAACAACTTGGCAGCAGCCAGCTTGCCGATCCCGTCGTGGTCAAAATCAGCTACAGCGATGTGACCTCGGGCGTCAATCTCGACACCTACAACCCCGCCAACCTGATCTTGACCCTCAACGGCGATTCGACCACCAATGTGGCGATCATCACCGGCGAAGTCGATCCTCAGGACAGCAGCACCTACATCTACACCCTGTCCCCGATTTCGGGGACCTGGGCCGACGGCACCTACACTCTGCGCTTTACCCCGAATCATTCGGATACGGTGTTCGACAACGCCTCCAATGTTCTGTTCGACCCGGCCTCCGCCAACGGGATTCCTCCCGTCATCGTCACCAACGGCGGCACCCCGGTGACCTTCGTCGTCGACGCGAACAACCCGGTCGTTTCGTCTGCCGAACTTTTCCCCGCCGTGCGGACGAATGTCACGCCGCTCCTTGCATCTGTGACCTTCAGTGAAGTCATTCAAGGTTTCACTGCGGGGTCGCTTGCACTTCAGGGCGCGACCCTGACTTCGCCCATCACCACCAACGACGGCCTCCACTACACCTTCGAGCTCACGCCAACTTCGGACCAGGTGGTCGTCAGCTACACGGTACTGGCAAACTCAGGAATCACCGACACCTTCGGCAATCCCCTCGACGCCGACGTTACCTCCAACGAAGTGATCTTCGATGCAGTCGGCCCGACCGGCACGCTGACCCAGGCACCGGTAAACATCAACATCGCCAACTCGGCGGGCAACACCAGCACCTTCCAGGTGACCTACAGCGATCCGGCGGGAATCGATCCCACCTCGATCACGACCGCCAACTACACCGTCGACAACGGCGCGACAATCACCAACGTATCGTTCGACCCGGTCACCGGAATCGCGACCTACACCGTCACCGGCAGCGGCGCAACCTGGTCGACATCCAACCAAGGGCTTTACACGATCACGCCGGCAACCGACCCGGCGAACCTACCCAAGGACAGCCTCGGCAATGTCGCGACGTTGCCTGCGGCCTCGTTCTCGGTCGATACGGTCGCGCCCACCGTTACAAGCATTGGCTTCACGGACAACGATCCCACCAACGCTCAGGTGCTCACGGTCGAAATCGAGTTCTCCAAGCCGGTGACCTTCGGCGATGCGGGAACCGATTTCGAAAATTTGTTCGCCGTGACCAACGGCGTCGTCTCGGGCATCACGCAGATCGACGCCACCCACTTCAGCGTGACGGTCAACCCCGTTGGCGATCCCGCCGGAGTGCGACTCGTGACCTTCCAGGTCAAAGAGGGCGCGGCGACCGACGATGCGGGCAATCCGAACCCAGCTTCGGCGATCGCATCGATCACTTTCGATAACCTCGGACCTCAGCTTGAGGTGGAAGTCCAGGGCCTGACGAACAACGCCACGAACCAGCAAATCGTCACGGTGATCGTCAATGTCGATCCGGCCTCGGCCTACAACTTCTTCAATCAACCGGAAGCGGGAATCGTCCTGACCAACGCGACGTACGTTTCCGGTTCATTCACCCCGGTTTCCGGTGTCAATGGCCAGTACCAGTTCCAGATCATGGCGACCAATCCCGGTCTGGTGACGGTGGGTATGGCCGCCGACACCTTCGATGACGATCTGGGTAATGGCAACGTCCAGACCACGGTCGAATACCAGTATCGCGTCGCTCTGACGGTCCAACTGAGCTCGCCTGACGTGGTTCAGGGCGGTACGACGACCCAAAACACCTTGAGCTTCAGCGCTCTGTTCAACGGTGCGATCGTCGATTTCGATCCCGCGACCTTCTTCACCGTGAGCAATGCCACGATCACCAACCTGACCCAGGATCCGGTCAATCCGGCCCTGTTCACCTTCACCGTGACACCAACGGCCGGCGGGCCGGTCTCGGTTCAAGTCAACGCCGGTACGGCCACCGACGACCTTGGCCAGACGAACGAAGCCTCGACTCCGTTCACTTTCACCTACGATCAACAGATCGTGGTGACTTCGACCTTGAGCACGAACGCCACCCCGATCACCTCGCAGAAAACCATCTTGGTGACGTTGGACTTCAGCCAGGCCGTCACCGGCCTCGACGCTTCCAACTTCCTGAGCAAGTTCACGGTGACGGGCGGAACGCTCGACCCGAATTACTTTGTCGCCAATTCCAGCGGCACCTCCTTCCAGGTGTTGCTGCGTCCCAACGGCATCGTGGGATCCGACGTCCCCGTGGCCGTAACCTTGCAATTCAATGCCGGTTCGGTCACGCCGTCCAACCAGGCTTCGAATGTCTTGGCCTTGACCTACGTTTCGCAGGCGGGAGCGGTCGGGCTCGGTACGGGCGGTCTCGCTTACCTGGACAAGGCGGACGGCACCACCCTGACCGTCAATGTCTTCCCGGGATTCACCGGCGGCGTGCGGGTCGCCTCGGACAACTATGCCATTACCGGCTCGGACACGATGGATCTCCTGGCTGGCGCCGGTCCTGGCGGCGGCCCCAACGTCAAGGTGATCAACGGCAGCACGGGCGCGGTCGCCTCGAGCTTCTACGCGTTCAGCGCCAGCTTCTCCGGAGGCGTGTTCGTCGCTTCAGGCGATGTGAACGGCGACGGATTCAACGACTTCGTCGTGGCGGCCGGCCCTGGCGGCGGCCCCCACGTCAAGGTGTTCTCGGGCAACCCCGCCGACTTCGTCAACGGCAAGCCGACGGCATTCGCCAGCTTCTTCGCCTATGCCTCGACTTTCCAGGGCGGCGTCAGTGTCGCCGTGGCCGACATCAACGGCGACGGATACGGCGACGTGATCACTGGGGCCGGCGCGGGCGGCAGCCCCCACGTCATCGTGTTCTCGGGTGCCTCGCTGGCGCTCAACCAGAAACTGGCTTTGGCCAGCTACTACTCCGGTCCCTCGACGAGCACCGCCGGCGTGTTTGTCGCAGCCGGCGACCTCGGCTTGGACGGCACCATCCAGATCTTCACGGGAACGGGTGCCGGGGTCGTGGGCGTTGTCAACATCGTGACTCTTGAGCAACAAGGCACGGACAACTACTTCGTGGTCAACCCGAGCCTAACTCACACCGTCCAACCCTACGCCAACTTCACCGGCGGCGTCCGGGTCTCTGCGGTTGACGGTAACCTGGTGACCGCGCCGGGCAAGGGCGGCGGACCGAACATTCGGGTGTTCGACCCGCTCAATAACTACGCTTTGGTCGACAGCTTCTTCTTCCCCGACAATCCGGACTACCTCGGCGGCCTCTTCCTCGGGTAATCACGATTGACCGATTACGATCAACCAAAACCCTCCCCGTTCGGGGAGGGTTTTTCCATTGAACCTGTTAATTTTGTTTCATTTTTTCACAAAAGCGAAGCGAGCAGCGATGTTGGGGTTTGATCTGTTTTTCTAGCACCATAACCTTCATCACACCTCATGATGCTCAGGCTTTGAAATGGATCAAGGTCGATTTGCCGAACTAGGAACTAGCTGGCTTTGCCAACTCATCATTCCGAGAATTTGGGTCTATCGATTCGTGTTAGCGTACCGGGCACATCAAAATCGACGGGAACAATTTATGACAAGCCGAATTCGTTGGTCGAACCAGATTCGTCGCTACTTAGCACCTTGGTTATGTGAAAAAGTTCAAGGATCCAAGTCGAAGCCCTCCATCAGGGTAGAGGCGCTGGAAGATCGTACCGTCCCCGCCTATATCCCCGCGCTTGGCTGGGGTGAATCGTATGGCGATGCGAATCAGGATCCCGACATCGTCACCAATTCTAACAATTCCACCCCTTGCGATCCGCTCTCGCTCACCGGGAATTTTTACGAATCGGTCAACGCGGTCAATCCTCAGGGCGTTATCCTGAGCGGGACTGGCGGGGCCCATCTCTTCAACACCGACGGACCCGCGATCTCCATCAACGGCGGTAAGATCATCTTCGGCAACCCGCTCGAGGTTAGCCTCGAATCGAATGATGTAGTGTTTGACGCGGCCGGCCCGGTCGCCACACTGACCCAGGCCCCGATCAATTTCAACATCACCAACTCGGGCGGCCACAGCAACTTTTTCCAAGTGACCTTTACCGATCCAGCCAGTATTGATCCCACCTCGATTACGACCGAGAACTATACCGTCGACAATGGCGCAACCGTCACCTCCGTGCACTACGACCCGGCCACCGGAATGGTGACTTACATCATCGACGGCAACGGGGTAAACTGGGCGCTTTCCAATCAAGGACTCTACACGATCACCCCGGCGAGCGACCCCGCGAACCTCCCCAAGGACCTCCTTGGCAACACCGCCACCTTGCCTAGCACTTCCTTCACGGTGGACACGGTCGCACCGGAAGTCACGAGCATCGGCTTCACCGAATCCGATCCGACGAATGACCCAGAACTCACGGTCGAAATCGAGTTCTCCAAGCCGGTCACCTTCCGCGACCCGGGAGACCATTTCCAGAACCTGTTCCTCTATGGCGGCGGTTTCGTCACGGGAATGACCCAGATCGATTCGACCCACTTCAGCGTGACGATCGATCCCAATATGGGCGGCCGCGGCGCCCACTTGGTGCTCTTGCAGGTTTACGCAGGCGCGGCGACCGACGATGCCGGTAACCCTAACCCCGCTTCGGCCATGGCGACAATTACCTTTAACAACCTCGGACCTCACCTTGAAGTTCAAGTCCAGGGCCTGACCAACAACACCACCAAGCAGCAGACCGTCACCGTGGTGGTGAATGTCAACCCGGCCTCGGCCTACAATTTCTTCAATCAACCCGAAGCGGGTATCGTCCTGACCAACGCCACCTACGTGGCCGGTTCGTTCACTCCGGTTTCCGGTGTCAATGGCCAGTACCAGTTCCAGATCATGGCGACCAACCCCGGTCTGGTGACCGTGGGCATGGCCGAGGAGACCTTCACTGACGATGTGGGAAATGGAAACAACCAGACCACTGTCGAATACCAATACCGTGTAGCCTTGACGGTCGAACTGACTTCACCTGACGTCGTTCAGGGCGGCACGACGACTGACAATACCTTGACCTTCACCGCCATGTTCAATGGGGCGATCGAAGATTTCGATCCCACGAACTTCTTCACCGTGAGCAACGCCACGATTACCAACCTGACCCAAGCCCCGTTCCCGGCATGGTTCACATTCACCGTGACCCCCACGACGAGAGGACCGGTCTCGGTTCAAGTCAACGCCGGCGTGGCCACGGATGAACTTGGACTGACGAACGAAGCCTCCACTCCGTTCACCTTCGATCACAAGATCGTGGTGACCTCGACCTTGAGCATGAAAGCCACCGCGATCACCTCGCAGAAAACGATCCCGGTGACGCTAACCTTTAGTGAAGCCGTAACCGGCCTCGACGCCACGAACTTCCTGAGCAAGTTCACAGCGACGGGCGGAACGCTCGACCCGAATTACTTTGTCGCCAACCCCAATGGCACGACCTTCGAAGTCTTGCTGCGTCCCAATGGTCTGACAGGTTCCAGCGTTCCCGTGCCCGTGAGCCTGCAGTTCCATGACGGGGCGGTCACCCCGTCCAACGAGGCTTCCAACACTCTGGCGTTGACCTACATCACCCAGATGGGAGTCCTTGGACTCGGAACGGGCGGTCTCGCCTACCTGGACAAGGCGGATGGTACTGTGCTGACCATCGACGTCTACCCAGGTTTCACCGGCGGAGTGCGGGTGGCCTCGGGCAACTATGCCATCACCGGTTCGGATACGCTTGATCTCTTGGCGGGTGCCGGTCCTGGCGGCGCCCCCCACGTCAAGGTCATCAACGGCAACACCGGCCACACCGGCGCGGTGGCCGCAAGCTTCTACGCCTTCAGTACAAGCTTCTCCGGCGGCGTGTTTGTCGCGTCGGGCGATGTGAACGGCGACGGATTCAACGACTTCGTCGTGGCGGCCGGCCCTGGCGGCGGCCCTCACGTCAAGGTGTACTCGGGCGACCCCGCCGACTTCGTCAACGGCAAGCCGACGGCTTTCGCCAGCTTTTTCGCCTACGCCTCGGCGTTCCAAGGTGGCGTCACGGTCGCCGTGGCCGACATCAACGGCGACGGATACGGCGATGTCATCACCGGGACGGCCTCGGGCGGTAGCCCCCACGTCATCGTGTTCTCGGGCGCCTCGCTTGCGCTTAACCAGAAACTGGCCCTGGCCAGCTACTACTCTGGTTCACCGACCAGCACGGCCGGCGTGTTTGTCGGCGCCGGCGACCTCGGCGCGGACGGCACCATCCAGATCTTCACGGGAACAGGCGCCGGCGTGGTTGGCGTCGTCAACATTGTGACCCTGGATCAACGAGGCACGGATGACTACTACGTGGTCAACCCCAGTCTGACGCATACGATCCAACCCTACGGAAACTTCACCGGGGGCGTCCGGGTCTCCACCGTCGACGGTTATCTGTTGACCGGACCGGGCAAGGGAGGCGGACCGAACATTCGCGTGTTCGACCCACTCAACGATTACACCCTGGTCGACAGCTTCTTCTTCCCCGATAACCCCGACTACCTCGGCGGCGTCTTCATCGGCTGATTTCGCATTGCCGATAGGAGTCCAAAAGAAAACCCTCCCCGTTCGGGGAGGGTTTTCTTTTTCCTGAGAGCGAAATTGCGCCCTCGACGTTTTCTGAGTTCCTCGTGCCCACTAGGATGAGAAAGGCCTCGGATTCGATGGCCGTCTTTTACGGGAGTGTTTGTACAGCTGGTGTTGGCCCTGGTCTTCAAAACCAGTGGAGGGTTTGACAAAAGCTCTCAGTGGGTTCGATTCCCATACACTCCCGCCATTTTTTTATCGTTGAGCTGCCCGTCGCATGTAAGGCGGCTTCAGAACGGGACTTTGCTCACCCTGGCCGCCAAATAACCTCCGGACAAAAACATCACACCCGCCTCACGCCCCCTTGCAGGATCGCGAGAAAGTTCGTGCGGTCTTCAAGGAGGGTAATATCGCGTACGACATCGCCATTCACCACGAGCACATCGGCCAACTTTCCCTTTTCCAGCGTGCCGAACTCGTCGGATCGCCCCATGATTTGCGCGCCGGTCAAGGTGGCGCATTTGAGAACGACCAGGGGATCGAGTCCGACATAGTTGACGAAAAAGCTCAGCTCGCGGGCATAGTCGCCATGGGGATTCCAGGCAAAGCCATAATCTCCACCCATACCCAGGCGTCCACCCGCCTTGAGGATCCGCCGGGCGCTCTCCGCGCCACCATCCAGCGTTTCTTGATGGCCATCGATCACTTTTTGCGGCAAACGAAATTCTTTGCCCCGCTTCACGCTGGCGTATTCAAAGTAAAGCGCCGGCACCACCGCGACATCGCGTCTGAGCAGGATTTCGAGCCCCTCGTCGTCGATGAAGGTGCCGTGCTCGATGGCGTCGTAACCGGCATTCAGGGCATTCTTGATCCCCTCCGTGGCGCGGCAGTGGCCTGTCACCTTCAATCCATGGTTGTGCGCCGTCGCCACCACCGCCCGCATTTCTTCAAACGTCATGCATAGCGTGTGGTGATCGTTCGTATCGGGCGCCGCCGCATCTCCCGTCGGATAGGTTTTGATCCACTCGACGCCATCCTTCACCAGCTTGCGCACCGCGGCGCGCGCTTCGTCAGGGCCGTTGACCAATAACACCAGCCCCTCCATGCCGATCTTGCGAAAATCGGGATTCCAGTCCATCAGGCCGCCGACGCCGCAGATCTCGCGACCGCTGCTTGCCAGCCGCGGACCCGGCATCACATCGTTTTCGATCGCCTTTTTCAACCAAACGTCGATGTTGAACAGGCTGCCGCCCGAACGAGCCGAGGTGTAGCCGCATTCCAGCGCCAGGCGGGCATTGGCCGCCGCCAACAGCGTGACGTATTCCACCGGATACTTGATATCCAAATCTTCGAGGGCCGCGACATTGAAATAGGTCGGGTGGAAATGAGCCTCGACCAGGCCCGGCATGATCGTGCCGCCCTTGGCGTCGATCGTTTGCCTCGATTTCTCCTTTTGCGGATCGGAATCAGGAGGTAATTCACTCTCCGGGCCGGCAAAGGCGATCCGGTCGTCCTCGATCAAAAGGGCGCCATGGGCAATCGGCGCCGAACCGTCGCCACGCAATAACTGACCGCCTCGAATCAAAATGGAACCTTGCGCACCCTTCATCGAATCATCCCTCGGGAGAGTTTTGGGATTCTTTTCCAGTAGCCTTTAACGCTTGATTTCTATCTATTTTATCTTTTTTAATTGATTATCTTAATTATCTGCCAGAGGCTGGCCTACGATTGATCGATCGCGATCAAGAAACTCTGCACGGTGGCAAGGCAGCCTTGAGTTGCCGTCCAGTGAATCAGGTGCCCGACACCGGGAAAGGGAACGCTCAGGCAGTCGGGAATCGCCGCAGTCATGACACCGGCTTCGCGTTCGCTAAGCATGCCCCCGGCCTTTTCCTCCCCCACCATGAGCAGTACCGGGCAACTCAGACCTTGCAAGGCTCCGGTGAAATCGACGCCTTCCAACCACTCCGTTTCAAGGAGCGGCCCGTAGACTTCAGGATCGACATCCCTCAAATAGCGCGCGCCCAGGCGAATCGAGGCGGCATCGCGTACCTGACCCAAGGTGACCGTGTCCCCGCTTGCCGTGCGAGAAATGGGGATATCCGCGATCTGCCTTGCCAGATCCGGCACCTTCTGCGAGCTGCCTGCCAGGGCGGCCATCGCCTGAAACATCTTGTAGTAAGGCCTGGTCTTGAGCGTTGCCAAAAACTCAGGCCCGGGCGGATCCTCGAGGATGATTCCCGCAACCAGGTCGGGCCGGGCCGCGGCGGCAACGATGCTGACAAGCGCGCCCATCGAGTGGCCATAAAGCACGGCCGGCTTTTCCAGATGCTTTAAGAGCGACAGGGCGTCGCGGGCATGATCGCGGATTTTGTAAAAGCCAGGTACGCGGCCCGACCGTCCATGACCCCGGGCATCCAGGGCATACAGCCTGCGCTGATCCGCGAGACTCGCGAAAAGGGGAAGAAAATCGCTGCCTGCCCGGCCGACGCCATGCAGGAAGACGATGGGCGATTTTCTCGCATCCTCACCTGCCCCATCGCTTGCCCCCTTCTGGAGCCCGCCTTCGAGATAACCGAGCAACGTTTCCCCATGTTCCAGGACTTTTTCCCACATCGCCAGGTTACACCCCTCTAGTCATTGCGCACCGCTCGACCCTGGTTTGTCTTATCCTGACTTGGCAAATTCGTCCCCGAAGTGGGCCAAACGCTTTGCCGCGAGCCGTCGATCCTTCTTAAATCGACAGAGATAATCTCTCCCCTCTCCGCCGCAATCCCACCCAACGGAGCCTTCGATGCCACCTCCTGCCCGCGTTTTTGCCGCGATTCAAAAAACCGTGTTCATTCTGTTGGGCTCGGCGATGTTCCTGAGGGAATCCTCGGCACTACCGGCCGACGAAACGCGGGACCGGGTGATCGCCGCCATCGACAAGCAAGCCGAAACCTCGTGGCAACAGGCCCTCAAAATTTGGGATTGGGCCGAGCCCGGCTACATGGAATCACGATCTGCCAAGCTTTTGGCCGATGCTCTGCAACAGGCTGGCGCCAAGGTCGAACGGGGCGTCGCCGGCATTCCGACCGCCTTCACCGCGACTTTTGGATCGGGCAAGCCGGTCATCGCCATCCTCGGAGAATACGACGCCCTTCCCGAACTTGCGCAGGAAGCCGTCCCCTTTCGCAAAGCACGCCTGGGGGGCAACGGTTATGGTCAGGCTTGCGGCCATCATGTCTTTGGAGTGGCTTCGGCCAGTGCGGCGCTCGCACTCGGTGAAGAAATCAAGGCAGGCCGGCTGAAAGGCACCGTGCGCTTTTACGGTTGTCCCGCCGAGGAAGGCGGCGCGGCCAAGGCGTTCATGGTGCGCGAAGGCCTGTTCAAGGATGTCGACGCCGCGTTACACTGGCACCCCGGTAGCCGCAACGCGACGGGCGACTCCAGTTGCCTGGCGCGCATCGCCGCAAAATTTCGCTTTCATGGAACCGCGTCACACGCGGCCGGGGCGCCGGAAAAAGGCCGTTCGGCCCTGGATGCCCTGCTCTTAACGATTCATGCCGTCGAACTGATGCGCGAACACACTCCGGAAGGCACCCGCCTGCACCACACGATCACCTCGGGTGGCGGCGCGGCCAATGTCGTTCCCGAATTCACCGAGGGCTTCTTTTATGTGCGCCATCCCAAGGCGGTTACCGTTTCGAAGCTCTGGCCCAGGCTTTTGAAATGCGCCGAAGCCGGCGCACTCGCGACGGAAACCAAACTCGAAGTCGTTCCCCTTGGGGGCACGATGGAGGTGTTGCCCAACAATGCTCTGTCGCAGGCAACTCGCAAGAATCTGACCGCGCTCAACGACCTCGCCTACACGCCTGAAGAAAAGGCTTTCGCGCTTCGGCTTGGCGAATCGTTTCCGGACAAAGCGCCGCCGATCGAGCAGATTCGCGAAATCATCGATCAATCGGGCAGAACCACGATGGGATCGACCGATGTCGGCGATGTCTCGTGGGTGGTCCCCACCACCGGTTTTTATGTATCCACCTGGGTGCCGGGAACTCCCGGACATTCCTGGCAGGCGGTCGCCTGCGGCGGCACGACCATCGCCCGCAAAGGGATGGTCCTCGCGGCCAAAACGATGGCGGCAACGGGGCTTGACCTCTTGCAAGATCCGGAAATCCTGGCCCGGGCCAAGGCTGAGCACCAGGAGCGGATCAAGGCGGTCCCCTTTGCGCCCTTGCTCGCTCCCACGCAAAAGCCACCTCTGGATTACCGTCTTCCCGGTCGTAAATCGGGAACTGCCGAATAAAAACAGGCCGCCTTTGCGCCGCAGCCTGCATGGGCGCGCGTTGCCAAGGGAACTCAAATTGACAAGGGGCCCCATTGGGAAGACAATAACCACGCTGCCTTCACCCTCCTTCAATCTCTCCCTCACCTGGCGTTCCGTCATGAAAGAATCGGCCTCCCCTCGGTGGGGCCATGCCCAGGTTGACCGGCGCTTCGCCGTCCGTGCGGGGCTTTGGTCGCTTGCCGGACTATCCACCGCCGAATTGACGAGCTTGCGTGCGGCCAATCCGCCGGTGCAAAAGACCGGCGAGACCGTTCTGCCCTTTGGGCAGGCCAAGTCGGCCATTTACATCTTCCTTTCCGGCGGGTTGGGCCAGCACGACAGTTTCGACCCCAAACCAGCGGCCCCCGACAAAATTCGCGGCGAATTCAAACCCATCGCGACGCGCTCGCCGGGCGTTTCGATCGTGGAACACCTGCCCAAGCTGGCCGCTTGTTCTGCCCTCTGGTCATTGATCCGGTCGCTGACGCACAAATCAAACGATCATTCGGCCAGCCATCATATGATGCTGACCTTGCGCAGCGATCTCCCCGCGGGATTTCAGGGCAATAAGCCCCAACCAGGCGATCATCCATGCATCGCCGCGCTCGCCGGCTCGCTTGTTCCCAGGCGAAATAATCTGCCGCCGGCGATCGTGTTGCCCGAGAAATTAGTGCACAACTCCGGCCGCGTGCTACCGGGCCAATTCGCCGGCACGATGGGTCCCCGGCGCGAACCCTGGTTTTTGGAAGCATCGCCTTTTAGCGCGCTACGCTACGGCGCCTTCCCCGGATACGACTTCGACCACCAGGATCGCACGCCCAAGGATGCCATGCGCGTTTTTCGCGCCCCCAGCCTCGATCTGCCTCACGAACTTGCCAACGGACGGGTGGAGTCGCGCCTGGGCCTGCGCGAGGAACTCGAACACCAAGTGGCCTTGATCGATTCGGTCGGCCCGCAATGGGAGGGATCTCGGCAACTGGCAGCCTCTCTTTTAACCAAGCCGAAAGTGCGCAAGGCGCTCGATGTGACCAGCGACACCGAGCAGGAACGCTACGGCAAGAACGCCTTTGGCTGGTCGCTGCTCATGGCGCGGCGCATGGTCGAACTGGGCATTCCTCTCGTCCATGTCAACCTGGGCAACAACGAAACCTGGGACACGCACGGCAACGCCTTCCCCCACCTGAAAGACAAGCTTTATCCCCCGTTCGATCTGGCCGTATCTACCTTGCTGCAAGACCTGAACGAGCGGGGCTTGCTGCAAGAGACGCTGGTTTTCATTGCAGGCGAATTTGGCCGCACGCCCAGAATCAGCCTGTTGCCAGAGCATTACAAATTGCCAGGCCGCGACCACTGGGGGGCCGCGCAAACGGTGTTGCTGGCCGGCGGCGGCGTCAGCGGCGGCAAGGTGTTTGGCGCCACCGACAAGGACGGAGCATACCCAAAAGAAAACCCGGTCGGCCCCGACGACCTGGCGGCGACCCTTTACCACGCGCTGGGCATTGCGCAACAGGCCATGTGGAACGATTCCCTCGACCGCCCGCACCGGGTCTACCACGGCTCGCCGATCGCCGGCATCTAACCTCCCTGAACCTCTTCCTGACACAAATTGCCCTGGATCGACCTGGAAAAGGATCGATTCGCGCCTAATTCAACCGAACCCACTCGATGCCCCCAGGATTTTCTTCCCCTAAGAAGGTTTCCTCCCGCTAAAAAGGTTATCCTCTCGACGAAAAGGATCTCCCCCCGATGAAATGGAATCTTGCGATTGCGTCCTGGTTACTCCTGGCTCTTGGGGCGCAAAGTCAAAGCGATGCGGCCAAGGATCCTCGCTCGCGGCTGAAAACTCTCAATGACACCGACTACCACTTAAAAGTTCCCCCAACCAAGGACGATTGGCTGGCGCGCAAGGCGCAGGTCAAAAAGCAGCTTCTCATTGCAGCCGGCCTCTGGCCGATGCCCGCGCCCATTTCCCTCAAGCCGGTCACCACAAGCAAGGTCGAGCGCGACGCCTACACCATCGAAAATGTCTGGTTTGAAAGTCGGCCCGGTCAACTTGTCACGGGCAGTCTTTACATTCCCAAGGAGGAAACGAAAAAGGCGGCCATGCGCAACGGCAAGGTGCCGGCGGTGCTTTGTCCCGATGGCCATTGGACCAACGCCCGCTGGTTCCAAACCGCGGATAAGGACATCCCCCCCGAATTGAAATCGGGAGGCGAATCGCGTGTCGAAGGCGCCAAGTTTCCCTTGCAGGCGCGCTGCGCCCAGTTGGCGCGAATGGGCTGCATCGTTTTCCAGTACGACATGCTTGGCAATTCCGATAACCGGGCCATTGCCCACTCCGCCGGATTCGGCGATCCCCAGGCGGAACTCTGGTCGCTGAACTGGTTCGGTTTGCAAACGCTCAATAGCATCCGTGCCCTCGATTATGTCCTTTCCCTTCCGGGAGTCGATTCCGAACGCATCGGCATGACCGGCGCCAGCGGCGGCGGCACGCAAACCTTCATCCTCGGCGCGATCGACGATCGCGTCACGGCCGACTTCCCCGCGGTGATGGTCGGCACGCGAATGCAGGGAGGGTGCGTGTGCGAAAACGCCTCCTGGCTGCGCGTCGGCACCGGCAACATCGAGTTGGCCGGCATGTTCGCGCCTCGGCCCATGGCGATGTCGGGCGCCAACGACTGGACGGTGGCCATCGAAAAAGAGGGCTACCCCGAACTGCAAAAGCTGTACGGGCTTTTCGACAAAACCGATCTGGTGAAGGCAAAATGCTGGCCCGAGTTTGGCCACAACTACAATCAAGTCGCCCGCGAATTCATGTACAACTGGTTCAATGAGCATCTGGCGCTAAATCAGCCCTCGCCCGTGAAGGAAGCCCTCTTCGTTCCGGTCGATCCGAAAGAACTGCAGGTATTTGCCAAGGATGCGCCGCTTCCCGCCGGGATCCTTTCGGCGCCGGAACTGAGGGCGACCCTGGTTCGAAGCGCACAGGCCCAACTCGATTCGATCAAGAAGGACTGCAAGGCAGGCAGCACCAGGAGCCTGGAAACTTTCCTCGATCCGATCCTGGAAATGGCGGTCGGCGCCTGGCCGCTCAAGGATGGCAAGGGGGTCGAAAGCAAGGGCTCGGTGCTGCTCAAAAGGCAGGAAAGCGGTGATCTGGTCCGGCTCCACGCCGTGGGTGACAACTGCAATTTGAAAGGGCCGATGAACTTGGTCGTGCTTACGCCTGAAGAGTTCAAGGCGTTCAAAGAAGGCAAAACCGCAGGCTGGGTGACCAAGTTGACCGAGCGAGGAGAACCTGTTTTCGTGATCGAGCCTTTTGGCATCCGACCGGAGTCGCAGGCGCGAGCCACGATGAACAACCGGTTCGGCGGCTATGTCTGGGGTTATAACCGGCCGTTGGTCGCGGAACGAGCGAGAGACATTCAGACCGCCATGGCCTGGATGTATTCCAAGGAAAGCCGACCAAAGGTTCACGCCAAAGGAAAAGCAGCCGTACCGGCGGCCCTGGCGCTGGCCGCCTCGCCTGGCAAATGCCAGTTCGCCTCGCTCGACCTGGCCGGCTTCCGCTTTGAAGATTTAAAAGATCTCAAAGACGAACGATTCCTTCCCGGTGCTTTGCGCTGGGGCGGCATGGGCGCCCTGCTCGCCCGCGGCTTGCCGCGCAACCGGCAAATCACGGGCGCTGAGGGGACAGGGGTCTCTGAGTGGGTGAGGTAGGCTGGTCGCACAGAGAGATGATTTTCAACGCGAAGGCGCAAAGGACGCAGGGGCGCAAAGAAGAGCTTCTAAGAGAGACCCCGGGTAGGGGCGTCGCGTTGTAGCGCTGTGGAGAGATGATTTTCAACGCAAAGGTGTAAAGGACGCAGAGGCGCAAAGAAGAGCTTCTAAGAGGCTCTGTGTATTGGCGTCAGGTTGTTGCATGGCGGCGGGTTTCGTTCAAGGCAGAGGCGCAAGGATCGGTTTCTTTGCCCGGACTGTCATTTTGCCCCGAACCGCGCGTGAATCACTGTTTTCCTGGAAAGTTCAGGTCCTCGTAATGGCGGACACTGGCTCTCCGCTTTCCTTTGACTCCTAACCGACAATCATCGATCACGCATGGCAGCGGCTCTCCCCAAAAATTTCCTTTGCGCCTCTGCGTCCTTTGCGCCTTTGCGTTAAAAAAAATCATGCACCCATGCGACACCTCCCCGCGAATTCATTGAAAAAACTCACGCAAAGTCCTGAATCGACCTAAACATCGACAAGTAAAACAACCAACGGCGCAAACCGCCGCGGATCGGATTTGTAAATGGGCAGAGCAGCGACTCTTACCAAATGACTCCTTTGCGTCTTTGCGACCTTTGCGCCTTTGGGTTGAAAAAAAGCTGGCACCCACGCGACCACCTCTCTGCACGGAGGCCCCATGCCCGATCCCATGCAAATTCTGGCGGAGCCGATCGGCAAGCATATGCGCACCGATCCGACGCGCATTCCCGCGGGGTCGTCCGTGGCGCAGGCGCTGGACTACATCCGCGATCATGAACTGGGCGGGCGGGTCATCTACTTCTATGTGGTCGACGAGGCCGATCGACTTGTCGGCGTCGTACCGACAAGGCGGCTGCTCAAATCGCGGCCTGCAACGCCGATTTGCGATGTGATGATCACCTCGGTCATCTCGGTGCCCGACACGGCGACCGTGCTTGAAGCTTGCGAGTTTTTTGCCATGCACAAGTTGCTGGCGTTCCCGGTGGTCGACGCCGAGCGCAAGCTGATTGGACTGGTCGATGTCGATCTTTACACGGAGGAGCTGGCCGATTTGGAACTGCGCCGTGAGGGAGACGATCTGTTTCAGCTCGTGGGCGTTCACCTGTCGGCGGCGGAGCAACAGCGGCTCGTCTATTCCGCGCGCAAGCGCTTTCCCTGGCTCTTGTGCAATGTGATCGGCGGCATGATTGCGGCGTTCATCGCCGACGCCTACGAGAATGTGGCGACGTTGGCGCTGGTGACCCCCTTCATCGCGCTTGTCACCGGCATGGCCGAGGGAGTTGCCATTCAGTCGGTGAGCCTCTCGTTGCAAACACTGCATGGCCGAGCGCCGACCTGGGGGGCGCTCGCGCAAAAGGTCGGCCGAGAAGTTCTCGTTGGATTATTGCTTGGCTGTGCCTGCGGTTTCCTTGCCGGCATGGTGCCCTTCGTCTGGAAAGGCAGCGCCCTGGCGGGTATGAGCCTCGGCCTCGGCATCAGCGTCGGCGTGGCGGCATCGGCAGCGGTCGGAATCGCCCTGCCCTTCCTGCTTCGGCTCGCCCACCTCGATCCCCAGGTGGCCAGCGGCCCCATCGCCCTAGCCGCGGCCGACATGATTACTCTCCTGCTTTATTTCAACCTCTGCCGCTGGTTCCTTCTCTGACGCGAAAACAACCTCCGCTGGGATGACAGGGTTCACCTACCACTGGTGTCAACCGCTTATAGACGAGCAACGTGATCCCGCCAATCAATGCCGCGCCCTAAAAAACACCTCTGCGCCCTTTGTCCCTTTGCGCCTTTGCGTTGAAAAAAAACGCCCTCAAGCGACCACTCGACGCCAAGCCGCAGAGATCGCAAAGAAACTCCTCTTTGCGCCCTTTGTCCCTTTGCGCCTTTGCGTTGAAAAAAACGCCCTCAGTCATCCCCCTCCCTACACAATCGAAAAACCCCGCGGGAGGCCGTGCCGGGCCTATCCGCGGGGTTTTTCTTCGCCAAGCAGGAGCGAATGCGCATTCGCTCCAGGGGAAAGGGAGTCGAGGCTCTTGATGGGAGCCTGACTATTTCAGGGCGCGCTTCAGTTCGTCTTCAAGCGAACTGGTGCGGGCATTGCGATTGAGCACCTTGCCGTCCTTGCCGATCAAGAACAGGTGAGGAACGACGACGATGCCGAAGTCGGTCGAGAGTTTGCCTTCCTGGCCATCGGACGACATCGGCGAAAAGAGGTGCGTTCCGGGGATCCGTCCGTTTTGGAGGATGTTCTGAGCATCTTCGGGCTTGGCGTCGAGGCTGACGGTAACCAGTTCGACTCCCTTGGCCGCGTAGGCATCCATGAGGAGCTTCAGGCGGGAGAGTTCATCGATGTTGCGCTGATTCCAGCTTCCACCGAAGTAGACCACGACGACCTTACCGCGCAAAGATTCCAGGTCGAAGGTGGCCGAGGGGTTGCTCAAGAGCGGCCCCTGCAAGGAGAGGACTTTGCCTTCCGACTCCAGGCGGCGAATGGCGCCGCTTGCTTTTTGAGCCGGCGGGGCGGATGGGTTCGGCTTGTCCCCATACCATTTGACCACCTGGGCGTAGGCGCTCTTTGCTTCCAGATCCTTGCCCAGGAATTCGCAGATCAAGCCGACTTGCGAATAGGCTTCGGGTAGTTCGTCCGACTTGGGATACGTCTGGATGAATCGGGTGAGTTGAGCAAACCCGTCTTCGTGAACCTTGGTGACATCGCCACCGCCGCTGGCGGCGAGTTTGGTCGTGTATTCGGCCTGCGTGAGGCGAAAGGCGACATATCCGGTCAGATTGGCACCGGGCATATGTTGCACGAGTTGGCTTTCCAGCGCACGCAAGCGGCGTAGTGCCTCCGATTTTTCTTGGGGCACGATTTGCGCGGCGGAAGAGAGGCTATCGGCAAGCTGGCGGTACCAGGGTTCGCGTTCCGCAGCCTTGACCACTTCACCTATCTTCTCCAGAACATTGGCTCGTTTGAGGTAGTGCTGCTCCATCGCTGCCGGGTTGGCCTGGGCGCCGGGGCCGGCTTGATCGAGCTGGCTCAGTTGGTCGAGCAGCTTTTTGAGTTCGGGATCTTTTTCCAAGTCGATGCGGTTGCCGGGCCGGTTGCCCATGTCGTCGTCGGTGGCCAGACCGGGGGCGGGGCCTTCCACTAGTTTCCAGGCCGCGCCGATTTGCAGCAGTTCACCGGTTTGAATCCACTCGGTCTTGCCGGCGTTTTCCAGGAGCATCGATCCACGCGCATGGCGCACCAGATCGGCCTGCGTACCCAGCTGGTCTGCCGGGATGCATTGAGGCAGTCCAAGTTCCAGATGCAGCCAGGCCGTTTTGTCGTTGAGGGTTTCGGTTTTGAGCAGGGTCGCCTGAAAGCGTTTGAGCACCTGGGCGGTTTTCTCGCGAATCGGCCGTGCGGCCGCTTCAGGGATTCCCAGATTCTTAATATCGCTTTCGTTGACCATTAATGCCTGGAGGCGCACCGTGTCCTTGGTGATGATCGAGCGCAGCAATTCCTGGCTAAGCTCTTCGGGACTGATGGCGATCCACGATTCGATGCGGCCGTCTTCATCGGCGTCGATTCCCCATTTCAAACCGCCCGCATTGAGCCAGCGATATTGGTCGGGTTTCGAGTTGTTGTTGGTGTCGATCTCCCGGTAGATCTCGACACCGTCACGGTAGTAGCCCCAGGTGTCGGTCTTGTTGTCGCCGTTGGAATCGAAGAAGCGGCGTAAGGTATTTCCCGAGGAATCGAGTAAAAGCCAGCCGCTGGTTTTGCCGTTCCCCTTGACCAGTTTCACCTGGCAGGAAGCTTCCTCTTCCGGCCGGGGAGTGGTGGGTTGAACGTCGGCCTGACGCGGTTTGAACTGCAGGACCTCGGCGACCGTCGGCGGGGCGGCGGACGCCTGGTTCGCCTGGCACAGGGCAACAAGGGCCGCCGCGGCGCCAAGTCGCAGCCCGTGAAGGTTGCCAAGAATTAGAGGGACTGCGCGCGAATCGAAGCGAGGAAAGGATAACATGGGGTGGCCTCCTGCCACGCAAAGCATCAATTCTCTCATCGTCTGGAAAGGACCATCGCCTTGAGGGGCAGTTGAGGCGCCCTGGAAGAATCCCAATAATGCGGTTGATCGATAAGAACGGCACGACCGGTTCGCCGCTCAAGACACCATCTTTTCCTCATCGACATTCGCCTTTAGGAACTTGACGGTTTTTTTTCAGAAGCTAGATTTAATTGGGTGAGGGAAGGGGATTCAAATCCTCCCCCCAAGACTTGAGTCCGGACGAAACGCTCCCACGGATGGGAACTGTGTCCGAAACTCGATCTGCCAAGGAGTGGCCCATGATCCATGGAGTCGTAGGGGATTTCCTACTCGGCGATCAACCAGCATATCCAATCGCCTGGTCCATTTATCACCCTAGATCTTTAACTATCAGCCAACGGGCAGCCCGTTGTTGATCCTTCGTTTTCCTTTGGGAAAACCTAGGCAGAGGACGCTTTTGCCCATTATTGGCGGCGAGGGGTTTGGGACCTTGAACGACGACCGGATTAGCCTGGTGAAGCAAAACAACGACATCGTCGATGTCGTTGGGGGATATTTATCCCTGCGACCGGCGGGTCCGACCTTCAAGGGCCTTTGCCCGTTTCACGACGATAAGCACCCTTCTTTCGATGTCGATCCCAGGCGCCAGCGCTACCGCTGCTGGTCGTGCGGTAAGGTCGGCGATGTGATCTCGTTTGTGATGGAAATGGACCGCGTCAGTTTCCGCGATGCGCTCGAAACGCTGGCGCGCCGGGCGGGTATCACTTTGCAGGACGATCCGCGCGCTGAAGCACGCGCGAATGAGCGTTCCCAACTCATCAAAATCTCTCAGTGGGCTCACGATCAATTCCGCGCGGCGCTGGACGACCGGCAACTGGGTTCGGCCGCCTGGAACTACCTGGAAACAAGGGGCCTGGAAGACGAAACGATCCGGCTTTTCGGTGTCGGCTACGCTCCCGCGGCCGGCGCCTGGATGGTCGAGCGCGCTCGGCGCGCGGGGATCGCTTTTGAGCTTCTGGAAAAGGTGGGAATCATCGGGCGCTCCTATGACGGGAGCTTCTACGACCGGTTCAAGGATCGCGTATTGTTTCCCATTCGCAATGTGCGCGGCCAGACGGTTGGCTTTGGCGGACGGGTGCTGCCCGGCACGCCCGGGGAAGAGCGAGGCCCCAAGTATTACAACTCTTCGGACTCGCCGATTTTTTCGAAATCCGACGAACTTTTCGGACTCGATTTGGCCCGAAATGATGCAAGCAAATCGGGGCAGCTCGTCGTCATGGAAGGGTACACCGATGTCATGATGGCCCATCAGTTCGGGATTCGACAGGCCGTCGCGACGATGGGAACCGCCTTGACCACCCGCCATGTCCGCACACTGCGCCGCTTCGCGCCACGCGTGACGCTCCTTTACGACGCCGACGCCGGCGGCAAGGGAGGCGTGCAGAAGGCGCTTGAGATTTTTGCGGGCTCGGATGTGGAACTGGGTATTGCCACCCTGCCCGAAGGGCTCGATCCCTGCGATCTCCTCGTCGATCAGGGTGCCGAGGCGCTGATCAAGGTGCTTGCCGGCACGAAGGATGCACTCGACCATGCGATGCAGGTCGAGTTCGCGCAGGAAAGCACGATGACCGTGCAGCAGAAACAGCAGGCGGTCGAACGGATTTTGGGAATTCTGGCGCGGGTGCCGGCGCTTGGCGATGAATCGGGGGCGATGAAGACCGATCTCATCCTCAACCGGATGCAACGGCGGCTGGGCATTTCCGAGTCCAATCTAAAAAATCGATTACACACCTTGCGCCAGAACACCCATCCGGGGGATGATTCACAAAATCGGCGTGGAGAGGACGAGAGCCCTTCCAACTCCGTCTCCTCCCCATCGAAACCCCGTCACCCGGGCAGGCCAGAAGAAAGGGAGTTGCTTCAGGTTCTTTTGGCCGAGCCTCGACTCATTGCGCGAATCGACGGCGAGCTCCAATCCGCCGAACTGGCTCATCCCGATTTGCGCCGAATCCTGGAAGCCGCCCTCGAGATCCATCGCTCCGGGGCCCTTCCCGTCTCCGACCTGGTCTGCCAGGCGCTGGACGACGCCGCACTTGTCGGCCTGGTTTTGTCCTTGCAAGAAATTGGTGAAGGGACCTCCACCGATCAACGCGAGGCCTGGCTCAAAGGCATCCTGGAGCGGTTCGCCGAAAAACGCGAGCGGCCCGCCCACCTGCGGTTAAAAGAAAAACTATTGGCGACCGCCGATCACGATCAGGCGCTGGAATTGTTACGCCAACTAAAATTTGGCGCGGGCAAGGCGCAAAACGACGCCGATGGCAACTGATTCATAGAGACCTGGTTTTGTTTCCGATTGTGGGGGATTGCGAGATGGAGAAGACCCAAGAAGCCTTCAAGGCCCTTGTCGATTTGGGGAAAGAAAAGGGTTACCTGACCTACGGTCAAGTAAACGATCTTCTCCCAGAAGACGAGGTCAACCCTGAAAAGATCGACCAGCTCCTTCTCATCCTGGAAGAACAGGGCATCGAGTTGATCGACGAAGCCGACGCCGATGAACGCGAGCAATCGGCCGGCGAGTTGATCGACGCGGAACTGCGCATCGAAATCGAAGCCGGTTTCATGGACGAAGGCGATGGCCGCAAGACCGACGACCCGGTGCGCATGTACTTGACGCAGATGGGAGAAATCCCGCTGCTCAAGCGTGAGCAAGAAATCAACCTCGCCAAGAGGATTGAATTCACCCGCCGCCGCTTCCGCCGCAAGTTGATCGAATGCGACGGCATCATGAACCAGGTCGTCGACATTCTGCGCAAAGTCCACACTGGCGAATTGCCCTTCGATCGCACCATCAAGGTTTCTCTCACCGAGAACCTGGAGAAGGACAAAATTCTCCAGCGGATGCCTCATAACCTACGCACGGTGGAAAACCTACTCGAATTGAATCGCGCCGATTTCGCCGCGATCATGGACCCTGAAATCACCGAGGAAGAACGCAACTCGCGCCGCTTCGATTTGCGCCAACGCCGCCGCAAGGCCGTGACCTTGGTCGAAGAACTTTCCATTCGCACCCAGCGCATCCAGCCGCTCATGCAGCGCCTGCGCGAAATCTGCGAAACCATGCTCCGCCTGGAAGTGCGCGTCGCCGCCCTTCGCAAAACGCGCCGTAATGCCGATGCCGAAGAGGAACTGGCCAACACGATCAAGGAACTCAACGACCTGATGCTCGAAACGCTGGAAGAGCCCGAATTGCTCGCCAAGCGAGTGAAGGCAGTCTTCCGCCGCTTCAACGAATACGAACGAGCCAAGCGCGATCTTTCCGGCGGCAACCTGCGCCTGGTGGTCTCGATCGCCAAGAAATACCGCAACCGCGGCTTGAGCTTCCTCGACCTGATCCAGGAAGGCAACACGGGCCTGATGCGCGCCGTGGACAAGTACGAATACCGCCGCGGCTACAAATTCAGCACCTACGCCACCTGGTGGATTCGCCAGGCGATCACCCGCGCCATTGCCGACCAGGCACGCACGATCCGCATCCCGGTGCACATGATCGAAACGATGTCGCGCATTCGCAACATCATGCGCTCGCTGCAACAAGAATTGGGCCGCGAGGCGACGATCGAAGAAGTCGCAGACGCCGCGAAACTGTCGGTCGATGAAACCCGCCGGGTGATGAAGATCAGCCGCCAGCCAATTAGCCTCGATCGTCCCGTCGGCGAAAGCGAAGACAGCTACTTCAGCGATTTCATTCAAGACGGCACGATCGAATCGCCCGTCAGCGCCGCCACCCAGGAAATGCTCAAGGACAAGATTGAGGGAATCCTCAAGACCCTGACTTACCGCGAACGCGAAATCATCCGCCTGCGCTACGGCCTGGGCAATGGCTACTGCTACACGCTGGAAGAAGTGGGCCGTATTTTCAAGGTGACGCGCGAACGCGTCCGTCAGATCGAAGCCAAGGCGGTGCGCAAACTCCAGCACCCGGTCCGCAGCCGTCTTCTCGAAGGCTTCCTTGAAGAAGTCCGCCGCTAGGATCGTCGAGCCGAAGGGGGATACGGGAGGCCAACAAGTTTCTGATCCCCTTTTGCTTGGATCGACTCAATTTGACTGAATGCGTCAATCCGACTTGAACATGAGGCCGCCCGGCTATCCGGCGCGGCTTTTTTTTTGATACTTTTGATATTTTGATCTTTAGATCAGGCCGGTTGGAAATCTCGATTGCAAAGGAAGCCGTGGAATGTCAGAAGAGGTTCTCCCCGGAGTGATTTTTCGCAGGGTTCACCGGGTGTTGCTTGCGATTCACCTTTGCAATGAGCAACTGGAAAAGCTTCCCAAGCAGATCAAGACCCTGCAAAACCGCTTGATCGGGGCGGAAAAACAGAAAACCGATGCGCAAGATCTCCTCAAGAAATCGAAGGTGGAGCAACACCAGGCGGAAGTGAGCCTGAAGCAGCTCACGGCGTTGATGGAGAAATACAACCGCCAGCATGACGAGGCGACCGATCCCAAGGTGTTCGAGGCGCTCAAGCATGAAATGGCCACGACCACGAATGCGATCAATCAGACCGAAGATACGATTTTGAGTCTGATGACAAAGATCGACGAGACCAACGCGAAGGTTCCCGACCTGGACAAGGCGATCGCCAAGGCCAAGGAGGAGTTAGCGGGCTTCGACAAGGAAGCGGCCGCGCGCAAAGCCGACCTGGAAGCCCAGGTGAAGGATCATCAGGCCAAGCTGGCGACGCTGGAGCCGTTGATCCCGAGCGACCATTCGGCCTGGTACCTACGCAGCAAGAAAGCGACCTTTCACGATGGGTTGGCCGCGGTCGAAAATAAAAGCTGCACCGCCTGCATGACGGCGATTACCAATCAGATGCAAAACGACATCAACAACCACCGATTCGTCTCGTGCAAGGCATGCGGGCGCATTCTTTATTTGCCTGGATCGGATTAAGATTTGCCAGCTGGGCAATCACCATTCATCCTTCAATCCATTTTCGGCGCATCGAATTCTGATTTCTTTTTGATTTTGAGCGTTGCGTTCAGGTAGCAGAGCACGATGCCCAGGTAATTGACGAGCGCAAGAGACACAGGCCCGAGTATCACTTGCCACCAGTTCCTGCTCCCTTTCAAGTGGGTCGTATTCTCCGGATCGAGCACGAGTTTTTCATAAATCGAAATCGCATACATCACGGGCAGCGCCACGGCCCAGCACTTGAGGACAAAAGAGCTGAAGCGCCCAATCTGCTCGGCTTGCAATTTCCAGTCGACGGGCTTCGGGAAGCCGTTTGCTTCGAAATCGGCCCAGCCCGACTGAACGGCTTGGCAGAGGTGTGCGCGAAGAAAAGGGATCACTTCCAGGTTATCGTTGGGGTCGTATAGCTCAAAGGCGATGGCGATTTGGATAGCGCCGCCTTTTAAGAGAACCTGGCTCCCCATGACGCTGGACCTTTTCCAGTGGACCGATTCCACCTTTTCCCAGGTCAATTCCACTGCTTTGAAAAGTCCCAAGTAGCGTAAGCCGGCCTTGTCGAGTTGCAGTTGATGCACGGAGCTGTGGATCGTCCAGGCCAACAACAAGAGAAAAGCGATCGCCCAAGATCCGCCAAACGCAAGGGCAAGCCACATCCGACCCGGCTGGGGAAGATCGGTATCCAGCGCGGTCATTATCAGACACAGGAAGGCAAACCCGCCAGCCAGCATTAATGAACCGGCGCGGAGCCAATCCTGTCCTGGCGGCGTGCGCACGATCAGTGGTTCATCGGATCGCTTCATCGCAATCGCAAGCCCTGAGGTGTCGAGCAAGAGAATGGAACAAGAAGGAAGGAAAAGGGCCAAAGACCCGCTCATTTTTTGGCGGGAAACCAGTGTTCAGCCTGGGAAGTCATTTCCGGCCCCCAAATCTTCAGATTGCGAAACCGCCCCTTGTCATCGAAGGAGCCCAGGCCGATCCCACCGGTTTCATGAGTCTTGTCCTCGGCCACCATGATGGGTTGGCTCATATCGCCAAAATAGACCTTGATCGTCCTCTCCGCGATCTTGCGCTCGATGCGGATTTTGTGCCAGGCATTTTCTTTCCAGGTCACGCCATCGCTCGTTTTCTTCGCGATCGCCACACGCGGCGCATCCTTGACGAGGAAGATGTTGTGCGCGTGAGGATCGGGCTTTACCGCCAGATGCGCATAATAGAAGCGCTCAGGGGACTTGAAGCCGAAAAAGAAACAGAGATCCTGATGGCCATACGGCTTCACGGTCGATTGCGCTTCGACCTCAAGGACAAAGTCGCCAAATGATTTGCCGGCGATCATCGCGATGTTGAGCGGCGATCGGTGCTTGGGGGCGTAGTCGCTCTTGCCGAATAGCTCGAGCGCCGGCCCTTCAGGGGTTTGGGCAATCCGCCAGGCGCGAGCGTCGGTGAATTCGAACGCTTTGATCGACTCAAGCTTTTCGAAATCAGTCTGGAAAAGAAGTTTGAAATTGGCTGAATCTGGATCGCGAATGGGCTTGATGGAGGAAGGCGCGCAAGCGTTGGCTTGATGAACGCCAAGCGATGTGGTTCCTAACGCCAGTGCAATGAGACCGGAGAGCATGGGGGGAATCTCGAGAGAGGCAAAGGAGATAAGGCTTTTCGCTGATCCCTGGGATTTTATCACCAAAGAGTCATGCAATGGTTTGAATTAAGTGTCCAACCGTTAGAAAATTCGCGTGAATCGATTCAATGGGGCTTTCTCAGGATGGCGGTTGGTCCATGGCCACGAGCCACCAGGGCGATCTGTTTTTTCACGGGGTCGAAAAGGCAGATTTGATCGTTGTCAAGCTGCAAGAGCACGAAATCGCCGGGTAGATGAGTGGCATTGGTGACAACCCAGGCGGCAAAGGGTGTTTCGAAAGCCAGCTTGACCTGCTCTCCTGTTTCGGAGTTTTGCCCGCGAAGCCCCTCGTTGTACCAATCTCCGATGGTAAAGCTCCAGGAACTGCCCTGAAAGGTCAGCATGGGCAACTTCTCGGACCGAATATTGGGAATGTGACCTAGAACGTGATCGTCTGGCGATTGCCAAGGCAGGCCGTTTCCTGTCTTCCAATGGCGCTCATTCAGTTCACCCTGATGGAGTTTGCCATCTTCACGGGAAATGAAAGAGATCCTCACGCCTACGGGCGGGTCCATTTCGTCGAGGGATACGATCTGGCAATCGGAATAAAGCGATGTGGCGCAAAATCGGAAATAGAAGAATACGAGCAGAGAATAGGAGATCGACTGAACCAGAAGGTTGCCAAGGAATGCTTTGACTAAGGCCGTCGCCTTCCAGGAAAACGCCAAAAGGACAAAAGGAAACTCCAAAACGAGGGTCCACACGAAAGTGAAAGCGACCATTCTCCAAACGAACCCCCAGGCAGTTTGGATGTCCAAATCAAAACGGGGCGAACCCCAATTCAAAACCCAGATCGTACCGACCCATGCCGAGACATAATTCGCCAGGATCATCAAGGAAATGGTCCTGACCCAACGCAGCTTGAACACCAGGACCAGGATGGTCCCCTCAAGCAGGCCGATGAGGGCATTGCCCAGGACCATGTGGCCCGCCTCGAACAGCATAAGTGGCGTACCCGCGTTGGCCTGCGCCATCGTCGGAACCAGAGCAAGGACGAGCAGGGAAAATAGAGCCGCGGACGATAGGGTTGAGACTTTCATTCGGTCCTCCCCTGATTGCGGGGCCGGCCATGTTTTGAAGTGGCTCCTTAGTCAGTATCTCCTGTGACCTTTGATTGGCAATTGAGTATGGGATTGCAGCGGAGAAGGAACGATTTGAGATGGGGAAATTCTGCGACTGTGAAAAGATTCGGTTAAAGATGATAGTAGTTGAATGCTGAGCGATCAGAACCGGCGGGCTCACACCCGCCGCTCGCCTTATTTGATGGATCGTATTTTGCGAATGATCCATATGAACTTGAATATTGGCGATTAATAATCCTTGAAATTTTTATTAGCAAAATTCACTCATCCATTTTTCCCAGCACTTCGCTGAGGCGCGCACTGAGCATCGAATCGAATCTCGCCGCCCAGGAAGAATCGACCAAGCCGACGCTGGCAAGGTCTTGGATATGAACTTGATCCTTGAGGCGAAAACTCGTCAATTTCATCCGGACGAGATCTTCGAGACCGATCACCCTGCGATTCGCTTTTTTTGAAACTGGTTCAACGTCGGGAGTTGGATGAAGGTGATCCTGCCGGACTTTTTCCTTGGCAAATACGATATGCACTGCATCCCGCGCCTCGGCTTCAGGCCCATCAAGGAACATCGGGATTCCCGAGGAATATCGATAGTGAAATCCGCGAGCTTCGAATGCCTGAATCACGCCTTCCAGGTCCGATCGCCGAATGAGAATGTCGACATCTTGTGTATTGCGAACCGCAGCCTCATCGATTTCAGCAACCCAGATCGCTACCGCATTGCCACCGATGAGCGCATAGGGAATGGCCGCCTCCTCAAGGATTTCGCATGTCCTTCGCAAACGATCACGAACCTTTTCCACGGCACGAACCATCCTTTCCCAGGCGCCTTCTGAGATATTCTGAGTTGCCATGCGCAGTACCTCCCCCCATTCATCATCGCTTTTTCAGAAGATGGTTGACAGGGCGAGCGCCGAAATTCTGGATTCGTATTCGTTTTCCAATCCTTGAGCGGGATCACCTCCTCCCCTTAATCGGCCGCGATCTATGCGATTCCTCGATGTGACCAAATACCACGATCAAAAAAAAGAGGCCTCCAAAAGTTTCCTTTTGAAGGCCCCTTGCCCCTCTGATTCGATTCCGCGATCCCACTCACGGGGCCCTGGATTTCTCTCGATTGATCATCATTTCGGGAAGTGCGACGGTTACTTACCCAGCGCCACCCAGTCGCCGCGCCAGTGCCGATCAAGCGAATCGTAACCGGTGATGCCGTGGCTTCCGTAATGCTTGCGCAAGGCCCCTTCCCAGTCGCCGTTCATCGCGTCCTTCACGAACAGCGTGAAGGCTTGCGTGCCTCTCAGGGAACAGAGGAAATCAACCGTCGACACGCTTTGCGCATAGAAGATGCCGACCTTGTTTCCCTCGGGATAGTCGGCCAGGGTCATCAACTGAGCAGAGCCGAGCAGGCTTCCCTCGGTCGCGTAGCGCGGCAAGTGATCGGTGTGCCGGCGAATCCTGGCCTTGGGTTCGGCGAGCACTGCCATGCCTTCATCGAGCCAACGCGGCAGGAAAGTCTTGCCAAACTGGCCGGCAAGCACGACATGGGTCACCTCGTGGGGCAACACCGCGTCGACCAAATTCGAATGATCCATGCGCAGTTCGATTTTGCGCTCGAGCACGCGGCCGGCCTCGGCCTTGAAGGTCGAGTGGCCAGGCGAGCTCCCCGGCACGCCGGTCGCCTTGGAATAGATCTCACCTGTGGGGTACAACCAAATATCGCAGCGGTAAGCCCACGGATCGCCATCGTGCCCCAGCCATTTTTGGCTCGCGGCCGCCTTGGCGTAGTCGGCTTGGCGAGCGACTTCCACGGCCGTTTCCTCGCCGCTTTGATAGAAGACCCGGAACCAGGCCGACTCGATCGCTTGCCAGTTCCCCGTCCCCTGAACGCGGCGGATCTCCGCGGCGGGGGCGCGTGCACCGCCCGATGATCCTCCTGACATCGCTCCTGGAGAATTACCCGAAGAAACGCCCGGCGATCGATTGCGGCCCGTGTCGGAAAGCGACGCAATCACCTGGCTGCGTACGCGATTGCCCATGTCGCCCAATCGCGGAGAAAGGGCCATCGCCTGATCGACTTCGACGATCATCGCTTCGTGCACCTGTCCCTGGTTGAACGAATCGACCAGCGAGGTCAGCTTGCAATAACCCCAGCGTTCGCGGTCGAGCCCTTCGACCTTCGCTCCCTCAGTATTGGCTTTTTCAAACAGCTTGGATGCCTGCGCGAACTGTCCCGCCTGGAAGGCGCGATCGGCCTCTTTCAGTGTTGCGGCCCCGGCGCCTTTGGCACCGGCGGAAGCAAGCTGAGTTTGTTGCGGCTTGACGAAGTTGCCGGGGGCAAACGGGTCGTCGTCCAGATTGCCCCGCGCGACGATTTCCAGGCCCTTGTTCTCTAGGCCATGCGCGTTGCCGGAAGCTTGAAGAATCGGCCCCTGATTTACCTGGTTGGAGGGCGCGGCCATGCCACCCGGCTGATTCAAGTAATTGGGTCGGGAGGTTTCGGTCGCTCCAGCAAGCTGCAAGTGGGATGCCTGCCCAGGAGTGCTCAGCGGTCCGGGCATCGAGGGGCTTTGCAAGGCGGCCAAGCGCTTGAGGTAAACATCGGCTTCAACCGCATTGCCAGAGCGCGCCAGGTCCTGAATGGCGCCATGGTAAGCGTCTTGAAGGGTGCGCAAATATTCGCGGTCGCCTTCGATCTGGCCCAACTCGCGCTCGAGCACCGTCACCGCGTCGACATGTTGGCCGCGGCGAAGGAGATCCTGAGCATCGGAAAGCGCGCGATGAATCGCAAGAAGCTTTTGAACTTTTTGTTGCTGGGGGGTAAGTGCCTGCGCATTACCGAAAGGACTTGCCTGTGCTTGATCCTTAGGCTGAATTTGGGGCGCGGCCACGGCTGGCTGCGTGGGAAATGGGGGCGGAGAGAAACCGCCGTTCTGGCCATAAGCAAGGGAGCTGGCTGCCAACAATCCGGTGAAAGCCACCGAAGAAGATCTTCGAATCAACCAACGCGCAAACGCTCGGATCATTCCAGCCTCCTGCCGGATTCGACCTGGTCATCCTGACCGGGCCTGCATTCACCCTCCCCCCAAGTGAATCAACTGAACCATTTCAAAGGGCGACTCCAAAGCGTTCCCCCACTCCGGAATCGCCACCACGGTCCCCTTGTAATGGCTGGCCTCATTCAAAACAAGGCGAAGGGAGCAACGATTTCTCTGACTTTACGCAAGTCGGCGCACAGGCTTGGTTTTCCGTTTTTTACGGCGTCACGCTCTCACCGCTGAGGATCGCTCTAAGATGTCCTCTGTCGATTGCGATGCTCACGCGACCCAGAATTCACCGAGAACGTCAACAGGGAGCTCACCATGTCGGATGCCATTCCGCGACGCGCCTTCACAACCCTTTCCGCCGGTCTTCTGCTTGGCGCTTCTTCCGATCAAGCTCTCGCACAAGATCCTCCCCCGAAGCCTCCGACTCCCACACCGGCGGCCGGCCCGGAGGAAGCCCCGTTCGAGCGCGATTACCCGGCGCCAAAGTTCAAACCCTCGTGGAAGAAAAAGCAGATCAACCGCTTGCTCGTCGCGGACTTTGTCGTCTATGCCCATTCCGACCTGGAGATGGTGAAAAAGTTGACCGCCAAAGAGCCGCTGCTCGTCAATGCCATGATGGACTGGGGGGGCGGCGACTGGGAGTCGGGCCTGGGTGGCGCCTCCCACATGGGCAACAAGGCGATTGTCCAGTTCTTGCTGGAAAACGGCGCCCGCATCGACCTGTTCTGCGCGGCCATGCTTGGCAAACTCGAAGTGGTCCAATCGCTGATTTCGATGCAACCCAAGCTGATCGACTCCAGGGGGCCGCATGGCTTTAACTTGCATTTCCATGCCCAGGTCGGTGGCAAGGATGCCGAACCCGTCCTCGACTATTTGCAATCGGTCAAAAAGATCGAATTGAAGCCGAACCCGTTCCTGAGGAAGCCGGCTGAAGCCAAGCCTGGGGAAACGAAGCCAGGCGAAACCAAGGCAGGGGAAGGTAGCAAAAAGAAAACAGACTGAGCCCGGTCCCGAGCGAACCGAAACCCCACTTGCCCCTTTGTGGACCAGTGGTTATGCCTTGATTCGGGGAGCCGGGCCATGCCCAGATTTTTGACAGGCATCCTGATCGTGACGTGCTGGCTGATGCCGGCAGCGATCTTGACGGCACAAGAATCTGCGAATCCCACAGCCCCTAAGGATCAAGCGCCCGCCGCGAAATTGCCGCCTGGCCAACGGGAACTCAACCCTGCGGAAAAAGGGCCCTGTGAAGTCGAAGAGATCCGCGGCATTGCCTATGGCGAGGCATCGCCTTTCCACCCGGACAAAAACAAACTGGATCTGTACTTACCCAAGGGAAAGACCGATTTTCCCGTCGTCGTCTTCGTGCATGGCGGCGGCTGGACGGTTGGCAGCCGGGCTCGGTTCTCACCGCTGGGCCATTTTTTCGCGCGCAATGGCGTGGGCATGGCCATCGTGAGTTACCGGCTTTCGCCGCTTGCGAAGCACCCCGACCATATCGAGGATGTCGCCAAGGCCTTTGCCTGGACCCATCGCCACATCGGCGAATATGGTGGCCTGCAAGATCGCATTTTTCTGTGCGGGCATTCGGCAGGCGGCCACCTTTGCGCCCTGCTCGCCACCAACGAATCGTTTCTGAAGAAGGAGAATCTCAAGGTTGATGCGATTCGCGCAGTGATTCCCATCAGCGGCGTTTACAAGCTCAATCAGGGCTGGACCGACGAGGGCCCAAGGACGGGCTGGGATTGGCCGGGACGACGCTGGCGCACCTATCTGGTTTACCCGCTTCTTGAGATTGTGGTGGGTCATGACGAAGAGGTCGTGAAAAGCGCCTCGCCCCTTTACCATGTCACAGGCAAGGAGCCCCCCTTCCTCCTGCTCTATGCGCAAAATGACATCATGGGCCTGGCAAAGCTCACCCATGATTTTCAGCGCGAACTGAACGCCAAGGGGGTGACCACGGAAAGCCATGAGATTCCGGCGCGCAGCCACTCCGGCCTCATGGTGCTCATGATGCTCTGCGAGAAGGATCCTGCCAATCAGATCATCTTGAAATACATCGAACGGCACGGTGCCAAAAACGCAGGACCGGTGGTGGCCAAGGAAAAATGATCGGCCCCCGACTGCCGAAGCTCCTCTTGAATCCCTAAAAAAGACTCATGGAACGGATACCGTAAGGGAATTGAGAGCAATGCAACCGATGTCCACACCCGAACAAAAACTGCAAGAACTGCACCTCGTACTCCCCAAGCCGGCAACGCCGGTCGCCAAATACAAGATGGCGGTCAAGGCCGGCAACCTTCTCTATATCTCCGGGCATGGCCCGGCAAAGATCTCCGCCACGACACCCCTCAAGGGTCGCCTTGGTCAGGATCTGACCCTGGAACAGGGCAAGGAATGCGCCCGCGCCGTGGGCCTGAATATCCTGGCCACGCTGAAGGACCAGCTGGGATCGCTTGACAAGGTGGTCTGCCTGGTCAAGACACTGGGCCTGGTCAACTCCTCCCCCGATTTCCACGATCACCCCAAAGTGATCAACGGCTTTTCCGAGTTGATGGCCGAAGTCTTCGGCGAAGACGCGGGCGTGGGCGCGCGTAGCGCCTTCGGCACCGTGGCGCTTCCGGGCAATATGCCGGTCGAAATCGAGTGCATCTTCCAGGTCAAGTAAACTAAAAAACGAAAAAGCCCCCGTGACGACTGCGCGTCACGGGGGCCTAGAACTTCGAGAAATCGGAAAGAAATTACACCATCACTCGAAACGGATTCGCGAGCTTCTCCGCCATCTCATCGAAGGTGAAAATGCCCGACGCGCCGACGAAGTCGGCGAGGCTTTGGTCCGTGTCGTCAATCTCGTCGTGAATCAGGAAGACCGATGCATGCGGTTTGGACTTGCGGATCTTGTTGCAAGTCAACCAACCCGATTCATCCTGCATATCCGTGGCAAGGAGAATCAAGGAGTTGGGCCAGGCAACAATTCTTGCATGAAGCTGACTGCTGCTATCAACCGAAATAACCTTCCACCCACATTCTCTCAACCGAGTCGCCCCATGGATACGGACTTCGGGGTCCGGATGGGCGATGATCACCATTTTTCCCACGCTCTTGCGTAACTCATTCATCCAATACATGCCTCAACTTGTCCCGCCATCAAGACACCAAGAATCAGCCAAGCAGGATGGCGAACTGGGGCCGGGCGAGCCCGTTTTTCCCTAACTATAAGGGAGATATGCAGTTCAGCTTGGCAGGCCGCCGAGGAATTTGACAACTCCCCAACTTGGCCCTCCTTAAGTGTACCTCACTGCGCCAAAAAAAGCGCCGGATTCGGTCCCCAAGGTGGGCGTATGGCCCTCATAACTCTATACGCAACAAGAGGTCAAATGTTTCCTTGCAAATTTCGGTGACCCCGAAATGATCGGAGTTCTTTCCCATGTCGGCCTCTCTGGCAGCCAAGTCGAAGTTACCTGCCCCATCCCCCCAACTTGTCCAGAAAGCGCTGGAAGCCGCCGAGGGGATCTTGCGCCTTGCTCCCACCTGGGTTCCTCGTTCTTTCTTGATGCCGGGCCGACGCATCAAGCTTCACCCCGACCAGATTTACGCCTACGGCGCCCATCGCGGCGGTATCGATGAACGCTGGTTCGCTTCGACCACGCCGGCCGCCAACGACAACCGCGAGGTCGATGAAGGCCTGAGCTATGTCGTTCACGAAGGCAAACGCGCCTTCACCCTGTTCGAAGCGGTCGAAGCCGAAGGCGCCAAGCTCGTCGGCAAAGCAATCTGGGACGCCTACAAGCGCTGGCCCGTCTATTCGAAGTTCTTCGACAACATGGGCCCCATTCCCCATCACATGCACCAATCCGAAGAGCAGGCCGCCCTCGTGGGCCAGCAAGGGAAGCCCGAGTCCTACTATTTCCCGCCGCAGCTCAATAGCATCGGCAACAACTTCCCTTACACCTTCTTCGGTCTCGAACCAGGCACGACCAAGGAAGAGATCCGCCGCTGCCTCGAGCGTTGGAACGAAGGGGACAACGGGATTCTGAACTATTCCAAGGCCTATAAACTGCAGCCAGGCACCGGCTGGCTGGTTCCGCCTTGCGTCCTGCATGCACCCGGCAGCCTGGTCACCTACGAACCCCAGTGGGGCTCCGACGTCTTCGGCATGTACCAGTCGATGGTCGAAGGCCGCGCCGTGCCCTGGAACCTGCTCGTCAAGGACATGCCCACCGACAAGCACAAGGACCTCGACTTCATCGTCGGCCAGCTTGACTGGGAAGGCAACGTGAACCCCAGCTTCAAGGATGCCCACTACCTCGAGCCGATCGCCGACGGCCAAACCGCCTCGGCCGGCTATGTCGACCGCTGGGTCGTCTATGGCAAGGTCAAGGGCAAGGAATTGTTCAGCGCCAAGGAACTGACGATCGAGCCGGGAAAGAAGGCAACCATCAAGGACAAGGGAGCCTATGGCCTGATCACCATGCAAGGCTTCGGCAAGATCGGCAAGCACCCGCTCGAAACGCCGGCGATGATTCGCTTTGGCGAATTGACCTCCGACGAATACTTCGTCACTCACGATGCGGCGACCGGCGGCGTCACTTTCGAAAACACCGGCACCGAACCACTGGTCACCCTGCGCTACTTTGGCCCCGGCGTCAATCCGCACGCTCCCGCCGTCGGCGATCACAAGAAGCACAAGTAACCCAGATCGGATTTCTCACTGCAATGGTTGGCTCCCACGGGCCTCCATTGCAGTGTTTTTATTTTCCCCCAATTTTCCACCTGTCTTTCCCCTAGTTTTTCGCCGTTTAACCCTCGACCCAAAAAGGAGCCTATTGTCCGTGGCCAAGAAGCTCAGTATCGGTTCTTGGGCCTATGTCTTCAATCAGCAGGAAGAGGTCGATTTCCACAGGCTTTTGCATGGCCTCCAAGATTGGAAATTCGATGGCATCGAACTGGGAACCTTTGGCCACCACCCCACCCCCAAGTCGCATCCGACCCGGGCCGAACGCCTGCGATTGAAAAGAGAAGTCGCCGACCACGGTCTTGCTTTTTCCGGCATCGCGCCCGACCTTGGGTCGTTCAAGCTGGTTTCGGTGAACGATGCAGCCCCCTACCTCGCCGCCTTTCTCGGCTATTGCCAGTTCGCCGAGGACCTGGGCATCAAGCTCATCCGCGTCGATGCAGTCGAACCTCCCGATGTGTGGGAAAAGAACCAGATCGATCCCTGGGTTGGATTCGACCGTGCGGTCAAGGCCTGGGATACCGCCTGCAGGATGGCGGACGATCATGGCCTCGAAGTGTCCTGGGAGTTTGAGCCTGGCTTTGCCTTCAACAAACCTTCGGAAATCGTCGCGCTGATCGACGCGGTCCGAGCTTATGGCAACAAGAATTTCGGCGCACTTTACGACACCTGCCACGCACATATGGTGGCGAAAATCGGCGCGCGCCAAAGCGGCCCCAAGGAAATCCTGACCAAGGGCAGCGTGGAGTTGCTCCACAGGCTCAAGGGCCGCATCAACCATGTCCACCTGATCGACTCCGACGGGTCGCTCAACGAACACGGCACGAGCACGCACAGCCCGTTCGGCACGGGCCACGTGAATTTCGACGAAATCATCCCCGAACTGCTCAAGGCCGGCATCCCGTCCGACTGGTGGTGCATCGACCTTGGCTTCGGGCCGGATGCCTGGGAGGTCACCGCGGATAGCATGAGGTTTCTTGTGGCGATCAAGAAAAAATATGCCTCGATCGGAGCCTGATCGCTGCAAACGCAACCCCTTATGTCCTGGAACATCGACCTTGGGCCCCGATTCGATTGGCTTGTAGAACATTGTTTTTAAGATTCCCCCTGACTTCCTCCTTTCCCAACGAGCGAATTCCTTTTGGAGCGTGAGACGATGAAGACCTTGAATGTGGGCATGATCGGTTACGGATTCATGGGCAAAGCCCACAGCAACGGCTTTGCCAAGGTCAATCACTTTTTCGACCTGAAGCATCAATTGAATTTGAAAGCGATCTGCGGCCGCACCAAGGAGAAGGCGCAAGCTTTCGCGACCACTTGGGGCTATGACGATGTCGAAACCGACTGGCGCAAGCTGATCGAACGCAAGGACATCGACATCATTGACATCTGCACCCCCAACGACAGCCATGCGGAAATCGCGATGGCCGCCGCCGCCGCGGGCAAGATGATCATGTGCGAAAAGCCCCTGGCCCTTAACGGCGATCAGGGCCTCAAGATGGTCGACGCCATCGAAAAAGCCAAGGTGCCGAACATGGTTTGGTACAACTACCGGCGCATTCCCGCCGTGACCTTCGCCAAGCAGTTGATCGACGAAGGCCGACTTGGCCGCATCTTCCACTACCGCGCCAAATTCCTGCAGGACTGGACGATCAATCCCGAACTGCCCCAGGGTGGCGCCGCCCTCTGGCGCCTCGATCTCGATGCCGCCGGCTCGGGCGTGACGGGCGACCTGCTCGCTCACTGCATCGATACCGCCATCTGGCTCAACGGCGAGTTTGCCAACCTGACCGCGCTCACCGAGACCTTCGTCAAGGAGCGCAAGCACAACTTGACCGGCAAGGTGGAGAAGGTCGGCATCGACGATGCCTGCTCCTTCATCAATACCTTCGACAACGGTTCGATCGGCAATTTCGAATCGACCCGTTACGCGCGCGGCCACAAGGCGCTCTACACCTTCGAAATCAACGGCGAGAACGCCTCGATCGCCTGGGACCTGCACGACTTGCACCGTCTGCAATGGTTCGATTACAAGGACCAGGGCCCGCTGCGCGGCTGGCGCTCGATCCATGTGACCGACGGCGATCACCCCTACATGGGCCGCTGGTGGGTGCCGGGACTGGCGATCGGCTACGAACACAGCTTCGTTCACCAGGTGGCCGATTTCATCCAGGGGATCGAATCGGGCAAGTGGGCCTCGCCGACTTTCCGCGACGCGCTCAAAACCCAGCGCGTGTGCGACGCGATCATCGCCTCGGGCAAGGATCACACCTGGCATCCTGTCAAGAAAGACTAATCACGGCTTCAATATGTCGACTGCAAAGGGCGGGCTCCTCTACAGGTGCCCGCCCTTTTTTCCGTGTCATTCTTGTTCCGTTGGGAAAGTGATATTTGCGAGACGATTGACCGGAAGAAAAACAGAAGACATTTCCACGCGGAGACGCGGAGGCGCGGAGAAAAGAGAGGAAGCGGAGACCAGGACCATGGAGCCAAGATTTCCAGGTTCGTAGCCGTGTGGGCAAATAGCATGATTCGATCGGTCTTTGCGAACTCGTCTCTTGCTCATCTCTGCGCGACTCCGCGTCTCCGCGTGGACGATTCCTACTGTTAACCCGCGCGAGAGATCATGCCCAATTCAGCCAAGTCGTCGAGCTCCCAATGTTCCGGGTTGGCTCGAAATCTCACTGCCGCTTCTCGCCTCCAATCGGCCCAGTCCTAAATCAAGAAAAACCCTCCCTTCGCCAAAACGACTTCCCCCAGGTGCCTTATGCTCGTTGCCAATTTCCTGCTCTATTCTTCGATCCTCATTACGATTCCGGGCTTTCCGCCGGACGAAGCAAAGATCCCCAAGGAGATGGAGGGCACCTGGGTGCCGATCAAGGGGGAATTTGCGGGACAACCGGCTCCCCCCGCCTTTTTGAAAATCGAACTGAAAATCGAAGGGGAAAACTACACCGTCAAGGCCGAGTCGGTGGACAAGGGCGTCGTGAAAGTCGGGAAGGAAGGAGCACTGCAAACGCTCGACATCCTGGGCAAGGACGGTCCCAACAAAGGCAAAACGATCCTGTGCATCTATGAAATCAAAGACGGCAACCTAATCGTTATGTACGACCTCTCCGGCAAAAACCGGCCCACGAAATTCCAAACCGAAAAAGGCAAGCCACAAATGCTCCTGACTTATCAAAAGAAAAAAGAGTAAGGGGAGTTACGCAGCAATCGAGACATTCACGCGGGGGCGCAATCAAAAGCGCCCCCAACGCATTTCACCTTCCGGGCGCTTTTTCGGTCATTTGTATTCTTAACAATCAGCCAAATCAAGTGGAATGACGGCCCTACGCACGGGAGCGGTCTACCACCAATCGAATCGCTGAAATGAAATGATAAACCCTGACAGGATCCATCCTTCAGACGCAAACGATTGACTCATCAGAACTTTGGATTAGCTTACTTGGGGACATCTGGCGTGTCATGCCGCTAGATGGGTGGCGACAACGAATGATTGTGGCTCTTTTCTGCTCGTAATTAGAACTTAGGATGATGCCATGAAAAAATTCTCCGCGCTTATGCTTGCCCTTACGGTTCTTGCTCTTAGTGCCCAGGCCTGGGTCGGTCCGAATTTGACGGCCGGCACGGATACCAAATACTTCACCAAACTGCGCTTCGATACCGCGCAGAAAGAGGGCTTCCATCCGCTTTGGAATGTGGATCGCGATCGGGAGAAGATTCGAGAGGCCTACCGCGCTGGCGACTTCGACAAGGTGCTCAGCCTTGCAGATGCCTGGCTCAAAAAACTGCCGATCGATGCCGACGTCCATCTGATGGTGGCGATGTGCTACAAGGAGAAGGGGGATTTGCCGAACATGTGCAAGCACCTCAATGTCTTCTACGGCCTACTCGGTTCGATCGCATCGGGCGGAGACGGTCTTTCCGAGAAAACGGCATTTCCCGTGGTGTCAGCCCGGGAGGAGTATAGTCTGGTCCAGGAAATTGGCGGCAGGGTCAAGAGCCAGAAACTCATAGGAAACATCGACAAGCTTGAAGTCGAACGCCGGGGAGGCAAGACGGTTACTCTATACTTTGACGTAACCATACACCTCAAGGCCCTGGCCAAAACGCTGGAAGCGAAATAAGTGGGCCTCCGTCATGTTTCCCGGTTAGTCAACAGAATGGGCCGCCCTCGTCGAGTCTTCCCGAGGGATTGGCCCGTTCGACCCTGCCTGGACCATTCCGCGGCAAGGTCTTTTGCCATCGCTCAAAGTCACTCGCTCGTTTCGTAATTCGCCCAGTCAAGGCAAAGTTCCGCTTCACCGCTCGTAATCTGATTCCAACCGCCAAAGATGCCGCCTCGGTCGATCGCCTTCGGTCCGGGGCTGTATAAATCGAACCCCTTCTCCCTACTTTTCAAAACTCCAACCTCATCGGTCTTGCGATAACGGAAGGGCTTCCCGGTGCAGGGATCGATCGGCCAGTCGACTTTGCCGCAGGCCTTAAGCTGCTCCAAACTCTCCGGATAGCTCCCCTGCTCCTCCTTGTAAGAACGCACCCTCAGATCGGCCCTCAGATCGGCCGCCAGCAGCCGCATTACACAAAGTTCACACAGATCGGCTTCCAGCATCCTCATCCGGGTGACTTCAACAGGAGTGGATTTCCTTTCGGCTTCATACACCTCCTTCATGAGAGCCCGTTGGACTTCAAGCGGCGCCCCCCGTCGCTGACTTGCCTTGCCGAATTTGAATTGCTCCTTCATCAAGGCCCGTAGCCCTTCGGTGGGCGCGCCTCGTCGATGCTCATCGGCAAAAATCTCGCCGCCCGACTCCAACTCGTCCATCAGGCGATCGATCTCCCGATCTTCCGGCGTGAAGGAACCGACGATCCCCTCCCATTTCTTGTCGCGCTCTTCTATCGAAGCAAACGATTCGCGTTCCGAATCAACCCGTGACAATTCGTCGATCAACCACGAACGCTCCTTAGCACTCAATTGCGATCGAATTTTCACCAATAGCCCATGGATATCGCCCGAGCAGCCGTTTGAGAACACCGCGTCCAGCAGCAGACCACCTCGGCGCATGGCATTGGCCAGATCCAGGCCATCGATAGCGATTTCGCAAGCGCGCTCGAATTCGCGGCGATGGATCGCAAGACGCAATTCCGCGCCAAAGATGCAGCTCAGCAAACGCATGGCATGTTTGGAATGGACGGAATTCGGCAACCAGTCAGGGTGGTATTCCAAAGGAATCGACGGCTTCTGCCTCAAGGCTCCGCGTATTTGGTCGAGTCGATCTTGATTGAGGTCGAAGAATTCCGGCAGACTTTCGAATGCGTCCGCCTCAGCACGATTCAACATCGTCGTAGCGCCCTCCAGAGATAGCGTTGTCTCCATCAACGTTGCATAGGGCCTATTCATGGGAATCTTCCTCCGTGCCTTGCGGGCGCAAACTAAAAAATACCAGGTTTTGATCCGTTATCTCGTTTCTTTTTTACCATGACCAGATGTTCCCCGATTCAACACAAGACCATGTCAAGGCAGATTTTGGTATCGCCCTGGGAGACTGACCGCGAGGAGGATTTCACTCCACCCTGACCAGTCTCCATTCTCCCTGGGCTATACAAATCAAAAGTCTCAATCGCGGTTCTGAAAAATCTTCTTTTATAGATTCTGCGGTAAACGAAGTCGCTTCTGGTGAATGGGTCTGTTGGGCAAGCCCTTGTGCCAGCGTGGGCCAATTGGTCCAATCGATCCGGATAACGTCCTTGTTCTTCCTTGAATGAGCGCAGTTTCAAATCCACCGCCAGCATGCGCATCAAGCACGGCCATTTTTGATCCGATTGAAAGATTTTCTTATCGAGCGCTTCGCGAGTTTCACTATTTCGTTCGTCAAGATAGACTTCCTTCATGCGCGCTCGCTGCTGTTCGATCGGAGCATCGAGTTCATCGGCGTAAACAAACAAATAATGATCCTTCATCCTCGCTCGCAACTCCTCAGTCGATCCCCCTCTTTTTTTTTCCTCGACAAGGATCTCGCCTTCGGCTTCGAGATCGTCCATCAGACGGTCCACGGCGCTGTAGTCTGGAAGAAGCCCGTCGACGACACTTGTCCATTTTTTGTCCCTGGCCTCGATCGATCCAAAGGACTCTCGTTCCGATTCGATTCGCGCCAATTCGTCCACCAAATACCGGCGTTGTTCTGAGTTAAACTGCGCGCGGATTCGGTTTAACTGCTGCAGAATCGCTGAGGCACAAAGACCCGAAAGCAGGGCATCCATGAAGAGCCCGCCGCGGCGCACGGCATTGCAATATTCAAGCCCCTTGATGCCGATTTCAGCAGCGCGACGGAAATCCTGTCGATGGGCCCACAGGTGGATTTCCACCGAAAAAACGAAGGCCAAATAACTAAGCTTCCTGTGGGAATCGCCCGTACTGGACAGCCAGTCTGGGCGATACTCCACGGGAACCGATGGCTTCTGGTCCAGCGCCTCATTCGCCAGTTCGAGGTCGCAACGATTGACTTCAAAATACTCTTCGATGGCATCGATCGAGACATCGGGAAAATTCTCGATCCGTTCTCCTTTTTGGAGTGATCGAGCCGCCTTCACCAGAGTCGCATAAGGAGTGTCCATTTTGCAACGTTCGTGGACGTCTGAGTCGATTGCCATCGCAGATTTGGTTACATCGTATTCTACACGGCAATCGTCGCAGATGCCGCTCCAACCTGATTCTGACCAAAACGAGTGTCGGAGTTTTCTGAATTTTCCCTGGGGCCTCCTAGAAAAATCAGATCGCTCTTCCCCACGGAACAAGCAGAATTCCTTGCCGGGCCGAAACATAATCTCTCCCATGGCTGTGATGTTCCAGGTTTCGAGCATGGCCGGCCTGGTCCTGTCAAACCCTCAACTTCAAGATGGAAGTGGCCCTGACCGGTCGACCACCTCCTTGACCCATGCGAGTTCCACACAGTCTGGATTTCTGCCCGAAGGCGCCATCGACGGAGATCGCTACTCACCCTCGCCAGGCCGTGCCTGGGCCGGCAAACCTCAAGAGGCCTCCTGGGCCTGGGAAGTGCGGTTTAGGCAACCGACCTTCGTCGGTGCGATCTTGCAGGTCGTTGGCGACCATGCAGACGCTTTGCGCAATGCCCCCTCTTCCTACGTTTGGCAGATCACCTCCAACGGCGTGGACTGGATCGATCTTGAGGAAACCCGCGTCACGCAAGAGCGGCGCCTGTTTCGCATTCTCAGGCTGAAGGCAGCCCGCGAAACACTGGGACTGCGCATCCGCATACTCGGCTCGCAAGGTACATTCCCGGTCATTCGAGAGGTTCAGTGGTTTGCCAACCCGCGCGAGAACATTCCCTTTGAACCTTGGTCCGTGATCGTGACAACCACTGGAGACGCGAAGATCCCCGGCGAAGGAATGCAATTTCTACCGCTGGCGCGATCTTGCCCTGGCTTTGAAAAACACCAGGCCCAAAACATCTGGCTGGGCGATTTTCACGAAGCGTTTCTCCGCGCCGAACCGCGACCGCTTTGCGCCTTTCTCTCTGGGAATTTCATTGACTGGTGCCAGCAAGATCGCAAGCACTGGGCTGGCGCCGCCGAAGTGCTTGAGAATGGCAATCTTCCGATCTGGGCTTCCTGCGGCGGCGCCCAGGGGTTGGCAATTCTGGCAGAGCATGGTGTTACCACCTCATGGGACTGTCCTCATTGCCGCGACCCGAAGAACCCCAAAACTCCCATCTATGGGCACATTGGTCACACTTCCGCGAAACCCTGCGGAGATTATTCGGGCTGCCGTTTTGAGAAGGGCCCCTTCAATATCCTGCAATCGGCGCAGGACCCCGCCTTCACCGGACTGCCGCGCGAATTTCGCGCGATGGAAAGCCATTGCGGTCAAATCGAATGGGCGCCCAAAGGGTGGACACTGCTGGCGACCGCCGGCCAGGGAACCCTGACCAAAATCCAGTGCCTCCGCAAGAACGACCGTCCCATCTATGCCGCGCAGTTCCACATCGAGATGGCCGGCACCCCCGCCACTTCGCGCAAAATCATGGCGAATTTTCTTCTGCTCGCCACGAAGTGGGGAGGAATTAACCCTCAAGCTAGGACGCTAACTCCCCCCGAATCGCTTTCCGCATCGCAGCCGTAGAATCCTGCACATAGGATGGGCCAGAGGCACCCTCACAACCGGTGGAAACCCGGGCGACAAGAGTCGTTCTGCATTTGGACCCTGTACCCAATCGGCCATGTTCAGACTTGAGATTTTGCGGTGGTGGCACGCGCAGTCCGGGCTGGCCCCGATTGACTGGATTCTTGGGGCCCTCTGTTTCCTTTTTCTCCTGGGCTGCGCTTTCCTGGTGTCCATGCTCATCTGGGACTTGCGAAGTTCCCAAGGCCGCCGATGAGGCCCCATCCGCCGTTTCCTTTTGTTTGCGACCACAAACGACCGAGGCAGACCTCATCATGACGAAACCAACGACGCGCAGGTCTCTGAAATTCAGCAACCTGAATGAAATGCTGACAGACGTTCATCGCCTGCAGGCGCAAGGATATCGGGCAGTCGGCAAATGGGACCTGGCTCAGGTCTGCAATCATCTTGCCGACTGGATGACTTATCCCGTCACTGGATTTCCGAAACCCAATTTACCGATCCGCATTCTCCTTTGGGTGCTCAAACAGACCATGGGCAAGCGCATCCTGACGCAGATTCTCGCCGAGGGTTCGATGAGAGCCGGCGGCCAAACGATGCCCGAAACGGTCCACCCGCCCGGCCAGGATGTGTCCGCGGCCGTGCAAAGACTCGAACAGGCCGTTGAGCGATTTCAAAAGCACCCCGGAGACTATCACCCCTCGCCGATTTTTGGGGCGATGGACCGAGAAACCTGCTCGCAGTTGCAACAGGTGCATTGCGCTCATCACCTGAATTTTCTCATTCCCCAATAAGAGCCCCTGCGATTCTCTTGGGGCTACAACCTCCGCGGTCGAAAGGCAGACACCCTGCACCAACGCCTTGCGTAAGACTCCAGCACCTTGCGACTTGTCCCAATCGCTTGCGACGGCCCGGGGGAACGGTTAGAATCGAAGCGACTTCATGTCCAACTCCAGGACCCAAGGTCCTCCCCTATGCTCTCCTTAGCAGGTGCTGCCATGACACGGATTGTTTTTGCCGCGGTCGCCTCTTCGCTTCTTCTGTTGTCCTTGGGAATTTTTCCCACGTCGGCGCCCGCCAAAGTCGCAATGGCCGAGGACGCGCAGGGCCCCAATGCGGAAGTGCCCGAGCTGAATGTGCTCAAGGTTTATGCCGGAAAGTTCAAAATCGAGGTCCTGGAACCGGCCCTCTTCTCCGGATCCGCCGAGGGCGAATGGGTTCTTGACGGCCGATTCGTCAAGCAATCGTTCAAGCTTGAAAACGACCAGTCCAAACAGTTGCTCACCGGGACCCACTTGTTCACCTACGACATTCACAAGAAAGCCTACCGGTGCTGGCGGTATTACTCCAACGGCTTCATCTACGAAGCACAGGGCGCCTGGGACGAAAAAGAAAAGACGATGACCTGGACCGGACCCGATGCCGATAGCCCGGGGACCATGCGCATGGCGAGCACCTTCGACAAGGAGGGCAATCAGACCTGGAAACTGACCAAGGAAGATCCCAACGGCCGAGTCCAAGGCGGGGAAGTCAAAGGCAAGCACATCCTGATCAAATAATTCCGCTCCCTCGCGGCAGGCCAAACATTGAGCGAATCTCGAAACACGGCTTCGAGTGAATCTCGAAATACGGCTTCGCAAGAGGCCCTCGATTTGAATGAAGCACTGCTTGGCGCCCTTTGGGGAAGCGCCGTCGGCGATGCTCTTGGCCTGCCTTATGAGGGATTAACACCAAAAAGAGCGGAGCGGTTGTTGGGGGCGCCCGATCGCCATCGATTTTTGCTGGGCCGCGGGATGATCTCCGACGACACCGAGCATCTCACGATGACGGCCCAGGCGCTGTGCGCTTCGCCTGCTTCGCCAAAGGAATTTGCCTGGCACCTCGCCTGGAAGTTGCGCTGGTGGCTGGCTTGCGTGCCGGCCGGCATCGGCCTGGCGACCTTGAGGGCCATCCTCAAACTCTGGATCGGTTGGCCGCTGCAATCAAGCGGGGTTCATTCGGCGGGAAATGGCCCGGCGATGAGGAGTACCTTGCTTGGCGCCGGCACCGAAGATCTGCCGACTCTTCGCAATTGGGTGTTGGCGTCGACCCGGCTGACTCACACCGATCCCAAGGCTTTTTACGGCGCCATGGCGGTGGCGGTCGCGGCCTGGTGCGCCCGGCGTCAACGAAATGACTATGAGAGCTTCCATCGAGCTTTTCTTGAAGGGCTCGGCGAATCGGTCCCCGCCGATTTTGCGCAGTTACTGCACACGCTGAAAACAAGCCTGGAAACAGGAGAAGATACAAAGGCGTTTGCCCGCGCACTGGGATTGCAAGAAGGGGTCACCGGCTACATGTACCATACCGTGCCGGTCGTTCTTCATGCGTGGCTTTCTCAAGGCAGAGATTATGCACAGGCGATTTCATCGATCATCGCCTGCGGGAAAGACACCGACTCGACCGCGGCGATTCTGGGCGCGATCCTTGGCAGCGGGTTGGGATCTGAGGGGATTCCGGCACGGTGGCTCGCGCCCCTCTGGGAATGGCCGCGCTCGCTCGACTGGATGAAGCGGCTTGGCCGGTCGACCGCGCAAGCTCTTGAAATGAGGACGGCCCAGCCTTATCCCCGGGTCAATGCCCTGCTCGTATTGCCGCGTAATGCGATCTTTCTCGGGGCAGTTTTTCTGCACGCGCTCAGGCGGTTGCGGCCCTGGTAAGACCACTCGCGAAAGCAAGCGATGGCCCAGGGGTAATAGAAATGGGGGATAGAGAAATGGCGCCTTGCCAGGAACCACTCCATGACGACCCGCCCTTCGCGCGCTGAGCCTGTACTCCATTCCGATCGTTGGGCTCGGTTGTGCGTGCAACTTGGGGCAACTGCCCCTTTGCCCTCTCTTGAGTTCATTGCGGCGGCTTACAACGATCCGCCGCGGGCCTACCACAATGCCGGGCACATCCTCGACTGCCTGGAGCAATTCGATGCCTACATTCGCGCGGAGGCGCCCCTGCCCGAGTGGAGGTCATTCCCCAGGCAAGGTTCCGTGGTAGAGGTCGAAGCCGCACTCTGGTTTCACGATGTCGTTTACGATCCCAGGGCCAAGGACAACGAAGAGCAAAGCGTGCGATTCATGGAGCGCACGCTCTTCGAAGCGCAGGTCTCCCAGGCCGTCGTTGAACGGATCGCAGAGCGGATCATGGCCACGAAACACCAGACGCCGCCGCAATCGCCGGCCGACGCGTTGATCATCGACATCGACTTATCGATTCTCGGCCGCATCCCAGAACCATTTGAGGCCTACGACAAGGCGATTCGCGAAGAGTATGCCTGGGTTCCATGGAAGGAATACAGGCATGGCCGTGTCCAGGTATTGAAGCACTTCCTCGATCGCAAGCCGATATACTGCATTCCTTTTTTTCAAGAGAGGTATGAAAGCCAAGCCCGCGTGAATCTTGAGAAAAAGATTCGAGAACTGATGCCATAAAATGATCGGGCGGTCCTGCTCGATCGAACGCAAGAGAAGCGCGAGAAGGAACCTCGGCTCAAGGAGCGCGAGTCGTTTGCCTGACAATGTGAGTCGGTCCCCCCGCACTCGTGGCGGACGGCGGATTGCTATAATGACAGCGGTCTGGGTTCCCCGGTTCCGGAGGCTTTCCCCCATGTCCTTTCCCGTGAATCCCAATCACAATCCGACTCGCGATTTCTTTCGATTACTTGGACCCATACTGCTGGCAGTCGGCGGGTTGTTGACCCTGATCGGCTTTGTAAGCTTTTTTTCCGCGTTTGGCGGAGGTGGGATGCCCCAGTATTTCTGGTGCGCCTTTGTGGGGATGCCGCTCCTGGGAGCCGGCGCCTTCCTTTGCAAATTGGGCTACCTGGGCGCGATGACCCGCTACATGGCGGGTGAAGTCGCACCTGTCGGAAAAGATGTCGTCAATTACATGGCGCATGAGACGAAGGGGTCGGTCAAGAATGTGGCGACGGCCATGGCCGAGGGATTGCGTAACGGGTTTCTGGGCGCGGAAGAGTCTCCTTTGCAATGCCCCACTTGTCACGCGCGCAATGATCGCGATGCCCGGTTTTGCAAACAATGCGGCGTCGTGTTGGACGACAAAGTCCTGTGCGCCCATTGCGGAAAATCGTGCGGGTGTGGTGCGCGATTTTGCTCCGATTGCGGCAAGGCCGTTGCCTGAATCTGGGTCTTACTGCTTCGCTTACTTGAATGGCCCGTCCTCGCGCCTGTTGGAAAACAGGCAGTGAAGACGAGATCGGCGCGGCCCTTCCAAATCCCGCCCATTCGCGGCCTCCACCTCACAGTTGACTGCAAGAGATTGCCATGGCACGCAATGTGGAAATCAAGGCTCGCGTGCGCGACAAGGCGGCCTTGATCGAACGGGCGCGCGCCCTGGCCGACGGCGAACCCGTGGAAATCGATCAGGACGATACCTTTTTTGCCTGCCCTCGCGGCCGGCTCAAACTGAGGCAGTTTTCGGCCACGCGCGGCGAATTGATCTTTTATCGCCGTCCGGACACATCCGGACCCAAGACCTCCTACTATCTCCTTTCGCAAACGGCGGAACCGGCCCAACTGCGCGAACTCTTGACACAGGCCTGGGGCATCATCGGCCGCGTCCTGAAAAAGCGTACCCTGTTCATGACGGGCCCGACGCGCATCCATATCGATGAGGTGGTGGGCCTTGGCAGCTTTGTCGAACTGGAAGTCGTGCTTGGGGAAACTTCATCCGTCGCCCAAGGCGAGGCGATCGCCCAGGAACTGATGGCGCGACTGGGCATCACCGCTAATCAGTTGCTCGACAAGGCCTATGTCGATTTGCTCCAACCGCCACCATCCGCTCTGCACGAACCCAGGGAGATGTCATGATTCTTGGCCTGCGAACCGCCGCCTACCCCATGCCCGACCTCGAATTGGGTAAGGCCTGGTACTCCAAAGTGCTGGGTGTGGCCCCTTATTTCGACGAGCCGTTCTACGTCGGCTTTTCCGTGGGCGGATTTGAACTTGGGCTCATTCCCGACGGCACTCCCGGCTTGACCGGCGTGCAAGCCCTCTGGGGCGTCGAAAATGTTGACACCGAACTGGCACGACTGGTGGAGCTGGGCGGACAGGTCCAGGAAGCGGTGACCGATGTCGGCGGCGGCATTCGCGTCGCCTCGGTGCGCGACCCCTTTGGCAATTTGTTCTCAATGATCGAAAATCCTCATTTCAACAAAGAATCGGTGCGCTGATTCCCTTTCTCTCTTCCGGGGCGAGAGAGTCACGGCTCGTTTTTCCGCCGGAAACCTTTTGAGAGTCATGCTTTGGCGCGACCCAGGACCCGCTCCAAAAGCGGGCGAGGTGGAATTCCCTTGACCCTCAAGCGATGCGGCCCGTATGGACGCCAAGTGGTGGGTTTCATCTATCACTTTCTCAGACTGAAGGCGATTCATGCGGGGGCTTGGGGCGAAGGCTGTACTCTTGTTCCCGTGCCTGATCGGGTCTGGCGGTTGCGAATCGATGCCCAACGGCAAAGACACGCCGCGTTGGGCGCTCGAAAAATCGCTCGTTTATTATCCCAAGTGCTTTCCCGAAGGCGACTGGGACAAGAAACCCTCCCACTTTGAGGACGTGTCGTTCGAATCTTCCGATGGGACCAGGCTGCACGGGTGGTATGTCGAAGCCAAGCACCCCCGCGCCGTGATCCTTTATAACCATGGCAACGGCGGCAACATTACCGACCGCACCGACGCGGTCCTGCGGCTCCATGAGCGTCATGGCGCCACGGTGTTCATTTACGACTATCGCGGCTACGGCAAGAGCGAAGGCCAGCCCAATGAATCGGGAATCCTGCAAGACGCACGGTCGGCGCGGCGCTGGCTAGCCAATCGCAGCGGCATCGACGAGCAAGAGATTGTCCTGCTCGGTTACTCTCTCGGTGGCGGAGTCGCGGTCGATCTCGCGGCCAAGGATGGGGCCAAGGGCCTGATTCTGGAAAACACCTTCACCTCGCTGCCCGACGTCGGGCGATGGTATACCCGCGGTCTGCCACTACGATGGATCATGGTTTCCCGCCTCGATTCCAAGTCGAAGATTCCGCACTATCACGGCCCGTTGCTTCAGACTCATGGCGATGCGGATAAGGTGGTGCCCTACAAACTCGGCAAGAGGCTATTTGAACAGGCCAACGAGCCGAAGGAATTCATCGCGGCTCCCGGCGGAGGCCATGCCGATTTGCCGACACCCGAATATGTCGAGGCACTCGATCGGTTCCTCGACCGGTTGGCTAAACCGCCCGATCAGCCCTGAGCGCAACGACTGATCGGCTTAAGAAGCGATTGGCTCATCGCTTGAAAGATATTTGGCGACGCGAGACCAAACGATAATGGGTGTTGTGATCAATAGGAGCGCAATCAGGTTGATGGGAGCCTGACCAAGAACCGTGATCATGAGCGAGTAGTAGAACAGCGCGGGCAATACGGATGCCACGCCGCCGACCACCGCCACATTCGGATGGGGAATCACCGCCACGAGCAAGCCTGAGATCAGGTGAAGAATCGCAATCACGCCGAGGGGGATACTGATGGCCAGATCCCGGCGAAGCCCCCACAAGGGAATGAAATCGCCTTGCAAGCTCGTGTAGGAGAAGTAGGCGGCGACGGCAAAGAGTACCCCCAGAAACAAAAAGAACACACTCAACTCCACACGCAAACTTGCCCGAGAAGTTTTCTCTTTTTTCCCTTTTTTCTTCTTTTTTTGAGGGACAGGTGGCGCTTCAGACATGGTTGGGCAACTCGGTAGGCTAGACCTTCGCGGCCGTTTTTCCATTGCCGGCCACGTTTCCAGTTTTCATCGGGAATTTTGCGCCGATTTCCACTACCAAATCCCGGTGATTCCTTTCGGGATAGGAATCGTGCTTTGGATATGCTTCCCATTGGCGATGGTCGTGAGACTCATCCATAAAAGTAGGGTCCAGGCGCTCCCCTGGCTCATGTGAACGCGCGCCCGGGCGCCGATCTGGCGGAGAGCGGACCTGAGACCAAAACCTGGTTCCCGCCCGCCCGATGAAGTCGCCCGCGACGAAGGCATTTCCCTTCTTCATTCTTTCTTCTTTTCAAAAACGTGCAGGATCGAGTCAAAAATCCGCTGTGCTTGCGTGTAATACCTTGGAGGACATCTCAGGGAAGAATCCGCAATCGAAAGGATGAATCGATGGCAGCCGTTCACCGGATAAGTGCGGGAAAACAGTTGACCTGGTTGGGGAAACCTTGTTTACTCAGCTGAATGAGCGCGGAAGAGGCAATCCAGATCAATGAAGCCGAGCTAGCGACCTTCCCGGAAGCTGCGGTGAAATTGATTTTGGCTCTGGTTGCCCGGATTGAGAAGTTGGAAGCCCAAGTACGGCAAAACTCGAAGAACTCTTCGCTTCCCCCATCAACGGACCGGTTTCAATCCAAGCCGACGCCGCAATAAAGAATCGATGGCAAGAGGCGCAAGCGCGGCGGTCAAAATGGGCACAAAAAGAATGATCGCCCTCGATTGCCTATGGATGATATCCGCAATGTGATTCCAAAGAGCTGCGAGGATTGTGGGGAAAAACTCCATGGAACGGACCCGGATCCCGCGGTACGTCAGTGGGTTGAGCTTGCGGATATCCAACCGGAGGTCGTGGAATTTTTGCTGCATTCCTTGACCTGTTTCCATTGTGGAAAGAAGACCCGAGGCAAGGTTGCGGTGGAAAACCGGGAATCGTATGGGCCTCGCCTTCAAGCATTTGTCGCCCAGGCTCCAGGACAGTACCGACTCAGCAAAAGGAATCTGGCGGTGCTGGCCAATCCAGAAATGGCAAATCTGTTGGGCGCATTTGTTGAGGGACTTCCGGGCTGTGAAGGAAGATCGCAATGCCTGGTCATGGCTTGGCAACAAACTCCTTGAGGAGGGTTTAAAAATGCTGAAGCTGTGGAAAAGGGTAAGAAATGGGAGCCTGCCCAGGAAGGCCATCGAAGAAACGCATTTGACGAACATCCAGGCAAAATTCAAAAAACTCTTAACCCAAGGGGCTGAGTCCCATCCCATGCGTGCTGGCGTTGTTGCAAAAGACCTCCTGGCGAATTGGGATGTGCTTTGGTCCTTTGCGAAGCACGATGGCGTAGAACCGACAAACAATGAGGCCGAACGGAAACTTCGTGCGTTGGTTTTGTACCGAAAGATCAGCCTGGGAACCCACTCGAAAAAAGGGAGCCTTTACGTCGAACGCATTTTTTCGGTTTTGGATACGCGCAAAAAGCAGGGAATACGGGCCCTGAATTTTTTAACTGAAACTGTCCGTGCCGCACTATTGGGACTAACCCCGCCGTCTCTCATCTCGCCTCACTGATTACCGTGACCGCCTTTGCAACAATCGACCTTTAAAGGGGGGAAATTCGCTCTCGCTTGGCCGCCTTTTTGATAAACTGACTCGCCTTGTCCGTAAAAATCCCGTGAACGGGTACCTTCCTGATTGCAGGAAATGGTAGGGGTAATGGAAAGGGGTCAATTGGTTCGTGACTACTTTCCTTTGCATCTTATGCGTGCAGTTAGACTTGCTCTTTTTTCCGGATCTTCGCGTCTGCGAATGAAAATGTTGTTTTTGGCTTTGGACGATTTGAGGTTTCGTTGCAGAGGACAGAATGAGCGTCAAGGAATCTGACTGGGATAGAACCGGGGCGCTTACGCACCCCGCTCACCTTTTTTTCCTTGCATCTTATTCACCTTTAGATCATGGCGTGAAATGTCTCGATCGACTCAATCGTACAACCCATCCTCTGATAGATAAAATCATGGCAATCGTTGCCAGAAAGTAGAACCAATAAAGAGCAATTTTAAAGAAGAACATTCCGCGAACATAACGATCGCGGTCGTTTTCACTGTGTTCCAGTAACAAACCGCCAATCAGAGCGCAAATCATGGGAGTGACGCTAAACAGCCCCAGCCAGAACTGGATGCGGAAGCTGTTCTGAACCACGCCGGCAACAAATACGGAAAGAAGACCAAAATAAAGAAAAGCTAAGGCCCAAATCCCTTGCATGTCGTCGGGCAAAACAAACAAGAAGGGACTCATTACCGCCGACAACGTCAAGAACGAAATGACCGCCAACCTCGTGGGCGACGGAGGGACTCGTGAAACAGCAAGCTCACCTTTGGTCGTCACGGCTACGACTCCACTTCTGGTTCGCCACCTTCGCCAAGGAAGATGTCATTCACCCAACCCCACCATTTTCCTCGCCCTCGCCTGCACTTCGGGCCAAGTTGCAACTTTCATTTCGCCAGCATCGTATTGTGTCGATCGTCTTTTCGCTTCTTCGATCCATCCTTCGTTCGGCCGTGGCCAATCTGAAGAGGGCAGTTGATCCCAGATCGCTTGGACAAGAGTTGCCTGCTCCGCATGCCTCAGGCTTTTCGCGGCCGATAGAACTTCTTGAAGTGTAACCATGTAAATCCTCTCAGCCTCCAAACGCTTGTTAGACATCGATTCAGCGTCTTACCCACGCGATCCCACATTTTTACATGCTTATTAAAACTTCAAACAATAATTCTTTTTATTATGATTTTTTATCGACCCAACGATCCAGCCACGTATCGATAAAATCAGGATGACTGTGCCCAGAAAATACATCAAATTAAGCACAATTCGCAATAGCATGGCCCCACTCGCCATCCAATCAGGATCTCCTTCACTGAGAAGTAAGAGTTGAATGCCGACGACACCGCAAGCCTGGAGGATAAAACCAATCACCATCAGCGCAAAAACCAAGTCTAAACGGTTCTGAATGAGGCCGGCAATGACGACAGAAAGCAGGCCGCAATAGAGATACATCCCCGGCCAGAACCAAACCACGGGCCCGTTTTCCGGGAGAGGCAAAAAAAACAGGAAAGGAGTGACGAACGCCGACAACGCCAAGAAAGAAATCCACGCGCATTTTGCAGGCGGAGGAAACACGCGTGAACCGGAAATGGCGACGTTGGAAGTCATGGCATTAACTCCACTCCGGCTTGGCCACTCCCCTGCTGATGTCAGGCAAACAGCCTTTCAATCGGCATGGCAGTGCTGGGCAGAATCGGATTGGGCCGGTCGCTGACATCGTAAACCATGTCGTGCGGGTCGACCCCCGCGCTCTTGTAGATCGTCGCGAGCAGGTCGTGGTGATGAATCGGGTCGTCGCGCACTTCGGCGGCGGTGCGGTCGGTCGCTCCCAGGACGATTCCCTTTTTCAGGCTGCCGCCGGCAAGCAGAGAGAAATTGACCCGGGCCCAGTGATCGCGGCCGCCATCCTTGTTGATCTTGGGGGTGCGGCCGAACTCGCCACAGACGACCACCAGGCAATCGCGGTCCATCCCGCGGTCATGAATGTCTTCCACCAGCGCTGAAATTCCTTGATCGAGCGTGGGCAGGTGCTGTTTCAAATGACCGAAGTTATTACCGTGCGTGTCCCAGAAGCCGTAGGCGACCGTCACCAGCCGCGCACCCGCCTCGACCAGGCGGCGGGCCATGAGCAGTTGATCGTTCCACATGGGCGCGCCGTCACCCAAGTGCTGTGACGAACCCCGGCCATAGCGCTCGCGCACACGCGGTGGTTCTTTTTCGACATCAAGCGCTTCGAGCATCGCGCTCGTGTTGAGCACATCGAAGGCGCGGCGGTACTGCGATTCGACACCGATGCGGTCCAGCGACTCCCCCACGAGATCCAGCCGCTGGCGCAGCGACTGCCGCTCGCCCAGTTCGACACGGGTCAGGTTTTTCAACCTCATCGCGTCGAGGTCCTGGCCATCGACGCGCACACCCTGCGACTGCCTGCCAAGGAAACCCGCGCCGGGTGAGTTGTAGGGACGATGCTGCATCGTTGGGAAAAGGTCGACAAAAGCGGGAATGAGCGGATCGACCTGGCCCATCTTGCGCGCAATGACCGAACCGATGTGCGGCTTTTTGTCCCGCTTCGCCTCGTCCATCGGGTAGCCGGTCAAGTTGTGGAAACTCGAATGCTCGTCGCGAAAGCCAACGAGAGAGCGAACGAGCGCCATCCGGTGCATGTTGCGCGCCAGGAGCGGCACCTTGTCCGTGAAGCTGACTCCCGGCAAACTCGTGGCAATCGTCTTGAATTCGCCGCGCACTTCGGCGGGCGCGTCCGGCTTGGGATCGAAAGTGTCCTGGTGGCTCAAGCCGCCGGACAGGTAAACGACGATGACCGACTTATGGGAATTGACCGCGGCACCGTTCACTCCACGGGTCGCCGCCTGCAAATTCGCCAGATTCAGCGCCATCCCCGCACCGGCCAATCCGCCCACTCGCAAGAATGCTCGCCGCGGTAGCTGATCGCAAAATCGAGTGGAAATCGGCGAGGCCATGAAACTGCTCCAGCGAGGAACGCCGCCAGGTGGGAAGGCCCAAGATTCTGGGCATGGGTGCGGCACTTTTATTTTAGCGTTTGGCGCACCCAAATGCACGGAAATATCGGTCTCAGGCTGCCTTTTTCCGGTCCCAATGTTGGGTTTTTCCCACGGGCTGCGCCCCAAATGTTAGTTCCTTCCCCTCTGCCCACTTTTCGAGGCGATTGAAACCCTCTTGAAATCGCCCCGGATCGCCCGCCAGATTGATCCGCACATGGCCCTGGTTTGCCGGACCGAACGCCTCCCCCGGAGTCAATTTCACCTGACATTTCTCCCAAAGGGTTGCCACCAATTCCCGCGAGGAAGGATTCAGATTCCAGGTGGGGAACCACAGAAAGATCCCCGCGCGCGAGGGCGTCGGCCTCATGCCAAAACCGGCCAGTTTTTGCGCGGCCCAGGAGCGGTGGTCTTCAATGCGCTTGCGAATCGCCGGGGCGACACCGGGGCTGCCCAGAAGCCTGAGCGCGGCCTTTTCCGCGGGCCAGGAGACGGCTTGCCCCTGAATCGCAACCACCCTTTGGATCGCGGCGACGAGGGGCGCCGCACCTTGCACCCAGCCAATTCGCGCGCCGGCAGCCGCATGACTTTTCGACAGGCTGCCGACCGTCAGAATGCGCTCGCCCCAGCCCGGATCCGCCGCCAGCGATTGCCGATGCTCTTCAGGCAAATACGCCGCATAAGTCTCGTCAACCACCACAAGCAAGTCACGCCGCCTGGCCCACCACTTCAGTTCGCCAAGGTTTTGGGGGTTCCAGATCCCCCCGTCCGGATTGTTCGGCTGCGACAGAAGCAGAATACGCGCGCCATGGACCGCGGCCGTGAAGGCACCCAGATTGACCTCGTGAAAGCCATTGGCGTTGACCCGCGCGGCGACGCTACGCACTTCGGCTCCACGAAATCGCATGATGTTTTGATGCATCGGTGAGCCCGGGTCGATCATGACCACCGAGTCACCGCGATTCACAAACGCTTCGGCGATCGCACGCAGCGCGCCGGTGGCCCCTTCCGTCACAATCAGTTCGCGCGCCGAATCAACGCGTATGCCGCGATCGCCATCGATCTGCCTGGACACTGCCTGGCGAACTTCTGCCGATCCCCCGGGAATGGGGGGCGAAGCAAAAAATTCTCCTGTGCGCGCGACTTCGAGCATCGTCGGCATCGATTCGGGTTCGGCGCCGGAAAGATCGATTCCGGAAACGCTGTAGGCAGGCGGACTCGATTCCCAGGCCTCTGCCGGGCAAGCAGATGCCAGTAATGTCCGAGCCAGGCGCGCGCTCATTTTGGCCCAGGGAAGCTCATGATTGGCGAAACCGCCCTTCCCCACCCAGCCGTATTTTGCTCCCATGCGCAGCCAGCCTTCGCGAATGCCCATGTCCAATACCTCCTTTTTAAGATCCTAAACTATCTCAATTCCGTTATGCTGCCTTCTTGATTTGCGCCTCTTGCGTCCAGTCTTCGATCCGCACCGCCACCCGTGTCGAAACGCCCGATTCCTGCATCGTGATTCCCATGAGCGTATCCGCCACCGACATCGTTTTCTTCGAGTGCGTGATGAGCAAGAATTGCGTCCGGTCGCAAAACTGACGAAGCACTCCGGCAAATCGGCCCACATTCGACTCGTCCAGCGCCGCATCGACTTCGTCCATCAAACAGAAAGGACTTGGTCGGCTGCGGAAAATCGCCAGCAGCAAGGCGACCACCGTCATTGTCTTTTCGCCACCGCTTAAGAGCACGAGCGAGCGCATTTCCTTGCCCGGCGGCCGCGCTTGAATATCGATCGAGCCATCCAGCGGCTCGCCCGGCTTTTCCAGAATGAGGTCGGCCTGACCCCCGCCAAACAACTTGCGAAAGAGTTCCTGAAATTGCCCGCGAATCTCCTCGAAGGTCGCCAGGAACATGCGCCCGCATTCGGCGTCGAGACGCTGGAGGATTTCCACAAGAATGGCCCGGGCGCCAAAGAGGTCTTCACGGTAATGGGCGATCTCGGCGCGGTCTTTTTCCAACTGTTCCAGTTGCGATAAAATCCACGGATCGCCGGGGCCGAGCTGGGCTACCTTGTGCTTGACTTCGGCGAGCTTCTTTTCGACGGGACCGATCGGTGTTTCCGCCAGTTCGTCCTTCCGCTCAGGCTCAAGGGACTCCCATTCGGCCAACAGATCGCGATTGTCTTCCTCGCGGGTTCGCTTGAGCAGGTTTTCCAGGCGGATGTTCTTTTCCTGCAGCGCCATTTGCAGCCGGTGCTCGCGCTCGCGGCGCAAGTTGAACGCCTCCTGCACCGCTTCGCGTTCGCGTTCCTGGATTTCCCAGCGCGCATCGAGATCGGCAAGTTCCAGAACGATCGGCACCAGTTCGCGCTGAATTTCCTGGCAGGCCGTTTCGATCCGGGCTACGGCCTGGCCGGCGTGCAGCGCCAGCCGCGCGGTGGTTTCCGCGCGCCGTTCCAGCTCGCCGATGCGGCCCAGGGTCTCGCCAATTTCACCGATCACCTTATCGCGCTGCGTGAGCGCCGATTGCAACGACGATTCGATCGATTGCAATTGCAGATCGGCCGCCTTGAGTTTCTCGGACCAGAGCCCAAACTGTTTTTCTAGTTGATTCAATTTTTGCGCCGTAACGCTTTCGATTTTGGCGGCGCCGTCTTTGCGTTCTTCCAGGCTGGTCAGTTCCGCACGCAACGCCTCGCCTTCGCGCTGCGAGTCAGCCAAAACCTCCGACCACTGAATCATTTCCTCGTGAGCTTGCCTGAGTTCGCCGCCAAGCGATTGCGCCTCGCGCTCAAGCGTTTCGACTCCTAGCTCTGATTCCTGAAGTTTTTGATGAAGCACCGCGAGGCGATCGGTTAAGAGGTCGCCCTGGTATTCGAGCGTTTCGACCCGCTCATCGGCCAGGTCGAGCGCCTTTTGGGCCGCGTCAAGGCGCTTTTCCAGCACCTTTTCTCGCGCCTGAGCATCGACGATCCGTTCGCGCAGCTCGCGCAGTTCGGCCTTGCGCGAGACGATCCCTGAATCGCTGGCGGCCTGACCGATCGTGAGGGTGCCGTCAGGCTCAAGGATTTCGCCGGCTAAGGTGATGAGCCGGTAGCCTGCAAAATCGGGCCGGATTTTCGCGGCGATCGACAGATCTTCCACAACGAGCGCCTGGCCCAGGAGCTTTTGCGGCAGATCGAGAAATCCGGGCAGATCGCAGCGTGCCAGGTTTTCCGCAAGCGCCACGACTCCCCGAGGAACGGGGTGGATGGCTTCCCCTTCATGCCAGTCGGAGGGAGAATCTGTTTCCAGGTGAGGGCTGCCGGGCCCCAGAAAACTGACGCGTCCAGGAAAGGGCTCCTTGCGATCGGCCAGGGCTTGAGCGAGCACGCGATCATCGCGCACGAGCACCCGCTGCGATTTGTCGCCAAGAAGTAAATCGAGTAATGGCGCGTATTCGCGGCGCACATGGAGGAACTCGCCGGCGAGTCCGATCACCGTGTTCCAGGGGCCAGGCGCCGGCCCATCCAAAAGCGAGAACAGCTCGCGCACGCCGGATGCCAAACCTTCGCGCGAGCGCTCAAGGTGTTCGAGCACTTCGGCGCGGCCGCGCGACGATTCTCGCTCCAGCCGCACGCGCTGAAGTTCCTGCTGCAAGGCGACGAAATCGTTGCGCGCGATCTGAGCCTCATGCGCCGAGATTTCCAGACCCGCCGCAGTGGTCTCGGCATCGCGGGTCGCTTCATCGAGTTCGCCCAAAAGGACCGAAATCGCCGACACCTGCTGGCGAGTTTGGGCGCGGATCTGCTGCTGGCGCTGCATCGTCCGATTGATTTCTTTTTGCAGGGACGCGAGATTGCCTTGAGCCTGCACCATTCTGCCGGTCAGATCGTTGCGAAGATCGAGATTTTTTAAAAGCGCCTGAGAAACTCCGCTGTTTTCCGCTGCGGCATCGCCGCGAATTTTGCGCAGTTCTTCGATCTGTTCGAGGTGGATCTTGACCTGCTCGACCGCCGATTCCCGCGAAACTTGCGCCTGTTCCTTCCCCCCAAAGTGCGTGGAAATCGATGCGGAAAATCCGATCCCCTGACTCCAGGCCCCGGCAAGCTTCGAGCGCTCCTTGCCCAGTTCTTTTTCGCCGCGCTCAAGCTCTTCGAGAAAGCGGCCAAAATTGTTCCATTCCAAGGAACGTTCGTGGCTCCATTGAGATTGTTGATCGCGCAGCGCCTCGGCACGAACCGCAAGGTCGGCGCGGCGCTTGCGCAGTTCCTCGCGCTGGGCGCGCGAATCGTTGGGATCCGACCAGGCGATCTCGGCGACACCGTCTTCCGCGGCACGATCGGAGAAGATGCGAATTTCGCGCTGAATGACGGAAAGTTCAACCAGGTCGCGCTCATGTTTGAGCCGGTGGATTTCGGCTTGGAGCTCCAGGCGCGCGGTCGCCTTGGACGATTCCTGGCGGGCCTGGCGCAATTGCCGGTCCATCCGGTCGATCTGGGCATCGATCAGCTCAATATTTGCGCCGACCTTGTCAAGTCTTTTGAGCGTTTCCTGGCGGCGCACGCGAAAGCGGCTGATGCCGGCGGCTTCCTCGAACACATGGCGCCGCTCGTCGGGGTTGGCATTGAGCAACGCATCGACCTGGCCCTGGGCAATGATGCTGTAGGCCTCGGCGCCCGAACCAAGCAAGAGATCGCGGATGTCTTTTAAGCGGGCCGATTGCCCGTTGATTTCATATTCGGAAGTTCCATCACGAAAAAGGCGCCGAGCGATGCGAATTTCGGGCGCATCGAGCGGGAGGATCCGGTTGGCGTTATCGAAAGTGAGGGCGACTTCGGCGAGATTGAGCGGCTTGCGCGTGCGGGTGCCGTTGAAAAGCACATCGGCCATGCCCGAGCCGCGCAGGCTTTTGGCCGACTGTTCGCCGAGCACCCAGCGGATGGCGTCGACGATGTTGCTCTTGCCGGAACCGTTGGGCCCCACAATGGCCGTAATGCCGGGAGAAAGGTCGAAGACCGTTCTCTCGGCAAACGATTTGAATCCGGATAATTCCAGCCGCTTGAGCATCCGCCCTCCCTGGGGTTTTCAGGGGGCAAAGTCTGCGCCCGCATCTCCCCTTACCGGAGCGATGCGGGCGCGATTGTCGTTACTCGGGATCGTTGCCCGATTTGGCACTTCGTTTGTTCGTGGCACTCGCCGTTTCGGGATCGTTCTTCGGCGATTTCGGATTCAAAATCCGCTCGCGCGCGGACGATCCGAACGAGCCTTTCTTGTTGGGTCCCGCGTAGAGGTTCGGTGTCGCGCCCAGGTCGTCGGCGGCACGGATGATCGAGTCGTCATTTGCGTCGCCGCCCTTGACCCGGCCCGCATGCACGAGTTCTTGCACCGAAACGGCGCGCGGCAGTGCGTCATGCCGCACCGGAAAGGGGATCGCCTTGCAGCGGTCCAACTGCTCGATCACTTCAAGCACATCGGGATACAGGGCGCCCATCGTGCCCATCGTCTTGAGCACTTCATCCAGGCCCAACCCGCTCGATTTCCGCGTGGTTTGGCCGCCCTGGCTGCTGATGCGGCTGATCGTGCACTGGTTGTCGTCATCAGCCGTGGTGATCGTGAATTCCCCAGCCAGAACCGAGAAGGGGGGCCGAAGCACCGGCTTGGGACCAAAGACCACGATTTCCGCGCGGCGCGCCGTGCAGATATGGACGAGGCCCCGGGTTTCGGGCGCGACTTCGTGGAACCAGTAGGCGTCGTTGATCAACTCGCCGGCGACCGCGTCGTTGCCCTCGTCGAGAGTGCGCAGGGCCCGGAAGGCCCCGTAGCGCAGTTCGTCGTCGGTGTCGGAAAGAAGCAGGTCGCGGAGCTTGATCTGGCTGATCCCCTCGTCCATCGAGGCCATGGCGGCAAGGGCATAAGACCTGAGCATCGGTTGCTCGAGCGCGGCCTTGGCCAGTTCGTCGGCACCCGCGGCACTCCCCAGGTAACAAAGGCTTTCCGCGGCGCAAAAACGCACGAGTGGATTTTCATGCTTGAGAGCGCGCTTGAACGCGCCCATGCTCTCTTGCCCCAGGGCCTCCAGACGCAAGGATGCGATGACCGTGGTGGCCGGATCGATCAGGTCGTCGGCCAGCCGCTTGCGGTAACCGCTCCTGTCGGAGCCTTCACCCATGGGCACGAGGCGGACAACGCGCAGGTAGCGCGGCATGTTTAATTTGTACTGCGGTGGAACTTGCAGCGTCACCGACATCTTGTTTTGAGCGGTGGCAATCATGTTGTTGCCCGACTTGCTGCTTTGAAACAGCGCATTGACCTTGTCGCTAATCTGACTGGCTTTCTTCGCCGATTGCTCCTTGGGGTTCAAAAGCAAGGTGAACGGCATATCCATCATGACTTTGCCGCCCGACCAGATGCGTCCGGCCTTTTGCCGAATTTCATCGTCCCCCGAGCTGAAACCGACCAGGAGAGGACCTTCAGCCTTGGCGATCGTGTGGCCGCGCACCATGGTGGCCGGGCCGGTAAAGCGCGCGCTCAAGTTGCTGGCAAAATCGTAGTTGAACAAGCCGCACGGCCGCAAGAACCCGCCTTTCAAGCTGGTCCCCTTGGCGCGAGGGGGCAGTTGCACTTCGATATCGATCGCGTCCCCCTTGCGTGCGCCGGGAGGAATGGAAGCCGAAACGAGCACGAGGGCGACATTGCTCGAGGCAAGAACTTCCTTGATGTTCTTGACGCCTTCTTTGCGCAGGTCGTCTTCGAGGATGGTGCGATTGGCGTCATTGGCCGGCTCGGCGCCAGTGCCCTCGAGGCCGATGATCAGGCCGATGCCGCCGACCGGGACCGGCTGGGCATTGCCCACCGAGGTGACCTCGCCGACGGTCTGAACTCCGTAGCGGTCCTTGTCCGACTCTTCTTCTTTTTGCAGACGAGGCGTGGAAGTTTTGCAGCCCGAGACAAGAGGGATGGCGCAACCGAGGCTTCCCGCCAGGGCAAACCCGGCGAAAGCGCGCAAACGAGGATGAAAAAGCAATTCCAACATGACGCCCCTCTCCCTTCCTGGGAAGAACCCGAACCAGGGTCCGGGGGCCGTAGATACCCACCGATTGCGGCCATGTCAATTGGGAACACCGAGAGATTCCCAAGTCAATCTCAGCTGACGTGTTGGACGGAATGTTTCACTCGAAAAGGGGTTAGGTCGTCTTCCAACGAACAGGGGCTGCTGAGTCGGGAAACTCGGCAGCCCCTGTGGTTGGTGATATCGCTTCCATCAAACGCTTCGTTTGATGGAGCTCTACGGTTTACGCACGCGCACCGGGTAGTCGGGTCGCTTGTCGCTCGCGGGCGGCTGCTTGGCCAATTCCTTCATGATGACTTCGATGGCCTTATCCAGTTGCGGATCCTTGCCGGCGATGATATCGGCAGGAGTCTGCTCGACGTCGATATCAGGCGCCACTCCTTCGTTTTCGATGATGAACCCATCCTTGGTGAAGATGGCGAAATTGGGCGCGGTGACGCTGCCGCCATCGAGCAGTCCGGGGAAACCTCCAATGCCGACCAGGCCGCCCCAGGTGCGTTTGCCGATGAGCGGTCCCATCTTGAAGTGACGGAACATCCAGGGAAGCATATCGCCGCCCGAACCCGCCCCCTCGTCGATGATCATGACGCTTGGGCCATGGATCGCCGCGCTGGGCGTGCGCCAGTCGGCGCCATGACGGGGAGCCCACTTGCTCATCGGCTGCTTGCGCACCATGTCGATGTAGTAATCGGCGATCCAGCCGCCGCTATTGGAGCGTTCATCGATGATGATCGCCTCTTTGTCGATCTGAGGGAAGAAGTAGCGCTTGAAGTAGGTCAAGCCCTGCGCCGCGGTGTCGGGCACATAGACATAGGCGACGCGGCCATTGGTCGCCTTGTGCACTTTCTTGAGGTTCCCCTCGATCCAGTCGAGATTGCGCAGCGGATATTCCGTGGTCAAAGGTTCGACCGTCACCGTGCGGCTATCCTTGCCATCGGGGTTGGGCCCGACGGTGATTTCGATCGACTTGCCCGCGGTGTTTTCAAACAGCGAGTAAATTTCGCGAGGCGGGGCCAAGTCGGCGCCGCGCACGGCGAGCAGGTACTCCCCTTCCTTGACATTGACGCCGGGGGCGGTCAAGGGCGAGCGCAAATCGTTGGTCCAGTTCAGGCCGCCATAGATTTTCTTGAAGCGATAACGGCCGTTGGCGATTTCGTAATCGGCGCCCAGCAAGCCGCCGGGAACGGTTTTCTTTTCATTGTTGCGCTCGCCGACAGTGTGGTAGCTATGACCAACCGCCAGTTCGCTGAGCATCCACTTGATGACCTTGTACAGGTCGGCGTTGCTCGTGAGGTGGGGCAGGAACTGCTCATATTTCTTCTTCATCGCGACCCAGTCGGCACCATGCATGTTCGGGTCGTAGAAGAAGTCGCGATTGATGCGCCAGGCTTCGTTGAAGATCTGTTTCCATTCCTTGGTCGGTTCCACGGAAACTTCGATTTCGTCGAGTCGCAGACCCTTCGCTGCACCGGCCGCCGCGGGTGCGGGGGCCGCGCCTGGGGTTGCAGGTCCGATGAACCATGAAGTGGGGCTGGTGGCGTAAAGCATCTTGCGGCCATCCGGAGTCAGCGCATAGGCGACCACCGCGGGTTGCACCGTTTCGTCCTTGCGCTTTTCCAGGTCGTAGCGATGCAAGGAGCCGGTGGGAACACCGGGCCCGCCGCGGCCGGGAGCGGCCTCGGGGCGAACGATGTAGAAAATCTGGTTGGCAGGCCCTGCCTCCAGGCTGGAATAGCTTCCCACGGGAAGCGGGAAAGCGAGGATGCGCTGACCGATCCCGTCGAGGTCGATTTTGACTTCCTTGACTTCGCGCGCACGCCGCGCGGGCGCGGCGCCTTCTTTGGGCGCATCGGCACCGGCCGCCGTCGCCGTGCCGTTATTGCCAGGCGCACGGCCAGCTCCCGTTCCTCCCGGTGTGGGTGTCGGGGCGGGCGCCGGTGTCGCTGTGGTCGTGGCGGCCGCTTCGGCTTTCTCCTCATCGCTTTCCTTGAGGAAAGGTGAAGGAGTTTCTTTGCGCAGCACGGCGAGGTTGAGCGAATAGCGCGGCCTTTGGCTATCGGCGGAGGATTGCATGAAGCCATGCTTGCTCATGCCCGTTTCGGAGGAGCTCAAGAAGTAAAGGTATTTGCCCGAGGCATCGAACACCGGCTCCGACGCTTCGGTCAACCCGTCGGTCAGCACGAACGACTTGTTTTGCTCCACCGAGTAGACATAGACCCGGCCGATTTTCGCGGCCGAATCGTTGGTGTAGGCGATCCACTTCGAGTCGGGCGACCAGCTCGATTGCTTTTGCGCGCGGCCGCGGCCGTAGGGCGATTCGCTAATGCGTTGCTGGTTGCCGCTGGCCAGGTCCAAAAGATAAAGCGTATCGGCGTTATCGTTGAAGGTGGCCTTGGTCGAATCGGGAGAGAAGACGAGGTTTTGGTAAAAACCAGCACCCTTGAGGGGATAGACCTTGGGCGTTCCCTTGCCGTCCTGATTGGCGAGGTAGAGCTGGTACTCACCCGAGGCATCGGAGAAGTAGGCGATCTTCTTGCCGTCGGGGCTCCACGAAGGGGCACGCTCATGCACCCCGGGAGAATTGGTGAGGTTGCGGGCGTCTCCCTTCTCGGCGGGAACGGTGACAATTTCGCCGCGGAATTCGACCACGGCCCTGGCGCCGCTTGGCGAGATGTCGAGGGAGCGAACATACTTGGCCCCCTTGGCAAAGCGCTGGCGCAAGTCGTTCAGATCGGTGGCGATGCCGACGGGGACGCGGGTCGTCTTGGCATTGGAGTAGTCAAGGCGATGGAGGTAGCCGGCCTGCTCTAAAAGAATATTGCCGCCGCCCACGGAAATGTCGAGTACGGGGAAATCCTTAAAGTCGGTCAACTTCTTGACGGCCTTGGTGCCCGGGTCGAACGAGTAGACGTTGTATTCTCCGTCGCGATCGGAGCGAAATAGAAGGACCGAGCCGAGCCAATTCGGGTCGAGGTCGTTGCAACGGCCTTCTGGTTGCGGGATTTCCTCCACGCGATTGTCGGCTCGATTGAAGACCCAGATGCGCGAGTGGGTGCCGCCGCGGTAGTTCTTCCACTGGCCGGTCGCGTCGCGCTGGGGACAATACGCGATCTTCGAGTCATCGGGAGAGATGCTCGCTTCGAAGCCGTGGGGAATGGGCAGTTGCGTGGGCATCCCGCCTTCGACGGGCACCGTGAAAAGCTGGGTGTGGCGATTGGTGAACACATGGCGATTCGACGAGAAGAGCACCTGGGTGCCGTCGGGAGTCCACCCGCGCACGATATCGGGGCCGGGATGCCAGGTCAGGCGCTTGGGGCTGCCGCCGGTGACGGGAATTAAATAAACATCGACATTGCCGTCATACTGGCCGCTGAAGGCAATCGATTTGCCATCGGGGGAAAAATGGGGAAAGGTCTCAATGCCGATGTCGCTGGTCAAGCGGCGGGGATTGGCGCCATTGAGATCGGCGATCCAGAGATCTTCGGCGTAGACGAAGGCAATCTGCGAACTACTGACTGCCGGGGACGAAAGCAGCCGGGTGTCCTTGGAGTCCGGCTGCGCGTTAACGCCTGCCAGCCCTTGGGCAAAAACGAGTAAAAGCCACAAACGCTTCATAAAAGATACCTCTCGACATAACAACGCATCCTATTCCCAAGGATAGAGAGTCACGAAAGGAACGCGTCGTAAATTCGCCGCCGAGAGGTCCTTACGCATCCGCCTCAACCGCCGCCAACGACTGCCCGCATGGTTTGAGAGTGCGAGCCTGCCAAGAGCGGCAAAGCAGCCCCACGTCCCTTACGAGCATTCGCTTTCATTGAGCGTCCGCTCTCGACGGGCCTGGGGCACTCGATCTCCTTAAGGATCCGATGGTTCTTCATACAGCGTTGGCGACGGATCGTTTCAGTTTTTCCAGACCGGTTTTCATGACTTCGAACGGATCGAGCTTGTAGTAATTCGGATTGAAGAGCTCAAGCGACAAAACCCCTTGAAATCCGCCCTTGAAAAGCGCACCCATCACTTCTGGCAGCGGGCATACGCCGTCGCCGGGGAAAACGCGGTCGGCATCGTTGATTTTCTCGCGCGGCGGATTGGCAGGGTAATCGTTCATGTGGAACACCTGCAAGGCCTGCGGCCCCAGAAGCTGTATCGTCTGCAGCGACGACCCTCCCTTGTGAATGTGATAGATGTCGGCCAACACGCAGGCGGTCGGGTCGCCCGAATTGAGCGCGACCTGGGCCACTTCGTGAACCCGGCTCAGATTCTTGGAGAAGCCCCACATTTCCAGTTGAGGAACGACGCCGGCATCGCGTCCCACTTTCAAGAGGGCGGCATAGCGCTCCGTCGCCGCACCCAGGTCCAGGCCTGGCTTGTTCGTCGCGCCGGCCGGAGGCGCCGCGATGCGCACGCCGCCCAGTTGACGCAGCAGGTCCATATCCCGTTTGGCTTGTTCGAGGCCTTTTTTGCGCTCCGCCTGATCGTCGACAATCCACTGCGCAAAGCCGATCGCGCTGGGAACGATCATGCCCAGATCGGCAATCTTTTTGCCCAGCTCCTTGGGATCGCGGCCTTCGTTTTTGTGCGTTTCGATTTCGCCGATCCAGGGCTCGATGGCGTCGTACCCGGCCTTCGCCGCCAGTTCGACGAGTTCGGCCAGAGGTCGCTTTTGCCCACGGACGGTCGCTGTGTTAAGGCAATAACGGACGGAGGGAACCGACGCGGGAGGGGACGGGGGCGCCGCCGCTGCCGCGCTGGGAAGAATCCCGGGAATCGCTCCGAGCGCTCCCATTTGGAAAATCCAATCCCGCCTTGTTGCTTGGGATTTCGGCAGGTTTCGGTCCATGGGGAATTTCCCGGGAGAGTTCGCGAGGATTGGTACTGATCTCCTTGATAGTGTACGGGCTGGCAGGTGCTGGGGCAGGTGTTTCCTGACGGGCATATTCGGTGCGAACTCTTCGTGCGGGACTGAGCGTTTCCAGCGGTTCCGGACGAGGAAGACCGACCAGGCGAGGCGGCGGCGGGCCGTTTTCCAGGCTCTGACTCCAAAGCAAAGGCGCCTCGAAAAGGTCGTTGACCCGGTAGGTGCGGTCGTAAAAGAGGTCGCGCGGATAAACGCAGTTGGGCCAGACGCCGCGCCCCTCGAACAGGCCGCATTCAATCAGGGCGGCCGTGGTCAGCTCGGAGCAAAACCAGTTCGGTTTTTGGGTATGAGGTCCGGCGAACACCAGCCGGCCCAATCCGCGGCGCACGCTCAAGGGTGTTCCTTCAAAGGCAAGACGCATGAAGGCGAACGGCTTGCCTTGTTGCGAGTAGGCAAAGTTGGTCAGGGTTTTCGATTGCTCTTCGCTCAACGGTTTGCGCAAGCGGCGCACCCAGATCGAGCCGTGATAGGTTTCCATCCGTTCGCGCATCTTGAGGATGAAGACCCAGTTCTCCGAATGAGGCCGCGCTTCCAGGGTACAAAATTGGCCCTGGGCATCCTTGACAACCAGGCCGACATGGTAAGGCCTGCCGGTCCCGGCGCACCAGAAGAGCACCCGCCTGACCCATTTCTCGTCGGTGAAAAAGAGAAGGTCCCCTTCGCGGGGCTCATATTCCATCGGATCCATGCGCTGATAGCCGGCCGACTCGGAGGGGATCCACAGATTCCCATGGGCGACGTCCGCGGCCTGGGCCGGGTCAACGCCAGCAAACAACGACCCGGCAAAGACAACGGTCCAAGCAATCATGCCTGTCTCACGGCGGCCGGGCACCCCGAGAACCTTCCCGGGATCGATTTGACTTCTTATCGGATGCGGCCAGCCGAGAGGTTGAGGAAATCTACACACGACATGTTAACATACGAAGACTGGGCAGCTTCCGGGATCAGACTTCGGTAAAACCCGCGCGTACACAAGCCAATGCCGCCAGAAAATCGTGGATCCCATGACAATCAAACAGGTCGCCGCCGATTTTCATGGTCCGGCCTGATTCCGTCATTGTTGATTGCGGACTTGGGATCGACGGTTGGCGAATGGGAAGGGACGTGGAAAACTCCGCGATGCTGGCGAAGGAGATTCTACCCCTTTTTTAGATCGAGTAAGTCGAGTAATGTCCGCTGTTCACCTTGGGCGATCTGGTCCAGCCGCATTTTGCGCACGGTCGCGGGCTCCGCACCCAGACCTCGGGTCGACTCGACCCATTTGCGCGAGAGGTCCATGACCTGGGCCAGACGAATTTCCCCTGGCGGCGCGGCGAGCACGAAACCGTTTTTGGTCTGATTGACGGCATGAATGAGGTCGCTTTGCGTCAAACGCTCCAAAATAGGTTCGAGCAAACTCTCAAAGATGCCAGTCGATTTCTCCAGTTCTTCGATATCGGTCACCTTGCCCAGTTGAAATCTCGAAGCGATTTCGACCATGACCGCCAGCACGGTCAGAGGGTCGGCAAGCATCGTTCCATCGGCTTGCGCGCTGAATACCCCCAGTTGCCGGCCGCCGGAATGTTGCAAAGTCGAGCTGACTTGCAAGCCGAACAAGACGGCCAGCCACATCATGTACACCCAGAACATAAAGAGAGGGATAAGCCCCAGCGATCCGTAAAGCTGACTGAGCGACAGCGCGTTTTCGAGGTAAAGACCGAGCGTTCTTTTGCCCAGTTCCAAAAACACCGAGGAGATGAACGAACCGATGAGCGCCGGCCCCACATGAACCTTGGTGTTGGGAATGAACCAATAGACCGCGAACATCAGGACCCAAATGACTCCCAGACTCCACAACAACCCGGCCGCGAACGAAAGCCAGAGCGAAGAGGCCGCCTCGGGTTGCCACAGTTCCAGGCGATTGCTCAGGGTGGTGCCCACAAGGAGCATCAGCGGACTCAATGTCAGGAAAAACCAGTAGATGGGGATGCGCCGAGACCAGGACCGCCCCTGCGGCGCACGGTAGATCACATTGAAACATTCCTCGATCGTGACGACGAGGCTCAAGGCGGCATAAATCGTGACGAGCACGCCCACCCAGCCGATCGCGGCAATGTTGACGCTTTCCGCCTCGCGCACCCGGTCGCGCAACCAGACGGCCAGCGTTGTGGTCGGCGTCGCGGACTCGCCGCTGCCATCGGGCACGAGGATCCGCACCTGGTCCAGCCCCCAGAACTGAAACAGTTTATCGAGCGGCCCCATGATGTGCTGGTGCATGTCCATCGCCTTGACGAGCACCGAGGTGACCACAAGCACCGGCAGCAAACCGAAGAGCGTGCGAAATGCCAGGGCGGCGGCCATCTCCCCGGCGCGGTCATGCTGAAGCTGGCGGGCGCCGAAGCGCCCCAGATCGATCGAGTAGCGAATCGCCTTTTGCGAACGATTCAACTGCTGCCAGGGCAACGACAACATTCGTTTGAAGCGCAGGATCAAAAGGGACAGGAGTTTTCCCACGCCGGCCTCGCTTCGCCTTAAATTCACGTCCGCGCAGACCGTTCGATCCGCAAGCGCGTGGCCAGAAAGAAAGATCGCCGAGCAACAGGGCCAACCGGGTTCACCGGCTCGGCCCCGCGCGCCAAGGGCAAAAACTTACTTCTCTCGGCCAAGTGCCTCGAGCTTTTCCTTGATCGTTTTGAGCGTCAAATCGCCCACGACTTTTACCTCGGCGAACTGCGGACCAAGAAGGCCGCCGTCGCCCGACTCTTCGCGCGGCTTGCTTTTTTCCTCGAGGTTGCGAATCCAATCGGGGACATCTCTGCCGACGCCCCAGGGCCGCGACACCCATTTTTCCAGATCGCCCTTGAAATTGCCCAACTCTCTGGCGAAACCGTCCGGGTCGTTGCCGCCTAAAAGGTGGCAAAGATCTCGCAGGCGAAACACCAGGCTTTCGGTTTCCATCGGCAACCAGAGGCCTTCCTCAATTTCCTGCCGAATCGTCAGAATGCGCACGCCGTGGCGTTGTTCAAGCGCGTCGAGCTGCGCCGTGTATTTCTGCGCGAGCGGCTGCAACTCGGCCATGACTTCCTTGAGCCATTCATCAAGCGCATGGCGCAAGCCGGCATCGAGCATTTCCCGGTGCAAGAGGTACCAGGGCTGACGATTCCAGACCTCGCGGATGAACGAGGCCTTGAGCCTCAAGAAATCGAGCAAGATATGCAGATTTTCGCCGTAGTCGGATACGGTCGTCGTCGTCTTGTAGTCCTTGTACGCCTCGTAATTCTCAACGATGGCGCGAATGACCGTTTCCAGGCGCGACGACGCGTCGGTGATGCTGATCGGTCCGTCGAGTTCGTCGAGCAGCAGGTTCTTCTCAAGCGGGTCGCGCTCTTTTTCCAGGTTGCGCAGGTAGGGGCCGACCCCTTGATCGAGAATGCCGCGCAGATTGCCAAGCGTCATGAGACGCGAGGGGAATAAGTCGCGGCCGAAATGGCGAATGAAGCCGCGCAAATTCTCCATCGAGCGGTCGTCAACCGTGTCGAGAATGCTCAAGCGGGTCTGGCGTCCATGAGTCAACCAGATTTCGCGAAACTTCTCCATGAGGGTCATCAGACCGCGAAAGAGCCCGGCGGAGCGGATTTCGCGCGCCTTGGCCCGCGAGACCGATCCGAAGACGGTGCGAAAACTTTCGACAAAAGCGATCTCAAAATAGTGATGAAACTCGCTGACGCGCGGCGGCGGCAGTTTCGAGGTGACCTCGCTACGGTGCGCCTTTTCCAGAAAGCGGATCAGGCCTGAAAAATCGCCTTCTCGCGCCAAGCGCACGAGCGTGCGCTGCACGAACCAGAGATTCATCCGCGCCTTGAGCCAGTGCTCGGGATTGCCCCCCATGGAGATGGGCTGAAAGAGCAGCTCGCGGCTTAGGAGCAACTTTGACCAGGCATCGCGATCCTTGGCCGAGCCGGTGGCAAAACCGCGCGCAAAACCAAGCGACAATTCCCGGCCGCCGGAAGAATCTCCCGCTTCGTCGGCCTCGGTTTCATGGGTGTCCTCGGGCGGAGATTTCTTTGCGGGCGTTGTTTTTGCGCCAGGACCGGTCTCAATGCCTTTGGGCGCCGATCCTTTCGGTGGGGCCTCGCCGGTTTTGAGCGCTGCCTGTTCGAAGCGGTCGGAATAAAGCAGCGCCTCGGTGCGGAAAACCAGTTCCCCCACCTGTTCGAGCGCCCGAGTTTTCATCACCCGGCGGCGTTCGAATTCGGTCACCGAGGAAATCTCGCCCCCGGGTTTGGGAACGGGGCTTTCATGAATCAGATTCATCAATTCGCGAAACTGGCGGCCGCGCACGGCCAGGTTGGATTTGTGGTCGGAAAGAAACGACTCGAGACCCGGCGTGATCGCCGCATTCTCAAGGATCCAGATCCACGATTCAAACTGGCTGACATGGTGGTCGAATCCAAACAGGGCCGTTTCCAGGGAAAAGTCCGACCCGGGCTGGCCGTCGTCGACGCCCCCGTGCTCATCGTCCCGGTTCCAGGGCTCCGGCTCCCTGTCTTCTTCGTCGTCGGACTCTTCGTCGTCTTCCCGTTCGCTCCACGGTTCCTCGCCGCTTTCGTCGGCTTTGGCTCCCGGTTCGCTTGGCACCAGATGGTCGCGAATCAGGCCGGGAGGATCGTCAGGCATGTTCGCTTCGACGAGTTCAATCGCGCGCACCAGCAACTTGCGGTGGGCATCGAGCGCCTCCGCCGGGCTCTTTTCTTGAGGCCGCACCCCTGCCGGCGACGGTTTTTCGCTACCCTCTGCAGGTTTTTCGCCTCCAGATTGCAGCCGTTCGCTTTTGGCTTGCCAGGCGCCAAACCAGCGTTTGGCCATGCGCGGCAAATCGCTACGGCCCTCCGCGGTGCTGTGCAAATCGAAGGCATCCATCCAGTAGATCATGATGCCCAGCGCGCCAAGCAGGTCATCGTGACCGACGAGCACATCGAAAATCTCGGCGACCGATTCCCCCGTTTCCAGGGTCGACAAGACCTTTTTCCAGAACGGCAAATCGGCGGGAATCTCGCCACGCTTGCGCCAAATCCGGATCGCCCGGGCGACCCGTAAGGCACTGCGCTGCTCCGACCAGGCATCGGGATGGTCGAGATCCATATCTCCCTTGGCCGGATATTTCCCCCACCATTCGGTCAGTTCGGCGAGAAGCTCGCGAAGAAGGCGCTGACTTTCGCGGTCCGAATCGGCCGAAGCGAACGCATAGGCCCGGCTCACTTCGCGAAAGAGCGAGGCGACCATGGAGAGCAAGTCTTCCAGCCGCGGGTCGGGCACGGCGTCTTCGCGCGCCGGGCTGATCGGATAAAGGCCCTGAAAGCCGATCAGGTTCCAGGGATCGGCAAAGGCGCCGCAGCGGATGCCGCGTTTGAGCAAATTCAGGCACCGGCCCAAAATAAGCCGCGATTTCCGACCTTTTAAGGTGCGCAGTTTCTGGCGCGCCATGAGCCGGTCGAAATGCACCGCCAGCCGCAACGATGGCACGGGCAACTTGCCGGTGCGCTCGCGCGCCAAATCCTCCAGGCCAAGCCGGGCAAACAAACGGGCCAGTTGCCTGTCTTGAAGCTGAGTCGCTCGCTGCACCGCCACGGCCCGGTTGAGCGCCTGGCGCACCCTTCCAAACGGCTGCTTGAGCAACCGCGCTTCGCCTTCGAGCCGGGCCCGGTGAGCGGCCGGCAGCTTGAGCATGACTTGCTGATAAAATCCATCGCGTAGCCGGGCGATCCGCGGCACGACCAGGCCCAGCGTTTTGGTGGGATCGGTTGCACCCGGCCCCCAGCCAAGCACGCCGGAGGACATCAAAATTGTGCCGGCCAGGAGGATACCCGCCTCTTCGAGCCTCTCGCCGAAATCGGTGGGATCACCCGGACCGGGGTGATTGACATGCTCCCAAAGCAAGCGCACCAGAGTGGATCGGACAACCATCCGGTTCCAATGTCCGCGCAAGTCGACCTTCTCGGCATCCCACTCCCCGAAGAGATGATTGGGGCGCTGGGCCGCAGGCAGAGAATGATCGAATTCGCGCAGATCCAGCGCCAATTCGCCAAGGGTCGACAGGTTGAAACCTGCTTCTTCAAGGATCTCCGGAGGGGCATTTCCAAGCCAGTGGACCGCGCGAGCGATTAACGGTCCCGACTCAATGGGGGCCACGCCCATCCCCGGCCACCACAGGGGTGCCGGCCGGTGCCGTTCGGCGGAATGGATCCTGACCTTACGGCCCGATTCCAGCACCGGCACGGGCCGGTAACCGACGAAATCGTGGAACTCGATGAGCACCGATTTGAAAAGCGGAGCCAGGATTTCGAGCCCGGTCGTGGGCAAGATACCCTTCGTTCCCGGCTGCAAATGTTGCGAATCGGCGGCCAGCCGGCTGGCGAGCAGCTCCAAAAGAGCAATCAGCCAGAAAGGCCCCGCCAAGTCGTTGGGACTTAGGTGGCCAAGCAGTTCCCTGCGGCTGATGCGAGTCGCCTCAATGATGACTCGGGCGCCATCAAGAGCGGCGTGCGCCAGGGGGGGACCGACGAAAATTCCAGCAGCGCCGCCCGCGGCCGCTCCGGCGCGCAACTTCGTCTCGAGCCAGTCGAGCAGCGTTTTCGACGCCCCTGGAATGCCCGCCGAAGCGAGGAGCGACCAGGCCCGAGCCAGTTCCTTGCGAAATTTCTCCGAGGGGCGCCCCTCGGAGAGCTGCAGCCAGCCCAATAGGGCCCCCGGTTGGATTTCCTTATCCAGGATTCCAGCGGCTTGCGGGGGGATCTGAACAGGCAAAGGGAAGAGTCCTGTAATTGACCGAGAATGTTCGACGAATCAACGCGGTCCCGGAGGGACATACTTCGCCAACCAGGAAAACACTTCCTTGTTCCAGTATTCGCTGTTACGCGGCTGGAGCACCCAATGGCCCTCATCGGGGAAGTTGACGAACCGGCTGGGAACGCCCAGCCGTTGCATGGTCGTAAAGAGTTGATGTCCTTCGCTGACGGGCACGCGGAAATCCAAATCGTTGTGAATGATGAGCATGGGGGTCGAAAAGTTGGCGGCGAGCTTGTGCGGCGAGTGCTTTTCATACGAAGCGCGGTTTTTGCCCCAGGGGGGCCCGCCATGCTCCCATTCGTCGAACCAGATCTCTTCGGTCGTGGCGTACATGCTCTCAAAATTGTAAACGCCGCAGTGGGTGATCAGGGTCTTAAATCGCTTGGTCTTCCCCTGAAACCAGTTCATCATGTAACCGCCGAAGCTGGCGCCCGCCGAAGCGGTGCGCTCCTTGTCCACAAAGGGGAGCTTTTCAAGCTGATCCATCCCCTTCATCAAATCGTCGAAACACTTGCCGCCCCAATCGCCGGAAATTTCATCGCAAAACTTCTGGCCAAAGCCAGTCGAGCCACGCGGGTTGGGGCAGGCGACGACATAGCCTTGCGCGGCCCAGATCTCGGGGTTCCAGCGGTAACTCCAGGCGTCTTCCCAGGCCCCCTGCGGTCCCCCGTGGACCAGGTACACCAGCGGCCATTTCTTGGCCGGATCGAATCCCGGGGGTTTGAGGAGCCACATTTGCATGGAGGCCCCTTCCACCTCGACCTGCATTGATTCAGGCCGGGGCATCTTGATTTGGGTCAAAAGCTCCTTGTTGGCCGGACTGAGGACCGAGGGCTCCGACGAACCACTGAGCAGCACCACTTCGGCGGGCCGGTTCATGGCCGCGCGCAGCGCCACCGTGACATCGCCCTGTCGCTGAGCCGAGCTGTAGGCGCCAAACCCCTTGGTGGCGGCAACGACTTCGACCTGCCCTTCGGGACTCAAGGTCGCCAAGGGTTTGTAGCCATTCTCGTCGTAATTAATGAGCCAGCCCTGGTTGCCCGAGAGCCAGAGGAAATCGTCGATCGAACGATCGAGGTTTTCGCTGTGGAGTTTGATCTCGCCGACCGGTTTGCCCGCGGGCGTCACCGCCACCGAGCAAAGACGCCAGCGATCGGCTTCAAATCCAGCGCGCACCTGGCGCCTGAAAGCAAGTGTCTTGCCATCGGAAGAGAAACGAGGAATGCCTTCCGCGGCTGGGTGCTGGAACAGCTCCTCCCACGTTTCCGTACCGCCCGTCACGGGCACGCGGCAAAGAGAGAAATCGGTGCTCCACGATTCGTTCTTGGCCGGCACGGCCGTGAAAACGAGATGGCTGCCATCGGGGCTGAAAGTAAAATCATCCGATCCGGAGAAGGTGCTCGAAGTCGGATTGGAATCGCGGTCGCCGGGAGTTACGTCCTTGGGCAAGGCTTTGCCATTGGGATCAAAATCAAGCACAAACAAATGCTGGCGCTTGTCTTCGACGTATTCATCCCAGTGCCGGTAAAAGAGCCGGGTAAACACCTTGGCTTTGACAGGACTATTTTTTCTCTCATCTTCCTTCTTGCGATTTTTCTCATCGCTCTCCGCATAAGGCAAACCCGAGAATTCCGGAAAGATCGAAGAGACAAAGGCAATTTTCTTACCGTCGGGCGACCAAATGGCACTGCTCGCACCGGTCGAGATGCGGGTCAATTGCCTCGGTTCTCCGCCGCTCGTTGGGTAGGCCCAAAGTTGCAGCTCCCCAGATCGGTTCGATTCGAACAAGATCCATTTGCCGTCGGGACTCCACCGGGGGTGACGGTCTTTCTTTTCCGTCCAGGTCAGGCGTGTCGGCGCGCCAACACCGTTGGCGGGGGCGGTCCACAGCGACGAGGCGCTTTTGTTGGCCGCCAGATCGACCCGGGTTTCGACCCAGACCACCGTGGCGCCATCGGGCGAGATCTGGGGATCGGCAATGCGCACAAACTTGTAAAGGTCCTGCACCTCAAGGGGGCGGCCCGGTCCTTCGACCGCCGCGGCCGGCTTCGACATAAAGAAGACTCCCAAGAAGAACAGGGTCGCCGTCACATTCCCACGAAACATATCCGTCAAGCTCCAGGATCTTTTGGTTCGAACGTGTCTCGAGAGGTGTTTGGCTGTTCCAGTTCGGCGCGCCTGACCATCTGCTGGCTGGTTTGACCCGGAGCCAATTCCAAAACCACGGGCACCCCAAGGGTTTCGCCGGCCGTATTGGAACAAGCCTTTTGCCGAAGCAGCGCGCTTTCGTACAGGGCGTTCAGGCAATCACGGCAAACCAGTCCGTAGGTTTTCCATTCCCAGGTGAAATCGTCGCTCCAGCGCGAAGCCACCTTGAAAACCGCGGGACGGGAGCAATGACGCCCTTCACATACGATAGGATACGGGAAAATCGGGGGCTGGGCTCCCCTCGGAGGCCCAGCCAGATCATGACTTGGCATCGGACTCACGACTCAGGATAAGGCAAAGTTTCTCCCAGAAGTTGGGCCATCGCATTCGCGGCCGCTTTCTGCTCCGCTTCCTTTTTCGTGTTGCCCCACGCCGCGGGAAAAACAATATCCACCACCTTGGCCGCCACCTTGAAACACTTGCAATGATCCGGCCCCTGCTCGTCGATTACCGAATAATAAGGAGTCACCCCAAAGTTCTTTTGGCAATATTGCTGAAACTGACTTTTAAGCTGATTGTTCTTTTCCTGATCCAGAAGGGCCAGCGGATTCTTTTCCAGGCGAGGCCACAAAAACGCCCGCACGGGCTCAACTCCCCGGTCCAGATAGATGGCCCCAAGCACCGCCTCGAAAATATCGCCCACGATATTGGGAGGCACGCCGCCGTTGATGACCCCCTTGCCAACTTGAATGAACGCTTCGAGTCCCAGGTCCTTGCTCCACTGAATGCACATGTCGCGGCTGACGATCGCCGATTTGCGATGAGTCAAACTCCCTTCGCTCTCCTCGGGAAAGCGCTCATACAGGAATTCACTCACCAGAAAGCCGAGCACGGCATCACCCAGAAATTCCAGACGCTCGTAAGAAACCAGCCGCGTGTTCGCGCCGGAGGCGTGAGTTAACGCCATCTCAAGTAATTGGATGTTTTGAAAGGCGTACCCGAGCTTTTTTTGGCATAACGCCAAATTTCGGGGATCCTCGAGTGTGGAGAGCATGGCCGGATCAACCTATCGGTCATGGGCTAGAGCTTAAGTTAAATAGCGTGCAATCCCTGTCAATATGATGCAAGCCGTCTTGGCCAACCCAGGTCAGGGAATGGGCTATCCCTGTAAGATGGCACGACCATGCCGCCCTGGCTACTCAATTCTTTCACAAGCCGCGGCCGCCCATCCCAGACTCCGGTTGACGAACCAAAACCCGGCGCCTAAATTACTGGAGGTCGGTTAGATAGCTCAGTTGGTAGAGCACAGCCCTGAAAAGGCTGGGGTCGCCGGTTCAAGCCCGGCTCTAACCACTCTTCTTGTAAGTCGTTGAATATTTTGAAGTTATGGATGGTCCCTTGCCCAGGGGAGCAACCGCGCTGTTGACAAGAGAGTCCCGCACGACTCTTTTCAACAGCGCGGTTTTTTTTTGCTGCGGGCCTACTTCCGGCGTTGGCTTCGTTCTCGCAGATCGCGATTTTCAGTGTGCCTTCGGCATCGAATCGAGCATGGTTTGGGCAGCGGGGGTTGCGAAAGCGGCCACGGGCTGACGCGAATCACGGAAAACCTGATTTGCAATGTTGGGCCAAAAAGGCTTCTATCGGCACGGTACGCGTGGCGACTTGAGGCTTAACGCAAACATCCCAAACAACCCAAACCACTTTATCCTTTCGCTGAGCAACCCAGCAGCCAGCGGCATTCCTAATGTGGATTCCATTTCGCCCGGCGATGAAATCCTCCTCACAACAAGGAAAAGAAGTGAACCAGGGCGGCTCCACGACCGTCGAACCTTTATGGAAATGAAACAGTCGTATGAGTTTTGGTCTCATTTTCATCTCGTTGTCCAGGTTGTGCTGGATTTGACCGATATAGAGTTTGGTTGGGCCACCGTTCCGATTTGGGGACGGTCTACCTTTCGCACCTTCACGGCGCGCCATTGGGGCCTGACAGGCTGGTAAATGGGTGAGGTGACACATGTTTTTCTTCCGCCGTCGTCGTCCTAAGTCCTCCCAGCGGCCTTTGGGTGTGGAATTTCTTGAAGATCGATCCGTACCCGCCGCCTTTCTGGGCGGTGTGTCGATCGCGGTGGGGGACGTCAATGGCGACGGCTACACCGACACGGTCGTAGGTAGCGGCGCCGCCTCAGGCACCGCGGCCAACGTGCGCGTAATCAGCGGCGCCAACGGCCAGGTACTGAGAAGCTTCAACCCCTTTGGCACCCAATTCACCGGCGGGGTGCAAGTCGCTCTCGGCGATTTCAACGCTGACGGCTATCAAGACATCGTCTGCGGGGCCGGCCCCGGCGCGGCCGCCCAGGTCAACATCTTCAGCGGCAAGGATGGCAAGCTCATTAAGGGCTTTGTGGCCATCAACGGCTCCCTCCTCACGGGGGTCAACGTCGCCACCGGCGACTTCAACGGGGATGGTCAAGCCGACATCGCCGTGAGCGCTCGAGCCGGGTCCAAACCCTGGGTCTCCGTCTACGACGGCAAATCGTTCGCTTCGATTACCACGTTTTTTGCCTTTGCCGAAGGGTTCCGCGGCGGCGTGAGCATCGCCATGGGCGATATGGTCGGTACCCCGGCGGAAGAAATCATCTGCGGTGCCCAGACCGGCGGACCTTCGCAGATCAATATGTTCAACAAGTCCTCGACCAACCCGGTCGGCTCACGCCTGGCCTTCGCGGCCGGGTACACCGGCGGCGTCAATGTCTCGACGATGCATTACAACGACAGCGCCTATGCCGATCTGGTCGTCGCTTCCGGTGCCGGCGCACCCGCCCAGGCGGTCATCTTCAACGGATTTTCCGGGCTGGCTGTGACCTCCTACGGCGGCAAAGCCTCGAGCCCCATCGGCGGTTTCAACCTGGCGACTGGCCAGTTTCAGGGCGCTTCGGACTTCTCCACAACCAGTGAAGGCAAGACCGTGGTGGCCACCAACCAGCAGCTGGTGCTCACCAGCACGGCCGGCAACGGCGACTTCCTGCAAATCTACAATCCCGCCAATAAGCAAACCCTGGCTTCGTTCTCGCCTTTCACCGGCACTCCGCCCAAGGCGCTTGGCAACCAGAACCTGCTCAACCCTCTCTTCAACACCGGCCCATCCGTGGCCGATCCCATCGGCAATCAGACGATCTACGAAGGCGGCCAGCCCCAAACCTTCAACCTCAACTCGTCCTTCTCCGATCGCTCCACGACCCATAGCCTGGTTCAACTGCTCACCACGCAGGGCGTGATCAATATGGAGTTGATCGATCCGTTGACGCCGGCAACGGTCGCCAACCTGATCAACTACGTCAATAACGGCGCCTACACCAACATGATCAATCACCGTTTGGCTCTGTCCAACGGTACCAAGTTCGTCCTTCAGGGCGGCGGTTTCACCTTCACCAACCCGAACGGAACCACGGGAACCATCACCGCGATTCCGACCAATTCCCCCGTGGTCAACGAACCGGGCATCAGCAATACCTATGGCACGATCGCCATGGCGAAACTCGGTGGAGACCCCAACTCCGCCACGAGCCAGTTCTTCTTTAACCTCGGTGACAACACGGCCAATCTCGACAATCAGAACGGCGGATTCACCGTCTTCTCGATCGTCACCGGGTCGGGCATGGATGTCGTGCAAGCCTACTCGGCCTACCCCGTGGTCAACAAATCCTCGACCAACTCGGCCTTGAACGAGTTGCCGCTGACGGGCGACACCGGCGCCAACTTCCCCGCCAACGCCAAGGATGCCAACTTCTCGTTTGTGAAATCGGCGACAACCTTGCAGCAAGGTACGCCGCTGACGTTCTCGATCCTGAGCAACTCCAATCCATCTGTGGTGACGCCCACCATCGTCAACGGCAAATTGACGCTCACGCCGATTGCCGGATCCTCGGGAAGCTCGACGATCACGATCAAGGCGACCAACAAGGACGGCAAGACGGTGCTCCAGACTTTCACGGTCAATGCCGTCGAAGGGGTTGCGCCAACCATCACTTCCGCCGACCACACCACCTTCAACGCAGGCACGGCCGGCACCTTCACGGTCACCTCGACCGCCACGCCCGCCGCAACCTACAGCGTCAGCTCCGGCACCCTGCCGACCGGCGTGACGCTCAACGCCACCACCGGTGTGCTTTCGAGCACGACATCCGCCGTGGCCGGGGTCTACACCTTTACGATTTCCGCTTCCAACGGCGTCGGCACAGCCGCGACCCAGCCGTTCACCTTGACGATCGCCAAGGCGCCGACCATCACCTCCGCCGCAAGCACGACCTTCGTGCAAGGATCCCCTTCGACCTTCAATGTCACCTCGACGGGAACTCCCGCGGCGACCTACTCGGTGTCGAGCGGCACGCTACCCAATGGCGTCACCCTCAATCCGACCACCGGCGTCCTTTCGAGCACCGCCGACGCGGCCCTGGGAACTTACAATTTCACCATCAGCGCCTCGAACGGAGTCGGCTCGCCGGCAACCCAGCCCTTTACCTTGACCATCGCCCAGGCCGCGGCTCCGGTCTTTACCTCGAACAATACCGCCTCGTTCACTCAAGGCACCGCCGGATCGTTCACCTTCACCGCGACCGGCACCCCGGCGCCGACCTACTCGGTCACCTCGGGCACCCTGCCCGCCGGGGTCTCCTTGAACGCGACCACCGGCGTTCTGAGCAGCACGACCGCGGCGGTCGCAGGCGTCTACACCTTCACGGTCAGCGCCTCGAACGGGGTGGGAACTCCAGCCAACATGCCGTTCACGCTGAACATCAACTCAGCGCCGGCCATCACTTCGGCCAACAACACGAAGTTTGCCCAGGGCATCGCCGGGTCCTTCAATGTGACCTCGACGGGAACTCCGGCGGCCACCTACTCGGTGACCAGCGGCACCCTGCCCGCCGGCGTCACGCTCGACTCGACCACCGGTCTGCTTTCGAGCACCGTCAACGCGGCGGTCGGAACCTATGTCTTCACCATCTCCGCGTCGAACGGTGTGGGCACCGCCGCGACCCAGAGCTTTACCCTGACCATCGCGGCCCAGGCCGCGCCGGTCTTCACCTCCGCGGCGAGCGCCAGCTTCGCAAGTGGAACCTCAAGTACCTTCACCTTCGTGGCGACCGGTAATCCGAAACCGACCTACACGGTGACCTCGGGATCGTTGCCCGCCGGTGTGGCCCTGAATTCGACCACGGGTGTTCTGATTATCTCGAACACGGCCGCGGCCGGAACTTACAACTTCTCGGTGACCGCCGCCAACGGCGTCTCGCCCAGCGCGGTCCAACCCTTCACGCTGACTTTGACCTAACAAGGATGGGTCGAAGCCTTAGGTGGGCCCGCGCCCGCCTAAGGCTAAGCGGGTCGAGTCCTGGGAATTCGCCCACAGGAAAGTTCCCAAATTCCAATCTCCATAGCGCCCCTGGTTACCACCGGGGGCGCTTTGCATTGACGCCCGCGGAGGGAACCGGTGGGAGGCGACGGACTGCCCGAAACGTCGCCTCCCTCAACCGCGTTCGCTGATTGATCATTCACAGCTGACGTTTCTTACACTTTGGCCGCACCAGGAACGGAATGGGTGAGACTTCGCGACAACTTACGGAGAAACCGAAAGGATCCGTTGAAATCCTCAGGGAAGGCCGGAGAAATCGCAGGCGCGAAGGTCTGGACCGCCGGGAAAGGCCCATCGGTTTGAGAACTCTCAGAACCTCCGCGCCGGATGAACTGGGAAAGATGAGAACGATTTTGCGGCCAATGCAGGCATTTCTGGAAAGAAAGGAGTTCGACTCTGGCACTACCTATGGGAGAAGAGATTTCCCCCATGGGGTCGGTCATTGACTTTGGCCCCTGATGTATTGGCGGTATGGAGCCCAGGGGTTCGCTCGATGTCCTCTCGCTATCTTCCGGTCGCCCAGGTGCGATTGCGACCCGAGACTCCGCGGGTCCTGGTCAAAAGCACCGCGCATCAAAGCGCGTTGCGCTCGTTTTGCCCGCTGAACGCCGACGGGGCGCCTGCTCCCTATTACGGTCTATCCTGCATCCATATCGAAGCCGCCTCCCCCTCCGACGTGCCCCAGGTGCGGGTGGAAGTCGAAGGACGCACCATCGGGTTTCTTTCACGCGAAGATACAATCCGTTACCGCTTCAAAATGCAAAATGAAGGCCTGGGAGACCATCCCCTGGGCGTCCCCGTGTCGATTCGCGGGGGGTCGCTTAAGGACGAAGGGCCGCCCTATTTCTTTTTCGCCGAACTGTTGGTCGACCTCAAACCCGACGAAGGTTGGGAATACGACCCGATTGCGGACCTGGAGCCTTCCACCGAGTCGCCCCTGTCCGTCGATACCAACTCCGAAGAAGGCTCCTCCGTCAATCTTCCGGTCCCCACAGGCGCCATGAATCAGGAATCGACCTCGGCTCATCGCGCCAATCGAGTCAACATCGGTTCGGAAATCCTGGGGCGCGGACTCGGGTTCATGATTTGCATAGTGCTTTTTTACTTATTTTATTGCGTTTATTTTCTTTTGTTTTTCAAATAGATATTTTTGGCGGCCGACCAACGATCACTTTGCAAGCGGTCGAGTTCACAAAACCGACTGATTCCTACCGACTTTCCCGCGGGGTTGAGGCCTCTCCCTTGACCCCAAAAAACCCGGCCGCGCGGCCGGGTTTTTTGTTGGAGAGCTCCGTGACTGAAACCGGTGCGGCGAATCCCACGCGACCTTCTCTTAGCCCTGGGCGTTCAGTTTGACGGTAGGGGCATCGGCTATGTTCACCCACACATGGACATGGGGCGTGCCGCGGAAGTACCAGACGAAGGAAGGGCCTTCCAGGCGCCAGTTGTCCCATTCGCCGTCCACGAGCGCCCCTTCCTTGTAGAAGGTCAAATAGCACTGATCGAGTCCACCTTGCTTTTGCAGACAGGCCAGCGCTTCGTCTCGATCATCCTTGCGGAACGGTTCCAGCAGGCCCTTGAGCACCGTCGCCAGTTCCGTCTTCTGCTCGCTGGCCAGTTCCTTCACCGCGATTCCAGTAAAGTTGCCCTTCGGTCCCTTGAAGTCGACTTCCGATTCGGGGGGCTGTACCTCCACCAGCGCCTTTTTCTGCTGCGCCGGATCGATCATGCCGAACACCTTGTTGGCCATGACCGCCTGATGCCAAAAGACATTACCCGGGTGATGGGGCTTTTCGTTGAAATTCTGGCCCGCGTGACCGTAGAAAATCGGGCCGCCGAAGGCCACGTGATCTTCCGTGTTGCCATCGGCGCGCAGGGTCATGTGCCGACCGGTCATGACAAACTCAAACTTCCCCTCGCCGGGTTTGCCAAAAAGGGCAATGCTCTGTTCGTTACCCCAGGCCTTGCCCCCCGTGTCTTCCTTGAGTTGCTTGAGGAACTTGTCGTACCACTCGGGACTGACGAGTCCCTTGAAGACTTCATGAATGAGGTCTTGTTGTTTCTTGGTGTAAAACCCGCTCTTGATCGCCGGCTTGGTGATCTGCCAGTTATTGGAGACATAGGTGCGCAAAAGGCCCCTTTTGGGATCTTTATGGTCCCAAGAGAAAGCGATCTCCTTGGTTTGCGCCGGGGTCAGCGATTCATAAAGCGCTTTGACCGCGGTTTCCGCGCTACTTGCTGGAGTCGGTTGCGCCAAAGAGCGCGACGGCGCCCAAAGGCCGACGCCCGTGGCCAGGGCCAATCCCGCGCCCGCGCTCCGGCTCAAGAATTCCCGCCGGCCAAGATTTTGGGTGGGTGCGGAACCGGCCGCATCCTGACAGTGGCCACAGGCTCGCGCGCCCAGACTTGGAGCATCGGCTTGGGCATCATTCTGGCTTTTCATGGGGAAGTACCTCGGGGAAAGAAACCAAGGAAAGGCAGGCCACCATTCAGGTTACCAGTTGGAGAGGGAAAACCCTATGAGATCTTGGCAAGGGAGTCATTGGTTTGCCGCAATGGGAGTGCACTCTCTCCAAACGCGGACATTCGTGTGAAAGGGCGAATAGAAAAAGGCATCGATGAATGACGGCAACGGCAAGCGAGCGCAGTGCTTATTTTTGCCCCGGAGGGCGATAACCCTTGGAGGCGTCGTCGAGGACGAGCACCCAGTCGCGCAGTTCCCCTTTGTCGGGTGAAAGAAATTCCTGCTGTCCCTGGTTGGAAAATTCTCCGATGGAGCTGGCGGCTCCCGTGCGCGGATTGAACCACCAGGCCTTTACCTGGCTCCCCTTGATCACGCTCATATTCACCCGAAAGCCACGCCCAATGGGTACGTAGACAAAAGCATAAGAGCCCGCCTGATCGCGCGTCGCGACGAAGCGCGCCCGGCCGGCACCCGGCACCGAAGTCGGGATCCGATCGGTGACAATGATCCCATCGTCGGGGATGCGGTCCAGTATCGGCCTCGACTCGATCAGGTTGCGGCCATGAATCATTTGGAGGGCGCCCGGATCGACGATCGCTTCCTCCCAAACCATCAGCGGAGCATTCACCGGCTCGCGACCGGGCTTCCAAAACTGCCACATCGTGTGGTGGCCATAGGTGTGGCCGCACGCCCCCTGGAAAAGGTCCCAGTAAAGCGCGCGCCGGACATCGGCCGCCACCGAATGGCCGAAACCCTTCGCATTGAAGGCGATGGGGTGCCCCTCGTAGATCGGCTCGCCATCAATCACCGGCTTGATGGGCTTGCGATCGTAGTCGATCCGAGTCTGGTCGTAGCGGCCGGTGAACTCGGCACCGTGGCCGTTTTGGCGCATATTGAAATCAAGCCAGGGCTCGTTGTGCCACCACCTGGAAGACCCCTGCCCTCCCGGCGGATGGAAGGTCATCAGGTTTTTGCCGCCATCGCCTTTCTTGATCCCTTTGGCCATCGCCCGGATGATTTCTTTTTGCGCGTCGTTATCGACGGGCCGATCGCCCCCCAAGATCCAGATCACCCCTTTGTCCTTGTACCGTCTGCCGAGCCACTCTCCGTAAATCTCTGCGTTTTTCGCATCGAAGAGGGGTTTGCCCTTGTGGACTTGATCGTGCCAGTAGCGGCCCCACGTGGGTAGGAAGCCGATGTAGAGTCCGTGGCGATTGGCATCATCGATGAGTTGATCGACATGATCCCAGTAATCGTTTGCCGGTCCGTCCTTGAGGGCGGGCTTGGCCGGATCGAGATCGACCAGGGGCAAATGCCCATACGCATTGGGAATGGTGTGCCCATCGAATTCGCCGATCGCGGCCGCCTGAATGACGGTGAACCCTTGCTTGGCGCGGGTTTGAAAATAGGTCGCCGCTTCTTCGCGGTTGAGCCTGTGAAAGAGCTCCCAACCGGTATCGCCCAGGTAGAAAAAGGGTCGATCCTCCTGGGTGACCAGAAATCTCTGATTGGCACTGACTTTTAGTCGCGGCAAAGGCACGGGGTCGGCGGCCCATGCTGACCATTGTCCGCCGGCGGCGGTCAAAAGCAGAAAGAGAATCGTTCGCGCGCAGGTCATGGCACTGAACTCTTGAAGGGGGGAGGAGATTCCAAGAAGAAGGTCATGGAAAAGGATAGAACCGAAGGACGATCTGGTGCGGTCGCGGCTGGAATTCGGAATGGGAACTCCGCTATTTCCCAAAATTGTTCACTATCTATTTCAGTGAAGACATGCATCCTCAAATCACGAGGGAGTGAGCGCCCAAAAGCGATCGCCACGACACCCCATGACCCCTTACAAAATTCACGGAAACCATCACGGCGGCATCCATGCCGGCAAGGCGATCGTGCGGATCGAACCGGCAAACGCCAGGATCGACATTCGTCATTTCGACAAGATCACCATCCGAGCCGAGGCCGTATTCCTTGAAGATGGAACCAGGATCGAGGGACCGGAAATCCATGGGTTCATGGAAGGCCCGGGATGCACTTAACGATTCTGTTTCGGGAACGAATGAGACAGCACATTTTCAATCAAACCGAATCAACCATAGTTGCTAAACCAGAATCTCAGACAGCGTTCGGTCCGGCAATCACTCGTGCGCATTCGGTTCCCAAGCACTCGCCGCCAACGTACCAGAAAGCAAAACGTACCAGAAAGCAACAGGGTCCTGAACGAACTCATGTCAGGCTCATTGCGAATGATCGCCAAGGCCTGTTTGGTTGATTTGGAAAAGCCCACACCAAGTCACGATCGGGGGCAAAAAACCGATGGCTCACTCTTCTCCAAGTGTCATATTGACACCTGGCACACCGAATTGAGCGCCTTGACAGGTGGGTGATGAATGGCGAAATGCCCGAGAAAACAAGCCATTTCTTCAAATACACCCGGTAGGATTCGAACCTACGACCCCCGGTTTAGGAAACCAGTGCTCTATCCCCTGAGCTACGGGTGCGAATGGGCTGAAAAAGGGCTGCAATCCTCGGGAATTCTAGAGTTTTTTCGGTTATTGGGCAATCCTGATATTCCGCGGGCGGCTTCGGATCGTGTCACCGCCCCTTGCAAAAAGCGGAAATTCGGCCTCAATCCATGCCGTTTGGCATGTGGTTGATCACCAGAAATGACCACCACGAGCGAACATTTCGAATTGAATCGGCAAGGGATGCCAGGGGTGCGACGAAATGATCTTCGTGAAGAGACTTACGGCCATTGGGTCGCACATCAAAGAATTGAGGGTCATTCCGGTGAATCGCCAAGTGGAATGGCGTCTTTCGTCCCGTCTGATAACCCTAGAGAAAAGGACTTGCCCATGTCATCCAATTCCTCCGAAACAGGCCGCGGCAAGCAGTTCTCTCCCAGCTTCATTCGATTCATTTTGCTCATCGCGGCGCTTGGGCTGATTGGGTACGCCTATCGGCTGGCAACGCTACCGGCGCCAGCACCGCCCGTGCAGATCCAAAGCCCAGTGAAATGGGATTTGAAAAAATGGAGCAAGCATGAGGAATGGAACTAGGGACCCAAGTTTCAGGACTCCGTCCATGCCTCATGCCACTCGGTGATACGACCTGCCCTCCGGGCGCTGGCCCCTACCGGAAGGATGGCCCCCAGTTGGTTTTCACCACTTGGAGTTGCATTATTCGTCCACATCCTCGTCCTCTTCTTCCTCCACTTCCTCGTAGTCGCCGCCATCGGCATCTCTTTCATAAAAGGTCGCTTGGAAGCGATAAATCGAAGAAACAATGAGGAACAAACATACATAGTTAAAACAATTCAGTACGGCGGCAACGATGCCGAAAACATCGCTAAGCATGAGTTTATCGATATCGTCCTTGGCCGCGAAGCTGATGCGCATGGCAACCTGACCGGCGATTCCGCTTGAAAGCCAAAAAAACCACCAGAATCCGAGCAGGGGCGAAAACGATTCATTTTTCCAATTGGCCGGATTGGCACTCCCCCTCCACAATTCCGTCATCGCGGTAAAAGGCCTGACCAGGTTCAAGAAAGGAACAAAAAAGTACCCCACTGCCCAGCCGGGGGTAATCGTCAGCTTCTTCGCCCCCATGGCGCGGACATTGATTTGCGCAGTGTAAATCCAGCGCAGCAAGAAAATAAAATCTGTAATGATAATAATAATCGATGTAATACCAATTAAAAACTGCCTGGCATCGTTGGCCTCACCAAGGGCCACGGCTTCTTCTTGCGACTGAAAAACGCGATCTTTTACATTTTGCAAAAACTGCATCTCGAAAAAATCGGATACAGCCTGAATTGCGGAAACCAGAAGGCTCAAAACCAACAAGATTTTGAGAACGGTCGTCAACAATCCGCGATCAACGAACTCACTACGAGGCATGGGCAACTCCAGGTGGTGGCAAGAATCGGTATCGGGGCGCCTGGAGTTGCGATTCCTAGAACCAGAATCCAGGCGGCGGAAGAGGTCTACCTCAATATTCTCGAACGAGGAATCTATATTTCAAGCACGGGGGAGACACGATTTGACTTCGCGATCGGATTCTAAGCGACGGAAAATCACTCCTTCCCCGACCTCCGGTGAAACCCTTCTCCAAGGTTCAAATTCAGGACTCAAAATACAACAAAATAAAAATCAATAATAACGAATGATTAATAAAAATAAGATTTTATATACAACTCGGTAACTGTTCGAATTCTTTTCGATCTCCACGGGCCCCGTTTTGCGCGAGGTGATCCTTGAAACTTACCAGCCCCCCTCCCTAAACCATCCCTTGGATATCTCTTTTCCCTCTTTTAGCAGGTGACCCCCTCATGTTGCGACTCTCCTCTCTGGCCCTGATCGTGTCGGCCGCCCTTTTGACCGGTTGCGGTGAAGACAAGCCGAAATCGATGCCCGACAGCAAAGTCATCAAGGAAAAAGACAAAGCGGGGATGGCCAAATACGAAGCCGAAATGAAAAAGGGCGATGGCAAGAAGGAGGACGTAAAGAAAGACGAAGGCAAAAAGGATGAAGGGAAAAAAGAGGAAGAAAAGAAGGAAGGTACCAAGTAGTTGACGGCTAGCTTTCAGAGCTTCCCATCAAACGCCGATCCAAGCCAAGGACCCCCGGAGGTCATGAACCTCGGGGGTTCTTGTTTTTTTGGCCGATCACTCAGCTCGATCAATCCAAAGAAATCACGGTTCCAGCTTGGGAAGTTTCGGCCATTTGCCCGCTTCGATCCACTCCTTATGCACCCGGGCCACTTCTCCCATGTACTGGTAGTTGCGGTAGGGACCGCACGCCTCTTTCAGGTGGGCGAGCGTTCCTTCCTTGTCCCGGTTCGTTTCTCGCCACAAGGCCAGGTACAGATGGCCATAAAAAAGAGCCTGATCCTTCTGCGGTCCCGCCGGCAGTTTCGCGACGCCTTTGAGCACATCGCTTTCCTTGATCTCATCCTTAAATAACGAATAAATCTCCATGAGCGGCGCCCGGCGGTCGCGGCCGATCGGCAAGATCTTCTTCCTTGCCTCGGCAATCCCCTCCTTGGCGGCATTGCACAGAAAATGCCAGACGGCGTTTTCCACATCGTTGCTATCGACCGTCTGGTATCCCTCGAATTGCCGGGCTCCTTCGGCGAAATCGCCCGCGTAATAGAGCGCGATCCCTCGTTGCCAGTGCCCCGGCTTTTCCTTCGGCCTGGCTTGCAAAAAGGCATCGAAGTCGGCAAGCGACCCCTTGATGTCTCCCTGGAAAAATCGGGCCGCGCCGCGACGGTTCAAGGCTTCCAGCTCGTCTGGACGAAGTTCCAGAATCTTGCTGAAGTCGGCGTCGGCTTCCTTGTACTGGGCCAGTTGAAAGCGAGCAAAACCGCATTTCATCCAACCGGCAACCTGCTTCGGGCTAGCCTTGATTTCCGACTCCCCCTCACTCAACAGCGCCATCCACCGGCTTTTCTCCGGATTCCCCTTGGCTGCCGTATCCGCTGCCGCAGGCGGCTTCACGGGTGCTTCCTGTGCAAGAGGTGACCCCGCAGCTCCCGCGCATACCAGGCTCACGGCAACCAACCGGTAGAATGAATGCCGGGTTGCCACGACACCACCGCAGCGGCCGCCTTGCTGACGTCGCACGCCCCACCTCCTTGATTCGATCATTTCCCACCCCTTTTGCGAAACAGCATGGGCCGAAACGAAGCCGCCCACCTTGCCTGCAACCATTTCGTTAAACCGCTTCGGCAGAAATCACACCACAATGGACCGCGGTTTCGACGATGCCGGGAAGGTCGGCGAAACCATTACCGCGAAGCATCGCCCGGTACTCACCAGCAGAGTAGGCCCGCCCCTCGGTCAAGGTGAACAAGGCCGTGCTATAAAGCGCCAGCGACAAGGGTCCGTCGAGTTCCTCATTGAGGAAGACATCGTGAACCCAAAGTGCCGCCCCTTTCACGCCGGCCTTGTGCAGCCGCCGCAGAAGCTGATGGCACTCGGGGAAATCCCAGTCATGCAAGATGTTCGAAAGCAAGAATCCATCGTGACCTTCGGGCACGGGATCGCGAAACATATCCCCCTCGACCAGGTCGAGGCGACTTTCCACCCCGTAGCGCCTGGCGAAATCGGCGGCGACCTTGAGCACCGCCGCGCGGTCCCACACGGTCGCCCGAACCAGGGGATCGGCCTTCAAAATAGCGATTGCATAAAGGCCCGAACCACCCCCCACGTCGAGGATCCGCTTTTTTCCACTGCCGGCGACAACCTGACTTAGCGCGGGGCCGCAAATGCGGGCACGTCCTGACAAGGCCAGCGTCAGGCGGCGCGCCGCCGCCTCGTCATCCATCGCCGAAGCCTTGCCCTCGCGAAAGATGAAGGCATCCCCCTCGTCGGCGCGGTTGGCGGCCGGCTTGTTCCCCGTCAACCGTTCGAGCAAGGCCAGCACGCCCGGCGTCTGCGCCACCAGTCCCATATAGCCCTGCATGTCGAATTCGCCTTCCGTAAGGAACTCCATTCCTTGCGGGGTCAATTCGACCAGCCCGCCTCGTTCGACGATGATGTTCATCGCCTTGAGGGCGCAGGAGAGTACCACCCAGGCGCGCGGAGCCAAACCGATTTCCTCCCGCAGCGCTTCCGCCGGTTTGGGGCCCTTGGCCAGCTTTTTGGGAATTTGCAGGTGATTGACGCCAGAGCAGAGCAGTTCGGTCGCGAGATTGCCCCGGACAAGGTCAAAAAAGGGTGTCGGGTCGAGCTTGGGGCCGGAGAAATTCGACCCCGGCGCATTCGCTCCAACCGGTTTGTGGGCCGAAGGATTCGCGGTGCCAGACGAGGGAGAAGCTGACATAAAAGAGACCATCCACTGGATGACTTCGAAAGGGTCTCGGGGCAAAGCTTTCCTAAGATAAGAAGTGGCCGCCCACAAGTGGGCGCCACCGACTTTGGGAACCGGAGATTCAGATCACTTGAGCGGCACGGCCAAAAGATCCAGTTCGGAAAATCAGGGGAAATCGGCGGTGGTTCTCCTTTCGGGGGGCATCGATTCGACGACGACCCTGGCCTGCGCCTTGAAACTGGGTTTCCAGTGCCACGCCTTGAGTTTCGATTATGGCCAGCGCCACAAGGTGGAACTCGATTCCGCAAGGCGCGTGGCTCAGTCGCTCGGAGTCACCGATCACCGCATCATTTCGATCGATCTGCGCGCCATTGGCGGTTCGGCCCTGACGGCGCCGATCGATGTCCCCAAGGACCGACCCGCGACCGAGCGATCTTGCGGCATCCCGGTCACCTATGTTCCGGCGCGCAATACGATTTTTCTGTCGTTTGCCCTGGGCCTTGCCGAGGCGACCGGCGCCTTCGATCTGTTCATCGGGGTCAATGCGGTCGACTACTCGGGCTATCCCGACTGCCGACCGGAATTCGTCCGCGCATTTGAAACCTTGGCCAACTTGGCAACGAAAGCGGGAGTCGAGGGTCAGGGCCAATTCCGCATCCACACGCCGCTCATCCACCTGACCAAGGTCAAAATCTTGCAATTGGGCCAAACTCTTGGCATCGATTACCGTCTGACTCTCAGTTGTTATGACCCGGATTCCGAAGGCCGTTCCTGCGGCCACTGCGATAGTTGCTTGATTCGCAAGGATGGCTTTCAGGCGGCGGGCATGCTCGACCCGACCCCCTATATTTCTTCCTCAGTTGAGAAAACGAAATCATGACGGATCGCCCCGCTAGCGCCATTTTTGAAGAAGCCCTCGCCCACCATCAGCAAGGTCGACCCGAAGAGGCGGAACGGCTCTACCGCGAGACACTCGCCCTCGACCCGACGCACAAGCAGGCCTGGTCCAACCTCGGCGCGATTCTGTCTCGCCATGCGAATTTCGAAGATGCGATCGCCTGTTACAAGACGGCGCTCGAAATCGACCCGGGATTCGGGGAATGCTGGTTCAACCTGGGCAATGCCTTTCGCCGCGCCGGCCGTCCCGGCGAGGCGGAAGGAGCGTTTGTTCAGGCGGTCAAGATTTTTCCCGGTTTTGAAGGCGCCGCTTTTGGCCTGGCGCAGGCGCTCTCAGAACAGGGGAAATTGACCGAATCGGTCCACCTGCTGCGCACGATCATCGACTACAACCCCGGCATGGCCGACGCCCATTTCCATATGGGCAATACCTTAAGGCTGCAGGGCCGCGCCGAAGAAGCGCTCCAATCTTTCGCCCAGTATGCCCACCTCAAACCCAATGAAGAGAAAGCCAGGCACCAACATGGCCTGTCGCTCATGGAGATGGGCCGCATGGAGGCGGCGCTCGAAGAAGTCAGCCAGGCTTTGGTCATCAATCCCCAAAGCCCATCCGTGCACAACACGCTCAGCATTGTGCTGCAGTCCTTGGGAAAGGAAGATCTGGCACTACGGCACAATCTCGAAGCGGTCAATCTGAAGAATGACTTCACCGAGGCCTGGAATAATCTGGGCAATCTCTTGGGCCTGATGGGTCAGCCCGACGGTTCGGTGTCTGCGTTTCGCAAGACGATTGAGCTTCGGCCAGGTGCGTCGGCGTTTCATAGCAACCTCTTGCTCCATGCTCATTACCACCCCGAGTGGACACCCGAGCAACACCATGAGGAACATCTCAACTGGGCACGGGCGCACATCGGTCCGATCCCGATCGATCCGAAATTTCCCAATGTGCCCGATCCTGAGCGAAAACTAAAAATCGGCCTGGTTTCGCCCGATTTCCGCGAACACACCGTGGCCACCTTCCTCGAACCGTTCATGACGCACCTCGACCGCTCCCAGGTCGAGGTTGTCGCCTATGGCGCGGTGGGGCGGCCCGACGAGACCACCAAGAAATTCATCCGCTTGGCTGACAAATACCGCGACATTTACAAGGGGGACGATGAAACGGTGGCGGCGCAGATTCGAGGAGACGAGATCGACATTCTGATCGATTTCGCGGGCCACACGGCCGGCAATCGCCTGTCGCTTTTCGCGCTAAGGCCGGCACCCATTCAGATGACCCAGTTCGGCTACCCCGACACGACCGGGGTTCCGGGAATCGATTTCCGCGTGACCGATATTCTTGCCGATCCGCCGGGAAAGACGGAAAAGTGGCATACCGAAAAGCTCTTGCGCATGGAACGGCTTTGTTGGGTGTATCAACCATCTCCTCAGGCCCCGCCGGTGCCCCTCCGCTCCGCGGACCCCAATGGCATCATTTTCGGTTCGTTCAACAACATGGCGAAGATCAACGACAAGGTCCTCGCGCTCTGGGCGCGCATCTTGGCCAAGGTGCCCGGATCGAAATTGCACTTGCTTGGCGGCAACAGCGACACGACCGGCGAGAGGATCCGCGCCGTGTTGGCTCCGGTCGGTGTCGATCCGGAGCGCATCGAGCGGCTACCCCGTATGGACAAACAGACCTATTTTTCGGCTCAGGGGTCGATCGACATTGCGCTCGACCCCTTCCCCTATAACGGCGCGATCACAAGCTGCGATGCCTTGTGGATGGGCACGCCTGTGCTTGCGCTTGAAGGGAAGAGCTATGTCTCGCGCCAGGGGTTGGCGGTTTTGAGCCCGCTCGGCCTTGACGACTGGGTGGCCGCCTCGGAAAAGGAGTATCTGGAAAAGGCGGTCCATTTCGCCTTGAATCCGGGACTTCTCAACCAGTTACGGCCGCACCTGCGCGACAGCCTGGCGCGCTCGGCAATCTGCGACGCGGCCGGTTACGCCCGCTCTTATGAAAACCTGATCAGGACCGTCTGGCGCAACTGGTGCCGCGCCCGGACCTGATTCGCGGCAGGCCCCACTCAACAGACAGATAATGCGGATCTCGGAACTATTTTATTCCATTCAGGGAGAGGGGTTGCTCACAGGCGTCCCCTCTTCTTTCGTGCGTACCTCCGGCTGCAATCTGCGCTGCCACTTTTGCGATACGCCCTACACGTCGTGGGCACCGGAAGGAACCGACTGGGCGCCCGCGCAGATTGTCGAACATGTTTCCCAGTGGCAAAGCCGCCATGTCGTGGTCACGGGAGGCGAGCCGCTCCTGGCCCCCGATCTACCCGATTTGTTGCGCATCCTCGATTCGCAAGGCTGGCACATCACGGTCGAAACGGCGGGGACGATTTTCCGCGAAATCCCCTGCGACCTGATTAGCCTGAGTCCGAAGCTGGCCTCGTCGACTCCCTGGCAAAGGGAGGGAGGCAAGTTTGCCCTGATGCATGAAAAGTCGCGCTGGCAGCCGGAGATCGTGCGCGCCTTCATGGACGCCCATGAATACCAGCTGAAATTTGTCATGGACCGGCCCGAGGACTTCGCCGAGGTCCAGGAAATGCTCAAGGTGCTTGATGAGGTTGACCCGCACCGGGTGCTCCTCATGCCGCAAGGGCAAACTCAGGCCGAGATCGCCAAGCGCTCCGGCTGGATCTCCGAATTATGCAAGGAACAGGGCTACCGGTTTTGCGCCCGGCTCCACATTGACCTTTATGGGTCCAAACGCGGCACATAGAAAAAGCGAATACGACTTCCCGCCGGATGATTGGCCCCCCGCCCGCCTTTTCGGAATTCCAAACCGTTTCAACCATAAGATTAAGCAATCTTTCCTCCCAGGTGGAAACCATGCGACCCTCCGGTCTTCTACTGCCAATGCTCGGTTTTCTTTTGGTTGTCTCGATCCCCCCAACCATCACCGCGGCCGAACCTGGTTCCCTCGCCGACAAACCGGCGACGGGATTGTCGTTTCAGCGCGAAATCCGGCCGATTCTTTCGGAATATTGCTTCGCCTGCCACGGCCCCGATGCCAAACAGCGCAAGGGAGATTTGCGGCTCGACACGGCAGAAGGGATCCAGGCGGGCTCGGTCGTCGCGGGCAAACCGCAAGAAAGCGAATTACTTAGCAGGCTCGTCCATGACGATCCGACCCTGGTGATGCCACCCGCCAAGTTCGGCAAGAAGCCGACCAGCGCCCAGATCGCGAAAATCCGCACCTGGATCGCCGAAGGGGCCAAAATCGAATCGCACTGGGCGTTTCAATCGGTCAAACGGCCCGAAGTGCCGCAAAACGGCCACGCGACCTGGAACAAGCACCCGATCGACCGCTTTCTTTATGAGAAGATGACCAAGGCCGGCTTAACTCCTTCGCCGATCGCGCCCCAGGCGGTGCTGGCGCGCCGACTCGCGCTGGATCTCTTGGGTTTGCCGGCCAAAGTCAGCGAGGTACGGGCGCTTGAATCCAAAAAACTGGGACTGAACGAATACACGGAAACGCTCTTCCAATCGCCTCATTACGGAGAGCGGATGGCGCTCGACTGGCTCGACGCGGCCCGCTTTGCCGACACGCATGGCTATCACCTCGACACCGCGCGCGACATGACCAAGTGGCGCGAATGGGTGATCCGCTCGTTTCAAAACGATTTGCCGTTCGATCAGTTCACGGTCGAGCAGATTGCAGGAGATCTTCTGCCCAACGCCACGGTCGAGCAAAAAATCGCTTCCGGGTTCAATCGCAACCACATGATCACCTTTGAAGGCGGTGCCATTCCTGACGAGTACCTGACCAACTACATCATCGACCGGGTCAACACGACCTCAACGGTTTGGCTCGGAATGAGTTTCGCCTGCGCTCAGTGCCACGATCACAAATACGACCCCGTGAGCATGCGCGATTACTACGGCCTCTATGCCTTTTTCAACCGCCTTCCCGAAAGCGGCATTGGCGCGGTCGGCAACTCCGCCCCTTTGCTTGAACTGCCCGATCCGGCGCAGAAACTCAGGCTCGATCAGTTGGACGAAAAGCTCCGCGCCGCGCAGGAGGCGCTACGCAAAGAGACCGAAGCGGCAAGCGGAGCGCTTGAACCCTGGCTCAAAGCGATGGCCAAGCGCAACCGCCCGATCTGGAGCGCGCCGGCCCAACTGACTGCCGGGTCGAAAAGCGGCTCGAGTTTGAGTTCAGAGAAAGACGGCGCCATTGCGGTAACGGGCGCCAATCCGGCCACCGATGTCCACGAACTCACCTGGAAAAGCAGCGTAAGCTTTGCAGGTGGGATGATTGAGTATTTGCCCGGTGGTGAAAACAAGCGCATCGGCCGTTCGAGCAATGGCAACATGGTGCTCACCTCGATCAAGGTGGAAGAGCTCGATGAGAACAACCGGCCGACCGACTTGCCCTTGAGCCGGATCGCCGCGACCTTTTCACAGCCCGACTACGCCGCCGGCGATCTGCTCAAGGCCGGCAACAAGGGCTGGGGGATTTTTCCCCAGGTGAACAAGCCCCAACGGTTGATTTTCGCCTTGATGGAACCGCTGCCGGCGGGCAAGGAAACGCGCCTGCGCCTGACGCTCGCCTATGAAAGCCCCTACGGCGCCCACAGCCCGGCACGATTGCGTTTCCAAACGACCGACCTACCCAGCGCGGCCGATCTGCTCGATTTCCCCAAGGCTCTGGAAAGCCGGGCCGATTGGGCGCAAACGAAAAACGCGGCCGAAAAACAGAAGATTTCCGACTGGTTCGTCAATCATCGGCCAGGCGTTGCGGCCAAGATCCGCGCGTCGCTGGAAGCGCTGAAAAAGGAACGCGCCGATACGGCCAAATCATTTCCGACGGCGATGGTGATGCAGGACATGGCCAAGCCCCGCGACACCTTTGTCCTCTTGCGCGGCGCTTACGACAAGAAGGGGGACAAGGTCGATGCCCATACTCCGTCCTTCTTGCCCCCCCTTCCCGCTGGCGCGCCCTCCAATCGCCTGGGCCTGGCTCAGTGGCTTGTAAGCAAAGATCATCCGCTCGTCGCGCGCGTCTATGTCAACCGCGTCTGGCAGACGCTCTTTGGTTACGGCCTGGTGCGCACCTCGGAAGATTTTGGTTCCCAGGGTGAACAGCCGACCCATCCCGAACTGCTCGACTGGCTCGCCGCGGAATTCATGAACCCCACCCACCCGGCCATGGAAGGCAAGGCCTGGTCGGTGCGGGGCCTGGTGCGCCTGATCGTGACGAGCGAAGCCTACCGGCAATCGTCGATCGTCGATCCCGCGGCCCTGGCAAAGGATCCGGAGAATCGGTTGCTTGCCCGCGCGTCGCGCTTGCGGCTGCCGGCGGAATTGATCCGCGATCAGGCCCTTGCCGCCAGCGGCCTGCTCGATGAGCGCATCGGCGGCGCCAGCGTGAACCCGTATCAGCCATCGGGACTCTGGGAGGAACTGATGAGCCGCGAGGATAGCGCCAACTTCACGGCGCAGTTCTTTGTCCAGAGCAAGGGAAACGACCTCTATCGACGCTCCCTTTACACCTTCTGGAAAAGGACCTCCCCGCCCCCGGCTCTCGCCACCTTCGACGCCCCCGATCGCGAAACCTGCACGATCCGCCGCTCGCGTACCAACACCCCGCTGCAGGCGCTCGTGCTGCTCAACGATCCGACCTATGTCGAGGCCTCGCGCAAGATGGCCGAACTGGCGCTCAAGGAAAAGGGGGATGCCGAGAGTCGTGTGGAATTCCTGTTCCGGCGGGTGTTGGCACGCTCCCCTTCTCTTGCTGAGAAAGAAGTACTGGGGCGCGTACTCAAACGGCAGTTGAACCATTTCCAGAGCCATCCCGAGGCGGCGCAGGCGCTCCTGAAGGTGGGCGAATCGCCAAGTGAAAAGGCGGCTGCCCCCGCGGAGTTGGCGGCCTGGGCCATCCTTTGTAGCGTCATTTTCAACCTGGACGAATCGGTCAACCGAAGCTGAGATAGGTAGGTAGATCCCCATGGACCCGATCCAATTGCATCAGCGGCTGATCAATCGCCGCTATTTCCTGGGCAAAAACGCAAGCGTTGTCGGTGTGGGGGCGCTTGCCAGCCTGCTCCATCCGCAAAAAACCCAGGCGAGCCCCGGCGCCACCGGCGTCCACTTTCCGCCCAAGGCGAAACGGGTCATCTACCTGTTCATGTCGGGCGGACCGTCCCATCTGGATCTGTGGGACTACAAGCCCCAACTGAGCAAACACCGAAGCCAGGATCTGCCGGCCTCGGTGCGCATGGGCCAGCGGATCACCGGCATGACCTCGGGCCAGGCGCATCTGCCGGTGGCTCCGTCGATCTTCAAATTCAACCAGGTGGGCAAGGCCGGCACCTGGGTCAGCGAACTGATGCCGCGCATCGGCCAGTGCGTCGACCATATCGCCTTGATCAAAAGCCTGCACACCGAATCGATCAACCACGATCCGGCGACGACCCATATTCAAACGGGCAGCGAACAGCCGGGCCGGCCCGCCCTGGGCGCCTGGGCCTCCTATGGACTGGGCTCCGAGTCGGACAACCTGCCCGCCTTCATCGTGATGATCTCGCAAGGGTCAGGAAACAAAACCGACCAGCCGATTTTTGCCAGGCTCTGGGGTGCCGGGTTCCTCCCCTCCGTCCACCAGGGCGTGCGGTTCCGCACCGGCAAAGGGGACGCGGTGCTTTATCTTTCCAACCCGAACGGGGTCGACGCCGAAACGCGCCGTTCGATGCTCGATGGAGTCGAGCAGATGAACCGCATCGCGCTCGAATCGGCGCACGATCCGGAGATTCAAACCCGAATCTCCCAGTACGAACTCGCCTTCCGCATGCAGGCGGCCGTGCCCGAATTGCAGGATGTTACCAGGGAAAGCCGCAAGACGCTGGACGACTATGGGATCAAGGATCAGGCGACCGATGGCGGCTTTGCCAAGAACTGTCTGTTGGCCAGGCGGATGATGGAGCGGGGCGTGCGCTTTGTCCAGTTGATGCACCGGGGCTGGGACCAACACAGCGATTTGCCCAGGCAAATCAAGGGCCAGTGCGAGGATGTCGACCGTCCCGTCGCGGCCCTCTTGAAAGACCTCAAGCAGCGAGGAATGCTTGAGGACACGCTGGTGCTATGGGGCGGCGAGTTTGGCCGGACCGTCTACAGCCAGGGAAGCCTGACCGACACGAACTATGGCCGCGACCATCACGGCCGCTGCTTCTCGATGTGGATGGCGGGCGGCGGTGCCAAGGGAGGCGTGGTCCACGGGGAAACCGACGACTTCGGGTACAACATCGTACGCGACCCCGTTCACCTGCACGACTGGAACGCCACCATCCTGCACCTGATGGGGATCGACCACAAGCGGCTCACCTTCCGCAGCCAAGGGCGGGATTTCCGCCTGACCGATGTTTCGGGTGAGTTGGTCAAGCCGATCATGGCTTGAGAATTGACGCAAACGCAAATGATGAAAAGCGCTTGGATCGCCACGGACGATGGCAGATTGGGACGGCCTTCAGCATTTCGTTAACTAGGATGATGAAGGAAGAGACACCACGCCGATGACTTGGATGCACGATCCGCGTAAGACCGGGGCCGGGAATGAGTGAATTTGAAGAGCCTTTAAAAGGCTTTCGCGGAAAAGTGAAGCTCTTTCCGCTTCCCAATCTGGTGCTCTTCCCCCATGTGGTGCAGCCGTTACACATATTCGAGCCGCGCTACCGGCAAATGGTGCGCGACTGCCTGACCGACGATCGTTACCTGGCCATGGCCCTGGTCGCGACTCGTTCGGGGCTGGGGTTCTTTGGCGATCCGCCGCTTCATCCGGTGATCTGCGTCGGCAAAATCTTCAAGGAAGAGCAGTTGCCCGACGGCCGCTACAACCTCTTGCTTCATGGAGCGGCCCGCGCCCGCATCATCGACGAACTGGAGCCCTGCGGCAAGCAGTACCGCACCGCCCAGGTGGAAATCCTGGAAGACATTCCTCCCGCCTCGCAACAGACTTCGATGGAGCTACGCAAATCGCTGGGGCGGATCATGACCCAGTGGTTTTCGCCGCAGCCCGATGCGGTCTTGCAACTGCGCAAATTGCTAAAAAGCGAACTGCCCCTGGGCACCCTATGCGACGTGTTTAGTTTTGCCTTGCCGATCGAAATCGAAGTGAAGCAAGAACTGCTTGAACTGGTCGATGTCGAGGAAAGGGCCCGCCACTTGATTGAAGAGATCCGCAAGCTCGAGCAGCCTGAACCTTTACCCCTACCGCCGACCGGCCGGCGTAAATTTCCACCTGACTTCAGTTTGAATTAACTCGTAGCGCGCCGCCCCAGATCAACCTTTGCCGATGAGTTGCTCGGTGCGGGCGCGCCATGCCAAACGCACATCGAATTTCGAGGCCTGGAGCATCAGCCACTCCCCTTTTTCACGGTGGCAGTGAAGCAGGCTCGCCTCTCCCAATTGATGCGCTTCGAAAATCATCCGCTGGATGTCGGATGGCGGCACGGTCGTCAAGGCGCGCAAAACACGCGAGGCCTTCTGCATGTCCTTGATCGGCGAGCAGAGGTGGATCGTTCCCTGCCAGGTTGGGTGAATGTCGGTCTTTTGAAAAGCGTTCATGCGAATCCAACCACTACCCAGTCCCAGCGGGTCCAATTGAGTTGGGCAATTCTTACCTACAAATCTTTTCCAGGCGGTTCGGAACCACCTGTTTGAGAAAAAAACTGCAAAAATGAGGAAAAATGATTAAAGTTGGAGAAAATGCGGGGACCGAGCTATAAGCCGGGTTCTGTACAACCACCAATCGATTATTCATCAACTGATAGCTGCGGTCATCATGTATCTGGTCCAGCGGTTGCCCGCTGGCTCTAGCAGCCTACCCGAAAGCGCATCGGACCGGACAGATCCTTGCTTTCTGCTTGGCCTTGCTCCCGGTGGGGTTTACAAAGCCGGCTTGTCGCCAAGCCGCTGGTGGGCTCTTACCCCACCGTTTCACCCTTACCCTCAGGATGACTCCGGAAGGCGGTTTACTTTCTGTTGCACTTTCCCGGTCCTTCGGAGGCGTTGCCGCCTCGTGGGACGGTGGGTGTTACCCACCACCGTGTCCTATGGAGCCCGGACTTTCCTCTCGGAGTTGCCCCCAAGCGATCACCCACTCGGCCCCCGCATTTTTCATTCTAAGGAAGACTATGAGAGTTTTCTGAAGGGTTTTGCCTTGTTTTTTTTCAAAAAATCGGACAATTTCGCGATTCTCTCTCGCAAGTTTTGGTTCCGCCATTCGATGAATCTAAGATGAAGGAATAACCATGCAGATCGATCCGCGGATACCTGGCAATGCACCTCCGCCGCCCCCCACCAATCGGGGCGAAGGGGTGCGCACGGTTTCGCAAGGATCGGCAAGCGTTGGCGATACTTCGTCTCGCAACGATTCCCAATTTCTCAGCTTTCCGGAGTTGCTGTCGCTCGTTAAAGCGGCAGTGGCCACCGCGGAAACGCCGAGCGCCCATTTCGAAAACGCTGCTCAGAACCTCAAGAGCGGCGCTTACGATTCACCGCAGGTGGCAGAGCAGACCGCGGCGAAAATCCTGGGGCGATAGTCTTTGGGTTCACTAACCGAAAAAAAGCGAAAAAGCAAATCTCCGCCGATCGCTTTAGCAATCGTCTTTTATTCTTCCGCACCGATACCATACTCCTGTGAGCAGGGCACCGGGTTTTGGCCTTGAGGCACCGGTTTCGAGGCCTGCTGGAAGAACTCCTCGCCATGGCGGTTCATGGAAGCTTGCATTTCTTGTGATTGCTGCGGGCTGACTCAGAAGATCCCGCCCCGTCCGAGCGGTGCGCGAGTTCTCTGCGCGGCTTGCCAGCACGATCTAGCCTTCACCGAGGCCTACCGCAAATCGTCGGCTCGTACCGCCGCCGCTTCGTTTGGCGCGCTCGTCCTGTTCTTCCCCGCCGTGCTCCTGCCCATCCTCGAAGTGGAGCGCCTCGGTTATCGGCACGAAACGAGCCTGCTTGGCGGCACGATCGAGCTGCTTTCCCAGGGGGACTGGTTCGTGGGCGGCATCGTCCTCGTCTTCTCGCTGATCTTTCCCCTCGTCAAGATCCTCCTTCTGCTCGATCTCAGTTTGCTCGGCTTGTTGCACGAACGCCACCAGGCCGCGACTCATCGCCTCATGGAAATCTTGGGGCGCTGGAGCATGCTCGATGTGCTCCTGATCGCCTTGCTCGTGATGCTCGTGAAACTTGGCGATCTCGTTGCGTTTCGCTTCGGCCCGGCGGTCATCGCGTTTGTCCTTTGCGTTGCCATGAATCTGATCGCCTCGGCCTCCTTTCAACTCCCATCTCCCGGGGAGGAACCCCATTGAATCCGGATCCCAATCAGCCGGTCTCGCCTTCGCTCACGCCCACCGGCTCGGCTTCCCCGGAGCGGGTCCTCGATTCCGCGATTCCGACGGCTCGTGTCGAATTGCCGCCCCAGATGAGCCGAAAACCGAAATCGGGATGGGGCGTGCTTTTTTCCACGCGCATCTGGATCTTGACCGCTCTCTGCGTACTCGTTGCGCTCGTTTTGACGCTTTCCGCCTTTCGCGCCCAGGGTCCGACCATCCTCGTGCGTTTTCAGGAGGGCCATGGACTGAAGCCGGGAGACAGCCTGCGCTTTCATGGGATCGAGGTCGGCCGCATCGTTTCGGTGACCTTGAATTCGCAGTTCGAGACGAGGAAAGATCCGCTCGAAGTCACCATCGTGCTCGAACCGCGCGCAGCTGGCCTGGCACGCGAAGGGGCACGATTTTGGATTGAGCGGCCACGGCTCGGGCTTGGCCGGGTCAGCGGGGTCGAAACCGCCTTTGGCGCCAAATTCGTCGGTGTCCTTCCCGGACCTGCCGGCAACCCGCCCCAAACCCAATTCGATGGCCTGGAAACACCGCCGAACCTGGCTGACTCGCCCGGAATGGAGATTGTCATCGCATTCCGGGATGGGCACGGTCTCGCCGTGGGCGACACGGTGCGCTTTCGCGGCAACACCGTGGGAGAGGTGGTCGCGCTCGACTGGGAGACAAATCTCAATGGCCTGCGCGTCAAGGCCCGCCTGCTCGACGGCGCCCTGCCCCTGGCCCGCTCCGGCAGCCAGTTTTGGATCGAGCGGCCCCGGGTAAGCGCCATGGAAGTCAAAGGGCTCGACACACTCGTTGGCGGCCGATTCATCGGTCTCATCCCCGGCCCGGCCGAAGGCGAACCGGCGCGAGAATTCCTTGGCCTGGAGCAACCTCCGCAAGGGGAACGGCCCGAAGGAGCCCTGGAAATCCTGGTCGAAGGAAGCCAGCGCCTGGGAATCGAAGCCGGCGTACCCGTCACTTATCGCGGCGTACCTGTCGGCCAGGTCGCCTCGGTGGGACTGGCCAGCGATGCGGTCAATGTGGAAGCACGAGTCTGGATCTTGCCCGCCTACAAATCGCTCGTGCGCGACAACACCCAGTTTTGGAATTCCAGCGGCGTCGATTTCTCCCTGGGATTGACCGGCATCCGCTTCCGCGCCGACACCTTTTCCACGGTGGCCATGGGAGGCCTGGCCTTTGCCACGCCGGTGGTCCCCGGCAAGCCGGTGGCGACCGGCCATCGCTTCCCCTTCGCGTCCAAAAACGAACCGGAGTGGCTCAACTGGGCCCCACGCTTGCCCGTCGGCAATGCGCTGCTGCCCGAGGGAAAAACCTTACCGGTGCCTGTTAGGGCCACCTTACGCTGGAGCGAAAAGAGCCTCGCCATCAACTGGTCGCAGGAGAAATCGGGCTGGCTGCTGCCGCTAGCCGATGGCACCCTCCTTGGTCCCGCCGACCTTTTCACGCCGCCGGCCAATGCCTCGCCCGACCGGCCCGTCGTCCTCGAATTCCTGGGGAACCGGCTGCCCGTGAAACCCGAATGGGTGACCGGCCACGGCTTGATCGCGACCTACAAGCTGGAAACACAGGCAGGTCCCGACGCCTGGCCCATGGACCGGCTCAGGACACCCAGGGGTCTGGAAGATGGTTTGGTCGTCTCCGATTCATTCGAATCGGCCTTCCTGCTCGCCAGCCAGCGACTGTCGCTGGAAAACGATTTCTGGGGCGTGGCCGCCTCGGTGCCCTTGGACCGTGATCGCCATGGCGCCTGCATCGTTTCGCCCAAGGACGGAAAATTGATTGGAATCTTGCTCATGGAAAAGGGGAAGGGACGAGTCGCGACCTGGAAATAGTTCGCACCGCCTCGCTCAAGCCTCAGGGCCTTACCCAAGCTTCGTCAAGATTTGCCCTCGCGCAGTTTCCTGCGCACAACTAGCTTGAGCCCCGACCAGGTCGCATCGACGGCACACACCTTGATATCGACAAACCCCAGCGGCAGGCCCACCTCCCGGATCGTGTCTTCCGTCACTTCGGTGGCAACCCCCGAAGCCTTCTTTGGCCAGGAGATCCAGACCATCACCTCCGGCTTGCCCACCGCCCAGTACTGGCGAAGCCTTCGCTCAAGCACGGCTTTTTTGGTCACGAAAAGCTGAATCAGGTCGGTTTGATCGGAGACCTTTTTCTCAAAAAGCGTCCCTTCCGGAAGAGGAGCAAGAAACTCCTCATAGCCAGCGGGCGCATCCTCAAGAACGACCCGAAAGTTCGCTTTGATTCCCAACTTCTTGGCGAGTGGCGTTCCCGAATAACCCGCGGAGTTCACGAGAGCGCACCTCAACATCAAAGGATTTCATCTTTTTTGTCGATGAAATAACGGACACCGCAATCCGGACGATCCGGAAGGTCGGATCGAGATTTCTTGCGGGTTTTCCTTTTTTTCTCAAGTTTTTGGCCGCGGGGAGCAAGGGACTTGTTGAAGATTTTGCAAGGCACCGCTTTCGCGCGTCTGGCTCCCTGGGGTTTGGCGCTGGCCATAACCCTTGGCGCCGTTTTCCGGCTCATCTGGGGCGAAGACATCGAATTCAAGGGCGACGAGGCCTACACTCTGCACTTCGCCGCTTCCAGCGCGCAAGGCGAGGAACCGTTCCCCTGGCTGGGAATGCGCTCCAGCGCAGGCTTCAAAAATCCCGGCATGAGCGTCTGGGCCTTCATGATCTTCGGTTATTGCTTTGAAATCACCGACGCCCCAACGCTGGCGCGCTGCGTGCAAATATGCAGCATTCTCGCGCTGATCGCCTACATTCCGTTTATCCGCCGCCTGGTCAAGGAAGAAGAGCGAGAAGGGTGGTACTGGGGCGTGGCGCTGATGGCGCTCAACCCCCTGGCGGTGATTCTTCATCGCAAGATCTGGCCCCCCTCGCTTTTTCCGCTGATTACCCTGGCATTTTTGCTTGGCTGGCTCAAACGCGGCAACCCCTGGGGAGCGTTTTTGCTCGGGTTGATCGCCGCGCTCATCGGTCAATTTCAGATGGCCGGCTTCATCATGGCGGCCGCCTTCTTCTTCTGGGCGATCCTTTTCGATCGCCAATCGGTGCGCTGGGTTCCCCTCATCGCCGGAGCGCTTCTGGGCACCCTGCCGATGCTTCCCTGGATTTATGAGATGGTTGTTATCCGCGATTTCGAAACACCCAACCGGGCCGCGAGCCTTTCCTATTTGCTTGAGGGAATGTTCTGGCTTCGCTGGATCATTCAGCCGTTCGGACTGGAGACCGTTTACCCCTCCCTCAAGGCCGACTTCTTCGACTTTTTGAGATACCCAATCCTCTTCGGCATACCGACCTATTGGGTGGCAATCGTCCACCTGCTTCTCATCGGCACGGTCATCGCGCTGGCAATCAAGGGAATGGCCAGGCTTTGGCAAACCCGTTCGCAATGGTTTGATCAGTTTACCGGGAGATCCTCGCCCACCGGCTTCACCCTGTCGGCGGCCTTTTGGGGCTGCGGCCTATTGTTCAGCGCGACCCTGCGCCCGTTTCGGTATCACTATGGCCTCGTCAGCATGCCGCTATCCTTCGTCTGGGCCGCGCGAAGCACCCTGACTCTGGCCAAACACGGACGAGCCCTCCTCTTGTTTGTGTGCGTGGGCAACGGCTTGTTGTCGGCATGGTTCCTGGACTACATCCATCAAAACCAGCGCAAGATTCAGGGCGACTATGGGCTTCCCTATCAGGCCCAACTCGTTCACCCTCAGGAACTGCCCACCTATGCAGGCAAACCGGTCCTGGCCGATCGGCGCGTTTCGCGCACCGGACCCCCTTGAGCGGACCAAGGTCTATTCCCGATTCCCATCGAGCCGCGCGCGCTGCCGTGACTTAATTGGAGGCGGCCGCTTGTTTGTCCGCGGCCGATGCTTCAAGGGACACCTTGGCCGCAATGCGCAGGATTTTCATTCCCATATGGTCCAGGCTGCCGTCGCCGATCGAGGCATCGCCATAGTTTGAAAGTAGGACGAGCGAAAGTTGCTTCGCCGGGTCGAACGCCGCGAAACTGCAATAGCCGCCCGTGCCTCCGTTGTGCCAAAACCAGGCGGGTTTTTTGGGATCGTCCTGTTCGATGACCCACGCCAACCCCTGGTGAGGTCCCAGCCAGGTACGGAAATGGATCTCCTGCGTCTTCTCCATCGCTTGGCCAAGCTCATCTTCCGCGGGATTCCGATTGGCTTCGAGAAAGGTCAAAAGACCGCGGGCGCTCGACCGTAGCGCACCCGCTCCCGCCAGGGCATCGAAATGCCAGTTGGGTGCCGGATCCCCCTTGGGCGTACGGCCCAACACCAGGCGCGACTCGGCTGCTTCATCCGGTGAGCAGCAGGTCGCTGTCAGGCGCAGGGGTTCGGCAATGAGCCGCTTGCAAAGCCCTTCGTAATCCTCGCCCGTTTTCATCGCAAGCAATTGCCCAAGCAATCCCATGCCGTAATTCGAATACGACGATTTGGTACCCGGCGTCTGTTCCAGGGTGGTGTTCGCCAGGCCCGCGAATAGCTGCGCTTGAGCGTACCAGACATAGGGATCGGCCTCGTCTTTGACAAACTCATCGAGGTTGGAAGGCAACCGCGGAAGGCCCGCCGTGTGCGTGGCGAGTTGTCCCAGCCGAATCCGGCGGATTTCTTCGGGATAGTTGTGGCCTGCGGGCAAAAGATCGGCGAGCGACTGACCGATCGAGACGACGCCTTCTTGATCCAGCTTGGCGAGCATGAGGGCGGTGAACACCTTCGTAATGGATCCAATTTCATAGAGGCTGTTTTCGTCGGGAGGCGGGCCATCCGCTTTTTGGCCGTTGTACCCTTTGACGAAACGATTTCCTTTTTGCACGATGCCGATCGTCAACTTCGCCTGCGGCCGCGAGGCGACATATTCGGCAGCCAGTTGATTGAGACGGGCTTCAAGATCTTTTGTGTCGGTTAAATGGGCCAGCGCCCACTCGTCGCGCAAGAACTGGATCAGGGTCCAGAGCCAGGGGATCAGCCAGAAGATGGCATAGATCGTCAGGCCCACAAGGAAGAGGTTCAGCCCCCAATCGAATATGGCGTCGATCATCGCTGTACCTCATCGTTTAATTTCTTGCCCCAGCCGACGGTGACCGGCGAGCCATCGACCACCAGGGCGCTTTGCGGATCTCGGCGAAGCACAGCGCCCAAATCCTTGCCGTAAAAGGCCTCGGTATCGCAATCGAGCCAGGAGTGCTTCGCGTCGGCGGCTTGCCAGGGCTTGTGCTCGACATGGTATTCGACCGTGGCGCCTGAGCGGTCTTGGACATATCCCCAGTAGTTTTCCAGGAGAAAGTGGTTCAGCGTTCCCGGCTGGGGAGGCTGGAATGCGCCCGCCGTCTTCAGCCCCATCGTTTGCCAGCGCCCGGCGAATTTCCAGCAGTATGCAAACGTTTGGACGGCACTGGCAGGAGCTGAGTGAAAGGAGCGCCGCATGGGGTACCGGACATAGTTCTCGTTATAAATCCAGCGCGCCACCAGCGCGACCGCGGTCTTGGGCACCACTTCCTTGAGGAATACGACCCCTTTGCGCAGGCCATCGGGCGTGGACCGCTGCACATAAAAGCGAAGATTGACTTCATCGAAATTGCGGTGAAAGGGAATCGACCAGCCCAAAAGCCGGGTGTCGACAAAACGAAAACCAACCAGGCTCACCAGACACCGGCCGTCGAAGCGGGCCAACCCGGTGCCGCGCGGAACATGAGGCTTGAGGATATCCGGGTCGATCTCGTAATTCAAAAGCACCAGATCAAACCAGGAGGCGCTCAGGAAGGGATCCGTTGCCATTGGGGGGCCTTCCTGAGAATTCGCAACCGCGCAGCGGAGATCGGAAAACCGAGGTCATCGCGACCGAGGACCGCTCAATCAATTGAACCAAAGACCGAAGCGGAAGAGATCCCCCTGGAACACTCGATCCAGGCGCCTCCAGACCTCGGGGCTCGTGAGATTCCCTTTTTCGAGATAGGGGATCGCGGATGAGCCCTGCACCCAGAGAACCAGGTCGAACGTTCGCGGTTCGGTGAACACCTTCTTGAGGTTGATGCCCATATCAGCCGGGCCGCGCCAAAACGGAATCAGTTTCTTCCCTTCGAACAGGTCTTCCGCCTCGCCGATGAACGCCAGCCAGCCTTGCACCATCTCGCGCGTGACGCGAATTCCACTCACCCCCGATTGCGCGGGATTGGGAATCCACTCATGATCGTTGTCTTTTTCCGCGAGAATGAATTTCCACGATTCCCGGCTGAGGGCGAACACCTTCAAAAGGTGTGCGCGCGCCTCGGCCAGTTTCCCGCCATCCTTGACCGGAAAGCGGATCATGTGAATGATCGCGATCAGATCGGTGATGTCGACATCGGGACTGATCATGAACCCCGAAGGAGTCTTGTAACCGGCCAGCGGTTTGAACGTCGTATTCGCCTTTTGAAAAAAGGTGTGGCCCGCGGTCTGAAACAATCCATCGAAATCATAAGCGAGGATCGACTTCCCCATGGCCATGAGCAGGTGGCAATAACCTCTCAACCAGGCCACATCGCCCCGGTCGAAGCAAATGAGCAAACCGTCTTCCACCCCGTTGATCGGAACCCCGGCATAATGGGCCGCGATTTCGTTGAAAGGGACCGGTTCGCCGTTGCCTTTGAGATCGAGTTTGATGCGCAAAAGCCGCAAGGGAAGAGCGACCTCGTCGTTCTTGATCGCAGCCAGCGTTGCTTCCGCCTTGGCCAATCCCGCCACGAAATCGCTGAAGATCTTGCGAAGCTCTTCATAGTCGATCGATTCGGGATCGGGATTGGCGGGAACCGGTAGGCGCATGAGCGGCATTTCCAGCGAACCGCGGTGATGGCGAAGCCCCTTGCGGTAAAACCCATTGCCGAGCTTTTCGACCGCCTGAAAGAACTGCACCGCCCCCAGGGCAAAACGGGCGTTGTCGTCTTGCGGCGTTTTCACCAGGTAGGCGGCCAGCGCTTGCTCCCCGTCGGCCAGTTTGCCGCGGGCGAGGTAGTCCTGGAAATCGGGCGCCTGGCCCCGCGCCCAATCGGCCCCAAGCATTGCCAGAAAAACCAGTGTAACTGCCATGCGCACATTCGCCCACATGATGCTACTCCCTGACAGATACCGAGGCGTAGGAAAGGAACTCCACTCACATCGATTGGCCCTTAGAAAATGGACCAGCCTCGATCGGCGTCGTTGATCGCCGCTGGAGGCTGGCCAAAAAATCCCGGCGACTTAGCTTTGCGCCATGTAAACGGTTTTGACCTCGGTGTACATCTGCATGGCATATTCGCCCAGTTCGCGGCCAATACCGGACATTTTGTATCCGCCAAAGGGAGCGGCCGCGTCGAACACATCGTAGCAGTTCACCCAGACCGTGCCCGCGCGCAGCGAGTTGCTGATTTTCAGCGCCTTGTGAATGTCCTTGGTCCAGACTGCCGCGGCAAGGCCGAAGCAGTTCTTGTTGCCGCGCGCGATCACATCGTCGATGTCCTTGAACTTAAGGATGTTCATGACCGGCCCGAAGATCTCCTGTTGGGCAATCTTCATGCTATCCTTGACATCGGTGAACACCGTCGGTTCGACAAAGTAGCCCTTGTCCCCGAACTTCTTGCCGCCCGTCAAAAGCTTGGCCCCTTCCGCCTTGCCCGATTCGATAAAACCAAGCACGCGGGCCTGCTGCTCGGCGGAGACTTGCGGTCCCTGCGTGGTCGTCGGGTCAAACGGATCGCCCACCTTTTGCGTCTTGACCTTGGCGAGCATTTTTTCGACGAACTGTTCGTGGATCGATTCCTCGACAAACAGGCGGCTGCCCGCGCAGCAGCATTGTCCCTGATTGAAGAAGAGGCCAAACCAGCTTCCGTTCACCGCGGCATCGAGGTCGGCGTCGGCGAAAACGATGTTGGGGCTTTTGCCGCCCAGTTCCAGGCTGACTCGCTTGAGGTTCGATTTGGCGGCGGCTTCCAAGATGATCTGGCCGGTCGTGGTCTCGCCGGTGAACGCGACCTTGTCGACATCCATGTGCGAAGTGAGCGCGGCGCCGGCGGTCGGGCCAAACCCCTGAATGATGTTGATGACACCATCGGGAACACCCGCCTTTTGCGCCAACCGCGCCACGGCGGCGGCGCTCAGCGGAGTTTGTTCGGCAGGCTTCAACACCAGGGTGCAGCCCGCGGCCAAGGCTGGTCCCCACTTCCAGGCCTGCATGAGCAACGGGAAATTCCAGGGGATGATCTGCGCCACCACCCCGACCGGTTCGTGCCGGGTGTAACAGAAATAATCTCCCTCGACGGGAATCGTCTTGCCGTGGAACTTGTCGGCCCAGCCGGCGTAATAGCGGTAGCACTTGATGACCAAGGGCAAATCGGCCGCCATCGAATCGCCGACCGGCTTGCCATTGTCGAGACTTTCCAGCGCCGCCAGTTCTTCCTTGTTCTCTTCGATCAGATCGGCCAGGCGATTGAGAATCCGACCGCGTTCGGCCGCGGCCATTTTGGGCCAGGGCCCGCTTTCGAAAGCGCGGCGCGCCGCGGCGACGGCCAGATCGACATCGGCCTTGTCCCCTTCGGCCACCTTGCAAATGACTTCGCCCGTGGCCGGATTGGTGGTTTCAAAGGTCTTGCCCGAGACGCTGGGCACCCACTTGCCGCCGATCAGCAGAAGTTGATCGCTTACTTTGGGTCGAATGAAAGATCGAGGCAGGGAAGTGGTCGTCTGATCCGGATTGGCGACGGCGGTGGCGCTCATGACAGGCTCCTGGAAAGAGAGGGGGAGGCGCGGAAAACCGCATGACGCTGCGGCTTGTAACCCAGAAGAATCACCCAAGGGCGATTCTCCCGCGATCGGCAGGGTTAGTCAAGGAGGCGACAAAGAAAGAGGGCGCCCCGGGTCAATCCCGCCAAACGGCATATGATTTTTTCTAGCTTCCCCACCGTCTCAATCGGGATTTTCTTGCTGAGAAATTCTTCCGGTTTCCTCTCTACTTCGGAGCATCCCATGGATCTCAGTCTTCGTGGTTCCCTCTCACGTCGCGGCTTCATTCAGAAGTCGCTGGGCGCGATGGCGCTGGCCGGCCTCCCCGCCTGGTATGCCCAGGAATTGATCGCGGCCCAGCAAGGTCAAGCCGCAGAAAAGCCACCCGAGGGAGTGAAGATGGGCGCGATTGGTATCGGCAGCCCGCAGAGCCGGGGCCGGGCCATTTACAACGATGCCCGCGGCCAAAAAGCCCAGTATGTCGCGGCTTGCGATGTCGATGCGCGCCACCTGAAAAATGCCCTGGGCATGATGGAAAAAGACGGCTTCAAGGGTGCCAAGGGATACGAAGATTTCCGCGAACTGCTCGACCGCAAGGATATCGACGCCGTTACGATCGCGACCCCCGACCACTGGCACGCGCTGGTGGCCATCGACGCCCTCAAAAAGGGGAAAGATGTCTACTGCGAAAAGCCGTTAACCCTGACGATCGAAGAAGCCTACGCTCTGGAAAAGGTCGCCAAGGAAACGGGCAGAGTCTTCCAAACCGGCAGCCAGCAGCGCTCCGACGCGCGCTTCCGTCTTGCTTGCGAACTGGTGCGCAACGGCCGCATCGGCAAGGTCCAAACGATTGAGGCGCGCATTGGCCGCAACCCGCAAAAGACCTGCAAGGTCGCTCCGGTGCCCGAAGGGCTTAACTGGGATTTGTGGCTTGGCCCCACGCCCAAGGTCGACTACATCCCCGAACGCTGCCACTACGAATTTCGCTGGTGGTATGACTATTCCGGCGGCAAGATGACCGACTGGGGCGCTCACCATATCGATATCGCCCAGTGGGCCCTGGGTCGCGACGGCAGCGGTCCGGTGAAAATCGAAGCGGAAGCCGACGCGCCTCCCAAGGACGATCACTCCTACAATTGCCATCCCCGCTTCAAGGTGAGCTACACCTACGACGACGGCGTCGTCCTGCACGCCATGTCCGACGGGGAAAACGGTATCCTCTTCAAGGGAGACAAGGGGGAAATTTTTGTCAGCCGCGGAACGATCCGGGCCTCCGACGAAAATCTGTTGAAAGAACCGCTGCCCACCGGCGCGACCCGCCTGGAAGTTTCCAACAACCATATGGGCAACTTCTTTGAATGTTTGAAAACACGCAAGGCGCCGATTTGCAATGTGTCGGTCGGTGCCAGTTCGGTGGTCGTTTGCCTGCTTGGCGTCGCGGCGCTGCGTTTGGGCAAAACGCTGCACTGGGATCCCAAGGCCAAGAAGTTTGAAGAACCCGAAGCCCAGGAAATGGTTTCTCGGCCCAAGCGAGCGCCATGGAAACTGGAAGTTTAAAATCGGGTCAAAGAGACCTATGGCTGGCCGGGGAGGACAAGGTCCTTCTCGGCCAGTGCGAGGTGGACACCTATCGCGCCAGCGGCCCCGGCGGCCAAAAGCGCAACAAGACCAGTTCCGCGGTCAGGCTCAGGCACCTGCCCTCCTCCACGATCGTCATCGCCGAAGAAAGCCGCTCGCAACACGAGAACAAAGCCAAGGCGCTCAAGCGGCTGCGCCGCGATATTTGCCTACGATTGCGCGAAGAGATCATCCCTACGGAACCGATTCGACCTCCGGCCGCGCTGGCCCCCTTGATCTCACCGACCGGCATTTCCATTGGACCCAGGCACGAACTTTTTTTTCCTCTGGCCGGTTGGGTGCTCGATTTGCTTGAAGCCCGTGAAGGCCGGGTCGCGGAAGTGGCGGTTGTCCTCGGAACCTCAACGGCCCAGACGGTCGATTTTCTCCAATCCGAACCCAACCTTTGGAAAGAAGCGAATCGAATGCGAAAACGCCTGGGTCATCCTCCCCTACGATAACACGGCACGGCATTCCCGATGGACCGGTCCTGCTGGTTGGTTGGTAATCAAACATGAGCAAACCGTTGAATTTCTCCTGGGTCGAACCGCAACTGCTCGCGGGCCATGCCTACCCCTCCGGCCTGGACGATCTGCGCTGGCTACGCTCCCAGGGGATTCAGATCATCCTCACGCTCACCGAGGAAACTCTGCGTAAGTCCCACGTCGACGATGCCGGCCTGCTATCGATCCACGAACCGATCCGCGATTTCCATGCGCCGACCATGGAGCAACTGGATCGCTGCGTTTCGGTGATTCGCAATGCGCTGTCCAAAAAGATGCCGGTGGCCATACACTGCGCCGCGGGGATGGGCCGCACCGGTACCGTGCTCACTGCCTGGCTGATTTCCAAGGGGATGGCGCCACGCGAGGCGATCGACGAAATCCGCCGGCTGCGTCCCGGCTCGGTCGAAACGCGAGTGCAGGTCGATTCTTTGCTTGAATGGCATCAGGCTCGCTTTGCCACAGAGCCCGATGCCAAGCAGGGGGCAACGGCACCGCAAGGGAATTGATCGGCCGCCAGGGTTGAATCATCGCTGCGCGGCCTTCACTTTATTCGAAAGCCAAGCCGTCTAACCAAAGCCTCAAGGTCGGCGCGCCCCAGGAATCGAAGGCCAGGGAAATCGCTTGCACGGTTTCGGGCAAGGCTCCATCGCGCTGCCATTTTTCATTGCCTGCAAGCGGAATCTCAAAAAACCTCCACCCTTCCCTGGCCTCGTTGTGTTCCAGGTCGCGCATGAGATCAAGCCCCTTTTTCGGCTCGAGGAAACAGCGCTTGGCTTCGCCTTCGCCATGAAGGGTGATGAACGGTCCTCCCTGCCAACCGGCCGCATCGGCGTTGATGGCCTTGAGCCAGAAGGACAACTTGGTTTTGCCCGCAAGGGACCGACGCGCATCCCGGGATTTGGGGTAGGTCAACGCCGCACGAAAGCCGGCATATGGCTCGATCACCACGTGCAACGCCGATTTGCCAAGCAGGCAATCGTGCGATTCGTTAGCGAATTGAGCTCGTGAGATCTGCTGGGCGCTGCGGTTGCGGTCGTGAAAATCTTCAATGCTCCAGTCGGCCGCATTCCCCTCGGTTCCCCATTCTTGAACGTCGCGCACGACGTAAACATTGCGCCAGCCTGGCTGGGTCCAAACACCGTTGGACACGTTGAGTCCAATACGGTGGAACCCGGCCCGAGTGAAGGTGTGGAAGAGCTTCGGGCCCGTGACCAGGGCGTCCTGATCGACACTCCAGGAATAGCTCAACGGGCGTTTGCCCGCGTCGCTGCTTTGCAGCGCATCCCAGGTCGCCTGGGCACCTACCTTCACCGCTTGCGGGCCATTCAAGCGTGCTGCAGGGGGCGCGATTCCCACCGGCTTCTTCTCGTTCGTGTCAATGAACCTTGAAACGTCTCCATCCAGAAAAACATCCTTGGCGGTGTTGTCCCGGTATTCATTCGCCGAAGCGACAATCCAGTCGGCATGTTTGGCATAGAGGCCCCAACGATTCTCCTCAAGCCGATTCTGTTCCACAACCCAGTGATACGCCTTCCATTTTTTGCCTTTCGAATCCAGATCGCCGATGAGCGCGATGCCGGCGCCGTTGTTCCCCTTGCAGACATTGCCGCGCGCCAGCGTATGGGTCGACGGGCCGAACATGTAGACGATGCCGGCATGCCCCTTGCCCGGCAGGTGAGGAGAATTGTGATTGCCCTTGGCCAGGCCATTGAACGAGGCTTCGTTGTCGATCAGTTCGCTCTGGTCCGATCCGCCCAGCCAAAAGCCGTAGCTGCAATGGTTTGCCTTGTTCTTGACAAAGTAATTGCGTGGCGCCCAGCATTCAAAGCCGTTGTTGTTGGCGTAGGAGCAGTCGTTGCCTTCAAAGTGATTGCCGGTGCTGCACCAGCCGTTGAGCACGCGCACGAAAATCCCATCGCCGCCGTAAGTGCAATCGTTGTTGAGCATCCGGTTGTCGTTGGAGCCGCTTTCAAAGAGCACTCCAGTGGAATCGCGCGCGTGAACCTCGGCCGGCTTGATGCGAATGCCGTAGCTGAGATTGTTGCCGCGGATCGTGTTGCGACATGCCGTCCAGAGTTTGAGGCAGGTGTTCGAAGTGTGCGAGAAATCGTTGTCTTCGATGAGGTTGTCGTCGGAATCGACGAGCACGCAGGCATCCCAGACCCGGTTGGCCTTGTTCTTACGCAACGTCGACTTTTGCACCTTATCGAAGACGATCCCGCCGCGCCGGCCGCTCTCGCCCCAGCCGAAATCGGGATCGTGAAAATTGTCGGAAAAGTCGCAGTTCTCCACGGTCCAGGCTTGCGCATTGCGTAACGATAATCCGGTTTCAAATCCCTTCGCCTTGATGTTCTTGATCGTGACCTGGGAGATACCGTCAGCGAAGATCGCGGCCCCTTTGAAGTTCTTGGGCAATCCCTCCTTCGATCCGATCAGCCAGGCGCCGCGTCCATCGATGGTGATGCCCGACTTCTTGACGACCAAAGGCCCGTAAGTGATTTTGGGATCGAGAGTGAGGTCGCTTGAGACCTCCAAAACAGGCCGCGCTTCTTCCTTGACAGGTGTGCTCTTTTCGTCGGCGGCGCCAACGGTGGCCAAGATCGCACTGGCCAGGATGGGGAAGAAAGAGCAAACGCCACGATCACAGGAGGTCATGTTTTGATCTCTACGGTTGAGCCAAGTGGATCGAAAAAAACGACACAAGCGGTCGTTGAAGGTTCGTCGCACCCTTGGGTTCCCAGTGGAAAAAGCACGCTGCCAGAAGCGGATTCTGGAAATCACCACCTAACGCCAATCAGAAAGCCAGGAGGGAATTGGCGTCTGGTCATTTTATCGACAGCGGCTCATTTGCGATCGCGCCGTGGCGGTTTCTTCTGCCGAGTGCAAGGAAAGCGCAACCCGTTGGCGAGTCCAAGGACTCGCCAACGGGTTGCGCAACTTTCAGGGGCAGTGGAATCGTCTTAGTTGGCGGAGTGCAAAATCAGGTCAAAGGTCGGCCGGGTGCGGCCGTCTTTCAAGGTGACTCCGCGGGGAGAAAAAGCGATCTGGTCGGGGTGCGAGGAATCGCGCTCGTACCGGCAAGAAAGCGCCTGGATCCCGGCCTGTGCGAGGGTCTTGCATTCCGACTCCTGGCAAATCCCATCGCCATTGACATCGTTCCAGAGTCCCAGACCGGTCAATTCTCGTCCGGAAAGGCGGCCATCGCGATTGTCATCAAGCGCCGCCAGTGCCTCGTAGCCGTTATCCCAGAACAACCAGAACGTGACGCTGCCAAAGAGATCGAGGCCCGATTCAATCTTCTGATTCTTCGCCGGCCGATAGACCAGCCAGGCGGCATTGGGCCGGATCCAGCTCCAGTTCTTTTTGACTCCTGTGCCATCGGCATCGAATCGGACGCGCGCGTTGCGGTCTTCCAGGTCGCCAGCGCCCAGGCCGTCTTCCAGGGGGATGGCGATCGGCGTGATTGGACGCGGCAATTTTTTCAGAAGCTCGGCTCGCTCGGAAAGTTGTGCCAATTCTTCCTTGTCTTTGGTTGGGTCCAGGAGCGGTTTCAAATAGGCGGCCCCTTCCACGGTAAAGGTGTGGCCTCCCAGCCCCAGCCTTTCCAGATTTTTTTCTTCTTCCCAGGAGGTCCGAATGACCTCGCGAAGAATCTTGATCGCTTGCGCCTTGTTGTCGGTCTGACTCACAAGCCAGCCGTAGCCCAGCTGGGCTCGCTTGTCTTCCGGTTCGAGCTTGACTGCTTTTTCGTAAAGGGCAATGGCGGCATTGAGGTGCGCTTGCGCGGCTTTCTTGCGATCGGCATCGTCCGTCGTTTGCACGCTGGCAAACGGGACCAACTTCGCTTCGTAGCCAAACCAGACGCGCGTCTCGTCATTCTTTTCGACCGGGATCTCTTCTTTTTTCTGCGAGTAAGCCATGGCGTGCACGCGGGCCAAATTCAGGATCGCCCCGGCATCCTTTGGGTTCATCTCGATCGTTTTTTCCAGGTTTTGCGCCACCCTCTGCACGGGAACATTCATCGTGGCGACAGCGCGGTACTTGGCGAAGGCGCTGGGGCCATTCAGGGACAAGAAGGCGGCGCCAACACCCATCGCCAATAAAAACGCCGCACCCAAGGATCGTGGAAATAACCGACTCATCACTGCCTCCCCTTTCGCACGGGCCGCCGGGTCGTGATTGCCAGGCGCAAGATGTGAAAACGCCTTGGACCAGAGCGGCCTGTCTCATTTCATGAAATGCCAACGCGCATCGTGCAGGATTCGTTGGAAGAAATTCCTGGCGGAAACGAGCGGCCGATCCACGCCGCACATTCCGCAACGAATTGGCATCGAATTCGCTGACCCACTCTTATCCAGCGACCCATCAGTTGCATTGCGCCGATGCTGAAATGTTCCCTGTTCCACCGAGGCTCGTCCTCGGCAACAGATTAATTAATCGTCGTTGCGGACTTTTTGCATGACGTAGGCGGCGCGGACGGGGGCTGGCATCGGGCTTTTGGGCCCCTTGACCGATCGCCAGATGACCTCGTTGAAGAGCAGGTCGTCGGCGGCATCTTCCTTCGACAAGTCGAAGCTTTCGGAGAGCTTGGCGCCCCAGGCGGTCGCCAGGTTTTTTTCGTTGAGATCAACCTGGGCCGCTTCATGCTTGTAAGGGGTCAAGTTGGCCTTCGCCGTAAACGAGTGAAACATCGGCATGGCCGCGGCGTCGAACTGGCTCATCGGCTGCAGGCCGAGGATCAGCTCCATGGTGCGCAGCATGCTCGTGGTGGAATACATGGTCGAATCGACCATGCCCCGGCGCGTGTAGGGGCTGACAACCAGCGCGACGGCGCGATGCGCATCGACATGATCCGGGCCGTTTTGCGCATCGTCCTCGACGATGAACACGGCGGTTTCTTTCCAGAACTTGCTCTTGGATAACCCCTCGATGAGGAGGCCGAGCGCCAAGTCGTTGTCGGCCACCATGGCGGTCGGGGTCGGTTTGCCGGGGCGTGTGCCCGAGGTGTGGTCGTTGCCCAAGCGCATGATCTGCATGCGCGGCATCTGGCCCTCTTTTTCAAAACGGGAGATTTCGGCGAGGAAGCGCTCCGTGCGCTTCACGTCGGGATAGTCGAGGTCGTAGCCCCAGAATAAGGGATCGAAATGCCCGATGAGGGATTTGACCGACGGGGTTCCCGGCTGCCCCGGGGCTTTACCATTCTTGATCCATTCGCCGTAGCTGCGGTAGCTGACCTTCGCCTCGGCGCAGCGGTCCCAGATGTAGCCGCCGGCGGGACGCGCGATCAGATCGCGATTGCCTTCGGCGGGGTAGTCCTTGAGCTTTCCCTTCACGCTGCCGCGATAGCTTTGAGGCCAGGCCTTTTCGACGAAGTCGGTCGCGTAGGCGCCCATCGACCATTCATGGCCGTCGGCGGAGACCTCGCCATCGACATAGAAATTATCGAGCAGCACAAATTCCTTGGCGAGTTTGTGATGATTGGGAGTGACTTTGTTGCCAAAGATGCAGAGGTTGGGATCGCCGTTGCCCTCTTTCACATCCCCAAATACCTGGTCGTAGGTGCGATTTTCCTTGATGACATAGATGCAGTATTTGATCGGGCTGGAATCGCCGATGCGGGCAGGGATCGGATTGCCTTCAGGCCGTTTTCCGGTCGGGGAGGCATCGGCCTTGAGCGGACTGCAAAGCTTCGCGGCCTGGGTGAGTTCTCCCATTTTCTCCGGAGTCGGCATCTCGATGCGCGAGACCGCGCCGGTGAGAAGCCCGCCGATGTATTGAACGGTGGGAGAACGGCTGCCATTGAGCGGATTGGGCCCCTGGACATTGGCCTTGGAACCGAGCCCCTTGCCGTTGGCGACAAACAGAGTTTTTTGCGCGGCGTGGAAGCGGACGCTCGTCGGATACCAGCCGGTCGGAATGAACCCGAGGCTGCGCGACTGGCCGGGCTGATCGACACGGAAAACCGCCAAGTTATTCGCATCGGAGTTGGCGACAAAGAGTAACTGGCCATCGGGAGACAGATCGAGACTACCCGGGGTGTTGCCCGAGGGAACTCCCGGGTAAAGGGAGCAGTTCAGGGTTTCCGATTCTTTACCCGAATCGGTGCTTAGCACGCTCACGCGGGTCGAATTGGCGCAGGAGACAAAGAGTCGTTTGCCATCGGGAGAGAGCGCCATTTCGGTCGGGTGGCTTGCCGTTGCCCAGGTCTGAAGAAGCTTGCCGTCTTTGCGGTTCACCACGGCCACGGCAGATTGGCCCCAAAGCGACACATAGACGCGGTCGGCCTTGGTGTCGACCAGGCAGGTGTAGGGGAATGTGTTGGGAGCCAGCTTAATGACCTTCGACTCACCTCCCTTGCGCGAGGCGATGGCGAAAGAGTGGTTCCAGGATCCGGCGACGAAAAGGCGCTCGCCATCGACGGCGATGCCGGCGGTCACGAACGAAGTATCTTCAGGAGCCACCTGAATGACGGTCGGTTTCCCCAGATACCCTTCGTCGAACGCGTGCGATTGCACGGTCGCGTATTCGCCGCCACTGATGAGCAACGTCTTCCCCTCGTCGGCCCAGGCGATCCCGTAGAACGCGTGCGGAAGCGTAGTGCGAGAAATGATCTTCTGGGTAGCGGCGGTCGACAGAACGATCAGTTCGTGGGGACCGTATCCGGCATGGAGCACCGCCAGGTATTGGCCCGAAGGGTGGATCAGGGCCTGAACGGGCAAATCGCCCACGAGCAGGTGGGTGCCGGTCGGTCGTAGCGACCATTGGTTGGGCAGTTGGACATGATCCTTGTAAAGGCCGGGAAGAATCGCTTTCTTATCCGGCTTACTTTCCTTTTTCTTTTCTTTTTTCTCGTCTTTTTTTGGCGACTCTTCCTGGAAGAATGCCGCCACACGGGGTGCGGCAAGATCGAGGAAGAGGAAAGCCACGATGATTACTGGAGGCATGAGTAAATTCGGTCGGCGCATCATGGTGATTTCCTGCCTTGTTGAGCAAGTTTGTCTTGGATGTCGGAAGATGCGTAAGAGCCAAAACCATGGGGAAGACGCAGAATCGCCATCCCGTCAGGATCCGTCGTTCGGTGCAAGGAATCCTTGATCCAAGGAGGTGGGCTTCGTCGCCTCCCTCGAGAAAACTTAAGAAACCTCCTAGCATGGACCCGAGAAAAATTGGTGAATCCACGCACTCCGGTCGATCAGGAACCGCTTACCACCCTTATGGACATGGAACCGCCAGCCGAAGGCCTGCCTGCCTCATCGTTACCCACCCTCATTTTGCGAGATCGCCACGAGCGCAAGGAGCGCTGCACGATCTGGCCTTTGCGCAACCGCACCGATGTGCGCCTCGTTCAGCATCCCTGGGAGACGCTCCCCTCGCTTGAGGGCTATGTCGTGCTTTGGCCGGAAGGCCCTGAGCTTTCGGCGGACGATGCCGGCAAGGGTCTCTTTCTCATTGATGGAAGCTGGCGCTGGGCAACCCGGCTGGCCATTCCCTTCGCGCAGATGCCCAAGAGATCCTTGCAGGGCATCCGCACCAGCTATCCCCGGAGTTCCAAGATCTTTCCCGATCCGGAAGGGGGCCTGGCCACCGTCGAGGCCCTATATGTCGCCCATTTAATCATGAAAAAAGATATCACCGGATTACTCGACCACTATCACTGGGCCTCCCAGTTTCTGCAAGCGAACCCCTCGTTGAGCGCTTTTCGAGGAGTTTGAGCTTGCTCCAGGACGACAATGTTCTATCCTTAGTAATTCACGATTTTGTCTTTGTCAGGTGATGTGTCATGGGAATGAAGTGCGACGTTTGCGGCAAGAAGCCCGAAATCGGAAACCATTACACCAAGCGCGGTAAGCCCAAATACCTGGGTGGTAACGGCGTGAAGGTGACCGGTATCACCAAAAGGACCTTCAAGCCCAACCTGCAGAAAATCCAGATCGAAAAGAACGGATCCGCCGTGTCGGCGCGCATTTGCGTTCAGTGCATCCGCTCCGGCTATGTCGCTCGGCCCACCAAGCGCAAGCCGTTCCAGGTCAGCGCCCTTTAATCCGGTAAGCCTGCCATGTCGTTGACGGCCGAACAGGTTCGCTGGGTCGCTCATTTGTCCCGCCTCCAACTTAGTGAGGCGGAGTTGCAGACGATGACTCCCCAGCTGGCCTCCATTTTGGGATATGTCGATCAATTGCAGAAGATCGACACGAGCGGTGTTGAACCGCTCGTTCACCCGTTGGAACAAGCCAACATTTTCCGTGACGATGTCCTTCGGCCTTCCCTTTCCCCCGCCGAAGCCCTGGCCAATGCGCCTGAACGCCTGGGAAATCTCTTCCAGGTTCCGGCCGTGTTGGAATAGGTAGGTAGATTCCGACGCACCTTCCCGACTCAGCAAGGAAATCGATCCCATGAGTGCTCCCCTGGCCGAGCGCCCGGTTCGTGAATTGAAGGAGCTTTTGGATTCCAAGAAGCTCACTTCCCTGGAGCTGGTGCGGGATTGCCTTAAGGCGATTGGCAAACGAGACGGCAAGGTCCATGCCTTCCTGCGTTTAAACGAAGAACAGGCGCTGGCGCAGGCCGCCCTGGTGGATCAAAAGCGAGCTCGTGGGGAAAAGGTCGGCATCCTTTCCGGACTGCCGGTCGCGATCAAGGACAACCTTTGCACGAAGGGGGTCATTACGACCTGCTCGTCGAAGATCCTTGAGAAATTTGCCCCCCCCTACAACGCCACGGTCATCGACAAGATCGTCGCGGCTGACGGCGTGCCCCTGGGCAAGACCAATCTCGACGAATTCGCCATGGGCTCATCGACGGAAAATAGCGCCTTCGGCCCCTCGGCCAACCCCTGGGACCTGGAGCGCATTCCGGGCGGCTCTTCGGGCGGCTCCGCCGCCGCGGTCGCGGGCGGCATGGTGCCTTTGTCTTTGGGCTCCGACACCGGCGGCTCGATTCGCCAGCCGGCAAGCCTGTGCGGCATTAACGGCCTCAAACCCTCCTACGGCCGCATCTCGCGCTATGGCCTCGTTGCCTTTGCCAGTTCGCTCGATCAAATCGGCCCCTTCTCCAACGACCTTTTTGGCTCGGCCTTGCTCCTGCAGGCCATCGCCGGCCACGACGAACGCGACAGCACCTCGCTCGATCGCCCTGTCCCCGATTACCTGGCCGAACTCGATCAGCCGATTGCCGGGCTGCGCGTGGGCGTGGCCAAGGAGTTTTTCGGCGCGGGCCTTGATCCCGAAGTGGAAAAAGCGGTGCGCGAAGCGCTCAAGGTTTTCGAAAAGCAAGGCGCCAAGATCGTCGAGGTTTCGCTGCCGAGTTCTGCCCATGCCATTGCCACCTATTACATCGTCGCGACCGCGGAAGCTTCGAGCAACCTGGCTCGCTACGACGGCATGCACTATGGCCACCGCACCAAGGACAAAGGCACCTTGATCGACACCTATTGCAAAAGCCGTGGCGAGGGATTTGGCGCCGAAGTCAAAAGGCGCATCATGCTCGGCACTTATGCCCTTTCGAGCGGTTACATCGACGCCTACTACACCAAGGCGCTCAAGGTCCGCCGCCTGATTCTCAACGACTTTGAAAAAGCCTTCGAATCGTGCGATGTCATTGCCGGGCCCACGGCTCCCACCGCCGCCTTCAAACGGGGTGAGAAAAGCACCGATCCCTTGGCCATGTATTTGAGCGATATTTATACGATCAGCTGCAACCTCGCCGGCATCGCCGGCATCAGCATCCCCTGCGGTCTGACCGGTTCAGGCTTGCCGATCGGGTTGCAACTTCAGTCGGCACCACTCACCGAGCCCGTGCTTTTGCGCTCCGCGCGCATGTTCGAAAAGGCCACGGACTGGCACTTGAAGCGCCCCGATGGCGCCAAGCTCGGCTAAGAAGTTCTTCCCGATCTCTGGGCATCTGCTAACCGGCCTTGGACGACCAAGGAGCTTGGCAACTACCAGAATCCAGCGACAGAATTCACCTTCCTCCGCGCTCCATTGCGACGAGAAAAAGGGCCAAGGCTTTCATGGCCCCATGCCATGCCTGCATTGGGCGTGATTTGCACTGCTATCGCTTGAAGGATTTTTGTAGTCCGGTAGGAATTTCCTTGCAGGCTGATGTCAGCACGGAACGCCTTCTCTCATGAAAGATTCGCAGGAACACACGCAACACCAGGGCAAGCGACTGCAGAGCCGGATCACTTGCCCGCATTGCTGGCATACGTTTGGCCCCGAAGAGATCCTCTGGATTTCGGTGCATACCGACCTGCGCGGTGATCCCCGCCTCGATCCCCCCGGTTCACCTCCCGCCGCTTTGCAGCGCTTTCTGCCGACTCGATTCGACTTGGGCGGCAATGCCATCGACGCTCGTGGCCAGGTGTGCCAGGATTTGGCCTGCCCGCGCTGCCATCTCATCATCCCCTGGGTCTTGCTCGATACCCCCTGTTTGTTTTTTGCCATCCTCGGCTCCCCAGGAAGCGGGAAATCGTTTTTGCTTGGCGCCCTGACCTGGAGCCTAAGAAAATGCCTGCCCCGGGAATTTGGCCTCGATTTCGGCGATGCCGATCCGCAGTTCAACGCCACGATCAATCAATACGAAGAGTCGCTTTTCTTGCGGCCCCATCCCGAGCAACCGGTACCTGTGCGCGACTTGATCCGCAAGACCCAGTACAACGAGGAATCGATCTTTAGCCGCGTGTTCATCGGTTCCCAGGAATTGAAATTTCCCAAGCCGTTTCTTTTCGAAATCAAATCGTCCGTATTTCATCCGGACCATAAAAAGATTGGCTCCAAAAGCACAGCGATTTGTCTGTACGATGCGGCCGGCGAGTCGTTTCAGGCCGTCAGCGACGACGCCGACCGCTTGCAATCGACCGCCTACATGGCGCGCTCCCGGGCGCTGATTTTTCTTTTTGACCCGATGCAAGATCCGCGATTTTTGCAGGCCTGCAGGCAAAGACCGGATCAATTCCGGGGCACAGGAGGCGCGGCCTTCGCCAATCGCCAGGAGACGATTCTGCGCGAAGCGGCCGCACGGGTGCGCCGGATCCTGGGGCTGAACCAGGGAACACTGCACAACCGCACGCTCATCGTCGTGGTTAATAAATGGGATGCCTGGAAAGAGATGCTTCCGCTCAATGCGCTGCTGCGGCCCACTTTGCGCCGCAAGGACCGGGAAGTGGCAAGCCTGGACTTCGATGCGATGACCAGAGGCTCGAAACTGATCCGCCAGTTGCTCCAGAATCTCTGTCCGGAGATTGTTTCCGCCGCGGAGTCGTTTTGCCAGGAAGTCATTTACATGCCGGCCAGTGCCCTTGGCCACACTCCCCAGCCCAATGATGCATTCCTCGATCCGGTGACAAATCTTCCCGTGCACACGGTCGAACCCCAGAATATTCATCCCTGGTGGACCGAGTTTCCCCTGCTCTACCCTCTATCCCGGGAAGTGCCTCACCTGATCGAATCGGTAAAAAGAGCGCCGGCGAACTCCAGAAGTTAAGGAAAAGTACCATGGCTCACCAACTGATCTTCACCTCGCTGGAAAAAACGCTCCTTGGCGGCTCGGGCTATGGCATCGCCGCCCAAACGCCTCACCTGCCGAGGGTGCTTGCCGAAGAGTTGTCGAAGCTGGCCGGTTATGTCGAAATCTACCCTGCCCGGGATGCCAACCGGCAATGGAACCCATTCAACTACTTCTTTTGGAAGGTCAGTCAATGGTATGTCTTGGGGCGCCTATCGAGCGCGGAAAACGACTATTCGGGCCGTTTCAACTTCCTGGGCGAGTTTTTTTGCCTGGAAAGTTCGGAACTCCCTGAGGCAGGCCCCGCCGCGCTTTTGCAAGCGCTTCCTTTCCATGAGTCCTTCCAGGGCCCGGCGCGAATGCTTGGCCCTTGCAATCTTCCCACGATCCAGCCCCCCGCGTCGCTCGTTTGCAAGCAATGGGCCGACGCGTCGGGCGATGCCGGTTGGGGCGGCGCCTTCGCCAAAAAGCTGAAAAATGAGCCTACCGTCTGGGTGCTCTATGATCGAACCCTTCATGGCGAAAAGAGCCTGGCGCTGGTCGCCGAGGCGATGGCGTTGCTCGACCCGGCCGACCGCTGGTCCACGACCTTTTCCACCCATGTCGAAGGATTCCCCAAGGGTAATCAAGTCCATCTGCGCATGCTGCAGCAGGGCGCCGACCAAACCCGGGATTTTAAGGCTCACCTTGACTGTTTTGACCTGACGAAAACCAACTGGCCCCAGCCCGGCCGAAGTTCGTGGGTGGAAATGGCGCGCACCGGGATTCGTCCAGCCCATTGGAAGTCGCCGGCTTCTCCCTCCGACCTTGGGTCGCACGATGCCCCTCACAGCGAACCATTGGGATCAAGGCCGCACGGTCATACCGAGCAGGGAGGATTCGCTTCCGCTGGCGACCAAGGGCATCTTTTGCCCCATGCAAGCGCGCCCAAGGCGGTGCCGCCGTCCTATCACCCGCCAATAGCGGCCAAGGACGGCAAGGGGAAATCCTCGGTGCGACTTCCCCGACTCGTTGAGACCCCACAACCTACGTCCATCTCCGGAACTCCCTGGTGGCTGTATTTGGCGGCGGCCATCGGCGTTTTTTTGGCCTTCGGCCTGGGTCTGGCAACGGGGATCCAAATCAGCCGCTCCGGGCTGGAGGAATCCACCGCTTTGGGAAAGGATCAAAAGTGGCAGATTGAGGAACAGGAGAAATCGATACTGGATTTGACGGAGAAAAACGCCGCCCTGACCATGCAAAAGGAAGGCCTGGAAAAAGCGGTCGCCATTGCGAATGAAGAGAAAGCCAACTTCAAGAAATACAGAGATTTCTTGATCGGAAACGGGCCAAACCAGGCCAAGCTTGTTGGCAAGGTGTCGGACAAGGATGATGAGAACTTGAAGTCGGCGTTGGAATCTTTGAACTCACTGAATGAGAATTCTAGACTGTACGTTATTAACAAAGATCGCATCAGCCGCCTTGCAGGTCTCGAAAAATCTTTCAAATTGTACTTGGAACTCGAAACGGCAAAAAAAAACATCATTGACGATCCGATTATTGACGAAACCCTTCGAGCCGGATTGAGCTTCGATGAGCGATTTAAAGGTTTAATAGCCGACAAAATAAAACAAAAAAATGAATTAGCTAACAAAGAATCTTTTTTAAAGAACAACTTAAAAGAGCTCAATGACATCATTGATAAAAAGGAGTACAAACTTTCTGGAACAAAAGAAGACCTATTTGGAAAGGAACAACTTGAACTTCTGAATCCAATGCTGTTTACTGAAAAAACTGCAGAATTCAGTATCGCCGGAAAGGACAACGATAATTACTTTAAAGAAAAAATAATTCCAGAAACCAATGACCAATCCATTAACAATGAAAAGTCAGCACTTGCCAAGCTACTTTTGTCCATGGGAAATACAGCCGCAACAAGCAGCATTATATTAGTCGACAACAAAATATCGTATCCTATCGTCAGATTTTTGACAAACCAAGGCGCAGACATCAAGAAATTTGGCGACAAGTCCTTCAATAAAGCTGAAGACATTGCCATATTTGAAAAATTGAAAATCGTCATTGATGAACTCATTAAATTTAAGAATAAGAAATAACCATGTCCGCCCTGCCGGTCATCGCTGAAGAAATCAAAGCCCTGGTGTTGACTGGGGATCTGACGAGGACGCCGCGCATGGAGCAATTGGCCCGGGCGCTCGTGGAGGAGTCGCGGCCGATCCTCGATCGGCTACGCCGCTGCGAGGAGTATTTGCAAAAAGGGTTGCGCTCCGAAGCGATTCACCTGGCGAAGGCCGAGCCCGATTTGCTCGACGCCATCAACCACCTCGACTTCACCGATCGTTCCTCCTGGGATAGCGCCATCTCGCTTTATGGCCTGCCTCTGGCTGCTCGCCCCTCACACGATTCGGCCGGGGCACTCAATCAGGCGTTTGCCGAGGAAGAACCACTCAAACCACTTTTGACCAAGCACAGGTTGCTCGCCCTATCGCGCGGGCCCTACCTCGAAAGAATGAATGTCCTGCGCGAACTGCTGGTGCTTGATCCAAGCAATGTGGCCTTTCAGGAAGATCTCGCCAAATTCGAAACCTGGCGGCTCGAAACCATCCGCTCGGAAATCGCCGAGGCGAAAAAGAACTACGAGACCGGCAAAATCCTCGACCTGCTCAAGGAAGTGGAAGAATCGGTCTGGATCCATCCACCGCCTCCCGCGCTCCTTCATGAAATCAAGAAAACCGGAGACAAGGCGCGTAAGGAAACCCTGACGATCAAGGCCAATGCCCTGCTCCCCCAGATCCTCTTTGCCCGCAAGAACAAAGACGAACAGCGAGTGCGCCAGTTGCTGGGGGATATCGAACAGATCGCCGACGAAATGGGCTGGACCGCTTCGGACGAAGTTCTCTTCCACCTTCAACCGACCTATGCGTGGCTCTTATCGCTCGAAGAGCGGCAGAGCACCGAAATCACCAAGGAGGCCGCCTGCGGCGAATTGCAACAGCACCTGTTGCAAAAAGGCATCACCGAAGAGAGCATCATCGAACGGATGAACTCCATCCGCCAAATCGGCCCCATGCCCAGCCCGCTTGAGCGCGAGTGCGATCGAGCGATCGAGCGCATGCGCGCGGCAAGAGTTCGCAAGGAGTACATCATTCTCGGCGTGGTGCTTGCCACCGGCGCGCTCGCCCTGGTCGTGTTTGTCGTGATTCTGATCACCCGCAACCGAGGGTAGTTCCCGCAGCCGATGGCGTTTCGCGAATCGAGGAATGAGGGCCATGGCACCGCCTGAAATGGTGCGCCCCCTTCACGAGGTATCCGAGGGAATGAATCGCGAACCGCCCGAACCGACTCCTGCCGCGCCTTCTTTTTTCGTGAAGCAAGGTTCCGTAGTCCATGGCCCCATGAAACAGGCCGACCTGATCGAACACATGGCCCAAGGGTCTGTTTCCAAGAGCGCTCTGTGGAGTTCCAATCAACTCCTCTGGGCTCCTCTATCCACCTTGCCTCACTGGGATAACGCCCGACAGATCGGGGCTCTCCCACCGAAGCATTACCGCACCCCGGCAGCACCACGGAGCAACCGCCGGCCCGCATCAGCAGGCTTCAGGCTCCCCGTCAGCCCCCTGCAGATCGCCCTGATCATCGCTCTGGGTGGGATTCTGGCGCTGACCTTGACGCTGGTCATGCTCCTGACCTTTGGCAAAGGAAGAGGCGACGGGGCTAATGACCGCGATCAAGCTCGGCACGAGGCGACAAAAGCCGAGGTGAAAAAGGCTCTCGCTGCAAAACCGGCAAAACCTCGACCTGTGCCAAAAAAGCGCGGCGACGAGAAGGAACCGGACAACCCGCTAGCTCTCAATGATGGCCGCGATCTCCCGCGCGAAGGACGGCCCAATGCCCTCGCGATCCAGGACGCGCCGAACGAAAACGCCCGGCTCAACCCGGAGCAAATCTTCGACCGCTATGGTCCCTCCGTTGCCCAGATCACGACCGAGGAAAGCACCGGCTCAGGATTTCTGGTCCGCAATCGACTCCTCGTGACCAATCATCACTTGCTGCGCGGAAAAAACGCGGGCGATCGTGTCACCGTCACGTTCCATTCGGCCACCGGCGACGAAGCCAAGGCGAAACGCGGATTCATCAAAAAGATGATTCCCGAACTCGATCTGGCGTTTGTAAGCGTGCCATCCACCTTGCCCGTTTTGGAATTGGCAGGATGGGATCAGATTCGTCCGGGCCGCCAGGTTGTGGCAATCGGTTCTCCCGGCCTGGGAGATGGCCGCGCCGTGGTCCCCAACACCATCTGCCAGGGAATGATGGGACAATTTCTCCAGGTCGATGGGATCAAAATGTTGCAACTGAGCATTGCGGTCAACCCCGGCAATTCAGGTGGGCCGGCGATCGATCCGTTCGGCAAGGTCATTGGAGTCGTCACCGCCAAGGGCATTCAGGTCGAGGCCATCGCCTTCAGCGTTCCCGCCTACCAGATCCAGGATCAACTGGACCAATGGAATCAGGATCCCAAAGAATGAGTCCTTCCGCGAGTTACTTTGTACGCATTCGCGGCAAGGTGATGGGGCCGTTTGGCGAAGCCCAACTGATTTCGCTGCGCGATCGCGGCCAATTCAAGCCATTTCATGAAGTCTCCAGCGACAGGATCCTCTGGGCGCCGGCATCGACCTTGATCGTCGTGTTCCCCGGTAGGGGATCGCCCGACCAGGTGCTTCCCGCAGAGGCCGTTTCAACCGATCAGGCGTCCAGCCGCGCGAACCCCCGGGAACATTGGAAAACGAAAAGCAGTGCGGCGCAAGAGAGCGCGCTCTGGTTCTACATCGACGCAACAGGCGTGCAGACAGGTCCCGTTGGCCTCAAGGTGATCGAATCGTTCATCGAGTCGTCGGTAATCGGCGAAGCCACGATGCTTTGGCAAGAAGGCATGGGCGAGTGGCAGGCCGCCTCGCGCCTCATGCCAGGACGGTTTGCGACGAGGCGCTCAGGCAGCAGAAGGTCGCCCAAGCGATCGACATCGAGCCATCTTCAATTGTCGCTGGTGCAGCAAGAGGAACTGAAAAACACGAAGCTCGGTTTGCTCCTACTCCTCGTTGCGGGTTTCGTCGGCCTCGTTTGTCCGCCCATCGCTCCAGTCGCCTTTCTGCTCGGCATGATTGGGGTCGGTCTTTGCCTGGCCGCCCCGGCACCGGCGAGGGGACCGGCCCAGGTGACCTTCTACTTCGGCCTCGGAACCGGACTCTTGTGGATCTTCTGGTTGGTCTGTTCGATGTTTAGCGTCGATCTGTTGTGGAGTTTTTTCGCAGGGATTCAATCGGGATCGATCTTTGCCGAAATGGACGCGCAGGGGCAACAAGAAGCGGCGGAAAGCGCAATGACGGCGTCTCTTACCTATCTTGGTTTCTTGATTTTGACTTTCATGGTCGCCACGGGGCTTTTTTTCGCCTACGGCGGCATGCTCCAACATCTGCTGAAAATGTTTGCGGTCGTGACCGGCGAATCAGGATTAATCAAGCTTGCCGGCATCAACTTTATCATTTATTGCGTAATTTCCGGCTTCCTCGTTTGCTTTTTCTATGTCCTGCTTTTGTTGCCTTTTCTTTTTCTCAATGGCATTGCTGTTTTTAGTGCACTTTTGATGCCCAAGATCATCTCGATCATCTTCGTGATGCTCACTTTCTTGTTCTTTTGCGTGGCCATCTGCTATATCATTACCCTGGTCATTCTCATGCAGTTGCACAGCAAATTCACGAAGCTGTCGGAATCGTTCGACGATTAAGCGCGACGGCTCTTTGATTCGCGAGGATTTCCAGCCCCTTCCTTGGTCCACCTTGTACCTTCTGCCTGGGCAACACCGAGCGAAAACGCCCTCCTATGGCCCGATCACTGACCGGTCGCGGCCGCAACCGGTCAATAGGCTCGTTTCAACTCCTACCACCCGCAAAGGTGGCCCGTCTTACCCCGACTCGGGGCAACATTCCCGAGCAATGTCCTCAAGTTTGTGGGATAATGGAAATGGATAAGAGGACGGCTCATGGGTCAGCGGCGGAATCTTGAAGGTTTGCGAGTGCTTGTGACGGGCGCCTCGCAAGGCATTGGTCGATCGTTGGTGCTCGAAGCCGCCAAGGCGGGCATGCGCGTCATGGCCGCGGCCCGCACACCCGACTTGTTGGCACAGCTCAAATCCGAAGCCGATGCGCTGGGTAAGGGCGAGGTCGAGACGGTCGTTGCCGACGTGACCAGTCCCGCGGATCGCGCGGCCATGGTCAAGGCGGTTACCGAGGCCTTTGGCGGGCTCGATATCCTGGTCAATAACGCCGGTATCGGAGCCACCGGGCACTTCGCCGAAGCCAATCAAGAACGCTTGCGCAAAATTTTTGAAGTCAATGTCTTTGGCCTCACCGAAACCACGCGCGCCTTCCTGCCAATGCTCAAAAAAGGAAAGACTCCGGCCATCGTCAACATTTCCTCCGTCGCCGGCATCCGCGGCATTCCTGCTCGCAGCGACTATTCGGCCAGTAAGTTCGCCATCGAGGGCTTCTCCATGGCGCTGCGCAACGAACTGTCCAAGGACGGCGTCGACGTGCTCGTCGTTTGCCCGGGTCTGACCCAGACCAACTTCAGTCACAATATGCTTGAGCGCAAGGCGCTCTTGCAAATGGACCATATGCGCGGGATGACCTCCGAGGAAGTGGCCCGCGAAACGCTCAAGTCGATGCAAAAAGGACGCGACCGCGTGCTTCTGACGCGGGAAACCCGGCTCATCAGCATGGTGACACGCTTCCTTCCCTGGCTCGCCGACCGCATCGCCAAGAAGAAAGTGCGTAATTTGTTCGTCGACGAAATGGCCCAGACCAAAAAGGGAAATTATCCCGCCTTTTTGAACGAAGCAGCCAACTAACAAGCAACGATTGCCGACAAAAAACAAAAAGGCCTTCTGCCCGTTAAAAAAATCGGCAGAAGGCGGCAGAAGGCTAAGTCTTTGACCCATCCCAAACTCAGTCGCTGAATTCGCCGGCCTGCTCGGATCCCGGTGTCGCCAACCAGTTTTTGAGGTATTCCTCGAATGCTTTTTCCATGGCGCGCGTGACCGGACCAGGCTTGCCCGATCCCACCGGTTTGCCATCCATCGAGACGACCGGAATGACTTCGGCCGTCGTGCCGGCCATGAACATCTCTTCGCAGTCTTTCAATTGATCGACCTTCACCGCCTGGGCCCGAATCGGTTGGGCGATCTTCTCGGCCAGGCGAAACACCAGATCACGCGTGATGCTTGGCAAAATCCGCGGGCTTTCCGGATGCGTCCAGATCACGCCATCGCGCACGACGAAAAAGGAAGTGCGGGTCATTTCGGTGACCGTACCGTCTTCGCGGAAAAGCACCGCCTCGACCGCCCCCTTCTCCTTGGCCGATTGATAGGCCAGGATGTTGCCCAACAGATTCGTCGATTTGATGTCGCAGCGTCCCCAGCGAATGTCGGCTTGCAGCGAAACATTGACTCCGTTTTGGCGTAGCGACGCCGCATAGTCCCGGAATTCCTGGACAAAGAAAAATTCAAAGGGCTTGATGTTTTCAGGAAACGCGTGGTTGCGCGGGGCCACGCCGCGGCTGATCTGAATGTAAACGAGGCCTTCCTTGAAGCCATACTCTTCAATCATCTTGGCGATGCGGATCCAAAGATCCTTGATGTCGACCCCCTGGATGTGAATCGCGGCGAGGCTGCGCTCAAGCCGGCGGAAATGACCGTCGGCAAGGAACATCCGGCCGCGATAAATCCGCAGCACTTCGTACACCGCGTCGGCAAAAAGATAGCCGCGATCGAGTGCCGGGACCATCGCCTGCGAAAGCGGCACGATTTTTCCCTGGACGCTCGCCATCGTCTCCAGCATGCCGGCGGTCGGCTCAAGGGACGTGCTTGTTGACATGAATCGGCTCCTCGGTCGGTTCCTGCACTCGTTCCGAACCCACTTCGTACACGGGTAGATTGATCGTGAAACAGGTACCCCTCATCGGCTCCGACGCGACCGAAATGGTGCCGTGATGGGCTTCAATGATCTTGCGCGTGGTCGCCAGGCCCAGGCCGCTGCCACCAGGCTTCGTTGTGTAATAAGGCTTGAAAACCCTTTCGGCAATATCCGGCTGCATTCCCTGACCGTTGTCGATGATGCGTAGCACAAGCCGGCCATCTTCGAGGCTGGTTTGCAAGGTGATTTCGCCGCCCGCGGGCATCGCCTGCATCGCGTTGAGCAAGAGGTTCAAGATGGCTTGCTTGAAGACATCGGAGTCGAGCCGCACCCGCGGAGAATCACTTGAGAAATAGCAGTGAACCTGGATGTTGTTGGCGCGGGCGGTCGGATTGAAGAAATCGAGGATCTGTTCGAGCACGGGCTCGAGCCGCGTCGGGTGGGATTCCAAATTTTGCAGACGGGCGAAACGGTTGAAGTCGTTGGAGACATCCACGAGGCGGTTGCATTCACCCTGAAGGCGTTGAATGCGATCGAGCACACGGCGCTCGCGCGGATTGCCCGGCTCGGCAAATTCCTCGGCGAGAATCTGCAAATTGAGGTTCAAAGTCGAAATGTGATTTTTCAGTTCATGGATGAAGGCGCCCGCCAGCTCCGCCAACTCGATGTCGGAATCTGAGAGCATGGGATTCATCCGTGGCAAGGAAAACCGACGGCCAAGTGGCCTGGTCCGCGGGAGCCCGCGCTGATTGGCAGCTTATACAAGTGAGAGTGACGAGACAGAGGAAAAAAGCTCGGATTCAAAGAGAACGGGCCCCCGGATCTTACGAATCCGGGGACCCGCCTGGTTTAGGGACTAGCCGTTGCGCGCGGCGTCGGCGGGAGGCCGGTCGCCGCCACGATCTTCACGAGGCGCCCGCTCTTCGCGGGGGGCGCGTTCTTCTCCGCGAGGAGCACGTTCTTCACGGGGGCCGCGGTCTTCACCACGAGGTGCGCGATCTTCACCACGAGGTGCGCGATCTTCGCGAGGTCCACGATCACCACCGCGATCTTCACGGGGTCCACGGTCGCCACCGCGATCTTCGCGAGGGGGTCCACGATCGCCGCCGCGATCTTCACGAGGCCCGCGGTCTTCGCCACGGCCGCCGCCGCGATGCTCGCCGCGGCCGCCACGGTCGCCGCCCCTTCCGCCGCCACGGTGATCGCCGCCTCGGCCTCCACGGTCGCCACCGCCGCTGCGATGATCTTCACGGGGCGCTTCGGGCGGCTTGCCCGCCAGTTCGCGCAGGATCACCTTGCGCGAGAGTTTCACGCGGTCGTGCTCATCGATGCCGATGACGCGCACTTGCAGGACGTCGCCAATCTTGCAAACTTCATCGACGCGCTCGATGTAGCGATCGTCGAGTTCGGAGATGTGGCAAAGGCCGTCGCGGCCCGGAGCGATTTCGACAAAGGCGCCGAATTCCTTGATCGAGGTGATTTTGCCTTCGTAGGTCTTGCCGACCTTGATTTCTTCGGTGATGGCCTCGACGCGGCGCCTTGCGGCTTCGGCGCCTGCCGCTTCGACATGGCTGATGTAAACCGTGCCATCGTCTTCGATGTCGATCTTGGCGCCGGTCGATTCCTGAATCCCCTTGATGTTCTTGCCGCCGGGACCAATGAGTGCCCCGATCTTTTCGGGATTGATCTGCACGGTGAGCAAACGGGGTGCGTGCGTCGAAATTTCTTCGCGCGGCTGGCGCAATACGGCGAGCATCTGCTTGAGGATCTGGCGGCGGCCAACGCGCGCCTGATCGAGAGTTGCCTTGATGATCTCTTCGCTGATGCCATCGACCTTCAAATCCAGCTGAATGCCGGTGATGCCGACGCCGGTGCCCGCAACCTTGAAATCCATGTCGCAGTAGTGGTCTTCATCGCCCTGGATGTCGGTGAGGAGGATGAACTTGTCCGATTCCTTGCAAAGGCCAACCGAAATGCCCGCAACGGGGTTGGAGATCGGTACGCCGCTGTCCATGAGCGCAAGCGTTCCACCGCAAACGCTGGCCATGCTCGACGATCCGTTCGATTCGAGAATGTCGGAAACGAGACGAATCGTGTAGGGAAACTCGGCGACCTGGGGCAGCACGGGTTTCAAGCTGCGTTCCGCGAGGGCGCCGTGACCGATTTCACGGCGGCCGGGTGCGCGGATCGGCTTGCATTCGCCGACGCTGAACGGAGGGAAGTTGTAATCGAGCATGAACTTCTTGGAAAACTCGCCGCCCAGACCTTCGACCGATTGCTCATCGGACGAGGTGCCCAGGGTGACGGTAACCAGCGCCTGGGTTTCACCCCGCTGGAAGAGCGCCGATCCATGAACGCGCGGCAACAGGCCGGCTTCGCAGTGAATCGGGCGAATTTCATCCATGGCGCGGCCGTCGATCCGCTTGCCGCCCAGGATTTGATCGCGCACGACCCGCTCTTCCAACCAGGACAGGGCGCCATCGACTTGACCCGGGGTGTAAACCGGTTGCTTGCCTTCACCCAAAAACTCGGCCTTGATCTTGTCTTTCACGACTTTCACCGCGGCGGCCCGTTCCGCCTTGCCCGCGGTGATCTTGGCCTTGGTGAACTCGTCGTAGAACTTGGTTTTTAAAATCTCGATGAGCGGATTGACCGCAGGCTCGGCCGGGTAGACCTTGGCCGGAAGGCCGGCAACTTCGCGGAACTTTTCGATCGCTTCGACAATGCGAGTGATGAGGCTCTGAGCATAGACAATCGCTTGCAGCATCTGATCTTCCGGGATTTCGCGCGCGAACCCTTCGATCATCGTGACTTCGTTCTTGGTGCCCGCAACGATCAGGTCGAGATCGCTTTGCTCAAGTTGTTCTTGAGTCGGCAAGGGGATGAGCTGGCCGTTGACCCTGCCAATGCGCATGGCCGCGGTCGGCTTGAGAAAAGGAAGGTGGCTGATGTGCAAGGCCGCGCTGGCGCCGATCATGCCGAGAATGTCAGGATCGTTTTGGCGGTCGGCGGCGAGAGTGCTCACCATGATCTGCACTTCCCGCATATAGTTGCTTGGGAAGAGCGGCCGGATCGGCCGGTCGATCAAGCGGGAGGTCAGGGTTTCCTTGGTGGTGGGGCGAGTTTCGCGCTTGATGTAGCCGCCGGGGAAACGCCCCGCGGAGTACGTTTTCTCGCGATAATCGACGACCAGGGGGAAAAAATCGCGCTTGGGATCTTCGTGGCCTTCGACACAGGTCGAGAGGGTCAAGGTCTCGCCAAAACCCACCACCACGGCGCCGTGCGCCTGTTTTGCCAACTTTCCAGTTTCGAGGGTGAGGGTGCCGGTTCCGATAGGTACTTCGAGTTTATGGATGATCATTCCGCTTCGACTCCTGATAAATTGCAACGCTCACCCGCCGCGGCAAATTCTCCATCTAGGGGAAAACGTGCCGCCACGGGTCTTATCAGGTTGGGTTTTTATACGCGCCAGGGACGAAGAATTCGCCCGGCGTACATGAGGGGAAAGGCGCAAGAACCTAGCGGAACTAGCCAATCTCCGAAAAAGCCGGACGCGTGCTACTTGCGCAAGCCCAGTTGAGAAACCACCGCAAGATAACGGTCGCGATTGTGCTTTTTCAGGTAACCAAGCAGTCCAGAACGACGGCTGACCAACTGAAGAAGACCACGACGGCTTGAGTGGTCCTTCTTGTGTAGCTTCATGTGTTCATGAAGCTCGTTGATCCGCGCCGTTTGCAGGGCAATCTGCACTTCAGGGGAACCTGTATCGCCAGTCGAGCGACCAAATTTCGTAGCAATTTCCGTCTTCCGCTCCTTGGTGATCACAATCGGCTCCCGTATTCCTCCAAAAGCCGGCCCCATGCCGACCTTTTCGTCCCAACCATTGTAAGAAATCCTATCCTAGCAGGCCCGGGCGAATGCGCAAGCCATTTCTTCCGGGCACGGGTATGAAATGGCTCCTCTCGTTGAAATCGAGCGTTTTACCTAGGATTTCCTTTGGAATTGCAGCCTTTCCCTTGCTTCATTCGCTGGAGATAGCCTCATGGTTTCCTTTTTCCTGTCCGGCATGCTCTTGGCCGTTGCGGCCGACAAGGCGCCGGTTTTCACGGATCCGGCCAAGGCCGGCGTCGAATACGCCCTTCAAGGAGAATATGCCGGTGAGCTAAAGAATAATGATGGCAGCGCCCTCAAGCTGGGTGTGCAGGTCATTTCCGAAGGAAAAGGCGCCTTCTCGTTCAAGGCGTTCCTCGGCGGTCTTCCCGGCGATGGCCATGACGGCTCCGATCCTCGCCCCGGTACCGCCAAGCTCGTCGAAGGTGCAGAAAAAGCGACCATCGACTTCAACAACATCGAAGCCGCCATCACTCCCGAAGCGATCGTCGTCACCAAGGGCGGCCACACCGGCAAACTTCCGAAGGTCAATCGCAAGAGCCCAACCCTGGGCGCCAAAGCGCCTGAGGGCGCAGTGATCCTGTTCGATGGCAAGTCGGCCGACGAATGGACCCCCGCGAACCTCACCGAAGGCGATCTGCTCGGCGTGGGTGTGACCACCAAGAAGAAGTTCGGCGACTTCAAGGCGCACATCGAATTCCGCACACCCTATATGCCCGAATCGCGCGGCCAGGGTCGCGGCAACTCAGGGGTCTACATTCAGAACCGTTACGAACTGCAAGTTTTGGATTCTTTTGGACTTAGCGGCGAAGACAACGAATGCGGCGGCATTTACAAGGCGGCCAAGCCCTCGGTCAACATGGCCCTGCCCCCGCTCGTCTGGCAGACCTACGACATCGATTTCACCGCCGCCAAGTTCGATGCGGAAGGCAAAAAAACCGCCGACGCCGTCCTTACGGTCAAGCACAACGGCGTGACCATCCACGACAAACTGGTGCTGAAGGGCGTTTCCCCAGGCGCCGATCCGAAGGAATCGGCGGCTCCTGGCCCGTTCCACTTCCAAAACCACGGCGACAAGGTGGCCTACCGCAATATTTGGCTGGTGGAAACCAAGTAATAACCCGCATCGCGTGGGTTGATGAATCAACCCCGGCCGCTCGCCACGGCCGGGGTTTTTGTTTTCTATGCCCCAGCTTCGTCCGGCCCGGTTCTTGCGGCTTTTCCCCGCCCAGAGCCCTGGCTTCGCCCCGTTTTGAACGATTCATTCCGGTGGATAGCGGAGCCCCAATCCTGACGGTGCCGGCCGAAAACTCTCCGATCCGAGCAAATTTCCTGATGCGGGAACTCCCGCCCAGCAACTATTCGAGTTAAAATGAGGACTTCCCAAGGATTTCTATCGATGCAGTCGTTGAAAATTGTTCACTACCCTCACCCTGCCCTGCGCTTCAAGGCGCGGCCGCTCACCTCCATCGACAAGGAATTCCACTTAAGCACGGGAAAGATGTTCGAATTGATGTACGAGGCTCGCGGCCTGGGGCTGGCCGCCAATCAGGTCGCCATCCCGCATCAGTTCCTCGTCATGAACATCACCGGCGACCCGGAACAAAAAGACCAGGAAGAAGTTTTCATCAACCCCGTAATCGCGGAACGCAAAGGTTCGATCGAAGACTCGGAAGGCTGCCTGAGTTTTCCCGGCCTGTTCCAGCGGGTGCGCCGCGCCAAATCGGTAAAGGTCCATGCCTACAACGCCAAGGGCGAGGCGGTCGAGATCGAGGCCAGCGGACTGGCGGCGCGCGCCTGGCAGCATGAGATCGACCATCTCAACGGCGTGCTTTTTGTCGACAAGATGGGCCTGGTTGCCCGCATCGCGGCCAAGACCAGCGTCGCCGAGATGGAGGCGGAATTTCGCAAGGCCCAGGCCAGCGGGGAAATTCCCAAGGATGCCGAACTGGGCCAGCTTTTGGACCTCCTTGCCGACAAGGCTTAAATCTCATGCGCGTGGTTTATTGCGGCACGGGAAGCTTTGCCGGACCGGCTCTTGAAGCCCTCCTCGAAGGCCCCTTCCCTCCCATCGCCCTCATCACCCAGCCGGAGAAACCGGGCTCGTCAGAGCGTGGTTCCAGCCGCCTTGTGGGTATGGGCATCAAAATCCACGCCCTCAAAAAAGGGATTGCGATCCACCAGCCCGATTCCATCAATTCCCCAGCGGGCATTGCACTTTTAAAGGAGCTTGCGCCCGATCTTCTCGTCGTTGCGGCCTACGGCCAGATCCTTTCGAAGGCAGCGCTCGAAATCCCCAGGCTTGGCAGCATCAATTTGCACGCTTCGCTCCTGCCCAGGCATCGCGGCGCTTCCCCCATTGCTCATGCAATTTTAGCCGGCGATGACCAAACCGGGGTTACCGTCATTCGCATGACCGCCGGTCTTGATGCCGGAGAGATTCTTGCCATGCAATCGACCCCGATCGGTCCCGCCGAAACCACGGGAGAACTCGAAGAGCGCCTGGCGAAAATCGCGGCCGACCTCGCGGTCGAAACGGTGAACCGGCTGGCGTCCGGCGCCGTGAGCGGTCAGATTCAAGATTCCAGTCAGGTGACCCGCGCCCCCAAAATACGCAAGGAACAAGGCGACCTGCCCTTTGGCGAGCCGGTCGCCCAGATCCTGCGCATCATCCGGGCCATGCAACCCTGGCCCACCGCCTTCACCCATCGCTTCCGCGCCGATGGCGCACCGGCCCGCATCCAGATCGTCAGGGCCGAAGCCGCGCCAGAATCGTCCCTGGCGGGTGAAAGCGAAAGAAAGCGAATCCCCGGCACCCTCTTTCTCCCGGCCGGACGGCGGGATGAACTCTGGGTGCAATGCGCCGACGGCCCGCTGCGATTGCTCGAAGTGCAGCCGGCGGGGAGAAAGAAAATGGGTATTGCCGACTACTTGCGGGGGAATCCCTTGCGAGATGGAGACCGTTTCGGTCCGGCTCCACCGCCGCCAGGGCAGACGACCTCCGGCCAACCCCTGACGGTTCAACCGGTCTGATGGTCTCACGATATCGGCCTACCGTGAGATTGGGGATCGATTTGGTTCGGGGTGGCTGCCATAATGAAGGCTGGCGCAAAAAACGGGTAAGTTCATGAGTCGAAAAGTTTATATCGAAACGGTCGGCTGCCAGATGAATGTTCTGGACAGCGAACTGGTCATTGGCGCCTTGCGGCAAAAAGGGTTCAGTCTGGCCGACGAGCCGCGCGACGCCGAGGTGATCCTTTTCAACACCTGCAGCGTGCGCGCCCACGCCGAGGAAAAAATCTACAGTGCGCTTGGCCGGATTCGCACGCACATGGAAAAGCACCCGGAAAAGGTACTGGGCGTCCTCGGCTGCATGGCGCAAAAGGACCAGGAGAAGATTCTTAAACGCGCCCCCTATGTCGATTTGATCTGCGGCACCGGCCAGCTCGAAAGGGTTCCGGAATTGATCGAGACGGCCAAGGCAACCGGCAGGCCCCAGTTGGCCCTGAGCTTGGGCCGCAAGGACGCCTCTCGCCACGAGGTGGAGGCCAGCTTCATCAGCTACGACCCGGTGCGTGAACCGTCGATGCGGCCAACCCCCTTTCAGGCTTACCTGCGGATCCAAATTGGCTGCGACAAGTTTTGCACCTACTGCGTCGTGCCTTCGACGCGCGGGCCCGAGCAGAGCCGCAATCCCGCTCACCTCATGAGCGAGGCCTACCAGCTAGCCGATCAGGGTTGCCGCGAAATCACTCTGCTTGGCCAGACGGTCAATAGTTACCGCTACGATCACGGCGATGGACGGGTGACCCGGCTGTCCGACTTGCTCACCAGCCTGTCGACCATCTCGGGAATCGACCGGATCCGTTTCGTCACGAGTTTTCCACTCGACATGACCAATGACTTGATCGACGCGGTCCGCGACCTTCCGAAGATCGTCAAGTATTTCCATGTGCCGGCGCAGTCGGGCTGCGACGAAGTGCTCAAGCGGATGAAGCGGCAATACACCGTCGCCCAGTACGACGAAATGCGCCAGCGCATTCGCGAACGCGCCCCGGAAGCCTCTGTTTCCAGCGATTTCATTGTCGGTTTCTGCGGCGAAACCGAGGAATCGTTTGCCAAAACGATGGAAATCACCGAGCGGTCTCAGTTCAAAAACAGCTACATCTTCAAATACAGCCCCCGCGAAGGAACGCGGGCGTTTGACAAATATCCCGACGATGTGCCCGAGGAAACGAAGAAACGGCGCAACAACGAACTGCTTGGGGTGCAAAACGCCCAAAGCCTCATGTTGCACCGCTCCTGGATCGGCAAGGAAGTCGAAGTCCTTGTCGAGGGGATGAGTCAGACGGCACGCAAGCAGGCCAATCGTGCCGACATCAACCCCGAGGCCGACGAGGCGGCGCAGATGACCGGCCGGTCGATGCATGACCATATCGTGGTGTTCGATGGACAGCCGCGACTTGCCGGCGCGCTGGTCAAGGTGCGCATCGAAGAAGCGACCTCGTTCACCTTGTTCGGTTCGATCGTCACCACGGAAAAGGCCGGCGATTTTTCGCCGCTTGTTAGGGCCCAGGCGAACCGCTCCGCTCCGAAGCCCTTGCCCCAGGCCCCGACGGCGGCGCCCGTGGCCGCGGGCAGGATCGTATTGCCCATGGCCGGCATGGGTTAACTTTCGCGGAAGTTCTTCTGATCGCGGAAATTCCCCTGATTGAAGCGCGTGGAGGAACGAAGATACACCCATCTTTGGCTGGAAGCGGTGATTCGAGGCGTACAACCAGGAGTCGACCATGTTGCAAGGGCCCGCGGCAGCACCCGCCTGGCTTGGCAAAAGCGGCCTGGTGGAAATCCCCCGAGCCTTGCACAACTTCAATGCCGTTCGCTCCTTGTGGGCCGATGCTCCCAAGGACTGGGACCATTCGGTCGCCCGAATTCTTCCCCGCACCGGCGATCCCGATTTAGCGCTCGATCAATTTTCCAGGTGGTTTGCCGCTAACGCCAAATCGCCCTTGCCTCAATCCCCCGTTCCCTTGCTCGAGAACAAGCAGCGCCCCCTCGAAGCGTTTTTGAGGGTGCTTGGCGTCAGCAAGATTTTCGGCGACCATATCGTCCGCCACCCGGAGAGCATTCAGGCCTTTCTCAATCCGGTCAGGCGTTCACCAAGCGTTCATGAGCTCCTCTTGCTCATCCGCTCCGAGGTCGAGACTGTCAGCGACGAGGCGGGACAGATCCGGGTGCTGCGCCGCTTCCGCATGCGCCAGCTCTTGCGCGTCATGATCAACGACATCGTTCGGGAACGGCCGCTTGAAGAAGTCACCCGCGATATTTCCCGCATCGCCGACGCGGCGCTCGAAGCGGCGCTCGAACTCGCCGTTCGCCGGCTCGCGCCCCGATTTGGCAAGCCGCAAGATAGCCGCGGCGAGCCGGTGCATTGCTGCCTGCTCGCCATGGGCAAACTGGGGGGAGAAGAGCTCAACTATTCAAGCGATATCGATGTGATGATGGTCTATTCGGCCGAAGGAGAGACGAGCGGCGGCCGCGCCTCGATCAGCAATGCCGAATACCACGCTCGCTTGATCAACGAGATGATCAAGCTGGTCTCGGCGCATTCGGAGGAAGGAACCGGCTGGCGCATCGACTTGCGCTTACGCCCCGAAGGGGCGACCGGACCGCTGGCCAAGTCGCTGACCTCCACCCTGGCCTACTACGACACCCAGGGGCGCACCTGGGAAAGGCAGGCCTTGATCAAGGTTCGCGCCGTGGCGGGCAATGCCTCGCTTGGCCGGATCTTTCGCCAGGTCATTCAGGAGTTTGTCTACCGCAAATATCTTTCTTTTGCCGAAATTTCCGAAATCAAGTCGCTCAAGCGGCGCATCGAACGGCGCTCGCGCACCGGCGCGGCGGGAATGGACATCAAGACCGGCCGGGGCGGCATCCGCGATATCGAGTACACGATCCAGTTTTTGCAACTGCTCAACGGCGGCGATCTGCCTGAAATTCGCCAGCGCAATACCCTCACCGCCATGGCGGCCCTGGAGCGGCACGGGTGCCTGACCGATCAGGAATACCGGGTGCTCGACGACTCGTACCGGTTTTTGCGCAAAGTCGAACATCGCTTGCAACTGGTTGCGGACCTGCAAACCCACCGCATTCCCGAGTCGGAAGCTGCACGCAACCGCCTGGCCAGGCGTATGGGCCACACCGATCCTCTGAAAGGGGATCCCTGGCTGGGATTTTTGGACGAACTACGCGAACGCACCGAGCCGACCTTCACGATTCTCAATCACCTGGTCCACCAGGCCTTTCCCGACGACCATGAACAGGCCGAACCGGAAACCGACCTGCTCCTGGATCCCGACCCCGATCCGCAATCGGTGCGCGCCGTACTCGCCAGGAACGGATTTCGCAACCTGCCGACCGCGCATCAAAACCTGTTGCGACTTGCCTCCGAGCCCAACCCCTTCCTGTCTTCAAGGCGGGCCCGTCACTTTTTCTCAAGCATCGCGCCGGGCCTTTTACGCGCGATTTCGCTCACGCCCGAACCCGATTCGACCCTGGCGCAACTGGAACGGATCACCGGGTCGCTTGGCGGCAAGGCCGGCCTCTGGGAGTTATTTAGTTTTCATGCGCCCAGCTTGAAATTGATGGTCGATCTGAGTTCCGGCGCCAAGATGCTTGGTGAGATCCTTCTTGAAAATCCGGGAATGATCGACGAGTTGCTCGATGCCTTGCTTCTTGGCCATTCCCGATCGATGGCGGAACTGTCACAGGAGTTAGACAGCCTGTTGAAGGGGGCCGACGACCCGGACCTGATCTTGCGCAGCTTTCGCGACAAGGAGTTACTCGGTATTGGCATCCGCGAAATGACCGGCGGCGAAGGGATCGATGCGACATCGGGAGCGATTTCCGATCTGGCCGAAGTGCTGCTTCAAGCGATGGCGGCGCGCAATCTGGCCTCGCTTGAGGCAGCACAAGGCATCCCCCTTCTTGGCTCCGGGCCGCGCGAGGGGCTGCCCTGCCGGCATGCGCTCGTCGGACTTGGCCGGCTCGGCGCGCGCCAGATGAGCTACTTTAGCGATCTGGATTTGATCTGGATTTACGAAGGGGACAATGACCCCGGTTCTCACGGCTTCCTGGATTCGAGGGCGGCAAATTCGCCCGACGCCTATCAGTGGCATGCGGCGCTGGCGCAGGGGCTGGTGCGCGCCTCGGCAAAAGCGGGCGGCCAGCGCCCCCTGTTTGAAATCGACATGCGGCTGAGGCCAACGGGACGATCCGGCAGTTTGGCGCTTCCCTTGAGCGGGTTTCGCCATTACCATTTGGGCGGCGGCGGCGGCCGGCTCTGGGAGAAACTGGCCCTCACGCGCGCGAGAATCCTCGGTACGCCCAACGATTTCACCGACGAGGTAGCGAAAAGCCTCCGCGAAGTGTTAACCGGCACCCCCTGGCAAACGTCGTGGGTGAAGGAGGCGATGACGATGCGCCAGCGCCTGGAAGCGAGCCGGACCTCGGTCTATCCCGGATCGCTTTTGCATGGCCGCGATCTAAAACGCTCGCCAGGCGGGATGGTCGATGTCGAATTCGTGCTGGAGTTGCATCAACTCAAAAGCGGCGCATCCCATCCGGAAATTCTGGGCACGAACACCTTTCAGTCGCTTTCACGGCTGGGGGAAACCGGCCTGATCGATAAGGCGAGGATCAAGGCGATGCTCGACGATTACAGCCATCTATCGCGCGTGCAAAACCGGGTACGCCTCTTGTTCAATCGCGGACTGGACGTGCTGCCCGATTCTCCGGGGTGGCTCGACTTATTGGGCCGGCAATTTGGCTTGACCAAGGGGCAGGACCTGCAAGCCTCGGTGCTCAATGCCATGACTCGCATTCGCGAAAATTACGAGTTATCGATGGCGGAACTGGAAAGCTAGCTTGAGGCCACCGAAACAAAGCTCAGGTGATGGGAACAGTGGACCAGGTGAAACACGGTCCATTGAGGCCGGGTCATCGATCCCAGAAACGGGTGACCGGCGGTAAGTGGGCCCTGCAAGAATCGATCGATCTCATGGAAGAGTTTGTGACGCTGCGCGGACAAATCGAGATCGGGCACCGGCAAGAAGTCCTTGGGTAGCGGCGCTCCTTCCGGCAGATAGTGAAATGAAAGCATCGAAGTTCGCGCCACGCGGCCGAGGGTTGCGCGCAATAACCAGGGCGCGGGCGTTCCAGGATATCCGTCGACCGAGCAGGCGAATGCCGTCGCCAGGTGGGAACAGATCTGGGCCAAGCTCCATTTCCCGGCCGTTTTCAACGCCCGCCCGGCCTCGATCGCGCCCACAAGCGCATCGACATCCGAGCGAACCTGATCGAAGCGATCAAAATGAAGTTTGCGCCGCCCGGCCGTTGCCATGACATGGAACCAAAAGAAGATAGTTGACCGCTAGGATGCAAAAAGAAAGCCATTTTAATCGCAAATAGATCCGGGGAATTTCCCGCGCCAATTTTCCATTGCGGCTCATCACGATCCATTTACCAAAGTGCCGCCCAGCATTTCACCCAGCAGATTCTGATGAGGATAACTGTGGCCGCGGTGCTGACGGAACCCTTCGGCATAAGCCGTACCATTACGTTCCCCGAGGATTTGCCCATGGCGCTTCATCGCCTCGATGTATTCGTCCATGCCATGGTGCTTGCGCAGCCAGTCGCGCTGGCTGGCATGGCAGGCGAGCATTTCCTCCTTGATCGGCATGGTCGCGGTGATATCGATCAGGAAGTCGGGCTCTACCGGGTTTCCCAGCGCGTCAACGCCTTCGATCGGGTCGGCGTAATAAAGCCAGGGAATCTTGGCGATCGGCTCGACACCTGGCAACAGATTGGGAATCGGCGCACCGAAGGCGGCCGCCCGGGCGATCATCGACGTTTGCTCATGATCGAGCAAGTAGTCGGAGGGCGCATGAGTGATGATCACATCGGCGCGCACTTTGCGGCAAAGCCGCACCGCCTTGTGGAATAGCGCAGGGTGGTAACGGACCGTCAGATCCCTTTCCCCCAGGCAATGGAAGGTTCCGCCCAAAAGCGCCGCGGCCTTGACTCCTTCTTCGTGGCGGATTCGGGCAATGTCGGCAGGTTGATGCTGCACACTGCCCAAATCGCCCATCGCGGTCGTGGCGATATGGATCATGGCCCCGTGTTCGCGATGCAAACGCGCCAGAGTCCCGGCGACGAGGATTTCCGCGTCGTCGGGATGGGCCATCAGGCAAAGGACTTGAAGAGAAGAGTTCATGACCGGACCTATTTACCAGGCCCAGGACCGTTACCCGTCGGGGGAGTCGTGGGTGGTGAACCGGCCGGCCGGCCTTGCCGATTTTCTGGCAAACCTGCACCCGGCACTGGGTCCGATACGATACCGGTTTTCGCGCCTCTTCCCGGTGGAATCATGCCTTCAGGATTGGCCGGCGCCGTCGGCGGCTTGGCCAGGCCATACCGGGAATCGATCGACATTTTGGCGACTTGCGAATAAAACTGGTTGCCAATATCGTCGACACCGTCGAAAGGCCCCGCGATCCAGCCGCCGCTTGGGAAGCTTTTGCGCGGCTCAAATCCCGCCGGGTAAGACGACAAGGTAAGCATCCAGGCGGACGGAGGCACGCCGGGGGTGGCTCCGCTTGCGGCCGACTGACATGCGCCCAGCAACCAGGTCAGTTGCTGGCGTACATCGGGACCATCGACATCGTTGGCCAGGTCGAGATACTTGACCTGGGTTTCGTAGGTGTCTTCCTGGATCGCTTCGTCCTTGCCCGCTTCGGTCAGGACCATGATTTTCTTGCCCGGATCGTTCGGGGAAGGTCGTTCCTCCAAAAGAACCTTGTCTCGCCAGGCCGTGAGCGCGTCGGGCATGCGGTAAACGCGCAACGCCTGCTCCTTGCGGAACTGATTGCGAAACCCTTCCGCCTGGAAAAAGCGCTTGCGAGCGATCGCGGTCACTTCTCGCTCTTCCATATTGGAGCGACTGTAATGGAAGGCGAAGTTACTCATCTGCCGGTATACATTATATTCTCTAATATAATTATAGGCGTCGTAATACGGCCGATCTTCGGGGCTGACATCTTCCGGTTTTTGATTGGGCGCCTGCCCCGCGACCAAACCCGATTTCGCACGGTATTTCTCGGCGAGATTCATCATGTTGGTCTCTGCCAGGGGCGAGTCGAATCGCAGATGATTTTCGCGTGCGAACTTTCGCCATAACCGGGCCGCTTCAATCCAGGCGACCTGGCCCCACTTGGCTCGGTTACCCACCTCGACCACGCGGTCGTCGGGGAACCAATTTTTCACGGCATAGGGTTCATCGTCAAACCAGCCCTCCTGGTAGTACTTCTGCGCAATGAACGACTGCGCCAGGGCCGGATGCGTGCGGAAGATCAAGGTTGCAATGTTGCGCGGACGCTTTTGCACCGAGGGCACGACAATCGGTTTCGTTTCGCCTGGCAGCTCACCCGGCTCGGGGATCGGCTCTTGAGCGTAACCAAACCAGGCCCGCGCCAAGGTATTGGCTTCGAAATCGTCGGGCAATTCGGAGTTGAAGTCGTATTCCTTGGCAATGTCCTTGAAGGGGCGCTGAGGTTCCGGAGCCCGGCTTTCCCCATTGGCGAGTTCCATGGGCGGCGGCAACGGAGGATACCGATCTTCGACCGGTTTCTTGTCCCTGGAGGCATCGCGCCCCATTTCCGAAAGGGAACGCCAGCCGTTGGGCGGTGCGACCGGCTGATCCTGATAAACACAGGGAATCCGCTGCGAGTCATCCAAAAATCGGATAAATGCGTCCACATTTTCGCAAATGAACGCCTGCTCGTAGCTGCGGCGATCCTTGAACGGCACATCGTCTTTGCGCAGACCGTTTTGCAAACGCCTGACGAGCATGGGATGCTCGGCGCAAAACTTTTGGAGCTCTTCTTCGGCCCGTTTGATGCGTGCCAGCGTTTCCTTGTCGTTGGGGTTGGCTTCGATGTACCTCTGGAAATCGCTCCAGCGGATTTCGCGTTTGCCCTCGTTGTCGTAAACACGAAAGCGATTGGGATCGCGTTCGGTGGGATGGATGCAAGAAAGCTGGAAGAGCGAGCGCATCGAGTTCGTTTCGTCCGAGGCGCTGATCTTGTGCTGATTGAAAAACCCGACGCTCCAGCGCAAGTCGGGCTGGTTGCGGTTCTGCTTGTCGCCCCGGGCCAAAAGCAGGGTCCCTTCCGAGACATAAAACAGCTTGTCGCGCGCCCGGTCCGATTCGACCGAAACGTTGTAGGCCAGGTTCCACCCCTGGAACAACCAGGGGGTGATGAAGTGCGGCTGCAGCGAGGTCAGCGAATTGATGAGCACAGACAGCTCATTCCACTGATTTTTCTTCTGCTTTTCCGTCGCCTGGTACCAAAGCAAGGTCGTGGCGAAACCGCGCAACCCGGTCAGGCTGAGACGCACCGCGGCGCCGGAAAGCTCAACCTCGCCGACATCCTGTTCGCGTAGCGCGAGGTTTGCGGCTTTAGGGCGAATGAACTGCGTGCGCCAGAAATACGAAAAGGTAAACAAAATCAGGATGGCGCCGATGTAAATCAGCTTCCTTTGCCTGACCTGCTTTTGAAACGGATTGGCCATGACGGATGAGTCCTATGGATTGAAAAGAAAGCCAATTCAGTCGAATATTCAGCGAACATTCAACAAAAAATTCAGCCTTAATTGGCCGAAGCGACTTCCTTCCACCGAAGCAGATAAAAACCAAGAACGATCCAGGGAGTGAGGTAACCGATCAGGAGAACAAAGGTCACACCGATCAGACCCCACGAGATGTCGAAACCTTCCTGCACATAGATGGTGAAATCGAACCGTTCCATGTCCGGGAAAAGATCGAGGAAGATGCGCATGGCGCCGCGATAAAACTCGTCAAAGCGGAAAGCGGCCTGATTGACCGGCGTGTCTTCCAGCTTGGTGGCGGGAGCGTCCCGCCGAACCAGGCGCAACATCGATTCCAGGGGGCCGCCGCCGACATTCGATCCAAAGGCGATCTGCGCGACGAATTCCCTGAACCAGCCCATGACCCAGAGCTTGAGGGTAACGAGGAAGGCGACCACACCGGAAAAATAAGTACTCAGTACCACGGCGACCGTCACCAGCAGGACGAGTTGCATCCAGAGGCCGATGGCGCCCTTGAGGTAATTGAGCCCAAACCAGAGCCGATCCAGCCGCGAGGCGTCATCGTCGGCGCGCAAATAGAAGTCGTAGCGGGCCATGCCGATATACTGCGACGGCTCAAGACAACTCACCTTGACGACAATCGGGAAGACCGGTTTGCCGGACTTTCCGACGGAGGCACTGGTGACATCCTTGGCGATCAGGCCCGCAGGCAGGATCACCGACGCCGTCTGGTAATCGAACACCGGAAGGCTGGGCATTTCATAATAGCCATGCTTTTTCGCGAGTTCGTTGTCGATATTCAGTTCCGCCTTGGCGTCTAATTCTTGCCCCTTGGCGATGAAGGCGTCGCGCATCTCCTTGCGTTCCTTGCGCCAGGCCTCCTCGGCGCCAACGGTGTAGTTCGGCCCAAAGCCTGCAAAGCGGACCGCCACACCCTGGTTTTCATTTCCCTTGGTGGTGCGGTAAATGTCGAAAGTGAATTCGGCGCGAATCGAATCCCTTTGCAAAAGCGATGTGGGAATTTCCTGGAATTCGAAAACCGCCTGCGGCGGATTGGCGCGGGTCGCACGCGAGCCGGGAAGATAACCGCGATAATCCCACTCGCGGCCGACATTTTCGCCGCGAGCCTCGGTGCCGCCCGAGTTGGAGGGAAGGTTCAAAAACCTGAGGTTCCCATAGATCGGAACGCGCGCCTTCAAACTTTCGCGCGACGCTTCCGGGTTGATATCGCGCATCACGTAAAGCAGGCTCAGGCCCGACATCACCAGAAGAACCAGGGTCATCAACTGGACGAACCCCGCGATGCGGCCAAGCAAAATCTCAAATCGTTCGACCGGTTTGGTCACGACGGTTTGCAAACTTTGCCGGCGCATATCGCCAGGCAAGCTCATGCCGGCAAGGAGGGCGCCCGTCACCAAAAGCAGCGATCCGATCGAAAAATAGGCGATGTAAACATAGGTGCGAATTTCGTCGGAAGGCTTCGTGTTGACAAACCAGCCCGCGAAAAGCGCCACGAACACCAGGCCCGAAAACGCGTAAAGAACCCGCTGGCGGATTCCTTCCTTGAACGCCAGGCGCGCCACGGCGCGAAGGCGACCCAACCGGTAATGAAAAAGATTGGAAATAATGGGCGAAAGCACCGCCAAGATGCCGCCCAACCCGCCGATCGTGAGCACCGTATGGAACCAGATTGGCCGAAACGGAAACGCGGTCCTGATGATGAATCCCAGGCCGGGAATCGAGGCCGCAACCGTGCCCCCGCCCTCTTGCGCCTGCGGCCCCGCGGTCACTGCCTGCAAGGCAATCTCGACGAGCACCGCCGCTTGCCAGAGGAGCATGGGGATGGAGAGAAAGGCGCCGACAAAGAAAAGAAATCTCTGCAGAGCGGGGATCGCCTCGATGTCCTCGCGGCGTGAACGCGGATATCCAATCAAGAGCCATAAAAACACCGCGAAGGTGGCAAAGCCCCCAACGGTTTGAATGTAATAAATCAGACTCCAGCCGGTCAAATTCGACCAGTTGAGCGGATCTTTCTCAAAAAACAAAAGTGCAAACAGAGGTGTCATGGCGGGTGCCTCCGTTTAATTCTTGGTTTCGGGTGGGAGGAAGCGGCGGCCCGGCCGGCTGCTGCTTTCCTCGACGATCTTGAGGAAGTAGTCCTCAAGAGTGGTCGTCGGGTGCCCGACCGAATCGACCTTGCCGCCATACTTGAGCACGAGTTGTTGCAAATCGTTGCGCAGGTTTTCGCTGAGTTCAAGCCCGGTGGCGCGCATCTCGACGCGGCGGGTGTCCTGAAGCAATTCATCCACACGGCCGTAGGCCTGCAATTCGCCGTTGGAAAGGATGGCAATCCGGTCGCAAATGTCCTGAACGTCTTCAAGACGGTGGCTGCACATGATGATCGTCTTGCCCTGGTTACGCAGCTCGACAATGAGATCTTTCATCCAGCGCGCACCCAGCGGGTCGAGGCCGGAGGTCGGTTCATCGAGGATCACCAGTTCGGGGTCATTAATCAGCGCCTGCGCCAGGCCAATTCTTTGGCGCATACCCTTCGAGTATTCCTTCAAAATTCGTTTGCGGTCGTTCTTTAGACCCACTTTTTCGATCAGCTCCATCGACCGCTTGCGCCTGACTTCGCCATCCATGTCGAAAAGCCGGCCATAAAAATCGAGCGTTTCTTCGGCGTTCAAAAACCGGTATAGGTACGACTCTTCCGGCAAATAGCCGATCTTCTCGTTCTTGCGCACGTCGTTCGACGATTTGCCCAGGACAAAGGCCTCTCCCTCGGTCGGGAACAACAGGCCAAGCAAGAGCTTGATCGTCGTCGTTTTCCCCGAACCGTTCGGTCCCAACAGTCCAAAGATCTCACCGCGCCTGACTTCGAAAGTGAGTGCGCGGAGGGCTGTTTTCTTCTGCCGGCCCCAAAAATCTCGATAGATTTTCGTCAATTTTTGAGTTTCAACTACCGCGTCACCGGCCATGGATTCACTCCGGACGGATCGCCCCGCCGATCAGGGCGAGACAAAAATGAGATCAAGGAGATGAGAACATTACCTTGACATGGTAGAGAGCGCGGGAATGGGCATCAACCAGGGAAACGGCATCAGATGGGTATGTTCGCGGGATGCGGCACCCACACTCCTTCTGGGCTCAGAATCTCCGCGGGCAGGAATCCCGCTTTATACGCCATGCTATCTGAGCCTTTCACCCAATATCCAAGATAAAGATAACTCAATCCGCGCAGGCGCGCCCCTTCAAGCATGCAAAGCACATTCCAGATTCCCGGCGCGAAATCGCGGACCTTGGGGTGGTGCACGAAATAGATCGCCGAAAGGCCATCGGGTAGAGGATCGACATATCCGGCCGCGACGACCTGGTCCTCGTACCAATAGGACCACAGTTCGACCGCAAATGGCTGATCGGTCATCTCGTGGACGAAACCGGCGCTGTCCCAGGGATCCACTTCGCGCCACTGTTTTTGTTCCTGCTGCATTCCATGAAAAAGGAAATGGAGCGTGGTCACGGTTCGCAACTGGGCCGGATCGGAGCTCACCGTTTCGATTTTCAGTTGCAGACGGTGCCGATTACTCCGCGCGTTCCGTTTTTGACTGCGGTTAGGCTGGAAAGTGTCCACCGGAATACGAATGGGAATGCACTTGCTGCACGAAGCGCACACCGGACGAAACAAACCCCTGCCAAAGCGGCGCCAGCGCGCATCGAGCAGGGCGCGATATTCGGCAGACGACAAGTCGGCTGCATAAGCCTGTTCAAGCGTTGCCAGCTCACTTGGCAGGTAGCCGCAAGGATGAGGTTGGGTTTTCAGAATCGGCCCAAGGTTCATGAACGATGACCTTTGCATATTGCCATGCTTGTCCTCTGGTCTGACCGCCACCCGAAGACCGACGGCATTCCGCAGACGAGACCCCGCGCGATCGTCTCTTAACCATAAGGCTCGAGTCGACCGGTTCGCTCAATAATCCCGCGCCGCTCAATCATTTTTGTTGCAGGTGTCATAACCGCTAACCTTGGTTCGTTTGGCACGATGTGCACGGCTGGTCAAACCGGGCTGACCGGAAGGAGAACGAGCCGGAATTGGCCCGGCTTCATTTGCAAAGGTGCGGGGCGGTCGCGACTCCTTCCGATGGATTACCGGCGGGACGATGGGTTCCCGAGGTCTTGCACGGAAAGCCTGGATCATGCGCATCGTTGTTCTTGCTTGCAAGGTGGCACCGATCCTGGCAACCCTTGGATGGGCGCTGAGCTTTGGACATGCCAGGGGGGAAGACCACCCGCCTGCTCTTACCGCTTCTCCCGCTCCTTCAGCCCCCTCCGCCCCTGCCTCTTCTTCCCCATCAGCGCGCGCCTTTCACCCGCGCCAGACCCCGATCGTCGAGGCCTGCAAGAGAATTCGCGCCTCGGTCGTCAACATCCATAGCGAACGAAACGCCTCCCCATCCGAGGCGGTGACCCAGGGTACGCGCATCAACGGCATGGGTACGGGCGTCATCGTCGATGCCCGCGGCTACATCGTCACCAATCACCATGTCATCGAAGATGTGACCACGTTGCGCGTGCGCTTGGCCGACGGAAGCAATCACTCGGCCAAGGTGCTGGCGCGCGATCCCGAAACCGATCTGGCTCTCCTCAAAATCGATGCCGGCAGACCCCTCACCACGATCCCTCTGGGAACCACGCGCGACCTGATGGTGGGGGAAACGGTGATCGCCATGGGCAACGCTTACGGCTACGAACATACCGTGACCGTGGGCGTCGTCAGCGCAATGGGCCGCGATGTCGTTCTCAACAGGGAATTGACCTATAAGTCGCTCATCCAAACGGATGCGAGCATCAATCCCGGCAACTCGGGCGGTCCGCTGGTCAACGTCCTCGGGGAACTCGTGGGCGTCAACGTGGCCATTCGCGCCGGCGCCCAAGGGATTGGTTTCGCCATCCCCGTGGAAACGATGATCCGGGTATGTGCCGACATGCTTGGCCAAAAACACCGCGGGTTTGGCCTGGGCGCTGGCTTTCGCGAAGAAGTCGATCGCCCCCGGGAAGATGGCGACCTGGTGCGCCGCGTCGTCATCGAAAAATTGGAACCAGGGAGCATTGCCGCCAAGGCGGGCCTGCGCATGGGAGACCAGTTGATGCAGGTCGGTGACGCAGGAGTTCAATCGACCATCGACTGGGAGAAAGGCTTCCTGGAACGTTCGCAAGGCGATAAGGTCAACCTCCTGGTCAAACGGGATGGCAAGGAACTGAAGCTGGGTGTCACCATGGAGCTCTCTTCTCGAGATCCGGTGGCCAAAAAGAGCGGCGCCAGCGACCAGATCTGGGCAGGACTTGGGATCATGGTTCATGCAGTGAGTGCCGACCAAGTCACCCGCGTCGACAACCGTTTGCGCGGTGGGCTGATCATTCGCGATGTTCGGCCCGAAAGCCCCGCGTCTCGCGCCGGCTGGCAAAAGGGCGACATCCTGGTCGGCCTGCACGATTGGGAAATGGTCAGCCACGACAATCTACTCTACGCAATCAAGAATCAAAACCAGCACGAGATCGATTCTTATCGCTTCTTCCTGGTGCGCGAGCAAAAGGTGGTTCGCGGCAACCTGCCCTTCAACATGGTCATTCCGACGAGCGACTCGGCGCCCTGATTTTCCGAAACCCCTAGACTGAATGAGGCCGATCGAGGCCAGATCAAGGGGCGGTTGTAATGCAAAGGCCGGCAGGGGATCGATCTGAAACTCCACGGAAAAAGCGGGCGCTTTCCCATCAGGGCGGAAAAATTGAAACCGAAGGGGATTCGGCCGATGCGGCAGTCCTCGCCCATGCCCTCGATGTTTCCCCCTCGACCGATGAAGAAAACGACCCGGCCCGCCAACACATCCACGGGTTTCACACCTACCCGGCACGCATGCATCCGCTGACCGCGGCCCGCCTCGTAGCCGGTTTTTCCCTGCCAAAAGGGCGCATTCTCGATCCTTTCTGCGGCAGCGGTACCGTGCTGGTGGAAGCGCTGATTGCCGGCAGACAGGCCTTTGGAGTCGATCTCAACCCGTTTGCCGTGCTGCTCTCCAAATGCAAAACCAAAATCCGCGGCTCGAAGGATCTTCAGTTGCTCTTGGACGCGGCGGGCGCGATCGCGGGGCTCGCCGATGACCGGCGGCTTGCCAAAGCCAAATCCACCAAAAAGTACACCAAGGCCGACCTCGTCCTGTTCGAACCCCACATCCTCATGGAGCTCGACTCGCTCCAGATGGGCATTCAAGAAAAAAAAAATCATCCGGCCGCGGCCGATTTGTGGATGGTGTTGTCTTCGATGCTCGTCAAATTCTCGCGACAGCCTTCCGACACTTCGACGGCAACCAAGTCAAGAAAACTGGCAGCGGGCTTTCCCGCACGGCATTTCCTGCGCAAAACCGAAGAGTTGACGCAGAGAGCGGCAGAATTTGCCCAGCTTGTCGGATCGCAACCTCAGATTGCAAAAGTTTGGCAAGGCAACGCTCAACTCCTCAAGGGGTTGGAAATCGAGGCGATCGACGCCATCGTCACCTCGCCTCCCTACGCGGCGACCTATGACTATTCGCAACATCATGCCCTGCGCTCACGCTGGTTGGGACTGAAGGTCAAAGAATTCGAGAAAGGCGAGATGGGAGCGCGCACAGCCTATCGCAACCTCGATCCGCAAAAGGCGGCCGCCCGCTGGCACGAAGAACTGGCCCTTTTTCTTAAGGCCGCGTCGGCTCACCTGCGGCCGGGCTTACCACTGGTGCTGGTCGTTGCCGATTCCTCTGTGGGCCCCGTGGCCCTGAGGGCCGATGCCGCCATCACGTCGATTGCGCGCGATTGCGGTTTCTACCCTTCGGCACGCGCTTCCCAGGCGCGCCCCCACTTCCATGGGCCAGGGGCGGCCGCATTTCGCGAACTTCCCCGAAGGGAACACGCGATTGTTCTGCGCCGCCTGCCGACGAAAAATCCCCGTCCGTCATCATTCACTCATCCTTATCCGCTATCCTAACTCCGTAAATTAGATAAGCCAAACAAGGCGGAATCAGCGCGCCTACATTCGCGGCGATTTTCGTTTTTTCGCTCGTGGGACGCCCTTGGTTCGAGCCTGATGGCTTGTTTACCTCACATGTGAATTCGATTCGCATCTGGTCTGCTCTCCTGCCCGATTCCCTCTCTTAGGAGTTGCATGATGTTTCCCGTTCTTTCTCTTTGCCTCCTCACTCTTTCCCCTACGATCGCGTTTCAGGAGTCTCCCAAACCCAAACCGGTCGCCAAGGAAACCTATTTGCCAAAGCTCATATTCCTTCAGAATGCCAAGGCTGAGGAGTTGGCGAAGTCGCTTCAGAAAGCGTTCGGCAGCACCGTGACGATTCAACCGACGACCGGCAGTTCCGTTTCCGGCATTCTCGTTTCCGGTCCTCCCCCAGCGGTGGACTCGGCGGTCGCCTTGATCGAAAAACTCGATCGAGCTGCCAAAGAGATCACGCTGGAAGTGATCATCGTGGAAGCGTCCGGTCCCATCGACCTGCCGGGTTCCGAGCCGGAAAAGATATGGATTGCCCAATTGAGCAAGGTTCAAAAGGAGGGAATTGCCGTAACGGTGCGCAAAATCCAACTGAACCTTCGGGAGAACCGCGAGACCCAGGTTGCCGCGATCGAAAATCGACCGATCGCCACCGGATCGATGGGGCCTGGGCGCAACGGCTTGGCGCAGCGCAACTACTCCTACACCAGCTTCGGGACCACCGTGACGGCCAAACCCAGATTCGAAGAGCCCAATGAATTGGTGGTGGATGTGACGGTGGAAGACTCTCGTTCGATGCGAACGACACAGGGCCTAAGCGACAAACCGGAGGATTTTCCACCCGACTCGACCGCTCAGTTGAAGATCAACAGTGCCGTGAAGCTCAAGGTCGGCCAGGTCACGAAACTTCAGAGCAGCCATGAGCAGGTGAAATCGAATCAGCAACAGATCATGGTTTTTTTACTGGCGAAATAAACGAAAATCGGTGGCTCACGCTTTCAAGTTAAGGAAATGTTCCCTCTACTTGTCCTGCTTGGCCAACTCGCTGATGGCATGGGCCAATTCGGCGGCATTGAACGGCCGACGTTCCGCGGCCGCGGAAATCGAACGACTGAGAATTCGGGCGTGGCCCGGTTGGAACCCTTTGGCCATTAATGGCTCGGCCCAGCTCACATCCCCCGGCGGCGGCGCCCGGAAATCGTTGAGCAACATGTGGTACCAGATCATGCCAAGGGCATAAACGTCGTCGGTCGGCGCCGGAATCGCGCCGCGCCGCAACTGAGGCGACGTGTAAAACCAGGGATGTCCCGAAGGAAGCCAGGCTGGCTTGGCCCGCGCCCCTTCCGATAGCACCGAATCGAGCGCGATCGAACCGATCCCCCAGTCGACCAGGCCCGCCTGGGCCGTTTTTTCTTCCTGATCGGTGAGTAAGAGAAAACTCTCCGGATGAAGGAGCCCGTGCACCTTCGGCGGCTTGTCCGTGTGCGGCTTGGCTACCAGGTTGGCAAACCGTTTCGCCCAGCGCGCCAGCCTTGGGAACACATCCTTGGCCTGATGGCCGTGGACTTCCTGGACAAGGTCGGCGATTCCGGTGCCGCTTTGATAATCGTGAACCACCCAGGCGAAATCTTCGTTCTGATTGGCCTTGAGCAACCGCGACGTGTTGGGAAACTGAATCTTCTCACGGATGTCCATCAGGATCGGGCGGACCTGCTTCATCGCCTTGATCGCCGATTCCCCCTGGAAAATCCGCAGCACCACCGGCGCCCCCTGCCCATTGGGAGGCGGGGCCTCGGAAGCCACGCGCGCTTTCCAAGTTTCCGTCCACGAATTGAGCAAGAGCAGCCGGCTTAAATGCAATTTGCCTTGTAGGGCCGGTTCGTCGGGCCGATGAAAGGGGATGGCCCCCGGTAGGATGTCAACCAGGTCTTCCGCGGCCTTGGGGTTAAACCAGTCTGGGGTCGATTTGCCCCTGGGGTCCGTTTGGCGCCGAAAATGCCCCCGGGCAATATCCCGGGCCGACAACAAAAGGCTTTGCAAGCGGTAGCGATCTTCCGGAGAGAGTTCGATCCCTTTGGACTGTACGAGTTGTTCGGCATGAACCGACGTCGTTTCGTCCGACGATTCCAGAAGCAGATTCAAATCGGCAAAGCGCTGGCGTTCTTCCACACGCTGCGACCAGCGCAACCAAACCCCCTTGGCCAGGTTCTTGGTCCAGGTCAATTCGTTGTGCCAGTGCGACCAGGGGGCCGACTGTAAGAGCGACCGGACGCCTGAGGCGAGGGATTCAAGAAAAACGCTGGGACGATTCATGGCCCACCCGATGGAGATCCAACATTTCATCCTACCCCTGAATTCACGGACGAGATTCCAAAAACAAGGCAAGCCGGGCGATCTGGTCCGGCTTGCCTGTCAAATTCGTTGGGATCGGAAGCTGTCCCTTTGCGTCAGGTCAGGCCAGTGAGATTTTCTCACTATCGAAACCAAGGAATTCCTTCATGTAACGGTCGTACTCGGCGTACTGTTTTTCTTCGCTGAGGTTCAGCCGCAACTCGTTGATCACCTTGATCGAGTGATTCTTCAGCCAGTCGGTCCAGCAACTGGCGCAAATTTCCTGGTAAATCCTTTGGCCGATTTCGTCGTTGATCGGCGGCGCGGACAACTGAGAAGCATTTCGCCCTTCCAGGCAGCCAGGCCTCTTGCAGGAAAAACCACCTGTCCCCGTTCCCGAAACCGTCGCCTTGGCCGCTGCCGGCCGGCTGGAAGCGGGAATGGGCGCCCCCAGTTCACCCAGAATTTTTCCCATGGCGTCGCGCGGCATCAGGTCGCCGCGTTCGTCGGCGATCTTGTAGCCGTCGGTCAAGGCCACGATCGCCTCTTCCTTCTGCCCGTTCTTGACCAGAGCTTCCGCCAAAAGCTGATAGGCTTTGGAGAACTGCGGGCTTAGTTCCAGGGTTTTGCGAAAGGACAGGGCCGCTTCGCCAAACTGGTTGTCCTCGGCAAGTAGTTGACCGAGGCGGTAGTGGCCCAACTCGTTTTCAGGATCATCCTGGGCCATTTTGCGAAACTGCGCGATCCGATCGGTAAGCACGGACATGACATCGACTCCTTGTAGTGGATTTTCTAGGTAAGCGTGGTGAAAACGACGCCTGTTCGGGGCGATTGGCCGAAGCGACTTCGCGGAAGCCGCCCGCCTCAAGCGCCGCTTTCCAAGTCCCCGGGCGCCGCTTGCCAAGGCCCCGGGTGCCGCTTTCTAAGTCAAAAGCATCATGAGCTGGTTGCGATAGCTCGCCAGTTTCGGGTGGCCTTCACCCAAAAGATGAAAACAGTGAACCAGGCCTTCCTTGACAGGCCCCTTGGCCAGCTTGAAATCCAGTTCTCCCGCGGCAAGGAGATCCTCGATCGCCGCTTCGACCTCGCCCAACCTGGCTTTTTCTCCGGCCTTGGCGCAAAGCTCGGCGGCTTTGCTTTTGGGAGTGTTCGCTTCGGCCTTCGCCTGCGCCAATTTCGCGAAAAAGACTTTCGCCTTGAGATGCAGCACTTCCCGGCCAACCTGCCCCGAATCGGCCAAGGGTTCGAGCAAGGTCTCGATCGCGGCAATGTCGATCGGCTTTTCCTTCTCCTCCAAAAGCACTCCGGCAAGGAGAATTCTCGCCCCATCCTGTCCCGGATCGATCTCAAGGGCCTGGCGGCACAAATCGGCCGCCTCGCTCGATTGCCCATTCGCCTTGGCCTCGCGCGCCTTTGCAAGTAATTGATCGGCCGGCTGGGGCATTGAACGGGCAATGAAACGATCGAGATCTTCCGGCGAAATCAGGCCGACGAACGAGTCGACCGGCTTGCCGTCGCGAAACATCATGACCGCGGGAATGCTCGCGATGCCAAAGGCATTGGCCAAGTTGGGCGACGCATCGATGTCGATTTTGACGAGGCGAAACGAGCCCGCGGCGCGCCTGGCCGCCTCTTCGAGAATGGGTTTCAGTTTGACGCACGGAGCGCACCACTTCGCCCAAAAATCGACCATAACAGGCTGAGTCCGCGAATGTTCGAGAACCTCTTTCTCAAAAGCGGCCTCCGCGACTTCAAAGATCTCGTTTGCATCGCCCATGCGACTTACCTTCCACTCTTTTTGTTTTTCTCTACTTACCATCTACTTATTGTCATCTATTTATCAAAATCCACGGTCGAAATTCCGATCCTCGACTCGCGATTTTCCACCTTTTAATCCATCACGGGCTCGATGTATTCGATTCCCGGAAGGCGGCGAGACAGTTCCTCTTCAATTCCCAGAAGGACGAGCCGCAAACTGCTAGGGCAAAACTGGCAACTGCCGTCAAGCGACACGAGCAGGGCGGGACCACTACGGCCCTTGACCACCACCTTGCCCCGCTCTCCCACGAGCGGCAGTCCCAGCTCATCGACGACTTCTTGAGCCTCTTTCAAAAACTCAGGATCCACCGGATCTTCGGCGACGCTCATGACGGCAACTCCTCCCGGTTTTTGGCCGCGGATGCGAAATGTTTGGGAATCTGACCGGCAAAGCGTGCGGCCGCGCGGGCGACGTCCTTTTGCAACTGCTCTTTCAGTGCGTCGGCCGAAGCAAAGGCGCACAGCTCACGCAGGCGTTCCCGAAATTCCAAACGGATCGACTGGCCGTAGAGGTCCCCCTCGAAGCCGATCAGGTAGGCTTCGATTTTTACCGCCAATTCCCCAAAGGTCGGATTGGGCCCCACATTCACCGCGGCAGCGAAAACCCGGCCATCGTCAAGCACGGCCTGGGCGGCGTAGACCCCATGAGCGGGAACCAGTTGCCCGGCCACTTCCAGATTGGCGGTGGGAAACCCAATCGTTCGGCCCCGGCGCGCGCCATGTGCCACCTTTCCGGTCAATTCCACGGGCGAACCGAGCATGGCTTCGGCCCCTTCAAGGTCTCCCTTCTCAATCTTTTCGCGAATCCGGCTGGTGGAAACCCACTCTCCTTGCTCACAAATACCGTCATGCAGCGACAGGCCGATGCCTGAACGTTCGCACATCGATCCGAGCAGGTGCACGGTGCCTTCGCGGGCTTTGCCAAAGCAAAAATTCGTTCCTTCCACCAAGAAAGACGCGCCCAGCACGCCCACGATGATGTCGTCAAAGAACTTTTGCGCCGAAAGCTGCAAGAAATGCCGGTCAATGCGAAAGACGACGACCCGGTCCGCTCCGGCCGCCAGCAGCTTTTGCGCCTTGCGTTCCAAGGTCAGCAAGGGAGGACCTGTTTCGAGGGGGCGCAAAAGAAAGCGTGGATGGGGATCAAAGGTCGCGGCGATTAGTTTTCTCTGGGGTCCCGCCAGAGTGCGGGCCCGCTTGAGCAAGTCCTGATGTCCCCGGTGGACACCATCAAAATTGCCAAGAGTGACAATGGCACCACGAAATGGCGCCAGAACCGGGGTGGTCCAGGGACTTTCGATCGTTAGAACCGCGCCAGCCATGGATGTCGAAGCACCTTCCAAATCCCACTCCCCGCGAAAATCGAAAGAACCAAAGGGCGAATTTCAGAAAATCCGAGAAATCCAAAAAGTCCAAGAGGTTCGAATCGCCCAGTGAGGCCAACCCAACGGGAAGCCAGCGGGAGCTTTCATGGAGTCATTATCATTGATAAGAGCGGCTTGCCCATGGAAACCACTCCGCCCCTTCACCCCCGTGCCCCTCATGTCACGGAAATCCCGGCAGGAAAGCGCCATTGTGAAAAGAGGGAAAATTCGGCTTCACTCCTGGGAAAGCCGGGCCGTGGCCGTCATTCGCGCAAATACCACAGTCTCGGAAAAAGCGCCGGGTGGGGATTGGTGCCGGATTGGGAAGCCACGCCTTTGAAAAAAATCGTGCTGACTGGAGGGCCCTGCGGCGGAAAAACCGAATGCCTGCAAGCGATTGCTCAGAGGTTTGGCGACCTGGTCGTCGTGGTGCCCGAATCGGCGACCCTAGTGCTCAATCGCCCTTGCCCTGCTTCTGAGGAATTTCCTGACTGGACTTCCGCGCTTCGCGCCGAGGAATCGTGGCGCAAGCGATTTCAGGAAGAGGTGCTGCGCTCTCAATGGGAACTGGAGCAAGCGAAGGAGACGGAAGCGCGCGCCCTTGGCCGGCAGTGGCTTGTATGCGACCGTGGCCTCCTTGATGGAGCCGCCTACTGGCCAGGCGGCCTCGCCCCCTTTCTCACGCATTTCCTGCTGGAACTTCAGTTCTGCCAGGCCCGCTACCACGGGGTCATTCACCTGGAAAGCTCCGTCATGGCCGGGGACGTTTTTTTTTCCCGCCAGGGCAATCCAAGCCGCTTCGAAGAAGACCAGGAGGCGCGCCTGCGCGAATCTCTCGTCAGACAGGCCTGGGATCATCACCCCAGGCGTGCCGTCATCGCCGCGAACCGCGACTTCGAACAAAAAAAGCGAGCCGTCCTCATAGAGGTGGCTCGCTTTTTGAGCGGAGAGTAATTCGCGGAAATTAGCGTCCGGGTTTTGGTTCGATTTTCAAAAGCCGCTCGCCGGTTTGGGACACGGAAGGCTTCAAGACCCCAATGAGCGCACCGAGTTTTTCGCGCAGAATCGGGTCGTTGGTCGATTGATCCGCCGCCGCGACCAGTTCGTTGCGCTTCGCTTCGGGCAGATGAACGGTGTGGCGCCTGAAGCTCATGACCAGGGCATCGGCCGCGATCGCACGCACCTGACTGGAGCGTTTTTTGTCCATGATAAACTCGGCCAGCCGCTGCTGAGCCGGAGTGCCGGGAAGCTGGGCCACGGCGCGAATCGCCGCTCCAAGCACGGGATCGGCCAAGTTGGTCGAACGCAGCACCGCAAGCAACGCCTCCGCGGCGGGTTTGATGTCGTATCCCGGAGGCGAACCGTCGGCCATGCGCGACAATTGGAACACGGCCATTTCCGCCATGATCTGCCTCTCCTCGTCGGTCAAGGGAGGCAGTTTCAGCTGGCTGATCCAGGTCGAAACGGTTTGCTGCAGCATCATGGGGGCGGCGGCATCGGCGCCATGCACGACCAGGGTCGAGGGGAGATTTCCCCATTGGGCCTCAATTTGGCGGAAGCGGCGTTCCTCGCGCGCCTCGAATGCGACCAGCAGTTCTTTTTGACGCGCGAGCAGGGCTTCGCGGCGCGACACCTGCCGCGCGGTGAAAGTAAACTGCTCCGTCGCTCGTTGACTCTCGCCGGCATATTTGGCCCGCGCATTTTTATCACGGGTTTGAATCGATTCCTGCATTTCGGCGCGTTTAGTCGGCCCGCCGCGAATTTCGGACTCGGCCTTCTTGATGGCCGCTTCCTCGGTGTCGAAATCTTTTTTGATCGAAGCCAGGCGGTTGTCCCGGATCGCCAGTTCGTCGTTAAGGACTTCCAGTTGCCGGTAGTTGTCGGCATACTCGAGGAGAATGTCCCGCACTTCAAGCGTCTTGGCAAGCCCGAGGATGACGAGCGGAAGCTGGCCGTAGTGCTTGTCGGAGCGCAATTGAGCGACCAGGCTCGCCGTGCCGTAGCCGGGAAGATTCGGATCGAGAATGACCATGTCGACATCGGAGGCGCGGTTGAGCCGGCGCAACAGATCGCCGCCGTTGACCACGTGAATCCCTTCGCGGCCAAGGTCTTTGATCCGTTCGAGCATCCGCTTGGCCATGTCGGCATTGTCCGATGCGACAATGATGTGCGAATGACTGACCGCGGCGGTAGGCCCGGTGATCCAACCGAGAATCGAGCGGGAAAGAACCTCGACGACTTGATTCGAGGCCGTGGCTCCCGCCGCTTCGGCCGCGCGCAAATAGGCCTGGGCCGCGGCCCATTCGACACGCCGTTCGCCGTAGGACATCGCCCTTTGTAACAGCGGCTTGCGCGTAAACCAGGGTTGAGCCGCGCGCGGCTCGGCCTGCTGGCCAATCGCCTTGACGAGCGCGAGCACTTCAAGCGTCTTGCGCGAAGCCAGAGACTGCTCCAGTAGCTCCATAAGGATGGTAGGATCGGCGGTGTCGAGGAAATCGGCCAGACGCGGGTTGGTCATACCCAGCGGCTTGCTCAGGTCGTTGTCCTTGACGCGGGCCATCCCCTTGTCGATGCCCAAACTCAAGAGCACCTTCTGCGCGCCGCGATTGGATTTGTCGACCTTGAGCGCCCCAAACGCATAGCGCATGCCGAGAAGCTCTTCGACCTGGCTTGCCGTCGGGTATTCCGCGCCGGCGATGCCGCGCACGATCTTGCCGGACGGTTCATCAAAGCGCCAGATTTCCACCCGGTTCGGATTGGGGTACTGAAATTTCTGCTTGTAGTGGTCTTCGGCCAGTTGCGTCAGCGCATCGACCGGCGCGGGCAAGCGGGATTCGGGAACGTTGCTGATGGAGCTGATCGCCTTGAGGGCGGTGGCACGCACGCCGGGATTGGCGGCCGTCCCGGCAAGGAGCCATAGCTCGCCGATGGCCTGGGTCGCCTTGCGATCGACGAGCAGCGAAATCAGTTCGATTTTGAGCAGATCGTCCGGTGCCGAAAGGCCGGCGACGAGCGGAGTGGTCGTCTCGGGTCCAAGCTTGCGAATCGCCTTGACAACGGCGGCCCGGTCCTTGGCGTCGGGCAATTGGAGCATGACATCGACGAGCGGAGGAATGGCCAGCGGGCCCATTTCGTGAAGCTGGTTGACGCCAAAAGCAAATTCCCGGCTATCGCCTTCAAGGTATTCGATGATCTTGCGAATCCGTTCTGGATCCTTGAGAACCTTTGTGTAGGCGTCGGAGGTTTTCTTGATCAGGTCTTCCAGCGCCTTTTTGTACTGCTCATTGACTTTGGGATTGGCATCCCACTTGGAGAAGCGGCGATAGGAGATGATCTTGGTCAAGGGAGCGGTGCGCGCCAGTTCGGCCAACTCCGCTTCGCTCGGATTGCTTGCCATCATCATCACGATCAACCGGCCGGCAAGCGGCAGGTTTCCGGATTCGATTTCGTAATCGATGGCGGCATAGAATTCGGCGGTGTTTTTGGGCACGCGGGCGAAGCCCTGTCCAAAAATCTGGACCGGCCCCGAGTCCGTCTTTTCCTCCGCGGGGGGTTGAACCGCCGCTTCGGGATTGGCCCCTGGCGCCGGTTTCTCTTGTGCCGGCTTTTCTGGCGGAGGATCCTGAGCCGGATCCTGTGCGCAGACCGCCGTGGTGGTGAAGACCACGGAACTGCCGACGAGGGCCGCCCAGCCCAGGCGGCGAGTCAACGCTTTGGTCATGGTGCCCCAACTTTTTGGGTATCCCGCCATCATGGATTCTCTCCCAAACTGCTAAAGGCCCATCTTGCGGCCTGGCTTGACCTTAATTGCCAAGAAATTCGGTTTCCAAAGAGATCAGGTCGGCGCAAGTTTCCCTGCGCCTGATGAGCCTGTGTTGATTGCCTTCAACCATGACTTCGGCCGCACGCGGCCGGCTGTTGTAGTTGGAGCTCATCGCCATGCCGTAGGCGCCGGCACTGAAAACGGCCAGGAGGTCGCCCGCCGCCATGGGAGGAAGCGAGCGCTGTTTGGCGAGGAAGTCGCCGCTTTCGCAAACCGGCCCCACGACATCGACGGAAATGGTGCCGGCGCCGGGCGCCTCGTAATCTTCGGGGGGAGTTTCAAATCCCTTGGCCGGCTCCACGGGCCAAATTCGGTGAAACGAATCGTAAAGCGTCGGCCGAATCAGATCATTCATCGCGGCATCTTGAATGATGAACAGTTTGCCGCCCGATTCCTTGGTGTAAATAACGCGGCCAATCAGGATGCCCGCATTGCCGGCAATGAAGCGTCCCGGTTCGAGCACGAGCTTGCAGCCCAGCTCCTTGACAGCAGGCAAAATCACATCGGCGAACGCCTGTGCGGGCAGTGCTTCCTGTTTGCGGTAATGGATACCGAATCCCCCGCCCATGTTAAGGACGCTAATCGGGTGACCCTGTTTGCGCAGCGCCGAAATCAGCGTTTTAGCCTTGGCCACGCCCAGCTTGTAAGGCTCGGCGCTCAAAATCGGCGAGCCGAGATGCATGTGCAGCCCGATGATATCGAGCCTCTTGTCGCCGACGACTTTCTCTGCCACTTCAAGAATCGTGTCGATATCCAGGCCGAACTTCACCCCTTTGACCGAGGTGTCGGTTTTGGCATGGGTCTTGGGCGGTAGGTCGGGATTGACGCGCAAGGCCACCGGAGCCTTGACCCCCAGAGAACCGGCGACCTTGGCCAGAGCGTGCAGTTCCGCTTCGCTTTCGACATTGAAAAGGAAGACTTTTTCGCTCAGGGCGCGGCGCTGTTCGGCCTCGGTTTTGCCGACCCCAGCGAAGACGATTTTTTCGCCCGAAGATCCGGCCGCCAGAGCGCGGTGAAGTTCGCCATTGCTTGTCACATCGAATCCGGAGCCATGCTCCTTCATCAATTTGAGGATCGAGAGGTTGCCGTTGGTTTTCACCGAATAGCAGATGAGCGGGTCGGCCGGCTTAAACGCTTTTTGAATCTGGGTCAGGTGGTGAACCAGCGTCGCGCTGCTGTAGATGTAAAGCGGCGTGCCGTAGGTTTCGGCCAGCTCGCGGACCGGAACATTCTCGCAGTAAAGCTTGCCCGATCGGTATGCAAAATGATCCATAACTGACCCATTCTCCTCGACTCAGGCAGGCTGAATATCGAGGAGATGGGAGCCTTGAGACCCAGCTCGCGGCTAGATCCCCAGGCGATTTCTCCACGAATCAAGCTGCCTCGCAACTTCCAGGGGCGCCGTCGATCCTTCGGAACGGAATGCCGCCAGGGACCGGGATACCCCCAACACTTCATATACCCCAGGCGTCAACCCCGGGCTGGCGGATTCAAAGTCCGGATCTCCCAGATCGGCAAGTCGGCACCCGCGCGTCTCACACAGTCGCACCAGTTTGCCCACTATCTCATGAGCGGTCCGCAGGGGGACCCCCCGCAAAACCAAAAACTCCATCAAAGTCGTTGCATCCAGAAACCCGTCTTCGATCCGCTTTTGAATATTATCCCCGCGCAAGCTCGACTGGCGAACGATGGCCCCGGCCAAATCGAGAGACGCCTCAACGGTGTCGTGGGCGTCAAACACCGCGGGCTTGTCTTCTTGCAAGTCGCGGTTGTAAGCCAGGGGCAGGCCCTTCACCAGAATTTGTAGACGGTTCAAATCGGCGATCACACGCGCCGTCTTGCCGCGCATCAGCTCAAGCACGTCAGGGTTTTTCTTGTGCGGCATGATGCTCGACCCGGTGCAGAAGGCATCAGGCAGATTCAGGAATCCAAACTCGGTGGTCGACCAGAGCACCCATTCTTCCGCCCAGCCCCCCAAGTGAAGGGCAATGGTCGACAAGACAAAGACATACTCGATCAAGAAATCTCGATCGGAAGAGACATCGAGGCTATTGGCGGCGACCGAATCGAATTGCAGCGTTTGGCACACATGACGCCGATCGATCGGCAAGGAGCTACCCGCCAGCGCGGCGGCGCCCAGGGGCAGTCGATTGAGGCGTTTGCGGCAATCGGCCAGGCGCTCGCGGTCACGTTCGAATTTTTCGACATAAGCCAGGAAATAATGAGCCGCCAGCACCGGCTGGGCCCGTTGCAGATGCGTGTAACCGGGAATGACCAGGTCTTGATGCTTGATCGCCGCTTCGACAAATCCTTTCTGGGCATCGAGCACCCCGGCGTCGATCCGGTCGAGCGCGTCCCGGGTCCAGAGCTTCATCGCGGTAACGACCTGGTCGTTGCGGCTGCGGCCTGTGTGCAATTTGCGGCCGGTATCGCCCAAGCGCTTGATGAGTTCTCCCTCGATATGCGTGTGAATGTCTTCCAGTGAGGTTAGAAAGGGAATTTTTCCCGCTTCGATTTCATCGCCAATCCGTTCAAGTTCGGTCGCGATCGATTCCGACTCGGCCGCGGTGATGAGCCCCACGGAAGCAAGCATCGCCGCGTGGGCCTTGCTACCGAGAATGTCATGGCGGTAGAGCCGCCGATCGAAACTGATCGATTCGGTGTAAAGTTCGGTTCGCTTGTCGACGCCGCCCTCAAAACGCCCGCCCCAGGTCTTTTGGCTCATTTTGCTTCCGTTTTTTCTCTTGCGCCTTCGGCGTTTTTCCTCTCGCCTTCGGCGTTTTTTCTTCCGCCTTCGGCGTTTTTTCTTCCGCCTTCGGCGCTGGCTGCGGATCACGAACACCGCGACACACGAACCGGGCGAGCGGCTTTGCAGGGAGTTCCCCCTGCTTCGATCGCAATCCGCGCTTGGGATCGGCCAGTCGCTTAACTGCTCGGCAATGCGGCCAGTGCACGAATCCTATGTAGATTTCCTATGACTGGATTCCGAAGAGGACGAAGTTGATGAGAGTGGGAATTTTGGGAGGCGCATTCGATCCGCCGCATTTGGGACATCTGATCATGGCCCAGGCTTGCCTGGAATCGGCTCGCCTGGATGAAGTTTGGTGGATGCCTTCGGCCCAACCGCCTCACAAATCCTCCAAAGCACTCTCAACTTGGGAGCATCGCCTGGCGATGACCCGCCTGGCGATTGTAGGAAATACCTCCTTTCGCCTCGAAACGATCGAAGAAACGCTTCCCGCTCCCAATTTCACCTACCAGACCCTCGAAGCGCTGAAATCGGCCCACAAAAATGCCGACTTTCACCTCATTTTGGGCGAAGACAGCCTGAACGATCTCCCTGGCTGGCGCGAACCGCGCCTCGTACTCGATCGGGCCGGGCTGATCGTTTACCCGCGACCTGGAGCGCCTGCCTGGAATGAAGCACTTTGGTGGGAAAAACTGGGTAATCCCGCCAAAGATTCCGCTCGCTTAATCTGGGTAAAAGACGCGGCGCTTGTCGGCATTGCCAGCAGAGATCTGCGTAAAAAGGTCGCGGCAGGCCAATCGATTCGCTATTTGGTACCCAGAGCGGTGGAAATTTACTTAAAGCAAAACGACCTGTACCTTCCGGGCTAGTTCCCGCAATTTCCCAAAATTGATAAAGAGAGTATAGGGTCGGTCGCAAAGCGTTCGGAAAGGGCCTTGGGCATGTCATCACCGCCGCAGTTTCTTACAAGTTCCTTGGGAAAAAAGTATGCCATGGGGGTGACGGGCCTCCTGCTCGTCCTTTTCGTTCTCGGCCACATGACCGGCAACTTGTTGATTTTTTTGGGTCCTGATGCGATCAATACCTATGCCGAGTTTCTGAAAGAAGCCGGCCACGGGGTGGCGATATGGGTGGCGCGAGCCGGTCTGCTGGCTCTGTTTCTGGTGCATATCGTCCTGGCATTCATGATTCGCGCCGACAATCAAAAAGCGCGGCCGGTGGGTTACCAAAATCATGAGCCTCAGGTGTCCGACTGGGCCTCGCGCCACATGTTGCTGACCGGCCTGGTCATCCTCATTTTCGTGCTCTATCACCTGGCGCATTTCACCCTCGGCTGGACCGACTTCAGTCACGACTGGCTTTACCCGCTCGATCCGAAGCGACCGCATTACTTCGATGTCTATGCGATGGTGGTCTTTGCCTTCCGGGACATTTTCATCACGGTCTTCTACATCGTGGCGCAAGCAGTGCTCGCCACGCATCTTTGGCATGGCGCCTCCAGCTGGTTTCAATCGCTAGGGCTAAACCGCAATTCCTGGCGCAGCGGCACCGCCTGGGTCGGCCCGCTCGTGGCCTTGATCGTTTTCGTGGGGAATTGCTCGATTCCGCTCGCGATTCAGGCCGGTTACGGCATGGCCCATATGAAGGCGATCGACCCAAAAGACGGGCGCAAAATCCCGATCACGATCGTCAATTACACGATGGGAAATGTCTATCCCGAAGAGGACGAGCAGAAAAAGGATACTTCGACCCGGAAATCGGGCGCTGGCTTGGCCGCACCGGACACCCTGGAAGGCACTCCTGCCTTTAAAAAGGATGTGGAATCCGGCAAAATCGACCTGCAGAAAATCCGGCCCAAAATGGGAGGCGGCGGTTTCAAGGGGAAAGATGGCGCGGGCAAGAAGGGGATGGGTAAGGGCGCGCCGGCGGAGGAAAAAGGTAAAGCGGCTCCTGCGGACGAAAAAGCAAAATCCGCCCCTTCGGATGAAAAAACAAAATCGCCGTCAAGCGATGAAAAAGCGAAAACTCCCCCCGCGGATGGCAAGGCCAAGAAGGACGCCGAATCGTCCCAACCGAAATCGTAATCCACTCAACATTCCCGGCGGGATCTTCCCGCCGGGTCCATCAAACACCTGGCGTGGATGCGTCAGGCATTTCCTACGAAAGGGAAGGCGGGCTCGGGCCTTCTTTGGGAGTTAGAAGACGCAATGAAACTTGATTCGCGAGTTCCTCCCGGTCCCCTGGCCGAAAAATGGGACCGGTGCAAACTGGAAATGAAACTGGTCAACCCCGCCAACAAGCGGAAATACCATGTCATCGTGGTGGGAACCGGCCTGGCGGGCGGCTCGTGCGCGGCATCTCTCGCCGAACTGGGCTACCAGGTTTCCACCTACTGTTTTCAAGATTCCCCAAGGCGAGCTCACTCCATCGCCGCTCAAGGGGGGATCAACGCCGCCAAGAATTACCGCAACGACGGCGATTCGATCGACCGGCTCTTCCTCGACACGCTCAAGGGCGGCGATTACCGGGCGCGCGAGGGCAATGTTTACCGCCTCGCCCAGATGAGCGTGAACATCATCGATCAGTGCGTCGCTCAGGGGGTCCCCTTCGCGCGCGAATATGGCGGCCAGCTCGACAATCGCAGCTTCGGCGGCGCGCAGGTTTCGCGCACCTTTTATTGCCGTGGTCAAACCGGTCAACAACTGTTGCTTGGCGCCTACGCTTCGCTGAACCGTCAGGTCGCCTTGGGCAACGTCAAGTCGCACACTCGTAACGAAATGCTCGACCTGGTCGTCGTCAACGGCGTCGCCAAGGGGATCATCGTGCGCAACCTGGTTACCGGGGCGATCGAACGCCACAGTGCCGACGCCGTGGTGCTCGCCACCGGCGGTTATGGACCGGTCTTCTATCTGTCGACCAATGCCGTCGGCTGCAATGTCTCGGCGACCTACCGGGCCTACCGGCGCGGCGCCCTGTTCGCCAACCCCTGTTACACACAGATCCACCCCACCTGCATTCCGGTGAATGGCGATTTCCAGTCGAAGCTCACGCTGATGAGCGAGTCGCTTCGCAACGACGGCCGCATCTGGGTGCCCAAGAGCAAGGGGGACAAGCGCAACCCCGCCTCGATTCCCGAAGGCGAACGCGATTATTACCTCGAACGCAAATACCCCAGTTTCGGCAACCTGGCACCGCGGGACATCGCCTCGCGCGCGGCCAAGGAAGCCTGCGACGAGGGCAAAGGGGTCGGGGAATTGGGCCGGGGCGTCTATCTCGACTTTGCGGATGCCATCGGGCGTCTGGGCAAGAAGACGATTCAAGAGCGCTACGGCAATCTCTTTGACATGTATGCGCACATCACCGGCGAAGACCCGTACCAGGTGCCGATGCGCATCTACCCGGCGGTGCACTATTGCATGGGCGGGTTGTGGGTCGACTACCACCTGATGAGCAATATTCCCGGGTTGTTCGTGCTGGGTGAAGCCAACTTCAGCGACCATGGAGCCAATCGCCTGGGCGCCAGCGCGCTGATGCAGGGCCTTTCCGACGGCTATTTTGTCGCGCCTTACACGATCACGAACTACCTGGCGGGGGTCAAGGCGGGCTCGAACAAGACCGATGGCCCCGAATTTGTCCAGGCGGAACGCGATGTTTCGCAAAAGTTGGAGCGGCTGCAAAATGTGAAGGGGAAAGTCGCTGCCCAAACGTTCCATCGTGAACTGGGCAAGCTGGTCTGGGAGTATTGCGGCATGGCCCGCAACGAAGCCGGCCTCAAAAAAGTGCTCGGATTGATCTACGATTTGCGGCTGCGGTTCTGGAAAGAAGTTTCCGTTCCCCGCACCGGTACCGGGATGAACCAGGCGCTCGAATATGCGGGCCGGGTCGCCGATTTCATCGATTTCGCCGAGGTCCTTTGCCTTGATGCACTGACTCGCGAGGAATCTTGCGGCGGCCACTTCCGGGAAGAATACCAGGAAGAAGGCGAGGCCAAGCGGGATGACGCGCGCTTTAGCTTTGCCAGCGCCTGGAATTACACCGGCGAAGGGAACAAACCGGAGTTGGTCAAAGAACCGCTCGATTACGAATTCGTCAAGCGCAGCGTTCGGAGTTACAAGTAATGAAATACACTTTGAAAATCTGGCGCCAAAAAGACAGCGCAGCCAAGGGCGCCTTCGAAACGCACACCGTCGACGGCATTGTTCCCGACATGTCGTTTTTGGAAATGATGGATGTGCTCAACGACCGCCTGATCGCCGAAGGAAAGGACCCGATCGCCTTCGATCATGATTGCCGCGAGGGGATCTGCGGTTCCTGCTCGATGATGATCGACGGCAAGGCGCACGGGCCAACGCGCGGCACGACCTGCCAGACCTACATGCGCAATTTCAAGGACGGCAAGACCATCGTCGTCGAGCCCTGGCGCGCCCGCGCGTTTCCGGTGCTTTGCGACCTGGTGGTCGACCGGTCCTCCTTTGACCGCATTCAACAGGCGGGCGGCTACGTATCGGTCAACACGGGTGGCGCGCCCGATGGCAACAGCGTGCCGGTGGGCAAGGTCCAGGCGGATTTGGCGATGGACGCCGCTCAATGCATCGGCTGCGGCGCGTGCGTGGCGGCCTGTCCCAATGCCTCGGCCATGTTGTTTGTTGCCGCCAAGGTCGGTCATCTGGCACTCTTGCCCCAGGGTGAAACCGAAGGCAAGGAACGGGTGCGCAATATGGTCGCGAAGATGGACGCCGAAGGGTTTGGCAACTGCTCCAATAATTACGAATGCGAGGCAGTTTGTCCCAAGGAAATTAGCGCCGATTTCATTGCCTTGATGAATCGCGATTACCTTATTGCCAACGCCTTCCCCAAACCGCTGTAAGTGTACGATGCACAGTGCCGAAATCCTAAAAAACCAGGAATTCGATCTTTACATGGAGGAATGGCGGGATTATTAAAAATCAATGCAAGAAGAACGGCCTTCTTGCAGTTTTATGGCTCTTCATGGATTTCGGGATCGAAGTCTCGTCCGTCGGATGACACTCTGGGCCATGGGAATCATTTCCCTTGCCTTGTTTGGAATGCCGGATTCGTCTCTTCCTTTCCGGTCAAATTGAAGTCGGCGAGAATATCGACCCGTGACCATTGCGGGCGGAATTTTTTCTTGGGTATTCCGGGTGCCGCTCGAATCTTCCTCGGGCGGGCTAATTCTTCGTCGCAATTTCTCTGGATCGGTCCCATCGCATGCAAATCCTGCGCGGAGCCTCCTTCCCGCTGGCGGTGCGCTCGGCCTTTTCCCTTCAGTTTCCGGCAAATTCTCCGGAATGCGGATTGTCCTGGTCAATCTTGTTTTGGTAGTTCCTCTGGTCTCGGATCCTCCGGCCGATTGGCAAATCTTTAGCCGATCGGTTTGAAGGACTCTCGGTTTTTATGGGATGAATTGGTTATGGCGAAGAATATCTATGTCGGAAATCTCTCCTGGGAGTGCTCCGCCGACGAGCTCCTGAACCTGTTTGGGCAGTATGGGCAAGTGGCCCGGGCCCAGGTGGTCATGGACCGCGAGACAGGCCGCTCGCGCGGCTTCGCCTTCGTCGAGATGGGAAGCGACGCTGAGGCGGCGGCGGCAGTCGAAGGACTGAACGGCCAACAATTCAACGGCCGGGCGCTGACGGTCAATGAGGCCCGCCCTCGTGAAGAGGGTGGCGGCGGCGGTCGCGGTGGTTACGGCGGTGGTCGTTCCGGAGGGGGCGGCGGCGGCCGTGGCGGCTATAGCAGCGGCGGGGGCGGTTATGGCGGCGGCGGCGGTGGCGGTTATGGCGGCGGCAGCGGCGGGGGCGGTGACCGAGGAGGCCGCGGCGACCGCGGTCAGGGCGGCTACGGCGGACGTGGCAGCTACGGCGACAGCGGCCGCTACTAAGCGATCTTCCTAACGAAACAACAAAACTCGAAGGGCGGATTCCGGCTCGCCGGAATTCGCCCTTTTTTGATTTCTCGCGGGCTTTTTCCGTTGTGGCGGTTTGATGTCAGCAATCGATTTCCTTGGGCTTGGCTGCCTGGCCATCGACGAATTGCTCCTGTGCTCGCACTGGCCCGAGCCCGACACGAAGACCCGGCTTATCGAACGGCAGCGTCAAGGCGGCGGCCTGACGGGCAACGCCATGGTCGCGGCGGCCCGCTTTGGCGCCCAGGTCGCCTATGCCGGCAGCCTGGGCAGCGATGACGATTCTCATTTTTTGCGCCAGCGCTTCCAGAAAGAGGGAATCGACCTGTCCCATTGCCGGCACGACGAACAGTTTCGTCCGATCCGCTCGACCATTGTCATCGATCAGAGCGCAAAGACCCGCACCATCTTTTTCGATTTGCCCGGGCGGCTCGGCGCACTCGAGACCTGGCCCGATGAAGAAGTAATCCTCTCTTCCAAGATCCTTTTTGTGGACCATTACGGCATCGAGGGCATGATCCGCGCCGCGAAGATCGCCCGCAAGGCGGGTATTCCCGTCGTTGCCGATTTCGAACGGGATGAACATCCCCGCTTCGCGGAAATCCTTCCCTGGGTCGATCATCTCATCCTGTCGAGAAAATTCGCAACCAAGCGTTCGGGGCGGGATGACCCGCGCGAATCGGTGGAAATCCTCTCCAAAGAGCACGCAGGCACGACGATCGTCACCGACGGAGAAAACGGCTGCTGGGTGAAAACCGCCGAAGGCACCATCCAGTGGCCGGCCTTTGCGGTCGAAGTGGTGGACAGCACCGGTTGCGGCGATGCTTTTCATGGGGTCTATGCCGCGGCTTTGGCCCTGGGTTATCCGCTTGAAGAACGGCTGAACTATGCGAGCGCGGCGGCCGCCCTCAAGGCACGATCGATGGGAGCTCAAACTGGCTTACCGAATCGCGACATGATCGAGGCGTTTCTCGCCGCGCACAAATAATCTCTGTCCCAAGAATCCGCAAACGGCGGACAAACCGAGCATGCCGCCCAGGCAAAACCAGACGAGCAGATTGGGCTCTTCCCAGGGAAGATTCATCCTGCCTTCGGGCAACGCGTTGGGGCCGTAGACGACTCGCACGATCACGCATCCGGCCAGTTTGATCAAAGCAAGGCAAAAGACCACGAGCAGAATCGCACCATACTCCTTGCCCGTGCTCATCACGAAATAAGGAATCGCAGAGAGCGCGGGAATCACCGCGAGCAGTGCGAACAGCGGAATCGAGAAACTCCACTCGCCAGCAATCGCCCAGGCAAAACCGCTGAAAACTCCGACGGCTGCGAGCATGGCCGTGCTCAAAGACATCATCCGAATGCGCCAGATTTCTCCGGCGCCCTGCTCTGCTTTTTCTCTGGCGTAACTCTCTGCGCCTTTTCTAAAACGCTCGGCCGCAAGGAGTGAGCAGCCCAGAAAAAGGTAGGCGTAGGCAAAATCGCGGCCTGGGCCCTCGTGCCAAAAAGTCGCCATCGGCGCGGGCAACAAAACCGCGAACGCCCACGTGGGAAGCATCTCGCGCCATTCGCTTTTCATCGTGATCATCAAGGTCTCCTTGCTGCTGCGTGGTAAGTTCAGCCGCCAGGAAGGCTCTCGATGAGTGCGAGCAATCTTCGATTGATGCGAGCACCTTTCCTGGCGGCCAAAGCCGACCCCTACATTTCCACCGGGGACTATCTTGTCCGGTTCCAACTCAGTCCGAGTGGCGCGCCGGCAAAGGGGGCGACGCTCGTGGCGATCAAGCCAAGGCCAAGGATCAGAACCGGTCCGTCGGTCAGCGCGCGCGGCCCCATACCCAGGACCAGAACGACTGCCAGGACAACGTAGGCGGCCAGCGCGAGGAGGAGTTCCTGGCCTCCAAGCAATCGTTTGCGCCTGGCCTCAAGGTAAAGCCAGATCGTCCAGACCAACAAAGCCACGCCCGCCCCCGTGGCGCATCCCGCGCTGAAGTACCGGGACCAGGAGGGATCAGATAGGTAGTTCAGCGCCACGGTCCCAATCAGCCAGAAGATGTAGCAGCCCACTCCCACTTGGAAGTACCGCAGACCCTTGCCGGCAATCGTCATTAACATGCCGATGCCCATGGCTATCCAGGCCAAAACCAGAGTCGCCGGTACATACCACCAGCGCACTTCGTCAACGAATTTGTCCGAGGGTGCAACCCCGAGAGCATTGAGCAACAGATGGAGCGCACCAAAGCCGGCAATCCAGAACAACCAGCCCAGTGCCAGACTCGCCAGCGCCGCCTCCACGGTTTTGTCCGACATTTTCCTGTTGGTCATGGGCCGCGAAGCCAGAAAATGTCCCATCTCGTGATCGGAGTCCTGCGGCCCGTAATTGCCAAATAGCAGACCGCTGATGAAAGCCCACAGCGCCAGGACATAGCCGCCCACAAAAAAGGCGTAGTGTAAGTTGGCAATATTTCGATCTACGATCAACCAAATAAATATGGATCCAAAAAACATCAATAATACGACGCCGGGAAAAAGCCATCCTTTTTGCCGCCATTCAAACCAAAACTGGGCCGACACACCATTGGCAAAGGCGGGAAATCCGCCGGGGGTTGACTCAAACCAGCTTTTCACCCAGGCTTCGAATGTGCGCGTGTTGATCGATTCGCCACAGCGGTTGAGCGCCATGCCATAACAGCCCATAACCAACGAACCGGCAAGTGTGGCGATCATGATCACCCATTCGCCCGCAGTCACGGTGTTCCAAAAATGGTTAGGGGTGCCGGACAATTCGCCATAGCGCGTCTTGAACCAAAGTCCTTCAGCAAGCAGCAGAATGCCGGTTAGAGGCACCATCCATAAGGAACGCTGCGTCAAGTAGATCGCCGCCTGAAAGGTTACGGCCGTCGTGGCCAGCCAGATTGCGGGTCCTACGACTGGCCAATCGAGGCCCACGATTCGGTTGGTCAACAGGGTGTACAGAACGATCTGTCCGGCGACCAACAGAAAGGTCGGGATCATTTGGCTCAGCGCAATCGCGCGGCTAGTCAAGGGAAGGGTGAAAAACCGCGCCGGATTTCCCAGCAAGAAGTAGACGGGAGAAACAAAGACCATCGCGTTGATATACAGAAAAATGGTGTGCAACTTGATCATGTCCGGATCGTCGAGCACCAAAGCGTTCTGGACTTTCAGCGTCACCAAAATGAAAAGTACCAGCCCCACACCTCCCAGGAAACTGAGGATCAGGTGCAGCCAGCCATACCGAAAAAACTCCCAGGCCATGGCCCTTATCGCGGAAAACATGATCGACCTCCCTTTGCTTGGTTGGGTTAGCGAAGCACCCGTGTCAGAAAGATCTCATCAAGCGACAACGATTCGTTTTCAATCACCGTGGCCCCTGCGGCCGCGACCGTTTGCGCCAGGTCGCTGTGGTTTTGACCGAGGATCATGGTCCACTGTTGCCCCTCGCCTTCACAAGAGAGCATGCCCGAAACGACGGGCGGCTGGGTTTGCGCCTTGTCAAAGCGCAGAGTCACGCGCCGGTGGCTTTCCTTGATCTCTTCCATGGATGCGGCCAACTGGATTTTGCCGCCATGAAGGATCGCGATCCGGTCGGCGACCCGCTCCACTTCGTCGAGCAAGTGCGAAGAAAACAAGACAGTGCGCCCTTCGTCGGCGATGGTGCGAATGATCGCGCCCAGGATGTCGCGGCGCACGACCGGGTCGAGCCCCGAGGACGGTTCATCGAGGATGAGCAGGTCGGGCCGATGCGCCAGCGCCACCAGCAATCCGGCGCGCGCGCGTTGACCGCGCGAGAGCGTTTTCACCTTGGCATTGCGATCCAGATCGAAGGAGCTTCGAAGCTCCTCGGCATAGTGAGCATCCCACTTGGGGTAGAAGGCGCTGGTGTAGCTCATCAGTTCGCCGACGCGCATCCAGTTGGGCAGATCGCGATCTTCGGAAAGGTAGCCGACGCGGCCCAGCACGCCGACAGGATCATCAACAGGGTCCTTGCCAAAGATGCGTACGGAGCCATGTTGCGGCTTGAGCATGCCGATGAGATGTTTGATCAGGGTCGTCTTGCCCGCGCCGTTGCCGCCGATCAGGCCGAAGACTCCTCCCTTGGGAACCGACAAGTCGATCCCGTTGAGCACTTCCTTCGTGCCAAATCGCCGGGTCAGGCTTTGAATTTCAATCACCGATTCGCTTGCACGGTCCATGGGTTCACCTCGCTGGCTGGCTGGATTGGAAAAGGTCGTAGCGGTCCTTGAGTAGTTGCTGAATTTCCTCGTGGGAGAAATTCATCTGATGCGCTTCGGCAAGAAGCTGATCGATGCGCTCGGAAAGGATTTTCCGTTTCTCGCGCAGCGCCAGGGGCGAGCCCTGATCGCTGACGAAGGTGCCGGCGGTGCGCCGGTTTTCAAGAAACCCGCCTTGCTGGAGTTCGCGGTAGGCGCGAGCCACGGTGTTGGGATTGACGACCAGTGTTTCGGCCAGGGCCCGGATGGGGGGCAGTTCGGCGCCGGGCGGCAGTTTGCCCGAGGTCACCTGGTACTTGATCTGGTTGACGATCTGCATGTAGATCGGCACGCCATCGGTCGTGGAAATGTGAATCCGCACGATGCGCCCTCCTGGGATTCGCGGGGACTGCTTGAGCGGTCGATGAGGAGACTCATGGGCGAGACCGGCCAAGCAGGCCACCGTCAAACTTGTATTAATTCAATAATACAACGATCCCGAGGCAGGTCAAGGGAAATTGGGAGGGAGTGGCGCAATTCCCTTGCGGGGAAAGCTGTTTCCACTTGGTGATTCTGGAGTCGATCGGTCTCAAAACGCGTGAATGGTCAGCTCGAAGGCTTGGACAAAACAAAAAAAAGACATTTCCACGCGGAGACGCGGAGGCGCGGAGAAAAACAAGAGAGAAAAGAGGGAGTATAAAAAAACTCGGAGCCAAGGAGATGCCCCCTTGGCTCCAGTTCAAGGTCGTCAGATCGGACGACTTCGTTGACTTGCGCGACTTGGTCTCTGCTTTTTTCTCCGCGCCTCCGCGTCTCCGCGTGAAATTCTTCCAGCAGTGAGCCTAAGAGAGATCGGTTATGCCTTGGGGATGTAATTCATCGTGTAATAAAACTCGGGGTGAAGAAGCGGCAAACCCGAAGCCGCCTTCACTCCCTCAAGGTGAATTTCATGAATGTGGCCGGCGACGAGCTTGTCGATCGTCAGGCGCACCGATTTTCCATCGGGTGCGACCTTGGCCGATAGGACTTTCGCCTTCGTGTGATCGACTTCCGGGCTGCCGTAGCTGGCCTGGTAGATGTAGCAGAACGTTTCCGCGGTGTAAGAAAGCGGATTCGCGGCGGTCTTGGCGTCAACCGGCTCGGTGAAGGTCAGCTCGAAGCCGTCGTGCTTCGCATGAATTTGGTGGATCTCAAAGGGAATCTTTCCCGTCCAGTCGAGCCGTTCGATGGCGAAAGGCTTGGGGCCGCGCGAGCCCCAGCCGCGATTCGTGCCGCCGACAAATGCCGCGCCCTTGTCGGAAAACAGCACCGGCACATTGCCCGATCCAAAGCCTTTTTTGAACGGCAGGCAGGCGCCCTGATAGCGGCCGTTCACCTTTTCGAGCACCACGCGCATGAGGGTGCTATGCGTCTGATCGCAGACAAACATCTGGCCGGCAAACGGCCCGAATTTGCCCGCCGAGCGATCGAAATCCAAGCCCGCGGCCGATTGGCCCATTTTGTTGTAGGGGAAGTAAACGGCCGGAGGAATCAGCTCGGGGATGCGCGCCGCCTCGACCATCATGCGGCCGCCCGACCTCGGTGTCTCGGGCTTCTTCCCCATGACCTGGGCTTCCGGCGCCTTGTCGTACCAGACATTGCCATCGGGATGGCCCTGGAACGATCCAGGCACGAGGTGCTTGAGCGAACAGGTGCCGTTCCAGGGACCTTGATTGTCGGTGTAGAAGACATCGCCATCGATGTTGAAGCCGATCGATCCCGGCGAACGGATGCCGCTACAAGTCGGGATCATCTTGCCTTCGGGAGTGACGCGCACGCACCAGCCGCGGAATTTCGCTTCACTGGTGAACGACCCCGTCAGACACAGAACGATCCAGAGATTGCCCTCCCTGTCGAATTTCGAGCCGAAGGCGTATTCGTGGTAGTCGCCGCTGATGTCCCACCCCATGTTGACCGTTTCGAAGACATCGGCCTTGCCGTCGCCATTCGTGTCTTTCATGCGGGTCAGTTCGCAGCGCTGCACGCAATAGACCCAGCCATCGCGATGCGCCAAACCCAGCACTTCATGCAAGCCATGGGCGTAGCGGGTCCATTTGGAATCCTTTAAGGGATCCTTGGCGTAGGGGTTCGCAATCGACCAGATCTCGCCGCGGCGCGACGAGACGAGCAAGGTGTTTTCGTCAACGAGGTCGAACGCCCCCGCTTCGAGCACCACTCCGGCGGGCGGCTCGAACGGGACGATTTTGTAGTAGTCCTCCTCGGAAGGAGCTTCACGCCAGGAGGCGCGCAAGCCCGGCAATGACATCGGCGCCATGGCGCCCACGGCGGCCGTCCTCATCCAATCGCGGCGATTCCACATCTCCCAACTCCTTTGATTGGCGGCCCATGCAGGGGCGCGGCCGTCTTGAATCGAAGTCCCTACGGTTTCTTTTGAACTTTTGAAATCCCGCGCTTACCAGATGTACTCGATCGTGATTTTTTTCTCTTTCGCGCCATCAAGCGAAAGGATCAATTCCTTTTTGCCCGCCACGGTGCGAAGCGTCGGCACGGCCCCTTCGATCTTGATGGTCAGATCCTTGCCGATCTTGAATACCTTTCCCTCTCCGCTCAACGCGTCGGATTGCGCGACGAGCAAGGCCAACCCCTTGGCCGGATGGGCGACTTCGATCGTGCGGGTCAGACTCGAGTTCTCGCCATCGGTTTTGGCATTGGGGAAATCGCTGATCGTCGCCCCGGCCACCTTGTAGAGGAATGTGGGCCGCTCGTCGGCGGTCGTTTTGTACCCAAGGAATTGATAGTCCTTGGGCTTGGCAGGCCAGGCTTCCGAGGCACTGGCGAGTACGGTCATGCCCGGTCCCTGCGCCAGGGTGACAATGTTCTCCCCGAGCGGTCCCTGGAAGCCGGAGCCACGATCGAGCCAGTGCTTGGCGGCATCGATGAACGGTCCCTGCCAGATCATGGCGAGCCGGCCCAGGTTGGCATCAAAGGCAAGACTTGCCTTTTCTGGATAGCCGACTGCAATGGCGCGCGGGCCGACCCCTTCGATGAAGTTGCGGTAAATGATCGCTTCCTTGTTGGGCACAAGCTGGATCGCGCCGCGAATCAGGCCCTCGGGGATGGGCGCCTTGTTGCGCAGGGTGAGGAAATACCAGACCGCCTCCATCTGCTCCGGCACGCTGCCGCCCAGGATGTTGTCGAAGAAGGTTTTGCCATTGGGCCACGAAGCCGGCATGCGCGTACCCGGCCTCATCGCCGAGGGGTTCTTCATATAGGCGATGAACCAGTCGTGATTGAGCCGATTGGCCATGTTGACCATGTCCAGCCCCTGCACCCCTTCGGCCTTGATGCCGTTGAAGGTGTGACACTTGACGCAGCCGAAGGCCTTGCCCCCCACCAGGAACTTGGCGTTCGATTTGACCTTGGCTTCCGACTCGCTGAACTTGGGCACGGGGGCCGCGGCGATCGTATCGACCTTGGGCAAATTCTCCCAGAGCTCTTGAACGTTGGCCGCGCCATACCGGGGCATGCGCGTGAGCATGTAGGGCCGGACCTTGGTCCCTTTCTCCAGCACCTCGCGCAACCAGGCCGATTGCAACTTGGCACCGACAATGGTCAAGTGGGGCGGAATGCGCGCCTCGTCCCCCATCTCAGGCTGAGTGCCCAAGAATAGCGGGCTGCGGGCGATTTCCACACCTCCCAGTTCACCGCGCTGATGGCAGCCAATGCAGTTGAGCGCGACCATTTTCTGCGTCAATTGCGAAGCCAGGTCGGGCGCGGCGTTTTTCTTGCTCAGATCGGCAAGCGCGTCGGCCAGCAATTTCACTTGGGAAGGCTCAAACCCATACACCGGGTGGGCCTTGCCGTCGCTTGCTCCCAGGCAGCCCCCCTGCCCCTTGAGCGTCAACAATTCCGCGGCTGAGGGCGCAGTGGCTGGTGTTCCAGGCAACGCATGGCACTGAATGCAACCCAGTTCGGTAAAGAGCCCCTTACCCTTGGCGGCCAGGCCGGTATCGATCACGAAGGCCTTGACATCGGGCGGGGGCGGCACCGGATCGCGTGTTGGCCTGACCAGTCCGCCCAGATCGGTGCGGGGCAGATCGGGCCCCTCCACTTCGACATTCAGGACAAATTCGCCACCCCCCTGGAAGATCGCCACCTCAATGAGGTGCACGCCCGGTTGCAGCCGGACGCGGCCGGAGGCCGATTTGACCGGGTGCACGCCGTCGTCGTTGACAATGCACTTGGAGTCGACTTTCAGCGATGAGCCATCGTCGCTGGCCAGATGAAAACGATAATTCCCCTCTTTTTTCACTTCGAAGTACGAAGTGAAGACGATGCCGACATTGTTTTCGCGCGAGGCGACCGAGACATCAAACCCAATGGCGAGTCCCTTGCGCACCGGCGTCATCTTTGAGAAATCGGGCAGCATGTCCCAATCGCCCTCAAAGGCGGCAAACGAAACATTGGGGATGCGCGGGCCGCGGTCGTGCGGCGAGCTTTGCAAGAGATAGGCCGCGACCGCTTCGTTTTCCCGGCCATTGAGCAGGGAAGGCATGCGGCCCGAAGGGCGAGTCGCATGAGGGTTGCTCAGGAACTGAACGAGCGACCCGTAGCGGTATTTGTCTTCGAGATTGCCCAGCGAAACTATGTTGGGAATTTCCTTCTCCAACTTGGCCGAGGCGTCGCGCGGGCCATGGCATCCGGCGCAGCCGACTTCCTTGTAAAGGTCCTGACCCGTCTTGACCAGTTTGGTGTCGAGGCGCCGCGGTTGATGCTTGCCGCCAAGTGACGCCAGGAAATGAGTGAGCGCTTTCGCCTTTTCTGATTTTTCATTGGCCGGAAGATGGCCAAGCATGGCCGGCATCGTCGTGCCTGGCTTCGCGCTTGCCGGATTTTCCAGATAGCCCTGAATCCATTCAGGCCGCAGGCGTTCGCCGGCATTTTCGAGCTTGGGTGCTTCCTTCGTTTGAATCCAGCCGGAGACCTTTTGTGGCGCCTTGTGGCATTGCAGGCACTGAAGCTCGCCAAGAAGGACGCGGCCGGCGAGCAAGGGATCTGGCGTTTCCTGGTCAAGAACTTTGGCCACACCGGGTACGACCGGTCCACCCGCCACGACCGCGCCAGGCTGAGTCAGAACGAGCAGCGCCGCCAGGGGGAATCCAACGAGATAAGCAAACCGGCAAAGGGTCGGTCGTGTCATACCTGCATATTCCAGATGATTTCCAGGGGGATTCCCATCAATGACGAAGCCAAGTAAACGAAGCCAAGGAAACGAAGCCAAGTGAACGAAGATAGCGAGATCTTAAGCCGCTGGCCGCAGAGGAGGTTTCGTCAAGGCATGAGGAGCAGTTTAAAGATCCGCACACCCGGGGCAATCCCGTTCGGCACACGATGTGCAAATCGCGCATCGAGTGGCTCGCTTCGTCGCCTCAAGAAGCGCCGCTCCCCGATTCGGGTAGCGGCGGAAATTGTTCGAGCAAATCGTCCATCGTGATCAGAGTCAGGGGCGTAAATCCGCGCGCCGCCAGGTACGACGAACCCATCGAGCATTCTTTTTCCAGGAGATACCAGCGGTTATATCCGTCGCGAGCGCGATTGATGGGGCCCAGATCGATCTGCCTCAGGTGGCTATCCCAGGCCCGATTGAACTGGCGGATCAGACCGCGCAAGGTTTCGATGGAGCGCGACAGACCCCAAAACCAACTGGAGCGCCGCGGTGGATAACGCAGCACGGGAAAAAGCCAGCCGTCGAGTGCACGAAGATAGGCAAGCTGTTCGGGTTGTGACACCCAGCGCTCTAGCCGCTGCCAGTCACCGGCCTTGCAGCGCAGCTCTTCATAAAGCCGTTCGGCCTGATTTAGCCATTCGCGCTTGAGCCGCTGGCAACGCATGATCAAATCGTCGAAATCGGATTCGACATTGCGGGCGCGGCGAATGTAGGCCGGGGCATCGAACTGCCCCAACAGTAATTTCGCCCCGGCATCTTCACCGGTACCGAAAAACATCCCTCATCTCCCGCCCAGACTCACTTCCCCGATTCCTCCGCACTTTTTACCAGTCAATTCGATTCTTGGCAGTCGAAAAGGTTGGAACCGGCCCCACCCTCCATCCGATTGGAGTCATGTCACTCGGGTCGGTTCGATCAACAGGGATGTTCACCGACGAAGGTTTGGGAAATATAGCAACGCATGACGAACGCACCTTGGAATCCGCCACCAGAGAATGCTCAACTTGAGGATTTTCCCAGCGAACCGGCCCAAGTGACCTTTGATTCGATTCCGGTCATGGCAGATTGCGATCTGCTTTCGGTCGGCATGCCGCGCGCCGACATCCGCGCCATGGTCGCCTTCGAAAAGCCGCTCGTTCCCACCATCAAATCGATTCAGGTGCTTCAGCAAAACCCCTGGATCCGCAATGCCGGCCCCCTGACCCAGCCGCTCAAAATCCAATCCTGGAAGTTCCCCGTTCCCTGGGAGCCCGTCGTCGCGCCCAAGGAAGCCAAGGAACCGAAAGAAGAAAACGAAGAAAATACGGACGGGCTGGCCGAAGCCGACCTCGCCCCCCCTGAGGAATTGGTCGACGGCGCACCTCAAGGCGTCATGAGCCCCAATCGCCCCAAGACGCAAACGCGCATCATGCCCCCGGCCGGCATGTCCCAGCTCAAGGACCGGCTGCTTTGCCTGCTGCAACCGCCGCTCGAAGGAATCATCGGCCAGACGATGAAACTCCCGTTCCAGCCTTACCCCTATCAGCTTCAAGGAATCGCGTTTCTCGTTCCCCGCACCAATGCCCTCATCGCCGATGAAATGGGCCTGGGAAAGACAGTACAAGTCATCCTTTCCACGCGCCTGCTCATCCAGACCGGCCAGTTGCACCGCGCCCTGATCGTCTGCCCCAAACCGCTCGTGCCCAACTGGATGCGCGAGTTTCGCCTGTGGGCGCCGGAAATTCCGTTCGAAGTGATCACCGGCAACGGCGATGAACGCCGCCGAAGCTGGCAGCATTCCAATGCTCCCGTGAAAATCGTCAATTACGAAATCCTGACGCGCGACGCCGAAGATTTCATCAAGGGCACGGTCGAATTCGACCTGGTCGTGCTCGACGAAGCCCAGCGGGTCAAAAATCAGGAAAACCGCACCTCGCTCGTGGTCAAGTCGCTCAAGCGGACGCGAAGCTGGGCCATGTCGGGCACGCCGATCGAAAACCGCGTCGAAGACCTGATTAACCTCTTCGATTTCGTTGAGCCGGGGCTCATTCCTCCGGAGACGCCTTTTCGCAGCATTCCGGGCATCGTGAAGGATCACATCATCCGCCGCACCAAGGAAATGGTGGCCGGCGACATGCCACCGCGCATCTACCGCGACTTAGCCCTGGAACTAAGTCCCGAGCAAAGAGACACTTACGACCTGGCCGAAAAAGAGGGGATCGTTCACCTCAACAAGCTGGGCGACACGATCACGGTTCAGCATGTGTTCGAGCTGGTGATGCGGCTCAAGCAGATCTGCAATTTCGACCCGCGCACGGGGCGCAGCAGCAAGCTGGAACGCCTGGTTGCCGACATGGAGGAAGTGTCGTCCAGCGGGCGCAAGGCGATCGTCTTCTCGCAGTGGGTCGATCCCCTGGAAACGATTGGGGAAGCGCTAAAAGAACATGGCCCGCTCATGTATCATGGCAGGATTGCCTCGAAAGACCGGCAACCGATCCTTGATCGTTTCAAGGAAGACCCGGACGCTCATGTGCTGCTCATGAGCTACGGTTGCGGAAGTGTGGGGCTCAACCTGCAATTCACGAACTATGTCTTCCTCTACGACCGATGGTGGAACCCGGCGATCGAGGATCAGGCGATCAATCGGGCGCATCGGCTCGGCCAAAAAAGCGCGGTCTTCATCACCCGCTTCAACAGCGTCGCCACGGTGGAAGAGCGCATTGCCGCCGTGCTCGACAAAAAGCGCCAGCTTTTCGAAGAAATGCTCTCACAAAACGGGCCGCCGATTTCGCTGGGCCTTTCCGAAAACGACGTTTTCGGTTTATTCGATATTCAGGCCCGGCCAAAACGCGCCGCCTGATTTTTCTTTCCCAGATTTTCTGCTTTTCGCTGCCCTTTCCTACCTTCCTCTCAAATTCCGAGAGGGGAAAGCGTAGGCCATGGCCTCCCCAACCTTCTGGAAGCGGTTTGAATGGTGGGGGCTGGGCTTCATCTTCGTCCTTTGGACGGTCCTCTTACTGCGGCCCGAACCGGCCACGTTTCAGCAGGAAGTCGTGGCTCCGTATTGGCGTTATCCGCTCGCCAAGTCGGTCCATGTTGGGTTTTATGCCCTACTCGCCGGCTGGGGGCTTCGTCTCGTCCGCGAAAACCGCCTCGGGCTAAAGCCGTGGCAAGCCTGGTGGCCGCTGCCACTGCTCACGGTACACGCGGCAGCCACCGAATTCTTGCAAACCATGGTGAAGGAACGCACCGGCTCGGTGCCCGATGTCGGGTGGGACCACCTCGGCATAATCCTGGGAGGAGCCATTTGGCGCCTGGCAGCGCAATTTCAACTGAACTCATTTGCCGTCGAGGCGGCTAGCGTGTCCTCTGTGGCCACACCCATCGAAGCAATACCCGGCCCGGAGAAATCCCCGGGCGCAGCCAACGAACCTCGTTAAATTGGCGGGGCAAGCCCGTCTCGGGTTTGCCCCGCCAATTTCGGTCAAAGCCCCTGTACCATTTTGTCGCGCAATTCGGTGCCAAGCGCTTCGATCCCCGCGCGCATCTTCTTCATCGCCTCGCCGTAGCCTTCGACCGTGGCGCCGCCCCGGTGGAGGTATTCCAGTACGATCGCCTCGGCTTCCATGTAGCGCTCGCACGCCTTGGCGACAAAAGGGGCCACGGACAAAGGAATCGTCGTCAGCCCGTTGACATCGCCATGGAGCAGATCGCCCGGATGAATCATCAACCCGCCAATCCGCACCGGCACGTCATTCTGAGGCTGATGGCAATACCCATGCGCCGCGGCAATCCCGGACGCAAAACAAGGAAAGCGCAATTTCTCCACCTGGGGCACATCGCGCGCCCACCCCGAGGTAATGAGCCCGGCCGCGCCGAAGGTCGCGTAGGTGGTACACATCACCTCGCCAAACGTTGCCGCGGTCGGGGGATCATCCAAATCCTGAAACACAGGGATGGCGGGCCCGGGCAGCCGCGAGAAACTGGCGACCTGATCGACCAGGGACTGGTAAACCGGCACCCCTTTGGTGGGTTCGCACGCACGGAAAGTGGCGGTCACCGCAAAGCCAACCATGGGCGGGAGGGCCGGATATAACGCCTTGATTCTGGCATCGGCAAAGCCAGCCGATTTCGGACGTAATCCGGCCAATTCCAAGACATTACACACCGTGGCGGTATCGAACTTTTTGAGTCCCTCAAGCACGGGAAGCGGGTCTTTCACACTCAAACTCCTTCACCAAATTCACCCGGAAACTTGCCAAACGCCCCAGGCGGGTATATCTTCTAATTAGCTACGGGGGCGTAGCTCAATTGGTTAGAGTACCGGACTGTCGATCCGGTGGTTGCGGGTTCGAGTCCCGTCGCCCTCGCTGAAATTCAGGTGGCTGCAAGTGAAGAACTTGCAGCCATTGTCGTTTATCAAAGTAGTATCTCGGAAGCCGGATTCGCGAAAGTTTCGCTGACGATACGAGGCCGAGCCGCTTGATTGAAGACCGTACCTGCGAGGGATTTCGCATACCAACCTCCCGCGGTCGTTATGGAGCCGCTGAGAGAACGATCCCATGTCAAAAATGCCCAAAAGAACCGTCCGCCCAGGAATGGATGAATACGGGAGAACCCCGCTTTGGAATTTCGCATTTGCGGGGAACCTCGACGCTGTCCGCAAGGAAATTGACTCTGGCGCCAACCCCAATCAAGGCGATGATAATGGGTTAACTCCATTACACATTGCCATTCAAGAAAAGCATTTTGAAGTCATCAAATTTTTACTGGAAAGAAAAGCCGATCCCAATCAGAAGGACAAACATGGCAATGTACCCCTCTGGACAGCGGTCCACAACTGGGACCGCACGAATCAAATCATCTTGCTGTTGTTGAGTTTCAAAGCCGATCCTCATATCGAAAATAATTTTGAGCAAAAACCATTTAGTGCGCTTGTGAATGCTTCAGGGGAAGTTGGAAGAATCATGAATGAAAATTACAGACGACGAGTATAACAAAAATCACTTCTAATCTTATCGAATGGCCATGAACTACAGCCTGTTTTCATTCGTTCATGGTACCTTGGTGAAAACTTTGCAGTTCCTGAAGTGTGACTAGAAGCACATCAAAGGTGATCACGGTCATTCTTGAAGGAAGTACGACTCGTTCATCTCTTCATCGGGCTGAAACTGATCGTACCCAATCAGCCAAGCATCTGGGGACACGTGCCTGTCCGCTTCCTCGTAAATGCGATGTACCTCTCGGCACTCGCCGGTGGAGAAGTAGAATCGGTGATCGGGAGGAAAAGGGGAAATTGAGATCGTTGGCTTAGATACGGGAGGAATAAAAGGGGAACGCAACGGGGGGGCATTCTGAACGAAGCCTGCGCATCTGGGCAATTTTTAATTACATTTAGGCTGGATAATTACTCGGCCCGATCTGAGCAGCCTTCGAAATTGTGACATTAAAGTAGAATGTCCCCTTTCTCTTTTCGAGTCAGCACCTCTTCTTTGTTTGTAACAGCTTCAATTTTGCTCAATACCGCTCGGCGTAACGCCCGCATTTTTATGGCCTTCCGCGCGTTTTCTTGTGCAATGTCGAGCGAATGGTGAAAATTGCGTTCGGAATCAGCATGTTCGAGTTCAGATACAAGCGCGTCGAGTCCCGCAAATGTTCCCGGCTGAAACGGTGAATCATCAGGCGCCGTGCCGATGGCGCAGAATCCTTTGCTCGACTCAATCTGACGACCGACCAGGTAAACTTTCGGTTTGCACCGATCGAATTGCAGATCTAACCGGCTCAACAGCCGGCGAGCTGAGATCTCCGCTTCTAGCCAAAAGTGATCCTGGTAACCCCACATGAAATATTTGACAGTGTGCTTCCCCATTACTCACTCCGCAATGGTGAACCTTTGCTTCTTACAGGGATGAACTGACTTCAACTATCATTGAATGAAGGTCATGGTCCCAATCTAATTCGGCGATTGCGGAATTGCTAAATTTCCCCGTATTGACGGCATTTCAACAACTCCAATCCGATCACTGAACGTCGAACGCATAGCCATTTCCCGGATATGATCGTGGTGGGTGAACATAAATACCTGTGTTTTCCCGGCAAGATCAGCTAAACATTTAAGCGCAGTTAACGCTCTCTGATCATCAAATGCCATTAAAATATCGTCAAATATTACTGGAAATGGTCCATGATCACGCATGTGCTTCGTTAAATGAGCCAACCGAAGAGCGAGATACAGTTGGTCGCAAGTCCCTTCGCTCATACCCTCGACAGTGACTCGTTCCGAGGCACGAAGCCCGACTAGGATAGACTCTCCTTTTTCATTCTCATCTGGAATGAGATCCTCGAATGATCCGCAAGTGAGGCAGCGAAAGTAAGCAGATGCAGAACCGAAAAGTTCTTCTTGGTTGCGTTCCCTATAGCGTTCGACCGCACGGTCAAGCACTTTCTCGGCCAATACTGCCACGACATACTCTGGAAGCAAGTTCTTCATCCGCGCCAATGCCGACTCCATCTCGGCGCGACACGTCAATCCGCCTTGCTTGCGGTGCAATTGATCCAATTCGGCATCCGCCTCCGCTGCCAGGCTCACTGCTCTATCGCGATTGGCCTCCGCCGAAACCATCGTTTCGCGCACCGCTTCAATCAAATCTGCCAAATCCTGGCCCTCGCGAACACGCACAATGGCCTCAAGGTCGTCGAGACCTCGACCTGCTGCCAAATCTCGCAACGGTGATTCACAGTCCATTTCCAACTGTCGCTCCAGCGTCACTTTCTCCTCGACTTTCCGCAGGATTTCAGGTATGTCGTCAAACGAGTGAGCGCCGATCTCGCATTGCAGTCCGCGCAGGCGTTCTTCTAAGCTGGCGAGTTTTTCCTTTCCAGCATCTCGTTGTCTTCGATGTTCTCCCAATTGTTCAAAAAAGGACTTGCGATTATTTTCTATCTCCCGGGCCTTTCCCAAGCGCGTTTTCCAACCGGATACATGTGCAACTGGATTGTCCGCCGACGTCAATTCACCAAGAGAGCTCGCGATGTCGTTGAAGATGCCGTCCCATTGATTTATAATCGCCTCTGCTTTTTCGACTTCGCGTTGCCGTCCCTTGCGAAAATCGATTCTTCCGCGAAACTTGTCGATGCCGTCAATCAGATCAGAGGCCGAACCGACATCGAGGTCGCGCTGAACGGCTACCGGCAGGCGCTCTAATATTTGCTGCCATTGTTGTTCCCAATTCTGGCGCTTCCGCTTCGCCTCCTCTTCAAGGTCTATCTTCTTCGGCAGTCCTTCGCGAAGCAATTTCAAATTCGCCGTAATCTGGTCTGATTTACCTCTTAGTGAATTTGCCTCGCTGTGGCGACGGCGAATCAATGCAACGACATTTCCTGGAGCAACATCGTCGCCAAGTTCAGTCCGCGCCTCAGTCAGAAAGTCGTCGCGGCGACGAGCAGCGGCCTCTCGCTGTGCTACCAGAGTGCGATAGTTTCCACCAGCCTTTACCAATGCCTCCCAGTTGACTCGCCATTCGAGCATCGCCTTTGGCGTTTCGGGAACAAGTCCAAAGGTTTGCCAAATGTTTTGCCATTGAGTTTTCGCTTCCTCGCTTCGAATGGTTGATCCCTTTAGATCGCTTTTCCGATCCTCAATCGCTTTTTGCGCCTCCTCAATGTCCACACTCGCCTGCCCCTTCCGAGAAACCCTTTCGGCATCGCGGCGAAGTCGATCGGCGATGCCGTCGGCATCCTTGATTTCCCCACGAAAGCGTGCGGCCAACTCGTCAGGCAATAGAATAGAGGGCCGGCCATCCAACCAGACTCCTTGGATTGATGCCCAGGTGGCATCCCGAAGAGCCTTAGCCGATTCCCAGTCGCCCGGAAGCGGAATAGCGCCACCAGACTCAGCACTGGCAAGTGCAACTTCGGCTTTTCGAAGCTTAGATTGTGCTAAACTTAAGTCGCGATCAATGTCACGTCGGCAGATATCTTCTTTTGCGAAGCGTTCTTCGAAAGCGCGTAACGTCTCGACTGTTGGAATCGCCCAAACAGTTGCTGCTCCCCAATCCCCATCGGAACCGAGCCGTTTCGTTAGTGCATTTAATTCTTGCTCTGATGATCTAATTTCGGTGTCCAAGTTGTTCACAGTTGCGAATGGATCGCCTTGATCGAGCCGACCGGCGAGCAGTTCGACGCGTTCACTGTTAATCGTTGGCGACAACTCGCGCAAGCTCGCTTCCGCTGACTTAATACCTCTTTCGATATCTTCCCTCGCGCCACTCCGCGTTTCAATTTCTTGCTCAATTCCTATCAGATCGCTCACCAACTTGCGAAGCCGCCGAGCGATGGGCGGATCGATACGTAAAGTTTCGATGTGGTGATCAAAATCCGCCGGGTCGAGGCCAATTTCGCGAAGTGCTTGTTTGGCTTCGCCACCGGTATCACGGACCAGTTGTTCGGCATTGATCTTATCGGTGTACGCGGACATCCGTTGCTCGCTCATCGCATGCAATTTTTCAATTTTATCCGACTCCGACAGGATGATGTCGACGATAGGCATGTTCGTCAAAATCCCTTCTAGCCGGGTGATTTCCGATATTTGGGAATCCACCAACTGGCGCTGCCCAGCCAGCAGTCCTGGTAGCGGCTTCCAGTCAGCCGCGAAATCGGTCCGCAGCCGGGGGATTTCACGCATCGACTCTAGTTGTGAAATCAATTCAGACCGACGCTTAAGCAATGGCCGAGCGCTGGCGATACATTGCATATCGCGCAGATCGCGTTGTGCGTCCTCGCGCACCTTACTCCACTTTTTGGAGTCGGTCTTTGCCTCGTCAGCTTGCTTCGTCCACTTTTCCACGTCCGGGGCGCTTACCAGTTCCTGCTTAAGCCTGCTTTTGGCTTCCTCGTATTCCCTCTTTGCAACATTTAAGGGTCTTTTAGACTGGCCACGCTGAACATATAGAGCATCGACTTGCTCGGCGATTCGCCTACGAAGGTTGCGCAACCCTGTCAATCCCGACGCAGCGGCAAAAAGCGCCTGACCAAGATGTCCTCCACCCTCGGCGATCTCCTTTCCGCCTTCGCGAAGCGCCGCGTGGGATAGACCAAACAAATTGACAAATCTCTCAACCGTAATGTCTCCTAAGAACGAATGCAGCGCTGTTAACGGTAATGCCGTCTTGCCGTCCGCAGCCACTAACGGCGCCTTATTCTTGCGAGTGCGGAGGCATTCGATCGTTGTCGAGTTTACAAGCCTACCGCCCACCATTACTTCATTGCCGTGGAGGTGTGACTCTCCACCCATGTGTTTCGGAAATCCGTACAGCCAATGGCGAATTGCATTCAATGTCATCGTTTTTCCCGCTTCATTTGGACCAAGTACAATGACTAATTTTCCTGAATGCGAGGAGAAATCTAGGTGCTGCCCGTTGAAGTGTCCGTATCGTCGCAAGTCGATCCGTTCAATCTTCACAGTGATCCTCCCGGTACATGGAAAAGTATTGGCCTCACTCGATTCAGCATTTCGGCAAGCCAGTCCGCATCGTCCAGGCGAATCGCCTCGGGACCGCGAAATAGTTCAGACGGAAATTTGTCACGGATCTCGACAAATTCATCGACAACTACCGCGAACCAATTAGAATCCAAGCGAATTTCCGAAAGAACTTGATTTACTTCGTTGCGAGAGTCATCGACGCCATCTTCGGCCAAATCTACACGCGGGGGACAGGTTTCAACGTGAAGATCTTCGAGCCAAACATCTTCGCCTAGCTCGTCCTTTAAAAGCGCGCGAAGCTGATGAACAAAAGAGGCTCGGTCGGCAATCAATTCGTCATGCGCCAAGCACTCGCCCTGCAGTCGGACCCGAAGAATTAGCAGGCGTCCGTCCGCTTGACAAGTTCGCGCCTGGGAGGCTGCTGCAGCAATGATTGTCGCCCCGTCGCACGTTGCATGGGCTTTGTGTTCAATAACAGCCCAACGAACATCATCGAACGCCAGGAATTCCATTGTTATCGGTTGCGAATCGTCAACGCCAATGAGGTACGCCCCCTTCGGCCCCCTCTCGCGAACATGTCGCCCCTGTAAGTTCCCCGAAAAAACAATCGTTGGATCCGACTCTCGAATGATCTGCCTCTTGTGAATGTGGCCCAACGCCCAGTAGTCATAACCGTGATTGACCAATTGCTCTGACGAGCAAGGAGCGTAGCAATCATGATCTTCCATGTTTACAAGAGAAGAATGCAAAAGTCCGATGTTGAAATAGCCTGGCACAGGCGCTGGATAGTCGCGGACCAAATTCTCGCGTATCTCTGAGCTTCCGAAACTACGGCCGTGGATTGCGACTTGAAATTCTTCCAGTTTTTTTGTTTCAGCCATCTTCGAGCTAAAGACGTGAAGATGATTCGGCATCGGCAACGATTTGGTCATTTTATTGGTTGCGTCGTGATTGCCATGAATTAGAAAAACTGGAATTGGTGCTAATCGGCGCATTTGCTCGAGGAAAAAATGGCCAGTAGCATAATCTACCCAATCACCATCGTATACATCCCCGCCAATTACTATAAAATTAACTCTCTGCTCCAAGGCGAAATCAACTAGATTTTTTAGTGCAACGCGAGAAGCGTTGCGAATGCGTTCCTTTGGGGCAGTCTCGTCTTGGTCTAGACCACGCAGTGGGCTGTCCAGGTGAATGTCCGCAGCATGAATGAAACGAAACATCGAATTGCCTCACGATCGTTGCAGTTAACTGATGAACGGCTTTGCCTGGGCCGCTTCGGCCAATCGTCTCGTCTAAATACTTGCCGGTGGGCGCAAAACTAAGAAACACATGAACGGTACCCTAATACACTCGGGCAGAACCTCTTTATTCTATCAATGTAGTTACTCGATCGAAAAGGAGGATTCAGCGACCTGTGCGCCGAAAAAAAAGGGGCATGTTGCGTTGATCGCAGATACGATCGGAGCAAACACCGCAATCCAAAGCCGTCAGCAGACAACCAGGCAAGAGCGATGGACACTGTAAAGAATTCTGTCGGAAATACTCCTATTTAAATATAATTTAAACTGCACATGTAGTTAGGGTGAACACCTCTTTCGCCAACCTAATCGCCTTGGCGAGCACGTTCGCCGAATGGACAACTTGAGCGTCGGTTGCCAAAACCGGGTTCGCCGGACCTTTGATGCCTAAATAGTCAAGGGTCCCTTTTTCCCGAAATGCACTACAAAAAAAATAGAATTGCGCGGTTTCCATATCTGTCAGACTGGCGCTTCGCGCGGTACCTTGAAACCCTTTCTCGATGCGCTGCGTAATCGGCGGATATCCCTGCCTTTGCTTGTTACCTGCAAACCCATAGTAGAAGTCGGTGGAAACGATCGAAGATCTCGGCAGGTTCGCTGCCTTGTCTAGGTCACGAAAAGACGGTCGAAGCGGTTGAGTGATCCACTCTTCATCCAGCGCGGTTCCCGCCAGATAGGCCTCGGTGATCAGGAACGCGTTTCCGAGTGCTTCCGTACACGGCGCTAACAAGCCCGTAGTACCGACCAAGACGATGCGCTTGACTTTTTCGCACTTCAGAACCTCCCACAGAAACGGCTCAAGCGTCCCCGTTCCCATCCCGCCCCACACCACGGACATTGAGGGAAGCTTCACGCAGCCGAAGCCGCGATACCGATGGGGGGACGGGATGCCGGCGCCCGTGGCCTGCGCCAGGCATTCGAGCAACTCTGTCGGATCCTCGCCGCAGGAAAGCACGATATCTTCGGACAGCATATCCGGCGTGAACATCGTGTTGGGGCCGAGGATCGTCATGGCTTACATCGCAAAGATGGAGACGTTGTTATCCGATTTCAGCTTCGCGTAAAGTTTGGTCGCTTCGCGATCGGGGAAGAAAAAGGGGACATTCTAGAATGGCACTAAGCGAGCAGTAAGCTGAAAATCCAAAAGGACTTGGAAGGCAGAAAGGGGACATTCTACTTTTCCAAGCGCGCTGACGGTTGACGCCGTTGCAAGTGTCCAGGCTGTGGACATCAAATTGATTGATCACCAGACCCTTGGTTTAGATACAAATAATAAAAGGGGAACGCTAGGGCGGGCATTTTGGACGAAGCCTACCCATCTGTGCGGTTTTTTGGTGCATTCAGACTGGGCAATGACTCCGACCGATCTGAACAGCTTTCACGACGGTGACACTAAACTAGAACGTCCCCTTTTCGCCCCCCCGTTCAAAATCCTTCCCGCGCTATCCTAACCTGCCTCACGGCGCTACACTCATCTCAACCGGTTACTCGCCGGACTGCATCGGTAATGCAGTCAAGTGAAATCGCGTTTCCAAACTGCGCATCTCTTTCCAATCTTTATTTTTTGCCAACATGTCACGGAGATCAATAGCAGCCGATTTGGTATACGGGTGATGAATACCATATAGTTTCAAAGAGCCACCGAACAACATTTCTTGGCTTGCAATAGCATTGCTAATCTTGCCTTCACTTAAGTAAAAATTTTTAGAGGCGACATAGAAATTGACGAATAAATTGGTGTCGCTTTCAAGCGCAGGCTGATATCTTGCAGAAAACTCATTGTACAATTTTTTCCCTGGTTCAATTTCGCCCATTTCAAACAATGACCTGACGTAAATTATCTTAACCAACATATTAAGTGTTTTATATTCACCACATATTGTTTCGACGTTTAAAACCTCGTCTTTTTTATATATTTTTTTTATTTCATCAAACTTCCTATCATAAATCATCTTATTCATCAACTCAATTCGTAATATCCATGTAATAAAACTGCTCGCTCCGTAGCTATTTTCTGCGTCTTCCACGACTGCCACTACGTCATCCAACGAAACCAGATCTTTTCTATAAAGCACAATGTACTGAAGAACACTCATCAACGAGAGCTTATAAAAGATATCTAGTTTTTTATGGTACTTTTTATATTCTGCAAAGCAGAGCTTTAATCTAGAATCTAATTCTTCCGAAAATTTATTCTCGACTAAATCAAAGTATATTGCTTCGATGTCTTTTTTTGAGGTAAAATATCGGCCCCTTTCAAAGTCATCGCAATTTAATAAATAATCCAGCGAATCCAAGAGCCGGTCCAAATCCCTTCTTGTTTGCTTGTTGGAAAACTGCGTACCCGCAGAGAATCGCATTAAGTTTTCACGCTGCTTTTTCAAAGAATCAAGATCTCGTGCACCGTTAACCTTTACAGTTAATTCACAAAACTCTTCCAATTTTTTACCTTCGATTTTATTGCCATCTATTTTCGCAGGGAGTTTTGGAGTAAATAATAAAATAAAGCCCAGTAAGAATCCGGATTTGCACCAGTGTTTCATGTCTAACATTGGCCGCTTTCCCCTCTTTCTTGGGCTCTATAGCTTCCTGCACTATCCAAGTAAAGTGAATATTTCCACTCGAGGCCAAAAATCCAGGCCAGCTTCATTTAACTGCCTCAATGAGAAGCCTACCAGGCAGAGGAAAAATCGAACCGGCTGAGCCGCCCCCTCAACGGTCCAGTTGAGGACGGTGCTTCGAAGAACATAGGCCGCCTCGCCGAGCTGCGCCCAGCTTCGCCACTTCTGCACCTTCTTCTGTTTTGCCTCAGCCGGAACTGGAAGATCGGCCCGATCGGGTTAATTTTAACCTGAGGGTGAATCGCGATGAAAAAGGCACGGCGTCATTTTTCGGGCAGTGAGAAGGTAGCAATCCTCAAGAGGCACCTGATCGACAAGGTCGCGGTGTCGGATTTGTGCGATGAGTACGACATTTACCCGACCCAGTTTTATGCCTGGCTCAAGGAGTTTTTCGAGAACGGCCACACAGCGTTCGATAACGGCCGCAAGTCGAAGGCGGTCGAGGATGCCAAGAACCAGAAGATCGAGCGGCTTGAGGCAAAGCTTCAGCGTAAGGACGCCGTGCTTGCTGAGCTCATGGAAGAGCATGTCCTTTTAAAAAAAGAGCTTGGGGAGACCTGAAGGGCTGCTGGGTTCCTCACGATACCCGTGATATCGTTGTTGATTTCATCAACCTCTGGAATGGCAAGACCGAGATTCCGAAGGCACGTTTTGTCGGCTGGGTCGGCATCGGTTCCAGCAAGTTTCACGATTGGAAGCAGCGCTTCGGCAAGGTGAACGAGCACAATGCGCTGGTGCCGCGCGATCATTGGCTGACCGATGATGAGAAGGAGAAGATCCGCGTATTCAATCGGCTTCATCCACTCGAAGGCTATCGGCGCCTGACGTTCATGATGCTCGATGCCGATGTTGTCGCATGCAGTCCGGCCAGCGTCTATCGCGTGTTGAAACGCGCTGGATTGCTGGCCGGTTCTTCACCTGCGCCTTCAAAGAAGGGTACGGGCTTCGTTCAACCGCTCGTCCCGCATGAGCACTGGCACATTGATGTCAGTTACCTCAACATTGCCGGCACCTTTTACTTCCTCTGTTCAGTCCTCGACGGAGCAAGCCGCTTCATCGTTCATTGGGAAATCCGGGAGAAAATGGAGGAATCCGATGTGGAAACCATCCTACAGCGCGCCCGCGAAAGCCACCCCGATGCAAGGCCGCGGATCATCAGCGACAATGGACCTCAGTTCGTTGCCAAGGACTTCAAGGAATTCATTCGCGTTGCTGGCATGACCCATGTCAAAACATCGCCGTATTACCCCCAATCCAACGGCAAGATCGAGCGCTGGCACAAGACGCTTAAAGGCGAGTGCATCCGGGTGATGGTGCCGCTGTCCCTCGAAGACGCGCGACGCTTGGTTACGGATTTCACCACCCACTACAACACCGTCCGCCTCAACTCCGCGATCGGATATGTCACCCCCCAGGACAGACTCAATGGCAAGGACAAAGAGATCTTCCTCGAACGGGACAGGAAGCTCAATGAAGCACGTGAGCGGCGCCAACAGATGCGTCAGGCTCAACGCCAAGAGCCGCTGCGGCCGTCCGCAGCGCCGGTTCGGCCAGCCATCGACTTCATTGCTGTCAAAGCGGCCGTGAGCCTTGCGGCCGTACTATCGTTGCTTGGATTCCAGCCCACGACCAGCCAAGGTGCACAGCGACGCGGTCCATGCCCACTTCATGGATCTACTTCCGGAATCTCTCGCTGCTTCTCGGCCAACTTGGACAAGAACGCCTTCCACTGCTTCAAATGCGGCCGATCTGGAAACGCCTTGGACTTGTGGACCAAAGCCACGAGTCAATCGCCGTATGACGCGGCAATCGACCTTTGCAAAAGGCTCGCCGTAACTTTGCCCATACTGCCTGACATCCGAAGTAACGAGAAACCCAGGGAGGAACCCGTAGATCCGAAAATCAACAATCCTACAATACCTTGAACCTCAAATTGAGGCCAACTTGTAACTAACTCGTTGAGCCAATTCTTCCAGTTCACGCTGAACCAGCACACTTCCATTCCACCTTCGTAACGACTTCGCTGCCCGGCAACATCCATCCAGACCATCCTAACGATGTTTCTCGATCGGATCGGCCGGTTGGCCAGGCGATCGCCCCAGTGGTGCACAGTACGATCATGAAAATGTAAACAAGAATGTTGCCGAGGGCGACCAACGGAGGCCGCGCCCACACCCTTAAGCAAAGGCCAACAAAATTTAGATAATATCATGCCGAGAGGAAAAAGGGGACATTGTAGAATGGCACTAAGCGAGCGGTAAGCGCAAAAGGCAAAAAGACGGGTGCAGTCTCCCTACGGAGCCGAAGCGTCGAGCGATTGCCCCAGGAGGATTGGAAGAAAGGGGTTGAGTCTTTGAAAAGGGTTTGAAGAAAGAGGCGCCTTCCCTTCAAAAGCATTAGCAAAAAGAAACCCATGAAGGAAAGGACGCCTCATGTCGTACTCTATGCATTTGCTTTCGGGATCGGCAACGGCTGGGTCGGTGGAAGTTTCGAAGAATTGTTTCGAGGGTCTTTTCAAGGGTGCCGAGTGGCGGTCTCTCATCGAGGCCAGCATCATGGACTTGGTCCGGGTAGTTCAAACGTTTTTGGGAAAGCCCGGTTCGGCGTCGTCGGTTTATGTATTTGAAAGGGAATTAGAGCAAGCCGGCCGAGAGTTTCTTCGTGGGCTCGTTCAATGGGTATTCAATCACCTTGAAGGAGACGATACGGCAGTTCTTCCAAAGCATGTGGTTTTTGAATCGGCTTCGTACACGCTTATCAAGAAAAAAACCCGGCAAGATGTTTGGACCCGATTTGGGAAAATATCGATGTGGCGGTTCGGCTATCGGTCCACGATCAAGGGGCATGATCTTTCCATATTTCCCCTAGCCAAGGTTCTTGGGCTAATCCACGGTGCAACGCCCGGTTTGGCGGAAGAGGTAGCACGATTGCTTGGCGAGGGGGGCATGACGCAAAGCCGAACCATGGATCGTCTTGCCAGGGATTTTGGAATTCATTTCGGAGTGAAAAAGCTAAGGCAGTTAGCGGGGGCGGTCTCCGAGGCGATGGCGGAGGAACGTCACCAAGCCCAGGTGGGCCGGTTGGAGCAATTGCTGATACAGGCAGATCGATCAAGCGGCGTCCACAAACCTGTAATCGCAGTGGGCCGGGACGGCGTAACCCTTGGAATGCGGATCAAGCTTGGCCGTTTGTTTGAAGTGGCAGCGACCGGAACGGTAACGGTGTTCGACCGGCGAGGCAATCGCTTGGGAACGGTGTATCTTGCTTATGTGCCCGAGCCAGGGCAACCAACCATGACGCGGGAACTGACAAGGCTTTTGAAGGACCTAATGAATCGTTGGAAAGGCCCGATGCCTCGAATGTGCTATGTCACGGATGCGGGGGAAAACGAAACAGGTTATTACCAAAAAGTTCTGAAACGGATGAAGCACCCTGTTACGGGCAAGCCACTGGAATGGATCCGGGTTCTGGATTTTTACCACGCGACTGTGCGGGTCTGGACGATGGCGGAACTGATCTTCGGAAAAAGAATCCGAGGAACACGCTGGGCGAGGAAGATGCTCAAGTGGTTGAAGTTGCCGGGCGGGATCAACCGGATTCTCCATTCGGCCGCGGCGATGCGGGACGGTTACCTAGCCAAATCAAAACGGAAGGAATTTGACCAAGCCTATCGTTACCTACGCACGCGGATGGCATTCATGAAATACGACCAATACCGCAAAAGGGGGATTCCCCAGGGAAGCGGCATTACCGAGGCCGCCTGCAAAACGGTTTACACCCAAAGGCTGAAACTGAGCGGGATGTCCTGGAAACGAGACGGGGCGCAGACGATTATCAATCTTCGCGTGATGATTTTAAGCGGAGTTTGGGACGAGGCATTCAAGGGATTCCTCCTGCAATCGGTGGAACCCAAAGTGAGGGGTCAAGCCAATTCCACTATTCGAGATCTTCAAATCGCCGCATAATCGGCGCAGCTGGGAGACTGCACCCAAAAAGACTTGAGGCAAACGAAGGCCTCCTGGCATCATGGCGTTGTCACACGACCCATGGGCAAGGAGGCCCTCGGATGCACCGACGCATTGATACCGCACTGCGGCGAATTCGGCAAGACCTAAGCAACATCCTGGGGCGCCCGACCGTCGAACGGATCTGTCAGCAAATCGGGCACCGTTGGCGAGCCGGGATCCTCTGTCCTTTTGCCACCCTTCACTGGTTCTTGCTCCAGGTCCTTAGTGGCAATACGGCTCTCGAACATATCGCGACGCTCGCCAAGAAAGCGTTCACCGACTCGGCCTACTGCCAGGCGCGAAGTCGGCTCCCTCTGGCGGTCTACCAAGCGATCCTTCGCGCTCTGATCAAGGCTTTCATCCCCGAAACGTCCAACGGCCGATGGCATGGGCACCGAACCTTCCTGATCGACGGTTCATCATTTTCCATGCCCGACACTCCGGAGCTGCAGGCCCACTTCGGCCAACCGGGAGCCCAGGCCGCCTGATGCGGCTTCCCCGTTGCCAAGATTCTGGCCCTGTTTCACGCGGGCACCGGCCTCCTCTTGGAGGTCATGGCCGCGCCCTTGCGCTCGCATGAGATGTCGGGCGTCGAAGACGTTCATCCCGCGTTGCAACCGGACGATGTCTTGGTCGCCGATCGTGGCTTCTGCTCCTTCGCTCATCTCGCGCTGCTCAATCGACGCGGCGTGCACGGGGTGTTTCGGATCCACCAGCGGCAGATCGTCGATTTCGCACCAAATCGAGCGCATGTTCGATCCAGCGACAAATGCAGTAGGAAAGGACTTCCTCGCTCGCGCTGGGTTCGGCAGCTTGGGCCGCTTGATCAAATCGTCGAGTGGTTCAAACCCCAGAGCAAGCCCGATTGGATGAGCGTCGAAGACTACGCGGCGCTGCCAGACGTGCTGAAGGTACGTGAGCTGCGTTACAAGATCTCGCGCTCTGGATTTCGGACACGAGAGGTGACGCTGGTAACGACGCTTTTGGATGCGAAGGTCTACACGGCGGCGCAATTGGCGCGTCTCTACTGTGCCCGCTGGGGTGTGGAGACTGATCTGAAACACCTCAAGCAAACGATGAAAATGGATGTCTTGAAATGCAAGAGCGTGGAAGGTGTTCTCAAGGAGTTGACGGTATACGCGATGGTCTACAACATGGTCCGCATGGTGATGGCGGAGGCGGCACGGCGCCAGGAAGTGGCCGCGGATCGGATCAGTTTTGTCGACGCGCTTCGCTGGCTGCTCGACTCAAAGACGGGAGACGAATTGATCCCACTGAAAGTGAACCCGGATCGTTCCGGTCGAGCGGAACCGCGCGTGCGCAAGCGGCGGCCGAAGGAATTTCCAGTGATGAAAAAACCGCGCTCTGAATGGCGCAAGCAATTGATGGGCAATACGTTTACGGGTTAGCTTAGTGCCATTCGGGACATTCTACTTTTTCGAGCGCGCTGACGGGGGAGGCAGATGGGGAAGGCAGAAAGGGGACATTCTACTTTTTCGAGCGCGCTGACGGGGGAGGCAGATGCAAGTGTCCAATCTGTGGACATCCAATTGATTGATCACCAGGCCTTCGGCTTAGATACAGGAATCATAAAAGGGGAACGCTAGCGCGGGCAATCTGGACGAAGTCTGACCATCTGTGCAATTTCTTGGTACACCCAGACTGGGCAATGACTCAAACCGGTCTGAGCAGCCCCACGACGGTGACAGCAAACTAGAATGTCCCCTTTTCGGCCCCTCTGGAGCTTACCGCTCGCTTAGTGCCATTCTACAATGTCCCCTTTCATCTTTCTGGTTATATTTTGACATAATATGAAAGTTATGTCAATTAGCATAAATTTGATCTGTAGCATAATTCGATGGATTCGGCCACGGGCCTCTCATCTCACGATCCATCATTAATTCTTTGAAAGAAAAGTTGCTTCCGGCGGACTAAATGCAGGGCGGCTCCTGACTCACCCTAAAGGACCACTCAAATGCCCTCACCTATTTCCCCCTAACTATCCAAACACCCCATTCTTCAGAAATACGAAGATACCAAAGGAAACCTTAGGATTTCCGTTGACTAGCGCCGCGGTAGCTGTCTAAATTGTAAGGTCTCACTTTCAATCGGCTCTTCTGCCGTTTTCTGGCCGCGATTCTCTCCCAGTCGAAGGAAGCGACCATGAAAAGAAGTGGCGTTACGCTGATTGAATTCCTCGTGGTCATTGCCATCATCGGAGTGCTTTTTGGCCTTGTCGCGAACGCCGTTCTTTTCGCAAGAAGAGCCTCGCTTGACATGCAGTGCAAGAATAATCTGCGGCAAATGATGTTGGCGCATGTGTCCTATTTTAGTCAGAGCCCTGACTATTTCCCTGACGGCGATAAGGACATTAAGGCCTTTGCGCCCCATTATAAAATACTCGAAAACATGGGCACGCCTGTTCAATTTGGTCCTAAGATGTTCTACCCTAATAGCCCTTTCTTTCGATGCCCTAACGATCCAACTCTAGCAAACCTTGAATATATCGGTGAAGCGCTTCCTGAAATTACTTCTTATCCATTCAATGCGCTTGTCTATGTTTCTAATGTTAAAATACCTGGGTCTATATTTGATGGAGTATCTAATACGTTTGGAATTTCCGAGAAATATGCAGTATTACAGAGCTCTATTTCCTTTTGGACGGTTGGTTCAGGGGTAATAGGTAGGCCGGTGCGACCATCCACTTTCGCTGACAGTCGATACGACGACAACCGTCCTGTCCACGATACTGCCACAGGCAGGTGCACAGGTTCGACGACCGGTGAAACTTTCCTGATTCGACCAGACCCGTCGAGCGATCCCTTAAAGGAGATGATCTCCGGTCACTCAGGTGGAATAAACCTCGGTTTCCTAGATGGTTCCGTTCGCTATTTGTCGAAGGAAATCTCACCAAACGTTTTCTGGGCACAAGCCACTCCAGCTTCTGCGGATTAACACCTTGACTTTCTTGCCCCTCTCCCGTCGGCGTTTCTTCATGTTTGTCCCCAACAGGGGGAAAGGGGACATTCTACTTTTACGAACAAGGGGAAAGGGGACATTCTACTTTTACGGGGGAGGGGAAAGGGGAAATTCTAATTTTCCCGGGCGCGTTGACGGTGGACGCAGACGCAAGTGTCCGGCCTGTGGGAGAGGAAAAGGGGACATTCAACTTTTCGGAGCGCGCTGACGGCAGGCGCAGACGCAAGTGTCCGGCATGTGGACATCAAATTGATTGATCACCAGATCCCGACTTAGATACTGGTGGAATAAAAGTGAAACTCCAGGTACCTCATTCTAGACGAATCGTGTGCATATGGTCAATTTTTGAATACATTCTTACTTGATAATGACTCAAACCGATCTGAGCAGCGTTCGCGACTGTGACAGCAAATATGATGTCTGTTTTTACCGCAATAAAAATTGACTACCGGACGGGATCCGCCCGGAGTTAGTCGTTAGCACCTTAGGCCGCCGGAATAAACTCCGTAGAACCTACACGGACAAAATGGGGCCGAACATTGCTTTGTCATGGGCCTTAATTAATATAAACGATAGATCGAGTGCGTGATGCGGATGGGGCGGTAATGATCGTTCATAATTGCGGCCCTCATTTGGGGTGCACAGTGTAAGTAAATTTGCACTTTCGGGGGCGTAGATTTCACCTGATCATCGCCGTTGACACCAAAATCTGAAGCCAGTACTTGCGAACCGCTGGGTGCGAGCACGCGATAGCTGGATGGAGAACCAATGTTACCTTCAGAGAAAAGGGATTTCGCAAAAGCTGAGTATGAAAAACTGAAAAAGTACTTTGATTCTCGCGGGAGCCTGTTAGGACTCGCATCGCATGTACTCCCCTGGCCATTCAACCTTTTCCCCAAAGCACTCGCATATGCCGGCCCGAGAGCGACACTGGATTACTGGTACATGAAAGAACTGGAGAAATTCCTGAACGGTGAAATCGCAGAGTTGCCCTCACCGCCTGATAACGCCAATGACAACTGGCGTTGGGGCCGATGAGCCTTCCAACCGAAGCACGATCGCCAGAGGAGCAAAAGGGGACACTGTGGAATGGCACAAAGTTGGCCCGCAAAGTTATTTCCCATCAGTTGCTTGCGCCATTCAAAGCCCGTTTTTTTCATCGCCGGAAATTCCTTCGGCCGCCGCTTGCGAACACGCGGTTCCGCTCGACCGGAACGATCCGGGTTCACTCTCAGCGGGACCAACTCCTCTCCCACCTTTGAGTCGAGCTGCTAGCACAACGTGTCGACAAAACTGATCCGGTCTGCGGCCACTTCCTGGCGCCGTGCCGCCTCCGTCATCACCAGGCGGACCAGGTTGTAAACCATCGCGCATACGGTCAACTCCTTGAGAACGCCTTCCACGCGCTTGCATTTCAAGACATCCATCTTCATCGTTTGCTTGATGTGTTTCAGAATATGACGAACCGTCGATCAGGAAGGTACGGTGCTCATGCCATCGACCGTTCGACGTTTCGCGGATGAAAGCTTTGATCAGCGCACGAAGGATCGCTTGGTAGACGACCAGAGGGAGACGCGCACGCGCCTGGCGGTAGGCCGAGCCGGTGAACGCGTTCTTGGCGAGCGCGCGATATGCTCGATAGCAGTATTGCCACTGAGGACCTGGAGCAAGAACCAGTGAAGGGTGGCATAGGGATAGAGGACCCGGCACGCCAACGATGCCCGACTTGCCGACAGACCCTTTGGACGGTCGAGCAGTCCAGAAGGTTGCCAAGGTCTTGCCGAGTCCGCCGCAGTGCGGTATCAATCCGTCGGTACATCCAAGAGCCTCCTTGCCAGTGCGTCGTGTGACAACGCCATAGTGCTAGGAGGCCTTCGTTCTTCTCAAGTCTTCTCGACTTTTCTGTTTACCGCTCGCTTAGTGCCATTCTAGGATGTCTCCTTTTTCTTCTCCTGTGCATACCGAGTGCCCTGCCAACCCGCGCCCATGACATTAAGGGATAACTTCAACTCCCTTCGTTCCGTTGAATCAATAGGATTCAACGGAACAACCGCATTGTGCAGGACTAGAAGTCAAAAGGCGGTCGCTTATTCAGGGCTATTGACCCATGTTTGGTAACCACCCAGAAAAAATGAAAAAGCGACCACTGCCTCTTGCTCCGACATACCCCGGCCGCTTCGAGCGCCTGAATTGTGCTTATTGTCGGGATCACCATTCGCCAATATAATGATACTGGTTCAGTTAGAGAATTAGAATTTCGGTAGCGAGCTCTGCTGGCCTTCATCGCTTAGAGAAGGGACATCGTATGGGACAACCAGAATGGGAGGCTTATAAGCGCAGCCTTAAGCGCGATGATCATCCAGCTTGCCCAAGCTGTGGTTCCTGGACCTTCAGCATTTCAGGCAGTCCAGGAGGGACATCCGACAACCTGAAGTGTTCAAACGATTGTTGCGGTAACGGATTCACGCATTTCTTTCCAATGCGCGCTGCGTCGTTGGTTGGTAAGGTGGGCAAGTTCTTCTGGAAGCTTGGCGGCGGTTGATCTTATAGCATATTCAATTTAGATTGGCCTGTCGCTACAGTTATCTAACGCTCGCCTCAAAAGAACAATTGGCGAGAGAAGGAAAAGGGATATTGTACTTTTCCCGGCGCGCTGACGGTGGAGGCAGACGCAATTGTCCTGCCTTTGGGCATCAAATTGATTGATCATCAGATCGTTGGCTTGGATGCTGGAGGAATAAAAGGGGAACGCCAGAGGGGGGGCATTCTGGTTACCCCCCAAGAACATCACTGCGGCCCTTTAAGATACCGACATCAACCTCAGACAACCGCAAGGCCAGGCTCGATCGTTTCCGGATCCTGTACCGACTTCTTTGATGCCCATCGCTTGCGCAGAGCGGCGAGCGCCGCGGCGCCGCCCGCCATCGAAAATAAGACAAAAGTCCCCGGCTCAGGGACCGACGCGACCATTGCTCCCGCAGCGATGCCCCGATCGGGAGTGCTTTCAAAAGCAATTCCATTGATGGTCACGGTCGTGGCTGGCTTTGGTTCCGAAACCTGAATCCAACCGTAGTAAAAATGGCCGCTTCCCGCATCCGCGCGGATGCCATAATAAACATGATCCGCCGCGGCAGTTTGGTTCGGGACGACCTTTGATGTCGTAAATAGGGAATTCGAATCAATAAGAGAGCCATAGGCAACCTTCGCACTAGTGGGCTCATAGCTAGTTCCATTGAATGAATATAATCCAGTTGAATTAAACTTCAAACACTCGTATTGTGGCGCGGAGTTAACCACGGAAATTGAAGTTCCGTTGAATGTAATATAAAAATTACTGTTCGTTGAATTCCCGGCCATATAGACGATATCGGCCCGGGTACTCAAAACCGCGGTATCACATGCCAAGAGGACCAGGGCAATCTTGAAAAGGTTGGCAATCAACCCCTTGGTCCGGTTCAAACAAGCTTTTGGAATCATGATTGTCAATTGTCCTGTACGGCCACTTGTAAGGGAGAGAAACAATCGGGTCGATGTTCATAAAATTGGGCGTTCATTTCCCAATGGGAGGCGAATCCCCCCTGGGCCGGTGCCCTTTTGGGATGCACAGGGATGAGGATTCCCCGCGCAAAGGCTTTAACCAATCACGCCTGAAGAGGCGTGACCTCGATCACTCGAACTCCTAAGCGAGAAAAGCGACCTTCTCGGTGCGGTAATCTTTCGCATTTTCTGATTTTTTTAAAAAAGAAGGGATTGGACCGAGAACATCCCATGAAAGACCGCTTCCCAGGAGGTCAAAACGCCTCGGTGAGAGCGGATTTGGACATAAAAAAGATGGAAACCGGAAGGGATAGGCCGCAAGACCGCAGCCTCATCCCCTGTGGTTATTGGCCAACGGCACCGGCTCGGCCTGAGATTTCCGCGCGAACCCATTTTCAAGTAAGTTTGCCTACCTGATTCTTCCCTCGCTAGCGGCCGAGGTCGCCAAATTCCAGATACTGATGGTCTTGTCCCAGGAGGCGATGAGGATTTTCTTCTTGTCCGAACTAAAAGCGGCGGCGGCGATTCCCGAGATCGGATTTCGCATCGTGAAAAGTTCGCACCCGCTCTGCACATCCCAAAACCGCAGAAACGGTTCGTCCCCTACCGTAAGGATTCGTCTGCCATCATCCGTGAATTCGATATAGGATGGCGTATAGATGGTATCCTTGACTTCCGAAACCATCTCACCTGTGAGGCACTCTCGAATCGTGATAAGGGGGTCCATTCCCGAATAAGCCAAACGACTTCCATCCGGACTGAAACGCAGCTCTCCCGCGGAAAAACCAGTGGGATCACCCTTTGCGCGAAACTGATTCAAAACGGTTCCCGTTTTCGCATTCCAAATTCTGATGTTCTTTTCCGAATCCCTTGCGGCGATCTTTCCCCCTTTGGGATGGAAATCCACATCGCGAATAAAGCCCTTCATGCCGGGAAAGGTCCGTAGGGGTTTCGCGGTTTCCACATCCCAAAGGATCACCTGCCCATCCATGCCGCCGGTCACCAGGTTTTTCCCATCCGGGCTGAAGGAAAGGCAGGTCACGCAATCGGTGTGCCCCTCAAGGCTCAATAGCTTATTGCCTGTCGCTGGATCCCAGAATTGAACCAGCCCGGTGGTAAATCTTTTGATTTGGTCATCCCAACGGCCGCCCGCCGAAGCCAGCCGACCGGATTGGGGGCAAAAGGCAACCCGGGTCACTTCGCCGGGCTGGCCAGTCAGATGATGCTTGAGCGTTTCCGTGGGAGCATCCCAAATCAGAATCTCCCCCAAGGGACCGGGAAATGCTGTAGGAGGGAGAATGCGCCCTCCTGCGCCGCTGGCGAACCATCGACCATCCGAACTGGCGGCCAAGCTCGTGATGCCGAGCTTATGGCCCGCCAAAATCTTTGTGGAGTATTCGGCACGATCCCACCAGCGGAGGGTCTCATCATCGCCCGCGGTCACCAGGCTTTTTCCGTCGGGAAAGAAAGCGATCGCCTTGGTGTTCTCCGTGTGCCCTCCATGCAGTTCCTCGATCAATTCACCGCTGCTTACATCAAAGATTCGAATTCCCTTGGCTGGGCTGGTATCCAAAAGGCGAAGGCTATCGGGGGAAAAGGCAATCCCATAGGTGAATCGATCGACCTTGGGAAACGAGTGGATTTCTTTACCCGATAGGCTATCCCAGAGGTGGGTGGTCCCGGAAAGGCCTGTGGCGGCAAGGAATTTTCCATTCGGACTGAACCTGACCCGGTGCACTCGCTGCGTCCTTGCATCACAGGAAAACAGGGATTTGCCCGATTGGGGATCCCACACTCTTACCAGTGAATCCTGACCGGCGCTTGCGATGCTGTTTCCCGTGGGATGGTAGGCCAAAGTCGCGACCCGGCCCGACTGTTCGCGGAAGGTCAACTTTTGCTTGCCCGATTGGAGATCCCAAAGGATCACGGTGGCATCCGCGCCCCCACTTGCAATTTCATGGCCCGCGGGATGAAACGCGACCGACACCACCTGTCCGTGATGTCCTTGAAAGGTCCTTATGACCGCTCCCGTGGTTGCGTTCCATAAGCGGACCATGCCATCCGCGGAACCCGTCACGATTTGTTTGCCATCGGGACTAATCGCCACGCCGCGTATCTCGCCAATCGTCTTCAAAAGGGATCCGGTAAACTCCCATTTCATTTCCCCGGATACGGCATCGAGCAATCGCATCGGCTTTTTTTGCCCGACCACAACCAACTGGAGACCATCGGGGGAAAGGGCGAAATCATGAATGGTATCTCCCATCGCAAGCGTTCGCCGGTTTTGCTGGGCGAGTCGTTGCCAGTGATACCACTCCAACCCCCGCAGATCGGTGCCGCCGGTTTTTTCCGGTCGTTGACGATCGAGCATTTGCAGGACGCGGTCGGGACGATTCTCTTCCCAGGCCCTGCGAATGTTCAACTGTTCGGCGATGTAGGAACGCTCCAGGGCTCGTTTTGCAAATTCCATCGCCTCGTCGGTCTTGCTGTTTGCGAGCTTGGTTTTTTCGTCGGCAAGAGCGGCTTGTTCACTGGCCCTTTGGGCAAACATCAGGGAGATGGCCGTGCCAAGTACGAGAATGAGCGGAATGGCCACCTGCAGGGTTGCCAGGCCGGGGTTGCGCTGAACATGGCGCCACATTCTTTCGGCCCCAGTGATGGGCCGAGCCAATATTGGACGCCCTTCGACGAACCGCAGCAGATCCTCTTCAAGGGCCTGGGCGGTGGGGTAGCGCCTCGCGGGAACCTTTTGCAGGCATTTCATGCAGATGGTATCGAGGTCGCGGTCGACCGCGGGGTTGATCTGTCGGGGGCTGATCGGTTCCAGTTCGCAGACCTGCTTCAGCGTCTCCACGACACTCGCCGACTGAAAAGGCGGCCGGCCGATGATGAGGCAAAACAGGGTGGCTCCCAGGGAGTAGATATCCGATGCGGGGCCGACCTGGCCGGCTTTTCCCTCGGCCTGTTCGGGCGGCATGAAGCTGGGAGTTCCCATGATCTGCCCGGTATGGGTGATTCCACTTTCTTGACCCAACATCTTGGCCAAACCAAAATCGGTGACGAAGACGCGGCCCGAGGGATCAAGAAGGATGTTGGCGGGCTTCAAGTCGCGGTGAATGATCCCAAGCGAATGAGCATAAGCCACGGCCCGGGTCACCTGAAGCATCCATTGCGCCGCCTTCTTGGGGGGTATGGGCGCTTCCACTAACAACGAGGCCAGACTTGGCCCCTTGATCAGGGCCATCGAAAGATAGGCGTGCCCCCGATCCTCGCCGATTTCGTAAATCGAAACGATGTTGGGATGATCCAGCCGGGCCGCGGCTTGCGCCTCCGATTGAAATCGCTGTTTTTCTTCCGCGGTTGCGAACTGGCCTGAACGAAGAAGCTTGAGGGCCACTTCACGGTTTAGCTTTTGCTGACGCGCTCTGAAAACCGTCCCAAGTCCGCCGTGAGCAATTTTTTCCTCGATGATGTAATCGCCGATTTGAGCCGGGAATGGTTCTGAAGTGGGTTGTTTTTCCGCATCAACGTGCTCCCGATCCCGTTGATCCAGGTCGAGCAGGGCTTCCTGAACTCTGTCAAGCGCCAAAGCCAGTCTCTCGCGTTCACGCCGCTCACGATCACCCGAGCCGGTGGCTATTGGACTGCCACCCGGAATTTCGATCTTGGCACCCACCTGGGTCATGAAGCCCGTGATCTGCATCTGACAGCCCTCGCACCGGTCGATGTGAGCGGCCAAAGAGTCGCGGCGTGGGAGGGAAAGTTGCCCCCTGACGTAATCAACCAGGTCTTTTTCGGCAGGGCACGCTGAGGTGGCCATGTGCAATCTCAAATCCTACCCGGTCTCAACGCTCTTGCCCCACTCGCAGTCGAACTAAGATCCCCCAGCGGAAATCGGATGACGCTGGATCGTCAGAGGGATGAGCTAAAATTCGTGGCAATCAAACCCCGAGCGGACAAAGAAATGATACTCCCCAAATGGGGGCTGGAATGGGGTCAAGGCCCTTGATCGACCATCGGCCATCTCGCCAGGTCCAAATTCACGTGCGGCCTTTCCGTTTGGCCCAAAGACTGACGACCGATCTGTGAGCTTAGCCTCTCAACACCTCATCGGGCGCAAACCGGAAAATGTCAAAACGACGGTTGAAAAGATCGGGAAAATGGGGAGACTTAACCGGGACAGCGGCGGGCAAAGCGGCCACGCAGGGGAACGCAACCGCTTTTTGGGTTTTCCTTCCCACCGTTTGAAGCACGAATCTCCTCAAGCTACCCATCCTGGGATGAACCGACTTTCCGATTTGATCAAGGCTGTAAAAGAGGGTGACCGCTTCACCTCGGATCAATTATTGCCTCTCGTCTATCAGGACCTTCGCAAGCTTGCCGCAAGCAAACTGGCCAAGGAAAAACCAGGCCAAACGCTTCAGCCTACCGCACTGGTACACGAAGCCTACCTTCGGTTGGTGGAAACCGGAAACGACCCGAAATGGCAAAACTTGCGGCATTTTTTCGCCGCGACCGCCGAAGCGATGCGCTGGATTCTGGTAGATCGGGCTCGCAGCAAAAATACCCAGAAGAACGGCGGGCAGTTCAAAAAAGTTTCCATCGATCTCGATCAGGTGGCACTGGACTCCGCTCCCGTGGACCTACTTGCCTTCAACGAAACGCTGGACCAATTGGCAAGCATCCAGCCAAGCCACGCGGAAATGGTCAAACTGCGTTTTTTCATGGGCTTGACCCTGGAAGAAGCGGCCCAAGTGATGGGCGTTTCCTTGGACAAGATCAAGCGCGACTGGACCTCTGTCCGCGCCTGGCTTTATGACAAATTGGAAAGCGCCGAAGGACTGGCACCCTAGCCCGGCACTTTGCTTTCACTCCTTCCTGGATCAGGGAAGATGAGGACGATGTGCTTACGCGCCTTTCCGTAGGCGATAAAGAGCCCGAAGTAACAGCAAGGCACGATGACAACAGGGAGGAAAGGAGCGACGGCGAAGGCGGGGAAAAGGCAGTGGAATCCATAGGCCAAAAGCAACGTCACGGGGAATAGAATCACCCCGATGATGGCAAAATAGAGCGCCGCGACGGGAATTTCCTTGCGGCGAAGTCACTCAAACATTTTGCATTTCGCTCGGCCTACCGCCCCTTCCGCTCGCCAGATACCGGAATTCGCGGCATTGCCTTGGATTTCTTATCTCGACTAACCGGGACCGTTTGCAGCCACGATGGCGCGACCAACGCCGCGACGGCCAAGCCGAAGAGCACATCGGTCGTGTTATGACCTTCCTTTTTCGGTTCTTGCTGGAAGGCGATTTCGCCCGTCTCGTTGAACGCTTCCAGCCATACCTGGTCCGCGAGGATTTTTCCTTCCAAGGAATCGTTGGTCGTGCTCACGAAGGGAGCCATCGAATTGCCCAGGAGCCACTCGATGCGCTTCGTATCGATCGTCGAAGAAAGGAGGGCCTTCAGGTCTAGGCTGGCCTCCTCCAGCGCCGGCAATTCCTTGGCATCACCGCGAGCAACCTGCTCATTCACTACCGCCAGAACCGATTCCCGCATCGCGGGGGTCAGCCCCTTGCTCACCTTTCCAGTCTCCAATTCCTTGAGCAGGCCCGACCAGAAGCGTTTCACTCCCTTGGTCACGCTGTCGTTATTGAGCGGGCCCTTCAGGACGGAACCGAGGAATTTCTGGCCTTCGGCTCCCACATGCTCCAGGGCGCTATTGGCGTGATCCAACCCGAGTTTCGACAACGAATGCTTGAGCAGGCCAAGGACCTCGCCGGCCGGGGCGGCGGAATCGCGGCCGAGGCGATCGATCGTTTTCGAGATCGACTGATGGATATCGACCGCGAAGCGGCGCACCAGCGACAAGAATTGAACCGTTTCTTTATTGTTGAAGCTTGCGGTGTCGTACAGGCGACCGTCGCTTTGATACGCGTCAAAATCGCCGTTGGCGCCGACAAACAGAGTCAACAGATCGAGCACGGCCAAGTCGGCGCTGGCTAGCGCCGCGTCGGAAATGCCTGAGGCGCCCGTGCCCAGGCCGCTGAGCAAGGTCTGCACGATCTGCTGGGCGGCGCTGCCAATCGCCGCGACCGTCGCCGGTGTGGGCGTGATCGTGGTCACCGTCTGCTCGCCGCGGAAGTCGAGGCTCAGGGTCAGGCCTTCCTTGGGCACCGATCCGACCGGGATGCCGTTGTCGCTCGAGGCGCCGTTGATCGAGACCTTGGGTGTGACCACGGTGCCATCTGCCTGAATCATCGTCGCGCCGGCCAGAACGCGGCCGCCGCCCACGCCGAAGAGCTGCATGCTGTAGTTGCTGGCCTGGGCGCTCGGAATGATGACCAGGTCGAGCGCGCCTTTTTGCGAAAGCGCGGCGGAGGAGTTTTCGTTGATCGCGCCCTGCGAAGCCTTACTGCCGATCTGCTGCGATGCCGAATCGGTCATCACGAAATCGACCGGGTCGAGCCAAATCACCAGGTAGGAGGTCGTCAACTGGCCGCCGCTGGCCGCCTTGAGGCTTTCGATCAAGGCTTGCGTGATCTGATCGCGAATCTTGTAGAAATCGGCGTCCCCCACCCCCTGGCCAATCAACTGGGTGAAACTCTGCGTCAGGGTGGTGTTCAAGGTGCTGATCAGGTCGCTGCTTACCGCGTTCGCACTGCTCTCCGTCCCGGCAATCAACTGCACCTTGACCTTGAAGTCGCCGCCGGAAAGCTTCGTGTCGTCGGGCGCGGCCGCGAGCAGGAAAATCTCCTGGCCCAGGGACACATGAAATTTAAAGGTTTTATCCTTGGCCGAGAAGTCGCCGCTGGCCACCTGCAGGGTGCCACTATCGTCACGCACCAGCGCGCGCAACTGGCCTGCCTGGCCGCTGTAGGTGACGACAAAATCGCCGGTTGCCGGCGCGATGAAGCGCACGACATCCTGATCAGCGCCATCGAGCGCGCCGTTGAACCCGGCATGGTTGTCGCCGTCGAGGTCGACCAGGTCGGCGGTGTCGAGCGTGTTGCCAAAATCGTCGCTGACCGCCTGGCCGGTTTCCAGCTTGAGCTGATAGGCGCCCGTGCTCTCGCCATAGCCGGCCGCACGGATGAAGTAAGAACGGCCCGCGCGCACCGTCAGCGAAATCTCACTGCCCGAACTTTTCGCGCCATTGACGATCGAGTCGTCCGACTGGCCCAGAAGCTGGCCCGCGTCGTTGTAGACGGCGAGCGTCGCGTCCACACCATCGTTGCCCACGCCATCGAGCCGGATGCGCAGGATACCCCCTTCGGTGGGCACGATCCGGAACCAGTCGGTGTCTCCCTCGGCCTCGATCTTGCCGCCGATTTCCCCTGCATTTCCCGCGCCCAAGGGCAGCAGGCGAGCGAGCGCCGCGGAACTGGGATAGTCGTCAACCACAGGCGTAATGTTGAGTGCGTAATCGCCCGAAGTGTTGGCCGCGCAGCGCACGGAGAAGTAGTAGGTCTCGCCCGCGACCACCTGCATTTGAATCTGGCTGTCCTGGTTGGAGGCGGACAGGTCGTTGTTGCTTGCCACGAGCGAACCATCGCTGCCCAGATTCACGAACAGGTAAGGGTTCAGCCCGCCCGAGCCGCTTAAACGGACCGTGATCGATCCCGACTTGTTCGGCTTGTAGGCGTACATGTCGGTGTCGGAGGCCAGTTCGATCCTGCCGGTCGCTTCGGCCGCCAGACCGTTTAAGCGCAGTTCCTGGGCCGTGGAAGGCAGGCCACCGATGTCGTCTTGGCGTAGCGCCACATCGATCGTGTAAGCCCCCGTGGTTCCCGCCGCGCCAGTGGCAAGCAGGTAGATTTCTTGTCCTTCCTTGACCCGCACTTGCAGCTTCGCATCCAAGCCGCCCAGAGAATCGTCGTCTGCCGCAAGTTGGACCAAGCCGCCTGCGGCGTCGAGGCTGTAGGCGCGCAGGTAGGGATTCACGAACGAGTCCTTAGCTCGAACGTCGCTGACGGTTAGCATTCCCGCAATGGGGGCGATCACTTTCACAAAATCGCGGTCGCCCAACTGCTCGATCTTGCCTCCGATCGAGCCCGAGTAAATGGGAATCGTCGCATTGACCGAGGCCGAGGTGTCGCTCAGCACGATCTTCGTGGGGTTTTGCGCCGGGCTGCCGGGATGGTCATCGCTTGCCGGCTGGGTGATCCCCTCGATCGAAAGCGTGTAACCACCCAGCGTCTTATCGGCGCTCGAAGCGCGCAGGTACCACTTTTGGCCGGGATCGACATCGAACAGGATCGTGCTTGACAGGCTTGATCCCGTATTGTCGCTGCTAAATTGCACCTTGCCTGCGTCATCCAGGATGGTCAGGTAGGGGTTGAGCGCGCTGCCGCTTGTCGCTTCGAGGCGAACGCGCAACGTGGCGCTGCCGGCATTCGCGGGCCAGTCGAGGGTAAAGGTGTCGCTGTCGCCTGAGAACTCGATCTTGCCGCTGACATTCGTTTGCCCGCTAACAGGTGGCGCGATGACCCCCGGGCGATCGGCGGAATAGTCGTCGGCCACGCCGCTCGTCCCGGAGGGCGACAACTGCGCCTGCAGCGTGTACGCGCCCCTGCCTGCCGACGAGGAAACCGCGATGTAGTAGCTCTTACCCGCCACCAGGTTGGTGAGGATCAACGCACCCGATCCGGCACCGCTGTCGTCGTCGGAGGCGAGCTTCGCATAGTTGGCGTCGTAGATCGTCAGATAAGGATCGAGACCAGCGCCTTGCTGGGCGTCGGCCTTCAAGATCCAGGAACCGCTTTGCGCAGGCGTGAAACGGAAAATATCGAGATCGGCTGCGCTGCCGATCGTCCCGGCAATTTTCAGATCCTTCGCCTGATCGAGCTGGAAGGTCTTGTCGAGATTCGCAAGCTGGAACGAGGCGGGGCTGTCGTCTCCGGCTTCCAGGCGATCTTCCTTCAGGGCGATGCGGTAGGGCCCAATTTCGTTATCGTCGGCGCCGCGCACCTCGAAGAGATAAGTCGTACCGGCGGAGGCCTGGAAGAAGACCATCGCGTCAGAGCCGGAAACGCTGTCGTTCACCGAGGCAACGATTTCCGTCGAGCCATCTCCTTTGACGCGATAGATCGTCAGGTAGGTGTCCACCGGATGCGCGGGGTCGGACAGCGCCGAAACGCTGAAAGCGCCAAACGGAGGCAAGAGACTCGGATCGGTGGGCGCCGTCCAGGTGAAGACATCGCGATCGCCAAACGTTTCGAGCGCTCCGGTCGTGCTCTGGACACCCACGACGATCGTGCCCGCTTTCGCCGGGTCGAGCAGGTCGGTGAAATCGTCGCCGGCGGCTTTCAGCGCAAGTTGGTACCGCCCCGTCGCGCCGTCAATTCCTTCCACGCGGACATAAATCGTTTGGCCCGCTTCGACAAACACCTTGCCGACGGAACCCGAAGCGCTTGCCGTGGGCAGGGCACCGCTGGCCGCCGCGTAGGCGAATTGACCCGTCGAGCCATCGGCCGACTGAAGCACGATCTGGTAAAAGCTCGCCGCCGGAGCGGTGAAAGAGAAAAGGTCCTGATCGCCGTCCAGGTTGATCGTGCCGGTGGCCTTTTGCTCGTTGCCATCGGCCACGAAACCACCGGCGGTGGTGGACGTCACGCCCAAATCGTCGGTCTGGATGATGCCATCGAACGCGCCCTTGCTCGACTTCGCCCCCGCGAACAGCAGGTAGTAGGTTCCCGGAGCGCCCAGGCGAACATTGGATGTCAGCGCCGTCCCGGCTGTCCCGGTGATTTCCTGCACCATCTGGAAGTTTTGATCGAGCACGATGATTTTGGGAATCAGGTCGGGCGAGGTCACTCGCGGATTCATCCGCACCAGGTAATTGCCCGCGGCATCGGCGTTGATCTGGGCCAGATCCGTATCGCCGGCGAAATCGACCGCCCCGGAAATGGTGGCCCGGCCCGTGGCACTCAGGCGCAACGGATCACCCATGCTATTGGCGGGGCCTGTCGCATCGGTCGAAGCGCGGAACTGGCAGGAGAGCACCCATTTGCCCGTACCGCCAAGGCCGTTCCCATCTGCCAATCCATCGACGCGCAGAGAATATTCGCGGCCCGCGATCACCGGCAATCGGATCGCGCCGCTTTCGCCAAGCGTCCCAGGGGCCTGAATGGTGAGCACGCGACCGCGCGAGTCGTAGGCCACCAGGGTGGCATTGAGCCGGCTGCCGAGGTCCGCCACGACGGCGGCGTCGAGGTAACCGGTTGCCGGCGCGGTGAACTTGACATACTCGGTGTCGAGGAAACTGATTTTGTCGCCCGAGGTTTGCAACTGGTTTTCGATGAACGTCAGCGGTTCCGCCGTGGCCTGATTGCCCCCTTGCGGATCCGAAATGGGGGCGATGACTCTCAAGCTCAGGGCATACCGGGTCGGCTGGGTGGAAGCGGCCGACGGGAGAGGCCCGGTTTCACCGAAATTGCCGTGTTCTATGCGCAGGTAGCGCGCATCGGCCGAAGGCTGCAAGCGCAGCACGCCTTGCGAGCCTGGACTGGCCAACGTCGAAGCGAGTAATTTCCCTGAGGCGTCGTACCAGCCGGCAAGGATTGGCGAACCGGCGCCGCCCAGCGTCAACTCGATCGCCTTACCCGCATCGGGAATGGGCAACATAAACCAGTCGGTCGCATTGTCGGAGTCGAACGAGCCGTCATACGCATATTGCCCCTGCGCATTGAGGGTGATCGGCAACGCGGCATCGCGCGTGTTCGCCACATCGGCCCGGTAAGCGAAGGTAACATCGGCCGGATGGTTGCCCGCCAGGTCGGTCAACCCCTGCCCCACGAGCATGCCGGCCGCCGGGCCGCCGAGCACCCCGGGCTGCATCGTTACGGTCCAGTTTGCGCCCGATCCCGTGATCGACAAAATCGTGGCACCTTGCTGCAGCACGAAATCGGCGGCGTCGAGTCCCACGACCGGTTCGGAAAAGCTTAGCGAGTAAACGATCGGCGCGAAATTGACCGAGACGGCCGAATTCCGCGGATCGATCGTACCAACGGGAGCCACGCGATCGATCGTGAAATCGACCGGCCCCGGCTTGGCGGTGACATTGCCCGCCTGATCCTCGGCGTAGACCGCGGCGCGGTAAGCCTTGGCGCCGCGAATCATCGCGGCAGGCAGATCGAGGCTCCAGCGGCCATCCCCCTCGGTGCCGGCCACATATTGAGCCGCCAGCTTCACCGGCGTGGCCGAAGTAAATTGCGTTCCGTCAAACCAGAGGCCTGTCTCCCTGTCTTGCAGCGTGACCCATACGGCCATGACGGCCGATTCACCGTTTTGCTTGCTTACGGTCCCTTGCAAAAGACCTGGCCAGGTCGATTCGTTGAACAGACTATTGCTGGGCAGCCCCGTGATCTGCGGAAGGGGTGCGACCGTGTCGATGAGCAGATCAGTCGACTCGCTCCAGGCCGAGGCATTGCCGGCCGCGTCGCTGGTGCGAACGCTGATCTTGTACACGCGGTTGGGGAGGTTTTCACCCAGCGAAATCTGCCAGTTGCCCGAGGCATCCGCCGTCACCTTCCCCGCAACCTGGGCATCGACCTTGATTTCGACCAGGCTGCCCGGTTCGGCATGCCCTTGCAGAATGGGGCTTGCGGTGGAAGTTATGAAATCACCGTTTGAGTCCCCCGTATCGGGAGCGACCGCTGCAATCACCGGCACCAGGGGCGCCGTGGTGTCGACCGTCAATTCCGTAATCGCGGATAGCGCGCTTTCCACGCCTGCAAGGCTGATGGATCGAGCCTGGATCTCGTAGGTCCCTTCCGCCAAATGGGACGGAATGGCAAAGGACCAGCTTCCCACGGTATTGGTGCGCACGCGCCCCACGACATTGCCATTGACGACCAGGTCGACAAAGGAGTCGGGCTTTCCTGTCCCCTGCAAGGTCACATCGGTGGCACTGGTGATCCAGTCGCTCACCAGGCCGGAATTGGGGGAAAAGCCGACGAGCACCGGCACCGGCGGCACCGAGATATCAATTTGCACCATTACCGGAGCGGAGAAGTCGCCGACATTGCCCGCAACATCGATGGCGCGCAGACGGATGGGATTGTTGCCCAGAGGCAGATTCGTTTGCGGCTGGAATTGCCAGTTCCCCAGGCTATCGGCCGCCGCGATGCCGAGTAAGGAATCGGAAAGATAGACCTGAACCAAGGAGTTGGGTTCCGCAAGCCCCTTGAGCAACGGCCTCTGATCGCTGGTGAGCAGATCGCCGGGAATGCCCGTGTCGGCTTCAATGCCGCTCAGGCTGGGCTGATCGGGTTTGCGGGTATCGAGCTTCAGATCGAAGTTCAGGGACGCGGCGCTGACATTGCCGGCGGCGTCGGTCGCCTTGGCCGTGATCAGATTGCTCCCTTCATTGAAGAGCACCCGATTCGCGGCCGAGACTTTGAACGTCCACTGACCCTGCGCATCGGCCTGAACCTTGCCCAGGGAATAGGTACCCAGGAAAAGCTCGACCGCCGCGTTCGCTTCTGCCTTGCCCAGCAAGGACACGGCGCAGGTATTGACGATGCGATCGCCCTCGACGCCGCTATCGGGGCTGACCGAATCGATCGAGGGGGAGTTGGGTGCGGCCAGGTCAACAACGAAGTTCAATTCACCGGCCGTCGCACTCGTGTTGCCCGCCAGATCGGTGGCAAACACCTGCACCCGGTGACTCGCATGGCTGAGCTTTTGAGGAATCGCGAATTCCCAGGCCCCCTTCGCGTCGGTCACGACACTGCCGACGGCATTGCCATCGAGAATGATGTTGAGCGTGGAGTTGGGCTCGGCCGAACCGGCGATCGCAATCTGATTCGCCGCGGTCAGGAAATCGCTCGAGTTCGAACCGGTATCAGGAGAGATCGAGCGAATCGCCGGCGCCGCCGGCAAGGTGACATCGACCGCAAACGAATAAGTCGTCCAGCCGCTGGCATTGCCCGCACGGTCAACCACGCGCACCGACGCGACATGATTGCCTTCGGTCAGTGAATCGCCCAGAGACAGTGACCAATTTCCTGTGGGAGCTACGAGCGAGCCGACGACCGCGCCATCGAGCATCACTTCGATCGTCGCGTCGGCTTCCGCCGTGCCGCCAACCGAGACCGAACGCCGATTCACCAAGGGCAAAAGTCCGTCCATGCCGGTGATCGGATCGATCGCGATGCCCAAGGCGTTCGCGGGGTTGGTGTAGTCGGTCGTGATGGGCAGCGAGGCGGACCAGTTCGACTCGTTGCCGGCGACATCCACGCCGCGCAACCGGAATGCATGCACGCCTTCGGCAAGCGCATGACTGGCCAGGTCCACGGACCATCGGCCACTGGCATCGGCCACGGTCCAATCGACTTCGGCTCCGTCAAGCTCGACGACCACGATCGAACCGGGTTCCGCCAATCCTTGCAAGCCAGGCAGGTTATTGTTGGTAACGCGGTCCGTGGCATCGCGGCCCGAATCCTGAAGCAGGCCGGTGAGAGCCGGCACCGCGGGCACACTTGTGTCGATTTGGATCGAAAGCGGAAGCGACAGGTCGCTTGTATTTCCAGCCAGGTCGGTGGCCGTCGCGCGGAAGGTCCAGCCGCCATCGGCGAGAGGTCCATGCGCGGAGAAATCGGCACTCCAAACGCCATCGGCTCCGGCCAGCACCTGAACCACCCAGCCCGATTCGATCTGCCGCAAGGTCACCATCGAACCGGGTTCCGCGGTGCCGGAAATCACGGGCAATGTCGCGGAAGTGATCCGGTCGTCCCCGGCGCGGCCCGAATCGGGGTCGATGCGCAAGATGACCGGTGCCACGGGAGCCTGGGTGTCGACCTGCAGATCCGTGGGTGCACTCCAGTCGCTGGCATTGCCGGCGGCATCGGTTGCGCGCGTGCTGAGGCGATAGAGTCGACCGGGCAGATTGTCCCCCAGGTCGATTTGCCATTTGCCCGTGCTGTCGGCAACCACCGAGCCAACGAGCAAGGCATCGAGGCGCACCTCGATCTTCGCCCCCGCTTCGCCATGGCCGTTCAACACCAAATGGGAGGCGCCGGTTACAAAGTCGTGGCTCGATGACCCGGTATCGGGGCTGATCCCATCGATCACCGGTGCCAGCGGAGGCGTGGCGTCAACCCTGAGGATCGCCACGGCCGAGGGTTCGCCCACGACGCCAGTGATGCTCGTTGCGATCGCCTGGATGGCATAAGTGCCCTCGGCCAGATAGCCGGGAAGTGCAAACGACCAGACCCCCTCATCGTTCGCGCGGGCGTGCCCCACGACATTGCCGTGAACCAAGATGTCGAGAAACGTTCCCGGCCCGGAGGTGCCTTGCAGGGTGATTTGCGAAGCGCTTGTGGTCCAGTCGCCCGTGATTCCCGAGTCGGGAGTGAAGCCGAGCAGGAGGGGAGCCGCAGGCGCCTGGTAGTTGATTTCGACCAAAACCGGATCGGAAAAGTCGCCGAAATTGCCGGCGGCATCGACCGCTCGCATCCGGATCGCATGGATCCCCTGAGGTAAGTCGTTGGAAGGCAGCAGGCGCCAGTTCCCTTCGCCATCGGCGCTCTCGGAGCCGAGCAAGGTCTCGGAATCGTAAACGAGGACGATCGAGTAGGGCTCGGCCTTACCCACAAGCAAGGGGCGCGGATCACTGGTCTTCTTGTCGGCGGGAATGCCCGTGTCGGCCTCAATGCCGGTGAGCACCGGTTGATCGGGTTTTTGCGTATCGAGCGTGAGATCGATTCCGGCCGAGAAGCCGCTCGTATTTCCCGCGGCATCGGTCGCACGCACGCGCAGGCTATTGGTCCCCTCGTTCAAAAACGACTGCGTCGATTCGGGGAGTGCCAGGGTCCATCGACCTTGGGGGCTCGCCTGGACGGTACCGAGCAGGTTCACGCCCGCATAGACATCGACAACGGCATTCGGTTCGACCGCGCCCTGAAGGGTGAGCGCGCGGGTATTGACCAGGTGGGCTCCGAATAGGCCTCGATCGCCACTGATCGCCTGGATGATGCCGGGCGCCGGAGCCGCCGTATCCACAACAAAACCAAACTCACCGCGCTGAACGCTGACATTGCCGGCCCGGTCGGTCGCACTGGCTCGCAGCAGATGAGCACCGTTGGTGACGGCTCCGCCAAGTGAGAAATCCCAATTGCCATCGGCGTGCGCGAAAACGGTGCCTACAGGCAAACCGTCGAGGTCGAAATTCACCAAGGAGAACGGCTCGGCCAACCCAGAGAACGAAACCAGATTTGCCTGGGTGAGCGCATCGCTTGGGCTGGCGCCGGTGTCGGGAGTTAGCTTGCCGATCGAGGGAGCCGCGGGCGGCGTGACATCGATGGCGAACGCGTAATCGCTCCAGTCGCTGGCATTGCCGGCGCGATCGATTACGCGCACGGAAACGTTGTGAACGCCTTCTCCAAGAGATTCGCCAAGCGGGATCGTCCAGTTTTGCCCTTCGGTGACCAGGTCCATAAAAGCCTGGCCATCGAGCATGACTTCGATGGTCGAGTCGCCCTCGGCCACACCGGACAACGAAACATTCTGGCGATTGACGAGCGGCAGTTCGCCGATCCTACCCGTGATCGGAGATACCGCCAACTTCGTGGCCGAATCGGGCGCGGTCCGGTCGATTGTGACCGCGATGGGCTCGGACCAGTTGGACAGGTTTCCCGCGAAGTCTTCGGAGCGCAGCCGGAAAAAGTGGATCCCTTCTTCCAGCGAGGGTGCTTCTTCCACGGAAGAGTCTTCTGCCAGAAGGGACCAACTTCCATCTTCCCCGACGATCACGCGGCCGACTTCGACCCCGTCGCGACTGACAATGACCGTAGAACCCGGCTCGGCGCTGCCCGTCAGGCCGGGGTTTGGACTGTTCGTGACCTGATCGTTATCGCTTCGGCCCGAATCGTCGAGCAAGCCACCGAACAGCGGTACGGGCGCCGCCTCGGTATCGATTGCGAATGCAAAGGGACTAGAAACTGGACTGGTATTTCCCGCGCGATCGACCAGGGTCGCGGTGACGGTCCAGGTGCCATCGGTGAACGGCCCCAACGATGCAAGATCGGCCCGCCAGGTGGCATCCCCCGTAACCCGCGTGGTCAAGGTCGCGCCGGTGTCTACCAGGCGCAGAACGATGGTCGCGCCCGCTTCCCCGGTGCCGGTGAGCACGGGGTTCGTCGCCGATGTGATCCGGTCGTCGGAATCGTCGCCGGTGTCCGGATCGAGCTTGAGGATGAGCGGCGCGGACGGCGCCTTGGTATCGATCTGAAAGAGGAAGTCGTTGGAAGGAAGACTGCGGTTGCCGGCGATGTCGCTGGCGGTTGCGCTCACCCGATAGAAACCATCGGTCAAAGGTGATGCGGCCGTCCAGGTCAAGCGCCAGAATCCATCCTCATCAGCCTGAACGTGTCCCATGACGCCAAGCCCGGTCATGCTCACTTCGACCGCCGCAAACGGTTCGGTCAATCCCTCGAAGGCCGGGGTGTTGTCGTTGACGATCCGGTCTTCGTTCGCATCGCCCTCCAGGCCGATGATGATCGGCTTATCCGGCGCGATCGCATCAAGCACCAGCCGGAAAGGCTCGCCGGGCAAACCGGTGTTGCCCGCGTTATCGGTCGCGCTCGCGACGATCGAGTAGACGCCATCGGCCAGGGAACCGTTTAGCTCGATCTGCCAGCGGCCCGCGTCATCGGCCAGCGTCGTGCCCTGAATGCCAGCGCCGGACACGGCTATGCGCACCGTCGCCCCAGGTTCGGAGGTGCCGAAAAGGATCGGATGGGCCGCCGAGGTGATGCCATCGCCCACGGCCCCCGTGTCGTTGAGGATGCCCAGGATGGCCGGCGCGGGAGGCGGTTGCGTGTCGATCAGGAACGAAAAGGGGTTGGAGGCCAGGCTGCGATTGCCCGCACTGTCGCTGGCCGTGGCGCGAACCTGATACAGGCCGTCGATCAGAGGGAAATCGGGCGCCTGCCAGCTCAACGACCAATCGCCATTTTCCCGGGCGCGGGTTTGACCGATCACGCCCAGGCCGTCCATGCTGATTTCCACGAGCGAATAGGGTTCCGCGTTGCCGTGGAAATCGGGAGTCAGGTCGCCCGTGATGCCGTTTTCCTCATCGTCACCGGAAACTCCCAAGATCGAGGGCGGCACCGGATCGGTCGCATCGATGATCAGTTTGAACGAGGCGCTCGGAGCGCCCATGTTTCCGGCCAGGTCGATCGCGCGCCCCACGATTTCATGGAAGCCATCGTTGACGGCTTCCCCGGAAAGCGGGAAGATCCAGCGACCGTTGGCGTCGGCCAGGGCCGAGCCCATTTCCCCCGTCCCGATGAGTTCAAATTGAATCGTGGAGCCAGGTTCAGCCGTGCCAAAGAGTGCGGCATCCGGCCCGGCGGTGATGCCATCGCCCTCGACACCTGTATCGGGAAGCACCCCCTGAATGCTCGGGGCCAGCGGAGCCGTGGTATCGACTTGAATGTCGAACGGCAGGCTGGCAAGCGATGCATTGCCAACGCGATCGATGGCGCGAGCCGTGAAGCGGTAGGCCCCATCGGCGCTGGCGCTTGTGCCGGCCGGCGCGAAGGACCATAACCCATCGATATCCGCGCGCACCGTGCCCAGGACCCCGGCCCCGCTTTGCGTGATCTCCACGAGCGCATTGGGTTCGGCATTGCCACTGAGCAGGAGCACCGGGTCGTTGGTCACCCCGCCGGTTGCAATCGTGACCCCGTTTTGTGTGGTGGAGCGGCGGATACGGGGGGCGGCAGGGGCCGTCGTATCCACGACGATGTTCGCGCCGGTCAGGTCGCTGATGTTGCCGGCCGTGTCGGATGCGACCAGGTGAATCGTGTACTGACCGTCGGCAATTCCGCTGAAGGCCACGGGGATGAACCAGCGCCCGTTGGCGCCAATATTGGCGATGCCGAGGATTTTGGCGTCGAAGCGCAAGGCGATCGTGGCGCCTGGCTCTCCCGTGCCGTTCATCACCACGCTTTGGCCGTTGCTTAGCAGGCGGCCGTCGGAATTGGCGATAAGCCCCGCAATGACCGGGTCGAGCGCCGAGCCGGTGGGCGCGACACTGTCGATCACGATGTCGATCGTTTTGGAGCCGGAGCGATTTCCCGCCGTGTCGATCGAAGCGAAGATCAGGCGATGGGCTCCGTCGTCCAAATTGGCCAAGCTGGCCGGCCAGGAGAACGACCAGTTGCCCCCCTCGCCGGCGCGGACCGTTCCGACAACGCCGGCCCCATCGAGCTGGATTTCGACAAGCGATCCGGCCTCAGCCGTGCCGCCAAGCGTGGGCCGTTTTTCTCGGGTGATCTTATCCGTGGACGAGATGCCGGTATCTTCGGCGAAGGTCGTTAGCGTGGGGACGCCGGGGCTGGTCTGATCGAAGCGAAACGACAGAGGACTGGATAGCGGGCCAACGTTGCCATTCGAGTCGGTCGCTCGGCTAAAAAGTTGAACTGTTCCCTCGGCGAACACGTTCGTCGCGATGGTCACGGTCCAGTTGCCGGCGGCATCGGCAGTCGTACTGGCCAGAATGGCCCCCAGCCCCACGCCGCTAATGGAATGGGAAATATCGACTCTTGCACCAGATTCGGCCAGACCGGAAACGATCACCTGCGCCGCATTGGTCGCCAGGTCGCTCGTTCCTCCTGTGTTGGGAGAAAAGGCGGTGAACTGGGGCGCGGCGGGCGGCGTTGCATCAAGTCGCCAGGCAAGGGCCGCGGGGCTGGCCAGAAAGCGGCCCGCCATGTCGCTGACCTTGCCGCCGGTATTCAGAGTTAAACGATAATTGCCCTCGGCGCTGGTTAGAGACGCCAAACCATCCAGGCGAAACTGCTGCCCCTTGCCGCCATCGGTCGAAACGAGCGTGACCCCGCTCAAGGGGACGGCAGCGCCATTAAAGGTCAGCGTGAAGTCCTGCAGTCTTAAACCGAAGATGGGCGAGGAAAAGGCGATCGAGGCGCTGGAAAGGGGTGCGTTCGTGGAGCCGATCGCGGCAAAGTCGGCCGTGGGTGCGGCGCTATGAGCCAGGAGATTGGCGTCCGCATTCACTTGCGCCGTGGTCGTTGCCACGAGAATCGTGGAAAAAATCGTGGCGGATTGGCCAGGGGCCAGCGTCGAAATGGAATCGGCCAACCGTAGCGGCACGTCTTGCTGCTTTCCGTTGGGATCGCCGACTCCGGCAGGCAAGATACCTCTGGGTGCCGGGAGCACGCGCAACGGGTCACTGTCGGTGAAACCAAATCCCGACTCGCTGCCCACGATCGCGGCGCTGGCGGTGGCCGAAGAACTGAACAGCCCAAAGCTCAGGCCGGTGGAACTGTTGGCGCGGGCCAAAAGACCGGTGCCGAGGTTGACCACATCGTTGAACGTGTCAAAGCCATTGGGATCGGGGTCGTCGATCTCCATGGAGGCCAGATTCGTGAAGGTCTTTGCCTGGGCTCCAGCCTTGGTCGTATTCTCAAAGGTCATGCTGACGAGGATTTGCCGCGAATCGAGCGGCATCGAGATTTCGCGCGTGATCGTCAAGCCGGGGATGGCGGTACTTACAAAGCGCACGGCTTTGGTTTGAGCCGTGCTGATATCGGTCAGCGTGCCATTCAGCGCGGTCTCGTAGTAGTAGTTGAAATAGCTTTGGTTATTGACGGAGACCGAGAAGCCGCCCAGGGGAGTTCCCGGGCTCAGGATGTCGGTGCCGCCAAACTGCAGTCCCACCAAGGCGTTTTTGGAATTGGTGGTCACGAATGACCCGTTGTCGCCGATGCCCAGCACGATCTGGTTGCCGTTCAGGATCGAAGCGGGGACCAACCGGCTTTCGAGTGCATCGAGCCCCAGTTGCACCGGCCGACTCTTTAAGGTCGGGTCGGTGGCGGGTTTACGCCGTTGCCAGCGAGATAGGGCGTTGAAGGCCTGGGATAAAAACCGCTCGGGTTTCCCAGGAAAATTGGCAGAACTCAATGATCACCTCACCCACTCCCATGGCTTGAGGGCACCCAATCCATTTTGGGGGAATGTTACATCGGTCATCTTCTCATACGAGCCAGGGCCGGAAAAGGCGCAAACATTTGAAGTTTGAGCGGAAATCGGGCCCAGAAACTGCCTGCAGATTGAAGACGGAAGAAGTCCCAAAAGGACCGGAATTCGTTGACCGCTAGCCACCCGTGTTCGCGCGAGGGTTGCTGACGGGGCGGACCGCACCCTCATGAGACGAAACCAACCAGGCCAACGACTCCCTGAATTGCGTAGGAATGCCGTCCATTCTGATAAACATTCTGCTCATTGGAAAAATCTAAGGGTTATAACGAGCCAAGGTCTCCGAGCAGGAATCGAACTGAAAGGAACCCACGCGACACAACACGTTTTGTTTTAAGGAATTAGGAACGCCCTGCCGCAGCGCTGCGAGGGTCACCCAGTGGGTCCCCATCAAAAGCAATCAGATTCCTACACGAAATCTTCACGAATTGGAACCACAGATTTCCCTATATATTCTGAAATCTTATGAAAACCCAGCATATCCAGGTTCTTTCGGTCGATTTTGGTTCAGCAGCCAAGTCTTCCTGTTCCGTGCAAAGTTTCTAAATTTCGCGGCACATTGGGTTTGTAACCAACGGTATCAAAGCGCAGCTGCCGATGGGCGCATGGGCGCCATCGATCGCCCCATGGCAAAAAGGTACCAGACCTAACTCAAATTCCGATTTAGATTTGAGCCATCGAATCCAACACGGCGCGGAAAATGCACCGAACTAGGGACGGAAACTGGAGCGAGCGGCGTCCGGTAGCGGCGGCGCCGAAGGAATGGGCAATGGTTTGGGGGGCGTAACGCCAGCAGCAAGCATCACTCGATGCAAGGCGGCAACCGTTTCGGGCGCGGGCCGAAAATTGAGACCCGGACGGTGGCCTTCGGCGATAACGACCGGGGTCAAACCGGTTTGATTCTTTTGGTTCCACACCTCCACTTTGGCCCCCGCATCGGCCAAAAGTTCCACAACCTTGGGGTGGTTGCGATAAGCCGCCCCGTGCATCGCCGTTTCCTTTTGCGTGTCGACGGCGTTCGGATCGGCCCCGCGTTTGAGCAAGAACTGGACCACCTCCAACACCTCCGGTTCATTGCCGGCCGCCTCTTCCGGCGCACCCACCCCCACCCCAGCAGCCGCCATCAAGAGTGTGGTTTTTTGAGAATTCGTTGTTTTCAGATCGGCTCCCAGACGGACGAGCAACTCCATAAGCGCAAGATCGGCCGTCGATGCCGCCGCCAGAAGCGGCGTCGCCCCTGGACGGCTCAACACGCCTCGCCCAGGTACGCCTCCCTTCGAAGGCAAATTCACATTCGCACCCAGAGCCACAAGCTTCTTGACGCAGTCTAGACTCGTCAGCTTGCCCGATCCGATCGGCGGAGGATCTCCTTCGTCGTCGTCTCCCCGGCTAGGCTTGCGCACCCAACTCATCATCTGAAGTGGACCATAGCCACAGCGCTGATCGTTCGGATCGGCCCCCGCCTCCACCAGGGCAACAGCCAGTTCGAAATGGCCATTTTCCACAGCAAGGTGCAGACCTGAGGTTCCCGATTTCGGCCCCCTGGCCACGCCTTTTTTGACCTCGATCGCCTCGTTGGCATCGACGCCAGCACGCAACAAAACCTTGACCACCTCCAACCGGCCTTCACGCGCCGCGAATAAGAGCGGCGTGAACCCCGAAGGTAGTCGCGCTTTGCAATCGGCCCCCGCCTGCACGAGAATCGAAACGACCTCGGCATTTCCTTGCGCCGCGGCCCACATCAACGCCGTTTGCCCCTTGCGATCCTTGGCGTCAACGTGGGCGCCTTTCGCCAGCAGCAGCTTCACCGGACCCGGCCGGCCGGTACGCGCGGCGGTCATCAACGCTGTTTCGCCACCGGGTAGAGTGGTGTTGGCATCGGCCCCCGCGTCCAGAAGCAGTTCCACGGTGGCGGCGTTGCCGTTCTTGCACGCCAAACTCAAAGGGGCCACTCCATAGCGGTTGGCCGCCTTCGCACTGGCTCCCGCCTTGATCAGGAGCGCTGCCGCCCCAGATTCATCGTGATAAACGGCCCAGTGCAAGGCGGTCATCCCATCGGCCTGAGCGGCCGCAACATCGGCCTTTTGCTCCACAAGTAATTTCACACTTTTCCAATCTTTTTTCTCCGCAATATCGGCCAACGTCGCATCGGTTTGTGCAAACGCCATGGCGCCGCCAGCCGCGCTTAGCGCCCACACACAAATCACGAAACGCAGCGATGCCATGCGAACGGACTTCCTTTTCGAATTCGACCTGCACAAAAGAAACTACAACCGCACCGGTTCGAAAAGTTGATCGAGCTTGCCTCGGCTGTCGCCAAACGATTCGAGGCGCACGCCGACTTTTTCGAGCAAACTCAGATGAAGATTGGCCAGCGGCGTCGCCTCGGTCAAACGGAGGTGCCGGCCCCCTCGGACTCCACCCGCCGCGCCGCCCGCCACGATGATCGGCAGGTTGTCATGATCGTGCTGGTTGGGGTTGCCCATGCCGCTGCCATAAAGCAAGAGCGAATGATCGAGCAGCGACCCGGCCCCTTCCTTCGTATCGCGCAACTTCGCCAGGTATTCGGCAAAAAGCGAGACATGAAAGCGGTTAATTTTCGCGACTTTTTCGATCTTCTTCGGATCGTTGCCATGGTGGGTCAAGGGATGATGCGGATCGGAAACGCCAATCTCGGGGTAGGTGCGATTGCTTGTTTCCCGGGCCAATTGAAACGTGATGACCCGGGTGATGTCGGCCTGGTAAGCGAGCAACTGCAAGTCGAACATCAACCGTGCATGGTCGCCGTACACGGCCGGCACGCCGACGGGACGATCATGATCGCGCCCTTGATCGGTCGCCGCTTTCGCTTCGGCGCCTTGAATGCGCCGCTCCACTTCGCGAATCGAATCAAGATACTGGGCCACCCGGGCACGATCCTCAGGCCCCAGGCGCTGATTGAGCGCACGGAACTCCTCCATGACCGAATCGAGTAAGCTCGCCTTGGCTTTCAACGAGGCTTTGCGCTCTGCCTTGGTCGCGCCATCGCCAAAAAGCCTTTCAAAGACGATGCGCGGGTGCGCCTCGCTTGGCAGCGGCGTCGTGGGGGTCGACCAGGAGAGATTGTTCTGATAGACGCAGGCGTAGCCGTTGTCGCATTGCCCGGCCAGCGTCATGAGATCCATCGACAGTTCCAGCGACGGCAGCGCGGTCGTCTTGCCGATTTGCCGCGCGGCGATCTGATCGGCGGTCGTGCCAAGAAAGTAGTCGGCACTTTCGGTCAGCTTGGCCCGGGCCGCGCTCAGGAAGGCGGAATTCGAAGTTGCGTGCGTTCCCGGATAGGCATTGCGCAGTTCCAGATTGCCAATGAGGGTCACCTGTTTTTTGACCGGGGCCAGCGGGCTGAGCGTGTAAGAAAGCTCGTCGAGCGTCTCGCCGCCCGGCGGCGTCCAGCGCGTACCGTCGCACCCCATCGGCATGTAGACATAGCCGAGGCGGCGCAGCTTGGCCGGCGAGGCCGCCGTCTGGCTCTCGGGTGTCATCGCGGGGACCATCGCATCGAGCAGGGGCAAGGCGAGCGCCGTGCCCGCGCCGCGTAAAAAAGTGCGCCGCGATAACGCTTTTTTGGTGACGATCATGGCGATCTCCTCATTTGGAAAGGCGGGCTTTGGGTCAACGCCAAAATCAGCGCCGAGAATCGATCGTGATCTTTCTTCGCTTCGCGAACGATGCGGCGAATCGCCGCCGCGTCGGTGGGATCAGGCGATCGGCCCAGGGCGAAAGTAAAAAGCTTTTCCGCGAGCGTGCGCGTAAATAAATCAGGGCGCTCAAGCAGCGCTTTTTCCAGACCCGCGACCCCTTCGCAGTCCCCTTGACCAGGCAAACCTCCGGCCGCATCGACGGGGTGGCCATCATCCAGCGAACGCCAGCGACCGACGGCGTCGAACTGTTCCAGCGGAAATCCGACCGGATCGATCAGGCGATGGCAGGAGGCGCAGGCCGGATTGTCGCGATGCTCGGCCAGCCGTTGGCGAATCGGCAAGCTGGCTGACACGGTGTTTTCCCGAAGCGAAGGCACGTTGGCAGGCGGCGGTGGCGGGGTCGTGCCCAGCAAATTTTCCAGAATCCATTTGCCGCGCAAAACGGGGGAGGTGCGGTTCGCGTAGGAGGTCACCGTCAAAATGCTTCCCTGACGCAGCAATCCGCCGCGCCTTGATTGCGGTTCTAAATCGACCTTGCGAAAGCGGTCTCCATAAACATGGGGAATGCCATAGTGCTTTGCCAGGCGCTCGTTGAGGAAGGTCGCATCGCTTTGGAGCAGTTCGGTGATGCTGTGATCGCCGCGAAACACCGAATCGACAAAAAGCTCGGTTTCCTTGCGAAAGGCCTGGCGCAGGTTGTCGTCGAAATCGGGGAAGAGGCGCAGATCGGGCGTGATCGCTTCGAGGTTGCCCAGGTGCAGCCACTGGACTGCAAAATGGGTCGCGAGGTTTTCGGCCCGCGGATCGGCAAGGAGCCGCCGAACCTGGGCTTCCCAGATCTCTGGCTTTTGCAGCTCCTTGCGCTCGGCGAGATCGAGCAGTTCGTCGTCGGGGATGCTGCTCCAGAGAAAGAACGATAACCGCGAGGCCAGATCGAGATCGCTGAGACGATAGGCGCCACCAGGAAACAAGCCCTTGGGGTCTTGTTCGATGCGAAAGAGAAACTGGGGATTGACAAGGATCGAGCCGAGCGCCAGCTCGATCCCCGCTTCAAAGTCCCCCTCGCGCCGGCCCTGACGGTATAACTTCAGGGCTTTTTCCAGGTTCGCCGCGGAGACCGGTTGCCGGTAGGCCCGCCTCAGTATCCGCGAAAGAACTTGCCTGGCTCGGTCTTCCTCTTGATCCGAAGCGATGGGTTCGGCGCCGAGGATCTGGCGGCGGCTTGGCGTCGGGGCGGCCGCGGCAAAGTTGTAAGGACCGACGATCGACACCTGGTAGACGGCCGGTTTCGTGCGGGGGTGCCGGTGAAGATTGAACCGCGCTTCGTAAGGTTGGCGCTTGGTTTCCAAAAGCGATGCATCGTTGGGTAAAAAGGTCACTCCCAACTCATGCGGGCCGGCCGGAATTTTGACCCTGGTTTTCAGGTGGGCATCGATCTTATCCTGCCCTTCCCCGCGGCCGGCCGGTTTGACGGTGAAGGAGGCTTTTTGTTGTCGATCGAGCAAGATCACCATTTCATGGGGTTCGCTTAACCCTTCGACCATTTCATTGCGATCGCGCGTCAGCCAGACCTGAAGGTCATACTCCCCCTCCCAAGGAAAAGTAATTCGTTGGGTCGTGCCGCCGCGCGTGCCCAGGGGCAGGCCGGTGACAGGACCTTCCTGGGTGCGGTCGGCGGGAACGCGGAAGGTTTGGCTGTCGGGAGTCGTCGACACCCGGCCCAGGGCCTGGCGGGCGATTTTTTGCGCCGCCGCGAGATAGCGCTCCATCAAGGTGGGGGAAATACCGCCGAGAGGGACACTGTCGAAACCATGATTGGCCTCGTCGGCAGGCAGGAGCGCCTCGGCGTCGATCTCAAGCGCCACCAAGTCGCGAATGGCATTGCGGTATTCGGTGCGATTGAGCCGCCGGAAGGTCGGCGTTCGGCCCGGATCGAGAAAAAGGGCGGCGACACGGTCCAAATCGGATTGCAGTGGAACGATCACCGCCTCAAATTCCCGCTCCGACGGTCGAGGCCGTCCCGCGGGTGGCATCTGCCGGCTTACTAATTTGCGCAGCACTTTTTCCCAGACGACCGGTTGTTTGGCAACTGAGGTTAGGTCGAGTGCTTCGAGATCGAGATTCCCTTTTTTGTCCGAGGTTTTGTGACATGCCAGACAATGTTCCTGGAGGAATTGCGGGATGGGCCCGGAAGCGGGGGCTTTATCGGCGCTGTTGGCTTGAACCGGGGTATGCAACGGGGCTGAGCCAACCGCAAGCAATGCCCAGGTTCCAACGAAAACACAGAACGAGCCGAGGCCGGCGACGATCGAACGGCCCATGAGGAGAGACTCCGGCACCGAAGAACGCATCGATACACTAAGGCGGGCTTAAACTTTTGGGCGGCTTGGGGATGAGGTTTTCTTAGGTCTCGACGATTGATCGTCAAAAGAACGGTCGCAATCCTATCTTGTCCTCGGATTCCCAAGAATTTGTGATCATGAAATCGATCACCCCTCACAACCACAGGAACCCGGGTTGCAAACAGTTGCCGCCTCGCCTTCGGTGGGATGACCGTCACGCTTCCACCAGTCCAGTCCGCCGATCAGCTCCTTGACGCGAAATCCCAGTTGGCTCATGTTGAGCGCGCCCTTGGTGGAAGCATTGCAGCCGATCCCATCGCAATAGCAGACCACCAGGGCCGCCTTGTCGATCCGCTCCGTCGTCGCAAGGTTCATCTGGCGGTGGGGCAGACTGATGGCCCCGGGGATATGCTCTTTCTGAAAGGCCTCGGCCGAACGGGCATCGATCACAACGATTTTCTCTGCCGACTTCCGGGCAACATGCAAATCCCAGGAATCGGTTTCATAAGCAAGCTTGTCGAGGTAATGCTGTTCTTGTGCGCTCATCGCCATGCCTCATCTCCCAGGGAGCGCGGTTGGGCGCACTCTTTTCCCCCAACAACCTGCACCGCTCCCATCTTCGAAAGCAGAAGACCTCGTCATCAAGCTTACACCTCTTGGCTGGTCCATGCAGTGCGCTCCTGTCGAACCCCAGGAATTTCCTTGTGATTTTCCCGCCCAATCGGCGAATCATGAGGTAGTGCAAGAGCAATCCGCGAGGAGCTGGGATGGCCAGGGAAGTTGAAAACGATGCGCTTTCCGAACTCAAGCAAGAGTTCCTCGGCCTGCTCGAAACGCACCGCAAGATCATCTACAAGGTGGCGGCTACCTACTGCCGCTTGAGCCAGGATCGCGACGAACTGGCGCAGGAGATCCTGGGGCAGCTATGGCGCGCCTTCCCCCGCTACGACCGGTCGCGATTGTTTTCGACGTGGATTTACCGGATCGCGCTCAATGTGGCGATTTCATTCGTGCGGATTCAAAGCCGTTGGCAGATGATTTCGCTCGATCAGCAAAAACATGACCTGCCCGGAGAGCCAGAGCGCGACCTTGGCCTGGAAGAGGGGGTCGAGGAACTTTACCGGTTCATCGGCCAGCTCGACCCGCTCAACCGGGCACTCCTGCTTCTGTACCTCGAAGAACGGCCCTATCGGGAGATTGCCGAGATCCTCGGCCTCACCGAAACGAATGTGGCCACAAAAATCAACCGGTTGAAGTTGAGAATGAGCGGCGAAATGGTGCTCGACAAGAACGGCGGAGGAAAGATCTAATGGAACTGGATGAGATGAAAAAGGCCTGGGAGCGGCTCGATCAACGGCTCGACCAGCAGCTGAAATACAGTCAAAAGCTGTTTCTGGATACCCAGTTGACCAAGGCACGCAAGGGGCTGCGGCCCCTTTTTTGGGGCCAGATCGTGCAGGTGATTTTTGGGATTTTCGTGATTCTGTTTGGAGTCGCCGCCTGGACCCGCCATCTGGGGGTCATCCACCAGATGATTCCGGGGTGGATCATCCATGCCTATGGCGTGCTCTCGATCATCTCGGCGGGAGTGGTGATGGGGCTGATCGGCAAGATCGATTACTCGGCGCCGGTCGCCACGATTCAAACGCAACTGGATCGCCTGCGAACCGTACACATCCGGACGAGCCTGGCACTCGGCCTGTCCTGGTGGCTGCTCTGGATTCCGTTCTTCCTGGCCTTATTCGGTTTCGTGGGGGCCGATATCGCCGTCAAGGCGCCAAGCTTTGTCATCATCTCGGCGGCGATCGGCGTCGTGGGAATATTCGCCAGCCTGCTCTTCTTGCAATGGGCGCGGCACCCGAGCCGCGAGGCCTTCGCCAGGCGAGTCGAAGATTCTGCCGGGGGCAGCGGCCTGACTTACTCTTCGCGCATCCTGGAAGACATCAGCCGCATCGAAACGGAGTAACAGAGAGCTAATGGGGGCCTTCAAGGGCAAGTTGATTCAAAGCCGAACGACCCCGGGCACTCCTTTCCGCGAGTTCCCGGGGTCGCTTTGTCATCACAGACAGAAGGCCGTAGCGGAACCCGGCAAAGGAAAACTGAACTCATTTTTTGACGACAAAAGTTCCCGCGATAAGGTCATGCAGGGCCTGCTTTTTTGGGGTAAACGGCATGATGAAAAAACCGATGAGAATTGCGGTTCCAAAAATCAATCGCAGAAAACACCGACCTATCGCCTGCAAGAAACCAATTCTGTCGCCGTTCACATCGACGACTTTGATGCCCGCCGCCATTTTGCCGAGCGTGGCTTGCGCGGGGGAACTTTCAAGGCAAGAGAAGTAGATCACGTAAATAATCGAAAACAGAGAAAACATTATTATATTAATTGCACCCGAATCCGGATCAATCTTATTTCCGGCGGCACTAAACAACACCACACCAATGATAAAAATCGCATAAAATATAATCGACACAATAAAATTATCGACAAAATTGCCAACAAATCGGTTCCAAAAAGAACCATATTCGACTCGCTTTCTCTTTTTCTTCTTCTTTTGTCGAGGATCTTCCTCTTGCTCCTCATCTTCCTCCTCATCAGAATCCCTTCCTGTGACCGCGAAGGGATTGGCGGAAGCAAAACTGAGAAACTTCACCTGGCTGGCTTCCACCCAATCTTTCAAGCCGTTGCGCCATACGAGGGTATCAGGTTTGACGATCCCTTTCTCGACGGCACGGATCAGTTGATCTTTGGCCAAGGGACCCACTTGATCCTCATCGTTGACATAATACCATTGGGATTCCGGCGCGGGCGCGGACATGTTTTTGCGTCCTTTTTTTGCGTCCTTGGTAGAGGGTGGAGCGATCCCAACAGGATCGACTTCCCAACGAGAGTGGCATTTCTGATCGCCTTCTCTCAAATGCATGCAGGCAAATATAGCAGGAGACTTAAAAAGAAAATCCGGGAATTTGCCCAAAGAGAGCAAATTCCCGGATTTTCGGCCTTCCCAAGAAGAACGCCACTCCAGACGCGATGTCCTAGGCGACCGTCAATCGCCCTTCCTTGATGATCAGATTGTAATTCGACACCAAACCGGTACCGCCCAAGGCGGCACCATTGATCAGATAGGTGCCGATGGCCGCCATCGCATCCATTCCGTCACTGTAGAGGTAAACGTACAGCTTCTCGTCGTTGACACCGGTGGCGATGACCGCCCCATAAGCCGCGCCCGTAAGCGCGAGGCAATCGCCATTGATCGCGGCCGAACCATTGAGAACGAGTCCCCTCGTTCCTTGATCGGAATCGGGTCCGTAATTGAACACGGTCGAGCCGCCGTTTTTGAAGTCCCAGGAGAAAAGCGACTGCTTGGCGACCAGTGCGCCCGTGGCGCCGGTAAATCCGATATAGGCCTTATCGCCACCCACCTGGGCGGAAAGATCGATCGCATAAGACTGGCTTGCCGATTTTCCGGTGACCAGGTCGGTAATTGTCACCGCCAGGCGGTTATTGCGGTAGCTCAACTCGACCCGGAAGGTGTGCTGACTCTGGAAGTCAATTCCCGATCCGGTCAGGTCGACCGACGAATCGGCGCCCACAGGATTGGCTCCGCCGCTGATGAGGCCGGTCGAATTGTTCCCCTCGCCACCGTTGTTGAACAGGTCGAATTTCACCGCAATGCTTTTGGCGATCCCCTGGTAGCCCAACCCTTCACCGCGGCCACCTAGTGCGTTGACTCCCTGATTTTGGATCACGAAGGTGAAGCCGTCGGCCAGCTCCCGATCGATCTTCGTGGTCTGGAAGGTGAAGCTGGACCGGAAGGAGGTGATATTGACCTGGTCTTCATAAAAGGCGCTGCCGACCTGGTTGTAAACGTTGGGGTAAAGAGAATTCAAATCGAGCGCCGAACCTGCTTTTTTCGTCTGGTCCGCAATCGTATAGGTGATATCTCGCTTGAGAACCGTCAATTTCCCATCGCGATAGCCGATGTTGTAATTTTGCAAACCGCGGCCCTGAGCCTTGGAAACCTCAATGTCATAGTCGCCCGCATTGGCGCTGGCAATGTCCCCGGTCGGACAGAAGCTGGCGTAGTCGACCGCGTCGCCCGCAAGCAGTCCTTGCGCCGTGAACTCGGTCCCCTTGACCACCAATTGATCGCCATAGGTCTTGGTGCGATCGATGGCGGTGATCATGAGCGATGCCTGATGAATCGTCAAGTAACCGCGGTCGTAGGTGATGTTGTAATTGGCCGGGTCAAAATTTCCGCCCGAAGCGCCCGACGCATAAGCCGTCCAGGCACCCGCTTCGAGGAAGCCACCGGCTGAGATCGTGGCATTGCTCGTCAGCACCACGGAGCCGATTTTCTCCCCCTTCGCCAAGCCCGTTGCCACAAAGCCACCCTTGGGATCGAGCGCGACCTGACCGTAGTCGCCCTCGATGTCATGCGCCTTGATCTCGAGGTTGGCCTTGTTGACGGTCAACGTGCCCGGCTTGATCGTGACGTCGTAGTTGTCGACCAATCCGCTGCCATCGCTGAGCTTGCCGGCGATTGGGTAGACTCCCACTGGGGTGTGAACCTTGTTCCCCTTACTAGACTGGGCGAGTTGTAAATACTCACCGTTACTTCCCACGGCGACGCGGGTCGAGTCGGGGAAACAGGTGAGTACCAGCGAAGCGCCATCCTTGACCGCGCTGCCGTTGACGAGCACATGCTCGTCTTTTTCAAACCCCTTGCCCAGGTCGAGGAATTTCGAGGTATCATCCTTCGTGCCGATCGTCCAGCTTGTGATTTCTTGCCGTGACGAAAGCGCGCCCGTGCCTCCCGTGAATCCGAAGTAAGCGCTGTTGCCCAGGATTTTCGCGCCGATGTCGATGGCGTAACTTTGCGTTGCCGTGCGCGTCACCACACCCTGATCGGTCGACTCGTCTTGCGACACCTTGACCGTCAGTTTCTTGGCATCGGCATCATAAAAGATGGTCACGGTGACCGGATCGGAGCGGGTCAGATCAATGCCGGATGAGAATAGATCGATCGATGCCGAGGCGTTCTCGGGGCTCGCCCCGCCCGTGAACAATCCGGTCGAACTGCTCCCCTCCCCTTCGTTGTTGAAGCTGTCGAATTTGATGGCGATACTCTTCGTGATCCCCTGGTAGCCCAGGCCGCCGCCCGATTTACCCAGCGCCCCGGAGCCTTTGCGCTGAATGACAAAGGCGATGCCATCGGCAATCGTATCGGGCCCGCCGCCGGGTCCTTGCGCGCTCGGATTCGTTTGGAAGGTGAAGGTGGTCTGGAAGCCCCCGGATAGATCGAGCGGCTGATAGAGGAAGGCGCTGCCGGCTTGATTGGCTGGCGTGGTCGACCAGCCTTCATTGAGATCGATCGGCTGACCATAGGTGCGCGTTTGATCGGCGATCGTGTATGTCACCGCCTTTTTCGCGACTGTGAGCGTGCCGGGAACAAAGTTCAAGAGATAGTTGGAGGCCAGTCCCGTGCCGTTGTAAAGCGTCCCAGCAATCGGATAAGACCCGACCGGCGCGGTCGTATTGTTGCCCGGACTATTCAGATAGACGACCAGCGATTCCGCATTCACGCCGGTGGCCAGCTCCAGCGCTTGATTGCGGCCGGTCAACATGAGGAAGTTGTTGCGTAGTACGGCGGAGCCGTTCACGCTCAAATCGCTGGCATCGGCCGGGAAGCCGGCGCTGTAATCGATCACGGTCTTATCCGCGTTCTGGTAATCCCAGGTCAAAATCGATTGCCGCGAGGTCAGTGTGCCGGTGCCACCGGTGAAGCCGACAAAGGCCTGGTTCGTTCCGAGCATCTTGGGAAGATCGATGTCGTACCACTGAAGCGACGAGACGCGGGCTTTGGTGTCGACGACGGTCACTCGCAATTTTCCGGCGTCGTAACTCATTTCCACGGCGAAGATGTGATCCGATTGCAAATCAAGTCCCTTGATCCAGAGCGGCTGGGACGGAGTGATCGGCAATGACGGATTGATCCCATTGAGATAAAGCCCGGTCGAACTTGTCCCCTCGCCATAGTTGTCGATCAGGTCGAACTTCACGGCGACGCTGTTGCCGATTCCCTGGTAGCCAAGCCCTTCGCCGCTCGCGCCCACGAGCTTCGGATCTTTCCCCTGAATCGTGAAGGTGATGCCATCGCCTGGTGTGGAGGTGTATTTGTTCGTCTGGAAGGTGAAGCGTGTCAGGAATTGCGTGACATCGACCGCATTTTGATAGAAGGCCGAACCCGCTTGATTGTTGGGCGCCGGTACCTGGGGATTCAGTTCGATCGGTTCGCCATAAATCTGATTTTGATTGGGGATGGTGTAATCGATCACCTTGGGAAGAAGGTTCGCAAATCCGTCCGCCGTGGTGTTCGCCAGAGCGTAGTTGCCTGCATCGGCACCTGCGATCGATATCCCGGTAACCCGGATGGGCTTATTGAGGCCCGCGTTGGGACCGGTAGTGAAGAGAGCGTCGGCATAGCTGGCCTGGATCAGGTCGCGGGCAATCCGGTCGTCGTTCAAGATCGCCGAGGCCCTGACCGTGGCGTCGTAGATTTTGTCCTGGCCTACCGCCGTCACGGTGAGGTCCTTTTTGCCCACGGTCAAGGCACCGGAAACATAGCTGATGGCGTAGTTGGCTGGATCGAAATGAGCGCCGCTTGCCGCTGAAGCGATGATCGTCCACGGAGTTGCACTGTAGTTGAAATTGCCGCTGGTGGAAAGCGTGGCGTTCGTGCTCAGCGTCACCGAATCGATTCGGTCGCCGCCGGCAAGGCCCGTGGCGCTGAAGCCTGTCTGACCATTGAGCGCAAGGGAGCCGTAAGTGCCGCTGATCGACTGAGCCGTGACGACCAACGACGCGGCAACGATTTCGGCCTGGCTGGAAGGCTGCGCGGACAGGCGATAGTTGGCGGCCGCCGGTCCGCTCAAGTTCACGCCACTGATCGTTACGGGTTTGCCCGCGCCCACTTTGGAGTCAGAGAACGAGGCACTGGCATTCGAAAATTCAATGGTCACAAGACCAAGGTCGCAGTTCAAAAGGCCGACAAGCTGGGCGGATGCGGTATTCAGCGTTGCGGCCGCGGTGCCATCGTAGGGTTTGCTGTTTGCACTCACGCCCGTCATCATCAACGAGGCGGGAGTGACGATCAAAGTGAAATTCTGAGTCGCCGTGGCGCCGTTGTTCGCAGTGACCGTGAATTGGTAGGTGCCGACTTGCGGCGTGCCAGTTAGCAAACCCGCGGTGCTGAGATTGACCCCCGCGGGTAACCCAGAGGCGGTGAACGACGGAGATCCCGAGGCCACAAACTGAAAGTTGACCGGCTGACCGTAGGTGGAAGTGGCCGTATTGACGCTTGAAAAGGCCGGCAATTCGTAGTTGCCAAAGCTGAAGCTCTGGGCCACGATCTGACCTTGGCGGCCCGACAAAGGAACACTCTGGCCACCCAGCGTCGCGTCGAGGTAAAGCGCCGGTTCGCTTTTTCCGGCCGAGGCATCGAGGTAAAACTGCGCCGCAGCGAGAAGCCCCGCGCCGTCGGCGGCCGAAGTACCGCCCGAGGGGCCGACATACTGCAAGTTGCCGCTGGCCAGGTCGGTGGTCGTATCGAAAGTCAGTTCAAGAATCGCCAGTTGCAAGCCAGCACCGTGCACGGGATCGAGCAGCGCCTGACCGTAATGGTTGTAAATGTAGGCGATCCGGCCGGCTTGACCTTGCAGGCCATCGAGCGTGCTGGTCACTCCCACAGGCAATACCGGATAGTTGCTTCCGACGCCGACCGTGTGCGGTTGATCGACGCAGAAGCTGACAAAATCGCGCGGCGAGCTCAGGCCGCCGCCGCTGGCCTGAACCAGAAGCTGGGTCAGGTATTCGTTGATCGTCGAACCATTCAGGTTGATGTAAGCGGTCAGGGCCCCGCCCGGCAACGAAGTGAAGGTCAAGCTCAACGGGGTCGCGCTGTTCAATTTCGGATCGAGCGTCTGCACCAGGTAAGACCGGCTGTCGTTGTTCAGAACGGAATAGACCCCTTGATTGAATGGAGTCGAACCGTTGGCGTATCCGGTGGGAGGCGTCTGTACGATCTTGTACGTTGACCCCGGAACGAGCTTGTTGCCCGAAGAGAGGTTGCTGTCGTCGTTGAAGAGGTAAGAGCCGCTGGCACCGGTCGTCATCTGCCCCAACAGAGTCGAGCCGTCCGCCGAAAAGACCTGCACCAAGGCCCCGGAGAGGGGAATTTCGCCTGCATCGAACATGCCATTCGCATTGCGATCGATGAAGACCGAGCCTTGCAAAAACGCGCCTGGAAGGACAGTGTCCACGGTGAAGCCAAAGGCGGCTGAAAGTGGCCCAGCGTTTCCGGCCAAATCGGTGATTTTGGCGCTGACGCTGTAAGTGCCATCGGCGAGCACCGAGGGAATGATATCGACATACCCCGCGGCGATGGCCGCGGCGCCAAGCACCACGGGGGAGCCCAGTGGTGATGCGCCGCTATAGAGTTGAACCTGATCGCCGATTGCCGCAAGCGAACCGGAGGTCGGCAAACTCAGGCGAATCGTCGGGGTGTTGTCGTCGGTCTTGCCTTCGGCCAAAAGCGGCCCCTGAATCGGGGCGACATCGTCCGACACCTGGGAGATGGATGGCCTGTCGGGCAAGGTCGAGTCGATAGTGACGCTTAGCGATCCCTGGGAGGCGAAGGCATTGCCAAGGCCATCGGTGGCCGTGGCCGTGATCGTGTGGCTGCCGTCGGCCAGCTTCGACGAGGTGATCGCATAGGCGCCCAGCAAATCGGCGACGCCGGTGCCGATGAGGGCGACGCCATCATACAGTCGAACCGTGGCCCCCGGATCGGCAGTCCCCTGGAATAAGGGAGTCGTCTGGGAGGTGATGTTGTCGGAGTTTGAGCTTCCCGTGTCCGACGACGCGGCCAGATCAGGCACCGAGGTCGCCGCCTTGATCGTGAAAAGGGCCGATTGATACGCGAGATCGTAGTTGGATCCCGCGCTGAGCGAACCGACCAGAATCGAATAGGTTCCGACCACTTCACCGCTCTGGCGATTCAGGCTGCCGCTCATCGTGTCCTGGCCAACGAGGGCGCCGGCTACGATTTTCCAGGTCAGGGTGGGATCGATATCGCCCACCGCCTTGAACTTGGCATCGGCGGCGACGGTCAACGTGACCTTGTCCACGGTCAAGGTGAAGGCCTGGCTGGTCGAAACACCCGAGCTCGTTGCCGTGACGGTGAACGAGTAATTTCCTGCCGCGGTGGATCCCGTCAGTTTTCCGGTGGTCGCATCAAGGCTCACGCCGTCGGGTAGTTTGCCGCTGGTGACGGTATAGGTCGGTGCCGGAGTGGCCGTGGCGGCGAAGGTGAAATTCAGCGACTGCCCGTAGGTGATCCGCGTTTGGTTGGCGCTGGTAAACACCGGCGCCTTGTCGGCCACCTTGAGCAGGGTGGAACCTTGAATGTTGACCCCGTCGTCAACCTGGGAGAAATTGAGGGTCCGCTGCGCATTCGTCAACGACGCGTATTTGATCTTTCCGGAGTTCAAATAGGCATTGAGTGCCGCGGCCGTTCCGGTGAGCTGCAAGTTGGATTGACTGACCTGGATATCCTTGATGGAGTTATCGCGATCGGCGGTGAAGTAGCCGTCGGTCGTGGCCCCGCTCAATTGCAGCACGACATGGATGTTCTCGCCGCTGGCGCCGGAAAACACGGCGGTGGCCCCCAGATAGAGTTTTGTTTCCACCGGATTGTTTGGTTGCCCGGCGACAAAATTGAGAGTGGAAGGCACCGGCCGGACCGATTGATCCTTGAACTTGATGATCTCGATCTGCGTAAGTGTGTCGGTGCCGTCGGTTCCGGCCGCGGTAAGATCCTTGACAGTGACCACGGCATCGTTGATGACGATCGAGTAGTCGGAGCGGTTGCCGCTGAACACGGCGGTGTCGACATTGCCGCCACCCTTCAGGGTGTCGTTCCCCTTGCCGCCGGTCAATTGATCGTTGCCGCCGGCAACGAGCGAAAATTCACCAGGGCCCATGCCCATCGCCGGAAAGCCGTCGAAGCCGGAGCCGGTCACCTTGATCGACGACCAGCCGTTGTTGGTCGGTGCGGCAATGTAAGTGTCGGTGAATGCGGGAAGCGTGAAGCTACTTAAAAGCACCGGACCATTTTCCACCGAGGCGTTCACGACGAGCGAACTGCCGTTGCCATTGCGCAGGCGGAAAACATAGTAGCGATCGCCCGCACTGGAGATGAGCCGGCCGCCGGGATTGATCGCGGTGATATTCGTGCCCGTGCCGGTGGTCGCAATGGTCACCGGCGTGGCCGGATCAGCCTTGAGAACATCCGCCACATCGTATTCGGCATCGAGAACATTGTCCCCATCGTTGCCGGTTAATTTGTTGTTCCACTGGTTGCCTTTGACCGTGGCCGGTCCATCTCCTGTGAAGGTGAAGTCGGTCACCTGGGCATTGGCCATCTGGAAGGAAACTCCGGTCGCGCCCGCCGGGACATTCACCGTGACATTCGATTGCAAGACGAGCACGACGCCATCGGAGTAGGTGCTTGGCGCCAGGTAAACGGTGTCGGCGCTTTTGGCCGCTTGCAGCGCTGACTTGACCGACCCAAACGCCGTCGATCCGACGGTAAGGCCGGTGACCTGGGTGCTCCCCTTCCAGGTGACGGTATCGCCGTTACTGAAGCCGGCCGGGCTGACATCGGTCGTGATCAAGAAATTCTGCGCCAAGTCGGCGTAGAGCAAGGCGGGCAAGCTGCGATCTTCGAGGATCTCCAGGAGCACGGCCTGGGACCGGGGTCGATGCAGGGAACGGATCGCACGTTTGGGTGCGCTCAGCCGGCGGGAGGAAGCGGCGAAAAAACGTAGAAGCGAACCAAAACGGAATGAGCTCATGCTTCACCACGCAACAGTTAGGGGGACAAAAAGCTGTCCCAAAAAAGACGCAAAATCTCCGGCCCCTTGCGAGAGGGGTTTTTGTTACCGTCGAATTGCGGCTTCAGATGGTTTGGACACGACGCGGCCACGCACATCGCGACTTTGAGCAGTTTGGGTGGAATGAGAAATTTGGTCAAGTCAAGCAGATTCGTGAATTTGGGAATTCCGACCTTTCGCGAAAAGTCGGCCTTATTTATCGATTTCGCTGGTTTCCCCCCGTTAATCGATTTGCAAGGCACACTCGGCGCAATCGCCAAAGTTCGCTTTTGCGGAACCGCCCGAGCGATCGCACGGAGAATTTCGAGAAAAAACGGGTTGCGTTCCCGCACGCGGCCAAAACCGTGCGGCCGGTTCCCATGGCGAAAGGAAACCGAATTGCGGTCAATTAAGCGACGAACAATTAGAGCTTGCCGGCGGTCAGGGGCCGGAGTGCCCCAATCCCTGCAGCAAACCCCATTCGTAACTGGCCAGTTTGCGATGACGCGCAAGGCCCAGTTCAGTGGCCAGATCCGAGGCGATCACGCCCGGCCGATGCGAAGGAGGAAGGGAAAAGAAACGGGCATAACTTTCCATCGTGTCGGGCGTGTGGCAACTGCTGCAACTGCCAAGCACCCGGGCCTGACCGTTCGCTGCATTGCGCCCAAGCAGAGTCAGAAAGGTGCGTTCCGTATCCGTGGGCCCAAGCGGAAGGAGGCCAGGCTTGCCTGCAAGAAATTCCATGCGGTTGAGCTTGAAGACCTGTTGACCCAGCCCACGGACTTCAAGGGATTCGACCAGCGGCGTGGTGACGATCAAACCGCGCTGATCGATCAGTTGCATGCGCCGCGCCAGTGCAAAATAGGCCCCTTCAGGGATCTTCGATGAGGGACCATGGGGACGAAGCAAGGCCAGATGCTTCATCGTCAGCGCTCTACCTTCTGGGTAACGCAAAAGCACCAGGAAGGCCGATCGACCGCCAAAGAAATGGAAATGAGTGCGAGCCAGCGGAGTCTGGTCTTCCGCGCCTACCAAAACCCACGGTCCGTTGCCGTCCCAGAGTTGGTCAGCCTTCATCCAGTCGGGGAAGGAGTTGGCCGCGACGGCCTCGGCAAAGTTGTTGGGCAAGGCTTCGATTTCTTCGGTGCTGAGGGCAAGTTGCGGCAATATCTTTGCCACTTTTCGGGCCAAATTCAGGGATTTTGATTGCTGTTGGGCCAATGAGAGCGATCGAGGCAGTTCCAGGCCATCGAACCAGGCCCAGAGATCGCGCTGCAGCATGGCACGCTTGCGCGGCTCATGCACCAGCTTGGCACCCTTCTTCGCAATGAACTCGTCGAGAAGGGACGCAACTCGCTTGGCTAGCTCGACTCGTAATTTCTCTTCCTGAACACGATCGCGGTTTTGGTGCCCGATGAAAGGATCCAGTTGATCGGCATCCCCGACCCCTTCTCCTTTGGATAAGGCGAGCAGCGCCTGATAGAGGCGGTTCCACAGGTGGTTCGGATCGGGATCGTAAACAGTGAGAGTTTGTTCGCTGATGGGAAGCTTGTCGTCTCGCCGCAAGAATGTCGAACCGGCCTCAGGGGCATTTCCACCGAGAACGAAAGCCACACCAACGAGGGAGCCCAAGAGCAACGACACGCGAAAAAGCCAGGGCATGAAAGTCCCCCTGGAAAAGAGCCGCGCACGGGCGAACAAAGAACCTGAATGATTCTACTTCACAGCCAGCCGCCTGAGCGCTTCCCCCGAAACACCGTAGCCGATCCAGCCGGTCACCGGTTCGCCGCCAATCGACTGGTAAAAGCGAATGGCCGTCTCATTCCAATCGAGCACATTCCAGTTGATCTTTGACCAGCCGCGCTCAAGCGCAATCGCCGCGAGGCGAGAAAGCAGGCGCCCACCCACACCCCGGCCGCGCCAGTCGGCTTCGACAAAGAGGTCTTCCAGAAACAGACCCGGCAAGCCGGCGAAGGTCGAAAAGGTGGCAAAGAATACGGCGAAGCCGACGGGCACTTCTCCGACGCGCGCGATGATCACTTCCGCGGCGGGGCGCGGACTAAATAAGGCGGTGTGCACAAGCGGCTCGGTCGCCTCGACCCGATGCGCGAGCCGTTCGTACTCGGCCAGCTTCTTGATCAAATCCAAAATGAGCGGCACATCGTCGGGCGTAGCCGCGGTGATTTGGACGTTCAACGATTCGTGCGCGTGCGTCAAGGAAAGGTTCCTTCGTTCCAGCCGGCCGCTTCCCGATGTCGAGCGGAGGCGATAGCAGACCATTCTCGCCAAGGCACCACACCTTTCAAGCTGGCCTGAATAAGGGAGGAACGAACGATTAAGGCAACAGGCGACGAAGGACCACCGTGACCGTGCTTTTCTGCCCAGCTCCCTGCCTTCCCGCTGTTTCCGGTTCCTTGGTTTCCCGATCAACGTGACAGATTTTCAAAGGAGCCCTTAGAGTTCATGGATCCCTTTGAGCACCTGATCTTGAGCCGGCCCACGCTCGGCTTTTCGGTCGAGGCAAAGATCAGCCCTCACATCACGGACTTTTCTTTTTCTCCAGTTGTTCCACCCGTTTTTCCAATCCTTCCAGCTTTTCCAAAAGGGCTTCCATTTTTTCTTCCGCGGTCAATGGCCGGGTGATCGATAGGTCGCCGGGAATCTCCCAGTGACATTCTTCTTTGGAAGGGTTGACCACACTTAAGCGGTAGGCTGTCCTCATCGCCATCTTCGCAAACTCGGCGGGGGGAATGACGATTTCGAATTCCCGCAACTTTTGGCTGCCCAGCGTCAGGAAGGATTTCGAAGCCTGGCAGCGCACATCGGGCTTGCCGGGTGAGCGCAGGACGAACTGGTGGTCGGCTTTTTCGAGAAACGGTTTGTATTGCAGGTAATCCCCCGCATCGTCCAGCCACTCTTCAACATGGACGAATAGGCGGCCGCTTTCAGGCGGAGAACCGGAGCGGAAATTCTTCACCGCCTCTGGAGCGTCTTTCGCATCGGGCCAATAGACCTTGGTCAAGGTTAGACGCTTATGTTCCTTGGCTGGCGGATTGGGGAGACCCCCGTATTTGCCGAAATGATCTTCGAGCGCGATCGTCCGGTAGGGGTTGCTGTGCGCAAACACTTCATCTCGTTTGCCAAGTGCGTAACGTGCACCCCAGGTCGGCGCCAAGTTCGCCTCGCTCAGATCGTTGAAGGTGTGGATATGAACCATCAAGCCAAAGTAGTTGGCATCGAGGGTGTTTTGCCCCAGCGTGCTGTAGTTCAGGCGGCGCCAGCGGTTCCCGACAAACACCTCCAAATAGGTGTGATTCGCATACGACTTGCCGGAAGCCAATACCCCGCGCATGACGGTGCTTCGCACCTCATGATTGGTCAGCCCCTTTTCGGCGATTTTCAACTGCTGTGGATCCGAGGCATCGACCAGGGGCATCGTCACGATGAAGCGCGTCGGCAGGCCGAGAGCGCGCAGCACCGTGGCTTGGGCGACCGCGGCGGAAGTGCAGGTGCCGTATACTTTGCGCTGAAACATCTCCTTGCCCAGCGCTTCGTGGCGAATCTGTTCTTCGGCCGACCAGCTCAAGTCTCCTTTCTCCTTGTCGAACGCCTTTTCCAGGCCGGGATAAATCGCGGGCTTGCCTTTGGGGAAATGCAGGAAGTGGGTGCAAAACATGTTGCGATGTTGGGAGCGCGAATAGAGCCAGCGCGAGACTTTTTCCGCCACTTCCTTGTCGGTCATCGATTCCGGTACGATGCCCGCCTTGGCCAGTTCAAGCAAAAGGTCCTTGCGCATCGCGTCGTCCCAGTTGGTCGTCACGCCCGGCGCGAGATGGTCCTTCATCCCAGCGTAATCCTTCTGCCAGTTGGGATTCGCCGTGATCGCCTGGGCATTGGCGTTTAAGGGATAAAGCGTGACTTCCAGTTCGGCATAGTTCTCGGTTTTGGCAAGCACGCGCACATCTTGATAATCGTCATTCAAGGCGGCGAGATTGTAAGGAGGCATGATGCGAATGACCGCGCGCACGCTGTAGCTGAATTCGCGCCGCTGTTGCCAATCGCCGTCGGCAAGGCCCTTGCCTGCCGTGTCCTTCTTTTTGGGATCGGTTTTGTATTTGTTAAGTTCTTGAAAATCGCCAAGGCCATCGCCATCGGTATCGAGTTCTGGTGGAGGCGGCTCGCCGGCAGCGCGCGTGGACGAGATCGAGAGAAGACCTGGCGCAAGCAGGACCAAGCACGCACATAAGCAGAATCGAGCGTTCATCGACTTCTCCCGGATCGATTCACAAAGCGGCAAACCCTCGTCTCAAGCAACTGGTGCAGACGTTTCACTTCCAGTCGAGGCCTTGAATGATCCGGTACGGTTCGCAGCGCAAGACGACTCTGGCATGACCTCCGTCCGCATCGGCCACACTCACTCGGGAAGCGGGAACCATTCGAGTTGCCAAATCGCCATCTTGAGCATTGCGAAGTGATTCCGAAACCCACTCTTGCCACTCATAGGCAATCTGTTTTCCATCGGGGGACCAGCAAGCACGGCGGCACGGGCCTTCGTTGTGAGAAAGGGGGATCGAACGAATGGAACCGTCCGCCACGCAGACCACCGCAAGCCGCGCGGCAACCCGAGGATTCTCTTTTTCCTTGCGAGGCAAAATGCCGATCACCGACTGTCCGTCAGGTGAAAGGCGCATGGCATAAAAAGGCTCGGCGCAAAGGGGACGCGGCTTCATGGTGTCGAGCGGGACGACGAAAGCAGCCAAGGGATCGGGTTGATTCGGTTTGCGCAATAGGGTCAACAACCATTTGCCATCAAGCGAGGCATCGACGATTGCGTGGCCCTTGGGAAGCGCCAGCCTGGTCTTCTTCGAGGTTTGAAAATCATACACCCAACTCTTCATGGGAATGGGTTTGCTGGCATCGACCGTTTCGGTGGCCAGATCGGCATCGATTTCGGAAACGTAGCATTTGCGACTGTCGCCGCTGAAGGCGAGCGAAAGGCGCTGGACCAACGGTACAAACAGAACCTCCCTTCCCGATTCTGAATCATAGATTTGCGAAGGCTGCTTGATGTCGGGCAAAAGCGGCGCGCGTGGACCGTCCTTCGATTCCAGATCAAACGACCAAAGATGCGTCTGGGTCCAGGTACCGGGATGATCACGCTTTTCAGACGAAATGGGCGGGAACTGAAATCCGAGGAGCCGCTTGCCGTCCGGAGACAATCGGCCATCGAACTGGAGGCATACGGGCGTCCGGTCTTCGCCCAAATGAAACACCGCCGCACCCGCCGAGACTTTCTCGATCCTTTTGCCCGAAGGAGTCAAAAGAACGGCCGCTTGGTCCTGGCGCTCGGCCTCAAGGATGTTGACCATGATCACGCCCTCGCGTGCAGGCACGGGGGCCAGACTGATGACGAGGGGTGTGGGGGTAATTGCACATTCCTCTGAGTTTTGCGCAACCGATAGGCCGGCGGTGGTAAAAACCAGGGCCACCACCGCCGATAGGATTGACCTCATTGAACCCATGACTCCTGAACTCCCCTCTGAAACCTTGGTTCTTTCCGCTGTCTGGCTCATTGGCATCTTCTTTCGCAGAGTTGGAGAATGAGAAGAATACAATGAGATGATTTGACTAGGATGGGCAACTTCAGGCCTATCTCCAATCAATGCCGCGGATCGTTTGGCCCTGCTCGCAATGAAGGATGATTTTACTGCGATTGCCGTCAAAATCGGCCACGGACACGCGACTTAGCGGAGAATTTGGCCTCATCTTCCCTCGGGGGATCGGCTGTCCGTTTTCCTCTGGCGCGGCAGCGTCGACCTCGGTCCACTCATACGCGATTCGTTTGCCGTCCGGCGACCAACACGCATGCGCGGAATGGGTGGCCGTGGGAGGCAAGGCGATCGTCCTTTCCCGGCCTTCGGCCACGGGCGCAATCACGAGGACACCGGGAGAGGGGCGATCCTCCTTCTTTCCGTGCCGGTAACCGATGACTTCTTTCGCGTCCGGGGAAAACCGCATGGCCTGAAAAGGCTGCCCCGAGAGCCTGCGAGATTTGAGGGTTTCAAGCGCAATGACATGGCCCGTTTCCAAGTCCCACTCTTGTGAAGGGCGAGTGCGAGTGAGCAGCGATTTCCCGTCGGATGACACATCGATGATCTCATGACCTGCAGGAAGCGACAGTAGAGAGTTCTTTTTGGTTTTGACATCGTGGACCCAACTTATCATCACGGGGAGCTTCCCTTTTTCGACCGGATCGGTGCCATTCTCGGGGTTGACTTCCGATACGAAAAGCTTGCCGCCATCCGGGTCCCACGCCAGGGAGGGATTTCTCATGTTGGACCGAAGCGCTTCAGCCGGTCCCTTTTTGTCGTCCAGCGCGAACATCCAGAGATGCAGCGGCACCCAGGGACCGACATTATCTTGCTTGATCGGACCAATCTTGAATGCCGCCAGCCGCTTACCGTCCGGAGAAAGTCGAGCGTGGAATAGAGAGCAACTCGGGGGACCGCCAGGATTCACTGGTTGGGCCGCGGCGCCCACTGCGAAGCGCCCCACTTCCTTGCCCTCCGTCGTGAACAGAATGGCCGGCTGGTCACGCTTTTCCGGATCCTGCATGCTGATGAGGATCAGCCCTTCCCGCACCGGCACGGGGGCCAGGTTCGCGCTCATCACGGAGGACTCGGGTGCTCTCCCAGTAAAGTTCGCCGCAGCCCACAATCCACCCAGCAGAAGGAGCGCGGCGACGACCCCTGGTGGAACCAATCTGGCAAGAAGCATCATTTCCGACTCCTGAGGAATTCGTGGCGACCCATGAGCCAAGAATGCAAAAAAAAATCGTTGCCTCTCTCAAAAATTCGATCAGAGCGCTATGCCTTGGCGCCAAAAAGGAATTCACCGGCCCTGAGCGCCAGCGACCCTTCGGGGGGCCTACCTCCAATCAATGCCGTAAACCGTCTGACCCGGGCCAAACGGAATCACCGTCTTGGAGCGAGTCCCATCGAAGTCGGCGACGGTCACTCGGCTGACCGGCAAGATCGCGCGGGTCATGCCCGGTGGTAAGGGAAGTTGATTTCTATCGGGCTCTGCCGGCGCCTCTCCAGGCTCGCTCCATTCGAAAGCGATACGTTTGCCATCTGGCGACCAGCAAGCGGATCGAACATTGATCGCGGTGGCAGGCAAGGCGATCGTCCGCTCCAGCCCATCGGCCACGGAGGCGATCACAAGCACGCCAGGATGCGCGGGAGGATCCTTTTTGGCGGACCGGTAGCCGATCACTTCCTTTCCGTCCGGGGAAAAACGCATGGGCAAAAAAGGCTGAGCGGTAAGCTGCCGAGCTTGAAGGGTGTTCAACGCAATGACATGAGCGGATTCCCGTCCCCACTGGTTTCCGGGACGGGTTCGGGTTAGCAGAAATTTGCCGTCTGACGAGACATCGACCACTTCATGCCCCGAGGGAAGCGCGAGCGTCGACTTCGTCTTGGTTTTGAAATCGTAAACCCAACTGATCATCGAAGCGAGCTTCTCTTTTTCGATCGGATCGGTCGCTTTATCGGGATCGACTTCGGAAACAAAAAGCTTCGTGCCGTCCGGGCTCCATGCCAGCGAGGGATTTTTGATGTTGGTCCTCAGCGCTTCGACAGGTCCTTCTTTGGACTCCAGGTCGAAAATCCACAGATGCATTAAAAGCCAGGGGCCTGGATTGTCCGGCTTGATCGGAGTGAATTTGAATGCCGCCAGGCGCTTACCGTCCGGCGACAACCGGGCAAATGCAAGTCCGCACGTCAACGGTCCGTTAGGAACAAGCGGTTCCGCCGCGGCGCCCATGGCGAACCGGCCCACCTCCTTGCCCTCCGGCGTGAACAGCACCGCCGGCTGGTCCCGTTTGGCGGGATCAAAAAGGTTGATCAGAAGGACCCCCTCCCGGACAGGCACTGGCGCCAATCCAGGAACAGCCAGTAAGACGGCGGTTTGCGGGACGACTCTCGAAGAAGCGTGGAGCGGTGCCTGATTGCCGGGACTCCACCAGACCACCAACGCCGCCAAACCGGCCAAGAAGGTCGCGGGCAAGACTCTTGTGGGGATCAAGGTAGCGTCTCCTGCTGGGTGAGCTCTATTCTACGACTCCACCTTCAAAGGCTATTCTATTTCGGAATGTCGAATTCCGCATCGTTTCTTTGATGCCCTGGTCCCAGGGCGATGTTGTAGCGGCAATCGATCTCGACCTGAATGCTTTTACCGCGGATGTCCCTGGGTGCCTTGTTGTCGAGGGGAAAATCCTGCTTCCAGGAACCAGCCGGCCCGGCGGGCAAGGTGCCATAGACGATTTTGGCAGGGGTCAGGCTGTTGTTTCCACTCAACGTCCAGAGAACATTGCCTTGCGAATCCTTGACGATGAAAACGGAAAGATCCGTCACATCCTTTCCATAAGTCAGATCGAACTCGGGCGGCCCGATGAGCACCGCCGGATTCAAGCGCACGAACGATTGGGTGTCGCTGGAAAGCGCCGCACCGATTTTCCAGAGGCCGGCAATGACGATCCAGATGACCACGCCGATGACCGCAAGCACCGTGAGCAAGGTGCCCCAGATCCAGACGCGGGCAGAGAGTTGCGCTTGCACCCGGAGATCTCCCTGAGCCTGTACGGAACGAAGTTTCAAGGCGAAACAGCCAAACACCGTCAGGCACCGTTTTGCGGATTCCAGCCCACAAAACGCGCGAAATTGCAATTGCGCAAGAACTGGGTGTTCTGTTCGAGGATCTGGACCATGTCGGCATGCAACGGGCAATGGGTTCCGGTGCCGCAGTAACCGGGCCCCATAGGGCAGCGATCGTTTTCGTCTTGCCGCTCGAAAAGATGCACCACCTCGTAAAAGGAAATCGTCCCCGGGTCGCGCGCCAACCAGTATCCCCCTCCCGGTCCTGGCAACCCCTGCACCAGACCCGATTGCGATAGAATCGTCAACACCTTGGCGACCACCGGCTTGGGCATCTTGCGGCTTGCGGCAATTTCGCCACTGCTTAGCTTCACTTGTTGGTGGAGGTGGTAGACCTCGGCTAGGCGGCTGACCGCGGCAATCGCCGTTTGAGCCATTTTGGCGTAGGGTGTCATGAAAACCGGTTCTTCAGGACGGGGAGGTCACAAACAGTTTGGACGAGTCTTTCCCAAGATACCGAAATCTTAATCTGAATTGCATCGCGGCAGGGAATTCCCTTGCTTGGATGCGCCGCCCACAGGAGAATCATGTCCCACTCCCATCGCGGGGAAGTAAATTCATCTCAGGAACCAGGGGGGTTAAACGTCCCTTTTCCTGACTGCAATGCAACCTTCTTGTAGGGGGCAAGTCATCCCTCCCATTTTCGGTGAAAAGAGGAGCGATTTCCTAAATGGTTAGCGCCTTTTTTCGCCGGTGGTTACAGAGCAGGGAACGGCAGTCCTCTTTTTCCACGCTTGTTTCTTATTTGCTAGGAATTTGGTTCGCGAAGTTTCGGTTTTTCACAAGGAGTCTCCCATGAAGTTTCGATCCTGGGCCGCACTGATGGCCGCCATGGCCGCGTCCAGCGCCTCTGGCTCTGACTGGCCGCAGTTTCGAGGCCCCGATTCGAAAGGGGTTTCCACCGAATCGAACCTGCCTGCCGAATGGGGACCGCAAAAGAATATCGCTTGGAAAGCCGCCGTGGGTGGCGTGGCTTGGTCCTGCCCGATTGTGATCGGCGATAAGGTTTTCCTGACAACCGCGGTGGCTCCCGGTCAACCCAAACCCGGCGGCGGCGCGGCCGGAATGGGCGGCGGTGGCGGCCGTCCTGGCGGTGGTCCTCCCGGTGGGGGCGGTGGCAGGCCTGGCGGCGGTGGTCCCCCGGGTGGCGGTGGCGGTCCTGGAGGTTATGGCCGGGGCGCAGGTCCCGATAAAGAGTACACCTGGAAGGTCGTTTGCCTGGACCGCGCCAGCGGCAAGGAGCTTTGGTCAAACAAGGTCGTCACCGGCAAGCCAAAGTACAACACCCACTCCAGCAATACCTTTGCGACCGAAACGCCGGTCTCCGATGGCGAAAGGGTGTACGCCTATTTCGGCGCCAACGGCACGGTCGTGGCCTACGACCTCGATGGTAAGGAACTTTGGAAAGTCGACGTCGGCGTCTTTCGCAATCAAAATGGCTGGGGTACCGCAAGCTCCCCCGTTTACCACGACGGGAAACTGTTCATTCAATGCGACAACGAAGAGAAATCGTTCTTGCTTGCGCTCGACGCGAAAACGGGCAAGGAATCCTGGAAGGTCGGCCGTAGCGAAAAGACCGACTGGAGCACTCCCTATATCTGGAGAACGAAAAACCGCACCGATCTTGTGGTGGGGGGCAGTCAAAAGCTGCGCGGCTACAACCCGGCGGACGGCCAGGTCACCTGGGAGTTGACGATCGCGGGCGGTCAGGCCAACGCCTCACCGGTCGGAGATGACGATTTCCTCTACTTTGGCACCGGCATGCAAGGCGGCGGTGGCGGAGGAGGCCGTGGAGGTCCCGGCGGACCAGGAGGCCCCGGCGGTCCCGGCGGCCAGCCACCTGGCGGCCAACCTCCGGGCGGAGGCCGTCCCGGTGGTGGGTTCGGTGGCTTTGGCGGCGGCGGCAACGCCGGCACGCTTTACGCGGTGAAGGCCGGGGCGAGCGGGGATATTAGCCTGAAGGAAGGCAATCTGAGCAACGAATGGGTGGCATGGTCGGCGCCCAAGGTCGCCCCAGCTGCCGCCTCGCCGCTACTCTACGAGGGGAATCTTTACCTTTTCGATCGCAACGGCCTCATGGTCACCTGCCTCGACGCCAAAACGGGAAAGGTGCACTACAAGGAAAGGCTCAACGCCAAGCAGATCTGGGCCTCCCCCTGGGCGCATAATGGCCTGGTCTTCGCCATTGATGAAGGCGGGGTCACTCACGTGTTAAAGGCCGGCAATCAATTCAAGGTGGTTCGCAAGAACTCCCTGACGCCCGATGTCTACTGGTCTTCCCCGGCCTTGGCGGGCGGCAATCTCTTCCTGCGAGGCGTCGATCAGCTTTTTTGCATCAAGCAATAGCCTACCGTGGCCAACGAGCGCAGGGGCGCCTTAAGTCGGCCCTCTCTTGCGCGGACCCATTCGAGCGGCACAGGGAATCTCCTTGGGCCGCTTTTTTTGCACACACCGCTTTAGCGACACTCTGGCGGGTCGGACCGTGTGCTCCGTCTGCTTGAGCAAACGCCGAACCGCGCCACGGAAAAGCGATCACGATTTACTCAGTGCGGCCGAATGGGGTAAAAAAGGCCTCATGAATCCCCATTCTCCGCCCCATTTGAATTCATCGTCCGATTCGAGCCCGCCCGGCCACCTCCAACTGGAGCGGGCCTTTGGCCCCTGGACCGGAATCTTCGTGGTCATTTCCTCGATGGTCGGGGCGGGCATACTCACGTCGTCGGGATACACGCTGCGCGATACCGGCAATCCGGCCGCGCTTTTCCTCTTGTGGACGATTGGCGGCTTGATGGCCCTCTGCGGCGCGTTTTGCATCGCCGAAATGTCAACGGCCCTGCCCCGCACCGGCGGCGACTACATCTTCGTTCGCGAAGCCTTTGGGCCGGGCGCGGGCGCCGTCGCCGGCTGGGCCACCTTCCTGCTCGGCTTCGCCGCGCCGACCGCGGTGGTCGCCAGGCTCGCGGCCGATTACACGCTCGCCGCACTGACCTTTTTTGTCGAAAACCCCTTTGCTGAACAGATCGAGACGGTGAAGTCGGTATTTGCCTCAAGCCTGATCCTCGTCATCGGCGTGGTCCATTGCCTCGGCCAGCGCGAAAGCTCCTTCTTGCAAGGAGCGACAACGCTTGCGAAATTCTGCACCCTGGCCGGTTTGGCGCTTATGGGGATCTTTTTTGGGAAATGCGACTGGGCTTATTTCCAGGCAAGCCACTGGCCCGCCGAACGCGAATGGGGATTTCTTTCCAGCGGCCTGATCTATGTCAGCTACGCCTACATCGGCTGGAACGGCGCCGCCTACATCGCCGGCGAAATCAAGAACCCCGCGAAAAACCTGCCGATCGCCTTGGTCTGCGGTTGTTTTCTCGTGACCGTGCTTTATCTGATCATGAATCTCTTCTACGTGCTCGCATTGAATCCGGCCGACATGCCCGATCGGTCGATCGAGGAAGTTGGTCCCATCGCCGAACTCGCCACACGCTCATCGCTTGGCCCCACCGTCGCCGGTTGGGTTTCCGCGATCATGGGCCTCGGGCTGGTCGCCTCGGTCAGCGCCTTCTTGCTCACCGGGCCGCGGGTGGCCGTGGCGATGGCGCACGATCTGGTCTTTCCCTCGTTTGCCGCCAAATTGCACACGCAATGGAAAACCCCCGTGGCGGCGACCCTTTGCCAGGTGGTTCTCAGTGTGTGTTTTTGCTGGTCCGGCTCGTTTCTCGATATCCTCGACTACACCTCGGTCGGCTTGACGACTGTCAGCGCCATGGTCATTTCGAGCATCTTCGTCATTCGCCGCCGCAAAGACCTGACTCCTTCCTTCCGCGTGCCGCTGCACCCCTTGCCCGCGATCGTGATGATCGGGCTTTCCGCCTGGACGGTCATCTCGGTGTCGATGCTGCCCGATAAGCGGCTCCCCTCGCTTTTAAGCCTCGCCACGATCGCGCTGGGCATCCCCATAGCCTGGTGGATCTTGCCAGCCGCCTCAAGGAAGCCTTTGGCCTGATCCATTTTTTCTCTCTCTCCTTCCCCCAAACCAGGGGGCTGATCGAGGTCCCCATGAGTCACCTTCACGATTTGCACCCCGCGGAAGCCGGCGAGGCAGGCCACGACCGCCCGCGCCGCTGGCCCACTCCCGGGATCGCCCCGGGGATTGAGCTCTTTGAATTGACCCAGCGGACCAGCCTGCATGGCGGAGCCGTCGTCACTTGCATCGATTACGCCCCTGAGCGGGTCGAGATTCACCAGATCGCCGACATCAAAGAGTTCTTGAGGGGCCACCGCGAACCCTGGGTCAAGGTGCGCTGGATCAGCGTGCGCGGCCTGAAAGACATGGAGGTATTGCGCGGCATTGCCGAAAAGTACGATTTGCACCCCCTGGCCATCGAAGATGTGTTATCCCCCCAGCGGCCCAAGCTCGACGACTTCCATGGAGTCGCCGATCAGCCCAGCCGGCTCTTCGTTGTCGCAAGGGGCCTCAGACGCGTCTCGGGCAAATTGCAAAGCAAACAGATCAGCATTTTTTTGGGGCGATCGACCCTGATCAGCTTCGAGGAAGAAGCCTGCGATCTGTTCGAAACGATCCGCAAGCGTATCCAAAAAGCCGGCTCGCGCATTTGCCAGAACGATGCGAGTTTCTTGCTCTATTCCCTACTCGACGTGCTCATCGACAATCTGTTTCCCGTTCTTGAAGACCTGTCCAAACGCGTCGATCACCTGGAACGAAGCCTGATCGAAAACCCGACACCCCAGGCGTTTCAGAAAATTCGCCATTTGAAACATGACCTGGTCGAAATGCGCCGCGTCGTTTGGCCCATGCGTGAACTCATTCTCGAGTTGCGCCGCGATCAACATGAATGCCTGTCGCCGCCCACTCAGACCTACATCCGCGATGTTTACGACCATATCCTGGTCATCTTCGAAATGATCGACAGCTACCGCGACCTCGTCTCCGACCTGCTGGAAACATACATGTCCGCGGTGTCCCAGCGCACCAACGAGATCGTCAAGGTGCTCACGATCATCAGCACCATCTTCGTGCCGTTGACCTTCGTCGCGGGGGTGTACGGCATGAACATGCCAATCCCCGAGAATCACTCCGAATGGTCTTACCCGATCTTCTGGGTGTTTTGCCTGTCGGTGATCGGCGGCATGCTCTTTCTGTTCCGCCGCAAACGCTGGATCTAGCCAGGAGAAAAATGAGGGTCGCTTTTCACGGCAGTGAAAAGCGACCCTCATTGGCTGCACCGATCCAGGCGCTTAGGTCATTTCCTGCCGACAAGGGCCGGCACCAGCCCGCGAAGGCGATTTCACGCCTACTTGGCGGGCTGCCAGCTTTTCACGTAGCCGACGCACTGGGTGATTTCGGGGAGCGAGGACTCCCAGTTGTGCTCGTACTCGATCGAGATCGGTCCGTCCATTTTCTGGTCCTTGTAGAACTGAAGGATGCCGGCGATATCCGATTTGCCGGTGCCAAAAGGCTGATCGTGGAGCTTATCTCCCAGATCCTTGAGGTGGCTGCTGACGACGCGGCCCTTGAGGATTTTCAGGCATTCGACCGGCGTGAGGCCTGAGCGCACCCAGTGGCCGATGTCGGCGCAGGCGCCGATGCGCGGATCGCGATCGCGCACCATTTCCAGCACCCAGTTTGGATCCCAAATCTTGTAGGAAGGATCGTTCTTGCGGCGGGGATGGTTGTGAATGCCGACCTTGATGTCATATTCCTTGACCAGCTTTTCGACGGCATCGAGCGCGTCGGGCGAAGGTTCGGAATTGATCACCCGAATTCCCATATCCTTGGCGAATTCGAACACCTTCCTGTTGGCCTCTTCGTTTTTGCTCAGTCCCACCACGCCGTAGGCGACCACGATGAGGCCGTGTTCCTTGAGCTTGGCCTTGAGCTTTTCGCGCAGTTCCGGGGGGGAATCGTGCGTGAAGGGAACATCGTCCTGTGCGGACAGTTTTTGCCCCGGATACAGTTCGATCACCTTGGCTCCTGAAGCCGCGGTCTTTTCGATCGCCTGAAAAACGGTGAACAGGCGGAAGGAATAGGCCTGGCAGCCCAGAGCGAATCCGTTGGTCTTGTTGGATTCGGGAATCGGCTCGGCGGCAACGCCCCAGACGGCCGCCACGGCGAGGGTCAGTAGGGAGAGAACAGGTCTCATGAGGATTGTCCTTGAAGAATGGTCCTTCGGGGGGAAATCAAAACCGTTGGCGCAAACCGCCGCAACGTTGATGGAGGGTCAAGAGCGGACCGCAGTCTATCTTCGTAAACCGCCTTCAAGGGGGTAGGTCAATCCGGGCAATGCCGCTGAAAACCTGGAGGGAATGCTGGCGCAAACAGGACGGCACTCAGGCTTCTAGGCCAACCTTTCCCAGGCCCATTCGAAATACCGCGAAAAGGAGGCCACGACCACCGGGTCGTAATGGAGCACCACATTCTCCATATTGATTTGCGAGGCGCCCCGGGTCCAGTTGTAGCTGCCGTTGAGCAAGCTGCGCCCATCGAACAGGGCAAATTTGTGATGCATGTGGGCTTCGGTGCGGTCCTGGCGCACCGCAATACCCGCGCGCTCCAGCCGCTCGATATCCGAACCCAGGTCAAGCGCCTTCTGATTGTCGGTTAGAATGCGCACCTGCACCCCACGCTGGTGGGCGTTCAAGATCGCATTGCTGATCCGGTCATCGGTGATCGTGAAAACACAAACCAACGCCTCGCGCTTCACGTCGTGAAACAAGTCGACAATCCGATCGGCAATGGGATCCTGGGGAGCAAACCAGGTTTGCGCCAGCCGCGTGGCGGCGTGCACGCGGCGCGGCACGAGCAGCTTGGCCACATCTTCGAGCCAGTCTAACCAGGATGCGGCAGGTTGTCCGTCTTCCTGGCGCACGAGCCGGAAGGCCAGGTTTCTGAGCAGCCCGAGTTTTTGTTCATCCTGACCGATCGGCTCCAGCAGAGACTCGATCGAGCGCTTTTCGCCGTCGCTGATGCGGCCGTCGGCGAGCGTTTTTTTCAGGATGTCTTCCCAGAGGACGAGGTCCATGTCGCGGGTGCCAGTTTGTTTTGAAGTTTATTTTGAAGAATGAACTCTTCCAATTCGCGAACCTGCGCCTTGCTCGCCGCATGATCGCCAGGCCCTTCTTCGCCGCCAAAGCGCTCCCTTTGATAGACCCCCACGAGTTCGACCGGGAGTTCGGACCAGGGCTGTAAGTCGGGGCTGGCGTCAAAGCGGTGGGCAATCTCCGTGGCAAATTCGCGCGGAGTTTGGCCAGGCGAAGGGTGCATGCCGCGATTTCCCATGACGCGAATGAGGGAGAGCCAGGGGTGTTCTTTCTCCTGCCAGGCAGCGTACTTGCGCCGGTAAGCGAAAAACCAGCGAATCGCGAAAATCGAGAGAATTCCCCCAAAGAGAAAGAGCGTGATCAAAAGCGTGATCAACGCCCGCCGCATGGGGCCTCTTTGCCAGATCGTGACCAACTGCTCGATCGCCGCTTCGGCGTTGTAGTCGATGAACAAAACGCGCCAAAGCCGTTCGCCGGCCTCCTGGCTCTCCTGAAACCATTTTTGAACCGAACCGGTGATCGTGGGATCGGCCGATTCCACGAAGGAATCGGGGGTGGGATCAAGAGTCATCCAGTCCCAGATCAGACCGTAAACCCGATCGTTGATATGATTGCCCAACCGGTCCAGACGCGGCAACAGGACCTCCGCCCAGGCATGAGCATTTCTTTGGCGCACATAATAAATCTGGTCCTCATCCTTATCCGCGCCCTTGTAGCCGGTGACAACCCGGGCCGGAATGTTGATCGAGCGCAGCATCAGCACCAGGGACGAAGCGAAAAGTTCGCAGTGGCCGCGGCGAGTGTTGCTTAAAAAATCGAGCGCCGGGTCGATCGATTCGTCGCCCCGAACGATGTCGAGCGAATAGGAGAATTTCCCGCTGTTCCTGAGCTGAAACGCCAGCGCCTTGGCAATTTCTTCGTGGAATTCGTTGGGAAAGCCCCTGAACTGGAACAGATCGGGGTCCTTCGGAATCTCGAACGAAATGCCCCCTTTGGTCAGGTCGGTCCCGCAATCTCGCAGAAGATTCAAGGTGAGCTTCGTCAACTCCGGATTGTCGACGTAAAGCAATTCCTGCAACTGCTGGGGCATTGTCACCCCGCCAATGGCCCATCTTCTTTCCGACAAGGCGGCCGTGCGGATCAGTTGCTGATAAATCACCTCGCCCCTGACGCGGCTGATATACGGATTGGGGAGGACCGTCTGGTTCTCAAGGATGAACGTCGAAACCAGCCGGTCCTGCTTGCGCACGACAACCCCGGTGATCGGTTCGGCGCCGTCCCACTTGGTTTCCATCGGGTCGGCGAGAAACACTCCGCCCACGCGGTAGGGTTCCACGCGAAAGGTAAGCTGAAGCATTCCCGGCGGCGGCGCCATGCTGCGGTTTTCGAGCGGCAGCGACTTACCCAGCCGGTAGGTGCGCCGCGACCAGACGCCATCTTGATAGTGCTCGAGGTAGCTCCCGCGAAATAGCTGATTTTCCGGAAGGACTCCCGGTCCATTGGGCCCCTTGCATTCGACCGTAAATGCAAGCTGGTCGGAAAGCGCGATTTGCCCCTTGTCGTTGATGTCGATCTGATCGGAATAGCCGGCCTGGAAGCGCTTGTTGGTGAATCGCTCCAGGGGATCCCAGGCGGGTAAATCGAATCGGGGCAACAGGAAAAAGACCCCCAGGCTCGCCGCAAGCGACAGGCTAAACCAGCGCGTGATTTTTTGCCGCCAGTTGGCCGGGGCCAGATCGGCCGGTGCCAAATGAAAAGGGGAATGGGATTCGGAATCGGCTAGTTCGTGATGGGCCAAGGCCGCCATGACGAGCAGGAAATACCCCATGATCATCATGCCGAAGAACAGATCGGAGCACAGCACGCTGGCCAGGCAAATCAGAACAAGCCCGATCGACTGTTCCACCCAGAAATCGCGCGGAAGCTGGCGCACCATCAGTTTGATCAAAAGCAAAGGGGGCAATAACGGACCGATGCAGGGGATGATCGCCAACTGCACGGGAATGGAGCTGAGTTCGTCCTTGGCGGCAATCCAGCTCGGGAGACTGGGGGCCCAGATCAGGTTCAACCGAACGGCGATCCAGGCCGAGCCGACCACCGCGATCACGCCGCCGATGAAATAGCCGGCCAGATCGTTGATCGGTTTCGCCGGCGGCGGCACCATCAGGTAGATCAGGCCCAGCGCCGTTCCTCCAAGAAGGATGACACCGACCGGTCCGCCGGAGAAAGGCGCCTCGGCCCAAGCAAGCACAATCACCGACATCAAGAGCGAGGCCAGGTGGAAGAATTTTGCCGTGGTGGCGGGACTTGTGAACTTGATCATTTTCCCTCCTCCCACACCGGCCGCCAAAAATCGAGACTGTTCGGATCGCCCACATCGACGGCTATGAGCGCCGACCTTCTGCCCTTATCCGATGCGTTCAATGCCTGACTCGACACCCGCAAAACAGGCGGTCCTTCTCCGGCCTTATGGCCTCCCGAAGGCCAGTGGACCGGCCCCGCCGACCAGGAAGCCAGCCAGTCAAGAGCCCGGTTCAGGCCGCCGGCATCGGAAAGGCAGGCCAAATAGAGCGGCGTTTCTGCCGCAAAGCGAAGCGCCAGCCGACCGTGGCCTTGCTGAAACCAGCCATGAATGAACGTGGCCACAAAGGAAATCGCCTGCTCGCGGTCTTTTTCCACGGTTTCGAGCGGATCGAATTCGAGCACGAGTTCGCGGTCGGGCGGATCTTCGAATTCGCGGACAATCAGGTAACCGCGCCGGGCGGTCGTTCGCCAGTGGATCAGTCGCGGGCTGTCGCCAGGACGAAATCCGCGCATTGCGTGAAATTCTTCCCGGGCATGGGGCTTGTGCTTGGAAAGGCGGTTGCCCACGATGTTGTCGCGGCGGTCACGCGGCTGCCAGGGAATTCTTCGCAGCAACACCTCCCAGTGGATCGATCCGGTCGCGGGGTGAACCAGCGTGGTGGTCGTTCCCCGCAAATCGAGGCTCGCCGTTGCCAGGCCGAACGGGTAGCGGCTGTAAGCAAAAAGCGGCCCAAGCTTGGCGAGGCCGCGTTTCTGCGGCATCCACATCCCATGCAAAAAGACCGGTCCCGGTTTGAGTCCCACGACACTCCAAAGCGTGGCCGGTCCCCACGGCCCTTCCAGGGTCACCTGAAAATACTGGGCCAGGCCAATTTTCGGGCGCAAAAGGATTTCAACCGGATGTCGAATTCCCGCGACGGGCGTCCCCTGAATCCGGATGGAGGATTCACCGAAATGGACGCGCAAGAGCGGCAGCAAGAGATTCAGGCCCAGCAGGCAGGCCATCATGCAGCCCAGAAGGCTGAGCAGATTGATATTCTTGGATATCCCCACCGTCAGAAGCAAGAAAACCGCAATGAACCAGACCGTGCCCTCAAAACTCAGGGTGATGGAACGGCTGGGCCTGGGTGATGCCGCGGGGCGGATCTCGCTTAGGGACATCCTTCGCTACCTGGGACAGGGTGTTTTTTCGAGGATATCGGCAACTACTTCTTCCGCGGCCCGAATCGCTTCGGTGCCCTGGCCGCGGCGCGGGTGAATCCGGTGAGCGATGATCGGCGGCGCCAGTTGCTTGATGTCGTCGGGCACTACATAGTTGCGCTTCGCGACGAGCGCCTTGGCCTGGGCCGCGCGATAAAGTCCCAGGGAGCTGCGCGTGCTCGCCCCGAGGCGCAGACCGGGATGACGGCGCGTCGAGCGGATGATTTCAATCAGGTAATCTTCAAGCGATTCCTCGACACGAACCTGGCGAACCTGGTCCTGCAGGCGGCTCAATTCCGCCAGCGTCATGGCCGATTTCAACTCGTCGATCGGTTCGCCGGTACGGTGCTCTTTGAGAATTCTCTTCTCGGCACTGACATCGGCGTAACCGATGCTGGTGCGAATCAAGAACCGGTCGAGTTGGCTTTCGGGAAGGGGGTACGTTCCTTCAAATTCGAAGGGATTCTGCGTGGCGATGACGAAGAAGGGAGGCCCGAGCGGCCGGGTCACGCCGTCGACGGTCACCTTGCGATCCGACATCGCTTCAAGAAGCGCCGACTGGGTGCGCGGAGTCGCACGGTTGATTTCATCGGCCAAAATGACATGGCCGAAGATCGGTCCTTCCTGAAAGGTGAAGTCGCCGCGATTTTGATTGAAAACCGAGGTGCCGATCAGGTCGCTGGGTAAAAGATCGGGGGTGAACTGAATCCGGTGAAAGGTCGCCTCAAGCGATTTGGAAATCGCCTTGCCCAGAAGCGATTTGCCGGTCCCGGGGACATCCTCAAGTAGAAGATGGCCGTCGGCCAAAAGGCACACGACCGACAGCCGAACGACATCTTCCTTGCCCAAGAACACCGAGTTTAGATTTTCAATGAGCCGCTGAATGGGGAGAACGATGGTGTCCGCGTCGGCCTTGGGCAAATCTCGTTGCATAAAGTCAATCTACCGGAAGGGATCATGGCTGGCTTGATTCATTCTCATGATAGGAAAGGGAGAATCAGGTCCCCAACCCCATCTTTCACATCTCAAATCTCGAAAAATCAGGGCGCGCCTAGGGGAAAAGACCGCGTTGAGTCATTTCCTTGACCACCTTTTGCACGCCAAGCACCAGGGCCGCGGTGCGCATCGTGAGGTTTTTCGCCTGGGCCATCGACCGGACCCGGCGGTAGGCATTGAGCATCAGGTGCTGGAGTTTTTGATTGACCAGCTCCTCGCTCCACATGAGTTGCTGAATGTCCTGCACCCATTCGAAGTAAGAGACCGTCACGCCGCCGGCATTGCAAAGAATGTCGGGGATCACGAAGATTCCGCGCTGCCGCAAAATCTCGTCGGCTTCAATGGTGGTTGGGCCATTGGCCCCTTCGGCGACGATTTTGCACTGGATCTGCTTGGCATTTTCCAGGGTGATGACTCGGTCGAGCGCGGCCGGCACGAGCACGGTGCAGGGTTGCAGGAGGAGATCCTCGTTGGAGATCTTTTCGGCTTCCGGGAAGGCATGCAGCGGATTCCCCGCCGCGGTCCACTTGTGCAAGGCGGGGATATCGATGCCAGAGGGGTTGCGAATGCCGCCGTAACGGTCGCCCACGCCGACCACCTTGATCCCGCGCTGGTGCAGTTCGGTGCAGGTAATGCCGCCGACATTGCCGAAGCCCTGGACGATCGCGGTCGATTCTTGCGGCTGAAACCCCATTTCCGACAGCGCTTCGAGGATGCAGTAGGTCACACCTCGGCCGGTGGCTTCGCGCCGGCCCAGGCAGCCCCCCAACTCGATCGGCTTGCCGGTCACCACTTCGGGGCAGCAGTAGCCGATCTTCATCGAATAGGTGTCCATGATCCAGGCCATCGCCTGCTCATCGGTTCCCATATCGGGAGCCATGACATCTTGGCGCGGCCCAATGATCGAAAGCACTTCTTCGGTGAAGCGGCGGGTCAAGCGCTCGAGCTCACCGCGGCTTAGGCGGGCCGGATCGACGGCAATGCCCCCTTTGCCGCCGCTAAAGGGAAGGTTCATGATGCCGCATTTCCACGACATCCAAATGGCCAGTGCCGTCACCTCGCCCAGGTCGACACTGGGGTGGAAACGCAGGCCGCCCTTGGAAGGACCGCTCGTCAAACTGTGCTGAACCCGGTACCCGAAAAAGACTTCGATCCGGCCGTCGTCCATGCGCACCGGCACCGTCACCATCAACGAGCGCTTGGGATAGGCCAGGCGACGGATCATGCCGATATCGAGTCCCACGACCTCGGCCACGCTCTCCAACTGGCTGCGCGCCATGCAAAAAGCAGGCGAATTTTCCAGCATGGGGGGGACAGGAACTTGCATGGGATAGGAGCCACCCATAATCAGCCTCCGGCTGTGGAGAGTTACCTGGGAAAATGATAGAAAGAGAAAAGGATAGAGGGTTAGAGCACCCCGGAGGATGGCATGTCGTCAAGCGCGGTCCTCAAGGTCGATGGAATTGGCAAAAGCTTCAACCGATTCAAGGCTCTGAATGGGGTCTCCCTGGAAGTCGAACCCGGCACGGTTTTTTCACTTCTGGGTCAAAACGGCGCCGGAAAAACGACGCTAATCAAGATTTTGCTCGGCATTCTCAAGCCGAGCGCCGGTTCGGCGGAAGTGTTGGGTCATGCGGCTGGAAGCGTGACCTCTCGGGCAAGGATCGGCTATTTGCCCGAAGATCACCGGTTCCCCGAATATCACACCGGCCCTAGCCTGCTGGATTTCTACGGTGGTCTTGCCGGCATCGGCCGCCAGGAACGGAAGAAAAAAGTTGGTTTCTGGATGGACCGCGTCGGCCTGGCGGGTCGCGAAAAGGTGCGCATCCGCGGCTATTCCAAGGGAATGAAACAACGAATCGGGCTGGCCCAGGCCTTTTTTCATGACCCGGATCTGGTGTTTTTGGATGAGCCGACCGACGGGGTCGACCCTGTGGGCCGCCGCGAAATCCGCGACCTGATGCTCGAAATGAAGCAGCAGGGGAAAACGATCTTCCTCAACAGCCACTTGCTTGGCGAAGTCGAACGAATCTCCGATCGCGTGGCGATCCTGAATAAGGGATCGCTCATCCGCATGGGATCGGTCGCGGAGCTGACCGACTCGGGCATCGGTTGGAAGCTGGGATTTTTGAGAGAACCCCTACCCTTCCTCGAAGCGCTCAAGGCCGCATCGGTCCAGGCCACGGTGAAAGTGGACAAACATTTGCAGCCTCCTTTTCAGGTCGACATCAGCCTGGGCAAGGATGCCGACATCGCTCCGTGGATTCAGGCGGCCGCCGCCGATCCGGCCGGTTTGCGATTGCTGCAGCAAACCCGCGACTCGCTTGAAGATGTCTATTTGAAATCGGTGGAAGCCTCCGCGGATAAAGGCAAAGCCAAGCGACCCAAGCTGCCCGTGCCCAATTTGCCCGCAAACGGAGCCAACTGATGCAATTCCTGGCCATGATGCGGGACGGATTCCGCGAAGCGATGGATGCCCGGGTCTTCTGGGTGATTGGTTTCGTCGGCATGGTGTTGGTCGCTCTTGGCGCCACGCTGAGCTTCCAGCCGCTGCCCTTGGGCAAGAAAGTGTTCGCGACTCATGTCGCCAATCTTGCAGGAAACAGCAACAGCTTCCGCCCTCCTCAGATGGCGGAGCCGGCAGCGGGGAAAGACGCGGAAGTTGCCCAAGAAAAAGGGAAGGAAAAAGGCAAAGAAAAGGAAGGCGAGAAAGAAACCGGTAAAGGAGCCGCCAAGGAAGTTGTCAGGGAGAATAACCGGCGGGGTCCAGGAAGGGCGATGACGGCCTCAGGCCCGATGGGCGCCTTCATGAGCCTATTTTCGAAAAAGGAGGGCAAGGCGGAACTGCTTGAATCCACTCCCGATCAGGGAGTCGATGGGCCTGAATCGAAATGGTCGCTCAAAGTGAAAGTCTCTTCCGACCTGGCCAAAACCCGTTCCAAACCCGACAACACGACCTTGATTCGCGACCTATTCGGCAAAGTCGGGGAATTCTCGGTATTTCAGGTCGACTCGGTCACCAAGCATGAGAAAAGCGACGACCCCAACTCCGAAGTCTACTTGATCGACGTCAGCCCCCTGCCCGGTCTGCTTCGCACCTGGCCGCATAAATTCTCGATTTTTTTTGGCAGCGTGACGATCTTCGATGCCACCAACCGGCCGCTCATGCCGTTCGATGGGCTGGGCCAGCAACTTCTGCTCATTGAAAGTTACTTGGTCGCCGGAATCGGCACCTGGGTTTGTCTGCTGTTGAGCGTCGCGCTCACGGCCTTTTTCATTCCCGGCATGCTACGCAAGGGAACGATCGAGCCCCTGCTCGTGCGGCCGATCAGCCGCTGGCGCCTATTGCTTTACAAGTACCTGGGCTGCCTGCTTTTCGTGGCTACGGGGGCCGTGGGCATTCTCGGTTCGGTATGGCTGGTACTCAGCGCGCATTCGGGTCTGTGGGGTTATGCCTTCCTCGGTCTTATCCCCGTGTTGATTTTTTATTATGCGTTCCTCCATTCGATCTCGACGTTAGGTGCGGTGATCACCCGCTCGGCCGTATTCTCTCTCGTCATTGCCTGCATCTGCTGGCTTTCGCTTTCGATTCTCCAGGGGCTCTATACCATGGTGATCACCGCGGACCAGGTCAATAAAGCAGTCGAAATCGCCAAGACCCTCGAGAGAAAAGCCGGCGAACCTGAAGAAAAAGCGATTCCCCTTTCTCAGACCTATTTTGGCCAGACGGTACTCTTCCTGCACCAATGGTTGCCCCGTCCCGGAGACATCGATTCCTCGGTGCGCGAGTTGCTTGAAGTCGATCTGCTCGTTGGTTCCAAAGAAAAGAATGGCCCCGACCTGATGGCCCTCATTGAGGGCCCGCACAAGCCCGACTGGCGCGAGAGTTCGGCGATCACGGCCGCCTACACTGCCTTATTTTTGGTCCTTTCTTGCATCATTTTCACTAACAGGGATCCCTGATTGCGGGGATGGCATCTCAGTCGAGTGATTTTGACGATTGTTATTGACGGCAAGGCAGCGAGCGCATCATGGCGGGATCCGATCTGGTTTATCAAAAGTGCATCCGGCCCGACTGCGGCGCCACACTCTCCCTGGACGACACCAGTTTCCAGTGCCCCAAATGCCAGGGGCTGATGGATGTCGTTTATGACTGGGACCGGCTGAATGTGCCGAGCAAACTCGCCGACTTCGAGGAGGCCTGGCGCACTCGTTCCAACCCTCTTGATTTCAGCGGAGTCTGGCGCTTCCGGCGGCTACTCCCGTTCGCTCCCGATGAGAAGATCTTGACGATCGGCGAGGGGCAGACGCTCTTGCAAAAAGCCGACGCGATCGCCAAGAAGGTCGGCATGAACGAGGGGCAACTGTTCTTGCAGTACGAGGGGATGAACCCTTCGGGCAGCTTCAAGGACAACGGCATGACGGCCGCCTTCTCCCATGCTTCGATGACCGGCGCGCGCCGCGCCGCCTGCGCCAGCACGGGAAATACTTCGGCCAGTTTGGCGATCTATTGCTCCGCGACGAGCCGCATGAAGGGGATCGTCTTTGTCGGCTCGGGCAAAATCAGTTATGGCAAGTTGGCCCAGGCGCTCGACCACGGTGCGCTGACGATGCAGATTGCCGGCGACTTCGACGATGCGATGCACCAGGTGCAGCAGATGGCCAGGCGTCTGGGAGTCTACCTGGTCAACAGCATCAATCCGTTTCGGCTGGAAGGCCAGAAAACCATCATGTTCCGCATCCTTGAGGCTCTGCGCTGGCAGGTGCCCGACTGGATCGTGGTGCCGGGCGGCAACCTCGGCAACTCTTCGGCTTTTGGCAAGGCGTTCATCGAGCTGAAGCAGCTTGGACTTATCGACCGCATGCCGAGGTTGGCGATCATCAACGCCGCGGGCGCCGACACCTGCTTCCAGTTGTTCAATCGCGACGGGTTGCGGTGGAACGGCGGCCGCTGGAATCAAACGGTCATCGACAACTATTACCAGAGCCTCGACCAAGAGAAGAAGCGGGCCAACACGCTGGCCAGCGCCATTGAAATCAACCGTCCGGTGAATCTCGTGAAGGCGTTGCGCGCGCTCGAAAAAATGGACGGGGTTGTACGAGAAGCGACCGATCAGGAAATCCTCGACGCCAAGGCGATGGTCGGCGCTGGGGGCCTGGGTTGCGAGCCGGCCTCGGCGGCGAGTCTGGCCGGGCTGATGAAGCTTCGCGCCGAAGGGACGATCGCCCCCTCCGATCGCGTCGTTTGCATTTTGACCGCGCATCAGATGAAGGATTCGTCGGCGACGGTGGCCTATCACGGCTCCGATCCCAAGACCTTCGAAGAGGTGCTGGGGGTACGAGGCGTACGCCGCGCCAGCTTTGCCAATCGCCCGGTGCAAGTTCCCAACGATCTGGAAGCGATCGTGCGCTCAATCGAACTTTACAGTTAATGCGCGGTGGCGCACTTCCCTTGGTTATTGCTACATGCGAGACTGTCCGTCATGGCTGCCGACCGCAAAACTCAGTTGATCGCCCTGCTCGCCGATTTTCCCGACGATCCCTTCATCAAGTATGGGATTGCCATGGAGGAGACTTCTGCAGGTGAGCTCGAGAATGCCGGCAAGCGATTCGAAGCTCTGATTGCCGAGCATCCCGACTATGTGCCCGCCTATTTGCAGGCCGGTCAGCTCATGGGGAAGTTGGAGCAAGTGGACAAAGCGCGCGACATTTACACGCGTGGCATTGCGGTCGCCCGCAAGCAAAAGGATATGAAGGCGGCAGGCGAGATGGAGCAGTTCATGGACGCGCTGGATTGAGTTGGATGTTTTTTTCAAAGCTGACAATTGAACAGGGGCTCAAACGACATCAACGGAAGCGCTCGCCCCTCTGACCAATTCCATCCGTGATCCAAGCTTGGCCGTCGCCATCTCCAGCAGCGCCGAAGGCCTTGCTTGCGCCTTCGCCGGAATTTGGAAATTCTCTCATAAACACGGCCCAAGCTCTACAGTCCGAATTCCGCTACAAGTGCGACCATAATTTGGTTCGGGACAGATCTACGGTGCCCACTGGCGTGTGGAGACTGATCTGAAACACCTCAAGCAAACGATGAATATGGATCTCTTGAAATGCAAGCAAGTGGAAAGCGTTCTCAAGATCGCTGACAGTCTACGCGAGGGTCCACAACTTGGTCCGCCTGGTGATGACGGAGGCGGCAAGGCGCCAGGAAGTGGTCGCGGACCGGATCAGTTTTGTCGACGCGTTGCACTGGCTGCCCGACTCGAAGGCGGGGGACGATTTGGTACCACTGAAAGTGAACCCGGATCGCTCTAGTCGATTGGACCCGCGTGTTCGCACGCGACGGCCGAAGGAATTTCCAGTGACGTAAAAGTCCCGCCCTGAATGGCGCAAGCAATTGATGGACAATACCTTTGTGGATTAGCCTAGAGCCATTCTAGAATATCCCCTTTTCTCTCCCTTTTCCCCTTCAAGGCAGTCAGAAAGTGGTCATCATTCTGAACGGGAAAGGCGTTAAAGCGCCCATGCCAGACATGCCACCTTTCCTTATAGTGCCGATGGTACCGACGACGGACATGCGATGCCATCAGCCATTGGATTGACTCCGCCAACTGCCCCCGTCCTATTGGGCAAAGGCCAAACCTGCCCCCCCCAAACAAAACTGTTCTCAAGCCCCACGCCAATCGGACGCGGCTGAAAAGCGCGCACCGCTTCGTCAATTGGCGTTTACCGCACAGACCTGGATTTCGAAGAACTCAAGCCGGTTTATCACGACCGCAAACGCTCTGCGGCTAAAAAGACATGTATCATCGGCCATTCTTAGAGAAGATCAATATATCGCCTATCTCTGAGATGGCAATGTAACTTTGAATACTATATCATCCGAGAATTCGGCTGCATTTTTAGCGTGGCCACCGGAATCCGTTCGATCGACGCCGATGCTATACATCTGATATCCGCCTTGAGGAGTTCTCTCATATCTGGGAACCCGACCGGAAAAAATGTCCAGTGGGATGACTTTAAGATATTTGGAAACAAGTTCTTCCAGAGTTTCAGGGTATTTTCCGGTATCTCGATGGAACCGAGCTAGAGCCAAGGAAGTAAAAAACAACCGCCTTTTTTCTTCAGTCTCATCCGCAACTTGCTGGGCAATAATTGGGTCAAATATAGACAAGCTTATCACGCGCAATCCAATCGTGGACGCACTAAAACGCCATGAAAATGGTGCCGATAACCACAGGTCGGAAGGACCGGCGATAATGTCAGTTGCCAAATCGTCCATTTTTTTGTAATATTCTCTGATACTGTTCATTTTTCCGGACCTAACAAGGGGGTCGTTCACCCGCAAAGCATCAACTAATTTATCAACACACTCGTTAACAGCAATAAGGTTTATATTATAATCACTATATCTTGATATCCCACGAATCCGCTCGGCATACGCATCATCAGATACTAATGGATGGGCAATATCAATAAGGTAGTCGAGATATTCCAAACCAATTTTATTTGCCAAAAGCACCTTTTGTAACATTACCAGTCTGTCGCCGAAATCAAGCAGTTCGCTAACAGACGGAAAAGCCCCAACTGCATCAACTGCGCTTTGCAAAGATTCAATTTCTATGGTCGAAAATCGAGCACTCTCTACTAGAACATGAAGCCTGCTGTAAATCTTTTGCTCCATTTGATTGAGGACGCGTAAATCACCCGTAAACTTTGGCCGAAATGAATAAATTAATCTCAAAGCCGCCAACAACATCTCTTTGGCAGCGTTGTAGTCCTCTCGTCCCGCTTCCAGCATAGCCCGGCAGCTTAGCAAGGAAATCAAATCTTCTAATCCAAAAATTAACAACTGGCTAATACTTCTTAACCCCTCTAATTCACCATTTTTGCCAGCATCAATGGAAGGGTAAAAATACTGAGCCAATAAACTTGCATCAATCACCGATTTAATCGGTCCACGATTCCGCTCAACCCAAGCCGCCATTTGCGGAAAATCTTTTTCTTTCCAAGGATGATCCTCGCAATTTTTGCGCCATTTATAAGCGATCATTATTCGTTTATTTTCTTCCAAGTGATCAATTTTTTTCAAGTAATCCTCTAGTAGGATAAGATAGTCCCCTTGGTCCGGGGGCTGCGGCCTTCCGAGCCATTTGTAGAAACGACTGTGTGCGGAATCAAACGCCACGGACTTAGGTCCGAAGACATTCAGGAAACCCACTAGTCGGTTTTCTTCTGCCTTAACCCCTTTTGAAAAGTGTAGATTAATAGCCTCTTCATAATCGGGATAGCCTTCCGAATCGATCGGGTGAAGGATATGAGTAGTATCCTTAGCAATGCGAAACCGCGGGGCAAAATGTCCGGATGGTAGCTTTTCAGGAGGCGAAAAAAGATAAATCACAACGGACCAGAAGATCGTCCCAGTGAAAACGATTGCCAAAACAAACCAACGGACCCTAATTGGAATTCGCACCATAGCGGTCAACCCTCGAAAGAAAAATTAAGGAGCTGGAACGGCTACGCTACCAATCGGCACTGATAATTGACAAATCAAATCCGCAGTCAATCTACCAACGTCCACCGATGTGCGAAATCTTAGATTCGCTCTTCCGGCCATAACTTTCCTTAAACACATATTTAACTGCTGTTGATTAATACTTCGCCAAATCTGACCGCATCACCTTTCCAAATTCAAGGACCGTTATTGACAGGGCATTTCTTCTTCGATTTTTTATCACACTCGTTTATCAGATCCTGCAACTCATCTGGCATCAGGAGTGGAAAATTTATTAAATTCTCGTCCCGATCAAATCCTTCGTCTGACGGCATTTTCTCTCTATCCTTCGCCCAGTCAGTGTTTTTTATGTCACATTGAAGAATAAAAGGGGACATTGTACTTTTCCGAGCGTCCTGACAGTCAACGGACAAGAATAAAATGGAAATGCAAGGGGACATTCCGGACGAAGACTGCGCAGTTGGGCGGCTTTTTGATGCACTCAGACTGCTTTATGATCAGACCGATCTAAGGAGCCTTCGAGGTTCAGGAAGGAGACGAGCCCCCTGTCCTCCCTTTTTGTCTTTGTTAGTCTATTAGTCTTCGCTCCCCACGATCTTCTTCTGAATATTCCTCTGCCGCTACTCGCCAAGGTCTTCGCCATCATTCAAGCGCGGCCGGCCCCGAGGCCGCATGGACGCCTCAATTCCCAATTCCACCGCCGTGGATGCTTGCCAGCCCCCTTCGCCAAACGGCGTGCCTCGATCAACGCTCTGTCGAAGCACTTTCAATTCCTCTTCCGTTTCCACGCCATTCACGATGCGGGTCCATTGCGTCGGTTTCGCAACCGGCCCATCCGACAACAATCCCACCGGGCCACTTCGCTGCGACGGCTTGAGGCTCGACCACTCCCAATCTTGGCTTCTCTGCACCAGCTTCGCTCGCAACGGATTGCGCTCGATGTATCGCAAGGCTGTCAGAAAGTGCTCATCATCCTGAACGGGAAAGGCTTTAAACCGCCCTTGCCAGACATGCCCACTACCCTTGTAGTTCCGATGGTACCGACGAACATGTGATGTCATCAGCCATTGCATCCACCGACTGAGATCACCATCACCGTACGGCCAAAGCATCAGATGAAAATGATTGGTCATGAGGCAATAGCCGACCAACCGCATCTGGACTCTTTCATGGGCCTCACGCATCAAGCTCACAAACGCTGCGAAATCCTCGTCCTTGTGGAAAACATCCGCCCGACCATTCCCGCGATTCAGGACGTGGTAGACATAGTTCCCTTGCGACGCTCTCGCTGTTCTTGCCATTCCTTTAGTCTAAAAACGGGCACGGCCACAGTAAAGTAGAATGTCCCCTTTTTTCTTCCCATTTAGTCTAAAAACGGGCACGGCCACAGTAAAGTAGAATGTCCCCTTTTTTCTTCCCATCGGAGTCGCTGGCAAAAAGACGGCGATGGTAATCCTGTACGCTGGTTGCCCCGTCGGGGAGCTTCGCAAGGTCTTTTTCAGCGTGAGTCAAAGCGTCGTGAAGCGTGACCACCAAGGTGTCATTCTGGAGTACCACCGAAACCGACGTGGGGGAGTGGCCCGTGCGCTGTTCTTGAAGCCGACTTGCGGAAATTCCGAGTTTCCGTGCCATCTCCAAGTCGGCGTCGTTAACGTTGGCTTGCATCTCAGGCGCCCCATCGCGGCTTGCGGAAGTGATCGAACTGGCGGATTGGGCGGGCTTGTGATTCAATCGACACCCCCTTGCACTGAAAAAAAGTTCGTGATTCCATCCCTGCGACTCGGCACGGTTGTCTGCGCCGAGCGCTCGAGAATCCCGTTTGCCACCCGGGCAACTAGATCCTCCAGAGCGCTCGAAAGTTGCGCATGCAAGTTCGGCAGTCCCGGTGTGACCGTCCGGGCCTTCGAAACGGAAACGAGAAAACCGACGCGGCGGACCTCAAAGGGGTCGCCGCATCGGTTTACTTTTTAACGAGCCGCCCGGCTTAGCCAGGTTTCTCTTTATTCAGTCTTCCGGAAGTGATTCGTTTGTTCGGGGAGGATCAAGGCTTTTGACCTTCATCGTCACCCAACACCCAAATGGTAGAGCCGATGATCAAGGCGAACAAGTCCGCGAATGCACAGAGGCTGGTGATCGCCTTCATCGGATCGTAGGCCGACCGCTTGGAGGCCGTGTGAGAGAACGACACAAACTGTTTCAGGTAGGCAACCTAGACGGTTGTTCGAAATTGATTGGCAATGGAACAAGAGCGGAAAAATTATTTATTTATATTTTAAATTATCAAATTCTGAATTGTGTTTTGCCGATAAGGTCGCCGATGTCAAGTGATTCTTGACGCGGTATTATTAAATAACCACAAAATCGCCATCCTACTTGGAAGGACCGTGCGTATATTTGGCGCCAACGCGGCCGTGAGTTCCGGCACGGCCTAATTTCGAAAACTCGCATGGAACTTCGATCTGGCCGCTACGCCTTGCACAATAGATTCTCTTTGGTCTCCAGTTTCCCTTCAAAAAAATGTGAGGCTCCCTGTTGAGTGACGCCAATGAAAGGTCATGCGTGATTCACAGGCTCATGCCTGACGACCGCGCCATCCGCTTTGATTGGGAGTTCGAAGGCCAGGATGGAGATGTCGTCCAGCGTTCTCGCGGTACCCTGCCATCGTGTAATTTCTGCGAGGAGGTCTGCGACATTCTCCTGCAGCGGTTTGGTCCGACCCTCAAGAATCGCCTCCATGAACCGGGTATTGCCAAGCTGTTCGCCGCCTGGATCCATCGCCTCGGTAACACCATCGGAATAGATGTAAAAACGATCTCCGGCCTCCAGGCGGACTGAACATTCTCCATAGGCCTCGTCCGCCAGACCGATCGGAAATCCTTCGCTTCGCAAGATGACCGGATTTCCCCGATAGGGCAGGTGCACCGGCCCTGGATGGCCGGCGCAAGCATAGCGGAACTCTCCGGTCGCAAGGACCAGGATCCCATAGACCATCGTCGTTAACTGTTCGGTCGCCGAGTCGAATGGAAAGAGCCGGTTGAGGTAGGCCGCAACCTCGGCAGGTGGAGTGAGTTCGACTCGACCGCTAGAAGTCCCTGCGCGGGTCAAGATTGAAGAAGGGTCGGAAGGCGGCGAGAGGAGACGCCCAAGCGTCACGGAGAGCAGGGCCGAAGCGATGCCGTGACCGCTCACATCGAGAATGCAAAGCCCAATCGTGCCGTCGCCCAGCGGGATGACACTCAGCCCATCGCCGGCCAATTCATCACAGGGCTGGTAGATCCAGGCGAACTCCATCCCAGGAATGGTCAGATCTTTGCGAGGCAAAAAGGTCTCCTGAATTCTTGCCGCCGCCTGCAAATCGCGTGACATCCTGAGATTGACCTTCGACAGCTGCGCATTGCTTTCGACCAGTTCGATCTGCAGGCGCCTGAGCTTGAGGTGGGTCTCCACACGGGCGTGCAACTCTTCCATCTGAAACGGCTTGGTCAGGTAGTCGACGCCGCCGATGGCAAACGCCCTCACCTTGTCCAGTTCGTCGGTAAGGGCGCTGATGAAAATGACAGGAATTCCCCGCAGCTTCTCGTCGGCCTTGAGGTGCCCACACACTTCGTACCCATTCATTTCCGGCATGTTGATGTCAAGCAGAATCAGATCCGGCGGATCGCGGCCCGCCGCCAGCAGCGCCAATTTCCCGCTGGGGACAGGCCGAACCCTGTAACCACGGTCTTTCAGCATGCCTGCCAGAACTTGAAGGTTCGCAGGCGTGTCGTCCACAATCAGAATGCTCGCTGGTTGCACGGCATCACGCCTGGGCCGTTCCGGATTCATGGCTGCCTCCTGCGTTGGCACAATTCCCAGCGGTTGCCAAGATGGGAGCACCAAAAAAGCAGAAGGACACCGCGCTGGTCAAACTCATTCGGTTGGCCTGCATTCATGATTTCCGGCTGTTTCCCTTGACCTTTTTGGGACGGGAAAACTGGAACGTGGAGCCGGCGGCCTCGGTGCTTTCGGCGCTGAAGTTTCCCCCATGCGCCTCCGTAATGAGTTCCTGCTTGACCAGTTTCGCCAGTTTTTTCCAGTTCGTTGCTACTCATCTGGCTGGGTTTCCCATGCGCGCGGTGTTGATCGGAGTTCGGCTGGCCTGCCACTCCAAGTTCAAGAGCGGAGCCACGTGCTCATTCATTAGACGCTGACGCTGCCGAACAGATCGAGAAGTTTCTGATATTGGAAACCTTCGGCCAGGCGGCGCAACCCCTGGCCGGTGCGCGGATCGCTCGCTTCCACCTCCTGGATTTTCAAGAGCAACTGATCAAAATCGGCCGTGATGACCGCTTCACGCATCGAATCGATCAAGGGCCGCGGCCAGGCCGCCAGGTTCTCGCAAGTGAGCTCGGCCGTGTCTTCCTTGGAGGGGATCGTCGGCTGCTCCGCATAGAGGTATTCCACCCCCACATGGGTGTGGATCTTCTGGAACAGTTCCAGCTCTCGAAACGGCTTGCCAATGAAGTCGTCGGCGCCGATTTCCATCAACTCCTGGCGATTGTCATCCATCGCGCTGGCGGTCACCGCGATGATCTTGGGACTTTCTCCACCCGCCAGGGCGCGAATTCGCCGAATGGCTTCATGGCCATCCATCACCGGCATGCGAAAATCCATGAGAATGAGATGCGGGCGCCAGGCCTCGAATTCGTGCACGGCCTCGGCTCCATTGGTCGCCAGGTGGATTTCGAAGCCGACGGGGCCAAGGAGTTGCGCGAGAAGTTGGCGGTTATCCTCGATATCGTCGGCGATCAACACGCGGCACGCGGCTTGCCCCGGTTGCAGTTTGACGACATGGCGGGGGTTGTCTTTCGCCTGCACCGCCTGGGCCAGCCCCTCCTGCAATGGCAAATGAATGACGAAGACACTGCCTTTGCCTACTTGGCTGGTCAGTGTGATGTCTCCGCCCATGAGGCGCGCAAACTCCCGGCTGATGGCCAATCCAAGCCCGGTCCCCGTTCCGGCTTGTTGACCGGTTTTGGTCTGCTCGAAATGCCGGAATAGCTTGTCCTGTTCATCAGGCGAAATGCCCGGGCCGGTGTCCTCGATTTCGAAAAGCAGGAAGGAAGCCGCCCCCTCACGCTCTGCGCGAACGCGCAAACCGATGCCCCCTTTTTCGGTGAACTTGACGGCATTGCCCAGCACGTTGATGAAAACCTGGCGCAGTTTGTTGATGTCGGTGACGATGAACTGGGGGACGTCGCCGACCAGTTCGACCGAGAACGACAAAACCTTCTCTTCGGTGCGCACCCGAAACATCATTTCAAGGTCTTTGAGAAGCACCGGCAGATCGAAGGTCGTTGGATTCAAGGTCGTCCGGCCCGCCTCGATCTTGGACATCTCGAGGATGTCGTTGATCAGGGCGAGCAGGTGCTCGCCGCTGCGGTTGATCGTGCCCAGGTACTGGCATTGTCTTGCCGTGAGATCCTGATCGCGCAGCATCAACTGGGAGAATCCAAGGATTGCGTTCATCGGCGTGCGGATTTCATGAGACATGTTGGCCAGAAAGACGCTCTTGGCGCGATTGGCTTGCTGCAACGATTGCTCGTAGCGTTTGCGCTCAGTGACGTCGCGGGCGGCGGCAAACACTCCTTGAAGCTTACGATCGCGATCGTGGAACGTCGTCGCATTGTAGGAGACCACGGTTTCCTTGCCGTCTCTGGCTCGGGCGGTCAGTTCGTAGTCGGTGAGCTTCCTTTCGCCAAGCACTAGCTTGATGCCCGCCTCGGCCCGCTCCGGGTCGGTGAAATAGTCCTTGAAGGGTGCGCCGATCAGTTCATCGCGGGTGCATCCGGTGAGCGCTTCCATTTGTTTATTGACGTCGGTGATGATGCCTCGGGGATCGGTCGTAATGAGCGCATCGATGTTTGATTCGATGAGCGAACGGGTGTAGAACTGTTGGTCGCGCACGCGCTGATCGAGAAGCATGCGCTCCGCTTCCACCTGCTTGCGCGCAGTATTGTCGGTGCCGATCAACAGATAACCAATGATGGCGCTCTGGTCATCGCGCAGAGCCGTGACCGAAACCACGGCCGGAAAACGGCTGCCGTCTTTACGGATGTAGGTCAGTTCGTAAATGTCTTCAATGCCGCGCGCCGCCTTGAAAACCAATGCTTCGAAGCCAGGGGTGATAGGAGTTCCCAGCTCGGCGCTCAAGGCCTTGGCGCGGGCAATCACTTCCTGTGGATCGGAAATGTCGGCCGGCGTGATCTTGTTCATCACTTCGGCCGCGGCGTAGCCGAGCATCCGCTCGGCGCCGACATTGAAGATCTGAATGACCCCCTTTTCGTCGGTGGCGATGCTCGAGAAGTTGGCGCTATTGAAGATGGCGCTCTGGAGAGCACCGACTTCAAGCAACGCTTCCTCGGCTCGCTTGCGTTCCGTCACGTCCCCCATGGCCAGTACAAGCAGTTCACCGTGATGGCCCGCCTGCAGCTTGCGGGCGTTGAGCAGCATCACCCGCCGGCCAATTGCAGGGAAGGTGTGGTCGAGTTCGAAATCGTCGAAGACGGAGCTCTTAGGGACGATGTCTTCAAGCAGGGTGCGCAGGTCGGGGATGTCCCACTGGCCATTGCCGAGTTCGTAGATCAGGCGGCCTTCGGTTTCCGCGGGGGACACGTGGAAGGTTTGGTAGAAAGCCCGATTCGCCGAGCGGACGCGCAAGGTGGCATCGAGGATGAGCAAGGGCTCGCGCACAGTGTCCACAATGTTCTGGGCGTAGTTCTGAATGTCTTCGACGAGCGGCATGGGTTCGATCATTGCATCCTTTGGCATTCTTCAAGTTCCACGTTTGGCGGCGACCGGCAACGGCCCGCCAATGATCGAGCATTTCATTGCGTTCGGAATCGGCCCGTTCTGCCTGTCTCGCAATGCTGCAAGCCCCACGCGACATCTTCGATTTCATGGCCTTGAACACCCTGGCTGGTCTCTTGCCCGACGCACGTACGGGCAGGGAACTCCAAACTTCGGCTGAGCAGCAATATCAACCGACGGCCCGATCTTGCACCTGGTTGTTGCGATGGCTGAAAGAAGGTGTCGGAAGATGTTCCATTTGGGCGCATTCGTCGGCCATTTGACCCAACAGCACCGCTTCCAAATCGGCGAGGACTCCCGCAGCAGCAACTCCATCAAGGACCCGGTGGTCGAACGAAAAGCGCACATTCGTGCGCCCATTTTCATCGATCATTCCATAGTGGAGCTGGGAGGTGAGCAGGGGAGTCAGGCAAACGATTCCTGCGCCCTGCTGACCAATGGAGGTGACGCCAAAGGTTCCAAACCAATAGCAGCGGATCGAACCAAAGAAGTTCAGGGTGGCCCACCAGATGAGTCGCCGGAATGGCCAGGGCACCCGGCTCAGGTAAACCGCGCTGTAATAAGAAGGAATTTCCCACGGAGCTTTACGTCGGTGCTCACTGATGATGGAATCGATTTCAGGCAAGCTTAGATTCTCAGCCTCGCAAATATGAGCATAAATGATGATGTCTTCGCCTGCCACTTCGCGGTGGACGTTCACGGTCGCAATGGTTGAAAAGTGCTCATAAAAGCGTGGCCATGGAAAGGTCAGGTAAGAGGTGCGCAGCGACGGGGTTCGGCGGGAAACCACGGAATAGGCTTTGGTAAAAATGGACGACCAGGTCGGCGAGGGAGTAGCGGCGCCTCTGGCGGCCATCAGGGAACTGAGGTCGATGCGTCGTTCGACGGTCACGCTTGGCACCTTCGAACTGAAGTGGAGCAAGTCCGCCACCATGCGTCGAAAGTGACTGACCGGTTTGTACCGGCCGACCGGTGTGCCCATTTCGCCCCCTTAGAATCCGTTTAAAAGGTAGCCAAAAAAGCCATGGATTGACTCGACTGCCAACTCTCCGGGCGAACTACTCGAAGGGTTGCACTCCCATTGGCGGCAGGAAGCCCGCCAGGGGAAAGGAGCAAATCATCAGGAGGATCGTCAGGTTGACCAACGACGCTCCGATGTGATTGACCTGCGCCGGCCTTCAGCCGAAAATCGTTCGGTGAGAGGCCCTACTTGTCGGAACCTTTGTCGATTTTTTTCGTCAGTTCCTCGATCTTTTTCTCCACATCGTCCAGTGACTCGCCGAGGTCCCTTTTGGTGGATTCGAACTTCTCGGGGCCAGCTTCATTCAGCTCCTTGATTTGTTCCTCAAGCCGTTCGTGCTTCTTGGTCAGCTCGTCGAGTTCCTTCTGGATTTTGGCCCTTTCGGCAGGCGTTTGTCCTTCGTGGGTTTTCCAAAGGCCCGCGACCTTCACCTTGAGGGCTTTGGCCTTCTCGCCGAACGCCTTGCCGAAGGCCTCTCTGTCGTCTTTAAATTTGCCCGAATCGACCTGGACCCCGGCATTTCCATCCTTCGTCAACACGAACCATTCCCGCCAGTAGCCGACCCCGCCAACCAAAATGATCAAAACCAAAACCGCCACGATCAACTTCTTCACCATTGCAATCATCCTCGTGTGAATTGCGACAATATAAATTAACGCCGAAATAATTAAATAGCGTCAGTAATGAGGGCATGAACCCTCCATTTCTGCTTGTTGTTTCACTGGAAAGCCAAGAAACGGGAGCGTTGCCCCTTCACGGGCGAGGCACGTGAAGGGGTCAGTTGCGGGCGAAAGCCGATTGTCACGCCTAAAGACTGGGCGCCCTGCAAGACCGCAGGAACCATGCTTAAGCCGAGGCTTCGGCGGTCTTTAGAAGTTCCTTGGGATGTAACCCAGGAGCACCAGAATCAGAACGATAATCAACACCGTCCCCAGGAAACCGCTGGGACCGTAGCCCCAGTTCTGGTTGTAGGAAGAATGAGGGAACGCACCCGCAAGCAGCAAAATCAAAACCACTAAAATGACCAAACCCATAAATCACCTCTTCCTATCCATCCGGCGGATGGGATCGAAACATTAAAAAAAACAAAAAAAGCCGACGTGGGGAATCACTCCTGGGTGATCCACCGCGCCGGCTTACTGATCAACTCGCCTCCCAAAATTTTTGGGTTGCGATTTATCTAGTCATCCGATTTTAGGAAAAGCGGCGTTAATGCACACCACTTCTCGTTGCATAGAATTTTAACTCTAAATTTTAGGAATTCAAGGGCTGGAGGGACGATTCGAAGCTGTCGGCGCGATTGAACGGCCTCGCAGTTGGAGTTGTGGCATTCAGAAAAGCGCAAGCATTTCACACCGAGGCCATCGGTCGCTTGGACGGTATCGCTAGTAGCACAGGATTTATGCCGATTCTGGTTTTTGCTCGAGCAAGGCCCGCATCGCCGAAAGCGAAGCGGGCCGAGACGCGGAAGAACTTGTCGAGGAGTTACTGAGTTGATTTTAAGGGGGCTTTCCCCAAGGATAAAAGGATCTTTGAATTTAAGCGCGTTCTAAACGGGTGCAGTCTCCCAGCTGCGCCGATTATGCGGCGATTTGAAGATCTCGAATAGTGGAATTGGCTTGCCCCCTCACTTTGGGTTCCACCGATTGCAGGAGGAATCCCTTGAATGCCTCGTCCCAAACTCCGCTTAAAATCATCACGCGAAGATTGATAATCGTCTGCGCCCCGTCTCGTTTCCAGGACATCCCGCTCAGTTTCAGCCTTTGGGTGTAAACCGTTTTGCAGGCGGCCTCGGTAATGCCGCTTCCCTGGGGAATCCCCCTTTTGCGGTATTGGTCGTATTTCATGAATGCCATCCGCGTGCGTAGGTAACGATAGGCTTGGTCAAACTCCTTCCGTTTTGATTTGGCTAGGTAACCGTCCCGCATCGCCGCGGCCGAATGGAGAATCCGGTTGATCCCGCCCGGCAACTTCAACCACTTGAGCATCTTCCTCGCCCAGCGTGTTCCTCGGATTCTTTTTCCGAAGATCAGTTCCGCCATCGTCCAGACCCGCACAGTCGCGTGGTAAAAATCCAGAACCCGGATCCATTCCAGTGGCTTGCCCGTAACAGGGTGCTTCATCGGTTTCAGAACTTTTTGGTAATAACCTGTTTCGTTTTCCCCCGCATCCGTGACATAGCACATCCGAGGCATCGGGCCTTTCCAACGATTCATTAGGTCCTTCAAAAGCCTTGTCAGTTCCCGCGTCATGGTTGGTTGCCCTGGCTCGGGCACATAAGCAAGATACACCGTTCCCAAGCGATTGCCTCGCCGGTCGAACACCGTTACCGTTCCGGTCGCTGCCACTTCAAACAACCGGCCAAGCTTGATCCGCATTCCAAGGGTTACGCCGTCCCGGCCCACTGCGATTACGGGTTTGTGGACGCCGCTTGATCGATCTGCCTGTATCAGCAATTGCTCCAACCGGTCCACCTGGGCTTGGTGACGTTCCTCCGCCATCGCCTCGGAGACCGCCCCCGCTAACTGCCTTAGCTTTTTCACTCCGAAATGAATTCCAAAATCCCTGGCAAGACGATCCATGGTTCGGCTTTGCGTCATGCCCCCCTCGCCAAGCAATCGTGCTACCTCTTCCGCCAAACCGGGCGTTGCACCGTGGATTAGCCCAAGAACCTTGGCTAGGGGAAATATGGAAAGATCATGACCCTTGATCGTGGACCGATAGCCGAACCGCCACATCGATATTTTCCCAAATCGGGTCCAAACATCTTGCCGGGTTTTTTTCTTGATAAGCGTGTACGAAGCCGATTCAAAAACCACATGCTTTGGAAGAACTGCCGTATCGCCTCCTTCAAGGTGATTGAATACCCATTGAACGAGCCCACGAAGAAACTCTCGGCCGGCTTGCTCTAATTCCCGTTCAAATGCATAAACCGACGACGCCGAACCGGGCTTTCCCAAAAACGTTTGAACTACCCGGACCAAGTCCATGATGCTGGCCTCGATCAGAGACCGCCACTCGGCACCCTTGAAAAGACCCTCGAAACAATTCTTCGAAACTTCCACCGACCCAGCCGTTGCCGATCCCGAAAGCAAATGCATAGAGTACGACATGAGGCGTCCTTTCCTTCATGGGTTTCTTTTTGCTAATGCTTTTGAAGGGAAGGCGCCTCGTTCTTCAAACCTTTTTCAAAGACTCAACCCCTTTCTTCCGATCCTCCTGGGGCAATCGCTCGACGCTTCGGCTCCGTAGGGGGACTGCACCCTATCAGACCGGCGAAGCGCCAAAAAACGTGAACGATAAGAAACTTTAAGCGCATGGCCGCTGGCTCCTCGAAGATCTCGTGCCCCTCCACAGCGATACCAATCGTTTGGTAAAGAGCGAGAACCGCACAGACGGACCATGTGGGCCGAAAGGCCAGCCACATGGGGATTGCGACGAGGACGACGCCGTCCACGATGTCGAATAGACTGACCGGCCTCGAAACCTTGAGTTGAAGACCAAAGATGATGGCGATGCCCACGCATACCGAAAAGCCATGGCCCATTTGAATGGCACAAGCAGGCACCATGGGACGGTGTGTTTTCGGCACGAGCACTCGAAACAGCAACCCAAAAAACAGGGCAAATATCGTGGATAGGACGATGGCTTGGGCCGCGACAAAGTACCCCAGCGCGGAACCTACCCCAGCCATTGCCAGGATGACAACCCACTTCACGCTCTGCAGATTTGTCGAAGTCTTCCTTAATGGCGATCCCGAATTCTCGGACCCCATCGATTCCCCTCACTTTATTTGTCGCTTGTCACCTGATGCGTATCCCTCACGATCGTCAAGCAGAACTGCTCCAACGGAAGATCATTGGCGTCCGTGGCGAACGGTGCTTCGGTCTCGACACCGGCTTCCTCAATGCCAAGCATGCCCAAAGACACGACCGCGACAATGAGCGGACCGGCGAGCCCCATGCGCTCGACCAGCACAAAGGGCAATGTGAACAGATAAATCATCAGGGTTTGCTTGATCAGGGCGGCGTACACGAACGGAAGCGGCGTCTTGAGGATCTTTTCGCAGCCGCCTTGGGAATCGACCATCTTCGCCAGAATCGTCTCCATGTTGTTGGCGATGCGAATGTCCAATTTCGCCTCGGCGTAGCGCGCAAAAATCCACTCGCTGATGGCCCGCGCCAAAATCGTGGGCGCATTGCCGGCCCGGCTTGCTTGCTCGAACAACTTGCCCGGAACCAGATGGCTGATTTCCTCCAGATCGGTGTCGTTGCGCAAGTTTTGCTTGACCGCGATGACGTAGGCACTGATCAGTTCGGCCAGGTCCGAGGCCTTGCCCCCCGCATAGACCTGGCCCATGCGCGCCAGGCTGCGGGCGCTGTTGATCAGCATACCCCAGTTAGAGCGAGCCTCCCAATAGCGCGCATTGGATGAATTGGTGCGAAACACGATCAACAAACCAATCGTCGAACCGAGCACGGTATGCCCCAGCGGATCGAGATTGGGCAGGGAGTATTCTTTGGGCAAGATCTCCTTGAGGATGTGCAACACCAGACTCAAGGCGGTGATCATGGCCACCCGGGTCAGGGTCGCGGGAAGAACGGTTCCCTTGTAGCTGGTCGAAATTTTGAACCAGGCATTGCGGTCATAAATGATCATGCTTCAATTGCTCGCAAAGAAAAACGTGGCAAAATCTCGCGGCCTGGGACTTTCGGACAGATTGGGTTGCACCAGCGGTTTGCCGCCCTCGGGAACACCCGCCTGGCGCGGGGCGGATCCTCGTTTAACGAGGCTCGGACCACCCGTTTAGCGAGGATCGGACCACCAGGGAGCCAGATCGATTTTCAACGGGACGGAATTGGTTCGATTCTCCCAGTCGGAGTATTTTTCATTGTCCAGAAACGCGGTTTGCAGGTTGCGCGTGATCGTCAACCACCGGTCCTTGGCCATGATCTGCTGGTCGCGAGCTCGCTGTGACATCGGCATGTAATGGGGGTAAATGTCGGGCGCCAGACCGTTCGATTCGTCTACCGAGATCAATTCCTTGTTGCGCACCTGGGCAATGCGCATCTTGTACTGGGTATGGTCGTTTTCAAGAACATCGGCAGGGCCCGCCGGGCTTTCCCATTTCCCCTCATGCAGCGCGTGCATGATCAGGTCCTTATCGAAGCTACCGGCTTTCTTGACCGCTTCGGCCCAAAGGTGGACCGCCGTGTACGCCTTCACCATGGTGTCGGATACCGGCGTTCCTGCCCCCATCTCGCGGTGAACCAGCTTGAGAAATTCGGCGTTGGCGTTGCTTCGTAGCGTCTTGAAATAGTTGGCCACGGCAAAGTCGCCTTCAAGCAGGCCCGGCGCCTTCGCCTCGACCAGCGCCAAGGCGACCTCATCGAGCGTGAGGTGATAGACGGGATAATCCTTGGCCTTCATTCCGGCGCCCCGGATCGCCGCCATGAGCACTCTCAACACCTCGGGGTTGGGCACCGTCGTGAGAATCAATTCGGGATTGACCGCTTTCACCTTATCCACGACCGACTTGACCTGATCGAACGGTTCCTTGATCGGAATGAACTCCGCACCCGAAAATTGATGGGTGCTCGAAAAGGTCTTTTCGACGAGCATGCGCGTGACATGCCCGCAAACGCGCGAACCGACCTCGTCCATGCCGATGAAAAATACCTTGCGCTGATTCCCCTTCTTCGCCGGCGACTTCAAACTGTATTCGAGCACCGGATCGATCAATTGGTTAGGAATCGGCCCCAGATGCACCAGGCCGGGAATCTCTTCGACCCCTTCGCTCACGCAGGGGAAAAAGTGCAGGCCATGGTAATCCTTGAGGATTTCGCCAACCTTGCGCCGGCTTGCCGGAGTGGTGCACCCAAACGTCGCCGCAACCTTGTCATTTTCAAATAGCTCGATCGCCCCCTTGGCAAAGCCGAGAGGGTCGGACTTGCCGTCCTTCTCCACGACGATCACCTTGCGGCCAAGCAAAGGGCCGTCCTTGGTAATCTTCGCGATCGCCAATTTGCTGATATCGAGGATCGATTTTTCACGCAGCGCGCCAGGTCCGGTTTGCGAAAAGAGAAAGCCGATCTTCACATCGGGCACCGGCACCACCGGCGATTGCCTGAGGATGATCGTCACGATGGGATAGGAGATCGCAAGCAGGATCACCGCGGCACTCAACATGATGGCGATGCTGCGCTTTTTGATTCCCCCCGATTCCGGCTTCGACGATCCGGAAATCGAGGGAAACCCTTGGGAAACCTTGCGATTGGAGCCGTAATCGCTTGGGCTTTCCCCAAGGAGGTCATCGATGCGGCGGCAGACCTCGCGGGCCGTGGGAATCCGGTTGTCCGGGTCCTTGGCGAGCATGTCGTCCAGGAGCTTGACGATATCCCTGGGCAGCGATTTGCTCGCCCCATGAAGGTCGGGAGAATTGGCTTCGACGGTGGCCTTGAGCACGGCCATCGTGTTTTCGCCCTGGAACGGGGTCTTGCCCGCCAGGCACTTGAACATCAGGCAGCCCAGACCAAAGAGGTCGGTGCGCTGATCGCAGGGCAACCCATAGATCTGCTCGGGCGCCATGTAACTGGGGGTGCCCACCACCATGCCGTGATGGGTCAAGGTCGATTCCTGGTTGACCGGCTTGGCCAGACCGAAGTCGAGAATTTTGACCCGTTTGAATTCGCCGGTGGTCGGGTGCGCTTCCAGCCAAATGTTCGCAGGCTTGATATCGCGGTGAATCAAGTTCGCCTGGTGCGCGTCCCATAACCCTTCGGCAACCTGGCGGCAGACCCGCAGCGCTTCGCGCACCGGCATGGTGCCATCGCGAATGAGCCTCGCTTCCAAGCTTTCTCCATGGAGGAATTCCATGGCCAAAAAAGGAACGCTCCTGGCGTCGGGGCCGGTCCACTCGCCCACGCGAAAGATCGTGACGATATGCTCGTTTTGCAGTTGACCTGCCAAACGCGCTTCTTGCAGGAAGCGATGCCGATAGGTGTCGTCGCCCAAGTCGGAGCGAAGCACCTTGAGCGCCACGCGCCTTTTCAGGTCTTTGTCTTGAGCCTCGAACACCACGCCCATGCCGCCGGTGCCGACGACGCGGTAGACACGGTAGTTGGAAAGCCAGCCAAGTTCCCCTTCTTCTTCCGGAGGATCCAGAAACGGAAAAGGTTTGTCCGAGGCCGGTTCCGAGTCGTACTTCACCGTGTCGCCGGAAGTATGCATCTCGTCGGCGCCTTGCGGCTGATTCTGGTCGGTCTTGTGGTCGGGCTTCGAACCGGACGGGGAGCCAAGAGGCGCGCTGGATCGAGGCGGCGGAAAGCCCGAGCTCTCCGGTTTTTTGGGCGTATTCGCGATGTTGGCTTGTTTATTTAACTGCTGGAGTTCTTCGCGTAGTGTTCGCTGGCAAATCTTGCACCCAGCCAGGTGCTTTTGCAGTTTCTCCTTGATTTGCGGATCGAGGTCTGCGTCATTTTTCAACCGGACCAGATCTTCCGGCGACGGGCAGGATACGGTGGATTCTGTCATGTTGGCGCCCAAACCAGCCTTCCGCAACCAAGCAATGTAAATGCCAAGGGAAATCCTAAGAGGCCGGCACCGATCGGCACAAGTTTTCTTATCTTTCGGGGCAAAGGTCTGCACTTGCTGAGAGTCTGAGACCTATCATGGTGAAAAGGTGCCCATAACATTTCGGCGGGACGGCGCATGACACGAATCATCAAAGGCGTTTTCGATTTTCAAAAATCGGTTCACGGCACTCAAGAGCAGCTTTTCAAAAAGTTAGGCTCGGGTCAAAAGCCGCAAGCGCTCTTCATCACCTGCTCCGACAGCCGCATCAGCCCCGACATGCTCACCCAGACCGGTCCGGGCGAGCTGTTCATCATGCGCAATGCGGGAAACATCGTCACTCCCGCCACCTGCACGCACCCTTCCGCCGAAGCGGCCACGATGGAATACGCCATCAAGCAGCTTAAAGTTCGCGACCTGATTTTGTGCGGGCACGCCAAGTGCGGCGCGGTGCATGGCCTCTTGCAAATGGATGCCCTTTCTCACCTACCTGAAGTGCAAAAATGGCTTACCTATTCCAAGCCGATCCTCGCCGATCTGAAGCGTGATACAGCCGGCATGACTCCCGACGAAGTTTTGGCCGTGGCGATCGAGCGGAACGTCATACAACAGCTGGAGCATGCCAAATCATACCCTTTTGTACGCGAGGCGATCGCGGCGGGCAGCTTGCGTCTGCATGGTTGGGTTTACCATTTTGAAACCGGCACCGTGATGGCCTACGATCAGGGCAAATCGCGCTTTGTCTCGCTCAACGAAGCGACCAAGCCGAAGTTTGCGGCGAGCAAGGAAGAGATCGAAGCCTATCTGAAGACCCACCAGAGCGGTTTGGACTTGACGATCTGATGAAGATCCGCGGATTGACCTTGCGTACTGGAGTCTGACTGTCGATCCTAAGTCATTCGGAAGCCCGGGATTTAGGCTTTCAGGTTGAGGAATTCACGAATGCTGAAGAGCGCCGAGCCCGATTTGGGAAAAGAAACCTGGAGGACCGCCGAAGCCGCGGAAACCTACGGGGTGCGCAACTGGGGAAAGGGCTACTTCGGCATCAACCCCAACGGTCACCTGACCGTCATCCCTTCCAAGGAACCCAAGTCGGCGATCGACTTGAAGGAACTGGTCGATCAGCTTCAGGCTCGCGGCATTCAGCTTCCCATCCTGCTGCGCTTCACCGACATCCTCAGGCACCGCGTCGGCGAAATCCACGAGGCGTTCGCCCGCGCGATTAGCGAGAACGAGTTCAGCGGCGGCTATCTGTGTGTTTACCCCATCAAGGTCAACCAGCAGCGCCAGGTTGTGGAAGAGATCCTCGATTTCGGCCGCCCCTTCGGCTTTGGTCTCGAAGCGGGCTCGAAGCCCGAACTGTTGGCGGTCCTGTCGCTCACCAGCGACAACGACACGCCCATCATCTGCAACGGCTTCAAGGATGATGAATTCATCCGCATGGCGATGATGGCGCGCAAGCTGGGCAAGCAGATCATTCCCGTAGTGGAGAAATTCACCGAACTGGAATTGATCATCCGCCACGCCGAAGAACAGGGCATCCGCCCCGCCATCGGCATCCGCGTCAAATTGGCCGCCAAGGGTTCAGGGCGCTGGCGTTCCAGCGCCGGCTACCGCTCGAAGTTCGGCCTCACGCTTGCCGAAGTGTGCGAGGCGATCGAACTTTTGAAATCGAAGGGGATGGAGGACTGCCTCCAGCTCGTTCACTTCCATCTAGGCTCGCAGATCACCAATATCCGCCATATCAAAAATGCCTTGACGGAAGCCGCGCGTGTTTATTGCGAACTGGCCAATAACGGCGCAGGCGTGAGATTCCTCGATGTGGGCGGCGGCCTGGGCATCGACTACGACGGTTCCCAGACCGATTTCGAATCGAGTACGAACTACACTCTGCAAGAATATGCCAACGACGTTGTCGCCCGCATCAAAACCGTGTGCGACGAAGCCGGCGTCGCGCATCCCACGATCGTTTCCGAATCGGGCCGCGCCGTGGTGGCCTACCACAGCATGCTCATTTTCGATGTGCTCGGCGTCAGCAATTTCGACCGGGTCGAGCCGCCCGCCTCGATCCCCGAAGACGCCCCCCAACAACTTCACGACCTTTTCGCCGTCTACCACGACGTCAAGAAGAAGAACATCCTCGAGTGTTACCACGACGCGGTCCAGCATGTCGACGACATCGTCAACATGTTCAACCTCGGATCGGTGTCGCTGCAAACCCGCGCCCTGGCCGAGCAGCTTTTCTGGGCGGTGAGCACCAAGATTTTGAAGATGGTGCGCGAGTTGGATTACTGCCCCGAGGAATTGCAGGGCCTCGAAGCCAACCTTTCCGACACCTATTTCTGCAATTTTTCCGTGTTTCAATCGATGCCCGACTCCTGGGCGATCAAGCAGCTATTCCCGGTGATGCCGATTCATCGGCTCAACGAGGTTCCCACCCGCAAGGCCGTGCTGGGCGACATCACCTGCGACTCCGACGGAAAGATTGACCAGTTCATCGATTTGCGCGATGTGCGCAACACCTTGCAATTGCACCCCTTCGATGGGCAGCCTTACTACTTGGGCGCCTTCTTGCTTGGCGCCTATCAGGAAATCCTGGGCGATCTGCACAATCTCTTCGGCGACACGAACGCCGTGCATATTCACCAGGATGAAAACGGCGAAGTGATCATCGACGAAGTGATCAAGGGAGACACGGTTCGCGAGGTGCTCGCCTATGTTCAGTATTCGTCCGAAATTCTGATGGACCGGCTGCGCCGCGAACTGGAGAAAGCGGTGCGCGCAGGCCGCATCACAATCGCCGAATCGCGCCAGTACCTGAAGTTCTACGAAGACGCGATCGACGGTTACACCTACCTCGAAGAGCCGGAAATTACCTGATCTTGCGGTCCGTGCAGATCAGATCATGCTTGATTCAAAAGGCCCTCCGACAGGAGGGCCTTTTTGTTTGGATTTATTGAGAAATGAGGAAAGGCCCGCCGATACCCGATGATGGCCGAGTCAAGAGCTCAACAAAGGAGAATCAAAAACCACCTTCTTCCCCGTTGCAAAGAGGATCGGCGCGGGGCAATTCGATCCCCATTGCCATTCCCTCCTGCGGTATGTGCCCCAGATCGCTAAAATGACCGTTTGCGTTTCTGGGTACTGCGCGGAAGAAGCATGAGCGGCGAGCCTATGGATCTGTCGGTGAAACTGGGACGGCTGAGTTTACCCAACCCGATCCTGGTCGCCTCGGGAACCTTTGGCTACGCCAGGGAGATGGAAGGCCTCGTCGATTTCCGACGCCTGGGCGGCATCCTTCCCAAGACCGTCACGCATGCGCCCAGAGCCGGCAACCCGCCGCCGCGCACCTACGAAACCTCCTCGGGGCTGCTCAATGCCATCGGCCTCGACAACGACGGCCTCGACTATTTCCTGACCAACCACAGGCCTTACCTGTCAGGGCTAGGTTGCCCCGTCTTCTTGAACATCGCCGGCAAGACTGATCGCGAATTCCCCGACATGGTCGCCAAAGCGGTCAAAACACCGGGCATCGCGGCCATCGAACTCAATTTGAGCTGCCCCAATGTCTCGGGCGGCATCGACTTCGCCACAAGCCCCGAGGCCTGCCGTAAGGTGGTCGCCGCATGCCGCCAGGAGGCGGGTGAGGTGCCCCTGGTGGCCAAGTTGTCTCCCAATGTCACGAACTTGGTTGAAATCGCGCAGGGCGCCACCGAAGGAGGCGCCGATGCCGTTTCCCTGGTGAACACCTTCCTGGGCATCGCGATCGACTGGCGGCGTAAAAAGCCAATCCTCGGCAACGCGACCGGCGGCCTGTCGGGCCCAGCGATCAAACCGCTCGCCTTGCGCTGCGTCTGGCAGGTCGCGCGCGCGGTCAAGGTGCCGATCATTGGCATCGGCGGCATTGCCACTCTCGACGATTGCATGGAATACTTCGTCGCCGGGGCCAGCGCCGTCCAACTGGGCACGGTCAACTTTTACGATCCCACGGCGCCGCTACGCATTCTCGACGGCTTGCCCGAAGCGATCCGCTCGCTGGGCGCGGCGCGACACTGCGATATCATCGGCTTGGCGACTGGCTGGAAACCCCAGATTTAGCGAATCAAGCGACCGAGGGGTTTTGCCCGTGACCAGCGATCGATCCACGCCGCCCCCACCCGCGGCCGAATTATTGAGCAACAGTTATTCCGCCGCCGGATATCTTGGCGAAGGTTTTCCTGGCGCCGGTTTGAATGCCGAACAAGTGATCGAGAGCCGGACCCGCCACGGCGCCAACCTGTTGAGTCCGCCCAAGCGCGACCCCTGGTGGCGCCTGCTTCTTGAGAAATTTGACGACCCTGTCATTCGCATTCTCATCCTTGCGGCCGGACTGCAGATCCTGATTGGCTCGATTCATGGCGAATACCTCGAAGGGATCGCCATCCTCTGCGCCGTCTTCCTCGCGACCGGCATCGGTTTCATCAACGAGTACCGCGCCGGCCGCGAATTCGATCTGCTCAATCGGGTCAGCGACCATGTGCCGGTCAAAACGGTTCGCTCCGGAGCGATCTTGCCGATTCCCCGAAGCGACCTGGTCGTGGGAGACCTGTTTCAGCTCGAAGCGGGCGAAGAAGTCCCCGCCGATGCCAAGGTCATTCTGGGGCGCGACCTGGCCGTGGACGAATCGCGCCTGACGGGTGAATCGGTGCCCGTGGTCAAATCGGAACTGCCGCAAAGCGATCACGAAGGCACCTATGCGCCTGACCTCGCCTGCCAGGGAACGATCGTCGCCCAGGGATCTGGCTGGCTGGTCGTCCAACAGGTGGGCGACCGCACCGAGTTCGGCCAGACCGCCCGCGCTTCTGGAATGGACAAGGACCAGGACACACCGCTCAACAAGCAACTGGAGCTTTTGAGCCGCTGGATCGGCGTGCTTGGCCTGGGAACCGCCCTGCTCGTGTTTCTGGGCTTGGTGGCTCGCTCCGTCGTCCAGGAAAACCTGGTCCTGGCGCCCGGCGAATGGGGGGTCGTGGCGGTCAGTTTTGCCGCACTGGGAATGGCGCTCATCAAGATCTGGCTGCCCATTCTTTGCGATGGCGTCGAGCTGTCAAGCGGCCGCGACCCGCGTCCTGCCTGGCTGGAAACCGAAGGCGTGGTTCCCTGGCTCGTTTTCCTGGGTCTGGGCCTTTTGATCGCGGTGCTCGGCTTTGGCGCCTTGTCATTTTCTGGGTTGGTCGAAGGGTCTCCCGACAAATGGTTGACGGCGGCCGAATGGAAAATCCTGCTCGATAGTTTTCTGGTCGCGGTGGTCGTCATCGTTGTGGCGGTGCCCGAAGGGCTTGCCATGAGCGTTACACTCAGCCTCGCCTATTCAATGCGGCGGATGATGAAAGAGAATTGCCTGGTCCGGCGCATGCATGCCTGTGAAACCATGGGCGCCTTGACCGTCATCTGCACCGACAAGACCGGCACGTTGACGATGAACCGGATGGCGGTCGTCGCTGCAAAAAATGCGGCCAATGCCAACTTGATGGAGAACATCCCCACCGACCCGGTGTTGGCCGAGGCGATTGCCGTCAACAGCACGGCTCAGCTTACCGAAGAAGGGGGCTCGACCAAAACGCTGGGCAATCCCACCGAGGGAGCGTTGCTGCAGTGGCTTGCGTCCAGGAGCATTTCTTACCTGGGGATCCGGGCCGCCAGCGAGGTCGTGTTTCAAAAACCGTTTCACTCCGACACCAAGTGGATGGCGACTTCCATCCGCGCTCGCGGGGGCGAGGTGCGCGTCCACTTCAAAGGGGCGCCCGAAGTGATCCTGGCCGCATGCCGATTCCGGCAGGAAGCGGAGGCGGCCCAGGGCGACGTCGTTGCGCTACCGCCCTTGACGGAAGAAGGGAGAAAGCGCATTCAGGAGGAATTATCTCAAGCGCAAAAAGCAGGGCATCGCACGATTGCCCTGGCCTGGCATCCTGAGTTGATCGAGGAGGATCTGGCCAAGGGTCTCCCCCCGACATTGATCTGGCTGGGATGGTTTGCCATCAGCGATCCGATCCGCAAAGAGGTCGCTCCGGCGATCGACATTTGCCGCAAGGCGGGCATCCGTGTGACGATGGTCACCGGCGACACCGCGGCAACCGCCCAGACGATTGCCCGCCAGGCCGGGTTGGCCGCCGAGGGGGCCCAGACCACCGGGCCCGATTTCGCGGCCCTGAACGATGACTCGGCGAGCGATCTGGCCGCGAGGTTAAGCGTTGTGAGTCGGGCACGGCCGATGGACAAATTTCGGCTGGTGAAACTCCTGCAAAGCCGCAATGAAGTGGTCGCGGTCACCGGCGACGGCACCAATGATGGACCCGCGCTGAATCAGGCGCATGTCGGGGTGGCCATGGGAAAGTCGGGCTCGGCGGTCGCGCGCGAGGCCAGCGACATTATTTTGCTTGATGATTCGTTCGCGAGCATTGTCACGGCGATCAAGTGGGGCCGATCGCTCTATGCCAATATCCAGCGCTTTCTGGTATTTCAGTTGACGATCAATGTGGCGGCGCTGGGATTGGCCGTGATCGGGCCGTTCATTGGAGTGAGCCTGCCTCTGACGGTCATGCAAATGCTCTGGGTCAATCTGATCATGGACACGTTCGCCGCCCTGGCTTTGGCCACCGAGCCGCCGCGCGACGAGGTGATGAACCAGCCGCCGCGTCATCCCGATGCGTTCATTTTGACGCCGGCCATGCTGCGCTCCATTCTCACGACCGGACTCGTTTTTTTGGCGGCAATGATCGGCATTCTCTTATGGGCCCGTATGCCGCTCGCGGATGATTTGCCGGTGGATGCGAATGAGGTCATGCGCCGGCAGACCTGGGTTTTTACGGCCTTTGTCCTTTTGCAATTTTGGAATCTGTTCAATGTGCGGGTGTTCGGCACCGGCCGCTCCCTTGGAAACGGGCTGGGGGCCAATTTGAGCTTCCTCCTGATCGCTCTGTTCATCCTCGCCGGACAGATTTTGATGGTGCAACTGGGGGGCAGCGTCTTTCGGACCGTACCTTTGGCGATCTGGGAATGGGGAGTTTTGTTGAGCGCGACCGCGCTGGTGCTTCCCCTGGGGAGAGGAATCGGCGGACGGTAGGACCTCATGCTTTCGTTTGGCGGTCAGCCCTTACATCCCAAATAATCCCCAATTCGCATTTCCATGGTACAATAGCACTTAGCGATCACTCCCTCCTGCCGACCCTCCCACCGGGCCTTGCGTATGATCGGTTTTCCCTTGCTCTTGGCGCTGGCCAGTGCATCCCCTCATGAAGCCGCCACCGTCGCTTCCGGTCCCGTCGATTACCTTCAGGAGATCAAACCACTCCTCGCCAAGCACTGCGTGGCTTGCCATGGGGAGGCCCGACCGCGCGGCGGGCTCAAGCTCGACTCGGCGGCCAATGCGCTAAAAGGGGGTAAAGCCGGCGCATCGGTCGTTCCCGGCAAGCCGGAAAAATCGCCCTTGATCGAGGCGGTCAAAGGCGATGGGTCGATTGAGCGGATGCCGCTGAAGCGCACCGCGCTGACGACGCAGGAAATTACCTTGCTGGAACGCTGGATTCGCGAGGGGGCCCGATTCCCCGAGAAGGAATCTCCGACGCGACTCGATCAAACTCACTGGGCCTTCATGGCACCGAAACGGCCCGCCGTTCCGGCAAACTCGCTCAAAGAAAAAACAGGCCCCCTGCACCCGATCGATGCCTTCATTGTCGATCGCTTAAACAAGGAAGGCCTGAGCCCTTCGCAGGAAGCCGACCGGGCCACGCTGATCCGCCGCGTCAGCCTCGACTTGATCGGCCTGCCGCCGTCCCCCAAGGAAGTTGCCGACTTCCTCGCGGACCATCGGCCCGATGCCTACGAGCGCGTGGTCGATCGCTTGCTCGCCTCACCGCATTTTGGCGAACGCTGGGCCAGACCCTGGCTCGACGCGGCCCGCTATGCCGATTCCAATGGCTACAGCATCGATGCGCCGCGCTCGATCTGGAGCTACCGCGACTGGCTCATCAACGCTCTCAACCGCGATCACCCGTTCGATCAGTTCGTCATCGATCAGATGGCGGGAGACATGCGGCCCGGCGCCACGACAGAGCAAAAAGTCGCCACCGGCTTTCATCGCAATACGCCGATCAACCAGGAAGGCGGGATCGATGTCGAGCAATTCCGCATCGAGTCGATCTACGACCGGGTCGCCACGACCTCGACGGTCTTCATGGGCCTGACGCTCGCCTGCGCCCAGTGCCACGACCATAAGTACGACCCGCTCAGCCAGCGCGATTACTATCGCGTGTTCGCGTTTCTGAACAATGCGGACGAACCATCTCTGGAATTTGCGACCGACAAAGACCGCAAGGCACGCGAAGCCGTACGCAAGGAGATCGCCGACTACCACAAAAAGCTCCATGAGAAGCACCCTGAAATCGTGGCGAAAATGGCCCATTGGGAAGCCAATCTCGACCCAGCTTTCAAGGTTGACCACCCGCCCGAAATCAAGGATGCCTTCGACCGGGAAAAGGACAAGCGCACAGCCAACCAGGTTCGTCTGATCACCGAGCTGTTTCTCGCCGATAGCCCCGATTACAAGACCGACCAAAAGGCGCTTGCCGAGCTTCGCAAACGCGAGCCCAACTTCGCCACGACTCTTGTGGTCAGTGAAAGGAAAATGCCTCGCCCTTCGACAATCCATATCAATGGCGATTTCACACGCAAAGGGGCGGCCGTCGAACCCGGCGTGCCTGAGGTGTTGCCCGTCCTCAAACCGCGCGATCCGCAAAAGGCGGATCGCCTGGATCTGGCTTTGTGGCTGGTCGACCCCAATCACCCGCTCACCGCGCGTGTCACCGTCAATCGCCTTTGGCAGGCCTATTTCGGCCGCGGCATCGTGGAGACGGAAAACGATTTCGGCACGCAGGGGACGCCGCCGACCCATCCGGAACTGCTTGACTGGTTGGCCACCGAACTGATGCAAAATGGCTGGAGCCTCAAGGGGATTCACCGTCAAATCGTACTGTCCCGGACCTACCGGCAGTCGTCGTTGGCGCGGCCCGATCTTGACCGCGTGGACCCGGGGAATCGCTTGTTGGGAAAACAGTCGCGCCTGAGACTCGAAGCCGAACTGATTCGCGACAGCGCCCTGACCGCCAGCGGCCTGCTCGTCGCCAAAATTGGCGGCCCGAGCGTCTTCCCACCTCAACCCGAGGGCGTCATGGATCTCGGACAGATGCGCCGCCCCTGGAAAGTGAGCAAGGGGCCGGACCGCTACCGCCGCGGCCTTTACACTTACTTCTGGCGAGCGACCCCCTACCCTGCGCTGCTCGCGTTTGACGCGCCCAGTGCCATCCAGGCTTGTACCCGGCGCAATCGCTCCAACACGCCCTTGCAAGCACTAACCTTGCTCAACGACAGCGCGTTTTTGGAATTCGCCACGGCGCTTGCCTCCCGGGCAACTTCCGAAGGCGGCTCGGATGACGGGGCTCGCATCGCTTTTCTCTTTAAGGCAACGCTGGGCCGACCGGCCTCGTCGCGTGAAACGGAAACGCTGGAAAATCTGCTGAAGGCCGAACGGACCGACACAGGAACCAAGCCAGCCGACCGAGAAAAATCGGCCTGGCTGGCAGCCGCACGCGCCCTCCTGAACACCGACGAATTCATCACCCGAGAGTAACTGGCCTGCTGGTCTTAGCCCGACCTTCCAGAGGATTCATGGAATGAGCGAAGAGCCACCCGTTTCCCCGATGCTCAACCAAACGCGGCGTCATTTCTTCAAGAATTGCGGTCTCGGCCTGGGCTCAATGGCGTTAAGCACGCTTGACAGTTCGAAGGCAACTTCGGCGGATCTGGCCAACTCGGTTTCGGATCCCCTCGCCCAAAGAAAAGTCCACTTTCCAGCGAAGGCCAAGAGCGTCATTTATCTGTTCATGGCGGGAGGTCCAAGCCAACTGGAGCTGTTTGAGTATAAGCCGCAGTTGCAAAAACTCTCAGGCGAACCGATTCCCGATTCGTTCACCGCGGGAAGGCGTTTTGCCTTCATGGATACGTTTTCCAAGGAGAAGCCCAAACTCCTCGGGACCAGGCGCAAATTCGCGCGACACGGCCAATCGGGGGCTTATGTCTCGGAACTACTGCCACATTTTGCCAGGGTCGTCGACGATGTCGCCATTTTGAAAACGGTCGCGACCGATGTCTTCAACCATGCCCCCGCGAAACTCTTCGCCAACACCGGCTCGCAGCAGTTTGGGCGTCCGAGCATGGGTTCGTGGGTGACCTATGGCATCGGCAGCGAATCGCGCGATCTGCCCGGTTTTGTCGTGTTGCAATCGGGTCCGCGCGGGCCGCGCGGCGGCGCGGTCAACTGGGGCAGCGGATTTCTGCCAAGCGCTTATCAGGGCGTGCCCTTGCGCGCCGCGGGCGAGCCGATTCTCAACCTGACGAGTCCCGCCGGAGTCAGTTCGGCCCAGCAAAGTCGGGCGGTGCAAGCGATTGGCTTGCTCAATCGGCAGCGGATGGAAGCGACCGGCGACCCGGAAATCGCGGCGCGCATTTCGGCCTACGAGATGGCATTTCGCATGCAAAGCAGCGCACCCGAGCTAATCGATTTTTCGAGCGAATCGGCGAACACACTGGCTCTGTACGGCGTTGAGCCGGGCAAACCGTCTTTTGCCAGCCAGTGCCTGTTGGCGCGGCGCATGGTCGAGCGCGGCGTGCGCTTCGTCCAGCTTTATCACACCGAGTGGGACCATCACGGCGGGCCGGGCCAAACCCTCAACAAGGACCTCGATTTATCTTGTCGTGATATCGATCGGCCGATGGCGGCCTTGATCACCGATTTGAAGGCACGCGGCCTGCTTGATGAAACTCTGGTGGTCTGGGGCGGCGAATTCGGGCGCACGCCCATGGGGGAATCGCGCGAGAATGTCGGGCGCAATCACCACATCGATACCTCAGCGATGTGGATGGCCGGCGGCGGAACCAGGCCGGGCATCGTCCACGGCGTCAACGATGAATTTGGTTTTGCCCCCGTGGAAGACCGGGTCCATATCCACGACATTCAGGCCACGATTTTGCATTTGCTCGGTTTGGAACACACCCGGCTGACCTACCGGTTCCAGGGCCGCGATTTCCGCCTGACCGATGTGGAAGGAAATGTGATTTCGAAGATTTTGGCGTAGCCGATGCCGGGCCGGCTCCCCCGTGAAATGGGAATCTTCACCGTAGCGGTTTAGATCCCTTTTGAAGCGGACGTCAGGCCTCAGGGATGTTCCTTGAAAAGGTCCAACCCGGAATGCAGGAAGAAATAATCAACTTTCGACAGGTCAACCTCGCCGGGCTTCGCATAAGGTGCGTCAACTTTGGGATAGATGGGCAGAGGGTAACCGATCAAACGATCGTCAGGATGAAGTAACTCCCCTCGGGGTGAATAATCTCCCAGAAAATAGGGAAGGTAGAACCTGGGTTCATCGGGTAAAGAACCCTCCGCCATCTCCTTAGGCGTCATGACACGGTGAAAAACCAGATAAATGCGAACGGATTTCGGTGCGCTCCCGGTCGCGGACTTCGATTTTAGATTGGCGATATGACGAGCATAAGAAGATAAGTTTTTTTCACCGTATGGCTTGGAAATCAAGTAGGAGTGATTGGTTTGAAATTCCGCTGATTTTACGGGCAATGGTGGGATTTGTGGAACGTGTTCCGAAGCTGCAATATTTCTTTGATGTTCGCTGTTATAGCCAATGACTTCGGCATGATTGTGAGAAATAAAAAAATCGCCAGAACAACCAATTGATCTTTCCCTGGAATACCCAATCGTGCTGATCGAGTGGCTTGAATCCGGCACGCGATGCCAAGAATTACTTTGGTCATGATAATCCACGCGGAACCAAAGCAAGGGCCACGCATTGTTTCCCTGAGCAAAATATTTATACTGATCACCGAGATGCAAAAATCTTTGTAGCTTTTTATAAAATCTAACTTGCGACTGCCTTGTCAAAAAACTCTGGTCGCATCCTGGGATGGTAATGCTCGTCAACCCGAAAAAATGGACAAAAAAAAGAACCATCGCTCCTAATTTCCGGCACCCCTTCGGCACCAGAGTGAAAACGCCAATCAATCCGATGACACCGGCGAGAAGTTGCCCTAATCGTCGGATCGAATCCCAGGACGAGGGAACCAAGAAGGAAGCGTTCGCAAATTGAATGCTTATGGACAACAAAAAGAACAATGCCGTTCTCGTATGGCCAAACCGGCCACAGAAATGGCCGCGCACGGCAAGCGAACAGGAATGAGCAATCATGATGCTAACCACCAGGGCGCAAAAAGCCCTGATCCCATCCGTGCCGGGAAAATTCACCCAAACCAGGCTCGCGAAGAAAATGGCGAATGCGAGAAGGCCCCATTTCAAAGGGGGATTGGAGTCAATGCGGGGATATAACTCCGCCCATATCTCCTTGCTGAAGCTAGGCGAAATGGTGGCCATTGGCTTTCCCATGTTGTTGCACTGGGGAAGAGTCAGTGCGGTTCGATGGTGACAAATTTTAAACTAGACCAATGCAAGCAAGCGGCAACGGCCCTTCTGACGGCAAGGCTCGATCAACTAACTAGACGATCTTGTCGCGAATCCATGCATTTCATGAGCAGAATGGGAACTTCACAAATCATGCCTCCACTGCGGTAGTGAGACAGGCCATCAGGCCAACAAACTGGAAATCGACTCTCCCTCGCACAGGGGAATGTCCCTGCCGACCTTGTCGGTAATGAGCGACGAGGCCGGCACCCCGAGCTGTTCGTAGATCGTCGCCGCCAAATCGGCGGGGCGCACCGGATTGGTGCTGGGCTCGGCCGCGTAGCGGTCCGATGAGCCATGGACGTACCCCTTGCGGATGCCCGCGCCTGCCAACACCGAGCAAAACACCTTCGACCAGTGGTCGCGTCCATCGCGGCCGGCGCCCGCGCCGCCTGGGACCGATTGGCCCACGCGCGGCGTGCGGCCCATCTCGCCGGTCCAAACGACCAGGGTCTCATCGAGCATGCCGCGGATTTCGAGGTCATCCAAAAGGGCGCTGAAGGCCTGATCGGCCGGCGGGCACAGGCGCGTTTTCAAATCGATGAAATTGCGGCTGTGCGTATCCCAGTAGACGCTGACATTCGTGATGCCGTCGTTGGGCCAAAACACGGTGACGAGCGGCACGCCCGCCTCGACCAGCCGCCGGGCCTGCAACACCGTCTGGCCGTGAATGTGCCGGCCATAGCGCTCGCGCACCGCGGCAGGCTCATGGGAAAGATCGAAGGCCTTCGAGGCTTCCGGAGTCGCGAGCAAGTCAAACGCCCGGCGGTAATTCCCCTCGCTGGCTGCCTTTTCCGCGGCAACTTCGAGCGCCTTTTTCTGAATATCGAGGTTTGATAGCAGGGTTTTGCGATCGTCGATGCGCCCCATGTTCAAATCGGCATGCAGCGCGAAATCGGCAACGCGGTAGTCAGGCGCGGCCGGGTTGGCCGTGATCCGCAGGGGCTGCCAGACCGGGCCGAGCCAGCCGGCCCCCTGGCCATGCGTCGATTCGACAAAGCGCGGCGCGTTGTCAGGAGAAACCGGCATCATGCTGACGAAAGGAGGCAAAGGCCCCTTGCCATATCCCTTTTGCGCGAGAATGGAGCCGATGCTCGGAAAATCCTCTTCGATCGGCTGGCCGTTGCGCGCCATCGCTCGGCCGGTCAAAAGATAGTGCGGCGCCGTCGTGTGATTGACATCGGGATGGGTCATCGATCGGATCAGGGTGACCTTGTCCATCCGCTCGGCCATCATCGGCAGATGCTCGCAAACGCGCACTCCGGGCAGTTTGGTCGCAATCGTTTTGAATTCGCCCCGGTATTGCGCCGGCGCGTCGGGCTTGGGATCCCAGGTATCTTGATGGGCCGGACCACCCCACATGAACAGCACGATGCAGGCCTTGGCCTTGCGCGCTGGCACCGAAATCGCGGGATTGGCTCCCAAGAAAGAGTTCAGGCCCATGCCAAAGAGCGGTAAGGCGCCGGCACGAAGCAATTCGCGCCGCGACAGGCCGACCAATCGCTCGTGTTCCGCACACCCTTGGCGCATAGCTTTTTCTCTGTGGGTTTCTATCGGAAATTATCGGTAGCCGGTGCCCGGAATGCCAGAAAAATCTCTTGAACCGGCCAGGCAATGGACCGATAGGAAAACAGTCCGTGGAGGCCGCGGCCGCCGTTCGCGCAGGCCGCTTGGTCAGTCGAGTGCAACCACTTCGCCGCCCACGCGCGTCCCCAGCGCCGAATAGGTCGCCGGCGCAATGCCATTGCGCACATAGCGCAGCGATCCATCGGCAAAAAGGAAGTTGGCTCCCTCGGTATGGCGGCTGCCAAAGGAAAGTTCATAGGCGGCAAAGCGGGGATCTCCTTCGGGCACCGCCGGGTGGTTGAGGAGGACTCCGGTGGATCCCAGAAATTCCGACATATCTCCCTGGCTCTGGTTATCGATGTCGTTGCTGCCGATCGACCAGTGATCCTTGCGTCCCATGCCGGGGGCGTTGTTTTCGGCGACGACTCCCATCTGGGAGAATGCGGCGGCAGAAGTCAGCGCTTCCCCCACCATGATCGTGTTGGAGCAGCCGTCAAGGATCCCCGCAATCCTGACGCCTGAGCCCATGCCCCAGCCCTGGCCGTTGCGCTTGATCCGCTGGTTGGGCATTTTTTGAATGAAGATGCCGTCAAGGTCGTCAATGCGCTCCACCTTGATCACCTGACCCCAAGGGGCCGGGACTTCGACTTGCCGCCGATCGGAATCCAACCGGCCCGAGACACACCCCAAATAGTTGGTGGGAACTCTTTGCAAAACCTCCCACTGCGACCCGGAAATATCGCGGGCATGCTCGACTTCCCCCGCGGAAGGACAGCGAAACACCTTAAAAACGGTCTCGCAGGCCCCGATATTGCGCACCGAGTCATTGCTGCTCGTCAAATCGCCCGGCGTTCCTGGCTGACGGGAAGCCCATTCGGCGTTGATCTCGGCATCGTCCTGGAAGGTGAGCGCTTGATAGGCGGCGTTTTGTTCCAGCCACGGCAGAAGGAACGCCGTCCAGCCGGAACCGACATCGAATTCGGCCCCCATGGGAAATTCGCCGATCGTGTCATGAAAACTATGCAAGGCCACGCCGATCTGCTTGAGCCGGTTGGCGCAATCGGTGCGATTGGCCGCTTCTCGAGCCTTTTGCACCGCCGGCACAAGCAGGCCTATGAGCACGCCAATGATGGCAAGGACCACGAGCAGTTCGATCAGGGTGAACCCCGGTCGCCTCGTTGGCCGCCGTTTCATGCGCCGCTCCCGCATTGGAGATGGGGTCAAATCTGCCGTCGTTTCCAGAGGTACACTTGGATTCAAACATCTTACCACATCCGCGACCGCCTGAGGCCAGGCAAACCGCCTGAACGAAATCTCCGGGGCCTTAACTGAAGATCACAAAGAAATAAGATGACCGGCAGCTCGCTCTTCCTCTCGCATTTCCCATCTCGCCAACTTGTTTCAATGAATTTGGAATATTGATGCTTTCGCCCCAAATCAGCGCGCAACCCGGACTTCTCAAAGGATTGGGATTTTGGGAGGCGACCGCGATCAATATCACCCAGATCGTCGGAGCCGGGGTGTTCGCGACCATTCCCCTGATCCTCGGATATCTCCCCGGGCAGTATGCGCTTTTGGCCTGGCTCGTGGCGGGCGTTCTGATCGTTGCCGACGGCATGGTCTGGGGCGAACTGGGTGCCGCGCTGCCGGCCGCCGGGGGAACCTACCACTACCTATTGGAGAGCTTTGGCCGGGCCAAATGGGGGCGCCTCATGGCGTTTCTGTTTGTCTGGCAAATCTTGATTAGCGGCCCCCTGGAGGTCGGCTCGGGGCTGGTCGCGGCGGCGCAGTTTTCCAAAACAATCACGCTCGATTTCAAGGCCTGGGACGAGGCCCATTCGATAACCTGGGAGATGGAAATTCAGCCCGAACAAAAGATCGGCATCACGGTCGGCCCCTCGCGTTTGCTTGGATTTGGCATGGGGTTGCTCATCCTTTTCCTGCTTTACCGCAAAGTCGATGCCCTGGGACGCATCAGCCTCATTTTCTTGACGGCCGTTTTCTGCATTGTCGGCTGGGTGATTGTGGGGGGAGCCTTGCACTTCGATCCGGCCATCGGCTTCGATGCGGAGATTGCTCCCGAAGAATGGCCGCCGAATTTTGGGATGGCCCTCGGCATGGGTATGGGCTTGGCCATCTATTCCTACTTCGGTTATTACAATGTTTGCTACCTGGGCGGCGAGGTGCGCAATCCGGCCCGCACCATCCCCTATTCCATCCTGGCCAGCGCCCTGATCGTGGTGGTCTTATTCTCCCTCGTTCACCTCGCAATCGTGGGGTCGATCCCCTGGCGCGATGCCAAGAACTATTCCAGCAACATCACGGCCGAATTCATGAACCGGCTGCACGGCCCCTGGGCCGGGTCGCTTGTCAGCGTGCTGCTTATGGGCAGTTGCTTCGCGTCGGCCTTTTCCGGCATGCTCGGCTATTCGCGGGTTCCTTTCGCCGCGGCGCAAAACGGCCACTTTTTCCGCTGGTTCGCCGCGGTGCATCCCACGCTGCACATTCCCCATCGATCGCTTTTGTTGATCGCGGGGATGGTGTTGTTCTGGAGTTTTTTCAACCTCGACATGATTATTACGGCTTTGATCGCGACGCGGATCCTCGAGCAGTTTGTCGCGCAGACACTTGGCCTCATTTACTTGCGCAAAACGAGGCCCGATGTGGCATTGCCCTGGAAGATGTGGCTTTATCCTCTTCCCTGTCTGGTGGGGCTGATTGGCTGGTCGTTCCTTTACATCACCACGGGCAAAATCTTCATGGTCATCGGCGCGGCAACCCTACTCTTGGGGGTGCTTGTCTTCTTGCTCTGGTCGCGGCATACAGAGCAGTGGCCCTTTGAACCGAAGGCAGAGCCGCCGGCTGCGTTCTGAGTGTTCCCAGGCGGCTGGGAGATTTCTCCCCGTCGCCACCTCCTGGAAGGCTGAATCGTCAACGCCAAGACGTAGCTTCGGGTGTAGAATCAGGGAACCTCCTTTCTTGACCCGGGATGATCGATCATGCTCGCGCGACTTTTCGGAATCGCCCCGTTGGTCCTGGTTGGCCCACTCTTGATTTCCGCCATCGGCTGGGCGCAAGACCCGGTGCAAGAAAAGTCCACCCCGATCAATCCCGGTCAGGCGAATCCCAGCAAAGGCAACCTGCCGCAATTCAAATCCAATAAGGTGGCCCAAAACAAGGCGGGCCAAAATAAGACCGCGCCCAATCAAAAGGCGAGCACGGCGCCCGCGGCGGAAACGTTGAAATTGAAAACGGGCGAGGAATTTCGCGGACTGGTCCTGGGCGCCAGTTCCCCTCAGCGCGCCTGGTTTGCCACCCAGCGATCCTGGCTCAAGCACGCCAAACCAGACCTGGCCGAAAAGACCTTTCAGGCCGAAGCTCGCCGGCTGGAAGCGATTCGCGGCGATTTGGCGCAGCGCATCGAAGCCTGGATCGGCCAGCTTGGACCCGGTCAGGAGGGTTTGAAGCAGTTTCTCACGGAAGAACAGCAGCGCTTTCAGGAGAAAAACCCCCAGGCCAACTCCCAGTTGGTGCTCTTGCCGATCGACCCGCGCCAGGTCGTTCGCCACGAAGCTCGCTCACCCCTTGTGAAAAACCTGGTCATGCTCGCCATTCAGGAACGAGTTGAAGGAGTGGAAACGCGCACCGTGCCGGAGCTGATCAAGGATCTGACCGAGCTTGGCCTCGACCCGACCAAGGACCGGGCCAACATTCTCGACCGGCTTCCCCCGATGCCGATCGACGACCCCGCCGACTGGGCCGCGCGCAAGGCGCTTTTCTCTTATCAGATGGGCAAGCCGCTCATCCTCCAGGGCAGTGGCGACGTGTTGATCGAAGCCGGGAAAAAAGACGCCAAGAATGGCGCCGAGGCGTTGCTTGCACAACTTTTGCCCAAGATGTTGCAAAAGATGCTCAGCGAGTTGACAGGCGATGCGGCCGGCCAACAGGCGGCCGATCAGTGGATCCCCAAGGCGGTCGCAATGGCCGAGGAAGCAAAAGCGACCGTGGTGCGCGCCACCCGCGTCGAGCCCGATCTGGCCACGCGCCGCATTAAAATCGAAGATCACCTGCTCGCCAAGGGGGACAACGGCAAATGGGGCATCGTCTGGCAGATGCAATATAGTGCCGACGGCACGGTCGCCCGAGCGCAGAATGAGGCGGTGATCAAGGCCGATCCTCAAATCGCGCCTCTTTTGAAAACGGCCGCGGCCTTTGGCATCGACTCGCAGATCAACGACGCCATTCGCTTCGGCGCCGCGACCATGGATTTGCAAGGCCAGGCAGAAAAGAACTTTGGCCAGTTTTTGAAGGTGGCAACGCGCAGATTGGACGGGGTACCCTTGAAGTGGCTGGTTGATAAATAAGGTGATTGAATCCTATCCAACTTGTTCCCTACCTGACAACCAGCCGAAGTAGAACATCTCCTGCCTTGTCAGCGCGAGAAGGTTTGCTGATCGACCCCTTGCGGTTGCCGATCAAGAGGGGCTGTTCGTTTAAACTCTCTCCATCCCGGGTGAATTCAACAATTGTCATTTCGCGCAGTGGCTGGGCATCGATCGAGGAATGGAAGTCGAATGACTTACCTTGGATTGTCACGTCGAATCTGCGCGAATTCGCTTCCACCTGGCGAAGAGTGACGAGCAGAGTTTCTCCAACCTCCATGCCGCTGGGGCTTCCGCCCACTTTGACAACGGATTCGCCATCCAACAATTCCAAGGACATGGGCGTGCCCGGATCGTGCGGCGGAACCTTGAAATACCAGTAATGCAAACCCAAGGCCTTGCTCAGTTGACCCACGGTCAAAGCCTGTCTCGATGGGAGCGCGGCGGCAAATCCCAAGGCAATGCCCAATAACAAACAGAGCGCTGAACCCATGAATGCCAACGAATATCGTTGAGGTTCAGCAGGGGGCGACTGAGACATCAAATCCTCCTCCGGTTTTATTTTGAGCGATGAAGGAAAACGAAAATCGTTCTCGCGTCTCACTTGTTGCCCTCTTTTCCCAAAGGCGTCTTCCCGTCGAGGTAGCGCCAATTCTTGAGATAGGCCAAAAGATCCGACATTTCGGCAACCGTAATATTCTTCTCAAGGCCTTCCGGCATGAACGATTGCCCGGTCGAAACCAATTCCTCGATTTCGTTTTGCTGCACCGTCTCGGTCTGATTTTCGGCACGGACGAGCGTCAGCGACGAGGCGTTCGAAGAGCGGATCATGCCGGTGATCGTGCGGCCATTTTTTAAAGTCGCGATGTAGCCGACATAGTTATTATCGATGGCCGCGCTCGGATTGAGAATGTCGGCCAAAAGCATGATTTCCGTCTTGGTGCGCGTATCAGAGATGTCGGGCCCGACATCGAGCCCCTTCCCGCCGATTTTGTGACAGGTGGCGCAATTCTTGGCGAAAACCTGAGAGCCGCGCTCGGGATCACCCGGGTTTTTCGCGGCGGTCAGGTAGGCCTGAATGACAATGCCGCGGTTGGCCGGCAAGCTTGAGGCCAGTAACTTCTCCGACTGTTTTTTGATCTCGGGATGGGCGTGTGCCAGCAGTTGCCTGATCCGGTTGCCATCGAGTTCGCGTGGAGAAATCTCCCCGGATTCGATGCGTTTGAGGAGTTCCAAGATCCGCTCGTTTGAGCGCAACATAAGCTCAAGAATCTCACGCCGCGCCGCGGGCGGCTGGGCCTTCCAGCTTCCGATCAAGGCCGTGGGACCTTCTATCCCGGACAGGTTGCCGATTTCGCGAATGGTCGCCAGCCTGAGCGCCAGATCGGGAGACGTTCTGGCGACGCTTTGCAGGGTTTCCAATCCTGCCGGGCCTGCCATGGCGATGAGGGGCAGCACCTTGAGCCGCTCGGCGGAAGGTGCCGCTTCGTTTTGCACCAGCAGGCGCTGTTTTTCCAGCAACCGTTTCCACTGCGCCATGGCCCCGGCGCCTTCCTGGTCCCAGGTTGCCAAAAGATCATGGAGCGATTGGCCCCGTTTGCGACAGCCCACGGCCAACCCGACAAGCACCGCCAGTTGGCGCTTTTCTCCCGAAGGTTCGAGGGCCACCTGGGCGAGTTCCCGAATCGGGCCAACCTGCCCCTTGACCCCGACCTGTGTGGCCAAATCTTGGAGCAATTCGAGGTCGGAAGCAGGCCCCGGCGCCGTGAGTAGTTGTTGGGCGAGTTCCTTTTGACACTGGGCCGCCGAAGACAAGATCGCCAGAAGGGTCCATTTGTCGGCCCCGTCTCGTTTGGCCACCTGGGTCAAGATCGATGTCGCGTCGGCCGGGTTGAGGTAGCCGGCTACGAGCGCGACCTGAAAGCGGACCCGAGCATCGGGGTGGCCCGCCAGGTTTTTCAGTGGACCACTCAGAGCCGGCAACTGAGCCAACTCGGTTTCCAAAATGCTGAGGCCCGCGACCACGACATGGGCGTCCTTATCCGCAAGAAGCGCCGCGATCTGGTCGCTGTGCATCCCGCCCAAGTGGTGCACGAGCCAGGCAGCCAAGAATCGCTCCTGTGCGGAAGGCGCATGGAGCATCCGTGACTGCAAATCCGCCAATACGGATCGATCACCCGTCTGAAGTAATAATCGAAACGCGGCATGGCGCACCCAGCCCTCGTCGCTTCCCAGTTGCGCCACCCAGTCGGCGGGCTTGGCCGGGTTCGCCAGCGGGTTTTTCTTGGGCGCCAGCGCTTCACGGCGGATGCGCCAGATGCGCCCCTTCTCCTTGCCCCAGACGAGGTCAGCCCGGTTGCGTAGCTCCGGGGGCATGAACTCCGGATGCTCGATCACGGCCCGGCACATGTCGATCACCCAAAGGCCGCCATCAGGACCCTGAATCATGCTCACTGGCCGAAACCATTCGTTCGAACAGGCCAAAAACTCAAACCCCTGCTGCGGCGACCGAGCCCGGAACGTTCCTCCCTTTTCGCTCAGGCGTTCTTCGTGAACCAGGTTCCCCGTGGGATCGCAAGTGAAGAGAGAGCCGGTAGGATTCGGCCCCAGGCCCGTTCCCTGAAAAGCCATCACGCCGCATGCGGCCGTGAAGCGGCCGGCATGCAGATTGGAAGTCGTCCAGTTGCGGCTGATCGGCCAAATTTTGCCTCCGGAGGAAAGCGGGCCCGCCTCCTCGAGCGCGACATCTTCCACCAGCTCGGCCGTGGCGAGAAAAGGGTTGCGTTTGACATAGCGATTTTCAAGCACGACATGGCGCAAATGATGGCGGTTGTCGCAGACGAACCGGTTGCCCCAGGCATCGAAGGTGTTGCCAAATTGCCCCGGCCCCGTCAGCGCCTCTCCCTTGAGCGTGGTCGGATGAAAACGGAAGTCGAGCCCGTTCAGGGTGATCTCTTCTTCCCGGGAGGCGTTTGGCCGTTTGATTTTGCCGCCGCGAAGTCCGTTGGCCACGTAGACCCAGCCATCAGGCCCCAGAATGGGGAAGCTGACGCGCAATTGCGGATTGCCTTCCGTAAAGCCCTCGAAAAGGATCTCCTTCTTGTCGGCCTTGCCGTCGCCATCGGTGTCTTCCAGCCAAAGGATGTGCGGAGCGCAGGTGACGAACGCCCCTTTCTTCCAGGGAAGCACGCCGTTGGCAAAAAGCAAACCCTCGGCAAAGACATCGGCCCGATCAAACTGCTCGTCGCCATCGGTGTCGGTCAGGATCTTGATCGCTCCTCCCGGCTTGGCGCCCTTGGCCGGGCCATTGGGATAGTCCGGCATTTCTACCACCCACAGCCGGCCTTTTTCGTCGAAAGCGCCCGCGACCGGACTGTGAATCATGGGATCGCTGACTGCCAGTTCCATCTTCAAACCGGCAGGCCATTGGCTGGATTTCAGAATCGCTTCGGGCGTGGGGGCTTGAGCCGCTTGCACATGGGGGACCGGCTGGCCCAAAGCCCAACCGCCTTGCAGCAATATTCCCACGACAACGCCATGCCGCACCAGAGAGTCACTCACGATGGCCTGGAGGAAGCCAGGGGAACGCGGAGCGATCGGCTGTGACGAGGACAAGGGAATCTCCCAATAAAAAAAAACGCTGGCAAAGGAGGGAAGAAGAATCGGCGCGCCCACCAGAATTTTGCCAGATTCGCCGGATTTGACCATCCCGGTCTAAGTAGACCCGCAGAAATCCCTACGCTGCGTATTTGAGTGGCTTGCTCGGAGATTTTTGCATGAGGTCGTCGTGATCGAACATAAAGCGCATGCGTTCCCGGTTGCCAGTCGAACGGCGAACCCCTTTGCGAAAGGCGGCTACGAGGTCGCCCAGTGTGGCGTAAAGGACGTTGGCGAGCACGGTGCGTTTCAAATGGCCCCAAAGCCGTTCGATCAGGTTTAGGCTTGGGCTATACGGCGGCAACCAGTAGACCTCGATTTCCTCCCGATGCTCCTTCAAAAACGCTTCCACAGCTTTTGTCGTATGGAATCGACCGTTGTCACAGACCAAGCGAATCTTTTTTCCGGCGTAAGCTGCCAGCAGTATCATCAGGAAGGCAAGAAACGAACTGCCGCACTTGGTATCGGCCAATGTATATGTCAATTGCCCGGTGCGATAGTCAACACCCCCATAGACGACCTTTTTCTCGTTCTTGCCAGGTGCAGGCACCTCTGGTTGTTGGCCCACCGGCGCCCACATCCGTGCCAGGGCGGGGTGACGATGAATCTCCATTTCATCCTGGAAAATCAGGGCGAAGTCCGCATCGTCACGGACAGCTTTTTTTTCAAGGTCCGCAGCTCTTTCCGTGCCTGGGTGAACGCGGCCTCATCGCGCTTGCCTTTCATCGTGTGCTTGGGTCGTTGGTAAGAAAACCCCTCCTGATGAAGGATGCGCCGCAACTGGTCCTCGCTGAAGGAAACCTTCGTCCGCCGTTTTAGATGCTCGTTAAGACGAACAACCGACCACACGCTAAAGCCATAACCCAAATTCTGGGGCGGCGTGGCGATCGCTTCGCGCAGGGCCCGCCGATACCCAGGCGTTGCCGCTGAGGTTCGTCCCGGTGGTTTGCGCGGTGTCAAGCCCGCGACACCATGTTGGCGATAATGTTTGCGGATGTTGTCCACGGTCGCTGGACTGCATCCCAAGTCTTGCGCAATCGAAAACTTCGACCTCCCAACTGCGCTCATAAGAATTATGGTGGCGTTGCGAAAAATCGTCTTTTCGGATGTTCCGAAACGAAGGTTGTCCAAAGCGTCCCATTCCTCATCGCTCAATGTCCATGCAGCCATGGTTGCGTCCCTGCGGTTGAACCGACATCTCCACTTCCACATAGAATATCGGCAACCTAACCGCAGCTGAAGAGCCTATGCGGGTCTACTTAGGCACTCAAGCCAAGGCCGCGATAGGTTGACAGGACCCCACATGAATTTCCTCTTTCTTCCTCATACGAGGTTAGCAACCGTGGCCAGGCGCTTATTCGAATCCCTCCTCGCTCTTGTCTTTTTTCTTTTTTCGCCGCTTCCTGGTGGACCTCCATTGCGCTCGCAAGAACCGGAGGCCAAGCCCGTATTCAAGGCCGGCTTCGCCGAAAAAGATGTCAGCCCGGCCATCGGCATGGAGCAGCCGGGCGGATACGGCAAATCGTTTCACCAATCGTTTCACGATGCTTGCAAGGCGCGCGCGGCCGTGTTTGACGATGGCAAAAATGTGATCGCGCTGGTGGGCCTTGATGCCCTTGGCATCGATCGGCGCAGCGTCCTGCGCGTGCGCAAAAAGATTCAGGAACAGTGCGGCATTCCCGGCGATCATGTGCTCATTGGCGCCAGCCACTCGCACTCGTCGGGGCCGGTCGGCATGGTGATGCCGGGCGACTACGACCATGCCAACGAATTCGTCCGTAAGCTCGCTTATCAAGATTCGAGCATGGCCGATCTCAAATATCTGGAAATGATGGAGGCGGGAATCGTCGCCGCCGTGGTCGAAGCCTATAAGAAGCGGGTCGCGGCCCAGGCGGGCATCGGCAAGGGGACCGAAGACAAGGTGGCCTTCAACCGGCGCTTCTACATGCACCGGGGCATGACGGTGACTCACCCCGGCCAAAACAATCCCGACATTCTCGAGCCGGCCGGCCCAGTCGACCCCGAAGTGGGAGTCATCGGCGCCTGGGACGCCAGCGGTAAGTTCTTGGGCTGTGTTGTCAATTTCGCCTGCCATGCCACGACCAACCCGGGCGGCATCTCGGCCAACTATGTCTACTACCTCGAAAAAGTGATCCAGGGGTACTACGGCAAGGACGCGCCCGTCGTGTTCCTCAATGGCAATTCAGGCGACATCACCCAGGTCGACAACCGCAACCCGTTGGTCAACCGCAAGCCCGAACCGTGGGCCGCCTTTGTTGGCGGGCGCATCGGCGCCGAAGCCTTGAAAGTTCTCATCGGGATGGAACGCGGTACGCTGACGCCAGTGAACGCCCGCGCGCAAGTCACGCTCATGTCGCGCCGGGTTCCTTCGAAGGAGCGGCTGGACAAAGCACTCGAGCTCGTCGCGAAGGATCCGAAAAAGAGCGACCCCACCGACTGGGCCTTCGCCAAGGAAACGGTCATGCTCGATGCGCTGGCGAAAAAGTTCCCCTCGGCCGAGGTCGAAGTCCAGGCGATTCAGGTCGGCCCGGCGATCTTCCTATCCAATCCCGCCGAATTCTTCTGTGCATTCGGCCTGGAACTCAAGAGGCAATCGGGATTCCCGTTCACCTTCCCGGTATCGCTTGCCAACGGCTGCGTGGGCTATGTGCCGACGGTCGATTCGTTTGGACCGCGCGGAGGCGGCTATGAGACGCGCTTGACAAGCTACAGCAACATGGAACTTGGCGCCGGGGAAACCATGGTGAAAACCGGTCTGGAGTTAGCGAGCAAAATGCGGCCAGGACCGGTGCCCGATTACCCCAAGGCGCCGCCGTTCAAGGGACTGCCCTGGTCCTACGGCAATGTGCCGCCTGAAATCAAATGACCTAATTGCCTTCCTTGATTGGCTCCGCCAGTTCCTTTTTCTCCTTGTCGGCAAGTCCGCGCACCTTGATGGCGCGGACTTCGCCGATGGTGTCGTAGGTGGCGATGCCAAACGGCCGGGCGGGGAACATTTCAAAGCGCAGGTTCAGGCGCAGGTCGGTCGTGTCGAGATCGATGATCTTCTCTTGATCGACAAAACATTGAACGCGTACTTTTCCCACCTTGACGCGAAGTTTGTACCATTTACCCTCTTCAAAGGTGATGTTTTTGCTCATCCCGTTTTCCGAGGCGTCGGATCCGTTGATGCTCGAAAGGCCCACAAGGGTGCCTCCCCAGCCGCCCACCACAAAAGAAGCGAACTGATCCGCCACGGGAAAGGTCGTGGTCGCGAAGAAATCTCCCCCCTCGATCTTGCGCGCTTCGATTTCGACCTCGTAGTCGGACTTTGGGAAATCGGCCCGGGCATAGGTGACGCCCGTCAGTTTTTTCCCCTTCTCCATCCGGATCGCGCCCTCTTTGATCAACACCTTCCCTTCGCCGACAAAGGAGGTCGATTTCCAGCCGGTAAGGGTTTTCCCGTCGAAAAGCGCCTTCCATGCCGGCTCCGCCGGTTTCTCTTGACCTCGAGTCTCGATCACCAGGATGGGAACAAGAAAACAACCAAGCGCCAAGGCCGCCACGATGCGCAGAGAAAGGGTCATCGATCGACTCCACGAAATCAGGGAAAGGAAGAATGGGCCAGAAGCCCCAGCCAGAAAACTCAAAAGGGCCGGCAACCTTGACGATGTCCGGCCCGCGGTTTTACCTTGCGCACCGCTCTGCTCTTCGCGCCTGGCGGCCGGTCACACGAATGTTACTTGGGCTCGCCCATGGCCCAGAGGATGCCGCCCACCAGCAATTTTTGAAAGCGCGGGTCGGCCCAGACCTCTTCGCGGTGGCCGAACGCGGTGTAGAAAACGCGGCCCTTGCCATATTCGCGCGTCCAGGCCAGTGCGTAGTCTTTGTCCTTGCGGTTGCCTTTCTTCTCCCCGTCCTTGACCTTCATCGTCATGAGGACATTGACCTGGGAGCGATCGAAGGGCGCCTTGAACTGGTAGATTTCGTCGGTGATTTCAAATTCCTTGCCGAGGTGGGCCGTGGCCGGATGGTCGGTCTTTTCCACGACCACCTTGATCTTCTCATGCCACGGGTGGCCGTCGAAATAGCCGCCGATCAACTTGCCGTATTCGGCCCAGCCGTAGAAAGTGTCGGTGGCCGAATGGCTGCCGATGAAACCGCCGCCAGAGCGGATGAAATCGAGCAGGTCGGCTTTCTGCACATCGCTCAGCGGGAGTTCGCCGGTCGTGTAAAAGAAGACCGCATCGTACTTGGCCAGGTTTTCCTTGACAATTTCCTTGCGCGAATCCTGCGAGCAGGTCACCTCGAATTTGCCGGAATCCTTACCCAGCTGGGTCAGCGTCTTCTCCACCAGGCAAAATTCATCGTTCTTGGGCCGCTTGACCACCGAGTGCACGAACCCTTTCGATTCGGTGATGAGCAGGAGTTTTTTGGGTTTGCCGCTTTCTTTCGCGATCGGTTTTTCGCTTGCAAAGACCTGCGAGGTCAGGGCAAGCGACAGGGTCAGACCAAGCAGAAATCCTCTTCGCAACATCGAGTTTCCTTCCATCATCATCAGGGGCCCGAGGAGAGAGACATCCTGGCGGGGCCCTAGGTCCACCAGATTGCCAATGTATAGGGATCGTTATTGAGCCAGCGTTTCAACGTTCCAGATATTTTGCCAAAGAATAGGGATCGTTAATGGGCCGGAGTTTCAACGATCCAGATATTGCGATAGACCACGGCGCTGCCATGGTCTTGCAGGTGGATCGGTCCCGGCTCCGGGCCTTCTTTCCAGCCATAACCCGTTTGCTTGGGAATCTCGATGCCGTCTTGAACCACAATGCCGTTGTGCACGACCTTGATCCAGGCCGGCTTGGTTTTCTTGCCGTTTTCAAATTGGGCCGCGCGAAACTCCAGATCGTAACTTTGCCAGACTTCAGGCGGCAAACAGGCATTGATCGAGGGAGCCCGGTATTCATAAATCGAGCCGCATTCGTTTTTTGAGCCGGCCAGCGCGAAGCTATCGAGCACCTGAATTTCATAGCGGTTTTGCAGGTAGACCCCGCTGTTGGCGCGATCCTGCCCTTTCTTCGTGGGCATCAAAGGCAGCCGAAATTCGATGTGAAGCTGAAAATCTCGGAATTCGGCCACGGTCTCGGTGCCCGCCTTGAGAAACCCCTCGGCGGTCATTTTGGGATGCTTCCACTCTTTGAGGTCGCCGCCGTCAAAAAGAATGCGGGCTCCCTTGGGCGGTTTGGTGCCGAGGCCCGGATTGGCGCGCGCGACCGGCATGGCCTCAAAGGCTTCTCCCTTGGGATTTTTTCCTTTCACCAGGTCAACCCCGCCCTCCAGCTTCCAGCCCTCCTCTTCACCGAGGATGTTGTGGCGACGATCGATCTCCTTGCCCTTGAGCACTTTTTGCCACTGGCCGTTTGCTCCCATGCCGGGCAGTCCGCCCGAATAGAAATGCGCAACGATCCGGCCCGGTTGCGCCGGCCCGATCTGAACGCCAAATTTTTCGCCGGTGGAAAAGGTTCCCGTGTATTCGCGCGAGGGAAAAGCCTCGGGGGCGCCTGGTTGGGAAAAAACCGGATACCCCGCCAAAGCGAGGACAACGAAAGAGGTAAGGAGAAAAAATGCGGCGCGGCGATGGAACATGGCAAGGGTCTCCCCGCTAGGTCAGGTCATTCTCCGCTTCAGGCATCTCGGGGCAACCACCAAGTTTGTCAGAATTCTGAAATCCGTGGAAAGCTGCAAATGCGCATCCGGTCGCCGATGCCTTTCAGTGGTCACGATCGCCTGAAACGCTCCTTAAGTCGGGGCGATGTCCGATGCGATCGATCAACCCGCGGCATTGTAAGTGGCGTGGACGGAACGAGTTCAGGCCGCCAGTCAGAGTAGGACGCGAGGAACGGAAGAAAATCCGATTTTGCCGAAAAAAATGGGTCCGATCACCTTCGAGCGAAGGGTTTCAAGGATCGGCGCGGAAATGCCGATGGCAAACAGGGGAAATCTGGGAAGAGGGTTAGTTGACCCGTCCTGGATGAAACTTAAGATGGATGAATCTGGTCCCTTCGCCAAGTGGTAAGGCAACGGTTTGCAAAACCGTCACCCCCGGTTCGAATCCGGGAGGGACCTATTTTGGTTGGCGTCTAAAGTTGGTGACCTCAACTGCACATAGCCGTTGAGCTGATGGATCGGTTGAAATCCCCCGCGCGGCTGCTCCATCCGGGAAATTCCTGCAAGCCGACCTGATCGACAGCGTTCCATTTCAAGCAATCGTAAGAGTAAAACTCTGCACCGGCGCGGTGCCAATTCCGTTGTTTGCCTTGATCGTGAATTTGTAGGTGCCGGGCCTAAGTGTCGACTGGATGGTCAGGCGGCCTGTAGTCGCATTCAATGTCACCCCAGTTGGCAGGCTGCCATTCGAAACCGAAAAAACGGCGTTGGGAAAACCCGATACTGTGAATTGAAAACCTCCCATCTTTCCACTCGGAAAACTGGCAGAAGATTTACTTGTAAACATTGCCGGTTGATTGATTGTCAAAATGCCATTAACCAAAGTGATGACGTAATTGGCCGCAGTCGCTCCGGAGAGGGTGATCGGATATTCCCCACACTTGCTACTTTGGGTTGCACTGGTGGAGATTCGCAAGCCGGTCACCGAATTCGGTGTGTCTCCTTTCACCAGTCCAGCGTATGAAACCGTGAGGGCGGGGTTTGCCTGACCAAAGAGGCGTGATTTGTTAGCGGCGATTATCTTGAGCGGCGCCTTGACAACTCCCAGGATGCCTTCCGCGAAACTGATCGCATAATTCGCAGCACTGCCCTTCGACGGGGTAATCTTGTAGTTCCCGACCTGACTCGAAAGGGTGGCAACGGTCGACAACACCAAGCCACTCACGACCGACGATTTGTCGCCATTGACCAGGCCCGCGTAAGTCGCGGAGAAGGCGGGCAATGCCGCTCCATAGACCTTGTTCTTGTTTTCCGCTTTGATCGTTAGCGGCGCCTTGGTTACCGTCAGCACGGCATCTACGAAAGTAATGGCGTAGTTGGCCGCGAGGCCTTTCGACGCGGTGATCTTGTACGTTCCCACTCCGCTTGAGTTCTTGGCCACGGTCGACAACACCAGGCCGCTCACGACCGACGATTTGTCGCCATTGACCAGGCCCGTGTAGGTCGCGGAGAAGGCGGGCAATGCCGCGCCATAGACCTTACTCTTGTTCTCGGCCTTGATGATCAATGCGGCTTTACTGACAGTCAAGGTAAATGTTTGGAATAAACCCGAATTAAGGGAATTCTTTGCAAAGACTTTGAACGTGTAAACTCCGGCATAGGGTTTTCCCGAAAGCACGCCCGTGACCGCATTGATGGCCAATCCCCCCGGCGGTTGGGGAGGATCGATGTAAAACGTTGGAGCAGGATACCCGGTCGCGGACACACGGAACGTGTCGGCTGCGCCGTAAGCAAAGGTCGCCTTGGAGGATGTGGTGAATTTGGGCCCCTCAAGCACCTTCAGTGTAAATACTTGGGTGACCGGGCCAGTCGCAACGCTCGAGGCTTTGACGGTGATCAGATATTCGCCGCCGGAGCCGATTTTCGGCGTACCGGAAAGGATACCATTGGAGGTCAAGACCACGCCAGCGGGAAGCAAGCCGGAAGCGATCGAGAAGGTGGGCGCGGAGGCGCCCGTCACCGCAAACTGAAAAGCGCCGGCTTTTCCCGCTTCAAAACTCGTACTCGCTGATGTCGTAAACCTTGGTCTTGGATTAACCTTGTAGCCAAGGTCTTTCATGATAGCGATATCAATTTCGCTAATGATCAGATCCTTTTGGGTGAAGACCGGGAAATAAACCGGACCTTCCATAACGTCGTTCAACAAGATCGGGTCAAATCCGGTTCCGGAACGGTTTCCCAGATGGTACCAGCGACCATCCGGGTCGCCTGGCTTTTCCGGGGCCAAGCTTGGGAGTGGAATCGGTTTTCCATAAGCCGCTTTGGCCGCCGAACCATTAAAAAAAAGCACCGAGCTATCGCTACCTGAGCCAAACGCAGTCAACTCATCAAAAACGCTTTTGACTGAGGACGGGAATTGTTTCGAATCCACATCGCGATATCCATTGATCCCAAACCCATGAAAGAGCTCGTGCACGAAAACCGCGGTCAGGTTAACATCGAAACCTTGCGCGCCCTCCGGGTAAGAAACTGGCAGATAGGTCGCTGTATTGACATAGATGTCGATGTCCTCGGTGCTCCCATTGGGGTCGGCGCCGGTCCGGATCTCTCGCAAGGTCCCGTCTTCGAAGATCGAGCGGCCATCTGCCGAAATCCGACCGGTATCAAACGCGGCCTTGGCCGCGGCGCTGGCGGTTGGCCTGGAGTTTTCGACATTCACGAGCACTTCGATCGTGGCGTTGCCATCCAAAAAGCCGGAAAATAGCTTTGCCGCTTCCTGTAGGTTGACCAAAACCCCGGGGAATGCACCAAACCCGCCATTTGCAGAGTCGAGGGTAAATTGAAAATTGACCGCCGGGCACAGCCGGCTTTCGAGATTCTCGAGTCGCAAAAACGGTTTCTTGCCTTGATTTTCTGCCGGCCATAGTGCACAAGAACTAACTTTTTTTAATGGTTTCTTAAAGCACCGAAAAATAAATTCAGAAAAATGATTCATGACTGATCGTGCTTTCTTCTTAACCACCGGGACAGATATCGCCTAGCGCGCATTTTCCCCCTCAAGGCGGCGCCACGGGATCTTAAAGACCCGTTAGCCGTACTGCTGTGTTCCATTTTCAGCGGTCAAGTGCCGCAGCCGCGCGATGGCTTCCGTAAAACGAGCCTTTCGCTGACAGATTGGGAGTACCATGCAACCATTGCAGTAAAACGCCATAATGCGCGCTCGCACGCGATTCACCAAGATCATGGTACACCGCCAAGCACATTTGATCGAGTGATTTTAAAGGCTGCAATCCGGCTCGAAACGATCGTTGACTCAACAGTTATTTATTGTGAATCCTCAACGATTTCACATCCTAAGTTCTGTCGGGAAGTGGTTCCACATCGAAGCCGCCCCGGTGGTCGGGCTCGAGTTCGTAATCAACCCAACACGGATGTTCCCGTTTGGCCGTGGCCGCAAACCGCGTCTCTTTCAGCAACCGCACCGGCTGGTCGTCCATGCATGCGACAAGAACAGGTGTATCGTAGAGCTGCTCGTAGGTTTCCAGGATGTTCTGCATCGACGCAACAATCTCCGCGTACACCTTCGGCGGAATCAGCCAATATTCAGTCTTTCGCTTCGTCACGACGTATTTTTCCGCATCCCTGAACCATTTCGCGGCTCACCGATTCCGCAATCTGCCGCCCGCCCACTCCGACGAGCGAGCAACCGTGCCGTGCGGCACGGTTGTGCTCCGGGAACCCCTGAAATCACTGCTTGGCAAGGCAATGATGAATTGGACTTTTGAGCCGTGATGAAGACCTATTCCCCCTCTTTCTCAAGGAGCACCGCCAGCGTGCCGCTCGATTCAAAATTGACAATCGGCGTCATGGAAACGACTCGCCATCCGGCATCCAGGTAGTTGTCGTTGATGTAGTCATCCCCGCCGTCGACCCCCATTACGATCACGAGCTTTTGCATCGATCGATTCCTCTTATTCGCCCATCGCACTCAGGACTATGCAATGGATCGGTCCAGTTCGGGTTAGATCTTTTCCTTTCCTGACAACACTACCTTTCAGTCCCAGGTTTAGAGACCCATTTGCAGGCATTTCATCGGGGACTGCACAACCCAAATCCAGGAGAAAAGCTCCCCTTTGCGCTTTTTTGAGGTTCGGCTGACGGCAATATTCGGTGGAAGCGCTCATTTGCCGCCTTAATCTTCCCCTTTTGCACAGGATCGGGTAAACTTCCATCACCTACCTGAAGCATCCCCTGCTCCAAAATCTCGTCCTTTGCGGAGGCATCGATTGCATCCTGCCCGCTCTCCCCGCCGCACCCACTTGCCTCGCCGTGATTGGCTAAAAATCGGTTTTGCCGCCGGTTTGGCTCCGTATTTTGGTTCCAATGGCCTCAAAGCGTCTCCTTCCATGGAAGGAAATGGTTTTGGCAAGGCAAAATCGGTCATTTTCCTCTTCCATCTCGGCGGACCTCCCCAACACGAGACCTGGGACCCCAAACCCCAAGCCCCAGCTGAGGTTAAGGGGGAATTCGCCCCCACCGCGACCAAAATTCCCGGATTGCATGTCAGCGAATTGATGCCCCAGGCCGCACGGCGCATGAATGACATTTGCGTGCTGCGCTCATGCACGACCGCCGACAACGCCCATTCCTCAAGCGGTTACTGGATGCTGACGGGCGTTCCCCACATCCCGATGCAGACAGAAAACGCGAAGGTCGGTTTTCCCAACGACCATCCGTCGCTTGGCTCGGCGATCCGTCATGTCAAACCTGACCGGCCGGGCCTGCCCAGTTCGATCACGATCCCCGAACACATTTGGAACACGGGCGGCATCCCCTGGCCGGGCCAAGACGCGGGATTCCTGGGGCGCATTTGCGATCCCTGGTTGGTTCACTGCGACCCTTCGAAAAAAGGCTTTTCCATTGGCGGCCTGAGCCTGCCTGAAGAAGTCTCGATCGATCGCGTCGGCGGCCGAGCCGATCTGCTTTCCCTGCTGGAAAGCCACATTTCCGTGATCCAGGGAACGGCAGCCAAGGCCAGGCAAACCCGCGATGCCTTTGCCATGATTCGCTCCGGGCCGATCGCCAAGGCGTTCCGCATCGACGAAGAGCCGATGGCCTTACGCGAACGCTACGGTTCCAACCGATGGGGCCAGAGCCTGTTGCTCGCTCGGCGGCTGGTGGAGGCGCAGGTGCCGTTCATTCAGGTGAACTGGACCCGCATGCCCGGCGACACCGACGATTCTCCCGCCTGGGACACCCACGCCCGCAACGGTGCGCGCTGCAAGGATCACCTGCTGCCGATCAGCGATCTGGCCTTCAGCGCCCTGCTTGACGACCTCAAGGAGCGCGGCCTGCTCGATTCGACCATGATCGTTTGGACCGGCGAATTTGGCCGATCGCCAAGACATAACCCCAACGGCGGCCGCGACCACTGGGGCCATGCCTTTTCGAGCGCGATCTGTGGCGCGGGCATTCGGGGCGGACAGGTGCTTGGCGCCACCGACAAGATGGGCGCCTTCGTCAAGGACGATCCGATCGCCCCGCAGGACCTGCATGCAACGATTCTCCATGGGCTCGGAATCCCCGAGGACATGGAAATTCACGATCCTCTCAACAGACCCCTACCCATTTGCCGAGGAAAGGTATTGGCCAAAGCCTACACGGGTTGAGGAACCTCTCACCTTTTCCTCATCCATTTGCTTCCAACATGTTTTCACCGTCCGTTGTTATTCTTGACCGGCCGGTTTTGCGAAGTGCTTTGGTCATCCTGCGAGCCCACGGCAGGAGATTTGCCTGTAACTTATTGCTCGTGCGAGTGTACTGAATTCGCGAACTGGGAAGGACCGGGGGTTTTCGATTGGCTCTTTGGGGACTTGCGCCTCATAATGTAAAGAACCCATGAATCGCGGGGCTCGATTTCCATGCGCATCTTATCCTTAGCCGTCTTTTTGGGCTTGCTTGCGCTTTGCGCGGCCCAGGGCCGGACCGATGGCGCGAAGACACCGCCCAAAGCGGAAGGTCCGAACCAGGATCAAGCGGCGACCACCCAGGATCGCCTGCGCCGCGAATTCGATGATCTGAAGCAATCTCTTTTGCGTTTGAAGCAACGCCTCGAAAATAGCCCTCGCCCTGAAGACAAGGCTCGAGCTCAGGCGATCGAACGCGCCTTGCAGATGGTGGCCCGCCAGGGAACCGACGGCAAATTCAACACGCTGGTGCAAAACCTCAAAAAGAGCGACGCTTTTAGCAATCTGGAAACGATGCAGCAGATGATGAATCGCAATCAGGAACTGCGCGACGACCTGCGCAAACTGATCGACATCCTGGCACACGACAATCGCGAAGACCAGATGAAAAAAGAGAAAGAAGATGCGCAAAAGACGCTGCAGGAACTGAAGGAGATCATCGCCCGCCAGGAACGAGTGCGCGCCAGCACCGAGCTTGGCAAGCAGGGGAAAGAAGATCTGGAATCGGCGCAAAAGAAAGTGACCAACCAGACCAAGGATCTGGCGGGCCTTCCCAAGGACAAAGGCGCGAGCAAGGCAGGTTCGGACAAGGACCCCAAGGAAGCCAACAAGGGAAAAGAAGGAAAAGACGATAAGGACGCCAAAGAGTCCGATGCGTCCAAAAAAGACGGAAAAGACAGCAAGGGCGATCCTTCGGGAAAATCAGGTGATCCCAAAAAGGGCAACTCCAAGGGGGGTGAACCCAAGGGCGGTGAACCCAAATCGGGAGAGCCGAGCCCTTCTAGCCCCAACGAATCGGCCGAACAGGCGGCAGCCAAGAAGAGCATTAAAGAAGCCACCCAGGATCAGGAAAAAGCTCAGGAAAAGATCGCCAAGGGGGACAACAAGGGCGCCTCGAACGATCAGACCCAGGCGCTCGACAAGTTGAAGCAGGCCCAGAAGAAGCTCGAAGAGCTTTTGCAGCAAATCCGCGAGGAGGAGATGAAAAAGCTCCTGGCGCAGTTGCAACAGCGCTGCGAAAAAATGCTCAACATGCAGATCTCGGTCAAAACTTCGACCGAGGAGCTCGATAAGGCGATCCAGAGCCAACCGGGTGGCAAGCCATCGCGGTCGGAAGATCAGCGCGGCCTGGAACTGGGCGACGCCGAGGATGCCATCGTGCGCGAGGCCTCCGCGGCCCTTCTCCTCATCGAACAGGAAGGTTCGGCCATTGCCTTCGCCGAGGTCTTTGGCCAGGTCCGCCAGGACATGATGCTCGTTTCGCAAAAGCTCAAAAAAGCCGATGCTGCGGCGATCACTCAGGGGATCGAAACCGACATCATCGATTCGCTCAAGGAGATGATTGCCGCGCTGAAAAAAGCCCGTCAGGAACCATCCAAACAACAAAAGCCGAGTTCCGGCGGCGAAAGCAGCAGCAGTAACAACGATCAAAAACTCATCGACCAGATCGCCGAATTGAAGATGATCCGCTCGATGCAGTTGCGCGTCAACCAAAGGACGACCACCTACGCCCGGCAGTTCGAAGGGGAACAGCCGAAAGTAGTAAGCGACCTCAAGGAACGCGAAAAGGTCGATCAACTGAAAAAAGAGCTGTTTGACCTGGGCACTCGTCAAGAAAAGATCACCAAGGTGACCCGGGATATGGCTTTCGGACGCAATAAGGCCCAATAATGAAACGATGACTCGACCTTGATCGGCGTCATCAAGAAGGGGGCGAGGTTATGGGGACGGCAACTCTGGCAACCACCGCACGCCGTGCGGCTCTTTGCGCCTCGAATCGCTTAGGGCTATTCGCCTCAATCCGCTTAGGGCTTGGCGCGGCGATCCTGGGGTTAACTCAAGCCCCGATGGCGCTTGCCGATGGCGGCACCCCGAAGGTCCCGGCCGCACCGCTTAGCCAACCTGCCTTTGGAGTGCTTCGCAACTCCTCCACCGAGGAAGCAAAAAAGCAGTCGCGAGAATGGCTCAATCGCAAGGGTGCCTGGAACGCGGGCGTCGAAAAGCGCTTTGAAGAACTATGGAGCCGCGACGTACCGCTGTCGGACAAGGTCGCCGATTCGTTCGGTCTGGGCGATCGAGCGATCGCGGCGATGCTCACGTCGGCCCGAGACGCTTATGGTCTGCCTCCCGAATCGATGCCGGCGCTCTTCAAGGATGGCACGCAGTCGATCTATCTGCGCGCCAATCTGGCGGTCGCGTATGCTCGGGCCTTGAGCTTGAGGCGCATCCATGAAGACGCTCTCGAATCGCTGAACCTTTTCCAACCCGAACAGGTCGCCGACCCTGCCACTTACCTTTATCACCGGGCGGTTTCAGAGCATGCCCTGATGCTCAAGGAAGAAGCGCTCAACAGCCTCGACCGCCTATTGCAAGATGTGCCGGAACTGCCGGAACGCTACCGGATGCTCGGCTTGCTTTTGGCCTACGATTTGTCGACCTGGCGCGATAAGGACCTGGCCTGGATCAGCCGGAAAATGGAGATTTTGCAAAGGCGCCTCGAAGTCTCTCGTGGCGGCAAGAAAACCCAGAAGATTCAAAAAGAGGTGGTCGCGCGTCTGGATGAGATGATCAAGGATCTGGAAAACCAGCAGAAGGAATCTTCGTCAAGCAACGGCGGCAATTGCCCCAACGGCGCTCCCCAGCAAGGAAATCCGGGCAATAGCACGCAGCCTACGAATCCCGCGAAAGACAGCGCTCCCGGTGGTCCTCAAGGGCAAGGTGGCGTCGATTCCAAACGTGTGAAGGAACTTGCGGAAGTCTGGGGCAAGTTGCCCGAAAAAGACCGAGCGCGGGCCTTGGTTGAACTAACCCGCAACGCTCCGACCAAATACAAAGAAGCCATTGAGCTCTATTTCAAGAAGCTCTCCCAGACGAGCCCTGCCCCGGTGCCCGCGGCCCCTTAGCCTGAAATTGGGTTGAGTGAAGGCGTTGGCAAGTTGGCCTTAAACGGGGATACGGCTGGGATAACCCGAGTTTAAGGGAGATCGCCGTTGTTGTTCGCGCCTTCCTGGACCATTCTGACCCTTTTGCTTGGCCAGCCGCCCGTTTTGAAAACCATCGATGGCGGCTCCGTCCAGGGAACGTTGGAATTTGCCGATTCTCAAAAATTCACCTTAAAAACGGGCACTGGACCTCAGAGTTTCCCGCTGGGGCAAGTGCTTAGCCTCGAGTTTCCCAATCGGCCCAAGGCCCCCCTGCTTTATTGCGAAGCGGTTCTCGTCGACGGCTCTCGCCTTCGTGGGCTGCAATATTCCATCAAGGACGAAACGGTCGAATGGACGCCGCTGCAAGGCGCGGCGATCGCGATCCCCTTGGCAAAATTCTCAAGCATTCTCAAGCCCGCGCAGGACACCGCCTTTGCCGCAGACTGGAAGGATCGCCTCGCGAAGGCGAGGCGGCGAGACATGCTCGTGGTCCTACGCAAGGATAAGGACAACCCCGAAAAGTCCACGATCAATGGCCTTGAGGGAACCCTCGGCAAAGGTTCGGCCGACGGCAAGACGATCGGTTTTACGCCGACGGGTTCCAAAACGGAATTGCCGGTGCAGCAGGCCAATCTCCACGGGCTCATCTGGCTGCGCGGTACCCAGTCCGATTTGCTCGCACCGCTTGGCCGGGCGGACGATGTCACCGGACAAACCATGGAAATCGGGCAAATCCGCGCGGCATCCTCGGCGGGTTTGGCAATCACCCTGGCCTCCGGCATCGAAAGGAATTTACCCTGGGAGAGCCTGGTTCGCATCGATTTCAGCCGCGGCAAGCTGGCCTGGTTGTCGGAAATGGAATGGGAGCCCGGGGCGCTCACCGGTAGCGAAGATCGACTTGATCGCGTGCGTCGCGATTCCAACCTCGATGGCGGCCCGATCAAGATACGCGGCGTCACCTATGATCGTGGCCTGGCATTCCCCGCGCCTTCGCAGGTTTCCTATGCGCTCAAGGGAGAGTACCGGGAGCTCCAGGCGATCGTCGGCGCCGACGACTCGACCGGTTCAGCCGACGGCGCGGTGCGATTGAAAGTGGAAGGGGACGGCAAACTGCTGGCCACGATCGAACTCAAGCCGGAAAATCGCGCCAGGGGAGAGAAATTGGCGCTCAACCTGAAGGATGTGCAAAGTCTCAAATTCATTGTGGAAAGCACCGATCTTTCCCCATTTGGACGGCACCTGATTTTGGCGAACCCCAAGGTATCAAGGTAGGTTCCATGTCCCCCGGATTTGCGCTCGTCATGATGGTGCCGTGGACGCGGATGGTCGCCACAATGGATGGGGCCAGACTGGTCCCGATGGTGCTTTGGAACCTCCTGGCCCCCATGGCCCAGGGACCTTTACCGGCCCAGCCACCTGCCCCGGTGCTCTCGGCCGATCTGCTCGCCCAGGAAAAGCAGCGGATTGAGATCATTCGTAAGATTGCCCCGGCCACGGTCGCGGTCGTCAGTGGCGGCGGATCAGGCGTGCTCATTTCGGACGACGGTTACGCGCTTTCCAATTTCCATGTCGTGGCCGGCGGCGGCGCGGCTTTGCGCTGCGGTTTGCCCGATGGAAAAATGTACGACGCGGTGCTCATCGGCCTCGACAAGATGGGCGACCTCGCCCTGATCAAGCTCTTGCCCCCCACGCCCGATTTCAAATTTCCTTTTTCGGTCCTGGGCGATTCCGACCTGGTGAAAACCGGGGACTGGGCCGTGGCGCTTGGCAACCCCTTTTTGCTCGCCACCGACTTTAGCCCCACGGTGACGTTCGGCCTGGTCAGCGGCACGCACCGCTACCAGTATCCGGAACGGGGAATGTACGAATATGCCGACTGCATTCAGATGGATGCCTCGATCAATCCGGGCAACTCGGGCGGCCCCCTTTACAACATGGCGGGCGAACTGATCGGCATCAACGGCCGTGGTTCCTTCGACAAGCGCGGCCGGGTCAATTCCGGCATCGGCTATGCCATCAGCGCCAACCAAATCAAGAATTTCCTGGGCAATTTGCGGTCCGGCCTGCTTGCCGAACATGCGGGATTGGGAGCGCTGGTGAGCACGGTTGAAGATTCGACGATCGCGCGCATCCTTGTAACCCAGGTCGCGCCGGGTGATGCGCAAAGACGAGGCCTGATGCCTGAAGACCAGATCATCCAGTTTGCAGGCAGGCCGGTTTCGAGCGTCAACCAGTTCAAGAACATTCTGGGAACGCTGCCGGCGGGATGGAAAGTGCCCTTGAGCGTGCGCCGGGTCACGGAAATGGGGGAAACCCGGCGCCTCGATATGCTGGTGCGTCTGGCCAGCGGCGAAAGGCCCGAGCCGCCGCCGGCCAAGGAAGGCGGGGCCAATCCCGAAGGGCGCCCTCGGCCGCCGGGGGCGCCGCCTGAAAAACCACTTCCCGCTGAAGTGAAGAAGCTCTACGAGGCAAAAAAGGGCTTTGCCAACTACCACTTCAACAAAACAGCCCGCGATCGCGCGCTCAAGAAGATCAACGAACAGTTCAAGTTGAAGGATGCCAAGGGTGAATGGGCGCTCAAGGGCACGGGCACCTTCCAGGAAAAGAATGCGCAAAGCGTCTGGCAGTTCAGCCTGATTCCCGGCATCGCGGCGGTGGACGACAAACCGGCCGTGCTCGACCGCGTCGTCGTCATTCTCGATGGCATCGATTTTTCCCTGGAGCCCTTGAAGCTCGATGTTTCGGCCCAGGTATTGAAGGATCCGCCCGGAAGCGGCGGCTTGCTTGTCGCCTTGTTTCATTTGCGCCAGTTGCTCACGCAACTGGAAGCTGGTTTTCCTGGCGATGGCTGCCAGCACGGAGGCACCGAGCCTTACTGGCCTCCGGCGGAACCGGGCCAACCGCTCGATCAAAGAAAACCTCGCATGGCCGAAGTGCTCAAAACCTCGCTTGGCGGCGTGCAGGGACGTTGGTATCTCGACTTGACCACCGGAGCCCTTTTGGCCGTGGAGGTTACCCCCGAAGCAGGGGAAGATCCTTGTGAGATCCATTTTTCTCAGCCGAGTCTCGATCCCCAGGGGCGCAGCCTGCCGCGCGATTGGATCATCGCGCAGGGAGATCGCGTCTTTGCTCGCTTGAAGGTCCAAGATTGGACGATCAAACCTTGAGTTTCCCCATGCCGCCTGTTCTTTCTTTTCCTTGGAAACGTGTCATCCCTCTGCTGAGCGCGGTGGTGCTCGCGCTCGTACCTTGTGCCATTCGAGGTCAGGATTCGTTTCATTCGGTTTTCCAGAAAACGAACAACAAACTCGTCAAGATCTTCGGCCCAGGCGGCATCAAGGGGTTGCCCTCTTACGGCACCGGCATCCTCGTTTCGGCCGATGGTCTGGTGTTGACGGTCAACAATCACCTTCCCGAATCGGGCGATCTGGTCGTTCACCTTTATGACGGCACGCGCATCGGCGCGCGCGTGATCGCGCGCGAACCGGAACTCGACACCGCGCTCTTGCGCTTGGGCGACTCCAAGCAAAAGTTCGAGGACTTGCCCCATTTCGATCTGGAGGAAACGGCAAAATTGCCGATATCGCCCGCCGGACTACCGGTGCTCGCCTTCAGCAATGCCTTTCAGATTGCGACTCGCGACGAACCCTTGAGCATTCAACAGGGGCACATCGCTTCCTACACCCGTTTATTTGGCAAAATTGGCATCTTCGATGTCCCCTATTCGGGCATGGTTTATGTCGTCGATGCGATCACCAACAATCCCGGCTCGGCGGGCGGGGCGCTGACGACGCGCAGCGGCACCTTGATTGGGCTTTTGGGCCGGGAAGTACGCAACGAGCTGACCAATACCTGGGTCAACTACGCCGTACCGATCCAGGCGCAAATCGAGGTGCGCGGGCCGATGAGCACGACCACCACGAGCATTCTGGAAATGGTCCGCAAGAAGGAACAGTATCGAACTGCGCCGCGACTGGAGAAACCCAAATCGGGGGGCGGATATTCCGGCCTGGTGCTCGTGAGCAATCTGCTTGACCGGACACCCCCCTATGTGGAGGAAGTGGTGCCCGGATCGCCCGCGGCCAAGGCGGGAATCAAGGTGGACGACCTGGTGGTGTATATCGACGGCCAGCCGGTGCCGACGATCCAGTCGTATCTGGAAAACACGATCCGCTATCGGCCCGGCGACAAAGTTCGCATCGAAGTCAGGCGAAAAGATCGGCTCGAGGGGTTTGAATTGACTTTGGAAAAGAACCCCAACGAGTCCCCTTCGCCGAAACCTGAAGGCGTCAAGCCGGAAGCGCCCAAGCCATGATTCGCCCAATATCGGAACCGACCTTGCATCCAATCAATGCGCACGGGAACAGGGCGACCGGAGCCGCAATGAGCGGCATCGCCAGATTGTTGCATCGACTTGGTTTGCTGCTGCTTGGGCTCTTGTCCCTGGGAGCCGGTAGCCTCTCCGCGCAGTCCACGCGCGAAGAGGCGGTGCTCGCCGCCGCAAAATCGGCCGCGGCGGCGGTCGTCACGATCGAGACGACCGGCGGCTCGGAAATGGTAGCGATGGATCGCAATCCCCGTGGCCAGAACAATCTCCTTCGCAAAGGCACCGGGCCGACTACGGGCGTGGTCATTCATCCCGACGGCTGGATCGTGTCGAGCGCATTCAATTTTGCCAACAAGCCGACCAGCATCATCGTGTCGATTGGTACGGCGCGCCATATCGCGACGCTGGTCGCCACCGACACAACGCGGATGATCAGCTTGCTCAAGGTCCCTTCCGCCACGCCGCTCGTGGCGCGAGCGGCGCCGCCGGCCGAGTTGCAAGTGGGGCAGACCGTCGTGGCTCTGGGCCGAACGCTCTCGCCGGGCGATGCCCTGCCTTCCATCAGCGTTGGCATTGTCAGCGCGCTGGCGCGCATTCAAGGCAAGGCCATCCAGACCGATGCCAAGGTCTCGCCGGTCAATTACGGCGGTCCGCTGATCGATTTGCGCGGCCGGGTCACGGGCATTCTGGTTCCCCTGTCGCCCCAGGCGGAAGGAGAAGGGGCAGGCATCGAGTGGTACGACTCGGGGATCGGCTTCGCGATTCCGATCGAGCAGATCCTCGGGAACCTGCCCCGGCTCATGCAAGGCAAGGACTTGCAAAAAGGAATGATCGGCATTCTGCTCAAGCAAGGCATGGATCCGCTCTCCGACGAGCCTGAAATCGGTACGGTGCAGGCCGGCTCGCCTGCGGCCAAGGCGAGCATGCAAGCCGGCGACAAGATCATAGCGGTGGGGCCGGTCGGCGTGAAATCGACGGCTCAATTCCAGACGGCCATGGCGAAATACTACTCAGGCGACACGGTCGAACTGGAGTTACAGCGCGGCGAGACGAAGATCAAAGCCAAGATCGAATTGGCCAGCCCAAGCCGGGGGCAAAACCGCGCGAGGCTGGGGCTTTTCCCGATGCGCGACGACGCCGGCAAGGGCATTCTTATTCGCCAACTGGAACCCGAAGGTCCCGCCGAAAAAGCAGGACTTAAGCCAGGCGACCGAATCCTCGCCGCCCGGCCGGTGTTTCCCGGACAGCCACGCGGACCGGCGGCGCCGGCCTTGAAAGCCGCGCCCAAATTCGATCGCAAGGAACTGATTCAAAATCTCGATGGCCTGCTGGCGGGAATGGAGATCGAGCTGCTCGTGCAAAAGAAGGGGGCGACCAACATTTCGCCCCTCAAGGTGAAAACCGGCCTGGGCTCGCTCACCCTGGCCAACCTGCAGCCTGAAAATGCAAGCGCCCGAGCGGAAAACGAAGAAAAAGCCAGCGACAAAAAACCGCAAACCGGCGTCGTACGCGGCACCAACGCCGCCCAGGATCGTAGCTGGAAAGCCCTGGTTCCCAGAAATGCCGGCAAGGAATCCCATGGCCTGCTGGTATGGCTACACCCGCCGGGCCGCAACAAGGACCGAGACTTCGAGGAGATCATCAACCTGTGGGAGCTATTTTGCACTCGCAATCGGCTCGTACTGTTGATGCCCGTGTGCGAGGCCGATGCCGGTTGGACGGTCGCCGACGATCCCTTCATTCTTGAGGCGGTGCGGACGTTCCAGGACAGTTGCAACATCGACAACAACCGGATCGTGGCTCACGGCTTTGCCCAGGGGGGCCAGATGGCTAGCCACCTGGGCTTTCATTCCAAGGGGCTTTTCAAGGCCGTCGCGACCGTGGGCACCTTGCCAAGTCCCTTGCCCAAGGAAGCGCCCCCTAACGGCCTGCCTGCCTTCTTTTTGTGCACAGGCGATCGCGATCCCCAGGCCGAGGCGCTGCGTCAGACGCAAAAGACCCTGAGCGACCTGGGATTACCCGCCTACTTACACCTCATGCCGCAGAGCGGGCAGCAGTATCTGGAACTGGGAGCGCTCGAAACGATGCTCCGGTGGATCGAGGGCCTGGACGGTATTTGACGTCAGACGGAATTTAATGTCAGACGGTATTTGACGTCAGACGGGATTTAATGTCAGACGGACTTTAATGTCAGACGGACTTGGAAGTTAGATGGTCTTTGATGCAGATGGTTTGCAAGGCCGGCCTGTAGAATCAGATATCATTCGCCGCAAAGGGGAGGCCTCTTCCATGGGCAAGACAATATTTCTGGGACTGTCCGCGCTTGTCCTTGCATTCTTGAGCGGAGCTTGGGTGCTGGGAATCTTCAAGCCGGCCACTTCAGCTTCAAACCTGGCGGTCCCGAGCGAAGGCTCGATTTCCACGGCGGAAGAGGGTGAGGAGACTCCGGGTCAAAGGAAACCGGGTGAGGACAAACCGGTCACCCCTGGCGCCAAGGTGGTTCAGGTTGGACCGCACGTTTTTCTTGAAATTGAACCGAATCGTCGCGCGGTCGTGGTCACCGCCAAAGTCGTTCGCCGCGCCGGGTTCCTGGAATTGCTCCTTTGCCGGGAAAAATCGAAGGAGCACGAATCGATCCTCTCGACTCCGGCCAACGCCAAGGACATTCATCAGGCTCTGCTTGCGGCCGGATTCAAACCGGGTTCGCCGGTCCGATTTGTTCCCAGCTTTCAGCCCGCCACGGGTCAGACGCTCGATGTGAGCCTGAGGTACAAGGACGAGAAGGGGAAGGACCAGACCGTCGATGCCAAAGAGTGGATCCGCAAGTCGATGACCAAGAATCACCTGGAAGCCGATTGGGTGTTCGGCGGCAGCAAGCTGGTGCCCAACTGGCAGGACGAAAAACTGCCTCCACACTTCCTGGCCAACGATGGGGATTACATCAGCATCAGCAATTTCGAGTCGTCGCTGATCGATGTTTCCATCGAAGTCTCCGAGGCGAACAACGAACTCAATTTCGAGCCGTGGACCGAAAAGGTTCCCGCCCTGGGAACCCCTGTGGCCGTGATTTTGACGGCGAAACCCACGAAATAACGAAGCATTTGTACATCATTTCTACAAATCCACGCCTGCAGGGGTTGATTTCGGCTTAAACCTGACGAAGATAATGATGATAATCAGGAACATTAAGTTTCGAGATTTCTTCCCTTGCTCTCCAAGATTCCCGCGCCTGTTCGCGATGGCCTGCTGACCTCCTCCTGGAAAGAACAGGTGGAACAGTGGAACCAGTCGTTACAAGGCGCCAATGCCCAGGAAATCCTCCAATTCGCGGTCTCCGAGTTCATGCCGCGGCTGACGATGGCCACGGCATTCGGCGCCGAGGGCTGCTGCATCATTCATATGCTCGCCGAGATTGATCCCTCGGTGCGCATCTTCAACCTCGATACCGGTTACCAGTTTGCTGAAACGCTGGAACTGCGCGAACGAATCAAGCGCCGCTACGGGATCGAAGTGGAGTATGTCCGGGCGGAAACGACCATCGCCGAATACGAGGCGGAGCATGGCGGCCCGCTTTACCGGCACCGCGCCGACCAGTGCTGCCATGACCGCAAGATCGTGCCCTTGAAGCGTGCCGTGGCAGGCTATGATGCCTGGATCAGTGCGATTCGGGCCGATCAGACGCCCGACCGGGCGAAAGCCGCCAAAATCGCCTGGGATGCGAAGTTTCGCCTCGTGAAGGTCAACCCTCTCCTAGATTGGACCAAGAAGGATGTTTGGTCCTATATCATGAAGCACGATATCCCATACAATCCTCTCCATGACTTGGGCTATCCGAGCATCGGTTGCGCCCCTTGTACCCAGCCTGTCGCCCAGGGACAGGATGACCGGGCGGGCCGCTGGCAGGGAACGGTCAAAAAGGAGTGTGGTCTGCATGTGCTGGAGCATAGCGAAGGCAGCGGCATTTGACGGACTGCAAGTGAATACACTATGAAAGTCACGGTTCGCGCCGAATACTCGTGTTTGGCCATGATGGCCCTGGCCTCGGTGAAACCGGGACAGCCCCCCCTGCGCGTGCAGGATATGGCGACCAGCCAGGGGATTTCGCGGCAATTCCTGGTGCAGGTGCTGCAGCAGCTCAAGGCTGCCGGCCTGGTGGATAGTGTCCGCGGCGCCTCGGGAGGCTTTCGCCTGGGCCGGCCCGCCAACCGGATCACGCTCGCGGAAATCGTCGATGCGGTGGACGACGCGGCCCGCCTGCCCAAGCCGTTATTCACCGAAACGAGTACCACCCGCGAGATGGAAGTCATCTCCGCGCTCTGGCGGCAAATCCATCAAAAACAGCGCCAGATCCTGGAAGGGACCTCTCTGGGAGACCTCATCACGCGCTCCCGAACTCCCGAAGACCTGATTTATGTCATCTGATCTGGGATGGCTGCTTGGTTCCTGTCGACCGTTAGGTCAGATCGAACCTATTTGACACGCAAGCTGCTTTTGGAGTAAGTGGGCGGTATCGCCCTTGGTTTTGTTTTTGGGCGCCCTTTTCGTTTGTTTTTTTTGGATTCTTTTTGATTTAAGGAAGTTTCATGGCTGATCTGGTTCCCCCCCATGGCGCGTCAAAACAACTGGTCGATCGCTACGTAAGCGCCGCGGACGAATCCGCTTTCAAAACCGGCCTCGCGTCGCTTGAGACTTTGCCCGTCTCCGATGGCGATCTGGCCACCGTCCACCGGATTGCCGATGGCGCCTTGACCCCCTTGAAGGGGTTCATGGATCAGACCACCTTCAATCGCGTGCTGCAAGAAGAGCACATCATCGATAACGGCCTCAAATTCGCCTGGACCATTCCGTTGTCGTTGCCCGTCGACGCCGCCCTCGCCGCGAAATTGCAAAAAGGCCAAAAAGTCGCACTGGTCAATTCCAAGGGCGAACGCTTCGCCGAACTGACCGTTTCGGAAGTATTCGCCTGGGATAAAGCCGCCTATTTGAAGGGGGTTTATGGCACCGACCGCTACGACCATCCGGGCGGCCGCATGATCGAAAACGATCCGCGCACCCACCTGGTGGGCGGCGATATCCGCGTGCTGCAGCCCAAGGCGAATCCCCACTACGGCGACCTGATCCTTACGCCGCGCCAGACTCGCGAACTGTTCGCGAAAAAGGGGTACAAGCGCGTCGTGGCCTTCCAAACCCGCAACCCGCTGCACCGCGCTCACGAGTATGCGCTGGTCGTGGGTCTTGAGCGCCTCGTCAGGGAAGGGCACTTCGCCGGGGCGGTGCTCAATCCGCTCGTGGGGGAAACCAAGGGCGACGACGTCGATGCGGTGACCCGCATGAAGACCTACCGGGCGCTCATCGACAACAAGGCGCTGGGTCAGGGCGATTCGGACGAAGACCTCTGGAAGAAGACCGGTTGCGCGATTTCCGACCGCATTCACCTGCTCGGCCTCGACATCAAGATGTTTTATGCCGGCCCCAAGGAAGCGGTGATGCATGCAATCTACCGCCAGAACTACGGTTTCACCGACATTGTGATCGGCCGCAAGCATGCCGACGCCCCTTACGAAGATGGCAAAGACATTTGGGATGGCCTGGCCGCTCAACGCAAGTTCGACGAACTTCGCGGCGATCTGGCCATCAAGCCAGTGAAAGTCGGTTTCGCGGCGTTTTACGAAGAGCTTGGCCGGGTCGGCCTGGTCGAGGACTGGGCGCCCAAAGGCTACAAGACCGTGAGCATCAGCGGCCGGGAACTGCGAGAAATTTTGCGCGCCGGCCAGTTGCCCGACGCACGCATCATGCGCCCCGAAACGGCCAAGGTGCTGATCGAAACGATGAAGGCCTAAACCGGGCAGAATCGTTGGTTGTCGAAATCCAAAGGCCAGGAATCCATTGAGAATTCCTTGCCCTTTTTCGTATCTCGATCGGCGTCTTTTTAAGCGGCCGCCGGCCCGGCCACCGCACCGGCCGCCCGAGTGCTGTCGAGCGCGACCGGTCGTGTCTGCAAAGCGGCAGAATCATCAGGACTGACCGCTGCGGACCGCGCGCTTCGGATCAACCGGTCGGTATCGGCAAATAGCCAGATCGCGAACAGAACCACTCCCAGGGGAATCGCCAAGAGCACGATCGGCAGATGAGGAGCGATCCAGACGACCGTCGGCCGCCAGCCCAGCACCAAAATCAACACCAGGCTCGATGCGGTCAACCAGCGATCAGTCCGTCTGGCGCCGCCTGAAGGTCGCGATGATTCTCCTTTGTCCCAGGCCGCAAGGGTCCCCCAGGCCAAGAGGGGCGAAATCAGGCCAAAGGTGGGGAATTCGGTGGCGGGGCCAAACAGCATCAGCCACAAAAGGCCCAGGGTCAGTGAGCGAAGCAAGAACTGATCGCGATTTAGTCCGCGCCGATACCAAAGAAGCACGGCCGCGAAGCAGACCAGGCCCGCGGCGATTTGCGAAACGCGGTAGACCAAATTGGGAATGACATCCCAGAAAAAAGGCCAGAGCGGGCCGCCCAGCCACTGCTCGCGGAAGGCCAACCAGGCAAACCAGGCATCGCGAAATCCCGGCCAGCGCTCACCATGAGTATCGCGTAGGTGTTCGAGCCATTCTTGATATTGCCAAAGAACGATTTCCGGAGGCTTGGTGAGCAGGGGAGCCAGAAAACCCAAAAGGACTCCCAGGGGAAGCCGCCAGCCCATTTGCCAGGGGTGGATGACGCTCAACAGCACTAACGGGGGAAGCACGGTCGGCTTGAGCAAAATCGCGCCGGTGAAATAACAGGCGGCCCGGTTCCAGCGCCGCTCTTTCACATCGAGCATTCCGAGGATCAAGAGCGCACCGATCAAGGCGTTGGACTGGTAGTTCCAGATTCCCGCAAGCGCCCCGAGCATCGCAAGGAGGCCGAACACCATCAAGCCAAACCGTTTTTCATCTCGCCGGCCTGGAACCAAAAAAGCGTCGCAAAGCCGCTGGCAGCTCCAAGCGAACAAACCGAGAGAAAACCAGCCCCAGAGAATCGGTCCCATCGTCGGACCGAACAGGGCAAAGGGAAAGAAGAATAACGCGGCGACCGGCGGATAGCGGAAGTAGTCGAGTTGGGGATGCCTGAGGTAGAGGGTTTCCTCAAGCCACCAGTTCCAGCTTGCGTTGTAATAGACCGGAAAGACCGAATGACTGCCCGGTTTCACCAGAGATTTGACGGCAAGGGCCAGCCCGCTGACCACCCAGAGCGTAACGAACACCCGCACGCCGAGAGGACGATTGCAAAATGCGAAAAAGTGAGGGAAGGCCTTTTGCCAAAAGGGGACTTGCCGCATGCGGGCCGCCAGATGCAGGGGATTTATGGGTTCAGGGACAGAACCCATTCCCCCTCTCTATACCCGCAAACGGATACCGGGATCAATTCCTTCACCCGAGCACGATGCTCTGGCTACGGCTTACGAAGACTTGGGGGGTCCAGATTCGCTGCCGCGCACAATGCGCCTGATGGACCTGACCGGAAAACCGACGCGAGCCACGCCCCCCTGGGCTTCCACCGAGGGACCAGGCGTCGCGGGACTCGGCGGTGGGGAACTCGATGCAGGCTGGGGCGAAGCGGCAGCGCCGGGCTTGGATGCCGCTTGCTTGACGGGGGCCGCCGCAGCGCGCACCTCTTCGACCCCATGTAAGGGAACCGTGGGAGGGATCGCTTCGGTTTTACGGCTGCTGGGAACCGGTGCCGGGCCAGCGGGCTTGGCTTCGGGCGGAATGTCTTTCGGTTGTTGGGCAGGCTCGCGCGGCGGCCAGACCCCCTGATCGGCCATCTGCGCGAGCAACGCACCGCGGTGCCACAGATCTGGGTCGTCCGCCAGGACTTCGCGGATTTGCAGCCAGACATTCACCCATTTGGGGTTCTTGGCCTCGACCGGCCTGGGCCATTCCAAAAGCGCTTGTTCCACCTTTTCAAGCAGCGGGGTCAAAAATGCCAAAAGCGCTTTTCGGCGCATGGCCGGATGACGCGCCCAGCGCCCCACCATGCCTCGCCATCGTTTCAGTGCATCTTCTTGATCGCTCGGTTCGCCGCCAAGAATTCCCAGCCAGGCCGCGACGGCCTGGGGGTACTCCTCGATGCCTGGCTCCAGCGATTCCATCGTTTCCCCAGCAAAGGTCCACCATGGGGATCATGAGGCATGCTTGTTCGGGGTGAAGCTGAAGCTCGAATTTCCCGATCCACCGCCAAATCGCTCGATTGTTGCAATCGCGAAAATCGGCCCAACCGCACCGCTCAGAACGCTATCGATATCGACTTCTCAAAAAAAATCTTCTTTGCGCCCCTGCGTTCTTTGCGCCTTTGCGTTGATGTCTTTTCTGCTTTTCTACTTTGCTGATTGCCTAAAAAAATCACTTCGTGGCGGCGATCCAGAGTTCGAGCACGCCATCGGGAACCAGCGTGACCGGGTCGCATTCGGCCGGCAGGAGGAAGGTGTCGCCCTGGCGCAAGGGATCGGATTTTCCGCCGGCTTGCAACTGGCCCTTGCCGCCCAGGACCATGACGATTTTTGGCGCCAGCGATACACCCAGATTCATCGGCTGGGCAATGCGCTCAAAAGCAAGGCGAAAGAACGGGCAGTGGCATAGGTCCAGGTGCAGCGGTTCGGTGGAGGTGCCAAAGCCGGGAATCGTGATCGGGTTGACGGGCCCTTTATCCCAGTGCACCGAACCGATCGATTCTTCGATATGAAGCGGGCGCGATTTTCCGTGGGCGTCGACCCGGTTCCAGTCGAAGAGGCGGAAGGTCGCATCGGAAGTCTGCTGAATTTCCGCCATGAGCACGCCGCCGCCGACGGCGTGGACGGTGCCGGCGGGAAGAAACAAAAACTGGCCCGATTGGGGAGTGAAGCTGTGCAGGCAATCGGCGCTGTTGCCCGAGGCAATCGCCGCGCGCATTTCGGCCTCGCCGACGCCCGGTTTGAGTCCTGCCCAGATGCGGCTTTTCGGATCGGCCTTGATGACGAACCAAGCTTCGGTCTTGCTCCCTTCGCCGGGTAGAAGGCGCTTGACCGCTTCAGTATCGGGATGCACTTGGACCGAAAGCCAGTCGGCCGCGTCGAGCCATTTCACAAGGAGGGGGAAGCGTTCGCCGTGGGCGGCGTCGGCATAGCCCAAAATCGCTTCGGGGTTCTGGCTGACCAGATCGCGCAGGCTCTGGCCCGCATAGGCTTTTTCGATTTCGCCATTGGCGACGATGCTCGCATGCTGAGGGTGATCGCTCAGTTCCCAGGACTCGCCGTAGTTTCCCGGTGCGGCGGCAACTTTGCCAAGCGAGCCAGTCAAATTGCTCGCGCCCCAAACCATGGGACGGACCCAGGGCACAAACCGCAAAGGGGGTAACTTGGTGGTCGACATTCGAGCCAACTCGGGAAAAAGGAGATGTGGCGCGGAACCGGTCAGGCAGCCTTGACAGGAGCCTTGACCGAGTCATGATAGGCACGAATGACGTCGGCAACCGGTCCAACTTGCTTGACGGTGCCGCGTTCCATCCAAATCGCCCGGGTGCAAAGTTCCCGGATCGAGTTGAGATCGTGGCTGACCATGATGACCAGTTGTGCCCGGTTCATCATTTCTCGCATGCGCTTGAGCGCTTTTTGTTGGAACGATAGGTCGCCCGCGGCAAGCACCTCGTCAACCAACAGCACTTCCGGATCGATGGCCGTGGCGATCGAAAAAGCCAGTCGCACCAGCATGCCGGCGGAGTAGTAGCGCACCGGCATATTGAGGAAGTCGCCAAGCTCGGTGAATTCCGCGATCGCCTGGACCTTGTCCTTGAGGGTCGTCGGCGTTTCGCCTTGCAGATAGGAACGGTAGGCGATGTTTTCCCAGCCGTTGGCTTCGGGTTCAAAGCCAAGATGGATGTCAAATAGAGAAGAAATTTTGCCGTCGACGGTGCGCTTGCCGCTTGTGGGCCGGTAGATCCCGGCGAGCATTTTGAGCAGGGTCGACTTGCCGGCGCCGTTGTGGCCGAGGATGCCGATGCGTTCCCCCTTGGTCACTTCGAACGACACTTCCTTGAGCGCCTTGACTTCCATGAACGGATTGACGCTGCGGCGGAACATCTGCCCGACGAGGAATTCCTTCAGGGTGATCACCTGGTTTTGGCGCACCCTGAAAGTCAGACTGACATCTTCCATCAGCACCCGTGCCATGTCGCGCCTCCCTGCGCCGGCAATGAATTCTTGAGGAGAATGATCCTGAAGAAAATCACAGGTAGAGTATGACCTTGGGTTCCCGCGACCGCAATGCCAAACCGGCGGTGAGCGCCAGCAGCGTGGTCGAGAGGAATACGGCCATCCAGACCGTGGGATCGGCCACGCGCGATTCGAGCATCGGCTGGCGAATCAATTCGAGGTAAGGGACAACGGGATTGAGGCTGACAAGCCAGCCGAGTCCCCGTTCGGCCAGAAGCGAAACCGGGTACATGATCGGGGTGAGATAGAAGAGCACCTGGAAACCGATTTCGCACAGATGGCGCGTGTCGCGAAAATGGATGTTGGCCAACCCGAAGACCGCGGAAACCGCCCAGCCGCTTACCAGGAACAGGGGCATCGCGGCGAGCACGCTCAAAAGGGGCAGCACGCCTGGCCAACCTCGTAGGGCCAGCGAAAGCACCATGACGAGGCCCATCGCCAGGCAGAAATGGAATCCGTGCGACAAGGTATTGCGCAAAGGGTAGATCGCCATGGGGGCCGGATACTGGCGGATGTAGCTTTCGGCTCTCAGAAAACACTGGCAGCCATCAAGCGTGGAGTGCAGCAGAAAATTCCAGACCGCAAGCCCTGCCATGACATAGGGGGCATAAAAGCGGATGTCTTGATTCAAGAGGGTGGCGAAAACCGTGCAAAAAATCACCGTCATGGCGATCGGATTGAGCAGGGACCAACCCATTCCCAAAACCGACCCACGGTAGCGAGACCGCAAATCCATGCGCACCAAGGAATACCAGAACCAGCGGCAGGTCCACATCTGCCGAATGTAGTCAACCATGGGTTTAGTCTGACTCCCAAAGACGGGATATTGCAGTTCGCGGCACCAGGACAGGGGTACCATTTCTCACGGCATGGCGTCAAGAGGACGCCCCAAATCCCCATGAATACCGGAACAGATCTCCCATTTTGCCAAACATGGACGATTCGCCTGGAAACAATTCGACCAGGACGGGGTAGGACTGTTGGAAATTGCGGCGAATCGCTACCTTTTCCCTCGCCCTGCCCTTAAAATGAGCGAGTCTCTTTCCCAGTGAATTTTTTTACCTTGCGTTACCCTGCGTTACCTTTCGATGCGATTCGTAACCTTTTGTAACTCTTTGTGTCCTTTTGTGGCTTTTCATAACTTTGGATAGACAGCGAGTTTCTGCCATGGCGAATCAACACTCCCCCCTCCCGGCTGAGCCCATGTCCGGCGCGGACATCCTTGTCCAGTGCCTGCTCAACCACGGGGTGGACACCGTATTCGCCTATCCGGGCGGCGCGAGCATGCCCATTCATCAGTCGCTGACCAGGGTTTCCGACAAGCTGCGCACGATTCTTCCGCGCCACGAACAGGGCGGCGGCTTCGCGGCTCAGGGCTATTACCGCTCCACCGGCAAGATCAGCGCCTGCTTCTCGACTTCGGGTCCCGGTGCGACCAACTTCGTCACTTGCCTGGCCGACGCCAAGATGGACTCGATCCCGATGATCGCGATCACCGGCCAGGTGAGCACCCCGGTCATCGGCACCGACGCCTTTCAGGAAACGCCGATCGTCGAAGTCTGCCGGGCGATCACCAAGCATCACTACCTGATCACAAAGACCGAAGACATCACCCGGGTCATGAAAGAGGCCTTCTACATCGCGGGCACGGGTCGCCCTGGTCCGATCATCGTCGATGTGCCCAAGGATGTGCAGCAGCGCAAGGTCGTTCCCGTCTGGGATCCTCCGATGAACCTGCCCGGCTACAACCCCAACCGCAAGATCACCCGCGAAGAGCTTGAAAAAGTCATCGAACTGCTCAAGGGCAGCTCCAAGCCGATCATCTACGCCGGCGGCGGCGTCGTGGGCTCGGGAGCCCACGAACAATTGCGCATTTTCGCCGAAAAACTGCGCATCCCCGTGGCGATGACCTTGCTTGGCCTGGGCGGTTTTCCCGCCGACCATTACCTGTCGCTGCACATGCTTGGCATGCACGGCACGGTCTATTCCAACTACGCCATCAACGACGCCGATCTGCTCCTGGCCTTGGGCGTGCGCTTCGACGACCGGGTCACCGGAAAGCTGAGCGAATTTGCCAAGCACGGCAAGATCGTCCACATCGATATCGACGCTTCGGAGCTGAACAAGAACAAGCCGGCCCTGCTGCCGATTCAGGGCGATGTGCTGCAAGCGCTCACCGATCTGAACCGGATGATCGAGCAGCGCCCCGCCAACGCGGGACCGGTCACGCAGGACCTCAAGTCCTGGTGGCGCCAGATCGACGAATGGCGCACGAACGAGCCGCTCAAATTCGCCGAGCGCGAAGATGCCATTCTGCCCCAGTTCATCATCAAGAGGCTTCACGAAATCCTGCGCGAGCGGGGCTTGCTTGACGACACGATCGTGGCCACGGGCGTCGGCCAGCACCAGATGTGGGCCGCGCAGTACTTTGGATTCAACAAGCCGCGTAAGTGGCTGACCAGCGGCGGGCTGGGAACGATGGGCTTTGGCCTTCCGGCCGCGATGGGCGCGCAGGCGGCGCATCCACTGGCGACCGTCATCGACATCGATGGCGACGGCAGCTTCCTCATGAACATCCAGGAATTGGCCACCTGTTACACCGAGAAACTCCCGGTTAAGGTGCTCCTGCTCAACAATCAGCACCTGGGCATGGTGGTGCAGTGGGAGGATCGGTTTTTCCAAAGCAACCGCGGCCACACTTACCTGGGTGCGGGCGTCGACGAGGGTCCCTACCCCGACTTCGTCACGATCGCGCGCGGCTTCAAATGCAACTCCCGGCGGATTTCCGAAAAGGCCGATGTCGACGAAGCCTTGATCGAAATGATCGAGAGCAAGGGGCCTTTCCTTCTGGATGTCCAGGTTCCTTACCAGGAACATGTGTTGCCCATGATTCCTTCCGGCCAGACGGTCAAGGACATCATCAAGGTTTAGCCTCGAGGACCTTTGCTTCAGGGTCGTATGAGAGGCACAAACTGAGACGGCTCACTGTCTCACAACGATAAAAGAGACAACAACAGAAGCCCCTCGAAGTTTTGAACTTCGAAGGGCTTCTCGCTTATTTCCGATCTATTTGGGAGCCGATGCGTCGGTCTAACCCAGCTGGTAAGCAAAAAAAAGCAGGGCATGAAGATTTCTCTTCACGCCCTGCTTTTAAGCTTTGCCTAGGAAACAGGCGAACCTGCTTGATGCAGGTGCAGTTGCCCGTGACCTACGTGGAACTACTTCTGAGTCCCCTCGGATCCGCCGTTGGGTCCGGCGGGGAGATCGGGAAGTTCTTTCAGGATGATGCGGCGGACGCGAACCGGAGTGGCGGCATTGCCCTTGGTGCAAACCAATTCGCGCCGTGCTGTGATTTCTTCCTGTCCCTCTTGAAGGGCTACGACTCCGCGAACCTTGCGGCCCGTAGCATTGATCCCTTCCCACATCAGCACGCGTGCCATGGTGAGCACCCCCTTTTCCTCGTTATGAAATGAAGAACAAAAACACTTTAAGCAAATCTCAGACCGTTATCACGTATCACCCGCGTTCTGCTCCACCTCCATCCCATGGATCATCCGCAGATAAAACTGCCGGACGGAGATGTGCAAGCTCGAAGTGATCCGGTCGAATTCGTCGGCAAGATCTCTCTTGAGGTCCATCCACAATTCGGCCATGGCCACAACCCGTTCGCGAACGATCGCAAGTTTGGATATTTTGTATTTCAAACTGATTTCGTTGATCGCTTCCAGGGCTCGGGCTCGTTCGAGGTCTGAGTCAACTTTCCAAAATGCAGGCATAAGCAGCCTGAAAAACCGTGGATCTCGTTCTTCCGCCATCAGGACAAAAACCATTCCATCCTTCTGAAAGACAACGTCGCCATCATCGTCCAGTCTGGGCTCCAGACCAAAATTACGAAGGAAGTCCAAGTAAAACTGGGCCTTGGTCTCCATCGGCGGACCCTCCCTAAAGGAGACGCTTTCTTCGCAAAAGTATCATATGTTTTCAAGACGAGATTCTGGTTAGGGTAGTCGGGAAAATTTTTGCAGATCTCTCCCCTCCCCTAAAATATCGGTTTTCACCCTACTTTTGGCCTCACAAATCTCATCGGGAAAAGGCTTCATGAGTGCGTTGATCGTAAGCGTTTCCGGCATTCGGGGAATTGTCGGCGAATCCCTTTTTCTCGATACCGCACTGGGTTACGCCGCGGTGCTCGGCGAAAGTCTCACCGCCTCGCATGGAACCGGCTGCAGAGTGTTGATCGCTTCGGATGGCCGGCAGAGCGGCGAAGCCCTCAGGCATGCCACTGCGGCAGGTCTGGCTGGCCAGGGCTGCCAGGTCATCGACCTGGGAGTGGTGCCCACGCCAACCGTCGGGGTGGCGGTCCGCGCCTATGGCGGGGCCGGGGCCATCCAGGTCACCGCCAGCCACAACCCGTCGCCTTACAACGGTCTGAAGCTCTTCCATCACGAAGGACGCGTCTTTCCCGCCGCCCCGGGCAAGGTGCTCGCCGATCGATTTCAAAGCGCCATTCCGCGCATTCGCGCCTGGGATCGTTGCGGCCGCGTCCAAACGCCGCACCAGCTTGGGCTTGCCGACCCAATCGACCTCCACGTCGCCGCCGCGCTGAAATTGATCGCCCCTGAAGCCATTCGCAAGCGCAAGTTTCGCATCCTGGTCGACGCCAACGGCGGTTCGGGTGGACCTGCGGTCTGCAAACTCTTGAAGGCACTGGGCGTCGAAACAGTCCCAGTTGGCTGTATCACGGACGGCAACTTCCTTCACGAACCCGAACCGACCGCCGAAAACCTCAAAGGGCTGGCTTCCACGATCGCCAGGGAAAAAGTCGACCTGGCGCTCGTGGTCGATCCCGACTGCGACCGACTGGCCTTACTCGATGCCAGCGGCCACTTCATCGGCGAAGAGTACACGCTGGCGCTGGGTGTCTGGCAATGCCTGCTTGCGGAACCAGGACCGGTCGTCATCAACCTTTCGACTTCAAGTTTGACCGCGGAAGCGGCCAAACGGGCCGGAGTGCCCCTGCACCGCTCGCCCGTGGGCGAGGCCAATGTCGTCGACATGATGAAGGAAACCAAGGCGAGCATTGGCGGCGAAGGCAACGGCGGTCTGATCGATCCGCGTATCGGCTGGGTGCGCGACCCGCTCGCCGGCGCCGTTCGCATCCTCGACCTGCTTGCCCGCACCGGCCAGACCCTTGGTCAACTGGTCAAGGAACTGCCGCCCTTTGCAATCGTCAAGAAAAAGCTCCACCTCGATCGGGCGGGAGTCGAACCGCTCGCCGCCCTGGTGGAGAAAGCCCTGCCCGGCTCGGTCGTCGATCGACGGGACGGCATTCGCCTCGACTGGGATGACCGCTGGGTGCAATTGCGGGCGAGCAATACCGAGCCGATCGTGCGGGTGATCGCCGAAGCCAAGGGTTTGGAAGCGGCGGAAGCACTGGCACAGAAGGTGATCGATCTGGCCCATGCGAAGGGGCGCTGAAACCTTCGCGCCCAGGCGAACTCGATGGGAAGCGGCGCCTGCCCGGAAACGGTCCAGCAATCAGGCGCCGACAATTTCCCGCAGAGCGCTGAGCAGTTGTTCGACATGTTCGGCGGTATTGAACGGCCCCAGGCTGGCGCGGATCGCTCCGTCGGGAAAAGTGTTGTGCGCCCCATGGATGTAGGGGGCGCAGTGCAAACCCGGCCGGATGGCGATGTCGAACGAACTATCGAGAATGCCGGCCAAATCGTAAGGCTCGAAGCCTTCGAGCGTGAAGCTGATGGTTGCGACCTTGCGCTTCCAGTCCTGATGACCAAGCACGCGCACGCCGGGTAGCGATTCCAGGCCGGCACACAAAGACTTGGCCAGCGCGTTCTCGCGTTCGTGCACCGAATGCGCGGGCTGTTCGTTCACCCAGCGAATCCCCGCGGCCAGTCCGGCGATCCCCATGATGTTGGGCGTTCCCCCTTCGAGGAAAAACGGAAACTCAAGCGGCTGAGTCGGCGTTTTGGAATCGCCCCCGGTTCCTCCCTCGCGCCAGGCCTTCAGCTTGACGCGAGGGCCCACATAAAGGGCGCCGGTACCCGGCGGCCCCATCAACGCCTTGTGCCCGGGAAAGGCGAGCATGTCGATCGGCGTGGCGTTCAGATTGATCGGTACGACGCCGGCCGTTTGGGCGGCATCGACCAGAAGAAACGCGCCCGCTTCGCGCACGATTTTGGCCACCGCCTCGATGTCTTGAACCGTGCCCAGCACATTGCTGGCATGGGTCATCACCACCAGCTTTGTCTTGGGATTGATCGCACTGGCGATCTCGCCTGGATCGACCGTACCCAACTCATCGGAGGGAATGCGGGAAAGCGAAATGACTCCCGCTTTTTCCAGTGCGGTGAGCGGCCGGCTGACGCTGTTGTGCTCCAGATCGGTCGTGATGACATGGTCGCCCGGCTCGACGATCCCCTTGATCCCCATGTTAAGGGCGTCGGTGCAATTGAGGGTGAAGGCCCAGCGGTCGGGGCTATCCCCCTGAAACAGCCGGTTCAACAGCACCCGCGCATCTTCGAGAATCCGTTCCGAAGCCTTCGCCATCTTGTGACCGGAACGGCCTGGATTGGCCATCGATTCACGGGCAAATTGATCCATCGCCCGGTAAACCGACTCGGGCTTGGGCCAGGAAGTCGCGGCATTGTCGAGATAGGTGGTCATTGCGAGTCGCGGTTGTCAGCCGGTTGATGCTTCAAGGGCGCAAGCGGCAAAAGGGATCGGGAGAGTAACAAAAGTGTCACAGTAAGCAGGGTTAATGGCCGATGTAGCGGGCGTAAAGCGCCATGGCCCTTTCCGGTTCATCGGTCCCCTTGATGATGGCGCGGCCATCGGGAAACACGGTGAACTCGCAATCCTCGGCGCTGAACCGCAACAGGAAGCGGGTCGCGCTGACCTGGCCAAGGTGAGCGAGGTTCTTGGTCAATTCCGAGAAATCGAGTTTGATCGGCTTGGCATGGCTGATCTGCACCGCATTGCGGCCGCAAAGCGAGGTGGTTTGGGCCCCTTGCTCGCCATCGAGCCATTCGAACTTGCCGTGCTTGCAACAGGGACAGTCGACCTTGTTCTTCAGCGGCGCGATCTTGATCTTGCGGAACGTGTTCTCCCAGCAATCGAGATAAATGAGATCGCGATTGACTGCTTCGATGCGCCCCGTCAAGATCTTGAGGGCTTCGGTCGCCTGGTAGCTGGCAATGATGTTGATCGTCATGCCGAGCACGCCGGCGGTATCGCAGGTGCCCGCCTCGCCGGGGCCGGGGGCGGCCTCGAATACGCAGCGCAGGCAGGGGGTATCGCCCGGCAGAATCGACATGACCTGGCCGTGGCTGCCGATGCAGCCGCCGTGAACCCAGGGAATCCCCAGTTTGATCGAGGCGTCGTTGATCAGGTAGCGGATCTCGAAGTTGTCGGTGCCGTCGAGGATCAGGTCGACATCACGGGCCAGTTCGAGGATGTTGCCGCGATCGATGTGGGCAACCACCGGCTCGACCGTCACCAACGAATTGATCTGACCAAGCTTCTTGGCGCCGGCCACTGACTTGGGCACTCCCTGGCGGGCATCGTCCTCGTCAAAGAGCACCTGGCGCTGCAAGTTGCTCGTTTCGACGAAGTCGCGATCGACCAAACGCACGAAACCGACGCCCGCGCGAACGAGGGTATTGGCCAGCACAGTGCCCAGGGCGCCGCAGCCGCACAAGAGCACGCGGGAATTTTTCAGTTTGTTTTGCCCCGCCGCTCCCACGCCCGCAAAGCGCATTTGGCGGCTGTAGCGGTCGGTGTCTTCTTCGGTGAGATCAAGATTTGAAGCGATCATTGGCCTGTGCCCGCGCCCATTTCATCCAAAAAGGTTTCCAAAAATTCGACCGCGCCCTTGCCGTGCCCCTGTTCCTTGGACCAGGCGGTGAGCACGTGCATGTCTTCCTTGATTTTCGCCAGCCGCGCCCCGGACAACCGAGAACAGCAGGCCATCACCTGCTGCATGACGAGGTCGGCTCCGTCGGGGTGAACGATCTCATCGTTGGAACCGCACAAGAACACGACACAGTGCAAAAGCCCCAGGAGCACCGGGTCGATCCCCATCTCCTCGGGCACATCGGGGAACAAGGCCACGGCGTCGCCGAGTTCTTCCGAAAGGGCATCGGAAATCGAGTCGGTCTCATCGGAGTCTTCGCGATCCTCTTCGCCCCCGTCCTCATCATAGGGGGGCTGATTGAGCGGCGGCCGGCCGCCCGAACTTCCTCCACCAGAATTTCCCTTGCCCGAGTTTCCCCGGCCTGAGCCCCCCTGGCCGAAATTCCCCTTGTTTGCCATGGTGATTAACCCCCTGCCACGGCGGGAATGATCGCCACTTCGTCGCCATCCTTGACTACGGTTTCGAGCTGTTCGAGGTAGCGCACATCTTCATCGTTGACGAAGATGTTCACGAAGCGGCGCAAGTTGCCGTTTTCGAACAGCTTGGACCCCATCGCGGGATGAATTTCGATCAGCTTCTTGAGCGCCTCGGCGACATTGGCGGCTTCGACCAGCACCGTGGCTTGATCGTTTGCCTGGGGGCGAAGCGGAGTGGGAATGGAAACCTTGACAGCCATGCTTACCTCAATTTGACCGCGACGGCGCTCGTTTCGAGGAGCACCCCGCTTCCGGCATATTCTCGCATCAATCTGTAGGGAAATGGCCAAGGATCCCGACCCAGTTTCCTGGCGCCACCATGGGATCGTGCGACCTGGACCATTCCAAGGCGGCCGTATCTCCGCCACGGCGGCAAAGAGGACCTTAGCCAAAATCCGACACACGGATCGATCGTTTAGGATCGATCCGCGTAGGAATGCCCTACCTCAATGGATTTTAGGGAAATTAGACCCCGACCAAAGTTCCGGCGCCGACGGCGGCCATCTGGGGAATGGCCCCAAGGCTGGCGCGCACTGCTTCGAAGGAGTCGAGGGTCGCGGAAATGACGGTCGGTTGAGGCACCACTTCGGAGATCGCATCCTGGGTTTTCAGGCCGTTTCCGGTGATAAGCAGGACGGTCTTTCCCTTTGGTGAGATCTTTCCCTGGGCGAGCAGCTTGCGAGCCACGGCCACCGTGACGCCCCCCGCGGTTTCGGCAAGAACCCCTTCTTGCTCGGCAAGAAGGAGCATGCCCTCGCGGATTTCGTCATCGGTGACATCTTCGCCCCAGCCCCCAGTGTCCTTGATGAGCTTGGCGGCGAAGTAGCCGTCGGCCGGATCGCCGATGGCCAGCGACTTGCAGATCGTGTTGGGCTTCTTGACCGGCTTGTGGCGATCGCGGCCGAGCTTCACCGAGTCGGTGATTGGGTTGCAGCCGGTAGCCTGGGCGCCGAAGAAGCGTGTTTGCGGTTCCTTCTCGATAAGACCGCATTTCCAGCCTTCCTGGAAGGCCTTGTGCACCTTACCGATCAGGGCGCCGCCCGCCATGGGGGACACGACCTGGTCGGGCGTTTTCCAGCCCATTTGTTCGGCAATTTCAAACCCCATCGACTTCGAACCTTCGGCGTAAAAAGGCCGCAGATTGATATTCACAAAGCCCCAGCCATGCTTGAAGGCGACCTGGGTGCAAAGACGGTTGACCTCGTCGTAGGTCCCCTGAACCCCAAGCACCTTGGCGCCATAGACGCTTGTGCCAAGGATCTTGGCCTTCTCCAAATCGGCCGGAACGAAGATGTAGCTTTCCAGGCCCGCGGAGGCCGCATTCGCAGCGACGCTATTGGCCAGATTGCCCGTCGAAGCGCAGCCAACCGTTTTCAGTCCAAATTCCTTGGCCTTGGACAGGGCGACCGCGACGACGCGATCCTTGAAGCTCAAGGTCGGGAAGTTGACCGCGTCGTTCTTGAGGTAAAGCTCGTCGAAACCAAGAAGCTTCCCCAGACGGGTCGCCTTGATCAGTGGCGTGCCGCCGGTGTGCAGACCTACGGTCGGTTCTTCGTTGAGCGGGAAGAATTCGCGGTAGCGCCACATGTTCCAGGGGCGCATTTCGATTTTGGCGCGGCTGATCGCTTCGCGGATGCTTTCATAGTCGTAGTCGATTTCGAGCGGTCCAAAATCGTCGGTACAAAAATTGTTTGGGGTGACGGGATAATTGTGACCGCAAACCCGGCATTTCATGCCGCGCACGAAAGAAAATGACACGCCAACACCTCCAAAAACCAACCATGGAATGACCATGGAATTGGCAATGACGGCTAGCTTATCCGTGAAGACTCGGTCGCAAAAACGACCTGAGAAAAGAGCGTGTGATCACGCGATCTTATCTCTCCCGTAAAACGGGGAGGAGTTAGCACCTGTCGCCATGGGGACGGCCGGTTGCTGTGGCTTCGAAGGGCCTTTCCCTCAGCCACTCTGGATAAGATTCACCTAACAGAACTTAGCATAGTCATTCGTGCCAAATTGGGCAATACAGCGGACCAAAAACCGGGCACCGGGCCACGACAAAAAAGGTCGAAATTCCTCCCAAACCGCATTCTTTGCCCAATTCACCAGACCGCTCGGTGGGCGTGCGGGGACGGCAGGGAAGCGGAATCCTGACAGGGACTTCATCAAGTGGGTCGATTCGCCGTGGCATATGGAACGATGGTCGTAAAATGACACGGCGACGAATCAAGCAGGAGCCCAGGAGGACCCGGGTTGCCTGAAAGGCCAGGAGCAAAGCTGGCCATGAATGATGGGTATTTCAGAATCTGGGATTAACAATCTGGGCCGATCGATCGCCCACTGGCAGGATGCAGCGCATGTCCGCGGAACTTTTGGAAAATCTCAATCCGGAACAATCCGATGCGGTCACTCATCATGACGGCCCCTTGCTCATTCTCGCCGGCCCGGGAAGCGGCAAGACCCGGGTGATCACCCGGCGCGTCGCCTGGCTTTTGCACAACGGGATCCACCCCAGCCGCATTCTGGCAATCACCTTCACGAACAAGGCCGCCCAGGAAATGCGCGACCGCGTCGAGGCGCTCGTTCCTCAGGCCAAAGTCCACATCAGTACCTTTCATGCCTTTGGGGCCAGGCTCCTGCGCGAATACGGCAGCCATTTTGGCCAGGAGCGCAACTTCACCGTCTACGACATGGACGACCGCGAGAAGCTGCTCAAAATCGCGATTGAGGACGCCGGCCTCGCCCCCTCGGCTTCCAATGTCAACAGCTTCGGCGCCGCGATCAGCAAGGCAAAAAATCAACTCGTCACCCCGGAGCTCTTTGAAAACTCGGTCCACGACTATTTCACCCAGTGCGCCGCCAAGGTCTTCCCGCGCTACCAAAAACGCCTGCGTGAATCGAATGCCTGCGACTTCGATGATTTGCTCTATGTTCCCGCCCTGGCCCTGCAGAAGGACAAGGATTTGCGTAGCCAGCTCGATAACCGCTGGCACTACACTCTGGTCGACGAATATCAGGACACGAACAAGGCCCAGTACGCCATCGCGCGCGAGCTGAACCTCGACCATCCGAATATTTGCGTGGTCGGCGATCCGGATCAATCGATCTACCGTTTTCGCGGCAGCGACATCCGCAACATCCTCGATTTCGAACGCGACTACCCGGCCGCGCGCGTGATCAAGCTGGGGGAGAACTACCGCTCGACGCGCAACATCCTGGCGGTGGCCGATGCGCTCATCACCCACAACACCGAGCGCAAACCCAAACCGCTCGTCACCAACAACCAGGAAGGCAAACCGGTCCGCATCACCTTGCACGAATCGGGCGATCAGGAAGCCGAATCGGTCGCGCAGAAAATTGCCGACGCGGTCGAGGCCAAGCGCTGGTTCTATCGCGATTTTGCCGTGTTTGTGCGCACCAACGCCTTGACCCGGTCGCTCGAAAGCGCGTTCATCCAGGCCCGCGTCCCCTTTCAAATCGTCAAGGGCCTCGCCTTCTTCGAACGCAAGGAAAACAAGGACATTCTGGCCTACCTGCGCTTGATGTCCAATCCCCGCGACGATGTCGCCTATTTGCGCATTGTCAATGAACCGGCCCGCAATATCGGCAAGAAGACGCTCGACACCCTGGCCCAATTTGCCACGGCCAAGGGGATGAGCCTGCTCGAAGCGTCGCGCAGAGCGTCCCTGGTCGCCGGACTTCGTCCTGGGGCGGTCAAGGCGTTGGTGGATTTCTCCCGCATGATGGACGAACTTCGCTCCCAGATCGATCAGCCGCCCGCCAGCGCGGTCACCTCGGTGCTCGACAAGTCGGGCTACCGCAAGGCGCTTTCCGAATCGGGACTTTCCGAAGATCAGGAACGGCTGGCGAACATCGAAGAAATGATCACCGTGGCCGCGCAGTATGCCGCCACGACTCCGGAGGCCAACATTCAGGGCTTCCTGGAAAACGTGGCGCTTTCAAGCAGCATCGACGGTTACAACAAGGACCAGGACTGTGTCAGCGTGATGACCTTGCACGCGGCCAAGGGCCTTGAATTTCCGGTGGTCTTCATGGTCGCCATGGAAGAAGGGATTTTGCCGAGCGCCTTCGCGCTGCCTTCAGGCCAGGGGGATATGACCAACTCCAAGGAAATTGAAGAAGAGCGCCGGCTGGCGTTTGTCGGCATGACGCGCGCCATGAAGGAGCTTTACCTGTCGCATTGCCAGGAGCGCAGTTTCCGCGGCGTGACCCGCTATGCCCTGCCCAGCCGATTTCTCGCCGAGCTTGCCAGGGCGCGCGCCTCGATCGAAACGGTCGAACGCCAGGCGCCGCGTCAGCGCATCAGCCACGACTACGAAAACGAACCCGACCCCCACGAATGGTTCGGAGAGGGTAATGAACCGGGTGCAAAACCGCCTCGGCCTGTTTCCCATTCGGCTCCTGCGTTTCCGGGCAGTCCTTCCTTTGTCAAAAAGCGGGTCCCCGAGCCGATCAAGATCCCGACCGGACCTTCGCTCTTGGCGGCCGATCCCACCCACACGCCAAGGGTGTCGCCGCCTGCTTTCAAGGAAGGAAACACCGTTCGCCACCAGACCTACGGAATCGGCCTGGTCATGGAGCTAAGCGGCATGGGTGCGCTGAGAAAAATCAAAATCCGCTTTCAAACGGCCGGGATCCGCTCGTTCATTCTCGACAAGGCCCAACTGGAACTGGTGGCCAAGGGTCGAAGTTAGACTGTTGCGCGAACGAAAACCAAGCAACTCTCCGTACCAGGTTGACGAAGCAACTCCCACCGCCAACGATAACTCTTGGTGGTTTTCATTCTCTCATCATTTCCGAGCCGCCTCTCATGCGTCATCCCTCTTTCCTGGCCCCTATGGGCCTTTTCGCACTCTTTTTATCGATCATTCCCCTGATCCTGGGCGGCTGCGGTGGACAGCCTCCGCCCCAAAAGAAAGGGGAAGGTACCGCCAAGGCCAGTGAAACAAAGAAAACGGCCGAAGTACCGACGGTTTTCTCTCTCGAAGAGATCGCCAAGGAATGCGGCGTGACCTTCTCCTACCGCAATTCCAACGAAAAACCCGGCAACTACGCCATCCTCGACTCGCTGGGCGGCGGCTTGACCCTGATCGATTACGACAAGGACGGCCAGCTCGACCTGTTCATCAACGGTGGAGGCAACATCACGCAGGTCGGCGATGCGGGCCACCCCAACCCCGCCATTCCCAAAAGCATTATCGGCTATCCCTGCAGGCTGTTTCGCAACCTCGGCAACTGGAAATTCGAGGACGTGACCGCCGCCACCGGCATCGACAAGCCGGTCTTTTACAATCACGGCTCGACCGTCTTCGACTACGACCGCGACGGCTTCCCCGACCTGGTCATCACCGGCTATGGCCGTCTCGCCTTGATGCATAACGAACCGGGGGACAAGCCGGGCCAGCGGCGCTTCGTCGATAAGGCCAATGCGGCCGGATTCAACAAGGAACATTTCTGGTCGACCAGCGCCGGCGCCGCCGACTTCGATGGAGACGGCTATCCGGACCTTTACCTTTGCCAGTATGTCAACTGGTCGCTTGTCAACGATCCGGAATGTCCCGGCTACACCACGGCGTTCAAGCGCGACGTGTGCCCGCCGAAAAGGTTCGACGCCATGGCTCACGGCCTGTGGAAAAACAATGGCAACGGCACCTTCACGAATGTCACTCGGGAGGCAGGCATTCGCATAGATCGCCCCGATAAGGAACATGGGAAGGGACTTGGGGTCGTCTGCGTCGATGTCAATAACGATGGAAAAGCCGACATTTATGTGGCCAACGACACCGTTGACAATTTTTTGTACATCAACAAATCGACCAAGGGCAAGCTCCTTTTCGAGGAGGTCGGACTGGAACTGGGCGTCGCTCGCGATGACCGGGGGATGCCCAACGGCAGCATGGGGGTCGACGCGGGCGACTACGACGGCACCGGCGGCGCATCGATCTGGGTGACCAACTATGAAGGAGAGTTGCACGCTCTCTATGGCAATGTGTTTGACAAGGGCCGGCGCTTCTTTCAATTTCGCACCCAAAGGTCGGGGATCGCGGCGATCGGCCAGCTTCATGTGGGTTTTGGCACCTTGTTTGTCGATCTGGACCTGGATGGCTGGGAAGACATCATGGTGAGCAATGGCCACGTGATTTATCACCCGCCCAAAGCCAAGGTTCAGCAGCGGGCGGTGCTTTTACACAACCTGGCCAATGGCAAGTTCGAGGAGGTGGGACAGACGTCAGGAACTTACTTCCGTGGCGAGCACCTTGGCCGGGGCCTGGTTTCAGGCGATCTGGACAACAACGGCTGGCCCGATCTGGCCGTTTGTCACGCGAACGAACCGGCGGCCATCCTGCGCAACGAAACCTCCAAGCTGCAGCCGAAGCGGCAGTGGATTGGCTTTGAGTTGCGGGGCAAGGATCATGCCGACATCGTCGGTTCCCGCATCGTGGTGGAGCATGGCGGCAAGACGATGACTCGCTTCGCCAAGGGGGGAGGCAGTTACATGTCCTCAAGCGATCGCCGGCTGCTATTCGGTTTGGGCGACGAGGCCGGGCCGCAAAAGATCACGGTTTACTGGCCCGATGGCTCGGTGAAAAAGGTCGAGGGCCTTGCACCGGGCAAATATCACACGATCGAACCGTAACCAGCGGTTTGTTTCGCAGTCGATCGAAATACAAGGGCACCCACTTCCCGGGTGCCCTTCTTGTTTGATTGGATCCTCGTCTCTGAGGTGGGCCAGCCGAAAACGGCTCTGCAAGTGCGCAGCAGAATTTTTCCACGCGGAGGCGCGGACAAAGAGATAGCGGAGAGAATTTGAGAGAAGCCGCCTAACCGAATCCAGCATCCTGCCTTTAGGTTGTTTCCAATTCCTCGTTTGGTTCGCCCAACTTCATCTCTGTTTTTCCTCCGCGCCCTCGCGTGGGGAATGGTCATCGAAACGGACTATGACCGCTTCCATCGTACCCATGGGGGAACCTGAAATCGCGACGGCAACCTTGAGCTGCCGCTGCTCCACTGAGCCCCCTCTCCGGCTTGTGGTTTCACAGCGTTGGTCCCTGCTTTTTTCTCCGCGCCTCCGCGTCTCCGCGTGAAAAAATGTCTTTTGAAATGCCCCTATCCGTCAACAGCGAACTTGGACGGCTCAGCGCGGCAAAGCCCCGTCGTTTGCCTCTTCATTAGGGGGCCCCTGATCGACAACTCCGCTACCAGTCTCGCCATCATCCGCCAATTTGGGCGCCGGCAAGGACATTTGCTGCAAGCAGAAAACCGCGACCGCCAGCGAACCGAATGGTAGCAAAATGGCCAATTTGCCCCGCATCTGCAAGTCAATGGCACCCAACCAGGACGAAGTCGTGATCACAAAAATCACCGTGGCCAAAATCATAATGATGAAAGGGATCAGGACGCTGGCGCTATGGCGCATCGATAGCTGGCATTGAGTGCAGGTGAAACCGGGGTTCTTGGTGACTCGATTGGGTGGCAGTTTGTAAAGATCGGCTGACTCGCAACGCGGGCAAACCCATTGCTTGGCCATCATCCACTCTCCATGGAAAGGGCGGTACCTACCCCTCGTTTCGGGGCAACGATAAATGAGAGGTAAAGAGAGAGGATTGGTTTAGGGTGCGTGAGCGAACAGTCCATCCATTCCGATTTCCAGGCGAAAGCAAAGACAATGATTCGCGAGAGTTCTTTCGACACAATTCGTTTTGAATCGCCAGACATTCCAGCGGATGGCGAGGATCTTGTCCTTACGGGCCAGACTCCTGCGAGGTGACACCTTTGGGGCAAATTCCTTGGGGGCAGGGTCAGGCGGGCAACTTCAAATCTCTCTATTTCCCCAGGCGAAACGCCTTGTGGGCCTTATAGAGTTCATAGCGTTTCTTTTGCTGAGGTTGCGCCGATTCTTCCAAAATGACCAGCGCCTTCTTCTGCCAGCCCAGGGCCCCTTCGAATTGGCCCAGTGCGGCGTAGGCCGCGGCAACGGTTTCCAGCCATTCCGGGTCGGACCACCCTGTGGCATCGCAGCCTTGCCGGGCGATTTCGAGGGCTTCCTTGGGATCGCGCAGGTCGGTGTCTGGAACCACTGCGAGGAGCCAGGCCCGATGCCTCAGAATTTCTTCTCCTGGCTTGGCCTTGGCCGCGTAACCGTCAGTGTCTTCAAGCGCCATGGTGAAATCGCCAATTTCGGATCGTTGGCGGATCCGCAATAGCCGGTGCTCCAGCGACTCGGGCTGCAAAGCCAGCAATTTGTCGGCATCTTCGGAAGCATCCTCGGCACGCCCCATGGCCATCAGGAGGCGAACCTTGCCGGCGCGAGCGGCCGCGAAAGTGGGGTTGGTGTCGGCGGCCTTGGTCAAGTCGGCAAGCGAGCCGGCCTGGTCCTTGAGCCGCACCTTGATTTCAGAGCGCAGGCACAGCGACTCGGGATGAGTGGGGTGCTTCGCGAGGATCTTTTCCAGTTCTTCGAGCGCGGCATCGAAGCGTTTTTTCACCTTCAAATATTCGGCCTGAACCAGGTGAATTTCCGCGGAATTCGGGTCGATCTGCTTCGCTGCGGCAATCTCCACGGCCGCCGGCTCCAGTTCGTGCAAGCGAATCAGCGCCTGGGCCTTGCGCAAGTGAAAGAGCGCGTTGTTGGGAATGGCCTTGGCCAGCTTGGTCCAATCTTCCAGGGCTTTACGCGGCTCGTCGGCATCGAGCAGGCACTGAGCGCGCAATTGCCAGGCATGACCCAGGCGGGGATTTTGAGTCACGGCCGTGGTGCAGGCTGCGATCGCTTTGGGTAGATCTCCCAATTTTTGATGGTAGAGCGCCTTTTTGTAAAGCGAGGCGCTGTCTTGAGGGTGCTGGTAAATGTGCCGGTCCAGCTGCTCAAGTTCGAGACGGACCGAGTCGGCCGAGTTAGGCGCTGGACGGCCGGCGCCGCTGGAAACATCGTAGCCCTCCATGGCCATTTCCGAGCCCAGTTTCGCGATTCGCTCCAGCTGAGAAAGAATTTCTGTCATGTTCTTCATGCGGTGGCCTTGTTGGAAGGCGATCATGCGCATGACGAGTTGCGAAAGAGGTTGGGGAACCCCCATGCGCAACTCGGGTGGGGTGCGGGGCACTTTCTGGGTTTGGTTTTGCAGGATCTCTTCGGGGGTTTCTCCAGGATAGGGATACTCGCCGGTGAGCATCCAGTACATCAGCGTTCCCAGAGAAAAGACATCGGAAAAGTTGGTGACTCCTCGGCCCTGAAGGGTTTCTGGAGCCATGAAGCGGTAGTGCACCGGATCGTGAAACACCGCTTTCAAGCGGTCGGCGCCGCCCTGAACGACATGGGGAGTGACACCGATTTCCAGGAGGAGGAACGGCTCTTCCGTGCCGTCTTGTATGACGACCATTTCCGACCCGACAACTCCGTGACAAAGGCCGTTTTGGTGGGCGATTTCGAGGATTTTTGCCAAAGCGGTCGAGGCCAGGACCGTTTCGAGAATCGGCGGCCGGCCCGTTTTGGCCATTTTCTCGCGTAAAGTGTGGCCTCTGCGGATATGTTCAATGACCCAGGGGGTGCCGCGGCACAAGCCCGAGGCATGTTCCAGAGGCCATCCGGGGTGGTGGATGCGCCTCTTGGCGAACCATTGGTTGAACTCGCTGATTTCGTCTGGGGCAAGTGCCCAGCCCTTATAGTATTTGAGCAAACCTTCGCCAACCGTGGGGTGGACCACCTTCCACGAATGCGTCACGCCATCGGCAAATGGTTTACTTGTGATCGTCCAACCGACAGGCAGGGAAATGGGGGGGACCCCGACCCAGCCGGAGAAAGTGAGCTTGCCATGAGATGCAGAACCCCGTGGGTCTGTTGAGGAGTGAAGGCAAACCAACCAGCCCCATTATCATCAATTTTGTACCAGGAGGGAATACAAATCTAATGAATTTGGCCTCATGAATCGGCCGCGCGGTTCGCTATCCTGTTGGAATCCCGACACGCAAACCCTACTTTTTCCTTGTATTCCCAACCTCTCTTAAGGAGATCACTCGATGGTTTCCCCTATTCTTGTTGCAACAATGATTGGTCTGGCCATGAACCAACCTGCTTCAGAACCCTTTGGCAAAATCGGCGACAAGCCGGTCACACGGTATGTGCTCAAAAACAAAAACGGCGTCACGGTCAAGATCATGGACTATGGCGCCATTGTCACCGACTGGGTCATCCCCGACGCCAAGGGCAAACCGATCGACATCGCGCTTGGCTTCGACGACCTTGAAGGCTATCTGAAGGGTCATCCTTATTTTGGTTCCAATGCCGGCCGCGTCGCCAACCGGATTGCCAAGGCCCGCTTCACGCTCGATGGCAAGGAGTACCAACTTGCCGCCAACAATGGTCCCAATGCCTTGCACGGCGGCCTGAAAGGTTTCGACAAGCAGTTTTGGAAGGCGACACCTGACAAAGACAAAAACTCAGTCACGTTTGAGTACAAAAGCCCCGACGGCGAAGAAGGCTACCCCGGCAACCTCGATGTGGCGATCACCTACACGCTTGAAGACGACAATGGTCTCAAAATCGACTACCGGGCGGTGACCGATAAGGCGACCCCGATCAACCTGGCCCATCACAGCTACTTCAACCTCAACGGCAACGGCTCGGGCGACATTCTGGGCCACACCCTCAAGCTGGCCGCAAGCCAGTACACGCCGGTCGACGACACGCTCATCCCCACCGGCAAAGTGGAACCGGTCAAGGGCACGCCGCTCGATTTCACCCAGCCGCAAACGATCGGCTCGCGCATTGCCGAACTGAAGGGAACGCCTGGCGGCTACGACCACAATTTCGTGGCGGACCGCACCGCGGAAGACGGGAAGAACCTGAAGTCGATCGCCACCGTCACCGCCCCAAGCGGATTGTCGCTTGAGGTGCTCTCAACCGAACCGGCGGTGCAGTTTTACACCGGCAACTTCCTCGACGGCTCCAACATCGGCAAGGGGAAAGCTGTCTACGGCAAGAACGGCGGATTCTGTCTGGAACCGCAGCACTACCCCGATTCCATCAATCAGCCCCAGTTCCCCTCGGTGGTTTTGAAGCCCGGCGATACCTACCGCCAAACGACGGTATTCCGCGTGACCGCGAAGTAAATCCCTTCGCAATCCAACCTGAGGCCTTTCGGGATCGAATGATTCCCGAGAGGCCCTTTTCTTTATATTTTCCGTGTTTTTTCTGGCTTTTCTGTGCCTTTCATTTGCTTTTCTTCGAATCGTCGTGGCGATTTCTTTTTCGAAAACTCCCGGACCGCTGGACTTACCCTGCCAATATCTAACATGAACGATGTATTAACTCCCCACGCCTGACTTCGTCGGCGCCTCGGGGAAATAAACTGGTTTGCTTTTATTCCCGCCTGGGTGTTCCCCGACATACCCGGAAAAGAATCTCCAGGCCCGTAGTAAGGAATTGGCTTTAAATGATTTCCAACCGGTCCGAGGATTATTCCTCCAGCGAAAAGATTTTGGCCCTGATCGACGAATCCAATCTTCTTGCCGCGGCGCGCGCCTGCAATCGCAGCTTGGATTGGCTGGCCATCAAGGACTTCCTGTTGGATGAAACCAACGGCGGAGCCGGCGAAGTCGTCGTCTATGTGGGCCTGCCCCCCGTATTCGTCCAGGAATTCCAGGAACAGCGGGCCCGCAAATTGCGCTTTGTCCACTGGCTCAAAACGCATGGTTTCCTGGTGGTGACCAAGGACGGCGCTCCCTCCGGCGACGGGCACTACAAGGCCGATGTCGATCTCTTGATGGTGGTTGACTGCCTCGAACTGGTGCAGCAGTACAAACCCGAAACCGTGGTGCTCGTGACCAACGACCCTGATTTTGCCCATCTGGCGGTGAGTTTGCGCCGCCGGGGCTACCGGATCGAAATCGCAGCGCTCGATTCGGGGCTGGGCGGCGATCTGCGCGGAGCCGCCACGAATATCCTCGATCTCAAACCCCTGCTCATGCGCTTTGACAGTTTACGCCAGGGCAGCGACGGCCCCGCAACGCAAGCGCCGCGCTATTCGGAGCCCTCCACCGTTCGCGATGAGGAAGATACCGAGGAAAATTCGGACCGGCCCCGCGCGAGTCAGCGAACGAATCCGGATTAGCAGACTACAATTTCATTGAAAGAATCGCTCAGGAAAATCCAGGAGAATTCCGGTCATGGCCGCAGAGAATGTGATTAATCTTGATAGCTCCAACTGGGGCAGCGAAGTCGGTTCGAGCACGCAGCCGGTGCTGGTCGATTTTTGGGCCCCCTGGTGCGGTCCTTGCCGTCGGCTTGCCCCCGCCATCGATGCCATCGCGACCAGGTACGCGGGTAAGGCGAAAGTCGGCAAGGTCAACACCGACAACGCGCAAGATCTAGCCACGCAATACAACATATCGGGCATTCCTTGCGTCATCATCTTCAAGGGAGGCAAGGAAGTGTCTCGCCTCGTCGGCCTGCAGCCCGAATCGGCCTTCGCCAGCGAACTTGATCGGCATGTCTAAGGCGATTGCTGATTCATTGAGAACTGAAAAACCCACCAAGGAAGCCTTGGTGGGTTTTTTGTTGGTCAGGCGGAATTCACTGAGCGGAGAAGTTTCCTGGTTTTGGGGCATCATGGGAATGATGGGAGGCACGGAAGCAGTTCGGGTTGCTGGTAGGCCGCTACCCTTCGGTGGTTGATATCAGGAGTCGCATGATTCCCATCAAACTCGTTCCAGATTTCAGTCATGCCTCGCCTAAACTTGGCTTCTTCACTAACCATGAACGAAAACGCCCAGGGTCCATTCCATGAGCTCCCGCCTGCTGCCCGGATATCGGGTCAAAGTTGCCAGAAAATCGAACTATGACCACTGGCAGGGGGGACCCGCTTACCATGAGGGGGCCGCATGCACCAAGTGCAAGCGCGCGCTCCTTTTGCTTTGGGACTTCAATGCCAAGGATCCGCGGTTCGTCGTCGATGGTCGACCGCTCTTCAAGTCGTTGAAACGGTTGCCTCTTTACTATTGCTGGACCTGTGTGTCTGACATCGATTACCGCGTGGTCGCACCTGATCGGATCGAAGTGTTGAAAATGGAAGGAAGGCGCCAGGGGAAGGATTTTCCCTACAAGAATTTTCCCCTGGAATTTCCGAAGCAGCCGATCGTTTTGCAACGCCTGTCGACCTTGCCTCAATCGATCAAGAAATCGCTTGGCACTCGCATGTTTGACAAAGTGCCGGCGCCAGCCAACAAGTTGCTTTCTCACTGGCTTGGCCATCCGGTGCTTTATGGCTCGAACATTTGGTGGCATCAGTTTGGGGGCGTTCCCTGGTTGATTCAGGGTGAAGAATCCATCGTTTGCCCCCGATCCGAATGCTCCTATGGCCAGAGCGGCCAGCCGATGAAAGTTCTCGCTACCGTCATCAACGATCCTCAGGCCGGCCTTCCCATGGTGCAATCCATGGAAGACCTCGCTGAAAACAAAGGACATGCGAACCATTTTGTTCAGGTCGTCTACCACATCTGCCCGCAATGTCTGACCGTTCATGCAGGCAACCGCTGTGATTGACCCAGCCGCCATCGAAATCGCCCATAAGTCGAGCGGCCGATTGGTGTCTTGCTTGGTTTCAGGCTTCGGCCCATCGTTGTTATTGCAGAAACCCATGGGAGTCATGCGAAGCATGGGAAAAGCCGTGGCTGGTGGAGTCCCGCTACCCTTTCTTCCTTAGATCACATCATTCTCATGCTTCCCATAATTCCCATCCACCTCTCACCCAGCGAAGCCCCCGCCCTATCCCACCGCATCGGGGCATAAATTCCGAAAATGGGTCACGAGCATGCCGGCGCTGATGATGCCGATCGGCTTGTGGTCGCGCAAAATCGGCAGGTGGCGATAGCCGGCGCCGTCCATGATCTGCACGACGCGGGCAAGGACCTCGGTTTCCGCCACCCATTCCGGATCGGAGGTCATGAACTGGTCGACCGGCAACTCCAAAGCGTGAATCCCAAGGGGCGCGACTTTTTCCAGGATGTCGTGTTCGGTCAAAATTCCGGCCAGTTTTCCTTCCTTGGTCGTCAGACAGACCGCAGGTGTTTTCTCGCGGTCCATCCCCTCAAGCACAAAACTGATCGGCGTGTTGAACGGGTAGCAAAGCGCCTTGGGCAACGCCAAACGTGAGACCGGATCGTTGAGCAAGCTCCACTCCACCCGGTCCTGGGGCATGGCGCCCCCTTCGTTGACGAGGGAGACCCAACAATGCCCGCACCAGGGAGCGCCCGCCTCGACGATGCAGTTGCAACAAGGGCAGATCACGCGGTCTCCTCCACCGGCGGAAATTCGGGGTAGTCGGGGATTACCCAGGCGTCCGGGCCGTGCAGCCAGCCATCGGACCGAACTTCGCGAATACCGTTGGTAATTGGGGGAATCGCCCCCTCGCGCGCAACGAAGACACCGAAGCAAGAGGCCTCCGCGGGCCGCGCCACCCCAAGAGAGGCAAGAGCCACGGCCATCGGTACCGGAATGCTCTCGGGCTCGTGGACGATCACTTTTTCGGGAGCGACCGACAACTTGACCCGGGATTCGAAATCGGACCCGGTCCATACCAGGCAGCGTTCCGGTTCAAAATCGAAAACGATTGCCCGGCCAGCCACGAGATCGATCCGGTGGCGACGGGAAATCTGCCGATCGATCATGTCGTCGTGATTGCCATCGTTGTGGATTTTGCAGTTTTGCCAGACCTCGACGACCGCGGTTCCTTGGTGGCCGGAGGCACCGCGTAACGAATTCGCCAGGGTTTCCACCTCGACATCCAGCGAGCGCGCGTAATAGCCAGCGCCGGCAACAAGCATGATTCCGGCCAATGGCAGGGGGCCATTGGCCTGGCTTTCGCGATGCTTGTTCCACGAGTGGGTCGGCGTCATCAGGGTTTCGAGCCCATCGGCCGAAGCCGCCGTTTCATTATTGACAAATAAGATCTTGATTGGCTGATTTTCATGAATGGCGCGAATGACTCCGCCCAGGCTTGGGCCGGAGAGTTCGCCATCGCCAGCCGCAATCCAGAGTTGCACGCCGGGCCAGGCCGCGGTGACACCGCGGGCAATCCCAAACGCCGCTCCCGGCGGGCACCAGTAGGCGGGAATGCCAATGCCCCTGGCGATTTTTCCCGCGCATCCCGGCGCTGCCAGGATCGCCTTGTCGGCGGCACCCTCGTCATGCAAAACCTTGCTCAAATGTTCGAGGATGGCAAAGTTGCCGCACCCTGGGCACCAGTCAGGGATATGCACGGGCACTTGATTGGATGGCAAGGCCTCGATGGGGGTGTCGTCCTCGCTATCGGTCTGAGTTTCTCCTTCCAGCGCCTCCCCTTCGATGGCCTCTCCTGGTATCGTCTCGCCTCCCAGGCCGGGCCGTGGCCTTGACAACAAAATCGGCTCTTCCTTTCGCCAGATATCGGGCGCATAAATGGCCGTGGTCATCGGCGAGAAGGAGAGAATGCGCTTGCCAAATCGCTCAAGCGCCGAGGGGTCGGCAAGATCGGGGACTCGCTTGCCGTCGGTCTCCTCCAGGCGGATCCAGCGGCCGCCGGGCCGGAGCCTTTCCCCCTTGAAGCCGGCATCGAGCGTGGAAGCGCCGACGCTGACCCCGATTCCTCCGGCCAGAAAGACCCCAAGCGCATTGCGAACCGACTCGATCGGCGTGGCCCCCTCGATGGTGCGCAAACCATGATCGGCAAGCGTGCGTGCCGAACGGATCAGCGGTGTAAGGGCCGGGTCGAGCGGGACGCACAAATGCACCAGCTTGCCGCTGGAACGAGCCGCCTGGGCCAACCCCAACACGAGAGCTTCATAGGACGACGCCATGCGCCAGACGCCCTGCTCCATGAGCGGCGGCTGCGAAAAGGGGGCGACGATGGTCTCCCTCGCATGATTTTCTCCGGCTTGATAACCGGCGCGAATGAGGGTCAGGGACATTTCACGAAGTGGGGGATGATTGCGGAAGCGATCTTGCACCCACAGATCCCAGGCACCCAAAGGCAAGCCGAACCGTCCGGCGATCCAGCCGACCGGGGTGAAGGCACGGCAGCGGCTTTGCTCCTTGGGTGTGAGCAGGCGCTGGGTTCGCCGCCAGTGCCGGTCCATGTCGAGTTCACGAGGCAAATTGAGAAAGGAAACGGGCTGAATCTCGCAGGGGATATTGGGGGTTTGAAAGACCTTCGGATCCATCTCTCCTGAGAGTTGCTTGGCGGACAGCGCATCGGCATCCATGAGGATCCAGGCGCCCGGGGCCAATCCGGCGGCCGATCGCGTGAGCGAAGCCGGGCGGAAAATGACCATCCCGTCGATTTCCCAATCGCCCTGCTGCGTCCACCCCTGATCTAGCCGCGCCGGCTCCTGATCCGGCAGGCAGATCCGAGGCTGAGCGGTCCGGTTGGGAATGAGGAAGCGCAAATCGACCGAAAAATGCCCCCCCGGCGAACCGGGCTCTGCCCGAATCGCCGAAGTGGGGAGGATTTGCATCTGGACGGGAAAGCCCTGAGTGGCAAATCCGCGCGCCACAAGCCGGGCCGCTTGAACGACACCGTCGGCGGCGTCTCCGGCGAAGCGAATGGCGACCTTTCTCCAACCTGGGCAGCCATGACGCAGAAACTCGGCGCAGCTTGAGCGCTCGTGGGGCATCTTCTGGGTCATCTTCCTGGTCCCCAGGCGCTGCCGTTGCCGCGCGCCTGACGCCTTGGCTTCAACGTGTGGATGGTTCGCAGAAAATGGCCGGCGAGAAAGTGAAGAAGAATGCGCGAGGTGAGCAAACCGATGGGGCGCATCCCCTCATCGACCACCGGCAAATGGCGCAGGTGGCCATCGACCATCTTTCCCATGGCCACACCGATCGGTTCGCCAGATCGAACAAAATTGGGGGGGCAGGTCGCCACCTCCTTGAGCGGAGTGTCAAGACCGAGGCGAGGTACGAGGATGCGGCTGAGCAGATCTTTTTCGGTGAAGATCCCTTCCAGTCGGCCTGCGTCGGTCAAAAGCACGCACCCCAGGCGCTTTTGCCGCATCAATTGGACGGCATCGTCCACGGTCTGGTGGATTCCCAGACCAAGGGGCAATGAGAGCGGGAGCTGACCGACCGATTCGACCTTGAGGTTGCGCGCCAGTTCCACGGGAGGGTCCAGGTCGATGGGGAAGGAACAAGGTGATCCAAGGAAATTTATTAGGGCGCGCCGACAAGGCAAAAAAGTAGGCGCTTTCACGAAAGACGATGCGAAAGGGGGGGCATGACATCCTTTCGTTCACCCGATGCGAGCGCGGCAAAAACGAAACGCGTGGCGCAAGCCGCCGGGGACCGTACTATGATGGTGTGAGTTTGTCATACCTTTTCTACCCCTGAAGATTCACGGCTCCCCCGAGGATTTGACCCATGAGCGCCGATCCCGCCGCACAACAACAGCAAAAGATCAAGGAATTCCTCAGCCTTATCCCCCTGACCTTTGAACTGGCTGGCCTGGCCAAGACCAGTCCCGGCACCTTTTTCAACGACGGCCAAATGGAAGCCCGGGCCACGGCGATCAAAAACGCCTACAAGGCGGCGCGGCAGATTCTGATGGACATTTCCAAATAATGTTCCGGTGCGCCCCCTCCTTCCGGCTGATTTTGCCCATTGGCCTTCTGTTCACCGCGATCCTTGGCGGGACTCGCTCCTTTGCCGGCGAGCCGCGTTCGCCGCTGGATTTTCCCATGGAACTGGTTCCCGCCAGGTGCATTGGGCCAGCCAACATGGGAGGCCGGGTCACCGACATCGCGCTTGATCCGAAAAACCCGGCCCGCTGGGTCGTGGCCACCGCGTCGGGCGGCCTTTGGATCACCGAGAACTCCGGGAAAAGCTGGGCGACTCCCTTCGATGGCCAGTCGTCCTTGTCGATCGGTGCGGTTGCTCTTAACCCAAAAAACCCGCAAGAGATTTGGGTGGGCACCGGGGAATCGAACGCCCGCAACTCGGTTTCCCAGGGAAACGGAATTTACTTGTCCGTGGATAACGGCAAAACATGGATTCACAAAGGGCTACCCTTCAGTCGCCATGTCGGGCGCATCGCCATCGATGCGGCCAACCCGAAAAAGGTGTTTGTCGCCGCGCTGGGCCCGCTCTGGTCCGCGGGCGGGGAGAGAGGTCTTTACCTGACCGAAGATCTTGGTGCCACCTGGAAACAGGTTTTGCCGATACCGGCCGACGTCGGCTGCATCGATATTAAGAACGATCCCTTTCGGCCCGATCACTGGGTCGCTTGCGCGTACCGGGTGCGACGCGACCGCTTCGCCGTCGATAACCCTTCGGAAGAAATCTGCCAGGATGCAGGGCTTTACCAGTCAAGCGATGGCGGCAAAAGCTGGACTCGATTGAGTGAGGGACTTCCGCAAGGCGGTATTGGCCGCTGCGGGGTTGAATTTGATCCTTCCACCAAAGATCGCTTGATGGCAGTGATCCAGGCCGAGGAAACCGACCTCTCGGCCGCCATGGGCCAGAATTTCACGTTGGCAGGCAAGCCGGTCGGCCCCACCAACACCGGAGGCATCTTCGAATCGATCAATGCGGGGCGGTCGTGGCAGAAGGTCAACGACCTGTGCCCTCGCCCTTTCTACTTCTCGCAGATTCGGATCGAACCGGCCAACCCCAAAAGACTCTGGGTGCTCGGCATTCCCCTTTTCGTTTCAAGCGACAGCGGCAAGAACTTTCGTGCCGACCCCACTTCGCGCGTGCATCCCGACCATCATGCCCTGGTCTTCGATGCGAAAAATCCGAAATTCGCCCTTTTGGGAAACGATGGCGGCCTTTATTCGAGTCACGACGGAGGCAAGACCTGGACTCACCACAACAACATGGTGCTCGCTCAGTTCTACGCGATCGACGCCGATCGGCGCACTCCCTATCGCGTCATGGGCGGTCTGCAAGACAACGGTTCCTGGATCGGCGCCACACGCACCGGACGGAAGGAAGGGATCTTGGCCTCCGACTGGACCAACCTGTATGGCGCCGATGGCTTTCAGGCCCGCCAGGATCCGAACTCCGCGCATCTGGCCTATCTCGAATCCCAGTATGGCGGTTTACGCCGCCACGATCTTCGCCTGGGCTTGAACATCGATATCCGCCCCAGGCCGCCACAGGGTCAGCCGCCTTACCGCTTTAACTGGAATTCCCCGGTGACGGTATCGCGCCATACCGCGGGCACCCTCTATTTCGGCGGGAATCGGGTGTTTCGAAGCAGGGAACGAGGCGCCAACTGGAAACCGATCAGCCCCGACCTGACCTGCGGCCAGCCGACGACCAAGCACCTGGCCAGCCACACGCTCACGACGATTGCCGAAGATAAAAAAGATCCGCGCACTCTTTGGGCAGGTTCCGATGACGGCCTGCTTCACATCTCGCGCGATGACGGCCAGTCCTGGAAGGAGGTCGGCAAGAACTTGCCGCTTCCCGGTCCCGGTTGGATCACCTGGATCGAACCGCTAAGTCGTCAAGCGGGCACGGCCTTGGTGACGGTCGATCGGCACCGCCAGGGAGATTGCCGGCCCTACTTGTTTCTTACGCTGAATGGAGGCGAAACCTGGATCGATCAATCGCATTCCGTCCAGAATTGCGGCCAGGATTTCGGCATACTCCACACCGCCCTCGAATTCGAGGGCCCCGTGCAAGCACCAGGCGACTCGGCTTTTCCTGCGATCGCGTTTTTGGGCACGGAAAATGGCCTCGCCATGACGGTCGACGGCGGACAATCCTGGAAACGGCACACGCAAATTCCCCGGGTGCCGGTGCACGGGCTCTGCCTTGCCAGCACCGAAAAAGAACTGGTGATCGGAACTCACGGCCGCGGCGTCTGGATCGCCGACATATCGCGAGTCGGCGCGCTGGGCGAGTTCAAAGACGCGTTTCACTTGATCGATTTCGCCCCAATCAAACGATTACCCTTGCAGAAATCCTCTGGCCACAAGGCCGGTCAAGATTTCGTAGGCGCCAACCCCAAAAACGGCGCCGATATCTGGATTCACCTGCCAACAACCGCGGCCACCGCGGCAACGGCCACCGTGCTCGATGAGCAGGGCCAAGAGGTCGCCAAGTTCGCGACGCCGGCAAAACCTGGATTTCACCATCACTATTGGGAAGCGCCTGAGCGCAACGCCTTACCGCAGGGCCAACCGATCCGGTCGGCAGCGCGCATCGAGACAAAAAAAACCTACCGCGTTGTGGCCCAGTGGAACGGCCAGCGTCTGGAAAAACCCCTGGAATTGATCGACCTACCCTGAAAGGAAAGGTGAGCCCTCATGACAACACGATTTGCGGCTTTCCGCTTGGCCATGGCCCTGTTTCCCTTGGCGTTTCTCGTCACGATCTTGCAAAGCGGCTGCTCGGGAGCACCTGACCCGTGGGGTGCTAGCGCCCCCTCCCCGCGCGTAGTCGCCACCTTTCCCCCCATCGCTAGCTGGACCAAAAAGCTACTGGGCGATTCGGGATCGGTGCATTCGCTTTGCACCGCTACCGGGCCGCATCATCACGAGTTCCAGGTCAAGGAAGGCCAGTTGCTGCGCCGCGCCGACCTGTTCGTCATGAACGGGTTGACCCTCGACGATCATTTCGCGAACAAGCTCATCAAAGGTCATGCGCCCAAATCGATGAAGGTGCTCAACCTCGGTAATCTTTTGCCCGAAGACCTGGTGCTCGAAATGCCCCACAATCACGACGAAGCGGAAGAAGCGCACGCGGGGCACGACCATCACAACCATGACCACGGCAACAAGGACCCCCATTACTGGCTGGGCGTTCCCCAGGCGACCTTCAGCATCCGTCAGCTTGCCGGCGAACTGGGCAAGAGCAACCCCGACCTCAAGGCCAAGGTCGATGCCAATGCCGAGGAGTTGATCAAGACCCTCCAGGACCTCAAGTCGGGAATGGTCGAACGGCTCAAGAACAAAACCGACCGCAAAGTGATCACCATGCACGAATCGATGGGTTACTTCGCCCGCAGTTTCGGCTTCAAGGTGGTCGATGTGATCCAGGTCGATCCCGGCGCCGAGCCAAGCGCTCCGCGCCTGGTGAAGCTGCTGGAGCGGTGCAAGAAGACCGGCGTGCGCACGATCATCGTTGAACCGCAATATCCCAAAACATCAGGCGCCGCGTGGCTCAGCGCGGAACTGAAAAAAGCAGGCCTCGAACCGCGCCTGATCGAGATCGACCCGATGGAAACCTTCGACGGCGACGGCGGCCCCGATGGCGACTGGTATGTGCAGACGCTGAAGGCCAACCTCGAACGACTTGCCGAGGGCCTTCCGTGAGACCACTCGACTTACCGCTGATCCCCGAGCCGCCACACACGCGTCATGCCCACTGCCGGCCGCTGATCACCCTCAAGGATGTCCATGTGACCCTTGGGGGCAACTGCATCTTGCACGGCCTCGATGCCGAACTGGAAGCGGGAAAGATCACCGCCCTGGTCGGGCTCAATGGTGCCGGCAAGAGCTCGCTCTTGCGCGCAATCTTGGGAGAAATTCCGCACCAGGGCGCGATCCGCTTTCATTGCGGCCATGACCATTCGCAGCCGATTCCGTCGCTCGTTGGCTATGTGCCGCAGCGGCTGCGCAACGAAGCCCACCTGCCCTTGACGGTGGCCGATTTTCTAAGCCTGGCCTTGCAGAAAAGGCCGCTATTTTTTGGAATCAGCAAAAACTCGCGCAAGCGCATGGAAGAGATCCTGGCAGGCGTAGGAGCCTCGCAGGCCTTGCTCAATCGACCGATCGAACGCCTCTCGGGGGGCGAACTGCAGCGAGTGCTTCTGGCTCTCGCGCTCGAACCTCACCCAGAGTTACTTCTTCTTGACGAGCCGGCCGCCGGCATCGACTACCGCGACGAAGAGCGCTTTTACCGGCTGATCAGTTCGATCAACGAGAAGACCGGGGTGACCGTGCTTCTCGTTTCGCACGATTTACCGCTGGTGGGCCGCCTGGCGCACCGGGTCTGGAATTTGCAACAGGGGAAGATTCAGTGCCTCGAACCCGATCAGATCAAAAGCTTAATTCCAGGCCTGGGGGAACCGGGATAACGAAGACCTTGCCATCGCCGATGCGGCCGGTGCGCGCAATTTTGACCACCGCCTCGGAAACCTTTTCCACCTCCTGGTCATCGACGAGGGCGACGATCTCGACCTTTGGCAGAAAGGCCATCGAATATTCGCCGCCCAGGTAGCGGTCGAGGTAGCCCTTTTGGCGGCTGTACCCCTTGGCTTCGCGCACGAACCAGGAATCGACGCCAAGGTCTTCAAGGACCTTGAGCACTGCTTCGGCGCGAAACGGTTTGACCACCACGGACAATTGCTTCATGGGGTGCGACCTGGAGTTAGACAGGCAAGGCGGTCAAAGTCGGTTCTTCGCGGCCAAATCCGGCCAAAAGCAAAATATATTCGCCGGCCTGAACGAGCCCGAGTTTGCGTGCCAGGTTGCGCGCCACGGGCCGCGGTTGATTGAACTCCTCGGGGCTGACCAGGCAAGGCATGACGCCGCGGAAAAGCTGCAGGCGCCGCTGCGTCTCGGCACTGGTGGTGAGCGCCAGAATCGGCATGTGAGGTCGTGTCGAAGACACGACGGCCGCGGAACGGCCGCCGAGCGAGCGCACCACAATCGCCCCCACGCTCAAGTCGCGCGCCAGTTGCATCGTGGCCCGCGCCACGGCAGGGCGCAGCACCGACTGCTGCGCTCCATGGAGAAGGAAAGGATCGGTGATCGGCGGCAATAGCCGCTGCCAGGCTTCGGCCTCGATCGCGATCCGGTCGAGCATTTCGACCGCTTCGACCGGGTAGAGACCGACCGCCGTTTCCGCACTGAGCATGACGGCATCGGTTCCCATGATCACGGCGGTGGTCGCATCGGAAACTTCCGCCCGGGTCGGCCGCGGATGCTGGATCATCGATTCGAGCATCTGGGTCGCGACGATGACCGGCTTGGAATGAGCCCGGGCGCGCAGGACCAGATCGCGCTGGACGATGGGAACTTTTTCGAGCGGAAACTCGACTCCCAGGTCGCCGCGCGCCACCATCAACCCATCGGCGGCTTCGACGATCGCGTCGATCTTTTCAAGCGCCTCGCACTTTTCGATTTTCGCGATGATGGGAGTCGTCGCGCCTTGTTCGACGATCAGTTCCCGCAGCGACTCGATGTCTTCCGCCTGGCGTACAAAGCTCAGCGCCAGATAGTCGACCTGAGCGGCAATGGCGAATTTGGCATCATCGCGATCCTTGGGCGTCAATGCGCCGACGCTCAAACGCGCGCCAGGTAGATTGATCCCCTTGCGCTCCTTGAGCAGGCCGCCGTGGATCACCTTGGCCTTCAGGTCGCTGCCATTGGTCGATTCGACCACGGCTTCAAGTAGGCCATCGTCGAAGAGAATCCGGTCGCCGACGCGCAGATCGCGATGCAGTTCGCGATATTGCGATACGATCAGTCCCGGCTCACCGACGACATCGCGAGTCGTGATGGTAACCGATTCGCCCGCATTCAAGGTGATCGAGCCATCCTTGAATTTACCGACGCGAATCTTGGGACCGCAAAGGTCGGCGAGAATGCCCACCACCCGGTCAAGATTCTTGGCCGCGGCGCGAATGGCATCAATGGCGATTTTGTGATCTTCCTGGGTCCCGTGCGATAGGTTGACCCGGAAGACATCGACTCCGGCCAGAATCAGTTTTTCCAATATCTGGGGATCGCGAGAGGCGGGACCGATCGTTGCCACTATCCGCGTTTTGCGAATGCGCTGCATATTCACCCATGGTTCCAGACGGGGAGGAGATGCTATTGTCCCGCCTGGGCGCGGAGAATCAAGGGGGAAGCCTATTGCCGGCGCTCGGCCTCCAGGATGGCCTTGAGCCCTAATTCATGATTGGGATATTCGCAAAACCAGCCGAATTCCGTTCGTGCTTTTTTGGCGCAAATGCGGCGGTGGGCGCTATCTGGGCCGCCTCGCTTGCCCATTTCTCCAGCAATGAAATGAGGTTCCGGTGCGTGCAGCAACCGGGCCAGCGTGCGGTAATAATCGCCGCGAAGCACCGGCGAACTGTCGGCGATGTTATATTCGCCGCCCGGTTGCGCGCGATCCCAGGCCAGGTCGACGAGTTTCGCGCCGTCATCGACATGAACCAGGTTCAGCCACTTGTCCGGATCGACGGGAATCGGCTCTGCTTGTTCGATGGCCTTTTGACGCAACAGCCGACCCGGTCCATAAATCCCGGCAAAGCGCAAGATCACGGCGGCTGGCATGATTTTCTTTAGAGTCGCTTCGGCATCGCGCATCGTTTTGCCCGCGCCGCTGGCGGCGCTCGGAATCGATGACTCATCGACCCACTCGCCATCGACTTGCGCATAAACGCTCGAACTCGACACGAACAAGAATTTGGGAAAGTGGGAGGATTTCTTTTGCGCGCCAAGGAAGTTCTGCAACCCCCCGATGTAGACCTGCTCCATCGTCTGGCCCGATTGGCGGTCGAGGCCGACCGCATAGAACACGCCCTCCAGGGGGCCAAGCTCAACGATTTTTACAAGACTTTGCGGATCGGTGACGTCGGCAATCAGAGGTGTAATTCCCAATTCTTGCAATTGCCTGGCACGCCCGGCGCTACGCGTGATCGCCGCGACCCGATGGCCCGCGGCAATCCAAAGGGCGGCGACCCGCGCACCCAGATAGCCGCAACCCGCAATCAACCTCATTACCGATCCTTTTCCGATAAATATAGGGGCAATTCACTAGGCCAAAATCTCGCGAATCAATTCGCCGTGGACATCGGTCAACCGCCGCTCGATGCCGTTGTGGTACCAGCTCAACCGCTCGTGATCGAGTCCGAGCAAATACAAAATCGTCGCATGCAAATCGGGAATCGTTGTGACCTTGTCGACCGCCTTGTGGCCGAACTCATCGGTCGCGCCATGGGAGTAACCGCGCTTGACTCCCGCGCCGCTCAGCCAGACGGTGAACCCCTTCGGATTGTGGTCGCGCCCATTGGCCCCCTTTTGGAACGTTGGCATGCGCCCAAATTCGGTCACCCAGACCACCAGCGTCCGCTCGAGCATCCCCCGCGATTTCAAATCGGCAAGCAACCGCGCGCACGCCTGATCCAGAATGCGCGCGTGCACCGGGTACTGGGTTTTCAAAGTTTTGTGGCCGTCCCAGTTACCCACCCCTTCGCCCATCGCATACGAGCCATTGAACAGCTCGACAAAGCGAACGCCCTTCTCGAGAAGGCGACGCGCCAGCACGCAGTTACGCGCGAACCCCGCCACCGCCGGGTCGGCATCGTTGGCGCCATAGGAATCGAGCAAGGCCTTGGGCTCACGGGAAAGATCGGCGACTTCGGTCGCTTCGACCTGCATGCGCGCGGCCAGTTCGTGGCTGGCGATCCGCGCCGCCATGTCGCTGTCGAAAGGGTGTTTTTCCCGATGCTTTTCATTGAGGAAGCGCAAGAAGCCGCGAGTGGCCTCCTCGCTTTGGGCCGAGATCTGGCTTGGCCGCTGCAAATGGGGGATCGCCTCGGAGGCATTGAACGGCGTGCCTTGAAACACCGCCGGCAGAAACGCGCTCGACCAGTTGTTCGGCCCCATTTGCGGGGTGCCGCGCGGATCGGGTATGGCGACAAAGGCGGGTAGCGACGCGCTTTCGCTTCCGAGGGCATAACTGATCCAGGCCCCCGCGCTGGGAAATCCATCGAGCGTGAAGCCGGTGCTCATCTGATTTTCGGCAGGACCGTGCGTGTTGCTCTTGGCGGTCATCGAGTGAATGAAGCACATGTCGTCCGCCATGGCGGCCATATGGGGCAAGAGATCAGAAACCATCTTGCCCGATTGTCCGCGCGGCCGGAATTTCCAGAGCGGCTGGGTCAGATTGCCGTTTTCCCCCTGAAAGGTGATCAGCTTGTCGGCCCCGGGCAACGCCTTGCCGTCGTACTGGATCAGCTTCGGCTTGTAGTCGAAGGTGTCGACATGACTCACCGCGCCTGAACAGAAAATGAGCAACACCTGGTCGGCCTTGGCGCGCTCAGGCGCGGGGCGCGGCGCCGCCGGCGCTTCGGGCAGAATGGTGGGGCGGATCGGGTCGTTCGCCCCCCTGCCTGTGCGGCCAGCCAAACTCAGGAATGCGGTCGAGGCGAGCCCCGACCGCGTCAGGTCGAGGAATTGCCTGCGGCATAAAAGCGCCTGGCGCAAGGAATGGCCGATCATGTTGTTGCCTGCCGTTACCTGAATTTACCGGAACTTTGAGATCTTTAATCGGGATAAAGGAATTCGTTGGAAGACAAGAGCGCGCGGCAAAGCGAGACCAGTCCCCCCTTCTCCACCAGCGCAACCGCGGCGGATTCTTCATCCTTTTCCGGATTTCTTTGCAACGCGAGGGCAAACGCCCCCTGAACTTTCCGTCGGGCATCGCCTGAGAATTCTCTCTCGATTCGCGCCGCGAATCGCTCTGCCTGATCGAGCATAAAGGGGCTGTTCAAGAGCGCCAGACTTTGAAGCGGAGTCGTCGAACGATTGCGCATCGGCGCGATCTGGCCCGCGTCAGGACAATCGAACACGCCAAAGATATTGTCCAGGCGCATGCGCGGTTTGTTTTGATAGACCATGCGCCGCCATTCGGCCGGGCCGAACTGCGCTCTGTTGGTGTAAACCTTCACATAGTTGGTATTGGTTTCAAACAGGTCAAACCCCGGCCCCCCCTGCTGCAGCGACAAATTGCCCGAGACAAACAGAATCGCATCGCGGATCGATTCGGCCTCGAGCCGGCGGGAAGGGTAACGCCAAAGCAAGCGCGACTGCGCATCGCGCTCAAGCGCCAGGGCATTCGCTGCAGACGATTGGCGGTAGGCCGCGCTCAGCACAATCAACCGGTGGATATGCTTGAGGCTCCACGCGACCGCCTGTGACTCCTGAGGTCCAACCATCGTCGGATCGATCAATTCGCACGCAAGCCAATCGAGCAGTTCGGGGTGAGTCGGCCGCGCGCCGTTGCGGCCAAAATCGCTCGAAGTCGACACGATGCCGACGCCGAAATGATGTTGCCATAGCCGGTTGACGATAACGCGCGCCGGCAACGGATTTTCCTTGGCGGTCATCCACTTTGCCAGCGCCAGGCGCCTTTGGGCTTCCGCCGTTTCGGCGGGAAGGTCAAGGGATCCGCCAATCTTGGAAAAGCCGCCCGGAGCAATGCGCTGGCGCGGTTCCATCGGGTCGCCCCGGTGAAAGAGCAGCGTTGCACCGGGCTGTTGAAACTGACCCAGGTAGCCCATCGATTGGCTCGAAAGGGCCGTGGCCCGATCGCGAAGCTCCGCCAGCTTCTTCGTTTTTTGCAATAGCGGCTCATCGGATTTGCCCGCCGCTCCAAAACGCAGGGCCGGTCCAGCCGTGGTGCCCATGGGCACGCGGTCGTTCGACCCGGCGACGATCGTCCAATCGTCATTTCCGTTAGCAACAGCGATGGCGTAATCGGTCATCACCCGATCGGCATATTGGGCCGGAACCGTGCGGTCGCGGCTCCAGCGCACCTCATCCACTGTGATGGGTGCGGGAAAGCGAAACTCAATCCAGGCCTGTTGCGTGGAGCCGGCGATCCAGCTTTTTTGGTTTCCGTAAATGCCGTCGTTGATGTGTTCAAGCTTGTGAAACGCATTGCCCTGATAAGAACTTGACGCGACCACCCGGCACTCGCGCTTAGCCAGGTTGACGCCCGGCTCGGTCGCGGAAAAAAGCTCCACCTCATCCAGGCACGGTTCACTCTGGTTGGCCGCGGCAATGCGAATGCGCACACGATCGGCCTTGACCGCCGCGAATCGTTCGCGGTTTTCTCCTGTGCTCACCGGCGCTCTCAGCGCGATCATTTCGTCTGGCGCTCCCGCCTCCTGGAGCACAAGCAGATCGGCCGTTGCGTAAGCGTCGTCGGGCCCGGCATAGAGAATCAGGGCCGATTCGTTTGTCAGGCTCACCGCGCCGAAATCGGCCAGACCGCTCCAGAGCGGTTGATTGGGTGTGGGTGAGGAATCGCGCACCCTTTTTTGCTGATCGATCGTGGCAAGCAAAACCTGATCGGCGGTGGTTTCCGTTCTGCCGTCGCGGTCAAGCACGAGACGCGCCTTCGTGGTGTGCGTGCTCCAGCCTGCCCCCCAGGAATAACCCACGCGAAAACTGCCGGACAGGCCTGGCTTGTAAAGCGCCAGGGGCTGGTCCTTGACTCGATTCCAGTAGGCGTAACCGGTCCCCAGGGTGGGGTATTCCGTCAGGGTGCCAGCGTAAGACTTCTGTCCAGCGGAATGGCCCGCTGCGTAGGGTTCGACGCCCAATGGAGCGACGAGCGGTACAAATTCGGCCGTGGCGGTCTTGGCAGGGTAAATCCAGCGAGTGAGACGGTTCTGGGCCTGCCTCTCGTGGCTTGCCAGTTCGCCCTCGAGTTTTTGCAACTCGACCTTTGCCAGTTCGGCTTCCCGCGCGCGCGCCGGATCGGGCTGAAGCGGCCGTTCGCCATGAATGACCCCTTCAAAGATCGCCTTAAGGCGGTAATAGTCCTCATGGCTGATCGGGTCGAACTTGTGGGAGTGACAACGAGCGCAACCTCCCGTCAACCCAAGGAAGGCGCTCGACGCGGTCGAAACCATATCGTGCAACTCGTCGGCGCGTTGCTGGCGGATCAGGGTTTCGTCGGGGCTTTTCACCCGGTCGTAGGGCCCGCCTACGAGAAAGCCGGTGCCGGCACTCTCGCCGATCTGGTCGCCGGCGAGTTGCGCCGTCAGGAAGCGGTCGTAAGGCATGTCGTTTTGAAACGCGCGGATCACCCAGTCGCGGTAGACCCAGGCATTGGGGCGAGGCTGATTGGTTTCGAAGCCATCGCTTTCGGCAAAGCGGACCGCGTCGAGCCAGTGCCTGGCCCAGCGTTCGCCGAATTGAGGCGACGAAAGATATTCATTGACCTTTTTTTCGTAGGCGTCGCTTGAGCGGTCCGCCAGAAACGACTCGATTTCCGCGGAAGTGGGAGGCAAGCCTACAAGATCAAATTTCAAGCGCCTTAAGAGAGTTCTTTTGTCCGCTTCGGGATTCGGTTTGAGGCCAACCTCGGCAAGTTTGGCCTGCAAAAAGCGGTCGATGGGGAAAAGGGCGGCGGGTCCGGATTGCGGCACGGCGGGACGGACCGGCACCTTGAGCGACCAGTGCGTTTCGAGCGCGGCCGGCGGCCGAATCCGCGCAAGCTGCTCGCGCAACATCGCAAGCTCGGACGCCTTGAGGCGGTCTCCCTTGGGGGGCATGGCCCCCTCGGCATCCGCCGGCAGGGCAACGCGTTTGAGAATTTCGGCGGCCGCGGGACCTGAGTCTCCGCCCGCGTGGAACCCTTCCGGGCTCTCCAGGGTCAAGCCGCCTCGCTTTTTGGAGCTTTGATGGCAGGAGTTGCAGCGAGCGGAGAACAGAGGAGCCAGGGCTTCCCAGGCCGGATCAGAGGATGCGGCGGGTTTGGCGGTTGGGGAATCGGATGCCAGAAGCCTTGGGGAGCCGATTCCCGCAATCGGCGCGAGCCCCATCCCCCAACTTGCAACGACAAACCACTGCAAGAATCGAGGCAGGTGTTTCATGACGAGGGAACCCTGGCGAGGCGGGGAGAAGGAAGGCCGGGTGGGACAATTACCATTTTACCAATTTACTTCACAGCAGCCTATTGGGCCTAAAAACGACGGGCCCGGCAAAACTTGCCGGGCCCGCTCTGTCAAAGTCGACGGGCCCGGCAAAACTTGCCGGGCCCGTTCGGGGAATGGGCGACCTTCCCTGATCGCTAAATATCCATAGTTCTTGATTTCCCTCGCGGCCACAAAGTTCGCGAATGGAGAACGCGCGTTCGATCGTCGAAACGGGTCGATTAGTCGGCGTCGGAGCAAGGCCGATCGGCCCAGCTTCCCAGCACGGTATCGTCGGGACCGATGCCCGCATTGTGGGCAAATGTCCGGTTGAGGTAAATATCATCCCGGCCGATGCCGGCGTTGCGGTTGTTCCAAAAGCGGACGCTACCGCCAATCGTCAGAACGTTCTGGCCTCGATCGCCATGATTGGGGCTATTGTGGCCGGCACGCGAATGGCCCGCGTCGGCAAGGATCGGGCGATGGCCCCCCGACTTCAGGTTATAGCCGACATGATGGCCAAAAATCCGATGCCCCATGTGGTAGGCATACGATCCCCCCATCTGGCGGGTGGTTTCATGCCATTTATCACGGTCGGTGCGATAAAGGTCGTCGAGCGCGGTCAATGTGGGAACTTGATGCTGGGTCGGGTTCTCGACGGTGGAAGGGCAGTCGAGAAAGTAACTTTGCGGCAGCACATAGCCCGACTGGATCACGCACGAAGCGTAAATACCAGGTGTGGAGCGCGCGCCCTTCTCGTCGGGCACCGGGAACTTATCGCCATTATTCATGGCCCAGTGGACCAGACCGCGCCAGGTTTGGGACATGTTGTAGCGGCAAGCAAGATCGGCTTGATTCTGACGTTGACGATGAATGGCGGGCCAGATCACCCCGCCAAACATGATCAGGAGGCCTGCGGCCGCGAATAGATCGGTCCGCAGGCCCCAAGTCCGCGACCGTGCTTCCGGATCCCTCGAAAGGGGCGGAGCGGCGGGCAGAGATCGGGTCACGCTCGTGCGAACATGCAGGATCGTTTTGCGAGCAAGGCCACTGGGGGCCTTGATCGGTTTTCTGTCGGCATCGAGGGGAGATTTCAGGCGCTGAATCCGTTCGACGATTCGTCGTGCCTTCGGATCGGAACCGATAAACGATTCCATCTGCCGGTATTCCGGCTCTTCCAGTGTTTTGAGGGCGAAACCCACAAAATCGGGGGAATCGAAGACATCTCTCTTGGTACTCATGTCGATGGAATCCGGGGTGTCAAACCTCTTCATCGGCAAAACCGTTTTTCAACGATTTTTCCCATGGGAGGTGGTCCTGTAGTTTGAGGAGTGCAGCGTGCAGGCGGGACTTTACGGTTCCCACCGGAACGCCGAGGATATCGGCGATTTCCCGATACTTCAGGCCCTGATAGTAGGCCAGAATCAGTACCTCCCGAAGATTGGGAGGCAAATCGTCAACCGCCTGCCGCACCGTTTCCTGGCTTTCGCCCCAATCCATCGCATCGGAGGGATCGGCTTCGGAACTGGTGAGCATTTCCATCAAACGGCCAGTTTCGCCGTATTCGGAATCGCCACGCGATTCCTCGAGGCTGAGAGTGGTATGTCGGCCTTGCCGCCTTAACGCATCGATCGCCTGATTCGTCGCAATGGTGTAAAGCCAAGGACGAAAAACCCTGCCATGATCGAATTGTTTGCTTTTCAGCCAGACTTGCAGGAATGTGTTTTGAAACACATCCTCGGCCAGAGCGTTATTCCCTGTGTAGCGCCTCAGGTACCCATAAAGTTCATCTTCGTAGCGATGAACCAAGGTATCGAATGCGCCAGAATCGCCCTGTGCCATGCGCAAGGCCAAATCCTCATCGGTTGAGCGGGCGGTCCGTATCCCTGAATCAGACACGAAACCCTCCACTCAAACGGTACGCAGGCAAAAACCAAATGGTTCGATCCAATTACGCCTCATCTTCCGCTTTCGCCACAAGGCGCGGAAATAGAGGTTTCACCTTCCCATTTTCCAACGGGACTTGCACCCGTAGTTCCATGGTAGATTGGGAAAACTGGGTTGCCAAGCCGGGGTGAACATCCTCCCATTTTATCAGAAAGTTGAAACTTTCGTACAAGATCTGGGCCACGGTTGGCAAAAAGGGTTTGAGCAAAATCGATGCCACGCGGATTGTCTCGATTAGGTCTCTCAAAACGATAGCAGCTGCCGCCTTGTCGGTTTTCACCAGGGTCCAGGGTGCCATTTTGTCTATGAACTGGTTTGCAGGACTCAAAACTTCCATCCAAATCAGTTGCAGCGCCTGGTTGTAGCGCAGTTGGCCCATGAGCTCACGCCAATCGGAGACAATCTTTTCTGGAGCGGACGCGCCGACCCAAGTCAAAGGTTGATCCGATGGGGGCAATTCACCGTTGTAATTCTTTCCCATTACGCCAACGACACGGCTGTAAAGATTACCTAAATTGTTGGCCAGATCCGAGTTGAAGAGCTCGATGAATCTCCGGTAGGAGAAATCGCCGTCACCAGGAAAAGGGCATTCACGCAAAAAGAAATAGCGAAATGCCGCAGGGCCAACTTCACGCAAAAGGTCCATCGGCTCGACCACGTTGCCGATGGTCTTGCTCATCTTTTCGCCCTTGTGATGGACGAATCCATGACCGAAAACTCGTTTCGGAGGCGCAATCCCTGCCGCCATGCACATGGCCGGCCAAAGAGCGCAGTGAAAGCGAGTGATATCTTTGCCAATCACATGCAGATCAGCCGGCCACCATTTTTCGAATCGAGCAGGATCGCTGCCGTAGCCAATCGCGGTGATGTAGTTCAAAAGCGCGTCAAACCAGACATAAATCGTGAACTCCGGGTCGAAGGGGACTTTGATTCCCCAGGCTTCACCTCGTCGGGTGATGTTCACATCGCGCAGTTCCGTTCCTACAAGCGCCAGGACCTCATTACGGCGCGTTTCCGGCTGAATGAAATCGGGGTTTTGCTCGTAAAACGCAAGCAATTCCTTCTGGAACTTGCTCAAAGCAAAAAACCAGCACGGCTCCTCGCGCTTGACCGCCGGAGCATTGTGGATGGGACAAAGCTGCGTGTCCGTTAACTCCTTTTCCGTCTTGAACGCCTCGCAGCCGTTGCAATACCAGCCTTCGTAGCTGCCCTTATAAAGGTGGCCGTTGTCCTTCACCTTTTGAATGAATGCCTGGCAACCGATATGGTGACGCTCTTCGCTCGTTTGGATGAAATCGTCGAAACTCAAGCCCAGGGCGGTCCAGACCTCCTTGAACTGATTGGCCATGTCATCGCAATATTGCTTGGTTTCCTTGCCCACCTCCTGGGCGCGGCGAGCCACCTTGACGGTGTTTTCGTCGTTGCCCATCAGGAAAAAGACTTCGTCCCCTTCCATGCGCCGCCAGCGCGCCTGGACATCGGCGCCAATTTTTTCAAAGGCGGTGCCGATATGCGGACGGCTATTGGGGTAATCGATCGCGGTGGTCAAGAAAAAGCGTTTTGACATCGGGCCAATCCAAGGAAAGAGAAACCTTATCCCCTAATGTTAGTTGCGACGTGAGATGGGAAAACCGCCGAGGGGATTTGGCAGGGATCTCTGTCAAACCATACCCATCACCCACCAGGTTGTTGGTGAAAACATAATGATCCATGCCGTTACCTGCCGCAACCGTGTGGTTTGATGGTGGAACCCAAGAGAAAAACGGATGGAAATCGAACCATCAGACAACTCGATGCCCCAACTCGACCGGACAGCCTTTGCCGTTTCGGACCATTTTGACGACCCCGACGAGAAGGCTTACTGGCTATCAAGGACGCCGCAAGAGCGACTGCGGCACATGGAACTCCTGCGGCGAATCAACTATGGAAGTGCGGCTTTGGGCCCGATGCAAAAGGTTTTCGAGATCGTTGAGCGCGATCTAAAGGAAATAAGCTGAAGTTTGATCGCTTGCTGAGATTGGACTGTGGATCCACGAAAGAATATCCACATCCCTGAAATGAAGAACCTGGAAGAAAGCTCGACGAGATGGTCCTAAGCATTTTCCCACGCGGAGGCGCGGAGCCAGTGGAGAGAAAAAACTGAGTACCCTCTTGTGGGCTCCCTCCCAATCTCCGCGCGAGAGATGGAAGTCGCTGGGTCACGGCAACGTTGCTACCGGAAGAGCCAAATGGCCTCCTGAGGAACTCTTTCCGGCACACCAGCAATTGGCCTTAAATCAAGGCCACCCTACCTTCCCAAAATCCGGTCCCAGCGGGCCTTTTGCCAGGCCACCTTCTCCGCGCTCGACATCGTGGAAAAGTCGGGAGAGGCTTCGGGGGTGAATTTGTTGGGCGTCTTGGCCACGGCCGGGGCCGGGGTTGCTGAAACTTTCGCTGCCGACGCGGTGGGCTTCGCCGCATTCGTTGTCGCCTTCGCCGGCACACCACCCGGAACGCTGACGGTGGCCGCCCCGCCGCCATAGTTCATGATCCCCGTGGTGATCTGCATGTCCTCCTTGAGGCTGCGGTGCGGCTTGATTCCCAGCTTTTGCAAAACCGAGTGGTAGGCGGGCACGGCTTCTTCGGCGGTCACCTCGCCATCGGCGATGTGCCGCAAAAAGCGGATGAAGGCCAGTTGATTCTCGGCGTTGTTGATCTTGCGGCCAAACAGGGCGACGCGGGCGCCGTACTTTTTCGATTCGGCCAACAGCTTGAAGGCGTCGTAGGTCGTTCCGGCCGATCCACCCAAAATCCCCACGACCAGGTGCGGATCGTAGGAGACCAATTCCTCCATCGCCCGCGCGCCATGATAAACGATCTTGAGAAATACCGGTCGCCCCGCGGAAGTCACGCCGCCCATGGCCCGCACGATGCAGTCGTTGATAAAACCGGGAAGCTGGGCCGGATCGACCATTCCCGCCACATTGGGATCGAAGATCTCGAGGAAGTGGCGGAAACCCTTGATTTCCGCCTCGATGCGAAATTCCTTATACGCTTCGAGGTTCGCGCGATCGCGCACCGTATCGTTCGAAAAGGTGATGCTGTAAAGGCCCAAGTCCGGCCCCAGGTGTTTGACTCCAGGCGTGCACACGGCCTTGCCGCACATGATGTGATCGAGCGTCGCGGTGCGAAATGGCATCGACGGCTCGGTCGGGTAACGCGATCCGCGCACGATATGAATGTCGGTCGTGTCGTTGGCCCGGGCCGCCGGAGTCATCCGGCTCGACTCAAACAGCTTTTTCTGAATGCAGAGGATTTCCGAAGTGCTTGCCGACATCAACATGATGTCGACGAGCCCCTGCTCGACGATTTCGACGATCTGCTCGCGAAACTCCGCGAGAGTCTTGTGGCGGATTTCGCCATCGGGCCAGCGCTCGGGCGACTTGCCGGGAGCACCGATCGAAAGCGCCATGTCGGCATCCTTGGCGTCGGCCAGGATGAAGTCGTTGCCGCCATGGGGATTGGCATGGATCCTTGCCAGGCGTTCATCGAGGATTTTGGTAACCATGTGCGTTTCTTCTGTTTTTCTATTTGTTCTATTTGTTCTATTTGTTCTATTTGTTCTATTTGTTCTGGTCTAACTGCCCGTTCAGGCCAGGTCTTGAGTCTTAATCCAAATCGATCTCATCAAGGTCGGCACCCAGCTTTTTCTCGTGCCTGCGCTTGATGAAGAATTCCGCGGCGGCCAGGGCCGTCGTGAAGGATTTCTCCTTGAGCACCGGATCGCCATCGCGACCGGTTGCCTCATACTCCACCACGAAACTGCCCTGGTCCAAACGGCAGGCGCTCAGTTCACGACCCAGGCCCACTTCAAAGCCGGCCGGATGATCAAGGAGTCGAGCCAGGATTTCGGTCTCGTCCACGGACCTCTCTCCTCAAGTTGCTCTGGTGAACCTGTCTTCGTTTGCACCCGCCGCTTATCTGGCTCGCTTGGAATGTCGTTATGCGCCGCGATTCCAGGCAGCCCTGGTCGCGTGAGGCCGGGTCACCAGAGGAGGATGCCCGATGGTCTTTTGCTCTGCGGGCGCCGGCGTGACCGCGGGGGCAGGGGCTGGTGCCGCAGAAACTGCGGCGGGCGCGGGGGCCGTAGCGATCGGCGCCGGTCCCTTGGCAATGCGCGTCTCGACCTGTTCGATGATTCCCTTCAACACCCGTGCCGAGTTTTGCAGCGCAATCTTTTCCCGCGAGCTAATGGGAATTTCAAACTGCTTGCGCGCGCCGCCGCAACCGACTTCGGTCGCAACCGACAGGCAAACATCTCTCAGGTCGTAAAGACCATGCTGGAGGGTGCTCACAGGCAAAATCTTGCGGCTGTCGAGAATGATCGACTCGACCACCTCGCGAATCGACACACCCACCGCGAACCCTGACCCGCCCTTGAGCGAGATCATCTTCGCGCCGGCAGTCTTCGTTTCCTCAAAACTTTCGCTGGCCTGTTGGGCATTCCAGCCCGGCCAACTTTCCAGAGGCAATCCCGCAACCGTCGCGCTCGACCAGATCGGCACCATCGTATCGCCATGTTCGCCAAGCAAGAGCGCCTGCACCTGGGTGGGGGGCACCTGAAGGCGACGGGCGATATGCGAACGGAAACGAGCGGTGTCGAGCTGGGTGCCCAAACCGATGACCCGCTTCCAGTCCAATCCGCTTTTCTTGATCGCCAAATAGGTCAACACATCGACCGGATTGCTCACAACCACCAGGTAACTGGAATCGCGCAAACCAGCCTTTTTGGCCTCGCCCAAGAGTCCCATGAACAGATCGACATTGCGGTTGATCAGATCTAGCCGCGACTCTTCCGGCTTGCGCCGAAGTCCCGCCGTGATCACGACGATATCGCTCGTCGCGACTTCCGACATATCGCCCGCGGTGATCCTCTGGTCGGCGACAATCGACGAGCCTTGCAAGAGATCGAGAGCGACCCCTTCCGCCACCTGACGATTGGCATCGATGATGCAGATGTGGCTTGCCACCTTGCCCAGTTGCAAGGCATAGGCGGCCATGCTTCCCACCAAACCCCCGCCGCCGACAATGCTCACCTTCATGTCCGTGCTCCCCTCGATTTTGCACCGATGATTCTTGGCCCCGTCTACGCGGAGCCTTCCTTGATCTCTTTTTCGCCTTGCTCGCGGCTGAGGCGATCCTTTTCTTCCTGAGCTTTTCTCTTGACCACTCCGCTTCGGTACACGCCGATCCTCGTCAGAACGGCGATCGTACAGAGGATGTAGGCCCCTCCCAGCACAAATTTGAGCGCCAGGATGTAGCGGGACCAATCGCCCGCCAGGAAACCCAGTACGATCAAGGCAATCGTGGCGGTCAGCGTGACCGCCACAATGCCGATCAACACAAACGCATTGATGAACCCAACCTTGTCCTTACCCCAATTGATCTTGAGCATGTTGCTCCATCCACTCCCCCGGAAAACCGGGAAAAAGTGTGGCCGATCACCCACCCATGGCGCCGAGAACCTGATTGGTGATCAGTTGCACGAGTTTTTCAAAATCGGCCTCGGACTTTACGCCCGATTGGCCCAATGCCTTATTTCCGGACTGGACCGCTGGCTTGGCGATCGTCTTCGCGACCGGACCGGAATGTTCCGGTCCGTCATGGCAATGGCACGCGCCAACTCCGGCCGGTTCCATTTCTCGGCGGAAAGCGAACGGCCGGGGGATGAAGTTACTATATTCGCCGTCGAAGGAACTATCTCCGCAGAGCTTGCAGGACTCGGGATCGCGGAAACGGACATCGTCGTAACCCAAGCGCTTTTTAAGATCCAAAAGCTCCTTGGTTTGCTGGTCGGTGAAATAGTTCACGCGGCCCAGTTGGCGCGACAGGATCAAAATGCGGCAATACGCGTCGATGATTTCGGTGTTGAAATAGGCGTTTTCCAGGTCGGGACCGAAGGTGATCGTGCCGTGGTTGGCAAGCAGGATCGTGTTGCAATCCTTGACGTAGGGGCTGATCGTATCGGCGAACTTCTGCCCGCCCGGGGTTTCATACACCGCGATCGGCACTTCGCCCAAAAACACTTCCACTTCGGGAAGCACGCACTTCGGGATTGGCTCGTGCGCCACGGCGAACGCCGTCGCATGCGGCGGATGGCAATGCACCACCGCGTTGACGTCGGGCCTTTCCTTGTAAACCGAAAGGTGAAGCAGCACTTCCGACGATCGCTTGCGCTTGCCGGCGATCTGCACGCCCTGGTTATCGATTTTGCAAATGTCGTCCGGGGTCATGAACCCCTTCGACACCATCGTCGGGGTGCAGAGCAGTTCCTTGTCGTTCAGCCGGACGGTGATATTGCCGTCGTTGGCCGCGGCGAAATGGCGGTCGTAAAGCCTGCGCCCAATTTCGCACATGAATTCCTTCAAACTCTCCTCGTACTGGCTCATGCCTAAACCTCCAGAACCACCTTGTCCAATAGGATGCCACAAAACGCGTCAATTGGTTTCTTGTGCGGGTAAAACGGCGCCGCCGCTTCTCCCCCTTCGCTGAAGGCGATCATCTGACCGATGCCCGCCCCCAGTTCGTCATAGACCACCAGGTCTTCGCCATCGCCGGCCGGCTCGCCCGAGGCCACGCTCTTTTTCAGCGCTGCCAGGCTCATCGGCTGCACAATCAGCCAGCGGCTGCCCGCCATGATGGGGTGGACACTTTTCAATGTCACGGTTCCGATCACCGCTCCCATCCTCACTTGAATGCTCCTGACTTCACTACTTTCGTTTGAACCAAAGTCGGCCCGCTTGAACTTGGTCTGGCCAGCTTGCTTACGCGCGACTGCCAGAGGTCCGTGCCAAAGCGGGTCAGCTCATACAAGGTCGGTCCAAACCTCTCGGCCACCAACACCTGGGGCGCCAGCGTTCGGATCGCTCGCGCCAAGCCGTCCACCCGCCAAACCTGCGCCGCGCTCACACCGTCGAGGCGGTTGAAACCGGCGGTCTCCCACTCGGGATGATCGGTCAGGCGCAACATACACCACCCCTCAACCGAAGCCATCTCCCCCGCCAGCGCCAAAGCCAGCGCCGGTTCCAGGAAATTCCGTTCCGTCGCAATCCCATGCCGCTGCCAGACGAGCTGGGCGGTCTCCTCCCACTCAATCGGCCCGGACAAACTCACCACCAGGCGACTCGCGGCCGCCAGGGAGAGATCAGCCAAACCCGCCACTGGGCTGGCCATCAGACGGCTCCCGAATCGCAAATTCCCAGGACCATCCAGCGCACGGGCGAACTGCGATCGTTGAGCAACTTTCGCGCTCCGGCTCCGTCGCTACTGATGATGACCTTGTCGCCTTTCGAGGCGCCAAATCGATCGATCACGATCAGCGGCTCGCCGTCGTCGGCCCCTTTGATGTCGAGCGGCTGGATGACAAGCAGGCACGCACCCTGAAAGCTCTTGTGCTTCACGGTCGCCATCGCCTTGCCTTCCACCCGCCCCATTTGCACCCGTGATACTCCTTTTTCCCTCGAACTTCGCCAAAGCCGACCCGCCTAGAGCACCCGCATCGCCTTGACGGTGGTCGAGCGCCTTTGGCGGGTGAAGGTCAAGGGCGTCGTCACGCCTTCGCCGGTCGGCGTCGCGATGCTGAAACTCACATACCCTTCCCCGCCCAGGCCCAGGCCGGCCGTGCTCGGACCGTTTTGCGCAAAAAGGGTGGTGTCCATCTCGCGGCCCATGCGCGTGATCGTGTCGACATTGCGAGAATGGATGATGGCCGTGTGACGGTACCCATGTTCGTATTTCTTCGCCAAGGCGATCGCCTGATCGACATCGCTTGCGCGCACAAAGGGGACAAAGGGCATCATCTGTTCATGATCGACAAAGGGGTTATCGGCGCTGGTTTCGCCAAACAAAAGCTCGGTCTTCTCCGGCACCGAGAAACCGGCCGCGCGCGCCAGTACCGCCGCATCCTTGCCGACGAGGTCCTTGTTCAAAAGAACCTTACCCCCTTCGCCGGGAGTGAAAGCCACGCGAGTGAGCGCTTCGATCTGCGCCTTGTCGAGGCGAACGGCGCCGGCCCGGCTCATTTCGGTCATCAGTTCCTCGAAGATCGAGGCGACCGCGAAGACTTCTTTTTCGCCGATGCACAGGAGGTTGTTGTCGAAGGCGGCGCCGGCGATGATCGACACCGCGGCATTTGTGAGGTCGGCGGTTTCGTCGACGACCACGGGCGGGTTACCTGGTCCGGCGACGATGGCGCGTTTGGGGCTTTTCAGTGCGGCACGGGCGACGGCGGGGCCGCCGGTCACGCAGATGAGCTTCACTTCGCGATGGTCGAACAGTTGCTGGGCCGATTCGAGCGTGGGCACTTCGACGATCGTCAAAAGGTTATCGAGGCCGATCGCCTCACGAATCGCGCGGTTGAACAAGCGCACTCCCTTCGCGGCGATCTTGGCCCCAGAGGGATGGGCGTTGAAAACGACCGTGTTGCCCGAGGCGAGCATATTGATCGCATTGCCCGCCAGGGTCGGCAGCGAGTGGGTCACGGGAGTGATGGCGCCGATCACGCCAAACGGCGCATATTCTTGCAAGGCGATGCCATTGCCACCCGAAAAGGCATCGGTGCGCAGAAATTCGGTGCCCGGAACCCGGTCGGCGACCACGCGCAATTTTTCGATTTTGTGAGCCAAACGGCCAATTTTCGTTTCGTCGAATTCTTCGCGGCCAAGCGTTTCGGCCTGATCGACGCAGATACGGCGAATGCGGGCAATCGCTAAAGCCCGGTCTTCCACCGGCCTTTTGGCAAATTCGCGCTGCGCTTCGGCGGCAGCCATGACGGCCTGATCGATCGTGGCGAACACGCCGTCGCGGCCGGTCGATCCGCCACCCGCGGGCGCGACGAACGGGGCGGCGCCCGGTCCGCGCAGCTCGGTGAGCACCTGCTGGATCACTCCGCGGATGAGTTCATCGTCGATTTTTGGTCCTGCCATGGTTTCGCGCCTTTTATTGTTTTTTTGCCTTCAAAGATCTCAAAAGTTGCAGCGAGCGCGCCGGCTCAGTTCGGCTCCTCGTCGGGACGGATGATCGTGTCGCCGACCCGGATCTCGTCGACCAGGCCGATGACGGCCGCATCAATGGGCAGCTTTTCCGTCTCGGGCATGAGCCGTGCACTGGAACCTTGCACCATCAAGATCACCTGGCCGCGGCCGGCGCCAAAGGTGTCGACGGCGATGAGGCTGCGGCCCGTGCCGATTAAGCGGTCGCGGTTTTGCGGATCGACCCGCAGGGGCTCCACCAGGATCAGCTTGTGGCCGGTCATGGGGGCCGCCTTCTGCGACGAAACGACCACGCCATTCACTTTGGCCAGAAACATGAACCCCTCCCTCAGCCCCTCTTCCCTACGGACCCGTTTTCTCGGCGATCATCGCCAGAATCTGGTCGTTTGAGGGAAACCGGCCCGTGTCCCACTTGCTATAGACCAGATCTCCGTCGATCTGGACATCGAAAACGCCGCCCGAGCCGGGGAGGATTTTCGTTTCAATCTTGCCGCCATGGACCTTCCTGATCGCCGTCACCAAACTGGTGGCAAACTGCAAATAGCCTCAGGAAGTGCAGTACTCAATCTCAACTTTCATCTTGTCCTCGACTCGTTTTGTTGGGTTCCGGGCCTGGCCCAGGCGTTTTCGCCGGGCCGATTTAGGGAACTGGCTTACCTGGCCAGCAACAAATCCCTCGACTGGCGAGCGACCATCAACTCCTCGTTGGTCGGCATCGTCCAGAGCTGAACCTTGCTCGTGCTCGCGTGGAACGACGCCTCTCCCTTGATCGACTTGTTGGCGGCCGGATCGAGTTCAATTCCGGCGAAGCCAAGCCCGCGGCAAACGGCCTCGCGCATAAGGACGCTGTTTTCGCCGATGCCGCCGGTGAAGACGATCACATCGGCGCCGCCCAAGGCGACCAGATAGCCGCCCAGGTATTGCCGGGTGGCCTCGACGAAGACATCGAGCGCCAGTTGCGCGCGAGGATCCTTATTTTGCGCGGCCGCCTCGATATCGCGCAAATCGCGATGGCCGCTGATGCCCTCCAAACCCGACCGATTGGCCAGATCGGAGAGGACCTCTTCGAGCGTCTTGCCGGTCGATTTGAGGATCACCGGCAAAGCGAACGGATCGAAATCGCCGATGCGGTTATTTTGCGGCAGGCCCGACTGGGGGCTCATCCCCATGCTGCTGGCCACCGATTCGCCATTCTTCATGGCGCAAAGCGAACTCGATCCGCCCAGGTGGCAGGAAATCACGCGCAGGTCCTTGCGGCCCAGAAGCTCGGCGGTTCGTTGGCCGATGTAGCGATGCGAGGCGCCGTGGAAGGCCCAGCGGCGAATTCCGTACGATTCGGTCCACGAGAGGGGAATCGCGTAAGTGCGGCGGCTGGCGGGAATCGTTTGATGAAATCCCGTTTCGAAGGCGGCCACCAGCGGAATTTGCGGCAGTTCGCGGTTGAGCAGGCGCATGGCCGCGACATAGGGAGGGTTGTGGGCGGGAGCGACTTCGTTGAAGTCTTCCATCGCCTTGAGCACTTCGGGGCCGACTTTCTGCACACCGCTGATGCCGCGCGCATGCACCGCCTTGAAGCCGATCGCGCCAAGCTCGGAAGCATCCTTCAAGCAGCCGCGTGCCGGATCGGAAAGCTGGGCCAGGCAAAGGCGCACGGCGGCCGCGTGGTCGGGCGCGCTGATCGTCATTTCCTCGCGCTTGCCGGCGACATCGACAAAGGCAGGCGACGAGGCCGAACCGATCCGTTCGACGCCACCGCGCGCGAGCAGTTTTTCGGCGGGCGAGGTTCCGGCGCCGACCGTGTCGGGCAGGTCGTAGAGCCGGTACTTGAAGCTCGTGCTTCCCAGGTTCGCGACGAGGATTTTCATGACTTTCGGAAAGCTCGCTGGAGAGAGTAATACGGATGGGACGGACGGCCCCCTGACGACCGTTATTAGGGACCCTTATTAGGGAGGCCGCCCGATCCGCAAGGCGCGTTAATTGCCCAGGAACACCGCGACGACTGCGGGATCGGGACGGGGCATGACATGGGCGCTGACCAGTTCGCCATGCTCGGAAGCGGCTTTGCCGCCCGCATCGACGGCGGCGCGAACGCTGCCGACATCGCCGCGCACGAAGGTGGCGACAAACGCGTTTCCGATCTGGATCTGGCCGGCGTAGCTGACATTGGCCGCCTTGCACATGGCATCGGTGGCGGCAATGGCAGAAATCAGACCTTTGGTCTCGACAATTCCGAGCGCTTCAGGCCGCTGAGACATGATTCATTTCTCCTGGATGGGGTAGGTAAGTGTTGTCGGGTAGGTGGTGTTAAACAGTGGCCGGGGGTTTGGGAAGGACCGCTTGCAGGTCGCTATGGGGGCGGGGAATCACCTGGATTCCCGCCACTTCGCCGACCCGACTGGCTGCCGCCGAGCCGGCGTCAACCGCCGCCTTGACCGCGGCGACATCGCCGACGACCATCGCCGTCACGAGTCCGCTGCCGATTTTTTGCCAGCCAATCAACTTCACGTTGGCGGCCTTGAGCATTGCATCGCAGGCTTCCACCAGCGCCGTCAAACCCTTGGTTTCGATCATCCCAAGAGCTTCCATTGATCCAGCCATGTAGAACCCCCTTTTCAGGTAATCTGACTTGAAAACCAATTCGCAAAAAACAGCCAATCAAAAAGAACAAAAAAACAAACAGAAAAAACAGAAAAAACGAACTCCGAAGCACGGACTTGGCCGACCGCTCGCTTAGCGGAACAACTCCATGTTGGTCGCTTTGGCGAGGTTGCAAGCGTTGCCTTCGTCGGTGTCGATATGGGCCTCGAGTTTCGCGCCTTGCGAGACCCGGACCAAAAGCCCCTCGAGGACGGTCGGGCAGTCGCTCGTGACTTTCAGGTTCATCCGGTCGCCATCGCGCACACCGAAATAGGCCGCTTCGGCGGCGCTCATGTGCACATGGCGCTCGTGGCGGATGACCCCCTTGGCCATGTGAATCATCCCCTTGGGGCCAATCAGGTAGGCACCGGGTGAATCGCGGTGATCGCCACTTTTGCGCACCGGGGGGTCGATTCCCAGCTGGATCGCGTCGGTGAAGGCAAGTTCCACCTGGCTGTGATCGCGGCAGGGGCCTAAAATCCGCAGCCCGGAAATGATCCGTTGGCGCGGTCCGACAATGGTCAGCGTCTCTTCGGCCGCGAAGAACCCGTCCTGATAGAGCATTTTGAAGGGTTTCAGCTGGTGGCCCTTGCCAAAGAGCCGTTCCAAATCTTCCTGAGTCACATGAGCGTGACGGGCGGAAACATTGACAACGAGCTTCGGCGCGGCCGTTTTCGGCGCATCGGCGAGCTTGGAACCGGTTGCCGGATTCCACCCCTTCAAGAGACTTTCGCGGACCATTTTTTCGACCATGGCCCGGTCGATCCCCCGCCTCTCCCCCTGCATGATGCCGCTCATGGCGTGTTTCCCTCGGATTCCCCGGCAACAATGAGCCGGACCCCGGCCTTTTCGAACATTCCCCTGGATTCGGGCTGAATCCCCGAGTCGACCACCATCGTGTCGACTTCGCGTAAATCGCAGAGCCAGGCCAAACCCGGCCGGCACAGCTTGGTGTGATCGCTGACGACCACCACCTCGTCGGCGCAGCGCATCATGGCCCGCTCCGTCTCAACGAGGAGCAAATTCCCGTTGAAAAGCCCCTTTTCCGTGATCCCCGCAACCCCCATGACCATCAGGCGCACGTGGAGGTCTTCAAGCATGCGGATCGTCAAGGGGCCGAGCGCCACCCCTGTCTTCGGGTAGACATACCCGCCCAAAAGGACGAGATCGGTCTCGCGGGCTCCACTGAAGAGCTGGGCGATCGGGATCGAATTGGTCACCACTTGCAGCGACCTTCCGACCAAAAGCCTGGCCACCTCAAGAGTTGTGGTTCCCCCGTCGATGAGTACCGTATCCCCGTCGCGGATATGCTCCGCCACCACCTTGGCGATCCGCTTTTTCTCTTCGAGCTGGCGGCCGGATCGCTCCTCAAGGGCGGGCAGCGGGATGGCATCGGCGACGAACACCGCTCCGCCGTGGGTTCGGCGTACCAACCCCTGGCTATGCCAGTGATCGAGATCGCGGCGCAGGGTCGATTCGGAAGCGTTCAATTCGCGGGCCAAATCCCCCAGGGAGGCGAACCCCCTTGAAGAGACCAGATCGAGAACTCGCTGTCTGCGTTCTTCGACCAGCAAGGAATATTCCTCCAAACGCTCCCAACCAGATTCATCGCCAATTGCCAAAACCTGCCAAAACCCTCCGACCTTGCCAGTATACTACGCAAAAAGAAGCCAGGCGTCCCTCAGATTTTACCAAATTAATTGAAATTTTTGACAAAATTCTTTCAGAAACTTCCAACCCCTGCCGAACCCCTAGCATTGTTTGTAAAAAAATCCACCTCTCTCATCATCTCTTCATGGCAACCTGGGCAATAGTTAAGAACCACGGGAGTCTCATAAATGAAACGCTTCATCATGGGCGGCGTTCTTAGTTTTGGAATTGCCTCCCTTTGCCTTGCCCAAATTCCTGCCCCCTATCAACCGCCTGGTGGAGGCAACGCCCCTCCCGGTGGCGGATTTGGCGGCGGCCAGCCGGGTGGTTTTGGTGGTGGCCAGCCCGGTAGTTTCGGCGGCGGTAGGCCTGGCTTTGGTGGCGGGCAACCCGGTAGTGGTTTTGGCGGCGGTCAATTTGGTGGTGGCCAATTTGGAGGCGGCCAATTTGGCGGTGGTCAGCAGGGCGGTGGGTTTGGCGGCCGCGGAGGCGGCATGGGCGGGCCCGGATTTGGCGGCGGTCAGCAAGGCGGTGGTTTCGGCGGCCGTGGGGGCATGGGCAGTGGTCAAGGTGGCGCCATGGGCGGCCGTGGCGGATTCGATCCGGGAATGATGTTCGACCGCATGTCCGGCGGCAAGCCAACGATTGATGTCAACACCTACTCCTCGCCATTCGACCCTGCTGGGGGTCAAAAGATGCGCGATTTCATGACCAAAAAAGGCAACTCAAGCGGCCAGATGACCAAAGAACTGTTTACCGAATACCTCAACGAGCAAATGGCAGCTCGCCGTATGGGCGGCGGCGGGGGGGCCGGCGGCGGTTTTAACGGCGGCGGTCCAGGTGGCGGACCTCCGGGTGGATTCCCGGGCGGTCGACCGGGAATGCCCGGCATGGGCGGTCCTGGATTCGCTCAAGCGGCCGTCAATCCTGAAGAAGCGGCGCGCGATCCATTCAAGCACCTGGACAAGAACATCGACGGCGTTTTGCAAGAAGATGAACAGCCAGCGTATCTCAAGGCCGAGCGAGACAAATTCGACAAGAACAAAAACGGCATGATTGAATTTGAAGAATACATCGAGTTCTTCAAAGTCAAATCGATGGCCATGGAAAATCAGGAGCAAGGCCCCGGCGGCATCTTTGGCCCTTCCGCAAACGAAGACGAACTGGAAAAGAGGCCGACGATCTTCCGCGCCGGCAAACTGCCCAAGGACATGCCGTCCTGGTTTGAAACCCTGGACAAAGATAAGGACGGCCAGGTCGGACTTTACGAATGGAAGACCGATTCCAACAAAACTTCCGATGAGTTCCGCGCCCTCGATTTCAACGGCGACGGATTCATCACGATCGACGAATGCTTGCGCAATAACCGCATTCTGGCCAAGAAGGCCGGCATCCCCACGCCGGGAAGCAACGACTCCCCCGCTTCTTTTTCCGCCCCCGGAATGGGTGCGGGAATGGGCGCGGGAATGATGGACAAGAGGGACGGCGGCTACGGAAACATGTCGAATAAAAAAGGCGGAATGGGCGAACGCAAAGGGGCCGGCAAGGAAGACGGGGGCGGCGGCCGACGCGGAGACAGGGGCGATCGTCAAAAGAAAGAACGCTCCAACACCTAAGCCCATTTCTTGAACGATCCATTGAACCAAAAAAAAGCCGCATCGACTGATGCGGCTTTTTTTAGTTCAATTTTTTTCCCTTTTTTTGACTGCCCCCTCGATTCTTCTGGCTCAAGGAATCGATTCGTTGGCTGGCTTGGGCTGCTCTACGTTTTGCATGGGCGTGCATTGCCCCGGGATTGCGATCGGAATCGGTAACCATTCCCTGCCTTTTGAAAGCCGAACTCCGCCAGGACGACGGTCAACCATAGAAAAGATTCAACTCAAAATCCCTTCACCAACACGCCGGAATGAGCCCATGATTTCTTACTTTCAGCGCGGCTTTCGGTTCATGGCCTGGGCCGACACCGAACTGATCAACGCCCTTGCCTCGACTCCCGCATCACAAACCGAAGGACTTGCCTTGATGGCCCACATCCTTGCGGCGGAACATATCTGGCTCCACCGAATCTTGAGAAAACCGACCGTGTGGCCGGTCTGGCCCCAATGGGACCTTGAGGAATGCAGGGTCGTCGCACGCGAGAATGAACTGGGATTTCCGAGCCTACTTGAAGGGAAATCAGAGAACGATCTCAATCAACCAATCTTTTACCAAAACACGAAAGGAGAGGCCTTCTCGACCCCCTTGGTCGACCTTTTGACTCACGTCATCGTCCACGGTTCCTACCACCGGGGCCAAATCGCGAAAGCGATCGCGAAGACAGGGGGCACGCCGCCCAACACCGATTTCATCACCTATGCCCGTATCGTCGAACCACTGCCTTCTTGATCGGCGCCAAGCCCTCGACCCGCCAGAACGCCATGCCCTGAGTCGGGCGCTTCGCGCGGCCCACGGATTTTTCTTTGCGGATGGGGAGATCGAGTCGGCATCGAATAAGATCTCCCCATCGCGGCCCCGTTTCGCGTCCCGCACCGTTCCCATCGGAAAAATAGGCTCCAGGAAAATCCCATGTCCACAACTTCGAAGGTCGGAACCATTGGCTGGATCGACCTCACGGTTCCCCATGCCGAATCCGTCAAGAACTTTTACAAGGAAGTCGTGGGCTGGGAAACGACCTCCATCGACATGGGCGGCTACCAGGACTACTGCATGACGGCGCCTGGTGCCAGCCAGCCTGCGGCAGGAATCTGCCATGCCCGCGGCGTTAACGCCGACCTGCCTCCGGTCTGGTTGATCTACATCACCGTCTCCAATCTGGACCTTAGCATGGCCCATTGCATCAAGGCGGGAGGGACGGTAGTCGGCGAGCCCCGGACCCTGGGCGGGCTACGGACGCATGTGCATCATCAAGGATCCGGCCGGAGTCATCAGCGCTCTTTTTGAATCGGTGGAAACCGCCGCGACTCTGTAGGTGGATGCATTCGCCCCCATTCAAGTCCAAGGATTCAAGCGATGACGAAACGTATGCTCGCATCCCTCACCCTGATGGTCCTGACGCTCACCCTGTCGGCCCCCGCCCAGGATGCACCGGCAACCCAGAGGGACCTGTCCGGAACCTGGCTCGGGCTGCTCAAGGCGGGCGTTACCGATCTGCGCCTCGGTTTTCAATTCGAAAAAGTCAAACCCGCCGAGAGCGAAAAGGACTCCAAGGAGGCGGAAAAAGACAAAGAAAAGAGCTCCACGAACCAATCGAGCAAGGAAGCGCAACAAACCGACAAAAAAAGCTCACAAAAATACATCGGCAAAATGGTAAGCATCGATCAGAACAACGCGGTTCTGCCCTTGACCAAAATCACTTTGGAGGGGGACGAGATTCACCTGACGATGGCCTTTGGCATCGCGACGTTTCAGGGCAAATTTAACGACAAAAATGACATTACCGGAACCTATGAGCAAAGCAAACAGAAATTCCCGCTCGTTTTGAACAAGGTAGAAAAACTGCCGACGGTCCTTCGCCCCCAAATGCCCAAAAAGCCATACTCCTACCCAACCGAAGACATCGTTTTTGAAAACAAAAAAGCAAACATCAACCTGGCGGGAACCTTGACCATGCCAAAGGGCGACGGCCCCTTCCCCGCCGTCGTGCTCGTTACCGGCTCCGGACCCCAAGATCGCGATGAGACCCTTTTTGGCCACAAGCCCTTTCTGGTGATTGCCGATCACCTGGCGAAAAACGGCATCGCCTGCCTGCGCTATGACGATCGCGGCATTGGCAAATCGGGTGGGAAATTCGCCGGTTCGACAACCGAGGACTTCGCCTCCGACGCCTTGGCGGCCATTCGCTACCTCAAGACATTGAAGCGAGTCGATACGACGCGCATGGGGATCTGCGGCCATAGCGAAGGAGGAGTCATTGCCCCGATGGTCGCCGCCACTGCGCCCAGGGATGTCGCATTCATCATCCTGCTTGCGGGCACCGGCGTTTCGGGCGAAACGGTCATTAAAGGCCAGGTCGCCGACTTCAGCCGCCTGCTTGGTGAATCAGAAGAGAAGATCAAAGTCGGTCTGGCCTTTCGCGATGTTTTGATCGGCGTGGCCAAGACCGCCAAATCGACCGAGGAAGCCAAGCCGCAAATGAAGGAGGCGGCTGAATCCTTCATTGCCAAACTGGAGAATGAGACCGATCGCAAATCCTACAAGGAATTGACGGGCACCGCGGTGGATCAGCTTAGCACCCCCTGGATGCGCTGGTTCCTGGCCTATGACCCGTCCAAGATTCTGACCAAGGTGAAATGCCCTGTGCTCGTGCTCAACGGCGATAAGGATCTGCAAGTCAAACCGGAATTGAATTTGCCCCCCATCATGGAGGCGCTTGGCCAGGCGGGAAATAAGCAGGTGACCCAGGTCGTTTTCAAAGACCTCAACCACCTGTTCCAACATTGCAAAACCGGCGCGGTTTCCGAGTATGGAATCATCGAGGAAACGATCTCACCGGAAGTCCTCGATGTCATGACGAACTGGATTCAGCAGCGCAAGTGATTTTTTCTCTCAACCGAAAGCAAGATTGGCTTTTCGTTGACCTACAATGAGCTAGCCTTATCCACGACAAGCGCAGTGGAGGCTTATCGCTCATGACCCAACTCTTGCGTGCCGCCGGTTTCGTTTTTGCAGCCTTTTTTTTCGTAGCCGCTGGCTCTGGCCCTTTGGCGCAAAATGCTGACGCTAAGGCGCCCTGGAGCATGGGGGCAGACATCCTCCCGCTCAAGCCGCTTGAGCAATTGCGCTTTTTCACCAAGGATGCGGACGGAAAAGAGCGCGACATCGCGCTTTCCAACCCCCTGGAATTGATGGTCCGCAACGACCCGCAAACGGGCTTGATTTGGATAGCGGATCACGTCCGCCCCGCCTGGGCCAACAAAAACGACTTCGTGCTCGCAACCGATCCCCTTGACCTTTGGGAACGCCGATTGCGGACCAATCCCAAGGATCACTGGGCCAGCCTCATGCTGGCGAAAGCGCTCGCAGTCCAAGGAAAGCGCGCCGATGCACAAACGGTATTACAAAAGGCCATCGACGCCGATCCCAAGAATCCGCTGCCCTACGAGTATCGCGGGAGGATGCATGATCAAAACTCCAAGGCCGAAGCGGCCGCGAAAGATTTCACCGAGGCTTTGAAACTGCAGGGAAATCAAGAAACCTTGCTCCTCTTGCGGGGCCGGGCGTTCCTCGAAAGTCGCAATCTTGAGCTTGCCATGGAAGACTTCGACAAGGCCATCAAGCTCAATCCCAAGGCCAGGATGGCTTACCTCGGTCGCGGGACCATTTTTAGCCTCAAGGGAGACCACGAGCGCGCCCTCAATGAACTGAACCGGATCGTCGACATCGATCCTTCTTACCCGGCGGGCTACAGCTACCGGGCGCAGGTTTACAGTTTTGCAAATGATCACGAAAAAGCGCTGCTCGAGTTCAAAAAAGCACTCGAACTCGATCCAGAAAACAGTTATGCGCTGTTGGCCCGCTCGCGCGCTCGCCTTAATGCCAAGGATTACTCAAAAGCGTTGGCCGATGCCAATTCGGCGGTGGCCTTTGGCCGCAGGGATGCCCTGGTGTATTTGCAGCGCGGCGAAATTCGCATCAAGCTGCTGGATTGGGACCGCGCCAGGGAAGACTTCGACCGGGCGCTCAAGGTCGATCCCGATTCCCACAGCGCCTACCAGGGGCGAGCCATTTGCTATGTGGAGAAAAATGACCTGGCCAAAGCTTTGGCCGATTTTTCGCAAGCCATCAAACTTGATCCAACGAATCTGAACTACATTGCTCAACGAGTCAAGTTGCTTAATATGATGGGCCTTTCGGCCAAAGCGCTCGACGACCTGAACGCTCTCATCAAAAAAGACCCAAAAAATTGCCATTATCTCAGCATGCGCGGGATGGCCTGGCTGGAATCCAAGGAATTCGAAAAGGCAATCAAAGATCTGGACGAGGCGGTGCGACTGGCCCCGAAGGAACCTTTCAGCCTGATGTCGCGAGGCCGGTACTGGCTGGCCAAGGACGAACCCCAGAAGGCGCTGGGCGACCTCGACCAGGCCATCCTCCAAGATCCGAAGGATCCCACACCTCTGGGATTGCGCTCCGATGCATGGAAAGCGCTCGGTCAACCGGAAAAAGCGCTTGCCGATCTGGATCGGGCCGTCGAACTGGACCCCCGAAATGTGCAGATTCTTCTGGCCCGGGCGACCGTGCTGACGAATATGGAAGAAATCGATCGGGCGATTGAAGATTTTAACCGTTGCCTGCAATTGGACGAAAACGATGCCCGGCCCTATTTCGGCCGGGGCACCTTGATGTGGCGGGAAAAACAGGACATGAGGAAGGCCCTGTCCGATTTCAATCGCGCCCTGGCCCTCAAACCCGATTATGACGAGGCGCGATCGCGGCGGGCGGCACTGTACGTCATCGCGGGCCGTTTCGATCAGGCCATCAAGGATTATTCCAAAATCCTGGAGACCCAACCCGATCAGGTGGAAGCGCTGAGCAATCGCGCCAAATGCCATGGCTTCAAAGAAGACTGGAATGCCGCGATCAAGGATGCAACTCGATTGATCGACAAGGAGCCCAAGGAAGTGGATCACTTGAGGTTGCGCGCCAATATTTACTACCAGAAGAAAGACTTCCAAAAAGCCGATGCCGATTTGACCGCTCTACTTGTCATCGAAGCCGACGATTTCAAAGCGCTTCTTCAGCGCAGCAAAATCAGGGGAATCCTCGGAAAATGGAACCTCGCGCTGGCCGATGCCGAAAAGGCATTTGCGGCGGACGAGGAGCGGCTCGACGCCTTGCTATGGAAGGCGCACATTCATGGAATCTTGAAGCAGTTCGACAAGGGAATCGAAGATTGCACCAAGGCGATCAACCTCGAGAACGAGTATGCGGCCGCTTACCGCGAGCGCGCCGAGATTTACTCCTTGGCGGAAAAGTACGACCTCGCCCTCAAAGACTTCACCGAAGCCATCAAGCTCGACGAAGACGATGCGGAAAGTTACACGCGCAGAGGAACCACGCACGCCATCATCGGCAAATTCGATTTGGCCATAAAAGACTACAATCAATCGATCCTTATCAATGATGGCGATGCAAATACCTACAAACTGCGCTCCATGGTTTATTGGGAGAAAAACGAATTCCGAAAAGCACTTGGCGATTTGAATCAGGCCATCGCGATCCACCCCAAGGACGCAAGAGCCTATCATTCCCGGGCGATGACTCACCTTCGGCTGGATAACCAAGAATTGGCGATGGCCGATCTGCGGCGCACGATCAAATACCAACCGGACGAATTGGCGGCTTATTTTGAACTGGCTCACCTGCATGAAAAAAGAAAGGAGTTCGACCAGGCGATCCTCCAGTTCAACAAGGCGACCGAGGTCCAACCCAAGGCCGCTGAGCCCTTCATCCAGCGTGGCCTTTACCAGTTCCGCCAGAAAAACAAGAAGGCAGCGCTGGACGATTTGACCAGGTCGACCGTACTCGAGCCCGAACAAAGCGCTGGATACATCGCCCTTGGCGACGCTCACACGGAGTGGAAGCAATGGGACCAGGCGATCGAGCAATATGGACGCGCCATTGCCAAGGACCCGAAGCACGTCGGCCCCTACCTGAGCCGCGCCTGGGCGCTTCGTCAGAAGAAGGAATTTGGCAAAGCCCTGGCTGACCTGGACAAGGCAGTCCAGATCGATTCCCCCGGCAGTCGGGCCAGGATGCAACGGGCTTACTTTTATGGGAGCCAGAAGCAATGGGAGAAAGCCATCGCCGACCTGGACAAAATCCTGGAAAAGAAACCCAAATTCCTCCAGGCGCTGACCTACCGGGCGCTTGCCCATTCGAAAATAGAGCGCTGGGAGAAGGCCTTCAAGGATTACGACGAGGCGGTGCGCGCGGCACCCAAGGACCAACCTGTATTGCTCAAGAGAGCTGCCGCCCACTACGAACACCACGATTATGAAAACGCCTCGAAAGATCTGAACAAGGCTCTTGAGCTCGATCCCACGTCGGCTCATGCCATGAACGACAAGGCCTGGTTCCTCGCGACCTGTGCCGATCCCAAATTTCGTAACGGCAAGCTCGCCCTGGAGCTGGCGAAGAAGGCGGTTGAAAAGGACCCCATCTGGACTTTCATCGACACGCTGGCCGCTGCCCATGCCGCCGCGGGTGACTTTGAAAAAGCCGTGATCGAGCAAAAACGGGCCCTAAGCATGGATGATCTCTCCGAAGAAGAGATCGCCGACATGAAAGGTCGCCTGGCGCTTTTTGAAAAGAAGATGCCCTATTCCAAGTGAAGCCCACCCAACGGAGATTTCATGCCCATGTCTCGCCGCTTGAGCTTTGCTCTACTCTTCCTGTTTCTTGGAATCGTCGCTCCGGACCGCCGGGTACAATCTCAATTGGTCGAAGCCCAGAATGCCTGGGAAATGGGCACTGCGGTTTTGCCGATCAAGCCGCTGGAAGACATCCGTTTTTTTGTCAAGAATGCTGACGGAATCGAACAGAAGATCTCCTTTCACAATCCGTTTCGCCTGGTGGTTCGCCGCGACCAGGGCGATGGCCTGCTCTGGCTCGGAGATCCCAAGCGCGCGGCCTGGGCGCTGAAAAAAGAATTCGTGCTGACGGCAAGCGGTACGAAGCTCTGGGACGAGCGGCTTCAGACCAACGCAAAAGATCACTGGGCGAGCTTGATGAAGGCCAGGCTGCTTGTCCGCGAGGGCAAAACGGCCGATGCGCTTGCACTGCTCAATCAAGCCGTGGCCCGTGATGCGAAGAATCCCCTACCCTACGAATTGCGCGGTCAGTTCCTTCTGGAAACAGGTAAGGCGCGATGGCGCCATTGTTGATTTCTCCGAAGCGCTCAAACTGCGGGGAAACGAAGAGTCCCTGCTCGCAAAACGGGCCGGAGCCTTTCTTGCAAAAAACGACGCGGAGCAAGCGCTTGCGGACTACGAAAAGATGTTGAAGCTCCATCCGCAATCGCCCCTGGCGCACAGGGGTCGAGGCGATGCCCACCATCTCTTGGGAAATCGCCAGAAGGCTTTGGATGACTTCGACAAGGCCATCGACCTCGATCCGGCAAATCCCATTGGGTTTGTCCATCGAGCCCAGGCGCATTTGACACCGGTCTTCGATGAAGACAAGGTCGCGGAAGATCTCAAGAAAGCCCTCGAACTCGATCCGGAAAACTGCGCGGCATTGATCGTGCGAGCGCAGGCGCGCATGAAGGCCAGGGACTATGGCAAAGCCCTGGCCGACGCCAACACGGTGCATCACTATGGCCAGCGCGATGCGCAACTGTTCGCACTACGGGGTCAAATCCGCATCGCACTCAAGGACTGGGACCGGGCGATTCAGGATTTTGACCGGGCCCTGCAGGTCGATCCGCAGTATTACCGGGTTTTCGCGCTCCGGGCGGCGCTCAACCTGGAAAAGAAAGACCCGGCCAAGGCCCTGGCGGACTATTCGGAGGCGATTCGGCTGGATCCGAAAAATCAGGAATTCCTTGCCAGCCGCGTTGAGTTGCTTCATCAACTGGGAATGACGGCAAAGGCGCTCCCTGACCTGGAATTTCTGGTCAAAAGCGATCCCAAATCGGCCAAATACTTGAGCCTGCGAGGCTGGTCCCGTTTGGAAAACAAGGAAGACGCCAAGGCGATTCAAGATCTCGATGCGGCCGTCGAACTTGGGTCTCAGGGGGCTTTTTGCCGGACCTTGCGAGGCAGGTACTGGCTCGCCAAAAAACTGCCACAGAAGGCATTGACCGATCTCGATGAAGCAGTCAGGCTCGATCCGAAATTTGCGGAATCGCTGGTTTATCGCGCGGAAGCCTGGCGAGCCCTTGGTCAGACCGAGCAGGCCCTGTCCGATCTGGACCGCGCCTTTGAGTTAAATCCGCAAGGTGCGCTCGTGCTTTGCAGCCGCGGCAAGCTGCATTTTGACGAGCAGGAATACAATAAGGCCTTGGAAGATTACCATCGCGCCGTCGAGCTACATCCGGGGGACGCCAGGGCCTGGTATGGGCGCGGCCTGGCCCTCTGGAAGGGAAGAAGCGACCAGAAAAAGTCACTCTCCGATTTTGACAAGGCCCTTGCGCTCAACCCCCAGTTCCTTGATGCGCTTTTCCAGCGCGCGTCGCTGCAGCAAGAATCGCGGCGCTTCGATCTGGCCATCAAGGACTTCACCAAGATCCTCGCGGCACAGCCGGATTTCCCGGGAGCTTTGAAGAACCGCGCCGAGTGTTACCTGAAGAAAAGCGATCTCGACCTGGCAATCAAGGACCTTGACCGATTGATCGCCAAGAATGCAGCCGATGTCGAGTGCCTTTATTTGCGCGCCAAGGCCTACCACGAAAAAAGAAGCTCCGAACAATCCGAGGCCGACCTGACGGCCTTGCTCGCCGTGCAAGACGCGCACTTCGAAGCCCTCTACCTGCGCGGCCAGATCCGGCACGAAAAACGAAAGTGGGAGCTTGCGCTGACCGATTTCGAGAAAGCGTTCGCGGCCGATCCTGACCGCGTGGATGCGCTGATCTGGAAAGCGCGCACCCACGGAAACATGCGGCAATACGAAAAAGGGATCGAAGATTGCAACAAGGTCATTGGCATTAACGAGCGTTACGAAAGCGCCTATTTCGAGCGCGCCGATTTGCAGACCGCGTGCGGCAAATTCGATGAGGCGATCAAGGGCCTGACCGAGGCGCTGAAACTCATACCCAATGAACTGGAATGCTACTGCAAGATGGGCCTCATCCATTCCACGACGGGGGACCTCGATGCGGCAATCAAAGACTATGGCAAGTGCCTTTCTCTCCAACCGCGATACGCCTACGCTTACAAGCTCAGGCAACAGATCCACCAGGAGCGCAAAGACTATCGGAAGGCCCTGGGGGATTTGAATCAGGCCATCTTGATCGAACCGCAAGATGCCTGGTCCTACACCACGCGCGCCACGGTCCACCTCGCCCTCGGCAACCAGGATCTGGCTTTGAACGACTTGCAGCGGGCCATCAAGTTCGATCCTCGCGATGCCACGGCTTACCACAAGCTGGCACAAGTCCACGAAGGCAAAAAGGAATTCGACAAGGCCGTTCTTCAGCTCAACAAGGCGGTCGCGGCCGACCCCAAATCCACGCGGGCGCTCATCAATCGAGGCTATTATTTCTTGCGGCAAAAGAACAAAAAAGAAGCCATGGCTGATTTCGCCAAGGTCATCGCGCTCACTCCCGAGGATGGCTATGGGTATGACTCCCTGGGTGATGCCCATTTGCAGTGGAAGGAATGGGACGAGGCGATCAAGCAGTATGGGCTGGCGATCGCAATGGATCCTTACAATGCGAACTTTTACCTGAACCGGTCCTGGGCCTGGGAAAAGAAAAAGGACCAACCCAAGGCTCTGGCAGATCTGGACAAAGCGGTCGAGCTTGAACTGCCGCCGGAAAAGACCTTGTTGCGCAGGGCTTACCACTTCGCCAAGGGGAAGGATTGGGACAAGGCCTTTCGCGATGTCGAGAAGATTCTGGCGGCCAACTCCCGTTCGACTTCGGCGCTGGCCTACCGGGGTTATTTGCATTCACAGAAAAAGGATTGGGAGAAATCGTTCAAGGATTTCGATGAGGGGATTCGGTTGGCCCCGAATGACCCGGAACTTTACATCAAGAGGGGCGCCGCCTACAAGGATCGCGGGGACTACGACCATGCCTTGAAGGACCTCGACAAGGCCCTGGAGCTCGATCCCCATTCGGCCCATGCCATGAACGACAAGGCCTGGACGCTCTCGACGGGTCTCGACTCAAAATACCGCAATGGCAAACTCGCCCTGGAACTGGCGAAAAAAGCGGTGGATAAGGAACCAACCTGGACCTACATCGACACCCTTGCGGCCGCCTACGCCGCCGCGGGCGATTACGAAAATGCCGTGATCGAACAAAAGCGCGCCCTGAGCATGGAAGACGCGACCGAAGAAGAACTATCGGGCATGAAGGAACGCCTGGCGCTTTTCGAAAAGAAAAAGCCCTATTCCAAGTGACCCTCGGCCCATTCCCTATGTGGCCCGTCTGCTCTGCATTCCGGCCATTCGCAGCCAGTTTTCTCTATCTTCCTGAGGTCGCCGGGCGGTATTCTGTTAGCCAACGTCGAAAGTGGACCATGAGCCACCCTCAGCCGAATTTGCGCTTGCGCATTCCTCTTCATCGCATTTGCGTGACCGGCAATCTCTGCCTGCTTCAAGCCGGCAGGGGAAGTCTCCGTGGCTGGAAGCGGTGCGCCGTGGATGGATCTTCCCCAAGAGCATTGGATTCTGAACATAGGTATGGGATTCTCAGCATAAGCATGGAGGCCTGGCGCTCGTGACTCATCTTTGGCATACGCGCAATCTCATTTTTTCAGCGTTGTTGATCGCAGTTCCCGGTCCCTTCGCTTGGACGCAAACTCGGGACGCGAAAGCGCCCTGGAGTATGGGAACGGCAATCCTTCCTCTCAAGCCGCTTGATGAACTGCGCTTTTACATCAAGGATGCCGAGGGGAAAGAACAGGATGTCGTGTTTTTCGACCCGCTGGACCTGTTTGTGCGCAACGATCCGCAAACGGGTCTGATTTGGATGACGGGATACACGCGGCCGGCTTGGGCCAACAAGAAAGACTTCGTCCTGGCAAGCGATTCCAAGGAACTTTGGGAAGGCCGATTGCGTGCCAATCCCAAGGATCACTGGGCGAGTCTGATGTTGGCCAGGGTGCTCACCTTCGAGGGAAAGCGCTCGGAAGCGCTAAACGCTCTTGCAAAGGCAGTCGATTCCGATCCCAAGAATCCGTTGCCTTATGAATATCGCGGGAGGCTGCATTTTGAGAATTCGAAGAACGATGCGGCCATTCAAGATTTCTCCGAGGCCTTGAAACTTGGGGGAAACAAGGAAACCATCCTTTTGCTTCGAGGCGCTGCCTGGGCAGACAACAGGAATCTCGAGCAAGCAGCTCAGGAATTTGAAGCCGTCCTCAAATTGAATCCCAACGACAAGCGAGGTCTCCTGGGGCGTGCGATCGTGCTCAGCGCGAAAGGTGAACATGGCAAAGCCCGGGAATCTTTGACCCAGGTCATTGAACTCGATCCACTCAATCCGGCCAGCTACGCGTATCGAGCCCAGACTCGATTCCTTGCGAACGAACCTGAAAAAGCCGCGCTGGATTTCAAAAAAGCCCTGGAAATCGACCCTGAGAACATCACGGCCCATTTTGCCAGGGCGATGACGCGCTCGATGGAACAAGACTACGCAAAGGCATTGGCGGACGCCAATGCGGCCATTCTATTTGGACGCAAGGACGCCAGGGCCTATGTCGTGAGAGGGCAAATCCGCACGAAACTCAAGGATTGGGATCGGGCCAAGGAAGATTTCGAGCGGGCGCTCAAAATCGATCCCGATTCCCACTTGGCCTACAAGCTTCGCGGGCTTTTTTACCTTGAGAAAAACGACCAGGTCAAAGCCTTGGCCGATTTTTCGCAAGCCATTCAACTTGATCCTAAAAACATCGATTATTTCGCATACCGTGCCAATCTTCTTTACCGGATGGGTCAACCGGCGAAAGCGCTTGGCGATCTCAATGCTCTGATCGACAAAGACCCCAAAGCGAGCAGATACCTCAGTATGCGCGGCATGGCCTGGCTTGAATCCAAGGAATACGACAAGGCGATCCAGGATCTGGATCATGCGGTTCAGTTGGCTCCCAAGGATTCCTTTTGCTTGATGCTACGCGGCCGTTACTGGCTTACCAAAAATCAGCCGCAAAAGGCGCTGGCCGATCTGGATCAAGCGGTCCGCCATGATCCCAAGGATGAAATGGCCCTGGGCATGCGTTCAGAGGTATGGCAGCACCTTGGCCAAACGGAGAAAGCGCTTGCCGATCTGGAACGGGCCGTGGAACTGAATGCGCAGAATGCCCAGGTGCTACGCGGCCGTGCGGCCTTGTTGGCCCAAGTCGGAGAAATCGACAAGGCGATTGGCGATTTCACGCGTTCCATTGAACTGGAGCCCAATGAGCCCACGGCATGGACCGGACGGGGATATCTTCTGTGGAAGGGGAAAAACGACGCCGCGCGCGCCCTCGCCGACTTGAACCGGGCACTGGTCCAAAGCCCCAATTTCCCCCCTGCCCTTTTATCTCGCGGCCATTTACACAAGGAGGCCAGGCGTTTCGACCTGGCCATCAAAGACTACTCCAAACTTCTGCTGGACCAGCCCAAAACTCCCGAAGCGCTGAAAGGCCGGGCCGAATGTCACCTGCATACCAGAAACTGGAACCTGGCGCTGGAAGATTGGAACCGAGTCCTCGCCATCGATTCGGCAGATCGGCAGGGCCTGACCGGGCGCGCGAAGGCTTACGTGGGAAAAGGAGATTTGCAAAAGGCCGAGGCCGATTTGTCCACGACGTTAAAGATTGAAGCCAACAACTATGAAGCCCTCTACATCCGAAGTCAAATCTACGGACGTTCAGGGAAATGGGACAAGGCCCTGACCGATGCCGAAAAAGCCGTCGAAGCGGAACCGAATCGGCGTGACGGCCTGCTCTGGAAATCTCAGGTCCATGCGAGTTTGAATCAGTTGGACAAGGCGGTCGAAAACTGCAATCAAGCGATCCAAATCGACCCGAATTATACTTGGGCGTATTTTCAAAGAGGGCTGCTTTATTCCAAGTTGGGAAAAAATGACAAAGCGGTCGAAGACTATAATAAGTTCGCGAATTCCGCTCCAAACGATCCTGAAGTCTATTTTAATCGAGGTTATGCCTTTTATTTAAATAGCGAACTTGACTTGGCAATGAAAGACTTTGACAAGTGTATTTCCCTTTCCCCAAAACACCTGCAGGCCTATCTCTATCGCGCCTCGATTCACCGTGACAGGAAGGACTTCGCCAGGGCGCTAGCCGACATGGATCGGGCGATCCCGCTCAGCCCAAAAGACACTCGGCTGTATGTCAATCGGGCCTCTTTACAGATGAGTCTCAAGAATTTCGACGGTGCCATTGCCGATTGGAATCGCTGCATCGAATTGAACCCGCGCGATTCCCAACCTTATTTTTACCTGGCACAAATTGAATTAGAAAAAAAGGAAATCGACAAGGCCTTGTCGCTACTTGAAAAAGGCCTGGAAATTGCCCCTCTCGACCAACCCAGCTTGATTACCCGAGCCTGGATTCTTGAGCAGCGAGGAGAAAAAGAGAAAGCGCTCAAAGACCTCGACGCTTCGCTCAAGGCCGACCCCAAGTTCGCGAAGTCGCTTCTTGCGCGAGGCAGCTTCCACTTCAGACAAGAGAATTGGAAGGCCGCGATCGTTGATCTCTCAGGTGCCGTCACCATCGAGCCTCAAGAGAGTTCCACTTACATGAATTTGGCCAGAGCCTTTGGGGAATTGAAACAATGGGATCAAGCGATCGAGACTTTTGGCAAAGCGATCGAAAAAGACCCCAAAGGTAAGGCCGGCTATCTTGCCAGGGCGTGGGCCTTGCAAATGAAAGAAGAGAATGGCAAAGCTCTTGAAGATTTGAACCGCGCCGTGCAACTTGATGCACCGGGAACACACGCTCTGGTCAAGAGGGCCGCCTATTTTCATCGTCGCAAAGAATGGGACAATGCCTTGCGCGACTACAGCAAAGCCCTCGAGATTCAGCCCGATTCCCTGGACGCGCTCAAATATCGAGCCTACGCCTGGACGCAAAAAAACGAATGGGAGAAGGCATTTAAGGATTATGAAGCCGCGATCCGGCTGGCACCCAAAGATCCTACCATCCTGATTGCCAGGGCCATCGCTCACAAGAATCATCATGACTATGAAAACGCGCTGAAAGATTACGATAAGGCGCTCGCTCTCGATCCCCATTCCGCTGACTTCATGAATAGGAAAGCCTGGCTTTTGGCGACCTGTTGCGACCCCAAAATTCGCAACGGCAAGCTTGCCCTGGAACTGGCAAAGAAATCGGTCGAAAAAGATCCAACCTGGGCCCATATCGATACCCTGGCCGCAGCCTACGCCGCCGCCGGCGACTATGAAAAGGCGGTGACTGAGCAGAAGCGCGCCCTGGCCATGAAGGATCTCACCGAGGAAGAGATCGCCGACATGAAAGGGCGCCTGGCGCTTTTTGAAAAGAAGATGCCCTTTGCCAAGTGACCGATTTTACTGTTCTTGGAATGCCTAGCTAGGCTAGTCTCACGTGGGTGGAATGGAGATTTCAACCGATGAGCCCGAATTCCAATGTTCGCCTTTTGATTCACTTAACTGTTTTTTTTGCGCTCGCTACGCCTCAAGTGATCGCCCAGACCGCAGACAAGAAGACGCCCTGGGAGTTGGGTGCGGCGATCCTGCCGCTTAAACCGCTTGCGCAAATTCAGTCCTCCATCCAAAACGACAAGGGGGATCAAGGAAACATCGCCCACTACGATCCGCTCGGCCTCTCCGTTCGACGGGATGGTCAAGACGGCCTGATCCTGATTACCGATCAGAGCCGGCCGGCCTGGGTCTCCAAGGGTGATTTTGTTTTGGCGTCTTCGGGGACCAAGGTGTGGGACGAGAGGTTGCGGACAAATCCCAAGGACCATTGGGCCAGCTTTATGAAAGCAAAGGCTCTCCATTTTGAGAGCCGATTTCAAGAGGCTGAAACCTGCCTGCAAAAGGCGATCGACGCCGATCCGAAGAGTCCCCTCCCGCGCGAATATCGAGGGCGGATCCTCAGGAGCAGAATGCAATACGAGGGAGCCATCCGCGATTTTACCGAGGCGCTTCGCTTAAACGGGGACAAGGAAACGCTGCTAAGTGAACGGGGACAAGGCTGGTTTGGCAAGAACGAATACCGAGAAGCGCTCGCCGATTTCGACGCCGCCTTGAAGATCAACGCACATGCAACGCAGGCGCTCACGGGTCGCGGATTGAGTCGCATCATGCTCAACCAGCAGGAAAAAGGGTTCGACGATTTGAACGAGGCGATCGCCCTGGATCCACTCAATCCGTTAGTGCATATCTTTCGGTCTCAAGGTTATTACCGCCTGGTGACGGCACAGGAAAACGCGAAAAAGGATATCCAGAAAGCACTGGAACTCGATCCTGAAAACGGCGTGGCGCTCTTGTGCCGCGCTGGGATCAGCACTGCCGAATCTCAGTTTGGCAAGGCCATTGCCGATGTCAATACCGCTTATCGGATGGGCTTACGAGATGCCAGGGTGGTGGCATTGAGAGCAGCCATCAGGAGCAAGCTCAAGGATTGGGATCTCGCCTGGAGGGACTTTGATCGAGCCATAAGACTGGATCCGAGCTTTCACCACATCTACGCTCTGCGGGCCCTGGCAAGGCTTGAGAATCGGGACAACGCCCTCGCCATTGACGACTTTTCGCAAGCGATCAAGCTCGCCCCTGCAAACCTTGAGTATCGCGGCAAACGGGCCGATCTGCTCTATGAAATGCATCGGCCCGCGGAAATCATTCCCGATTTGAATGCCCTACTCGAGAAAGATCCCAAATCGACGACTTACCTCGGTATGCGCGGCTGGGCGTGGCTTGAAGCCAAAGAGTTTGACAAATCTCTCAATGATCTCGACCAGGCTGTTCAATTGGCTCCCAATGAGCCGTTCTGCTTGATATTGCGCGCCGAATTATGGTTGGCCCGCAAGGAAGCGCGCAAGGCGATTGCAGACCTGGACCGTGCCATAGAGAGCGAACCCAAAAATGCGATCGCACTGGTCTGGCGCGCGCAAGCATGGATCGCGCTCTTGGAAAATAAAAATGCCATGACCGATCTGGATCAAGCCATCAAATGGGATGCGCAAAGTTCGTGGGCGCTTGCCAGCCGCGCGGAATTATTGACAAAGACAGGCCAAATCGACAAGGCGCTTGAAGATATTGAACTGGCGCTCAAGCTGGATGCGAAGCGTTCACAAGCCTGGTATGTAAGAGGACTCATCTGGAAGAAGAAAAAAGACTCGAAACGGGCCCTCGCCGATTTTGATCGTGCCCTGGAACTATTCCCCGGATACACCCAGGTCCTTTTGAACCGGGGGCAAATACACAAGGAAGCGGGCCGGTTCGACTTGGCGATCGCCGATTTCACCCAACACCTTTTGGCAGAACCCGAGTCGAAAGAGGGCCTGAGATTGCGGGCCGAGTGCCAACTGGAGAAAGGCGATTGGGAGGCGGTGATCCAGGATGTGAATTCCTTGTTGCGTCTGGTTCCCAAGGACATTGACGGCCTGCGGATGCGTGTCAAAGCCTCTCTGGGCAAAGGAGATCTGAAACAAGCCGAGGCCGATCTCGGCGAATGGTTGACCCTCCAAGGCCCGACTTACGACAACCTATTGGCGCGAAGCCGGCTCCTCGGGGCTCAGGGAAATTGGGACAAGGCCCTCACTGAAGTCGGCAAGGCGATCGCCTTGAACCCCAAAACGGCGGAAGCGCTGGTCTGGGAATCCAGCGTGCTCTGGAGTCTGGATCGTCCCGAGAAAGCCATCGAGGCATGCACCAAGGCCATCGCCTTGGATCCGAGCAATGCGGCCGCCTATTTTCAAAGAGCTACCATTCATATGGCCCATGAAAAATGCACGGATGCCATCAAGGATTTTACTTCGGTCTTGCAATATAATCCGAATGAATCGAGTGCCTATTTCTTTCGCGGGCGCTGCCACGAGCACAACGACGACTTAGAATCCGCGCTGTTAGATTTTAATAAATATATTTCCGTAAACCCACAAGACACATCCGGATATTTATTACGCGCAAGCATTTACCTAAGCCAAAATGAATATAAAAAGGCCCTTGCAGATGCCGATATAGCGCTTGGCATCGACACCAACTGCTTTCCTGCCATGCAAATTCATGCGCATTTTTTTATAATTCATAAAAAATATGACCAAGCTCAGCATGAATTATTGCGCATGATTAAAATCGAGCCAAAATATTCACGATCCTATTACTACCTTGGCCAAATCCATGAAAAGAAGCATGAATGGGACAAGGCCTTGGTGCAGGTCAACAAGGCGATCGAACTGGCGCCGGAGGATCGGCACTACCTCTATCTTCGCGCCTGGGTCTTCGAGCAAACCGGCCAAAAAGAAAAGTCCTTGAAAGACTACCAGGCCGCACGGAAACTCGACCCCAATCAATTCGATTCGATCAACTCTCTTGGCAACCACCTATTGCGCCAGAAGGACTGGAAGGCCGCGATCGAAACGTTTTCCACCGCGATTGCCAATATGCCCGAAAAGAGCGAGGGATATTACGGCTTGGCGACTGCCAACATGGGCCAGAAACAATGGGAGAAAGCGATCGAGAAGTTGGAGACCGCAATCGCCAAGGAGCCGAAGAAGATCAATGCCTACCTTGCCCTGGCCCAGGCGTGGGGGCGCAAGAAGGAACCGATCAAGGCCAAAGAGATCCTGGACAAGGCCGTTCGCCTCGATTCGGCTGGGGAAGTAGCTCTTCTTGGCCGGGCCGAATTCTCGGAAGGCCAAAAAGACTGGGATCAAGTCCTTCGCGATTGCGCCAAGGTCATCGAAAAACACCCCGAATGCAGCGAAGCCTTTGAGCAAAGGGCCAATGCCTGGATGGAAAAAAAGGAATGGAGCAAGGCATTCCAGGACTACGGCGAAGCGATTCGGCTCGATCCCTTTCGCGTAAGTCACTTGACGGCAAGGGGCCTGGCTTACCGCAACCACCAGGAACTGGAAAAAGCCCTGCAAGATTACGACAAGGCGCTTGCCCTTGATCCCCATTCCGCTCATTGCCTCAATTGCAAATCCTGGTTCCTGGCAACCTGCGCCGATGCCAAATTCCGCGACGCCAAGCTTGCCACGGAGCTTGCAAGAAAAGCCGTGGAAAAAGAAGCTCGTTGGAATCACATCGGCACGCTCGCCGCGGCTTATGCCGCCATGGGCGATTTTGAAAACGCGGTGATTCAACAAAAACGCGCCATTGCCCTGGATGAGGCTTCCGACGAGGAGACCCGCGAACTGAAAGAGCGCCTGGCGCTATTTGAGAAGAAGATGCCCTATTTCAAGTAGACCATTCGCCGCGTGGTGCTCCTCGCCACGCGGGGCGTGCAATCGAATCATGAAGGGATCCGGCCACTGCCAACTCATCACGCATTACGACCAATCGGCGAAACTTGCCAGGTTGCTTCCCCACACGCAGAAATCTTCGCACTTATAAGACTTCTCTTTTCTTGCGCATCCAACGGGATAACTTAATCCCCATCTTTAGCGGATGGAGGTTTCCTGGTCATGTCCACTTTCGCGCTTATCGTCCACTCCTTGTCGTTGCCATTGTTTTCCGGCATCGATGCCTTCTCCCATCTCATGGAGGCAGAGTGCTTGGTTCAGCCGATGCATGAGTTTGCAATTTCGACCGTTGTTTCACCGCAGGACGCCGACACCTTCCTGGAGCAGGGCCAACGGCACCTGCAGCAAAAAGAATGGAAGGCCGCCGCGGATGCGTTCGCGAAGGCCATCGCCAGCAATCCGGACCTTGTCGCAGCTTATGTAGGCCTGGGTTCGGCCCATGAAGAGATGGAACAATGGGATCAGGCCATCAAACAATTTGGACTGGCGATTGCCAAAGATTCGAATTCCGTGCCGGCCCATCTGGGTCGAGCCCGAGCCTGGACGAAGAAGAAGGAACCAGCCAAGGCGCTTGCTGATCTGGACGCGGCCGTTTCGATCGATGCCGATGGAGGCGATGCCTGCTTTACGCGGGGAATGCACCATCAAATCCAGAAGGACTGGGCCAAGGCGGAACAGGATTTCAGCACGGTGATCGAAAAACGCCCCACCTACACTCCAGGGTTCAAACAGCGGGCTTTTGTGCGAATGCAAAAAGGCGAACTGGCAAAGGCCACCAGCGACTACGATGCGGCGATTGCAGTCGACCCCATGGATGCCGACAGTTTCGCCGGACGGGCCCTCACCTTTAGCGTGCAAAAGCAATTCCCCAAGGCCCTCGAAGATTACGACCGCTCCCTGGAACTTGCTCCGGACTTTGCGATGGCGCTCAACAACAAGGCCTGGCTGCTCGTGACCTGTTCCGACCGCAAGTTCCGCGATCCGAAACTTGCGCTGGAACTTGCAACCAAAGCGGTCCAGAACGACCCCAGTCCAACCATTCTCGATACCCTTGCCGTTTGCTTTGCCGCCAATGGCGATTTCGATAAGGCCGTGATTCGGCTCAAGCGCGCCCTGGCCATCAAAGGCCTGTCCGAGGAAGAGAGGCAGGAACTGAAGGAACGCCTGGCGCTTTTTGAGAAAAAGATGCCGCTTCCGTGATGAAGGGGGAGCCAGGGAATCGGTGCCTGAGCAATCCGCAGCAGGATGGTTCCGACGTTGCAAAGCTCATCGGAAAAGACCGCGGCCCCAGCCCCCGCAATACTCAACTGCGGCCCAGCCCTCTTCAGCGATATGGGGCCTCGAATTTTGTTGCCCTCGGGCAATGAGCCTGGAGAAATTCCCATTCGTTGTGAGATTCCCCTCCCCTGCGGAGTAAAATAAGCAAGGCCCTATTTCCTGTGAGCCGTACCGATGGATGCGATTCTTTCGAGTTTGGTGTGGGCGCTTGGCTTTTTCTGGCTGCTGGGCGTTTTTGTTCTCGCTGGGGTGGCCGGCTTGCTCTGGGCAATGCGTCAACGCTTTCGCCGGGCCTATCCGCAATTTGCTTTTACTTTTCCAGGCCGGGACATACCCTTACGCTCCCTGGTCCCCCTGCTTGTAACGCGACTTCCCGCCTTGGCCCCCCTCATCTTCTTTGGACCGTTTCTGGCCCTGGCCGCCGCCGCAATTATCTTGCCTTTTCTGCTCCTGTTCTTCGGCACCCTGGCCATCATGACACTGAGGGCCCGATTCCTCGGCGTTCCCCAGACAGGGTACTTCACTTACACCCAAGTGTTTCCTGAACCCGGTCCCAAGCGCAATGACCGTTTGCCCCCGCGAGGGGAAGTGATTGATGTTTGAACGAGCGCCGTGAATTTGGTCCATATGAACGATGATTGCACCGTTGAGCTTCCTTGCTTGAAATGAAGTGTCTTCACATCGGCGCCAACGATGATGGCTGTCGTTTCCCTGGGGATCAAGGTCCTTCCTTTGATTCCTATATTGGCGATAATTCTCGAAAGATTGAGGCGTTTTCCGACCTACAAGGCTTCCTTGGAATTCTTCTCCCACATCGCCAAATCGCGCACTCGCAAAAAGTCTCGATAGTCCGCTAACAATTCCTCCAAGCTGGCTCGGGCCACATTGGTCCATTTGATTTCGGTCTCTTTCGAGGTCAGGGCCGCCTTGCTTCCTTCAAGGATATTCTGCTTTCCCGATCGGGCGGATTGAATCACCTGATCAATCGTCCGGTCACTCCTTGACAGACATTTGTGGGCAAACCGAAAAGTAAGATCGTAAATGACTTCAGCTTTTTGAAACGACAGCAAAGCTTGGTAGTCGCCGCGAGGCGGTAGAACAGGGTGTAAAGAAGAAGGAGAGGCAGGTAACTGTTTCGCTGAAGAAGAATGGGAATTATGAGAGTACTGAGAAGTATGATTCCCGCCTTTCATTTTTCCCATCGCTTTCGTTTTTTTTGCTTACTGCCTGGGTGATGTGACTTGGTGAAAAACCATGGGAATTATGGGAGTCACAGGAAGTATAGTGTGGCGGAGAAATTCTCGACTCACCGCCGAATTGATCGCCATTCTTATTGCTGTCTGGGTAATCTTTTCCCATGACTCTCATGCTTCCCATAATTCTCATTCTCTTTCTCGATCCGCTAGCGCTCACCAACTTCCTTGAACGCCTCCGCCAACCCTTCAACAATATCCGTCGCCAACAGCGATACCTGCCCCAGCCTCTCCGCCATCAAATCCGCGGCATGTCCGTGAATCCACGCTCCCAGGCTTGCCGCTTCAAAGGCATCCAGGCCTTGACACCACAGTGCCGCAATCAGCCCAGTCAGCACATCGCCGCAGCCACCGGTGGCCATTCCGGGGTTGCCGGTCATGTTCGTGTAGGTTTGTTCGTGATCGGCAATCACGGTTTGGTGCCCCTTCAAGAGCACCGTCGCGCCGGTCGTGGTAGCGACCATGCGGGCGGTGTGGGCGCGGTCCAGGTCGATCGGCAACTGCATCGCTTCGAGCAGGCGCTTCATTTCGCCGGGATGCGGGGTCAGAATCGTTTGCGCCTTGACCCGGTTCCAATCCAGTTTCAACATCGCCATTTGATTGAGCGCATCGGCGTCAATGACCAACTTGCCCGGTCGCGTCAACAAGACTTCCATTAACGCGCTCAGGCCCGGCCCCGTGCCGCAACCGGGACCAATGGCAATGGCGTCGAGCCGTTCTAGTTTCTCCGCCAAGGCGGGCACGCCGCTGGCACAAAGCAATCCGTCCGGTGTTTCCGGCACAGGTTGCACCATGTAGCAAGGATGCCCCTGCGCCACCAGGAAATGGGCCGACTGAGGGACAAAGAGGTGAACCAGCCCAGCCCCCGAGCGCAGACAGGATCGGCCGCAGAGGATCGCGGCGCCGCTCATCGCGCGGCTGCCCGCGACGATGCCGATTCTGCCAAAATCGCCCTTATGAGCGTCGGGCAATCGTGGCTTCAACCGGTAGGGCGGATCGCTTGCTGCATTCAATGGAATCTCCCTCGTCGATGAGTTTTCCCCAACGGAACTGGGTCGGTTCCCTCAGGCTACCAATAAAAAAGGGCCCCAGCGGGGCCCTTTCTCTCGAAGCGTTAACTTTACTGGTTGCCGATACACCAGAGTGTCGAATCGCTGCGCATGAAGATTTTGCCGTTGGCAATCGCGGGGGTGCACATGATGGTTTCTCCCAGCTTGTTGCTTGCGAGCACTTCGGGTTGCGCGGTGCCCGCCTTGAGAACCACCGTGGTGCCGTCTTCGGTTACAAGATAAATCTTGCCATCGACCGCCAAGGGAGAACCGGCGAACGGGCCCTTGACCCGGTGAACCCAGACTTCCTTGCCGGTGGCCGCGTCAAGACAATTGATGCCAATCGAGGAGACGCCGTAAAGTTTTCCCTGATAGACCACAGGCGAACAATAGGTGCCGGACGCCTTATTCGACTTCCAGGCGACTTCGGGGGTCGTACCCGTTTCCGCCGGTTTCAAGGCGACCAGAGGGCTGCCGGGGCTAAAGATCATCTCGCCATCGGTCGTGGGCGACTGAATGCTGCCGCCGGGAGTGGCGCTGTAGTTCCAGAGGACCTTGCCGGTGGAGGGCTCACAGGCGGTCAGACCATTGGGGGCCAAAAAGAGAGCGACTTCGACTCCTTTTTGCTTGACCACCATGGGACTGGTCCAGTTGACCCCCTTGCCCCGAGGATGGCGCCACTTCTCACGCCCGGTTGCCAGATCGACGCCGCAAATGAACGAGCTCGACGCCGTCTCCATTTCCACCATCACCGTGTCCTTGTGGAGCGCCAGCGAGGAAGCCATGCCGACTTGATTGGTGATGTTGGGATCTTCACCCACCATCGATCGGCACCAAAGGAGATCTCCTTCCGGGCTATAGGCGACCAGGTCCGCCGTGGCGAAGAGCGCAACGACACCCTTGTCCGTGGCGATCGGCGTCGGCGCCGCCATGCTCGTCGTGGGATGGCAAGCGGTGCCGCCCGTGGCCAGGATGCTACGGCGCCAGAGCTCCTTACCCGTCTTCGTGTCGAAGGCCAGCACATGCAGGCGGGAGCCCTCTCGCTCGGAACACGCGGTGAGGTAGAGGATATCGCCCACGATCACCGGGCAGGAAAGCCCACGGCCGGGAAGACTCGTTTTCCAGAGGATTCCCTCCTTGGCTCCCCACTTGGTGGGAACCGCGGTATCCGGGCTGATGCCGTTGCCGGCAGGGCCTCGGAATTGATTCCAGTCGGCCCCCTGCACACCGAAAACCACGGCGAATGCCAGGGCGGCGGAGCTCATTTTCAAGTAGCGATTCATCGTCGGATCTCCCTTCCTACTGTCTTGCTGCTTATTTTTTCTATTTTTTCTGGTTTCTTATTTGCAACACTAGTTCTGCTTAGTTCGCCCTGGCCGCCATTTGCGGAATCTTGGGGAGCGCCGCGGCCTTGAGCGGCAAGCGGTACCAGGCAAAGTCAGTGAAGCGAGCCTGAAACTCCCACTTCTGGGCCCAGGATTCCTTCTGGTTGTTCTGGCAAACTTTAATGACGAGGTCATTCACGCCTTTTTTCAGTTTGCAGCGCGCAATGTGCTGATCGGGGCTCGCCCCATGGTGGTATTCGTCGCGCTGCAAAACGATTTCGCCATTGATCCACACCTTGAGGGAAGTGGTGCAGCCGATATGGATTTCCACTTCCTGGTCCTTGTCCGAATCGACCCGGGTCCAGGCATAGGCCACCGCCGATTTTTCCTTGCCGATCAACTTGTTGAGATCGACCACGCCTTCCGGTGCGGACGCTTTCCCTTCGAACCACTTGGCCGGCTCGCCTTTTTTTCCCACGTAAGCCTTGGAGACATCGGGCTGAGGTTCGACCGCATAGGCCTTCTCGTAACCCAATTCCTTGTCATTGTCAAAGGTGCCGATCAGCAACCAGTCGGTCAAGAACCCGTAGTGCTTCATCCCATCAAACTCGAGGCCCCCTTCTTTCATGAGCTTGGCCAGTTCGGCGACCTGATCGCTTTCGGAAGCGACATCGAGCAGTTTCTTGGCCCCTTCGGCAATCTTCTTTTTCGCGGCGTCGTCAGCTCCCGTTTTTTTGAGATCGGCGATTTTGGCGGCCACCGCTTCGCGGCGCAGTTCCGGGTACATGTCATCAATGAAGGTCGGTATCAGCGCTTTCGATTTTTCGGGTGCCAACTTCACCAACCATTCGAATGCCTGGCGCCTGGCAACTCCCTTGTTCGCTTGATTCTTGACGAAGGCGTCGAGTTGTTCGATCGTTTCGCCTGATGGTTTGGTTTTTTCGAGCACGGCATCCAGCGCCGGCCTCAAGAAGTTAAGCGCCAGCGGCTTTTCGGCGGACATCCCGCTCAAAATCGGAAGGAGCGCGTCGGGCCCTTGGGCCACAAGCTCTTTCCAGGTTTGGGCCATGAGTTCCGAGTTCCCGCCGCGAGGCTGGGCATCGGAAAGAGTTTTGACCAACCGCTCGGCGGTCTGGACATCGCGCGCCCGCACGGCTCCCGGCTCGTTGCCAACGAGGATCGCCCAGCTCGCGAATAGTCCAACGCCCCAAGTCCTTAGGTTCAACACGAATTGCATGGCCGCCCTCCTGAAATTCCTCAAGAGGCATTTTCTAATTTCTTTGGCCGGAAGTCCAGAACGCAAATCGGTCAATTTGCCTGCAATCTCCGGTGGTCCACACACTTCGGGCAAGCCGGGTGAACCTTGACCAGCCCACGAATCGGTTGCTTGCGCCCCGGCACCTCGGGCCATTCTTCATATTCGTGCGCAAACTTCTTGTAAAACTCTTTCAGGAAAACAGCCATCTTGTGAGATAATCCAAAGAATCCAAAACCCTTGATCGACGCATCGCCTGGGAGTTTCCATGAGAAAGTCATCGTTGTTCGCGGCCACCGCGCTATCCGTAGCCGGACTGATCTGGATTTCGACCAGCCTGGTGGGCGGCCGCCTCGACAACTCGCAAGGCATCCGCATGGAAAAGGAAGAGGCGAACCCGTTCACCCGCCTCGACCGCGCCAAGAGCCAGGCCGAATTCCGCTTCGCGGTCGTCAGCGACCGCACCGGCGGCCACCGTCCCAAGATCTTCTCGCAGACCATGGAACGAATCAATCAGATGCAACCCGACTTCGTCATGTCGGTGGGCGACCTGATCGAGGGATACACCGAAAAGCCCGAAGTCATCGACCAACAATGGCGCGAATTTCAGTCCTATGTCAACACGCTGGAAATGCCCTTCTTTTATGTGCCGGGCAATCATGACATCACCAACAAAACGATGATGGGGGAATATCGCAAGCGTTTCGGCAAAGCGTTTTATAGCTTCCGCGTGGGGTCGGCCCTGTTCCTTGGCCTCTCCTCGGAAGATCCTCCCGGCAGCAACGGCATCGGCGAAAACCAACTGGCGATGGTGCGCAAGGCTGTCGAGGAAAGCACGGGCGCCTCATGGACCTTTGTCTTCTTGCACAAGCCGCTCTGGGTGATGGATGGCGGAAAGAACAACGGCTGGCTCAAGGTGGAAGAACTCCTCAAGGACCGCAAATACACCGTATTTTGCGGCCACGAGCACCGCTACCAAAAGTTCGTCCGCAATGGCATGAACTATTACCAACTGGCGACCACGGGCGGCGGCAGCCGCTTGCGCGGCGTCGACTATGGCGAATTCGACCAGATCGTTTGGGTCACCCACAGCGCCAAGGGACCGTCGCTTGCCAATGTCCTGGTCGATGGCATTTTGCCCGAAGACCTGCACACGCCGAGTTCCGCGGAACAAGGCGTGCCCGAACCCCAGGTGCCAGGCGGCATTCATCCGGTTTCAGGCACCGTGACTTACAAGGGAAAACCGGTCGCCAACGCCGAGGTTTTGTTTCATGGGAAGATGGTCCTCAACGGCCGGCAACGAGATGTCTATGCCGACTCCCGCACCGATGGCTCGGGCAACTATCGCCTCAGCACGATCAAAGCCTTCGACGGCGCGCCGGCGATGGAATTCAAGGTGGCCATTTCCAAGGTGGAGTGGAATCTCGACGGTGGGCGTTCTGCCAACCAGCTTCCCGCCGCCTACGCCAAGTCGGAAACGACTCCCCTGACCGCGACGGTCAAACCGGGCGAGAACCGGCTCGATTTCATTCTTCAGGAGTGATGGACCGCCCTGTTACGGCGGCCAATAATTGCGAATCGAATCACCGGTGATTGGATTCGCGATCAGAAAAAACTAGCGGGCCCCAGCGATGGGTCCGCCGGGCATTGTCCATGGTGCTGCAGATGGACCTGCCCGGCCGGATCGATCCAGAGCCAGGCATTTTGTCCCCACTCGCGCATGAGCTTGCGGACGGCCAGCTCGGTGGCTCCGATCACCAAAAAACTGGGCTCAACCCAGCTGGCGTCGACGCTTCGGCCGGCCGCCGGTAGTGCCAACCATCCCCGATCTTCGATCTGAAGAGCAAGCTGGCGCTGCCTTCTCTCATTTTCCAAAGGACTTAGGGGTTGCGACGCCGGGTTGCAGGCCGTGATCAAATAGGCGTCGGCGAGGGTGCCCAAAAGCAGATCTTGCTGAGAATCAACCGGTACAAATTCGCCGATGCGAAACGAAAAAATCACACGTCTGTTTTTGAACGGTTCTTGGGCCGTGGAATAGACCTCATAAACCGATTCAAGGTAATGAGTTAGAAGAGATTGGCCGCCGGCGCCGAACAGGTGCGCCGAGGAAGAAAACGATGGTGAAGTGTTCATGAAAATGAACCTCGGCCAGTTGACAAACCGGGAAAGGTAGGGGAAGTATTAAGTTTGTACACTCCTAGCCTCACGGGCATCCCTCTAGCCCACGGTTTTCAGCTGAGTCGTACAAGGCCCAAGGATGGCTTTCATCATGTTGGTGCTCACCCGCAAAGTGAACGAATCCCTTGTGATTGGCGAAGATGTCGTCATCACCGTCGTTGACATCAAGGGTGACAAGGTTCGCCTCGGGATCGAAGCTCCCAAGGAAATTCCGGTAGCTCGTTCCGAAATCGCCGGCAACGCCACCGCGGCACGCGACAAGCCCAAGCCTCCCCAAGCGGGCGACGCTTCCCCTTAGTCCGAAACTATCCTCCATAATCCTGGTAAAGGGCAAGGGAATTCTCCATTCCCCTGCCCTTCGTTTTTACCCCGGCGATCAGACCCCGACCCACCGGCCCACTGGCATCGCACCTCGGGTCGCCGTCGTTCGCATACCGTGTTTAATCCTTGAGCAATTTCTCAATCGGTTCCTTCACCGCATCGGCCCAAAGCGCATAGCCCTTGGGCGACAGGTGGAGTTGGTCCGGCATGATGTCCCTGGGAATGGAGCCATCCTTTCCCAAAAACACCGGATTGATGTTTAAAAACTTCACCTTCGCACCCCCGTCGTCCAACTTGGCGATCTCGGCGTTGACCGCATCGAGCTTGTCGCTTTGAGCCTTTTTGGCTTCGGGGTTGCCCGCCGTGGCGCGGGGGAACACGGCAAGCAGAAGAATTTTGGTGGAAGGCGATCGTTTCTGAATCTCGGCGACAATCGCCTTGATCCCATCGGAAATTTCCACCGCGGTGTTGTCGTTATTGTTGCTGTTATTCGTGCCGATCATGAGCATGAGGACCTTGGGCTTAATCCCGTCGAGTTCGCCGTTTTGCAGCCGCCAGAGCACATGTTGCGTCCGGTCGCCGCCGATTCCAAAGTTCGCGGCCTTGAGCGGCACGAACCGATCCTGAAACACCTTGGCGCCGTCTGAATTCGGATGGTGCCCCTCGCCTCCCCAGGCATCGGTGATCGAGTCCCCCAGGAAAAGCAGATCGACCTCGCCTTTTTTGGCGATGGCCACAAAGGCTTCATGGCGGCCCTTCCAGTTGGCGTCGCGCGGCGCCGGTTTGACCGCGCTATGAGCGGGAGACTCTTGCGCCACAGCCGCGGTTGCGCCCAGCGCGAACGAAAAAACAATCGGCCCCAACCAAGATTTCAAATAGCGAAGCACGGCAACCACCTCGAGCAATTGGGAATGGAGAGAATGCAGCAAACCACCGAAAACCTAGAAAGGTTGGCAGAGGGTTGCCACGAGCAACACCCCTACGAGGAAAGAAATCCCGAGGAGGAGCGAAATCTTAAGGGCACTGTCATGAAGCGCGTCCGGGTGAAGGAATTCATGGACGACCCGGAATTGCCGCCCAAGGAGCATCACAGGGCGCTCTTGGGACTGGAGCGATTGAATGCGCTGACCGGCGTGGCGCGGCCCATTTGGCAGGCGATTGCTTCATTCGTGAATGGGCGCGGCAATCAGCAGCCAAGCATCCTCGATATCGGCAGCGGCGCGGGCGACCTGATCGAATCGTGCCAGCGCCGCGCCAAGAAAGCCGGGATGACACCGATCTGGACCGCCTCCGATTACAATCCACGCACCGTCGAATTGCTCGCGAAACGGTTTGCTCAAAAGCAGATCACCGCATCGGCCCGGTGCCTCGATGTCTGCGCGCAAGAACCGTGGGGCGAATACGATCTCGTTCTTTGCAATCTCTTTCTGCATCATTTCGATCCGCCGCAAGTCGTCGCGATTTTCCGGTCCATGAAGGCCAGCGCCAAACGAGGCGTGATTGTCGGCGACCTGAGCCGCAGCCGTTTGAACTGGTTCCTGGTCTGGCTGGGCTGCCATGCCGTCAGCCGCTCTTATGTGGTCATCCATGATGGCCTCGCCTCGGTCGAAGCGGCCTACACGCCGAGCGAAATTCGCGATCTGGCGGAAGAAGCCGGCTTGCAAGGGGCCCGAGTTCAAAATTGCTTTCCCTGCCGCTGGATTTTGCGCTGGGAGCGGCCCGCCTCATGAGGGTACCCACGCAGAACAGGCCTGAGGCGCAATTGCGGTTGACCGCTTTTGCCGACTCACTCTGGGACGTGGCAGTCGTGGGAGCGGGAGTCGCCGGCGCCCTGGTGGCTGGCCTCTGCGCCAAGGCCGGGTGGAGAACCCTTCTTGTGGAAAAGGAGCCCTGGCCGCGCCCAAAAGTCTGCGGGTGCTGCCTGAACGAGCGCGGCATCGGGGTGTTGAAGCGGTGCGGCATTCTTCCCTATTTGTCTGCAAACGATTGTGTCCCCCTGACGCAAATGGAATTGATCGGGCGGCGCTCGCGGGCCGCGATCGCGCTGCCTGGCGGTTCGGTCATCTCCCGATCCGGGCTCGATGGCGCCGTGGTCGCGTGGGCGCAGGACCAGGGTACGTTTTTCTTGCCGGAAACTTTGGCCCGGCCACAAGGCGATGCAGACGCAAGATTTGTCGGCACTCTGCTGGAAAGCCGCGCAATGAGCGTCTCAATCAAGAGCCGCTTTTTGGTCGGCGCCTGGGGCCTCGGAGGCAATGCGGCCAAATGGAACGCCACGCTCACGACGCGGGTTCAGCCTTCAAGCCATATGGGCGCCGGGACGATTCTCCCCAGAGAAACCAACGGTTCCCTTCCCATGGGAACCTTGCTCATGGCGGTGGGCAAGGAGGGTTACGCCGGCGTGGTCCGGCTTGGCGACGGCAACCTCGATGTCGCGGCCGCACTCGATGCCAAGCTCGTACGCAAGGCTGGCGGTCCGGGACAACTCGTGCGAGATCTGTTGGAGAAAGCCGAACCTTCGCTCGCTGAAGCCTGCGCTCAGGTGCCGTGGAAAGGAACCCCGCCTTTGACGCGCAGAGCCGGAAAAATCTCCAGCGGCCGAATCCTGCTGGTGGGCGATGCCATTGGCTATGTCGAGCCGTTTACGGGGGAAGGCATGACCTGGGGCCTGGTGGGCGGCGAAGCGCTCGCCCAGGTCCTAACGAACCGCGTGAATCCCCAAGCCGGCCGCACCCGGAGCGACGAGCGTGGCGAAACGTCGATGGATGCGGACGAAGATCGTGCCATCGACCGAATCGACCAGGCCTGGAAAGCGGCTTACCGCTCAAGGATCGAGCAACGCCAGGGAACATGCCGGGCACTCTCGGCGGCATTACGATTTCCGCTTCTTACCGAACTGGGCATTTCGTCCCTGCGCTTCTTTCCTGGCGCGGGAACAAACCTGGCACGCTGGCTAGGCCGCGGGGGAAGTGAAACCGCTACCAAAAAACAATACTAAAAAATTCTAGAAAAATAGAATGGAATTTTCGACGAATATGAACACTTAGATTATCGATCGCTTCTGGCTTGATTGCCGCTGAACCGAATTCTCGTGGCCTTGTCGATCCACGCCTGCCATTCCCTGCGCGTCGGTTCGTCGACGCTCTGAAGCGCAACTTTCAGCTCTTCGATTTCCCGGTTCATCAGGTCGAATTGTCTTTTTGCCGAAAGAACGCGGACGACTCCCCCCTTGGCCTGCAGTCCTTCACGGGTTCCGGCATATTTCTTGGCAAGCGCCGCGTAGGCAGCCAGGGCTTCATCCCATTTCCCCATCTCAAATTGCGTTTCCGCAATGGCAAGGGAAAGCTGGGCGCGCAGTTCGTTCGTCACTTGCCCCTGGTTTTCCGGCAAAGCCATTTGACGTTCGACGTCTTGATAAGTCTCAAGGGCTTTTTCCCGCCAGGCCTTGTGCTGTTTTTCGAAATGGGACCGAGTCTCCGGGGAAATTAAGTTCTCGGTTCGAGAACTCTTGAAATCCTCTTCCGCGAGCCGGTTGTAGCCCAGCGCCAGGGTCAAGCGCGCTCCCATCGATCCGGAATTGTTGGGATATTTCTCAAGCGCTTCTTCCAGACGGCGCACGCAGGAGCGCCACTGTTTTTGCCGCCCCAATAGCTCGCCCAGCAAATAGAGCGAATCCTTGTGAGCCTCGGAATCGGGATTGAAGCGGAGGAACTGAATGTTTTGTTCCAAGGTCTCGATCGCGCGATCGATCTGCTTGGCATTGAGCATGTCCACAGCCAGCCGGAAGCGGGCGCGGTAAGAGAAAGGCGTCATGAACTTCAGCGATTCGCGATAAGCCTCCACCGCAAGATCGGCATGAGCCAGCTCTCGATGGGCTTCGCCCAGGTAGTACCAGGCCTCCCCGGTTTTCTCCCCCTTGGGTTCCAGGCGAACGAATTCCATAAGCAACCGGGTCCCAAGCGCCGGGTCCTTGGCATCCTGGGCGCGCTGCGATGCCTTCCAGATCTGTTCGGTTCGCTGCTTGGTATCGGGAATTTCGCGGGCCGAGCCTTCCAGCGCCAAGGCCGATTCCTGCAGCAGTTTTCGACTCAATTCGCGCTTGGCGTTGAGGTCCGCCCCTGCGGCTTGATGCAATTGAAAAAGCGCCGTGTCATTGAGGATTTCCGCTTTCCATTGCAAGGCCATGCCCGGCTGAGCCACCTGCGCATAGAGCTCGGCAACTTTTAAAGCCGAGTCGAACTGCGCCGCCTTGCGCAAATTGACCAGCGTTTTTTCCATCGCAAGCCGTACCGCGCCCTGATCGCACCAGGCGTTCGACCACACTTTTCCCGGACCGCAAATGCGAAACGCCTCTTCAAACGCGGCAAGTATGGCGGCGGGTGCCTGATTGTCGGTCGCCGCATCTTCGGAGCGCAACTCGGCCCAGTAAACCGAAGCGGCCTGGGTCGCTTCGCTGGCCGGCAGCTTGCGCGCCTCCTGCCAGGCCCTTGACGCTTCGGGATATTGCTCGAGTTTGGACTGGCATTGCCCCAAAAGAAGAAAGGCGATCGCGGCATCGGCCGGTGTCGGTTTCGATTCGGTCAGATAGCGCTGCCACTGCTGGGCGGCCTCGGCCCAGCGGCTCTCGTCGTGAAAACTACGAGCCAGAAGCCAGCGTGCTTTTTGAAAGATCTCGGCCGAGGCTCGCGGGCTGATCTTCTCGAGCGTGCGGCGGGCTTCCTCCACCTGGCCCAACTTCATCAGAATTTCTCCCCCCTCCATCTGAGCCTGCGCCCTGCGCTCCTCGAGGATCAGGGGAGTCGAACGAATCTGCTCGTTGGCCCGCAAAGCACCCGCCAGATCGGGCGGAGATAGCTTGAGGTACCCATCTTCGATCAATTGCCACGCCGCGGCCTGATCTTCGGCGCCCTGCGCTGCTTTTTCCAGAAGCTCCAGCGCCGCCTTGGGGTCCTTCCCCCCATTCCAGACCGCCAGGGCCCGGAACCATTCCAGAGTGGGAGCATCGTGTTCCTTGACTCCGGCTTCCTTGGCGCGTTCGAACGCTTGCACCGATTCGGCCAGCAAGCCCTCCTTGAGGTTGTCGGTCGCCTTGCGGTATTCGGACAAAAGCGCGGAGCCGCAGAGAAACCAGGCTTCGCCTGCAAGCGGATGCGCCGGTTCCATCTGGTTGAGAACCTGCCTCACCAGATGGACAACGCTTTCGGAATGATCTTCGGTTTTGGAATGGAGCAGATGGCGAGCCTGGTCGAGCTCGCGTTGGAATCGCCTGGCCCGGCGTTCTTCTGGCGAACTATGACCCAAGAGCGCCCAGATCAGACAACCCAGGCCGACGACAAATAACGGTCCTGCCCAGGAGGGCCTGTGGGGCCCGGCAACCGGTGTCGATCGGTAACTTGGGTCGGAAAAGGACATGCCTGACTGAATTCCTGGTGTCTCTCTCAAATCGTGGCGCCAGCCTAAATCCCCGCTCCCGTCCCAAATCGAGGCCCACAACCACTTTGCAAGTAATCCGGCCCCAAGGCTCTGGTTCGGCGGTTCGCTCTCGCCACAAAGCTACAGGATGCTCATCATCCAGGGAAAGGGGCAAAGTCAAGATCAATGGCCGCCTTAGCGGAAGAAGCCCACCCAGAAGTTGAAGTTTTGCACCTGGTCGCCGGGCGCCTTGTTGATCGGGAAGCCGAAGTCAAGCGCGATGGGCACCTGGCCCATCATTGGGACAATCAGGCGCAAGCCCACACCGAGCGAGACGCGGTAGTTGTTGATCTTGCTGATATCGGATTCGACGGTACCGGTGTCGCAGAATCCCACCATGTACATCTGATCGTTGGCGCGGATGGGGAGCTGGTATTCCAAACTGTTGATCCACATAAAGTTGCCGCCTAAGCGGTAACCATTTTCTTGTGGGCCGACGCCGCGGAACTGGAAGCCGCGCATGCTGCGGAAACCACCGGCAAAGTACTGTTCATAAACCGGGGTGTTATTGCCGGCCCAGGAAAACTGACTGCGCAGGGCGACGACATGCCGCCCGGTTCCGTCGGGCCGTTGCAAGGCGGTCCAGTATTTGTTGTATTCCGCACTGAAAAGGGGCGCGGTGTAAGCACCGAGTAACTGTTCAAACGACAGGTCGATCATCGAGCCTTCCGTCGCACGCAGAGGCGAGTCTCGGCTATCGCGGGTGACGTTGGCCCGCAGGCCGGTAAGGAAGTTGTTGCCGATCACCGAGGTGTAGGCCGTCGGCTCCCAGGGCAGAACGTTAAACACACCGACATTTTCGATACGGGCCGTCAGCGCGCCATACCAGTAATCGTTGATCTTGCGGCCGAGGGTGAAGCGGCCGCCCGTCCGGTTTTCCGTGTATTCGTTAAAGGCGCGCGAGTTGTAATACCCCTGCGTTCCGAAACTGACTTGCGTGTCGAACAAGTGGGGCTCGCGCCAGCTTGCCGAATACCTTTGAAGCTGCGTGCCAGGCACCGCTTCGGCTCGGAACTCCTGGCCGGCGCCGCGGAAGGCGTTGCCTGAAAGCAGATCGTCCAGGCTGGTGGGCACGCGCATGATGTCGAAGTTGCGCTCCGTCAACACCAGGCTACCGGTCAGGCCCAAGTCGGAGTTCACGCCCACGCCGAAGAGCAAGCTCCCGGTTGTGGTTTCCTGAACCTGGACCATCAGGTCCTTGAACTCCTTGTCCGAATCGGGATCGAGTACGGTCACGGTGGGCCGCACCGCGCCGTCGGGCGAGGTTTCAAACAGTTGCAGCCGGGCCAGATTGCGCTCGGCCACGCGCAGGTCGGGATAGCTGAGCGTCTGACCGGGGTAGACCGGCACCTGTCTGAGGATCACATTTTGTTTGGTGCGTTCGTTGCCGACGACGTAGATCTGGCCGACCTTGGCCGGCGGCCGCTCCATGACTTCGTATTGAACGCGGACCAAGCCCGGGGTGTCGGGATTGAAGATCGGCACCGGGTTCACGCGGGCTTCGCGTCCGAGGTAGCCGATGTAGTCTTCGATATTTTTCTTGTCCTGGTTGGTTTTCGCTTCGCTGAAATACTCCCCTTGGCGGGTGGTGGTGAGCTGTTCCAACTGTTCAGGCGAGACCGACTTCGCGTTGACCACCTGGGGCGCGGCCTGCACCTGGTAGCGAATGCCTTCGCTGATGTGGAACACCAGGTCGACCTTGGTGCCATCGGGAGTCCAGCGCAGTTCGCGGCTGACCCGGACATCCAGGTAACCGTGACCTTTGTAGTATTCTTCGAGGCGAACGATGTCGCCGTCGGCCACCTGGGGATTGAAGGTCCCGCCGAAGATGCCCAGGATCTTGCGGCTCGACTGGATGTGCGTCATCAGCACGCCCGAGGGGACGAATTTCATCCCTTCGAACTTAATGTCTTTCACCTTGACGATCTGACCTTCGGTGATGTTGAAGATGACATCCTTATCACCCGGATCCATCCCCTTGGCCAGCGTACAACTGGCCCACATGCGGCCCGAATCCTGATATTTGCGAACGATTGCCTGGCAACCGAGTTTGTTGGTAATCGGGCTGAGCGGCTTGCCCTTGGCGACGCCGGTGAGAGAGCTCAGCTCGTCGTCGCTCAAGTGCTTGGCGCCCTGGTAGATGACATTTTGCACGACACTGGGATAATCGCGAATCAGGAAATAGATGGTGACTCTCCCGTCCGCCATCGCTTCAAAGCGCGGATCGACCTGGGCGAACTGGCGCGTTCCCATCAATTTGCGCACATCGTCCTGGACCACATGCGGTTCGTATTCGTTGCCCGGCTTGGTCGCAAGCTGCGCCATGATCTGCTGGGTCGTGAGGTGGCGGTTTCCCTGAATGACCACGTCGGCAATGATGACCTTGCCCCCTGGAGGGGCTTGAACGGGAGGTTGCTGAGCAACCGCATGGATCGCTTCCCCGCAAATGGCCATGCCCAGGAGGATCCAACCTCCAAGCCAGAGGGCTTTCGCCAAGGAACGCAAAGGTGTCATCATTTCCGGGACCAACTCCACAGAAAAACCGGCAGGGCATTTCCCTGTGGGGCGGCGCATAACCTTTCGGACAGATTGATTCAAGATCAGGATCTGGGATTGTCGATTTCAATCTTTTTGATCGAAATGGCGCAAAGTTTCGCCGCACGGTTGACGCTATTCCCCCCGTTCCATGGCTTAACCCTTTGCCGAATGGTCTTTTTGCGCTTTTTTGCTGTTTACTGCTGCTTGGGGTGCCTTCGATGCATGAGGGTCGTCTGTATTTGATCACCGGTGTGACCGGGATGGCGGGAAGGTATCTTGCCGAAGAACTCCTGAAAGAAGGAGCGCGCGTCCGGTCTCTGGTTCGCCAACCCACCCAGTCACCCTGGCTTAAGCAGTCGGGAATCGAAGTGATTGAGGGGGACCTGGAGAATGCCGCAGCCTTGAAGACGGCAGGTGCCGGAGCCACCCATGTCGTGCATACGGCGGCCAAGGTCGGCGACTGGGGACCGACGGCGGAATTTCGCAAGGTGAATGTCGAGGGGCTGAAATGCCTCCTCGATGCCGTGAACGGCCCCAACCTCAAGCGCTTTGTCCATCTGAGTTCGCTGGGCGTTTACGAGGCGCGTGATCACCACCAAACCGACGAATCGACCGCGCCCCCGGACAAGCACATGGACGGCTACACGCAATCGAAGGTTGAATCGGAGAAACTGGCACTCGAATATGCGCGCAAGGGGTTGCCGGTCACGGTGTTGCGGCCAGGCTTCATTTATGGCCCCCACGATCGCACCGTCGTTCCCAATCTCTTGTCGAAGATCGATTCGGGCGATTTCAAGTACATCGGTTCGGGGATGCAGGCGCTCAATTGCATCTTCGTGGGCAATCTGGTGGAGGGGATCCGTAAGGCGCTGGAAAGCCCAAGCGCGGTGGGAGAGATCTTCAATTTGACCGATGGCGAAAAAGTGAGCAAACGCCGCTTTGTGGAGACGTTGTGTCAAAACCTCGGGCGCAAAAACCCCAGCCATTTCGGCGTGCCGATGCCCGTTGCCAAGTTCATGGCCTGGTCGGGTGAGGGCTGGGCCCGGCTGATCGGCGCGAAAAAGGCGCCTTTGGTAACCAAGGCGAAACTCAAATTCATGGGCTTGAACCTCGATTTCAGCATCGAGAAAGCCAAAACGCGGCTGGGCTACCAGCCCCGCTACGGCTTTGACGAAGGGATGAAGCGAACGGTGGACTGGTTGCGCACCCAGAAATAGATTAAAGGTTGGACGAATTCGAATTTACCGGGATGTCTCTCCATGTCGCAACCAACCTCCAACTCGCTGCCACTTCAGGGTGTTCGCGCCATCGTCATCCTCGAACAGCAATATCAGGAGATGGAGGTTTGGTATCCGGTCTACCGGCTGCGCGAAGCGGGCGCCGAAGTCGTGATGGTCGGGCCCGAAGCGGGCAAATCGTACCCGAGTAAGCTCGGCTATCCGGCCATAAGCGAAAAAGCGGCCCATGAAATCGATGCGTCGAAGGTCGATGTCGCGGTCATACCGGGCGGTTTTGCCCCGGATTTCATGCGCCGCCACGAGAGCATCCTCAAGCTGGCCAATGACCTGCACCAAAAAGGCAAAATCATGGCGGCGATTTGCCATGGCCCCTGGCTGCTTTGCAGCACCCCCGCCCTCAAAGGGCGCAAGGCGACCTGCTTTCATGCCATCAAGCACGATGTGATCAATGCCGGCGCCCACTATGAAGACGCCGAAGTCATTGTCGATGGGCCGATCATCACCAGCCGCAAACCCGACGACCTGCCTGCATTCATGCGGGCCATTTTCCAGGCCGTGCGGCCCGCGAAGGCCTGATCACCTGGTCAACAGGACCGCCAATAAGCTTGGTGTAAACAATCGATTTGCCTGATTTTTCTTTCCTGAACACCCCGGAACGGTCCGGGAAAACCTCTCCAAGGAGCGATGGATGCCGTCTCATTTTTATGCCCCAACCAAGGAAGACCGTTTCGCTTTTGGCATCTGGTGCTTGCAAAACCGCGGCCGCGACCCGTTCGGCGACCAGACACGGCAAGAGATCTCGGCGCTTGATTGCATCAAGGGGCTGGCCCAGCGCAATTGCTACGGCTACGAGTTTCATGACAACGACATCATTCCCTTTGGCGCCTCCGCCTCGCAGCGCGACGGTATTGTGCGCGACCTGAAAAAAGGAATGGCCGATTACGGCATCAAGGCCACGATGGCCACGACGAACACCTTCTATCACCCCATCTTCAAGGACGGCGCGTTCACCAGTTCCGATCCGGCCGTGCGCCTCTTCAGCACCCAGAAGGTGATGCACAGCATCGACTTGGGCGTCGAGATGGGTGCCGAGGTATTCGTGTTTTGGGGCGGTCGCGAAGGGGTCGAAGTCGACGCGTCCAAGTGCCCGATCAGCGCGGCCGCGTGGTTTCGTGAATCGCTCAACTTCCTTTGCGAGTATGTGCTTTCGCAAGGCTACAACCTCAAGTTTTCGCTCGAACCCAAGCCGAACGAGCCGCGCGGCGACCTGTTCCTGCCGACCGTCGGCAGCGTACTCGCCTTCATCAACACGCTCGACCACCCCGAAATGGTCGGCATCAATCCCGAAACGGCCCATATCAAAATGGCCGGCCTCAACCCCTATCATGAGTACGCCCAGGCACTCGACTCCGGCAAGCTGCTTGATGTCCACCTGAACGGCCAGAAGCCCTTGCGCTTCGACCAGGACCTGACTTTCGGTTCCGACGATCTGAAGGAAGCGTTCTTCACGACCAAGCTTCTGATCGATCACAAGTATCCCGGCACGATCGGTTTCGATGCTCACCCCTACCGCACCGAATCGGATCCGTGGGATTTCGTCGATCGCAACATGCGCACTTACAAGATCATGAAAGAAAAGGTCTCGATCTTCAACGAAAACAAGGAGATCCAGGACCTGTTGAAGGAACTCAACGGCGCCAACCCCGCGCTCAAGGGCTTCACCACCAAATTCAGCCGCGAGGCGGCCACCAAGCTTAAGACGATGAGCTTCGATCCCTCCGCCCTGGCCAATCGCAAATTGCCCTACGAAAAGCTCGATCAGTTGCTGACCGAAGTCCTCCTGGGCGTGATCTAGATCTGGTGAACCGAAGAAACCGAGCGACTGGCCGCCGATTGAGGCGGCCAGATCGTTTTTATCTTAACGAGGGGTCTCCCCATGCAACATGCTCCGCGTTTCTTGAAATTGGTTGAAGAGGCTCGCGCGTCGGTCAAGGAATGCTCCATCGACGAGCTAAAAAAACTGGTGGATAAGGGCGAGCAGGCGGGGACCAAAACCCTCATCGTCGACACCCGTGAAGACCATGAATGGCAGAATGGGCACGTCCCTGGGGCGGTCCACCTGGGCAAGGGGATCATCGAACGGGATATCGAAAAGGCCGTTCCCGATATCCACACGCCCATTTACCTTTATTGCGGGGGCGGCTTTCGCTCGGCGCTCGTGGCCCAAAACCTGCAGAAGATGGGATACACTGGCTGCGTTTCGGTCGATGGCGGGTTTCGGGCCTGGAAAGAAAAAGGCTGGCCGATTGTGACCGAACGGAAATAGAGCAGGTGCCCTGGTCTGAACTCAATAACTTAGGGAGTTTGGGCAAAATTTTTGTTTGCCGGGCTCCCTCTTTATGATTTGATGCTAAACTAGTTTCTGTATAGCCAGGAACGCCCCCCGCCCTTTATAAGGACCATCCCGGTCCGGTTTTGAGTTTCTTGATTCTTCTGTTTGGAGTTCGTTGGGTGATTTTCGATCTCGTTCAGGTTTTTGCTCTTTTCGCCGGGATGCTCCTTGCATCAGGCGCTGGGGCTCCGATACCTGAAGAAATCACCCTGGTGCTCGCCGGGATCTGGTGTGGCGCTCATCCCGAGTACGATCCGTTCCGCTGGTTGTTGCTGCCTGTTTGCATTGGCGCGTCGGTGGTTGCCGATTCGATCCTTTATGCCAGCGGCCGATTTTGCGGCGAGAAAGTCCACAAAGGCCAATTCAAGCTCCTCGGCTTGACCCCTTCCGCCAGGCAGCGGATGGAAAAGCTCTTTCATAAATGGGGAATCAGCCTTTTGGTCGTGGGCCGGCTGGTGCCGGTGTTTCGTTTACCTCTCTTCTTGACCGCCGGCATGATGCGCATGCCGCTGTCGCGTTTCGCGCTGGCCGATTTCATCGGCGCGGGGATCGCCAATACCGTTTTCTTCCTGCTTGCATTCTGGTTCGGCGATAAGTTCCGGCAAGATCTCGATTTCATCCTGCGCAATGTGAAGCCGTTTTTGGTTGGCGGCGTAATCCTGATCTTGATTGGCTGGGGCGCCTGGGCGCTGTGGAAGTTATCAACGAGGAGCAAGGAAGATAGCGACCCGGAAATCGCCCTTCCCGACCAAGCCATGCCGATCGAGTCCAAGTTTCACCAGATGGCGGTTCAGCCGCTCAAAGAGACAGGCTGAGTGACAGGGGCCCTTCGGCCCAAACTTTCCTCGCGACGAAGTCAATCGCGGTCGATCGCAATCACTTGAGTCGTTCCATCATCTCTTCCCAGTGCTCATATAGCTCCGCCAGACGTTCTTTCTGGCCTTCTAATTCCACTTGCACTGCTTTGACCTTGAGGCCGTCCTTGTAGGTCTCCGGGCTCACCAACTCGGCTTCCAGTTCTTCAATCCGATCTTCGGTGGTGGAAACGTCGGCCTCGATCTCCTCGACCTTGCGGAAGCTATATTTCCATTTTTTCTTGCCCGCCGGTGAGGACGCGACTGCGTTTGACTTGGCCTCGCCCTGCGCTTTTTGTGCCGGCTTTTTCGCTTGCGCCTGCGCGTCGGCCTTGGTCCTGGAATCGACCAGCCGTTCGTACATGTCGAAATTGCCGTAAACCGCTTCGATATGCCCTTGCCCATCGAGAATGAGCATTTGGTCGACAATGCGATTGAGAAACCAGCGGTCATGACTCACGACGATGACCGTGCCATCAAAACCGAGTAGGGCATCTTCCAGGGCTTCACAGGCCCAGAGATCCAGGTGATTGGTCGGTTCGTCCAGGATGAGGAGATTGACCCCCCGCGCCACCAACCGGGCCAGTGCCACCCGGCTTTTTTGACCGCCGGAAAGGTTGCGCACGGTCTGTTCGACCTCGGCGCCGGCGATTCCAAAACGCCCCAATAGATCGCGCATCCGCTGTTCGGTCATATCCGGCTGACCGGGAGGCCAGGCGGCCCGTGTCGCCGTGAGCGACTCATCGAGCAGCGCCAGGTGCTGATCGAAATAGCCGATCTCCACCTGGTGGCCGACACGCGCGATCCCCTTATCCGCCTTTTCCTCTCCCAAAAGGATTCTTAGAAGCGTCGTCTTGCCGCTGCCGTTGGGCCCCGCGATGCCGAGCCTTTTGCCCCGCTGTAGTTGAAAGGTCAAATGGGAGAAAAGTTTGAGCGGCCCATACGCCTTGCTCAGCCGCTCGACATCAATCACGACATCGCCGGCACGGTTGACCTCGCCAAAGGTCATGCGCGGCGCGCTCACGAGCACCGGCTTTTCCAGCCGCTCGATCTTGTCGATCTGCTTTTGCCGGCTGGCCGCTTGCTTGTGAAGCTGGCCGTAGTTGACCCGCTTGATATATTCTTCCTGCTTGTCGATGTATTCTTTTTGCTGTTCGTAGGCCTTGAGCGCGGCCTCATGGCGTTCCTTGCGCAACCGCCAGTAGGCGGTGAAATTGCCCGGGTATTCTTCAATGCGATGATTGGACATCTCGAACACGCGAGTCGCGACTCGGTCGAGAAAGACCCGGTCGTGGCTGACAATGAGCATGGCTTCCGGCTGGTTGGCCAGCCACTTTTCCAGCCAGCGCGTCGTCGCGATGTCGAGGTGGTTCGATGGTTCGTCCAGGAGTAAGAGATCGGGTGCGGCAAGGAGCAGTTTCGCGAGCATCAGCCGGCTGATCTGCCCGCCGGAAAAGGTTTCGACCGGACGATCGCGGTCCCCTTCTTCGAAGCCGAGGCCTTCGAGCACTTTTTCGACCCGGTGTTCCAGCTCGAAGGCGTCGTGGTGGCGCACGACTTCATGGAGCCGGTCATACTTTTGGGCCAGGGAATCGTGCTCGGCACCGGTGGCATGAGCCAGCGCTTCGGCGGCGGCCACCAGTTCCTCCTGGGCCTGGTAAAGCGGCTTGAGCGCCTCTCGGGCTTCTTCGATGAGGGTTTTGCCCGGACTTACGCTGTGCGTTTGGGTCAAAAAGCCAAGGCGGGCACCGGCATGGAGACGAACATCGCCGGTGTCGGGCTGATCGACTCCGGCGAGAATGCGCATCAGGGTCGATTTTCCACAGCCGTTTGGCCCGACCAGACCCACGCGCTCACCCGCCTGCAACTCAAAGGAGATGTCTTCGAAAAGGGGCTCGCGATCGAATCCACGGCTAAGTTGGTTGCAACTCAAAATCAGCATGGCGAAACGATTCACTCCGCAAGTCGCAAAGCCCAACTGCCGGCCGCTCTCAAGCGCATTCACCACGCCGGGTAAATGTTTGGTGAACGGGATCGGCTCATGGGAAAGGATAGGGTCTGCCCCTGGATTTCTCAGGGTCAAGCAGGTCGAACCGCCTCAAATTCAGCCAATCGGAAGCCGTGTGTGAAGCTCGGGGGATTGCGGTTATTTCGCCGGTCTCTTCGGTCCAGGCCGTTTGTTTGATCGCCCGGTGATCGACCGGGAGGCCGAAACTTGCACGTTTTCGGGCGACTTCAACGGTTCGCCCCTGGAGGCCAGGGCCGTCGGACGCTTCTTGGATGCGCCGTTCGGCCCTTTCAAGGTGGAAGCACCGCCTGCCGCCTTCTCCCTCTCAAAAAACTCTTTCACAAGAGAGCCAAGGTGACTCCGCTCTTTCGCGGACACGGGTTTGACCCGAGGCGTTTTCTTGGAGATCGCAACCTTTTTAGACTTTGCCGATGACGCCGTTTTCGCCTCATCCTTCGCAACTTTCTTGGGCGGACTGGCCGCGGCCGTGATCGGTTCGGACTTTTTGGTCCTGGCACGATTTGGTTTCATCAAGTCACGATTTGGCTTCACCGGTTGTTGCTTGGGTGGCGCCTCACCCGAATCGATCTCAATCCCGAATAGTGCCCCCAGGTCCGCGCCGCCCAAGGCATCTTCCCCTTGCAACAAGGGGTCGTTGGCAAGCGTTGGCGCCAACGCCTCAATGCCGATCAATTCTTTGTGATCGACCTCGCGCAAGACAAACAAGAGCTCGGGCTCTCGGTCCAGCTTGCAGCCGATCGCATAAAACACCGCCGCGATATGTTTGCAAACGCTTGCAAAGTCGGGACAGGAGCATTTCATGCGGATCTGCTTCGGCTTCGGAAACATCCCCGTTTCTGCATGGGTCAGATGTTTGATGACCGATTCTTCCAGTTTTCCGGCCAACAGGTCGATCAGCGAGCGAATCGAACCGGTACATTGTTTCTTGAGTGCCTCAAACGATGGCTTCTGCAGCCGGTCGATTTCGATGGAAACCTCATACGGTTCCGAGCCCGCCACGATCGATTCGACGCGGCCCGGTTTGATGACGAGATCGACTACCGAGCCATTGCGCAAGTAAGTGGCACCTCGCGTCAGGCGGCTTGCGAAATCGCTCATGCCGTCTAGGTGGTCGCACCAGCCCTTGCCCCAAAACGTATTCGAGATTTTTCGGCCTTGCGGTTTCACCGGGCTGACTGCGCGGCCCTGTTTCTTGGCGAGAGCCGCGGCGTGCTTCGTGGCCTTGCTCAATTTGTCCCCAACCGACACGTAAGCAGGATAACTCCAGCCGCGATTCCAGCCGCGATTCCAACTCATGACGGTCCTTCCTGGAACAAAGATGAGGTCGACTTCGGCAGGCTTTCCCCAATCGAGGGGATCGCGATGGCTCAAAGCGATTAGAGAAAATCATAACAAAAGTGCGTTCACGAATCCAAAGCTGCTTCGTGAGACCGGTTCCTGAGAGCGGTTAGGCAACTGGCTCATTCGGCGGTGGCGCGCTCGACGTCGAGTGCCAGGAAATCGAGCAAGTCCCGGTTCGACATTTCGGTGAGCAAGGGAAATTGCTCGTCCTGGCCGAGAATCTCGTTCGCCAGTTGCGATTTGCCGGCGATCACCTGGTCGATCCGCTCTTCGACCGTGCCCCGGCAGACGAACTTGTGCACCATCACCTTGCGTTTTTGCCCGATCCGAAAGGCGCGGTCGGTCGCCTGATTTTCGACCGCCGGATTCCACCAGCGATCGAAGTGAATGACGTGCGAGCCAGCCGTCAAATTCAGACCGCTGCCCCCCGCCTTGAGCGAGATCACAAAGAAGGGCGGCCCGTCGTCGTCCTGAAATTGCTTGACCAGTTCGGACCTTCGTTTCACCGGGGTGCCTCCATGAAGGACCAGTCCGGTTCGCCCCATAAACGTCGCCAGGAACTCGGCAAGCGGCTCCGTCATGGATTGAAACTGCGTGAATACCAGGAATTTCTCCTGGCGCTCCTTGATCGGTTCGCAAAGCGAGCGCAGGCGATCGAACTTGCCGCTTTCCTCGGGCCGGAAACTACGTCCGGAGGTCAAGGCCCTTTGGAACAGATCGGGATGGTTGCAGATCTGTTTCAATTGCATCAAGGTGGCGAGCACCTGTCCCCTGCGCGCGATCCCCGTCGATTCTTCAAGGGAGGTTTCAAGCGCTTCAAGGGCCTTCGCATAGAGCACTGCTTGCTTCTTACTCAACGAGCAATCGACGCGCATTTCCGTTTTGCCGGGTAGATCGGGCGCGATCCCCGGATCGGTTTTAAGCCGGCGCAGGATGTAGGGCCGGACCAATCGCCTCAGGGCGCCATATTGGTTTTTTGCTGCCCCCGCCTGATCCTGCGCCGACGCCGCTTCGGTGCTCTTGAGGAATTTTTTGAATTGCGCCGCGTTGCCAAGGAGACCCGGACAGCAGAAATCGAACAGCGACCAGAGATCTCCGAGGTGGTTTTCCACCGGCGTGCCGGTCAACACGATGCGCCCCTTGCAAGGGATTTTCTTGAGCGCCCGCGCCTGGGCTGACCCCGCGTTCTTGATCGCCTGGGCTTCATCGAGAATGACCAGGGACCAGGTCCGCATCATGGCCCACTCCCTTTGGGCGGCATGAGCGTAAGTCGTGATGACGAGGTCATATCCCTCAAGCTGCTTTTGCGGATCGCTTTCGACCTTTGCCAACAGCGCCCGGTCGCATTCGCTGCGATGTGCCAGAAACAGCTTCAGCTCAGGCGCGAAGCGCGCCGCCTCGGCTTTCCAGTTACCAAGCAGCGACGCCGGCACGACGAGCAAACAGGGGCCAAAGCCGGCATTGCCATGGACCCGCTTCGATTGCAAGAGCAGGTCAAGTACCTGGATCGTCTTGCCCAGGCCCATATCGTCGGCAAGGCAAGCGCCCAATCCCATGCGCGTCATGAAGTAAAGCCAGTTCACCCCTTCCGTCTGGTAGGGGCGCAAAGTGGCCTGAAGCCCGCGCCCCGGTTCGATCGCGCCGGCGCTTTTGCCTTCGGGACCGCTGGCGCTCTTCCCCTCGGAGCCGCTGCCGCGTAGGGAACCGAGCATTTCGGCAAGCCATGGCCCTTCAACCAGTCGCGTCCAACCCGACACGGCTTCGGGGGCGCGATCCCCTTTCTCCAGTTCAACGCCTGAAAGCATCCTCATCCCCTGGATGAAGGAGACCCCTTCGGGGTTTTCCTTCTCCAATTGTTTCCAGTGCGCCAGAGCCTGTTGGATCTTCTCGCGATCGACCTCGATCCACCTGCCCCGCAAGAGCATCAGGGTGTCGGAACTTTCCATCAACTGCCCTAGTTCCTGACGCGTCAGCGACTCATCGCCGAGCGCCAGCTCCACCTCAAAATCCATCAAGGCTTCCAGGCCCAACCCCTGCGGATTGCGTGTGCCCAGCGACACCCTGACCTCCGGCCGGCGCGTGGCGCGCTTGGTCCACCAGTCGGGCACGGAGACGACGATGCCCGACTCTTCAAGGTTGAGGCACTCCAGGAGAAACCGATGCGCCTCGGCGATCGACCAGGCCTGCGGTGCGAATAGCGCTCGTTTTTCAAGCAGGTCGCTGACCAGGGGAATGGTTTGGGCCGCCTTGCGCACCGGTTGCAAAAGCGCTTCCAAGCGCGCTCGGTCTTGCGCGCCTGCATACTCTTTCAGTGCCTGCGCAAGGGGCAAATGCTGGACCTTGGCGGCTTGCGAAATCTTGTGCGTGTAGGTTGCCAGAAAGGCAAAAGGCCGCTCGGCATTGCTTTTGTTTTCCGCCAGATGGAAATGAACTCTTCCCACCAGATGAAACATCGGATCGATCGAGGAGATCCAGGCGGCAGGCCCTCCCGGAAAGGCTTTGGCTCGGACGAGGCATTCCCGGCCGAGTTCGATCCACAGCCGTTCAAGAACCGCTTCCGTCAAGTACTCGGTACCAAGCATGGGAGGAGCGTTGTCGAGCAATTTTGCCATTTCACCGTGAGCGCTTTGAGGCAGCGCTCCCCAGGCATCGACGCCCGATTCGCCAAGGTGGCAAAGCCCCTGAAAGACCAACCGGGCGAAGTGCCGCCAAAAACCAAGAGTCGCGGGCAGAAGCAAAGGGTTTTCTTGCGAGGCAAGCTCGATCAAGCCGGCGGACACCGAACTCTCAAACTGCGCGCGAATTTGGGCTTCGGCAGCCTCAGTCGCTTTTGCGGCGTCGGCCAGCCGGACATGGACGCGACCCGCAGGGGTCAAATAAGCTTCGAGATTCATGGGGCCTAGGATACGACCTGCTCGAAAGAAAGGTCACTCGGGTTGGAGTAGGAACTGGCCCCATGCGCAATGGTCTTTTTAGTCCTGGCTATAGATCAAAACGCTGTAAGGACCAATGTTCAGGCTGCCGCGCGCGGGAAGGCCATCGTATTCGCCTAGGGCTGCCTCGACGTCGGCGCTCGCGAAGTCATGGAACACCTCGCTGTAATATTTGCTGTCGGAATTCAGCCGCAACTTCCAGGTGCCCGGGGCAGGGAAACCGACTTCATAGTTTTCGCGAGCTTCGTGGTGGAAGTTCGCGATGACCATTACATCGTCTTTGGGCCCTCCTTCGCTCAGGCGGCGAAAAGTAATGACGTTCATCTCGTCATGCACATGGGTCACCTGGCAATGCTGCCCGGTCAACCCGGCCGTTTTCCCAATGAGATTGCGCCTGAGTCGAATCAGATCGCGGTAGAGGTTGACGATGCCGCGAAACTCGGCGCGGCGGTCCCAATCGACCGGAACCGTGTCGCGAAACCAACCGCTTTCCAGAAACTCCTGCCCTTGAAACAGCATGGGAATCCCGGGCGCCGTGAAGACAAGGGCCGCCGCCAGGGTTGAGCGCTTTTGCGCATAGTAAGACGCGGCGCCATCCGGATCGATCTCCTGTGGCACGCGCGCGCGACCGTTGGCCACCTCATCGTGCGACTCGCTGTAGATTACCCGCTGGAAGGCATCGCCATTGAAATTGTGCGTGATGGCGTCGGCCACGGCTTGCATCGAGCGGTGCTGATCGTCCGCGACAATCACCGCTTCCCGGATCGGATGCACGAAGCGGTCATCCCATTGACTGCCAAAGTGGGCACCGCCTTCTTCGATTTTTTTGGTCAAATAGGCACTGTGCTGCAGGTCCTCGGCAATGGTCAACGTGTTGGGATGCTTGCCGCGGATCGATGCATTGATCTCCTGCATGAGACTCCAACCCTCAGGCAGGTTTGGCTCGGCGTCGGCGCGCACGCTGCGTACATAAAGGGTCATGTCCATGCGCAAGCCATCGACACGGTAGTCTTCGATCCACATGAGGGCATTGTCGCGGATGAAATCGCGCACCTCGCGCCGGCCGTAGTCGGGCCGTGTGTCGCCCCAGGGAGTTTCCCGGCGCCAGTCGTTGTAAAAATAAATGCCCCCGCCTTCATTTTCACTCCAGCCGTCAAAGCGCCAGAGATCGAGATCGCTTGGTCCAAAATGGTTGTACACCACGTCGAGGATCACGGCGAATCCGCGTTGGTGGGCCGCCTTGATGAACTTCTTAAAAGCCACCGGACCGCCGTAGGCCGATTCGACGGCAAAAATATGGGCCGGGTTGTAACCCCAGGAGCGATCCCCCGCGAACTCGGCGACCGGCATGAGCTGCAGCGTATTGACGCCGAGCGCGGCAAGGTGATCAAAGCGATTGACGATGGTGTCAAAAGTAGCCGGCATCGGAGAATCGGGATCGGGGTCGTTGAAGGTACCGACATGCAGTTCGTAAATGACCATCTCGTTCCATTTGGGCGACGGGAAGTAACCTTCGGTATCCCAGTCGAAGTTGGGGTCATGGACGACGCCGTTGCCAATCGAATTCGTCACTTCCCGCGCGTAGGGGTCAATCCGCGAAAACTCTCCATGGGGCGAAACGATGTGATAGCGATACTCATCACCGATCTTGGCGCCCCGAATATGCGCGAACCAGATTCCCTCCCCTTCAAGCGCCAGTGGCGCCGCACCGGCCTTCCATTCGTTAAAGGTGCCGACAACCGACACGGCCGTCGCATGCGGCGCCCAAACGCGAAAGTTCACACCCTGCTCCACGGGCCACGCGCCCATGACCTTTTTTTCATCTCCCGCCATGATGACCTTCCATTGGCTATTGCACGAAACTGGCTTGGGAATCTGCGCAAGCAAAATCCCATCGACCGCCGAATGGGGCGCTCAACAGGCCACGCCGATCCGGCTGAAGATTGAACGATGGAGTTGTTTTCGATTCTTGTTGTGAAACGGTCCGGTCAGGAATTTGAACCAGGACGCGTCGCCAGTGCATCAACGCTTAAGCGGCGCCCAAGCGCACACCGCCGCTGCACTTTCCTTGGCCGTTAAGAGCGGTCGCTGTTGTTGGGAACCTCGACACCCAGGGCCGTGGCCAGTTCAATCTGATGGTCTTGCTCTTCCACCAGGATTTCGCGAATCCGTTCCGCCAGGGCATATTCGCCAAGCGCTTCGCATTGCCTGACGCGCTCCCGGTAGTGGCCGATGGTTTCGGTCTCGTTATCGAGGTCGAATTTCAGCATATCCTCGGCCTTCTTGGATGTCTTGACGGGCTTGGGCGTCACCTTGGGCATGCCCCCCAAATAATCAATCTGCTTGGCCAGGGTGATGGCATGCGCCAGCTCCTCCTTGGCATGCACTTCAAGTTCCTTGGCAATTTGCATGTATTGCGGGCCCTTGAGCACCTGCGAGTAGACGACATACGCAATGATTGCCTGATACTCACGTTCCAGATCTTCATTGAGCAGTTCAATTAGTTTCTCGCGAGTGATGGAAGTCGTAGTCATCTGTTCCCCTCATGGTTGACCGCTCGGTCTATTCCCTCGGCCAGCTTCCTGGAAGCTTGTGCAAATGGTGTGCCGATCTCGTGACTGACGATCCCATTCGCCGCGAACTCGGTGTTTTTCGTCATTTTTGCCGGACGGTGATTGGCTTTGCGCCCAGAGAGGTCCCGCATTCAGGAAGGGTTCTTCCTAGCGAACCTTCGCAAACCACCGGGCCTACCGGGGGTGCGATTTGTGGCGGGTTCAGGACACACTGAGCCGGTCAAGCTGCGGCCGGCGGGTCCGCATCGCTCACGCTATTCCGTCTTCTAGAATGTCGGGGGTTACGATCTGTTGGCTGCGTGCGTGTCGCCATGGCTCCCGCTCGTAGGCTGCCGTTCAGGAGTTTCATGCATGGACCGCTTGGTGGTCGGCAGCAAGAACCAGAAGAAAAAAAAGGAAATTCTCCAGATCCTGGGGACACAGTGGCAAGTCACATTGCTCGACCTATCCGATTTTCCGCCCTTTCCCGATGTGGTGGAAGATGGAACCACCTTCGAGGCCAACGCCCAGAAGAAGGCGATCGAAACCGCCTTGCATCTAAAGGAGTGGGCGCTGGGCGAGGATAGCGGCCTGTGCGTCGATGCCCTAAACGGCGAACCCGGTATCTACTCGGCCCGCTTCGCGGGCGTGCATGGCAATGACGAGGCGAACAATCACAAATTGCTTGAACTCTTGAAGGGCGTGCCCACGGAACGGCGCGGGGCCGGCTACGTCTGCGTGGCCGCAGTCGCGAACCCCAAGGGAGAGGTGGTGGCCCTGGCCCGGGGTGAATGCCGTGGCCGCATCGTCGATGCCCGCCAGGGAGAGGGCGGATTTGGCTACGACCCCTACTTCTACTTGCAGGAGTTTCACCAGACCTTTGGCCAGTTGGCCCCCGCCGTGAAGAATGCCATTTCCCACCGGGCCAGGGCCCTGGAGAAACTGGCGCGCATGGGTGTTTTTCAGCGCGAAACGATTTTACAAAGCACGGTCTTAGGAACGCTCATGTAACGAGCAGGTCGACTGTCCCATTCTGAATGGCGTTATGGAATTGGCGGACCCTGCAAAGACAACCTTGCCTCCGAGCGATGACCGCTTGTTGCCTTTGTGGCTCGCATGTCCGTTTCTAGGATGGGGAGAGATTCCTCTCCCGCACTCCTCGACCTGGAAAGAGAACCATGATCCGAACCGTCCTGACCTCGATCCCACGGCACTTCCTCGGTTTGCTGACACTCAGTGCCGCTCTCTTGCCCTCCAGCCAACTCGCCGCCCAGGACGAAGAAGGTTGGAGGAATCTGTACAACGGCAAGGATTTGACAGGGTGGGGCTACAAAACGGGCGAGCCATTCACCGGCAAAACCGAATCGAGCGACAAGCGCTATGAGGCCAAGGGCGATTCGATTGTCGTCAACGACGGCAAGGGAATCCGCCAATTGTGGACCACCGAAAAGTTCTCCGGCGACTTTGAACTTCGCCTCGAGTTCCGCGCGGCGGTGAACGCCGATAGCGGGCTATTCATCCGCGAACCGCAACTGCAAGTGCGCGATTATTATGTTGCCGGCCCTTACAAAACCCTGAAGGGATACAAGGCGCAAGATTGGAATGAAATTGTTGTGGTCGTCAAAAACAACATCGCTTACTGCACCTGCAACGGCGAAGTGTTGGAGTCGAAATTGAAATTACCGGCCACGGGCGGGATTGGTCTTGAAGCCGATCACGGCATGCTCGAATACCGCAAAATCCGCATCAAGTCGCTCGCACCCAAGCCCTAAGCCGCTTTGGCGCCAACTTGGCATCGACCCAAAATCGATTCACCACCGCCTGGCGGTCAATCAAGCCCTGTGGCAGGCCAGATCGGTCCTGCTTATAGGGCTTTTGGCATTTGCGAAGGGAGCCGTTATCAGGCGCTCCAGACCACGGGGACCCCATCGAGGTCATTGCCGATCAACTCTCTGAATTCCAGCACGAACGACCTGGCCGCCTCGCGCGTTGACGCAAAGGAAAGCGGGGTGATGCGCTCTCCTTCCAGGCAAGAATCTTTACGCAGGACCGTTCCCGGGCCATCGCCTCTCAGTTCGATGGTGCAGCCAAACATGGAGTCGTCCGGCATCCACCAGGCGTGGATCCACTCGCCGCTTTGCAGAATGTCCTCAAATTCTTCGCAAAGCATTTGGAAGCGGGCTTTGCCGTCGGGAAGCCAACGGCGTTCGAAAACATTGAGGTGACCAGTGGTCAGCAATTTGTGAATCAGGGCTTTTTCGTCCATGGGCTTGGTTTCTCCCCATTCGTTGGAATCACGAACCGAAATTCTCCTCCTCAACTGGTTAACAAAATTAAGCCCGCGTTTGGGCAAAAGACAAGAGGGAAATGGGAAAAATGCCGAAGCGCAAATCCGACCTGCCGGAAAAAACGCAACATCCGTTCCCGAACGGTGTTACGATCGCCGTGCAAAGCAGCCAAGGAAAAGCAAAAACCCCGTCCGGGCCGATCGCTTGAATCGGCCCGGACGGGGTCAGGGGGAGAGGGGCGTTTCTGGTAAAAATTAGCCGATGTTATTGGCTGCCATGGAAAACATAAACGAGACGGTGATCTTTTTCGGACGTTTGGTGTCCTTATCCATTTCGACCTCAATGCTGGCGCCCGATTTCACATCGGAAAGCTTGCCTTTTTTCTCGCCGTCTTCCGTCTTTTGAATGATCTCGGTTTTCGCACCGGCTTCACATTGAGTTCCATCGGAAAGAAAGATCTTCTTTCCCTTCACTTCGTCCACGACGCTCTTGATGAGGATCACGCTCTTGGGCGTAGGGGTCGGCGCGGGAGCGCAGGACATGTTGGCGGTAACGGAAGGCGCCCTGGTCGCCGGATTGGGAAGCCGGACTCCCATGCTCATGACCGAGGGATTGGGTTTGGCAACGCCTTGACCTTCCTTGGTTTCGGAAGGCCTTGCCGCGTCATCGGTCCGAAATTGCGTGGTTAGTTTTCTAAGCTGGACCACTCTTGCTTTTTCATTCGCGATCTTCTGGCTCAGTTGCGCGGCCTCAAAGGGGCAACCATCGTTGAATGACGACTCTTCGGGGCAAGGGCCAACTTCTTGAATATGTTCCACAATGACAACTTGGGCCGGCCGGCCCGAACCGCTCGAAGATTGGGAACTTCCGGAACGGCGACTGGGGCCGGTGGGCTTATCCTTGGCGGGTGGGTTGTCAGGGGTCGGAGGTGCTTTCTGCGCTTCGGCGGCCAATTTCAATTTCACCTCGGCAAGTTGAACATCCAGTTGCGCCTTTTGCACGGCAAGCTCGCATCGGCGCAGTTCTTCCTTGCCAATGACGCCCTGGGCCGAAAGGCGATGTTGCTGATCGGCATTGACCTGGGCTTCCGCATGTTCCAACTTTGCTTTTTCCAGCTCGATTTTCAAGACTTCCGCATCGTTGGCATATTTGGCGCTATTGAAATTCGCCTTCGCCTCCAGAGTATTCGCCTTCTCCTCCAGAGAGTTTGCTTTCGCCTCCAGAGTCCTGAACAAGTTGCTCAATTGCTCGGCTACAAGCTTCAAAGAAATGCCTTCGGTGGCGTTAACGGAATTCTTGTTTTGACTCACGGATCCAGCGCTTCTTGATCCGGCACGGTCCCGGTTGGCCTCGGCGTTGCGCACGTTCGAGTTGTTGGGCAATGGGGACATAATCCCGGGCCCCGCCTGACCGACGCCCCGATGTATCACCTGGACCTTGGTCTCGGACTTCGACGATTGCGCGAGCGGATATTGCGATGCGGGATAATGATAGGCCGTTCCCTCGATGAGGTCCCTCACTCGGGTGTTGACAATCTCGGTTCTTTTTTGCTGCCTAACCGCCAGGATTTTTTGGAGGTTATTGAGTTTTTTACTCAGCTCTTGGGCTTCCAGTTCTTGCGCGGCATGCCTGAGATCGAAGACTTCTTCAAGTTTTTTGCGCAACTGGGCTTGCTTGGCCGGATCGCGCTTTTCTCTGAGCTCGTCGGCAAGCCTTTGGGCGTCGCACTCGCACTTCGCGCAATCGATCATCATTGCCTGAAAATGGTTCGCCGGCGGTTGGGTGCCCGCTTGCTCAGCAGGCTTGGCTACGCCTACCTGAGCGGGTACCGCTAAAGCGGCGCCCACTTGACCGACACCAGGTTGACCAACAGGTGGGATCGCCCGCTGCGGCGCGGGCAGCGCTCCCTCGTCCTCGATCGGTGGTGCCGCGGGAACTTTGATCGTTCCGTTGTGCGACAACGGCAATCCAAAATTCGGCTCGAGGTTATCCTCCCAGAGCGATTTGGTGGAGAGGAAGCTTCCCCGGTAAGCGCCGACGCCGATCGTGGAGGCGACCAAGCAGGCGATAAAGAGCATTTTCCATTTCATGGGTCTTCCCCTCACAATCAAACGAAGGTCGATTCCGGCTTAACGAGAGCGCCGAAATCACGGGCTGCGTTTTTCCATGGTTTTGGTCTGTACTTCTTTCAAACTACCTTCCAGATCCTTGATTCCCTGATCGAGGATCTGCATTTCGGCTTCGATCACCGCATCTTCGATGTCCGCGTCGTTGAGGACTTGCACGCCTTCAAATATTTTGGTTTCGTCGGCCTTGGTCTTGGCGCCGAATCCGCTTCTCGCCAGGACTTCCGGCAATACTCCCACGGCCGCGGCACAAACGACCAGCAATCCCACCGCCCACCAGATCATTTTCCTCAAGGGGAAAGGAGGATCGGCGACCTCAACCGGAATCGCGGCCGAGGGATCCTGCATATGAGCCAGGCATCCTTCCATGACCTTTGCCGCGGCCCGGGCCGAGGAAAACCGGTCCGCGGGATCCTTGGCAAGAAGTTTGAGCACCAGGCGGTCAAACCAGCGCGGCAATCCCGGCCGAATCAGCGATGGCGGCGGAACGTGTTGTTCGCAAACCCGCTTCAAAAGGGCCAGCGTGCCCTCGGCATTGAACGGCGTTCGCCCGGTCGCCATTTCATGAAGCACGCAACCCAGGCTGAACAGGTCGGATCGACCATCGATCTTTTCACCGCGGGCTTGTTCGGGCGACATGTAGTTGGGGGTGCCGGCGATGACTCCCCACTGGGTCAAGGTCCGGTCGTCGCCCGCGCGCGCCAGACCGAAGTCGGTCAGCACGGCACGCTCGACTCCGGGCTCAAGGAGAATGTTCGCCGGTTTCACATCTCGATGGACCAGGCCCTGTTCGTGGGCGGCGGCCAACCCCGAAGAAGCCTGCATGGAGATGCGCAGAATTTCCACGACTTCGAGCGGGCCGCGCTTGGCGAGGCGCTGCTGCAGCGATTCCCCAGGGATCAGGGGCATGACCAGGAAGGGAAGCCGGCCTGTCGCCTGAACCTGGTGGATGGCGATGACGTTGGGGTGCATGACCGCCGCGGCGGCCTGCGCTTCGCGTGCGAACCGCTTGCGAAAAAGCGGATTGTGCGCCAGGTGCGGGGCGAGCACTTTCACCGCGACGCAACGTTTCAACTGGGCGTCGAACCCCTTGAGTACGACCCCCATTCCGCCTCGGCCGATGACCTCGAGCATGTCGTAGCCGCCCAGGCGGCCGAGCACATTCGGCTCATCGGAAGGTTCGAGATATTCGACCGTGAAATCGACTTCGGACCAGTCGTCTTTTCCCTGAGCCGCCTCGTCAAGCTCGTCCTTGGTCAGGTGCATGGCGGTTTCCTGGCACCACTCGGGGCCACCCGCCATTTTCTCCATCGTCACGATGCAGACTTCGCAAGTTTCCAGGTGCTCCTGGAAGGTAATCTCTTGCGTTACCGGCAATTTGCCATTCAAGGCCGCTTCGATCAGAGGAACCGAGCAAAGACCGTTGACGGAGGTCATTGAATCGCCTCCAGCTCGGTGACCGCGACCCGCAAGCGGGCCAGAACCCTGCACTTGGCCACGCGGACAGCCCCCACGCTCATGCCCAGTTTTTTCGCCGTATCGGCCGGGGAGATTCCGAGAACTCCTGTCTCCCAGAAGGCTTGCCAGGTTTCGGAATGAAACTCGGCACGGACCAGCTCCGCCGCCCGGTGAAACACCGCCCGATGAAACTCGCGATCGAACTGGGTGCTTTCCGGCCCATCGGAGGGGATCATGTCGAGCATGCTTTGCATATCCGAGCCCCCCCTTGGCGTCAGGCGCCGGTCCCTGTGTTTGAGCCAGTTGATGACCAGGTTCCGGGAAACCCGTCTCAACCAGCCGCGGAAAGTTCCCTTTTCACGGTCGTATTCAAATCGTTCGATGTTTCTGTTGACGATCAAAAACAGTTCCTGCAGCACTTCCCGAGCGTCCGCATCCTGCAGTCCATTGTGCCGCAAAAGGCGGTAAATGGTTTGCTCATAGATGTTAACGAACTCAGCCCAAGCGTCCCGGTCCTGGGAATCGCGCAGGCGCAATAAGAGACTTGCGCGGGTCGAGGGTGTGAGTGTCATTGATGGCTCCCTACCTACTTAAAGAAAGGATGAAGTGTGGGCGTTACAGCCCTGGGAGAAAAAAAACGCGTTCCTCTTCATCCCAACTTGAGCATTTCTCTTAACTCATTTTGCCATGAAAACTTATACTCGAATGCCCCCACCTCGAAACCCGTCCCGGGTAGCGCCTTCTCGTTGCTTTTTACCGGCGGTTTGACACCGCCGAACTGCCATCCGGTGAATTGTCTCCCATTGGTGCCGGTCATCCCATGGGAAATGGCAAAAAAGTGGGGAAAAAAGGTTAAAAAATTGCGAGTTCGATGAAAGATTAACCACCGTGAGGAGCGATCTGTTGGAATAATCGAGCGATTCGACACAACCACTTATCGACAAATGACTTCTGAAAGAAAAAAAAGCGGCGGCATTCTGAGTTTCAAACCCATTCGCGGCTTAGCTCCCCAGCTATGAAGGTAGCTTGAAAACCAAAGAAGATACAGAATGGCGCCCGGCCGACTAGGAAGCAATCAACGGTTAGCTTTAGCTGGGCTCGGATTTCCAGAATTAGGAATGATTTCAGGCAAGTAGATCGTCGCATCGGGATGCAGCGCCTTCCATTCGCCCCACGTCGTTTCCCTATTTTCGATCAGGCGCAAGTCGACCTTCTTTTGGTCACTGCCCAGTTCCAGGCCCGTGTCTTGCCAGAATTTCTTATCACCCAGGGCAAGAAGAAGCTTGCCATGGCGGTCGCGATGCGTGCCAGCCACCCGAATGTTGAGCTCTTCGTTCTTTTCGTTTTTTCCGTTTTTTTCGTTCTTGGGCGCGCCGTCCTCTTTGGGATGGGTGAAGATCCGCGTGCATCGATCGATATCGCAGAAGGTGACGGCAACGGGAACTTCGCCGATCTTGTCGTTGATCACATGCTGATCGGGACGCAACAGGTCCTGAATGCGGTAGGCCCTGGCCCGTCCCCCCACTTCCACACCGATCACCTGGGTGGCATCGGGGACCACTCGCAAGCTCTTTTGGATGTCCTCGAACTTCATCGAGGGGTTTTCGGGCGCCTTCGGAGTTTCGGCGTAAAAAAAGAGCCCGGCCAGGATCAAGGCCATGGCCCCAAGCAAAATCACGGCAAAGGCCCAGTTGCCGGCGCCTCCCTCGATTCTTCCTTCCGAGTCGGCCACAATCTTATCCCCCTCCCGGCTTGGTTTCGTAGGCGTTGATGATTCGCTGCACCAGCGGGTGGCGAACAATGTCCGATTTTTCGAGATGGACAATGCCGATTTTTTCGAGCCCCTGTAGCCTTTGCACCGCGTCGGCAAGTCCGCAGCGTGTTCCCGGCGGCAAGTCGATCTGGGTTAGATCGCCCGTGACGATGATCTTGCTGCCGTTGCCCATGCGCGTCAGAAACATCTTCATCTGCGGGACGGTCGTGTTCTGCCCTTCGTCGAGAATGATCGCCGCCTGATTCAAGGTTCGGCCGCGCATGTAAGCCAGCGGAGCGATTTCGATGATGTCGTTTTCCGAATACCTTTTCACCTGTTCCGGATCCATCATGTCGTTCAAGGCATCGAAGAGCGGGCGCAAGTAAGGATTGACCTTGGCCGCAATGTCGCCGGGAAGAAATCCCAGCCTTTCTCCCGCCTCGACCGCCGGACGCACCAGCACGATTTTCTTGACCAACCCCTGGCGCAAAAGGCTCACCGCCATGCCGACGGCCAGCCAGGTCTTTCCCGTACCCGCCGGGCCGACGCAAAGGACGAGATCGTTCTCCTTCATCGAGTGGACATAGCGAGCCTGCCCGTCGGTACGCGCTCGCATCCAGCGCGAAGCCCCCGGGGTTTCGGCTTTTTCGGTTTGCAGCGGCCCGATCCGGCCGTCGATGCCGCCCACGACCGCTTCAAGCGACGTGCGGATATCTTCGGCGCTGAGGGCGCCATGTTGCCTGAGCATCTGACGCAATTGCGCAAATACCCGTTCCGCCTGGGCAATCTGCTCTTCGGTCCCCTTCAAAAGAATATGATCGCCGCGGCCGAGCACTTGTAGCCCCAGCGTATTGCGAATCTCCCGCAAGTGCTGGTCCCGGCTGCCGAATAGGAGGAATGCCTCCTCGCGGCTGTCGAGGTTCAGGATCGATTCCTTCATCGGATTGGACACTGGGTTTTCACTTTCGCTAACGATGAATGCGCCGCTTCTTCTCTAATTCTCTTCGTTCTTTGCAGCCTTATTACTCTTCTTGCCCTGGCATCCCTTATTTCGCCGCTGCGTCGTTTTTTGACTCGGCCGCGTCAGGCTGCCAGCCCCGGTGGAGGCAAAAGCAGAAACCATATTAATGCTACGGAAGCGCCAAAAATGATGGAATCAATGACATCAAGAATCCCGCCGAAACCGGGGATCAGCCGCGATGCATCCTTCGCGTGAAGGTCGCGTTTCAAAAGCGATTCGGCCAGATCGCCGAAAATCCCCGCCAAGCTGACGAGCAATCCGAACATCAGAGCCTGAATCGAGGACCGAAACACTTCTTCAGGCAAGGCGAAGTGGGCCGCGAGGGTCAACGCCATTCCCAAGAGCACCCCTCCCACGAAACCTTCCAGCGTTTTTTGCGGACTGAGAACCGGCGTGATGCGGATCTTTCCGACGAAGCGCCCGGTGAAATAGGCGCCAATATCGCAGGCCTTGGGAATGATGATTGCCAGACCGAGCATGGCGAGAGCGATCTTGGGATGGGAAGCGGCATCCTTGGGAATTTGCAGCACGACCGCCGCGGGAACGCCCAGATAGAGAATCGACATTTGTAAGAACGCTAGCCGCGCCAGAGCGTGATCGCGCTCGCGATAGAAGGCAATTTCGCCGACAAAGCCGCACCAGAGCGCCGCGACGACGCCCATGCACAAGACGACCCAGGAAAATCGTATGGCTCCCGCGGCGCCATCACCCCCAGCATAGTAGCAGGCCAGCGGGGCAAAGAGCACCAGGCCCAGGCACCAGACGATCATCACCGGATGCGAACGTTCTTCCGGCGGCAACAGCGACCGGATTTCCAGCGCGCCGTAGATTGTCGCGCCGAAAAACACGAGGTGAATGAGTGGAAAGGGTGGGCCGATCACCGCGTCGGTCGCGACCAGCGTGGCGAAAAACAACAGCATGATCGAGCCCAGGACAATCCGGGTGGCCATGCGCTAGCTCGCCCCGGCGGTGCCAGGAGGTAGGGAAGAGTGACTCACGGCGCAACTGGCCGCCCCCGCGGGGGCGGCGCCTGAAGGCAGACCGCCAAAACGCCGCTCGCGATTGGCGAAATCGTGAAAGGCGCGATGCAAACTCGCCGCATTGAAGTCGGGCCAGCATTGCTCGGTGACCCAGATTTCCGCGTAGGAAATTTGCCAGAGCAGATAGTTGCTGACCCGCATCTCGCCCGCGGTGCGGATGAGCAGGTCGGGGTCGGGCATGCCCGCCGTGTAGAGCGCGTCGCTGATGGTCGATTCGCCGATCTGCGAAGGGTCAAGCTGCCCTTTTTGCACCTGAATGGCGAGGCTTCGAAAGGCATCGATCAGCTCGGCCCTGCCGCCATAGTTAACCGCGAGGCAAAGCATCGTGCCGGTGTTGTCGCGGCATAATTGCGCGGTCATGTCGACCTCGCGCAAGACATCCTCGGGTAGACCTTCGCGCCTGCCGATCATCGAGAAACGCAAATTTTGCTCGACAATTTTCGGCCTTTCGGCAATGAGGTAGTGCCGAAAGAGGTTCATCAAGAATTCCAGCTCGCTTGGCGGCCGCTTCCAATTTTCGGAGCTCAAGCAGTAAAGCGTGAGCTGATGGATCCCAAGCCGGGCGCATTCGTCGACGGTCAGGCGAACCGCGTCGATCCCCCTTGCGTGGCCCTCGAAGCGGGGCAGCCCCTGCTGTTCGGCCCAGCGGCCGTTGCCGTCCATGATGATGGCGACATGTTCCGGCATGCGCGCCGGATCAAGACCGGCCTTGAGCACCGTTTCGCGATAACCCGCGGGTCGGGCCACCCGTTTCCATGCCTCGGTTTCGATCATGGGCCATCCTTCGATTTGAGCCAAATCGTTTGCTGGCGGTCAGGTCCCACCGAAGCCACGCCGACCGGCCGACCCACAAGCTCCTCGATGCGAGCCAGATAGTTGAGCGCCTCCTTCGGGAGGTCGGCGGGCTGGCGCGCCGTGGAAATGTCTTGCGACCAGCCGGGAAGCGTTTCAAACACCGGTTTGCACTTCGCCAGAACCGCCGAATCGGTCGGAAAATCGGTGATGCGCTGCCCATCGACATCATAAGCGACAGCGATTTTCAATTCCTTAAGGCCGCTCAAAACATCGAGCAACATGACACAGAGCGTGTCGGCATCGTTTAGACGCGCGGTGTGCCTGAGCGTGACCGCGTCGAGCCAGCCGACGCGCCGGGGCCGGCCGGTGACGGTGCCGAATTCTCGCCCGATCTTGCGTATCCGTTCGCCGATCCCTTCGGGACCATCGAGCAGTTCCGTGGGCATGGCTCCGCCGCCCACGCGCGATGTGTAAGCCTTCACGATGCCGTAGATCTTGTCCAGTTTACGCGCCGCAAATCCCGACCCCGACCAAATGCCGGCCGCGGAACTATTGGAACTGGTGACATAAGGGTAAGAACCATGATCCAGATCGAGCAGGCTCCCCTGGGCCGCTTCGAAGAGCATCCCTTCCCCCTTCTGCGAGGCCTCTCCCAGCAATGTTTGCGTGTCGGTGATGCAGCTTTTTAGCTTTTGGCCGTATTCGAAATATTCGCGCGCCAAGAGGGCGGCATCGAATTCTTTGGCCTGCGGGTCGAGGGCGCGGTTGAGCTTGTTCTTGCGCTCGACGATCGGTCCGAGCCGGGCCAGAAGCGCCCGCTCGTCACCCAAATCCCCCATGCGCACCGCCCAGCGCCGGCTCGCCTTGTCTTCGTAACAAGGGCCAATGCCGCGGCCGGTCGTGCCGATCGCCTCGCCGTTGCCGACGCTCGTCTCGCTCAGGCGTTCCTGTTCGAAGTGGTAGGGGAAGATGACATGGGCGGCATTGCTGATTTTCAGCCGATCGAGCGCTTCGACGCCCCCCTGACTCAACTGGGCCAGCTCTTCCAGGATGCGAGGAGGGTAGATGACCACGCCATTGCCCACCACGCCAATCGCAGTGGGGCAAAGAATTCCGGTGGGCAGAATCGATAATTTGAACGTTTTGCCTTCGAAGACCACCGTGTGACCCGCGTTGGCTCCGCCATTGAATCGCACGATGTAGCGATGTTTGGGCGCCAGGACATCGACGATTTTGCCTTTTGCCTCATCTCCCCATTGCAGCCCAACCACGCACGTAAACGCCATATCACTCTTGTCCTTCGCCGCCGTACATAAGCAACGTTATCGAAGCCAAACGGGAAATGAGACGCACACCGGAAACAACTTCACGGGGCGCCGGCAACTTCCTTCCACCGCACCCCTTTTGTCTAGGCTTCCGCTCTCATAAGGCAACTGCCAAACAAGCCCGGGAAAATAGCAAACATGGGGGATTTGATAATCGAAATAGGATCGGACGGAGTTTCATTCGGGATGGATGATTCCAAAGACCTCCTTGATCCCTTGTAGCACCGTCTGCGAAGCAAGCGCGGCCAGAATCAGCCCCATCACCCGGCTGATGATGCTGGCCCCCGTGCGGCCCAGGATTTTCTGAATCAAGTTGGCAAAACGCAGCAGAATCCAGGTGGCGGCCAGAATGCCGAAAATCACCGCCGCAATGAGAATCAAATGCCAGAAGGAGGCCCGGTATTCTTCTGCCATCAAAACCACGGTCATCATTGATCCAGGCCCCGCGATCGCGGGAATGGCCAGGGGATAAACCGCGATGTCGTGCCCTTCCTCGGGCGATCCTTCCTTGTGGCTGTTCTCTTTGTCGAAGACCATCTGCAAGGCGAAGATGAACATGACGATGCCGCCGGCGATGCGAAACGAGGCGATTTCAATCCCCAAGGAATTGAGCAAGGCCCCGCCGGCGAACAAAAACCCAAGCATGACAAAAAAGGAGATGACGATGGCCCGCAGCGCGATGCGCCGCCGCTGCACCTCGGTGGCATCGCGCGTGATCGCCAAATAGAGGGGCAACAAGCCCATCGGGTCGATCACGACGAACAAGGTCACGCCGATATGAAGCAGTGGTTCCCACATGTCGCCATTATCGAGGATCTGGCGCTTGGGTGCGAGAGGAGGAGCCGGAGGAATGCAAAACGGCGCGGCCGCTCTCAGCCCAAAGGACTAGTCTTCGTCGTCCCAAAGGTGCGAGCCGAGCCAGCCGATGGCACTGGGCGCCAGGCGATAGGCGGTGCGCAGATTGTGCCTGCCGTGGGGAATGTAGTCGACCTTGATGTCCATTCCCTTGCCCGACGCCGATTCCAAGAAAGTATTGATCTGGCTGTCGATATTGAACTCATCCTTACCGGCCGAGCCGATGTACATCGAAAGCGGGTATTTGGCATTGTTGTGGAAGATGACCAACTCGGCGGGATTTTCCGAGGCGAGGAGCGCCGGCAGGTTCGGATCTCGGCGGTCGTAGAGGGGATCGAGCATGTCGCGCAAACGCAAGGTCACCAGGCCGCCGAAGAATCGGCCCACCGGTTCGAGTCCGCGGCTAAAATCGTCGCGGAATTGCCAGTTGCCTGGCCAGTAGTCGGACAGATAGCGGCCGCTTTTGCCTTCGTAGCGAATATTGAGCGGCGGGAAGATGCCGACGACATCCTTGAACCTTTCCGGGTATTTCAAGGCGATGCGGAAGGCCGAACCGCCGCCCATCGATACGCCGCCGATCGCATGGTTTTCTCGCCCCTTGGCGATCGAGAAATGCGAATGAACGAAATTCTCGACATCGATCAAAAGCATGTCTTCGAACCGGCCCGCCTTGGTGTTGGCGAAAAAACTTCCGGGATTGAGAAAGCCGGCATTTCCCCTGATGTTGCCATCGGGCGCCACGACGACGACCGGCGGCATTTTGCCTGCGCGAATCGCGCGGTCCAGCGGAGTGATGATGTGATCGATCAGGCAGTTTTCGTCCTGGGTGAATCCGTGGAGCCAATAAAAGACCGGATAGACGCGATCTTCGCGGTATCCTGGCGGCAAATAGACATACATGTCCATGGGCCGGCCCAGCGATTCGGACCAGATGCGGTTATCGCGGAAATGATTGTTGGTGTAATCGAGCACCTGGCCGGCCAGGTGGGCGTTCACCAGACGCAGTTTGAGCGGTCGCTTGAGCTGAAGGGCGGGAGGCGCGGCCTGCAACCGGCCAGTCGTCGCGAAGCTGCCGGTCACTCCCAGAGCGCCAAAGGTGAGCAATAACAAAACGACGAAACGAAGCATTGCAACCTCAACCCGTGGCTTCTTCGAACAGAAGCTTTCACCAGCCAAATGCCCATCAGTTGATTGGTGCCCCATATTCCCCGAAGGCAGGGAAATTGAGTATCCCGATCGCCGAGAAAATCTCGGTGGTTTGGCAAAAGTGGGTCGACGAAATCAGTCGCGCCGGGTTTGGCGGATGACACGAAAAAAGCGCCGGGAACGGTTATGCCGTTCACGACGCTTGCAACTTGGCCAGCTTACGGTGTCGCAAGGTTGGGCCCGTGATGCGGGCGCAACCCGGTGCTTACGACCGAATCTTTTAAGTTACTTGACCTTGCTGAAATACTCCTTGGAGCCCTTCGGGTCGGCCTTCATGCTCGCTTCGCCCGGCTTCCAGTTGGCGGGGCAAACTTCGCCGTGCTTTTCGACGAATTGCAAGGCGTCGAGCACGCGGATCGCTTCGGGGATGCTGCGCCCCAAGGGCAGGTCATTGATCACGCAGTGACGAATGATGCCGGCCTTGTCGATGAGGAACAGCCCACGCAGCGCCACGCCGCCATCGAGAAGAACGCCGTAGTCCTTGGCGATCGACTTGGTCAAGTCCGCGACGAGCGGATAGGTGACGCCGCCGAGGCCGCCTTCTTGGCGCGGAGTCTTGTTCCAGGCGAGGTGGCTAAACACGCTGTCGACCGAGACGCCGATGACGACGGCATCGCGCTTGGTGAACTCGTTCAGCTGGTCCTGGAACGCGATGATTTCCGTCGGGCAAACGAAGGTGAAATCGAGAGGGTAGAAATAAAGAATGACATACTTGCCCCGATACTGGCCGAGGTGGATGTTGGTGATTTGTTCTCCCACGACCGCCTGGGCGGTGAAATCGGGTGCCGGACGGGTCACAAGCGACGACATGATGCAAATTCTCCTGAAAAGACATTTCCAATGGAAATTTTAGAACCTACCTGTCATTTTTCCTTACGCCCAACGAGCTGACCCCAAGGGCTTTCGACCGGGGTGAAATCCCCGAGCGGTTCCACCGCCGCGAGAGGCTCACAGGACGGTCAAGAAGCAAAAACTTCTCGATACGCTTCCTCGTTGAAGCCGACGAGCAAGGTCTTCCCCACAAGAAACGTGGGAGCACGCAGATTGCCGGTCGGTCCCATGATCGCCGAAGCCAACTCGTCGTCGGCGGGGGCTGACTTTTTGTCCATGGTGAAGCGAACGAGCGACTTGCCTTTGGAGACGAGCACCGTTTTCGCCTTGCGAGCCAGGGCAATCGCCTCTTCTTCGCTTTTGCGAATTTTCGAGGCGTCTTCCTGGGCTTTGATCGCATGCTCGACGCCATCGAGCCAGGAAACGGCCTTCTTGCACGAATCGCAATGTTTGCGCAAATAGGCGAAATCGATTGTCTTGGCCATCATCCGCTCTCGACTGCGTCGTCGCAAAACCGGTTAAGGGAAACCCCACCAGATGAATAGGATAGTCCTGAGGCAAACCGCGGAAAAAAATCCGCGCAGGCCAAGGTGCGCAAAGCCTGGACTCGATGTTAGGCGCCCGGAATGGGCGAGCAAAAAGGGGCGGTGGCGGTTTGATCGATTCGGAAATTCCACACACCCCGCAAACCCTTCCGGTCCATCCTTCACCGGTGAGAAAACACGCCGAATGGGTGCCTCATCTGGCCCTGGTGATCACCACCGCCGGCTGGGGCCTTTCGTTCAGTCTGATGCGATCCTGGCAAACCGCGACCGCGCCCGAGGTTCCTTTCCCCGGGTTGATGTCCGGTCTGGTGCTCATTTTCATCCGCATGATCCTGGCCCTGGGACTTTTCCTGCTCCTTCAGCCCCGAATCGTTTTCCGGATGAAACCAAGGGACTGGGCCGCGGGATTGGGCGTCGGGTTTCCGCTCTGGACCGGCTTCACCTTGCAGCTATGGGGCCTGGAATTCACGACTCCGGCCAAGTCCGCTTTTTTCACCTCGATCTGCAGCCTTTGGGTGCCGGTCATTTTCTGGCTTTTCGGCAAAACGATCGCCGCGCGCGTTTGGCTTGGTTTCGCCATTGCCGCGTTTGGCTTGGTGATCCTGGTCGAGGGCGGATTGAGCTGGGGCTACGGCGAAGGATTGACCATGGCCGGGTCTTTTGCCTTCGCACTGCAAATCCTCGCGCTCGACCGCTTCGGTAAGGGAGCCGACGGCAACAAAATCACTCCCGGACTATTCCTGACCAATTTTCTCTTCTCTGGGTTCATGATCCTGGGCCTCTGTGCGATCTCGCAGACCGGCGGCCCCCTCTTCGCCTGGAGCGTCGAGCGGCTCTGCGACATGCCCACCTTGATCAACCTTGGGCTCATGGTTCTGATCCCAACCTTGATGAGCTATTCGTTGATGAATGCGTTTCAGCCGCTCGTTTCGGCGGAAAAAGCAGCGATGATTTATCTGCTGGAACCGATCTTTTCCTACGGCTTTTCGCTCCTTTTTGGCCTGGATCAGCTCCAAGCGTCGATGATCGCCGGCGGCATCTTCGTGATTTGCGGAGTCATTGTCGTGGAGACGCAAAATAGCTCGGTAGAACCCGCCCCTGTCGGCGGCGAAAAGGGGTCGACGGCCGAAGACCCGGCGAGAAAATCGATCGCGTAATGACCGCCAAGATGAGAAAATAGTTGGGTTCGAACACGAGCGAGCCAAAAGCGTCGTCCAACCAAAAGGTTGCGCTATTCTAAACAGGGGTTTTGTCGCGAAAACAAGGGAACCCGGGCGCCCCCCTCTCCGGGTGCCCAGGGGAGGCCGTTATCGAAGGGTTGCGACTTCAAGGGAACCCGGAAGCCATTCCGTTCCTCTTGACCAGCGTGTTCCTAGGGTTGCTCTCCGTTTATGGATGGCGCCATCGGCAATTGCCTTGCGGCATCCCCTTCGCCGTGATGATGTTGGGCCCCTCGGTTTGGTCCTTGGGCAGCGGCATCGAGTTACTTTGCGCCGATCTCTCCTGGAAACAGGTGTTCCTCGCCCTTTCCGCATTCGGCAGCGCCATGCCCGAGGGGGCATCGCTGGCCTTCGCCCTCATCTACACGGGCCGCCGCCATCTGATCACGCGCACAAGAATCTATTTGCTCGCCATCGAACCGTTGGCGGTGCTGATTGCCGCAAGCAGCAACCCCTGGCACCACCAATACTGGTCGGCCGTCGATCTGATCGTGCCGGGGAACTATACGGCAACCGTCGTGGAGCATGGCATTTTATTTTGGCTGCATGTAGCCTATTGTTATGGAATTCTGCTTGTAAGCCTCTTTATTTTCGGCAGCTACTGGTTCACCTCACAACCTTACTATCGCGTGCAGATCGCCTTCCTCATGGGGGGGATCATCCTTCCTTTTGTTCTCAACGTGGCCCAGGTCTTTGGCGTGCCGCTGGCTCCGCCCCATCTCGATTTTTCCGTACTCGGGTTTTCGGTCACCGGTCTGGCTTTGCTCCCCGCGCTTCACCGCTATGGCCTGCTCGATATCGCTCCCGCCGCCAAGGAATCGGTCTTTCAGGCCCTGGGCGACGCGGTGCTCGTGCTCGACGCTTCCGGGCGCGTCGTCGATGCCAACCCGAAATGGGGGAAATTGTTCGGCCAACCGGGAATCGGGGAAAAAGCGGCCGCCGCGTTGGCTTTCTGGCCGGAGCTTGGCGAAATCATCGAACGCAACCGCGAAGGGGAATGGGAAGTCGGCTATCCCAAATCGTGGGCGGGTGCCGGCCGCTTTGACGCCCGCCTTTGGTCGATCGAAGAAAACAATGCCTGCGTCGGTCAGATCCTGACCCTGCGCGATGTCACGGCCCGCTGGATCATGGAACGGGAACTCTCTCAGGCCAAGGATGCGGCCGAGGAAGCCGACCGGGCCAAGAGCGCCTTCCTCGCCAATATGAGTCATGAAATCCGCACCCCCCTGGGAGCGGTGCTTAGTTATTGCGATATCTTGCTTGGCCCCAATGTGTCGCCCGGTGAAACCAAGGAGATCACCCAGGCCATCAGGCGCAACGGCCGCCACCTGATGCAGATCATCGACGACATCCTCGATCTGTCGAAAATCGAAGCGGGCAAGATGGAACTGGAGGCGATCGATTACTCTCCCTGGCAGCTCGTCATGGAGTCGCATTCGGCGATCGCCGTGAAGGCGCTTGAAAAGAAAATCGTGCTGGAGGTCGCGGCGCTCACCTCCCTTCCGAGCGTGGTGCTCATCGACCCGACGCGTTTTCGCCAGATCCTCGTCAATTTGCTTTCCAACGCGATCAAGTTCACCGACTCGGGCAAAAGGGTCCGGCTGGTCATCAGCGCTTTTCCCGACAAGGGGGGAGGAAAGGTCAGCGACCGCATCGCCGGGAAGTCGGGCACGCTCGTCGGCAAGAACATCGCCGAGCTGATCATCAAGGTCATCGACCAGGGCATCGGCATGACGCGCGACCAGGTTTCCCGCCTTTTTCAGCCCTTCCAGCAAGCCGATAGCTCGACTTCGCGGCGATTTGGCGGCACGGGTCTGGGCCTGAGCATCACGAACAAACTGATTCGGTCGATGGCCGGGTCGATCCATGTGGAAAGCGAGCCGGGCAGAGGCTCGACCTTCGAGATCAGGCTGCGCTGCGCGGTTCCCGCCGCAGGGTCGCCCTGGCAACTGCCCGATTCGGTGACGCTCGAAAGATCCAAGGCCATTTCCTCCCTGCCCTTACCCATGTCAACCATTCGTGGCCGCATCCTCTTGGCCGAGGACAACCCCGACAATCAAAAGATCCTCCTGCACCACCTCAAGGACAGCGGACTGGAAATTGTCGTCGTGCAGAATGGCTTGCAAGCGATGGAAAAGGCACTCGCTGAAAAGTTCGACCTGATTCTCATGGATATGCAGATGCCCGAATGCGACGGTTACTCGGCGACGCGCACGCTCAGACGCAAAAACTTCGACCGGCCGATCATCGCGCTCACGGCGCATGCCATGAAGGAAGACCGGGAGAAGTGCCTGGAGGCCGGTTGCACCGACTACCTGGCCAAACCGGTCGCCGCCCCCCTCCTTTTGGAAACGATTCATAAATACCTGGGCGCCCTGCCCCGCATCGCCGGCACGGTGGCCGACAAGGCAACCACCGTTTTTCTGCGGATGGCCGAGATCGCTCTGCCCCCGACGGTGGCGAGCATTGCCACGCCCCCCGAACCCGGGCTGACTTCTTCGGTGTCGGCGGAATCCACCTTCGACGACGACCCCGACTTTCAACTTTTGGTCAAGGATTATGCGCTGAATCTGGCCGATCAGGCGAAAGAAATGGTCGTGGCCCATGCCGCTGCGGACATGGTGGCCCTGAAGTCGCTCGTGCACAAACTCAAGGGCTCGGGGGGCATGTTCGGGTTTCCGCAAATCACCACCCTGGCGGCCCAGCTTGAAGCGGCGATTGCTTCCAAACAAGGTCCGGAAACGATCCGCAAGGAACTGGATCGGTTTCTTGAAGTGCTCGACACCGTCCATCGCCATTTTGCCGAAACGCCACATTAGTGGTTTGCCGGCACTTTCTGACCCTCCAAATGCTTAACGAATCGTTAGATCGGCGCCTGGCCGGGAAACGCCGGTGCAAAATCGCCAAAAACACCAAATTTGACCCGTGGGAGGACAGGCGTTCTCCGAATCGAAGAACGCCTGTGCCCCTGTCGGTTGCCTGCGTGAGGCGGCGCCTTATCTTAACTGTTGATTTTTCCTTCAACGGTTCCATTGATTGCGGGATACCTCTTCCATGGCGAATTCGTTTTCTTCGCTGGCAAGCCTGAATGTCGGCGGTCGCGCCTATCGTATCCATCGCCTCGATTCGGTTTATTCTCGTTTTCCCGAGGCCAAGCGCCTGCCGTTTTCGTTGAAGATTTTGCTTGAAAATCTGCTGCGCACCGAAGACGGACTGAACGTCACCGCGGGCGATATCGAGACCCTGGCCAAGCTCGACACCAAAAACACCGGCCAAAAGGAAATCGCCTTCACGCCGGCGCGGGTGCTTTTGCAAGATTTCACGGGAGTGCCGGCCATCGTCGACCTGGCCGCCATGCGCGACGCCATGGCGAAATTGGGCGGCGACCCGCAGAAGATCAATCCGCTTTGTCCGGCCGAGTTGGTGATCGATCACTCGGTGCAGGTCGACTCGTTCGGATCCGAGCTTTCGTTCAAGTCGAACGCCGATCTGGAATACGAGCGCAACCGCGAACGGTACATGTTTTTGCGCTGGGGTCAAACCGCATTCCGCGACTTTGCCGTCGTTCCGCCCGAAACCGGCATCGTGCATCAGGTCAATCTCGAATACCTGGCCCGTGTCGTCTTCACCCGCGAAGCGGCTGGCTCGTCGGAGCCGATGGCTTACCCCGACACACTGGTCGGCACCGACAGCCACACCACGATGATCAACGGCCTGGGCGTGCTCGGCTGGGGCGTGGGCGGCATCGAAGCCGAAGCGGCCATGCTTGGCCAGCCTCTTTCAATGCTCATTCCCGAGGTGATCGGTTTTCGCCTCAAGGGCAAATTGCCTGAAGGCGCGACGGCCACCGACCTGGTGCTCACCGTCACCGAAATGCTGCGCAAAAAAGGCGTCGTCGGCAAATTCGTGGAGTTCTTCGGCGAAGGCCTGGCGCAGCTTCCCCTGGCCGACCGGGCGACGATCGCCAACATGGCACCCGAATATGGCGCGACCTGCGGCATTTTCCCGGTGGATGCCGAAACGATCCGCTACCTCAAATTCTCCAACCGACCCGCGTGGTTGGTGGAACTTGTCGAAGCCTACTACAAGGAACAGGGCCTCTTCCACGACGCCAAGTCGCCCGAAGCCGCCTTCACCGACACGCTCGAACTCGACCTCGGCACCGTGTCACCAAGCCTCGCCGGTCCTTCGCGGCCGCAAGACCGGGTGAAACTGACCGACGTGCCCTCTTCGTTCGGGAAAGCACTGCCCGCCCTGGCCGCGCGCGCCAAGAAAAAATCGGGCGAACCGACCACGCTCGACTCGACGGCAACCCTCGAACTTGAAGGCGCCCATTCCACGCTCAAGCATGGCTCGGTCGTGATCGCCGCCATCACCAGTTGCACGAATACCTCCAACCCCTACGTCATGGTAGGTGCCGGCTTGGTCGCGAAAAAGGCGGTCGCCAAAGGCCTCAAAACCAAGCCGTGGGTCAAGGCAAGCCTGGCTCCAGGATCCAAGGTGGTGACCGATTATCTCGACAAGGCCGACCTGACGAAGTCGCTGAACCAACTGAAATTCAACCTGGTCGGTTACGGCTGCACCACCTGCATCGGCAACTCCGGCCCCCTGCCCGTGCCGGTCTCGAAAGCGATCGAAGAAGGGGGCCTTGTGGTCGCCTCGGTGCTTTCGGGCAACCGCAATTTCGAAGGCCGCGTGCATGCCGAAGTGCGCGCCAACTACCTCGCCTCGCCGCCGCTGGTCGTGGCTTACGCGCTGGCCGGCCGGGTCGATTTCGATTTCGAAAAAGAACCCCTGGGCCATGATGCCAACGGTAAGCCGGTCTTTTTGAAAGACATTTGGCCCACCCAGGCCGAAGTCGCTCAAACGGTCGGCGAATCGGTTCTCTCGGAAATGTTCCAGATGCAGTATGGCGCCGTCTACGAAGGCGACGACGCCTGGCGTTCGCTGCCGGTGCCCACGGGGGACCGATACACCTGGGATGGTAAGAGCACCTATGTCAAGCACCCTCCCTATTTCGAGGGGATGGCCAAGACTCCCGCGCCGATTCGCGAGATCCAGGGCGCTCGGGTGCTTGCCCTGCTTGGCGACAGCATCACGACCGATCACATTAGCCCGGCGGGCAACATCAAGGGATCGAGCCCCGCGGGCAAATACCTCCAGCAGAAGGGGGTTTCGGTCGCCGACTTCAATAGCTACGGCGCGCGCCGCGGCAATCACGAAGTCATGGTGCGCGGCACCTTCGCGAATATCCGCCTCAAGAATCTACTGGTCCCTGGCACGGAAGGGGGCATCACCCGCTATTTGCCGACCGGCGAGCAGATGAGCATCTTCGATGCCTCGGAAAAGTACATCGCGGCGGGCACGCCGCTGATCATTCTGGCCGGCAAGGAATATGGTTCCGGCTCCAGCCGCGACTGGGCGGCCAAAGGCCCCAAACTGCTTGGCGTCAAGGCGGTCATCGCCGAAAGCTACGAGCGGATCCACCGCAGTAATCTTGTAGGTATGGGCATTCTGCCGCTGCAGTTTCTGCACGGCCAGAACGCCCAATCGCTTGGACTTTCGGGCGAAGAGACCTACGAAATTGTCGATCTGTCCAAGACGCTGGCTCAACCCTTGAAGCCCGGAACGAAACTGACCGTGCGCGCCACCGCTGCCCCGGGCAGCACCAAAACCTTCGAAGCGCTTCTGCGCATCGACACGCCGCAGGAAGTGCTTTATTACCTCAACGATGGCATTTTGACCTATGTGCTGAGGCAATTGGTGGCAAAGGGGTAAAAAAGGCGCTTTTTTATGCGCTCTCATTGAGGTATTCTTCTGAATCGTTCGAACGAGAGCTACTTGCGCTGGAGCTTCGGCCGGTGGGCTGCCAACGGTTGGGCGCGCAATGTGACACTCATCGCGGCGAATGCGGACTCTGGGGCTTGCCTGGAACCGATGGAAGCGGCCATTGCCCGCATCAAACTGCCTCCTCCTTCACAAGCGCTTTTATTGACCGACCAGCGCCTCATTCTCGATTCCACAACGCTCGTGCGACATGCCAATGTCACCGCTTGCTTTTGGATCGACCGGAAAAAAGTAAGCGACAACCAGCTCAAACGAGAGAAGTACCACCGGATCATTCTGGAAATTTGCCACGACCGCGAGGTCGTGCTCGAAGGCTTGGGCCAAGCTGTCTTTCCGCTCCTGAAGTTCTTTTGGTTTCACCTCGGCTGCCAGTCGTTCTCCAAGGAGTAACGGCCCACTACCCCTTTTCCGATCTGGTCGCGAAAAGAAAATAACTGACCAAGGTGATGAGGATAAAATAGCCCAAGGCAAACAGGTGGATATTGACCTCGGGCTGGACGACTCGTAATCCCGGTCGATCCTTCAGGTAGTCCAGCATGCAGTAGGCGTAGGGAATCGTGTAGCCGAATTTCCACGATAAGGCAGCGAGCGCCGCGACCCAGAGAGAAAACCCGATGCCGATCGGCACCATGAAATTCTTGAAGCGCAGGCCGAGCAGGTACTGTAGCGCCACGATCGGCAAACAATCGAGAATGTAAAAGCCGTTCTCCGCCAGAAATTTCCAGATGGGGAATGGCGCCTGCGGATAGGGCACGCCGCCGACCAGGAGGCATGGCAAGATGGCCGAGAGGTAAACGCCCAGATTGAACAGCACAAACAACTGCAACATCATGGCCAGGATGATGAGGAGCTTGGAGAAAAAGATCGTGCTCACCGTCAACGGCAGACAGTGAACCTGTTTCCAGGCGTTGTTTTTGACTTCAAGCTGCACGATCAGACTCGTGGCGAGGATCGTGCCCATGGGCAAAAAGAACAGCACCATCGACTCCCAACAGGTTCGCCAGTGCACGGCCCAAAACTGATCGTTTCGGTAGATGGTTTCCAACTGCTCGTGATGGACGAGCCGCGCGGCGATGACAATCGCTGGAGTAAAAAACGCCCCCACGACCACCAACCATGCGGCCAGGCTGCGCCTGGTCTTGAGCCGCTCGGCCTGAACCGCGTGAAAAAAATCGGTAAACATGAACAGGATCTAACCTCCGACCAGTTCGAGAAAGATCGATTCGAGATCATTGCTTGTAGTGCCGATCTCGTGCACATCCAAACCACTTTCGACCAGGCGGCGATTGAGGCCGGCCATCCGCTCCTTGGACAACGCGCTCAGCACGATTTTTCCCTTGACGCAGGTTGCGTGCTTATCCGCCTCGCCGATGATTTTCAGGGCCTGCTTATCATCGCTGGTACAAACGAACGACGATAGTGTGCGCTGCTGCTTTTGTTTCAGTTCGTCCAGGGTTCCCTGAAACACCATGCGGCCGCGGCTGATGATCCCCAGATGAGTCACCAGTTTCTCGATCTCCAGTAACAGGTGGCTTGAGAGCAGAATCGTCAGTCCGTTTTCACGGTTCAGGCGCAGCAGCAAGTCCCGCATTTCGATCATGCCGTTGGGATCGAGTCCATTGGTCGGCTCATCGAGGATCAAAAGCTCCGGTCCATGGAGCAAAGCGACGGCAATGCCCAGCCGCTGCTTCATTCCAAGCGAGAATCGGCCGACTTTCTTGCTGCCAGTGGCACTCAGGCCAACTTGCTCCAACACCTGATGAATGCGATCGTCCGGGCACTGATAGATATTTTGCAAGAGCGTCAGGTTTTCACGCGCGGTGAGATGGTCGTAAAGCGAGGGCGTCTCGATCAACACGCCGACGCGTCTTAAGATTTCGACCCGGCAAGTCTCCAAAGATTGACCAAAGATCGCAATGGTTCCGCGCTGCTTTTTGAGAAGCCCCAGAATCAATCGCAGGGTCGTGGTTTTCCCCGCTCCATTGGGCCCCAGAAACCCGTAGATGCTGCCTTGCGGCACCTGCAAGTCGATCTCTTCCAGAACAATATCGCCGCTAGAGTAGCGGTGGAACAACCCGTGCGTTTCCAGACAGTGCATGCTTCTTTGGTTCCTTGGAATTGTCGGTTGGTAGACCTCGCCAACGCCGGCCAATCTACAATCTGCGATCCACTCAAACGGGCCATGCGCCAGGCCCGACCAGGTCGCGGCGATTCGTAAAACGAAGCGGAGAAAATTGGCGTCAGACTTAAATTAACTCGCCACAAATTTAAGTCAAGCTTAAATTTTTTGCGGATTGGCCCCCGCTTTGGTCGGATTTCGGATTCGAAGTTCGCAAGATGATTCCTTGCGGAAGATCGTCGGGGCGATCTGCCGGCAACGGAGCCAGGCCGAGAAGGTTTGGGGGGAATTCGAGGACGCTGGGGCTCCCTTCGAGGGAACGAAACGGCGCCCGCCGTCATCGAAAAGAGCCCCTCATTCGAGTCATTGGGGAGCAGGTATGGAGGAGAATTCGACGCTGGCAAGAGCCCGACTTCAGAGCGCAAGGTATCGGCGCTTTGCGACGGGCTTGCTCGTGGGACTGTCGGTGCTCGTGCTGTTTGAGCGATTGAGCGCAGTGGGGATGAAACTTTCCACGGATGGATTCAGCAGTGAATGGGCTCGCCGATTGGGTTATCAATTGACTGCCGCCTGCCCTGAGGTTTTCTACCTCGTCGCGCTCTGGGGCATTCGCCAGGCGTTGGCATCCATCGCCCTGGGAAAACCATTCGCGCCCGCCATTACGCGCATGATGAATTTGGTCGGTACGATGCTCGCCATCGGCGCCATCATCAATGTGTTGGTCGTTCCGGGCATCGCCTTGGCACTAGGCTTCGGAAGGGGTTATCTGATCGCTTACGATGTTTCCGGACTGGTGCTGGGAGCGATCGGCCTGTCGCTCAAGGTTTTCTCCCACTTGCTGCAGCATGCCGGCGAATTGCAATCCGAGCTGGAGGAGATTTTCTAGATGCCCATTCGCATCACCCTGGACGAACTCCTCGCCGAACGAAAACTCAAGGCCAAGCAGGTCGCCGCAATGATCGGCGTGAGTGAAACCCATTTATCCCTTTTCCGCTCAGGAAAAGTGCGCGGCGTGCGCTTTTCCACGCTCGCCAAACTCTGCGCTGCCTTGCACTGTCAACCGGGAGACCTGATGGCCTATAGCGAAGAGGACGAGGCCACTGCGGAACCGGGCGACGAAATCGAGATTTGAATCATGAGGAAGATGCCGGCATGATCCCGCAACGCAAATACACAAACGAAAAATAGAAACGATATTTCACTTACAGAAAAACACCCAATCCATAAGCACGATTCGGTCGCTGTTTTGTTGTCTTGGCCGACCAGACGGGAAAACCCTCCGTCCCTAATGGCCTGCGCCTTGTAACCATCGGTGTAGGTTTCTGCATCCCTCGAATTCGCAAACGAATACCGCCCGACACCATCGGGCTGAAGATTCCTTTTGGCGTTCGTTTCTTGAAGCCCATTTGCAACTGCCGGTTTTCCGGCGGCCAAGCTCGCGCACGGCCAGGCCCTACCGGAAAACCAGAAATCAAGAGAGTGAGACGACATGAAATACAGATCGATCGTTCTTTGCGTCATGGTCGTGGCGGCTGTTGCAACGTTCCTGATGGCCATTCGTTTCCGCAGTGGCGCCGCCGCCCCGGCGGATATCGGCAGCCTCATCGATCGTGCCGACCAGCTCGTCGTCATCAAAATCCATCAGAAAACTCCGGTAGTGGTTTTCCAATCGACCGAGCGTCACGATCTCGAGGCCCTCAAAACCGCCCTGCATGTGGAAATACCGAGTGATCCCGTGCACTGCATGTGCTCAGGAAATCCGGCAATCGTGCTCTATGCCCGGGGAGAAAAGATTGGACAGATCACCAATCACCATGGCCAACTGGTGCGTTTCAGTCCGTGGAAAAGCGATGCCCATCTGCTCGACGCCGAAGCGTTTCTGAAATGGTTCGACGATCGCAAGATCCCCGAACCCAGGCGGGAAGTTGAAAAGGCGGTTCAAAGAACACTCAAGGAAGAAAGATGTGAAAGTAAGTGGGTGGCAGCCATGCCTGCCTCTTTGCAACCCTTGTGGCCTGCCCAACGAAGTACCTTTCATCCCGACATCAAAGCGTTGCAGACGGCCCTCGCCACGGAGTTTCCTGTAAAAAAGTGCCGCATTCTGGCACTGTTCTCCTGGTACGGTTCGGGCACGGGCTACTGGTCCGGCTATCCCGTCTACGAGGATGTCGCCGAGAAGTTGCTGCTGGGCTATCCGACGGTCGAATTGCTCGACGCCCTGAAGGACCAAGAACTCTCCGGCGCGGAAACCGAGGGAGCCGCCCGCCTGTTTGCCGGCTGGGATTTCCGCCAGAAACGGCCGGGCGATCTTGGGTTATTGCCCCCGGAACTCAGGAAACGCTTGCTCACGCATAGCATGATCGCCGAGAATGAAGACAAGCGCAGCCGAGCCCTACAGGCCTTTGACAAACAGTAAACAACAGCAAAAACCGGTGCAATGTTGATCGCCATTTTAGATCGATCTTCGGCATCTTGTCATTTGCGACCTTGGGCACCTCCGCACTTTAGTTGGAAGACCTGTTAGAATAGTCGAAGGCGAATGGAGCTGCCGGCATCGGCGGGAGGAATTTCTCCTAAGAAGATCAGAATGGGCGTCTGTCGTCGAGACCGCAAGAGAGATCCGCCATGATGCGAACAGTAAAAACTCTCGTAGTAAGCTTGGTGGTTTTGGGCCTTGCCGTCTACTTCATTCGAACGATGCTTGCGGCCGACCCCAAGGCGATCAGACGAATGATTGATCGGGCCGACAAGCTTGTCGTGCTCGACCCTATGAAGAAATCCACCGTTCTCTTCGAGTCGACCGATCGAAAGGATTTCGACGCCTTGAAGGTCGCACTCGGCGCCCGCCTTCCTTATGAAGCGATCCATTGCGCTTGCAGTGGGTCGCAGCGCATTGTGTTTTATGCCAAGGGCGAAACGATCGGCTGGGTCAGTAATCAGCACTGCAAGAATATTCGCTTTAGTGCCTGGCCTAGCGATGCCGAACTTCTCGACCCAGAAGCATTCATCACCTGGTTCGATCTGCGAAAGATTTCAGGACCAAGAACTTATTTCGAAAACGAAAAAGCGAGAGAAAAAGAAGAGCGGGAATCCCAGGCCAAATGGGTCGCCGCCATGCCCACCTCGCTTCGGACTTACTGGCCTCAAATGAGGCAGTCATTTGAGGTGAAAGCTCAGCGTTTGCGTGAGACCCTGGCCGCGGAGATTCTCGATCAGAAGACCCGTATTCTGGCCCTGTGCTCCTGGTACGGCTCCGGCCGTGGTCCTTGGTCGGGCTATCCCATGTATGAAGATGTTCCTGAAGAGATGCTCCTGGAATATTCATCGCCCGACCTTCTTGCCGCCCTGAATCACGACACGTTGACAGGAACTCAACTTGCGGGCGCGGCGCGATTTTTTGCAGGACCGTCTTTTTCCAAAACGCGGCCGATGGATCTCACATCGCTACCTGCCGATCTCAAGGCCCGGTTGCTCAAACACAGTCTGGCGAGCAACGATGATGACAAGTGCCAGCGCGCGAAGAAGGCCTTTGCCGAAAAGTAGTGGGGGATGATGGGATTCTCCCGCGGTGGGCTAGCAACAAGTCACAACGGGCTGGCAGCGGCCGGAGTATGCGCACCAGGAATGGGCTGCCGATGTGCCTTGGCGAGAAACGGCAAGGCCGATTCATGATGGAGCGCTCCTTTCCCTGCAACCAGTGCGACTGGAAATCCCGTAAACTGTTTGGAAGTGTCAGAAATTGATCGATCCGAAATTCTTAAGGATCCTCCTCTCCTGCGGATGCGATGATTGCCGATGCGGCATATTTTGCTGTTTCGTTTCCGCGGTCGCGAACGTAAACAAGAATGCCTTTTCGTTACACGGCTGCCTTGCAGGCATGAGGCTGAAATGAGCTTTCGCGAATTCATCACCGAAACCCTGGAAGCCTTGAAAATCCTCGGCCACGCCGAAAGCCGCGAAGCGCTCGAAACGGCCATGAAGCTGATAGGCACCCCATCTCAAGAGGGCGATCGGGATCGGCGTCTTTCGGGATTCACCGATCGTTTCGACGACTTGCAAAAGCAGTTTGGCCCGCTCGAGAGTGCTCACTACCGTACCAAAGGACGATTAAAACAGAGCATGCTGCTCTATGCCGTGGAACATGCGAACCATTTTCGACCGGGGCCTACTGGCGGAACATGAAATCCTCGTGGATACCGATTTCCGTAATCGCACTGGTAGCCGCCATACTCCTTTTGCCGACAGGCTGCCCACGCACCAAATCCAATGATCCCGCACCGATCCTCCTATTCAACGGCACGGGAACTTCGCCCAACGATGTCTCCGCGTTCGAGACCATCCTGAAGCAAGGGGGCTATGGCTACGACACCGCCGACTCGGCGCGGCTGAATGCCATGAGCGCGGAACAGTTGAGCGCCTATCGCCTGTTGCTCATTCCCGGTGGCAACTATCAGGTGATGGGCCGCAATCTATCACCTGAAACGACCGATCGGATGCGCCAGGCAGTGCAAGACGGCGTCAATTATCTGGGGATTTGCGCCGGAGGCCTTCTGGCGGGCAAGGCCGATGTCAACAGCCTGAACCTGACTTCGGGAGTCAAGTTCGATTTCTACGCCGTTGTCAATCGCAGCATTCACAAGGCGGCGGTTCCCATCACCTGCGCCGACATGCCGGTGATCGAACATTACTGGGAGGACGGCCCGCAATTCACTGGTTGGGGAGAGGTCGTGGGCAAATATCCCGATGGAACACCCGCAGTTGTGGAGAGCGCCTTCGGAAAGGGCTGGGTGATTCTCTGCGGGTTTCACCCCGAAGCGCCTGAAAAATGGCGCAAAAGAATGAACTTTTCCACAAACGCTCGGGCCGCGAACCAATATGCTCTTACGCTGATTGATGCCGCCCTGAACGGCCGCTCCTTGCTCAGTGAACCGCCCTGCCGAGACTAGCATGCCCAGCCGCAAGACCACGATCGAACTGCAATACCGCCCTCCGCTCGACTGGCCCTTTTTTTTGAAATATCTCGGAGGCCGGGCGACCCTTGGTGTCGAAAAAGTGGCGGACGAACGGTACTTGCGCACCTTCGAGGCCGCCGGTGCGCGAGGCCTGTTGACCATCAAGCAGAACTCCAAGGCACACAGCCTGGTCGTAGAGATCACCGTCGATGGCGCGCGCATCAGCGCGCCGCTCAAAGACCTCGTCATCAGGCGCGTCCGGCAAATGTTCGACCTCGACGCCGACCTGGAACAGGTCCACCGTGTCCTCGGGCGCGATCCGCACATGGCGTCGCTCATCGCAAGCGCGCCCGGGGTGCGTATTCCCGGCGCCTGGTCCGACTTCGAACTGCTCATGCGCACGATCGCCGGTCAGCAAGTCACCGTCAAGGCAGCCTCCACGATTCTGGGGCGGCTGGCGCAAAGACTTGGGACAGAATTGAAGGGGTTCGACGAACCTGCAACGCTTTTCCCAACGCCTCGCGCCGTGGCCGACGGCGATCTGAGCGCCATTGGCATGCCGGCAAAACGAGTCCTTGCCTTGCAAAGTGTGGCCCGTTCAATTGCCGATGGAGCGATCGTCTTTCCCATCGGTGCCGACAATGCCTCCACCATCGGCCCTGCCCTGCTCGGCCACCCGGGAATCGGCCCCTGGACGGTAAGCTATTTCACATTGCGGGCCATCCGCGATCCCGATGCCTGGCCGGGCCTTGACCTGGTTTTAAAACGCTCCGTCGATCGGTTGGCTGCCGCCACGCGCTGTTCGCCCGCCGACTTACCTACCTCGTGGAAACCCTACCGGGGTTATGCCGCCATGCATCTTTGGCGACATGCGTCGGCACAACCGCCCAAGACCTCGGAGAAATCATGATTCCCTCACCACCGGAAGTGGACGAGCGATCGATGCCTGAGCGCATGGCCGCGCTCGACTGGGAGCGAGTGGCCCTCGAACTCGATTCCCATGGGTGCGCCGTGATCGGTCCCTTGCTCAGCGCACACGAGTGCCGCGCAATCTCGGGGCTCTACGACCGCGACGAGTCCTTTCGCAAGCGGATCGTCATGGGCCAACATGGCTATGGAATGGGGGAGTATAAGTACTTCTCCTATCCGCTGCCGGGAATCGTCGAAGCGTTGCGTGGCGGCCTGTATCCGCCGCTTGCGAACATTGCCAATCGCTGGAACGAAGCGATGAAAGTCGATGTCCGCTATCCGCCAGAGCATGGCCAGTTTCTCAAGCGCTGCCATGATGCCGGCCAAACGAGGCCGACCCCGCTCGTGCTGCGCTATGGCGAAGACGATTTCAATTGCCTGCATCAGGATCTCTATGGCGAGCACGTCTTCGCGCTCCAGGTCGCCATTCTCTTGTCGCAACCGGGCGCCGAGTTTTCCGGGGGCGAATTCGTCCTGACCGAGCAGCGCATGCGCAGGCAGTCTCGCGCCGAAGTCGTGCCGCTGGGTTGGGGACAGGGGGTCGTTTTTCCGGTTTACCACCGCCCGGTGGTGGGCACACGCGGATTTCAAAAGGCGATCATGCGACACGGCGTCAGCCGCATTCGTTCTGGCCACCGTTTCACTCTGGGAATCATTTTTCACGACAGCAAATAAAGCACCTTGGCATTGCAAAAATCGCACGTCGATAGGGGACACCATTGCCTGAATCGGTGTAAGATGGAATTGCGACCTCTTCCATTTTCATCCAGTTTGCAATCGTCCTGGCACAAATCTGGATGAGCACGGTTAAAGGGGCCGATTTGCCGCGAGGTTTTTCCCCATGCCCCGGTTCATATCGATTGGCTGTGTCGTACTTGTCTTATTCGGCGCAACGGCACCCTATTTGGCAGGCCAAGGCACGTCGCCCAAAAAGATGAGCGCCGAAAAGGCAAATCTCCCACCTCCAAGTCTTGCTGAGTTGGGAAAGCTCTACCAGGCACTGGAGTTGCCTCTGCCTCCCAAGGAGGCATTTTTCGCCATGTATGGCTGTTTCGATCATCCGTTGGTTTCCTCGCCAAGGCTCAGTTATCAGTTGCGCATGGCGACTGGCGATCCGAAGTCCGGGTACCGGATATGGCAAGGCTTCAAAGATGCTCCGACCCAATCCCTGGAAATTGCTTTTTCTAGGCCTCCCAAGCCCGAAACCGTTCTGCGTTACATGAAAATGGATAGGCTGCCTGGATCGTCGAGCATGCGTGAGGCAGGCCCGTACGCGGAACTAGGATTCGCGGTTCAATGCCATCTACTGCAACATCACGAATTGGCAAAGTTCTTTTATGGCCGTGTTCAAAAAGACACCGATGTCCCCCCGAATCAAACCTTGGTCATGCTCGCCTGGAACTACTGGGCCGGCGAGTTAACCAATCCGGAACGCGATTTGGCGGAGGTTGCCAGAAGACTCCACAACCTTGCGGATCATCATGGTTTTTCTGAGATCCTTGCGAGTTGGACCGGAAACACTCAAAAACATAAGGACTTGCTAGATCGCATCGATTTGACCGCAAAGCGCTCCTTTGCCAAGGCCGGATCGGTGGAATCGCTCATCGATGATCTGCAAACGCACCTTGGTCAAAAACCAAACGATGACATCGATGAAGACGAAACAATGCCCGCAATACGTCGGAAGAATCCAAAGCAAAACGAACCTTCGCCCCGTCCTGATCCGGAGAGCAAGCTCAGAAACATGGGATTTGCGGCAATTCCGCTGTTGATCGAGCACGTCGATGATCGGCGTCTGGTTCGGCGTTACCATGATACCTTCGCGGTTAATTATGGCGCAGGCGAGGTCACCCGTATTGAAGCCTTGAATTCGGACGATTTTCCCTCGGTCGGAAAGAGGGTTCGCGGCATTTTATCTGCTTTTTTCAACCTAGATCCTCACAAGGCAACTAAGATGGAGTATTTGAATGCATGGAACGAGCTCAGGTCGATGACCGAAGCCGATTTCGTGTCGAAACAGCTAAACCATATTAAAGCATTAAATCGATGATTTACTGAATTTTTATCGAAAAAATACGAGGAAAAATCATTGCAAACCTATGAAACCATTTTGCGCCAAGGGATCTCCTTTCCGCATTTCGACGTCTTTCTTGAATCCATTGTCGACTCGGATCTTCCCAAAGCCGTCAAAATCGATTTGCTCGCCCGGGGATCGCAAAGCGCCTACGCCAATCTGGCTCTCACTCGGCTTTTGAAGCTGGACAACCCAGCCTTCACTCGTACCTGCATGGCCTCTCTGGAAAAATTGGCTGGGAAGAGCGAGTTGGAAATCAATAATCACCATGGCGTTACCACCTTCGTATTGGCCTTGCGCACCGAGGACCCTACGGCCAGGGGGCGGGCTGAAGAACTTATCATGGGCCTTCCCTTTGACCTCAAACTGAGGGTTTTGAAGTCCCTGAATTCTGATGGAGAGTTTGGACCGCTCAATCCAGAAACGTTGTCGTTCCTTTGCCGGTTCCTCGACGATGCCATCTTGTTCCGAGATCCCGATCGAGCAGAATCGGAATCCAAGAATGCAGATGAACGCGCGGAAGAAATAGAAGTAAGAAACTATGTATCCCTACGAATTCTCGGGAATCTTGGCATCGAACTTCCCCTAGGTATAAAGAGGTCTGCGAAGGACTGGGAAGAAATCCGGAAGTTCGCCAAGAGTGAAGTTGACCGGCGGCTAGAAAACAAGAAAACGCAATGATGAATTCATGCAAGGTTTTGAATCGTTTTCTTAGTGGAGACCGCTTGCCCACCTAACGCAGAGCAGGACGGTTGGTTTGCCCAGGAGTTTCTCGCGATGCTTCGATTCCCTCACTTCGGTTTTCTCGCCCTCCTGCTCGTGGCAGGCATCGATACTCCCAGCCTGATTGGCCAGGGACCAGCACCCGCTGCCGCCAAAAAAGCAAGTCTCAAACAACCAAGCCTCGCCGAACTTGCCAAACTCTACCAGGATCTCGATCTACCCTTGCCGCCCAAGAACGCTTTTTTTGCCATCGTGGACCAGGGGACTTCGTATCGCTACGCTCCTTACTCCAAGCCTGAAATCGACTATCAGCTCCATTTCGCGACGGGCGGCCCCTATCCCAAGGCGCCCTACTGGATTTGGGAAAGCTGTAAGATCTCTAGCGCAGAATCCCTGGCGGTGATTTTCCGCAAGCCTCCCAGTCCAGACGACATCCTTCCGTTTCTGAGACTACGTGGGTTGCGAGGATCGGTCGATACCGACAATGAAAACTCTGGGGAACTGGTCTTCGCGATTCAGTGTCACCTTCTGGAACATTTTGAACTGGCCAGGTTTTTCTTTCGGCGCTGTCAAAAATCGGAGAAAGGCCCCTTTGACCAGACTCTGGTTTTGATCGCATGGAACTATTGGGCGACGGAATTGGGCAATTCCAAACGGGATCTAACCGTCGTGTCCAAAAAGCTGCATCACATCGTCGCCAAGCACCGCTTCTTTGAAGTGATCAACCAGTGGCCCTCAGGAGATATCGAAGAGGTGGAGCGTGACGTCCAGGACCATCGGACTCTTCTGGACCGCCTCGAATTGACGCTGAAACCAACTCATGCCAAGCCGGGTTCGATCGAGGCGCTCATCGAAGAACTTCTTATCGATTCAGAAGCAGCAGAAGGATGGGATTTCCTGCCGCCCGAGGCGGAGAAAGCGCAAGACAAGGACCCATCTTCGGAGGGAACTCAAAGGCTCATTTCCCCTGAGAAAAAGCTCGACGCCAAAGCAAAACTCAGGAACCTGGGATTCGCCGCCATTCCCATGCTGATTGATCATGTCGACGACCAGCGCCTCGTCCGTCATCCGCCCTTGTTTCTGGGTCCTTTGATCGGCCTCGGTCAACAGGGAGGAAATCGAATGATGACCGTCAACACCAGGAGCTTTCGCACAGTCAGTTCAAGCGTTCGCGAGATCTTGCCCGCGTTTTTGAATGTGAACAAGCACAAGGCGACCAAAGAGGACTACCTGAAATCGTGGAATGCGATCAAATCAATGAAGGAATCCGATTTTGTGACAAAAAATCTTGAGAGCACAGACGATCAAACATGGCAGTTCTTGCATTTCGCCAGGGAGAAATACGCTGGCAAGCTTATTGAAGCATATAAAGTGTTCCTGCGTAAAAAAATAGATATTAAATATATGGGATTTTTGATCCATACGATTGCTAACGCAGATTTACCCAAAGGGACAAAAGTCGACTTGCTCCTCCAGGGAGCTTCTACCGGCGATCTGTCCCGAAAATACCAAGTTCTTGATGCGCTGGAATCCATCGATCGTGCTGCGTTCTCCAAGCTCCTTGTGGAAATTCTGGACAAAGCCCCCAAAGACGGGTTGAGTGAAAAAGACGAACGCTGGTCGTTGAACCTGATCGAGCTGGGTTTTCGCAGCATGGATCCCGTTGCACGCGCAACCGTGGAAAAGTTGACGAGGGGGCTCCCCCTCAACCTCAGGCTAAAGGTCCTGGAATCATTGTCCGATGGGATCTTCGTCGAGACGACCGGGCAAAAAACACGATCGTTCCTCCTGTCCTTTCTTGAAGACTCGACCATCTATCAACCCGGCCCGAAGGACCGCCAGGGCGGGATCACCCTGGACCACGATCTTACCGGGATCGAAGTCAGAAATTTTGTCGCCAAGAGTATTCTAAAATCCATGAATATCGACATTCCTGTCGGCGACAAGACAACGGAAGAAACCTGGACCCAAATCAGAGACCTGGCGAAGGAGGAAATTGAGCGGCGGCTTGAAAAGAAGAAACTGCAATGAGGACGCTGCTCAAGTTCTTTGAGAATCTGTCTTGTGGATTCTCTCACCCTGGCACATCGCGGCTGCAATGACGGCGAAATGAGCCAACAATCGTGCATGAGCCTTGTTAGTTTTATGAACGTATTTGGCCTCATGGAACCAAGCGATGGTTCACCCAGGAGTTTTGCCATGCCTCGAATCGCCCACTTCAGCTGGTCTCTCTTCCTCATCATGGCAGGATGGGGATCGTCTCCACTTCCCGCGCAGCCTCAGGTGCCCGCTGCAGTCGAAAAACCGGCTTCGAATCAGCCTGGCCTTTTCGAACTGGCAAAACTCTATCAAGAATTCGATTTGCCATTACCGCCCAAGAAGGCTTTTTTTGCCATCACCGATGAAGGAACACCTACTGTCTTTGCCCCCGCTGACAAGAAAGATATCCTCTATCAGTTGCGATTTGCCATCGGTGATCCTCATTCCAAGTCCCAGTATCGCGTTTGGTCAGGTTTCCGGGTGCATCGGGAAGAGACACTGGCCCTGGTGTTTTCCAAGCTCCCCACCCCGGAAAAAGTGATGCCGTTTTTGCGGTTGAACCGGTTGCGAGGGGAATATGAACCTGGAAACGAAAGCTATTCGGAGTTGGTTTTCGCCATTCAGTGCCAACTTCTGGGACATTTTGAGCTTGCCAAGTTTTTCTATCGCCGTTGCGTAAGATTCGATTCTCGACGTATGGATCAAAATCTGGTTTTGATCGCCTGGAATTACTGGGCATCTGAATTCGGAAATCCCAAGAGAGAAATGCCTCTTGTGGCCAAGAAGCTGCGTCAACTTATCGACAAACATCGACTTCTTGAAATGATCACCCAGGGAAATCCTAAGGCGAAAGAGGAACTCGAAAAAGATGGCCAGGATCATCACGACCTTGTGACCCGCATTGAATTGACGCTAAACACAAAGCCCGCCAAGCCAGGTTCAATCGAGGCCATGATCGACAAGTTGCTCATGGATGCCACCGCGGGGAACGGCAACGGGATTTCGCCGGAGGAGGAAGAAGATGATGACGAAGTTGAGATGCGTCAAGAGGGGGAGGGTCAAAAACGCATTTCAAACGAAAAAAAGCCCGACCCAAAGGCGGAATTGAGAAACTTGGGCTTTGTTGCGATTCCCGTCTTGATCGATCATGTGGATGACGAGCGCATCATTCGACATCCGCCCATATCGCTAGAAATTAGACAGTCAACTTTCGTAAATGCAAGAAGTTACCGAACGGTCGGTGCGATTGCTCGGCAAATCTTGCTCACTTTTTTTGACCTTAATTCAGAAGAATCCACCAAGGAGGACTACCTGAAATCATGGAATGAAATCAAATCCCTCAAGGAGTCGGAGTTTGTTTCAAAGGCACTGGAAAGCAAATCCAGTCATTCATGGCTGTTTTTGGATTTTGTCTTAACTAAACACCACGATAAGTTTATATCTTATTATCCATCATTATTGAAAAAGTATACTGATTCGATAAATGCGCAATCATTCATTTCCATGGTATCAAATTCAAAAATACCTATTAAAACCAAGATTGATATGCTAGCATCATCTGTCCGAGACGGAACCATGCTTCAAAAATACAGTGCGCTTGGGGCTTTATTAGATCTTGATAACGTGGTATTCTCCAAACATTTTCAAGAAACACTGGAAAAACCAGCGAAAAAAGGCTTGAGTGAGAAAGAAGAGCGATATCGGCGCGATATCATCAAGCTTGGATTTTATAGCAAAGATTCTCAAATTCGAGGGTTATCTGAACGATGCGCCATGGCGCTTCCTCTCAAATTGAAACTTGAGATTGCGCTAGATATTTCCGCCAACGTCTTTGACGAAACAACTGGATCCAAAGCTCGAGCCTTCATATTTCCCTTCCTTGAAGACAAATCCCTCTACAAGCTCGCAGAGGGCGAGCACTGGCCCCTTTTCCGATTGAATCACAATATTGGCCAGATCGAAATCAGAAACCTCATGGCCCTGAATCTTCTTAAGATCATGGATATCCATATTCCGGTTGACGATGAAACAACGGAAGAAACATGGGCACAAATCAGGATGTTGACGAAGGAGGAAATTGACCGGCGTTTGGAAAACAAGAGCAAGCAATGATGCATGGCGCGTCCTGCGGAACGATTTTGGCCGCGAAGCGACCGCTAACGTTGGGCCGCATTGTCATGACAGTCGACGGCAAGAGTCCGTCCTTGCTCACGTAGAGCGTTCAGGCATTAAATGGAAGACCCTCCCGAAACCATCCAGGAGGGTCTTGGCGGCGGCTGATCGCACGCTTTGTGGGGTATCAGTTTCTTAATTTAGATCCCGGATGACTCTTTACTTCTTGAGCGCATCGCGAATGCTTCTTTACTTCTTGAGAGCATCCCGGATGCTCTCAACGGCCGCCTTGATCGCCTTGATTTCGGCTTCCAACCGGTCGATGCGGGCCGTCAGGCTCTGGGTGGGGTCGAGTGGGACGTTGACTTTCAGGCCCTGGACATAAGCCGCGGCCAGAGTCGGATCGTAGATCGTTTCCACAAAGGGGAGGAAGTGGATTCCCTTGGCGGGATCGAATTGCTTCTGGGCCTGGCCCGTTGCCCCATTGAGAGTGGTCAAACCGGATGCGACTTCAGCCCAAACCCCGTGCGCGTTGTTTTGAAAAGCCCTCTCTTGCCCCACTAACATGAAGGTGGCGGTCGCCGCATCCGTGTCGCGTACGCGCGCTTCGGGCGTGACCTGAACATTCAGCGGCTTGCCCGCACGGATGACCCGGAATTTCACCGGCTGGCCCTGCGATTCCTGCACCGTCTTTTGCAGGGTGTCGGCCTGATCGAGAGCCACGCCGTTCACCTCGATCAAGATGTCGTTGGTCTTGATACCGCATTTTTCCGCGGGGCTTTCCGCGACAATTTCCTTGGCTAGCAGACCCTGATTCTTCGGCAGGCCCAGATGCACCTGCAAGGTCTCTTCAATCGGGGCGGCGCTCACGCCAATGAAAAACCCTACAGGCTTCTCGGTTGCCGGCGCCCAAGTGACGCGCGGCACCGAGCGGACGTTGAGTACTTGCTCCTTGCCTGCACGCAGAAGTTTCAAATTCACCACTTTTTCCGGCGCCGCCTTCAACGCCTCGGCGATATCTCCCATGTTCGCAACCGGTTTCTCCGCCACCATCAGGATGATGTCATTGGCGGCCAAACCAATCTTGGCCGCGGGTCCTTCATTGACGATCGACGTGACCACCAACCCCCGGTCGATTGGAATCCCCAGTTGCGCACGCACCGCTCCATCCGGCGGAGTCATATTGGCACCGAGGAGGTTCTCTACAGGAGTACGCACGTATAGTAGCGTCCCGGTGTTCCCCTGTTTGACGGCCTGGAAGTCAAGCGTTCCATCCATGTCCAAATCGGTTACCGCCGTGAAGCGAGCCGCCGCCTCACCGGCCTTTTTCAGCTGGTTATTCTGCTGATTATTCTTCTGATCTTTTTGATCAGAATTTTGCGAGGGACTCGTCTGCGCACCGGGTGGCTGAGCCTGTTGCGCAGTGAGTATCACGATTTCCTGCCCTGGCTGCGAAGCATTCGGCTGCGCACTGGGCGGCTGACTCGGCTGCGCCGAGAGTATCACAATTTCCGCCTCAGGCGCCGCGACCGGCTGCGGTTTGGGCTCTTGGCTCTGCGCCCCCGCGCCCCAGAGGGGCAAAAAGATCGAACCCAAGAGCAACCGCCGAAACGAACCACGCGCACTGCTTTTCATCTTCATGACTCCTCATCGAAAAAGAGAACCAAAAAAGATCTGAAAATCCCCTGAAACAGATCCCAAAACCAGGGAAACCAAAGAACCAAAAACAAACCAAGGTGAGACACAAGGAGATCGGTCGCACTCGTCGCGCCTGCAAGCAAAAGCTTGGACGCTACCGGGTGCTGAAAGAGACGATTGAGGCTAATTGCGATTCGGCCGGGACTTGTAGCAGAAACCCGGTCCGACTTAGTAGATCCGGTCGCCAATGAAGCGCAGGCGAACCGCATCGACCGGCACGGCCAACTTGCGGCCATCCTTGGTCGTCACTGACACGAATTGCGGTTCCTTTTCGATCTGATAACCGCGCCGCTCCCAGGCACGAACCACCGGCAACGCAAGGCCCGACTTGGCGACTTCCTTGCCGCTCTTGCCGCCACTGCCTTCCTTGGCTCGCCCCGCTTGAGTCGGTGAGCCATCCGCCGAAGAGGCCCCCTTTGCCAGGACCAAGTCCTTTTCCGAAGCCGTTTTCTCTGCAAAGCCTGGCCCTTCCGATTCGTTAGCCCGGATTCCCGAGGCTTGGTTCCCAGACGGAGAATCCGGCACCAGAGCGTTCGTAGCCGGACCTGTGTTGGACGCCATGTCGTTCGAAAAGGCCGATGCTCCCTGCCGGCCGCCCAGCGACCACCCCAAGGTAAACGCAGTCAAAAGCGAGGCAGCCACTGCCGCATACAACACCGGCGGAACGAGCTTGCGAGGCGCATGAGCCCGGCCTGGCATGAGCGATCGCTCGTTGCCCTTGTTTGAAGCGAAGCGAAAAGACGATTGCCACATTTGCGCTTCCAGGAAGGTGACCGCGCAACGCTTCCAGGCACCCGGTTCCTGGTCGAGCCTTGAGAGCAGCTCAAGCCGCTCCGATTCATTCAGCTCACCATCCACCAGACGGTCCATCCACTGTTGCTCGATCCTGGTTGGGCTCATGGTTTCGTCTCCCCATCTCCTGAAAGTTCCACGATCGCCTCGCGCAGCCGCTGCCGGGCCCGGTGCAACCGGGCCTCGACGGCCGTCTCGCCAATGCCTAGCCGATCTGCCAGTTCTCGGTAACTCAACCCGTCGCTATATTTGCCCGCGAGAATCTCCCGATCGGCCCCCGGCAGTGAAGACAGCGCCTTTTGCACGATCGAGTCCCGCTCGGTGCGCATCAGGCATTCCAGAGGGCCAGCGGGTAATTCTTGGCCCCGGCCCCCTTGCGCGTCCATGTACCGCTCGTGCAACCGCGCCTGCCTTCCACGCGAGCGCCGGTATAGCAGCACGCATCGCACCGCCACCCCGTAGAGCCAGCCACCCAGGTTGGCCGGAGCCTCCGAGCGCTCCGAATGCCTGACCGCGGCAAGCGCCACCTCCTGCATCACCTCGTCCACCGCCTGATTCTCACCCAGGCGCGACTGAACCGCGGAGCGAAGCAAGCGATCGTGTGATTGCAGAGCGGAAACCAGCTCCGCGCCCCGAACCTCCGGTTCGGTCATCGGCGCGTCGTCCCCTTGTGTCGTTGGTTGCGCGTCCATGTCTGGGAGATTAGTTACCGCACCGGCTGGTTTCTTGTTTTTTCTTTCTCTTTTTCTTTTCAGATCGCAAAGAAAGCACCGAACCTGGCAGAGCGCCCGGGTCTTGGATCATTCTAACCATGGGGTAGACAGCACCTTGAGGCATGGAGATGCAACTCATCGACGAATTGGCCGCCTTTATGGATCAGGACAACCTGACGAACCGATAGGACCACCTCATGATCGCTGGCGCGGCACCGAGCGTCATACGAACACACCAAATGGGCCGCCAAGCGGCGCCTTCTCCTGCAAGCCTGGTGGAAAAAACTCCATCCCAAGGACGAGAAAGGGGTCTCCATCGTCTTGGGCGTTCGCCGCTTGCTCATGGACTTGCGCGGCGATGTCGAACTGCTCGACCTCGATCAATCGCCCAACCCACGGCCGGCAGACAAGAGGCCACGAAAGAAAAAAAGCCCAATGGGATGGTGCCAAATGGAGCCAAGCGGAGCGTTCCTTTACCGGGGCTCGTGCTTTGCAATGGCCCAGAGACGCAGCTCCGCGAAGAGCTTGGCCAAGGCAGCCGGCTGGTAGTGGGCATTGAGGCCGCTGGGGTTCGGTAGAACCCAGGCGTGACTGCCGCCAAATAGGCTTTTTTGGAGTCCGACGCCGGCGTCCTTCATTCCGGTGACGACCCGGTAAGGGCCAATGCCGACGAAGGCAATGACGGTCGGGCGCCAACGCTCGACCTTGGCTTTCAGTCGCTGGCCGCCGCTACGAAGTTCATCATCCGTCAGTTCATCGGCACGGGCGGTGGCGCGTTCGACCACATTCGTGATGCCCAGGTTGAGATCAAGAAGGAGCGTCTCTTCAAACGGCGAGAAAAGACGGGGCGTGAAACCGCCGCCGTAGAGCGCGGGCCAAAAACGGTTACCGGGACGGCCAAAGTGATGGCCAATGGCGGCGGTGTAAAGGCCGGGGTTGATGCCGGCAAAAAGGACGATCAGTTTTTCGGCGAGGATGTCGGGAACAAGCTTGTCGTGCGCGGCAAGAAGTTGGGCTTTGGTGGGCTTCCAGGGAGTAAATTCCAGTTCCCCGTCACTCCTCATGCCAAGTTTTTCACCGATCATTCGAAACCAATTCCCTCATCCCTTTGCTGCCCATGTTTCTGACAATGTTGTGCCGGTGGGCCCTTCGCCTCAATTCACATTCTTAAGCGCCGCCTTGATGTAGTCATGCCGTGCCTTGAGCGTTTGTTTGTAGCCTTCGATTCCCTTGAGCCATTCATCTCCCTGGCCGGGAGCAATCGCATTGACGGCATCCTTGATGCGTACGGCATGCGCGTCCACCCGCTTGTTGATTTCCGCCAGGTTGAACTGTTTTTCAAAAATCGTTTTGAGAGTGGAAATGTATCGTTTCTTTCCTTCGTCGGTCTGGAACAGACGGCGGCAGATCAATCCCCCCCATTCGTGGATCAGACCGTCTTCGGGGTTTTGAAACATCTGATCCTTGCCATGCGCGAAGAAAACCGCCTTCTTTGAAAGCGGATCGAAATAGACCTTGTAGTTGTTGCGGTTGCGAGAATAGCCGTCCCAATCGCCGCACAAGGCCTCCACCGCCCAGAGACCATAGAGCCTGTCGAGATCGACCTTCTTCTCAAGCAGAGCCAGCCTCTCCTGATTGTTTTCGGTCCGGGCCGCCGCCGCGAGCGCGGCGAGGTCCTTGCGCTGCACATCCTTACCCTGCTTCAGCTCGAGCTCCTGGTCAACGTCGGTCAGGAAGCCGCCATCGTATAAGTTGCCGCTGGTGTCCTTGAAATAGAGCTTGAGGAACTCACGATCGTACCCTTCCTTGAGCAGATACATACCGACTTTTCTGCCGTTGAGCTCCACCGTCGCATGATTGCCGCGGGCCGCGGGCACACCCACCGCGCGGCACATTTCCGCGGTGATGATTTCATTCATGAACGAATTGTCCTGCACCGAATTGTTGAGGTGGAACTTGTCCATTCCCTCAAAGAGCTGCTTCTTCTTGAATTTGTCCATGTTGATCGTCAGTGCCGGCTTGTCGTTCCAGTCCCGGTAGCTTCCCGCCTGGCCCTTCAGATGAATGCCGACCTGCGAGTAGGTGTGCCCGTTCACCTTGAGCGTGCACTTGACCGCCTTGCGCGGCTCCTTGGCCAACAACGCAAGATTCTCTGGATCTACCGTGATTTGAAAGGTGGGAATGGTGCCCTTTGGCTTGAAGAATTCCGCCGCGGGATCCAGAGGGCCCTCGGCGCCAAAAGCGGCCGCAATCAAATAGAGAAGCATGGAAATGTCATCCTTGAACAAGCGATCGGTCCAGCATGCGGCTCGAGAAAGATAAAACCGCCTCAAGAGATTGTAGGGCCGAGGACGGCCTACAGATGCCCCTCATGTCCAAGGGCGTTCCCTAGGACGACACCATGGCCCTTGGTTTCTTTATAGATGCGAAAATTCCGAGACCTGCGCAGAAGCCCTGGCGGCCTTTTTGCAATCGTTTCGCGCAGCATTGAGCGCGAGCATACTGTACCTCTCGATCAGGCGATTGGCCGCGGGGCAGTGACATGGACATGCGGGCCAAACCCGCTGGGCGCCGAGGTGAAGCGGACGTTCTTCGATCTTTCGGCGCGAAGAGGCGGGAGGACGGTCCCATTGAACCGGGAACACCGAGGAAATGCGCCGGCGTGGCGGAAGTTATGGGCGCGTCTAGGCATGTCGGCTGGAGCAGAATGCGTTCCACATTCATGCCCAGTGCTGGCGACGGCGAATGAACCGCAGAATTCTGGCACGCGTGTAACGCTGCAGCAGAACCGGGTACAGGTGCAGGAGAACATTCGGCACAGTCAAAAGCAAAACCCACCCCCACCATCCCAGAACGGCGGCGTAGATTGCCGATGGCACAATGAGGAGCAGGCAGTACAAGTGAAACGATTCCGCATTGATGGTTCGCTTCTCGAAATCGGCCACCGACTCGGCGTTGACGATTCGATAATCGGGCTGAAAATACCGGACCAGCCGATTGATGCCATCCCCCATGGGCACAAAAAAGCGAAACAGCCGTACCCCCAACCATTCGTACAGGCGACCATCTCGCTCGAAGGAACGAATCTCGAAGTAATTCCCCTTCAAATTGGAAGCGACGAATATCGTGCCGAAATAAGTGATAAGAATGAGAATCGCGACAGCAGTGAGGTGTCGTTGTTGCGCGACTTCCTTCAGAAATCTCCATGCCGGCAGCAGGCTCAAGCCGAGCGTCAGGCCACAAATGATGCTCCAATAATAAAACGGCAACGATGTTCGACTGTTGCCGGCGAGCAGTGGCGGCTGATCCCGATTCATGGCTTCGGGGACTTTGGAATCGAGTCGGATGGGGTGAACTCAATTTACTCTATGCGCCAGCGGGGACCAAACCAGACGCGGGGCCAACGCCAGATCAATGGACTTCCACCTGCCCTTGATCTCCCTCGTTCCTATCACCAGTTGAGTCAGCTCCACCTCGTATCCCATTTCCCCCCTGTGCTTGGTGAGAATGCGACGATTCCTCCATCATCATTCACTAAGGCGCGGAATCCTATCAGCCGGGACGCGACCGCACATTTACGGTTCCCGGTGGCATTCCAGCACGATCGCCTGGGAAATGGCCTTGGCCCCTTGGGGCGCGGCTATGGTCAAACCGACCGACATCAGCTCCGCTCCCGTTTGTTTGAGTTCGGCTTGAGGTTGATCCCAATCGACAATCCGGTAGGTTCGCTTGGCGTCGAGGTTGCGCCATTTCAACTGGTAGGCCGGTGCATTCGGCACGGAGGGTGAGAAGATCTGAGCGATCCCCCTGCCCGATGCCGGGTCGGAAAACTGGTAGGCAAGCCAGGCCGTGTTCTTGTCGGTCCAGTCGGACAAGGGAGAAAAATCGGCCGCGAACAGGTCGCGGATTTTCAAATACTTGTCCAGATGGGCGCGCAAGGCCTCCACCTGCTTGGCATCGTTGTAATTGATCGGAAACGATGAGCAGGCGCCCATGCCGCTTCGTAGCGATACCGGGTCGGTCTTCAGTGAACCGAGCCCATGCAAGGGCAGCCAGTGCGACAGGCCGTGGCTCATGGCCTGCACATTGCGCGGATAGGCGGCATCGTCCCAGCAACTGTCGCTACGCCAAAGGACCACGGAGCGGCGCATCATTTCGAAATCGACCCGCCTGCCGCCGCTGGCACATTGATCCTGGATCAGTTTGGGAAATCGTCGGGTCAGACGATCGAGTAACTCGTAGAGGCCATTGATGTAAAGGACCTCACGCAGGCCCACGGTTTCCGGCGTTTCTCCGGTGTGCCAGAAGTATGAGGGATATTCGTTGAAATCCTGGCGGTAGATAGAAATGGACCCTGCCTCGATTTCCCTTGAGACCGTTTCCAGCGCCCATTCCCGCGCTTCCTTGATGCCCAGATCGACCAGGCGGAAACCATCCGTTTCCTGATAACGCAGGGGGCCAGGCGTCTTGGTCGGCTTGAGAATCCACTCGGGATGTTCGCGATCGACTTGAGTGCCCGCCATGGCCCGTTCCGGTTCAAACCAGGCCAGAAATCGCATTCCCGTTTTTTTGACCGCATCGCCTACCGGGGCCAACCCCCGGGGAAACCGCTTGGTATCCGGCGTTGGATTCCCTTGTGCCCCCGGAAAGCCGCCCTGATTCCAGCCGGCATCGATCCAAAAGGTATCGAGCGGCAATTTGTGCGCGGCGATCGTGCTCGCCAACTTGGTCAGATTGGCCTCGGTGGTGTCGTTGAACCCGATCATCCCATGCACGCTCGCGGCCACGGGCATCAATTTCAATGGCTCATGATTTTGCGGAGTGAAATGTTTGAGCATCAAACGCCGGAAGCGATTTTGCCCATCGATCCAGCTCCCCTGGTAGTTCATCACCAAGATCGAGGGGATGCGCAGTTCTTGACCCGGCTTGAGTCGAAAATGCGATCTCTTGAGGCCCGCGCATATTTTGACGCGCTGATCGGACACTTTTTGGAAACTTGCTTTCCAGTCCCCCGGCCAGCCGATGGCGAAGATCATGCCGCCGCCATCACCAATCAAATTGAAATAGGGCAAGACGCCATCGCTTGAGCGGCCGCCGAACGATTCGAGCGTGAGCGGCTTGCCCAGTTCGAGCGATTGCCTGTGCGGCTGAAAGTCCGATGCCTCGGCATGACTTCCCTTGGTCCAGAAGAGTTCGATCGATTTCGTGGCGGGAAATTGCACGGTAAAATTGGCCGACTGTAAATCGCTATATAATTGCGCGGCATTTTCCGCGGTCGGCTTCAGCAGGATCTGCCATTCCATCGCGCCAAAAGCAGGAAAATCGGTCACCTTGATGTCCATGCCGGGGTGAGGGAACGAACAGGGCATCTGCCTTTGCTCGGCAAGCTGGTAAGCTGCGTTCAATCTCCATTCGGAGCCGACGCCATACCCGTCCGCAAAGACAAGCGGAGCGGCGATCAAATTGAAGAGAATGGCAATCCAGTAGGCGCAAGATCGTGGCATGAGTGGCTCCGAAAAGACGACTCGTGTGGAGCCGTTGCAATTTTTACGGAATGGGGTTGCGCCTAAGCCGAGGATATTACTTGCGGAACCCGCTGCTTGCCCGCGTGGGGGCGTGGAGGCGTGTGGGTTGTCAACCTAGGAGAGAAACACCGCCCTGTCCGGTTCGGGCAAAAATTCACTCAATCGATCAACCTTTCCAGGCTTCGACAAAGGGGTGGTTTGCGCCCGCGAGGCGGGTGATTTCTTCCTCGAAGCCCCGCTTGTCGCTCAAGTACAAGGGAACCCAGAGCGTCACGCTCGTGGCGTGGTTGCCCACGAGAAGGTAGCGCAGGCCGAGCAAGTTGAAAGGCTCGACCCGGTCGATCTCCTCCCAGGCGAAGGTGTAATAGGCTCCGCCAATGTTGTAAGAGCGCAAGCCGGCTTCACTGACTTGCACGGTGAAGAAAATGACACCGAAGACGATCCAAAAAGCTAGGAAGCAGATGTACTCGATCATGTGATAGCCGAGGCGCACCCAATTCACCGCATAAGGGGACCTGGACTCGTTGTTGACCATGTAGGCCACGGCCAACAAGATTCCGATACCCAGGGTGACGACAAACGGGGGCAGGAAAGCAGATCGGAAGGATTTGGGTTGGGATTCCGTCGTCATGAGCATACCAAAGATCCGGGGGCGGGTTCGCTCTTCCCACGATTCAGTTTAGACATGGCCCCATTGAGGAACCACCCAGCCGTCTATCGGCGAAACCTGACCGTCGAATCTCTTTTCTTCGCGCCTTACAATCCTGCCTACGCATCAGCGGGCTTTTTCTGAATCAGCGACAAATTCCAAACGCTGAGGCCAAGGCCGCAAGCAGCGAGCGTGCCTAGCAGCATCAGAATCGGTTCCAGATAAGACAGAACATGGCCGGTTCCCTTGGTCGTGATCAGCACATACTGTTCCCCGTTGGGGGTCGGCTTGTAGCCAGGCAGCACCAGGTCGTGCCACGCGGGCGCCTTTTCCACCGTCGTGCCATCGGCCAGCGTTACCTTCGGTGCGGCGGGATCGGCAAGGCGGCGGTAATCGGCTGCGGAAACGACCTGCACATCATAATACTTAGGATCCAAGGTACGATTCTGCGCCGTCGCGAGGCCAAATCGGGCGAATCCCCAGCTCAACCCAATATGCAAAAGGAGAAGGAAAAAAGTCACGAGCAAAAGCATGGCGCGAGTCGCGGGATTGGCGAACTTCATGGATCAACTCCTCAAAAAAATTGGTTCCTCAGAGGTAAATCAACTGACCGTGTGGCTGACGACTCGTCCATCGGTGTAATGCACCCAGACCGTGCCATCTCGAAGGACGCGCTGGCCCGCCACCGTGCTAAAGAGCGCGCCGTGCAAGGCAGCGACCCAGCTTCCGACGACGATGACCATCATGCAGGCCGCAAGCGGCGCCCACGCGACTTGCTCACGGAGCGTCAGGCGGACATTGCGATGGACCCGGCGTTCGACTTCGAAGTCTTCCAAGGCATGACGCACCCGGTCCATCAATTCAGCGGGAACCTCTTGAGGCCCGGAAGTGGATAGCAAACGGGCAAGGGCACGATCTACAATATCGGGAGGTTCTTCGTTCATTGCGATTTCTCTTGTTGTTGACTCAATTGGTCGCGTAGTGTCGAGCGGGCTCGATGAATCAGCACGGTCGCATGATTCGTTGTGATCTCCAGCGTGTCGGCAACTTCCTGGTTGGAGAGACCGTGGACAAAGCGCAGGGTAAATGCCTCGGCCTGATCGTGAGGTAGAGAGGCAATCTTCAGCCGAAGCTGTTCGGCGAGGTCCCGGTCGTCGATGAGGTCAACCGCTCGCTTCGATGCGGGATCGTCCAGGCCTGTTTCCGGCAGGGGAACGACGGCATGGCGATAGCGGGACCTGAGATGGTCAAGCGACCGAACGGTCGCCAATCGCTTCAGTAGCGCGGGCCAGTTCCTGATTTCTTTGCGGCGTGAAATCGCAACCGCTTCCAGCATGACGCTTTGAAAACAGTCCGCGGCGTCGCTCTCCTTGCCCAGTATCCTTAGCGCATGGCGCCAGACGACTGGCCCGAACTCTTCAAGGATCTGAGGCCAGTCATGCACGGCGCGATGTCCCTTTTTCGATGAATTGAATCTTTCGCCCTCTCCTAGTCGCATCGACCGGGAAAGAAATTACGGGAAATCGCCCAAAAAGCCCCCCCACAGTTGACGACGATCGCCAACGGCCTGAACCGAGGAGCGTTCTTCTTGTTGAACCCCTTGCAAGGAATCACGCATGCGGACCGCACTCATCGGCTGGATTCTAACCGCAATCGCCGCACCGGCCATGGCTCAGGAACTCGATGAGAGTTCCCCCCGTCGCCTGGCGGTCTCCCGAAATGGCGAGCTTATCGCCGTGGCCAGCTTCGACAAGCAGGTGCGAGTCTGGGACGCCTCCGGCAAATTACTCCACACGCTGGAGGTGGAATTGCCCGCCAGTGCCGTCGCGTTTTCGCCCGATGGCACCACCTTGATTGCCGGGACCATCGGCACGCGGCCAAACAGCTCCCAGCCCACGCGAGGTAAACTGTACGGCTGGGTACTGAAGTCCGGTGAAGCGAAACTGCGCTGGAAGGCGCCCATTGTTGGCTCAACCACGGCCATTGCGGTGGAACCCAAGGGTCAATGGTTCGCGGCCAACACCGTTTATGCGACCTTGGGCATTTACAATCTGGCCGACGGCGCCTTGACACGCAACTGGCAAGAACGGGGTAACTCTCCCAGCGACCTCGCCATTAGCCCCGATTCTCGAACCATCGCCACGGCCGGACAGGCCTGGATTCTATGGGACGCTGCCCGGGAAAAGCTTCCTGGCGAAATGCCCGCCCAGGCGGAAAAGCCGCTTTCGGCGGAACTGAGTGAATCGTTCATAAAGGCACGCAAGGCGGGATCGATCGCGACCGTGATTGACGGAGAGGGCAAATGGGCGATCGCCGTGGGGGCATTCGACAATCGTCAGGGGCGTGCAATCGACATCGCTCAGCTCGATATGGTTAGTGCGAAGATCAATAAACTCATCGCGAAGGGGGTCGATGGGGCCGAATGCGTTGCGCTAGCGCCCGATCGTCGCTCGCTGGCAGTGGGCCTCGATTCGGGGATGGTCAAGCTATTCGATGTGGAAGGGGAGAAACCGGCCTCGGAATGGGAAATCGAAGGCCGCCCAAGGATTCGAAGCGTTGCCTACCTCAAAAATGGCAGTCAGCTGGCAGTGGCAACATTCGGCGGCCAGTCGGTTTACCTCATTGACGCCCGGAGCGGCAAACTCATCAAAAAGCTCTTATCGACGAACTAGGAACGCCTTGCGCAAAGCGCGACTACCATCCCATCCCATTTGATCGGGACCAACCGGCCCCGGAAAGCCCCAAGGTTAAGCAGGAATTCCTCTTGCGCTTCCCTGCCGTCATCGCGTCTTCTAACACTAAAGTCGCTGTCGTTCTCCCTAAGATAGCCCTGGCCCGGGGCAGGGAGATCATTTGAAGGGTAAACATGGAAACCTTGTCTGTTTCGTTGCAGTCCAGCCTGCAGAAAGTCTGGAGTCATTCTCAGAAGCGCACCGATCTCCCCTCGCTCGCCCGCAAAAGGGCCGAAAAATCTGCGCAAAGCCGGGATAAAACCGACCAACTCGATCTGGCGCGTCAACAGGTGAAACGAATCGTTGCGGCCGCAAGCAAGGGCCGAGGTGAACCATTCCACCTTTCCCGGTTGAGCCTGGCCGAATTGGGAATGCTCGAAGAAATCGTCTACTTCGAATACCTCACACTCAAGAAGGAATATGACAGCCGGTTCCCTTCGGAAAAAGCCGGCCACATCTTCCAGTACTACCGCAACCTCCATCAAGCCCTGCAGGAGCTCCGTCAGGATTTCCTCCACTTCCTCAACAATGCCTGGCATGACGAAGCCGTGAGAACCTATGTCCGCAGGGTCATCGTGGAAATCAAGCATCAGGAATGCGCATCGGAGGTTTTCTTCAATTGCGAATTCGAAATGCTCGGAGACATGCTCACCGTGGACTGCCCTCAACTCCTGAGCGCCATGGGCGAAGAGCTCGACCTGATCAAGGCCATTTCGAGGTTTCACAAAATCAGCATTCTCAATCGCATCTATTTCTTCAAAAGTCTGGACCGGGTTTTGAAGAATATTTTTTATGTTTGATTTCTAGACCGGCATAAATTGCGCTGCTATTCATATATATCACAAGCAACTAAAGACAACTGATAAAAAAATCTGGAAAACAAATAAATTCCTTCTACTCGTCAAGTCGTGAATCAGTGGAAATGGACACAAGCGGCGCGCGACTGAATGAACCGGAGCTGGGAAAGCCAATCGGCTGGTGGCCGCGATTTCTTTTGTCGGCCAACCCCGTACCTGGCATTGCGCTGACTGCTTTGCTCATGGGATTTGTCCTTTGGATTTTCTCCCTTCCCAATCTCAGTATGTTCGCCCTTGCTTATCCATGTTGGTTTTTTCTCAATTCGATGCTCTTCTTGCCCATCCTTCTGTTAAGAGAGGCCCAACTCTCTTTGAGCCGGTTCCTAAGTAAACGATGGGGCCTTCCAAGGGACGAGCACGGCTCGCGGAAGCTGTTTCGTTATTGGTCTCTGGGGATTTTTGTGATCTCCTGGTTGCTGATTTACTTCCAGGCACCGCTAACCTGTGGTTTCGCTTTGAGTCGCGCCGAATTGGATCGGATCGCCGACGAGGCACTTGCGCAGCCGGACAATCTCGATCGTTTTCGAGGACGCTGGGCGGGCATCTACAGGATTTATGAGGTCAAGATCATCGGCAGAACGGTTGCATTTTGTACCCGATCTTCCGAGATGTGGGGGTTTGCTCGCGCTCCCGGCGCACCTCATCAACAGATCCGCAGTTCCACGATGCCGGAAGAAGAGTTGTCCAGCTACGCTCATTTCCATTTCCGCGATTTTCCGATCGAGGCCGATGCCCGGGAAAACTGGATTAGCGATATCGAAGGAGAACGGCTACATGGCGATTGGTTCGTGTTTTATTCGGGCTACTGGCGACAGAAAATAGGCTGGTCCTAAGGCACCCGTCCCAACGGCTGCTCCCTGCAATTTCAAGTCCCATACACCCAGTCTGACGGCCTCCAGACAAATCACGCGAGCATTGCAAATTCTCTTTCCTTCCGCCCAGTCCACTGGAGCCAAGGAAGATACGAGGATGATCCCGTATTCGTCTACTTTTTCTCTTGCTTCGTTTCAGCCGGGGGCGAAGTGCCCGCCTTCGGCGGAGTGAATACGGCGTTCAGCATTTCAATAAAGGCACCTTCGTCGAGTTTTCCTGACTTGTCATGGTCGAACTCAAGAAACATCCGCGTTGCGGCGCCCATCAATTCCGCGGAGGTCACTTTCCCATTCTTGTTGTCGTCCGCGCGGGTCAGGATCGGACCGACCAAATAATTGCCTAGGTCGAAGGCGGGACCATTGTTGGGCGCGGGAGCGAATAGCTTATTCAAACCCTCGGTCAGGGCCTTGCGGTCCACCTGGCCGTCCTGGTCTTGCTTCGCTGCGCCGAGCAACCGTTTGATCCCTTCCAGCCACTCGTCTTGAGAAACTTTTTCGTCCTGATCCTTGTCCAGCGACTCGAGCACCGGAGGCCCCATGATCACTGCAATCCGCGGCATCCCCCCGCCTCCGGTGGGCAGATGCCCCTTCGAAGTGCCGGCAATCTGCGCGGCCAGAGATTCCGTCCGCTTGGCCATAAATGTTTTCAAAGCCGGTGGTGTCCCGAAGATCGCCGGCGGGCCGCCGGGCGCACCTGGGCCGCCTTCCTTGCGCGCGGCGGCGCTTTTGAGGTCTTTCGCCAGATGATCGCTTACCGCACGGTCCGCTGCCTCGACGGCTTTCAAAAGCCTGGTCTTGTCGAAACAGACGGCCGCCAGTTCCTTCAACAACGCCTCGTATTTCGCTTGAACGCCAGGCACCTTGAGCACACGATCGGTCAGTCGATGCGGCCCAGGATAAGGGTGCGAGAAACTCAAGTTCATCTGCTGCTTGTTCGACCCAAGGATCGGGAAGTTGGCGAAGGCCCGATCGAGGTCCCAGGGGATGAAGTTGAGGCGGTTGGTTTCCGGGTGCAGGTAAAGGCAGAAATTGTGGCCCAGGACAAAGAAACTATCGGAGTTGGCCACGAAGGCGGTAGCGGCCAGAAAGCGCAAATAGGCGTCGAGGTCGAGGTAGGAGCCAACCTCCTTGTTGAAGGTCGCATCGTCCGCCTTATCGACGAGCTGAGCCCAGGCAATCATCCGCTTCGCCTCGGCGGGAGTCGCCTCGCGCTTGGGAGCATGAGCCTTTTTGTAACGGTCCCAGTTTTCTCCCAGATAGGAGAAATCGCGCAGCCCTTCGGGCTTCATGAGCAAACCTGCATCGGTCCCGAAATGGTCCTTCAAGAAAGGTTTGCCCACCTCTTCGACGATCGTGTAAATACCGAGCCGCTCACGGTCGTACTTCCCCTTCACCGTCAGTTCCACAAGCGCAAACGCGGTGCGCGAGGCCGGCACGCCTGCTGAGCGGTAGATCTCATAGCCCAGCGTTTCCCGGCATTTTGAGGGATCGGCCACTCCGCAATGCAGGTTAATCGTTTTGGAGCCGGCAAATTTTCCCTTGCCTCCGGTGCGATCCAGATCGATTTTGAACGATTTCTTGATGGTTCGCGAGGCGTCGCCAATCGTGCCGTTTCCCTTGTAGCGAATGCCCACGTTCGCGAAGGTCATGTCGCCGACCGTGATCGCCCCCGCACCCCAGGGCAGGTCCATGCCAAAATTGTTGCGGTGCATTTCGCGCACCGGTTTTCCCTGGTTTTTTGGAGTGCCGCCAAAGTTAAAGAGGCCGGGGGCATTACGAGGCTCGATCGCGGCGTATTCCTCAGGAGTCAAGGTGATGTGGATTGGCCACAACTTTCCGGAAGTGTAGACCTCAGCCGCACCAGGATCATCCGCGGCCAATGCAGGCGGCGCCCCGTAGAGCATGGATCCGCCGACCAAGGCCATGGCAAGCAGACCGATTCGCAGAGCCCGTGAACAAAGAGCAACGGGTCGCGGGAGGGAACGACCTGACATGAAGGCATCCTTATTTCGGTGAAGGCCTCTGACCGATTGGTCCGGGGGTCAAGTGCCCGGCGGCCTCGCGTCGAAGGTGCGCGAAATGCTACGGACCTTCACTCAATCTTCATTATCCATCTTATTGGAGGCGCGTTACAGGGAACGGATAAAACCGCCGAGCGCATCCAGACCGACAGGCGGGCCAGACCGATAGGCAAGATTGGGTAAAAGGGTGCTGCTCCCGATTGGATCCTCACGACGGAAGTGCGATGATGAGGGAAAGGGCGGGAGTTCTTCAGCCGAGACGGAAACTCATCAGGGAGCGAAGCCCAAAATGGCACCCACTGCAATCACCTGGGCGGACTTTGAAAAGGTCGAACTGCGCGTGGGCACCGTGACCGCCGTGGAGGAATTTCCAGAGGCGCGCAAGCCCGCCTACAAACTCTGGATCGATTTCGGCGCTGAACTCGGCGTGCGCAAGTCGTCGGCGCAAATCACCTTGCACTACTCTCGAGCAGAACTCCTCGGCAGACAGGTGATCGCCGTGGTTAACTTCCCCAAGAAGCAGGTCGGGCCGTTCCAGTCCGAAGTGCTTGTCACCGGCTTTGCCGATGCCGGTGGAGCCATCGTGCTCGCTCAGCCGGAACGGCCCGTGCCCAATGGAGCGAAGTTGGTTTGAGATGCGGGATTCCTCAAGACTTGCACTCCGAATGGGAAAATGCCTAGAATCATCTGAGTGAATCAGGGCAGTATCATGCTTCCTACTTATCCTGCCATACTGCGCGACGGTCAGCTAGAGTGGGGCGAAGCTGGGCCTCCTCCCGTTTCGCCGAATGTCTCTCTGTCTGTTCATGTGACCATACTTGATCCCGAGCGCCTAAAGCGTACCGGCGGGGAGGCGATGGCTCTTGCGCTGGAAGCTTTTGCTAACGCAGGAGGTCCGACCTTCACAACCGACCCGGTAGAATGGCAGCGAGAGGTCCGGCAAGATCGCCTGATTCCTGGCCGTTGCGAATGATCCTGGACAGCAATCTCATCATCTATGCCGCCAAGCCCGAGTTTTCGCGCTTGCGCCAACTGATCACGACCCCTTCGCCAGCCGTTTCCATCATAAGTAAAGTAGAAGTCCTTGGGTATCATAAATTAACTGCATTTGAACGCGCGTTTTTCTTGGGCATTTTCGATGCATCTGAAATACTGCCAGTCAATCAAGCAATCATCGATACCGCCATTTCACTACGGCAAACTCGGAAAATGACCTTAGGCGACTCCTTGATTGCAGCCACAGCCATGATTTTTAAGCGGGAGCTGTACACTCACAACGCCAAGGACTTCGAAGGCATTACAGACCTCTTTGTGATCGATCCTTTGGCATTGAACGATCCGACTTGAGTCCAGATCCCACACGCGAAGCATTTGATTCGCTCACCTCAGGGAGCCTCATCGCGGCCGAACGATCATTCATTGTCTCCGGCACACTGCGTAAGATTCACCAAGCAATGCAGGCCTCCCAGGGTGATTCATGCGGTTAGGCATCCTGGCGGATACTCACAACGAACTGGTGCGCACGCGCGTTGCCGTGCGGATGCTGCTCGATGCGGGGGCCGAAGCCCTGGTGCACTGCGGCGATCTGGCGAGCCCCCCGATTGTTGAGGCCCTGGCCGTGGCCCCCGCCTGGTTTGTCTTTGGCAATCACGATGCCGACATGGCGCACGTGCTTCAAAAGGCCGCGGCCGACTTCGGGCCAAAATGCCTGGGATGGGGTGGGGTATTCGAGTGGGGAGGGCGGAAAATCGGCGTGTCTCACGGCCATCTCCCCACCGACGCGCGGCGAGTTCTTGGCGAACAACCCGATTTCCTGTTCAGCGGGCACTCCCATATGGCCAGCGATCGGCTCGTCGGTACCGTCCGGCGTATCAATCCCGGTGCGCTCCATCGCGCCGAGGAATACACGGTTGCGCTGCTGGAGGTTGCGTCAGGCGAGTTGCGATCACTGCGTGTCGCAAGATAACTCTTTTTTATATTACTTTTTTGCAGCAGGTCTTTGAAGCCGTAGCTCTTGTTCTTTTCCCTTGGTTCGGGCTTCCGTCACGAGTCGATCCACCAGCGGATACAGAATCGCCGAGACTGGGGCGCCGCGAAATTTGTAGCGGATGATCCCCTCATGATCGATCAGCACGACCATGGGCCAACCTTGCACTTTCCAGCGGGTGGCAAGCGGCCCTTCCGTCGTGCCGCCGTCCCAAATCACCGGCCAGGTCATTTTCTCGTCTTGGATCAGCTTCTTGACCAAGTCGACCGTGGGGTCGCTGTTGATATTGAGGATGGCGAATGGGCCTTCTTGATACTTCTTGGTAAGCTCGCGTTCAAGCGGATAGAAGCGACGGCAGGCGATGCACCAGTGTCCGGTGAAATTGAGAAGGACCACTTTCCCCTTGTAGTCCTTGAGGGCAATCGTCTCCCCGGCGATCCCCTTCCCTTCTGTTGCGGGAGCGCTCTTGCCGCATTCGAGGGTGCGCATCACTTCCAGGTCGCGCTGCGCCATTTCTTTCACGTTCAGCTTGCTGTTTGCCGGCCGCCATTTTGCGGCAGATTCAGCCGGGAGCGAGGCGATTTCGGCAAGCAGCCTTTCCACTTCCGCATTCAGCGATTGGGCCGTGCGCGTGCGAATCATGCTGGCGGTCAAGGAATCGTAATCTTGATCGAGAGATTGGCGAATCGATTTTTTCGCATCTTCATTGGCGGCGATCTCCAGTCGAATCTGGAAGAGCTCAATCGCTTGCGCTTGACTGATGAGCTGTTGCGTGAGCGCATATTTGGTAAACGCGCGTACTTGATCGTGCTGATTGCGCTCAAGCAAATGGCGCAGCATCGTTTCATTGGCCTTGCTCGTCGGCCAGGCCAGTCCCAGGACAAAGGGACCGATGCGGTCGCTCTCGCCGAAGGTTTTGACGATTTCCTCCTTGGCCTGGGCGCTGAGCCTGCCTGCGGCATCGATTCCGCTTGGCGTGTTGGCGGTAACCCAGATGAGCGCATCGAGCGCCACCGGGTCGCGCGGGTGAAGCTGCGCCAGACGCATCATCTGCCGCGCGTAGCCCTCTGTTCGAGGCACGGCGCGGCTCAGTTGATTGCGTTCATCGGTCGTGGTCGCCTTTTGGAGTTTGGCAATGTACTCGGCACGCGCTTGGTCAAGCTTTCCCTTGATCGCGGCAAACTGTTCTCGCGGCGTGCCCATAGGCATTTCCGGCTCATCACGATTCGCGACGAATGCCGCCAAAAATCCCGGCGGCGGCCCCAGGAACAAGGTGCAGCAAAAAAGGCAGGACACCATCGCAAATGGTCTAGGCAGCATGAGCCAATCCTCAATGTCGATTCGTTCTATACTGCGGAAGCGCACTTCACGTTACATGATTTCCAAAGTTTTTTTTGCCGTGCGACATTGTGGGAGACAACATCCGCGTAGACTCCTGGGCACCGGATCCTTAACGGCTAAGCTGAACCGTGAACCGCTCCCCGATTCAATCGATACGCGGCGCGATTTTGCCTGATCTGCAGCACGCGCCAATCCTCACGGAGGCGACGGGTACCCCATGAGCAAACCGGTTCCGAGGGCTCACGCGGAAAGCATGGCGCTCTACGAAGCGCTGCTAGCGACCCACCCCACGATCGAACTCAAGGGTGCGGCGATGCCCTACACATCGCTCAATGGCAACATGTTCAGGTTTCTGACGCCCGTGGGAACGCTGGCTCTTCGCCTTGCGCAAGCGGATCACGATGCCTTTCTTGTGCGGTTCGGCGCGAGTCTTTGCGTGCAACATGGCGTGGTTATGAAAGAGTATGTCGAGGTGCCTACGTCGCTACTTCGAGATACGCTCACCCTTGGCCCCTACTTGGCCAACAGCTTTGAGTATGTCTCTTCGCTCAAACCGAAGCCGACCAAAAAAGGCGCGCCGTCCGCCAAAGTCAAGCAAGTGGCACCAAAAAAGACAAAGGCCAAAAGGCCAGCGGGAGATCCGCCAGAGAGCAAGAAAAAAAAGACTTAGTCTTGTCCTGGAGAATCGCCATGAGCCAACGCGATCAACTACCCTATTACGCCACGGTCGACGTATATGACCAGGAGGCTCGAAAACTTCAGCATGCGCTCAACCGCGGCGAGGAAGACGCTGCCTGGCGCTACAAATGGGTGCACCCTCGTTTTCGCGGCCAGTCGATCGCGGATGTGAGAGCGGCACCCCTCGACCTGGACGATGCTCGCCAGGTGATTGCTAGCGAATACGCCTTTCATCACTGGAGTGATCTGGCGGCTTTTGCCACGCAAGTCCACGACAACAAGGAGGTCGAGCGCTTCGAGGCGGCCGTCGAAGCGGTCATCGCGGGCGATGAAAACGGACTCAGGAAGTTGCTCGCTGAGCACCCCGAACTGGTCCGAGCACGTTCGACTCGCGGGCATCGTGCCACCTTGTTGCATTACCTGGGCGCCAATGGCGTCGAGGGCGCGCGGCAGAAAACTCCCGCCAACGCGATGACCATCATGAGAATACTGCTCGACGGCGGCGCCGAAGTCGATGCGCTTGCCAACCTGTACGATCAAAGCTGCACGACGATGAGCATGCTCGTTTCCAGTTGCCATCCCGCGAACGCGGGGCTACAGATCGCACTCGCCGAAACCCTACTTGATCATGGCGCCGCACTCGATGGCCGCGGCTCTGCCTGGCAATCCGCCGTGCTCACCGCATTGAAGTTTGGTTACCCGGATACTGCCAAGGCGCTGGCCAAGCGAGCAGGCCGCGTGGATGAACTTCTTGCGGCGGCCGGCCTGGGTCAAGTTGCGGACGCAAGGCGACTGCTTGAGCATGCCGATGAAGCAACCAAACATGGAGCCTTCGCGCTGGCCGCGCAGCATGGCCAGACGGAGATCGTGCGCCTCTTGCTCGACGGCGGCGCCGATCCGAACCGCTACAACCCCGAAGGATTTCACTCTCATTCGGCGCCGCTGCATCAAGCGGTGGCCGCCGGCCACCTTGAGGTCGTGCGACTGCTACTCGATCGTGGCGCCCGGCTCGATCTTCGCGACAAAATCCATGACGGAACTCCGCTGGGCTGGGCCGAACATTGCAACCAGCCCGCCATTGCGACCTACTTACGCGAGCAAAGTGGCATGAGAGGATGATCTACAGGTAAAACGGGTTCCACTCAAAGCTCATTTCGGTAAAATGAGGCTGAGAGGTCTACACATGTCACTAGAATCGTTGCTTATGGCGCTGACCCCCTCTGAGAAGGTTGAAGCGATGGAAATCCTTTGGCGCGATTTAACGACAAATGGTGCTTGTTTCCCTTCGCCAAACTGGCACGGTACTGTCCTTGCTGATCGGCTTGCCCATCCATCACCCAAACCAAGCCTGCCGCTTGATGACGCCATTCAAGATGTCAGGAATCGATTGAATGCGTATCGTACTCAGGGATGAAGCAAGATCGGATCTGGCACTTGGTGCCTGGTTTTATGACCAACAGTCACAAGGTCTTGGCGACTACTTCGTTGAGTGCCTGTACTCAGATTTAAAGGATTTAGAGTCTTCTTCTGGGATTCATGAGCTAGCTCATGGTTTCCACCGCAAGCTATCGAGAAGATTTCCTTTCGCGATTTACTACCTAGTCACAAGAAACGACGTCGATGTACTCGCCATTTTAGACTGCCGCCAAAACCCAAAATCGACAGCGAGAAGACTTCGGAATACAAAAACCTGATTTTAAAACGCTTGCAATCAATGTATATCATGATGATTTTAGACATTTTAAAACTGTTTTTATTTAGACCATTATTATGAAAACTTTGAACTTAAAATATCCCAATGAACTTTTCGCCTTGATTCAGGATTCGAGCGGCAGAACCATATGAAATCCTGGGATGAAATCATTGAATCGATTGGCCAAGAGGAATTCGAGAACGCTTGCGCGGACGCCCGCAAACTTGTAAGTGACGTATTCACGGCGAAGTCCGGACCGTCCCCCGCCCTTGCTCACGAAATCAGTGATTTCATTTGGCAAAGCGATGGCGAATCCCACGCCAAACTGGAGCTTACATTTCGGTTTTATGAGTCGATGCCCTGTTATGGTCTGCTCATGTTTCTGAACCTCAATCACAAAACCTTCCCTGCGCAAGCCACGAACTTGCTCTGGAGTAAGTACAGGCAATACCTGGCGGAAGACGGCGTCCTGGCCGATTGCGTGGAGTATTCGCTTTGGTGTGATTTCTTCGAAGATCCGGAAACGGTGGACGAGGCATGGCGGGCGCTCACGTGCGATTTATCTAGCGAATCGCTAGTCCGCCGAGTGCTCCGATCTTCAGGTCCCGTTCCGTTCGAAGCGAAGCAGAAAGTTTATCGACAATTGCTTCCTGACAAACACCGGCACGAATGGATCTTTCGCAGCCTGTTGCACAGCCGTTTTGACGTCTATGGAAAGATCGACTCCAGGCGGGCACGCACGATCCTCGATGAACTGGAGCTCTCCAGCGACACTCCGCACCTCGTCTTGCTCCGCGATACTTTGTTAGCCGACACGAATTGATGTTGGCGTTCGATCCTCGAAGGTTTGGGCAGGAGATTGACGACAGTTCGAGATTGCCTGGATCCCACCATTCCAACCTTTCACCTTAGAAACAATCAATTCAGCTGCGGGTTCTGTTAGAGTGCGCTGTCCGGTCATCGATTTGCCGCAAGCGCTGGCGGTTCCCTCGCCCGGGAATGGTCGCATCCAATAAAAAAAAAGGCTGCGGCATACGCCGCAGCCTTTGAGCATCTAGCCGTTGACTCCTCTTACCTTTCCACCATTTTTTTCATGTTCTTATCGACCCCAGCTTTGCCGGTGTTCGGCATTTCCTGCTTGAGGCTTGACGGCCCCTGAGTCTTGGAATCGCCACAACCGAAAGCAGCCGCGCAAAAGCCGACCAAAACCAACGACGCTAGTTTACGCATATGATTCACCGCCATTTTTAACTACCTAACTAATCTTTCCTATGATTCCTGACATAAATATTAATTACTGAGCTGCGCACTGGAATAGACATCGCCATCGCGCATGCCGGCCATCGCTTGATAGACATACCAGTCGCTGCCCGCGGTGGTGGGATTGCGCACGCCGGAGCTTCCCGGTCGCAGGCCGCGGACGGAGCCGTCGCCGAAACCGAATTGAATGATGCCCGAATGACGGCTGCCAAAGTACTGCCATCCGCCCACGGCGGCACCGGTGTTGTTCGCCGAAGTCGGTGTGGGGCCAGCCCCACCCAGCAAACCGAACTTGGTCGGCATGGCACCGACATGCATCCAGGCCCAAAAATAATCCCGTTGGACGCCGCTTTGAACGATACCCCCCAATCCTTCTCCCACCGCGAGCGTGTTGGAAGAACCATCCAGGATGTCGGAAGTCCTGGTTCTCGACCGGCAGGTGTAAATGCCGACATATTTTTGCAGGCTGGCACCGGGGCCCGAATTCGCGTCGGCCGTGGTGACATTATTCCCGAGTGCCCCCGCCACGGTGCAATAGTTGGTCTTGCCCAGGTCATAGGCCACTCCCCCGGTTCCCCAGGAGGCCGCGGCAATCGAATCGGGCGCGGCGGTAGTGAAGTCGATGCCGAAGAGAATCGGACCATTGGTGGTTTGACTTGCGCCGGCGACCTCATCGCTTGGGCAGGACAGCGCCTTGATTTTGCTCCAGCCCATGCTCCAGTCGGGATTGAGGGAATAGAAGGGCGCGGTTTTCGCATTCAAATCGCGGCTGATTTGAAGTTGCTTATAGATGGCGTCTTGTTCGATATAAGGCAGGATGAAAACGGCGGTACCAAACAGTTGAGCGTCGCCCCAGGAGGTCGATCCGACCGCCGCCGATCCCGCCAGGCTGCCCGGAGGGAGCACGCTATTGGTGCTTTCGTAATTGAGAAGCGCCAGGCCGTATTGCTTCAGGTTGTTGGAGCAGGTCATCCGGTTGGCCGCCTCGCGAACCTTCTGGACCGCGGGGACAAGCAGGCCGATCAAAACCGCGATGATCGCGATGACGACCAGAAGTTCGATCAGCGTGAAGGCAGACCGCCTTTTGTTCATGTAACGATTATACATACAATACTCCATTTGTATTGATCTCAGATACAAAGAACGCAACATCTACTGCGAAAAGCAAGAGAGGTTCCTCATTCTTAACACGAACTTCTCGACGTACAACCACAAATAAAGGCCACACGAAGTTTTAATCAAATTGCGCGAAAGGTAATTCAGAGAGGTTACAATTTGACTTTAACCCATCTCTCATGCATTAAGGTCAAAACCTAGTCCATCATATTTTTTTAATGAGAAGTGGGCCATGAGACGTGAGTGGAGCCTCTTCCATTGGGAAGCCCAGGCCCCCTTGAGGTCATGCGCATGAGCTCTTCGCTGATTTCCCTTTTCGTCGATCTTTTTTCGGAGTTTACGCGCGAGAGCATCCAGGCAAAGCCGTATGCCCAGCTCTGGGTAAGCGCGATTCGTGAAAGCTTCTTGATCCGTCAGCCTCCACGCGCCACCCGAAAATGAAAGGCTCGCCCGAGGACCGACTGACTTTCCTCATTTCCAAGAATGGGTCTTTGGCAACTCAGGCCTGTATGGGAATAGAGATCGCCATCCGCCTTTCCGGCTCGCGGCCCACGAGATATCCCCTGCACCCCACTCGCTACCGGCTACCGTAAAATGAGCTCGCTCAAGCTTCAGAATGGAGGCACTTCTTGCAAGTTTTCGCACAAGAGCGACTCCATGATGACCGTGCGGCGGCGGCCGATATCGTTGCCATTGCTTTCAAACCACGGAAAGTGTGGCCCAAGGCCTTTGCATTCTATCGACTTTACAGATAGTAAAAATCTCGCGATTATGTCCTCCAAATCCGATGAAAAAAACCTCGGCGTTGAATCTTGAAATCTTTGAGCCGTGATTCGTTTCATGACAGAGAGATTTGGTGGCAAAAAGAGGGAACTAAGAGACCCCTTTTCCAACCTTCCTTGCCCATTTCACGCAAAGAGGAAGAAAGAAAAGGTAGATGCCGGTCATCCATAGTCCCAGCACGATGAGGCCGCAAGGAAGGAAGAGGCCCAGCTTGGCCCAATCGTGAAACCAGGATCCGTCGTGCAACGATTCGATCAGGTCGCTGCGGCGGTATTGCGCGGCGAGCACCTTGCCTGTTTGAAAATCGACCTGAACCTCCCAGGACGACTTCCCTTGCACCTTGATAATTCCCCTCTTGGGCTGAAGGTCCAGCCGCTGTATGTCATCCCAAGATTCCATCCGCGCTTCAGGCCGCGACCTCACCGCCTCAAGGAGTGCTTCCCAGGAGATCGACGGAACTTTGGCCGTACCCTTTGCGCTCGGCGGTTGGATCCAGGCGACCTCTTTCTTTAAAAGGAGCAAGATCCCCGTGCAGATCACGAGCAAAAAAGGGAGCGCAACCAAGATGGCTCCATAGCGGTGAAACTGCCTCACGAAGTTACGCCAGCGCCAGAGCATCGTCCCCGCCTTTCAAGCTTTCCAGTTCGAATGGGAAAAAGATCGGCAAATGCCAACAAAAAAGCCCCGGCTTCCATCCGGGGCTTTTTGTTGACTCTTGCACCACAACTCAACACGGACAGGAGCGATTAGTCGCGGAAGACGGTGTGGCACTCGTTGCAGGAACGATTGATCTTCGCCGCGGAGGCCTTGATCTTGGCGCTGTCTTTGGCCTTGGCCGCGTCGCCCAGTTCGGTGGCGCCTTCCTTCATGATGGCGTTGAATTCCAGCCACTTTTCCTTGCTCTTGGACTTGTCCTTGCTTTCAGGCCACTTGGCATCGGTTGCCTTACCGATGGCGAGCACCTGGTAGGCCAGGTCGCCAACGGCGCCCTGGAACTTTTCGGCATCGCCCGCGCTCAGCGGCTTCTTGCCAAGCGAGATGCACTTCGATTCGATGCCGTCTTCGTTCGGGGGAACCAGGCCTGCTTTTTCACCAAAGCCAATGCCGCCGCGCATGCGGGGCTTGAAGGCGGCCATAATGGGATCGAGGTCGAACTTCTCGACCTCGGCGACCTTGGCGGAATCGCCCTTGGCCAGCGCCGCGCCGGCGGCGACGATGGCCGCCTGAGTCTTCTTGATGACCTCTTTCTTGTCCTGGGCCTGGGCCGAAGAAATCGCGGTCAAACCAAGACCAAGGGCGAAGGCCGTGCCGGTGATGCCGGTCAACGCCCATTTGGGCATCCAATTCATGGGAAACTCCTACGGAGGGATCGTATACCGAGCGTGGGGGCGGGAGGAACCGCCCCAAGTCCAGGAACGCCGAAGCAATGGGATCCCGCTCCGGCTAAGAAATCTTAACGATCCCGCCACCGGGGGCAAGGATTTGGCCCAGAGCGATCGCCCCTTTACTTTTTCTTCTTCGCCTTAAATTCGGCAATGTACTTTTCCGGGTTTTCCCGGAACGCATCGGCGCATCCCGAGCAGCAAACATAAAAGGTTTCTCCCTTATAGGAAACCGGAGTCGTGCCCGCGCCACCCGATACGACGCATTCATTCTTCTTTTGGGCCGCCCCCAGGCTCTCCCCCTCGCGAGTCGCCTGGACCAGGTAAACGCCCGAGAAAAGCGTTCTGCCTTCTTCGGCCTTTTTGAACCGGTAAAGGAAGCGAACCCCTTCCGCGGCGGTGTTCATGACGATTTGCTGGCGCTCGTTGGTCTTCTTGTCGAGCCGTTCAAGCGTGAGCACTTCGTTTTTCAATTGACCAAGAAAGATCTTTTTCTCCCCCTTGGGCTCCGTCAGCGTCAGTTCATACCGCTTTTTCTCACTCAGGTAGCGCATTTCGCCTGTTGTCACGAACTTGCCACCGCTTACTTTCATGACCAGGGCAACATCGTCCCCCTTGAACTTCCAGCCCCATTCAATCGTTTCGGACCAGAGCGGAATCGATCCTTTCTTGCCGTCGGGACCGCCGGAAGCTTTCCATTTGCCCACAAATTCCTGGAGCTGTTGCAGCGCCTCCTTGGATTCTTCCGCATCAAGGGATGGCCGATGTGCCAGAGCCATTCCAGAAAAGGCGGCTGTGAACGACAAGATCGCGATCCAGGCGAGGTGTTTCATGACCGGGAACCTCAGGTAATGGCAGTTATTTCGCGCAACGCTGCATGTAAGAGATGCTATCGCGCGCAATGGTTTCCGGATCCGGCGAATAATCGAAAACTTCCACCGAAACCCAGCCTGGGTAGTTGATGGCTTTCAAGGTGTCGAAGATCGGCACGAAATCGATCTCTCCAAAACCAGGACCACGCCGATTGGCGTCGTTGGCATGGAAATGGCGCAGGTGCAACCGCGAGTCGGTGATGATCTCGTTGATCGGTTTCACTTCACCGCACATCGCCTTCACATCGAGATGCAAGCCGAGCAGCGAGTGCTTGAGCTCATCAAGGATCGAAACAGCGTCCTGGGCCGTGAGCAGAAAATCGGTTTCGCTACGCGCCAAGGGCTCGAGCAGGAACGAGACGTTGTGTTCTTCGAGGTGGGGTATCAGCTTTTCCAGAGTGTCGATGAAATAGCCGCACGCTTCTTCATAGGTGGTGTTGGGTGGAATCTTGCGCTGCAAGGGCGACCCAAAAACCATCAGGTCGCCCCCCAACTCGCGGCACGCGCGCGTCAGTTCGCCCAGATATTCGGCCGTCGCGGTGCGCACGGCCGCATCGGGGCTCGTCACCTGAAACCCTTGCGTCTTGGCAAGGAGCCAGTGCAGGCCGATGATCGGCACGCCCGCCGCTTCCGCCGTCTTTCGAAACTGAGCCCGCTTCGCCGAATCAAACTGGGTGATCAGCGGCGCCATGGTAAACGGGGCCACTTCAAGTCCGGTGTAACCGGCGGCAGCCGCCGCATCACAAGCCCGGGCATGGTCCCAGCCATCAAAGGTTTCATTGCAAATCGCGTAGCGAAACGGCATCGGGGCCTGACCAATCGAAGTGGGGTGAAGTGAGTAAAGAAAATCCTTGAGAGAAAGAGAATCTTAGCCGGCAACCCGGTTCAGACGATCTTGCCGATCAAGGAACCTTCAGGTCCGATGGCCCACCCGCCCCGCCACCCGTCAGGAAGCCGAGGTTAGTGTTCGGCAGCCGCGGCGCCTTTTTTCTTGCTGGAGGTCGATTCGCTTTTCTCGGGCTTGGTTTCCGGCTTGGGCTCCGGTTTGCTGTCGTGCTTGCTTTCGTGCTTGCTATCTGGGGTCGCGGCCGGGGCGCCGCTTGCCAGGATGCCCTTCTTGGTGAGGATCTTCTTGCGGATTTCGGCGACGACCTTGGGATTGTCGCGCAGAAATTGCTTGGAATTCTCGCGGCCCTGGCCCAGGCGGGTATCGCCGTAATTGATCCAGGCGCCCGACTTGTCGATGATTTTTTCCTCAATGCCCAGATCGATCAGGTCGCCTTCGGTGCTAATGCCGCCATCGTGCATCAGATCAAGTTCGGCGACGCGGAAGGGAGGCGCGACCTTGTTTTTCACCACGCGCACGCGCACCCGGCTGCCAACCGTTTCTTCGCCTTCCTTGATGCCGGTGATCTTGCGGATGTCGAGGCGCACCGAGGCGTAAAACTTGAGGGCCAGGCCGCCCGCGGTCGTTTCGGGGTTGCCGAACATCACGCCGATTTTCTGGCGGATCTGGTTGATGAAAACCATCGTGGTTTTGGTGCGGCTGATCGTCGGTGTAAGGATGCGCATGGCCTGGCTCATGAGGCGGGCTTGCAGGCCCACATGGGAATCGCCGATTTCCCCCTCGACTTCGGACTTCGGCACCAGGGCGGCAACCGAGTCGATCACGATGATGTCGACAGCGTTCGATTTGATGAGCATTTCGGCGATTTTCAGCGCTTCTTCGGCGTTGGAAGGCTGGCTCACAAGCAAAGCTTCGAGGTCGACGCCGATTCGTTTCGCCCAGGTGGGGTCAAGCGCATGTTCGGCATCGATGAAGGCGGCGACCCCGCCGGCTTTCTGTGCCTCGGCCACCGCGTGCAACGTGACGGTCGTCTTGCCCGAGGCTTCCGGGCCAAAGATCTCAATGATGCGGCCGCGAGGAAGGCCCTTGCCGCCCAGCGCGATGTCCAAGCTCAGCGCGCCCGTCGAGATACCCGCCAGGTCGGACGAGGAACTGTCGGAGCCCAACTGCATGATCGAACCCTTGCCAAATTGCTTTTCAATCTGGGACAGGGCACTTTTCAGTTCGCGATCCTGACTTTGGTCGGCCATGACAACCTCGGCGAGTTGGGAGGAAACAGACAAATATAGTGTACAGGCGTTATCCTACTCCACGATCGGACGAACTCAAGCGGTTTCGCTACCTTTTCCCTTTGGTAAATCCTGATACAGATCCCTAGCGAGGTCTTTCGCCTGCTGATTGGTTTGAATCCGATGATCCAGCTGCGCGATGCGAAGCTCTCTCAAGATTTTGGCAAAAGCGGGGCCAGGGGCGATGCCAAGTGCTTTCAGGTCGTTTCCGTCGAGGAGCGGCGGCGGGTTGAAGCCGCCGTCAGGCGGGTGGGCCAAGAGTTCCAGACAACGGCCGATACCGCTAAGCGGTTCGGCGCGTGCGAGCGTTAACGCCGATTCGCGCGCCAGGAGCAGCTCATGATCGGGATGAGCAAGGACGGGAAAGAGGAGACTATTGGCCAGCCGGTCGGCCCTCGGCAGGATCGCCTGATTCGTAAGCAGCCACTGGGTTTGTCCCGTTTCCGCGCGGGACAGCCGCAAGGTTTCTCCCAGCGTTTCAATCTGTGAGTTCTCCCGGGCCAGTAGCGACAAAACCAGCGGAAAAGTAGCGGAGTGCGGCAGATGAGAGATCGCCGTCCAAATATCAGGCGACGGTTCGGCAAGATTGGGCAAGGTTTCGCGGTAAAGGCCTGATTGGACGAGCAGGCGGAGCCCTTCGAGCCGGGTGGGGTGAGAGAAAATGCGCCGCAGTTCATCGGCGATCCGTTCCGGCGATACCTGATGAATCGCGGACGCATTGTCCACGACCCCTTTCCAGGTCGCATCCTCGATCGCGAATCCAAAGCGCGCGGCCATGCGCACCGCCCGCAATACGCGCAACTTGTCTTCGCGAATTCGTTCGGTGGGATCGCCTATGGCCCGCACGATGCGCAAGCGCAAATCTTCTTTTCCGCCGACAAAATCGATCACTTCTTGAGCGATGGGGTCAAAAAACATGCCGTTAATGGTGAAGTCGCGCCGCTGGGCATCCTCTTTGGCCGAGCCGAACTGAACTTCCGACGGGCGGCGGCCATCGAGGTACGCGCCGTCGCTGCGGAAGGTGGCGACCTGAACGTGGAACGCTCGGCCCTGGCGGCGAGGCCCGAGGATTTCGACCACGCCAAAGGCAGCGCCGACGGCGAGGCTTTTGCGAAAGAGTTTTTGCACCTGCTCAGGTGTTGCCGAAGTCGCGACATCGAAATCGGCGGGGGCGAGGCCGAGGATCTCGTCGCGCACGCAGCCCCCGGCGAACAGCGCCTCATGACCATTCCTTTTGAGGGTTTTCACGATTTCCACGGCAAATGATCGTTCGTCGTCCATGATCGCTGGATTCTGGTGCCTAGAGGGTTGAGTGCGTGGAATGAGAAATAGAACCTAGCGAAAAATACTGAGTCGTCAATTTCAACCATTCAAAAAGCATCGCCTGACCCCAGCCGGGCACTTTCCACCAACCGCTTGGGCGATAGCCGTCCTGCACAACGCCAAAGACATGCATACGGTGCGCCTGGGCGCCAAGCGCCCTGCGAAAGACCATGGCCGTGCGGCGCGTATGCCAGGTGTGGGTGACGATGCCCACCGTCATTCCCGGATGTTCTTCGAGCCAGGTTTTTAAGAGCCGTGCCTCGTCGCGGGTGCTGTCGACCGCGCCGGGTAGAAATTCGGTCGCTTCCTTCGGAATGCCCATTTTCTCCCAGACGCGTAAATAGCGCGTCGATTCATTGTCCGTCAGGCCTTCTCGTTCCTTGGTGCGATCGAGCGTCTGCGGCACGAGCAGTTTCGCCGCCAAGCCCTTGCGGTAGATTGCCCCGGCCGCGAACGGCCTCTGGTCGGCGCCGCCGCCCAGGGCAAAGATCGCGTTGACCTTGACCACCGGTTCGGAAACATCGAGCCAGACGGGCGATTGCAGAAATCCCCAGAGGGCCGTTGCCACAAGGGCCATTGCGAAGACCCAGAAAACCCGCCACAGGTTCCACCGAGGTCGTTGACGCCATGTTGAAAAGAGTTTCATGGCAGCGCATCCTCATAGGCTTGAGGATCCCAGTCCGGGCCGGGCAATTCCCCATCCCCGAAGATCAGGTCGAACAACACCCGGGTCGCGCCGTCGAAAAAGGCGCTTTGACCTTCCTTGGTACGGTACCAGTTGGAGTCCTCGAATTCGGGAGAATCGATCGGGCAGAAGAAAATCCGCTTCCGATGTTCCTGGGACAAGTGCCTCGATAAAACTCGCAAATAGAATCGGCCGCTCATTCGCCCATGGACAACCACCAGCGATTTCTCCGGATTTTCATCCAGCCATTTTTCAAAGTGAGGAATGAACTGGTATAAATATCGATTTTCTTGTCCATCCCATATTTTCGCTTTTTCCAATCCGCGCAATTTTAGTTGTTCAATCTCAACCTGGCCCGACGGCTTTTCCAGGCCCATTTTCATCAGCCGGCTCAACTTATTGCGCAGATAGATGACTTCTCTATCCTTTCCGGCCCACGCTGCCACCTGATCGAAATTGCGGGCGCATGCGGGAAAATCCAGGAGAACCAAGCCGTAATCCCCTTTGGGAAACGGATCGGATTGTTGCAAAAGTTGACCGACCACCCGCAATAGCGGTGCATGAAAAAAGCCTCCAAGGCTAAAGAGCGCGATCGCCGCCAAAATCAGGCGCCGCCGCCACAACGATTTGGCTGGTCGCGCCGGAATGCGTTGCGCACTTGTCGCGGTGGAGGAAACGACCGATGCCGAATCCGGACCTGTTTGCCCTCCATGAGCAAACAGGGCCGGTTCCGGCCTTTCTTCCCGAATCCTCTTTTTAAAGAACATCATAGCTCGAGATTTTTTTGGCCAGTTCCCAAAACGAAGACGCCTGCACCTGCGGGGCCGTTGCATTCGCGGGAAGGACCTCGGCTGAGAGCCAACCGGTACGGCAACCCGCGGCAACGCCTGCTTCGACATCGGACCAGCGGTCGCCCACCATCCAGCTATTGCCCAGGTTCAATTTATGTTCTTCAGCCAGACTCAGCAGCATTCCCGGGTGCGGCTTGCGACACGAGCATTCGATGCCGTAAACCGTGTCGCCCCCGCCAGGATAGTGGGGGCACCAGGCAACGGCTTCCAGGTTCAGACCGCTTTCACGAAACATGCGCTTCAGTTCGGCTTCCATGGGCGCCAGGCATTCGAAGGCAAAGTAGCCCCGCCCCACGCCCGATTGATTGGAGACGACAAAGAGCGAATAGCCAGCCTGTGCCAGGTGCGCGAGACCTAAGGCGACGCCTTCGGCAAATCGCAACTTCTCCGGATCGCTGTTGTAGGGAATGTCCTCCATGAGAGTGCCATCCTTGTCGAGGAAAATCGCCTTGCGGCCCAGAGACGTGCTAGGCGGATTCATGCCGGCATCCCCATCGCCATTTCCCCCTGCAGTGCCAAATGTTCGGCAATCGCCAGGCAGCAGGTCGCTCCCGGGCTCGGAGCATTGAGAACATGGACCTGTCCTTTGCGCGTCAGCAGGTCGAAATCCTGAATGAGAGCGCCATCGGGCCGCATCGCCTGCGCGCGGATGCCTGCAATTCCCGGCATCAGGTCGCGCGCTTCGATGCCTGGCACAAGCCGGCAAAGCTCTCGGGCAAACCAGCGCCGCGATAAGGACAGGCCCAGCTCGTGAAGGCTGACCGCGGGATAGCGCCCCATGAATCGCCAAAGTCCGGGAAAGGCAAGCGACTCCGCCAAATCGCCCAGGCGGATATCGAACATGCGGTAGCTTTCGCGCCCAAGGGCGAGAAACGCGTTGGGGCCGACCTCGATGCCGCCATGAATCATCCGCGTCAAATGGACTCCCAAAAAGGGCAAATCGGGGTTGGGTACGGGATAGATCAGGTTGCGCACGCGGTTGTGCCAGCGCGGGTGAAGTTTGAAGTATTGCCCCCGAAAGGGGACGATTTTCGATTGCGGCGCGAAGCCGCACAGGCGCGCGATCCGGTCGCACTGCAATCCGCCGGCATTGACGACAAGGTCAACGACCAGCGCGTGGCGTTCACGACCCGGATCGGTCTTCGATGCCGGCGCCCCAAGTCCGACACGCCACCCGCCGCCTTGTGCAATCACCGAGGTCGGGCGGCTTGCAAGCAGAATGTTGCCCGCGTGGTCGCGAATATCCTCGGCAAGCGCACGCGCCACGGCCGGGTAGTCGACAATGCCCTCCTCTGGAACGCGAAGAGCCTCCTGGCAGCGGATGGCCGGTTCAATCTGCCGCGCCTGAGCCGGGCTGAGCCGCTCCAGTCCTTCCAGACCGTTGGCGATCCCTCTTTGGTGGAGTGCCTCAAGGCGCGGCGTTTCCACGACGTCCGCCGCAACGACGAGTTTGCCGCAGATTTCGTGCGGAATTTTCTTCTGCGCGCAGTACGCGGTCATGGAACGGATCCCCTGCACCGCCAATTGCGCCTTGAGCGATCCGGGTTGGTAGTAAAGGCCGCAGTGCAGCACACCGGAATTGTGGGAGCTTTGGTGAGCCGCCACCCGGCTTTCTTTTTCAATGACCCAGACTTTCCAACCGCGCAGCGCCAGTGCCCGGGCACTTGCCAGCCCCACCAAACCCCCTCCCACCACCGCCGCGGACTTCATACTTCCCATTCCTCTCATGCTTCCCATTTCACGCAGGCACCCAGTCACCTGCATCCACAACCTCGAAACCGTCCGTCACGGCTTTTTGTAATTCTTGCAGCATTTTTTGCAAAAACGGAAAAGCTGCGGAGTCTGGGAAATATTGGACTTTTTTTTGTTTTCCGTGCTTCGCTATACGGATCGAACTCGCGGGGAAATGTCGCCATGGATGGCGGCTTTCTCCTGAAGGCCCCTTTGGAAAGTGCAAGATGCCCTTTTCCAGATCGGTGCGGGAACCAGGGGAGGCAAGGATGCCTCGGAACCAAGGGATTTCGCGCAAACTGCTTTTGGCCATGTTGCCTTCTTTTCTATTCATCGCGGCGGCTCCGCCGCGATTAGGCGCTGGCTGAAGTCCAGTTACCGGATGTCCCACTCCGGCCCCGGGCAGTTTGCCCGGGTTCCAACCTGGCTCCTCTTTTTATCCGGGTGTTCCCCAGGGTTACCCCCAAGGTGTTCCCCAGGGATTACCTCAGGGGTTTGCACAAGGCGCGCCCCAGGGTTACCCGCAGGTCTTCCCACAGGGGATGCCCCAGGGCTATCCGCCTGTGCAGAACATGCAAAATGGCTATGGATCCAATTCGGTGAGCGGCGGCAATTCATCGACCCGCGCCATCTTGGGAGCCGGCCCTGGTCCCGAGTTCCGCGCGCCGGGGGCACCGACCCAGCCGGGCGCAAACTATACGGCACCGCCGGCAATGGTGACCGCCACGATGGCGGCCCAGATGCCCGCCGCGAATCCAACACGAGTCCCTCTGGGTGGCGGCAATATCAATCGACCGATCAATCCACCCGCTTACCGCAGCGATCTGGGCGCCACCGCTCAAAACCCAGTTGCGGGACCAACGCCTTTGGTTCACGGCCCGGCCGCGGCTCGCAGCCCGATCCAAATGCCCGGCCCCGAAGCGTTTGGGCTCGCGCACAGAAAAGACGAAATGCAGGAAGTCGACTGGACCACGGTGCGCCGGCAAATGCGCGACCTCGGGGTCAAATCGTTCCAGCAAGACGATTTACCCGGCGGCAAAAGCCGGCTAACATGCCAGCTGCAACTGACCAATGGCACCACGACGGTCGTGGAAGGCCTGGGAACGAGCGAAAAGGAAGCCGTCGAGAACTGCCTGAACAAGATCCGGCAGGCTCGACCCCGCAACTGATCTCGGGACCGATTTTTGGAATCGGTCAGCGAAATTGGACCCGGGAAAGGCTCTCGGGACACTCGAAAAAAGACGGGAAAAGTAAGCAAAAATCAATTAACCGGAACCCCTCGATTGGTTTGAGCTTAGGCGAATCGTGATCGTTTTTTTTAACGGTCGAGGAAATCCCAGGTTGCCGCCGCCAGCCAGGAGCGTTAGCTTGGGTGAAGGTGGGAGCCAGTGGAGACAAATGGGGCTCTGTGGGTGGCTTCCAGGGAAAAAAATGGGTTGAACCAGATCCGGTTGGGAACTTCTTGCGATGCTCCTGACCGGAACGCACGAGCGGGTCCTTGACGAGAAGAAGCGGCTGACGCTGCCCAAACGAGTCCGGGACCAACTGGGGGACCCTGAAATTCTTTTTGTGACTCCAGGGCCTGATGAATGCCTGTGGATTTACACCAAAGAGGGCTTGGAAGAACTGGCGGCGCGAGTCGACGCGGCGCCGGCCGCGGACGCGGAAGCGCGAGTCTTCAGGCGGCTTTATTTTGCTCAAACCGAACAGGTCGATGTCGACCGTGCCGGCCGGGTTCTGGTCCCGGAGCGGCTTGGGCAGTTTGCTCATTTGAGCCACGATGTGGTCCTTTTGGGGGTTCGCAATCATCTGGAGCTGTGGGATGCGGGGCGCTGGAAGCAATACCTCGCGCAACATTCACCCCGGTTCGATGCCGTGGCAGAAGGAGCCATGGCGGGCCCCAAGGATGGGGCCTGATTGGGGCAGGGAGGCCCCCAATATTTCAGGTTTCGCTCCCTTTTCCTCACCTTCGTCCCACTCCTTGGCGTGGGAACAAGTGGGGAAGCGAGAGATGAAACCTGACTACCGACGGCGTCGTGCGGCTTAGGGTTGGTTGGGTGACCGCCTCAAGGTCATTTGTCCTCCACGCAAGGAAGCGTCGGATCCCATGGATGGGTAGGAGGAGCCACCATTGCCCGTGACGGCTTTGCCCCTCCTGGCTTTCCCGGAAGCCAGGAGGGCTTTTTTTTTGTCGATTGCCCCACTTAACATGAGCTTTCAACCGTAGGGCCCCCGTTCCAAAGTTTGCTCCGAGTTGGGCTTCCGAAAACTCCGGGCACCAAGGGCCGCCGCGCCGGATCGAGTCAACGAGTCGGTCCTGGCGCAGATAAAATGGAATGGGTGCAATCCATTAGCGCACGAATGACTTTCGAGGTTGCTAGAAACGAATGACGACCGAGGTTCCTGGTACCGCGCTGGCCTCCCTGCAATCCCCTCATTCCGAGGGGATGGTTCACGTTTCCGTGCTTCCGGCCGAAGTCCTCGAATACCTGGCGCCCCAACCGGGTGCGACCCTGGTCGACGCGACCCTGGGGGCTGGCGGGCATTCCCGAATGCTTGCCCAGGCGGTGGGAAAAGAGGGCCGGGTGTTCTCGCTGGATCATGATCTCAAGATGATCGAGCGGACCCGGCCAAGTTTCTCTTCCTTGCCTGGCCTCAACATCGAGGCGATCCATGCCCGCTTCGACCTTCTGCCTGAAATCCTTGCCTCAAGGAATATCGGGCCCGTCGATGGAATCCTTGCCGACCTGGGGATCTGTTCGGATCAACTCGACCACGGGGAGCGGGGCTTCAGCTTCAACCAGTCCGGCCCGCTGGATATGCGAATGGATCAAAGCCGGGGGCAAACCGCGGCCGACATGGTCAATCAGCTTTCCGAATACGACCTTGCCAACCTGATTTTCAAGTACGGCGAGGAGCGCTTTAGCCGGCGCATCGCGCGCTATGTTGTGCAGCGGCGCACCGAGGCCCCCTTTCAGATGAGCGCCGACCTGGCCCAGGTGGTGCGCCGCGCCATTCCCAGGCGAGATCCGGGCGGTATCGATCCGGCGACCCGCACCTTTCAGGCGCTGCGCATCGCGGTCAACGACGAGCTCGCGGTGCTTGAGCGATTTTTGTCCCGGCTGGAAATCTGCCTCAAACCCGGTGGCAGGGCCGTGATCATCAGTTTTCATTCGCTGGAAGACCGGCTTGTGAAAACGGCCTTTCGACAGGCGGAAAAATGGGAAATCCTCACGAAGAAACCGGTCATGGCCGGCGAGGCGGAAACCCAGGCTAACCCGAGGTCGCGCAGCGCCCGACTGCGCGCCGCTCGGACCATCGATCCTTCTGCGCCCGAAATCAAGAAGAAAGGGAAATACCGATGAAACTGAGCACGGAAGCCAAAGCCGGAGTCATGGTCGCCGTTTCCTTCCTGGGACTGGGCGGAGTGCTTGTCGGGAAGAAGTTTCTCGACCCCGACAACCCCATCACGGCCCTTGCCAGTGAAAACACGGATCCATCCGCCAAGGAACCCGGAAAGGAAAATGAGGGCGACTCCAAGAAAGGGGAGAAACCAGATCCCCAAAAGGAGCAGGCCAATCCCGCCAAGAAGGAGAATGGCAACATCATCCTCGCCAAGAATGAAGGCCAGGTTCCCGCATTCTCCCCGACAGCAGATACGACAGGCAAAACGGGTGGATCCGATTTGTCCGGCAAGACGAATACCCCGGACGCGCCATTCAATCCTTTCCCGACGGCACTTGAACAAAACAATGGCCTTCCGGGTGGAACAGGCTCAGCCAAGGACAAAGAAAAAGCCAATGGGATCGCCGGCAACTCCGCGGCCGCATTGCCCATGGGAGCTGGCAGCGGCCCCAAGAAAGACGAACTCGCGCCGTTTCCGTTTCCGGTCAGCGCGAACTCCAACACAGAAAAAAAATCGACCACCGGAGCGCTCCCGTCCGCCGGAACCGCTGGTTCGGGGTCGGGGAATAACCCGTTCCCTGTGAATTCGTCGCTGGCTCAAGGAGGCGGAGGAGCTCTAGGTTCACCTCCCCCGCCCGCTTCTCTTCCGTCGAACAGCGTGCTCCCCACCCTTGGCAATGAAGGTTCCGCCAAGGGTAACGATCTGAACAAAAACGGTTTGAAGACCAGCTCGAACGCGGCGAACGAGAAAAAATTGGAAGAGGGACTGCCCGGCAAAAAAACGGATTTTCCGTTTTCGCCCAATCCGGCCCTCGCGACAGGAGCGGGCGCCGGAGTCGGCGCAGGTCTTGGCGCCGCCGCCAGCGGAGCGGGCCTCTCGGGAGGATCTGGCGGTACGGGAATGGGAGGCGGTTTCGCCGGCGGGGGGCGTAGCGGTTCACCCGATCCGCTTCCTGCTCCCAACTTTTCCGGCGGCTCCCCCAGCGCGGCGATTCCCGCGCTGGAAAAATCGGGACTCGGAGGCACTGGCGCCGCAGGAAGGAATTCTGGCGAGTTATTGCCCGGTGGCAACTCCCCTCCCTTGTCAGGAAATGACACGAACGCCGCGTTTCGCAATCTTGGCAATCCGCGAAACGAAATGCCCACCGGATTTCGGCCCTCCGCGGGCTCAACCGCGGGAGGATCGGCACTGGGCGGCTCGCCTGCGGACAATTCCCTTTCGGGCCGGTCAGGCAGCGGCAACCTGGGAGCGAGTCCGCAAGGAGGAAATGGTTATCCCAACAGAGAATTAGGATCCGCGGGCAATGAACCCGGCTTGGGCAATTTTTCCGGCGGCGGCGTCACCGGCAGCTCAAGAGGCGCCGGGAATTTCGGTGGAATGAACGATGTCGGCGGCGGCAGGCCGGTGCAGCCTTCAACGAAGCCAACGGTCACGACCTTCTCGGCATTGACGGGGCCGGCCAAGCGAACCGAATTCGTTCCGCTGGAGGAAAACCCCGCGCCGCCTTTGGGCCGGCCTGCAACCATTTCCAAGGAGGCGACCAGTCCGTTCCCCGCCGGTTCCCTTCAGAATTTCCCGGGTGGTCCCGAGGCCAAATCGCCCGCGCCGGCAGCGTTCCCGCTGGGTCAAGGCCCTGGAAGGGAGCCCTTGCCTGCAAATAGCGGCTCTCCCACCAGCAGTCCCGGTTCGGGGCCCGCCCTGCCTCCCTTGGGCCGGTCCGACCCATTCCCGCCCAATTCCAATTTCACCGCCGGGACCAATTCTGGCATCAGCCCCATGTCGGCGGGCGCAAGACCCGAGCCCTTTCCGCTGGGAATGCCGCCGGCCAATCCCAATGGTCCCGTGTTAAAAATGCCGGTCGACGACAAAGACAAATTGGGATCCGGAGTGCAACCGGCCGGCTTTCAATATTCCGCCGGGGGCGCTCAACCAGGGGGAGTGCCCAACAACCCTGCCATGCCAGGCGGCGCCAATTTAGGCGGCGGCTCGCCCAGCACACCACTCAACATCCCCGGGGGCAATCCGGCCAATGGCAATCAGCCCAGCCCAGGAGCTTTCGCCGCCCCCGGCGGCCGGCCCACGGCACCGGGCGCATTTCCCGGTTCAGGCGCTTCCCCCGCTCCAAGCGCTTTTCCTGGTTCGGTACCCCCTCCCGCCCCCGCGGCCTTTTCCGGCGGCGGTTCCGCATTGCCAGGCGCAGGGGTAGGCGCCGGATTGGGCGCAACCTCGGCGTCAGGTTTGAACCCGCAGAATGCGCCCAAGGTCAGTGCCTGGTCGGAAAGAGTTTACTCAAGCGCAGCCGGCGATACCTGGGATTCCATCGCCCAAAAAGAGTACCAACGCAAGGAAATGGGAAGGTTGCTCCAGGCTTACAACGACATTCATCCCCGAGCCGAAGCGCTGCCCAAATCCGGCGCCCTGCCCCCACGAACCGAGGTATTCCTTCCGCCGGCAGAGGAATTGATCAAGCGGGGAACGGGCGAAGTGCCGATGAACGTGTTTCCGCCCAACCGGCCCTGACGGCTTGCATGCGCCAGAGCTCTTCTCGACGCATGCACTCGCCTTTGGGGACGACACCGGGGCAGATCAGTTGACCGTCACGCCGAGCGGTTTCGCAAGCGCCTTCAATTGTTCGACCAACTTCGCGAAGGTCGGAAAATCAATCGTTTGCAATCCGTCGGAAAGCGCCCGATCGGGGTCGGGGTGAACCTCAATGAGCACCCCGTGGCTGCCGCAGGCAAGGCTTGCCAGCGCCATCGGCGGCACATGAGCCCGTTTGCCGGTACCGTGACTGGGATCGATCAGGACCGGCAAGTGCGAAGCCGTTTTCAACGGGGGAACCACGGACAGGTCGAGCGTGTTGCGGCTGTGGTCGTTGAAGGTTCTGACCCCCCGCTCGCACAAGAGCACCTGGCTGTTGCCGCCCGCCATGATGTATTCCGCCGCCATGAGCCATTCTTCCAGCGTCGAAGCCATGCCGCGCTTAAGAAGTATGGGCTTGCGCAACTTCCCCACGCGGCGCAAAAGCGGGTAATTCTGCATGTTGCGCGTGCCGATCTGCACGATGTCAGCGGATTCGCCGACCGCTTCGACTTCGTCGGTTTCCATCACCTCGGTCACAATGCCGATGCCGGTCTTTGCCCGCGCCCGCTCCAGGATTTTCAGGCCCTCGCGACCCAATCCCTGAAAGGCATAAGGACTGGTGCGCGGTTTGAACGCTCCCGCCCTCATCAGACCGACACCGATTCCCTTGAGGAACTCGGCGGTGCGCAGCATCAACGATTCGTCTTCGACCGAGCAGGGGCCGGCGATCACTCCGAAATGGCTGCCTCCCATGCGCACGCCTGCGACTTCCACGACGGTGTTGTCTTGTTGGAAATCGCGGCCGGCCAGCTTGTAGGGTTTGGTCACGCGAATCAGTTCAAGCACGCCGGGCAACCCGCCCAAACGGTCGGGCTGAACGCTCTGAAGATTACCGGTGATGCCGATCGCGGTGCGGGTCGAACCGGGAAGCGGGTGAGCTTGCAATCCCATCGCTTCGATGGTGGCGACCACCTTATCCATCTGATCGGTGGTGGCGCCCCGGTGCATGACAACTAACATAAAATCCCGGCCCCACAGGACCGTCCCTTTGCTTTTTTGCCAAAGGGCTATCCTACGGACTCCTCCCTGCCGGTAATCGGCGGCTCGATCACCGCGGCGCTGCCGCTTGAGGAGGGACGTGGCGGCGCGTAACGCCATGTGTAAAACCGTTCATGACAATTGCGGCAGCGGCGCGGAAATCCGGCGAAGAAGAAGAACAGATCGGAAAATCGATACTTTGACTGGTAGATGTCCCACCCGCGGCAGCCTGGACATTGAAACTTGGCCATAATTCACCGGACTCCATCCCCCTGAGATGCCTCGAAGGAACTTGAGACGAAAAAGCGATGCAACCGTCGGAGAATACCGCTTACCGGCACCAACCTATCAATCGGACGCCAACGGGGTTCCGGACGCAAGCGGCGAGGGTGCAAAAGGATGCACGGCCTGCGGCCGGTCGTTCGAGTCAACTTAATCGGGTCGTCTCTCGCGGCCAACATCAATCAGATTTTATTTCTCAATTGTGCGAAAACTTCATCCTTTCCCTTCAGGTCATCCATGACGGTTCCTCCTTCGCCCCAGACAGCACGCCTCTATCTGATCATTGCCGCCTGCCTGTGGAGCTTTGGCGGCGCTTTCACGAAAATCCTCAGTAGCGAGGAATCGGTCTTCAACTGGACCGGCCTGGCCAGTCCGCGCATCGATCCCTTACACATTGCGATTGGCCGCACGGCCGCCTGCGCGTTGTTTCTCTCGCTTTTTTTGAGAAGGCCGTCCCTGACTTTTCACTGGGCGATGATCCCGACGGCGCTTGCTTTCGCCCTGATGAACGGCACCTATGTCACCGCCATGGTCTGGGGGTCGGCGGCCCATGCCGTGCTCCTGCAATACACCGCCCCGTTTTGGCTCGTGGCCGGTTCCTGGTGGCTCTTTGGCGATCATCCCAAAGGACGTGAGGTGGCCTGCCTCCTTGCGGGAGTGGCCGGCGTGGCAATCATTGTGCTGGGTCCGGCCGACTGGGAGTCGCCAAGCAAGTGGGAGGCGAATCTGCTGGCGCTGGCGAGCGGTTTTTTCTTCGCGGGGGTGCTTTTGGGCCTGCGTTATTTGAACCGCATCCCACCCTTGCTTTTGACCTGTTTCAATATGGGTCTGGGCACCTTGCTCCTTTTGCCCCTGGCCTGGTCTCTTTCTTTTCCTTCCGTGGCGCAGACGGTTTACTTGATTTTTTTTGGCATTTTTCAACTCGGCCTGCCCTATATCCTGATGGCCCATGGCCTCAAGACGATCAAGCCGACCGAAGCCGGATTGATTGCTCTCTTGGAACCCTTGCTCAATCCGATTTGGGCCTGGATGGTCTGCCCGGCGACCGAATCGGTGGATGGCTACACCGCCATCGGCGGAGCCGTCATCCTTGGGTCCCTGGCGTTTCGCTACCTTCCGTCGTTTCGCAAGGGTCCAACTAGCGCAGAGCCGACTGCGCCCTATCCCATTCCCAACGAGAATCGAAATAGCCTGCAGCCATGATGCCGGGCTGCCCTTCCTTGAGCATGGCCGGTTCCATGATCAGAAAATCGGGAAAACAACTACCAGAAACCCAAAGCGACAGGCGCTCCAGCAGTTTCATCCCCTTGGGGCCGGTGGCGGCCATCAACACGATTTGACCGTCCGGTTCTCCCTTTTTGGGACGGACGATGACGGCACCAAGGTTTTCACCTTCGAAACGCTGATCTTTGGGCAGATCGATATGGCCGTGGCTGACCTCGATTGGGCCTGGTTCGGCAAGGGCCTTCCAGCTCTTGTGGTTGTCGCGATTGCCGACAAGAACCAGATTTCTGCCGCGGAAACGATCGGGATTTTTTTCAAATTCCAGATCCGTAATGACTTCGATGGCGCCGTTGCCACGGTAATAAAAAGTCTCTTGATCGTAGCGAGCCTTATCGAGATTGGCCTTGGTTTCTTCAGGCGTTCCTGAAGTCCCGACGACGATTGCAAAACGCCTGGAAAGTCCTTGCTTGATCGGACCGGCCGCTTCCGGCGTTTTGATTCCCGCCGGTCCGCCATTTTCGACAACCTTCCATTGCTTGTCGCGGTACTCCAGGTCGAGCGCGCCTTGCGGGTTCCACCGTTCAGTCTCTCCTTCCTGGCCGTCGATCATCCAGCGAATCTTGGCGTCGGTGGGCCAGCCCAGGGCGAACAGGCGCAGGCGATCGACATTTCTGGTCGTGCCGGAAATGGAGCCGCGAATCAGATCGCGTTTGAGTTTGACCTCGGACAGTTCCCCCCATTCCTTTTGGCCGCGGATTTCCAGCCAGGCCATTCTTGAAGAGATCCCGGGATGAAATGTTTTGTACTCGATCTCCGAGGCGGTGCCTGGATTGGGTCGATTGCGATCCTGTAAGAACCGCATGAGCGCGGGCCAATCGACGCATTCGTTACCCCACCAGTGCCCTGCCCCCTTCTTTTCAAAGTAGGCCAAATCGGGGTGAAACGAGGCCAGTTGCAAGCGCATCGAGCGGGCTTGATTGACCGGAACATTGTCGTCGGCGTCGCCATGAAGAATGAAGACGCCTCGGGTCGCCAGATTGCCGATCAATCCCACCGTGTCGCTGGGATTGGTGGCCCGGGCCAGCATGCGGCCGATGGCCGTTTTGGCCTCCGGTTTACGAGCTCCGGCATAACTGAACATGCTGACCCAGCCCGCGGACGGGGCGATCGCGGCAAAACGGTCGGGATAGGTGACTCCCAGATGCCAGGTGCCGTGGCCCCCCATCGAATGGCCGGTGAGCCAGGTTTTGGCTGGATCGGTGTCATAGGCCTTTTGGGCAATATCCAAGACCTCGAGAGCATCCATGCGGCCCCAATCTTCCCAGTCGAAGCCGTAGGATCTGCGATTGGTGGGGGCAACAACATGGGCCCAGGTTTTGGGAGCATAGCAGGCGGCCTGGCCAATGGCTTCGACCGAAGCACCATGGAGCGACAAAATCAGACCTGGTTTCTGTTGAGTCGATTCCTTGGAAGCAGCGACTTTGGAATCAGGCCCCTTCGCGGCAGGCACCAGGCCATAGTACTGCACGCTGCCGTCAATCCTGCTGACAAAGGTGACTTTGCGGGTGGCGGTCTCTTCCTTAACGGTCAATGCAAACGTTTGGGCAGCGCTCACCGTGCTCCCCAACTGCGCGGAAACATGAAGTTTGACCTCTTGGGAGTCGAGAGGTCCGGTCTCGAATTCCAAGGGAGCCTTGAAAATCCCCAGGGGCAAGATCGTAGGGCAGGAGCTCATTGTTTCCTTGCCGCCGATCCTGGCCTTGAGCGTCAGGCCGGAAAGCGGCTTGTCCGTGGCGTTGCGCACAACGACCGCTCCCCATAACTTGAGCGGCTTTTTCGCAACCAGGTCAGGCAAGGTTGCGTCGTCGGCACTGAGCTCGATGGCTCCCTTCGGTTTGCGTAGCGTTGCGCTGATGGCGCCGCGCCCACCGAAAAAGAGAAACTCATTGCTTCCCTTGCGGATAGTGACCGGCAGCGCCAGAAATCCATAGCCATAGGGGTCTCCTGGCCGGGGTGAGCCGTTGACATAGACCATGCCGTGGCCGCGGGCTTCCAGGATCATCGTTTCGCCCTGGGAGCTCTCGAAGGTCCAAAGGGCGTACCCCCCTGCCAGGCCAGGGTGGCGGATCGAACCGTCTTCCGCGGCGCTGACCAGCTCCCATTTCTTTTTTTCGTCCCCTTCCAGGGAATCTCCCTTTTTGGGCGTCTTCCAGGCCCCAAGGAGAAGCTGCCTTTCCAGCAGGTCGGTGCGGATGGGAGTCCTGCCGCCCCGCGCCGCGGCAGGCATGACCAGCCACTCAGTGGGCTTCGCGGGAATGAGGCCTGCCTTGGGTGCGGCCTCCTGACTCAGAAGGAAAGTTCCGGGAAATCCAGCAAGTAGGGTGCACAAAATCGAGCGAATCAGACCCGGCATAACCAAACTCCAGCAGCGTTGGATTTGATTTAGACAATCCCCCGGGTTGAAGAAAGAACGGACCAAAAATGTTAAACTGGGAAGCCTGGACCGAGTTTCCCCGTCTTTCCTAACCTCCCGATCGAACCACGGAGGGGGATTTTGACAAAAGAATAGGGCCGGTTGTGCCGATCAAATCAAGGGAAGCATCGTGGATGCTTTGAATTCGAAAGCATTTCAGGCAGCTTTCGATCTGGGACGGTTCCGAGGGAGAAGGAACCGCACCGTTGGGGAGCCTGAGGATGTTTGGACAAGCCTTTAGGGGGGAACCATGAGGCGATTGACCGGTTCCATGCTGATGGTGGCCGCCCTGAGCGGCTGTGTATCGACCGAAGGTGGTGGCGGCGGCCGCTACATGAGCCGGATCGACAGCAACAGTTCGATGATCGAAGGAGCGAGCAACCGCGCCTATACGGTCCCGACCGTTCCTGGTTTCCAAGGGCCCAATGGGGCTCCCATTGCGATGGCTGCGCCTTACAGCTCGACGCCTCCAGGGGGCGAAGCGGCAGCCAGGGCGATGCTCGCATCGAGCCAACCGCTTGATATCTTGCAGCAGACGAAATATTCCGAAGGCTCGACCGCGGGGGTCATGCCCAATGGGGCCATGCGCCCTGGCAACCTGCTCGCGCCTCCGGGAGTTCCCGGCGTTCCCGGCATGCCGGGCATGGCGCCTCCCCCCTCCGCGTTTGTCGGCGGGCCGGGCGGCCGGCCCAATCCGATTCAACGGGTCAACTACGGGGTGCATCCGACCAATCCCGGCGCGGGGGGTTATAACTATCCTCCCGGCGTGGTGGCAGCCGCCGGCAACCCCGGCATGATGATGCCGCCCCAGTCGGCTGGCCGCACTCAGATCCTTTTCAGCGATCCAGCCGGCATGAAGGTCGCCTGGTTTGCGGCGGGAGCGGACGGCAACCCGAGCTTCGCGGCTCAGGCGCTCGATCTTCCCGGCCGCTACAACTTCCTGGCGGGCGCGATTTATCGGCTGAAGCTCAGTTCGATTCCCAATCGTCCTGAAGTCAACCTTTACCCGACTCTCGAGGTGTTGCCTGCGACTCCGAAGACCGCGGCCTTCCTGGCTCATAGCGCGGTGCCGGTCGCCTTCACCGAAGAAGACTTCCAGCAGATTGCCGCCGGCCACTACGTGGTCAAGGTCATCTACTTGCCCGATCCGCAATATCAGGATCTGGCCGGACCGGGCGGTCCCGACGAAATCGTCTCCTCGCGACTGGAACCCGGCGTCGACCCGATCGCCGAAGCGACCAAGCGCGGCAGCATCCTCGTCGTCGTTCGCTTGGGTAAGATCGACCTGGAACTGCCGACCTCCCCAGGGATGGACGCGCCTCCTCCGGGAATGGGCGGACCTCCCGGCGGCCTGCCTCCTGGCGCCATGGGCGGTATGCCCGGTATGCCTCCTGGCATGGGCGGTATGCCCGGTATGCCTCCTGGCATGGGCGGTATGCCCGGTATGGGCGGGCCTGGCGGCCAGCCTCTGCCTGGCCTCCCCGGCGGTCCCCGTCCGATGATGTCCGGTGCGCCGAGCAATCTACCTCCCGGCGTCGTGATGCCCCCGAACGGTGCACCCCGCGCCCTTCCCGGCGGCCTCCCTTCAGGCAACCCTGGAGCCAGCCCGCTGCCCGCCCTGAACGGCAGCCCCGCCTCGATTCCCACCGGCCCGATCTCTCAGACCGGCGCCACGCAAACCGACCGGGCCGACATTCAAAAGCTGGTCAACATGGCCGGCCAGCGAAGCGGCCGCTAACCCACAGGAACGCTCTTTGGCCCGGGTCGACGACCCGGGCCAAAGAGCAAGGATCAGGAGGCTCCGGAACTCCGGCATCGAGTCGGCGGCCGGATCCTCCTTTTTCTTTTCGCAAGCAACCGTTTCCGCATCTTGCCGCTCGAAGTTGTTTGATTGGTTGTTAGGTCGTCGGATCTGAAGCCAGGCGGAGCCCAGCAAATGAATCAGACTGCAAATTCCAAGATCCTCAATCTCTTGTATCTGGCCGCCAAGTCCTCGTTCGCTTCTGCTTGCATGACGATCGGGTTGGCCGGGCTGCCTGCTACCGCCATGGCCTTTCAAGAAGGCCCCATGGTCATCCGCGTGCCGATCGGCCATGCCCCGCTGCTCGGCGTGCATCTCGAACTCCCCCCCGGAACACACGCCGTTTGGCCCACACGCACAACGCTTGCCGAACGTCCGACTCTCGTCCGGCTGGAACCGAAGGCAAAAATCCTGTTGCGCCCAGGCTACGCCCACACCTTTGCCATCGTCTCCAATGACAGCGGCCAGCGCCACTGTGCCACGGTGGAAGTGATCGAATCGCTACGCTTGCCGCCTGTGACGCGCATCGAAGACCACACGGCCCCCTTGATCGTCCACGCCGACGAACTGGGCATCGATTCGAGGCCGCGGCTAATTACCAAGGCGATCGCCGTCCTTCATAACCCCGCCGAAGACGAAGTTTCCAGGCTCGAAGGCAGCCAGCCGGAAATCCTCGTGGCCGCCAACCTGAACGTCGCCAAGGAAGCGTGCAAGCGCGGCAGGCTGATCGCGGTCTTCCGCCTGGGCAGCCGTTCCTTTTCCGATTACGAACTGATGACCACCGCCATTCCGGGAACCGCGCTGTTACCCGGCCAAAAGGTGATCGGCCCCCCGGCAATCCCACCCTATCTCGTCTCGCCGCAATCGTGCGCCGCCGAGGGCGACCCCGTGACCAAGGATGTCGCCGAAGAGATCATTCGCGACGGCGGCGACCGGGGCCTGCGCGCGGGAATCGACAATCAGGGCCGGCTTTTCGGGGTCGATTCCGAAGATGCCGTGGCCTCCTACACCAATGCCAAAGGCGAAAAGCGGCTGGTCCATTCCAACCGGGTCTGCATCGTCGCGCCCCGATTTCAATCGCTTGTCCAGGCCGACCCGATCGACAAAGTCGAGGCGACACGCGCCATTATCACCGACATCGCCAGTATGAATCAGGGAAAGATTGGAACGGCGCAAAGTCCGGGCAAATCCTCGACTCGCGAGATGACCACCGACCTCAAGGGCAGGTTGTCCGCTTCGGCGAACGTTCAAAAAATCGGGCCGATTCAGATCGGCAAGATCACCTTTATCGAAGGGCAAGAAGGTTTGCTGCGCGCATACGACACGGAAGGGATCAAGGTTCCCGGCCGAATCGCCCGCGAAAGCATGGTGCAAAAAACGATCAACCGGGAGAAAACCCGCTCCGTGGCCGGCGCCCAGGGGCTATCGATCACGCGCAATTCCACCACATTGAGCGGCATGATTGCCGACCAGCCGGGCGCCGAACCGATCGTCGCCGCCTTCGCTCCGCGTGAAGTCACAATCGATTCGCTTTGCGACGAGCAGGCCTCCAGCGGGCCCCTGGAGCTTCGCAAATGCTGCGACAAGCAGGCGGCCAACGCGGGCGATATTCTGACGTTCACCCTGCGCTTTTCCAATGCCAGCGGCCATCCGCTGAAGGACATCGCCCTGGTTGACGCCCTCAATCCCCGCCTGGAATATGTCGAAGGCACCGCGGTCTGCAGCCGCGATGCGCTCTTCCTGCAGCAGGTCTCCGAAGAAGGAATCGCCCAGTTGCGCTGGGAGGTTCAAGGGACCTTGCAACCCGGCGACCACGCCGTGGTCCAGTTCAAAGTTCGGGTCAAATAGAGTTTTCTCGCTTCTTGAGGCGTGCTCGTCAGGGGACCATTCGGTCCCCTTTTTCTTTTTGTCATTTGTGCCCAAGCGCGCGATTCACCAATCGTCGTGATTCAAAAATCATGCCGCCGCCTGCCGGCAAGCCCCACTCCACAGAGTTTCCCGCAACCCAGCGCGCCACAAAGCGCATGGACTTGAGCCCATCGGCCTGAAAATCGTGCAAGAACCGCATGAAGAAGTCCGATTGGTCCAGCGGTGACGAATGTACGTTTTGTATCAATTGGCCGTTTGTACCGATTTTGCAAACTTTGCGTCTTTTCCTGCCGATGGATGAGAAGGGGAAGGATTTCGTCTTGATTGCCGATCCCTACCCCCCGCAACTTCGGCCCGATCGCAGGAGCGATCCGATGAACAGACTCTCACGCAAAAAACTCTGGATCAAGCCACTCCTTTGCGGGTTGGTGGGAATGGGTTTTACCCAGGGATCTGGGCTTCTTGCCCAAAATTCCCAGCCGGGCCCGTTCCAGCCAAGTCCCGCGCAGGCCATTCCCGTGACCGCGGGCGCCAATGCCGGCACGGCCGCTCCCAGGTTTGCCCTGGTCGGCTTTCCCACACCCATCGCCACCTCGACCCCGCAGCAGCAGCCGGTCGACAACCGCTTAGGCGGCCTGCCCTCGGCGCCGCGAACGCTCGACCTCGATGGGCCTCCGGTCATCACCACGACGAATCCGGTGGCTCCCGCGATCAGACCTAGCCTCAACCCGGGCATCATCCTCAATCCCGGTTCGAGCGCACCCGTGGCCTCGTCGGCTGCCGCGACCTCGCCTGGCGGGTCGTCCGCCATCTTGAGTCCGATGACGGCGGGCCAGACGGCTCCCGTGGCGCAAACCGCGACCTCGATCATTCAGGCCCAAAGCTCGATGCCCATCAATGGCAACAGCCCGGTCAATCCGCCGAGCATTCGCACCTACGGCACCCAGCCGGTCAACGGTTCCAACGCGCAACCCTACACCTATGCCGCTCCCGCGCCCGCCAGCCGGCCTAGCCTGTTCTCCAATCTCGGCAATGGGTTCAACAAGCCCGGAACCCAGCCGTTTCAAACCGTGCCGCCCCCCATGTCGACGCAAAACGGGATGACGGCTTCGACCTCGACCAATCGAATCGCTCCCATTGCCGTGGATAGTCAGGGATTCAATCAAGGGACAACCACCAGCCAGCAGGTCATTCAGGGGAACCAACCCGGATTCGGCCAAAGAATGTGGGAATGGATGAACCCCGGCAGGGAACAGATGAGCGTCACCACCTTGCCGGTGACCACCACTTCGGAAAGTATGATCGTCTCCGGCGGCACAGGCTACAAGGGAGGCGAGGGCCCCGTGCTCGTCGGCCCCGAAACGGTCGAATACAGCCATGGGCTGTTTGGCCATCCCGGATGGCTCGACGGCGGTCGCTGCGGCGAGCAGCCCAAATTCTTCTTGAGCGCCGAAGTGCTGCTCTGGTTCATCAATGGCCAGGAAGTTCCCGCGCTGGTGACCCAAGGATCGGTGGCCGATGCCCGTGCGGGCGCCCTCGGGCAGCCAGGCACCCAGGTGCTTTTCGGTGGAGGCAACCTGCAAAACGATTTCGCAGCCGGCGGCCGCTTCACTGCCGGTTACTGGTTCGGCTCCCAGAACATCATCGGGGTCGACGCCCAGTACTTCTTCCTGGGCCAGGTCGCCAATAACTACGTCTACCAGGGATTTGGCAACACCCAGACCGTCGGGCGTCCTTTTGTGAATGCCCTCAACAATGTCCAGCAGGTGGAACAGGTGTATCAGCCTGCCATCCACCCCAATCCGCAGGGCAACTCGGTGGCCGGTAGCGTGACCGTCCACACTCAGGAACAATTCGATGGAGCCACAGCGAACTTGCGCTGGGGCCTGATCAGGCGGCCGCGCTGGACCACCGATATCCAGACCGGTTTCCGCTGGCAACAATTCAACGAACAGTTGGGCATCGTTGAAAACCTGGCCGACACCAGCGCCAATGCGCGCGGCGGGTTCATCGTCTCGGACCAGTTCCAGACCTTCAACAACTTCTACGGCGGTAACTTTTCCGCTCTGAACACCTTGCAATTGGGACGATGGAGCCTTGGCTTCAACGGCAAACTGGGTGTCGGTATCACCAACCAATCGGCCACGATCAACGGCTACACCCTTATCAATGAAAACGGTGTCGTCAATGCCTATCCAGGCGGCCTGCTCGCGCAAAAATCGAACATGGGCACCTACAACCAATCGGTCTTCACCGTCGTTCCCGAAATGGACATCAATGTCGGTTTTCTGCTCAGCGAAAGAATCCGATTCACCGTTGGCTACAACCTGATCTACTGGTCGAATGTCGCACGGCCCGGAGCCTTGATCGACCCCGTGGTCAATCCCAACCAGCTTCCCCCTCCCACAACGGTTACCGGCCCCATGCGGCCTGCCTTCAACTGGAACAACCAGGACCTGTGGATCACGGGTGCCAACATCGGCCTGGAATACAAGTACTAGTCCTTTTACCCTGTTTCATCGAACTTGCATGGAAAATCGCGCCATCAGACCTGACTCACGAGGAGAATCTCTATGTTCTTAAATTTAAGCTTTGCAAAAATTCTGGAAACCATGTTCGGCAAGAAATCGGGCAAGAAAAATCCTTCACGCTCTCATCACGCCCGGTTGCAAATCGAGGTCTTCGAGAGCCGGGAAGTGCCGGCGGTATTGACCATCGGCGGGTCGGTCTACGAAGACAAGAACGGCAACGGTATCCGCGATATTTCCGAAACCGGTCTTGGCGGCGTGCCCCTGGAACTTCGCAATGCCCAGGGGATTCTGGTCTCCACCACCATCAGCGCCAGCGACGGCACCTACCGCTTCGACAAATCGTCCTCGCTGCCGGCGCAGTCGTTGACCAAGAAGTACGAAACCACGGTCAATCCCACCAAGGCCAACTACACCGGCGTCGTCAGCCTGCCCGGCTTCGATTCCTCACTGGGCATCCTCGATAGCGTCGAGCTCGTCTTGACCGCCGCGGGATCGACCACACTGCGCGCCGAAAATCTTGAAGACGATCCGGAAACGGTCTCGATGCAACCAACCGGCTCGTTCAAGGTCAGCATGGCGGGACTTTCGGCCGTCGAAGTGACTGCAAATCCCGCCATCACGCAGTTCAATCTGGGCGCCGCCGACGGTGTCAACGACTACGCGGGAACCTCGGGCCGCTCTTCCGGACCCGTTTCGCTCAACGGCTCGAACTCGATGACGTTTTCCGGCGCCGCCTTGTCGATGTTCTCCACCTCGACCATCAATCTCAATCTCCTTTCGCGCGTCAGCGTCATGTCGAGCAGCCCCGGCAACGTGCTGCTTTCCGCGACCTCGATGGTCAACATGAATGTCGCCGTCGTCTATCACTACCGCGCGATTCCACCCCTGGATCCAGGAAATTACACGGTCACCGAAGCCAGCCAGCCCACCGGTTATTACGACGGCCTCGTAACCACCAACAACATTGCACCGATTCCCGGCAGCATCGGTTTGAATACGGTCAGCGTCACACTTGCCCAAACGCCCATCACCCAGCTCAACTTCGGCGAAGTCAAACCGGTCTCGGTGTCGGGCCTGGTGCGCATGTTGCCCGATGGCATCACCCAACAATCGACCCAGCCGATCCTCGGCGCCATTGTCACCTTGCAAGGCACCAACGACATGGGCCAGGCGGTCAACAAGCAGGTGGTCACCGCGGCCGACGGCACCTTCTCCTTTGCGGGTCTGCGCCCCGGCACCTACGAACTGACCACCTCGGCGGGCAAACGGATCATGGCCGACGCCCTGGCCGGTTCGGCGGGTGGCGTGGCCGGCACCTCGCAAATCTCGCAAATCTCGTTGCCATCGGGCACCAACGGCACCAGCTACATCTTCAATGCGATCGTCCCGTCGACCCTGGTGGGAACCTCGTATCAGGACAACAATGCCAACGGGATCTACGACGCCAACGATTCCTTGCTCGCCAATGTCAATCTGACCCTGACCGGCACCGACTACAAGGGCCGCGCGGTCACCCTGACGACCAAGACCGACTCGTTTGGCGAATACTCGTTCGCGAATGTCCTTCCCGGCACGTACACGGTCAAGGTCACGACTCCCACCGGCATGTTGACCGGCGGGGTGAAAGCCGGCTCCTTGGGCGGCGTCGTGAGCACCGACTCGGTGTCGAACATCAAGATCGGCCAGGACGCTTATGCGGAGAACTACGACTTCGCCTTCGTCAACCCGGCCAAAGTAACAGGCTTTGTCTACCACGACCAAAATAACGATGGCGCGCGCAGCGTGGCCAACAGCCCGACTGTCGACCCCGGCGTGGGCACGGTCACCGTGACCCTGACCGGTCAAGACATCAACGGCAACCCGGTCAACCTGACGACCAAGACCCTGGCCGATGGCTCCTACGAATTCAGCAATCTCAAACCGGGAACCTACCGCATTCAGTCCACCGTGCCGACCGGGTACCTGGAAGGCAAAGCCACCGCCGGTAACGCCAACGGCGCCGTGATCCGCTCTTCTTCGATCTCGGGCCTGAGCCTTTCGGCCGGTCAGACCGCGACCGACTACAACTTCGGCCTCTTGAAGCCGACCGTGATCAGCGGCGTGGTGGCCAATGACCTGGCCGCGAACAACCGCTACGACGCGGGTGACCCAGGTCTTGCCGGCATCATCCTGACCCTGACTGGTACCGATGCCTTTGGCAAGGCCGTCTCCTTGCAAACCGCCACGGGCGCCGGCGGAGCCTACTCTTTCGGAACCTTGACTCCCGGCAACTACACCTTGCGCGTGGGAACGATTCCGGTCGGATACACCGCGCCCGTCGTCCAAAATGGCTCGCTTGGCGGCACCGTCTCGGGGACGGCAATTTCCCTGGCGCTCAATCAAGGAACGTCGGGCACCGGATACAACTTCCTCGTTCAGGTCGTGGGCCGTTCCAAGCGCGGCTTCTTCAATTAACCCCCACAGGGTTGACCCGAAAACCCGATCCCTGGCCCAGGGATCGGGTTTTTCTCATTTTCCACTTCTCTCCCTTGGTTTTCGCCGAATATCTTCCTCGTAACTTTTCGTTTTCTTCTGTTTCTTTAGATCCACTGACTCCCGCAATGCCTACCGCCTCGCTAAGTTAGTTAGACCCTCCCTTTTCCTTCCACCCGGAGCCAATCATGAACAGCCAAGACCCCCAACCAACACCAGGGGCGGCAGCATCGAACAAGACAAGCAACCGAAAAATCAGCCGGCGAACGCTGGTCAAGGCCGGCGCGGCCAGCGCCTTTGCGGGCATGTCGATTCCCCCGATTTACGCGGCGCAAGACAATGTCATCCGCATCGCGCTTGTCGGTTGCGGCGGCCGCGGTACCGGCGCGGTGGGCGACGCCATGCAAGCCAAGGCCGGCCCGATCAAGCTGCATGCGATGGCCGATGTGTTTCAGGACCGCCTCGATTTCAGCGCGGGCATCCTGGAAAAAGAGCATGCCGACCGCTTCGATGTCAACAAGGACCGCCGCTTCATCGGCTTCGAGGCGTACAAGGCAGCGATCGATCTGCTCAAGCCGGGCGACATTGCGATCTTCGCAACCCCTCCTGCCTTCCGCTGGGCCCACTTCGGCTACGCGATTCAAAAAGGCGTGAATGTGTTCATGGAAAAGCCGACCACGGTCGATGGACCGAGCACGCGCCGCATGCTCGCTCTTGCCGCCGAATCGGAAAAGAAAAACCTGAAGGTTGGCGTCGGCCTCATGTGCCGCCACTGCGTGGTGCGCCAGGAATTGCACGACAAGATCAAGGATGGCCTGATCGGCGACATCACCTTGCTGCGCGCCTACCGCATGCATGGCCCCGTCGGCACCGCCTTGACTCGGCCGATGCCCGCGGGCCAAAAGGAACTGCCCTGGCAGATCCGCAATTTCCACGGGTTCCTCTGGGCGTCGGGCGGCTGCTTTAGCGACTTCTACATCCACAACATCGACGAAACCTGCTGGATGAAAGACGCCTGGCCGATCAAGGCGCAAGCCACCGGCGGCCGCACCTACCGCGACGGATTCGTCGACCAGAACTTCGATTCCTACTCGGTCGAGTACACCTTCGCCGACGGCGCGAAACTGTTCATGGAAGGCCGCACGATGAGCGGCTGCCACCAGGAGCATTCCAGCTACGCGCACGGCACCAAGGGTTCGGCGATCATCTCGGCCTCGGGCCACTTCCCGACCAAGGCACGGGCCTTCAAGGGTCAGAACTTCGTCAACTCCGACGTGATTTGGCGCGGTCCCGCCGAGGAACCCAACCCCTACCAGCTCGAATGGCAGCACCTGCTCGAAGCCATCCGCCAGGACAAACCGTATAACGAAGCGCGCCGCGGCGCCGAAGCTTCGCTGGTGACCGCGATGGGCCGCATGGCCGCCCACACTGGCCAGATCATCACCTACGATGAGGCGCTGAATTCGGAACAAGATCTGGGCGGGGAAATCGACAAGTTGGTGATGGACGGTCCCGCACCCGTTCGCGCCGACGAGAAGGGAATTTACCCGATTCCTCAACCGGGCAAACGAAGCGGCGCCAAGAAAAAGTGGGAATTCTAGTTCCCTGTTCCCGTGTAAAAGGCCCAAAAAAAACCGCCCCGGAAGACCGGGGCGGTTTTTTTTGGTCAAGAGAAGAAGGAAAAGATAAGGAGATCAACGCAAAACCGATTCGCTCTCCTGCGCTTATCTAGGTGCCTTTTTTCGCGCCGCTGGTTTCCAGCTCGCGGTGCTTGGGCTTGGCGCCCTGGGAGATGGCGAGCACGCCGGGGTGCTTGAGTTTGCGATCGACCGAGAGGGCAAAATAACGCTCCCTGACTCCATCGGCCTTGCCGATCGTTTCGACCCCAAACATGGCTTGAACTTCTTCCACGATCGTTTCAGGAACCACGACCACACCGGCGCCGGAGCGGCCCACGATTTTCATCATGGCGCTATCGGAAAACTCGCCGCGAATATCCGGCGCGATCTGATGGTCTTGAAACCAAAGATCGAGCGAGCGCCTGAGGGAGGTATTGGGCGTCGGTAGAAGCATCGGCGCGCGATTGAGCGATTGCGGAAATCCGTCGCGTAGTGGATCGGCAATCTCCTTGACCGCCATAAAGCAGATCTCCGACTCGCCCAGAAGGTGGGAGAAAGCCCTCACTTTCAAGGTCGGGTCGAGCGGCGATTCGGACAACACGACATCAAGCTTGTGAATACTCAAATCCGCAACAAGCTGCGCCATCGTCCCTTCCTGGCAAACCAGCCTCATTTTTTCGGGCAAGTGAAAAGCCGGTTCGATTAGCTTGTGCGCCACCAGCTTGGGCATGACTTCGGCCACGCCGACACGTAAGAGGAGCGGCCTGCCGACCGGCCTGCCCTTGACCATGTCGATCAATTCCCGGCCCAGCGAGAAAATATCCTTGGCATAGTGAAAGACCGCTTCGCCCGTTTCGGTCAGCGCCAATCCTCGGCCCGATTTGCGAAACAGTTTCACCCCCAGCGAGTTTTCCAGTTCGCGCACCTGAATGCTCACCGTCGCCGGAGTGACGTGAAGAAGCTCCGCCGCCCGGCTCACGCTTCCTTCCTTCGAGACCACCCAAAAATAGAGAAGATGATGATAATTCAGCCATTCCATGGTTGGAGGCGCCCTTTCATTGGCATGGGCAAAGCGGATGGGTCGCGAGAGGTTGGTCTGTAAGAAATTGTAGGTGACCCCTTTCGAAAAAGTGATCCATCTCTCAAAGAAAATCTAACGATCCTTCATGCCTGAAGCCCTGCCAGTGAGAACCATTCACCTTAACTCATTAAATTATCATTGCTTGCGACTTCGGGATAAAAACCGACAACTCCGGGCCGCGGGACGGCAGGTCAAATCGATAAGGAATATTTAAAGAAAGGCGCTGCTGCCATCGCTTACATCAGCACTGCAATCAGGGAACTGCTAATGGAAAACAACAAACTTGGCCCAGACGTTGGCGCACCAACGCCAATACCCTTGGCACACGCCGACGGCATGGCCGTGGATCGTTCAATTTCCAAACGGGAGAGGGAGATCAATGCGCCGCGGCGGTTTCCGTTCAACTGCCCACGGAGAATTCCACGGTTCAGACTTAAGGGCTAGTCTTTCTTCGGGTAGTAGGTCCGCTCAATGAAAGTCGTGTCGACCTTGCCTTCGATGAAGGCCGAATTGCGGAAAATCTCACGCAACAAGGGAATCGTCGTGGCGATTCCTTCCACCTGGAACTCCGCGAGCGCCCGCCGCATTCGCACCAGCGCCTGGGCACGGTCCGGAGCGTAAACGAGCAATTTGGCCACCATCGAGTCGTAATTGGGCGGCACCTTGTAACCGGTGGAAGCATGCGTGTCGACCCGCACGCCCGGGCCGCCTGGCACCGTCCACTTCGTGATCGTCCCCGGTGAAGGGCGGAAATTGTGGTTGGGATCTTCAGCATTGATCCGCACCTCAAACGACGCCCCTTTGTGGATAATGTCCTTTTGGGTGAAGGGCAGTTTTTCTCCCGCCGCGATCCGAATCTGCTCCTTGATCAGGTCGATTCCCGTCACCAGTTCGGTGACCGGGTGTTCCACCTGAATTCGGGTATTGACTTCAATGAAATAAAACTTGTTGTATTTGTCGACCAAAAATTCGCAGGTCGCCGCGGAGTAATATCCGGCGGCCTTGACGAGCTTCACCGCCTCGGCGCAAATCGCCTCGCGCACCTCGGCCGGCAAATTGGGGGCAGGCGACTCCTCGACCAGCTTTTGATGGCGGCGCTGCAAACTGCAATCGCGCTCCCAAAGATGTACCGTATTGCCATGCTGATCGGCTAGGATTTGCACTTCGACATGGCGCGGCTGTTCGATGTATTTTTCGAGGTAGACCGAACCGTCCTTGAAGGCGCTTTCCGCCTCCTGACTGGCCGAGGTTAATCCGCTCTTTAAAGCGATGTCGTTGTGGGCGACGCGCATGCCACGCCCGCCGCCGCCGGCGGAAGCCTTGATCAACACGGGAAAACCCATGCGGTGAGCCAGTTCGACCGCTTGCTCTTCGCTCGTGATCAGCCCTTCCGAACCGGGCACGACCGGAACCTTGGCCTCCATGGCGAGCTTGCGCGCTTCGCTTTTGTTCCCCAGGCGCCTCATCGACTCGTGCGAGGGACCGATGAACTCGATTTTGCAGGAACGGCAAACTTCGGCGAAATGCGCATTTTCCGAAAGAAAGCCGTAGCCGGGATGAATCGCCTGCACGTCGCCTATTTCGGCGGCACTGATGAGGCGAGGGATGTTCAAGTAGCTTTCGGCGGCGGGTCCGGGGCCAATGCAAATCGCCTGGTTCGCCAGCGCAAGATAAGGAGCGCCGCGATCGGCCTCCGAATAAACGGCAACGACTTCGATCTCCATCTCGCGGCAGGCCCGAATGATCCTGAGGGCGATTTCGCCGCGATTGGCGACCATGATGCGCTGAAACATGGAGAACTTCCTAGGCAATGCGATGGATCGGGAGGCCAAAAGCGCCTACCTTGGGATGCCCCTACTGGGGGATGCGCCTAATTGGCGGGGTCGACCCGGAAAAGAACTTGCCCGTATTCGACGGGCTGCTTGTCCCCCACAAGGATCTCCACGATCGTCCCGGTCACTTCGGCCTGAATCTCGTTGAAAATCTTCATTGCCTCAATGATGCACACCACCGAGGTGGGGGTGATTTTCTTTCCGACCTCGGCAAACGGCTTCGAACCCGGCTTGTCCTGAGCGTAAAAGGTTCCCGGTGTCGGACTCTTGATTTCAAGAAGCGCCCTCGCTGCGGGTGCGGCGGGCGTTTCCCTGGGCGCGGGGGTCGGGGGCGCCGCACTGGCATGATGGGGCATATGCACCGGTGGTGCCGGTGCATATGCGGGCTGCACCGCCACCGCGGAGCCCGTCCGCTTCAACTTGAGGCTGCGGCTGCCATCGGCCAGTTCGATTTCGGCCAGCTCATGTTCCTTCATGAGGTGAACCAGATCGCGCACCGTTTCCACATCGAATGGGCCCGGGTTGCTTGTGGGACTGGACGAGGGTTTCGGTTTTTCCGGCAAGGATTTTTTCTCCTCGGCTTCCTGTGGCTCCTGAGATTTGGAACCGCGATTTGACTGTTTCGCCATGCGCTCTCAACCCTTGTACCTTTTGATCCATAATAAGAAAAGCCCCTTCGAAAGGAAGGGACTTGACTGGGTTGCAATTTTGGTAAGTTCCCGGTGGCCTTACGCCCACTCAGGGACTGGGCGCCGGTTTTTCCGGCGGTTTTGACCCCTGGTTGAACCCGTCCGGATCGTAGGGGTCCACCGGCCCCTTTGGCGTTGCTTTGGCTCCCGCGCTCACCGGTTCACTCGCCTTGGCAGGCTCACTGCCCGGCTTTTCCGAGGGACTTCCGGGTTTGTCGGCGCTGCTCGCCGCAGACTTGTCCGCGCTGTCCCCCATGCCGCTGGCGAATTCGCTTGCTTTATTCGTCAGCGATGCTCCGGCCGGAATGACCGCACCCGATGCGGGCACGGCCCCCGCCTTCGCCGACGCCGGAATCGCCACCTGGATCGGCGCGGTGTTCGGGATGGCGACCGCGGCAAGGGAAGCCGGGGAAGGCATGGTTGGGTCGAAGTGAGAATTCGCCACCGTGTAGCGGATCCATTCATCGAGCATGCGGAAGGCCTGGTTGGAGCGGTTGTGTAAGGGCGCCTGGGTCAGGTCTCCGTGCACACTGACCGATTTGACCAGGATTGGGCTCGCGCCCACCTGATTGGGGGAAATCTGGGCAAGCACGGCGGCAAGATTATTTTGCAAGACCCGCTTGTTCGTATTGGAACCCGAATAGACCCGCACCAATTTGAAATTCCCCCCCTTGCCCGTCGCATGGCAGGAAGCACAGGAATTCATGAGCAAAGGCTGGATCTTTTGGCAAAAGACGCCAAGCGCGTCGGTCGAGACCTCAAAAGGCAGGGGCGCAATTCCATCGCTATGAGCGAGGTTCACCGGTTGTTTGTCGGGAAACAATTTCTTCTCCCGTTCGCGCCGTTCCATCTGTTCAATCACCAGCTTCAGACGCTTGGTCGGCTCGTGCGCGGGCCGAAGTTGCAGTGCCGCCTGGCTTTCTTCCATCGCCTCGGCCAACAGTCCGCGATTCTGTGCCCATTCGGCCAGCTTGAAGCGCTCATCGGCATCGGAAAGATTGGTGCGGCGCTTTAAGAACTCGAAAGCTTCCTTGTAATCGGCACAGAGCGCGAGCACCTGGTGGGTGGGAATCTGCGTTTCCCCCACGGAACGGCGCACCCGATAGAAATCGGGATACCGCTCGACCTCCCCCTCGATCGTTCGTTCGTTTTCGAGCAGAAGAACCTTGCCGACCCGGGCCGGTTGGTTTCCCTGGGTGGAAACCAAAGGGTTTTTGCCTGGCGCCGGTTGGGCTGGAAGGACGACCAAAAGCAGGAGGATGGTGTTCATAGTGCCGCCCTCATACCAAGGGCAACCATGGTGTCAATATCAGATTTGCGAGATCCGGCAGGCGGATGATTCAGGATCGGGCGCCCAGTCAACCAGGATCGACCGAAGTGGATCTTCGGCCCGCTCAATCGCGGATCAAGATATGGCGGCGCGCCTTGAGATCGGCGCGGGGCAAAAAACCGGCCGGCACGGCCTCGACTTCCGCCCGAAACAGGAATTTCTCGCGGATCAACTTCTCCACCTTATCGACGAGGGGTTCGGCCAACGCGCCGATGACCGGTTCCACTTCGAGGCGCAGCGACGAGAGCGCCTCGCCCGAATGGATCGTCGCGCGGTATTCGGCCAACTCGGGCAGATCGAACAGCACCGGCAGCAAGGCCGATGGGTGAAAGTTATTGCCGCGAATGAAGACCATGTCATCGCGCCGGCCCAGAATCCCCCCTTTGAGCCGCAGGAACAGACTGCCGCACGGGCAAGGTTCAAGGTCCTTTTCCACCAGATCGCCGGTGCGGTAACGCAAGAGCGGGCCATAGGTGCGGCCCAGGTTCGTCAGCACGAGCTCTCCCCGATCGGCCGCCTGTCCCGTCGCCGGATCGATAATCTCGGCAAGGAACTCCGATTCGAAAATGTGCAATCCATGGGGGTGGGCCTCGCACTCCATGGAAGTCGGTCCCGTTTCGGTCATGCCGCAATGGTCGATCACGCGAGCCGACCAGGCTTCTTCCAGCCGCCGGCGCGTGCCGGGAATGCTTCCGCCGGGTTCGCCCGCCACGATGAGCATGCGCACCTTCGGCAGGCGAAGCTGCATTTCCCTGGCCCGCTCTCCCAGATGCAGCAGATAACTGGGAGTTCCCAAAAGGATCGTCGCTTCCAGGTCGATCGCCATCCGCAACCGCGCTTCGGAAGAAAGTCCGCCGCCAGGAATGCTCAGGATCCCCGCGCGGCTCGCCGCTTCAAACGCGGTCCAAAAACCGAGGAAAGGTCCGAAGGAAAAGGGGAAGAAGAGCCGGTCGCTTCGGTCAACGCCCGCCAGTTCAAAGCCAATCCGCCAGCAGGAAAGCATCCACTCCCAGCTTGCCGGATCGTCGAGCCAGCGCAGCGATCGGCCCGAGGTGCCTGAGGTCTGGTGATAGCGGCTGGGCGGCCCCTGATGCGAGGCGAACAGGCCACCAAAAGGAGGCCGGGCTTTCTGATCGGCAACAAGCTGGTCCTTAGTAACGAAGGGAAGACGAGACAGCGTCTCCCAGGGCGTTGACGAATGAACTGCCGCCAGAAATGGCTTCCAAAAAGGAATCGACCGGGCGCTTTCCAGCACCCGGCCGAGTTTCGTTTCCTGGATTTGGCGAAGCTGGTCGCGATCGAGTCGGATCTCAGGTTTCTCCAAGGAGGTCATGCAACGAACCAGTTTTTAAGCGACAATTTCCGCGCTTTGCTTCGACTATTTCACGGTGAAGCAAAAAAGCAGATCCTGATCACGCACATAGAGTTTTCCGTCGGATAGGACCGGGTGAGTCCAGACCTTTCCTCGCTGTTTGCGTAGTGAAGATTCCTTGGGCAATTTGAATTTAGACACCTCGGTGTATTTGTCGGCTTTGGCCTGAATCAAACCCACTTCACCCTTGTCTTCCGCCACGGCAAAGATTTTTCCGTCAGCGATCATCAACGACCCCACTCCCAGGGAACCGCGCTTCGACTCCCAAACTTTTTTGCCCGTTTCCAGGTCCTGGCATTGCCAGCCCCGCTTCAAATGAAAGCCGTAGACCTTGCCGCCGAAAAGCACGACACCGCCATTGTCATTGGCGATTTCCTTTTCACTCCAAACCGATTCAGCCGCCTGGGCCGAGCCGTTCGCCTTAATCGCAATTCGTTCCGCCCCCGCGCCAAAGCCGATGCTCAGGTAGACCGAATCTCCTGAAATGATCGGTGTGGGGCAAACGACATCCGGATAAGGCGCCTCTTTCTTGTACGACCAAAGGAGCGAACCGTCCTTGAACGAGATTCCCACCGGCCCTTCTTGAGTCAGCGCGACGATCTGCTTCTGGCCTGCGATCGTTCCAATGGCCGCGGTCGAATAGGTGGCCGCGGATTTGACCGCCGTGGAACGCCATTTGACCTTGCCCGTGGCAAGGTCAAGCGCGGCGACCAAGCCGCCCTGGCCTCCAGGAGTGATGATCAACTGTCCTTCTTCGATGATCGGCGACCAGGAATAGCCCCAGCCCATCTTGTCGGGCCCGCCGCCAACAGGATTGACCTCGGCGCCCATGGCGGCGGGAAGATCGATTTTCCAGATTTCCTTGCCGTCCTTGGCATCCAGGCACACCAAGATTCCCTGGCTGCCAAGCGCCACGACTTTGCCGTCGGATACTGCCGGCGTGGAATTCGGGCCGCCGGACCAGGCATTGCTATCGAAGTCGAATATCGGTCCGATCGGCGCTTTCCAGAGAAGCTTGCCTTCCGAGGAAAGTGCGAACGCGGTTTCGGTTTTCTCCTCGGTACCCAGGATAAAAACCGTGCCCCCTACCACGGCGGGTCCGCCGTAACCGGTGCCCGTCTTTTCAAAGGTCCAGGCAAGAGGCGGACCCGACTTCGGCCAGGTTGCCTTGAGGCCCGTTTCGGGGCTTGTGCCATCACGATTGGGGCCACCGTAACCGGGCCAATCGGCTCCTGAAATAACCAGATCTGAAGAACAAAGCAGACCCAACGCAAAAATTGCCAGACTACGAAACCGATTCATAAGTCAAATCCTTTGAATTCCTGAACCGATCAATTATTGTTATTAATGTCAAAGCAAAAAAGGATGTCTTGGTCGCGCAAATAGAGCTTGCCGTTGGCGATCACCGGGTGGGTCCAGTTCTTACCGTCAGGCTTGCGAATTTTCGTTTTCTCCGGAAAGCGGAAGCGACCGAGTTCCTTGAATCCGCTCGGGCTGGCAGCCAATACGAAGAGGTCGCCGCTGCTCTCGCCGTAACAGTAAAGCGCGCCATCGGCGTAGGTTACGGACCCTTTTTCCGGCTTCTTGCTGGCCCATTTCAACTTGCCATCGACGATGCTCCAGCAAACCCACCCGCTCGAATCGCTATGGCCATAAATATAACCATCAAGAAAGAAGACACCGCCATGATGATTGGCAACTTCCTTGCTCGTAAACACTCCCACCGCTTCTTGCTTATCCTTGCCGCCGCTGATCTTGATCAGATCGCAACCGGCGCCGTAACCCGCGGTTGCAAACACCAAATCCGGCCCAACGATGACCGGTGTGGGAATGACCGCGACACGATAGCGACCCTTGCAGTCGTACTTCCAAAGCAGTTTCCCCGACTCCACATCGACGCCAACGACCGAACTTCCGGTCAAGGTGACATATTGTTCGACACCTGCGAGGTTGGCTTTGACCAAGCTGGAATATCCCGCATCGTCGGTGATTTCCTTGGCTTGCCAAATCAAGGCACCCGTATGGCGATTAAGTGCCACGATTCCGCCCTCGGCGCCACCGGGGACACAAACGAGCTTGTCGCCATCCACCAGCGGAGATTCACTGAATCCCCAACCCGACATCAATTTCCCGCCGAAATCTTTGCCGTAGTTTTTTTTCCAGTTAGTCTTTCCGTTCTTGGCATCCAGGCAATAAAGATCACCGCGAATACCGAGCAGGTAAATCTTGCCATCTTCGGTTACCGTCGGATTGGCCCGGGGACCTCCCCCCCATTTCGCATCGGGACCGGAGTCTTCATAGGTGGTATCGAGCGTCACCCGCCAGATGGGGGCGCCGGTTTCCGCATCAAGGCAGAATACCTCGTCGGAATGTTTCTTTCCTTCAGGCGTGCCGCCCGTCAAATAAAGTTTGCCGCCAAGGATCGACGGGCCGGAATAGCCTGTCCCCGCATCTCGGATCTTCCAAAGAACTTTGGGCGCCGCCTTAAAATCCTTCTTCAAACCCGTTTCCGTCGACTTTTCATCGCGATTGGGACCGCGCCACTGCGGCCAATCGCCGGCCTGTGCGAAACCGGAGACAAGCGCCAGCGCCGCCAGGGAAATTTTTACCCGAAACATAAACTGGTTCCGCGGAAGGCAAATCGGATGAAGAATGAGGTCAGGATATTCTAGGGTGGGTTCCCGGCTATACCCAGCGCTTCCAAATCAACGTCAAAGGCGCCGCACCTCATGCCAATGTTGAAATAGGCAAAGAGTCGGGTTGGGGTTGTCCGGGGGAGGCGGGTCGGGTTAGATTTATGGCTCTTCCGGAAACCCGTTTGCGCCCAGGGGATACCGGAGTTTTTTCCCGAAAGGCCCCACGGATGGAAGCCAGTCTTGAGGAAATTGCCTCTTGGGTTCAGGGAACCCGCCGGGGCACCACCTCCACACGATTCAGCGGCGCTCGCTCTCTTGAAATGGCCGGGCCCGCCGACATCAGTTTTTTGGAAAACGCCAAGAGCCTCAAATCGGCCGAGAAGTCGCGAGCGGGGGCACTGATCGTCCCCGAGGGAATCGAGCTGGCCGAACGGCCGACGATCGCGGTCAAGGACCCCCTTTCGGCTTTCTGCGAACTGGTCAAGAAGCTGCGCGGCCTGGAAGAAAAGCGCACGCCGGGAATCCACCCGACCGCCATCATCCACCCCACGGCACAGATTGGCGCCGAGTGCGAAATTCACCCCTTCGCCGTGGTCGGGGAGAACGCCGTTTTGGGGGACCGTTGCACTTTGCACCCGCACGCCGTCGTGGGCAAGAACTGCATGTTGGGAAATGACGTGACCCTTTACTCGGGCGTCGTCCTTTACCCCCGCACGGTCTTGGGCCATCGCGTCACGATCCATGCGCACGCGGTGATCGGCGCGGATGGCTTTGGCTACCGCAACGAAAAAGGGATCCACAACAAGGTGCAGCAGTTGGGAATCGCCATTCTCGAAGACGATGTGGAAATCGGCGCGTGCACGACGATCGACCGGGCCACCTTCGAAGAAACCCGGATCGGTAAGGGTTCCAAAATCGACAACCTCGTGCAAATTGGGCACAACTGCAAACTGGGACCGGGCAACCTGATCGTAAGTCAGGCAGGCATCGCGGGTTCGACCACCACCGGCAGCCATGTCGTCATCGCCGGCCAGGCCGGGCTCGCGGATCACTTGACCATTGGCAATCAAGTGGTTATTGGAGCGCGGTCGGGAGTGATGCGCGATGTGCCCGACGGAGAAAAGATCCTCGGCGCGCCGGCACGGCCCGTGCACGAATTCAAAAGGATGATCATTTGCCTCGAACGGCTGCCCGAAACGATTCGCCAAGTCCGCACACTTGCGAAAATGGCGGGGCTTGCGGAAAAGACCGAATAAGGGCCAATGCGGCCCACGAGGGCCTATTGCAATCATGACTGCCGCACACGACTGGAAATCGATTCCGCCCTTAAGACGCGGCGACACGATCGGCCTGTTGGCGGGTTGGGGCCAATTTCCTTTTACCTTTGCTCGCAATGCGCGCAGACAGGGTTACCGCGTGGCCTGCGTCGGCTTGCAGGGCGCCGCGGAAAAAGAGCTCATCGCCGAAGTGGACGAATTTGCCTGGTCGGGGGTGGCCAAATTGGGCCGCATGATCGGGCTTTTTCGCTCGTTCGGAGTGCGCCGCCTCGTCATGGCGGGCAAGGTCTTCAAAGCCAATATCATCTATGCTCCCTGGCGCATCTTCAGCCTGGTGCCTGACTTGCGGATGATCCGTTTCTGGTACGGCAAATCGAAAGCCGACAACCGCGACGACTCCATACTCCTTGGAATCATCGAAGAGTTTCGCAAGGACGGCATGGACTTTTTCTCAGCCCTGGACTTTTGCCCGGAGTTGCTCGTGAAACGCGGCATTCTGACCTTCAAAGGCCTCAATAAAACTGAAGAACTCGACATCGATTTCGGGTGGGGCCTGGCCAAGGAGATGGGCCGCCTCGATGTCGGTCAATCGGTCGCCATCAAGGACCGCTGCGTACTTGCGGTCGAGGCGGTCGAAGGCACCGACGAGGCCATTTTGCGCGCCGGGGCGCTTTGCCGCAAAGGGGGCTTCACCCTGGTCAAGGTGGCCAAACCACAGCAGGACATGCGCTTTGACGTGCCCACCGTCGGCCTGAAAACGATTCAGAATCTGCACCGTGCCGGCGGACGGGTTCTCGCTATCGAATCGGAAAAAACGATCTTCCTTGATGGACCTGAAACGATCTCGCTTGCCAATCGCCTGGGAATCACGATTGTGGCGATGGATCGCAAGGCGGCATGAAACCGCCGAGAGAATTCATACCTTTGGGATAAGTGGTTACCCGCATCGTTCGGCGTCCTGGCATGGCCTCCATCCCCATTCACTTGAAACGAAAAGACCTGTTAGGCGGCACCAACCTAGACGCTTACTTGGCGGGAGGTCCTGATCGCTACCCGTTCATGACCACCAAGGAAATGCGCAACGGCGCTTTCGTTTTGACCCATCTTGGGGACGAAAGCACCCATCTATGCGCCAATATCGAATTGCCCGGAGTCGGCCGGGTCATGGGCACGACCGGCAATTTGATGCCGCGCGACAAGCCCTATAACCTCTTATTGGAACTCCTTCGGGGAAAAATCTGCCGTTTGCGCAATCAGTCTTCCGACTGGGAAATGCTGGGCCTAGAAACTCCGCCCCATTTGAAATCGGTTTTGTCGCAGTTGTGTCAGATTCTTGGCCGAGTCGTCACCTGTGAAGGCGACGAGGTCGATGAGAATGCCTGCATCGAGGGTCTGGTGCGCGCTCACAAGCTGGGTGACGAAGTCACCGCGGTGTACACGCAGCGGGTGCTCGAAATTCGCAAGGAACGAACGCCCAAGCTTCCCACCCGCTTTGCCGTGGGTCTGGGCGAAAACTTCGAACCCTTTGAACTCTCCGCCGCGGCGCTGGCCAACTTCCCCTTTCACCAAATTCACATTCCATTTCCGTGGCGGCAACTGGAGCCGGTACAGGGGCAATACCAGTGGCAAAAAGCCGATCGGATGATCGAATCGGCCATGGCGTCGCGGATCGAAGTTTCCGCAGGGCCGATCATCGACTTCCGGCACAACGCCATGCCCGACTGGATCATGTCGGGCAAGGTCGATCCCCATCGACTTAGTTCCTACCTGACCAAGCATCTCCATGTGGTCTTGAACCGCTACCAGGGGATCATCCGCCACTGGACGATTCTGCTCGGCGCCAATTTGGGCGAGGTGTTCGACCTCGATGAGGACGAATGGCTTCGCTTGTCGTTTCATTTATGCGATGTCGCGGCGAAGTCGGGCAGCAAGGCGAACCTGGTCCTCGGTATCAGCCAGCCGGCCGGCGAGCTGATGGCGAACGAACCGCGCAATTACAGCCCGCTCGGTTTTGCCGAGACGATGGTGCGCACCGGTCTGCCCCTGGCCGCCATCGAACTGGATATGGTGATGGGCACGAGCCCGCGCGGCGGCGCCCTGCGGGAGATTCTCGAAGTTTCGCGCATGATCGACGCCTTCGGCTTTTTGGGCAAACCGATCCGCCTTGTCGTCGGCTTCCCTTCCGCAGGCGATCCCGATCCTCTGGCCGATCCCGGCCAGGCAGTCGGTCCAGGGCGCCTGGGCGCACAGTACACGGCCGAAGGTCAGCAGGCCTGGGTGCGCCAGTACTTGGAACTACTCATGTGCAAACCGCAGGTCGAAGAGATCCGCTGGTGCCACTTCGACGACCGCGCGCCCCATGTGTATCCCTACTGCGGGCTGATCGATACCAAGGGCCAGCTAAAACCGGCATTTGGCGACTTGCTCGCCTTGCGGCGCAAGCATCTGATTTGACCGCGGACAGATTCCAGTCGAGATCTTCTCCATTTTTTACATATCGATTCCGCGGTGCTATTTCCGCAAGCTCCAGCTCGCTAATTCTTCAGCGACGCCCATCGATTCAATCTCTTATCCTTATCCTAATAAATGTTTTTCATTCTCGCCATTCCCCCAATTGGCCATCTCTTTTATCTCTTGGGATGGCTGCCGTCCATGTCCGGGAGCTGACGATGACACGGCTTGAGGTGGTCGAGCATCCGGTGCATCTGGCGCCGCTGGCGCTCATGCCGCAATAAAGCCAGATCGATCGTGGAGACGACAATCTTGTCGCCAGGACCCGGGTCGGCCTGGCTGAGGATGCGGCCATCGAAATCGACGATCATACTTCCGCCGGGCCAGGAGAATGGGGGGTAATTTCCCTGAGCTGCCCCTTGATTGCAAGCCACGACATAAGCCGTGTTTTCCAGAGCGCGGCAGCGATTGACAACGGTCCACCAGTCCATGGGCGCAGTCGCCCCCCAGGGGTCCATGTAGGCTGAGACCCGAATAAGCACCTCGGCGCCGTTGAGCGCCAGCGAGCGAATCGCTTCGGGAAAGAGCCAGTCGTAACAGATCGCCACCCCTAGCTTGCCGATCGGCGTGTCGGCCACCGGGAAGAGCGGCCGATCGTATCCGGGCAGATCGGCGGGAGAGGTGTGCACCTCCCAGGGAAGCCAGGGATAAACCTTGCGGTAGCTGGCAACGATTCCCTCGGGTCCAATGAGACAAGTGGTGTTGAAGACATGCCCGGGCCAGGCGGGATCGACCTCCAGAAAGGTCCCTGTCTGGATGTAAAGATCCAACTCGCGCGCCTTCCTTTGATACGCCTCGGTGTGCTCATTGGGCAGCGAAACCGCAAGGTGTTTGATCAGGTCGGCTTTCTCGGCATAGACCGGCGGAGTGTGGGCAAACTCGGGAAAAACAATCAACTTCACATCACCCAACGGCCGGTAACCCACCGCGCACTGCTCGATCATCGCGAGCATTTTTTGAACCCTGGGCCCTATTTCCGTCCGGCTTTTGGGGTTCTGCATGTCGATCTGAATCGCGGCGGCAAGATAACGGTCCAAGGGAAAATCTCCAGCATCGAAACCGGCTGCAACCCAAGCCGATCCTGATGCTTTTGTTTAACAAGGTGAGTGCATGCCAGGCATCCCCTCGCCCATGTGATTGGAAAGGCGAAACATTCACTTGGGTACGGGCAGCGGCTTCCAGTTAAGTTTTTTGTAGCCGGTCTCGAATTCGGTGATTTCTATGGCCTGGTTGAGATCGACATCGTGGAAGGTCTGCGTCGTACCGCTCGTCGGCCAGTGCACCTCAAGCGTGGCGGCTTTCTTGGACTTGCCCATGCCAATGGTCTGTTGCAACGGATTGCCGCCAAAGCTGCTGCCTGAGGAAATGTGCCGGTGAACGGTCAGCGGATTCCCTCCACTGCCCACCACCTTAATGCGAGCGCCGATCGCGGCCCGGTTGGTCTTTTTGCCGTGCAACTTGACCGTGACCCAAGAGTTGTCGTGCCCAGGGTTTTGAAACAGAATGTTGTGATACCTGTCACCGTCAACCGCTCCGCCCATCACGATGAAGAGGTCGTTGTTGCCATCGCGGTCCCAGTCGCCGCAAGCGACTCCATGGCCTTTTTGCAAGTGCCCCACTCCGGCCGATCCGGTGATCTCTTCAAACCGCGTTCCTTCCATGTTTTTGAACATCCGGTTGGGAATGAGCGTGGCGATGTTCGGTTCGCCCGTGCCCAGGTAGAAATCGAGGTAGCCATCGTTATCGAAATCGGCGAAGTTGCTGCCCATGGCCACGAACACCTTGTCGAGCCCTGCTTCCTTGGCGATGTCGCGAAACCCCTTCCCTTTTTCGTTGAGGAATAGCTTGTTCGATTTCAGACCATGCGGTTTACCTTGCAAACCGAGCACGGCATCCTTGAGGGAGCGCTCGTAACAAGTCGCGAAAATGTCGAGGAATCCATCGTTATTGAAGTCCCAGGCCCAACAAGAAAATCCCATGGACGGCCCGTCGATCCCCATCGACTGGGTCGCATTGGTGAACGTCCCGTCGCGGTTGTTGCGATAAAGCTGCCCCTTGCCATTGAGGTAGTTCACAAAAAGGTCGGGAAAATCGTCGTTGTCGATGTCGATCCAGGCGCATCCCTTGGCGAACGATTGGGCGATAAACGCCAAACCCGCGTCGACGGTTACGTCCTTGAAGGTGCCATTGCCCTGGTTGCGATAAAGCTTGTTGCTTTGCTTCTCGCAGCAAATGAATAGATCGAGCCAGCCATCATTGTCGTAGTCGGCCCACTCGGCGCAATTGGAATTGACCGCGTCCATCAGGCCAGATTCAGCCGTGACATCGGTGAAGCGAAATCCGCCGTCGTTACGAAGCAGCGTCGGACGGATCGGCGCGTTGAGCCAGGCGCCGCGCGGAATGAACAGGTCGACGAGCCCATCGTTGTTGTAATCGGTCTGCACGCAATTCAAACCGCCCAGTTGCGCCTGAAGTCCCGCGATCTTGGTTTGCTCCTCAAACTGGCCATTGCCCAGGTTGCGAAAAAACGCCAGCGGCTGGCGCGGGTCCATGCAGGTGACCGCTAAATCGAGCAAGCCATCGTTATCGAAATCGTCCATGACGACGCCGCCGGCCTGATTGAGGCGGTTCAGTCCGGTCAAATGACCGATGTCGCGAAATTTGCCGATATCCACGAGCGATTGAAAAAAACCCTCCAGTGGAAGCAGAGATTCGGGATCGACTTTGTGCGGATATTCCCCGAGAGTCATGTGAGCGACATTGAGCAGCCATTTGATTTCCAGATCATCGGGGTGCTCGCGCAGGTATTCGCCAAAATGTTCGATGGCCGCTCGCGAGCCCCGCGGGTTTTGGTGAATGGCGCTTGGAGCCATCGGAAGAATGCAGGAGCTCTCTCCCCGGCAAAGGATGCAGTTGTCGTTTTCCCCGAGGCGCAGGGCCGCAACACCCAGGACATAAAGCAAGTTGCCCAGAATTACTTTTTTTCCGAGGCCTTCTTGCGCGTCCACCTGGCTGCGGGTTTGCTTTAGCAGGGCATAAGCCTCTTCCGTTTTCCCCTGCGATAAAAGAAAGCTGGCCTTGGTCAACACCGCCGGCACCTGGACATCGACCCTCTGGCCTCCTGTTTTCACCCGCAGATCGAGGTCATGGAGGATCTTGGGCTCGGAGCGCCCCCAGATCCCAGCGATCTCTTCGAGGGGAGTTTTGCCACCCCACTGGTTGGCTTCGACAAGCAAGTAAAATCCGCTGGCGTCAAGCGGCCGCCTGGGCTGGAAGCTTGCCTTGCCTTCTTTCGCCAAGGCCACCGGCGTGTTCGTACGCGGCTGATTGAACCACAAAACGAGTGCAACACAGATTGCCAGACCGAGGCAAAAGGCGGCGATCTGAAACATCGAACGAAAAAACCAAGGGACCATTCTGGGCGGTGCACGATCACTCATTCTCACATACTCACTTTTGCTGGGGCGGTGCCGAGCTGCGATCGCAATCATCCTTGCCAGGCGCGCCGGCCAGAAATCAGTTGGCGCGACGGGAAAGGAAAGGAGAATCCGGGTCGCCGAAACTCATTAGTTTTTTGCCAGAAACTCTCATATTCACTAATTTTTCATACTTTTCTTCTCTCGGTACTTGACCACGTGATGATGACACAATTTGCCAGCATAGATGATCTGGTTCAAGGTTGTAACCCTTCATTGAGAAAGTGAACGCATCGCAGGCATAGGCTTGCGATGCGGCAAGCAACGACGATTCCTCGATGAAGAATCGGTTGGCTCTCACATCTTTTGCGGCGCACTCCGTGAACGCAAATCGCCAGGCAATGCAAACAAACAGAGAGTGGAAAAATCACTTGGGAACGGCCACCGCTGTCCAGGAGAGCTTTTGGAAGCCCGCCTCCCCTTCCGTGATCTCAATCGCTTGATTCAAGTCGACGTCGTGAAAAACCTGAGTCGTTTGACTGGTCGGCCAGTGGACTTCGAGCGTGGCGATTTTTTTGGAATCTCCCATCCCAATGGTCTGTTGCAAAGGATTCCCGCCAAAGCTGCTGCCCGAAGAAATGTGCCGGTGCACCGTCAGCGGCTTTTCTCCATCTCCAACGACTTTGATCCGGGCACCGAGAGCCGCGCGGTTCGTTTTCTGGCCGACCAACTTCACGGTGATCCAGGGCCGATCGTGCCCGGGATTTTGAAACAGAATATTGTGATACCGGTCTCCATCCACGGCACCGCCCATCACAATGAACACATCGGTATTGCCGTCACGATCCCAGTCGCCGCAAGCGACTCCGTGACCTTTCTGCAGGTGGCCTACGCCGGCAGAGCCGGTGATTTCTTCAAACCGCTTGCCTCCCATATTCTTGAACATGCGGTTGGGAATGAGCGTGGACAGACTCGGTTCGCCGGTGCCAAGGTACATGTCGAGAAAGCCGTCGTTGTCGAAATCTCCGAAGTTGCTCCCCATGGTGGTAAACACCATATCGAGGCCTGCTTCCTTGGCGATGTCGCGAAAGCCCTTCCCTTTTTCGTTGAGGTACAGTTTGTTTGACTTCAACCCATGCGGCTTGCCCTGCAAGCCAAGCACGGTATCCTTCAAGGTGCGCTCGTAACAGGTCGCGAAGATATCCATGTAGCCGTCGTTATTGAAATCCCAGGCCCAACAGGAAAATCCCGTCGTGGGTCCATCGATCCCAAATGAATGGGTCACATTCTGAAAGGTACCGTCGCGCTTGTTGCGAAAAAGCTGCCCGCGGCCGGAGAGGTAATTAACAAAAAGATCGGGGTAATCGTCGTTGTCGATATCGACCCAGGCGCACCCCTTTGCAAACATCTGGCCATCCCAGCCCAGGCCCGCCTCAAGGCTGACTTCCTTGAATTTGCCGTTTCCGAGGTTTTTGTAGAGACGATTGTGTTGCTTTTCGCAACAGATGAAGAGATCGATCCAGCCATCGTTGTCGTAGTCGGCCCATTCGGCGCAATTGGAGTTGACCGGATCGAGCAAACCGGCTTCGACCGTCACATCGGTAAAGTGAAAACCTCCGTCATTGCGCAGCAAGGTGGGTCGAATCGGCGAGGAAAGCCAGGCCCCGCGGGGAATGTAAAGGTCCATCAAGCCATCATTGTTGAAGTCGGCCTGAACGCAATTCAAACCGCCCAGTTGCGCGTCGGAGCCGCTGATTTTCGTTTGTTCTTCAAACTTGCCGTTGCCCAAATTGCGAAAGAAGGCCAGCGGTTTACGCGGGTCGAAACAGGTGACCGCCAGATCCAAAAGGCCATCGTTATCGAAATCCTCCATGACGACGCCGCCAGCCTGATTGAACCGATTGATTCCGGTCAGATGCCCGATGTCGCGGAATTTTCCGATGTCGACTTTTGAATGGAGAAAAGAATCGATGTTGATCAGATGATTGGGATTCACCTTTGCCGGGTATTCTCCCAGGGTCATATGGGCCACATTGAGCAACCATTTGACTTCAAGATCATCGGGGAATTCACGCAGGAATTCACTAAAGTGTTCGATGGCCTGCCTTGATCCCTTCGGGTTTTGATGGATCGCCCCGGGAGCGATCGGGAGAATGCAAGAGCTTTCACCCCGGCACATGATGCAATTATCATTCTCTCCCTGGCGAAGCGCTACAATTCCTTGCAAATAGAGCAGATTTGCAAGCGTCATGTTTTTTGCTTCCTCCCCATTTTCCTCGATCCGTTTGCGCGTGTCGCGCAGCAGCAAACTGGCCTCCGCGGTCTTTCCCAGGGACATGAGAAGGGCCGCCTTCCTCAATACGGTTGAAACCTGAAAATCGATCCTCTCGCCGGACGCTCCGATCCGTCCATCGAGGTCATGGAGAATCTTCTCCTCGGAGCGCTCCCAAATATTGCTGATCTCCTTAAGCGAAGCACTATTTTCCCAGCGATTCGAACCGACCAACAGAAAGTAGCCGCTGGTGTCAAGCGGCTGCCTGGGCAGCAGGGCGGATTTGACGATCGGCGCCGGCAATTCCTTTTTCACGGGAAGCGGCCGGTTGAACCACCAAATGATCGAAAAGCAAACCCCCAATCCCGTTGCGAGCACGATGCCCCTAAAAACCGACTGGTAAAACCAAAGGCCGAATCTTCCGAAATTCAAATATCTCATCTGGCTCACCTTTTCCCTATAAATTATATTATTTTTTATGTCGTAATAAGCGCTGATTTTAGCGCACATCAATGCGAGGACCCATTGCGGCAATTTCGATCCCACCACCAATAGGCGGCAGCGGCGCACCCCATGAATCGGAGCACCACGCGCAAAAGATCGATTGCGCAGCAGTCAAAACGAGCCCGATGCAGCTTGAATGGTGCTAGGCTGGCGGCCAATTGAACCGATAAAAGCGACGCTTAAGCGCCAAGGTACCGAGCAAGGCACAACGAACGTGGCGGACGATACAAGCCTTCCGAGCTGGCCTGCACGCGCAAACAGGAAGGGAGAAATCGGAAAAACTCACCGACGACGATCGGCAGAACCGAGCCGTCCCTGGTAAGGAACGGGTCCAGGAGGTTATGTGGCGATTCCTCGACCAACGGAAGCAGCGGCCTGGAATTACGGGAGCACTGGGCCCCACAAGGCGGCTTCGGAAGTCCCCCTGGTTGATCGTTACCATGGAACGATTGCTCAGCGTCCGGCCGGCTCTTCACGACCACATCATCACCGCAACCCGCCCGGGCGCCGGAGGGAGCCAACAGGAAAACCAGGCCAATGCAAAAGCATCGCTTCAAGAAAATCAGGAAAGCCCGAGCGAATGCCACCAAGCACCCTGATCACTGAGAATTCCACTTTGCGTGATGACTGATAGGAATTCTACTCATCCTGCGCGGTTGCAAGCAATCTTCGCCGACATGACAAAGATTAAAAATGTTCAATGAATCTTGACCACATCATGCCATCGTCACTGTGTTCATCCATGCTGATTGATCCTGCTGGATTTTTCAAAAGAAAGACTCATTCCTTTTCCACGATCTTTTTCTGAAAAGACCTGCCAAAAAAAAGCTACCCCCCGCCCCCGGTCACGCTTCCCGGGAGCGAAGGGATCGCTTCGGGCGCGTTAAGGAGCCGCCTTGGCTCCGTTTACGGCTATTGGAGTCTTCTTTTCCTCCAAAAGGAGCATGATCAGAGCCTGCTCCATTTCGCTGGGGTTGTAACCAAAGGGGCCAATTCCCGCCTTGTACGCCACACGCCCCTTGGAATCGATGACATATAGCCGGTCGGGCATGGCGCAATACGACCTACCGACCCGGTCATCGATTTCATCGACCAAAATGGGGAATGGCATCTTCATCGATTCGCAACATTTCTGCGCGACAGACTCTCTTTCTTGAAACGTCCTCGGTTCCGGCACGACGATTCCTAGTTGGGTGTTCTTTTCGATCGGCCAACTACTATCGGTCGCGTGCGCCTCATGAATGTAGACGCCTATAAACTCGGCTTCCTTTCCGAAGCGTTTATAAACATCTTGCAAAGTCCCAGACTGGGACCGAAAAGGCGGTCACGTAAAGCTTCCAAAAGAAAGCACCACCGGTTTCTTGTTGCGAAAATCCGACAAGCGGACTGTCTGCTTTTTATCGGGAGTACTCAAGACAAAATCGGGGCCGGGATCGCCGACGCCCGGCCCTTCCGTGTGCCAGGGCATCCCCTGCTCCATGAACCGCTGGATTCTTAAGAATGGAGTCGTATTCGAACTTCCACCTCCACCAGGACGGCGGCCGGCCCCGGCCCGGTTCACCGTGGCGGCCGGATAAAGTACCTTGGCGAAATCCTCGTCGGTCAAGAATTCCTTTCCCTTGGTGACCTTGGCAAAGGCTTCCTGCCATTCTTCGGCGGTGAGCCTGCCGTTGCCATCGGCATCAAAAGCCCGAAACGATTGGCGCGCGGTTCGGGTCTGCTTTTCGATCGCCGAATCGGGCGCCCAGTCGAAATCGTCCTTGGTCAATTGACCATCGCGATTGCGATCCAGCCGCTCAAACCATTCCCGGGGGGCATTCAATTCCTTCGGGGAAATGGCCCCGTCGTGATTCAGATCGAACCGGGCCGCGACCCGGTCCCACTGGAACGGATTCTGCTCCCCGCCCCGCGGCGGCCAGTTCAAACCGTGGTAGGTTTGATAAATCCGCTTCACGGCGGTGCCCGCCGCTGGCCAGGTCCACGGCGGGTTGGCTTGGGCCTGAACGATCGGGACGTCCGATCCGGCACGCGGATCGGCCCCCTGAACCAGCCCAAGCAGGCAAAGTCCCTGCGAAATCAAACTCATGATCTTCTTGCCTCCTTACACCTTGTTCGCTGAATTTTCAACGACGTCATTTTCCTTCACTCCGGCCGGGTGATGACCAACACAGGGTTGGTCGCCACAATGTACACAATGTTTTTCTCGACTATTTCATCTTCGACATCAAAAGACAGCTTCACATAGAATTGTGCGTGAAGATGATTATGAAGATCTTCTTTGGAAATTTCGAAATTCACCAATTTTTTGCTGGCCAAGAATTCCGGATCGTTGAAAACGACTTCCGGAGTATTTTTCCTGAGCGTTTGATGCGATTTGCCTTCTTTCCAGGCATCCAGGGCGGTTTGTAGTGCGCCCCGAGCCTTGACGGCATCGGCGCGCTCATACGACTCTCCACACCCCAGTATCAGAGTGCAAAGAGGAAGGAAGGCCAGCGCCTTCAGCAGGAGGATTCGGTTCATGATGGAATAATTCTCCAAAGGTATCGAGCATTTAGTAATCGCCGAGAACTTCGCTGCCGGCGATCGTTCCCAGTGCACGCCAGTTGACCTGGCTGATCGATTGAGCGACGAAACGGACCGAGCCATCGCACTTCACAAGATTGACCCCGCCCGAATGACGGCTGCTTGCCGTCGATGCGGAACTTCCATTGCCTTTGAAGGCGCAGGTCATGTCGTTGGGCTGAAGGATATGGTCGTAGGTCCAGGCGGACCCCGTCACATACATCCAGCTCAGTCCTGGTTGCGATTCGCTCTGATAGATGAGATCCTTCCAGTCGATCCCATGACAGAGGGTCACGGCTTCGTCGGTGGTGAGCGGAGCCAGCGTGGTCGCGAAATGGTCGCTGGCAAACGTGGCGACCGCATTGTTGTAATCGCCCTTCAGCTTTTCGGCGAACGCCGAGGTGTTGCTCGTGCCATCGAGGATATCTTCAAAGCGCGTGTTTTGCAGCGGAAAGAAGGCTCCCGTAAACGGGGCGTTCGAACCGGCAATGGGGCGGCATTTGGGGAGCGTCCCCCGGTTCGGCTTGTAGTTGCAGCCGGCGAGCAACGGAGATTTGCTATCGCTTGGGCAATTAAAAATGGCGATGTCACTGCTTTGCAGCGGCAAATTCACGGGGTCGTTCGAACCTAGTGTAAAATTGATGCTCTTGTAGATATTGTCCTGCTCGATGAACGGCAGGAGCAAGGTCACCCCGGTAAAGTTCTGCTTGTAGGTCGGGTTGGGATTGACGGGAACCTGCTCGGAAGAGGGAAATTTCCCGTTGGTCCCGTGATAGCCATGGAGCGCCAGACCGATCTGCTTGAGATTGTTGGTGCAGCTCATTCGGTTGGCCGACTCGCGAACCTTTTGAACCGCCGGCACCAAGAGACCAATGAGAACGGCGATGATCGCAATCACCACCAACAGTTCGATCAATGTGAATCCGCGCCGCGAAGCTCGATGAAAACGAATCATAACTTCCTCCCAATTAGCAATCAGTACAATATAGATAAAAATTCAAATAAACCTTAACTTGATTTATTATCACGGTTTCTTTGAAACCCGATAGTAAATAACGATTATTCGTTGGCTTTCAATTTAACGCCAATAATCAAGTATAAAAAAAAAGAACGCTTGCAGTTCCTTTTCAGGCGTTTTCACGGGCAGGACGTAGAGAAATTCGCCAAGGCAGGCCGTCGAGCTTCCTCCGAGGAAAATCCAACGGGGAGAGCGAAACGAACGCACGAATTTCCAGAGAAAAGGCCCCAAGCGACGGGGTCAAGCGATTGGCAGTACGCCCATGCGATCAAGCACGGGGAGGGCGGAAAATATCACAAACAGCGAGCGGTGTGAGGACAACGTCGCAAGAGGCCCCCAGAAACGCAGCTTTTTCGTCGCAATCCCTCGGGAGGATAAGAAGCGAATCCAACACCGGCTTACCGATGCGAATTTTCTGCTCTTCCAGCGGAACGGCCGGAGCCAGCGGAGACGGACGAGAGCAGTGCATTCCCGAACACGAAGGGAGTTTCACGGGTTGAGGATCGCCGGGAACGGATTCCTGGGTCCGGTCCAGAGTCTTGGCGACGACCGTGTGATCACCGCAACCGGCTCGTGCCGATCCATCTGGCAGGAAACAAAAGACCGCCAGCGCAAGGAGCAACCCTTGCACCCGATCTCTTTTGCTTCCCAGCCACTCGCCCATCTGATGCCCCACTAGATATGCCAACCGCCTTCAAGGCAGGTGCCGTCAGCATTCAATCGATTCCTGACAACCCCACAGGAATCGTTGACTCAGCCCATGGGCCGATATCCCAGCAATTCCCTTGACTGCCGCATTGGCCCTGATGACTCATAACAGATCCCACCCCCAGGGCCTGAATCTAAACGGCATACCCACGGAGGCCAACCTCCGGACCGACAGGGACTTTGCCCGAATGTTTCTCGGTGGTAATCCCAATCGTGATGCGCGACTTCCTCGCGGAATCGGCATGCGTTTGCGCCATGATCCGGCAGGAGCGGTTGGAATCAAAACGGCATTCGTCCCATAGCCATTTCGGCGCGAAATTCAGGCGCTGTAGCAGGCTCGCGGCACGAAATCGCAGCGCTTCACAGGGCGCCGCGGCATATACCGGCAGCCCCAACTCAAAGCAATGATAGCCGGGATGGTTCTCAAGGATTTCCAGGATCGCCTGGCAATGCCGCTCTATGGCCCAGTCGTTCGCTCCGTCTGGCAGGTCGCGTATCTGATCTTCATCGCCTGGTTGAAAGTTCTTGATGAAGAGCCGCAAATACCGGCAGTCGTTGGGACACTGGCGCCATCCTTCCCGGGCGAACTGGCCCACCAGGGGGTGGCCGTTGTTCTCAAGCGCCCGAAACGCCATCTCGCGTACCCGCGGTTCGCGATGGCGGCAGCGCTCAATCAATCGTTCGTCAAAAGTGGCCAGCGCCCGGCCTGAAAACACCGCAAGCAGGTTCGCCTGCATTACCGGACGATTCGTGGTAAACAGCACGCTTTGAATGACTTCGAGCTCCTCGTGCGTGGCCTCTTTCCCCCATTGATGCAAGAGAGAGAAAAGGCCTTCAAACTCGGCAATGTCGAGAAGCTCGGTGGGGGTCAGCCGTTTGCAAGCCGGTGTTTCCCGACTTCCCGATCGCCGCGGGAAAGGGAAAGGACTTTCTTCGTTCCACCGGGCAACCTGGTTGAATTCGTCGAAGTAGTAACCGCTTCCTAGTTCCAGGCAAGCGCAGACCCGCGTAACCGTGTCTTCGCCCAGCTGGGTCAGCCCACATTCCATCAAGTCTTGTCCGTCCCAGATCCAACCCTCGGCGCCGAAGCTTTTAATGCGAGCCTCAAGCGCGAAACGGAAACCGCTTTCCCCATCAAGCGCGATGATCTCTTTTTCGCCCAGCCAGGGACAGTGTTCGATCGGTTTGCGTTCCACAATTTCGTAAAGAACTTTCTGCAGCGCGTCATCGCCCAAACGGGCCAAGCGCCCGCCCAGGTCGCATAGACGAGGATAATCGACCGCATCGCTTAGTTGCTCCAGTGCCGGTTGAAGCCGCTCGCGCAACGCCGATTCGGCCCCGATCCGTGCCACCAGCCCAAAGAGCCACTCTCCCTTGGATTCTCCAAAAAGCGTGTCATGACGGTGCGACTGCAAGCATTCCCGCAAAAGCAATTCCTGCGAAAGCAAGCCGGCATGGGCCCACTGATAGGCACGGCCCAACCCTTTTCTCAGCGCATCGCTTTGAGCGCCGAGACTGGGTTCCACCCAGGAATGACTGCTGGCCGAAATCAACATGGACTCCTACCAAGGGGCCTTTTGTGTTGGACCGAGATGCCTATCCGCCTGAAGGATCATTCCTCCGTAGATGGGCGAGGTGCGGATGAAATCCGGTCTCGCGCATTGCCTGGCCATGGGAATGATGAAACCCCAAGATTTCGAGGATCTCATCGCGCTTGGCCAGGTATTGCGGCGCGTTCAAGTCCCGCGGCCTGGGAAGATCCACCGTCACGATCGACTGCATTCTCGACGGCCGCCGCCCCATGACCGCAACCCGGTCGGCCAGTTGCAACGCCTCTTCGATGTCGTGCGTGACGAACAGGATCGTCTTTTGTTCCTTTTGCCAGATCTTGATCAGGTCATTGCGCATTTTCATGCGGGTGAAAAAGTCGAGGGCGCCAAACGGTTCGTCCATGTAGATCACTTCGGGGCCCGCCGCAAGCGCCCGGGCAATCTCGACTCTTTGGCGCATTCCCCCCGAAAGAGATCGCGGATAAGCTTTTTCAAAACCGTTAAGCCCGACAAGGTCGATGTAGTGCTTGACAATCTGGGCCCGCTCGGCGGGGACGCGGCCCGACAATCCAAACCCCACATTTTCAGCAACGCTCAACCAGGGGAACACGCCCCCTTCCTGGAAGATGAAAATCCGCCTGGGATCGGGCCCAACCACCGGACTGCCCTTGGCAAAAACCTCTCCCTGACTCGGTTTTTGAAAGCCGCCGATGATGTTGAGCAGCGTCGTTTTCCCGCAGCCGGAAGGCCCGACAATGCAGACGAATTCTCCCGGCCAAACATCGATGCTCACTCTCTCAAGCACAGGGACGGCATTTGTCCCCTGAGCGAAGGTGAGGGAGACATCCCGCACCGATACGGCAGGGACCGAAACGACCTCGCCGCCGCGAGATTTTACGGGATCGCCTTTATTCACCGCGGTTGCCATAAGCCCACTTCACTGAGGGAAATCGTTCCACCTGGCGCATCGCCAAGTCGAGCAGCCAACCGATCACGCCAATGAGCACCATTCCCGCCACGACCAGATCGTAGCGCTTGCCGGCGTTGCGCGAATCGATGATCAGGTAGCCCAGGCCGGAATTGACGGCAATCATTTCCGCCGCGACCACCACAAGCCAGGCCACCCCCAGGGCGATGCGAAGCCCGGTCAAAATTTGCGGCAGCGTCGCGGGCAAAATGACCTTGCGAAAGAGCTCGCCGCTGCTCAAGCCAAAATTGCGCGCCGCGCGGATCTGGACCGCCTGCACATTCTGCACCGCCGCCATCGCCGAAACCATGATCGGAAACACGCTCGCCAGGAAGATCAAAAAGATCGGGGCGGCGTCGGAAACGCCAAACCAGAGGATCGCCACGGGAATCCAGGCAATGGGCGAAATGGGACGAAAAGCCTGGATGAGCGGGTTAAACGCCGCATGCGCAAACGGATACCATCCGAGAACCAGGCCAATGGGCACGCCGACCAAGGCTGCCAGCCCGAAGCCCCAGGTTACCCGAAAAAGCGACGCAATGATGTATTTGAAAAGCAGACCTTTTTGACCCAGTTCAAGGAGGCCTCGACCGACGTCGAGCGGCTTGGGAAAAAGCTCGCTACCGGAAAACCTGACGGCCGCATCCCAGAACAGCAAAAAACCCAGGCCGACCGCGACCGGCAACCAAAACGCCGCCCAGGACACGCGCGGAGCGATCGAGGGGAGCGAGGTTTCCGTGGAAAGTCCTGGCGGGGGAGACCAGGTGGAAATCAGGGTCATGGAAGCTCCCAGTTACGGGGTTTGATCGAGGCTTCATCGGGAACGAAGGAGGGGTCGGCGTAGTCGTCGAATTTGACTTTACCGCTCAGGACGCCGGCCTCGAGGGCAAGCGTCTCGATTTCCTCAAAATCCTTGCGAAGGACCCGGAGATTGGTGTACTTCACGCGGTCGGGCGGTTTGCTCAAAACGAAGCTCAAGAGGGCGGGGTCTTGATGGTAATAGTTCTTGCCCGTGAACTCTGCCGCATCCATCCGGTGCTTGGGCGATTGATCCAGCCATTTGCCGCTGCTCGCAATGCCATCGACAAGATTTTGGACATCGGCCGGCCGGTCGCGGATTGTTTTTTCATGGACGGCAAGCACGCAGGAAATGAAATCGGGCCAGACATCCTTGGTCAAGAAAAGGATACGGCCATAGCCGTCCATTTCGGTTTGCGCCATGAACGGCTCGCCTGAAATGATCGCATCGACCGCCTTCACCTGGAGCGCCGCCGGCATGTCGGGCGGCGGCATTTCCAAAAGCCTCACCTCCGACATCGGAATGTTTCGTTCGCGCATGGCGCGGAAAACAATGAGCCTCTGGTTGGAGAAGCGATTGGGCACGGCAATCGTCTTGCCGCGTAAGTCTTCGATGCGGCGGATGGTCGAATCCTTGTGCACCATCATCGTGGTGCCGTCGCGATGCCCCAGGTAAACGATCTTGAGCGGCACCCCCTGTTCGCGTAGCGCCATGGCCATCGGTGCAAGGATGAACGTCGCTTCCAGGTGCTCGGAAAGGAAGGCTTCTTTCAATTCGGGCCAGGCGCTGAAGCGGATCGGCTCGAAGTTGCTTTCTTCCTGAAGGCTATCGTTGATGAAATGCGTCACCGGGCAGGTCAGGTGGCAAGTGACGGGGATGAATCCCACTCGAAACGGCGCGGCCGATCCACCCGAGCCGGACTTGGGTGTGAAACTCCCCAGGTTGACCCACATGTGCAGCAGAGTGATCGCGACGATCCAGCACAGGATCGCGGGCAAAACTCTGCGGAAAAATGGCATGAAGGCTGCCCTTGGAATTCTCTTCGAGTTTTTCGCTGAAACCTTCTTTGAAGACTTCGGCGAAGTAAGGCCGGCGCGCGGAAACGGCCCGCGCGCATCGACCCCAGCCGTCGGTTACTTGGCCAGAATTTTCTTCTGGTTGCTTACGATTGTGTCCTGGTTCGCGAGGATTTTCTCCTGGTTCGACAGCACCTTGACCTCCTGGTTCGAGAGGATCGCGGCCTGGTTGGAAAGGATCTTGTCGAGCTTGTCCTGGTTCTCCAGAATGCCAGCCTGATTGGCCTGAATGATTGCCTGGTTCGTGAGCAATTTGTCGAGCTTGGTCTGGTTCGCCTGGATGTGTTCTTGATTGGCCTGAATGATCGCCTGGTTTGTGATCACCTTGTCGAGCTTGGCCTGGTTCGATTCAATCCGGTCCTGGTTGGCCAGAATCGCGGCTTGATTGCTGACGACCTTGTCGAGCTTGGCCTGGTTGTGCTCGATGCGTTCCTGATTGGCCAGGATGGATGCCTGATTGCTAAGAATTTTTTCCAGCTGATCTTGATTGGCTTCGATCTTTGCCTGGTTGGCAAGGATCTTCTCCTGGTTGGCTAAAATCGCCTTCTGGTTGACCAGGACATCTTCAGTACTCATTCCGTTCGCTCCTCAAAAAAAAAGAACTAATCAATTCGCCGCAATGACGATTCTTGGAGTTGGGCAGCCTCATCGTAAATCCCATGCAGCATGCCCCAACCTCCTTACAGTCTTTACGATCTCTACTGAGCAAATCAGAGCCTGGGATCAATCTCGTTGTTTCCCGGCGCCGTCATGCTTCGGAGCATGGCGTTTCGGCAAGACTGCAAAAATCGGTGTTTCACCAAAAACGACTGGCGGACCATCCGGTCAAGTGAGGGCAATCAAACACACCTTGGCCGGACGTATGTCTCCTATTTGACCTCTTTTTTGGGTGCATAATCTCCGAAGACGTTGTCCTTTTCCAGCGGAAGTTGAAATCCATCGGAAATCCGGGTCATGTAAAGGCCGCGGCAAAGCCACCAGAAAATGGCCATGGCCTTTTCCGGCCCGAGGTCTTTTTCCAAGACCGCGTAATCGGTTGAAGTCAATTCCCAGGGCGTTTTGCTCAATTTGCGGGCATAGGCATAAGCGCGCTGCTCGGCGGGAGGAAAGGCCGACCAGTCGTCGCTGGCCAAGCGCTTGGTACGCTCGGCAACGGCATTCTTATCGAGGCCCGCGACCTCCAGCAGCATTTCGCAGTGGCCCATGCAGTAGTTGCAGCGGATGCTGCGTGTCTGGATCCAGAACAGGCTTTCTTCGAAGACGCGATCCTGGCCCGCCTCGGCCCACATCGTGCGCGTCGACATCGACCAGGGCACCGCCAGTTCAGGAACATAGCCGGAACAGACCAGGTTCCAGATGATGCGCGTGGGGCGCGAGGTGAATTCGGGAGGCAGGCCTTTTTTCACTTCCTCCCAAGTCGGGATGGGAAGCCGCGGAGTGCGGCTGCGTTGCTTTTCCAGCCGGTTTTGCAATTCGCTGAAGGTCAATTGCGACCATTCCGGGTCTTTAGAAACGACCGTTTCTCCCGCCGCAAGCAAGGTTGGCAATTCCTTTTGTTCAGGCAGGATCGGCGCTGACTGGAAGGCTCCCTTCGCAAAGGCGATCTCCAGGGGCGGCATGGGGCCCTTCTCTTCAAGGGGCAAGCCAAGACCGAGGATGATCCGGTCCTGGAAATTCCCATAGGCGGCAAGCAGGACCATCGAGGCGGTTTTCTTGTCGCCGAAGCGCTCGCGCAGTTGGGCGAACAGCCCGTCTGGAATCGTCGAGGCCGATCTGGTCAAGAGCTTGGCGAATTCCAGAGGTTCGCGATCTGCTTCGGGCCACTTGGCCGAAGAGCCAGTGAGGGTTTGCCCGGCGGCATCGCTTCCGGTGGCTCGCTTCAGATCGGCCAGCGCGGTCGCTTCACCGTAGTCGCACTGGTTGGCATGGGCCACGACCCAGCGCATCTTGGCGCGCAGAGCCGGATCAAGCGGACTTTTCGTACGCTGCGCCCAGTCGAGTTCGAGCATGGCGGCCGCGGTCTTCGGCAGATGCACGGCGATGGCCTTCGCCCAGCTGGGAAGTGCGATCCCTTGCCCCTTGTCGGCGCGGGGCATTTTGGCCCAGGTTTCTTCATCGCTTAACATGGGAAATCCACCTTTAATCGAACCTGCCACCGCGGACGTGGGTGTTGCGTTCTCGGCATTCCTCGCAGTGGTTCCGTTAGGCGATAAGTTGTTTTCCAACTGCTCGACCAAGCTCATGACAAGCGCTTGTTCCATTTCTCCTGGTTTGAAGCCGAAGGGACCGCGCCCGCCCTTGTAGGCGACTTTGCCCTGCTTGTCGATGACGTAGAGACGGGCGGGCATGCCGCTGTAGGCATTGCCGACGGCGTCGTTGACATCGTCGACCACGACGGGGATGTTGGGATTGAGGCGCGAGCAAAACTGACCGGCGACTCCAAGTCTTTCGTCGAAGCTCGTGGGCTGCTTGACGGCGACCCCAACTCGGGTGTTCGACTCCATCTTCCAACCATCGGTGGGATGCGCCTCGCGAACATAGACCATCACGAAATGGGCCTTGTCCTTGTAGCGCTTAAAGAGCTCATCCACAGCTGGGTAAAAGGTACGGAAGGGGCCGCAGGTGAAATTGCCGGTGACGAGCACGACCGGTTTACTGCCGAGAAGTTTCGCCAGTTCGATCGATCCTTGGCCCTGGGCTTTCTTCAGGGTGAAATTCGGAGCCATTTGGTCGACTTTGGGCCCTTCTTGCAGGGAGCCGACTTCGCCAGAGAAGAGCCCGCGCAAAAGCACTTCCTTGGTGGGACGATCGCCCGGCATGAACGATCCGGAATATCCGGCAAGCATCGTTTCGGTGAATTGGTCGGAAGTCAGGTACTCTCCGCCTTGCGCCGCCTTATCGAAAAAAGCCATCCACTCGGCCCGACTGACCTTGGCATTTCCTTTGGGATCGAGCAACCGGAAGGTCCGGTTCATCGTGTAGGCCATCTGAACATAGGTGTTGGCATCGGACCAATCGAGGTCGTCGGGTTGGATTTTCCCATCCTTGTTGCGGTCCAAGCGGTCGAACCATTCCGTTTGCCCGCGGAACTGTCTTCTGGTGATTTCTTTTTTTGCCGGATCGACGCCACTCGCCTTGGCGAGCCAGGCAAAACCGTAGCGCGTGCCGGCCGGGCCAAACCAGCCTTCGCCAGGGCCCATTTGGGACCCGCTTAGAATCGCGTGCATCATTTTCACCGCTTCGGGAGGCGGCGAACTGCGGTAAGTCTTTTCCAAATATTCCGCCAGAAGGGCCGCTTCGTCCGGCTTGCGCGACTTCGTGGCATCCGGAGGATCGGCCGATTGGACCAGGCACGCCGCCAGAGCGATGACGACCGCGCAAGTCGATCCTTTAAATATATTGAATGTCATGTGCATCTCCGCCTGGACGAAATGGTTATGCTAGATTCTCTCAGCACAAAAGAGCTCAAGGATTCGTGCCAATAATCGGCAAAGGGAAAAACTTGGAACGGGGTGACGCGAATGCCCACCCCGTTCCCGCACGACGAGGATCCATTTGAACCCGAGTATCGATTACTCAAGCGCCCGGAAGACCGTGAGCTTGATGTCGGTACCCACGATGTAGATCACGGTCTTGTCGACCGTTTCTCCGTCGCCTTCCTGAAGGGAAAGCTTGACGGGAATGCGCAAGTTGGCATCCTGTGCCGCGCCGTCGCCTTGCACCTGGAAGCTGGCGAGTTTTTTCCCCGCCATCCAATCGAAATCCTGGGCCACGATGGGAGGTTCCTCCTGGGCCAGCGCTTCGATCTTCTTCCCGGCCTTCCAGGCATTCAACGTCGTTTCGAGTGTCTTCTTGGCCTTGGCCGGATCGACCGGTCCGGCCTTGCCCGGTCCATCGGAACAGCCGGCCAAGAACACCAGAACGAGAGCAAAGAGGGCAGTGAACTTCAAAGTTGGAAGAGACATGAATACTCCAGGGTTTAGAAATCGCCGGGGACTTCGCCGCCATTGCGCGAGCCGGCGGCACGCCAGACCGTCAGGTCGACGCTGTCCTTGGAAAAGCGCACCGAGCCATCCCCCAGAAGAAGATTCACGCCGCTGGTGTGCCGGCTGCTGGCGGGCATGGTCGATTTGCCCACCACGAAGAAGCCGCAAGAGCGGCCGTTGGGGGGCGAAATATGCTGGTAGCGATGTTGATGGTTGATCCAGGGGGCGCCCATGAAGAGCGGGAATTGGTTGGCCAGATTGGAAGTATCGAGCGCCTGGCAGATGTTGTAGGCCTCGACCGCGTCGGCCGGATCGGCGGGGCTGAAGAAGACATCTTCGATCGGGCTGACGATGGCATTGCTGCCGTCTGCCAGCCGGCGTTCGCTGAAGAAAGCCGTGTTGCTTGAACCGTCGAGGATATCGGCGGGGCGAATGGTCGTGTTGACATAGAAAACGCCGTTAAAGGGCGCGCCGGGAATCACAAAGGTCGTTTGCGAGCCGGTGTTGGCCATGTAGTTGGTGGCAGCACCCAGGGAAGGCATGGGGTTGGCGACATCGGAGGGGCAGCGAAACAGGTTGATTTTGGAGTTTCGCGCCGTGTCATTCGTCGTGTCTTCAATTCCTACCGAAAAATTGATGGTTTTATAGACTGTGTCTAATTCGAGGAAGGGCAGGAGCTGAGCCAGGGCGGAAAACCGTGTGCCGGTTCCCGTGGTGGAAGGGAGAGCGCCATTGGGGAAATTGCCGTAGGCGGTGGAGTAGTTTTGGACGGCGAGGCCGATCTGTTTCAGGTTGTTGGTGCAGGACATACGGTTGGCCGCTTCGCGGACTTTTTGAACGGCGGGAACCAGAAGACCAATCAAGACTGCGATGATGGCGATGACGACAAGAAGCTCGATCAAGGTAAAGCCGCGGCGCAAGGATGAAGTAGAATGACGAGTCATGAGAACACCTTTATTTGTGTGTCGTTCTTGGACCAGGGACGGGAGGGGGCGCAGCCAGGGATGGGCTGCGGATTGGTCAAAAGGCGAGCATATTCGCCAGGCGGCTTCGAGAAGCCGCGACGATTGCGTGCACGCAAAAGGATGGGAAAACGGATGGATCAGGCGTCCATGGCAAACGCATTCGACCCCTGGTTCAGCACCAGGACGAATGAAGCCAAAACCTCAAAGCGGCCAGAAGGTTCCCCAAAAGAGGGAATCGGCCCAAACATAGAGGAGTTTGCCTGAAACGGCAGCGAAACTAGGATCTGGGAGGATCGAAAATACCGCCGGGATGGCCGGGCGGAAAGAATGCATCGGAACGAGGACGGGGATACGAATTCGAGGGAGAAAACTCTGGCCCGCATCCCACGACAAGGAGGCTGGCCTTCTCAACAACCCACTTGGGCCCATCCACGGGAATGGCAGGTAATCCAGGAGATTGCTTCGAGCACTGCGGCCCGCTGCAACTCTTCTGTTTACCCGGCATATGGCTGTTCTTAGCCCGTTCGCTTTTGGCCTGTTCACTTTTGGCGGCAAGCCCGCCCAAAACGACATGATCGTCGCAACCAGCACGAGCCACCCCGCCCATGCTCGAAAAATCAAACACAAAAACGGTGACGGCAAGGACGAATCCCCGCACGCACATCGATTTGGCCTGATGGATCATGGGAAGAGACTGGAAAGAGAGGAATGGGCCCACTTAGGGAAATTATAAGGCGGGGGAGGTTGGGCGCAAGTTGCGTTGGCGGTGAATTGTATTTTTTTGTTGATAAGGTTTGTCGGCGATTGCTGGGGGCGCTTCCTGTTGGCAGTTTCAGGTGAATGGAATCGAGACCATCTCCAGAGATGGACCGGAGGATCAAAAACCAGATTGAGGGTACCAAACGCTATCCGGCCATTTTCAAATGTTAGAGCAAATGGCAATTTTTAAAAATCCAGTTTGCGCGCGACGCTGCCGTTGCGGTCCCCCCTATCGGTCAACTTATAATGGCGTTGATTCTCTCCCACCTTCCATCGCGTGTTGGGCACCTGGCCATGTCATCGATTCCCGCCGACAACTCATTCCCCCTGGTGCGGCCGACTGCGGCTGTGAGCCAGAAACGTTTCGTCTACATTCCCGCGCTCGGCGCGGGGCTCAAGATTTTGCTCGGTTTGATTTTCGCGTTGTTCGCGATGCTGACCGCGACGGGCGTTTACCTGCTCGCCATCCGCGTCTTCGAAAGCGCGACCGGCCACACCTACACGAATGCCATCACTCTCTGGACCTATCTGGCGCATATTGGCGGCGGGGTAATTGCGACGGTCCCGTTCCTTGTCTTTGGGAGCTGGCACTGGATCACCGCGAGCAATCGGCCCAACCGGGTGGCGGTGCGCTTGGGCATCGTTTTGTTTCTGGTGGGGTTGGCAACCTGCGTGAGCGGCATCGCCCTCATTCAGCTTGAGAGGTTCCCGCAACTCCCCACGGGATCGGCTTCGCGTTGGCTGGTCTGGGCGCTGCATGTGATTGCGCCGATCGCGGCGATCTGGATTTATGTGGCCCACCGCCGCGCGGGACCGGCGCTGCGGTGGAAATGGGGCCTGGGATTTTTGGGATCGATGCTCTTAGCGGTGGGGGCCATGCTCGCCTTGCATGCGCAGGATCCGAGGAAGTGGGGTTCGGAAGGACCGCGCGAGGGGATTGCTTATTTCTATCCCTCGGAGGCGCGCACCGCGAATGGCAATTTCATTCCCGCCGAAACGCTGATGATGGACGACTACTGCCTGCAATGCCACCGCGATGTGTACAACTCCTGGTTTCATTCGGCGCACCATTTCAGCTCCTTTAACAATCCGCCTTATCTGGCAAGCGTGCGGGAAACGCGCAAGGTCAGCCTGGAGCGCGACGGGGATGTCAAGGCGGCGCGCTGGTGTGCCGGTTGCCACGATCCGGTCCCCTTCTTTTCCGGCGCCTTCGACAAAGCTGATTACGACGATGTCAACGACAAGACGGCGCATGCAGGGATCACTTGCACGGCCTGCCACGCGATCACCAACGTCAATGCCACGATCGGCAACGGCGCTTATACCATTGAAGAGCCGCTGCATTACCCGCTGGCAAGCAGCGAGGCGCCGTTCTTTCAATGGATCAATCAGCAACTGGTGAAGGCCCGCCCCGATTTCCACAAGAAGACCTTTTTGAAGCCCTTGCACAAGCAGACGGAGTTCTGCTCGGTTTGCCACAAGGTGGGCTTGCCGCTGGCGCTCAATCATTACCAGGAGTTCACGCGGGGCCAGAACCATCATGATGGCCACCTGCTGTCGGGGGTTTCCGGTCATGGTTCCCGAGCCTTTTACTATCCGGAACTGGCGAAACCCGAATGCTCGCAGTGTCACATGCCGCTCGTCGCCAGTAATGACTTCGGCGCCAAGGATCGGGATGGCAGCGGCGTGGCCAAGGTGCACGACCACTTCTTCCCCGGCGCCAATACCGGCCTACCGGCACTTTTGAAAAACGAGGCGAAATATGGCGCCTATGCAGATTTGTTTGATCTTGCAATTAAAAAAAATACCGATTTCCTCAAGGGCAAAGACCCCGAAGGAAAAGACAAGAAAATCCGTGTCGATCTATTTGCCGTGAAAAAAGGCGGCACGATCGATGCCAAGCCTCAGGTCTTGCGCCCGGCGTTGCCGGCTTTTGAACCCGGGGAGAGCTATTTGGTCGAGGTGGTGGTGCGCACGTTGGGGGTGGGCCACCAGTTCTCGCAAGGTACGGTCGATTCCAATGAGATCTGGGTCGACTTCCAGGCGCGATTTGCGGGTAAAGAGATCCCGTTTGCCCGTAATGGCGGCATGAGCGGCGACGACAACGGCGAAGTCGACCGCTACGCCCATTTCATCAATGTCCACATGCTCGATCGCAACGGCAATCGGATCAACCGGCGCAATCCGCAGGACATCTTCACGCCGCTTTACGATCACCAGGTGCCGCCGGGCGCGGGCCAGGTGATCCATTACAAGATCACCATCCCGAAGGACGCGCCGGGACCCGTCGAGCTATCCGCGCGCGTGCGCTACCGCAAGTTCGATGACGAATACATGCGCTTCGTCTACAAGGAAAATCCCCAGAAAATGCCAAAACAGCCGATCGTCGATATGGCCGAAGACCGGGTGACGTTGCCGGTGGCGGGGTCAAAGTTTCAAGTGGCCGAGCAGAAATCGCCGATCGCACCCGCGTGGCAGCGCTGGAACGACTATGGCATCGGCTGCCTCCTTGAAGGCGGCGCCAACGCCAAGAGGGGGGAATTGCGCCAGGCCGAAGAGGCGTTCAAGCATTTGACTACCCTGGCTGAGAAGCCGGCGCATGCGCATGGCTACCTTAACATGGCGCGGGTTTATGTTGCTGACGGCCGGTTGGATCTGGCGACCGCGGCGCTGAACAATGCCCGCGCCTGTGAACCGCCCGCCCCCTGGTGGACGGTTTCCTGGTTCAATGGTCTGGTGCATGCCGAAAACGCCACCGAGAAGGATCATTTCGAAAAGGCGATCGAATCATTCGAAATGATTTTGAATCCCAGCTTACAACCGCTGGAACGAGGCTTCGATTTCACGCGTGACTATGTCGTGCGCGCCCGTCTGGGACAGACGCTTTATCAACGAGCTCAGCTTGAAGAAGAAGGTTCCGAGGCGCAAAAAACCTGGCTACGGCGCGCGGCCCAGCAATTTTATCTGGTGCTCAAGGAAGATTCGGAGGACCTCGAATCCCACTATGGTTTGGCGCAAACAATGAGCCGTTTGTGCGCCGATCATTATCAACCGGCGACGGCGGCGGCGCTTGACGCCGAAGGCATCGATAAGCTGGCGCGCGAGGTGCCGTTGAGTGCCGCCAGCATCCTCAAGTTGCGCGAAGCGATCGCTTACATGCAAGCCAATCCCGGCACGGCCAAGGTGCCCCATCTGCCGATGATGCGTAATATTTGGTTAGAGGTGTCGAAAGGCTGGTCGAACGGCCAAGGCGATGCCCAACTGCTTGCGCAACTCGAGCCGCTTCTGGCCGATGCTCACAGGTTGGCGCACAAGCTGTACAAGCCCGACGATTTGGCACGCTCGAAAACGACGACCATGTACCGCGCGAAGAACCCTGCGGCGAACGCCGCCGCGGAAGCGATCGTCATCTATCCCACTGACCGACCCGCTGGAAAGGCCTACTAAATACTCATGTCCGACCCATCTCTCCCTTCCGCTTCGCAAGAGGCTCCCTTGCCCTCCCTGGGCAATGAACCTTCTCCCGGCAAAAAAAGCGGCATGAAATGGATCTTGCTGGCGGCCGCGCTGGTGCTTGTTGCGGGTACCGCCACGGGCATTGTCCTTTATTGGAAACCAGTCAAGCCGATCGGCCCCAAGGTCGAGCCAGGGCAAGTGGTCGCGCGCAAAACAATTGCCGTGCCCACGACTCCCTTCACCGATGTCACCAAGGAATGGGGGATCGACTTCCGCCATCACAGCGGAGCCACGGGCAAAAAGCTTCTGCCTGAAACGATGGGCTCAGGAGTCGTCGTTTTCGACTTCAATAAAGATGGCAAAGCCGATCTCTTTTTTGTCAATTCCTGCCCCTGGCCCGATCAGACCGCCCCGGCCGCCCCCTGCGGGCTTTATCGCAACAAGGGAGGCGGTTTTGAAAATGTCACCAAGGAATACGGTCTAGATAAGCCGGTCTATGGCCTGGGTGCCTGCGCCGGCGATTTCGACAACGACGGCTGGATCGACCTGTTCGTTACGGCGATCGGCGGCAATCGCCTCTTTCGCAATGAGGGGGGGAAGAGGTTTGTCGAGATTACGGAACAGGCCGGTCTGGCGCGCGGTCCGCTCTGGAAGGATCTGCCCAAAAAAGACTTCGCGAAGGATTTGGAAACGATTCCTTTCCCCAGTTCCGCGTCGTTCATCGATTTCGATAAGGATGGCCGGCTCGATATCTTCCTTTGCCACTATGTCACCTGGGCGCCGGGAACCGATGTCGCCATCAAGTCGAGCTTGACCGGGATCGACCGGGCCTATGTCGCCCCTTCCTCCTTCGAGGGAAGCCAGTGTCGGCTTTATCGCAATATTGGCGAGGGCAAGTTCGAAGATGTGACCAAATCCGCCGGCGTGGAAGTAACGGAGAAGGAAGGGGTCGGCGAAAAGGCCCCCCTAAGGCCGGTGGCCAAGTCGCTGGGACTGGTCGTGGTCGATGTCGACGGCGACGGCTGGGCGGACATCTTCGTGGCCAACGACAAGGTGCGTAACTTCTTCTTTCACAACCAGAGCGATGGCAAGGGAGGTCGCGTTTACAAGGAGATCGGCCTCGATTGCGGCGCGGCCTACGCCGATGGCCTGGCTCGCGCAGGCATGGGGATCGACTGGGGGGAAATTCGCCCCGGCAAAAGCGGCCTCGTTGTCGCGAATTTCTCCAACGAGCCCTTAACCTTTTTGACTCCGGGGAAACAGGGAGCGATCCGCTTCAGCGATTCGGCGCTCGCCGTCGGCCTTAGCGGCCCCAGCCGGGTTCCGATGAAATTCGGCATCAACTTTTTCGATTACGACCTCGATGGCCGCCTGGATCTGATCCTCAACAACGGCCACCTGGAACCCGACATCGGCAAGGTGCAAAACAGCCAGACCTTTGCCCAGTCGCCTCAACTATTCTGGAACAGCGGCGAAAATCCGCGCTGCTTTGAGCCCGTTCCCACCGAGAACTCGGGCAAGGATTTTTCGAAACCGATCGTCGGCCGAGGGATGGCCTACGCCGACCTCGATGGCGATGGCGATCTTGACCTGGTGCTTTGCGGCAACGGCGAACCGGCGAGAATCTTGCGCAACGATCAGGCAACCAAAAATAACTGGGTGCGTCTTGCCCTGGAAGCCGACGGGAAGACGACCAACAGAAGCGCGATCGGCGCCGTCGTGCGGCTCAAGGCCGGAGAAACGACCATGGAGCGGATCATTCATGGAGCGCGAGGGTACCTGAGCCAGCCGGAGCTGGAACTTACTTTTGGTCTGGGCAAAGAGAAGGTGGTCGATTGGATCGAGGTCACCTGGCCCGGCGCGCAAGGCAAACCTCAGCGGATCGAAAAGCCCACGATCAATCAGCGGCTGGTCATCGCGCAATCATGACCAGGCGATTGCTTGAGGTCTGCGTTTCTTCCGTCGAATCGGGAATGCTCGCGGCCGAACATGGGGCCGATCGCCTGGAAGTTTGTTCCGTACTTGCAGTGGGTGGGGTGACGCCTCATCCACTTGTTTTTCGTGCGCTCCAATCGACCGGCTTGCCCCTGGCAGTGTTGATCCGGCCCCGGCCGGGTTTGTTTCTTTATGGGATTCACGAAAAAGCGCTGATTCTGGCTCAGGCACTCGACTTTCTCGACCGTGGCGCCGACTTTCTGGTGGTGGGCTTTCTGACCAACGGCGGTCAGATTGACCTGGCGTTCCTTGATGAGTTGCTTGAAAAGATCCCCGCGAAAAAACTCGTCTTTCATCGTGCGTTCGACCATCCGGCCGATTCGCTGGGGGCGCTCGAACAACTGGCCTGCCGGGGGATCGCGCGCGTCTTGACCACGGGGCGGGCTCCCACCGCGCTTGATGGCATTCCAATGTTGTCGACGCTGGTCGAGAAGGCAGGCGCGCGCATTGAAATCTTGCCCGGCGGCGGCATCCGTTCCAACACGGCCAGGGCGGTACTCATCGGTTCGGGAGCCGGCCAAATCCACTCGTCCTGCCTTATGGCGACGCATCATGGGACCATCTATCCCATGGGATCGACGGAACGAGTCGATGTCAATGAAGTCAAATCGCTACGCAGGATCCTGAACGAACTGCGCTAAGATGGCAACAGGCCAGAGACTGCTGCATGGACCGCGCGGGGGCCCGCCTCGTCGAAGCGAGGCATGATTTGGGCAAGCGCGCCGGCCCACGGATGCAGCTTTGAAAATTTGAAAAAGGTGTGTCATGGACAGACCATCGCGTTGGCGTCTTGGGGTGTTGATTGCGCTTGGCGTGATTAGTTTTTGCACCGATGCGCCCGCCGCGACCAACCCGGGCCGCAATCGTCCGGCGCCGGCCGCCTTGTTGACCGATGCGGAACGCGCCCGTGCTTTTGCCGATCGCCTCGAAGCTTTGCGAAAAGAACATGTCATTCCCGGATTGGCTGTCACGATTCTTCGCGGCAAGGAGACGATCCTTGCCGGAGGTTTGGGATTTGCCGATGTCGAGAATCAAGTGCGCGTCACGCCCCATACCCCCTTCGACATTGCCTCGGTCACCAAACCGCTTGCGGCGGTGGTCGCCCTCCGCCTGAGGGAGAAAGGGGTGCTCGACCTCAACATGCCCATGAGCCAGGTGGAGGGTTTTGAGCAATTCGCCACCGAGGCTCGGGCGGAGGGAGGCATTTTCTTCAAGGATTTCGCGGCGGGGCCAACACCGTTGACGCTTCGCCACCTGCTATCGATGTCGGCCAATGGCGATCCGGGAAGTCGGTTTTTCTATAATCCCGTGGCCTATTCCTGGGCGTCGCGGCCGATGGCTCAAGCTGCAAAAAAACCCTTTTCGAGCCTCATGGAAGAACTGGCGTTTCAGCCTGCGGGGATGAAGCGATCGGCACGCATTCATCGCAATCTGCCCTTGCCTGAAAATCTGGCGGCCGATTTGGCCAAGCCCTACAGGAAGGGCGAGCAAGGGAACATGGAACGGAACACGACGCCGCGCCAACCGCAAGGGGATGGCGCGGCGGGTGGCGTGATTTCCACCGCGCACGACCTGGCGGCCTTCGACCGCGCCCTGATGGAGGACAAGCTGATCGGCCCGGCCTCGCGCAACTTGATGTGGACGCAGGCAATTTCATCGAACGGCGGAACCTTACCTTATGGGCTCGGCTGGTTCATCCAAGAGTTTCAAGGAGCGAAACTGGTTTGGCACACCGGCCTCTGGGAAGACAAATACTCTGCTCTGTACCTCAAGATTCCGGCGCAAAATCTCACACTCATCCTCTTGGCCAACTCGGATGGATTGCGCTGGAAACAGGATCTGGGCGAAGTCGCCATCGAGCGCTCGGATTTCGTGATGGCGTTTTTGAAGGTGTTTTCACGGTGAGGAAGGTCAAGCGATCGCGAAATCGTTCGATCGTGGAGGCGTCAGGCCACCGGGAGATCCAGAGGAGGAGAACTCATGTTCACTTTGAGCATTGAGGAGGTTCCGTTGCGCCTCCCACAAATCATCGACGAACTGGCCGCTCATGAGGAATTAGTCATCACTCGGGAAAATCGAGCGATTGCTCGACTCATCGCCGTCGAACTACCCAAGGGCGTTCCTATCTACGGCCGTGGCAAGGGCAAGATTTGCCTCAATGCCGAAGACACGGGCCATCTGGATCACTTCCGCGCGTATATGCCTTAAGCTCGATTCCTACTCGCTTAGCACGACAGAAATAGGATAAGCCCAGACTTCGATGGCTCGAAAGCCTTCTGCTCCTTAGCCCTCGGCCCCTTGGATCGTCCTCAATGAAACGCTTGATCTCCGTTCTGGCATTCCTCCCTCTCCTGTTGCTCCCACTTTCCTCTGCATCAGGAATTCTCGCGGAGGCTCCCAAGGAACCTGTCTATCGGATCATCCACTCGCGAACGGGCAAGGAGCTGACGCTGGCCCAGTTGGCCGACGAGTTGTCGGCACGAGACCTGGTCTACTTTGGCGAATTGCACGACAATGCAGCCGGCCATCGGGTTTATGCCGAGCTGGCAAAACTTTTGGTCGAGAAGCGTCCCGATTTCGTTCTGTCGATGGAAATGTTTGAACGTGATGTTCAGGGAGTGGTCAACGACTTCCTGCGCGGCCGCCTCGACGAGGCCGCCTTTCTGAAACTCAGCCGGCCGTGGAAAAACTATGCGCAAGACTACAAGCCGCTTGTCGACTTGGCGCGTGACAAAAAGGCCGACCTGATCGCGGGCAATCTGCCCAAGGCCGTGGCTTCCAAAGTGGCGAGCAAGGAAGGATCCAGTTCCCCCTATCTGCCGCGCACCACCACGACGCCCAACGATCGCTACTGGGAACTCTTTGGCGACGCGATGAAAGGACACCCAGGACCCGAGGGAGCGGCCGAGCGCATGTACAGGGCCCAGTGCGCCAAGGACGATGCGATGGCCGAAGCGATCGCCGATTACCTCGGCGCCAATCCCCATCGCCAGCCGCTCGTCATCCACTGCAACGGCAATTTCCATAGCGACTATGGACTGGGCACCGCGGCACGAGTGGCGCAGCGCTCCCCGCTTTGCCAGGCCGCGATCATCAGCATGGTGGCCGTGCCCGATGTGGCCAAGGCTGACGTGACGGCCGATCGCAAGAAGGGCCATTACCTTCTGGTGGTCACCGCACCGCCCAAGCCGCCGACGCCTGCCAAGCCGCCGGAGAAGACGGGCGAAAAGAAATCCGTGGACGCAAAGCCCAAGACTTGAGGAAACGCACTCACTTGAGGGTCGCATTCACAAGGTTCAAAAACCACTTGCAGGGTGCATCGGGTCGTCCTCCTCGCCAGAGTCGCGCGGCGGCGGATCGACGTCATTTCGATTAAGAACCCTTTTGTCCCATGCACGCACTTCCTGATTACGATCAAGATAGCGCTGAATGACTCGGGTGATGTCTTCGCGACTCGCATGGTAATTATCGATCAAGATACGCTCAAATAAGACATTGCTGTTCCATGGTTTTATGATAAGATAGTAGACTTTTTTGTACTTCTCAATTTTTATTGACTGAATATCACCCAATGAGATTTCGTGCTTTCTGTCCGGAAATTTCACCGAATCGAACGTTAACGTTAACTCGCGGCCTGCCTGATTTTCAAAGACCATGGGGGGAAAGAACTTCTCCACAATCTCCCTCTCTTTTGCCGTGGCGGGTAAATAGCGGTGGGCCAATCGCTCTTCGTGTTTTTGCCGCACGTTTTCATCGAATCGCGACCAGAGCCGAGACTCCAATTCTTCGACCCGGTCAATCGCGCCGATCCAGGTGTCTTCGAATCTCGTGACAGAGTAGTCCTCTTGAAAAACAGGCAATCGATCGACACCAAGCGCGCCAAGGCGCTCCAGAACACTTTGCGCAGAGTCTGAGTTCCAATCCCAACGGGACCGTCCCAGATCGTCGGGCAAGAAGCAATCCTCCAAGTAGTGCCAAAACCCATTGCGAAAGGCACAACCGAAATCGAGGTCCGGTTGCGGTTCGTCCTGGCTCAAGGCGAGTCTTATCGACTCGCTTAAATATTGATCGATCGCGGTCAACAGGATGAGGGCCGTCGCAACCGTTTGGGAGCCGAACCTCTCCGCAGTCAAGCGATCCGCCCGAAACTGCCGGGATCGATTGAACGTCGTCAGCGAATCGTGATAGGATTGCCAAAAGAATTTGAGCAAGCAAAACACAGGAAAGGTCAGCAAATTCCCCTTCAGGCCATCCAGATAGGCTTCGCATCGGCCCAGTAGGGGCAGAACGTTTTTAACGTAACTGGTATCACCACCTGTATAATAAGTAAATTGATGAAAAATAAGTGCTTCCACTTGTTGCCGATTCAAAACCCTCATAATGGCCAAGCTCAAGAAGAGCGTTCGTCCCCTAACTTCTTTCAACTGAACAATGACTTGTCCATCGGCAACGGAAAAGCGATCGCTTAAATTCAGGACCAAATTCTTGGGAGCCGCGGTCTGCACCTCGTTCGCAATTTCCGCGACACGATGCCATAGGGCAGGCGCCCGCGAGTAACTCAGTTCCAGCCCGTTCAATCGCTCAGGCCAAGGCAACGGAGCGACCATCGCCTTGAGCAGGTGAAAAACCGGAATTCCCGCAATCATCGCGGCGATGGCGATGATGCGAAACGACATCGCGTTAAGCATGACTTCTGCATATGCAAACGGAAATGCAATCACCAGTATCGACTGGCCAATAATATTAAACAAAATAAATAGCCGCAATAAATTCCACTGAACAAATAAAACCGCATAATTAACTATTAAAACACGCCGATTCATGAACGAAGGTATCGCACAAATAACTAATATGCCAAGGCTAGCCAATATAAGCAAACGGCTCAAAATCAAGCAATAATAAACCAAACGGAATGTCGCTTTTTCCTTTTTATCGACCAAATTTCGATACGATTGAAAACGCGGATCGTCGCCTTGAAGCACGGACGACGCAGGATGCTTTGCCACCAATGAAACGAAGGCCTCTTTCTCGCCGGGACCGGGCCCATAAGCCGTTCCCCGACCAAGTCCTTCCTTCACGCTGGCAAGAAAACGTTGATCCAGTGCATTCTCAATCCATAAAAATCCCACCAAGGAAAGTTCAGGAATGAGAAACACGCACAGGATAGGCACGATATAGGCTTGAAATATGCTGCCTTCCTGATTGGGTTCTTGCCGCCGGATCACTGCCATGGGCCATTTCGTCCTTTAATTGCGCGATTCGTCGACGCTTCCTGGGGATGGCTTGATTTCGGTCGATGACTTCGCCTCTTCCGCCTTCTTGTTCTTCAGGTACTCCCTAGCCATGCGAAAACGGCCAAAGTATTGGCCAATCTTTTCTGAAATCACTTCATGCTTGGCATCGAAACCACTGATAAGGAATTTCTCCACCTTTTTTTTCTTCCCAGCAAATTGAATGTAAATGTGTTTTGTAATGAATTCCTGCTCAAGGCCCAGGGATTCGATCTCATGAAACTCGAACGTTTGATTCGTATCGGGAAAATGAACCGTGTTATGGGTGATCGTAAGTTGGTACCCTTTTTTGTTCGTGAAGTTCAGGACAGGAAAATGCTTGTCCACGATTGCTTGCTCCTCCTCGGTCTCGGGTAGATACCGAAACGCAAGGGACAGTTCATGGTTATTCCGGAATTCCTGTTGATATTCGGCCCAAAGCGCATCCTCCCATTCGTCCGCGATGGAAATCTCCGGGATCCAGGTTTGTGACTCGTTGATTTCCGCAAAATCGGTTTGATACTTCGGTATGGCCGTGATTCCCAGCGCCGCCAGGCGTTCATGGTACGACGGATGAGAATCGAACGGGTGCGATGCCTTGATCTCGTCGCTATCCAGCTTCCCCTGGTACTCGCGCACAAAATTCCAATACCCCACGCGGATCGTTTCCGAAAGATCGAGGTCTTCGGTCAGCTTGTCCTGGCTGAAATACTCCGTCTCCAACTTCGAACGGAACCCGGAATAGGCGCTTACCAAGAGCAGGCCGACGGCGAAATCCTGAGGTGAACTCGCCTGCGCGCCGATTTGGTCGGCCCGATGCTCCCTCTTCTTGTTGTACGTTCCCAAGGACCAGTGGAAAAAACTCCAAAAAGAACACATAAAATAAAAGACGGGATAAGAAATGGGGTTTTGATGAAGCAGTTCCAGGTATTTCGCATACCGGCTCAAAAGCGGGGCAATCTTTTTGCTGTAGACGGTGTCTTCGCCGCTGAAATGACCCAATTCGTGCGCAAACACCGCATCGGCCTGCCTCCTGTCGACAACGCGAAGCATTGGCAGGCTCAGAAAAAGTGTTCGGCCGGTCAATGTCCCGTCGTTGCAGGCCACGTCTCCTTCGGTCACAAAGAAGGTGTCCTCCAAGCCGAGAATGACATGGTCGGGCATCCGCGCGCCGCATGCCTGCGCCAGCGCTTCCAGTCGAGCCCAGAAACGAGGCGCCTGCTCTTCATGGAGCACTTTTCCTTTCACCCGGAGAGGACTGTCGGTGTTGGCAAAGATCGCACGAATGACCATGACAACGGGAAGTACTGCAAGCAGAATCGCCAGCAGAATTAATTTCAAATAATAGACATTAAAAAATGTTGCGGTAATCCAAAACGAAAGAGCGATCACCAGATAGGCCTGGCCAAGCACCTGCGACATGCAGAAGATCTTGAGAATGTTCCATTCCAGCGAGATCACATAGTAGTTAACTTCCGGGAAGCGGATGGAAAAAAGCAGCGGCCAGGGGCATATGAGCAAGACCGCCAAGCTCATGATGATGCTCCACCATGCGATCGATAGTCCCACCTGCAAGGAGAGGCAGTACCATTTCATGGTGTCGCCAACCCCATTGCGCAGAGGTTCCCATTGAGGGTCGTTGCCGGCAAGGATCTTGGAGATCGGATTCGCCCGGAAAAACTCGCGCGTGGCTTGCTTATCTTCGGCGCTCATTTTCTGATCGCGATTCAGGTCGTTTTCCACACTTTCCAGAAACTCGCGATCAATTCGACTTTGGGAAAGCCCCAGGAACAGGATCGAAAGTCCCGGAATAAGAAAAATGAATAAGGCTGGAAAAAAATAGGTTTGAAAAAAAGTCAAGTGAAAAGACTGCTTCTTGGCTTCCATGAATCCCTCAAGCGGTGGACAAAGCAAGGGATGCCCGCTGGGCAACGGAATCGAGACTGGGAAAGGAGATTCGTCCCGATCAAACCGAGAATCATCTTAAGAGAATTTGGACGAGCACTTCAGCGGCCCGGGATGAAGATTTTTCGCATCCGTTCAGAACGATGATCCGGCGCGCTTTCCTTGAATGTTCATGAGACCCTTTCCGCCACCTTGACTTCTAAAATGATCGTCTCAATTATTGATGAATTTCTGTTCCCTCACTTCGCTCGGGGCCGGACTTGATTTCTCGACCCACGATGCATCTTTCCCCGAATGGTGATCGCTGTAAATTACCCCTTGGGAATGAATTGGGTCGGGGTTTGCATCGGTTGCGACCTCGCGCTTTGCCTGTGCCATTCATGGCGAATGATGCCGGGGATTCGGAATCGACGCCAAGACTTCCCGTCGCTGCCTCCAACGGCTGGATTGCCATGCTTTTGATTGCCGTGATTGCTTTCACCCAGTCTGTCGCTTCGAGCCAGGCCGATCCGCCTCAAACCGTAACGAAATTCGACAGGCTCGGTTTTGAAAAAGTCGTGGCCCCATTTCTTGCCGCGTATTGCGTGGAATGCCACGCAGGAGCCAAGCCGAAAGGATCTTTCTGCGTCGATAAGGAGAAGCTCCCTGTCGATTTCCTGGAGGCAGCGACCCGGTCCAAGTGGAAAGAAATCGTCCAGGTCCTTCACGCCCGCGAGATGCCGCCCAAGAAATCCCGGCAACCCAGCGCCAAGGAAATCGCCGCCGTAATCGATTGGATCACGGCTCAGTCCGTGCAAGCGGAACGAACGAAACGGGAAACGGCCGTTGTCTTGCGCCGGCTCAATCGTGAGGAATACCGCAACACCATCCGCGATCTGGTGGGAATCGATTTCGATGTTTCCGGCTTTCCTCAAGATCCGCCTGCCGGAGGTTTCGACAACAACGGCGCGGCCCTGACGATGTCGCCCCTCCATGTCGAAACCTACCTGAACGCCGCAAGGCAAATCGTCGATCGGGCCCTGGTGGAAGGCAAACAGCCCGAGAGCATCCGGTGGCGGTTTCACCCCAAGGCCGGCCCCATCGATCAAACCCGCCTCCGGCTCGACGCCACCAACAACGCGATCGTCAATGGCGGCAACAATACCATGGAGGGGGATTGGGTCGTCATTCATCACGAGTCGTGGGACAAACCGATCAGCGCTCGCGATTTCCGTGTGCCCACCGCGGGCACTTACAAGATCCGCATTTCCGCCGCTTCGAAAGTTCCGGGCAAAAATCAGGTGATCGAGAGTGCCGAAACGATTTTGGCCAAACGCCTCCAGGAGCAAAACAAGCAAAACCCCAAGGGTGAGAAATACCACAAGGAGCAGTTCGCGCAGGATCTGAAACATTTCCAGTCCGATCGCATTTACGACTACGGCCCGGCCCGCATCAAACTCGTCTTGCAGCTTGGTCCCCAGCCCAGAACCCTGGCCGAATTCGATGCCGACGGCACGAAAGATCACCCGAAAATCCACGAATACCAGGCGCGCTTCACCACGGAAAGTGCCGGCATCAGCCTGGAATACGCTTACAGCCTGCCGCGCGTGCTCGAGAACTTCTGGATGCAAGGCGCCCCCTCCTTCGCACGACCGGAACTGCTCGTCAACTGGTTCGAAGTCGAGGGACCAATTTACGACGCGTGGCCACCGGCCGCCCATATGTCCATTCTTTTCTCCTCTCCCCTGGCCCGATCCAACGAAGCCGAATACGTTCGCCAGGTTTTGACGCGGTTCATGGAAAGAGCCTTTCGCGGACCGGTCAGCGATGCCGAAGTTCGCACCAAGCTGCGGCTTTTCACCTCGGCCAAGGCCGACGGCCTCTCGCTGGTCGAAGCGATCAAACGCCCGCTCATCTCGATCCTGATTTCCCCGCGTTTTCTCTACCTTTCCGAGGAAACGCAACCACCGACCGACGCAGCCAAGCCGCTCAACGATCATCAACTCGCCAATCGTTTGAGCTACTTCCTCTGGTCGAGCATGCCGGACGAACCGCTGACAAGACTCGCCAGGCAAGGCGAGCTAAAAGATCGAACCAAGAGGATCGCGCAAGTCGACCGGATGCTTGCGGACCCCAAGTCCGAGGCATTCATCCGCAACTTCGCGGGTCAGTGGTTGAGCCTTCGCGATGTGGGGAACAATCCGCCGGCGGCCGATTTGTACCCTCAGTACGACCGCCATTTAGAAACCTCGATGGTCAAGGAAAGCGAAGCCTTCTTCCGCGAAATCCTCACTCACAACCTCGACGCTCGCAACTTCCTGCGCTCCGATTTCGTGGTGATCAACGAACGGCTGGCGCGCTTTTATGGCATCGAGAATGTCAAGGGGGATGAGTTTCGCCGCGTCCCGGTCGGCCCGGAGATTCATCGCGGCGGCATTGTCACCCAGGCCTCCATCCTGACGGTCACTTCCAACGGAACAAGAACCTCGCCAGTCAAGCGCGGTACCTGGATCCTGAAAACCCTTCTGGGAATCGATCCCGGTTTGCCCGTGGCCAATGCCGGGGAAATTGCCCCCAAGGTTCCGGGGATCGACAAGGCCACCGTGCGCAAACGGCTGGAAATTCACCGCACGCTCGAGCAATGCGCCCGCTGCCACAACAAGATCGATCCCCTGGGATTCGCACTTGAGAATTACAATGCCTCCGGGGAATGGCGCGACCGCGAGGGGTTTGGCTACAAGGGGCGCATCCAGGCGGACGACCCGAAGATCGACGCCCGCTCGGAGACGATCGACGGCACGCAGATCGAAGGTGTCGCCGGTTTGCAAGAAGCCATGCTCAAACAGGAGGACCTTTTCTTCCATTGCCTGGCATCGAAGATGATGACCTATGCCCTGGGCAGGGAACTGGCGCTGGCCGACGAACCGGCCATCAAGAACCTGGTCGGCCAGATGAAAAAAGAAGGCGGCACCTTGCGCTCGCTCATTCGCGGCATCGCCACGAGCGCTGCCTTTGAGCAGAAATGAAACGGACCCAGTAGACCGAACCGAAATGCGGCGTTCATCGAACCGATAGGCGGAAGGGGAGAGTTTCATGTTATCGCGACGCACCCTGTTGAGATCGAGCGGAGCCGCGCTGGCCTTGCCCTTCCTCGATGCCATGCTTCCCCGGTTGCAATCGGCGCCTTCGACCTTCAAGCCCTGGGCCAAATCGGCCTGCGAAGCGACACCGCGGATGATTTGCTGCTATGTACCCAACGGCGTTAACATTTTGGAGTGGGTGCCCAAAGAGAGCGGCGACCACTATTCTCTCTCCGCGACGCTTGAAGCCCTGGCCGATTACAAAACCGATTTCACTTTGCTCACTGGGCTAGGCCATCCTTCCTCCCAGGGCGGACACAGCGGTGCCGATACCTGGCTGACTGCTGCCAATTTGAAAGCCAAGCCGGGCGCCGATTACACCAACACCGTATCCATCGATCAGCTTGTGGCCCAGTTGCACGGCAAGAAAACGCGCTTTCCGTCACTTCAGTTTTCCGACATGTCAGGCACCGGAGGCGCGGGCCATTCGCATAGCCTTTCGTTCGATTTGCAAGGCACGCCCCTTCCGGCAGAGAATTCCCCCCGGCGAATCTTTGAACGATTGTTCGTCCCCGACACCGCGGGCGACCGCGCCGCCACCTTGAAGCGCTACGCCGAAAGGCGTTCGATCCTGGACGATGTGGCCAACGAGTCCAAGTCCCTGAATCGCAAACTCAGCCCCAAGGACCGAGTCAAACTGGAGGAGTATCTGGCCAGCGTGCGCGACACGGAGAAACAGATCGAGCGGATGCAAAGCTGGGTCGATGTGCCCAAGCCCAAGGTGGCGGAAACCGGCCTGCAACTTGCAAGCCAGCCGATGAATGGCCACGACCGGCCCATGTGGCTCGATGTCATGCTCGAACTGTCTTACCTGGCTTTTGTCACCGATTTGACCCGGGTCATCACCTTTGAATGGAGCCGTGAGGCAGGCGGATATGGCGGCGGCGGTGAGAATCACCATGAGCTTTCCCATCACGGCGGTGACGCGGGCATGCTCGCCAAACTTGCCACGATCGATCGCTTCCACCTCTCCCGGCTGGCGCGATTCCTCGGCCACTTGAAGAGCACCGGCGAAGGGGACGGGGTCATGCTCGATCGCACCATGGTGCTCTTTGGTTCCGGCATGAACAGCGGCGCCGGCGGCGAGCATTCCCCCAAGAATCTGCCGTTCCTGGTGGCAGGTGGAGCCAAGCTGGGAGTCAAACTGGGCCGGCATATCGCGGCCAACCCCGATAAAAATCCCCCGCCGCTTGCCAACGCCCTGTTTACGGTTGCACAAAAAATGGGGCTGGAAAAACTCCAGTTCGCCGACGCGACGGGCACGCTGACAGGTCTTGCCTGATCTCCTTTCGCGAGCGGTCTCAAGGAGTAAACCAGCCAGATTTGCAGGTTTTGCACTTGCGGGCTGGCGCGTGAACGCTTGCGTCACGAGGAATCGCGCGCTACGATCACCTCATGGCTCTACCCCTCGATCTCTGGTTGATCCATCCGGAAAAACCAATGTGCGACGCCTGGCGCGACCGCTTCGCCTCCCTGCCGCGTGTCACCATCCTGCAATCTCGCTTCGAATCGCTCTCGCCTCACGATTGCTTTGTCACCGCGGGCAATGCCTTTGGCATCATGAATGCGGGCATCGACGCGGCAGTCATTCAGGTGCATGGAACCGACCTGATGAAGCGGATTCAGCACCGGATTCTCAACGACTACCTGGGCGAGCAGCCGATCGGCACCTCCTTCATCGAATCGACGGGCCATCGCGATTTCCCCTACGTCGCTCATTCGCCCACGATGCGCGTGCCTGGATCGATCGAAGGAAGCGACAAGGTCTACTGCGCCACCTGGGCCTCCCTGCTTGCGGTCTACCAGTTTAACGTCTCCAATAAAGGCGCGATTCGTTCCGTGGTCTTTCCTGCCATGGGAGCCGGCTTCGGCGGCGTTCCCTTTTCCGAAGTCGCGCGCCAGATGGCAGCCGCCTACCGGCATTACCTGGAGCCGCCACACCGGATGGACTGGGAAATGGTCGCCTTACGCAATCGGGCAATTCATTACGACGGTAAGGATCAGGTTTCGAGATAATCATGCTTCTCGTCTCGTTCGCGTCTTTTTTTCCTCTCTCGCCCATTGGATTGTCGTTCACGAAGGTCCATGTTTGCGACACTTTGAAAGGCACAGGTCATTCGCTCTAAAAATTCTTATTCTAAATTGAACAGGTGATTCACTTCATTGAGACCCCTCTCCTCTCGATCGCTGCAATCAACCAGGAGAAGGATTGCATGTACATCATGGCAGGCAAGGAACCTTACGGGCGCGTCAAGGTTGTGGGCGGCACTCCCATTGTTACGACCTTTACCGTGTTTCAACTTTTGCCGCTTTACCCGCTGCAATCCTACTACGTGCATGGAGCGGCCGAGGACGAAACTCATGACATTCCTTTCGTTGGATCGGTACGGACCGCTTCCGTGCCCGGTTATCCACTTGCAAAAATCGATCGGCTGTCTGTGACCATGAGCTACTTCCGCGCAGCATGCGGGATCATCCTTTTCCCATGCTTTCTGCTCATTGTGGTATTCGTGGCGATGGGCGGACGGAACCCGGCCGGGTTTGAGAAGGTAGGATTCATTCAATGGCCCGTGGGCGCTTTCATCGTCATTGTGACTGCACTGCTCTTGAGCTACTGGCTTCCACCCATCAATCCGCGGGACCGCGACATCCGTCTTCGCTGTGGCGAAATTCTGGAGGCCTGCATTGACCCAGCAAAAGTTGATCCAGTTTTTGTGGCATTCATTGAAGATTTATGCGACGCGACCACTGCCCTGGAGGAAGCCCAGAAAGGTAATGATTCCAGGCAAATTCTGATTGGCAAGTTGATCCAATGCCGCTGCGAAATCGCGCGGGGAACGGAACAAGAGTCGATGGAACGATTCACCGATGACTTGTTGATCCAAATTGCTCGACTGAAATCTTGATTTCATGACGATTGCCGCCCTCGCTTCTTTGCATGGGGACGAGAGACACCTGAGGTCAAATAGGGCGCTCAGCACGAAATGGCATGGCGGAAGAGTCGCATACATTGTGAAAACAGCCTGGGCTATTTCAGAGCCGTGGCAAGAAACTCGGCCATGACCTCACCGCTGCCGTCCACATCCGCCAGTCCGTGGTGGGCGCCGGGAATGAGGATCAACTTGGATTGGCCTCCCGATTTCTTCAAGCGGCCATGGAAAATGTCTCCTTGAATCGGCGGCGCGGCACAATCTCGCATCCCGTATAGATGCAGAAACGGCGGGCCGTCTTGTCGAACGTGAGAAATAGGGCTGAACTGCAGTAGTGCGGGATCATTGGGATCGAAGGTCCGCCCCTGAAAACGATCCTTAAGAAAGTAATTGCTATAAACGGTCTCAGAAGTCGTATTTTCCGATCCGGGCAGGTTCAACATCTCGTAATACAACCGGCACTGGATGGCCCACACTCGGTGATCGGTGATTCCCGAAGAATTGACGACCGCTTGCACGCGGCTGCTGATTCCTTGGTTGGTTTCGGAAAGGAACTCGGGAACATCAAACGCGAGTCCGGCCAGCGAGGCCAGCGTTCCACCAAACGAATGCCCCATGGCGCCGATATGCGCGCCGTCAACGCCAAGGGTATGCGATTTCGCTCGAAGAAACCGGATGGCAGAGAGGGTGTCTTGAATCTGGGCGGGATAGCACCCCGTGACTTCAACTTGTTGAGAGTCCTCTGCTGCCCATGCAAGACGATAGTTGATTTCGGCAACCGCCAAACCACGCGACAACAAAGCTTTGCGCCAGACTTCAGGCATTCCGTTTCCGGTGCGATCGGTGCCGCCCGATCCGATTCCGCCACCATGCAGGTAAACGACCACTGAGGGAATCGAACCCGTCTTGGGGAGATACAGATCCAGGGTGTTGCGAAAACCATGAGGCCCGTAGGACAGGCCTCGTTTGACCTCGAATTCCGGAGTCGGCAAGTGGCCCGGAACAGACACAACCTCATTTAAATCGGTGGGAACCTTCTCGTCCAGGAAAAACTCTTCGATCCTCAGCGGCCAGGGATAGGTCACGTGGCGAACGCCTTGCGCGTTGTTCGCCACAAGCGATAGCAGCCCGCCAAACGCGAGAGCCACAACCATCGAAACCGCGAAAGCGATCCGCCAACTCCTCTGGGCAATCGCCAGCAACAAACCGCCAACAAGGACTGTAGGGACCAACGTAAAGAACAGGCCTAAGCCAAGTGGACGAAGCGTATACGGCACAATTCGCGACAGTTCCTCCAGCCGAGGGTTGATGTAGAAACTCGGGAAACTCGCATCGCGTGCTGCCGCCCAAACAGCCATCACAACCACGGCAGGCAGCATCAACAGCAGGTAGCCTCGTATGCGATGGGGATCGAGCCAGAATCCTAGCGCAGCAGGTAGCAGCCAGGTAAGCGCCATCCAAGGCGACCGGCTCAAGCTCCAGAAGCCAATGGCCATTCCCAGAATGAGCGACCATTGAAGTATGCGAGAGACGGGGATCGCAGGGAACTTACGAGATGCATCCGTCAGCGATGTCGTATCACTCATAGGGACTACCACCATCCAGGATTCGAAGGAGAGGGAATCAGGCAGATACCAAATCGGTCCAATTCGAGTCTTCGATTTTGTGTGAAATTGGTGGCGCTGCTTCGGTGATGGCGATCATCGAGAAAGAAATGAACAGCAAGCCAATTGAGGAACTAAGAACGAATACGATTAAGCCGGAATATTCGTGATTGATCGGTGGATGGATCGAGGCATCGATGAGCACGCAGAGTGCCATGAATGCGGAACCGCTCAAGGCGCCGAAGGTCAGTCGTTTCCAGCGGTATCCGGAAGTGGCCGCGGTGAAGCAGGCCGCCACAAGGATGGCAAGAACCATACTAAGCCATTCCCAAGGACGGAATCGGTCGTCTTGGACAAACCTCGCCATGACGGCTGCCGGCACAGCAAGAGCCAGCCAAAAACGAGACAACGATTGTCCGAAACGCTCACGGAATTCGCTCGCATGTTGAGCCACAACGGTCTCTGGCAGCTCAAGAAGGACCACCCACCAAGCTTTGCAGAAATGTCCTAGCGACAAGGGCCTGGCTTCGAGTGATTCTGCGAATGTCTGAAGCATCGGGGAGCTGTATTTCTTGCGAAATCCGCTCGGATAGAGCAGTAGCAAGACACGATAAAGAGAAAGCGAAACCTTGATCGCGATTTGAGCAATCATCACAAATCCTCCTTTTTTATCCAGAAATCATGGCCAAGGAGATTAACTGTTTTCCGGCGGCGGCCTGGAGCAGCGTCGACAGTACTTCGGCATGCTGAGTCGCTGCCGCACGGCCTTTTGTTGTCAGGTGGTAGTAGCAAGTCCGGCGAACGTCCGCGTCCTTCGGGCGGATCTTGCTCTCGTCAATGAAGCCCGCGGCCATCAATCGTTTGATGGCTCCGTAAAGCGTCCCCGGACCGAGGAGCGTTGACCCCTGGGAATGCCGCTCCACTTCTTGGATGATGCCGTAGCCATGCCGATCTTCGTCTGTGATGGCGAGCAGGATATGAAACTCCACGGAGTTCAAACCGGATTCCGACCGACCTCGCATGAGACCGCCTCCCGAATAGTCGCCACAGGATATATCGTAGTACGATACTATTCGGTGCGGCAATGCGCAAGGCAAGCCGGTCGGCGAAATTCGAAATTCCATTCGATTGGCTCTACCCTGCCAGGACATTCCCCGTGTCCGTTAGGGAAGTGACTTTCGGTACTCGCATGGAAGTGAAAGTGGAAGCGGCGTTTCTACCTGCCGGCGACATCGCTCAACGAACGACAAGCAAGCGTGTGGATCTTATTGCCAGATACGGGTGATCGATCCTGGGGTTTCTCCAAACATGGGAAAAGACTGGTGGTTGGCACTATCCGATATCGATTCGATGACCTACATCGTGACAATGGACACAAACATCCCGCCATCGCCAAGGAAGAACGATGCACTTCATGATGGGAACCGGAATCTATGGGGAGGTCAAGAAAGTAGGACCGAGACGGATCGTCACCAAGTTCGTTATGTTTCAACTACTTCCCATCTTCCCCTTGCAGTCGATCTACGCCACGGGGCCGGTCGAAACGACCTTGGAAGGGATTCCTTTCTTCGCTTCCACCACATCAGCGGATGTCGATGGTTTTCCTCTGGCGCGCGTCGACCGGGCGTCTTTGGTGATTGCCTATTGCCGCGCGATTTGCGCCGTACTGCTCCTTCCCGGCGCAATCGGCATCGTGTTGCGCCTGGCGATAGGGCATCAAGGCGCGTTGGACCTGTTCGCGCAAACGATGATGAATGTACTCACGATCACCTTTGTCGTCGCGGTGACGGCAGGCGCCCTGACCTACCTGGTTCCCCTCACGAATCGGCGCGATACCAAGATTCGCCTTCTCTGCGGGGACATCCTCGATGCTTGCATCGATCCCGCGAAGGTCGATAGGGAATTTCTGGACCGGATCGAGCACGAGGCCAGTCGCGGCACCGCCTATCAAGAACCGAATACCGCCCCGGAATCGCGCCTGTCGTTGCTTCGACAACTGATCGACTGCCGGCTGGAAATCGCCCTGGGAAATGAGGTCAACACCATGGAACAATGTACCGACGATCTGTTGATCCGGCTTGAGCGATTCGATTCCTGATTGCACTGTGGGACCTGCATACCCTGATGCAGGCCGCCACGATCTGCCCACCGTCGAAAGAAAGCAGAACTTAATCGCGCAATCTCGCTCCTGGCCAAACCAAGTCATTGAAACGGTCGACCGGTTGGCCTGCCGACCAAGCGATGCCTCTTAGCAACAACACCCGAAAAAGCGGATCGTCGAACGTCCAGTTATAGTGCCCCGGGATGCTCACGAAGACACGGCCTCTTCCTTGTTCGCGTACCCAGAACAAGGGTTGAGCCTCGCCATCCTCCATTCCAGTGGCCAGAGTTTTCAGCCGTTTGAGGTCGCCGGTCATCTGCCAATAGCTCTCGTCGTGGAAATGCACCTTTTCCACATTGCGGCAAATCGGATGATCCTTGCCCGGCCCAAAGTTCAAATCGATGGGACCATGACGGAATTTGATGATGTTGCTCGCCAGGCCGATCCTTTCCGCGAAGGCCTGCGCTTGCGCCGCTCCCCTTCCGGCAACGGCCCAGTGAATGATGACCAGCCCCCCTCCTCTTTCCAAAAAGGAATCGACCGCCTTGGCTCGCTTGTCGTTCCAGTCGCCGTACTGGAACAACACGACCACATCGGCGTTTTTCCACTGCGAGTCGCTTGGCCATTCCCAGGCGGTTTCGACCGTCGTGTTGGCCCCCGCCGCCATGAGCGGCGCCCAGGCCTTCTGCCAGGCAGGGTAATGATGCTCGCCCGGCCCATGGTCCTTGGGCCCAGCGACCAGTACCAGGTTCAGCGGTTTTGGATTCTTTTCGACCGGCGGCGCCCCCGCAAGGACCGCCTCGACCTCGGCACGCGTGCGCGCCGGATAAGGAATCTTCAAACCTTCAAGCGGCATACTTGGTGGCGGATTGAGCAAGAAAGCAATCAGGTTTTCCAGTTTTTCGGGGCCAAGCAGTGCCGGAATTCCCTCGGGCATGATCGATTTGGGCGAGGAAATCGCCGATTCGATATCAGCGGCGTCGACACGGTGCACTGCCCCTTCCTTATCGCTGATCAGCGTCTTTCCGCTTTCTCGCCGCAACGTCCCCGTCAACACTTTGCCCGATTTGAGAGTGACGAGGTAGGAAAGGTAGTCTGGGTGGATCGCATGACTGGGAAAGGTAATGTCGCGCGTCACGCTTTCGACATCGCGATGGATCAGATTCGATAGATCCGGAGCGATCGCGCTTCCCTGCCCGTGCAGCGCATGGCATTTGGAGCAGTTCGCCTGCTCGCCAAAGAACACCTTGCGACCTTCGGACCAGTTGCCTTTCACGAGTTCACGAGGTGTTTCCAGCGGCTCCAAACCCGGCTTGGGCGCCCAGGGGATCAAGAAGCGGCGCAAGGGCATGGCGCGTTCGCGCGCATCCTCGGCCGTCGACCAGGTGACCGTGACCACGGGATCGACCTCTGCGCAGTCGATCTTGAGTGCAAGGAGTTGCGGGTCCTTCGGGTTGTCCAGGTCGATCTTCGCGACCGATTTGCCTGAAATGGCGGTCACCGAAAGCGGCTTCCCTGCCACCGTTCCCGAGAAGGGAGAGCGGCTCGTAAAAGTAAGTTGCACCTTTTCTGGAGGAAATGAATGATCGAGTTTTGATCCCGGCTGCACCGTGGGACGCAGCATGTCCTTCAAGAGTAACTGCGTCTTCAGTTCAAGCGTGCCGCCTGAACCCATTCGCGACCAGAGCTCTTCGTGAGGCTGACTGCCTCGCACCAGCGTGCGCGTCACTCCCAGATCGAGATGAGGCACCCAGCCGGTCCACGAACTCTTGGCATCGGCCGCCGTCCAGCGCGCCTCGACGCCGGCCAGGGTGTAATCCAGGTCGATTTGCGGATATTGACCCAGCACCGATCCTGCCGGTCCGTCGATTTTTCCCAGCGGCGGCCGGCCGATTCCGGGTAGGGTCAAGGCATAAAAATCCGAGGCGTTGTGCGCGTCGGTGTTGAGCAGCAGCGAATGGCGATCGGGAGTGATCTGTAGACCGTACACTGCCAGTTTCTTGCGGGAACTCGCCATCTGCCGCCTGACGACATCGTACCCCGGCCGAATCGTTTCGAACCGGTCTCCGGCACGCACATGGGCTCCATGGACCAGCGAGATTTCCTTGCTCAGCTCCCCCAGGCTCGCTTCGGGAATCGCCCGATCGAAGGCAATTTGCACCTGGCGCGGACCGGTTGGCCAGATCGCCACAGGCTGCGGAGTTTTGCGATCTTTATAAGCAATTTTGTAGAGCTTGCCCATACCCGTGGGGCCGGTACCCCAGTCGGGTGCGCCGCTATGGACGCAGACGACCAGGTCGCCGGTTGGCGTTACGGCCTGGTCAATCGTCAACATCGGCAAGCAGGCGATGATCTGATTTTGCGCAATGTAGCCGGCCGGGGTTTTGACGAGCTTCGTCCGGTAGATCTTGCCGCGCGATTCGCCGGCAACCAAGGCATCATGAATCCAGTGAGCCGGACCAAACTTCTTGAAGCCGCGGCCATCGCGGTTGAAGGTCAGGCCGCAAGTCGATTGATGCTGCGGGCCGTAATCGTAAACGCTCGGTTCGTCGTTCACCTGGGGCAGATGAACCGGGTGCCGCGGCGGAAAACCGTAGTGGCGCCCCTTTTGAATATGGAGCAGTTCATCGAAGGGGTTGCCGTTGGCCAGCCAGGTGGCACCCTCCTGTTCCGTACAGAATAAATCGCCAAGGCCGTTGAATTCCAATCCCACGGGGAAACGGATGCCGGTGCAGACGATTTCCCGCTTCTTCAAGTCGGCCGAAATGCGCAGAATGGTGCCTCGTTCCGAATCGAGCCGGTAATCGGATTTGCCCTCCGCGTTGGTTTGAAAGGCATTCGTGTAATCCCAGACCCCCAGGCCAAAATAGATCGATCCATCCTTGGGATCGATCGTCACGCCGAGGGCATCGACTCCGGCGGATGACTCCTTCCAGCCGCTGGCGATGACTTTTTCCTCGGCTAGGCCGTCGCCATCGGTATCGGACAAGAAGCTGACTTTTCCCTTGCTTGCGACGACAAGACCATCGCCCAGCGGATGCCCCTTGGGGGTCCAGGCCATGCCGATCGGCGAACGCAATCGCCCCTTATTGACGAACCAGGGAGTGGCCTTGTCTTCAAGGCCATCCCCATTCGTGTCGCTTAAGAGCCATACATCGCCGCCATAGCTGAGGGCCACCAGCTTGCCGTCGGCGCGGTATTTCAAGTTATTGATGTTGGGCAGATCCAGCGGCAGTTGGCGTACTTCAAAGCCCGGCAGAAGCATTTGCACGGCAGGAGGGGGACTTACCGTGACCAGCGCCTCTCCTTTACTTTTCAGGCCCAGGTTGACGGGCAGCCCTCGCGCCATCGTTTCGTATTTCTTTTTGAAATAGCCGCTCAACTCTTCGATCCGAGCCCGATCGAGAGGCCGGTCGTAAAGCAGCGCTTCGGCAAGATCGCCTTGCAGCGGACCGCGCACTTCCTGCGCGCCGGGTCCATTGGTGTAATAGCGCGCGCCGACGGTCATCTCCTCGGCGGAAATCGGTCCGCCCGTCCAGGGCCGCGAACCGGTTTTGACGCCATCGACAAAAAGATCCACCGTTTTGGCCTGACGATTTCCCACGAGAATGAGGGAGTGGAGCGTGCCGAGCGGCGCCCCCTTGGAAAGCAGGTTTCTGGCGCCGCCGAATCCCCTGCCCTCGCCGTTGATCTGGCTGAAATCCGCGGTGAAGAACGGCCCCATGTCGAGCGTCAGGCCCGATTCATAATCGCGCTGGTTCTTGCCGTTGAGGGCGAAAAACCCGACAAAATTGCCTGCGTTTTCATGGGGCACCGCCACGATCGCCAGCGTGAATTGATCGAGCTTGCGGTTTTGCCCGGTCAGTCTCAGGTGATCGTCTTCGCCATCGAAGCGAACGAGGGTTCCGCCGGGAATTTTGACGAGGCGAGGTTGTGCGGCCGCGATGGGTTGAACGGGAGAAAGGCGATTGCCCGATCCATCGGGCCAGACCGCGATTTTCTCCCCCTCCTTGACCGATCCTTTTTGGGTTTGATTGGCCTCTTCGATCCGTGAGGCGTCCAGCCACAGGACCAACCCGGCACGGCTAGTCATGGCGGGATCGGCCCAGGGCTCTTGCTGCAAAGCAGGGTTTTGACCGAACACCCGCAAGGTGATCATGAAAAGAAGAGAAATCGCACCCATCACTTTCGCGGCCTGGCCCATTGCTCGAATCTCCCCTGGGACGGATCGATGAACAAAAACAGGCGGAGAGTCGCCTCCCCGCCTGTTTCCTTTTCGCTGTGCCGGATTGGGTGAAACCCAAAACGCGTTACTTTTTCGGGCGAGCTGGCTTGCGCGGCTCGGCGGAGGTTGCACTGGTGCCATCTCCCGACTCGGGAGCGTCCTTGCGGGCATTGCGAGGCGCATCGGCGGGGTCCTTGCCATCGACCCAGGGGCCGGCCAGGGCCATGTAATCGGGGGGCGAAAGCGTGCTGCCCGCCTCGCCGCCCTTCCAGCCGATGATCTGGCTGGCCTTGCCGCCTTGCTTGCTCTTTTCTTCGAGCCTTTTGGCCCAGGAGCTGTCGGCCTCGACCGGCTTGCGCGCTTCCGGATCCCAGAAGAGGACCTTGCCCTGGCGGTAGCTTTGCACGCCCAGCGACACGGTCGTGAAGGCCGCGGCGCCCAGTTCGGGCGTGCTGAGGGTGGCGCGATTGCGCTCGCGGCAACATCTGATGAAGTTGTCCCAGAGCGCTTCGGTGTCGCTATGGGGCCAGGTGGGCGTGGCCACGGGACCGTTGCTTGCGAAGAATTCGCCATCAACCGATTTTTCGAGCCGGGCCGGAATCCCTGCGGCGCCGCCTGGATCGTCCTTGATCAGGATGAAGCCGCCCTTGACGAATTTGATCGCGCCCAGCCGGCCGCGGATCACTTCCTCGATTGGGTAGGCCCCGATCATCGTGGCGGTGATGCTAAGCTGGCAGCCTTCACCATAGTCGGCGACCACGGTCGCAACGTCTGGCACGTCGCGGCCATCGTATTCGAGGTACAGACCGCCGCCGCCGACGACGCGGCGAGGGTAGCGGACTCCCATGGCCTGGATGAGGTGCGTCGTCTGATGCACGAACAGGTCGGTGAACATACCGCCGCCAAAGGGCCAGTAGCAGCGCCACTGACCGTAGATCGCGCGGTCAAACGGAATCTTGGGTCCAAGCGGAGTGTTTTCAAAAATCTGATGTTCGTGCCCGAGGAACATATCCCAATCGATCGACTTGGGGTTTTGCTCCTTGTACAGGCGGTAATAGCGCCATTGCCCCACCGCGGAGTTGCGGTAGTAGCTCGTCTGCCCTTGAGCGACGTGGCCGATTTTGCCCGATTTGATCAGGTCGTTGGCCATGAGCCACTGGGGATCGGCCATCGACTGGACGCCCACCGACATGACGCGGTTGTATTTGCGCATGGCGTCAACGACGGCATGCGCCTCGTCGATCGTCTTGGTCATCGGCTTTTCGCAGTAGACATCCTTGCCCGCCGCGGCCGCGTCGATCGAGATCTTCGCATGCCAGTGGTCGGGAGTGGCGATGCAAACCGTATCGACTTCCTTCAGTTCAAGGATCTTGCGGTAGTCCTTGGTGACATGGGTTTTGTCGTTGGGGTCGAGGCCGACCGTCTCCGCGGAAGGATAAAGACCTTGGCTGTAAGTCCTTTCCTCGGTTTTGCCGGCGTTGACGCGGGTGAACTTGGCCTTGTGGCCATCCCACACATCGCAGACCGCCACGGCCTTGACGTCGCCCTTTTCCTTGGCGCGTTTATTGATGATGGCCAGGTGAGCCTGGCAACGACCGCCAACGCCGATGAAGGCAATGCCCATGCGCTCGTTGGCGCCGATGGTGCGCGAGTACGCTGCGGCGCTTAAGGACAAAGCGCTCGCTCCGGCCGCGCTCGTTCCAAGGAATCCGCGGCGGTTCAGTCCCTTCTTTTTCTCACTCATCGTTTTTTCCTTTTTTCAGTTGATTGCGAATATTTGCGAAAAGAAGATTCCCGTTGATTCGACTCGTTCGTCACTTCAGTTGGCGCTTCTGCGCGAACAACCAAGTATACAGCTCGGCAGTGGCATAAGCCTTGTCCCAGCTATTGTGCTCGACACCGGGATATTCGGTGTACTTGGGCTCGCCCCCCGCCTTTTTCAGCGCTTCGATCATGAAACGCGAGTGGGTGACGGCAACAGCCTTGTCCATGTCGCCGTGGAAGCACCAACAGGGGATGTGTTTGAATTTTTCCGCGTGGGAGGGAAGGCCGCCTCCGCAGATCGGCACAATGGCCGCCCAGCGATCCGCTTGCGACACCGCCAGGCTGAAAGTCCCGAAGCCGCCCATGGAAAGTCCGGTCAAATAGATCCGATTGGGATCGACGGGGTTTTCCTTGACGAATTGATCGAGGATCCGCAATGCCCGATCCGAGTCGGGACCACCGGCCTGCCAGCTTCGTTTTTGCGACTGAGGAAAAATCACATACGCGGGAAAGGTTTCGGCCTGTTTCTTGACCGCGGGCCCAAGACCCACTTCCGCCTGCTTTTTGCCGTCGGTGCCCGTTTCCCCGGAACCATGCAGGAAAACGATCAGGGGAAATTTCTCACCCTCCTTGGGTTTTGCGGCCGCCTTGGGAACGAAAAGGACCCATTTGGCTTCCTTGCCATCGGGATCCTTGGTGACCTTGTCTTGAAATCCCCAACCCTCGTCCGCTTGGACCGCGTTGCCGGATAACAGGAATGGGAGCGCGAAAACGGCCAACAAACCGACTGAGGATTTGAGCATAGGAAGGGTCCGTCTCATCGGGGGAGGTTTTTCTTACATTAACGGTTTGCCGTGCGGTTGCCAACTGTCAAAGGGGGCGGCCGGACCGGATTGCGTAAGCAAATACCACGCAAATACCAAGCAAATGGCATGCAGAGGCCGACGGGTCATGCCCGGTCGATCGGCAAGCGGGAGACAAGGCCGGTGCGCGCGGAAATTATCGAGAAAGCGGATACCTTGGTGGTGAAGGTCGGGACGAATGTCCTGGCCGATGCAAAGGGCCGGCTGGAGCCAGAGCGTCTGGCCGATTTGGCCGGACAGATCGGATCGCTCAAGAAGGCCGGAAAGCGGGTCGTAATGGTCAGTTCCGGCGCCATCGGTGCCGGGGTGGGCCGGTTGCAATTAGCTGGCCGTCCGACCGAATTGCGCGGTTTGCAGGCCTGCGCCGCGGTGGGCCAATGCTTCCTGATGAGAGCCTGGGAAGATGCCTTCGCCCCCTTCGGGATCCCCACGGCTCAAATCCTGCTCACTGCTGGCGATTTCGACAATCGCACCCGCTATCTCAATGCGCGCAATACGATTCTCACTCTCTTGGAGTGGGGCTGCGTGCCGATCATCAATGAAAACGACACGGTCAGCGTCGCCGAGATCCGCTTTGGCGACAACGACACGCTTGCCGCCATGGTCACGAATCTCATCCGGGCGCCGCTGCTCGTTTTGCTGAGCGTGATCGATGGTCTTTTTGAAAAAGACCCGCATGCGGATCCCCATGCCAAGGTGATCCCGCTGATCGCGGAGATCGACGACGGGGTGCTCGAGCGCGCCGGGGTGAGCAAAAGTTCGCTCGGTTCCGGCGGGATGAAGAGCAAGCTCAAGGCGGCCAGGATGGCCAACGTCGCCGGTGCCTCGGTCTTCATGGCCCGGGGTACCGATCCTGGCATTCTGACTTCGCTCTTGGGGACGGCGGCCGGGCCGGAAAAGGGAACATTCTTTCTGGCCAAGAAGACCAGTTTGCCTTCGTGGAAGCGCTGGATCGGGTACACGGCCCAACCGCGCGGAACCTTGCGCCTCGATCCGGGTGCGACGCGTGCAGTTCGAGAGAAAGGTCGAAGTCTGTTGCCGATCGGAATTACCGATGTGGAGGGCACTTTTCACAAAGGGGCGGTCGTGGCACTCATGGGTGCCGACGGACAGGTGATCGCTCGCGGCCTTTCCAATTATTCAGCGATCGACATCTTGCGCATTCGCGGCTTGCGTTCCGACGAGATTGCCTCCAAGTTAGGCGCTAGCGGCTATGAGGAAGTGGTCCACCGAGATAATCTTGTTTTGATTGAAGGTTGACGGGAACTGCGCGTTTAGCCCTTTGGCCCATCGACGAACTTGGGCCACCGGCCTTCGTTGTTGATCGTAAAAGCGTGATTTGACCGACGCGAACTGCCGCCGGAAAAAGGAAAAAGCGCCCGGAGAGAATTCCGGACGCTTTCCCTTTGCTGATTCTTATGGGAATCGGCGGCGAATTGGACGAGGGCTTAGTCCTTTTTCGAATTGGCTTTTTCCGGCAACTTATCGGCTTTTTCCGCGGCTTTGTCCGCTTCGGCGTTTTTCTTGGCGTCGCCTTCCTTTGCCGGTGCAGGACCTTCTTGTTTTGCTTTGCCGTCGCCGCCCTTTTCAGGGTTCGATTTGCCGTCGCCGCCCTTTTCGGTACCGCCCTTGCCCGCGCCCTCTTTACCCATGCCGCCTTTGCCGGCTCCCCCTTTGTTCATGCCGCCTTTGCCCATGCCCGGGCCCTTGGCACCTGGCGGCGGGATGGCAGGTCCCAGGGGTGCAAACACCAGTTCCGATTTGGGGACGGGCGTGCCAATGCGCTCAAGCGAATCGAAGGCTTCCTGGCGCAGCTCATTGGGACTTTTCGGATCTTTAAGAATTTTTTTGAAGCCAGCGCTGGCTTCCTTGGCGTTGGGACCGACATAGGCCAATCCTCTCATGGCCGCATTGCGAACCGTATCGGTTTCGGGCTGATTGAAGATCTCCAATAGGACCGGTACGCCATCGTCTTTCCCTTCGCTGGCGACGCCGATCGCCACCAGAATCGTTTCTCGAAGCGTGCTGGTAAAACCGTCGGCGCGCTCCTTGTTCGTGGGCAAATTCACGGCGGTGATCAAGTGCGGCAGGAGAGGATACGCTTGCTGTTTCAGCTTGATGATTCCCAGAATGGCATGCATGCGCACGATGTAGTCTTGATCGCCCATCGCCTTGCCAAAGTCATTGAGATGCTTGACACTGGCGGGGAACAACTTTTGCAGAGCTTGCGTCGATTCCCTGCGAATTCCTACCTCGGGAGAATTGAGCATCAAATTGGCGAGCTCCTGCATGGCGGGTTCGCCATCGGGGCCCATCTTGCCAATCGCCTGGATCGCCAACCGCTTGTCCTCGAGGTCTTTCGTTTTGACGATCGCCAGCCATTCGTGGACATCCTTCCCATCGATGACGGTGGATTTTTTCAGGATGTATCCAGGGCTGAACGGCAGGAATAGAAGCAGCGCCACGGCGATCGCCAAAACGCCCCCCAAGCGGATGAACACATATTTCATGGAAAGGACCCCAACAAGGGAATGAGGAAAGGGATCTGGTCCAAAGCCAATCCCGCCGGCTGACTTGCGCCTGCATCTCGCGAAATTGCCGCTCGATAGGAGAGCGGCAAGGGCGAGGCGCAAATCTCCGACTGCGTTTGCTTTGGGAAAGAAGAGTGACCTCCGGGGATTATAGCTTTTTCATGAATGGGGGCGACTTCCTTGGTTTAGGCAGACCAACCTATGGCGAAGTTCGAAACCATTTGGCTTCAAAGGCTTGCCGCCTTTACATATTGACAGAAGGACAGGCGTAAAGATGACAAAATCTTGAGGTCGCAATCCTTGTGCAAACAAATTTCTTCCCTGGTCCGATCTTCGGGGTGGTCCCTACATTAGTAATGGATGGATACCCACCTTGTTGCAGCCTTGCCTGGGGAGGCGATCGTGTTTGGATTTCGCCGTATCGTTTTCCTGTTTTCGTTGATCGGTAGCCTTGCCGTCCCTGCGGGGATTCAGGCCCAGTGGTCGCACTGGCGGGGGCCCACGCAAAATGGCGTCGCCTACGATACCGGGCTTCCTGAAAAATGGTCGCCCAACCCCGATGCCGAAGGGAATAACCTCCGGTGGAAGGCCCCCTACGGCGGCCGCACCACGCCGATCGTGCAAAACGGCCGGATCTATTTCATCGGCAAGGTCGGGGAAAAAGTCGAAGAGCAAGAACGGGTCGTTTGCCTCGACGCCGATACGGGCAAGCTGATCGCCGAACAGCGTTTCAACGTCTTCCATACCGACATCGTCAGCGTGCGCCTCGGTTGGACCACCCTTTGCGGCGATCCGGAAACGGGCAACGTCTATTGCCATGGCACCCAGGGGCTTTTCTTTTGCTTCGATAAAGACCTCAAAATTGTCTGGAAGAAGTCGATGACCGAGGAATTCGGGCGCGTCAGCGGCTACGGCGGCCGCGTCACCAGCCCGATCGTCGACGGCAATCTGGTCATCCTCGGCATGCTCAACGCAAGCTGGGGCGAGCAAACGATCGGTGGCAACCGCTTCGTGGCCATGAACAAAAAAGACGGCACGATCGTTTGGTGGGGTTCGACCGGTTTCCAGGCCAAGGACACCTACTATTCCACCCCCGTGGTCGCCAACATCGGCGGCCAGCGCCTGCTCATTACCGGCGGCGGCGACGGCGGCGTGCATGCGTTCAAGGTCGCCACCGGCGAAAGGGTTTGGAGTTACCTCTTCGGCCCCGGTTCGATCAACTGCGCTCCCGTGGTTTCGGGCAACCTGGTGTACATCGGCCAGGGCGAGGAAAACGATGGCGCGAGCACGCAGGGCACCGTCCTTTGTCTCGACGCCTCGCAGGTGGTCAAGGAACAACCGAAAGTTGTCTGGCAAAAAGACGGGATCAAGGCCAAGTTTGCCTCGCCGATCATTGCCGACGATCGGCTCTATATCTGTGGCGACGTGGGCACCTTGCACTGCCTCGACGCCAAAACCGGCAACGAATACTGGGACTATCAGTACGGCAAGAACACGAAAGGTTCCCCGGTACTGGCCGAAGGCAAAATCTACCTCGCCGAAGTGAACTCGAAATTCCATATCCTCAAGCCCGGCGCCGATTCTTGCGAAAAGCTGCACTCTCAGTTTTTCCGCAAGAAGGCTGGCGGAGAGGACATCGAAATCAACGGCAGCCCGGCCGTGGCCAATGGCCGCGTTTACTTCATGACCGGCACCGAGTTTTATTGCCTGGAAACCAAGGAAGGGAAAGCGGGCAAATTGCCCGAAGAGCCCGCTGCGGAAAAAGGATCGGGCGAAGTCGCTCATATCCAGGTGATTCCCGCCGATCTAATGCTTAGCCCCGGCCAAAAAGCCGAACTGAGCGCGCTGGGGTACGACTCCAAGGGCCGCCTCATCGGGCCTGTCGAAGTGAAATGGACCCTGGCCGGTTTGCTTCCTCCGGTCCCCCCCCGAAACGGTCCGCCCCCGGCAGCTCCTCGCCCCGGCGCCGCACCCGCCCCTGCCCCCACGCCTCCGCCCGCGCTTGCCGGTGAACTCGCGGTGGCCGATGGCAACGCCACGACATTGAGCGTCAAACCCCAGCCGCCCTCGCAATTTGGCCGAGTCGTGGCGACCGCGGGAAAGATTAGCGGCTATGCTCGCGTCCGCGTCGTTCCCACGCTGCCTTATTCACCAAACTTCGCAAATATCCCGGAGAAGCGCACCCCTGGCGGCTGGGTCAACTGCGCCGGCAAATTCGAAATCGTCGCCCTCGACGGCAAGAAGGTCTTGCGCAAGCTCAATATCAACCCGAGCACACTGGTGGCCCGCGCCAATGCCTACATCACCCCGCCTTCGAGCACCAACTACACGATCGAAGCCGACATCATGGGTACGAGGGTGCGCGATGACCTTCCCGATGCGGGCATTGTCGCCAATCGCTACACGCTGATGCTTGCGGGCAACACCCAGCAACTGCGACTCATCTCGTGGGATGCGCTGCCCCGCGTCGACAAGACCATCAGCTTTCCCTGGAAGCCCGGCACCTGGTACCGCTTGAAACTGACCGTCGAGGTCGATGAAAACGGTAAGGGGATTGCCAAGGGGAAAGCCTGGCCGCGAGATGAAAAAGAGCCGGAAGGCTGGTTGACGGAGTTCGCGGATCCGATCGTCAATGCCGAAGGCTCTGCGGGTGTGTACGGCTACGCGGCCGGCATCCTCGATAATCAACCCGGCTGCGAAATCTACTACGACAAAGTCACGATCGCCCCGAATAAGAAATAGCAGCTAAAAAATCGCAGCAAAAGATTAATACTGAAATAAAACAACGAATGCAACTAACCCAGGGATCTAGCCTGCGCTGCGAATGGCCTGGAAAAAGCGCCCTGGGTTTTAGGCCCGTAAAAAACATCATCCTTGCGGATTGGAAACGAACGGCTGAAATCGGAGACGAACTCAATGAACGCCAAGACTGAAGCAAGAAAAACACAAAAACAGAAAAAATGGTTTCTGGCGGGGATCTGTGCCGCCGTTTTTGGCGGCGCGGTCGGAACGCTGTTCCTGACAAGCGACTCGGTCGCGCGCAATGTTGCCGCCACTCCCACTGCCCTAAACCGGGTTGACGGTCCCAAGCGCAACTGGACCATGTTTGGCGGCACCACCGCGCGCAACATGGTCAACCTGGTGGAAAAGGATATTCCCACCGAATGGTCGATCGAAGCCGGCAAGGAAAAGAACATTCGCTGGGCGGTCGGCCTGGGTTCCAAGGCTTACGGCGGCCCGATCATTTCCAACGGCAAGGTTTTCATCGGTACCAACAACGATAACCCGCGCGACCCCAAAGTTACTGGCGACAAGGGCATCCTGTTATGCCTGGACGAGGCCACCGGACAACTGCTCTGGCAGGCGGTGCACGACAAGTTGCCCGCCGGCCGCGTCAACGACTGGCCGCGCGAAGGGATCTGCTCGAGCCCCGTCGTGGAAGGCGACAAGCTTTACTATGTTTCCAATCGCTGCGAGGTGCTTTGCGCCGATGTCGAAGGCCTGAAAAACGGCAACCAAGGCATCCAGGATGAGAAATACAAGACCGCGAACGATGTCGATATTCTCTGGCGTCTCGACATGATCAAGGAACTGAATGTTTTCCCGCACAACCTGGCCACCTGCTCTCCATTGATCCTGGGCGATATCCTCTTTGTGATCACGAGCAATGGCGTCGACGAAGGCCACATCAACATTCCTCAACCGGGCGCGCCCAGCTTTTTGGCGCTGGACAAGAAAACCGGCAAGGTGCTGTGGAAGAGCAATCTCCCTTCGGCCAGCTTGGTGGAAGCGCGCGCCAAGGAAGGCAAGGATGTCGATATCAAGGCGCTTGTCAATCAGGGCAAGCTCTTGATGCACGGGCAGTGGTCGAACCCGGTTTACGCCGAACCGAACGGCAAGCCGATGATCATTTTCCCCGGTGGCGACGGCTGGATTTACGGTTTCAACCCGCAAAACGGCGAGCTGTTGTGGAAGTTCGACTGCAACCCCAAGGACTCGATCTACAAGCTGGGCGGCGAAGGCACCCGCAACGACTTTGTGTCGACCCCCGTGGTCGCCGATAATCTCCTTTACATCGGCGTGGGCCAGGACCCCGAACACGACAAGGGCGTGGGCCATTTCTGGTGCATCAACATCGGCAAGGAACCGGGCGCCGACAAGGACCTGTCGCCCAAAGACGCCAAATTCGATCCGAAAGCTCCGGAAAATGCCAATAGCGGCCTGGTCTGGCATTACGGCGGCCTCGCCGAAGGCGACTACGAGCGCAATTACTACTTTGGCCGCACCATGAGCACCTGCACCGTGCACGATGGTTTGCTCTACACCTCCGAGTACGACGGCTGGGTCCACTGCATCGATGCCAAGACCGGCAAGAAGTACTGGGACCACGACATGGGCGCCGACACCTGGTCGAGCACCTTGTGGGTCGATGGGAAGATCTACATTGGCAACGAGGCGGGTAAGATGCATATCTTCGAAGCCGGCAAGACCAAGAAGTTGCTCAAGACCGTGAACATGAAGTGCAAGATTCGCGCCACTCCGGTCGCCATCAACGGCAACCTGATGATGATCAGCGAGAACCCCTGCAAATTGATTTGCATTGGTCCCAAGTAATTGATTTGCATTGGTCCCAAGTAAATCCATTGGCATTGGTTCGAAGTAAATTGTTTTGCAACGGCCCGAAGTGATTTTGATTCAGTTCAGGAAACGGAGTTTGTCCATGTCCCAGGATGGCGGGCCGTTGGGTCTTTGGAATGGGGCGAAACGCCTCGGTTGGGCCTTGGTGGGAGTCATCGCCCTGGGTTCGATGGCTCTGGCCGATTGGCCCATGCTCGGCGGTACCCCCGCGCGCAACATGGCCAACCCCACAGCCAAGTCGATTCCCTCGGAGTGGTCGATCAAAAAAGGAGCGCGCAAGTCGGTGCTCTGGTCGGCGGACCTGGGCACGACGACCTACGGCGGCGTGGTCGTGGCCGGCGGCAAGGTGTTCATCGGCTCCAACAATGACCGGCCCAAGGACCCCGCGCTTGCCGGTGACCGGGGTGTCATGTACGCCTTCGACGCCGCCACGGGGAAATTCCTCTGGCAGCACACCCATGAAAAACTGCCCGATCCCGACCTGAACGATTGGCCAAAACAGGGAATTCCCTCCAGCCCCGCAGTCGATGGCGATCGCCTTTTCTATGTCTCCAACCGGGCCGAATTGGTCTGTCTCAGCACTGAGGGGGAAGGTAACAAGGCCAAGGTCCTTTGGATCCTCGACATGATCAAGGATTTGAAGGTGTTCCCTTGCTATCTGGCCATGTCGTCACCCACCGTCGTCGGCGACCTGGTCTTTGTCAACACCGGCAACGGGATCAATCACGGCACGCACAAAACTCCGGAACCGACCGCACCCAGCTTCATCGCCGTCGACAAAAAAACCGGCAAGGTTGTCTGGCAGGATGCGTCTCCCGGCGAAAAGATCATGGAAGGCCAGTGGTGCAGCCCCTGTGCCTACGAGATCAATAAGACCTGGCAGGTTGCCTTTCCCGGTGGTGACGGCATCCTTTATGGCTTCGATGCCAAGAGTGGCAAGAGGCTCTGGAAGTTCGATTGCAACCCGAAAAAAGCCGAATTCAAACCGGGCGGCCGCGGCGATCGCAGTTACTTCATGGTTTGCCCCGTCTTTCACGAGGGGCTTCTTTACATCTCGACTGGCAACAACCCCGACGATGGGCCGGGGGTCGGCCATCTGTTCTGTATCGATCCTTCCAAGGCCAAGGCGGGCGAATTCACCGACCTGACGGCCCCCGACGAAACCTACAAACCAGGCGGGGCCAATGCGTCCTCCGGCCTCGTCTGGCACCTGGGCGGTAAGATCGACCCGAAACCCGAAGACGGCCGCGAAGTGCATTTTGGCCGCAGCTTAAGCACCGTCTCCATCGCCGATGGCCTGCTTTACGCCGCCGAGCTGGACGGCTTTATGCATTGCCTCGATGCCAAGACCGGTAAGAAATACTGGGAACACGATCTGAAAGACGGCACCTGGGCCTCACCCGTGGTGGCGGACGGCAAAGTGTTCATGGGCACCGACAGCGGCGATTTGTATGTCTTTGCCCATGGCAAGGAAAAGCAAGAGCCGACCAAGATCGAGATGGAGCAGTCGCTCAAGGCCGGCCCGACGATCGATGGCTCGACGCTTTACATCCACAACGGAACCACCCTGTTTGCCATCAAAGGCAAGTAATTTCTCTAAATCGATTTCCCCCTCCCTTGAAAAGTCCCTTTTGAGGCCCCCCGTGTCCAGCAAGTACCAGCGCAATGTCGGATTCAACGACTACTTCTCGCCCGCCCAGTGGTTCGACCCCAAGGAATCGCTTGAATCCAAGGTGAAGCGAGCCAAGGAACAACTCGACCAGCATGTGCGCGATACGGTGAAATGGCATTTTAGCCCCGACACCGGCACACCTTTTTGGCTGGAAAAAGCCAAGTCGTACAAGTTCAATCCGCTCAAGGACGTGCAGACCTTCGAAGACCTGCACCTCTTCGGCACCTTTGAGGACGACTGGCTGCGTGGCGGACCGGTTAGCCGCTGGGTTCCGCGGGGCTTGGCCGGCAATCCGACCTATGTGTTCGAAACGGGCGGAACGACCGGACTTCCCAAATCGCGCGTGGTGCTCGACGATTTCCGCATCGACTATGAAATGATGTCGGAAACGCTGCCCGATCAGTATTTCCCCAGGGGCGCCAACTGGCTCATGCTTGGGCCCTCGGGGCCGAGGCGGTTGCGCCTGGCGATCGAGCATCTGGCCCAGCACCGCGGCGGCATCAGCTTCTGCGTCGATCTCGACCCGCGCTGGGTCGTCAAACTGATCAAGATGCGCCAATTGGAAATGGCGAATCTTTACAAGGAACATTGCATCGATCAGGCGCTGACGATTCTCGCCGGCGGCCACGAGATCAAGTGCATGTTCACGACGCCGAAGCTCTTGGCGGCGCTCGATGAAGCCTTGCGCGCCGGCAAGCTCGAAGAGAAATATCGCTCGCTTGGCCGCAAGGTGCCCCCTGGCGGCCTGCGCAGCATCAAGTCGGCCGGCATCATCGGAATTTTCTCAGGGGGTACGGAGTTCACCCCGCAGTTCACCCGTGAAGCCTACGAAGAAATGCTCGACAACGGCGATGTCTACATGACGCCGACTTACGGCAATACCCTGATGGGCCTTGCTTGTTCGCGGCCGATCGGCCCGCACGACGGTTTCAAAATCACCTACTACGCTCCTCAACCGCGAGCCGCGACCGAAGTGGTCGATCCCAAGGACTATGCCAAGAAAGTGGAGTATGGCCAAACGGGCCGCGTCCTCCTCACCACCTTGACGCGCGAATTCTTCGTGCCCCGTTTCCCCGAGCGCGACGAAGGCGAAAGGGAAATGCCGTACGAGCGCTACCCCTGGGATGGAGTCAGCGGCGTGCGCACCTTCAGCGAATTGGCCGCGACCACGGTGGTCGGCGTCTATTAATCGGTAGTCGAGCCCATTGTCAGTGCCTTCACGGTGGGGCCGCCATGCGTTTCGCGGGCGGCCCGGTCGTTGGAATGGGCTCGATGTGGCTTGGATGGGGAACGGTTGAGCGCAAAATTTTATTTTGCTTTTCCTTTTGCTTCAGGTCTTTGGTTTTGGTACGGGGCAACGATCATGATCCGCATTCCCTCGCTTCGTCTTGGCAAGCCCTACGAAAGTCTTTCCAAGGCGACCTTGCTCCATCATGTGAGCGGGGATCCGGTGGCCGAGGTCAGCCAGATCACCGGCAGCCAGATCATGCGCGACATCAGCAAGATGGATCAGGCCCGGCGCGAATTGGCCGCCATTCCGATGGCCGACCTGCTCAAGCGCGTCAAAGCGGCCGCGGGCCACTTTCTCAACGACACGCTTCCCTGCGGCGACACTCAGCAATCGTTTGACGATTACATCCGCTCGCTATCCTCGACGACCGGCTCCCCCATGGTGTTTTGCCGCAAAAACGCGGCCAAAGTGGCTTATGTCATGGGCAACATTGACGAAATCCTCGCCGGTTTGACCCGGGGCCTGGATCTGTCGGTGCTCGACAAGGGCCACGCCACGCAAGACGGGCGTACGATCTGTTTTTACCCGGCCACGCATTCGCTCGGAGCGATTCTTCCTTCCAATAGCCCCGGTGTCCACTCGCTGTGGGTGCCGGCCATCGCGCTCAAAATTCCGCTAGTGATCAAACCCGGGCGCGAAGAGCCCTGGACACCGTACCGCTTGCTCATGGCCTACCAAAAGGCGGGCATTCCCTTGTCCTGCTTGAACTTTTTCCCAACCGACCATGCCGGTTCGGCCGACATTTTGCGCGGTTGCGGACGCAGCCTGCTCTTTGGCGATTCGACCACGACCGACCCGTACAAGAATGACCATCGGGTGGAATTGCACGGCCCCGGCTACAGCAAGATTCTTCTAGCCACCGATACCAGCGCGCATTTCGAAAAATACCTTGACCTCATCGTTGAATCGATTGCCGCCAACGGCGGCCGCTCTTGCATCAATGCTTCGGCGATTTATACGCATAGCCACGGTCGCCAGCTTGCCGAGGCGCTTGCCGCGCGGCTTGCCAAGGTGAAGGCCCGCGCCTGGGACGATCCCCAGGCGGAGATTTCGGCGTTTGCCAATCCCGATGTCGCCGACCGGATCTCGGGCATGATCGACGGGCTCTTGAAAACGCCCGGCGCGGAAGACCTTTGTGAAGCGGCCCGGGGCACGCCCCGCGTCTACAAGGAAGGCCGCTGCGCCTGGTTGCTGCCAAGCGTCGTCCATTGCGACAGCTCGGAGCACCCGCTGGCTAACAAGGAATTCCTCTTTCCCTATGCTAGCGTCATAGAATGTCCGCAGGACGAAATGCTGGCGCGCATTGGGCCAAGTCTGGTGGTTTCGGCGATCACGGGCGATCCCGAATTTTCGCAGCAGCTCCTGGACTGCCCCCTGGTTGAGCGTCTGAATATCGGGGCGATCTCGACAGTCAAGGTCTCGTGGGATCAGCCTCATGAAGGAAACCTATTCACCCACCTCTACAAGCAGCGCGCCTACGCCGAGTCGCCCCTGCCCGTGGGTACCATTTGACTATCAGCTCCGAACCCGGATCATTTCCGGCCCCGGAACCTTGCTGCGCCTAGGGGGTTTGGTGCGTGAGCTTTCCGGCTCGCGCGCCATGCTCGTCACCGATCCGGGTATCGTTAAAACCGGCCATCCCGATCGGGCGCACAAGTCGCTCACCGACTCGGGGGTGCAAACCTTCGTTTTCTCCGATGTGCGCGAAAACCCGGACTCGCGCCTGATCTTCGAAGCGACCGGCTTTGCCCGTCAAAACAACGTGGATTTCGTCGTCGCCATTGGCGGCGGAAGTTCCATGGACTGCGCCAAGGGGGTCAATTTCCTGTTGACCAACGGCGGCACCATGGCCGACTACAAGGGCTATGGCAAGGCCCAGCAGCCGATGCTCCCCTCGATCGGCATTCCCACAACCGCCGGCACTGGGTCGGAAGCTCAGTCCTATGCCTTGATTTCCGAGGCCAAAACCCAAACCAAAATGGCCTGCGGCGATCCCAAGGCCGCCTTCCGTGTCGCCATCCTCGATCCCGAATTGACGGTTTCGCAACCTCCCATGGTTGCGGCCGTCACCGGAATCGACGCGATTGCCCATGCGCTTGAATCCTATGTGAGTCTCAGGCGCAACCCCTGGTCGCAGCAACTGGGCCGCGAAGCCTGGCGCATCTTGGCGGCAGGATTCCCCAAGATTTTCTCTCATCCCAACGATCTCGAAGCGCGCTGGGCGATGCTATGGGGCGCCCATCTATCCGGCATGGCGATCGAATCCTCCATGCTCGGCGCGGCCCACGCCAGCGGCAACCCGCTCACGGCTCATTACGGCATCACCCATGGCATCGCGGTCAGCCTGATGCTGCCTCATGTGATCCGCTTCAATGACGAATTCGCCGGCGCCATGTATGGCGAATTGCTCGATGTGAGCGGGATGCGCAAGGGAAATCGGCCCGCTTCGCAACAACTCGCCGAAGAATTCGAAGCCCTGGCCGTCCATGCCAAATTACCCAGGCGCCTGCGCGACGTCGGTATCAGCAAGACGATCTTCCCAATCCTCGCCGAAGAAGCCTTGCAGCAGTGGACGGGGACCTTCAATCCGCGCCCGCTCAACGAGGACGCGCTCAAGAAGCTTTACGACGCCGCTTGGTGATCTGAGGACAACCCTCTCCCGCGAAATCGGCCCCATGGAGCGGTAGTACCGTGCGGGGATGAACCTGCGACATCGGGTCAACCCTTCCATGCCCTTCCTCCTCCTCCGGGTATCGGTTACTTTGCACGACGACGATGCCACAAGCGCGCCCCATCGCTGACACCGGTTTTGTGTAATATGAGTTGAATACGCGCCCTATATTCGGGAAACGGGAAATCGCGGCGCCGGCCGATTTCCCGGGATCGACGCTGGAGTGTCATGATGAAACGATCTGGATGGAGAGCGGCATCGATCTTGTTGGCCGGCATCGCTCTGGTCTGCTGGTGCGCCAGCGCCGTCTTTTCCGGTCCGGCCGCTCGCTCTTCTGCCCCCTCATCAGCCCAGCCCCAGAGCGCGCCGCCCGAGGCCACTCCCGGTAACGAAAGCAACCCGGCCCCCTGGCCGGTCTTTCGCGGCACTCCGGCTCAAAAAGCGGTTGTCGACACGGTCCTTCCCGCAAAACTGGAAACGATTTGGTCGGTACCGCTAGGCGACGGAGTCGAGGCGACCCCTGTCCACGACGGTCAAACGATCTTCATCGGAACGCTTGACAACAAGTTTCTCGCGATCAATTTGAAGGATGGCAAACCGGTCTGGACGCAGAAGACCGGACCGATCAAGGCCCCCGCCTGCATCGTGGGCGATCTGGTCGTCGTGGGCGATGCCGATGGAAAAATCTGCGCCTTCGCCAAGAAGGACGGCGCCCTCAAATGGAGCCATGACAGCATGGCGGAAATCACCGGCGGACCGAACACCGACGGCGAGGTCATCCTGCAAGGCACGCACGACAACACTTTATTTTGCTTTGAAAAATCGGGAGCGATCCGCTGGAAGTTTCCCATGGAAGGCCCCTTCTATGGAACGCCCGCCATTGCGGGCGGCAAGACCTTCGCGGCCGGTTGCGACAGCACCTTGCACATCATCGACATCAAAACCGGTAAGGAAACCGGATCGGTCATGCTCAACGGCCAGACCGGCGCGTCGGCGGGATTGGACGGAGAGCTGCTGTTCGTGGGAACGATGTCGAAGGAAATCCAGGCGATCCGCCTGAAAGAACCCAAGGCCGACTGGACCTATTCGGCCACGACCCGACCGGGAGAATTCCGGGCCTCGCCGGCGATCTCTCAGGGGATCGTCGTTGCCGGTTCTCGCGACAAGCGAGTCCATGCCGTCGAAGCGGCGACCGGCAAATTCCTCTGGTCTCATTTGACGGGTGCCTGGGTTGATGGCTCGACCGTGATCGCCGCGGACAAGGCGATCGTCCCGTCGCTTGATGGTAATCTGTATATCCTGGATCTGAAAAAGGGGACCTTGATTCAAAAAGTTGTCCTCGACGGTCCGCTCGCCGGTTCGCCGGCCATGGCCGCAAACCGGATCCTCATCGCCAGCGACCGGCGCGACGACAAGGGAGGCACGCTATTTTGCCTCGGAATGAAATAATTGGATTGATCGTTTATTTTTCCGTTAGTTTTATGACTTGATTGGTGAAGTGCTTGGTGCTGGTTGGGTTCACGCATCACGGTTTGATCATCGCACGAGAATTGAGGGAGGTTGCCCATGACGGTTGTTCCTGGCCTAATCCTTTGCCTGTTGCTTCCCGCGGCCGATAAACCGCCCGCCCTTCCCGCCACATGGGATCCCGTGGCGATCGACCAGTACATCGCGGGCCAGGTGAAATCGAAGAACCTGATCGGCGTTTCGGTTGCGCTGGTGCGCAACGGCCAGGTGGAACTGGCCAAGGGATATGGATCGACCGCGCTCAAAGACGGAGTGCCGGTTACGGCCGACACCCCCTTCGCCATTGGCTCGGTAAGCAAGCAATTCACCTGTGCCGCGATCCTGCTTTTGGCGCAGGACGGCAAGCTCTCGATCGACGATCCGGTGGCGAAATATTTCCCCAAGCTGACCAAGGCCGACAAGATTCGCATTCAGGATTTGATGGGGCACACTTCGGGCTATCCCGATTACTACCCGCTCGATTTCCTCGATCGGCGCATGAAGAACGCAATCGCGCTGGACGATCTCATTCATCAATATGCCGGGGGCAAACTCGATTTCGAACCGGGGGAAAAGTACTCCTACAGCAACACCGGATTCATCATTTTGGGTCGGATCGTGGAAAAGGTCTCAGGCGTTTCGCTTGGCGAATTCCTTGAGCAGCGGGTGTTCAAGCCGCTGGGAATGACCAACACCAAGCTCGACCCCGATCCCAAAACTCCGGGGCTTTCCACCGGCCACACCGCGCATCTTTTGGGCGATGGCGAGGCCGCCATTCCTGAAGGCAAAGGCTGGCTGCACGGAGCCGGCGGAATTTACTCCACCGCCAACGATCTGGCGAAATGGGACATTGGCCTCTTGAGCGGCAAGGTGGTCGATGAGGCGAACCTCAAGCAACTGGAAACCCCGCGCAAGCTCAACGACGGCAAACGCCGTTATTACAGCTACGGCCTATCGATCACCGAAAGAGACGGCGAAACGATTCTGGCGCACGGTGGCGCCGTCAGCGGCTTTCACTCCTACAACGCGATGATCAGGCGCAACAAATCGGCCGTAATTCTGCTGGCCAACGCCGAGCACATCGACAGCGCGGGAATGCACCGCGATATTTTGAACTTGATGATCAAGGATCCCAATGCGATTCCCAAGGTGAGCGGCCTCGCCGCGGTCGACGAAGCCAAGGCCCTGATCGCCCAACTCCAAAAGGGTGAGTTGAGCCGGGATCGGCTCGCGGAAGAGTTCTCGCACTACATGTCCGAGGAACGCGTGGCGAAGGCCAAGGAAATCCTGGGCGGCCTTGGCGCTCCGGTTCGGGTCGATCTCGAAGGGATGAGCGAGCGCGGCGGAATGGAGGTCGCGGCCTTCCGGATCACCTTTAAGGGGCGTGTCGTCAAGGCGAGTCTTTATCGGAAGCCGGATGGGACGATCGAGCAGTTTTTGCTGTCGAATCCGTGATGAATAGGAGAACACTATCGCCGAAAAACGGCGATAGTGTTTGAGATCCGCAAGCGGTGACAGGGGCTTTGATGCTGACTGTCACCGCTTTTTTGCTAGCATAAGAACTTCGTTTTCACTGGTTTTTAATGGCTATTAAAACTCTAGCAAATTCAATGATCTTGTATCATTTACCATACATTGTCTCTGTATGAAACCAACTAATTCAGCCAACAAATGGCGAGCGTGGTGCGTAAGCGCCATGATTCTACAGATCTTTACCTGACTGCTAAATGGCCAGCGAACCAGTGGGCCCACACCCACAGCTCGCCTTGACCTCCGCATGAAGCCATCCATTTCTGCCAGTAAAAGGTGAGCGGAGTGCGTAAGCGCTCCGGTTCTACAGATCTTCACCTGACTGTTAAATCGCTGTGGGACCTGCGAGCTTTATGCCCGCCGCTCGCCTTGGTTCTGATTTTTTCTAGCGCGTCATCGATTTCTGCGTCACACACCATCAGGGCGCCTCGGTCACTCCGCTGCCGGCAACTCAGCGTCTCCCAGGTCGACCCATTTCCTTTGATGGTGAGTGATTCCTAGGGCACAGATCTTGGCCAGCATCGGCTCCTTCAATCCCCGGTAATACTGCTCGCACCGCTGCAACAAGGCAACCTGTCTGCTGGGCCGGGTTCTGGCCCAAAGATCGGCGCGCAGGCGCCCTGCTTTCTCCCAGTCGCCTTCGGCCATCGCTTCATCGAGCGTCGACAAGGCCACGGCAAAGTCCTTGGGGGCTTTGGTCCGTACGGGCGCTTTTCGAGCTTGGACGGTGCCGTTCTCTTTTTTGCTAACCGCAATCTTTTCGAGATAGGCCGAACCAACCTCGGGAATCTGCCAGGCCGGACAATGGGTCGCGTGGCGCCCGACTTTCTCGCGCAATTTCGCAAGAGAGGCAAGCACCTCGGCATCTTGCGGCAATGCGAGGTCCGCCAACTGGGCCTCCTCGACGATTGCTTGTTTTTCTTCAAGGATCGAGCGCACCGCCGCCAGGATCGAGCCCACCACGGGCGGCTTGATTTTCGGAGTCAGCGGATCGGCCCAGGTCCAGCAGGGTTGACCAGTGTTCCTGCCCGGTTGATCGATCCAGTATCCCCAGTGCACATCATCCTGAGCTCGCACCATCACGGTGAAAAACTCGGGTGCATCATTGCAAAAGCGCCAGTGCAGGAGCATTTCCGGCCGGGGGACAATGCGATCGAAGCGGCCCGCAAGGAGCTCGAACGGTCCGACCAAATAAAGGCCCAGCGGGTCCTTAAGGGCAAGGAGCGGTTCCAGCGGCCGCAGGCGTTTGAGCACCGCGAATGACTCGGCCAAATCGGCCGGGAAGTCGAAGCCGTAATGCGCCTTGAACAGAGCCAGCCGGTCAGCGGCCATTTCGGTCGCTCCCGGCTGGTGAAAGATCGTGCTTTGTCAATGAAGCGATTACGTGAGGATCGAGCTGACGCATTCGGCCTGAACCAGTTCCCGCGGTTGGTTCAAGTGATTATAGACAATCGTGCCTGGGTTGATGCCGACGCTGTGGTAGATCGTCGCCAACAGGTCGCGCGGATGAACCGGATTGTCGACGGGTGCCGAGCCGGTCTTGTCCGACTTACCGTAGACCAGGCCGCGCTTGACGCCCGCGCCCGCGACGACGCCGGTGTAGCAGTAGGGCCAGTGATCGCGGCCGTCGTCGGAGTTTTCGTTGCCCGAGGTGCTCACGCCGCGCTGCGGGCTACGGCCGAACTCACCCACGGCGACGACCAGGGTGTCGTTGAGCAGACCGCGTTGATCGAGGTCGGTGATGAGCCCCGAAAGACCAGCGTCGAGCATCGGCGCCGATTGGGTCTTCATGCGGGTCGAAAGGCCCGAGTGGACATCCCACGAATGGTTGTCGCTATTGGCGACCTTGGGCCAGTTGACTTCGACGAAACGGGTGCCGGCTTCCACCAGGCGACGAGCCAGGAGCAAGCTTTGACCAAAGGTGTTGCGGCCGTACAGATCGCGGGTCTGTGCCGATTCTTGGTTCAGGTCAAACGCCTTGCGGGCATTGCCGCCGATGACCAGGCTCAAGGCCTTGCCGTAGTAGGAATCGAGATCCATCTTGGCGGTCGCTTCTTCGAGCGCCGGCAGGCCTTCGTTGACGACATCGCGCAGTTTGGCGCGGCGGGTCAGACGGCTGGGGGTGATCTCGGCGCGCAGTTGCAGGTCGTCGACCTGGATGCGATCCATCTTGCTCATGTCCATGTCGTCGCCCGCCGGATAGAGCAGGTAGGGGTCGTAGGCGCGGCCGAGGAAGCCGGCATTGGCGCCCTTACCGACAACACCGCTTTCCTGGATAGGACGGGGCAGCATCACGAAAGGAAGCATCGGCCGAGTGGGGGGCTTCAACCGAATGATATTCGAGCCGAGGTTGGGGAAGTCCTTGGGGGAAGGGGGTTCGAGCTGGCCGGAGGGGCTGACCTTGTCGGCCGTGTAGCCCGTGAGCATCTGGTAAATGGCCGCGGTGTGGTTGAACAGGCCGACCGGCGTGTAGCTCATCGAGCGGATCATCGTGAACTTGTCGTTCACCTGGGCGAGCTTCGGGAGCAGTTCGGTGAAGTTGACGCCGGGTACGCGGGTGGCAATGGGCTTGAAAATGCTGCGCACATTGTCGGGCACCCCTTCCTTGGGATCCCAGAGGTCCAGGTGGCTGGGGCCGCCTTGCAGGTAAACGAGGATGACGCTCTGGGCTTTGCCAAAGCCGGGGCCGCCATAAACGCCTTCCGCCGCGGTGGCCGCCTTCAGCCCGAGCAAATTTGCCAGACTGAAACCGAACACCGAAGAGCCGCCCACGCGCAAAAGTTCTCGCCTGGTAATGCCATCGCAGGTGTCTTGATTCGACGAGCCGGGAATGACGAGCATGGAAGCGACCTCGCTGGGAGAGGGGGAGAAATAAAAGAGGAAGGAAGCCTGGCGGGTATCTCTATTTAAGCCTACCTGGGGCCCCCGGTCAATCAGCAATCCGGTTCGGTCGGTGTCGGCGGGCCGAATGAGAACGGTTTTGACCAATTTCGCGGGTGTTTCATAGGCTTTCCCTAACCCCTCCCTCCTACGAACCTTTGAGAGCCTTCCCCATGAAACTTGGCCTGATCAACTCTGCCTGGGCTCAATCGGGCCGGGATACGGCCTTCGGCATTCGCAAAACCAAGGAAATCGGCTTCGATACTATCGATATCTTCGCTGATCCACTTGATATCGACGTTCGTGAAAAACTGCTGATCAAGCGGGAATGCGACCGTGCGGGCCTGCCAATCGTGAGCATTTGCTGCGTGGCGGTCGGTCTGATCGATTTCAATCCGTCGGTCGCTCGTTTTCATCTGGAGCGCTGCCGCAAATATCTGGAACTGGCTACCGAATGGGACGCGCGCAACATCTTATTGGTGATCGGCGAATACATATGGGAGCAACAGGTCATCCCGCCCAAGGAACAATGGGACTTAGGCGTGCGCCAGTTACGGCAGCTGGGTCAGGTGGCCGCCGACCTGGGCCGCGAGATCGTACTCGAACTCGAACCGTTCAAACTTTCGCTCATTCGCGATGTCGAAACCATGCTGCGCTTCCTGCAGGAGGTCGACCACCCGGCAGTGCGCGCCAACCTCGATATCTCCCATCTCTGCCTGAGCCATGTCCCCCCTTTCGAGATCCAAAAACTCCGAGGACGCGTGGGGCATGTCCATATCAGCGACTGCGACGGCAAGGTTCATGGCGATCTCCCCCCCGGACGGGGCGTTGTCGATTTTTCCGGCTACCTCGCCGAACTGAAAAAACTCAACATTGAGGGGGTCGTGAGCATCGAACTGGAATACTCCCCCGAACCGGAAAAGATCGTCGAATGGGTGACGGAAGCCTATCAGGCAACCGATCGATTGATGAAGGTGCATGGGTTGCGCGGCTAAGCCACCGCTCTGCCACCGTGCACCGCGCCGGTTCGGGCGAATCTCTATACTCCCAGGAAACCCGAATTCTCCTGGAGGATTTCCCCATGCGCTTGCGATTTGGCCTACTTGGCCTTTGCTCTTATTTCCTGGCTGCAGCCGTGGCCCCGGCCCTTTTCGGCGGTAGCTTGCTGCGCGCCGCCGACCCGATCCGGGTTATCCTGATCGATGGCCAAAACAACCACAACTGGCGGGCGACCTCCCCGATCATCAAGAAGGCGCTGGAAGAAACCGGCAAATTCCAAGTCGATGTGTCGTCCGATCTGGCGGCCAAGGACAAAGGCAAGCCGGGCACGATCACCCCGACCATCCCCTTTCCTCCCAATCTCGACAACTACGATGTGCTCGTCAGCAACTACAACGCCGGCGCCCTTTGGCCCAAGGAATTCAACTCCCAGTTGGAAGGTAAACTCAAGGATGGAAAAATCGGCCTCGTCATCGTCCACGCCGCCAACAACGCCTTCGAAAGCTGGAAGGAATACAACCTCATGATTGGCGCCGGCTGGCGCGGCAAGAACTTCGGCTCACGACTCAAGACCGATGACGCCGGCAAACCGATCGTCGTCGGCAAGGGCGAAGATCAAGACACCGGCCACCGCTACACCGGCAATTTCGCCGTCATCGTGCGCGATCCCAGCCACCCCGTCACCAAGGGGATGCCCACCGAATGGATGCACAACCGCGACGAGCTTTACGATAACCTGCGTGGCCCTTGCGAAAAAGTCACCGTCCTCGCCACCGCCTATTCCCCAGGCACGAAGGCGCATGAGCCGATGATCTTCACCATCGAATACGGCAAGGGAAAAGTCTTCCACACCCCGATGGGCCACGACATTGGCTCGATGCAATGCGCCGGCTTTCAAACGACCTTGCAGCGCGGCACGGAGTGGGCCGCCACTGGGAATGTCACCCAGGATCTCCCAAAGGATTTCCCCGAAGCGCAAAAACCAAGCGTGCGTAGGTAAACTCTATCGCCGAAATTGAAGACCGCTTCGCAATATCAACGGAAAAAGGGCAGTCATTGGACTGCCCTTTTTCCGTTGATGCCGTCGTATAACGACACTTATTTAAAATACTATGGTTAACGAATGAAAATCCCGCTGCTTAAGTAGCCATTATTAAAGGGAGCAGAGTAAAGACTTGACTTCGCAAAAACTTTTGAGAAGTAGTCCAACTTACCAAAATTTCTCCGGGAAAATTCAATATGGAAGCTAAATTTATGTGACAACATGAATTTAGCTGAGAAATTTTGCGATAAAAATAGTTTGTCTAACATTACCCCGCACCCACCGGTTCGGGTTTGTCTTCGGGCTTCTCTTCCTTGGCGTTGGTGGTGAAGACGATCTTCTTCTCCCCCTTCTCGTCGGTGATCACCTTGGTGTGAATCTCCGTGGCATCGTCGAACGCGCCGCGCAGAAGGTCGTCGGACAAGGGATCTTCGAGGTAGCCCTCGATCGCTCGACGCAAAGGCCGGGCGCCGAAGTCGAGACTGGTGCCCTTTTCGATGAGCAGGTCCTTGGCTTCGTCGCTGACCACGAGGGTCAAGCTGCGTTCCTTGAGGCGCTTCATCAGTTTCTGCAGTTCGATATCGACAATCTGCTTGATATCGGACTTGATCAGGCTGCGGAAGACGATGATGTCGTCGACGCGGTTGAGGAATTCGGGACGGAAGTTGCGTTCCATCGCCGATTTCAGGCTATCTTTCATCTTCGAGTAGTTGGCGTCTTCGTCGCGGCGATTGTGGAAGCCGAAGCCGCCCGCCTTGCCGGTGATTTCCTCGGCGCCCACATTGGAGGTCATGATGATGATCGTGTTCTTGAAGTCGACCGTGCGGCCGACATTGTCGGTCAAGCGGCCTTCTTCCATGATCTGAAGCAGCATGTTCCAAACTTCCGGGTGCGCCTTTTCGATTTCGTCGAGCAGGACGACGCTGTACGGACGGCGGCGGATCTTCTCGGTGAGCTGACCGCCTTCCTCGTATCCGACATAGCCCGGAGGCGCGCCAATGAGGCGGCTCACATTGTGCTTTTCGGAATACTCGGACATGTCGATCTGAACGAGCGCGTTTTCCTCGCCGAACATAAACGCGGCCAGACGCTTGGCGAGCAGGGTTTTGCCCACGCCCGTCGGGCCAGCGAAGATGAAGGTGCCGATCGGCCTCTTGGGGTCCTTGATGCCCGCGCGGCTTTTGCGCACGGCCCGGCTGATCGCCTGGATCGCTTCTTTTTGCGAAATGACCGCCTTGGCCAGTTCGGTTTCCATCTCGAGCAGGCGCTTCGATTCGTTCTTTTCCAAACGCTTCAAAGGCACGCCGGTCATCTTGGAGACGACTTCGGCGACGATCTCCTCGTCGACGACCCCGTCGATTTCCTTGGACTTATCACGCCATTCGCGGGTGATCGTTTCCTTCTTCTTCTTCAGCTTGTCGGCCTGGTCGCGCAGTTGCGCCGCCTTTTCAAAGTCTTGCTCGGCAACCGCGGATTCTTTTTCCTGGTTGTACTTTTCAATCGTCTCGTCGATCTCCTTCAGATCGGGCGGACGGGTCATGGCTTTCAAGCGCACGCGTGCACCCGCTTCGTCCACGACGTCGATCGCCTTGTCGGGCAAGCAGCGGCCCGTGATGTAGCGATCGGACAGTTCGACGGCGGCCTTGAGCGCCTCGTCCTTGATCTGGACTCGGTGATGGGCTTCGTAGCGATCGCGCAGGCCACGGAGAATTTCGACCGCCTCTTCCTTGGAAGGGGGGTTGACCATGATCTGCTGGAAGCGCCGTTCGAGCGCGCCATCTTTTTCGATGTACTTGCGGTATTCATCCAGCGTGGTCGCGCCGATGCACTGGATTTCCCCGCGAGCGAGGGCGGGCTTGAGCACGTTGGAGGCGTCGATCGCCCCTTCCGCACCGCCGGCACCCACCAGGGTGTGCAGTTCGTCGATGAAGAGAATCGTGTTCTTGGCGCGACGAACTTCGTTCATCACCGCCTTGATGCGCTCTTCGAACTGGCCGCGGTACTTGGTGCCGGCGACCATCATCGCCAGATCGAGCACGACGATCCGCTTATCGCGCAAGAGTTCGGGGATGTTGCCATCGATGATGAGCTGGGCCAAGCCCTCGACAATGGCGGTCTTGCCGACGCCCGCTTCGCCCAAAAGCACCGGGTTATTCTTGGTACGGCGCGAAAGCACCTGCACGACCCGTTCGATTTCGTTGGCGCGGCCAATCACCGGATCGAGTTTCGCCTGGCGGGCCAGTTCGGTCAGATCCCGGCCAAAGCTGTCGAGTGCCGGAGTTTTCGATTTGCCCTTGCTGGATTGCCGCTCGGTTCCTCCGCCGCTTCCGCTGCTTTCCTCGGTCGCCATGGTGTTATGCCCCAGCAGGTTAAGAACTTCCTCGCGCACTTCTTCCAGCTTCAACCCCAGGTTCATCAGAACCTGGGCAGCGACGCCCTCCTGCTCACGCAGGAGTCCCAGGAGCAGATGCTCCGTTCCGACATAGTTGTGACTTAAGTTGCGAGCTTCCTCGTTGGAATACTCGATGACTTTCTTGGCCCGGGGCGTGTGGGGCAGTTTTCCGATGGTCACCATATCGGGACCGGATTGCACAATCTTTTCGACCTCCATGCGGATCTTTTTCAGATCGACATCGAGGTTTTTCAGCACATTGGCGGCAACGCCTGACCCTTCCTTCACCAAACCCAGCAGAATGTGTTCCGTACCTATGTATTCGTGGTTAAATCGCTGGGCTTCCTGGTTAGCCAGTTGCATCACCTTCCGGGCACGATCCGTAAATCGTTCGTACATTATCTAGACCACTCCCGCATGCAAATCCTCAGCCTGGTTCGCGCCGACCCCCGGAACATTGTCATGTTGCAGGATTGGGGCAGACGGCGTCCAGAGGACTTACCAGCATTCAAATTCATCCTATGAGCGTAAAAAAATCGAATCAAGGAAATGAGGTTTTTCATGGGGAATCCGCGAAGATCCCCCCAATTTGACTTCCTTGCCCTGATTTTTCGCGAAATCCCCAGGCAAACCACGCAGCAAAAAGACCTTCTCTTTCCTCAACTGCCCCGTTCGCCGCGAGCCAAACCTAGCAGCGCCGAGAGCCCGCCAAGGCCCGGTTAGATCGAACTGATGCCGAGTTTCTTGCGCAGCAACTGGGCACGGGCCGTGTTGCGCTCCTCGCTATCGAGCGGCCCGCCCATCAACTTTTGCAGGTGCGCTTGCTGTACCTGAATGAAAAGTTCGTCCAACTTGGGCGTCGTCAACTCGGGAGTATCGCCAATTGCGGCGGCGAGCCGCAAAATCGAGAGTCCCTCGATCGCTTCCTCGCAGGTCAACTGGCTTTCCGAGGCGATCGTATCGCGCACGCGGGCCACCCGGTCCTTGAGCGGCTGCTGCGGGTCGGAAATCCAGGCCTGCCTGGCTTCCATCTCATAGCGGATGATTTCAGGCACCACGCCGCCGAGTTCCTTCACGATATTGGGCTCGGTCTTGCCCAGGGTCACCTGGTTGGAAATTTGATAGAAGTGGCCCGAGGCCCGCGACCCTTCCCCATAAAGGCCGCGCACTTCCAGGCTGATTTTTTGCAGCGACCGGTAGACCTGTTCGATGTGGCGAGTGTGTTCCAGCGCCGGCAGGTGCAGCATGACGCTGGCGCGCATGCCGGTGCCGACATTGGTGGGACAGGCGGTCAGGTAGCCGAATTCGTCGGAAAACGAGTAGGCGACCTTGGTCTCAAGTTGATCGTCAAGTTCGTCGATCAGGTCCCAGGCACGCTGCAAATCGAGCCCGGAGCGCATGACCTGCAAGCGCAGGTGGTCTTCCTCGTTGACCATGATGCTCACCGATTCGCCGGGGTTGAAGGCGACGCCGCGCGGGCCATCGCCAGACGCCATATCACGGCTGATCAGGTGGCGTTCAAACAGAACCTGGCGATCGAGCGCCGGTATGTGCGCAAGCGAGAAATATTCCAGCGCCGGCTGGCAGGAAAGCTGGCCGATCTTGTCCTTGAACAGGCTCTCGATTTCCCCTTTTTGAAAGTGGGTCGCCCGGCTGGTGAACGGATAGGCCGCCAGATTGCGCGCGAGCCGCACCCGGGTCGAAACGACAATTTTCGACTCCGGACCGGTCCCCTGCAGCCAGTCGCCCGAGGTCCGCACCAATTCATCAAGATTCATTTCTGGGGGATTCCTCAAGCGCCTGCTTCTCCTGGATCGAGCGGATCTGTCTTTTGAGCACGGCAGCCTGCTCGAAATTCTCCGATGCGACCGCCTGATTCAACTGATGGCGCAAATGCAGCAGCTTTTGCCCTAACTCCTCGGGGAAGGTCCCCCGAGATGGTTTTTTGCCCAAATGGCGCACCCTCGAATGTATCCGTTTTAGCAACGGCAACAGTCCCAGGCGAAAAACCTGATAATCGTGGGGGCAACCAAGCTGTCCCTGGCCCCGAAATTCCATGAAACCGATGCCACAGCAAGGACAGATCGCCTGGGCCAGCTCGTTTTGCCCAAGGATCGCCTGAAGCAGCGCTGGCAAATTGATCTGGGACTTGGCCTGCGGCGGCCGGTTCGCCATGCACCAATCGCACAAATGGGTCGCGCATTTCTTGCCGTTGAGGATTTGCGTGAAATGCACGGTCGCCAAGGCGTCGCATTGGTCACATTTGATGTCCATGGCGTCTCAATTCAAAATTCCATCGATTTGATCTGATCTCGAAGCTTGGCCGCTTCCTCGTAATCCTCGCGGGAGATCGCCATACGCAGATCGTTGCTCAGTTTGGCCTTGGCCGAACCCACCTGCCGGTGCCTTTCCAGATTCTTTGGCTCCTTGCCGCAGTGCCTGGTTTCGCCATGGACATTTTCAAGCAAGGCGACCAGATCTTCACGGAAGACATCGTAGTCTTGCAGGCAGCCCAGCCGGCCCGTGCTGCGGTACTCGGCAAACGAAATGCCGCAATGAGGGCATGTCGGTGTTTTTTCACGCGAACCAGGCTCCGGCAACGGTTCCAGCTCGGCCGAGGAATCGGATTTCTCAGGCGATTTGCGGCCGCCGCTGACCTGGTCCAAAAACCTCTGGGCGCAGTCTTCGCAAAGATGCAATTCCTCAAAGCTCTCTTCCGAAAGCACTTCGGTGATATGCACCATGGCCGGCTTGGGACACTTTTGACAGCGCACGAATCGCTTCCTCCAGTCATCAAAGGTCAGTTATAGAACCGCGAAGGTTCCCTGGGCAGCCATTTGAAAATCAAAAAAGATAAGCGGGCTTAGTTTCTTATATTTAGTTATATGCGCCAAGCCGGCTTGTCCTTCGGGGAATCGTCTCGTTACCATGTCGGGCGATGGACACGAAATTTGGCCAGGATGGCCCCTGTCATTCAATCATAAAGCGTGCCTGGCTGCACAGACGGCTGGCAAAGGCAGGATTTTGGCTGTTGCTCCTCGGGCTCTTCGCGGGCCATGCCTGGCTGACCTTGCTGCCGGTGGGCGGCTGGCACGCCTGGAACGACTCGGAGAGCTCGCTGCCGATGCTTCAGGGCCGCCACCCCTTGCACCTTTATCACAGCATTCTGGGCGCACGCGGTCTGGTCACGCGCGGTAATTCCACCTGCATCGATCCCCATTTTCATGCCGGCTACCCCAAAACTCCGGTATTCGATTCAGGCAGCCGATTCAGCGAACGGATGCAGGCGATCCTCATGCTGCTTAAACCGAGCAAGTGTTGGGTGGGATGCATGGATAGCCCGGCCGCCGACATCGAGTCCGACGATCCTTTTGGCCCCTGGCAAAAAAGCGCGCGGACGTATCTGCGTGTTTGGTTCTTGGCCCTGCTCAGCGTTCCGGCGATTCTTTTTGGTATTGTCTGGGCGTTACGGCGCGACCTTCCTCTTGCGGTGACGTTTGTGTTTTTGGGCTTGCTCGTCTGGTGGAGCCCCGCTTCGCAAGAAGCGCTGGCCAATGGCAATGCCGACTGGCTTTTTGGGGGCCTTTTACTCGCCTTATGCCATGCATTTTTCGTCCGCTATCACCAGGGCCCCAGCCTGCTTGCCTGGCTATTCCTCACGGCGGCGGGCTTGCTCGCCATTTTGGTGCAGCCGGTGTTCATGATCCTCGGCGCGCCTTTTTTCCTTGGCTATTACATGCGCGTCGGACCGCGGCACGAATGGATCTGGCACGCCGGTCTCTGGACCGCCTCGATCATTCCCTTTCTGGTCCACTGCGACTGGTTGACCGACTGGGTCGGCTACTGGTGGATTCGTCAGCCCGCCTCGCTGGAACTGGTCAGACCGGGCGAAGACTGGCTCAAGCCGTGGAAAGAACTGGTGCGCATCGGCGACCCGGCCTCGGGTCCACTTTTTTTACTGGTGGGCGTGCTCTTTCTCTTGGGCTGGGGCGTGCTCCATTTTCTGGGCTCGCGCGCTTTGGGACGCGCATTTGCCTTTGTCGTGGCCAGCTTTCTGGGCCTGGCCGGGCTGGGATTCCTCTGGGAACCGGCACGGCGACTCGAAGTGGAAGCTCTTTTTTTCACCGCTGTCTGGTTCTCCTTGTTTCCCGCGGCCTTTGGACTTTGCAAAGGGTGCGAACTGCCTTACCTGCTTTATCGTTACTGGTCCGGCCAACCGCTCACTTTCGGGCCCAAGGGAAAGGTGGGAACGCTGAGCAAGGCCCTGGGATTCATGGGAATCATCGCCGCCATCGCCTGGGCCGTTCACGCCGGGCCGAGGCTCGTGTCGCTTGGGCGCGACTACCTCGATCCCGATCCGCTCAAACGCCACCTGAACCCGCTGCAAACTCAGATCATCGAGCTTTTACGCACCAAGACGACCTCCACGGCCCGCATCCTCTGGGAAGACGGACCGCAAAAGGAAGAACAGGACCGCTGGACGGCCCTCTTACCCTTGTGGACGAACCGGACCTTCATGGGGGGCCTGGATGCCTGGGCCGGCATCGAGCACCTGGGCTCGGGCCTGGTCGATGGCAATCTGGTCGGCACGCCGATGGGCGACCTGGAAAATCGAGACCTGGCCAACTATTTTGAGACATTTAATATCGGCTGGGTCGTTTGTCGTAGCAGCGCGGCCAAGACCCGGCTCGATGCCTACCCGGAAGCGACGCTGGCCGCGGAGGTGGGGTATCTCTCCTTCTATGTGCTCAACCGGCCTCATTCCTTCGTCCTGAGGGGCCAGGCCGAATGGCTGGAGCAATCCTCCGACGGGATCGTCCTGGCCAATTTGCAGCCCGTCGACGGCCAGGTCGTGCTCAGCCTTCACTACCATTCCCATTGGGAGGCGATTCCCTCCCGCATCACGATCGAACGCGAACTCGATCCCCGCGATCCGATCCCGCTGGTGCGTTTGAAGCTGGACGGCCCCGTTTCCCGATTGGTTTTGCGTTACCGCCGCCAATAGCTGCCACAAGGTGACACGACATGAAACCTCTTCTTACGCTGGTGTTTTGGCCCGCCGTTTTCGCGGCAAGCACCGTTCACGCCGACTGGCCCTGTTTCTTGGGTCCCACCCAGGACCTGCACGCTCCGGCGGGCACCGTTTTGCCGCAGACATTGGCAGGCAAACCGGCCTGGTCGATCCCCGTGGGCGTAGGGTTCTCAGGCCCCGTCAGCCGCGACGGCAAGGTCTTTCTTCACTACCGGCAGGCCGACACGGAAGTGCTGCTTTGCGCCGACCTGGCCACGGGCAAAGAGGTTTGGAAAACGGCCTGGCCAAGCCATTACGATGATCCCTACGGGCGAGGCAATGGCCCCCGCTCGACCCCCTGCTGCGATCGCGATCTGATTATTTGCCTGGGGCCGCAGGGCTTATTGAAGACGTTTTCGATCTCCGATGGCAAGCCCGTCTGGCAGAAGGATCTCCTTGAAGCCTATTCGCCGCCGCCGAGCTTTTTTGGCATCGGCTTTTCGCCGATCGTCGCCACCGGCAAATTGTGGCTCAATGTCGGCGGTCCCGAAGCGGGCATCGTCGCGCTCGACCCGGCCACCGGCAAGGAACTGCACCGTTTGGGCGGCTTCAAATCGAGTTATGCGACTCCCGTCGTCTGGAAGGACAAGAAAAATCAGGAGTGGTTGGGCGCCGTGACGCGTGAAGGGTTCGCGCTGATCAATCCGCGCACGGCGGCGGTTTCTGAAAAGATGCCCTTCCGTTCGCGGATGGACGCCTCGGTCAACGCCGCCTCCCCGGTGCGCACCGGGGACGGCCTCTTCCTGAGCGCCTGCTATGGCACGGGAGGCTGGTCGCTGACCGGTCCCAAGGTCGGGGCGACCACGCTCTGGAAAAACGACAAAACCCTTTCCAGTCATTTCGGCACGCCGCTTTATGCCGAGGGCCGGCTCTACGGGTTTCATGGCCGCCAGGAGGAAGGGGCGCTCTTGCGCTGCGTCGATGCGGCCAAAGGCCAGGTTTTGTGGGAGAAAGAAGGCCTTGGCACCGGCTGGGTCATGCTGGCAGGCAACGACTTAATCGTGGTCGGCGAAAAGGGAGATCTGCTCGTCGGCGCCGCCAACGCCAAGGCCCTCGAACCACGACTGCAGGCGGTCCCCTTCACTGCCCCCGTCCTCGCCGCCCCGGCCTGGGACCAGGGTCATTTGCTGGTGCGCGACGCCAAGGCGCTGCATGGCTTTTTGATGAAATAGTCGAGTCGCTGCCGAACGGGAAAACGCGTACTGCCGCTAAAGCCCAAACTGAATCGTTTCCCAAACAAACAGGGCGACCAAAAACAGGTGAAACAAACCGGACAGGGAGAAGGCCACCAGGCTTACCGGCCGGGTCCATCCCGTCTCCCGCCAGTTGGTCCAGGCGGCCATTGCGCCAAGCACCAAACCGATCAGCGGTATCCAGCAAAAAATCAGCGCCAACACGGCAAGAACGCGCCCCATCTTCAGCTCGCGGCCTTGCATCTCGCGCGCCACAACCATCGAGGGAGTGACCCCTTCCAGGATCGCCCGGGAAGGGCCCTCGACCAGGGTCATGAGGGTCAGGATCATCGACCACGGCAGAATGAGCAACAGCCAGAGCAGGTTCGCGGGAACGAGATTGATCAGGGCGCTTTTCCAGATGACAGCGCGCATGCAAGTGGGACAGGCTCGCACCACCTTCACCTGCCAAATCGACCCGACCAGGTAAAAGACGCACCAGCGCATGACGCGATACTGCTTGAGGCTGCGGGTCTCGGCCCCGCAAAGCGGGCAAGTCAGCGTCTCGTCCAGCCGGTCCAGTTCGTTGCCTTCCATGGTGTTTCCGTCGCCCTCCGTTCGCGTTGCTCACGAAGATGCCACAATCAGAAACAGAATCCCGACAGCAAGTGGCGGCCGGCGAGCCGCGGTATCAAGAAAATCAAATCCCAAGCGTTGCCAGCAGGTCCTCGGCGCACCGGTAGTCTCCGATCACGAGATGGGCGCCCGCATGAACGAGCCGATTGCGCTTCCATTCGTTGACGCCGCTTCGTTTGACCTCGTCGCTGGCCACCGCCACCGACGTGCCGCCCACTTTTTGAATCTCTTCAATTTCGACGAAGCCGTCGCCAAAACCGAGCAGTCCTTGAGCCGATCCGCCCAGTTCTTCGACAAGGCGGTCCACCACAATCTTCTTGGAGAAGTGGGTGAACTGATCGATGGCGCCATGGATGCGTCCTTCGAAATAGGGAGCCACGCCGAGAAGCTCCGCTTCGCGCTTCACGTAGACTTCGTCGGTGCCGCTGGCCAGAACCAGTTTGAGCCCTTTCGCCTTCAGGCGATGAAGGATGTCGTGGCTGCCCGGCACCGTCCAGGCCTCGGGTTTGACCCGCCCGGAACTCAGATCTTCCAGGCGCCCCTCGATCCGCTTGAGCAGGCGCTCATGGTAACGGTGTTTGTAAACGAGCGGCTCTTCGGGAGTGCCTCCGCGCTTGCGAATCTCTTCGGCCAGTTGAATCATCTGGTAAATGGTCTGACGGCCATTGAGTTTCATCACAAACTCTTCGACAAGGCGCGCCAATTCCGCTTCGGATTCCTTCGTCCCGGTCTTTTTCAGCTCTTCGACCATCAAGGGAATCATGACCTCGGGCCACCCTTCGCGAATGAGCGAAAGCGTGCCGTCAAAATCGAACATCACCGTCGTGAATTGGCCCCGGGTATGATCCTTCCGAACGACTTCGACAGACATCGACTACCAACCTTTCCACAGGATAACCAAGTACCTTGAATGGGTCTGACCGGGGACTTGATCCGTGATGGCACAACCCGAAAAGTTAGAATAGAACCTGCAATCCGGATAACCGTTAGACCTTACCAAAACTCCCGGCGGATTTCCGCAACTCACTCTAGATAATTTGGATGAATTGGGCATTATGGGATAGTAAAACCACCCACTGGAGCTCCTCCCATGACCGTCCTCGACCTGCTCCAATCCTGCCATGTCGAACACGAGGTTTTCAATCACCCGCCTGCCTATTCCGCGCAAAGGCGGGCAAAGATTTTGCACACCCGTGGTCACTGCGTGGTCAAGTGCCTGCTAATGACCGGGCCCTTTGGCCGCTTCCTTGCTCTGTTGCCCGCAGACAGGCGCGTCCATTTCCCCACGCTTTCGCGCGAATTGGGGGGGAAGGTCACTCTGGCTCGCCCAGAAGAGCTCGAACCGCTGTTTTTGGAATGCGAGGGCGGAGTGGTTCCTCCTTTTGGACGGCCCTTCGGCCTGGGGATGGTGCTCGATGATTCGATCCTTTCGACGGAAACGATCGTCGTCGAAGGCCGCCATCACATGGAAGCCATTCGCCTGAAATGTTCCGATCTGGAACGGATGGAATTGCCGCGCCGAGTCGCCTTCAGTCAGCCCTGGCCCATGATCAAGGCCTCCTAGTTTGGCGGCCGCCGGCATGTTGATCTTTTGCGGCTTTTCGGCGCAACCCGCGCCTATCCTTTCTCGGCATTCGGGCAACGGTTCCCGGCTCGGCCCCTTGTTTGGCATCGCTTAGGTTCAAAAATAACCCCATGGACGGGGCAATCAATCCGCAACGACTTTGGATACTCACGGGCCCGACCGCCTCGGGGAAATCGGCACTCTCGCTCGAAATCGCCCGCGTCCACCCCGTCGAGATCGTCAATCTCGACTCGATGAGCATCTACCGGGGCATGGACATCGGCACCAGCAAGGTGCCCACCCTTATCCGCCAGGAAATCCCCCATCATCTCATCGATGTACTCGATCCCTGGGAATCGGGACACATCGCCTGGTGGCTGGCCCAAGCCCATCAAACGATCGCCGAAATTCAGTCGCGCGGAAAAATCGCCCTCCTCGTGGGGGGCACCATGCTTTACCTGCGGGCCTTTCTGCGCGGCATGGACCCCGGACCGCCTCCCGACCCCGAATATCGTTTGACGCTTGAAAATCTGGCGCTCCAAAACGGACCGGTTTCTCTTTTTGAGTCGCTTGAAAAACTCGATCCCGTTGCCGCCGCGCGCATCCAGCCGACCGATACGCGCCGGGTCATCCGCGCCATGGAAATCCTCCGTGCCCGCGGCCAGACCGCCTCCGCGCAAAATCACTGGTCCAACGCCGCCACCCGGCCCGAACACGGCCGCTGGATTGGTCTCGATCTGCCCCGGCCGGAATTGCGAAGCCGTATTGCCACCACCGTTCGCCGGATGATCGAGCAAGGCTGGCTGGACGAGGTTTCCAGGCTGATGCACTTGAGCCAGCCCTGGAGCCGCGAGGCCGCTCAGGCCATCGGTTACAGCCTCCTCAAACGGCACCTTGAAGAAGGAGGACCGTTTGGCCCGGTCACCGAAAAAATCGTCCAGGGGACATGCCAGTTCGCCAAGCGCCAACAGACCTGGATGCGGTCCATGTCGGAATTGCAGCTTCTGTGCCCTGACGACGCGCGAAAAATCTTTCTGGAGTAGCGGTTTGCGACTCAACGAATAGTGAGCAATGAGCTATAATGTCGCACATGAGCGAACTTCGTCCCCAAACCAGTCTTGTCACCTTTCGTGTCCTTGAAGGAAACGACCGGGGCAAATATTACCCGAAGCTCATCCTCCCGCTGACGATCGGCCGGGAAGACGGCAACCATATGCGTCTGGACGACGAGCGGATCAGCCGCTTTCACGCCAAGGTCCAGTCTGATGGCGACGGCATCATCCTCACCGACCTGGAAAGCACCAACGGCACCCGGGTCAACGGCCACGACATCACCATCCGCTGCCTGCGCCCCGGCGACCGGATTCAAATGGGCCGCACCGTGTTGCTGTTCGGCAGCGCCGAGGAAATCGCCGAACGCTCGCGCCTGCTCGCCTCGGCCAACAATCCCGAGGTCAAGGTTGACGGCACCGACGGCGAAGGCCATTCCAGCCACTCCGCAGTCATGACGGCCGAGTTGGCCAAGCTGCATAGTTTCGATCACTCGCCCGACATTGGCGGCCTCGAACCGGTCAAGGAACTGCTCGGCCAGGTGTTTCAAGGAAATCGCCCGCTCCCCCCCCTGCCCGAAAAACTCAAAGCTTCCGAAATTGCCCGCTTTGCCGAAATTTTCGACTTCCTTCACAGGCAAATGGCCCTCTCGATGATCGAGGGGGTGGAAACCCAAAACGGCGACGCCACCCGGGTTCCCTTTGATTCCTGGCAACGCCTTCATGCCGTGCAAATGGCCCTGGGCATGTACCTTCGGGCGATCACACGCCGCGACGATTAGTCTTCCTTGCGATTTCACCTCCTGTGAGTCCCGATTCCTGCCGAACTTCAATCCTCCGGTTCACGTTTCCTTCCGTCTGTTTTCTTCTAGGTTCATGCTCGGCGGATCTTAATCGCCGGCCGTTTTCTTTTTGATCGTCCACCCGTAACTGGAATCGTTTTTTCGTTTTCTCTGGTGGTCACCGGTTGTCATTTTTTGGAAAAGCCGCTCGTCATGGATGCCGCGAATCGACCCTTCGTTCACCTTCATTGCCATAGCCACTTCAGCCTCCTGGACGGCGCCAGCCGCTTGCCCGAACTTTGCAAGGCCGTCAAAACCCAGGGGATGAACTCGGTCGCGCTTACCGACCACGGCAACCTCTATGGCGCCATCGAGTTCTATGGCGAATGCAAGAAGGCGGGACTCAACCCGATCGTCGGCTACGAAGCCTATGTCGCGCCGACCAAACGCACCGAACGCGAAGGCAAACGCCGCGGCGAAGCCGGATTTCACCTGACGATGCTCGCCCAAAACGCGACCGGTTTTCGCAACCTGATCAAGATGGCCTCGATCGCCTTCCTCGAAGGCTTCTACTACATCCCGCGCATCGACAAGGAACTGCTCGCAGCTCACAGCGAAGGGATCATTGTCCTTTCCGGCTGCGCCTCCAGTGAATTCAGCGACCATATTCTCAAGGAAGATTTCCAGGGGGCCGAAAAACTCGCCAGCTGGTTTGCCAAAACCTTTCCCAAGCGCTTTTTCGTCGAGATCCAAAACAACGGCATCGATATCCAGCGCGAATGCGCCCAGGGCGCCATTCAGATCGCCAACAAGATGGGACTGCCCCTCGTCGCCACCTCCGACGCCCACTACCTGACCAAGGACGACGCCCCCGCCCACGATGTGCTGCTTTGCATCAACACCGGGCGAAAACTTAACGACCCCAACCGCATGCGCTATGGGTCGGATCTGTTTTACATCCGCCCCCCGCATGAGATGTACGACCTGTTCCCCGGCCAGGACGAGGCGGTCAAGCGCAGCCAGGAAATCGCCGACAGCGTTCACCTCGCGCTCGATTTCAGCAAACGCCATTTCCCGGTGTACACGCCCCCGGAAGGCAAGACCCCCGAAGAGCATCTGCGGGAAAAATGCGCGGCCGGCTTGCACATGCGCTATGGCGCCACCCCGCCCCAACCGGTGCTCGACCGTCTCGAACATGAACTCGGCATCATTTGCCGCATGGGCTTTGCCAGCTACTTCCTCATCGTCGGCGACTTTGTCCGCTTCGCCGTGGAAAACGGCATCCCGGCCAGCGCCCGCGGTTCGGCCTGCGGCGCGCTTGTGAGCTATGTGCTTGAGCTGAGCCATGTCGATCCGCTGGAATACGACCTCCTCTTCGAACGGTTCCTCGACCCCAACCGCTCCGAGGCGCCCGATATCGATATCGATTTTTGCCAGGAGCGCCGCGAGGAAGTGCTCGCCTATGTCCGGCAAAAATATGGCGACGCCTCGGTGGCCCAGATCGGCACCTTCGGCACCATGGCGGCGCGCGCCGCGATCAAGGATGTCGGCCGGGCGCTCGATGTGCCGCTTGAAAAAGTGAACCAGCTCGTGGGTTTCATCCCCAAAACCCTCGGCATCACCCTGCCCGAGGCACTGGATGAAAGCCGCGATTTGAAGATGGTCTACGAGACCGATCCGGAAATCACGAAGCTACTCGACATCGCCATCCGATTGGAAGGGACCAACCGCAACGCCGGGACCCATGCGGCAGGCGTGGTCATTTCGAACGGTCCGCTCGTCGATTATGCTCCCTTGCAGCGGGTCGTACGCAAAGGCGATGACGGCGGCGCCAACGACGCGCCGGTCACGACCACGCAGTGGACCATGGAAGATCTCGAGAAGGTCGGCCTTCTCAAGATGGACTTTTTGGGTCTGCGCACGCTGACCTTGCTGGAAAACGCCGTCCGGCTCATCCGCCTGAACCGCGGCATCCAGGTGGATCTGAAGGCGCTCCCTCTCGACGATCCCGAAACCTATGCCTTGCTGCAGCGCGGCGACGCCAAGGGCGTCTTCCAGTTGGAAAGCGACGGCATCCGCGAATTGCTCAAACGCTTGAAGCCCGACAACATCCGCGACATCATCGCCTTGATGGCGCTCTATCGCCCCGGCCCGCTCGAAGGCGGCATGGTCGACTCGTTCGTCAACCGCAAACACGGCCTCGAAAAGCCGTCTTACGCCCATCCGGTGATGGAGGAGATTCTTAAAGAAACCTACGGCGTCATGGTCTACCAGGAACAGATCATGCGCATCCTGAACCGGCTTGGGGGGATCGAACTTTCGAGCGCCTACGCCTGCATCAAGGCGATCTCCAAGAAAAAGCACGAGATCATCGACCAGCGAAAAGGCGAATTCGTCAAGGGAGCGATCCAGCGCGGCCTCGCCGAAGAAATTGCCGAAGAGATCTTTCAACTAATCGTGGTCTTCGGCGGTTACGGCTTCAACAAAAGCCATACTGCTGCCTACGCCCATATCGGCTACCAGACAGCCTATCTGAAGGCTCACTTCACGCCCGAATTCATGGCGGCGTTGCTCACCAGCGAAATTGAAGACGCGAACAAGCGCGATATCCTCGTCGAGCATATTGACGATTCGCGCCGGCTGGGCGTGGAGGTGCTTCCCCCCAACATCAATCAAAGCCAGGCCGATTTTACGGTGGAAAAGGGGCAAATCGTCTTTGGCTTGCTCGCCATCAAGGGGGTTGGCAGGCAGGCGGCCCAGGAGATTTCTCGCGCGCGCGCAGAAGGCGGCCCCTACCGCGATATCTTCGATCTGTGCGAACGGATCGACTCGCGCCAGGTGCCCAAGGCGGCCCTGGAAAAGCTCATTTGCGCCGGCGCGATGGACTGCTTTCCCGGGCACCGGGCTCAGTTCATGGCCGTGTTAGCCCGCGCCATGCAAGCAGCGCAAACTCGCATCAACGACCGCAAAGTCGGCCAGCGCGGCCTGTTCGAAGCCGAAGTTGCCGCCGGTCCCCCCGTGGCCGAACCCTTGCCTCAGGCTGAATGCTGGTCGGATACCGAGAAACTCAAGCGCGAGAAGGAAGTCCTCGATTTCTACATCACGAGCAATCCGCTCTCTCACTACGAAAAAGACCTGCGCAATTTGACCGATAGCACGATCGCCATGCTCACGCAAAGGCCTCCAAGCGAAACGGTCACGATTGGCGGCCTGATCACCGGCATCAAAATCAGCAACACCAAGAAGGCCCGCAACGGGAACACCCGTTTCATGCGGTTCAAGCTGGAAGACATGACCGGGGCGATCGAATGCGTCATTTGGCCCGACGACCTGTCGCGGATGAAAAAAGAACCGAAGGAAGACGAGCTCTGGTTCGCCACCGGCGATCTGGAACGCAATCGCGATCAGCCCAGCTTCGTCGCACGCAAGATCATCGATGCCCAGCATGCCCGCCGCGAACTGGCAAAGGGGCTGTTCCTTAAATTGGAACTCAACCGCAATAACGCGGCCGACATCGACCGCATCGGCCAGATTTTGCGCGAAGCCCCGGGACCACTGCCGGTCTTTCTCGACATTCAGGATCGTCTCGAACGCAAGGTGGTTGTGCGTCTTTCGAAGCAATGGTCCATCGCGCCCGAAAAAATCGCGGAAAACCGGCTGCTCGATCTGCTTGGCACGGCCAATGTGAAATTGGGTTGACCGGATTCGGGCCATGGGACGGCACCTCGTTGTCGATCGGCACCAGGAACACGGCAGGACATCGGCCTGACTGAATCGCCGCGGCGGTTAACGGAGCGGTTGCCAGATGGTAAAATGAGGACGGATCGACCCAACCGCCGCGCGTCCACGATTGCCTCCCTCCCGCCTTCGCCCACGAGTTTCTCCATGAATCCGGTCTGCCTGGCCCTGCCGCTTCTTCTGATAGGACCTCCCGCGCAAACTCAGAAGCCCAGGGTGAGTTTCAATCATCAGATCAGGCCCCTGCTCTCGGATCGTTGCTACACCTGCCATGGCCCCGATGAACGCACGCGCAAAGGGGGCTTGCGCCTCGACCTGCGCGAAGCCGCCCTGGAAGCGGGCGCCTTCGTGCCCGGCAAACCCGAAGAGAGCGAACTGGTCGTTCGCCTTCATGCCGACGGCAAAAAACTGATGCCGCCGGCAAAAACCAATTTAACCCTGAGCGCTCAAGAAAAAGCGACGCTGGCCCAGTGGATCGCCGAAGGGGCCGTTTACGAACCTCACTGGGCATTCACTGCCCCCACGGCGGCCTCCTGCGCGATGGTGCATCCAGAAAATCCTACCTGGGTCAAAAGTCCGGTCGATGCGTTCATCCTGCACCGCCTGGAAAAGGAAGGCTTGCATCCCTCTCCCCCCGCGGCGCGGGAACTGTGGCTGCGACGCGTGTCGTTCGACTTGACCGGCCTGCCTCCCACGCCCGCCGAACTGGAAGCGTTCCTCAAAGATTCATCTCCCAATGCCAAGGAAAAACAGGTTGACCGCCTGCTCGCCAGTCCCCGCTTTGGAGAACGGATGGCGCTCATCTGGCTCGATCTGGCCCGCTACGCCGACTCCTATGGCTACCAGTCCGATGGCGATACGGACTTTTGGCCCTGGCGCGACTGGGTGATCAAGGCATTCAACGAAAATCTGCCCTATGACCGGTTCATCGAGTGGCAGCTCGCCGGCGACCTGATTCCCGGAGCAACGCGCGATCAGCGCCTGGCCACCACCTTCAATCGCCTACACCGGATGACCAACGAAGGAGGGAGTATTCCCGAAGAATGGCGCCTCGAATATGTTTCCGACCGGCTCCACACTTTCGGCACCGCGTTCCTTGGGCTCACTTTCGAATGCTGCCGCTGCCACGATCACAAATACGACCCGATTTCGACCAAGGACTATTACTCCCTTTCGGCTTTTTTCAACAACCTCGACGAATGGGGCACCTACGACTCGGCACGCTACAAACCAACACCCACCCTTGCGCTTCCAAGCGCGGAGCAAGAAGAACGGCTCAAGCAAGCCAAAGCCAAGGTCCGTGCTTTGGAAAGCCGCGAATCCCAGGTAAGAAGCGCGGCCCTCGCCGGTCTGGAAGCCTGGCTTGCGGACCTGCCCAAGGTGCCGCGACCCCTTGCGGGCGAAGTGGGACGCTACTCGTTCGAGAAGGAATTGAAGGAAGGAACGATCCTCAACCAGATCGACCCTTCCAAGCCCGCGAGCCGCTCCGTTTCGAACATCCTGACCGAGGGCCAAAAAGGCCAGGCGATTCAGTTCACGGGAGACGACCCGGCCACCTTTCCGCTTCATCTGGTGCTGGAACGCGATCAGCCGTTCACGATCGCACTCGATCTCTGGTGGCCAGGCGACCTTCCCCATGCCCTGATTTTTCACCGCTCCGCGGGGACCGATACCGGATTCCATGGGCCTGAAGCTTTCGTGGAGAATGGCAAGCTGGTCTTTTCGCTGGTGCGTTTCTGGCCAGGCAATGCCGCTTCGGTGCGAACGAAGGACCTGCTGCCCAAGGAAACATGGACGCATGTCGCCTTCAGCTACGATGGCAGCGGCAAGGCCTCGGGGCTCCAGATCCTCGTCCATGGTAAGAAGCAAGAAATCACCATTGAGCGCGACAACCTTGTCAAAAATATCGAGCCGGCAGGCGGCGGCATCGTCGTGGGGGAGCGCATGCGCACTCCGGGTTTGCGCCGCGTCAAAATGGACGAGTTGCGGATTTTTTCGCGGGTGCTCAGCCCTGTGGAAATCGAAGATCTGGCGGATGGCCAATCCCTCGGCGCGGCGTTCCTCGCAAAGAAGAAACAGGCACTTGGGGAGTATTGGCTCGCCCAGCCGGAAGGGGCTCTGGCCGCCCACCGCAAAGATCTGCAGGCAGCAAGGCGCGAGCTTTTCGCGGTGGAGACGGAGATCGCCGAAATCCCGACGATGCAGGAAATGCCCGAGCCCAGGAAAGCCTACATCCTGGCGCGCGGCGCTTACGATTCGCCTCGCGACAAGCCGGTCGATCGCGCCATTCCCGCGGCCCTTGGCGGCTGGAAGGACGAGTATCCGAAAAACCGCCTGGGGCTGGCCCGCTGGGTGACGGCGCCGCAAAATCCGCTGGCCTCACGGGTCGCGGTCAATCAGTTCTGGCAGCTCTTCTTTGGCAAGGGACTGGTGAGCACCTCGGAGAACTTTGGACTTCAGGGCAATCTTCCCAGCCACCCGGAACTGCTTGACTGGCTGGCACGCGACTTCGTCGCCAAGGATTGGAATGTCAAGGAGCTTTGCAAAATGCTGGTGCTCTCCAACACCTATGCGCAAAGCAGCGCGGCCAGCGCCGAGATCCTCGCGAAAGATCGCGACAACATGCTTTACGGCCGCATGTCGGCCAGAAAACTTCCCGCCGAACTGTTGCGCGATTCGGCGCTTTACTGCGGAGGACTTCTGGCGGAAAAAACCGGCGGCCCGCCGGCCAAGCCGTATCAGCCTCAGGGGCTTTGGCGCGGCCAAAATGCCTTCCTTCCCGAATATGTCGCGGATAAAGGAGAGGGGTTACATCGCAAAAGCCTTTACACTTTCTGGCGGCGAACTTCGCCCCCGCCCAACATGCTCGCCTTCGATGCGCCCACGCGTGAAACTTGTGTCGCCCGGCGCCAGCCGACCTCGACGCCCTTGCAGCCGCTCGTGCTTCTCAACGATCCTCAGTGGGTCGAAGCGGCCAGAGGCCTGGGAGCGCGCATGCTTGCAGGCGGCGGCTCAACGCGCGAGCGCATTGGCACCGGGTTCCAGATCGTCATGAGCCGCTCTCCAGAGGCGAAGGAATTGGAGCTGCTTGAGCGGCTGTGGGAAAGTCAGGAAAAAGCATTTACCGCTGATCCCAAGGCGCTCAAGGGGTTCCTGGGAATTGGAGAGTGGAAAGCGCCCGAGTCGATCGACCCGGTGCGCCTGGCGGCGGCAAGCTCGGTGGCAGCCGCCCTGCTCAATCTCGATGCCGCGACGACCTTGCGCTAGGAGCCAGACCCATGAGTTTTTCAGACGCATTCGATCCGCTGGCTTGGACGCGGCGCCACTTCCTGGGAAGCGGCCTCGGCCTGGGCGGCCTGGCCATGGCGCAATTGAGCGCGGGCGCGAATTCGGCCGGGACGATGAATCCGCTGGCCGCGCATTTTGCTCCCAAGGCAAAACGGGTCATCTACCTCTTCCAGTCTGGCGGACCGGCGCAGCAGGAACTGTTTGACGACAAACCGCTTTTGCGCGAAAAGAATGGTCAGGATCTGCCCGAAAGCGTGCGCCGCGGCCAGCGCTTGACGGCCATGTCGGTCAACCAGGCGAGCTTTCCGCTGGCAGGCTCGGCCTTTGCTTTCAAGAAGCATGGCCAGTGCGGCATGAACTTGAGCGAACTGTTGCCTCATACCGGGTCGATGGCCGACGACATCTGCCTGATCCGCTCGGTCTACACCGAGGCGATCAACCACGACCCGGCGATCACCTTTCTGCAAACCGGTTCCCAGATCGCCGGCCGCCCCTCCCTGGGCGCCTGGGTCGGTTATGGACTGGGAACCCTCGAGCAAAACTTGCCGGCATTTGTCGTGCTTGTCACCAAGAACAAAAGCGATCAGCCACTTTATGCGCGGCTTTGGGGCAGCGGCTTCCTCGATTCGCGCTACCAGGGGGTCAAATTTTCTTCAGGCAAGGATCCGGTCTTTTATCTGTCGAACCCTGAAGGCGTCTCCGCGGAAGCAAGGCGCGGCCTGCTCGACACGATTGGCCAGCTGGACAAGATTCAACAATCACGGGAAAACGATCCGGAACTCGATTCCCGCATCGCGCAATACGAGATGGCTTACCGGCTGCAGACTTCGGTGCCCGAGCTGGCCGATATGGCCAACGAGCCCGAATCGGTCATGCGCCTTTATGGGCCCGACGCCCGCGTGCCGGGGACCTTTGCCTACAACTGCGTGTTGGCCCGCAGGCTGGCGGAAAAGGGCGTCCGCTTCGTGCAGCTTTACCATCAGGGGTGGGACCAGCATGGCGGCCTGCCCGGCGCCATCAAGGTTCAAGCCAAGGAAACCGACCAGCCTTCGGCCGCGCTCATTCGCGACTTGAAGCAGCGCGGCATGCTTGACGACACCCTGATCATCTGGGGCGGGGAATTTGGGCGTACCAGCTATTCCCAGGGGAAACTGAGCCCGGGCAACTATGGCCGCGATCATCATCCGCGCTGCTTCAGCGTCTGGATGGCCGGCGGCGGCGTCAAACCCGGCCTTGTCTACGGCAATACCGACGCTTACGGCTACAACATTGCCGATGATGCGGGCAACCCGCTCATGCCCGACAAGCACAGCCACACCCCAGGCGCCGTCCATGTGCACGATCTGCAGGCGACCATCCTGAAGCTCCTGGGAATGGACCACGAAAAGTTGAGCTACAAGTTTCAGGGCCGCCGCTTTCGGCTGACCGATGTCCATGGACATCCGGTGGATGAGATCCTCGCCTGAGGATAGGAAAGTGACCTACCTACCTGCTCACCGGCGATTGGCAGGCAAACGCGTCTGGGCGGTGAGTTCGAAAGCTGTAGCTCTTAGGCGCACTTGCGCAACAGGGCCGGTTCGGCGGCAGGACAGTCTCTCTTAGGCGCTCTTGCGCAACAGGGCCGGTTCGGCGGTAGGCTCGTGGGCCTGCGACAGCGGTGCGAGGTTGGGACCGCCCAACCAGCGGGGCAAGCCAAGATAAAACAGGGTACCGAACGAGCGGGCGCATTCGGTGAAGTTGACCTTGGAGGCGCCGTCGCGGCGATTGGCGAAAAGAATGGGCGTTTCGCCGATGCTCGCGCCGGCGCGATGGCAGCGAAGCAGCATTTCTTCCTGAAACGAATAGCCGACCGAGATCAGTCCCGCGAAATCGATCCGCTTGAGGACTTCGGTCTTGTAGGCGCGGTAGCCGCCGCTGTTATCGCGGGCAGGCAGGCGGTGAAGGGTTCGCACAAACAGATTGACCGACCGGCTCAAAAGAAAACGGAGCATCGGCCAGTCCTTGGTGCCGCCGCCGGGAATGTAGCGCGACCCGATCATGACCTCTTTGTGGCCCAGGCCCTTGAGCAGATCAGAAAGGTTGGCGGGGTCGTGGCTTAAGTCAGCATCCATGGTCACGACCGCGTCATACCCTTGGGCGATGCCGAATTTCATCGCTTGCACCATGGCGGTGCCCAAACCCTGTTTTCCGGGGCGATGCAGCACATGGATTCTGCCCAATTCCATCGCCAGCTTTTCGGCCAGCTTGCCGGTACCGTCGGGAGAGTTGTCATCGATGACGAGGATGGCCGATTGTGGCGAGTGCTCGCGGATCGCGTGGATCAGCTTGGCGATATTTTCGCGTTCGTTGTAGGTTGCCACCGCCACCAGGCTCCGCGTCATCGCATTTGCCGACATTTTTTTCCCTTTCGAGCCCTGGAATTGGCGGTGACCTGGGTTTGACTTGCGTTTTGCTGTAAAAAAGACTTCGGCATTTTTCCTGAAAAACTCCAAATTCCTGGTGTTTCCCCCATGGCGCAATCCGTCACCATCAACTGCCCGAAGTGCAAAACCCGCCTGATGGTACCCGCGGAGTCTTTAGGTGCCAAGATCCAGTGCCCCAACTGCAAAGTGACCTTGCAAACGCAAGCCCCCAAGGCCCCCAGCGCCCCGGGAGCCCCCAAGTCGCCTGCGAAACCCGCTGCGCCCGCGCCTTCCGCAAAGGCGCCAGCCCCTCCCGCCAAAGGAGCGGCACCCAATGGTCCGGCGGGCGGAAAATCGCCCCCCGCGAAGGCGCCGGCAGCCCCCGTAGCGGACGCCGCGAAAAATGCTTATAGTTTTGCCGACGACGAGGAAGACGATGTCGAATACGGAGTCAACAAGGAAGAGGATGTACCCCGTTGCCCCAATTGCGCCGAAGAGCTTGAAGACGAAAGAGATGTGATCTGCGTTAAGTGCGGTTACAATCTCAGGGAACGCGTCTTATACCGCACGCGCAAGATGGTCCATAAGGGATTTGGCGACTATTTGATATGGCACGGACTGGCGATCCTTTTCACCATTTTGGTCATTGGGTTGATCGTCTGGAATGTGCTCGTGTTCACCGCGCTGCCCGGGTGGCTAGGTGGAGAGGAATCGTGGGGCGGTTCCTTCGTTGCCAATAACATTTTTCGGCTTTGGAATTTTCTCTTCAGCCTTTATGGGGTCTGGGTGATGGGTAAGTACGCAGTCATCCGTTTTTTCATTCATCCCCATCCGCCCGAAGAAGAAATCCACAATCACTAAGCGACCTGATCACGGCTGGCGAGAGGCCGCACTTCGGTCTCTCGCCTTGTTAGAGGCCTCCTCTCAACTTTGGATGATCTGAGTTGAGCCGGCGGTCGCGCTACTGGACACCGATTGAGAATTTCGCTTTCGCAAGTCGGCCGGTCAGCTTGCGGCAACCGCTGGGCGCTCCGGCGAGATCAAAAATAAAACAAAAATAAAACAAAAAAAACAAAAAGCCCTTCCCGGGTAGGGGAAGGGCTTTTTGTTTGTCCCTTGACCAAACGCCAGAATTAGCGGCTGGCGGTGGTGACGGTGGTGGGTGCGAATTCGGCGCTCAGGTCGAGGACGCTTTCGCGGCCCGCTTGCACGGTGACCTTCTTTTCGATCACAACGGCCGATTCATCGCCTTCGCGGCGAGCAACGATTTCGTAGTGGTAGGTTTGGCCAGCAACCAGTTCGGGCGTGTTGAAAACCTGGGATTCGTTCTGACGGCGGGTCAGGTAGCCGTTGACGTAGATCTTGACGTCGACGGGAGCCTTGACGAGCAGACGAGCGTTGCCTTCCGCCATGGCGGATTGACCCTTGCCTGCTGCCTGGCCCTTGGGAGCTTGGCCCTTCATGGCAGGAGCGGAGGGAGCCTGGGTGCCCTTGCCCGCGGGAGCTTGGGTGCCTTTACCCATCGGAGCCTGGGTGCCCTTGCCCATCGGAGCTTGGGTCATGGGAGCCTGGGTGCCCTTGCCAACGGGAGCCTGGGTGTAACCCTTGCCCATTGGGGCCTGGCCGCCCTTGCCGTAAGTCACATAGTCGCCCTTGCCGTAAACGACGGGCTCGTAGGAGCTGACATAACCGCCGCCGCAACCGTAGCAGCCGGAGCTGTAAACGACGCCGCCGCAGCAACCGAAGCAGCCCGAGCTGTACACAACGCCGCCGCAGCAGCCGAAGCAGGAGCTGTAGACGGGGGTGTAGCAGCAGCGGGGAGCGTAATACACCGCACCGCCACAGCAGCCGTAGCAGGAGCTGTAGGAGACGGTGGGGCCACAAAGGCGATGAAACGAAGGCGTTTCCGCGCCGGAAGTCAACAGAGTTGCTAGAACCAAGCTGTACATCGAGATATCTCCAGATAGAACCATGACGCCTCGGTTAGACTCCCGGCGTCGACAGGCTCATTATAAAAGGGCCAAAACAAACTGAATAGGTAATTTGAGGATTCTGAGGGAAAAGGTTTAACTTTTCCGTTAAGCGTGGTTCTCGGATCTTCTCTCGATTTGACAGGGCCCTCGTCATTAACATGATGGAAAATGCGGAGATTGATTCATGCCTCGTCGTAACCTCTCCTGGATGGCCGGAATTCTCGGCCTCTCGCTTGTGGGTCTGGCGGTTTATGCTTACGCCCCGTCGCGCGAGATGGACCGCGATTACGCGATGGTGCGCCTGCTCGTCGATGTGCTGCACGAAGTCCGCGGCCGCTACGTCAAACCCCTCGACGAAAAACGGGAACGGCTGCTCATCGAAGAGATGATCAACGGCGGCCTCGAACGCCTCGATCCTTATTCCTCTTACATCAATCCGCACGAATACAAGCAGTTCAATACGACCAACAAGGGTCACTACGGCGGCATCGGCGTCCAGGTCACCCGCGACCCGCGCACCAACCTGCTCCAGGTCATTAGCCCCATGGCAGGCAGCCCCGCGTATGAAGCCGGAATCATCGCCGGCGACTTCATCCTGAAAATCGAGGGGAAACCCACCGAAGACGTCCCGGTCAACGACGCGGTCAACCTCATTCAAGGCGACCCCGATACCCCGATCAGCCTGACGATTCTCCACGAAGGAGAGAAAACGCCCGTCGAGATCACCTTGCGCCGGGCGATCATCAGCCTGCCCGCCGTGCTTGCCGACACCCGCGTTTCGGGCACCAAGGACTGGGATTTCATGCTGGATAAGGCCTCGAAAATCGGCTACATCCGCATCACGACCTTCAGTGAGACGGCCGCCAAGGAAATGAGAGCGGCGATGGACACCTTGCTGTCCCAGGGAATGAAGGGCCTGGTGCTCGACTTGCGCAACAACCCCGGGGGCCTGTTGCGTTCGGCGGTCGAAATTGCCGACATGTTTCTCGATCATGGCAAGATCGTCAGCACCCGCGGCCGCGGACCGGGCGAAGAGACATTTGACGCCAAGTCCGACGGTACGATTTTCCTGCCCACGGCCGAACATCCGATGGTGGTGCTGATTAACCGCGGTAGTGCCAGCGCCAGCGAGATCCTTGCCGCCGCCCTGCAAGACAATGGCCGCGCCGTCGTGATCGGCGAACGATCGTTCGGCAAGGGAAGCGTGCAAAACGTCATCGAGATGGAGAACCGCCAAAGCGCGTTGAAATTGACCACGGCCAGCTACTGGCGCCCAAGCGGCAAGAACATTCACCGCTTCCCCGAAAGCAAGGAAACCGACGACTGGGGCGTCAAGCCGGACCAGGGCTTCGACATCAAACTGACGCCTGAGGAATACCGCGACTATTACCTGTGGCGCGTGGACCGCGACATCATCCGCGACGGCAAGAAAACCGAACCGGAAAAGGTTCAACCCAAGGCCGAAACGGCCCAGAAGACGGAAGACAAGGCCAAGCCGGCGACCGCATCCCCGCGGACGGCTCCCGCGAATTTTAAAGACCGGGTCATGGAAAAAGCGCTGGAACATTTGCGCTCCAAGATCAAGGCCGTTTCGCTGCTGCCGCCTCTGCCTTCAAACGCCTGAGATCTCCCTCGTGTGCTAAGATGGCCCCTGGTGGACTGTTTGCTTAAAAAAAATCTCCGCCAAAGATACCGGGGCCATCTTGAGTTCGTTAAAGATCCTTTTTGAGGACAATCATTGCCTTGTGGTGAGCAAACCGCCCGGTTTGCCCACCCAGGCGCCTCCTCACGTCCCCGACTGCGCCGAAAATTACGTGCGCGGACTTTTGATGCTGCGCAAAGGAAAAACCGAAGGCCGGGTCTATTTGGGTACTCCCCATCGGCTGGACCGCCCCGCCAGCGGCATCCTCCTATTTGCCAAAAGCTCCAAGGCGGCGGCGCGCATCGCCGAACAATTCCGCGAACACACCGTGCGCAAAACCTATTGGGCGATCGTTCCCACCACGCCGTCATTGCCGCAAGAAGGCCAGACCGATTCCTGGGTCAACTGGTTAGTCAAGCTGGAAGGTCAGGCAAAAGGAGCGGTCGCCAACGCGGGCGACACGGGAGCCAAGGAAGCTCGCACCGAAGCGCGCCTGCTGGCAAAGGAAGACGATTTCTGCCACCTCGAATTGAATCCCGCGACGGGGCGCATGCATCAGTTGCGACTGCAATGCTCCGCGCGCGGCTTCCCCATTCTTGGCGATTTGACCTACGGCTCCCCCTTTGCGCTGGGCAATCCCTCGGGATTGCCGACGATCGCCCTTCATGCTCGCGCTCTCGAATTCGCCCATCCGATCCGCTATGAACCGATTCGCGTCGAGGCGCCGGTACCCGCCGTCTGGGATCGTTTTCCGATCGGTGACGCGATCAGGCGCACCTGCGATATCACGGATCCGTTTGCGCCATGCCCGCCTTCGTCATAAAGGTGCGTGCCGTCCTTGATTTGATGGGCGGCATCGTCGTTCGCGGCGTGGGCGGAAAACGGGATCAATACCGCCCCATCGAAAGCCAACTGACGCGATCGACCGATCCCAAAGACATCGTCCGCGCCATTCAGGAATCGACCGGCTTGCGCGACTTCTATGTTGCCGATCTGGATGCGATCCAAAAACGCTCGGGGCCGGACTGGTCGCTGACCGCCTGGTTCGCTGCGAAAGGCCTGAGTCTTTGGATCGATTGCGGATTGCAGTCGGCGGCCGACCTGAATCGCTGGCAAGGCGACGCGGCCCGACCGGTGATCGGCTCGGAAACGTTCGAGGATCACCCGAAGAACTTGAACTTCCCCAGCGCCGAAACTCCGGTGCTCTCGCTCGACACCCTGAACGGCAAATTATTGGGCGCAGGCAACCGGCGCTTTAGAGCGCCCGACGATCTCTGGAACGCCTGGCGCTCGAGCGGCATTGAAGATCTGATCCTGATGGATCTGGCCCGGGTTGGTTCTTATGCAGGGCCGATCGATCAATGTGAGGAGAGCCTGCCGCAAGCATCGGGTCATTACGAGGGTGCGAATCTGCACGCCGCGGGCGGTGTTCGCCATGCCCAGGACTTGAAGCGGCTAGAAGTGGCCGGCTATCACAGCGCGCTTGTGGCCTCGGCGATCCATGATGGCAGGCTCTCGGCCGATTGAGCGAAATCCCCGCGCAAGCCTTGGGATTGCCTTCCTTCATCGAAAATTGCAGCCGGAGACGGATCCTTCTCCCATCATTTGCCTTGTTTTCCCGATTCGCCCCTGACACGCACTTCGATTGCAATGTCAAGGAATTCTCTCTCCTCATTGGGTCGCGATTCGATTCTCACGCGCGGGCGAATTCCGCGCCACAGATCGCATTCAAAAAGCCCGGAACAGGCGAGCCGAGCTTCGGTGTACCAGGTCCGCCAAAGATGAAGTTCTTGCCCCGAATACAGCGAAACTCCTCTCTGGATTTTCCATTCCTGAATTTCTCCGATCTTTTCGATGTGAAAACCCCCGACTCGGCGTTTCCGGTTCCCCTTGGGAACGATGAACTCTTCCAAAAACGCTTCCAAGGCATCGCCCGCGGAAAGGAACCGATCCTCCAGGTAAGAACCGGCATCTTCAAACAGGCACTCCAGGAAGCTCATCCGCCTGAGCGTATAGACCATGAGGCCAGGACGGTTTTCGGGATCCGCGCGAAAGGATTGGGGACGCTCATTCGATTGAATATTCAATGCAATTTTCAACCTGTCATTACACAGGTAAAATATACCCTTAAATTTTCTGTCGCCACTAATTGCCGTTAATTCATTTAAACACAATTCAGATGTTTTTTTGATCTCAAGTTCATAGATGCCGCCTAGCCCATCCATGTCCTCCATGAAATATTGGCCATCCTTGTTTACGGTGATGGAAAGCCGTTGATGGGGAGGTTCTTCCACACCGTCCCATTGAAAACGGTCCACCCGCCAACTTCCCGAAAGATCGGATCCTTGAACACTCAGGCCGGTGTCTAATAAAACTTGAGGCGGATCGTCCGATCCGATGTCATAGTTGGGGCCCGCGAGTAAGAGCAAAAAGGGGAACAAGGGAAGCATGCGACTCGCCCCGGAAACACGGAATTTCGCTGCCCCACGACGCGTCCGTCATCCCGGCGGAAGCTTCACCGTGGGAGCCAGAACAAGCTTTGTTTTCCTATCAATTACTATCTTTTGAATTCTCAAGCTGAGTGGCTGCACTGCTACTTCTGGCTTTCCCCCCAGGCCTTCCACCGCTCCGGGTCGTTTCCCAGCTTTTGCCCCGTGATCACTTCGAGCGCCTGGCACGCGGCACTTTGTGTCTCCTTGTCATCGAGCAAACCGAGGAGCACGGGCACGCCCCTTGGGTCCCCCAGGCAGCCCAGCGCATAGCAGGCCATGTCGGCCGGCGCGTTGCGGAAGCAGTTGAGCGGACCATTGGGTTTTCCGGACGGAGGCGTTCCTTTGTCCTTCGTGAGCGCCACGATCGCATCGTAGGCGCCCTCTGCCTTCACTTCACCCAGGGCTCCAAGCGCGATGGAGCGTATGTAGGCCGATTCGTCCTTAAGGGCCTTGAGCAGCACGGGTATGGCGCGCTTGTCTTTCACAATCCGCAGCGCCACTGCAAGATTGTCGCGGTCGCGGCCGGTCGATTGAGGAAAGGCCTCAATCAGCGCCGGGACGCCGCTTGCATCGCCCAGCTCTTTCAAGGTCAATGCCGCGCGGCGGCGGATTTCCAGGGTTGACGACCGAAGCGAATCGCGCAACCGCTTGATCGCCGCGCTTTTGTCCGCGTCAGGCAACTGGCCGATCGATTTGGCAAAAGGACCCGTGATAAGGCTCTGGTTCGGGTCGTCAAAGGCCTTCCAGTCGATTCCCTCGCCGGGCAAGGCCAAGACGCAAAGAAGCAAAAGGACCTTTGTCATCAGCATCGGTGCGATTTTCATCGCATGCCCCCCAGGGTCTCAGAGGAGAAACAGCCGCTCCCGCCTGGCGCATGAGCGGCCCCCTGGCTAATCAACCCGGCACCGGCCTGGACGTTGGCGGGGCGGTCCTGGTTGCCGCGAACTTCCTGTTCGCTCCAGTCTGGCAAAGCCGCGCCAGGTCTTCTAAACCAGGGCCGTCTCTAGCCTTGCTGCTTGGCGTACCAGGTCGTCAGCGTTCTGGCCCAATAGCGGGGCACTGCGTGAGTATTCTGCAGGTGACCGACCGTGTCGTTGGATTTCTTGTCCTTGGCTCCAAATTCGTCGAGCACCTTGCGCCAGTGAGCCAACGGCTTGCCGGTCTTTTCGATGACCTGTTTGTCCTCCACATTCCAGTAGTCAGATTTCACGGGCTTCTCCCCTCTCGGTCTGTGAACGAACCCCATCCAAACCCAGTTATTGACGGTTTTTTATTTCGTCAATCTTATCTTTCAGTCTTTTCGTTTGTTCAGAAATCTCCTGGATCCTTGATTGCGCCTCGTCGTATTTCGTCTTGGTATTGATCATGCGCGCTCGCACAACGGCTTCCATGGCCGGGGCCACTTTTTTGATTTGAGTGAGGCCTTTCTTGAAATCCGCTTCAAGTGAAGCCGCTTTCTGCAGCAGTTCCTCCTTCTCTTTGCGAAGTGTTTCCAGGTCCGCTTCGTATCTCTCGCGATCGATCTGATCCCGCTCTCGTCTCTCCTTCAGCTCCTGAGCGGCGATCCGTTGCATTTTCTCCCACTCTCGCTTTTCTTCCCGCTCCCTTTGTTCCTTTTCGTCCTTGAGGCGCTTCGCCTCCTGCGCTCGCGCCAACTCTCTCTCCCATTCCTCTTCTTGTTTTTTGGCGGCCTCCACCTTGAGCGCTCTTTCGCGCTCATTCTTCTCCAGGGCGAGCCGATCCGCTTCCCGTTTAGCCGCGAGTCTGCGTTCGTTTTCCATGCGGCTTTTCTCGCGGTATTCATGGACAAAAATGCCGCCATCGCCTGCGAGCAAAGCGACTGCCAGCGCGAAGTACACGAGAATTGCGATTTTTTGGGTCCGTTCATGCTCCCCGATGTGGAGGGGGAATGGTCGATGAGACCAGGTGACCTTCAGATCAAAAATCCACTTGATGCAGAACAAAGGAGCCATCACAAAGATCGTCTGCCCCTGAGATAGGACGAGGCCAATCGATCCGGCCAGGAAGCCTACCAGACCAACCACGATCGCGAGGCAACCCACTCCCGCCATTAAGGGACCGATGCCGCTCGTCAAACCGAGCGTGGTCGGCGTTAGAAATAGCTCCAGGAAAAAGCCCAACCGGCGCGATTCTTCCGCGGTGCGCGGACCTTCGCCACTGTCCCCCTGCGAATCCAGTGAATCGTCCAACGCACCTCCGGTCAGCCGAACGGGTGGCGGCGAGGGAGGCGGTCTCCTTACGGAATCGTCTTGTGGATTCGCGAAGTGCATACCTTGGACCTTTTCTATGTTCGCTTGAGCATGGTTTCAAAGACAGGCATCCGCGGCGCGTTGATTGGAATGGAAAAATCAATCTTTTTCCTCCGTGCTTCGATTTTTCAGATAAATGAGATTCCAGGTGGGATTGTCGAAGCGGCCATAGCTGTAGGCCGCGCCAGCGGGATCGCCGGCAAGATGAAAGGGAGCCGCAAAAACGGGACCGGGAAGAAAGGGCTGGCCTTGAACGGCCTTGGGAAGACCGGCATGAACAACTCGTGATGCATCGCGCATGAGCGGCCCTGCCTTTGCAACTGGTTCCTCGATGGTTTGTTTATATCTGTCGTTGCAATCTTCCATCGGCTACTGTCAAAAAGACCCAGGCGATTTTCGCCGACAGCATGAGTTAACCACCATTTGCCGCCTGCACGTTGATGTCTCGAAACTCCTCGGCATAGCCTTCATCCTTGAACAAGTAATGACGTTGACCGCCAAGGCTCCAGATTTCGATCGGTCGCGGAGGGAAACAGTGCGCCAGCAATAACATGGGCAGCAGGCAACCTGCGCCCATTCCCACCAGGATGAGAATGCCGACCCAGAACGGTTGCGCGGGAAGGTTAAGCTCTGCGAGCAACTCCGCAATGACGAGCAACGTTCCGATGCCGGCAAGCAAGGCGCCAAAAAACAAAAACCAGGCATTTTTTCGCAACATCAAAAGGCAAGCATCACATGCCGGCGCCTTTTCGAGGATCGGTGTTCTTAGATTGAAAATGAGGACCGCGGGCGAACAACCCACCAGAAATGTCTTTTGTGGCGCATCGCAGCCGCAGCCCGCGCAACGGTCAGGAAACAAGGGCCGTATCGTGGGCGGAAGTTCGACCGAGCTCCACATGGGGAATTGCGCCTTGGCAGTGGGTGAGAATCGGTGACAGGCCTAGGTCTTGCCTCTTGGGGTCGTCACTGCTTTTGGGTGATTCTTCATGGGACCTAGGGGAATGATGGGCGGCATGGGAACCAAACAAGCTACTCCCATCATTCCCATACTTTACTTTCAACGACACCGGAACTTCGCTCACTCCCCGATTTCCACCTCATAAAACGCCGACTGCCCAAAACTCTCTTCGACTTCGACCTTGATCAACCCCTTGCGGAAGCCATGCCTTTCGCCAAGCGACTGAATCAGCCGGCCGGCGAGGTACTTGGCCAGAAGTTCGGCCGTCGTGTTTTCGATCGGCAACAGGACACAATCATCCTTGGGAAACACCCACTGGCGGTCGCGGTAGCGCGCGGTGATTTGCCCGTTTTTCTCTTCGAGCTGGACGAGCGGGTTTTTCGTCGGCAGCATCATCCGGTGATCGAGTTCGTTGGTGACCTCGCGAGCACGGTGCTTGAGCGCGATGAAATCGAAAACATAATGATTTTCGTCAAGCAGGCCTTCGAGTTCGACCGCCGTGCGGTAGTTGTGGCCGTGGAGCCGTTCGCACTTGTCCCCTTCATAGGTGATGAAGTGACCGGAGCAAAAGACCAGGTTGTCCTTGGTGACACGGATTCGAAAGCGTTCGCGAGCCATGAGTGCACTGGGTCCGATAAACGGGGGAGAATAAGGAAATTCTATCAAGTCGCCCCAAACCATCACACGAAAGCGACTAACAAACCGCGCCGGCGCCAAAGGGGAAATTAAGGGGCAGCGAAAGCACATTTTGCCGGAAGGCGCCATAGATCGTCGCGGCCAGAAAATCGGCGGTCGTTCCTGGGTTATAACGATTGGCGCGCAGCCAGCGATCGAATTCGCGCAGCGCCTCGATCCCCTTGGTTTTGCGCGGCCACTCCTCGGCCAACACGACCGCCGCTCTTCGCGAAACCTCGGCCGCCACCAGGGTGCCGTATTTGCGTTCGATGAGCGTGTCGGGAAAACGCGCCAGAATGTGCAGGAAAAGCAAGACGACGGAGGCCTCGATCGATCCGGTCGCGAAAATACCTGAACCCAGGGCGCCAATCCCTTCGCTGAAAAGAAAACGAAAATCCTGCGACCACCAGCGGGCAATCCCATCGCGCTCTGCCGAAAGCTCCATCGCCTCCTTCAAGGTGATCGTGGGCGTTTGGCGTATGTCCTGGTTTTCGACCTCCCCCAGGCCGCCCGGTTCCATCACGCGGATCGCCTCGTAGGTAAGCACGGCGTCGTTCACGGTCGTTGCCGACAGAATCTTGGGCAAACCTTCATGCAACGGCACCTCGTCAGGTACCGCGGCCATCGGCGCCAACAACAACAAGATACCCAGGTTGGCATTGCCCGCGTGCGCCGCGCGCGATTGCTTCGCCGCCTCCAGGATCGTGACGCCCAGCGGCCGGCCAACCGCGCCTGCAAGCACCGGGGAGATGCCGGCTCCGCCCAATAGCAGATCCTCGAGCGCGAGCGCGCCGAGAGGCCGCCCCGGACTGGCATTACCCGGTTTGCGTGCACAGACCTCGAGGATGCAACTCGCCTGAATCAGCGCCATTCTGCTTAGTAAGCGCCCATCGAAGGGACCAATTGGCCCGTCAGGAAGCGTGGCCATGGACGACCTCCGTAGGCGGATGCTTTGCGCGCGATTGTTTTTCCAGGTACTCCACAAACAAGGTCGCCACATCGAGTCCGGTCGCTCTTTGGAAAGCGCGAAAACCGGGTACGCCGTTGACTTCGAGCAAGAGCCAGCGCCCCGCGCGATCAAGCAACAGATCGACGCCGCCAAAGACAACGCCCGTCGCGGCGCAGGCTTTCAGGGCGATCGATCCTGCTTCCTCGGGCGCTTCACACGATTCGGCCTTTCCCCCCTTGGCGACATTCGTGCGCCAGTGGCCATGCCCGTGACGCTTGATCCCCCCGAGGATCTGGCCGTCGAGAACCAGAATGCGCAAATCCCAGCCCGGATGGGGGACAAACTCCTGCAGATAGATCACCTGGCCCAGCCGTTCGATCGTAGTGAATACCCGCCAGGCCATGTCTTCATCGCTGACGCGAATCATACCCCGGCCTTCGGAACCGAAGAGCGGTTTGACGATGGTGTCCTCTCCCAGACGGTGCCACGATTCCAGGGCCTGTTCCGCCGTCTGGCTGACTTCAAGCGCGGGCACCGCCAAGCCCGCCTGGGCGCACACCGCGCTTGCCAGAAATTTGTCGATGCAGACTTCGAGACTGCGGGGCGGATTGACGATCAGACTGCCGGCTGCCTGCGCCTGGCCGAGCATATTCATGCGGAAAATCACTTGTTCGAGGGTGCCCGCGGGCATGCTGCGCACAATGAATGCATCTGGCTGTTTTGAGGATTGCGGCCAGAGAGGCGAGGCGGCTACCCCCACCTTGCAGGCGAGCCGGCGAAAGTCGATCGCATCGACCATGTGCCCGCGTTTGAGCGCCGCCTCCTTGAGCTGGCGCGCGTGCCAGCCTTCGCAATCGCCGATGATGCCGATCTGCAACATGACCCTTCCAAGCGAACCGAAGAAAAAACCTCAAATAGGCCCGCCGCACGACTTCAGGAAAATCTCGGGCGCTCTTTTGCCATAACGAAAACTTCTACCACTCGTGAGATTGCAAAGAATCACTTCGGCGGGCGCGAACAAGAGGGGATCGACCTTGTAAAAATCGCCGCCCGCCGCCTTGAGGATGTCGCCAAAAGGTTGGCCATGCATCGATGAGGCATTCGAGGGGATCTTGGGTCCCAGTTCGGCGATGAGCTCGTCGCTTGTTTTCACATAGAGCACAACCCGGCCGGCGTAAAGAATGGCATCGTTGGTGCGGCCGATCGCATCGAGCGTCCCCTTGGCGGGCGGAGGCAAGGGAGCCACACCGGTGCCCGAAAGGATGGCATCGAGCGGAAAATGGATCTCATGCATCTTGTGCAACGCCGTTTCCAGCGAGCGAGCCACCACCTGCACCCCACCGGCCAGACTCTTGGTGGACGCGCTCAGAAGGATGATCTTCGCATCCCTGCCCAATTTCGCGCGGATCCACTCCATGACCTCCGGACCGGGAAGCTGCCCGGCTTCGAGCACGCCGATCACCTCGCGGTGGGTATCGGTCCGTCCGGCAGCCAGTTCCTTGAAGATTTTTTCGCCGCCGTAAGCGGCGCGCATGGGTCCGGAGCCCATGGCAAAAAACGACCCCGCCTGAATTTGCCAGCCGGCATACTGGCTGAATAGACAGGCGCGCAGCGGCTGGTCGCTCGAAACGCCAACGAGGGGAAACGGGATGACATCCTCCAGGCTGGGAAGAATTTGAACTTTGCCCAGGCCGCTCAGGCAAATTTCGCCCAGGAGGATTCCTGCTTCGAGGCCGCCGCGCTCATGCACTCCCAGGTCCCAGCTTTCGCCAAGCGCATTCGATTCGATCGCAATGCCTAGTTCGGCGACCCGGCCCCGTTCCCGAGCTAGCAACGAGGAAGCCAGGGCATTGAGACCCTGCGGATTGGCTTTGGGTAAGGGTGTATCGGTGATCGCCATCATTTCGGCCCGGCAACTAGGAGGAGGGAAACAAGCGCTTTTTCAGAAAGGCCACCGCCGCCTCGATTCGTTCAATCATCCGCCCGGGGTCCGATTCTTCAAGGACGATCGTCAAGATTGGTTCCCCTTCGACCATCGGTTGCCAACCTGGCGGAATGTCGGCCAGATGAAGATCGAGGGACTTCTCGATCTCTTTTTGGGCAAATTCCTTCGGGAAAAGGAAATTGCGATCGGCGTACCAGATGGCTTTGGCCAGGGGTCGCTCACGGGGCAGAGCATTGTCCAGGGAATGGCTGGCCCCAACGAATGCGGAGACGTGCCAGCGGGCCAAAGCAGAACCGCCGCCAAAGTCGGCCAGTTCCATCGAGGCGGTCGGCCGAGGATTGATTTCCAGGATGCGCAAATGGCCATCGACACTGATGGCGTCCACGCCCACCAAACCGCGCAATCCCATCTTGTCCTTGAGGATTTGCGCCAGGGCTTTTCCCTGGGTATTCATGACCAGGGTCATTCCGCGGTAAACGACGCTGCCGCGGTACGCGAAGGGAGGTGCCGCCAACGCGGGAATCATCGGCATTTCGTAGGAGCCCAGGAAAAAACGAGGCTCTCCCGGTCCCAGCGAAAAGCTCAAGGAAACTCCCGTTCCCTTGATTTTGCGTTGGGCATAGAAACCGGCCGGAATGGGACTTCCCGACATGGCCTCTTTGATGTTCAGGCCGCCGGCACTGCGATAAGGTTTGATCAACCATTCCCCCTCTAGGATGGTCTTGCTTGTTTCCGCGATCGCTCCCGAATCTTGAAAGGCTGTCGGACCAAGGATCATCTCCGGAACCTGGAAACCGCCTTGAGTCAGGGTGGGGCTCCACCGTACGGGATCTCGGGCCGCAGGCAGAAACCGGGCGCGGTTGCCCCAGATGGGGTGATTTCGCGCCAACTTTTCCAACAGTTTGGGAGCGTTCTCCAGGCCGCCGGCATAGACGATCGGCAGACCCTTGTAAGATTCACAGGCTTCATACAACCCGTCAGGCCACTCTTCGCGAGAGATCGATTTTGCCGGACAAAGAGCTTGCAAATCGCGATCGCCAAACAGATCAAGCGCCAGCGGCCGGTAGCCCGCCTTGATAAACCAGCCCGCCAGATAGCGCACGCTGGCGCCGACTAGAAGCAGATCGACCCCATCTTCCGTTCCTGGGAAGGAAGTGGGGTCCGCGCGATCGCCTGGCATTTCAACCACCGACCAACCGGCCGGAGAAGCCATCCTTCAGGGTGATGGTTTCGCGAATGAGTGTGGAGCAGAGATCTTCACCCAGGCGGCTGGAATTGAGTACCATGTCGTAGTGAATCGGGTCAGCGATCGCCTGGCCAAAAACGGTCTTGGCAAATTCCAGGCGCCTTTGATCGCGCATTTTCAAGCGCTGGTTCGCCTCGTTGCGGCTCAATCTCAAGGTCTGCGACAGGTAGCCGACACGCTCTTCCAGGTGGCCCACCACCCGGATGCGCAGGGTTTGATCCTCAGGCAAAATCCAGTGGGCGCCGCGCCCCACAAGGATGACCCGTCCCTTGGCTCCCAGCGACAAGATCACGCGAAATAGCGACCCAAACCCCTCGCGGTTGGCTTGGCCGAGCACAGCGAACAGATCGCGCCAGGTCCGCTCGACCCATTCCTTCTGGGCGACACTCAATTCCTCGTTCAGTTCCGCCTGGGCCACCGAGTCGTTGGCGATGAATTCGAGCAGTTCGCGGTCGTAAACCTGCCATCCGAGGCGCTGGCCCAGCCTTTGGCCAATCGCCCTGCCCCGCGACCCGGCCTCACGGCTAATCGTAATGGTGGAGGCTTCAGGAAAAAATCGATCAGGGCCAGAAGGACCGCGATCGCCCTGGTCTCCATGGCGGGGGGCCTCCTGACGGTCGATTCCCCCTCTCACCAACTCGTTGCGCATGGCGATTCGTCCCTTTTTCCTCGGCTCGCGATGATTCATCATACCCCGAATTCAGGGCGGCAGGCGAGGGTTTGTTTCTTCCACTTGAGTCTTGGAGTCCAATCGGGGGAAAGAGCAGAAAAAAGGGAGAAAGAACTAGGGGGGCGAACAGGTTCCATCGCCGGCCACTTTGGAAAAATGCCAGGCTCCGGCGGCAAGCAGCGCGACCGTCGCCAGCGCCAAAACGATCGCCGCCTCGGTTGGCCCCAGGGGCAGCCACTGGGTGTAGCCTTCAAACTCCACCCCCATCTTGCGAACATCCTCCATGATCATGCAGCGCAGATAAAAATTGATGCTCGCGCGCTTGAGCAATCCGGGCATGCTGCCCAGGAAGAGTTCAAGAAAAAAGACATAGGCCATGCCGACGACAACGGGGCGTTTAAGTACGCCCCCCATCCAGAAGAAGAGCGCTGAATAAACCATCGCTCCAGCCAGCCCCATCGGCCAGCAGATTTGCCAGACCTTTTCCCCGGGCTCTCCGGCAATCATGCACGACAAATACATGCCGAGCATGACCATTCCGACCGACCAGGGAAGTTGGCCAACCCACCGGGCCAAATAGAGCGCCCAAAGCGGCATCGGCCGCAGCAGTTGCCAGATGAGTGATTGGTTTTCCCTGTCGCCGCCGATCCCCTCGGTGGCAAAACTCAAGGTCCAGAATGGGAGCAGAAACGTGAGAAAAATTCCAAGCACCCAGACCCGGAAAAAGACAATCCACTGGAAGTTGTGGGCGACGCCTTGAAAGACCTGTACCGGAATTTCCACCGGGGCAAAACCGCTTCCGGCGGTCAGGGCGTTGATCCCAACCGACGTTCTGACGCCGAGTTCTTCAAAGGTCTTTCCCATCCGGTTTGGGTACCGCCATTTCGACATTTCCCAGGTGTTGGAACGAGTCAGGTACCAGGTCTGAAAGAGGCCGAAGAAAAAGAAAAGAAAGGCCAGCCAGACCATGGTGCGGGCACGGCCCTGGCGCACGAAGGTCAAACGCACCAGTTCCAGCCAGCCGCGCCAAAGTTCCGGCCGCGACGATTTTCCTTCGATCCCCGAACCGCCATGCATGGCGGAACCATGCATGGGAATGGATCGTTTCGCGGCCGGGCTCTTTTCGTTCGCAAGCGATGCGTCGCCGGTTGCCTTGTTAGGCGCCGACGACACGGGATTGGTGCTCATGGCGTGCCCCCCAGGATTTTGCCGACCAGGGCGCGGGTCGTGCCATCCAGATTTTCCAAGCGGTCAAGCGACCAGCCATGGCGATCCACCTGCGAAGCGATTCCCCGCAGGAAATCGGCCTGGCGGGTCACCCTTATGGTGCAACCGAGCTTCCCCTCTTGCGGTTCCAGACGATCCCAACCTTCCACTTCTTGCCATTCGGCCCATTCTCCGGCCAGTTTGCCCAGGGTCGGCTGCGACGCTCCGGTAAACCATTCCAGGATGAACCGGTTCGGCTGTTGATCGAGCCGGGCGCGCACTTCGGTCGAACTGCCGATCGCGGCGATGCGCCCCTTGACCAGTACCATGATCCGGTCGGTCAGCCGCTCGACTTCATCGAGTTCGTGCGAAGAAAATAAAAGACAGCGGCCCGATTTGCCAAGCTCCATGAAAAACTCGACCAGCTCGGCGCGCGCGACCGGGTCGACTCCCGAAAAGGGCTCGTCCAGGATCAAGAGCGCCGGGTCGTGCAAAAGCGATTGCGCCAACTTGATGCGCTGGCGCATGCCGCGCGAATAGCGCCTGACCCGTTTCTTGGCCTGGGCCGACATGCCGACCCAATCGAGCACTGCCGAGGTGCGCGCCCGGGAATCGGCGCCGGAGTATCCATGAAGTCTGGCGAGTGTGCGCAAAAACTCTTCGCCGGTCATTTCCTCATAGAAGGCGTCGGTCTCGGGGCTGTATCCGACGAGCGCGCGGGCGCCCGATTCATTCGTTGGCACCCCCTGGATGCGCACCTCCCCCTCGTCGGGCTGGACCAGCGCGGCCGCCATGCGCAAAAGCGTGGTCTTGCCGGCGCCGTTGGCTCCGACCAGGCCATAAATGCCCTCTTCGAGTTCGAGGCTCACGCTATTGAGAGCGAGCACTTTGCCATACCATTTGCTCACCTGGTCGATTTCGAGCGCGGCGGTCATCGCACCACCTCCACCCGGCCGAGGCGGAAGCGCAAGTAAATGAGGCTGGCCATACCGAGAACCGCCAGAGTCAGAAATGCGGACCAGACGGGTGGCTGGAACGGAGCGACATTGGCCTCTGCCGCCGCCCCGAGCATGCGATTACCGATGAGATTGAGATCGTTCCAGAGGTCGATCAATTTAAAGAAGTTCGAAAGGCGCAAACGTTCGGTGAGAGTGACCCCCACTCCCCGCAAGAAGATGAACACAAAAATCCAAAACATGGCGATCGGAATCGTGCGCGTCAAGCCGGACGAGGCGGCCAGGAAAATCGGCACCAGGCCCAGGGTCAACACGAGACCGTAGCCCATGATTCCCATGAGCAACCGGAGCTTGGCCATGCTCCATTGCCAGTCGCCCAGCACATAAGACTCGAAAAACAGGACCAGCGCGGGCAAGGTGGTTAAAAGGTTGAGCAAGACCGCGGCCGATAGGCCCTTGGCGAACAGATAATGGTGCGCGCGGATCGGTTTGCTGAAGTAAAAGGGGAAGGATCGAAAACGAAAATCGTTGCCGATCAACTGCGCCCCGGCCAGGGCAAATACGACCATGACGATCGAGCCTTGCGTCTGCAAAAAATTGCGAAACGTCTCGGGGGACCCATCCATTTTCAGAAAGCCGCGCAGGGCATCGACGAGGTCCTTGATCTGAATGCGGCCAAAGGGCCCCGCGGGCATGACCTGGCCATCATTGAGGGTGCCCGCCCAAACAAGCAAATACTGTCCAAAAAAATAAAGGAAAAAGACGAGCAAACCCAAAAGGTAAAGGCCCCAAAACAACCACTTGCCAAAAATCAGCGTCAAATCATAGCGCGAAATGGCCAGACTGGCCCTCCAGGGACCCAGGTGGATCCCCCGGTAGGGCCGGTAGCTCAAAATATCGCCAAGCCGCGGCGGGCCCCGGTCGCTCATCACCTGGCATGCCTCATGACTTCGATGCACTTTCCATTAACGATTGCTGCTCGGCTTCTTGACTCAAGATCGCGGTGAAGCGGTCGCGCAAATCTTCCTGGCGCGGCACGACGCGCACCGGGAAGGTCCCAATGTCTTGCGCGACTTTCCAGATCGTCCGCACATCTTGATCTTGCTTGAGCTTGACCAGGAACTGAGTCGCGCCGCCCTGGCGCGCCCAACCTTCCGGAAATGCTGCGCCGGCAATTTCCGCATGGAGTTCGACTTCGAACTCGTGAGGAATCCCCTGCTTCATCCCCGAGGTCGGGCCGCGAAAGAGGATTTTTCCGCCGGAAATCAGTACGACCTGGCTGCAGGTGCGCTCGACATCGCCGAGGAGGTGGGTGCAAAGCAAAAACGACTTGTGGTGATCGCGGGTCAAACGCTTGAGCAGACCGAGCATGGCGTCGCGCCCGGCCGGGTCGAGGCCACTTGTCGGCTCATCCAAAAAAAGCAGCGGGGGGTCGTGAATCAGGGCCTGGCCGAGCTTGATTCGCTGTTTCATACCGGTGCTGTATTCATCAAGCAACCGGTAGCGAGCCTCATCCAGTTCGAGCACATTGAGGATTTCGTGGGCCCGGCGCGACGCGTCTCGCCTGGGCAAGCCGGCCAGTTCGCCGGCCAGGCTGACGTAGTCGATCCCTTTCATGCCGGGGATCAAGGCATCGGCTTCGGGCATATAGCCGACGACGCGGCGCAGGTTCACGCCCGAGCCCAGCGGAAAGCCGGCAATGGTGCCTTCGCCGGAATTGGGCTGCATCAAGCCCAGGAGGACCTTGAGTAGGGTCGATTTGCCGGCGCCGTTGGGGCCCAGCAGGCCGACCGCGCCCTGCTGGATTTCCAGATCGATGGGCCCAAGCACCGAGCGGCCCAGATAGCCCGCCGTCACATTTTTTAGCGAGAGAATCATGGACGGTTCGCCGCGCTCCCAAAGCCGCGACGAACCCAGGCAGGATGCGAAAAGGCGCATGGAGCCTGAGCCCTACGAACCAGGACCCAACGAGTCTCGGCAGACGTAATCATCGATTAGTGCTTGGCAAGCGCCGACTTGGCCAGGTCGACTGAAGAAAACAAGGGCCAGATCGTGTCGAGCGAAGTCACATGAAGCAGTTCGCGGATATTGGCGTTGGGGTTGGCAATCGCGATGCGCCCCTTGCGCGCTTTCATCGCCTTGTGGACGCGCAAAAGCAGCGACAGCCCGACCGAGCTGAAATACTCGACCTGGGTCACATCGAAGATGACCCCCATGACTTTGGGATCGTCAACCGCGTGGCGCATCGACTTCACGACCGCTTCCACTTCCATTTCGTTGACTTTACCGGTGGCGTTGGACAGCGTCACGATGAAAAAGCCGGGTTCGCTTTTGGCTTGATAGTACTGGGAGAAGTCAGTCACGCTCGAGGACATGGGAGTTCCTTTTGCCATGGGAATCCGGTTGGCAATGTCTGGATATCCTAATCCGGGAAAGAGAGCTTTCCAGGCAATCCAGGGTTCGGTTCCCCCTTTAATACGGCGAAATGGGCTCAACCGCGCAAAAAAAGAAGCAATTGTAACCTGATCCTGCATTTTCCTCGAGAATTTTGGCGAACTGTGCTGGATTTTCACGAACCCTGAACGAAAACTGCCCGTAGAGGAAATAAAGGGCCCGCAAAGCCCCCGGTCATTCCGATTCTGCCATTTTTTCCAATCGCTCCTTGTACCGCACCCCGCGTTTTTTCAGGAAACGAAATTCCGCCCTCCCTTTGGACACTGTGCTGCGGTTGTGGGGTAGATTTGGTCGTAATAGGGCGCCTTGCTCCAGGGAGGTGGCAACATGTTGGTGCTCAGCCGAAAGCTTGGCGAGAAAATCTACATCGGGGACCAGATCTGCATTACGGTCGTGGATATCGACCGCGGCAAGATCCGGCTCGGCATCGAGGCCCCCAGGGATGTGGCAATTTACCGGCAAGAACTGCTGCCCGGTAAGGATGCTCAGCCCAGTGGCGATCCTTCCGGGAAAACCCGAGTGGAATGATTGGGCAGCGAGTTTTTGCAATTTTTTGCAAATTTTCTCTGGATGACTCAGGAAAAAGGCGGGCTCAGGCCCGCTTTTTTTGTTTCCCTCCCCTCAAACTTCGCCTCATTTGTTGTAATGAAAGGGATCCCAAAGGATTTCCTTGCCATGTCCACGAACACCGAAAACACGAAAAATCCCAAAGTACATCTGAAAATCGCGCGCCGTTCCAATCACCCCTGGATCTTTCAAAAGATGGTCGAAAAGCCGGCCACCCGGATCCCCCCGGGTACGGTGGTCGATGTCGAGGATCGCGAAGGGGCGTTTGCCGGCCGCGGCTTTTATAACGGCCACTCCCGCATCTCGTTGCGCATCCTCACGCACCGAGCCGACGAGATCATCGACGCCGCCTGGATCCGCAATCGCCTGATCCGAGCCAAGGAATTGCGCGAGGACATTTTGAAGATCCCGTCCCAGGGAACCGCTTACCGGCTTTGCCACTCGGAAGCGGACGGTATGAGCGGCCTGGTCATCGACCGCTTTGACCAGATGATTGTCGTCGAATACTTTTCCGCCGGCTGGTGGCGTTTGCGCGATACCCTCTTGGAGGTTCTGGCCGAGCTCTTTCCCGGTTGCCAGTTCTACTGGTTTGCCGAAGAACATGTGCAAAAGCAGGAATCGATCGATTGCTACGCGCCGCCGCCGCCCCAGCCCGGAGTCATCGTCGAGCACGATCTGCGTTTTCGCGTCGCACCGGGTTCACGCCACAAGACGGGGTTCTTTCTTGATCAGCGCGACAATCGCAAGCGCCTGGCCAGCTACTGCCAGGGCAAGTCCGTGCTCGATATTTGCTGCAATAGCGGCGGTTTTGCCATTTACGCCAAGGCGATGGGACAGGCGGAAGAAGTCACCGGCATCGATCTCGACGAAGAAGCCCTGGCCATGGCCCGCTCCAATGCGGGCCTTAATCAGGTGCGCATCAAGTGGACGCAAGCCGATCTGTTTCCCTGGCTGCGCGAGGCGATTGCCAGGAATCAAACCTGGGATGTGGTCATTCTCGACCCGGCCAAACAGACGCGCGACCGCGAGGAAGTCGGACTGGCGCTCAAGCGCTACCTCGACATGAACCGCCTGGCCATGCAGGTGGTCAAACCGGGTGGGGTTTTACTGAGCTGTTCCTGCACGGGCCTCATTAGCGAACCCGATTATCTGGAGACCCTACGGCGGGCAGCCTGGCAGGCGGGAAAACATGCCCAGATCTTCGCGATCACCGGCGCCGCGCCTGACCACCCCTTCTTCACGCATGTCGCCGAGGGGCGCTATTTGAAGGCGATCTGGATGCGCATCCTTGAAGGAGATCCGGTTCCTCCTAGGCCAAGCCTCGAACTGGAAACCGAGCCGTTTTCCTCAGGCCGCCCAACCGATGCTCCCTCGGAGGATTTCGACCCGTCCTCCGCCGAAGGGCCTTTCCGGGCTCAACCGGAGCGGCCTTTCCGGCAGGCACCTCCCGGACCGGGGCGACCGTTTCGTAGGCCCGGCTCCGACCGACCTTTCCGCCGGCCCGGTTATTGATGGGTCCCGATTCATTCCATGAATCGCATTCCGTAGAAAAGAGCAACCCAGGAGATCGACTTCATCCCGGCGGGGAGTCAGCCTACTCATGTCCAGCGAGAACCCGGCAGCGTCCTCTCCCGCTTCCATCAACCCTCCCGAAATCGTACCTGTGCCTTCCGGCCGCGCTCATCGGGCGCTTGCGCTCGATGCCTTGCGCGGCCTGGTCATCGTTCTCATGGCGCTCGATCACACGCGCGATTTTTTCAGCAATGCGGCCTTCTCTCCTACGAACCTCGAGAAAACCACCGCTGCGTTGTTTTTGACACGCTGGATCACCCATTTTTGCGCACCGGTATTCGTTTTCCTTGCCGGCATGGGGATTTTTCTGGGGGGAATGAAACAAACCCGCGCCCAGCACTCGCAATATCTGCTGATTCGTGGCCTGTGGCTGATTCTGCTCGAATTCACCTTGGTGCACTGGGGCTGGAGTTTTTCATTCGATTTCTCCCGGTTAGTGGGTCAAGTCATCTGGGCGATCGGCTGCTCCATGATGGTGATGGGCCTACTCATCCGCCTGCCTTCATGGGCGGTCGCGCTCATCGGAGTAGTGATCGTAGCGGGGCACAATTTCCTCGACCCCTGGACCCGTATCCCTGAATACCGCGCCTTGCTGGCTCCTTTGCACCTGCGCCTCGGCGTGTGGGCCGAATGGAAATGGGGTAGCAACGACTGCATTGTGTTTGTCCCCTACCCCTTCATTCCCTGGCTAGGGATCATGGCGCTTGGCTACGGGTGCGGCGATCTGTTTCATCGCACACGTGAGCAAGGGCGATCGATTTTTCTGAAGTTGGGTTTGGCCTGCCTTGCTCTGTTTCTCGTTTTGCGCGGGCTGAACGGTTATGGCGATTTTCAGCCGCGTGTTTCTGATGAAAGCCTCACGAAAACGATTCTCTCCTTTCTCAACTGCACAAAATATCCTCCATCACTTGATTATGTTCTAATGACACTCGGACCGGCGCTCATCCTCATTTGGGCACTCGATGGAAGAAACGGACCGATCCTGCGATTTTTCGCCACCTTCGGCCGCGTTCCCCTTCTCATTTACCTCGTCCACGTGCCGGTGATTCACCTGGCGAGCCTGGCGGTGGCCCAGTACCGGCATGGCGGCTTCGATTTTCTCCTGGCACACCCGATCAGCGGCCGGGAGGCCTTCCCCGAAACCTTTGGTTTTGGTCTGTTGGGCGTTTACCTGGCCTGGGCCCTCATGATCGCTCTGCTTTACCCGTTGGCACTTCTGTTCGACTGGGGTAAGAAAAAGGGCACCTCTCCCCTGTGGCGACTCTTTTGAATGGGCGCGGATGGGCGTTCACGGGCGCCGATGGGCGCTTGGCCCCTATCGGCGGTCCCGAGAAAATTCGCGACCACGCGCCTACAATTCCTCCTTTGCCGCAAAGGTCGCAAGCGAAAGCGGGCGGGCACGATGAAATCGATGAAGGCGTTGGTGAAAAAGCAAGCAGGCGTGGGACTGTCTCTTGAGGAGGTTCCGGTCCCCTCGATCGGCATCAACGATGTCCTCATTGAGGTGTTGCGCACCGGGATCTGCGGCACCGACCTGCACATCTACGACTGGGATGCCTGGGCAAGCAAGACGATCCCCGTCCCCATGGTCGTCGGCCACGAGTTTGTCGGCCGCATCGTGGAAATCGGCAGCAACGCCACCGACTTTCATGTCGGCGACATCGTCAGCGGCGAAGGGCATGTCGTCTGCGGCCGCTGCCGCAATTGCCTGGCCGGCCGCAGGCACCTGTGCAAGGCGACGATGGGCGTCGGCGTCAACCGCCCCGGCGCCTTCGCCGAATACCTTTCGCTTCCCGTGACCAATGTCTGGCACCACAACCCTGAAATTCCCCGCGATGTGCAGGCGATCTTCGATCCCTTTGGCAATGCGGTGCACACCGCGCTGCAATTTCCCGTACTCGGGGAAGATGTGCTCGTGACGGGCGCCGGCCCGATCGGCGTTATGGCCGCGGCCGTGGCGCGCCACGCCGGCGCGCGCCATGTCGTGGTCACCGACGTCAATCCGTTCCGACTGGACCTGGCGAAAAAGATGGGCGCGACCCACACCGTCAATGTCAAGGAACGCACGCTGGAATCGATGCAAAAAGAACTGGGCATGAAGGAAGGGTTCGATGTCGGCCTGGAAATGTCGGGCAACCCCCAGGCGTTTCGCGACATGCTCGCCAACATGGCTCACGGCGGGAAAATCGCCATGCTCGGCATTCCCAGTCAGGACATGGCGATCGACTGGAACAAGGTCATCTTCAACATGCTGACCATTCAAGGCATCTACGGCCGCGAGATGTACGAGACCTGGTACAAAATGACCGTCATGGTCGAATCGGGGCTTGATATCAGCCCGGTCATCACCCACCGTTACCACTTCACCGAATTTGAAAAGGGTTTTGAGGCGATGCACACCGGCCAGTCGGGCAAGGTGATCCTGACCTGGAAGGAGGGTTAATCTCATGCCATCGAACAAACTGCGCGAACATGTCCGCGTCCAGCTCGATCAGATCCGCACCAGCGGTCTTTTCAAAGGCGAACGTGTGCTTGCCGGCCCGCAAAAACCCGACGCCACCGTCAGCGGCGGCAAGGAGGTTTTGAATCTCTGCGCCAATAATTATCTGGGTCTGGCGAATCATTCCCGGGTGCGTCAAGCAGCCAAGGATGCCATCGACCGCTGGGGCTACGGCATGGCCAGCGTGCGCTTCATTTGCGGCACGCAGGAATTGCACAAGGACCTGGAAAAATCGCTGTCCGAATTTCTGGGCAAGGGGGATACGATCCTTTATTCCTCCTGCTGGGATGCCAACGGCGGGCTCTTTGAGACCCTGCTCGGGCCTGAAGATGCGATCATCTCCGATGAACTGAACCATGCCTCGATCATCGATGGCATTCGCTTGTGCAAGGCCAAAAGGCTGCGGTACAAGAACAACGACATGGCCGACCTCGAGGAGAAACTTAAAGAGGCCGCGTCCTCAAGGTTCCGCCTGATCGCCACCGACGGCGTCTTTTCGATGGATGGTACGATCGCCGATTTGCCGGCGATTTGCGAATTGGCCGACAAATACGATGCGCAAATCATGGTCGACGATTCGCATGCGACCGGCTTCATCGGCAAGAAGGGGCGAGGGACGCCGGAATTCCATAACTGCATGGACCGGATCGATATTCTTACCGGCACACTTGGCAAGGCGCTCGGCGGCGGCACGGGTGGCTACACCTCGACCTATCCCGAAATTGTGCAACTGTTGCGCCAGCGCTCGCGGCCCTATCTGTTCTCCAATTCGCTGCCGCCGCCGATCGTCGCCGCCTCGCTGGAATCGCTGAAGATCCTTACGGAATCGACGGAACTTCGCGACAAGCTCGAAACCAACACCGCGTGGTTTCGCAACGAGATGGGTTCGTCGGGATTCACGATCGTTCCGGGCGTGCACCCGATCGTGCCGATCATGCTCGGCGACGCCGTGCTCGCGGCGAACATGGCGGCGAAGCTCTTGGACAAGGGGCTTTATGTGATCGGGTTCTCTTACCCGGTCGTGCCGATGGGCAAGGCCCGCATCCGCACGCAAATCTGCGCCGCCCACACGCAGGAGCAGCTTGAGTTTGCGGTGAAGGCGTTTAAAGAAGTGAAAAAGGAAGTCGTTTCTTGAGATCTTAGTACGCGCCCTTGCCCAAAATCACTGCGGGAATGGTGCGCAACATGAGCCACAGGTCGAACCAGATGGACTGGTTGCGGATGTAGTAGCGGTCCATTTCCACCTGTTTTCCAAAGGGCACTTCGCACCGGCCCGAGACTTGCCAGATGCAAGTCAGTCCCGGAAGCACGGTCAGGCGTTCCCTGTCGTAGGCGTTATACCGGGCGACCTCGTCCGCTACGGCGGGGCGGGGACCGACCAAAGACATTTCTCCGCTCACGACGTTCCAGAGCTGGGGTAGTTCGTCGAGGCTCAAGCGGCGCAGGATCCGGCCGACCGGGGTGATCCGCGGATCGCCTTTCACCTTGAAGGTGATTCCCTGGCCATGGATGCTCTTTTCGATCAGAGACTCTTTGAGCGTTTCGGCGCCGACGACCATCGTGCGGAATTTGATGAATTCAAACGGAATGCCGTCCTTGCCGATGCGCGTCGAAACGAAGAAGATCGGGCGGCGATCCTGCAACCAGATCGCCAGGGCGATGAGGCCAAAAAGGGGTGCGAGCAGAATCAATGCGGGAATGCAAAATCCCAGATCCAAAATCCGTTTCCATACCGGGGTCATCCGGACCTTCAGGGCCGGATTAGCCGCGACCTTTGCCATGCGCTTGCGCTTCCTGCGCACCGGCTCGCTCTTCAGCAATTTTGTCACCCGGTTTTTCCAGGCATCGCCACGTCGAATTGGGAATTTTCGTTCCCCCATCGAATCACCCCGTTAATGTTGAAAGTTGTGCCATGAACCAGCGGGTCGCGAATGTCGGCGGACGAAACGGTCGCACCGCACCGGGATCGCAATCAGATCTTTTTGTGTGCAAGGAATTGCGAAACCTTCCTTAACCAGGCCGGGCCAAGCCTGGTCGAACGATTGCTTCCCGTCGGATCAAACGGTCTCCGGAGAGGCGTGCGCCGCAAACCAACTACAAATCAACTAAAAAATAAACAACCAGAGTGAACTTTAGCCAAATTACAGTCTCCCAATCCGGGCGGATATTCTCGATTTTCATTGCCAAATAAAAGCAATAATGTCACCAACAGCAATAGTGACCAAAAATCCGCACCATTCAAAAACCTACGAGGCAAACTCCTTTGATTTCAAAGGTATTTCACTGGCTCCTTCTCAACGGTGTGGAGTAGGTCGCAGGTTGCTCCCAGGCGCGCGATCGCTGAGCTAGTTTTCAGAAAAAACGACCGGGAAAGAAAAACGGATGGCCACAAATCCAGGAAAACCCGGAAATCTTTCGAGAAAAATGAAAAGAAAAATCAGAAAAGCAGAAAACTGTCAAAATGGGGCTTCTGTAACGAATAAACAATCGTCCTTCTGCCTATCAGCCGGAAGGAACGATCGCCATCGATGGGATTTTTGCAGCTGTCAGAACCCGATTCGCAGACCGGGATGCACAGGAATGATGCGGGAACGAGTCGCGGCGGTCAGGTCAAGATTTCGCGGATCACTGAGGCTCCGCCGGCCACCGGAATGGGCCGGTTCGTGCGGTCGATGAGCATGGCTTCCGGGTCGATGCCAAGGAGGTGATAGGCCGTTGCCAGCACGTCCTTGGGACTGACGGGGCGTTCCATCACGTCGCCGCCAATCTTGTCGGATTTGCCAAGCACGGCTCCCCTGGCGGTGCCGCCACCGGCGAGCACCACGCTGTAGCAGCGCGACCAGTGGTCGCGGCCGCCGCCATCGACATTTTGCAGCCTCGGGGTGCGCCCATGTTCGCTCAATAAGAGCACGAGCGTTTCATCGAGCATCCCGCGCTGTTCCAGATCGAGGATCAACCCGGCATAAGCCTTGTCCAGCCCGGGCAATAGCTCTTCTTTCATGCGCGGAAAATGATTCCAGTGCGTATCCCAGCCCGAGCCAGCCAGCCCAAATTCATCCCAGAACACGGAAACGAAACGGCTGCCCGCTTCCACTAAACGGCGTGCCGCTAAGGCTCCCTGGCCAAACACCGTCATTCCGTAGCTTTGGCGCAACCGCTCCGGTTCCTTGCGCACATCGAGGGCATTGCGCAGTTCCGGAGAGCGCACCAGGTCCCAGGCCATCGCATCGATACCGGTAGACGGCAGCGACGATTGCGCGCGCAATTGCCGTTCGTACTGCTGCAGCAAGCTCTGGCGGCCATTGAGTCGATCGAGAATGAGGCCGCCCTGCACCGGAGCCCCGACATCCAGTGCGAAATGCGCCTGGTCGTCGACGCCGCGGTAGGGCTCTCCCCCTTCCCACACCTGTTGATTCAGGGTCTTTTTGCAGCGCACATTCGCGTCGCCCACCATCGAGCACCAGACGGGGTCGTGCTGGCCGCCCAAGAACGAGGCGTAGGGGCCTGCCCGGGGTACTTCCCCTTCGCGCCGGCTGGAGAATCGCCAGGGCAAGCCGATGTTGGCAGGCAAAGTCGATCCGGGCCGCGGCCCAAGCAGGTGATCGACCACCGATCCCATGAACGGATGATGGCGCCCATCGCGCGGGCTCAACTCCATCGCCACTTCAATGTTGGGAATGCCGGTTGTGGCAAAGGCTACGCCGTGGATGGGGTAGGCGTGGGTGACCGAACGGATCAGGCTAACCCGGTTCATGACCCGGGCGGTGTTGGGCAGCAATTCGCAAACGGGCGATCCGGGCACGGAGCTGGGAATCGGCTTGAATTCGCCGCGAACTTCGACCGGCGCCGCCGGTTTCATGTCGAAGGTCTCGACCTGGCTGGGCGCGCCATAGAGGTAAAGCAGGATGCAACTTTTGGCGCGCGCTGGCAGTTTGCCGTTCACGGTCAAGGCCGAGACCTTGCTAGACATTCCGGGCAACGCGAGGCCTGGAAGTCCGAGCGCGCCAATGGTCGCACCGGCCCTCAGGAATTCCCTGCGGGTGGAGCCATCGCAAAGCCGGCGGCGATTGCCAAGGATCGTGAGCATAAGCGGCCGTTTCGCCCCTGAATATCCATGACTGGATAAGGGAAGGAAAGAGGAAGGTCAGCCACTTCTAATTTCGCAGCAAAAGGGGGGAAATTCAACCCACGATCTGGTTTTCCCAGACTCCGGGCTCGATTCGGTCAGGTACGAGCCAGGGGCGGGGTCGGCAAGGACGCGGGAAGCAGCCGTTTCAGCGCCGAATAAGCCACCTCGGCGACCTGGGACGGCTTGATCGACCAGATTCGCGGGTTGAACAGTTCGACGCTGACTGGCCCCTGATAGCCATAATGCGCCAGGCGGGTCAGCAACGGGCCCAGCGGAATGTCTCCGTCTCCGGGAAGAATGCGCTGGCTGTCGGTCGCCATTTCCCGCAGGGTCCCGGCCAGGTCGGAGATTTGCACGAGCAAAATGGGAACCTCGCGGGCCAGGGCCAGGTCCGCTTCCTTGCTCGGCCCGGTCCAAAAGTGGAAGAGATCGAGACCAATGCCCAGGTTGGGTTGATTGGCTTGCTTGACCAGAAACGCGGCCGTTTCGAGGTTGTTGATGAGCCGATGCCGCGCGGAAAATTCGAGTGCTAGGTGAACGCCATAGGCTTCAGCCCACTGCGAGGCGCGAACCAGGCCTTCGAGAATGGGGCCAAGACCGAGAGAGGCCGTCTCTTCGTCCGCCTCGCAGGCGATCGTCAGCACCGGAATCTTGAGCGCGCCCGAAAGATCGAGTCGCCTCTTGAAATGGTCTTCATGGGCCTTGCGCGCTTCGGAGGCGGGGCGCAAAAGTCCCCCCTGAAACGAGCCGGCAACCGCCTTGAGCCCCTGATCGTCCATGATTTTTTGCACGGTCGTGACCGGCTCAGCCTTGAGGAACTCTTCCACCTTGGGTAGCCACACTTCGACATGGGTGAAACCGCCCGCGCCGATTTGCTTCAGTTCCTCGGCCAGCGGTGCGGCCATCGTCGTTGCCTGGCTAATCGCCGCAATCATGATGCACTTTCCATCAAACGAACTTCCACGAGATTGTCAAAAAAGGTGGCGCCGCCGCCCAGGTCGGTGATGCGGCTGCTCGTCGTGCAATTGACATTGACCCGGTCGGGAGTGAATTTGCTCCACCAGACGCCGTGCGAGACGACGACCCCGGGAGCCACCGTCTCTTCGACATGAGCCCGCGCGGCGAAGGAGCCGCGGTCGTTGAACACTTTCACCCGCTCGCCCGCCGCGATGCCACGCTTGGCCGCATCAAGAGGGTGGATACGCAGCTTCGGTTCGCCCGCGGCCTGGCGCAAGGCGTCGACGTTGACAAAGCTCGAGTTGAGAAACGACGGCTCCGGAGGTGAGACCATTTGCAACGGGTAGGCCCCCCCCTGAGCCGGATCTTCATGAGGCGGCGTGTAGGTCGGCAAGGGATCGAGCCCCAAGGCGGCCATGCGGTTCGAAACAAATTCGCATTTGCCCGAGGGAGTTCCAAATTTCCCCACGGCAAAGGGGCTATGAGGTTCGGGTAGATCCAGCCGCTGCGGTCCATTGGCCCGCAGCGATTCGAGGGTGATCCCCGGCATCGGGCTCAAGGCCTCGCGGATCAAATCGACATCGGTCTGATCCCAGATTTCCGCCGGCAATCCCCATTTCTTCGAAAACTCGCGAAAGATCTGGGTGTTCGGTTTCGCTTCGCCAAGCGGCGCAATCGCGGGTTCATTGAGCAGCACATAGAAATGGCCGTAACTGCCATGAACATCCCAGTGTTCCAGCTGGGTTGTGGCCGGCAGCAAAATATCGGCGTAATCGGCCGTATCGGTTTGAAAATGCTCCAAAACCACCGTGAAAAGATCTTCTCTTTTGAGGCCTTGCACCACGCGATTTTGATCGGGCGCCACCGCCGCAGGATTGCTGTTGTAAACGACGAGCGCGCGCACCGGCGGTCCCGGCACCTGGTTTTCCAGGGCTTCGGCCAGCCGGCTCATATTGATCGTGCGGGTGCTCCTGGGGATCAGGTCTTGCCGTTCGAACTGGCGGCCATCCTGAAACTGGTACTGTTTGCTCGTGCTCAACAAGGCTCCGCCCCCCGGCTCGCGCCAGGTTCCGAGCACCGCCGGAATGCAGGTGACGGCGCGTACCGCCATGCCGCCGCCGCCGTGGCGCTGCATGCCGTAGTTCAAGCGAATGAGCGCGGGACGGTTGCGCGCGTGGTCGCGCGTCAGATCGATGATCGCCGATTCGGCAATGCCCGTGATCGTGGCCGCGCGCGACGGCGGCCACTCCTTGACGCGCTCGCGTAGCGGCTCTTCTCCCAGCGTGTATTGGCGCAGGTAATCACGGTCTTCAAGCCCCTCGGCAAAGATGACATGCATCATGGCGAGGGCCAAGGCGGCATCGGTTCCCGGACGGATCGGCAGCCAGAGATCGGAACGCTCCGCCGTGCGGCTTTTGAACGGATCGATCGTGACGATCTTGGCGCCTTTTTTTTGCGCCTGCACCATGCGCACCCAGAGGTGGCTATTGGTCACCGCGGTGTTCGAACCCCAGTTGATGATGTGGCGGCAATGTTCGACCTGCATGGGGTCGGCCACGGCGCGGCCGCCAAGCGTCATGTCGCAGCCCGCCACGCCCGCGGTCGCGCAGATCGTGCGGTCCAAAAGCGAGGCGCCGATGGCATGGAAAAAGCGCCGGTCGATGCTCGCTTCCTGCAATTTGCCCATCGTGCCGGCATAGCTATAGGGCAGGATCGCCTGGGGGCCGTCGCTCGATTGGGCGATCGCCTTGAGCCGCGAAACGACTTCGTCGATCGCATCGCTCCAACGGATCCGTTCGAACTTGCCCGCCCCCTTGGGGCCAACACGCCGCATGGGGTAAAGCAGCCGGCCCTTGTGGTAGGTGCGATCGAGGTAGCGGCTGACCTTTTGGCAAAGAAACCCTTGGGTGAAGGGGTGCTTCTCGTCGCCGCTCAACTTGACGGCCTTGCCCTTCTCGACCTCGATGACCATGGAGCAGGTGTCGGGACAGTCGTGCGGGCAGGCGGCGCGCACCGTCCGCGTGGCGCTGAAATCGATCAAGGGTAAAGCGGTGGTCATCAATGGACTCCCCTTTGGAAGCTGCTGGCATCATTCTAGCGGCAGGGAGAAAGATGAGACGGCAAAGGCAATGACGGTCCGCCCGTAAGCAGTCGGATCCGATCAACAGGCAATCGTTCGTCGCAATAAGTTGAGTTTGTGAGGCCGATGGAATCGGTAAGAGCTAAACGTCGCGGCGCGAGAAATAGACCATGCCGATCAGGCTGGTCAGCACGCAAATGGCCAGGCAAAAAACGCTGACCTTGCCCAGGGTTTCCAGGTTGTAATAGCCCTTGATGGCGTTGGGCAAACGATTCCACACTTCGCCCAGTTGCGGAAGGATGGCGGGGAGCATTGAGAGCAGCGCCCCACCGCCATAGACGATCAGCCACAAGACCATGATCCCAACGAGCGTGTTGTTGAGAATGGCGCTGGCCATCACGCCGAAGGAAACAAGAGAGACGAGTAGCGCCCCCGCTTCGGCCATGGCGACGAAACAGCCCTTGATGTCGAGGTCTTCACGCAAAAAGAACTGGCCAAGGGCCATGGCGATGATGCCCACCAGGAAGAAACCGGCAAGCACGGCGCCGATGCGCGCATGCAATTTTCCCAGGTAATATTGGCGGCGGCTGATTCCGCGCGAAAGGATGCTGTCGGCCAGCGTGCCGCGCTCCGACGAGATCGAGCCGGCGGCCAGGATCACGACCAGACTGATCGAGCCGACGATCATCCACCGCACCAGTTGGGTCAGGTAATCCGACGCCCCCTGCACCAGGCCGGCTTCCTTGTAGGCGCCCAGGCGGTAGACCAACCAGCCGACAGTGGCGAGGATGCAGACGGCGACCCAGGTGCGCCAGACCCAGCTTCGCACCGTTTGATTGAAGTCGGCCTGCAATACGGCCCAGTAAGGCAGCCAGCGGTTGATGACCACTTCGGCGGCGCGCGAATCCCTTAGCGAGAGGATCTTACCCTTGGATGTGGATTCGTATGCCATTATGCGGCCTGCTTGGGTGGGTTTTTATAAATCCGCGAGAACCCCGCCGACTCGTCTTTTTCCACAAGATCCAGAAACGCCTGCTCGGTTTGCTGACCCACGCTGCGTACGCCGACAAGCGTCACCTTGCATTCATTGAGGGCCATCATCACCGTGGCCACGGCATTGGCCGCGTTCGTCTCTTCGGCAAAGTGCAGGGTCAACTTGCGATGTTGCAATTCGGCCGAGCGAACCTCTTGCATGGCCCGCACCATTTGCAGCAATTTGCCCACGGCGCGCTGATCGGCCTCGAGGTCGACCTCGTAGTGATTGCGCCGCATGCGCCCCTTGAGGTCCTGCAAGGAGCCGCAATAGATGAGCTGGCCGCGGCTGAGCACCGCCGCGTGATTGCAGACCTCGTCGATGTCGCTTAGGTTGTGGCTCGAAACGATCAGGGTCTTTTCCTGACCCAGGCCCTTCATTAGTTCCAGCATCGAGCGGCGCGCTTCCGGGTCGAGGCCATGGGTCGGCTCGTCCCAGATCAACAGGTCCGGCTCGTTGATCAAGCTTGTCGCCACGGCCAGGCGGGCGCTCATCCCATTGGAAAAACCATCGATCGAATCGCCCGAGGCGCCGAGCAGACCAACGGCCCGGATGAGCGAAGCCAGGCGTGGCTTGCGCACGTCACGCGGCAAACCGAAGAGTCGCGCCATGTAATCGAGGTAGGTGATCGGGGTCATCCCCTTGGGAAACTGGGGATTGGTCGGGATGTAGCCGATGCGGCGGCGCAGATCGGCCGAGTTGGGGGTCATCACCTCGCCAAAAACGCGCGCCCAGCCAGCCGTCGCGCGATGCAAGCCAATGACCAAACGCAGGAGCGTCGTTTTGCCGGCGCCGTTGGCGCCGAGCAAACCGAGGATGCAGCCCGGTTCAAGCCGGAGCGTCACATCATTCAGGGCAATCTGGCGATTCTGGTAAATTTTGGTAAGTTGGTACGTTTCCAGAACCAGATCGGCCTTGCGTTCGGCCACCGTTTGTCTCCGGGAGATTTGAGAATTCGGAGTTGAAGCCAAGTCGGGATCTCCTTCCCGGCTGGATAGACGATCGGCCCTTGGGATTCCAACCCAATGCGATCCCAGCGTATACTTCGGCTTAAAACGGGTCTGAGCCCAAACCGAGGTCTAAAATGCAGCGGATTGCTGTGCTGAATCAGAAGGGTGGCGTTGGCAAAACCACTACATCCGTCAATCTCGCTTCCGGACTAACTCGCCTAGGCCAAAAAGTTTGCCTGGTCGACCTCGACCCCCAGGCGCATGCGACGACGCATCTGGGAGTTGCAAACCAGGCGAACCTTCCCACCCTGTATCATGCGCTGGTACAAAATCAGCCCCTGCCCACCTTGCTCAAGCAGGTTAAGCCGGGCCTTTTTCTGATTCCGGCGGATTTGAACCTGGCGGCCGCCGAGGTCGAGTTGGCAGGAGTGGTGGGCCGCGAACTCATTTTGAAGGATCAGGTGGAAAATCTGACCTTACCGGATGGCAGTTCCTTCGATTGGATCATCATGGACTGCGGGCCGTCGCTGGGGGTGTTGACGCTCAACGCCCTGGCCGCTTCGCACGAAGTGATTATCCCCCTGCAGCCGCATTTCCTGGCCTTGCATGGGATGGGGAAACTGTTTGAAACGACGGGCCTGGTCGCCCGCCGCATCAATCCGCAGCTCAAAGTCCTCGGCATTCTCCTCTCCCTTTATGAGCCGCACACCCGGCTGGCTCAGGAAGTGGCCGGAGACCTGTCCGCCTTTTTGCAAAAATCGAGTTTGGGAAAACAGCCCTGGTCGGGCGCCCGCATTTTTCAGACAAAGATCAGACGCAACATCAAACTGGCCGAAGCCCCAGGCTTCGGCCAGGCGATCTTCGACTATGCCCCGCAAAGCCACGGCGCGGATGACTACGATCATTTCGCGCGGGAGCTGCTGAACATCGTCCAAGATCGAAAGATGAGCAGCGAGGAAGCGAACCAGTCATTGCACCCCCGTCATGATCTGGCGCCCCCCGCGAGCATCAGCACCCCAAGCACCGAGCCCGTCACATGGCCGAACCCAGTCCGATAAAAGTCGCGATCGCCACCCCTCAGGAACTTGTGGAGATCGATCGCAACTTTTTCCGCAACCTCACCCGCAAGGTGCTGCAAGGGGAAAAGGTCGCCAAGGCCGCCATCAGCCTCGCCTTTGTCGACGACGAGACGATCCACCGCCTCAACAAGCAGTTCCTCGACCATGACGAACCGACCGATGTGCTTTCTTTTCCCCTGGGGAAAGGCAAAAGCGGCCTCGAAGGAGAACTCGTCATCGGTGTCGAAGTGGCCAGGCGCGTCGCCAAGGAAGAGGGCCATTCCGTCGACGCGGAACTGGCGCTTTACGCCATTCACGGTCTGCTGCATCTTGTTGGCTACGACGACAAGTCCTTCACCAAGGCGATCGTGATGCGCGAGGCCGAGCGGCGCCACCTCGCCGCGCTCGGCTTACCCGACATCGCCCCGAAACTGAAAAAGCGCAAATAGATATAGAGCTTGGTATTCGCCTGCAGTGCCGACTTGGCTCGATGCTGCTCAATCGATCCATTTCACGCGAAGCGACCAGCAATGGATTCCTTCTCGCTCAGGTCGTTTCAGGCCAGGTATTCAGCACCGGTTCCTTGAGGAGTTCACCGGAGAGATATCGCCCCTGACGGCGCAGCTTCTCCGCCTCGAACTGCTCCCTGGCCACTCGATCGAACAGAAAACGAAGCTGCGCATCGCGGTCCATTGCGGCAAGCGCTTCGCCGCTTAGCGGTTCCCCAATGCTCATGGCCATCGCGGCGGGTGTCGGCGGGAAGATCGGCAGGCTTAATTTGATTCCCGATGCTCGGGGCCAGGCTTCGTAGGCGCCAGCGATTCCGACGGGCAACACAGTCGGCTTCTTCTTGCGAATGATCGTGGTCACGCCGGGCTCAAACGCGCTCATGCGGCCCGTTTCAGTGCGGCTCCCCTCGGGGAAAATGAGCACGGCCCGGCCCGCATCGAGAAGACTCATCACCGCCTTGAGGCCGGAGATTCCCGATCCCTCGCGGTCCACCGGCACGGCGCCCAGCGTGCGAATGGCCGCCGCAAAGAACTTATTCGAGAAGAGACTCTTCCTGGCCAGGAACGCCATGTGCCGGCGCATGGCAACGCCCATCCCTAACGGGTCGAGCATGCTCTGGTGATTGGTGATGACGAGCAAGGGCCCCTTGCGCGGTACCCGGGGCGTGCCCTTGACCCGCAAGCCCCAAAGCGATCGATAAAGAGGAAAGTTAATCAGGTAGGCGAATTCGTACCAGCACCAGGAGACGAAATCCTCAGGCCCCGTGTTGAATGGAACCGAACGGGTTTTGCTCACATCGCCGGTCGATCGCAGCCCCTTGGAATCGCCCGGCGTCTCGGTCATTTCGCTCATAGGGCAACAGGCATGCGCTGGCGGATGGTTTTTTCCATCAATTCGACCACTTGATCGATGCGTAAAGCCGTCGAATCCACCATGATCGCGTCTGGCGCGGCGACCATGGGGCCGATGGCCCGGTTGGCATCGCGGTGGTCGCGCGCGGCAATTTGCGCCGCAAGCGTTTCCATGGCGATTCCCTGCCCCTTTTCCACCAGTTCGGCGTGGCGCCTGCGCGCCCGTTCCATCACATCGGCGATCAGGAAAAACTTGCACTTGGCGTGGGGGAAGACGACCGAGCCCTGATCGCGCCCTTCGGTCACCAGCGAGCGGCCGACACCATAGCTCTTTTGAATGCCGACGAGCTTCTCGCGAACCTTGGGATGTTCGGCGACCAGCGATACCAGCGAGGTGACTTCCCCGGACCGGATCAGTGAGGTGACCTCTTCATAACCAATCCAGGCCTGACCTGGGCCGAAGCGCAAATGAAGCGCATCGATCCAGTCGACCAGATCGGCGATCCGTTCGGGGCCGCCGCGGCGAAGAAGTTCCAGGGCGACCGAACGGTACATCGCCCCGGTATCGAGAAACTCGAACCCCAAACGGGCGGCCAGCATTTTGGCGACGGTGCTTTTGCCGGCGCCAGCCGGTCCATCAATGGTGACAATCATGTACCGGACTAGTTCCGGGGGTAAATGAAGACGGTGAAGATTTCGTTCGGCGCGAGGGTGCGCGTGGTCGGCGCCTGGATCATGCCAAAGCCATCCGCGAACACTTCGTAGCGAAACTCGCCGGCCGCCACATTATTGATCGGATAGAGCTGGCCGGGAGCGACGCGGTAGGACGAGCCGTTGACATTGACCGAAGCGTAAAAGGCGCTGGTATTGGAAAGACGCAGGGTGCCGGAGGGGGGCGCGACGGCGGCGGTTGCCGGTCCGGTGGCGCTGGGGGCCAGTGCATTCGTCGGCGGATTGATCGAAAACGCCTTGCGGTTTTCGGCAGCCGCATTGGCCTTGAGCGTCGTCTCCAGCCGGGTCAACTGGTCCTTGATTTCAAGCAGGTCGAGTTCGACTTTGCGCAGGCGCACTTCGGTATCCTGAGCCTTGAGCGATTGCAACGAGATCTGAATGTCCAAAAGCTGCTTTTGGATCGCCTCAAGCGTCGGTTCCGTTTTCTTGGGGGTATCGAATTCGGCGGCCCGAGTCACCGGGAAAGCCGCCAGGGCCATCAGGCAGATGCTGGAAAAAAGGGTGGACCGGTTCACGTTGCATTCTCCTTGGATATGCAACCAATTTTACGGCGATTTTCAAAAATCAGCGACGGGGAAATTGAGAAAATGCCTTATGCCAAGGAAGCCGATCGCGCCCGAAATTCCGGTTGTAACGATTGGGAAAACCTCGCCGCCTATACATCTGTCCAGAATCGAGCGAAATCGTTTGCATTTTGCAAAAACATCGAGGCGCGATGAGAATCGGCAAGCGTAAAATGCGCCAGCCGCCTTGAGCTGGCGCAGCCCCTTTCGCTTAATTGACTGCGATGGCAATCACGTTGTCGTCGGGTTTGCGATCGATCAATTTGTTGACCGGATCGATTCCCGCTTTGAGCGGCAGCTCCTTCACGGTGAATTTGTGTTCGCTCTCGCCTCCCTTGATGAGTTTCTTCTCCAGGTAAATCACCTTGTCGTCCTTGCCATAGATGCCAATTTCGATCGGTTCTGAGAGCGTGACTTCCGTCTCCTCACCAAGTTCGCCGGACCGCAACTTTCGCGTTTTCACCTTGAGGGTGACTTCGTATTCGCCAGTACCGCTTTTGACTGCGGACGCTTCGATCGCGCGCAAATCGTAAAGGGTGATCGTTTCGAACAGGTCCTGAATCAAATACTGCTTGTCGGCCGGCGTCACCTTGCGCAACTCTTCGAGGTATTCGAGCGAACAGGTGTACGGGGGATCCTGATAGCCGACGCGGCGAATGAAATTGGCCAGCGACTTGTTGACCGTCTCTTCTCCCAGGTAGTCCTGAAGGGCGTACATGACCAGGCTGCCCTTGTTGTAATGGATGTAAGGCTGGTTTTCATTGAATGCCAGGGGCTGTTCTTTTTTCGACTCAAGGCCGCGACCGATCAAGTAACGATCGAGCTCAAAGCGCAAGAACCGCTTCATGTAGGGGTCGCCGAATTTCTTCTTCATGACCATGAGCGCCGAATACTGGGCGAAGGTCTCCGATAAAAGCGTGGCCCCCTTGACCGCGCCGCCGATTACCTGGTGCGCCCACCACTGGTGCGCGATCTCGTGAGCCGTGACGTAATACGGATAATCGAGATCTTTGGGGTCCTTGGGGTTGACCCGCGCGATGAAACCGATGCCTTCAGAGAAGGGAATCGTGTTGGGAAACGCCTGGGCGAAGGTGGCGTAGCGCGGAAACTCGATGATGCGCGCCTGGCGATGCTGGTAGGGGCTGAAGTTCTTGGTGAAGTAGTCGAGCGAGTCCTTGATTCCGTCGGCCATCGCCTGAACGTTATACTCGTGGCCCTTGTGGTAATAGATCTCGATCGAAACATCGCGATCGACGCCTGAGAGCGGATCGCCCGTTTTGGCCGCAGCGGTGGCGTCCGACTTGCCAAAGGCCACCTTGCCGCGCCAGGTATCCTTGAGCACTTCGTAGCGGCCGGAAAGCACCGAGAAGAAGCAGAGGATCTTGCCTTCAGTCTTGTAATGGAAAAAGCGCCGGCCATTTTCCGTCCATTCTTTTTGAAAATAGCCGGGAACGATCGCGATCTGATCGGGACTGGTGCTCACCACGGCATCGAGCGTCACCCAATCGGCCTCCGAGCTGATGTAGTTGTTCTTGCGCGCCTCCATGTCGGTCGGTTCGGCCATCCGCTCCTTGGGCGCCAGTCCGTTTTCCTTGCGCGCTTTGTCTTCGCTCAATTCCCGGCCGGTCTGGTAGCCGATCGAGGGCAGACTGCCGCTATTGACGAAGGTGCCGTTGTAGACCACCTGCGTATCGTCGGCTCCGTTGCGAAATCCCTTGGCCTGGTACTCGATGTCGAACTTCAACACCAGTTCTTCACCGGGTCGTAGGGCCTGGGGCAGCTTGTAGGTGTGGAAGTGAAATCGTTCATCGGTTTCACTTGGCTTTTCCATGGTGCCAAGCGCGAGTTGGTGCACCTTCAATTCGGGAATCGTATTGAGGTAGACCGTGTCGATGGGTCCGGAAGTTTTGTTCTTTAGCACCAACTCACCCACGCTGCGCATTTGCCTTGCATAGGGGTCGATGTCGTAACGTAGCCGGACATCGGTGACTCGCGGCTGAGCCACCTTTTTCAACTCGCCATATTTCTTTTCGTACGCGGCCTGAAGCGCCTGGTCCTTTGCGCGCGTCGAAAACCGGTTGAGCACCGTGGTGTTGTAATAGATAAAAGAGCCGATTCCCGCGAATGCGGCCAAAAGTAGCGCCAAGGGAATGAGCTGAGCCACGCTCAATCGTTCCCTGGCAATGGCCAGGCGTGCGCGCAGTCCCGCATCGGTGCCTCGCACCCAGAACAAATAACCGACAAGGCACAAGATCGCGGCCAGCGTGCCCCAGTAAAGATCAAACCAGAAGACGGCGGTCAGGAAGTGGCCATACCCGTTCATATCCGAATAGGGGTAACCGGTCGTCGTCGCATAGTTGTAAAGATGGTGCTCCAGGCCAAAGCGGCCAAGGAAGGCCGTCATCAGGTAATAAAGCACCATGACAAAGTGACCCAGGTATTTGTTGTTGACAACCACATGAATAAAAATCGCCAGCACGCTGAGTAAGGCGTAATTGAAGAGCTTGGGCACAAACAAGGAGAATAGGTATAAGCCCAGTTCAAAGTGAAAATATCCCATGCAGGCCTGGATCGCCAGCGAAGTCAACAACAAGACGCTTAGAAGCAGAACCTGAACCATGATCAGGGCAAGAATCTTCGAGGCCAGGGGCACCCAGGTCGGAATCGGCATGGCGTCGTAGATCTGATGAACATTGGCGTCGCGCTCGCGCCAGACCAGTTCGCCCGAATAAAAGGTGATGATGATCAGCACAAACATGTTGAACGAGCCGCCGATGATCTGCAGGATCATTCCGGTTACGGGATAGGTTTCGGTGCCAAAGAGCATACCGAGTTGCTGCGCGGCCAGAATAAGAAACGAAACACCTGCCAAGAGGATGACCGAGAAATAGACGTTGAATACGGTTTCCTTGAAATTGAGCCAGGCTCCGCCCAGGAGATTGGGCAACACCCGGAAGCGGCGCACCGGAGTTTTGGGAACGGCGATGAGCGGCGGACTCTCTTCCCTGATCGCGGCCTTGACCTGGCGAATGCGCCACTTCGGCTCCCCGCCATACTCAAAGCGGAAAGAAAGCAGGGTCAAAACAAAGACGCCCAGAGATACCGAGATCCAGAGCACGCGGTTCCAAAGGAGTGCACCGACCAGGGGCACCAACTGCGTGTTTCGTTCCGAGACCGACCAGTAATCGGTGGCCTCGGACAGGGCCATCGAGCCAAACGGGTCCAAAATACCCGCCAGGTATTTATTGCTCGGGTCGCCCACCATCGCCGAGGCGATCAAATAACCGGTAAGTAAGAGCACGCTTGCCAGATAGACCGGCAGGATTTTGCGAACGGTCGCCGCGAGCATGAAGAAAATGGTGCTGATGAAAAAGAGATTCGGCAAGACGACGATGACATACGGGTGCAAGTAGGCGGCCGCGCGATTGGGACCGAAAAGCGTCGGCTCAACAAAGGGGGAACAACTCGCGGCAAAGGCGCCCAGGCTCAGGCTGGAAAAAATGAACATCAGCACCAGAAAGGAACCGAGAAACCGCCCAATCAAATAGTCGGCCTTGCTGATGGGCGCGGTAAAAAACAGCGAAAAGATGCGCGTTTGGAAATCTTGATAGGTGGCATTCCCCATGATCGCGGCCATCGTGATGACGCCAAAAAAACTGACGGCCGAAATGACATTGGCCAGGAACATGGGGGAATTGACCCAGGTCTTTTCGCCCGAGGCCGAAATGCTCACCACGCCGGGAAAGGCACCGCCGGCGGCGATGAACACCAGGAAAGACAAGGAGAAAAACAATAAGAAATAGACATAAGTCGAAACCATCCTCAATCTTTTGCGGATTTCAAAACCGGCGATGGTCAAGATCATGTTGAAGGCTCCCAAACCTGCCTGTGTTTTATCTATTTTTCTGTGTCTTTGATTTCTTGACGACGAGGCCACCCTTTGGTGCAAGCCACGCGGAAGCGAGACCAATTCCCAGGTCCAGTTCCCAGGTCCCATTCCCTGGGGCTTTTTCGACTCAAGTCCCACCAGGAATTCGAGGGGTTCACTTCAGGGAAGCCAATGCACCATGGGTCAATGGCCCCACGGCGCATGCGAAACCTAGGCTGCTGCCGCCGGTGTGGCAAAACCGCGAATCGCCCGGAAATAGACATCTTCCAGATCGGGTTCGACCCGTTCGAAGGTCGCATCGGGCTGGGTTTCGGACCAGACATGCACGATCGTTTTTCCCGTGCGCAGGCGCGTCGAAAGCAAGCGGTGCGACTTTTGAAAGGAGGGCAATTCTTCACGGCCGACTTCGCGGCGCCAGACCTGACCGATCAGGGCGTCCGTCAGTTCTTGCGGTTTACCCTGGGCGACCACCTTCCCCTTGTCGATGATCGCCATGTTGGGGCAAAGGTCGCTGACATCCTCGACGATGTGCGTCGAAAGGATCACGACGATCTGTTCGCCGATTTCGCTAAGCAGGTTGTGAAAGCGCACGCGCTCTTCAGGATCGAGGCCGGCAGTCGGTTCGTCGACGATGATCAGTTTGGGATCGCCCAAGAGTGCCTGGGCGATGCCGAAGCGTTGCTTCATGCCGCCGGAAAAAGACCCCAGGCGCTGGTGGCGAGCATGGTGAAGGTTGACTTTGCGAAGCAGGGCATCGACCACCGCCGTACGATGCGAAGAGGGACCCACCCCCTTGAGCGTGGCGAAGTGAGTAAGCAGATCCTGTGCGGTAATCTGCGGATAAACGCCAAACTCTTGCGGCAGATACCCGAGCAATTTGCGTACTTCGTCGGGCCGTTCCAGGATGTTGAGATCCCCGAGAAAGATTGAACCGCTGTCCGCCTTTTGCAAGGTGGCCATCGTGCGCATGAGCGTCGACTTGCCCGCGCCGTTGGGCCCGAGCAGACCAAACATCCCGGTGGGGACAATTAAATTCACCGCGCTCAGCGCCTGCACGCCATTGGCATAGCGCTTGGACAAATTGGTCACCGTCAGTTGCATGGGCAAGCTCCTTTTCCCCTAGTAAAGCCAAACCGCAGCTTCGTTACGAATCTTTGGTTTTTTTGTCGTTGCTGAAAGATTTCCTCAAAGTAATGTCGCTTTTCCGCTTGGGGCGGGGCGATGGAACTGCTTGAGCCCCAACGGGGTTCCCTTGCACGCGCCGGCTCAAGCTTACAGACCCTGTGCGTGCGCTTCTCGTTGTTTTGGAAGCCACCGATTTCTGAGGATCGGCCGCGGCCAATCGACTGGTGCTGGAGTTCTTCTTTGCCGAGGTTCTCTTCGTGCGGGATTTCTCGGAACCGGACTTTTCAGAGAAAGGACAAAGCACGGCCATCCAGCGGTAGACCGAGCCTTGCCGCTTCTTGCGTCCTTCGTCCATGATCGCCTTGATGCGGGCGATCAGGTCGTGGAGCTGAACCAGATCGCCCGTGGTCAACCAGCTCATCTCGTAGCGAATCATCAATTGCCGGGGCATGGCTTCGTAGTCGACTAACCTGGCCGCGGTGGCGCGCCGAATGGTCCGGTCGATCACTCGCGAAAAACTCCCCATCATGTCGACGATGGCGTCGTTGTCCGCGGGAGTGCCCCGTCCCTTGAAGGCGAGAAAGATGTCGTCGGCGGCCACATCGTAGACGCGTTCGACATGGCGGCCTTTTTTGCGATAGCCGGTTTGCACCACCAGGCCCGACTTCATGAGGATGTCGAGATGGCGATAGAGCAGTTCGGGTGATCGGCAGAGCATCGCCGCCAATTCCGATACCGTGGCCTCGCCATTGGAACGCAGAAACTCGGTGACCTCCACCCGCACGGGAGATAACAGCGACTTGCACATCTCGGCGGAACTGATTTCCAGAAGCGGTGGACGGCTCATGAAAGCAAGGATATCGCTGACGGTTCACAAATTCAAGAAAAATGTGAATCGTTCACATTGCCCGCAATTTCCTGAGCCGTGATAGGATAGAAACAAAAAAACCCGCCGGATTGGCGGGTGATTTGAGAGGTGTTGATCAGATATTGCCGGCGATCCCCAAGGGATCGGCAGGGTCGTTAATCTTCGTAGTTCACCGAAGATTCGTCATGGGCGAATTCTTCCTCGACTTCGGCATTGGCGAGGTGGAATTGCATGAGGTAGGCGTCTTCGCCGCTGTCGGAATAGAACTTGCGCAGGACCTTGGTCGCCACAAAGTTCTGTTTCTTGAAAAACAGTTGCGCGGTCAAGTTTCCTTCGCGGACGGCCAAGGTCACCTTGGTGCGCCGGTGATGCGACAACTTGGCAAGCAGCTTGCCGATCATTTGGCGGCCGACGCCATGACGGCGGAAGCCCGTGTGGACGCCGAAATTGAGCAGGTGAAGGCGCGAGCGGTGGAGTTCATAAATCATGAACCCGATCACCCGTTCTTCATGCTCGGCGACCATGCCGATGCAGTTGCGCTGGCGTAAAGCCTGAAGGAAGTCTTCTTCCGTCCAGGGATGATCGAAGCAGCCGCCTTCGATCGCGAGCACTTCGGGCATGTCGCGCCGGATCATCCAGCGGATATGCAACTTGATCGATTCTTTGGTTTTGGATTCCATTCCGGTTCCCCCAAACCGTGAAGGCATCTTGCCTTCGCGGCGCACCACCTGCGGCGCCGCTTTTTCCTATCCACTCAGGCATTGTTTCCGCTCTAGCGAGGGGAAACAGGCCCCTTGAAGTCATCGTCCAGTAAGCCGGGTCAACTTAAGCCCATTCCTGCTTGAAGAACGATTTGATTCTCCACGCTTCGTCATAGTCCTCCCCCTGCATTCGATCCTCCTTGAAAGCCTTCCGAACGACCTTGCTTTTCAGGCAAAATACGCCATTGCCCGCGGATTTTATCCGCCGGATATTTCGCTTCATTTTTTGCCATTTTGTCGAGAATTGCCTGGCTCAGATCGATGTCGAGCGCATTGCAAAAAGCAAGCAGAACGCCTGCTATGTCGGCGACTTCGTCGCGTGTCGCCTGCAGGCGCTCGCCGCGCGCCAGGGCATCCGATTCGGCGCTATCCACCCAGAGGAATAGCTCCATCAACTCGGCGGCTTCCGCCGCCAGCGCCATCGACAAGTTTTTCGCGCTGTGAAAACGGTTCCATTCACGCTCGGCGACGAACTTGCGCCATCGCTCACGCACTGCCGCAATCGTGGTCGTCTCGTCCGCCATGAATTCCCCTTGAGCCATTCAAGGGCCGAACCATAACGAAACCGCCATTTCGGTCAAGACCAATGAGAATCCGCAAACGAACAGCGGAGAATTTCCATTTTCAGGGGGGGAAAACGGCCCATTTTCATCAAACGACAGGAGGGGTCACGGGCGGCGGCGTCACGATTTTTTTCCCGAAGATGCGCCACATGATATAGACCGGTATCCCGGCCAATACGATGATTAATCCCGGCCAGGTGAATTGGGGTCGCACCACGAGCAGGTCGCCCATGAGCAAGAGACAAAGGATCATGTAGATCACCGGCAAAATCGGATAGCCGGGAACCTTGTAGGGCCGCTCCAGTTGAGGGTGCCTGGAACGCATCAACACCAGGCCGAGCACGGTCAGGAAGTAGAAAAGCAGGGCCACGAAAATCACATAGTCGAGCAGATCCGAATAGGTGCCCGAAAAGACAAGCAGGATCGTCCAGGCCGCCTGCCAGATCAAACCAGCCTGAGGCACGCCCTGCGAGTTGAGTTGGCCGACGCTAGAGAAGAAAAGTCCGTCCTGGGCCATGGCGTAGTAAAGCCGTGCGCTCAAGAGGATCATGCCGTTGACGCAGCCAAAGGTCGAAATCATGATCGCGATCGCCATGAGCGGCACGCCCAGCTTCGGCGATGCGCTTTGCATGACGGCGGTGCCCACGCGATCATCTCGCGCCTGAGAAATTCCTAGCGTCTGGGTTTTGGCCTGGTACTCGGCTTCTACGGCGGCCCGATCTTCTGGAGTCAGATTGGGCACTTCCATTTTGGCTTTTAACTGCAGTGCGAGTCCTTCGTCTCCCTGAACCGGCAGGACCATTAAGTAGGCGAGATTGGCAAGCAGATAGAGACCGGTCACCAAAAAGGTACCCAGGATGAGGCTTCGCGGCACGGTGCGAGAGGGGTTCTTCACTTCGGCAGCGGAAAAGGTCACATTGTTCCAGGCGTCGGAAGAGAAAAGCGAACCGACCATGGCGCCGCCGGCGACCATAAGCATTACCATGAAAGACGGAAGACTGGGAAATTGACGTTCCAAGGCGATGAAACGGCTCGGCGTCTTGGCATCCTGAGGGTTCGATTGACCAAAGAAATTCCAGGCATCCTCCCAATTCGATTCCTGAACGGAGGGCTTCGCAGCATAGAAAATACCCACCACGATCAGGGCTGCCAGCGCGCCAATCTTCGCCAGGGTGAACAGGTTTTGCACCCATTTGCCTTCTCGTACACCCCGGCAATTGACAATCGTCAAAAAGACGACAGCGGTCACCGCGACGAGCTGACCCGCAGTGATGGCAAAATCCTGGCGAGCGAAAATGGTCAGCGGTTCGGTCATCCAGGGCAAAGGAAGACCAATCTTCCAATTGACCTTTTCGACAGACCAGATGATCGCCTCAGGCCCGGTGCCCAGCCTGGGAACGAGCACCCCTAGAAACTTGGCAAACGCGACCGCGACCGCGGCGATCGATCCGCACTGGATCACAAGGAAGGCCGACCAGCCGTAAAGAAAACCCCAAAGAGGCCCATAGGCCTTCTTGAGGAAGACATATTGCCCACCCGCCTGCGGCATCATCGCCGCCATCTCGGCGTAGCACATGGCGCCAAGCAGGGTCATGATGCCGGTGACGATCCAAAGAGCCAGGAGCCAGCCAGCCGATCCGACATCGCGCGCCATGTCCGAAGCGACGATGAAGATGCCCGAACCGATCATGGTTCCCGAGACAAGCATGGTCGCATCGAAAAGGCCAATGCGCCTTTGGAATCCGCCGTTTTCAAGCTGCGACATGGGAGATTATTTCGCCTCCAGGGCGATTTCTTTTTGCAGGCGGCTGTTCCAAACGCCAAAACCGAAGTAGATAACCAAGCCAATAGCAAGCCAGATGAATAATCGCAGCCAATTTTCCCAGCTCAATGAAAACATCAGCACCAAGCAGAGCGCGATACCCAAGATTGGTGTGACCTTGCCAAAAGGGACCTTGAAAGCTCGGGGAGTGTGGGGCTGCGTGACTTGCATATAGAGAACCGCGCCGCAGACCACCACGAAGGCAAACAAGGTACCTATGCTCGTCAAGTCCGCAAGAATATCGAGCGGAAGTAAACTGCCTCCAAGCGAAACAATGAGTCCGGTCAAAAGAGTCGCCCAAAAGGGAGTTTTGAACTTCGGGTGAACCCAGTGAAACACGCCAGGTAGCAAGCCGTCACGCGCCATTGCGAGAAAAATGCGCGCCTGTCCGCACATCATCACCAACAACACCGAGGTGATTCCGGTTAAAGCTCCCACCGATACCATCCAGGTGAAAATATGAAGGCCCCTTGATTCGAACGCCGATGCGATCGGGGCATCTTTGTCGATCTGTTGGAAAGGAACCATTCCGGTTAAAACGGCGGAGACGGCGATATAGAGTATTGTGCAGATCAGGAGTGACCCGATGATCCCGATTGGCAAATCCTTTTTTGGATTTTTGGCCTCCTCTGCATTCGTGGAGACCGCGTCGAAGCCCAGGTAGGCAAAGAAAATCATGGCCGCACCGGCCATCATCCCTCTCGGCAATCCGTTTGGCCTGAGTTCTCCCCAAATCGTGTATCCAAAGAAACTTAAGCCGCCATACCCATAGGGAGCGAAGTTTTGCCAGTTCGCCGGATTTACATAGAAAATTCCCACGCCAATGACCGCTAGAACCACCGCAACTTTAACGACCACCATAATTGCATTAAAAAAGGCGCTTTCCTGGATTCCTCTAATTAAAATACAAGTGATAATCAGAGAAATTGCAAAGGCTGGCAAATCGAGCAGTGTGTATTTTCTTACCTCGCTACCACTTTCATCCTTTTTTAACGCAAATTCTTTTTTCACCTTTCCATCGGCTTCGGTTGCAACCACTCCATCCTTGTTGATCACATCCACCATAAGGTCTTCTTTACCAGTGGAATCCTTGAGCTTCTCCACATGCCCCATGATGACTGCACCATTATTGGGATGCAGCGAGAACGGAGAATCGTTGACGGCCCCAGGGACCGCGACCCCCATTAACACCAGCAATTTCGAGAAGTATTTTGACCAACCATGAGCGACCGTGCAACTGGCCACCGCATATTCCAGGATGAGGTCCCATCCAATAATCCAGGCCATCAGTTCGCCCAGTGTGAGGTAAGCGTACGTGTAGGCTGAGCCAGCAACAGGAACCATGGAAGCAAATTCGGCATAACAAAGCGCGGCAAAGATACAGGCCAACCCCGCGACCACGAATGAGAGCATAAGGGAAGGCCCGGTCAGATCTCGCGCCGCCTGCCCAACCAGCACAAAGATCCCCGTTCCGATGATCGCGCCGATTCCGAGAGCGGTAAGGGACACCGGACCAAGGACGCGCTTGAGGCGTTCTCCCCCCTCCATTTCCCCCATGACTTTATCGATCGATTTACGTGCAAATAGATTCGCCATAACGCGGGACACCCCGGGAACATTGGGTGGAAGGAGATTGCATCATGAGAGGAGCCCTGTTTCTTGAGAAACAGGGCTCCTTCTGTTGTATGGGTGAAACCGGCAACCATCCAACGGTGCCTGGAAAGTCTCTCGTCCCCGATTAGCGGCCCCCGCCCATAATCTTCTGATGGTTTTCCGCGGTCGCCTTGATGATGATCGACATGGTGCCGGGGTGGTAGACGACGGTGGAGGGGTTCTCTCCCTTGAAGGCGGAGGGGTCGATGTCGACGATCATCTGGATCAACGACTGCACATTTTGGCGCATTTGAAGCTGCTGGCCCAAAGGCGTCCCCGCCGGGTTGGGACCATAAACGAGCACCGGATTGCCCCAGGCATTGCGCCATAGCTGGTAGTTCCAGGTGGGGGGCTGGTAAACGGCGACCAGATCCCCGATGTAGTACGACCGGGTGATCAAGGTACTTCGCGCCTTTTCCTGGCTGACCACCTCCACCCCTTCGTCAACGATCCAGTAGGAGAGGTTGAACTTGCCGGTGACCATGCGCAATGCGGACCGGATGGATAGGTTTCCGGAAATCTTGGGGGTCGTGGCGCTGAGCACATCGCCGCCACCCGTGTTGGCCTCGAGGTCTTTCTGGCTATAGATCACTTCGATGCCGTGCCGGTCCTTCAGGAAGGTGAAAAAATCGGTGACCCGCACGCCGTCCATCGCTTTCCCCAAGGGTTGGCCCAACTTGGCGATGACCGCCTTTTCGGCCACCGTGGGGTGGCCATCCATGGTGGTACGGTTGGCGAACAACTTCTGCTTCTCAGCCGATGGCGGGACAAAGTCCCCCTTGGGGGGAACAGCCGCTTCCTCGACCTTGTTCAGTTGCCCCGAGAAATTATCCCCCTTCTTGTCTTCCGCCTTTTGAATGTTGTCGAACTTGCGCCTTTTGGCATTCCAAAGGCCCTCTTCATCGATTTCCATCCGGTCTTGTTTGGCCGCGGGCGGCGGCGTGGTGGCCGGCCCGGTACGAGGCGGCGGCAACGTTGCCAGCTTTTTGTTTTCCGCGCCTTTGTCGATCGTATCGAGTTCGGCAAGAATCCGCTTGTCGAGGGTGGTGATTGTCGCGTCGGGCAGTTCGGTGTCGCCGCGCAGATCGACCCGGGCTTGATTCAGGATCTCGCGAGCGCGAGTATCGGAGGCGCGGCGGCTCGCCTGAATCGCCTCGTTGACTTTGACCTTGGCCTTTTCGATGGCCACTTCACGCCGCGCGGCCGTTTCCTTGAGAAGGTCCTGGGCCGTGGCCAGAGGAACCGCGGAACAAACCAGAGCGCAGGCCGCGACGGTGCTCAAATCAAGGCGCATGGAACGCTCCCCGAAAATCGTGGTGCATCGATCAGATGGGGTTCTTTTTCGTCACTGGCTCAATTTTACCTGACGAAGCAGGGGATTTCACCTTTTGGAAGGAGGAAAATCCGCGGGATTTCTCTTTTTTGACAGCGGAAAATCTGCCGGATTTTCCAGCAAAAGCGTTACGGGACCATCATTGACGAGTTCCACATCCATCATCGCCCGAAACGTTCCCGTTTCCACGACCAACCCGGTCTGCCGAAACAACTCGACAAACCGCTCAAAGAGCGGACCCGCTTGCGCAACCGGGGCTGCTCCGGTGAAATCGGGCCTTCGCCCCTTGCGGCATTCTCCAAAGAGTGTGAATTGACTGACCAGGAGAATCGCGCCGCCGACCTCCTCAACCGAGAGGTTCATGCGGCCCTGTGGATCGTCAAAAATCCGAAGTCCGCGAATTTTGTCGATCATCCAGCGAAACTGCGGCTCGCCGTCCCCCGCCGCGACGCCGGCAAAGACGAGGATCCCTTTGCCGATCGCCCCGACCGATTGGCCACCCACCCGGACCTCGGCTCGCGACACTCTTTGCAGCAATGCCCGCATCGTGATCGCCCGCCCCCATCAGGTTTTCTTGAGATAGGTTTCGCGCATCGGAAAGAAGAAATCGACCGCCAGGGCCGGCGCTTCCAGACCAACCACGCGGTGAGGCACCCCCCCTGGAATTCGGTAGAGATCGCCCGGTCCCAAATCGCGAACTTCATCGCCAATTTCAAAGCGCGCCCGCCCGCGAACCACGACGCCGCACTGTTCGTGCGGGTGAGAGTGGCGCTCGACAATGCCTCCGTCGGCGAATTCGACCGCAGATAGGTGGATGTGTTCGCCCGGCGTGGTGTTTGCCACGACACCGGGAAAGATCTCGAGGCGATTGAAATCGTCCCCTTCGGGGAAGTAACGGCTCATGAGTGGGTCCCTCGGCTCGAATCGCAGAAGTGCGCGGGTCTTCTTTGAAGTCAATTAAGGAATTACGCCGAAGGGGGCAAAGGCCGAATCAGGGAAGAATGCGCCGGCCGACCGCCGTATTGAGGCGCAACATGGCGCGCCGGCTCTGGACCAAAAGCTCGTCGAACTTTTTCAGCTCTTCCTCCTCCGAATCGGCCAGCACCTTTTCGACTCGCGTCACCAAGAAGAGGAGATCCTCGTCGCGGTCTTTTCCCTTTTCGCCGAAGCGCGCCTTCAGCCGGTCAATCGACTGATTCTTTGCTTCGCGATTGCTATGGTTTTCCCTGATGAATTTTTCGACGGCGGCGCGAGCCAAATTGCGCTGCCGGTACGCTTGCCTGACTTCCGCCTCGATATTGTTCTCGATCGACTGAGTTTGCAGCCTCGACTGGTGCGAAATGGTTTCCGCCTTGAGAATGTTCCCTTGCTGGCGATTGTAAATCGGCAAGGGGATGGTTAAGCCAACCGACCATCCATAGCTGTCACTCGGTGCGCTTGGGGGAATTCCCCGGTAAAGCGTGTAGGGTTGAAGCAATAGCTGCGCGTCGTCAAAGCGGCTGGTCTTGGCGACTTCGATGTCGGCATCCGCCCGCGAAACACCGATCTTTTGCGCGATCAAGTCCGGCCGGCACGCCAGCGCCTCTTGCACGAGTTCCTCTTCGGAAGGAAGAACGGGCTCTTCGTTGCGGTTGTAGGCGATTCTTCCGCGCAAACCGCGCCCTTTCAATTCTTCCCGCGACACATTGAGCAGGATCGCCAGCCGCGCGAAGGCCGTGTCATAGGTGTCTTGAACCTCATCCGGTTCACGGGTCATCAAGCCGGGATTTTTCTCCGCGTCTTTCTTTTTATCTTTTTTTTCCGCGGTATTTTCTTCATTGTCCCTGTATTCTTTATATTCTTTATATTCTTTATTGCGCTGAGCCACCAAGGCATCGACGTAGGCGGTGTAGAGGTTGTCGATTCCTAGCCGGACGGTGTCTTCGTACTTGGCTTCCGCGGCCTGTTTGGAAAATTGGGCGGATCGCACTCTTGCCTGGCGCTTGCGGGAGAAATCGAGCGGGTAGACGATGTTGAAGTCGTACTGCACCGGCCCGCCGGTCGTCCGGTCGGTGTATTTGCCGTAGGGGACATTCTGGGTGTCGACATAGGCGATCGGATTGGTGCGCAGGCCAGCGGTGATCAGGTCGGCTTCAGCGTGAGTGATATCGCCCCGGCTTTGCTGGAGATCCAAGTTACCTGAAACCATCGATTCGATGCATTCATCCAGCGTGATGCCGCCCTTCATGCCCCGGTAGGGATTGAGCACCCCTTCGGGTCCGAGCAGTCTTTCACGATTGGCAATGGGATCTGGCTGGTCGCGATCAATGTCGGTATCCGGAACGCGTGGCTGACCGGGAAGAGGCGTGAGGTTTTGGCGCGGCCGTGAGTTTTGACTGGGCTGGATCCGGCCCGCCGAAGGCCCTGGCCTGCCGCCCATGACTCCCGGGGAGCCGGTCGGTCCTGGGTTAAAGGGCTCGCGCCGATCCTGTGAGTGGAGTTCCCCAACCATGCAGATCGCGGCCAAAGGAAGCGAAAGACACCGTACCCACCACCTAGGACGATCCATGACCTTTTTTCCCGGCTCACTGGCACAATCCGTAGGAACGGATCGTGTCCCGTCATGAATTCATTCGGCCGCCCTTTGATGTCAAACCAAACAAATCCCTTGTGACTGCCAAATTCCGAAGCGGGGGCAAGCCTCCGATGGCAATGATCGACGACCCGAATCCCCATCCAAAACCAACGCAACTCTTTAATTTAAAGCATCTTGCAAACAGGCAACCAATTCGCGCCCCACTATCCCTGGGGCCGAACCGCGGACAAAAGAGGCACGCCGGGCGAAACCCGGCGTGCCTCTTTTTCCCTTGCGAATCCGAAAGCTTTTATCGCGATCAAATCATCATCTCGATCGCCAGCAAATCTCCACCGGCTATTTCGAACCGAGTTGAAAATGCACTTCGGCGGTCTGTTTGACCATGATTGACATCGAAATCGGGTCGAAGAAGATGGTGCCGTTGCCCTTGGGCGCCCAGCTATCGCCATCGACTTGCGACTTGATCGACTCGATGATGCCGTTGATCGTCTGCATCATCATCGCCTGATTGACCGGCCACCCCCCGATCAGGTTCTGCGTCGTGACCAGGTCGCCGACATAGTAGGCGCGGGTGATCATCAATTCCTTGGCCCGCTCCGGCACGGTGATGAGCAACTCGTCATTGCGAATGACATAGGTCAACCCCAGGTCGGCAAGCACCTTGCGCATCACGCTACGCCCCGCCCAGTTGCGCGCCCTGAGGTTCAGCGTGGTTTCGGAAGTCACGTTCACCTGATCCATGGCGGCGCGGTCGAGCACGAACGGCACGCCCAGATGCTTCTCCATTTCGTCCTGGAAGGTCTGGAAATTGCGGCCGGTCAAATCGACGCTTACCGGCGAGGTCAACGCTTTCATCAAGTTGCGCTGTTTGGGGCTCATCTGCATTGCGGCGGAGCGGCGCTTCGACTTTTCCGCCCAGTCGTCTGGCAGGGTCACATCGGCCACCTGGGGCGCGCTGGCGCGGTCGATATCGTTCATATTCGAAAGGGTCGATTTCGAATACTCTTCGCGATCCTTGACCGATTTCGCCCGGTTGCCGTCCAGGCGCGCCTGACGCGCGGCGAACTGCATATACACGCTGTCCGGATCGGCCTTGGCGAGGGCTTCGGCGCGGCTGGCCCGCTCGTCGAGCTTGCCATCGTCCTTGAGACGATTGAGTTCCGCGAGCGAGGAGCGGGTGCGATCATCGTTCTTGGTGGTATCGGGCCGCGGCCTGCCGGTGAAGGTCGGCGTGCCGTTGCGGCTGGGATAAGCCGACGATCCTTCCCCCTTGGCCAGCGAGGTACGCAAGGTCTTGATGCGCCGTTGCCACGATTCCTTTTTGGAGGAATTGAGGACATTTTGTTCATCGAGCAGGTTTTGGGCGGTGTCGATTTGGGAGGCGGCGGCCTTGGGATCCGAAACGATCTGTTTTTCCGCTTCACGCAGAATATCGCGAATGTCGCTTTCCAGGGCCTGGATCGCGATTTCGCGGCGTATTTTGACTTCGTTCAGAAGATCGTCAGATCGGACCGAAAGGACTGTCCCGCTCAATAAGCAAAGCGCGAAAAGCAATCGCCGACGAACGTGGTAACCCATCGTTCCAACTCCATGAACGGCTCGGGTGGCATGACATCCTGCAGGGCAAGCTTGCACGGAAAATCGACGGTTGCGACTTCGCTTGCCGGCCGACTGCAGAAAATTTCGGCCCCTTGGCCGCGACAACCGCCAAACACGGCAAGGCTCGCGCAGTTTCGCTCAGGATGGGCATACTCGATTGAGGTTTTCCCTTGCGCTAAGTAGCCGATTTTTCCCGCATGAGCGGACGCAACTCGCCGACCAGGAAAAGCGATCCGGTGACGATGATCTGATCGTCCGGGGCCGCTGCCTTGAGCACCGTTTCCAGCGCTTCGCCCGCATGGTCGATAATCCGGCAATGGGATCGATCGTGCGCGCTCATCAGATTCAAAAGAGTTTCCGGCGGCGTGGCCCGCTGGCCTGAGGTGTAACGGGTCAGAATCATTTCATCGGCCAGGGGCGCCCACTGCCTCAGGATCGCCTCCTGATCCTTGTCCGAAGAAATGGAGACGATGAAACGCCTTTGACCCCTTTGACCTCTTTTATCTAGCAAGGGAATGCGCCCGATTTCCCTGGCCAGGGCCGCGGCCGAATCGAGGTTATGCGCACCATCGAAAATGGTCAGGGGATCGCGCCCGAGGACCTCCAGACGCCCCGGCCACTTCGTGGCCTGCAGGCCTTTTTTGAGGACCTCCCATCGATCGGGAATGGCATCTCCCAAGACCATGTCGATCACGCCCACCGCGCAGGCCAAGTTTTGCCACTGATGCTTGCCCGGCAACGGGCAAGGCAATCCCGCATAGGTTCCAGCGGGTGTGCGTACATTCACTGTTTGCACCCTGCCCTTTTCCCACCAGGCAATCTCTTCGCCTTCGATCTCGATTTCGCGCTTCCACTCCCAAAGGATTGAACCGCAATTTCGCGCGGCGCTTCGCACCACTTCCCTGGCCGGATCCTCGATCACTCCGCTGATGACCGGAACCCCTGGTTTGACGATGCCCGCTTTTTCCTGGGCGATCAGCTCGAGCGTGTCGCCCAGGATTTTGGTGTGATCCAGTCCGATCGTGGAGATGACGCAACAGGCCGGCTGGCAGATGTTGGTCGAATCGAGCCGGCCTCCCAGGCCAACTTCCAGCACGGCAAATTCCGTTTTTTTCCGCGCGAACAGCACAAAAGCAGCCGCGGTGGCGACTTCAAAAAAGGTGGGCGGCCCCATAGCAAACAAGGGCGAATCGATCGCACCGACCACCTCGCGGACTTCCAGCACGGCGGCGGCGAGTTCTTCGACGGCCACCGGATCGGCGCCAAAGCGAAATCGTTCGGTCACGTGAGACAAGTGAGGCGAAGTGTAAAGCGCGGTGCGCAAGCCGGCATGGCGAAGCACCGATTCGACCATGGCTGCGATCGATCCTTTGCCCTTCGTACCCGCTACATGGATGATGCGCGGCAGAAGATGGGGATCACCCAAGGCGCTCATGATGCCGAGCATGCGGCCAAGCTTGAGCTCGCCAGGCAACGCCGGCCGTGTTTCGAAATTGGCCAGGCCCGACCACCAGGACCAGGCTTCCTCCCACGATGCCAACGACTTGACCGCCATCCGGCAATGTTCCCAAACCCCAACGCTTTTCCAGCAAGCGTTGGCGCTATCTTACGAGGCAATCGACACGGTCTGAATTGTGAAAAGCAAATGGCCGGAATGGGAAAGGCGACCAGCCGTGCAAACGAACGCAACCTGTTGGCCTGAAAGGCCAACAGGTTGCGACAAAGTTCTTCAGCCCCTGGCTCGGCGAGACCGTCCCTGGTTCGATCAACCCCCTTGCAGGGGCATGCAAACCTGGCGGAGCAGTTTTTCGCAGCGATCCTGAATCAGATCGGCTTCATTGGGCATCGCCTGACCCGGGGGCAAACTCTCGCAGATCGAAGAGATGATGCGAGGGACGGCGAACAGGACTGCCAACTCATCAAGAGCGACCAGTTCGAGGCGCGGATGGCGGCCTTTTTGTTCCTGTTCTTGCCAGGCCTGTTTGCTCTTGCCCGTTAGCGAGGGATCGTCTTCGGGGCGCAGCAGAATCATCTGATCGAGCACCGGCGGTTCGATATCGAGCACGCCCAGCTTGGTCGTCAGATCCTTGAGCTTCCCTTGCCCCTTGCCCAGGAACAGACCGATCCCCACGCGCCAGGGCTGGCCGCCGCGAGCGGTCCAGTGGGCCAGAGACAGAACTCCATAGGTGGGATGTTCGCCGAAGTTCCATTCCTCGACGACATGTTGCAAGCGCCAGGGACCAACCTTGACTCCATGGTCCATGCAGAGCCTGAGGAAATGCCCCAGTCCCGCCTGCAACTCGCGCGTCGCACCGGTAATGGCGCCTTCGGGTTCGAGCCGGCGCTTGGCGGAACGAACTTCTTGATCCCACAAATCAGAACTGGACAAGGGCGACGGACCGCCGCGAACGACCGATGGGGACGCCAAGGAATGCGGGTCGTTGTAGCCGGCCGGCGGAACTCTGGTCTCTGCGCCTGCGGTCGAACCGCCGAGCGCCGCGGGACCTCGCACGAGCGACGAGGGAGCCTGCGCCGGTTGGCCAAGCCCGTGAGCATCGTGATGGATTACGGTTGGACCGCTGGCCGCGGCCTGGCCCGAGTGATCCTCTTGGGAGGGGTCGCTGTCGATTCCCGCCGCGTCGGAATTGCCGGACACCGAACGCGATACCATCGTCTCGACACGGTGCGCCGCCTCGTCGTTTTCGGCCGCTTCCGCACCGAAAACCACCAGGTCGAAAAGCTGGCGAAACTGTTGCAGCATATCGCGCAAGGTCGGCTCGGTGCGGGCGATCCGCTCGATCTGTTCCTGCCGGAAGGGGAAAATCGGCGACAGTTCGCGCGCTTCCAGCACGGTGGCCTGAATGGAACGCAGGCGCGCCTCGACCACTCGCGAAACCATGTCGATCAAAGGAGCCTCCAGGCGCAAGGCGTGGATCGTCCCGTACCCGGGCACATGCAGCGGCTGGTTCAGGCGGTCCTGGATGTAGCCATCGATCGAGGGAATGAAACGGTTCCAAAGCCCCCGCTCGGCGAAGATCAGGAAGGTCAAGCCTTCGATCTGATGCATGGCATGGACGATGCCGGCAAAGAAGGCTTCGGCCGTCTTGTGCGATTCGTCGTTGCGCCTTGCCAAAAGCAGGTCTTCAAGCTGATCGAAGGCCACGACCACCGGAATATGCAGCGACTTGAACAGCTCCATCAGCACCTTGAACAGGGCGAGGACCAGGTCCTGGCGGCTGGGACGGATTTGCAAATTGAGCTCGGCGAAGCCGAAGGTCAAAAACTCGGCCAGGTCGCTTTCGTTGCCTTGGAGCACCGCCTTGGCAAAGCCACCGACGAGCGAACGGCGCATGAGTGCCGAAGCGGACCGGCCCTCGCTGCGTTCCTCATGCTTTTCAAGCAAACGCACAACCGCATCGGGCCCCAGGCCGCTTTGATCGCAAAGGGAGCGCATCGCCCCCTGATGATAGGGGAGATTGCCCAAGCGGGTGAGTTGGGCAAGCAACCACTCGGCCCGTTCCTGCGATTGACTCGACCCAAAGCCGAAGGCCCGCAGCCAGCCCATGAAGGGCGCGGCGGGAAACATTTCCTTGCGTTCCTGATCGCCCATGTTCTTGAGCGCGGCGATCAGACGCAGCCGGATCAGGTTTTCGCCGATGAAATCGAGCGGGCGGGCGTTGCGCTGCTTGCCGCCGCCCAGCAGCGTTTCGATCAACTGGAAAAGCAAATACTCGAGGAAATCGGTGTCGCGCTGAAAGGTGCCCGGTGTGACGAGCAGTTGCCAGCTTTGTTCGGTGCCATGCTTGATCGAATGAAGCAGGTGGGTTTTGCCCGCGCCCTTATTTCCGAGGATCGGCACGACTTCGGAAGGCTGACCGGCCGAATAGCGATGGCGATCGACGATGCCCAAGAGCACCTGGCGCTCGCCGGCGTAGAGCTCCGGCACATGGTAGCGCGCGCAGGTGTCGTCATCGGGGTTGCGCGCGAAATGATTGCGAAACGGGTTTCCCGAAACGCGAAGCGCCTGCAGCATTTTCTGTTCGGCGGTTTGGGTCAAACTTGCGAACATGTTCCTTTTGCTCCTGTTCATTTCTGTCTAGATGACTGCCGCCGCGGCAAAATCGGGATGAGTACCGGACCGGGCCTGGGAATTCGCGGTACCGGACCAGCGGACGTAACTGGCAACCTCATGACCGGACAACAAAGCGAGTTCGGGACGGGGCATCTGATAAAGGGGTCCCGTCCAGGGATTGAGGGTAATGAACCCTTCCGAGTGCCATTGCCTGAGCAGGTCCTGAAACTGGCCGATCGTCAACTCGGGCCGGGCCGCCTTGAGGCCTTCCCAAAGATCGCAAAGGAGCATGTCGGCGCCGCTGCGGCTTTCATGGCGCACCAGAATGGCCCGGGTCATTCCCAAAAGCGCGCTGGCCAGTTGATGGCCATCAAAGGTTTCTTCGCTCGACGGAGGTTTCGCAATCTCCGCGTCGGGGCGACCCAGGGTGAGATCGCCGAGGAATGCGCGCAAATCGGCCAGTCCGGCGCGCAGCCGTTCGATCTGCTCCACCTGATTTTGCACCGACTTGAGGGTTTGCCTGGCCAGATCCTGGCGCTGTTCGAGCACCCGGACGAAGTCTTCAAGTATGGTCTTGGGGTTGAGCAGACGGGTGAGTCGCTCGCGCCCTTTTTCGGTCAAGCGGACCGGTTCGTTCTCTTTCGCAAGTTCAATCAGCCCTTCTTGCACGGTTTTGGCGGCAGCGCGCTTGCCTACGGCAGTGGCGGGAAACATACCGGTTTCGCCGTCACGACCGGGATGCAAAAAGCAGCCGCCGGGTTCCATGAGCGCCTTGCGCAGGCCAGCTTCGATCAGTGCGTCCAGTTCCATCCGTGAAAGGGCCTCCTCCTTGGCCAAGGGCTTTCAGATTACTCCCACCCATAAAGGGGATTCAAGGTCAGAGGAGCACCGCAAAACTGCCCAAGGACGCCGCAATTTCCCAATTCCGCGGCCCGCCTTGTTTTTTCCGCCTGTCTTGGCGAAACTCAGGGGTGGCGGCACCTGCTTGCCAAATCGGAATTGACACTTGTAACGGATGTTGGCATGTAGGCCCGGTCCCCGGGGGAGGGGGCTTGATGCCATGATCCGTTGTCAGAAAATCCGTATGCTCCTATGGTTTCTCGCAACCATAGCAGCGGGTTGGGGTGGTTTCGTCACCAGCCCCGGCAACGTCTCTGGCCAGGATCCCGCGCCCGCGAATCCTGCTCGCAGCTTGGAACGACCAACTACCGAAAAACCGCGGGCAACGCGATCGGGAATTGCGCCGGAACGAACGTCCGATCAGCCGCCGCTCAACCCGGCCCCCATTGCGCCGGAACAAAAACCCGAACCGCCGACTTCCGATGCGTCCACGCTTTTGCCGGAGCGTTTGACCGAGCAACCGCCGGCGCGCGACGAGGATACCACGCCCCCCAGCCTCCTCGACCGCATTCGAGAAGGTCCCGCGCCGATTCCGCCAGGCGGGCCGCAGCCAAACCAGTACGGCGAACCGATGCTCTTCGGTTCGATCATCGGCAGCGCTGAAAAGAAGAAATACCCGATCGTCAATGTCGGCGGCGTGTTTCAAATCTTGTCGGTGTTCTACAGCCAAACTCCGGCGAACCGCCAGGCCGTCGGCGATGAATACGACGGCACCGGCATCAAGCGCTCCCGCTTGACCATGTTCGGGTCGGTGGCGGAAAACGTCGACTACCGGTTTCAGTTTGATCTGGGCACCTTCGGCCGGCCCACGATCACCGATATGTACATCGATCTCAATGAGGCGCCATTCCTGGGCCATATCCGGATTGGCCAGTGGAAGCAGCCGTTCTCACTCGAAGAAGTGACGAGCTTCCGGTTCAATCCCTTCATCGACCGTTCCAGCCTGTTCGTCTTCAGCCCGTTTCGCCGCACCGGCATCGGCTTTTTCGACTGGTCCGAGGACAAGAAATGGACCTGGACGGCCAGCGCCTTCCGCGGTTTCCAGGATTTCTACGGCAACGACTTGTCAACGCAAAATGGCTACGGCGGCGCGGGACGAGTGACGCATTGCATGCAGTACGAAAACGACGGCGAGAAAGTGCTTCATTTCGGCGGTACTTATTCGATCATTGCACCGACGGGGCAGAACGCTTTCGCTTTCGGCCGCTTCGGCGGTAATTCTCCCGAATTGGGGCTCATTCAGGGGCAATTCGGCACGTCGAGCTTCCGGCAAAACCAATCGATGGTGCAAACGCCGGTGCTCAACAGCACGCCGATGTACTACCAGATCTTTCATCTGGATACCGCCTGGGTGCATGGACCGTTTTCGATACAGGCCGAAGGCAGCATTGTGCCGGTTGCCAACAACGGCGATCTGGTGCCAGGATCGAAGATCAACGGCACCCCCATCTTTGGCGGTGGCTATGTCTTCATGACCTATTTCCTGACAGGCGAGCACCGGGTTTACGATCGCAATCTGGCGGTCTTCGACCGGGTCATTCCCAAACAAGACTCACGCCCCGGACATTTCCTGGGTGGCGCCTGGGAGCTCGGCGTGCGGCTCAACTACATCACCTTGAATTCCGCCGGCATTTATGGCGGTCAGTTGCTCGACCCCACGTTCGCTCTCAACTGGTACATGAACCCCTACACCAAGCTGAGCTTCAACTACATTCCCGTCTACTTGAAGCAAGGAAACATCGTGGACGGAAATACACTGAATTCGCCGTACCAGCGGAACAGCCAGGCCAGCGCCTTCGGCCTGCAAGCGCAAGTCGATTTTTAGTTTTTCCAATCTTGGAACCACGCCTGATTTTCCAAGCGCCTGGCACCTTCCTTTCGGGAAAGGGCGCCATTTTGTCGTTGATTTCCCCTACAAGTCTCGCGAAAAAATCGGCCTAACCACGGTGAAACTTTCCCCGCCGCGGTGGATTTCTATTCATTTAAAGCCTTTCTGGAAGCCATTTTGCGCAGACGGATGAATTCCTACAGATCGCCGGCGAATCAGGGCGATAAATCAGATTATGCCGCCTGTACGGGCGGGGTTGGACCGTGGAATTTCAAAACCTCGATGGCGGATTGAGATTCTGAAACGATTTTGAGCAGGGATTCGGGGAAAGAAAATGAGACCGAGCACCCGAGTGGTGGCATCCTGGCTCGCTACGCTGGGAGCTTGCCTGGCAGGCGCACCAGCCCCTGCCCAACCCCCTGTGGCCCCGGTCGAATCGGCCCCGGGAGTCCCCGAGAAACTGGTGCCCGAGCGGCGCCTGCCGCCTCTCATCAAAGAATCGTCCGCAACGGAGAACCCAGAGAACCGTCCTGGCGAATCGGCGTTGATTTCCCCCCTGAAGGAAGGCGAATCGCTGATCGACCTGCCCACGGCGCTCAGGCTTGCCGGAGTGCAAAACCCGGACATCCTTTTTGCCAGGGAGCGCGTCTCCGAAGCGCTTGCGATTCGCCAGTTGGCGGCCGCGCAGGCGCTGCCCAACATCAATGTTGGCCTCAACTACAACCTCCATCGCGGCCCGCTGCAGCAATCCAACGGCAACATCCTCAATGTCAATCGCGACGGCATGTTTGTCGGCCTGGGGGCCAATGCCGTGGCGGCCGGTTCGGTGAATCTGCCGGGCATCTACTACAACTTGAACCTCGGCAACGCCTGGTTTGGCTACCTGCAATCGCTGCAGGTTGTCGAACGCAACAAGGCGGGTGCCCGCACGGCCGAAAACGATAACTTCTTGCGAGTTTGTCTCGCCTACAACGAACTCTTGCGCGCTGAAGCCCGGCTGGCGGTGCTGCAATTGAACCTGTCCGAAGCCCGCGAGTTGGCCCGGCTGACCGATGCGTACGCCAAGTCGGGCCAGGGCCGCAAAGCCGACGCCGACCGGGCCACGGTCGAGCTACGCAAACGCGAAGCCGAGTACGCTCAAACGGAAGCCGATGCCATCGCCGCCTCGGCGACGCTTGGCCGCTGGCTCAACATGGACTCGGTGGTGCGCCTGAAGCCACTCGAGGCGGCCGCCGTGCCGATTGCCGTGGTGCCCGAACCGGTGCCGATCGCCGAACTCGTGGCCATCGCCATGATGCAGCGCCCCGAACTGGGGGAACGCCGCGCGGAAATTCGCGAAGCGATTTATGCGCTGTCCAACGCCAAATATCTCCCCTTTTCTCCGACCGTGGTGATGGGTTTCAGCACGGGAGCCTTCGGCGGCGGCAGCAATCTTGTCAGTCAGCCGGGGGGATTCATCGGCGGCAATGGCGAACCCCAGACCGGGCCACGCTTTGGCGATTTCGGCAACCGGCTCGACATCGACTCGGTGGTCTATTTCACCTTTCAAAACCTGGGCGTGGGGAACATTGCGATGACTCGCGCCGCCGCCGCGCGGGCGCGGCAGGCCGACTTGCGGCAGCAAGATACCCTCAATCGCGTGCGCGCCGAAGTCGTGCAGGCCGACGCTCGCGCCAGGGCCAAACTCAAGCAGATCGACATCGCGGCCATGGCGCTCGGCGCCGGCAGGGAAGGCTTTGAACAAGACCTGACAAGAATCAAAGGCCGCCAGGGACTGCCGATCGAGGTGATCGACAGCATGCGCTTGCTCGCCCGTTCTCGCTTCGAATACCTCGACGCCATCATCGATTACAACCGGACCCAGTTCCAACTTTATGTGGCCCTGGGTCAACCGCCGGCCGATTCACTCGCCCGCCCCGTGCCGCCCAATCTCCTGAAACCGACTTCGGTGGATACCTTGCCGGCGCCTGTGCCGGAAAAGAAATAGTCAAAAGCACAGAAAAAATCGGACCCATTTGCGATTAGGAAGGCGAGGCATCACGGCATGGCTTGGCGGAACAAGGGAACCTGGTTAAAAAGCATGATCGTTCTCGGCCTGGTCGAGAGCGGATGCCAGACCAGTTCCCAACCCGCGATGCACGAATTACCGGCCCCGAGGCTCGGCAGGGCCGCTTCGCCCGCGCCTACGGAAAATGTGATCGAGACGATGGCGGCGCGCGAGGTCGCCGCAGAAGACGAACAGGCAACCCAGGACGAATCCAGCGACCTTCCCTTGCCTTTTCCCGCGGAAGCCAACATCGATTTAGTGCATGCCCTCGAGCTCGGAGGAATTGCCAATCCGCTGATCAATGTGGCGCGAGAAGCCGTGCAGGAAGCGGAAGCTCAACGGGTCGCCGCCGATGCCTTGAAACTGCCGACTCTCAATACTGGCGTCAATTTCAATTTGCACCGCGGAGAGTTGCAGCGTTCGTCGGGTCAAATCATCGATTCCGACCGGCAAAGCATGTTCTTCGGCGGCGGCGCGCACTCCCTCGCGGCACGCAGCGCCTCGTTTCCCGGCATCCGGTTTTACTTGCCCTTGGCCGACATCATCTCGGAACCCAAGGTCGCACGGCAACGGTTGGTCAGCCGCAATGCCAATGTCCACACCGTCGAAAACAACACCTTGCTCGATGTCGCCACGGCCTACATCGATCTGATGCGCGCCGACGCCCTGCTCGTCGAATACCGCAAAAGCGAAGCCGATTTCGACGAGATCGTCCGCAAGACGGAAGCCTATGCCAAGACGGGTCAAGGCCGCGAGGCCGATGCCAACCGCGCCAAATCAAACGCCCAGTTGCTCAAGGCCCAGATCGAACCGGTCATTGCGGACCGCATCGCCGCCTCGGCACGCCTGGCGGCCATCTTGAATCTCGATCCGGTGGTGCGTTTGACATTGCCTGCGGTGCCTTTGTCTGCGCTCACGATGATCGACGAAAAGACATCGCAAGAAGAGTTGATCGTCCTGGCGGAAGCCAGCCGCCCCGAAATGCTTGCCGGAACCAGCGACATCGCCGAAGCGCAACTGCGCGTTGGCCAGGAAAAAATGCGACCTTTCCTGCCCACGGTGATGATCGGCTACAGCTTTGGCGGCTACGGCGGCGGCGGGAACAATTTGCCGACTTCCTCATTCGGCAATTTTGGTTTTCTGAACGAATTTGACGTACTCGCGGTCTGGAATATCCAGAATTTGGGCTTCGGCCCGGCGTCGCTCGTCAAACGCAATCAGGCGATCGTGCGCCAAAAAGAAGAATATTTTTATGGAATTCGCAACCGCATCCGTGCCGAGGTGGCCGATGCGCAAGCCCAGGTGGTTGCGGCCTGGATCCGCATTCAAACCGCCCGCTCGCAAATGACCACGGCCGAAGATGGTTATCGGGCCGAAATGGCCCGGATTCAACAAGGGATCGGATTGCCGCTCGAAATCCTCGACAGCACGCGGCAGCTTCTGGAGACGCGAATCGAACTGGTGCGCGCAATTGCCGACTACAACGTGAGCCAGTTTCAGTTACTGACGGCGGTGGGTACGACGCCGGGAAGCGTGCCGATCACGGCGGGACGATAATTGGCCGAAAAGCTCGACGCAAGTTTAAAAGTCCCTCGACATTTCTCAGACGGCGATGGGGAAAGTGGAGATCGTCTGGGACGGATGATTACTTCTGTCTCAATTGCGCGATCTCACCCTGTTCAGGGTTTAGAATCAACGCGCTTACGCACGTCGCTCGCCTGGATTCTGACCGATCTTAGTCTTCCAGTTTGGCGGGGACGAGTAACGAATAAATGCAGGGAACGACGAACAACGTCGTCAAGAGACCCGCGATGAGGCCGCCCAGAACGGCGCGGCCGAGGGGAACATTCGCCTCGCTGCCGCGGGCGAGGCCTAGCGACATGGGAATCAAGGCAAAGAAGGTTGCCAGCGCCGTCATGACGACGGGGCGCACGCGGATCACGGCTGCTTTGCGAATAGCCTCGTCGGCGTGAACGTTCTGCTCTTTTTGCAAGTTCATGGCAAAGTCAGTCAAGAGGACGGTGTTGGAAACCACAATGCCAATCATGAAAATGACGCCCAAGAGCGACTGCACATTGAGCGCGGTGCCGGTGATCCAGAGCATGCCGACCACGCCAATTAACCCGACCGGCACGGCGGCCAAAACCACCACCGGGGTGAGGTAGGATTTGAAAAGGCCTACCAAAAGAAAATAAATCAAAAGGATGGCGGCAATCATACCCAGACCTTGATACAGGAAGGTCACCTGCATTTTTTGATATTCGCCGCTCAGGAGAATCTTTGAGCCTTCGAGCTTGGTCTTGTCGGGCTTGGTTGGGTCGTAAGGAGTCCACGCCCCATCGGGCCGCTCGACACCGAAAGTGGCCACGGCAGCTCGGACTTCGTCGGCCACATGGCCCAGGTCTCTGCCATAAACCCCCATCGTCAAGTCGATCGTTGCCTGAAGATTCGTGTGCGAGATTTCGGAGGGTACCGTGGCCCGTTTCACGGTGGCCAGGGTGCGAATGGCGACCGGTTTCGGTTGCGCCGGCCCGGTGATCGGAATATCGAGCAGGGTTTCCAGATCGGTGATGTCGGCCTCGGGATAGGAGACGCCGACATAGTACTGGTTGTGGCTGACCGGATCGATCCAGAAGTTACGCTTGTTGAACTGCACGCTCGAATTGAGCGACGCCACGATGTTGCGCATCACCTCAAGCTGGTTGAGGCCCAGGGCCGCGGCCTTGGCGCGATCGACCTCAATCATGTAGAGGGGATAGTCGAGGCGCTGAATGATGCGCGCGTCGACCACTCCCTTGATTTTCTGCACCGCGGCAAGAATGCCCTCGGCGACCGCGCGCGTTTTTTCCAGCTTCTTTCCCGTCACCTTGACATTGAGCGGCGTCGACTTTCCCTCGTTCATTGCCGCCCGGATCAATCCGCCGGCGTCAAAGGCGAATTCGATATTGAGGCGATTGAAAGGAGTGACGCTTGAAGGAATCTCCTTGAGGCGAATTTTGCGCGCGTACACCTCGGACAGGAGTTTTTCGAAGTCGGCATCGGATTGAAAGCGATCGCGAAGGAAGGCCACCCATTCCTGCGCCGAACGCGTTCGGTGATGTTTCAACTGGACCTTGACCACGGCATCCATGGGACCGCTATTGGGGGTGTAGGCGGCCGACCAGTCAGCCGTTAGCCCGAGCTCGGCAATGATCAGTTCCAAGTCGTGGTCCATTTTCGACTTCATGTAGGTTTCGATCGCTTCGATATATCCTTCGGTGACTTCGATCCGGGTACCCGAGGGCAGCCGGACCGTCATTTCAAAGGAGCCCGCGTCGACTTCGGGGAAGAATTCGCGGCGAAGCACCGGCCCGAGAACGATCAGGGTCAGTGCCAAAAGGCCAAACGCCCCAAAGATGATCAGGTAACGAACCTTGAGCGCGACCTCGAGCATGCGCACATACAGGTAAATCCCGGCTCCGATCAACTTCTCCCATTCGCCCCAGAGCTTTGCGAAAAACCCGATGGGCGCCTCTTCTTCTTGATGAGCGGACGATATCGACGGGTTGACGCTGGCGTCGATGACTTGCGACTCCAGCTTCCGATCATCGCCGCCGTCGTTCTGCAATTCCTGATCGGTCGAGATCTGGGACGCAGGAGCATGGCCGTGGTCTGCATGATGTTCCGGTCCATGGCCCAGCAGCCAGGCAGCGGCCCGCGCCGGGACGAAAGTACGCGATAGAAGATAAGCGATCGTCATGGCAAACGCCACGGCCAGGAACATCGGCCGGAAAAGGAACGAGCCCAGGCCGGGAATCATCGTCAACGGCGCCAGCACCAAAAGGGTGCACAAACTGGCGGTCAATTCCGGCATGGCGACTTCGCTCGGGCCAACGAACGCGGCTTCCTTCGGAGTTTTTCCCAGTCCAAGATGCCGATGTACATTCTCAAGGCAGATGATCGCGCTATCCACCAAAGGCCCAATCGCCAAAGCCAAGCCCGCCAAGGTCATGACGTTGATCGACTGGCCGGCCATGTACAGGCAAGCGATCGATCCGAACACCGCGATCGGGATCGTCAATACCGCGATCACGGTCATGCGCCATTGGCCCAGAAACAACAGGATCACCAAGGAGCAAAGAACCGCCCCCAAGATCCCCTCCTCCACCAGGCTTTCGATCGCGCTTTTCACATAGACCGACTGGTCCATGACCAGCTTCAGTTCCACATCGGGCGTCGACATCCGCGCCTGCATGTCGGGCAGATTCTCCTTGAGGGTCTCGACCACCTGCAAGGTGCTCGACCCTTGCTGCCTGTAGACCGGGATGTACACCTGACGGCGGCCGTCAACGCGAACAATGGTCGTTTGAATGAGAGACGTGTCCTTGGGCGTGGCGACATCTCTCAAGAAGACGACGCCGTGCGAATTCGAGCGAATGGGAATATCCCCCATCCGGTCGACGATTTCGTACATCGAGTTGGAATCGAGGGCGTAGTCGGTGCCGCCAAACTTGGCATCCCCTGCGGGCAGGAAGACATTTTGACGATCGAGAGCATCCATGACATCGGTGGGAGAAAGCCCACGCGCTTGGAGTTTTTGCCGGTCGAGCATGGCGAGCACGGTGCGCAATTTCCCGCCGTAAACCACCGGCGCGTTGGCCCCGGGCGAGGCCATGATGAAGTTCCTGATTTCAAAGCGCCCCGCATCGTAAAGGGCCGCCTCGCTTTGCGAACGGCTATTCAGTGCGACAATCCCGACCGGTGTCGACGAGGTCGGATCGAACGGCAAGATCACCGGAGGCAAGGTCCCAGGCGGCAAATTGGGAATGGACGCCGTCGCCAGCGAGTTGACCTGCGTCAACGCGCCGCTCAGGTCGGTCGAGTCCGCATAGTAGTTACGAACGATACTCACCCCGATGATCGAGCGGGAATCTTGCCTGAGCGTGCCCGCGGCCTGACCGGTGGAGCGTTCCATCCGGTTGGAGATGTCGGCTTCGACATTGGTCGCCGACATGCCCGAATAGAAGGTGAAAACCTGCACCGCCGGGCTGCGGTAGATTGGCAAAATATCGGAGGGGATCACCGCCAGGGCCGCGGCGCCCGCAATGATCATGGTGATCGTCATCACCGTGATCGCGCGTGGATTGGCAAGGGAAAAACGAATCAATCCATCCATCGCGCCGTGCCCCCACAAATCCGCACGTCTTGAGCGGCTGCAACAATCTCAATCGGGTCGATCGGCTTGGAGAAAATCTTCAAGTCGGGAAACCGCGCGGGAAAGATCAGATGCTCCGCCGCCGCGGCGAGTAACAGAACGACAGGCACATCCGCCGAGGGATGACGATCTTCTTGGAGAGTTTCGAGGACCCCGAGGCCGGACCCCCAGGAAAGATCTTCACTGACGATCAATAGATCCGGAGGGAAATGGAGCAAGTGCTGCCGGCATTCCAGACCGGAACCAACCACCTTGACCCGATATCCTCGCGCAAAAAAAGCCTCCGCCAACCGTCGCGAAAATAGAGGATCGCTTTCCGCAATCAACACCATCCGCGATCTGGCCTGGACAATTCGTATCGGGCCGTCGCGGTGTTGGCGTGGCCGGCTCCCAGGCCGTTGTTCTTGGTTTCTTTTTTTCATGCGAAGCTTTAGTGGGCGGCCTTTTTCCCGGTGATGTCCACGGCCGAGCCTTCTTCCAGCACGCCATTGGCGCGGACGATGACGGAGTCGGCGGGCGTGAGGCCGGAGATCACCTCGACCCGAATGCCATTGTCGGCACCGACGATGACCGGCACGAATTTCACGACGCCATCGCGCACCACGCGCACGATGGCGCGATTGCCATCGGGTTTGCTCGTGATCGCCGTCGACGGAATCGTCAACGACCCCTGGTGCCCTTCTTCCAGCACCAGGGTCACTCGGCCGTACATTCCGCGGCGCAGCCTTCCGTCCTTGTTGGGCAAATCGATTTCGGTCCGCATGGTTCGGGTGGCGGCATCTTCGCTTTCGGCGACGCGCGAGATCGGCAGCTTCACCGGTTTGCCGGGAAGCGCATCGACTTCGATCGACGCCATGTCGCCAATGTTGGTGTAGGGCACATCGCGATCGGGAACCTGGACGATCACGCGCATGACATCGGTGCGCTCCACCGCCAGTAGCGGCGCCCGGTCGCCGCCGACATCGGCGGAGCGGATGAAATCGCCCCGGTTAAAGGTGCGCCGCGTGATCACGCCATCGTAAGGCGAGGTGATGACCGAATAGGCGACCAGAACCTTCGAGCGTTCCAGGTCCGCGGCCGCCACCTTCACCTCCGCCTTTGCTTCGTCGAGGTCGGCTTTCCCCTGGTCGATCTTGGCCTTGGCCACCACCAGCCTTTGCTCGGCGGTAATCACCGCTTCCGACGCGGCCGTTTCGGCTTCGAGCGCCGCCTCGAACTGATCCTCCGACTCGTCCACGACGCGCGCGTCGATCGCCCTTTGTGCATTCAATTCCCTGTAACGCGCCAGCTGTTTTTCGCGGAAATTGCGGTAAGCCGACCGGGCCTTCACTTGCGATTTGGCCACGACAATCGACGACTGCGCCGACTTGGCCTCAGCCTCCGCGCCGACAATGCGCGCTTTCATCTGGCTGACGATTGCCTCCGCATGTTGCACGCGCGCGGTATCGCGGTCGACCTGTTTTTCGTGTTCGGGAACGGCGATTTTCGCCAGGACCTGCCCCGACTTGACCCGGGAGCCGATGTCGACCGTTTGCTCGATCAAAAATCCCGAGACCTTGGAATAGAGGTCCGCCGCCTCGAACGGTTCGATCGTGCCCGGCTGAATGCAGATGCGATCGATGCCCCCCTTGGCCGGAGTCACCACATCCACGCTGACCTTGTCGACATCCTTGGAATGTTCTTGCGATGGATTTTCGTGACTTTGCGCGGCCGGTTCGTGGCGTTTGCTCAAGCCATACCAACCCAGGCCGATCACCAAGGCCGCCACAAAAAGCCCGATGACCACGTTGCGCAGTCGCACCCAGAAGGCGCGATGGCTTCCAGGCCGGACCGGCAATCGCTTCGCGGCGGCGGGCGCGGTTTCCCGCACGGCGGCAGCGATCACAACCGGTTGGACTTCGACGGGTTTCTCTAGGGTTTGGCTCGTCACGATGGCCTCCACCAGCGAACGATTTCGCTGCTTCTCGGCATAGGGCAAAGACCGTGCCAATCTTCAAGAATTCTAGATCTCAAAAAACACAAGGGAAACGGCCGTCCGCGCCCTTCCTGAGGCCAAAAAGGAAGAGGGCGCCGGGGGAAACTTTCACCTGCAAGGGGAATGTTTCCTCGGAATGAGGTCGGTTTTCTTCCGGGATGGTCAATCTTCGATCGGCCGTTCCGCGACGATCTTGTCAAGAACGATCCCCAGATCGCGGATCTTCGTCCGCATCGTCGTGCGGTTGATCCCGAGCAGGTCGCTCGCCATCGCCTGGTGCCCTTTGGTATGGCGCAAGGCCCGCACGATGAGCTCCCGTTCCACCTCCGCGACCATTTCGGCATGGGCCCGGCCGTTGCCTGAGGCCAACAAGGTTTCGATGCGCTGACCGAGGTCGTAGGTCGTTAAAGGCACCGAGGCCGAGGCGGCGGCACCCAGTTGCAGGGCTTCCGGGCCAATCGTGGGGCCGCCCGTTGACAGCACCACCTCCTTGATGACCCCTTGCAACTCGCGCACATTCCCCGGCCAATCGTAGTCGCGCAAACGGTCGATCGCTTCGGGCGCCAGACCGCGGATATCGCGGTTGAGTTCCCTGGCATAAGAGAAGAGGAAATGATGCGCCAGTTCGGGGATATCCTCGCGCCGTTCCCGCAAGGCCGGCACCCGGATCGTCACGACCTTCAAACGGTAAAACAGGTCGCTACGAAACTTCCCTTCGGAGATGAGTTGCTCCAGGTTTTTGTTGGTGGCCGCGATCACCCGGACATTGGTCGAGATCGACCGGTTTCCCCCGACTCGTTCAAATTTCTGCTCCTGCAGCAACCTGAGGATTTTGGCCTGCACGGCAAGCGGCATGTCCCCGATTTCATCCAGCAGCAAGGTGCCGCCATCGCATTTCTCGAACTTGCCGATCCGCTGATAAAGCGCGCCGGTGAACGCCCCTTCTTCGTGGCCGAATAGCTCGCTTTCCACCAGGCTTTCGGGGATGGCGGCGCAGTTGATCGGCAGGAAGGGTTTTTCGCTACGGTCGCTATGGTGGTAAAGCGCGCGCGCCACCAACTCCTTGCCGCTGCCGCTCTCGCCCAAAATGAGGACATTGACATTCTGCGCCGCCAGCCGGCCGATCGTTTTGCACATTTCCTGAATGATCGGGCTTCGGCCCAGAATCCGGTCGGGCAAGGTGTCGGTCGGCAATTCGGCCGGCACGCGCATGAGTCGAGCTGCTTCCAGGGCCTGGGGAAGTAGCTGCTGGAGTCTATCGAGATCGACCGGCTTGGTCAGGTAATCGAAGGCGCCTCGCTTCATCGCCTGAATGGCGGTGTCGGTCGTGCCCTGCGCGGTGATGAAAATCACGGGCCGCTTCGGATCGCGTGAGCGCACTTCCTCGAAAAAATCGAGGCCCGATCCGTCAGGCAATTGCAAATCGAGAAGGAGCACATCGGGCTTCTTCGATTCGTACAGACCTCGCGCTTCCTCGATTGTGGCCGCGACGATCACCTGAAGAGATTCGGTCGCAAGCAGTTTTCGTAGGGAGTGGCGAATCGTCGGTTCGTCATCGACCACCATCAAACTTGGCATTTTTTTCCTTTTTTCCTTTTCCTTTAGTCCCTTGCTTCGCGAGGCAGGGTGATGGTGAATGAGCCCCCGCCATGAGGGGCATTTTTCCCCACGAGGTCGCCTCCGTTTTCGCGGGCGAAACGTCGCGCCAGATACAGCCCCAAGCCGGTGCCGTTGATCTTGTCGGTGCTGAAGGGATTGAACAAGCGCTCGAGCATGGCCGGCGAAATTCCCGCTCCGCGGTCTTCCACCCGGATCTGCAGTTTTCCCGGTGTTTCGTGCTTGAGCTCGATATCAACGATCCCGCCCACGGGCGAGGCTTCGACGGCATTGATCACCAGGTTCGACACCATCGAGGTGAATCGGTCCGGGTCGGCAACGATCCTCTCTTCTCCGGCGGGGGCTTCGATTACGATTTTGACCCCCTTGGTCTCGGCACGGCCTTTTTCGCGCTGCACGACCTTTTGAATGCTCTCAAGCGCCGGGAACGATTGCTTGAGCGCCCCCGCGGGTTTGGCATAGTCGAGCAAGCCCTGTACGGTGCGTTCGGCCCGGCCAATGTCCTCGAGGATCATCGTGAGTTCTTCGGTGGTCAGATCGGCCGGTTTTCCGGAACGCACCGCGGCCTGGATCAGCCATTTCATGCCGGTAAGGGGATTGCGAATTTCGTGCGCCACGCCGGCCGCCAGGTGGCCCACGGCCGCCATTTGTTCAGCTCTGGCCAGCTCACGCTGCTGCAAGTTCCACCGCTTCGCCCAAAGCCACGCAATACCGACGCCGCTGCAAAGACCGGAAAGGGGCCCGAAAATGCCAATGAGCACGAGCATGATGCGAATGCGATTGGTCAACGACTCGTTGGCCGCCGTGGTTGCATTGAGCGAATTGCGGTTCAGTTCCACCAATTTTTCGCAGAAATCGAGCAACGGCCGCATCGGATGGGCATCCGCCCAGGCGATCAGGTCCTTGCCATCGGGCCCCGGTTTGAGAGGGGCGGTGACGCGGGCAATTTCCGACCGGTAGGCGGCATATCCCGCCCGCACGCGATCGATCAGTTCCATCTCTTGCTCTTCATCGACGGCGGCGATCGCCATGTTCATCGCCTCTTCCAGTTGCTCATGATCGTGGTCGAGTACCGCCTTGCGCGCCTCGGTTGGGTCCACGATGTAGATGAGCGCATGAAAGCGCACATGGCGCAGGGATAGTTGGATTTTCAGGGCCGCTTCGAGGCTTGCGACATCCTTGGCCAGTTGCCTTTGGCGATCCGATTGCAAGCGGTTGAGTAACCAGATACTCAGCACGCACACGACCGACAAAAGAATACTCGTCCCGATCGCGGGCAGCGCGAGCTGGATGAGATCCTTGCGCGAGGTTGTCGTCGGTTCCTTCACGATGATGCCGGTTCCCTGTGTCTTGAGACTTCCAGGGTTTGATATTAGGGAACCGAGATCGATCGGACGAAATGCGGCGAGTCGTTCAACGAATTCCGTCAATTCGCCGGCAAAACCTCGATTTGTTCCAGGGCGAAGCCGAGCATGCGGTGGTCGGTGGACTTGGCAAACAGGCTCGCGGGCATCATGGTATTGGGCAGCACGAACTCGAAGCGCAACCGGCCCGACGATCCGGCGAGCAGTTCTTCCCCAATCTCCCCGTAAAGCGTGATCATCTTTCCCCGGATTTTCTTATAAGTCCATTTTTTACCATTAATAAATACGGACAGTTTATTAATTAGTGAATTTTTAATGAATCTTCTAATTACGATTTGAAGGCGGGATTTTGCGCCGCGTTTCGTGGCGATTTCCAGACAGGAGACCGGTGCCGGGCCGCTCCAGACAAACCACGATTCCCCCGCTTTTTCTCGAGAATACCACCCTTCTCCATGGATCGGCTGCGCGGGAGTGAAACGGTCGAAATCGCGAAAGCGGACCTCTGCGGGCTGGTTTTCCTGAAGCTGCCTTTCAAAGACTTTTTTCGCCGCCTCATAAAGTGTGATATCGAGATGGCAGAGTTTTTTGATTTTATCGATCGTCGCTTCGTCATGAGAAGCGGTGCTGGGCCGGCCCTTGTTTTCGTTGCGGCTTTCCTTCACCTGGCCGCGCGGCCAGCCCATTTTGCGAAATAAAAGATCGGCCGACTCTTGAAAGCGCTCCACCAGGCCAACCATGTACATCGAATCCAGTTCGGTCACGGCGCGCCGGACATCGGCTTCGGTCAAATCCGCGACTCGGTTCCCCCCTTCGGAAAGCGACCAGGTGTGCAAATTGCCCAGGTATTCGGCGGCAACGTCCCAGTGGCGATCGAGAAACTCTTCGAGCGTCGAACTCCGGGCTTTTTGCAAGACCGCGATCGAGTTGGCCCGGTCGGCGTCCTCCATCGCAATGGCCGGATTTTCATAGTGTTTTAAAATGGCATCCAATTTCATAAAATAAAATTGAGAGATGGCTCGTTCGACCGGATCTCGAAAATAAACAATCTTTTGAAAACATTCCAGACCCTTGCGCCTGATGAAATCCAGGCGCATATGCCCCGCGATGAAATCGCATTGTTCCTGATCGATCACCGGGTCGTAATGCATTTCTCCAAGAAAAAGCGACCGTCCGGCGGCAAACCTCTGCCCCAACACATGAAATAATGTCGACCCCGCGGTCTTGGGAATGTGGATCAGTACAACCTTCATGGCCACCTAATTTTCCAAGTAATTAAAGAGCGGATTTTTATATTATTTATATAATTACTATAGCACTAAATAAACATTCGCACATTCTCACGAGGCCTCAATCTTGACGCGGCCGACTTGGCCTGGTCCCCTCCTCTCTAGTGCCCAGATGACACCTTTTACCGCCGCTTCGCGGCGTTGCCCCAGATTACCTAACCTTAAGCTTCGTTTTCGACTTCGGTTTCGGGCGCAAACAGCGATTCACCAAAGCCTTGCAACCGCAGATCAGGATATTGTCGCTTGAGATAGCGAATGCTGAATTCGTCTTCCGCGAGGACTACCCAGCGATCGCGATGGTCCTTCACGATGAGGGTGCCGAAGGGGGGCTTCATCGTTTGCGCGACATCGTCGCTCGCGCCGATCCAGGCTCCCGCCTTGAATTCCATGGAGGAGATTTCCGCCTTGACCCCATACTCGGTTTCGAGCCGGTACTTAACGACATCGAACTGGAGCATGCCGACCGCGGCCAGAATGAACTCGCGATTGTTGGCCGGATCGACGAAGACCTGAATCGCCCCCTCGTCGGCCAGTTGGGTCAACCCCTCGGCCATCTGCTTGCGCCGATTGTTGTCGGGGCATTTCGCCAGGGCAAAGCATTCCGGGCTGAACTGGGGAAGCGCCTCGAACTCGACCGCCGGGCCGATGGTGAGGGTATCGCCCAAGCGCAGCCCCTTCGTATAAGCCATGCCCATGACATCGCCCGGATAGGCCGCCTCGTACGACTCTCTTTCGCGAGCGAACAGAGTGTGCGTCGACTTGAGGCGCAATCGTTCGCCGGTTCTGCTCACCACCGGTTCCATTTCCGGCGTGAACATGCCCGAACAGACGCGCACGAACGCGACTCGGTCGCGGTGCTTTGGGTTGAGGTTGGCCTGGATCTTGAACACCTGGCCCGAAAAATGTTCACGGTCGGCCGGAACAGTCCCCTTGAGCGCACGGCGAGAACCCGGGGCGGGAGCCAGTGTCAAAAAGGCATCCAGAAAGGGTTCGATGCCATAGTTACTCGCCGCGCTGGCCCACATGACCGGCGTTTGTTTTCCCGCGAGGAAGCTTGCCCGGTCAAAGCCCGATCCGGCGCCATCGAGCAAGTCCAGTTCGTCCTTGGCCCGCGCGGCAATTTCCGGCGCCACCATCGTGTCCAATTCGGACATCTCGATCGTCTTGCACGGCACGACGACCGAACCTTGTTCGCTTGGAGAGAAGAGGAGCACTTTGCCCGTGGAACGCTCGATGACTCCCTGAAAATCGCGCCCGATGCCAACCGGCCAGTTGACCGGCACCGTTTCAATGCCCAGGTCGCGCTCGATCTCGGCCAGAAGATCCAGCGGTTCCTTGCCATGGCGGTCCATCTTGTTGATCAGGGTCAAAATGGGGATCTTACGCGCCGCGCAGACGCGGAAGAGCTTGCGCGTTTGCGTTTCGACACCGTTGGCCACGTCGAGCACCATGACGGCGCAGTCGGCGGCGGCCAGCGTGCGGTAGGTGTCTTCGCTGAAGTCCTGGTGGCCGGGCGTGTCGAGCAGACCCAGGCGGTGGCCCCGGTATTCAAAACCGAGCGCCGTGGAGGAGACCGAGATGCCGCGGTCCTGTTCCATGGCCATCCAATCGGAAGTCACCGCGCGCTGAGTTTTGCGCCCGCGCACCGTGCCCGCGACTTCGATCTGGCCGGCGTAAAGCAACAGTTTTTCGGTCAGGGTCGTCTTACCCGCGTCGGGATGGGAGATGATCGCGAACGTGCGCCGTCTGGCGATTTCCGACTTCAGTTTCAATTCGATCTCTGGCGATAGCGGCACCTTGCGATGACCTCCATGAAAAGGAAGCCTCCTTCTCAAACAAGTTGAGATCCGTGAGGCCGGCCGGTTTGCATTCAAAGGGGAGGAAGGAGATTAAGGGATTCTCAAGACGCTCACTGGAGAAATCACCCAGCCCCATCCAGGGGGATGGGGCGCTTCATTGATCAATGGAGAATCACATGGAAAAGAAACTCGTTTTGGTAATCAGGGCAACTTCCCAACTATTTTAAGGAACGGCAACTTACGAGCAACCCCCGCGTGTTTGCTAGGACCGTGGACGGGGCTTCCGGCCCGGTGCAATAAAAGAAGGCGGCCGGTTGGCCGCCTTTCGCAAAATCTCAAAAAGAAACGTCCCCATCGGGCGCTTGCGGCGCCCGCCTCAAGCCAAACGCCAACGCTTAAACCAACGGAACTATTTGGGTTTTTCGGCTTCCTTTTCGTCCTTCGGAGCCTTGTCCAGGTCCTGGATGACTTCTTTGGCCGCTTTCAGATCGCTATCCGTGCCGAAAAGAACGATACTGTTGCCGCGAGCTTCCGTCTGGATGGACAGATTTTGAATCTTCTTTTGGTTTTTCGTGGCAAACGCCTGGACGGCTCGCACCACATCATCGGCAGCGACTCGCTTCAAGGAAATTCGTTCCATACGGCGATCATCGGCAGGAGCATTAAAGTTATTGCGGCCTTCCTCGTTTCGCCGCTGCTGCATTTGCTGCATTTGCAATTGCTGCTGCTGAATCTGCTGCATTTGTAACTGTTGTTGTTTCAAAAGTTCATCCTGTCGGACCTTGGTCTTCTCTTCGATTTGGGTCTTGGTGGTCGTCAGCCTTTTGGCAAGCACCTCCAATCGCTTCTTGATCTGGTCGACTTCCGGGTTCTCGGCTCCCTTTTTCACCTGAGCGAAATCCAGTTGCAGTTCCATCTCCAGCTTCATATCGAGCATTTTTTCGTAGTGCCGCAAAAGGGCGGCTTCTTCAGCCTGCGAGATCGGGCTGCGCAGATTGGCGATGGTCCTCGGAAGGGTGGTTGTACCGCCTCGCCGAGCGGCGGCCTGATCGAAAGGGTTGGCCGGATTGGCCCCCGGCTGGGCCATCGCCAGACCGCCTTGAGCGAGCAGGGCCATCGCGAATAGAGAACGAAACATGATGGTATCCGCCTGGAGTCGAGGAAAGGAGTGGGAAAACCAACGGAAGCCGTTTTATCTTTTGTGTTGATTGTACTTTAGGGCGCCGTCGCCCTCTAATGAATTCCGTATGAGAATTCGAGGGCGGCATCGGATCGATTCTGCCATGCCGCGCTCGATTGCTCGGTTGGGTTTCATTTATCTTTTTTCGGGTCCTTCTTTTCCTCAGGTTTTTGAGGAGCAGGAGGCGCATCGAGCTTTTTCACAACATCCTTGATTTTCTCCAGGTCGGGCGGGGAGCCGATGAGGAAGATGCTGTTGGTCCTCGGGTCGGCAACGATTTTCAGCTCCGACTTCTTGGAGGCACCTTGCTTCGTTGCACCAGAAGTAAGGGTGCCGCCTGGTTTGCCTGCGACAAACGTGTCTTCAAGAACCTTGGCGCAGTCTTCCGCGGCGATGTGCTGCAGTGCGATCATTTCCGTGCGACTCGCCGAAACCTGTGATACGGCGCTTGCCCTGGCACCGGGCAGCGGTGGCTCATTTTGCGCGAGAGCGAGGTGCTGATATCCGTCACGTTTGATGGTGTCTGCCGCCTTGGTCACCAGTTCGGCCGGTGTACCCTGGGAAACTCGCAACAAAAGGCCGGCGTTCTTCGAAAAACCATCCTTGGCGAGGAGGGGCCCAACCACGCTCACGGGTACATTCAAACCAAGCACCTTGACACCGGCGCCATCGGCAGACAGTTCCATAGTGACCAGTTCATCCCGCTGGGCGGCTTCCTTGACACCGGGCGCCGCCAGATTCAACGCTTTCCACCAGGGGGTTCCCATGCCGGTACCGGTCGGCCCCAATCCAGTCAGGGGAGAAATGGGATGGTAGCGGACGCGAACCTCCATCTTTCCCTTAACCACCGCGGAATCGAGAGAAAGATACGCCGGGAGATTTCCCCGCTCAAGTTCCTTGATCCAGGCCGTTTTAACATACCCCTGCCTGACACCTGGGTCGGCAATCCAATTGCGCGACAGCAACCAGAAAGGATTTGTATTTGTTTTGACTGTTGGGAATGGACTTCCATTTATTCCGTTACTGATTTCCGCAGTTAATTTTGGATAGCTCTTTGGCCAGGGGTCCTCCGGTTCACCTTCCAAGAAGAGGGAGTATTGAAAACGAATCGTCTTTTCTGTCTGGTTGTAACAATAAGCCCGCAACATTTCGATAGGTCGGCTCGACTCCTTCTCGACCTCGACCGGCAGGAGATCGACGACCATTCCCGGCGGCAAAGTAACCGTCCAAGCTGTGCGAATTTTTTTGCCATTGCCACCGGAATTGAAATCTTGGTGAATTAATTTCCCCGATTCATTCAGGTCATTAATGATCCAGACATTATCCAGGCCCAATTCCTTGCGCCAATCATCTTCGTTCCAGTGGATGCCCTTGTAGACAAATTCCTTGCGCAATTCCGGCGATAATGTGCCAGGTAGTTTTGCAATTTTGATCGTAAGGTCCCAGTAGGTGCTCGCGAACTTGGGACTTTTCGGTTCAAACTCCCTCATTCGAACCAGAGGAATGGTTTTCAGCGTATTGCCCACTTCGGTGTCGGAAAAAACCCAAACATCATGAGCCGACCCCTCCATGACCGCCTCGATCCCGGTACCCAAATCGGACTCCCCTTGAAGAGACTTGGAGGGGGCGGAGAAACGAAAACGCGTGGATGGTTGCTTCTTTTCGGACAAAATGGGGGGCGCATTGTCAACATTGTACTGCAGGTTCAACTGCAAAGGCACTTCCGAGGAATTTCCCTGGCCGGCCCAAAAAGACAATTCTGGAACATCATGGCCGTTTTCCCGAACCCGCACCACCCCGAGTACCAGATAACCCGGCTTGACGTGCACCTGAATCTCCTTGAGTTTGTCATCTTTTTTGTCTGCAATGATGACCACTGGGTCGGCGAAAAAGTTCGGTACATTGACCCTTAAGAGCCGCCAGATTTCCGGCGTATTGACATCGCCAATGACCCGATGGACCGTGGTCTCCGCCTGAATGAGAGAGTAAAAGCCCCATACCGTCGCGAGGCCGACACCGGCGGCAATCCATGCGGGATGGCACCGCTTCCAGAAGGTTAGCCCCCAGACCGCGAGCATGAGAATCGCCAGAATGGCCACGCCGGCAAACAGAGAAAACGATTCCCCCGGGTGCAGATGGGCATGGTTCACGGTCGACATGGCGTATTCGAGCAGTTCGCTTTCCTTCTTCCATTCCGTTTCCGCAATCGCCCCTTTCACGCCGTTCCACTCGTTCAGCCGATTCTGCAAGGACTGACCTTGCGCCCAAACCAATTGATGCATCTTGGCAATTTGCGTTTCGGTCTGGAAAATCAAAAATCCAACCCCCACCACGGCCAAGCCAAAGACTCCCATTTGCAAGGCCCGTCGGCCTGGCGAATAGGCCGCCACGAACCTGGATCGGTACGCAAGTCCCCAGGGGCCAAAAAACAACAGAAGCCCCGCAAGGGTTGCAAGACCCAAGGTCAGCGTAAATGCCTCCCCCTTGATGAGCGGATAGAAGAAGAGAACGACGAGCATGAGCAAGGCCGCCCCGGCCAGCAGTCGCCCGGAAATCCAGCTTGTTGAAGATGATTCTCGGGGAAGAGCTTGCCGCCCTGGTGAGGCCGCTACCGCGGGCTCGAAGTCGTTGCCCCTCTCTCGCGAGGTTGCCGGCTGGGCCAATAGCCCCAGTCGCGGCGCTGCGTTCGACTTCGGCGCTTGCAAGTGAGCCAATCCGTCGGCGAGCAGCCGTTCCAGGTCCCTGGCCGAAGCCAGCCGGTCGAGCGGATTTTTCGCAAGCAATCGGGAAATGATCTGAATTAGCCATTCCGGCAGATCGGTGCGAAACTCAACGAGTGGTTTTGGCTCGGCCTCGCTGATTTTGCGCAACACCGCATAGCTCGAATCGGCCCGGAAGGGAGATTGCCCCGCCGCCATTTCATAAAGGACCAATCCGAGGCTGAACAGGTCGGTGCGCGCATCGAGGATTTCCCCCCGCGCCTGTTCCGGCGACATGTAGCGCGGCGTTCCCGGCAACATGCCGGTGACCGTCAAATCGACCTCGTCGACCGCGCGGGCAAGGCCGAAGTCGGTCAAGGTCACCCGCTCGGTGCCGGGTCCCAGAAGGATATTGGCCGGTTTGACATCCCGGTGAATGAGCCCCTGCGAATGAGCCGCCGCCAACCCCGAGGCGGTTTGCATCGCGATGCGCAAGATCACGTCGACCGGTAACTGCCCCTCGGCCCGGAGTCTTTTCTGCAGCGAATCTCCCCGGATCAATGGCATCACCAGGAAGGGAATTCCCTTGAATTCCGACACTCCATGGATCGCAATGACATGATCGTGGGCCACGGCCGCCGCGGCCTTGGCCTCGCGGGCGAAGCGCTTGCGGGCGTTGGCATTGGCCGCCAGGTGCGGCGCCAACAATTTGATGGCGACATAGCGGCCCAGGGCCGGATCGTAAGCCTTGAGCACCACCCCCATCCCGCCTTTGCCCAGCACGCCGGCAATTTCGTAGGCTCCAAGCGCCCCGAGCATCTCCGGGTTGTTCGAGGGGTCAAGTAGCGACAACATCGGGTCGGGCGGGCTGCTGCCGCCGGGCGAGGCATCGTTTTCGGCCCCCAGCGGAACGGTCATCGAAAGCGACTTGCGCGCCAGTTCCCAAAGCGCCGCCCCGCCGCTTTCTTTCTCGAGTTGCGCGCGGCATTTGGAACAGGCTGCCAGATGCTCTTCAATCTGGGCGATCCGCGCGGGCGAGGCTTCGCCATCGACCAACATGCGGATCCATTCCGGATCGAGGCATTTCCCCGTTTCGGGCGCCAATGCTATGTGTTCGCCGGTCTCGGTCATGGCAATATCTCCCCCAGTGATCCGTCCCATACTTCCTGAACTTTTTCACGCAACCGCTTCATCACCCGGAACCGGGCCATGTAGACCGCCCCGGTTCCCCGCCCATGTCTTTGGGCAACGTGCTCCACTTCCAGGCCTTCCACCATCGATTCCCAGAAGAGAATCCAGACCGAATGGCTGAATTCGCACTTGATTTCGGCGGCCGCCCATCGAAACGCCTCGGTTTGACCTTCGCGGCGAATTTCCCTCTCCCCTTCCCCATCCGGAACGGGAACATCCCGCAAGAGCCCGGCAATTTCGGTATCGCCGCTGCCGCGATCTCTTGGCGCGCGCGATAGGGCATTGAGGATCGCATTGGTGGCGATTTTCGAAAGCCAAACCCGAAAGGGAGGACGGTCCGGCCCGCTTTCAAAGCGGGCGATCGCTCGCGAAACCGCGACCATGACGCGCTGTGCCACATCTTCGGCGTCGGCTTCTTGCAGGCCGCGGCGCAGCCCCATCCGCACGACCACGGGTCGATAAAGCGCGGCGAATCGCCGCCACGCCTCTTCGTCTCCCGGATCACGGACCCGGCCAATCAAGGATTCACTGGTCTCGGGCAAGTCGTCCATCATTCCTCCCAGAAGGAAGCCCTGGCCCCCACAAGGAAACACCCGGCCTGCTTGGTTCTTTTTCCAAAAATGCCAAAACGGTGATCTGGTTGGGTTAGAAGGATCAAGACCAGGTCAAAGAAAACTGTCTTTCTCGATACCCAGGGGGGTACCAGATTTCTTTTTCGTTGGATTCGGTACTGGGGAGCCCTAGGAAGGTGGCCGACCCCGCCGAAAAATGGAGAATCGAGTAGATTCTTCCATCGACCTTCCCGTCGATTTTTGAGAAGTTGAATGGTGCCCGCCTGAGTCCTGTGCGAGTCCTCCCATGAGCCAGCCTCTCCTCCATCGTTTTCCTCGTTTTCTTCTTCCTGGGATCGGCCTGACGCTGCTATTCGTCACCATGGGTGAGGCCGCGTTTGCAGAGGGCCCGCCCGCCTGGATCAAGGTGGCTCCCGATCGCAAATCGTTCGTCGAATCCGACTCGGAAAAACCGTTTTACCCCTGGGGATTCAACTACGATCACGACGCGGCCGGCCGGCTCATCGAAGACTATTGGGATAAGGAATGGGAGAAAATTAAGGACGATTTCGGGGCCATGAAAAAAATGGGCGCCAATACCGTGCGCATTCATTTGCAAATGGGAGCGTTTATGGAAAACGCCGCCCAGCCGCGCGCCGAATCGCTTCAGCGACTAAAGAAGCTCGTCCGACTCGCCGCGGACACCGGCCTGTACCTCAATCTCACCGGCCTGGGTTGTTTTCACAAAAAAGATGTACCCAAGTGGTATGAGACTTTGGGCGAAAAAGAGCGCTGGAATGCCCAGGCCGTCTTTTGGAAAGCCGTGGCGCAAACGGCCAAGGACGAGCCCGCTGTCTTTTGCTTCGATCTGATGAATGAACCGGTGGTCAGCGGCGACAAAAGAGGGCCGGGCGAGTGGTTGGGGCAGCCTTTTGCCGGCAAGCATTTTGTGCAATTCATTACCTTGGATCCGCAGGAGCGGTCGCGCCCATCGATTGCCAAGGCCTGGATCGATTTTCTGGTTTCCGAAGTACGCAAGGTGGATTCCAAACACCTGATCACGGTGGGGCTGGTCGATTGGAGCCTCGAACGCCCCGGGCTGACCTCCGGGTTTGTACCCGATTCGACCTGCGCGGCGCTCGACTTTCTAAGCGTGCACCTTTACCCGGAAAAAGGCAGGCATGCCCGCGACTTGAGCATTCTCAAAGGGTTCTCGGTTGGCAAACCGCTCGTGTTGGAAGAGACCTATCCCCTGAATTGCAGTGTCAGCGAACTCGCGGCCTTCCTCAAATCGGCGCGCCCTCGCCTGGCTGGCGCTTTCAGTTTTTACTGGGGCCGCCCCCTCTCCGAATTGAAGCGCTCCCCTTTGATAAGCGATGCCATGCTCGCCCAATGGATGGAAGCGTTCATCACCGTCAATAACCCTCAATGACCCGACGCTCAATGGATGGAAGCGTTCATCACCGTCAATAACCCTCAATGACCCGACGCTCAATGGATGGAAGCGTTCATCACCGTCAATAATCCCCAATGACCCCACGCTCAGGGGATCGAGGCGTTCATTTCTTCCCGGTCTTTGCTTTACGCCCTTTCAATTTTCTCTTCCCAGGTGGAAGGCGGCATCGACTCGAGAATGTCCAAGACTTCCTCCGGTCTGCTCGAAACGGCAATCATTTCCCGGTGATTGGCCCGGAGGAAACCATCCCGCACCATGAGATCGAGCCATTGCAACATGGGGTCGAAAAAACCGGCCGTATTGAGCAGCCCAATCGGCTTTCCGTGAAGTCCGAGTTGTTTCCAGGTGAGGATTTCGAAAAATTCGTCGCAGGTCCCAAACCCTCCCGGCAAGGCCAAAAACGCCTCCGATCTTTGGGCCATGATCGCCTTGCGCTCGTGCATCGTCTGCACGACGATCAGTTCGCTTAAGCCCGGGTGAGCGAGTTCCCAGTCGACCAAATGTTGGGGGATCACCCCCACGACTCTCCCGCCGCGCTTGAGCGCGGCGTCGGCCACAACTCCCATCAGGCCAATGTGCCCCGCCCCAAAGACCAACTCCATTTCGCGGGTGGCAATGAGTTCTCCCACGGCCCTCGCCGCGTCGCCATACTGGGCATGACTTCCTTTTTTGGAACCGCAAAATACACCGATCGATGCGAGTTTTCCGCTCATTTGCGACCAATTTCCTGTGACTGGGCAGTACAGGGCCGGCAAGTTGGCCCGCGACCCGGCACCTCGCCGCGGCCCTTCATTTTGGCCGCGAACCGCGCTATCCTACGATTGGAGCTCTGTTGCGCCCTGCCATTGCGCTACCAATGGAAGTTGAGCTCACAATCGGGCGCTGAATGGATCATTCGGCGCCGAATACAAAATCGGGAGTCGGCTTGATGGATAACTTGCCCCAAACCGTGGTCATATTCGGGGCCTCGGGCGACCTGACCGCCCGGAAACTGATTCCCTCGCTTTACCGGCTCGACCGCAAGAAACGTCTCGGAGAGCATGTTCGCATCGTCGGGGTTTCTCGAACTCCCCTGACCGATGCCGCTTTCCGCGAAAAAATGGCCGAGGCGATCCGCAATTTTTCCAAAAGCGACTGGAACGAAGCCGACTGGGCGAGTTTTGCCAACAGGCTCTTTTACTGCCCTGGCGATGCCTCCACGATCGAGGGCCTTTCCAACTTAAAGAATTGGCTCGCCGCCAATGAGGCCTCCGGCGGGGCCAGGCTCTATTACTTGTCGGTCGCCCCCGGCCTCTATGGCCAGATCGTCGCACGCCTGACCGAGGCAGGCATGACCAAGGCCCCGGTCAAGGAACAATGGCGGCGGATCATCATCGAAAAGCCGTTCGGCCATGACTACGAAAGCGCCCGCCAGCTTAACGAAGAGGTGCGCCAGTTTTTGCGCGAGGAGCAGATCTACCGGATCGATCATTACCTGGGCAAGGAAACGGTGCAAAACCTGCTCGTCTTCCGCTTTGGCAACACCCTGTTCGAGCCGCTCTGGAATGCCAATTACATCGACAATGTGCAGATCACGGTCGCCGAAACGGTGCCGGTCGGCAGCCGCGGCGACTATTACGACAAGGCCGGCGTGCTGCGCGACATGTTTCAAAACCATCTGTTGCAACTGATGGCGCTCGTGGCGATGGAGGCGCCCGCCAAGTATTCAGCCGACCTTTTGCGCAACGAAAAGGTCAAATTGCTCGACGCGATCACGATCCCAACCGCCGAGGAAGCCAAGGAAACGATCGTGACCGGGCAATACGCCGGCTATCTCAAGGAAAAGGGAGTTCACCCGGATAGCAAAACGCCCACCTTTGCGGCGATCAGGCTTAACGTTGACAACTGGCGCTGGCGGGGGGTGCCGTTCTTCCTTCGCTCAGGCAAGGCTCTCAAAAGCCGTACCAGTGAAATTTTGATCCAATTCCGTTGCCCGCCTCATCTTATGTTCCCACTTCCTCCTGGCGAGACGATCGAGTGCAACCGCCTGGCGATCTGCATCCAGCCCGATGAGGGCATTCACCTGCGCTTCCAGAGCAAGGTGCCTGACCACGAAAAGATGATGCTGTCCCCGGCGGAAATGAATTTCAAATACAACGAAACCTACTCCGGCGTGGCCATTCCCGAAGCTTACGAGCGCCTGTTACAAGACGCGATCGGCGGAGATGCCTCGCTGTTTATGCGTAGCGACGAGATCGAACGGAGCTGGTCGATCATCGAGCCCTGGCTGAAATGGACCGAATCGGTTGCCGCGCCCAAGCCGGAAGAGTATTCTGTGGGTTCGATGGGTCCAGCCGGGTCGGACCGGTTCATGGATCAGAACATGAGGCAATGGGTGCCCTTGTTCGGAATCGGGGGCAAATAGGCAACAAAACCTCCGCCTCCGATCGCCGCGCAAGGATGGCCGCAACGGGAGAGAACCAATGTCAGGGATGACTGGGATGGTGGTGGCCGTTTCCTCGATTTTGTTTTGCGGTCAGGAAGATGCTTCCGACCAGGGCAAACTCGAGGGAACCTGGAAAGTCGTCCAGATGGTGGAAGGGGGCAAGGACCTTCCCAAGGACAAAATCAAAAACATCGTCTTTTATGTCAAGGAAAACCGTCTAATCCTGCGCGATGGGCGCGAGTTGATCGAAAAAGGCACCTTCGAGCTGGACAGCAAGGCCAACCCGAAGGAATGGACCACGATTTCGGAAAGCGATGAATCGAAACCGATCAAGTGCATTTACAAAATCACCGCCAAGCAGGTGATTTTGTGCATTGGCGAACCGGGCGGCGAGCGTCCCAAGGAATTTGCCAGCCGGGAAAAATCGGGGGTGATTCTGCTGGTTTTGGAAAAGCCCGACCCCAAGGATCCGAAGCCGGGCAACTAGATTTTCGCATCGCCATCAGCCGTTTTTCGTATCGCCGCTTACCGCTCGATCTTTGAGTCCTAGGGGAAGGGACCGCGTTTCATGGAATCGATTCAACAAGCCATTGAATTCATCCGGCAATTGATGAGCCGGGATGGTCTTAATGGCCTGCTCGAAAGCTGGGGCCCCTGGTTCCCGGCCTTGATGTTCCTCATCATCTTTTGCGAGACCGGCCTGGTCGCCCTCCCCTTTCTTCCGGGCGACTCGCTGCTCTTTGCCCTGGGCGCCCTGTGCGCCTTTGAAGGCTCCCCGCTCAATATTTGGGTGCTTGGGCCGCTGCTTTTGGTCGCGGCCATTCTGGGCGACGCCGTCAACTATCACCTGGGGGCCTGGTTTGGCCCCGCCGTTTTCCGCGCCCAGGACTCATGGCTTTTGAACAAGAATCACCTCCTGAAGGCCCAGGCCTTCTACGAAAAATATGGCGGCAAAACCGTGATCCTGGCCCGCTTTGTGCCCATCGTGCGCACGTTCGCTCCATTTGTCGCCGGCATCGGCGCCATGAAATACTCGCGGTTTTTGCTGTTCAATGTGATCGGCGCCGTTGCCTGGGTCGCCCTTTGCATGAGCGGCGGCTACCTGTTGGGCAGTAAGCTTTCCGACAAGCATTTTGAACTGGTTTTGGTCGGGATTGTGCTCGTGTCCGTCCTCCCCATGGTTTGGGAATGGTGGACGCACCGCAAGGCGGCGCAGTTGGCCGCAAAAGCGCAATCTCCTTCCTGAACCGTCACGGCTCGACGCCAAAGAATTGGGGTGGTCTTTGAAGCCAGGGGTCCTGGGAGGGCGAGCTACATATAATCGCCTAAAACCTCCAGGATCCACCCTACCATGCCTTGGCAACTCCTTCTGATTTTCGCCTTTGTGCTGGTAGTCGGCCTGGCCGTCGGAGCCTTGATCCTCAGGACCTGCTGCGGCCTTTTCGGCGAGGAGCAACCCTCCTACAAACGCGCCCTGCTCATGTTGCCCTTGGTCACCATTCCGGTGCTCCTCACTTTTGAAGTGATCGGCTATGGCTGCGCGCGGGCCATGCACGAGTCGTTGCAAATCCCCGTCGGCTTTTCCTTCATCAACTGGCTGCGTCTGCCCATGGGCATTCAGTGGGAAGTGCTTGGCAAGCTTCCCTTTCTCAAGTGGATCTCCGTCGTCATTCCTCTCTGTTTCGCCGGCATCATGATGGTCGCCTGGCTCAATTGCAATTTCCGAATCGGCCTGGGCATTTTTGTCGTGCAGTGGATTTTGAATTTTCTGGCGATCGCCCTCATCGGCCAGATCGGCTTTTTCGCCTTACGGTTGTTTCATAACACGATCGGCGTGCCCGAAGATGTGGCCGCCTACCTGACACCTCATGTTCCGGTCCCCGGGCACACCGCGGCCGAAAAACCAGGCGAAGGAGAGAACTCGCCTACCGGCCCCCCTCAAGGCGGTCGTTTTTCGAGGCTCAAGACCACGCTCACGGGCGCCACTGCCGTCGCCGGACATGATGCTTCCGCGGTGCAGCCCGATTTAAGCAAGGGAACGCCTGATGGCTCAGAGACTGGCGCGCCCGGTGCAAGCCCCGATCCTCAGGCCGTGCATCAGTTCCTGACGCATGAAGATTTGCAAAGCTGGGGCCATTCGCTGACAGAATCGCTCGATCACCTGCGCCATGGCGCCGAGCCCCTGGTCGAGTCGGTGAGCAAGGCGGCCGAACCGGTGACCCGTCATCTACCCAGCGGAGTCAATCAGTTCCTGGATCACCAGGGGGGTTGGTTGATCCTCATCGGCCTGGCGTTTGTAATTACCGTGCTTTATCTGCGGCATATCGTCAATCGCGTTCGCAAGTTGATGAAGCGCAAGGGGCGCAAGGCTTCCGACAACTGGAACAAGGAGCTTTCGTTCGCGCTGGCCGATTTGGGGACCAATCTCCATCCTTCCGGGCCGATTCAGGCCTCGGTGCAGGGCATTCCGGCTCGCTTGCGCTATGTCGCCCTTTGCGCCGGGGGCAAGGATGTCGAGCCGCTCAATGAGAACAGTCTCGAAGGAGTGCTCGACCAGATCCTGGCCGGACTCTACGACGCGGTCAGCCCGGACGAACCTTACGTCAAGGTCTGGGAAACGACCTACGGAGGCACCCTCGGGTTCGCGGCGATGTTTCATCACCTGGTGGTCATTCCCGGCCCCAAGGACAAGGCCTCCAAATGGGCGTTGGTGGCCGGTACGGTGAAGTTTGGTCCCACGGAAAAGGTCCATCTGGGTCTGGCCTTCGAATTGGCCAGGCCGGCGAGTCTGCGCAATGTCACGGTCAAGGACGGCAAATGGTTGGAAACGATCGGCACGATTGCGAACCGCGAATCGGCGGCGCATCGCGCGACTTAAGCGATCCACTGACTCGGCTTATTCGACCATCGGTAGGCGATTGGCCTCATCGAAGATCCAGGGCAGATCGGTTTCTTGCATCCGATCGATCAAGCCATCGACGCCATGATCCTTGCGGAACGTCCATTCCGCATGAGAAATAGGGATATGCCATAGAAGCGACATCTCGTCTCCTTCGATGTCGAGGGTGAATTCCCGGTGCGTTTTCAAAAGCGGCAAAAGGAAAAGAGCGTTTTTCCAGGGAGTCCCCGCCACTGCGGGCCATTCCCACGGTATCGTGTGATGACTGTCCAAAAGGAATTCGTCGAAGAGCGGCAGCCAGGCCATGTCGCGTAGCCTTTTGGCGTGGGCCGGCGTGCATGTACGAAAATACTGAATGATCTCGCGGCGCCGTGGTTGCTCAGGGTCGTCCCCTTCGGCCATGCGCTGGTCCGACATGCCGTTGGTCACGGCCGCAAACACGTCCCCCTTTTCCCCCTGAACATTCATCGAATAACAAAAGACATCGATCAAAAACGGATCATCGTCGCCGCTTTGCAATTCGTGCGCGGGAAAGATCAGATCCGGCTTCCCGAGAAATAGTTCCTCAAAGGCTCGGCCCCGTACTTTTGTAAGCCTTTGGTGCAATGCTTGCGCCTCGTTCATGGCAGGACTCCCATAAGCGTTCAGGAAGAGAGGAGAAAAAATAGGAGTTTTGAAAAACGACTTTTCGCGGCGCCGCGCCTGGGATACCGACCATCCTTCGACCTTGGTCAAACCGCTGACCCAAGTGGGCAAATCCGCATGCTGCGCGTAAAGAAGAATGGTTTGACGCAATTTGCTCCTTGTGCGACGTTGCACGAAAAAAGCCCCGGGGCCATTGGGCCACGAGGCTCATTCGTGAATCAAGCAGGGTTTGTCGAAGTGCGACGGAAAGACCAAGGGATGGGACTCACCGATTCTCGCACAGGCGAGAGCGGCTTCACCCTGACCCCTTCAGGCAGCCTGGCTGCAGGCCTCGTCCACCGGTTTGTCGACGCGGATGACAAAGGCCTGATTGGCCAGCGACTTTTTCCATTCCACACTGGGAAACCCAATGTCGTGCAAGAAGGTTTTCATCGCCTCGATCGACAGATAATGGAAACGGCCCTTGGCCGATTCTTCCTTGACCCAGCGGGAGACGCGCACCGATTCGCGGTAATGGCGCAAAAGCCTTAAAGGGTGGCCCAGTTCCTGCAGCAACCCCAGAGAGCGCCACAACAGCGATCCAAAGTCGGTATCGGGAACATGGACCGAAAACACCAGGCGGCCGCCCGGTTTCAGGACACGCATGATTTCCAGAAACATCTGGCGAAACGCGGTGTCGGTGAATTCCCCGGTGGCCGGATCGCGCGATTCGGCAAAGGGTAAAGACAGGCAGGCAAGCACGCCGTCGAAGGCCCCGCTGGCAAACTGCGGCAGACCGTGATTCAGGTCTCCCTTGAGCAGTTCAAGCTTGCGGGCGGATACCTGGCGATCGAAGGGAACGGTGTGGGAGTCGTCATATCCCCCCTGCCCGATGGGACAGTCGAGGTAGACGACTTTTTCGACTTTGCCCTGCGTTGAGGAGAAGAGGCCCGAAAATAAGTCGCCGCCATCCCAGCCGATGTCGAGCCACGTTTCGTTGGGCATCGGCTCGGCAAGGTCGAGCGTGTCATGAATCAATTCACGGAACGGGCGGCCGTGGTGGAGTTCTCGAAAAACCCTCACGCTTTCGACCGCATGCCAGTTGGGGAGAAGAGGTGCTGACATGACTGCTATCCGCTATTCCTGATTGAACCCTTCAGGATTCAATGTGACCTATGAGACCATCCTTCCTAGATGACCCGTCGCTGTCCGTTCGGTCAATGGTCTATGAGAGGCATACCGCGAAAACGGGGGCAGGTTACACGCCTGGCCGCCGACTGGCACGTTCCTCGTTCCGTGTGAAATCACCGAATTCGCGCCCTTCCTCAAAGACCGGACACCCACGTCCAAAGAGGACGCGGTTCCAGTTGCCTTACGAAGGATTCGGCGGTTCGGTTTACAAGATTCCAGACAAAATCGAGGGGTTGCCGCGGGAAGAGACTGAAAGTGAGGAGGATTCCGGAAATGACGATTGCGACGGGAATAGGGACTTCCAAGTTTCCCTGTTCCATCGAATCGACTGCGAGACAAAAGCCAGCCACCGGATCGATCCATGCTCCGAGGCCCCAACATCAATGACCGTATGTCAAACGTGTCAAAAAAGCCAAAAACCAAAACGGCTCGACAACTCCGGATTATCAATGGTTTTTTCGCGGAAAAACAAGAGCAATCCTATCCGGCAGCCAAATTCTCTTCACTTGGCGAGACTTCCGCAACCGGCAAGGCCGCCTCGGCCGACCGGAAAAACCGCTCGACCGCATAGCCAAAGCCGGAGCCCAAACCAAAGCAAAGGAAAGGGACCAGATCGAGTTTGAAAAAAATCAGGGAAACAATGAGCAGGAACAAAAACGCCAGGGCACCCGCGGTGAACACGATCAGATCGCGGGTGAAAATCCCCATGCTTTCCAGCCAGTGGCGCGTGGAGTGCAAGAATTTATCGGCGGCCGAAAGGTTCTCCTGTTCGGTCTCGGGCGAGGGGCTCGCGCCGTGGGCCGTCCCCGCGGAGATCAAGCTTTGGTGCGAAAGCCCGGCCTCCTCGGCCTGGGCGGCGGAATGTTCCTCCGCCGAGATCAACACCCGCAATTGCTTCGCGGCATGGGCCGGGCTCTCAGTTTTCCCAGCTGACTCTGGATGAAGCAGCCCATCGAGGAAATGAGCGATCGATTCGGGAAGATCCCGTCGAAGCGTGGCGATCGACGCGGGCGGGCTCCCCGCAGAAGTCCAGGGTTTCGTGCCGGCGGCATACTCCGGATAGGGGACGACTCCGGTGAGCGCCTGATACATGCCCGCGGCCAGGCGAAACACGGCTTCGGCGGGGGCAATCGCTTTGCCTTGTAAATGAGATTTGCTGTCGGGAGGATTGAGCAAACCGGCGGGAACGCCGGCATCGATAATGCGCACGGTTTTCGTGGGCGAAGCGCTTTTGCTGCCGGGGGTCGGCCCAATCCAGAACGAATCGAGTTCGAGTTCGCCCGGATGGATCCCTTTTTCCGTCAGCGCGGCCACGGCATTGAACAACAAGGAAAACAACTTGGCGGCTGGCAAGGCCCCCAGGGTTGCCTTGCGTTCGACCAGGTTTTGCAGCGAATCGCCGCTAAAAAAGTCGCGAACGAGATATTCCCGGCCCCGGTCGCCAAGCAGGCCGAGCACGGCCACCACCTGGGTGTTGCGAAATCCGGTGGCGGTCTTGACGACTTCGGCGAGCGTTGGCGAGGTGGCGCTCTTGCCGGCGGTGACCGGTTGCAAGTAGACCTGACGGTGAAGGTTGTCTTCAGCCAACAACCACCCGGCCATCGGTTCGGTTTCGACTCGGCTTTTCACCCGGTAAGGTCCGACCACGAGATCTTCTGGTTTTTCCAAAAGCAGTTTGTCTGCCTGGTAAAGCGAGAGGTAATGATTGACGGCCAGCCAGCGAGCCAGCTTGTAGGGGTCATCGACACCATCGCGGCCGGGCTTACCCCATTTTTCCCTGGCCTTTTTCAGATCGGTGGAACCTAGCAGCTGATTGGATTCGATCGATTTGAAGATCGATTGCGTCGAAACGGACATGGAACGCTCCGGTTTTTTTGTTACCTTACTTCGCCGTGCGGGTATTTCCCGGGGTCCTCCGGTTTTTGCTTTTTTTCTTTTGATTGTTGAAGTTTTTTTGTGTTTTCTGAGGTGTTTTCTTGGTTTTGATCGCCTTTCTTGAATGCCCCTCGCCCAGGCATATCCCAAGAGGGAAACGATTTTTTTAGGATTTCTCCATGCGGCATGTCCTTTCCACCTTGGTCCAGAATCAGCCGGGCGTTCTCGCCCAAATCTCCGGGATGTTCGCCTCCCGCGGGTTCAACATCGATAGCCTCGCTGTCGGCGAAACGGAAAACCCGGAGCTTTCGCGCATGACCATCGTCATTCGCGGCGACGACGCGGTTTTGGAGCAGGTGCGCAAGCAACTCGGCAAAATCCTGACCGTCGTGAAGGTCATAGACGTCAGCAGCATGAACTATGTCGAGCGCGACCTGATGCTCATCAAGGTCCGTAGCACTTCCACGCAGCGCGTCGAAATCGCTCAACTGATCGAATCGTTTCGCGGCCGGCTCGTCGATATTTCGCCGGACAGCTTGATCGCCGAAGTCAGCGGTCAGGAAGGGAAAATTGAGGCGTTTATTGAACTAATGCGGCCTTACGGAATCGTCGAAATGGCACGCTCCGGAAGAATCGCTCTCGTTCGCGGCGGCTAGCCGGTCCTGGCCCTTCGGTGTCCCAGGAATCGATCTTCGTGGGAATCGAACGGGCCAACATTCTTGATCCAAAAACGAAAGCAAACGAATGCACACGAATGCAAAGGAAGTCTTTAGCCAATGAGCCGCTCATCCCAGATCACGCGCTCCTCGACCCGAGACCTCAGGCCTGATTTGGCCGCCACGATCGCCCAGTTAAAACCAGGTGACCGGATCCGAATTCGCCAAAAGGTCCAGATCAACACCCTCAATATGTGGGATGCCGAAACGGTGGGCACCTTTCGCCATGTCAACTATCTGAGCACGGGGCTTGCGACCGACCGGGTGAAGAAGGACGACATCGTGGTGGTTTGCGTGCACTTCACCAAGGACAATCAGGAACTCTCAAGCATCACGCTCGATGAAAATACTCAGATCGAAAGAGCGGCCTGATTTCGGCAGTCGACTCGATCAGAGGTGGGAAGCGAAGAAGGCTCGCGGGCATGAGCCTGCGAGCCTTCTTCGCTTCCCGGCGCCCGATTCGGCAATGGGGCCGGCGACTTGGCCCAATTGAGTCAACCTACCACACCACCAAGCACGCTAGCCATTGCTATCTTTTATGTTTTTAAATAGGAAAACGGCTTCCTCGGAAGCGCTGGCCTTGCCATATCCGGGTTTTGGAAGATAATTTGAAAATCCGACTGAAGACAAGTCGGGCCGCCCAGCGGCTTGGGCGGCCTATTTGCGTTTTGGCGTGTATTTTTCTAAGGCGGTTTGGCCGCAAGGCCTGTCAATCATGTTGGCAAACACACTGAAAATTGAAGCGCGTCAGGCCCTTGGCAAGCGCAAGCTGAAGAGCTTGAGGACCACCGGCTCCGTTCCCGGCGTTCTTTATGGACACGGCCAGGAAACGGCCCACATCTCCTTCAACGGCAAGGAATTCTCCGCACTCCTGAAGCATGGAGCCCGGGTGATCGACCTTGCCAACGGCAAGGACGTGGAAAAGGCGGTCATTCGCGACGTTCAGTTCGACCATCTGGGACTGGAAATCCTCCATGTCGATTTTTCCCGGGTGAGCGCGGACGAGCGGATCAAGGTCGACGTGCCCGTCGAACTGCGCGGCATCGCTCCCGGCGTGGTCAGCGGCGGCGTGCTTGAGCACCTCTTGCATTCGCTGCACATTGAAGCGCTTGCGACCGCGGTTCCCGAATCGATTCGCATCCGCATCGACGAGCTGCAAAAGGGCCAGTCGATCCATGTCCGCGAACTGAAATTGCCCGAAGGCGTCAAGGTTCTCAACGACGCCGACGCGGTGGTTCTTCATATCGTCGAACCGAAGGTTGTCGCGGCGGCAACTCCGGGCGAAGGCGGTGCGGCCGAACCCGAAGTGGTCACCAAGAAGAAGCCCGCCGAGGAAAAGAAGGAAGAGTAGTCCGCTTTTCCTTCCAGTGAAAAGAAAGAGGGGTCATCCTCCTCTTTTGGCGCGGTGGCTTCATGAAACTGGTTTTTGGCTTGGGCAATCCGGGCAAGACCTACGACGGAACCCGGCACAATGTAGGATTCGAGGTCATCGACCGGGTCGCAAACCGGTTGAGGGCCGAGGCCGAGTGCAAAAAGCACAGTGCATTGGTTCGGGAAGCCTTGATGGGCAATGAGAAGGTCTGGCTGGTGAAGCCCCAGACCTTTATGAATCTCAGCGGGAGAAGCGTGCGGGAGACCGCCAGTTTTTTTCGCGTGGATCCCAAGGAAATCCTCATCGTTGCCGACGATGTCAGTTTGACCTTGGGAAGGTTGCGGGCAAGGGCTCGCGGCACCCATGGGGGCCACAACGGTTTGCGAAGCATTCAGGATGCCTTGCAGACCACCGATTATCCCCGGTTGCGCATCGGAGTCGATTCCGCGGGACAGAAAGACCTTGCCGATCATGTGCTTGGCAGGTTTCGCCCCGTGGAAAAGGAAACGATTCAGGCCGCCATGGAACGGGCGGCGGATGCGGTGGAGTGCTGGTTGCGCGAGGGCATCGATCCTTGCATGAACCGGTACAACTCGGCAGAAACCGGGAAATGAACGAACCAACGTTGGAAATTAAGGGGGAGCATGCCGCTCCCGGGAGTATTTAGGTGGTAATTTCGAAATCGTTTTATGAATGCATGATCATCCTCGACTCGGGTAAGGTTGGGGGCGATCTTCAGAAAATCGTCGAGCAGATTCTTGCTCTTTTCAAGCGCAACCAGGGCGAAGTGCTCGTCCACCGCGTTTGGGACGAAAGGAAATTCACTTACCCGATTCGCAAGCAAAAAAAAGGCATCTATTACGTCTTTTATTTCAACATGCCCACCGAAGGCATTCACGGCCTTGAGTCGGACTTCCGCCTCAACGAAATGATCCTGCGTCACATGGTGACCCGGATTCATCCGAAGCTTTCCGAAGCGATGCTCGCCGTGGGCAAGGACCCCAACGGCTATTGCTTCCAGTCGGTCACCGAACCGCCCGAAGACGATCTTTTCGATAACGACAACGATCGCGACCGCAATCGCCGTCGCCGTCCCGCCATGGAACCCGCGCGCGGCGAAGGGTAAAAAAGGCCCCCTTCCATTAAGGATGGGATTGCTTGAACACATGCTCATTTGTACACTAGCAATTCCAGGCCTTTAACCAGGGGGACGATCGAACATGGCCAATTTGAACCGAGTGACATTGATTGGACGTTTGACCCGGGATCCCGAGGTCCGTTCCTTCAGTAATGGCGGCAAGGTTGCCAAGTTCGGTTTCGCGGTGAACAACCGCAAGCGCAACGCGACCTCCGGCCAGTGGGAAGACGAGCCGGTGTGGCTCAATTGCGAGGCGTTCAATCGCGGTGACAACGGCACCATGGCCGACCGCGTCGAACGCATGTGCCGTAAAGGTTCGCAGGTTTACCTTGAGTGCCACCTGGTTTTGGACCAGTGGACAACACAGCAAGGGGAGAAGCGCAGCCAGTTGAAACTGGTGGTCGACCAGCTGCAGATGCTCGATGGGCGCGGCGAGGGAGGCCAGGAAGGCGGCGGATACAGCGGCCAGGAAAGTGGCGGCTATTCTTCTCGCCAGTCCGGCCAATCTGGTGGCCGGGGCCGAATGGATGGTCCGCGGGCCAATTCCCCCGCTTACGACGACGAAATGCCTCCGCCGCTGTCGGAAAGCCGGCCGCAAGGGGATTTTGGACCGGAAAGCGATTTGCCCTTTTAGTCTCCCCCTTGGGCCCAGGAATTCCCGATAGGGGATTATCTGACACCCGGGGTGAGATAAGCGAAGTTTGGAGATATCCAGGAGCGCCCAGGACCGTCTTGAGCGCAAAAGTTTGTCCTGAAGCTCAAGATTGTCTTGGCCGACCGATTGAAGGATGTTGATTCGATGAGCACGAAAACCCACAAGCACCTCGTCAAGGGACGAAACGGCAACCTCAAGCTCGTCCTCACCGAGGATGTCATGCACCTGGGCCATCGCGGCGACCTGGTTGAAGTGAAGCCCGGCTACGGCCGCAACTTCCTTCTGCCCCGCGGCCTGGCCACCGCCCCCACCGAGCACAACCTGCGTCTGCTCGATCAATACAAGCAACGTCTGCACCAGGCTCTGGAAGCGAAAAAGGCCGACATCCGCTCGCTGGCCGATCAGGTCAGCCGCCTGTCCGGCATCGCGATCGAAGCCAAGGCCACCCCCGAAGGCCACCTGTACGGCTCGGTCGGTCCCGCCGAAATCGTCTCCGGCCTGCGTTCCAAGGGAATGGTCGTCGAGGAAGCCATGGTTCGCCTCGAAGTGCCCATCAAGGAAACCGGCCTGTTCGCCGTCAAAATCAACCTGGGCTACGAAATCGAAACCGAAGTCAAGGTGGCGGTCGTTCCCGTGATGGAAAGGCGCTAATCTGCTTTTTCTCGGGCCGACCTTAAGAAGAGTTGCTCATCGATGGCGCGCAGGTCACCCAACTCTTCTCCCCCTGTTCCTGACAATTTCTCTTCGATCGAACGCACTCCGCCTCACAATACCGAGGCGGAGCGCTCTTTGATTGGCTCGATGCTTCGTGAAAACGGAGTCATCAGCGATTGCATCGTGATCGCCAGGCCCGACCACTTCTACGATCCGGCCAATCGCCTCATCTTTGAATCGATCATCTCCATCTTCGACAAGGGCCAACCGGTCGATGTGGTCGTTTTGGCCGAAGACCTCAAAAAACGAGGCCAGATCGAAGAAATCGGCGGCTACGCCTACCTCGGCGAACTCTGGGATGCCACCGCAACGGCGGCCAACGCCGAATATTACGCGCGCATCGTTCGCGACAAGGGCTTACTCAGGCTCCTCATCGGCACTGGCAACGAAATTCTCCGTGAGGCCTACGCCGCGGCCGACGATGCCGATCAGATCATGCACCGCTCCGTCGGCAAAATGATCACGATCGCCGACGCGGGAGTTAGCGGTTCGTACCACCGTTTCGAAGATGTGCTCAAGGAAACCTACGACCGCATCGATGTCCGCACCGCCGGCGCGGGCATGGCCGTTAGCGGGGTTCCGACCGGCTACACCGACCTCGACACGCTTACCGCCGGATTTCAAAACGGCGAAATGATCATCATCGCGGCGCGGCCCTCGATCGGCAAAACCGCCTTCGCGTTGAACCTCGCGCGCAACATGGCGGTCGACCACGATTGCGCGGTGTTGTTCTGCAGCCTCGAACAATCGCGCATCGAACTGGCCGAGCGATTGATCTCCTGCCACGCGCGCATTGACCTAAAAAAGATCCGCAATGGCTCACTTTCCGTGGACGATTTGAATCAGGTGCTTGCCGCCGGCGAGCAGATGCGCCGGGCCAAGTTCTTTATCGACGATAGCCCCAATCAAAGCATGCTGCGCATCGCGGCCAACGCCCGGCGCATGAAGCAGACGCAAAACCTGCAGTGCGTTTTCATCGATTATCTGCAGCTCATTGAACCGGAAAACCGGCGCGATCCCCGCCAGGAACAGGTCGCCCAGATCAGCCGCCGGGTCAAAATGCTCGCCCGTGAGCTGAGCATCCCGGTCGTCACGCTGGCCCAGGTCAACCGTAGCTCCGAAGACCGTGAAGGGAATGTTCCCAAGGTGTCCGATTTGCGCGAATCGGGCAGCCTCGAGCAAGACGCCGACACGGTCATGCTTCTGCACCGGCCGGAACGGCACAACGCAGGCGAGCGCGAGGGAGAAGTCGATGTGATCATCGGCAAACAGCGCAACGGTCCCGTCGGCCAGGTCACCCTGAGCTTTGTCAAGGAACATGCCCGCTTTGACAATCACTCGGTCCGCACGCCTTTTGACGGATGACAGCCATGGACATCCGGGTTGGTTTGGGTCACGACACGCACCGACTTGAAGAAGGCCGCCCGCTCATTCTCGGTGGAGTTGCGGTCGAATATTCTCGCGGCCTGGCCGGCCACTCCGACGGCGACATCGTTTTTCACGCGCTCACCGATGCCTTGCTCGGTGCCATCGGCGCGGGGGATATCGGCGAACTTTACCCGGACAAAGATCCTCAGTGGAAAGGGGCCGATAGCCGCATTTTCATTGAGGGGGCGATGGCCCGGGTCACGCGGGCCGGCTTCTCCGTCGCCAACACCGACATCATCATTCATGCTGAAAAACCCAAGTTGGGCCCGGTCAAGGAACGCATCCGCGAACAGGTCGCGAAATGCCTGGGTATCGAGGCCGATCGGGTTAACATCAAGGCCAAGACCGGAGAAAAGGTGGGCCACATCGGCCGAGGCGAGGCGATGGCGTGCCATGCCGTCGTGTTGCTGAAAAAGCCACTGTCTTCTTGAAATAGGAAATGCGAAGCTAACCGTTATGTCCAGCCACATTGAAGACTCCCCAAGAATCTCCGTTTACAACACCTTGACCCGGCGCAAGGAGCCGTTTGTTCCGGTCAATCCGGGCAAGGTCGGCATGTACCTGTGCGGTCCCACGGTCTACAAGCCTTCCCATGTCGGGCACATGGTCGGCCCAGTCATTTTCGACACGGTGAAACGGTTCCTCACCTGGTGCGGCTACAAGGTCAACTTCGTCGTCAATATCACCGACATCGATGACAAGTTGATCGTGGAAGCGGCCAAGCAAAACACGACCGTGCCCGAAATCGCGACTCGCGTCACCCAGGACTACTGGAATTGCCTGAAGGCACTGGGGGTCGACAGCATCGACCATTTTCCCAAGGCGACCGAGCACATTCCCGAAATACTGGCGATGATCGAAAGCCTCATTGCCAAGGGACACGCTTACCCCTCGCAGGGAGATGTTTATTTCGATGTCTCATCCGACGAGGACTACGGCAAGCTTTGCAACCGCGATCCGGAGCAGATGGAGGCGGGAGCTCGCATCGAAGTCTCGGAGCGCAAGCGCAACCCGGGCGATTTCGCCCTATGGAAGGGAGCGAAACCAGGCGAACCCAGCTGGCCCAGTCCCTGGGGCGCCGGTCGCCCCGGCTGGCATATCGAGTGCTCGGCGATGTCGCTCAAGTGGCTCGGCGCGCCCATCGACATCCACGGCGGCGGACTCGATCTGCAATTCCCCCACCATGAAAATGAACTCGCCCAGTCCGAGTCGTATCTGGGCCACGCCTTTTCCCGTTACTGGATGCACAACGGGCTAATGAAGACCGGCGATAAAAAAATGTCCAAGAGCGAGGGGAACGAGATCGTCGTTTCGGCCTTGCTCAAAAAGCACTCGTCAGAGGCCATTCGCTACCTGCTGCTCAGTTCGCATTACCGCAGCCCCATCGAATACAGCGACGCGCGCCTGGAGGAAGTGGCACGATCGCTTGAGGGATTCAAGCGGTTTTTCGAACTGTTCGAAAGAGTGGCTAAGAAATCATTCTTCGAGCTATCGACGCCGACCCATTACCAGGCCAGCCTGTTCGATCCCGAAAAGCAAAAGGGACCGCTCTCTCGCTCGATGGCCAAACTTGGCGACGAATTCGTCGAGGCGATGGCGGACGACTTCAACACCGGCGGGGCGATCGGCGCTCTGCATCAGATGCTCACCACGCTCAATGGTTTCATCGCGGCCAACAAGCTGGAAGCGAATGTTGTCCCCGAGGCCGTGGAGGATCTCCTTTCGGGAACGATCTATCTCAAGGAAGCGACGCGCATTCTGGGGCTTTTCCTCGCGGCGCCAGCCAAAACATCTTCCGACGATGGCCTGGTCGATGGCTTGATGAAGCTGGTCATCGAAATCCGGGCGGAGTCGCGCAAAAACAAACTCTTCGCGATCGCCGATCAGATCCGCAAGGGGCTCAGTGACCTGGGAATTTCTCTGGAAGATCGCGCCGGAGGAACGGTGTGGCGCAAGAACTGATCAGGATTCGAGCTCATGGATGAGCAATCTGCTCCGTTTTCTGGGCCGGGCCAGGGTCTGGGCTCAGGTCTGGTGCGGATCATCGGCATCGATCCTGGTTTGCAGACCACTGGCTACGGTGTGGTTGAAGACGGCCCGCAAGGAATTCGTGTGCTGGAAGCGGGGGTGTTGCGACCCGAAAAAGGGGAGAAGGACCTCGGTGAGCGCCTCTTCTCCCTGGCCAAAGGTTTGCGAAGCATTCTCAAAGACTTTCAGCCCACGGAAGGGGCGATGGAACAGCTCTACGCCCACTACCAACATCCGCGCACGGCCATTTTGATGGGACATGCGCGCGGCGTTTTCACCCTCGAACTTCATCAAGGGGGCTGCCGTCTGACCAGTTACTTGCCCACAAATATCAAAAAAACGGTCACGAACCATGGCCGCGCCAGTAAGGAACAGATGCAGATTTCGATGATGCGCGAGCTGGGGCTTTCGCGCTTGCCCGAGCCGGCCGATGTCGCCGATGCCCTGGCCGTCGCGCTTTGTCATGTCTTTCATTTGCGACGGCGCAATGCCGACTTGCAGACGAACGCAACCTACATCAAGATGCCAGGAAAGTCCTCAGGAAGAGAAGTAGAGAAAGATTCATGATCACCTCCATCCGCGGGGTCCTGCGCGAAATCTTGGATGAAGAGGTGCGGCTGGAAGTGGGCGCCCTCGAATATCAGATACTCGTTCCCGAATTTGTCCATCGCCAGCTCCAATCCCGTGTCGGCGAAGAGGTCAAGTTATTTACGATCCACTATTTCGAAGGCAACCCGATGCAGGGGAAGGTTGTACCTCGTCTCGTCGGTTTTAGCTCCGCCAATGAGCTTGAGTTTTTCGAACTGTTTTGCACGGCGGATGGGGTGGGCACCCGCAAGGCGATCAAGGCGCTGGCCAGGCCGCCTCAAGAGGTGGCGCGCGCCATTCAACAGGAAGACGGCAAGTGGCTGTCAACCCTGCCCGGTATCGGCAAGGCCAGCGCGGATAAGATCGTGGCCGCGCTCAAGAACAAGGTGGTGCGGTTCGCCATGGGTGTCCCGGGAACTGGCGGTGCCGCCGGTTCGCTGGCTGCCAAGGTGGGCAAGGGTTATGAAGAAGCACTCCAGGCGCTTTTGGCGCTGGGGCATTCTCCGCCCGATGCTCGGGCACGCCTCGATCGGGCGCACACCGCTCTTGGGGATAAGGCCGAAATCGAAGACATCCTGCGGGAAATTTACAAATCCTAATAGGGCCGGGGCGAGTTTTCTTCTTTCTCTCCCCCTGTGCCTGGCTTCCTCGGGAGGATTCCGATGGCCCGCGAACCGATCTTTGGCCCCGGCGGCAGTTCTGAACCGAGTTCGCCGCTCAAAAACAGCAAAGGGGAACCCCATGCGGACAAACCCCGATTGAGTGGCGATGACGCGGCGGCGGCCGCCAAGCTGACTTCCGATCGGGAACGAGATGCCGCGCTCAGGCCGCGTCTTTTGCGCGAAGTCATCGGTCAAAAAGCGGTCGTGCAGCGGCTGCAAATCGCGCTCAATGCTTGCCGCAAACTGAAAGAGCCCCTGTCTCACATCCTTTTTGATGGGCCTCCCGGTCTGGGTAAGACGACCTTCGCCACCGTGCTCCCTGCGGAACTGGGGGTCAAAATCCAAATGACCTCAGGCCCCGCACTCTCCAAACCGGCCGACTTGCTCCCGTTCCTGACCAACGTCGAGGAGGGGTCGATCCTGTTCATCGACGAAATCCACAGGATGCCCCGGGTCGTGGAAGAGTTCATCTACCCCGCGATGGAAGACTTCCGGGTCGACATCGTTATGGGCGAGGGGGTGCATGCCCGAACTTTGACCATGCGGCTCAAACACTTCACACTCATTGGGGCCACGACGCGGTCGGGAATGCTCTCAAGCCCCATGCGCGACCGGTTCAAGATGCAAGAACACTTGAGCTACTACACGACCGCAGAACTTGCCCAAATTGTGAGCCTTAATGCCAAAAAACTAGACACGCCCATGGATCCCGAGGCTGCCTTCGAGATCGCCAATCGCAGCCGTGGAACGCCGCGCATCGCCAACTCAAGGCTTTGGTGGGCAAGGCATTACGCCCATTCCGAGGCGAACGGAATCATCACGCGCGATCTGGCCCGGGCGGCACTCGACATGGCCGAGGTCGACCGCCATGGGCTCGACCGCCAGGACCGCCGTTATCTCGAAACTCTCGTCGATGTTTTTGGGGGCGGCCCCACGGGAGTCGAAGCGCTTGCGGCAACCCTAAACCTTGCCTCGGACACGCTTTCCGAAGAAATCGAGCCGTACCTTTTGCGCGAGCAGTTCATCATTCGCAGCCCCCGAGGACGGGTGGCGACACCGAAGGCTTACACCCTTTTGGGCAGGGGGGCGGCCGCGGGTTCGGACCAATTTGGCCTCAAGCCGGGGTTGTTTAGCGACGACAAATATTCCCTTTAATTCCCTTTTGGGTGGAAGCTTCGAAAAATCTTCTTAACCTAGGTGAATCCTGGAGCGCAACACGGCAACGCTCAAGGAATCCTATTTTTTCCACACGGATGGTTGGGTGTTAACGGGAAGATGGAATTTCCAGCCGGACAGCGTCGAGACCCTTGTATGATGTCACGCAAATTGACGATATTGTTCCGGCGCGATCCCTCCGCGGATCGAGTCGAAAACAATATTCCTTTTGAAGGTTACAAAGTCCTCTGGCCCGACCTCCGTCCCGTTCAAACAGGTCTCGATGCATTTTGCAAACACGGTCAAAGGCTCTTAGGCCTCGGTCGCGCGCTCGCCGGCAGGCAGGAACGCCTGATCGACATGCATTGCTTCCCTTTGACCCATCGCGAAGCCAGCCTGACCCGAATTCAAGGATTTCGCATCCGCCGATTTAGCATCCGGCGCTCAGGCCAAACGGGCAGGATCCACTTCCTTGATGGTACTCCTACCACCATCGTCCTCAAGATTGGGCATGATGAGCCAAAAGTGTGCAATTGGATCGGATTGACCGACATTCAAGACGGTGAAGAGCTCTGGGTCGATATTGCGGCCGCTCCCACTCAGGAAGAAGCCCCCCGGATTGCCGCCACCTACCCGGTTGGCATCATCACGGGAAACTACGCCCGCTCGTTCCAGTAAGTTCAAAGATCATGAGGCCAACCTTGCGGTTGGCCTCATGATGATTTTTGCAATGTAGCGCCGTTGGCCGCCTTCTTTTGGGTGGACTGCGGCGTTATCGTTTGCTGGCTTGGTAGGATCGCCCTAGCCGCCGATGGCGTGCATCGTGCGTTCCGGCTTGAGAAACCGGCTCGTGTTGATTTCGTGGCCTTCCCACTTGCTCCACACGACCTTGCGGAAGATCTCTTCCAGTCGTGACTCGCTGTTTTCGAGAAGGGCCGGCTTCAGATCGCTTTCGTCGAGAGAGAACAAACAGTTTCGCAGATTGCCGTCGGCGGTTAATCGGAGCCGGTCGCATTGGCGGCAAAACGGCCGGGACACGGCGGAAATCAGGCCGATCTTGGTAGTCTGCGAGTTTTCTCGCTCCCCCTGAAAAAGGTAGTCGAGAGAGGGTGCATGGGGATCCTGCGCGGGATCAACCACGAGGGGGCCGAATTCTCTCTGAATCGTGGCCAAGATCTCCTCGCCGCTGATCATGCGGGCGCGGTCCCAGGCTTCGGCGCCAATCGGCATCGATTCGATGAATCGCAACACCAGGCGGTTCTTGCGCGCATAGTGAACAAGCGGCAGAATGTCGGCTTCGTTGACTCCCCGCAGAATCACCGCGTTGAGTTTGATGCCGGTGAAACCGGCGTCCTTGGCCGCGGCGATTCCTTCCAGAACCTTGGACAGTCCCGGCCTGCGGGAGATCGTTTGAAATCGTTCCTCATTGAGGGTATCGAGGCTGATGGTGAGTCGATCCAGCCCGGCCTCCTTCAGCGGCCTGGCCCATTTGCCAAGCAACATGCCGTTGGTGGTAAGACTGAGATCTTGCAATCCTGGTAGTGAGCGCAACCGAGTGACGATTTCCACGAGTTCAGGACGCAGTAGGGGCTCGCCGCCGGTCAGTCTGATTTTGTCCAGACCAAGCTCCAAGCCGGCCTGGGCCACTTTTTCGATCTGGGCGGGGCTCAGCAATCGTTCGCTGGGTAGAAAGCTGGGCGTTTCCGGCATGCAATAAGTGCAGCGGATATTGCAGCGATCGGTGACGCTGATGCGCAAATTCTTGTGGATGCGGCCAAACTGATCGATCAGGGGACCCGAAGCTGGAGGCGCCGTGCTTAGCGAGGCAAACGAAGGGGCATGCAACGGCGAGGCCGCAAGAGTTGCGAGCTCGATCCTTCCCGCACCTGGAGAGGTCAAGGAGGAGGTTTCAGAATTCCCTGCGTGGGATGTTGCCATGTTTCGCTCTGGGGCCCGATATCCTTTTTCCAAATCGGAACCCTTCTTTTGACCTCATCCATCAACCAGGCGCAGCCGGCAAACGCTTCGGCGCGGTGAGCCGATTCGACGATGCTGACGATGCTCGTTTCGCCTACCTCTAGTCTACCGAGCCTGTGCACAACCAACGCTTTTTTGAGGCGAAATCGGACAATCGCCTCCTGCTCGATCCGTTCCATGGCGACGAGCGCCATCGGCTCGTGGCAATCGTATTCCAGAGCCACGGTTTCGAGGTCGCCTGTTTTGCGCCGGACCACCCCTTCGAATACCACCCGGGCCCCGTGTTCGCCAAAACCTTCGGCCTCCGAAGCCGACGCTCCTGGTCCGCCCAGGCAAAGGGCCATTTCCGGTGAAATGGGTTCCCGCGATAGTTTGGCCATCTTTAGCCCCCGCTTACCGGAGGAAGCAGCGCAATTTGACTGCCGGTACCTATTGGTTGGCCGAGGGGAACGACCTCATTGTCCACGGCCCAGGCACACGACTCGATGATTTCGTTCAATTTGGGATACCGGGACAATACCCAATTTTTCAATTCGGCGACCGACTGATTCGCCCCAAACGACCCGGTCACCGAGCGGCAACCGGCCAATTCCGCGACCCGTGCAAAAAAGAGAATCTCGCGTGAATCGCTCATGGAAAAGTGGATGTGGGCGAAATGTGGTCTCGCCGGACCTCAATAAGAAGTAATGACTCAAGCTCCCAAGATTGATTCCCAAAACCTGCCCGAAAGCCTGGCTCTTCGGTTGGGTGAGGATTACTTGAGGCCGCCGTTGAACACCAGGGTCAGGAATTCCTGGCGTGTGGCCAGGTTGTCCTTGAAGGCGCCGCGCATGGCCGAGGTGGTCGTGATCGAGTCGGGTTTGCGTACGCCGCGAATCGTCATGCACGAGTGGCTGGCTTCCAGGATGACGCCCACGCCTCGGGGGTTGAGCTCTTCCATGATCAGATCGGCCAGGTCTTCGGTGATCCGCTCCTGGACCTGGGGCCGGCGGGAAATGGCATCGACGACCCGGGCCAATTTGCTTAAACCCACAACCCGGCCGTTGGGCAGATACGCAATGTGCGCCTTCCCAATAAATGGCAACAGGTGGTGTTCGCAACAGCTTGAGAAACGAATATCCTTTACCAGGACCATTTCATCGCATTTTTGCTCGAAGGTCTTGGCCAGATGGATGCGAGGATCGGTTTTCAATCCTGAAAAGATTTCGGCATACATGCGGGCAACACGAGCCGGGGTTTCGAGCAGACCATCGCGATCGGGATCTTCCCCCACCGCTTCCAGAATGTCGCGAACCGCGCTTTCAATGCGCTCCATGTCGACGGGAGTCCGGGCAGGAGTGGATCCCTCGGCAAAATCGGGGTCATGTTCGACGATGCTTGCCATGAGTAGGACTCGGGAGGCTGGGAGAGCCGAAGGGTAGAGACGTTGCTCGTTTCGCGCCATTCGCCGGCAGCAATGTGCCATCCCATTGGTAGGCCGCTCGGTTGGGCGCGTCAAGCAGGCTTCCCCCCAGGATGGATCGCTTAAGGGAATTTTATGCGGGTATTGCTTTTAGTAAATCGTGGATTGATGGCATCGAGCTTGAATATTCATGGCGGTGTCTGGGCACAAACCCCCTTTTTGGATAGCCTTGCCGCCGAATCTCTGGTTGGCCGGTTCCATTTTTCCGAAACCCCCGACGATGGGGAGGTTCGTAAGATCTGGATCCAGGGCCTGAAAGAGTGGCCCGCAGAGTCCATTCACCGCTTCTATATTGGTGAGCGGCCCGAAACGCTCCCTCACTGGCCGGGCATAAAGGAGCCGGCCGCGCTTCCACCCGGACGGTGGCGCGGCCCGATTCAAAAAGCGATTCAATCGGCAAAATCGGCACAACCAATCGTAATTATCGTCGAAACCGATTTTCTCCTTCCTCCCTGGGAAGAAGCGGTGCTGAGTCTCGCCGACCCGGGCCCGGCTTTGGATGAGAGCGAGGAACTGCCCGATGTCGAGGCGGAACTCGAGCCGCTCGATTCTGCCTCTTCGGACGACATGGGCGACCTAGGCAGTTTTGAACAGAACAGCGAAGAGGATTCCCACGGCCACGAAGACGATCAAGAACTCGAGGAAGAAGAAAGCGAGGAAGAATTCGAAGAAGACGAGGAAGAAGAAGCGCCCACGGCCCCAGAACCGGTGGCCCCGGTGGCATTCAAATTGGGTCCAATCGACCCCGAGGGGGCCGATGCGCGCCGTCTCCAGGTCGGCCGCGCCTTGATGCTTGCGGCATGGGATGAGGAAATCGAATCGTTCTATGGGATGGTGGATAAAAGCTGGGCCGGTTCACCCTGGGCCATGATCGTGACCTCCGACACCGGTTTCCCGCTGGGTGAAGCCGGGCAAGTCGGCCGGGACGAGCAGAGGCCGCTGCATCAAGAGTCGTTGAGAATTCCGCTGATCATCCACGCCCCTGGCCTCGAACCGGGAATGGCGCTCAGGGAATTAAGCGATCATGGCGGCCTGGCCGATTGGCTGGCGAAGGCCAGGACCTGGGAAAACCGAGAGCATCCCCTGCCCCCTTTCGAAGGAAAGCCGACCCATATCGCCAGACAGGGGAAAGGCCCGAACGATTGGTCGGCGCTGCGCACGCTCGATGCCACCCTCATTGCCAAGACCGCGCATGCCGAACCGGCGGTCGATGAGCTGAAATGGTATGAGCAGCCTGAAGATCTGTTCGAATTCAACGACCTCGCCCAGCGCGAACCGGAGCGGGTCGCGGAGCGCTATCAGGTCTTACGCGAAATGTTGAACCCGGACGCCAACCTTAACCCAAAGGCCAACCTTAACCCGGGGGCCAACCTTAGCCCGGGGGCCAAGCCAGGGGACGGCCCCCCATAAGGTGCATATGCAGGTGGGGCACCGTCTGGCCACCCTGGTCCTTGCAGTTGATGATCAAGCGATAGCCATCGGCAAGACCCAGTTCCTGGGCCAGTTTCACCGCCACCAAGTTCATGTGGCCAAGCAACGCGGCGTCTTCTTTTTGCAGCGTGTCATGCGTCGCGATCACCTTGCGCGGAATGATGAGCACATGCACCGGCGCCTGGGGATGAATGTCGTGGAAAGCCAGGCATTGATCGTCCGAATGGATGATTTTGGCCGGGATTTTTCCTTCGACGATCTTGAGAAAAATGTTGTCGCTAAGCATGCTTGGCACCGTGAAGAGTCGCCCTACGAACCCGGGCTCAAGCCGCCGGGCGTATTGAGGCAGCAGTCCTTTCCACTGGTTTAGTCGTAATCTTCAACTTTGGCGAATGCCGGTGCAGCTTTGTTGAATGGGAAGGCGCGGGAGAAGGAATCGATGAGTGCGGGCCAGGAAGGCAGATGGGTGATCGGAATCGATGAGGCGGGCTATGGCCCCAACCTCGGGCCGCTCGTTCAGGCCGCGGTCGCCGTGAAAATCCCGGCCGAATTCCCTGCCTTCAACTGGTGGGAGCCGCTCTCCTCGGTGGCACGCCGTGCCAGTGATAAGAGCAGTCCCGCCCTCATGATCGACGACTCGAAGGAAGTCTTTCAAACCTCCTCAAGGGAAGAGGGCCTTTCCCGCCTGGAAGAAGCGCTCTTGCTCTTGGATGTCCCCTACCCCGGCAGCCTCTGGCAATGCCTGGCCGATCACCTGGTTGACTCTCAGACGCCCTTCCATCACGAACCCTGGCACGACCCCATCCTTCCTTTTCACTTCCAGCAAGACCTGGAAGAGGCGCGCGTGGAACGCATCGGCGCCTTCCGCGCCTGCGCGGTCCAGAGCGGGCTGGGTCCGTGGCGATTAGCGGTGCGCATCGTCCTGCCGGTCGATTTTAATCGCATCGTTGACAAGGCGGGAACCAAGGCGGCGGCGCTACTTAATGGCGTGGAGCAATTTTACCATTGGGGATCTTCCTTGGTGCAAGATGGCGCGGCAGCGACCTTCGTGGTCGACAAACTTGGCGGCCGCGATAAATACGGGCCCTGGCTCGGTTCGGTTGCGGGAGGGTGGATTAGCGTGTTGGAGGAGGGCGCGGCGTGCTCCTCATACCGAGTGACCTTGTCCGATCGAGAGGTCGCGGTGCGCTTTGAACCCAAGGCCGACCGCAACCATATGACAGTGGCGCTGGCCAGCATGGTAGCCAAGTATGTGCGCGAACGGGCAATGGATGCTTTCAATGCTTACTGGTGCCGGGAAATCCCAGGCATCGAGCCCACGGCCGGCTATCCGCTCGATGCCAAACGGTTTCTAAACTTGATCGAGTCGGCCCGCGCAAGGCTCGGCATTCCGATGGACCTGCTTTGGCGAAAAAAGTAATCGTCTCGACCTTTGTCGATCTCCCTTCGGAAATTGAAGCAATCGTCCGGTGTATTCCCGCTGGCCCTGACATGCCGTCAGAGCCACGGGAACCGTTCGATTCCCGCACCGATTTCCCAAGTATGCGAAAGGATGGGGCGATGGCTTTTGTCGTCACCGAGAATTGCCGAGGTTGCAAGTACACCGACTGCGTGGTGGAATGCCCCTGCGACTGCTTTTACGAGGACGATGACATGCTCGTCATCGATCCGGACCACTGCATCGACTGCGGAGCCTGCGCGCCTGCTTGCCCGGTGGAAGCGATCTTTATGGACTCGTCGATTCCCGACTCACAAAAACAGTACGTCCAAATCAACGCAGATCGCGTCAAAGTTCTGATTGCCGAGGGAAAACAGATCACGAAAAAACAGCCGGCCATGAATGGGCCCGGCTGCAAGGGATAAAAATTCACCAGGCTCTCCCTGTTATCGAAATCCCTCATTCCCCCACAAAATCGCTCATCTCCACCGGATTCCCCGGAGTCGTCGGGCATTTACGTGGCCGTCCGATGCGTGCGATTTGCCTCTACCTTGAGTTCATTGGCAAAGCGAACGGGCTCCAGAACGATCCCGCGGAACCTAGCGATCCCCTGGGATCAATCAACCGAATGAAGGATCTCAGTAAAGCGAGCGACCGGCAACTACGGAAAACCCTGTTGAAGTCATCTGCTCGCTGTTGAGTCCTCCGGCCGAATCCAGGGGCAAAAATCTGCCCCTGGCGTACGTGACCACGGTGGGATCGATGGCTTTCTGCGGGCCGGGTCAAAATGCAAACGTCCTGTGCGTTCCATGCTTCAAAGCAGGACCACCCAGCGACCCCAGAAACCCAAATCAATGAAATCTATGATGAGAAGGTCCGCATCCAGGCAGCCCACGCATAAACCAGACGGAATCTCTAAAGACGTCACTTCCAGCTGCAGATGAAGCTGATTCGAGCACACCGCTTCCTGCCGAATATCACTGGAAAAACCTTGCTGGAATCACTTTTTTTCGATTTTCCTACCTAATTTTCGCTTGTTACGCCGTTTTCCAAATTTGGTGGACATTCCCGACCCCATTCAGCGGCATGGCTATTGGCGCAACCCAACCCGCCCGCGATGAAGGTTTGGCCCTTCTTCCTCTTGCAACCAAAGAACTCCCGACAACGAGTCCTGTCATGGCCGAAGAAAATAAATCCACATCCTTCTTCAATTCCCCATTAGTCACCAGTTTGCTTGCCTTGTGCGGTCTTGGCGGAGCTGGGTATCTAGTGATGCCCAAAAGCACCGAGACCCCAAACAATCCTTCTGTTGAGGCCCCAGCCAGGGAAAACAAAGACAAAGGTGAAACGGTTGACGCTCCGGCCTATGATCCACTTCGGATCCTGGAGACGTATTTCGCAAAGTCGACGGCGAAGGACAAGGACGAAGATGCGCTCAAATACACAGCAGTCCTAAGGAACAACCAACCAGGCGGGCTAATCGGCACGGTTTTTGAAAAAGAGAAGAAGGAAACATCTGCAAATGTCGACTTGGAGCTCTTGGATAGTGACTTAGAGGATTACGATCTCGAATTGGCGATCGCCTGTCTCCCTGACCCGCTAAAAACCAAATTTGCTCATGAATTCGACTGGACGGTCGATGCGATACAAAGAGCTTTCGAAACCCGAGAAATGACACTGAGGCACTACGATCTCCCGTGGCAAATGGCGGAGAACAAGGTATCGGACAGTAAGAAACTTTCCAAGCTCCTCGACACCCCGGGAGTACTGCTTTTTTCTAAGTCTCGGAAGGTCCCAGAAAACCAAAAATGCCTCGAACGAAAAAAAATGGCCCTGGTATTCCTTGTTGGCGAGAGTCCCATCGAGGGGATCCGTCAATTACAATTCCTCAAGGCCGTAGAAGCCTGCCGACGATTGGGCGATTTTTATACTCAAAGGCGCTTAATAGCAAAAAACAGCAACCCTAGCAAAAGACATCACAATTTTGCTAACTGTAATTTACCGCCGGCAATTTCATACCTTACAATTATCGGCCCATATTATAGCGGCTCTCAAAGCTCCTTTGCAAAACTACTTAACACTTCTCTCGTAGATAAAAATAACTTTATTTATCACGATTTAAACTTCTTTTCTATTAAAGTTTTTAACGGAGGCGCATCTGAATTAAAATTCAATACATTTGCAGAATATCCTGGTCTAAAAAACAACCATTTAATACCTGAATCATTTGTCGTACCAAATCCTATGCTACAACTGTCAATATCAAATTTTATCAACGGAAACCGATCCAGCTCACTTAAGCTATACAACAACGGACCAATTATAACGCCAAACCTAAGAACAATAATACTTAGCGAATCCAACACTGGCTTTGGAACAATGTCCAAGGACTCACTTTCTAAAGATCTAAAAAACTCACTTCCTAAAGATCTAAATTATTCCCTTCCTAAAACCATATCTTCTAAAATTTCTTATTTTGGCTATCCAATTTCAATCTCCCAGCTTTCATCAAAGCACGTTAGCGAAGTCAAGAACAATATTACTTTGCCATTTCTTGACTTTGTGGAGCCTAAGCTGAATTCTAAGCTCTCCGCAAAATCAGACACGATTGCTCCTTTTGATTTGCAGTCCAACACTTCGGCTGCCGGCCAATGGCTTCGGATGATTATTCAGATCATTCAAACAGAAAATGTGAAGTATGTCGGAGTTTTGGCAACCGACACTCGTGATGTTGTTTTCTTGAATAGAGTTCTCAAGAAAGAGTGCCACAACATTCAGCTTTTTACATCTGAGCCAAATATCGCTGTTCAGCATCCCGAGGATTCAAAGGATCTTCGGGGGCTCCTGGTCGCTTCAAGCTATCCAAATTACGCATTGCCAGAACCGCGCCAACCCCGCCAGCCGCGAATTTTCTTTCCAGCGCCGAGCGGGTATGGCTATTTCAATGCCATCTTAGCCGGAAAAGGCAATGACGCCAACTTGATCTGGTGCGACGCCAGTAGAAGTCTGCCACTCGAAAGGGTGACACGCAACGTGGGAGCCTGGATTAGTATGGTTGGAACCGGAGGCAAGCTAGTGCCCTTGCACTATTATATAATCGACCCAAAAACCCAAGACACTTTTAATCCAAATGACAAATACGTCAGCCTCTACAAAAGCACTTTAATAGACCACACAAACGAGACGCCATTAGTATCATTCACAAGCACATTTACACTCGAGATATTTATAGTTTATATAATCATACTATATGTTACGTATAAAATATATTTAAAATATAAAATGATAAATAAATCTGGCCAATTTGTAGCCGTAAATGAAAACGAGATAACACCAGAAACGATTTTCTGGTCAATCGTGTGTTTGCTGGGCTTACTTTTGGCTGTAGGAGCATTCTCGATTCCTGGACTATCATTGTCTTCCCAAATAAACGGAGAACCATCTACCTGGACACATACACTATCTTTTTTATTGCCTCTATTTTTAACGATAATATCAACAGCAATTTCAGTTCCGTATTTACACTATTATAAAATACGCAAGTTATTCTCAGGCGACTTATCAGAGAATTACCTTGATCGCAATATTATATTTAGATTTTCAATGTCCTATCTAATCAACCTAATCCTACTATCAATTATTTACTTTTTTGCCGACCGAAATACTCCGCTAACAATATTGATCTATTTAACGCTTTGGATATCAGAAACTATTAAAATCTGCTATTTTCTAAACTTTTATTCAAAGATTTTAAAATCAAAGTCTTTTTACGCTACTTTTTTTATGGTTTTATTTTTTATAATGTATTATATATTTTCATTATTTCCATTCTTCTTAATCCCACCACTAAACTATTTATCATTTGCTGATTTTTGTAAATTTTTTATACTTCTCAGAATAAACGACCAATCAAGCGGGCTGTCACCACTAGCACCCATGTTACTACTAGGCTTATCGGCTTTTATCCTTGGGCTATCCACTCTTAGATCGGTATTCTCTCAGTTTAATTACTGCGCATCAGGAAGAATCAAGATAGAAGCTCTCAATCCAAACAACGTCGTGTTCGCCAAGCAACTACGACACTTTGCTAATCTTACCTCAGGTTCGCTCGGCACCAGGATCAAAGCACGCAGCTACCTTCTCACAAGACCGGCTTCGTTCGCAAGCCTTCTTAGCAGGGTACTTACCTTAAATAAATTATTCTTAAAAAAAAGGATTTTCATCTCATTTATATTATGCGCTTTTATCACATCACTATTGTATGAATTGTTTTTCATAAAGCTACCTACCTCGGAAAGCATCTGTTGGGATGTAATTGTCACTTTATCTTCCGCAGGAATTTTAATATCAATAACAGTAGCAATCATACGCATCGCAAACATATGGGATATATTAAAATCAACAATGGACGCGCTAAAAAATTCACATTTCAGGGACTGCTTTAAAAACACACCAAAAGAAATTAAGTCTGTTTTTGGGAATTATTTTGGCCCAATTGATAACAAAGCATCTGACATTAACATTCTAATCAATTCACTAGAAGCATCTAAAAAGCTAGAATTTTTCACTGGACTTAAATGCGACTTGAAACTAGCAAAACAAATAGAACATGGAGACAGCCTATTTTACTTCCAAGATAACAATGAGTCATTTTTGGCATCTATTTTTATACGAAATAAATTAAATGGTATTTTTAACGACGAATTAAAAGCTGCATCAATGATCGCGAATAGCACAGCTATAATTACCCAAAAACCATATAGCCAATTTACTTTGTCTGATTTTTCAATTTCTTATTTTGTGCTTTTTTTTACCGGACTAATTATTCAATTGAGAAGGTCAATTTTCGCCGCCATGGGTTCGATCGCGCTCGCTTTTCTCGCGTTTGCCAGTTTCCCGTTTCAGCCTGAGGGTCTTTTCATCCACCTCATCGTCTTCCAGATGATCTGTTTGGTTGCCTTAACCTGCATCATCTTGTACGTATTGAATGTTCACCCCATTCCTTCAAACATCACGGGTTCGACACCTGATCAAGTGTCTTTCGATTGGAAGTTCGTCAACAATCTTCTTCAATTCGTCGCGCCTCTGGTCTTGCTCCTCGCGCTTCATTTCCTGGGTTTCTTACGCTTTATTATCGAGCCCGTGCTCGGCCTCCTCAGATGATTGTCAAATTCCCGCCAGTCTCGAATTGGCGGCATGATCATTCAAAGTGCGTTTTGATCGAATCCAATTCGAATGCGATACGTGGCGAAATTCACTCATCCACCAACACGCAACCGATCCAGGGCGGCATCGCCTTCGTCAGCGCCTGGGCCGATTCCTCAAGCTGGGTCGTCTCCCAGATCTGACTACTCACAACCCAGGTCCAGCCCTGGCATTGGTTGGTCCAAAGCCGGCCCACGGGAGCGGTCGTGCCCGTGGGCGAGGATACGACCACCAGGGGGAATTTCTGCCGCAGTTCGCGGGCGACGCCGTGGATGCTGCGCGCGGCGAACCAGGGGCCACTCTGCGCCGAAGCCGCGCCGCTGGGGAAACGCCAAATTCCTTCCTTGCGGCCGGGACGCAATGCCCCCTGGATGTCGACGCGGCCCAGGAGCACTTCGTGCCAGCCGGGGCCCACGGTGACGGAACTGCCGTCGGCGGGGCCATCGAGTTCCAAAACACAAATTTCGCCACAGTGAGCGAGCAGGCCTTCTAGTACCTTTTGCACGATGTCGTCGATCTTCGCGGCGGCCAGGCCGGCGTCGGCCATGGGCGGACTCAAGAACAACCAGGGATTCACATCGGCGGCGGTGCGCTGCAATAGCCGCTCCATGATCCCTTCCACCACGCCCGCACTCACGGGTCCTTGCACAGGGACTTGCGAGAGGTGCTTACGGTGTCTGGCGATACGAGGGAAATCCGACTCAGCCTGCGCGGGCTTGGCCTGCGCCGTAGGTTCCTTGGCGGGAATCGAAACGGGTTTGATCGCGGGCGGCACAAGACGCGCTTCGCCGAGTTGGTCAAACTCCGATTCGAGGCTCTCCGTCAGAAGCGCGGGTTTCCAGGTGAACTGCGGCAGGGCCACGCCTTGCGAGGCGTGAATGTCATCTTTGGGGCCCACTTCGAGGAATGCGGTCGACTGATCATGGTCCGCCCAAACGGGCGAGGCCGCCGCCTCCGTCAACTCCAGACTCGGTTCCAGGTCATCGACTTCCGGGAGACCGCGCGCTTGATCGAGAAGCCGTTCTTCGCCGCCATCATCAGGCGCTTCGCCTGACGTTTCTCTCGTTGCGTCGGCCCGTATTTCCGCAGGGCCAGCCAGGGACGCAGCCCCGGTCTTGGGCGGCAACTCCGGGTCGCTGGAAGGAACCGCAACCGCCGCACCGGGAAGAAGACTCCACGGGGCGCTCGCGCCCACGGCCGGTTTCAATGCATCCCAAAGTCTTGCCATCCGCCTTCGTCCCCTATTGGCGAGCAACCCACTCACTTGGCGAGAAGCTCAAGAGTGCACTCGGCGCCATCAGGCCGATTTGCGAACCGGGGCCACCGTACCAGCGATTCCATGATGCCTTGCTTGAGGCTGCACCGCTGCTGGGTCGCCCCAAAGCTGCAGCGCCGCTTCTTCGATGGCTTCCAGTTCGATCGATTCCAGGCCGCTACGAACGGCCAACCTGCAAGCGAGACGGCCCAACTGACACAACCGCCGGGGATTCCCCTGCCCCAGCTCGATGATCTTTTCTTCGCATTCGTTATTGAGAATCCGGTTGGGCTGAGCACCGGCCCAGCGCAATTGAAAGCGCAAAAAGTCGCAGGCTTCGACCGGTTCAAGCAGTTGAATCATGCCGCCGCCGCCGACCATCTCCCAGGCCGAGTGCTGGCTCGCAAGGGTGGTCAAGCCGCCCACATCGCCGCCCGCCACAAGCACGACTTGAATGCCCGCCTGACCGCGGCCTTGCAGATGCGACCAGTTGACCAGTTCATCCATCGCTCGGGTGCCGATCGATTCGGCCTGCTCGAGGATCACGAGCGGTGGGCTGCCCAGCTTAAGGCCTTCGAGAATGGCTTCGATCAAACGGTTACGCAAGTAGCCGCTGGGTGAAAGACCATCGTCCAGGTGCCAGTCGTGAGCGACCAGCCGGATCAGGTCTTCCGAATCCCGGGGCGGCTGGCTGACATAGGCCAGCTTGGTACCTTGGGGGATTTGTTCCATCAACAGATGGAGCAAGAGGGTTTTTCCCGATCCGGCTGGACCGGAAAGGGCGAGCCAAGGCTCACCTTCCTGCCAGCCGCCGACTAGATTGCGCAAGGCGAGCTCGTGCGTCGAGGCGGGGTAGTACCGTCGTGGGTCCACCACCGCCGGGAACGGTGCGGTCTGTAAGCCAAAAGGCCAGGGTGTCATCTTCGACTCCCGATCATTCGTGGGGAAAATTCCCGGGGGGTCAATCCGGGAATCGGGCCATCAGCAAGATCGGTATTTTCGACAAAAGACTTGAACCTGTCACATCCGTTAGGGATCTTGCGACCCAGGAACAGGCACGGGAAAGAGCCGTTGGGGGTCGGGAGGGGCCGGAGGCATTTCGCTACCCACACGGCGCCAGATGCCGTGATGAATCGCCCCCCCCTTCTCGAGGGCCTTGCGTTCGAAATTCGTGATAACTCCACGTTCGTCGCCCAGGTCCGTACGCCTTTGAAGCAGCGGTTGGGCCGCCAAAATCTCTTCACTCGCCGCGAAATAAGCGGGCACGTCGCTGGCCAGGTGGAAGTGACCCTCGGGCTTCAACGCGCGAATCGTCCAGATGAGAAACTCCGGCGTGACAATGCGCCTTTTCTGATGGCGCATCTTCCACCAGGGGTCGGGAAAATAGACATGAACCGCATCAAGCGATCCGTTCTGGATCGACCAGGCCAGCGCAAATCGAGCGTCGGCGCAGCACATTTTTGCATTGGTCAGTCCGCGCCGGCCGAGCCTGTTGGCGGTGTAAAGCTGGTATTTGCGCACCACTTCAATGCCGGCGAAATTCACTTCGGGCCGGGACTGCGCGGCATGAACGATGAACGCCCCCTTGCCGCAACCGATCTCCAACTCGACCGGCCGGTCGTTTCCGAAAAGCTTGGTCCAATCCAGTTGACTTGGCGGGGCAGGCAGATCGAAACAAAACCCGGCCAGAAATTCAGGGGAAAGCCGCTGCGGTTTGCGCAAAACAAAAGACCTCTTAGCCCCTGGCCGGTTCGGTGCCGGCGCCATTTTCCTTGACGGCCCAATTGACCGCCAGACCCAGAATATCGCCGTGAAACACCAGAGAATCGTCGACGAAACCCTGCACCGAGTAGTTCATCTGGCGCCGGTTGATCTTACCCGCCTTCCCCACCATGACGAGGCGGTTGCCCGGATTGACCATCGAGCGGAAACGGACATTTTCCAGGCCGCCAAACGCGATGAAATCGCCCTGAATGATCGTTTGCGTCAGCGCGTGATACGAGCAAAGCTGCGCGGCGCATTCACAAATCAACACTCCGGGAAAAACGGGAAAGCCGGGAAGATGCCCTTTGACCCAAAACTCGTCGGGCCGCACATCCTTGTAGCCGATGATCAAGCCGGTTTCTTTATCGCAATGGACGATTGCATCGAGCTGCTCCATCTCGTGACGCTGGGGCAACACTTGCCTGATGGCATCTTTGTTGGCAACGACCTGGGAGAAGTCGATCGCCTTCAGGTCGATGATCGCGGGTGGCGCCATAGTCTTCCAAATCCTTCCAGCCTGGCAATCAGCTCTAACAAGTCGTGAAAACGGTCAGCAATCCGCCGATGATCTCTTCGATCAACCCATAAAGGCCCGGGGCAGCTCGTCGAGTCGAGTGAGGAGCAAATCGGGCCTCAAATTCGCATCCTTCAGTTGTTCCGGCTTGGCCTGCAACGTGGCCTTGTCTCCCACAAATAACGCGGTGCGGAATCCCGCTTTGCGCGCATGCCCCAGATCTTGCTCCAGGCGGTTGGAAACGAACAACACCTGGGAAGGTTGCAATCCGGTTGCCCGGGTCGTTTCGAGGGCTTTTTTAAACATCTTATCGGAGGGTTTTCGAGCACCCACCTCACATGACAGGATCCGTAATTTTCGGTCCAGAATCATCTCGGGGTCGAGCTGGGGTTGTTCGTTCAAAATGGCGCGCCGCACTTGAGCTTGCGTAAAACATTGGCCCTCGGAAAAAAGGCCCTGGCGCAAGCCGATTTCCGACAACAACCGCACCGCTTCGACCCCTCCCGGGTAGGCCGCCGTACCTTGCAAGCTGGCGTGGAAGAAATAGGCGATCTTGCGAGAGTATTCGGTCAGGGAGCCATAGTAGCCGACATCGAACTTGTAGTCCTTTTGAAAAAGCTTGTTAACGATCGATTCCCAGATCTTTTCCGCATATTTCTCGGGGTATTTCTCCCCCCCCGGCATGCCGATGCTCATGAGTTCCAGGATGACCTGGTCGTAAATGACCTTCATGTAGTTGGCGGGCTGGCCGGGTTTGCGCGACATCGACGCCCACATTTTGAATTCCTGGATCGTCTTGTCCAGGGCAATCTCCATCACAATGTCCTTGGGGTGTTCGAAAAGGATTTCCCCCTGGAAGATATTCAAGAAGGTGCCGTAGACGTTCCAGAGTATGCAGCGAACGTCGGGTAAGGGCTGAATGCCGGCCCGGGCACTGACCGGTTCGGGGGTTGGCGGCTTGGGCCAGATGAGGTCTTTTCGCAGGGCAAGCTCGTCGGCATACTCTTCAAGGCTCAAGGCCATAATTCATCCCCATGGATACGAACGGTCAACCTTTGCAAAACCACACACCGGGCTCTTCGGTATCCGAGTCTGAACTCTCATCGAAGACCAGTTTGCCCTACGGCTTCCGTCCGGCTGCCGAACTGGGCCCTTCCCCCTTGCCGCCCGACTTCGGCCAGGGTGCGCAGGTGGATATCGTCGGCGCGGGTGGAATCGGCATCTGCCTGGCCGTCGCCTTCCATCAGTCGGGCTGGGAGGTCCGACTCGTCGAGTCCGACAGCGCCAAGCTCGATCGCGGCAACCGGTTGGGAGTCGGCATCGATGGGCACCAAACGATATCCATCCCCCTGATTCCTTTCGAAACCTGGGTGCCGGCTGATTCCAGACCTATCTTTTTATGCACCAAAGGGTATCGCAATCAGGAAGTGGTCCGCAAAATTCCTGCCAAGGTACCGGTTTTCCCGGTGCAAAATGGTTTCGACCCCGATTTACGGACCCGCTGCACCACTCTTGAGGGAATCGCCTCCTGGATTTCCGAATGCCCCAAGGATCAAACGGTTACCCGCATCACCCGGCGCGGCGCCCTCCATTTCGGCCCTGCCACTGGCGACCCCGCCTGGCTAAGCGCGGCCAAAATGCTGGTGAAGGTGACAGAGCGCGCCTTCGCCAACCTCGGGATCCGGGCTCACTGGGTGGCGAACACCGGCCCCTTCAAGGCCACCAAGCTCATTTACAACGCCGCCATCGGTCCCATCGCTTCGGGGGCGGGCATCGACAATGGCGCCCTTTTAACCGAGCCCAAGGCCCGAAAGCTGTTCTTCGCGCTTTTGCGCGAGAACATCGCGATCATGCGCCACAGACGGGTGATTCTCGGCCGTATCGGGCCGTTCTATCCCGCGACCGTCGCCTGGATCCTCGGGCAATCGTGGATCCGCGCGCCCCTGGCCCGCTGGTTCGCCCCCACGCTCAAGGGCACCTATTGCTCCATGGCGGCCGACTTCGCGACCGGCCTCACCGAACTGGACCATTACAATGGCCACCTCATCCGCCTTGCCTCGGAAAAACCCAGCCCCGTTTCCTGCCCGATGAACAAGGCCGTGGTCGCGCTCGTCGGGCGCTGGCAAAAAAAAAGGCAAAAACCCGATCGGCGGTTTCTTGAAGAACTCGAGGCGCTCGCCGGCCCCGAAGTCTTCCGGGACGAGTAAATCGGATACGCCAAACATTGTCGCTTGCCCCAGATACCGTCGCTGGGACGGGCCGATTCTAGGATAGGCATATCATTCCATTCCCTGTTCTTGTGGTTGATTCCATGGATTCCCCGATTCCCCAAGCGTTGAAAACCGAAGCCGGCAAACTCCTCATCGAATGGAAGGACGGCCATCGCTCAGCACTTTCCTTTAAGGAATTGCGCGCCGCCTGCCCCTGTGCCGGCTGCAAGGAAGAGGCCGCCAAACCGGTGAATCCCCTGCGCATGCTCAAGCCGAGCGAACTCGTCCCCCTCGCCATCCAAAAGATGGAACCGGTCGGCCGCTACGCCTACCGCATCGTCTGGTCCGACGGCCACGACACCGGGATTTTTACCCTTGAGCATCTTCGGTCGTTGTAACGGACGATGGGTGAAGGCCAGGAGTTCAACGCAAAAGCCTGTCTGCACGTCAAGACGAGGAGTTCAACGCGGAGGCGCAAAGAACGCAAAGCCGCAAAGAAGAGTTCTTAACTTGAAACGGTGCAGGTTCTGATTGCACGTCAAGACGAGGAGTTCAACGCGGAGGCGCAAAGGACGCAAAGCCGCAAAGAAGAGCTTTTTGCAAGGTGCGGTGATCGAATCGAGAATGCTCGGCAAAGGCCTAACTTGGGGACCGCAGTTTTGAAGTGCATCGATTTTCCCGATGGCCCTTTCACCGAGGCCAGGGCATTTCCCTAACTGGGCAGGTTTCCCTGCTTCCCTTTGCGACTCTGCGTCCTCTGCGCCTTTGCGTTAAATTCCTCGCCTCCACCTAAGGTGCGGTGATCGAATCGAGAATACTCGGCAAAGGCCTAACTTGGGGACCGCAGTTTTGAAGTGCATCGATTTTCCCGATGGCCCTTTCACCGAGGCCAGGGCATTTCCCTAACTGGGCAGTTTTCCCTGCTTCCCTTTGCGACTCTGCGTCCTCTGCGCCTTTGCGTTAAATTCCTCGCCTCCACCTCCAGGCAGCACTTTGCGCCTTTGCGTTAAATTCCTTGCCTCCACCTCCAGGCAGCACTTTGCGCCTTTGCGTTAAATTCCTCGCCTCCACCTCCAGGCAGCACTTTGCGCCTTTGCGTTAATTTTCTTCCTTCCTCTTCGCTTCGCCCGCCTGCCCGTAAAATGGACCTTTCGGTTGATTGCGCCTCGTTTTTACAGGATTTTTCGATCATGCAACCCGGTGGTTTACCCAAAATCTCTCTCCCCAACATGCGCAACCTTTTGGCCGTCGCCAGCGGCAAAGGCGGAGTGGGTAAATCGACGGTCGCCACGAATCTGGCACTGGCCCTGGCCGCCAACGGTAATCGCGTGGGCCTGCTCGATGCGGACATTTATGGGCCGAGCGTGCCCCTGATGATGGGCATCCAGGGGCAAGTCGACCAAAAAGCGGTCCCTCTGCCCATCGAGCGCTACGGAATCAAGTTGATGTCGATGGGTTTCCTCGTGCCCCCAGAAAAAGCAGTGATCTGGCGTGGACCGATGATCCACAGGGCGCTCACCCAGTTCTTGACCGAATTGCCCTGGGGCGACCTCGATTACCTGATCATTGACCTGCCCCCCGGCACCGGCGATGCCCAATTGACCCTGACCCAGACCGTTCCCTTGACCGCGGCGGTCGTCGTGACCACGCCGCAGGAAGTCAGCCTCATTGACGCGCGCAAGGGTTTGGAAATGTTCCGCGAGGTCAAGGTTCCTGTGCTCGGCATCATCGAAAACATGAGCTACTTCGTCGGCGACGACGGCAAGCGCTATGAGATCTTCGGCCATGGCGGCGGACAGCGCCTGGCCCATGCCGCCGAAGTGCCGTTCCTGGGCGATATCCCCATCGATCCGCAAGTCGTGAAATGCGGCGACGGCGGCCAGCCGATGGTCATGGCGCACCCCGAATCGCTGGTCGCCAAGGCCTACAAGGGCCTGGCCCAGGTGGTTGAGCGTGAACTGGCAACCATTCCGGAGGCGCCGTCGCTGCCTGGCCTTTCGATTTAGGCAGGGGATTCGCTCACGAGCCACCGTCGCACAGACGTGGGTGGGGATCATTTCCCCCATTCGGCGGAGATGACAGCAGGCTTTTTGCTATCATCGCCGCCGCCTTAGTCGCGCTTTATTCGATGACGAAAGCGACCTGAACCTCGGCGGTAATGCTAATGGTGCCGGGAGCGAAGACCGAATCGCCTTGCCCCCCCGGGGCCATTTCCGCACGAATGTTGTTCTGCATGGCGGCATACATCGGCTGGTGAGATACCTCGCTGATGTGGTGGGGCTTGCCCAGCTTGACCCCTAATTCGTTGACGAGCGCCGTTGCTTTCTCCTTGGCGGCGCGGATCGCCATTAACCGGGCTTCGTCGCGAACTTGGCGCAGCTTCGTCGTGCGCAGGTGAACGCCACCGACTCCGGTCGCGCCGGCGTTGACGGCCTCCCCCGTGATATCCGGCACCTTCTTGATGTCTTTCAAGGTGCAAGTCACCGTCTGCGACACGCTGAAATAATGGATCTTGTCGGTTTCGGAATGAGACTTCTCGTCCCGCACGTAAACTGGAGTGATTCTCACCTGTGAAGTCTGCAGATCGTTATCGGCGATGCCCGCGTCCCGCAGGGTTTTGAGGAGCCGCTTCGCCCGGTCGCTTTGCGCTTTGCGGGCTTCCGCCAATTCCACATTGCGCACTTCGACTTCAAAGGACATGTCCGCAAGATCAGGCACCACCTTGACCTCCGCCATTCCGGTCGTCGTCACCAGGGCGGGATCGCTTTTTTGGGCCACGACCGCCGGCACAAACGATGCCAAGAACAGAACCGCCAGGGTGGGAATGCTTTTTTTCATGTTGGTTTTCATGTTGGTTTTCATGGGATCACCTTTTCTCGGAATCGTCAGCCGTAGTGGCCGTACCTTCACTAACGAGGGAAGAGCTCAGGCGTTGGCAGTTTCAACCGCGACATGGGCTCACCCCAGACGATCAAAAAAAGGAGCCCGAACGGACTCCTTTTTGCTTGGAATGCACCTTTGAAGCCGAAGCTCGATCAGCGGCAGATCACTCAAGGAGGAACGCCACCTGGATATCTGCGCGGACGCTGATGGTGCCCGGTTCGAACGAACCGCCGCCGGCATCGGCCGCGCCGCCCCCTGCCCCCATGCTGAGCTGAAGATTGTTGCCCATCGCAAAGGGAAACTCATGGGAGGGATGTTCGGTGATCGTGTGCGGCTTGCCGACCTTGGAACCGAGATCGTTGGCCAGGGCGATCGCCTTTTCTTTCGCGGCGCGCACCGCCAACATTCGCGCTTGATCCTTGAATTTGCGCAATTGCGAGGTGCGTAGCTTCGCCTCGCCGACCCGGGTGGCACCCGCGCCAATCGCGCTCGCGGTCACGTCCGGCACTTTCTTGATCTCCGTGAGAGTGAAGGCCACCGTCTGCGTCACGCTATAAAACTGGATGACTTCCGTTTCCGCACGGGTTGCTTCCTCCCTTTGATAAAAAGGGGTAATTTGGATCTGGCTTGTCTGAAGATCCGTTTCGGCCACCCCCGCGGAACGGATGACGGAAAGTAGTTTTTTCATGCGCTCGGCGTGTTGACGGCGGGCGACCGGCAGTTCGACATTGCGAATTTCCACATCGAAACGCAAGTCGGCAAGGTCGGGGACGACCTTGATTTCCGCCTGACCCGTCGTCGTCACGAGCGAGGGCTCGGTTTTTTGAGCGATCGCCGGAATCTGGGAGGCCAAGAGCGCCATCAAACCAAGTGCGAAGGGAATCGGTTTCATGATTGGGACAACTCCAAGGGAAAGGAACAAGAAAGGAACCGTCGATATCCGCAGGAAAAAACGCGCAAAAGCATCACCGACCATCCTAAGGACTGGGCCTTAGAACCGAGGGCTTTCTTTTCGAACCCGATGGACACCCGGCAGCGTTACAGAAATCGCAAAAAAAAAACGCGAACCCACACGAAAAAAACAAGTCCGGAAATGATAAAAACCAAGGCGGCGAAGTGACCTTCGCCGCCTTGGACGTTTCTGGCAATCTTGGCCCGCAAGCGGGCCGGTCGAAGTTGGGCCTCTATTTGGTTCCAGCCCCAAAAACCAACCTCGACCAGAGAACTAGCTGCATCCCCCGTGCCAAAAAAGCAAACCGAGGAAGTCTGGTGGAATTAATTGACGATTGGGATTGGGTTTACAGACAAAATCGCGGGATTTCCGGCCCGACTGTTTCCCAGCGTCCAAGGCCGAAATTACAAGAGCCAATTGTCGGAATTACAAAACCGGCACGTTCCCTCGGATCATTGGGACGATCCGGTCGGCTCCGAACCGCCAATGAGCGCGACTCTTAGATCCATGACATTGGTTCCGGTGGCGCCGGGCGAAAACAGCGCGCCCAGTTCTCCAAGCAGGGCGTGATTATCAAAGCAGTCCACCCGGGCTTGCATTCGGGGCCGATCCTGGCCCCACCGCCTTTGCCAAGTGGCTTTCGCCTGCGCATCGACAAAACCGCCCGCCGCATTCGTCGGCCCATCTTCGCCATCGGTTCCGGCGGCCAGAAGGCAAAGGCCCCCGGCCTCATCTGGATGAAGCTGGCGCAGCAGGGTCAGCGCAAACTCCTGGTTGCGTCCCCCCGGCCGCGGATCGGGACCCAGTTTGACCGTGGTTTCTCCGCCTGACAACAGGCAGAGGGGAGGTTCCTGCGGCTGCCCCTGTCGAATGCTCCGAATCAGGGCCAGGTGAAACGCCGCCAAGGCCCGGGTATCCCCCTCGAAAAACGAACCGAGGTTCAAAGTCTTCCAACCTCGTTTCCGCGCCTCGGATTGCGCGGCGTTCAATGCGATTCGGTTGCTGCCAAGCACTGCGTTTTCGACCCAACCGGGCAACGATTTCAAAGTTTCGTTGGACTCGTCGGTCAATCCACGTTCCAGGTAGCGGCGCACGCTTTCGGGCAACTTGTCCCAAACTCCCAAATCGCGACAGTACGCGACTGAATCGGCAAAAGTGGACGGGTCGGCGACGGTCGGTCCCGAACCGATCGTTTCGAGGGGATCGCCGACGACATCGGAAATGATCAGGGCGCTCACTTTGGGCCCCGCTTGGCCAACAGAATGAGATCCAGCGTTCTGCGTTTCGATTCCCAGGGGAGATTGGCCAATACGCGCGATCAGCCCGCCCCCCTTGTAGCGGCTCAGATGTTTGCGCACGGTATTGAGCTGGACGATGTCGGCTCCGGCCTGGGCCAGAAGGCGCGTCGTGGCGATTTTTTCTTCAAGCGTCACTCCCGCAACCGGCGCAGGAGTGATGGCCGATCCGCCGCCCGAAACGAGCACCACGATCCGCTCATGGGCCTGACAGGCCGCGGCCAGATCGAGCATGGCGAGGGTTCCTCGCATCGCCTCGGCCGTCGGCAGGTTGATCCCCGCGGGCCGGACCGCGCGCACTTCGACCTGGCCGAATTGCCCTTCGCCCCCCTGAGGGACGAGCACCAAACCACGCTGCTTCATGTGCGGTGGAAGGCCTTCTTGCAGGCCTTCCACCATGGCGCGTCCGGCCTTGCCGGCGCCCAGCACAAGCACGCTTTCCACCGATTCGCGTTCATAAGCGTGGGCCAAGTGCCCCCGGGCAAAGTCACGCACGAGGAGGCGCGGATCGACCGCCGCGACCCCTGCTTGCCAGATGGCGGCAGCGGCTTCTCGACTGCAAATCGGCATGTTTTTTCTCTTTTTTTTCTTTTTTCTTTTTTTTCTAAACAAGCCAGGCGATCAAGGACCAAGAAAGCCGGCTTCAGAACCCGGCCGCGATTTTTGCCAACAGGTCGCGCAGGGCCCGGCCGATGGAATCAACTTCGGATTCGGTGTTGTAGAAGTGGGTGGAAAAGCGAATGAGGAGGTCTTCGTCGGGACGCTCGATGAAATTGACCTCCATCCGGTGATGCTGCCACAGGTAATCGCGCAAGGGCTGGCTCGATCCACGGTACGGCAACTGAAAGGCGGCCATGGCGCCTCCCAGGAGACCGGGCGGCGGCGTGTGCTCTTTCAAAGGAGCAACGGCGGCGACGGTCTGCCGCACCTTGCCGATCAGTTCGGTCTGGCGGGCTCGAATGGCCAGCGCTCCGATCTGTTCCTGCCAGTCGATGGCGGTGCCCACGGCCAGCCAGGCGCAGGAATCGAGCGAGCCGGCGAATTCCAGCCGGCGGATGGACGGCGTCGAACCCAGGCCGTCATCCTCGTGGGGCCCAATCCCTTCCTGTGAGCGATAGCCCCAACTGACCCAGAGCGGCTCGAGCTTGGCCAAGGCCGCCGGTTTCGCCCAGAGGAAACCGCTACCCATGGGCGCCAGCAGCCATTTGTGGCAATTGGCGCCGTAATAGTCGGCACCGACGGCACTCAGATCGAGTTCGACAAATCCGGGAGCGTGCGCCCCATCGACCATCGAGACGATATTGCAGCTGCGCGCCAGCGCGCAAAGTTCCTTCGCCGGCAGCACCATTCCCGTGGGCGACGTCACATGGCTGAAGAAGAGCACCCTGGTCGCCGGGCTGATCGCCTGGCGCACGGCATCGACGATCTCCCGCGGATCGCTCGGAGTTCTGGGCAAGGTCACTTTTTTGAGGCGATAGCCGAGCTTTTCACAAAGCGCTTCCCAGGCCCAGACGAGGCAGCCGTATTCCAGATCGGTGATGAGGATCTCCACCGACGCCGGGTCGGTCCCCGCCGGCAGAATGCGCGACACCGACCGAATGACCATATTCATGGCCAGGGTGACATTGGCCACGAAGACCAGGCCGGCTTCGTCTGCGTGTAGAAATCGGGCCAAACGACTTCGATTTTGCCGCAAGAGCCCCGGCATTTTGCGCAAAAAAAAGTCCATCGGCTGTTCGGCCAGCTGGCGACGATATTCCTGCGCCGCCTGAAACGCCGGACGAGAGGTGGGTCCAAACGACCCGGTGTTGAGATTGATCGTTCCCGGATCGAGCATCATCTGCGAGCGGAAGGCCATCCATTCGGCCGGCGTCCGCGCGCTAACGCGTGGGGATGGCGCTGCCTTACCTGTGGTCGAAGTTGAAGGCGCTGTTTCAGACTCGCGCTCGGAATGACTCATACCTGCGACTCCGGCTTTCCTATCAATCGACTTTGGCGCTGCGCTCATACGACAATAGGCAAGGGTTCCCCCTCAGTTCGACTGGCCTTTTTGTTCCCAATTCCGTCATTTCGACAATTTCTCGGAACCAATGAGCCCGCCAACCGTCCAAACATGTAGGTGGGGAATATTGGCGACCAGCCGCTTCCTAACTTAGGATGACTGTAGGTAGATCTCAACCTATCGAGGGGTAACACCATGGTCCGGATCGATCGCCGCCATTTCATGCAACATGCGGCCGCCCTGGGTGCGCTCTCGGGGGCGGGATCGCAGTTTTGGACCGGCCTGCGCGCCGCCGAAACCAAGCTGAAAAAAGAACAAAAAAGTCTGATCATCCTGTGGATGGGCGGCGGCCCCTCGCACATGGACCTTTGGGACCTCAAGCCAGGCGCGAGCACCGGCGGCGAATTCAAGCCGATCGACACCGCCGCCAAGGGGGTGCAAATCTCCGATGTGCTCCCCGAACTGGCCAAGGAGTTTAACGACCTCGCCATCGTTCGTTCCCTGGTCACCAACGAAGGCAGCCACGAACGCGGCACGACCCTGATGAACACCGGCCGGCCTCCCAGCCCCGTGGTCCCCTACCCCGCCGTCGGCTCGGTCCTGTCGTCGCTGGTTACCCCCAAGGAACTTCCCCTGCCCGGCTTCATCGGCGTGGGGGGCACCGCCCAGCGCGTCGGTCCCGGCTTCCTCGGCATGATCAATGCCCCGTTCACGGTGCAAAACGCCGGCCAACCCCCTGAAAATATCCGCTCCCCCGGCAACCTCGGCGGCACCGCCGCCGAAACCGAAGACCGCATCCGCCGGCGCCAGCGCCTCTTCTACACCGTTGAAGATCAGTTCGCCGAAGCCACCTTCCCCCACCTGAAGAAACCCGAGGAGCGCGAAGCCTCGGGCAGTTCCGCACAGGCGCACTCCTCCATCTACAAAAAGGCGTTCGACCTGACGGTGTCGCCTTTGCGGACCGTGTTCGAAGTGGCCAAGGAACCGCGCAACGTCATCGACGCCTACGGCGGCACCGCCAACCAGTTCGGCATGGGCTGCCTGCTGGCCCGCAAACTCGTGGAACAGGGCGTCACCTGCGTCGAGGTCGACTTGGGCGGCTGGGACAACCATGCGAATATCTTCAGCACGATCCGCACCGGCAATGGCCCCCGGCTCGATAAGGGTTTCAGCGCGCTAATGCGCGATCTTCGCGAGCGCAGCCTGCTCAAGAACACGGTGGTCGTGTGGATGGGGGAATTTGGCCGCACGCCCCGCATCAATCAAAACACCGGGCGCGACCACTGGGCGCGCTGCTGGTCGGTGGTCGTCGGCGGCGGCACCATCAAGGGCGGCCAGACTTATGGCTCCACCAGCGACGATGGCATGGACATCAAGGACAGCCCCTGCTCGATCGGCGATCTGTTCGCGACCGTCTTCAAGGGCCTGGGAATCGACCCGGCCACCCAAGTACGCGACAACCTCGGCCGGCCCCTGCCGATCGCCGAAGGCAAACCGCTCAAGGGGCTTGTGTAAAAGGCTTGGGTCAGCGGATATTTTGGCTGATCAAAGATCGATATTTCCGGAGCCGGGGAAGGGTCTTCCCTGGCTCCGTTTTTTTGCCTGGTTGGCAGTGTTCTCTTTAAGAATCTCACGCGGAGACGCGGAGTCGCGGAGAAAGAAAAACAAAGAACGAACGAGATTCACGCGTGCAACCTGGGCCATGGGAATGATCTTCCCATGGCTCAGGCTTTTACTGGGTTACCGGTGCTCCATTTGAGAATGCTCTCCCGCGGAAAGAGGAGCCGCGGAGTGAAAAAATAGGGTGCGAGCCAACAAGATTCGCTGGATCAGGGAGCGGGTCACGTGAGAGCAAGGATTTTCCCCTGCCGTCCTTCCTGACTCCTTTTTTCTCCGCGCCTCCGCGTCTCTGCGTGAGAATGTTTTTTGGATTTCTCGGGAGGCTTTCGCTTCCTCAAGCCCCTGACCTCGGAAAATTCTTGGTTTTCCCGGCTACAGTCGAATCTGAAAGGGAACCAGACCATCATTGGGTACCCCGCAAAGACCCAAACAATCTGACGATCCTTCTCAAAGCATCTTCAGTAAAGTGCGAAGGAGTTCTTCACTCTCCTTTGCGCGCGAATTGGAAGTCCACCATGAACCGGCTGCCCCTTCGCATCTTTCCGTCGTTCAAGAAAACGCCGCGTGGAGTGGCGTTTCTTGTCTTGCGGCTGATCCTTGTGCCTTACTTGACGCTGGTTTTCTACGCGTTTTTCCTGGCGGACTGGACCATCTTCAAACCGCCGAAATCAGGTGAACTTGATGGACAGGCCGCGATCTGCATTCCAGTAGGCGAAAATGACACGATCGCAGCAGTCTATCTGAAGAACCCCAAGGCGCGCTACACCCTGCTCTTCAGTCATGGCAATGCAGAGGACCTGAGCGATTTGTTCTCCATGCTCGATTCCTTGAGGCAAATGGGTTATTCTGTCTTCGCCTACGACTACCGAGGCTACGGACAGAGCTCGGGTATGCCGACCGAGGCCCACGCTTATGAAGACGTTGATGCCGCCTATGAGTATCTGGTTCAGGAGCTTAAGGTTTCTCCCGAGCAAATCATCGTTCAGGGGCGCTCGCTGGGAGGCGCCATGGCGGTCGATCTCGCCTCACGCAAGAGCGTGGGCGGCCTCATCCTTGAGAGCGCGTTTACGAGTGCGTTCCGTGTCGCCGTCCCGTTCCCACTCGTGCCATTCGATAAATTCGACAACCTCAAAAAGATCAGGGACGTGCATTGTCCGGTATTGATCCTGCATGGAAAAAACGATCGCGTCGTTCGTTTTTGGCACGGCGAAAAACTATTTCAGACTGCGAATGAGCCCAAAACCGCCGTCTGGTTTGACGAAGGAGGCCATAACAATCTCATGATCGTTGACGAAGATCGCTACCGCGAGGCGATCGTTCATTTTGCGGCGACGCTCGATTGGTCATCGCCTTGATCATTGGTTCAGAACCAAGGTGATCAGACGATTGCGGGCGACATTCCCTGCCTCACTCGTGTTCGATCCATCCGCCCAATTTCCCTTTGCGATGGGGATTGGGGACCTTTTCGCCAAGCGGCGTTTTGACCGATTTCAAGTATTCCGCAACCTTGATGCGCTTGGCATAAAGGGCAAGATCCAGAGCGGTCCACCACCGATCGATTTCAATCGCATCGAGCCGGGCGCCGCGCTCCACAAGCAGTTGCACGACCGGTAAATGGCCGTGAAAAGCGGCCTTCATGAGCGGAGACCAGCCGCGCGGCGCGCCATAGTCGGCATTGAGGTCCGTGCCGGCATCGAGAAGCTGCCTGACGATCTTGAGATCACCGGCGGCGGAAGCCTCTTGCAATTCAAGAAATCCGCCGGAAACGCCTGCCATCTTGAACTCCTTGCATATGGTCCATGATTTGATCAGGCGATCCACGGAAAACTGCTTAGGCCCCCCTGGCCAGGTCCAGGAACACGATGATGGAAGGATTGCCGACCGGAGTGTAATGGCCGGTGAAAGCGAGCCCACCGGTTTTGGAGTCGACGCGAAACACGGGGACATTGTCGCCGCGCTGATTGCATGAGTAGAAGAATCGGCCGGTGGGATCGAAATTGAAACTGCGCGGATAGTTGCCGCGAGTCCATTCGTCCGCAAGGTGGGTCAGCGTGCCATCGGCACCTACGGAAAAAATGCCCACGCTGTCGTGCAGACGGTTGCCGGCGTAAACGAACTTGCCGTCCGCCGAAACCAGGATCTCCGAACAGAAATTGCTGCCGGCAAATCCGGCCGGAAGCGTGGAAATCGTCTGGCGCGGGCTCAAGGTACCTGTGGTCGCATCGTAGTCGAACAAAACGATGGTCGAGCCTTCCTCCTGAACCGAATAGAGCCAGCGGCCATTGGGGTGGAAATGGATGTGGCGTGGCCCATCGCCTGGAGGCAACGAGACAAAGGGAGTCGCCGCGGGAATCAACTTTCCGGCTTGATCGTCAAATTTCCAGACAAAGATCTTGTCCAAACCGAGATCCACATGGAGGACGAACTTGCCTGCCGGATCGGGCAGAATCTGATGCGCGTGCGTCCGGTCATGCCCGCTGAAAGCAAACGATCCCGGCGGAGCATGCTTCGCCCGGGCCGGTCCAATCTTTCCCTCATCGTTCTTGACGTCGGTGGCTGGCCCGAGTTGGCCATCGGCTAGGATCGGCAGCACTGCCACCGAACCGCCGAAGTAGTTGGCGACAAAGAGAAACTTTCCCGAAGGGTGCAGGCTGACAAAGGTGGGACCAGCGCCGCCGGAACGAACCGTGTTGAGGGATTCGAGTTTGCCCGTGGACCGGTCGATGGCGAAGGCGGTGACGGTGCCTTCCTTGGTGGCTCCGATGCGGTCGGTTTCGTTGGCCGAGTAAAGACGGTTGCCCGCCTCGTTGACGACCAGGCAACTTGGGCTCGTGCCCATTTCCTGGACGCCGGCCGCCATCAACGCGCCGGTGGTGCGATCGACTTGAAAAAGGTGAATGCCGCGCCCGTTGCCTGGAGGCAAATCCACTTGTGTCGGCAAAACATCTTTCAAGGGAGAGCTGAAGGTACCGACATAGGCGATCAGTGGCTTGCCATCGGCAACGAAGTTGGCCACAAGATCCGTTTCGCTCTTAGCGTCGGCCTCGGCCATGAACGCTTGACCCCCGGCAATGACGGCCGAGGATCTTAGAAACGCACGCCGGGAAGAGTGGGCAGGGATCATGTTGCTGGCCTGGTGATCGGGGAGGGAACGGTGGGTCTTGGCAGTCAGGCTTGAGCGAGCACGTCGTCGGGACGGCGACCGGCCCCTACTGCGCTTTGCCGACTTCGACTTTACCTTCGTGTTTTAGGAACAACGGCCAAGCAAGCAATCGGGTGTGGACATCGCGAAAATGGTCGGCTCATGCAGCCGCCCTGGCAGGACGACGCCGTCCCCATCGACTGCTAAAAGGGCCGATGATGCCTGCGGAGCTGGTGCCGAAAACCTCAGACGGTCTGCCGATAGCCCTCACCTTCGCCGCCCCGGCGCGCGAGAAACCGCCGTCGAAAATCCGTGACGGCCGCTTCGTCTTCCTCCGCCCGCACTGCGCCAAAATGCTCGACTACGGTGCGTGTCTAAGGAGCCCGCTGAGGTGTGGGGACCAGGCCGAAACACCGCAAACAAACGATGTCAATGGATGCCCTGAAATGCAAGCACGTGGAAGGCGTTCTCAAGGAGCTGATTTTCCGTTCCGGGTCCACCAGCGACAGATCGTCAACTTCGCACCAAATCGAGCGCATGTTCGATCCGGCGCCAAAAGCAGTAGGAAAGGACCCTCTCGCTCGCGCTGGGTTCGGCAGCTTGGGCCGTTCGACCAAATCGTCGAGTGGTTCCAACCTCAGAGCAAGCCCAAGTGGATGAGCGTCAAGGACTACGCGGCGCTGCCAGGAAGTGCGATACTAGGGAATCTGTGGCATTCTTGGAATCGACTCGTTAATTGGCTCCTTCAGAAACGAGGCGAACCGAGTGTTTGGGAATCAATGATTATGTTTCACTCATGGCTCACTTTTAACCTTATTAACATTTATCATTAACACTCAGTTGAAAGAACCTAAATCGATCTCCAAAATAAGTGAGATGGTGTTCCAGGCCTACCAGGTAGTCGTTTGAGGTTGTGGTAGCCACCCGGCGGATAGGAAGGCTCGGTCGCTCACCACCATGAATGGACTTCGACTGTCTGCCCGAGTCAAAGGACACTCGATTCCGTGGTTCGCGTGTTCTGGATTTTCACCCCTTTCCTGTTTGGAGGTCTTTCATGAACCGGGTTGCTCTCATCATCTGTGGTCTCGCACTGGTCCTTTCCAGCGCTCAGTTTCTCCGTCGCGCAGAAGCCAACCTGGCCGACGCCACGCCTGCCATCGCACCGGGTACAATCACGGCGTACGGATCGGGCACGGTCACAAGCACTCCGGATTCCGCGAGGCTTTATTTCACGGTGATCACCCGGCAGAAGTCGGCAGCGGGCGCACGCGCGGAGAATGCGCGCGTCGCAGGTCAGGCGCAGGCGGCCCTTTTGAACTTAAAGCTGCCCGATTTGAAGGCAAAAACGAGGGATTCACGGCTGTCGATTGACCGCGATGAGACCGATAAGGCTCGCATCGTCGGCTATACGGCACTGCAGACCTTCTCCGTGGTGGTCAAAGTGGCCGATCCCGAGACGCTGGGAAGCACTGCAGCGCGCGTCCTTGATGTCGCCCTTGAGAATGGCGTCAATAGCGGAGGGGATGTCGAGTTCTTCAAAGCCGACGAGACCGACCTTCAGCGTCAGGCCATGACCAAGGCTGTCGAAGATGGCATTGCCAATGCTCGGGCCTACGCCAAAGGGGCTAATCTGACCCCGACCGGCATTGTCGAGATTACACCCGTTCCCTGGGGGAATGCGTTTGGAGGCATGCAAGGAGGCGGCATCCAGGGAGGCTTCGGCGGCGGAATCGCCGGTGGCGCTCCCTCGTTCGCGGCTGGAGATTGGAAAGTGACGCAGCAAGTGCGCGTGGTCATGAAGTATTGATCGGCCAAGCCCGTTGGTGTTGAACCTGATGGCCAGCCTACCGAGGAAAGACCGTTCCAATGACGCGCCAACGATAGGTCGTCGATTTCATCTGAAAGTTATGGATTCGGCCTCGAGCATGGGCCGAATCCAGTGCTTTGGTTCGCTGAATTGCGAGAGATTCTTCATGGGAACGTCCATCGACTGTTTTTTCCCACACAAACGAAAAAAAGGGGAAATTCTATTTTTTTTTGCGCAGCCACTATCCCCTTTTTTGCCCTTCAGTCGCTAATCGCCACAGTTTTCGCCGTCGCTCAAGCGCGGGCGCCCCCGGGGCCGCATAGACGACTCAATTCCCAACTTAATCGGAGTCGATGCTTGCCAAGTTCCCTCGCCAAACGGCGTTCCTCGATCCACGCTCTGCCGGATTGCTTGCAAATCCCTTCCGTTTCCACGCCATTCACTATACGGGTCCATTGCGCTGGTTTCGCAACCGGCCCATCCGACAACAGTCCCGCCGGGCCGCTTCGCTGCGACGGCTTGAGGCTCGACCATTCCCAATCTTGGCTCCTCTGCACGAGCTTCGCTCGCAACGGATTGCGTTCGATGTACCGCAAGACTGTCAGAAAGTGGTCATCATCCTGAACGGGAAACGCTTTAAACCGCCCTTGCCAGACATGCCCACTTCCCCTGTAGTGCCGATGGTACCGACGGACATGTGATGTCATCAGCCATTGCATCCACCGACTGAGATCACCATCACCCTGCGGCCAAAGCATCAAATGAAAATGGTTGGTCATCAGGCAATAGCCGACCAACCGCATCTGGACTCTTTCATGGGCTTCACGCATCAAACTGACAAACGCCGCGAAATCCTCGTCCTTGTGAAAAACATTCGCCCGACCATTCCCTCGATTCAGGACATGGTAGACATAGTTCCCTCTCGACGCTCTCGCTGTTCTTGCCATTCTCTGAGCTTAAGAACACCTCCGGTGACGGTAAAGTAGAATGTCCCCTTTTTTCCGTCCGAGGGCGGATGCTGCTTGGCGGTCCCCAGTGGGCGGTGAAGTGATCTGTAACCATTTTTGGATTAGGCATGGGAGATCAGGCTCCTCGACGGGTGTGTTACTCTCTACGTGAAGTGCTCGATATCTCTGGGGCATGCGATGCTAATGGATGATGCAACGTTTTCCAGCCCGCCAAGACAGCGGTAGATTTGGCCTGGGGCCATTTTTGGATTCAATCGCCCACGTTGTCTTCACCTGCCGATGCCCGGATCTGAGCCATGGGCAGTCCTCGGATTGTCCCAATTATGATGTCCAGGATAGCGCGTGTTCCCGGGGCACGATTACATTTACAGGCGATCAGTTTGTCGGTCTGTTCTATTGTGAGACGAGCAATCCTAATCCTTTCCGCCTCGGCACCGACCGCGATCCCATTCGAATCCTTGGGGGTATGCCCGCCATATTGCAGACGCAAGAGCGAGAAGAGTGCTTTCCTTATCTCCTTCAAGATTTGAGGGGCAACAGAGTGCCCATCGGCACTGCGGTTATCTGGGGAGATGGCGTGAGCGAACGGGTGGCTACCGCCGGACCCTAGGACGAGGTGCTCCAGCACGCCGCCTAGTTGGCGAGCAAGCAGCGCATCAACGCCGACGCCGCCCTTTCTACTTAGGCCGAGGGCTTTGCGCTGCAGCGCTGGGAAGTCAGCTTGTTCGTTCATTGTTTGCGCGAAAGATGGCGTCGCCCAAGGACGACCTTGAACTGAATCAAGCAGAACGAGACCTTTGGAATTGCATGAACCCAACAGTTGAGGGAATGGAAGCAAGTCGCGAGTCGTTTGTGGAAATCGGGATTGTCTGGCCGTGAGTTTGGCTTCGGTCCAAATCCAACGGTTCACAAGGGTGACTTGAACCTACAGTGCAAAAAAAACAGGCTCGCATGGCGAATTCACGATGGCACGCGTATCAGATCAGCTTCCGTGGCGCGATTCACGGTTGGTGGCAAGAAAACCGAAGCCGTTGGCTGATAAGGTAATTAGTCATATAATAAGAACTCTTTGCAAAGGGTATGATCCGACCGGCAACCTCCAGGCCACCATAGGCTGCCGCCTCATCTATAGTTTGGCCTCTTGCACGCTGATGACAATGATAAAGAAGCTCCAAATATTTATTTCTTCTACCTACTTGGACCTAATTCAAGAGCGCCAAGCAGCGGTCGAGGCAATACTTCGTGGCGGTCACATTCCAGCAGGGATGGAACTGTTTGCCGCTGGCGATAAGAGTCAGCTAGAAACGATCCATCGATGGATCGACGAGTCGGACATATTCATGCTTATACTTGGCGGGCGATATGGATCTTTGGAGCCAAGTTCCGGGAAATCTTATACTCAACTTGAATACGAATACGCAATAGGGTCTGGTAAACGGTTCTTCGCATTGGTCCTCACGGACGCAGCAATTGATACCAAAGTGGCGGATGCCGGTCGCAAAGTGCTTGAGGTAGATAATCCAAAAGAGCTTAAGGAATTCCGAAAAATTGTAACATCAAAAATTTGCAAAATGGTTGACGATATAAAAGATATAAAATTGGCGGTGCACGAAACATTGCTTGATTTTTTGAGAAAATATACATTTGACGGTTGGGTCTCTGGTAAAAGCATAGCATCAATCGAAGAACTAACCGCGGAAATTACTTCAGTAAAAAAGGAGCGTGATGGATTAAAAAGTGAGCTCGATAAATCGCGAAAATCTAACGACGCGAATGGGTATACTGAAGATGAGTTTTTGTCGATAATGGAATTGTTGCGCAACGACAAGATGGTTTATGAGGAAAGCAAAAATAAGCCAATTGAAAAAACTGTGCTGTTGTGGTTTTATTCATATCAGCAATATTTTATTTCAGGTATTAACAATAGCTATGAAATGTCCGACATTGCCAACTTTTTATATTTCCGAGTGAACCCGCACCTTGTATTGCACGGTCTGACAGAGGATTTAAGAGTAACTGGAGCAGTTTATCGGACTGTAAAAACAACAAAAAAAAGGTAATGAATTTTTGCTATATTTAAAAAAACTTGTTAATAATAACCAAAAAGAAAACAAAGAATCAAATTTAGACGAAAAAATGCTTAAATAAATCTGACATTAATAATAACAATAAAATGATGAAAGTATTTAGTATGTACACCAGGCGTGGGTTGCGCAATGTTTCAGCGGTTGAATATTACGTAGGTAGATCGGGTAGGGCGGCAGATCAATACTCATCCACAACTTCGGATGGCCTCAGGGGGATTCCTGGCGGCGGTTTTGGACGCGTACCAGGCCGCGAAAGCCGGATCTTTCTCTTTGAGAAAGGCGCGCAGGCGGCGCAGTTTGGCGCCGTGGGCGGCACAAGGTTGTAATCGGGGTCTAGGTGTTTCTGCCAGGCGTTCTTTTCGGCTTCTGCGTCCTCGCACTGGCTTTTGGCTGGATCGAATAGCGCTCCTCACCTAACCTTCCCCCACTTCAAACAGCCTGTGGAATGCGATTGCTGTCTCGACCAGACAACCGGGAACTGCTTTCACTGCGGCCGACGCGCACTGGCGTCCGCCCATGCGATGCGGCGGCACGCAAAAGACGGAATGCATACAATCAATGTGCAAAGCAGCATTTCCATGGACGCGAGAAACGTGCTGGAATCTTTGGATACGAATCAGGTAAAGGCTGACCAACTCCGCCTCTACACGGTAGCGCAATTCCGCAACCGCGTCGCCGCCTATCAAAGAGCCGAATGGATTGGCCTCACAGTCATCGTGGCGGGGATGATTGGGATCTTCGCCGCATTGGGCGCCTTCGTCGTCGTCGGACAATACATCGCGCCAGAGCCTGAATGGACACCGCCACCACTCCTCGTTGGGATCGGCGTGAGCCTACTGGTCCTATCGTTGTTGACCCCAATCCTGATCATTATCGGCGTGGCCGCAAGGTTGGAATCCATCAAACGCAGGGACCCGGTGGCGTGCGAACGCTGCGGAAAGACCCTCGATGTACCAAGTGACCTCAGTTTCGCGATCGCGATTCATTGTTGTCCCTATTGTCAATGCGCCATGTTTCAGGAATGGACCACCAGCCCTGCCCTCATGGCGCTTCCCGATGCCGCGGACTCGGACAAAAGCGAATTCACATTCGCAGACATCAGCGAGGGCGACAGGAAGCGATTCCAAGCGGAGAGAAAGTGGTTTGTCTTTGTCATGGCCATTGCCACTCCGGTGGCCGCTTTGGTTCTTGGCATTACCGCTGTCGCGGCGTCGATCGGGTACGATCCGTTGATGGTGAGGTTCGGTGATCTGGCACCCGAGGTTGCCAAACTCATTGTTCCCATCCCGGCCGCCATTGTGCTGGGAATTGGCTTTTTCTGGGCAATGTGCCGGACCCCAGGGGCGTTTCCCAAGTGTGGCGGGTGCGGCTCGAGAATAGTTGTTGGTGACTACATTCGTGCGACGGGGAATTGCTGGATGTGCGGGCGCAGAGTGATTCGCGATGCCCCCGTTCTTCGGTTCGATGACGATCCGGCGGAAGGCCAGCGGATCGAACGTGCCGATTTCACCGCGGGCATCAATCGGTACACGAAGATTTCGGTGTGGTGCATCGCCGGTGTGTTTGTCGTTGGTGGAATCGCCTGGCCTCTACTGTTCTCCTGGTGGTTGGGTATCCCGATGCACGGTCAGCTCAAGTTGAACGAATTCGTGGCGTTCTTTTTCAGTTTCTTTGTCTTCATCTTTCTACTTCTGGCTTTTGGATGGATCCAGCATCGAGTCCTTCCCCGGCCGCGCTGCCCCCACTGTCAACAGCCTCTGGAAAGCCGGCGCGGTATGGTCCAGGCCACCGGGAATTGCTTTCACTGCGGCCGGCGCGTGCTGGCGTCCAGCCATGCGGTGGGGCGGCAGCCAAAAGACTGAACGCATACAATCAAATTGCCAAGCAGCATTTCTATGGACGCGAAATAGGTGCAGGAATCTTTGGATACGAATCAGGTGAAGCTTGACGGGCCCCGCCTGTACACGGTGGCGGAATTCCGCGAGCGGAGCGGATTGCTGCCATTGAGAGATCCGTATGGATTTGGATGGCAGTCTTCGTCGTTGGGGTGTTTGCCTACTTCGGCGTTCTCGGCGCCATCCGCCTCTATATCGGACCAGAAATTGAAGGGGCGCCGCAACCCAGCCTCACTGTGATTGTTCTGCTGAGCATGGCAGTTATCGGCGAATTCGTGATTGTTGCCTGCGTGGGCACAGCGAGTGAACGTGACAAACGAAAGTACGCAGTGACCTGCGAAAGCTGCGGCAAGCGCCTCGATGTTGGCGACCTCAGTTTCGCGACCGCGATCCATGGTTGCCCCTACTGTCAAAACGCTCTGTTCCAGGAATGGAACACCCGGCGGAATGTGTCAACATCTTTGAGACCGATTTTCCTGATTTGTACAGAAGGCGTTCACTGCGTCGATTGATCAAGACCTGGTCCATGCCTGGGCTGTTCTTTTATGCGAGGGTCGCATGAACTGGCACCAAAGGGAGCCCAGCTTCCCGTGAGGCTCCCTTTGGTGCCAATTCATGCTTTTGGTTGCACGGCGTTTGGCCGAGCGGTTGGTTTTGCGGCAGGGTTTTCTTTGCCGATTTGCAGGGGTGCTTTGAATCGAAAGTTGGCTTGTTGATCCAGACCTCTTTTGGAAACGATTTGAAGGCAGGGATCCCCTTCACAAAGCGCTCGGGATGGCGCGCATGAGCTCGATGCATCGTCTCGCGTCGTTCAGCTAAGACCTCATCGGCCCGTCCAGAATGAACCACTCCCGGGGTCAGCATCTGGAGCCCTTCATGATGGTGATGTTGGTTGTACCACTCGAAGAATCCTCGAAGGAAGGTTCGCGCCGCGTCAAAGCTCTCGAAGCGATCGGGGAAGGTTGAGTGATATTTCAGGGTCTTGAACTGGCTTTCCGAATACGGGTTGTCATTGGAAACCTGCGGTCTGCTTTGAGACCTGGTCACTCCCAGGTCTGCCAGCATCTGGCTGACTTCACGGGATACCATTGGTGCACCTCGATCACTGTGAATCGTTAGCTGGCCTTCTGGAACTCCCTCCCTTTTTGCCGTCTCGGCAATCAACATTCGGGCAATGGTACCCGATTCTTTTCCCGCCAACGTCCAACCGACCACATAGCGGCTGAAGATGTCCAAAAGGACATACAGACGATAGTGCTGCCCTTTCACCGGGCCACGAATCATCGTGATATCCCAGGACCAGACCTGATGGATCCCGGTGGCCAGCAATTCCGGCTTACCATAGCTGGGGTGCCGAAGTTGGTCCCGCCTCTCGCGGCTTGCGCCGTCTCTGGCGAGAATCCGATACATGGTCCTCACCGACGACAGGTGCCTTCTCTCGTCGAGAAGAGTGGCGTGAACTTCCCGCACCGAACTGTCAGCGAATCGCTCGCTGTAAAGGATGGCCCGGACCTCCTCCCGCTCCGGTGCGGTCAAGGCCCGGGGAACATGCTTGGGCAGCCGAGGTCCGCAGAACGGCTCGACTGGTCGTCCATACCGGTAATAGCTGGCACGAGAAACGCCGAGGTCACGGCAGGCTTTGCGAAGACAAATTAATCCACGATTTTCCCGGACCTCTACGATCACTTGGTTTCGGGAGTTCCGTCGCTCTTGAAAGGTCTCCCCATTAAACTCGCCACTTTTTTTTGAATCCCAATAATTGTCCGTGCATGAAGCAGCTCTTTCTCAAGACCAGCTACCTGGCGGCGAAGTTTTTCCATCTCTTTCGCTGGGCCAACCTTTTTTGATCCCTTGGCTGGTATCTTGTCCGCTCCGAATGCCCCTTGGGCCCGCTTGCGGCGCCAGTCGTCCAGTTGGGAACGATAGATCCCTTCTCGTCTTAATATCTCGACCACCTTCCGGGTTCCTTCCGCACGATCCACCTCTTCAAGAACCCGAATCTTGTATTCCTTGTCGAACCGTCGACGAATGGCCTTCTCTTTAACCTCGCTATCCCCAAGCCCTATAACCCGTTTAATCGGTTCCACTTCCAGCTCGCTTTCTGCCTGTGCCCTTCACTACTTTAGACCACGATTTGGTCTGACGTCATGTTGGCACAGGGGGCGGCTGGAGATCGGCGGCGAATTGGGGCTCTCCCGCACTTTTGGAGATGCGAAAAGCTCAGGGAAGCGATAAAGCAGCTGCATAGCACGTTTTTTCGCACGGCAGGATGCCGCGGGGTCCTATGGACGCTTCAATTTTCGCAGCGCTATTGCCTGCGGATGACCTTGTCCGCATTCAGTGTGTTAGGTTCGATCGGACAAGTCTGGTTGTCGACTTGGTGACCAGCCAACCATTTGCTCCTTGCCCCCGTTGTGGGCAGAATTCCTCCAAGGTCCAAGGGCGATACCATCGACTGATTCGAGATCAACCCTGCCTTGGGCATCCACTGATCCTGTCACTCATGGCTCGCAAGTTCGCATGCCAATCCCTCGATTGCCCTCAGTCCGTTTTTTGCGAACGGGTTCCCGGACTGACGGAAAAATACGCCCGAACGACCGGAGAAATGTCGCTCTCTCAGCGCGCCATTGGTTTAGCGCTCGGTGGCGAGGCCGGGGCGCGGCTCGCGGTGAAATTAGCACTTTCCGCTAGCCCAGACACCATTCTGCGGCGGATCAAAAGCGCATCCCAGGAGTGTCGACCGCGTCCGCGATATGTTGGCATTGATGACTGGGCCCTTCGCAAGGGGCAAGTCTATGGAACCATTCTGATTGATCTTGAACGTGGAACGGTGATCGACCTTCTTCCCGGTCGAGATGGCGAAGAATTGAAAAACTGGCTTTCCGCAAACCCACAGGTTGAAGTCATAACCCGAGATCGCTGGCCGGCATACATTGAAGCCGCGACCTTGGCCGCGCCCCAAGCGAAACAAGTGGCCGATCGATTCCACCTGCTGTGCAACGTTCGAGAGGCGATTGAAAAGGTCTTGTCACGACATGGTGATGAGATCCGAATCGCAAGTGCTGCGGTAAATCGGGAAGAATTCAGTCAAGACTCGGCCAGGGAAGCCCCCGTTACTTCGGAAGAACCGACCTTAGAACCTCGCACGGAAAAAGATGCGCGGCGAGAAGACAAACGGCGATTGCGTGAGGATCATTTCAAGGAAGTAAAGGAACTCACGGCCCGAGGTGAACCGTGTCGGAAAATTGCCCGGTTGCTCGGAGTGGACGTAAAGAGTGTCCGGCGCTACCGCCGCCTCGATCGGTGCCCAAACTGGAACCCCGGCCGCTTGCCACCGACTCGACTGGATCCGTACGCTCCATTGATAAGGGAATGGATCGGCGCCGGAAATCGCAAAAGCATCGACCTTTTCAAGCTTTTGAAAGACAAGGGATTCGCCGGGAGTTATGATGCCACCCGCCGATACTTGAATCGAATCATTGGAAGCACCGGCCGGCCAGGCCCTCGCCCTGCAGGCGCTCAACATCGGAACGCCGTGAGGTCACGACAACCCGCGCCATCACCCAGGAAATTATCTTTCCGGATCATGAATCCAAAACCAAAAGGGCGATCGGCAAAAATTCTGGAAAGGATCCGGACTCAGAATCCCAAGCTGGCCGCTGCACTATGTTTGGCAGAGGAACTGCTTGACATGTTCCGTCAAAAAGGTTCGATGACACTGGCGGGTTGGAAATCAAAAGTCGATGACCTTGGCTCCGCCGATTTGAAAAATCTGGCCGCTAGTCTGATCCACGACTCCAAAGCGGTGGAGGCAGCAATATCGACAACCTGGAGCAACGGACCCGTGGAAGGCCAGGTTAACCGGCTGAAAACGATCAAACGCCAAATGTATGGCCGGGCTGGAATGAAGCTTTTGAAAGCGAGGGTGCTAAATAAGTAAAAAAAAGAAAAGGAAATACTCATATGATTACGCGGAAGCGACTCACCAAATGTGCGGGAGAACCCCAATTTCGATGCCGGTCTCCAGGGCGCGGCCATAACCTCCAAGAGGAGGCCGGTGCCCGCGTGAAACAGGGCCAGAATCTTGGCAACGGGGAAGCCGCATCAGGCGGCCTGGGCTCCCGGTTGGCCGAAGTGGGCCTGCAGCTCCGGAGTGTCGGGCATGGAAAATGATGAACCGTCGATCAGGAAGGTTCGGTGCCCATGCCATCGGCCGTTGGACGTTTCGGGGATGAAAGCCTTGATCAGAGCGCGAAGGATCGCTTGGTAGACCGCCAGAGGGAGCCGACTTCGCGCCTGGCAGTAGGCCGAGTCGGTGAACGCTTTCTTGGCGAGCGTCGCGATATGTTCGAGAGCCGTATTGCCACTAAGGACCTGGAGCAAGAACCAGTGAAGGGTGGCAAAAGGACAGAGGATCCCGGCTCGCCAACGGTGCCCGATTTGCTGACAGATCCGTTCGACGGTCGGGCGCCCCAGGATGTTGCTTAGGTCTTGCCGAATTCGCCGCAGTGCGGTATCAATGCGTCGGTGCATCCGAGGGCCTCCTTGCCCATGGGTCGAGTGACAACGCCATGATGCCAGGAGGCCTTCGTTTGCCTCAAGTCTTTTTGCCTTTTGCGCTTACCGCTCGCTTAGTGCCATTCTAGAATGTCCCCTTTTGCCTTTCCCAAACAATTGATGGGAAATACCTTTGCGGACTAGCTTAGTGCCATTCTAGAATGCCCAATTTTTCTTCTGATCTAAGGCGTTCTTTTTGGAACACTCCAATAGTGAATATTACAATGAGGCATTTTAGATCTAAGAGTATCTACATCGAAACCGGAAACACGCGTACCTCCAATATATAAATCTTTTAGTTTTTTGAATTGCGCGAGTTTACCGAAAGAGGCATCGGTAATCGATGTCTCGGACAAGTTCAAGGATGTCAGACGTTCGCATTTTAGCAATCGCGCAACCGAAGAATCCGAAATAGAGGTTCTGCTTAAATCTAGAACCTCTAAATTAAAAAATCGACTTATCTCACCAAAATTAGCGTCTGAAATACGCGTTCCACTTAGATTCAAACTTTTTATAGTATCTTTTGCGGGCAAATTATTAAACCCAATTCCATTAATACTTGTGTTTGAGGCGTTAATGGTATGTATATGATTGAGGTTTTTTAACCAGGCAAAACCAGAGTCGTCAATTTTATTACCTGCAATACATAACACCTGGAGATCAAGCAAATGACTTATGCATTGCAGACCACTGTTAGTTACAGAATTATAAGATAAATTTAGATTCCTTATTTGACTGGTTTCAGAAAGAAATTTAAGCACCCTATCTGTTACCAAATTATTTGAGACATTTAATACCTGAAGTTTAGAAAGTCTCGAAAAGCCGGACATACCAGACCCAGTGAGCTTATTAGAACTGATATCCAAAACAACGAGATTAGTTAATTCGGCAATTTCGGAGCAGCCAACGTCGGTCATTTTAACATCTGAAATAAATAAGCTCCTCAATTGGCGACATCTAGCCAAGCCCTTTATTCCAATCCCACTAAGCGAATTATGCGACAAAATCAAAGTTTCAAGAAAATTTAACTTTGCCAAATACTTCCAACATCCGTCTGAAATAAAGGCCGCTGTCAAATCGAGCATTTTTAGATTTTCTATTAAGGCGATATTTTTTAGGCCAGAATCCCCTATATCAGTATTCGAAAGGACAAGCATGTCTAGATTTTTTAATGAACTTAAATGCAGCATTGATGGGCCTGTGACATTTGTGCTAGAAAGCACTAACACTTTGAGAGCGTTCAGATCGGCAATTTTTTTAAGACCTGGCTCAAATACTTTTGTAAACCCAAGATCAAGGACCTCTAAGCTTCCTAAATTTTGAAGCCCCTCTAATCCGTCGTCAGAGAGGCGATTGAATGAAAGCACCAATGTTTTTAGGTTTTTTAGATGCGCCAAATTGCTTACTATTTTGTCAGGGTGAGTAGATCGTACAATTAATCCAAAAGGGACGCCTGGATCAGGAAGCCTTTGCAGTTGTCCAGTGCCTGATCCACTCCAAAAAAAACCAAGGTAGTGGCTGCTTAAGTTAGAAGTATTTTTCTGAAACTCAAATTTTTGCCAATGCCCCCAGTCGGACTTCCATTCGGGACCGATGACCTCACCGAAAAACCCTACAGTCGCGCCAGCGGCAAGCCATGCTTTGACTGAATCAGCTTCTATTTGGCGCGGCTGACCAGCACTCATTTTATCCTTGATCAAATTTGCGCCAGTAAATTGACCAAACACCACCACCAAGAAGACTTCCCATAATAGCATGCGCACTTCCCTTTAAACAAAAGTTGCCGCCTGAATATATCATAATTTACTCTCTGCCATCCTAATCGAATAACACACGCATCTTATAAAACTTTTTATTAAATATTTTATTATTTCTAGCAATAACAACATATTTAATTTGGATTTGCTATCTGTTCGCCAAACTTGGGTGCTCGTCCGGGAGGCCCCTTGATTGGCGATTTCGTCGGCGGCCGATCACTGTGTTCAACGGGAAGGCCGGGAGTAGTGAAGGAGGCGTCTTCATTTATAGGCCGGGAGAAACCAGAATCTCCTGGATTCGGGAACATTGACTTTGCTGGGGGATTTTCATCAAACCCATTGATTGGAGCAGGGACTTTCATTCCACCTCCTGGTACGGTGCGATATGGAGGGGTGGATCCTCACCCCTCGGATTAACTGGCGTTCCGATAAGGAATGGACCGCCATCAGGCGCCTCAATGGTCTCTCCAATAGGATAGGGCTCCAAAGCAAATTGAAAATCATCTATAACTTTTGGCTGTTCAAGTACATTAATAACACCAGGCCCTGTAATTATAACCCTTGTATTAGTTCCAATTAAAACCAACCTATATTTACGGCCCCCTATTATTACATTATACGATGAAGTAGTCTCATCTTCGCCTGTTTCTTCCAGCCCCATCGGATCGAGGGCATTCGTCGGTGCGTCAGTTTCATACCGATATTTATTCACATCTCCCGCACCAAATCCCAAAGGATCATTCGACAACCACCTACCCAATGTCGGGCTTAGCACGCGATTTCTAAAATCCATATTGCCAATGATATCCGCCTGCCCCCCTGATGCAAGAAAACCCAATCCTTGCCGCTTGACCCAATTGCCGTTCCGGAGGAATTTCGGAAGGTCGTCACACCAAACGGTGTTTCCGTGTATTTCTCCTGCACCGATCCACTGGTGTTCGTAATCGCCGTTACATTGAAGTTAGCATCCTGCAACGCATAGAGCCGTTCATCTAGCGACCCATTGGCATCGGTGTCCCGATCCCGGCTCACCATCGCATCGACATAGACCGGACTCCAGACATTTCTCATTTTGGTGTTGGAACCGACTTTTTCCTCAAGCAATTGCCAGTCGGAGCTAAACAGCCGATCGGTCGTGGTCGAATTGGCGACAACCTTGACCTTGCGGTTCAACCCATCGTAGCTATTCGTCGCGATGACGGTGTCCGAAGAGTTCTTAATTTTAACTTCACGGTTCCAGGCATCCCAAACGAAGCGATAATTGTTTTCGTCCTTAGTAAGGTTTCCGTTATTGTCATAGGTGGGTGTTGTCGCGCTGCTGACCGACGTAATCTCGTTCTGTTTGTTGGCGCCGCGAGTCTGTGTCGTGCCATTGGTCGTGATGCTGTCCCAGTTGCCCGTCGCGTCATAATCCCAGCTTTGCGCATTGGTGGGGGAGCCGGTGACATCGGTCTTGCCGACATTCAGAGTACCCAGCTTGTACGAAGCTAACTGATTCAGATCGTCGTAGGTGTAAACCTCGCTCAGGCCGGAGTTGACGATGTTCTCCTTGTAAAGAACATTGCCATTGCGGTCATAGCCATATTTAAACCGGTCGACATCGACATTGCTGCCATTGATCCAGCGTTGATCGACGATGCGGCCAAAACGATCGAGACCGTTATATTGATCGCCGGCGTCGCCTGCGGATTCCCCGGTGAGTTTGATGTAGCTCAGATCGACGCCCGATTGAGAATGGGCGCGCTTGACCACCGTGCCCAGACCCAAGTAGGAGAGCGATTCCAGCGTATTGGACGAATCGCTGATCGACGTCAGTCGGCTGATGTTGCTGTCGAGGCCGCTGCCATAGTTGTAGTTGACGACATAACCCGAGGCGTAGGTCATACTCGTCAGGCGGCTGTGGTTCGCGCTGCTCGCCATTTCGGAATAGGTGTACTGAACATTGGACGACGATCCCGTGACGGCGCCGCTATATTCCTGCCATTCCTTGGTGAGCTGACCCAGGCCATTGAACTCCCGCTTGACCTGATTGACGACGCTGCCACTGCTCGTCGCATCGTAGCTTGTGAACAGGTAAGCGTTCCCCTGACTGTCATAGGCCGTCGTGATTAGCCGTACGCTGCCATCGACTCCGGAGCCCAGAGTGGTGACCGCATCGGCGGTCCGGAATGTGTCAACATCTTTGAGACCAATTTTCCTGATTTGTACAGAAGGCGTTCACTGCGTCGATTGATCAAGGCCTGGTCCATGCCTGGGCTGTACTTTTATGCGAGGGTCGCATGAACTGGCACCAAAGGGAGCCCAGCTTCCCGTGAGGCTCCCTTTGGTGCCAATTCATGCTTTTGGTTGCACGGCGTTTGGCCGAGCGGTTGGTTTTGCGGCAGGGTTTTCTTTGCCGATTTGCAGGAGTGCTTTGAATCGAAAGTTGGCTTGTTGATCCAGACCTCTTTTGGAAACGCTTTGAAGGCAGGGATCCCCTTCACAAAGCGCTCGGGATGGCGCGCATGAGTGTCCTTTCCCACATTCTGATCGCACTCCAGACGGTATTGTTGCCGAATTGCGATCCGATCCGGCGGGAGTATACCCCGCATGAATTTGGGAATCTCCCCGCTTCTGGTTATACGGATTGTACCTATTGGATGACTGTGTTTTGCTTGTCTAAAGAGAATGATTGGACCCCGCTCTTTGTCTTTGCTTTCGACTGCCGGTACCTTCGGTGAATTTCGCTGACAGGTCGGCGCCGTGGGCGGCGAGGGATGGTTTTATCGTGATGAAGCGAAGTGGGTCACGCTCGTCGAGCGGCTTAAGCTGACGGCATGCCCACATTGCCGCGTTGTCGGTATGCTCATCCGCCACGGCGTGCTTGTCGGCTTCGATGACAGCGGCGGCCGTCAGACGGTCCGCGCCAGACGAGTCTTTTGCAGCAATCGCCATCGCCGCCATGGTTGCGGCCGGACCGTTAGCGTCTGGTTCGCCAGCAAGATCCGCAGGCTGAGTCTGACCACGCGAACTGTGTGGGCATTCTTGCGGCAAGCCGTGGCTGGAAGCATTGTGGCCGCGGTGCGAGAGGTCAAACACGCCCGTTGCGACCGGACGTTTCGCCGGGTCTGGAAGCGGTTTCAGCGAAGCCAGAGCGCGATTCGCACGGCGCTTCTGGCTCGAGGTCCTCCGCCCGGGTTGGCAATCGTATCGCCCCGGCCGGCCGCTGCTGAAGTCCTCGCCCATCTGCAAACCCTATTCCCCTCTTCTCATTGCCCGATCGCCGCCTTCCAGTCGGCGACGCGTTCATTCTTTCTCTGAGCCGTTTTGGCCTCGCCTCGGTCCGGCGTCCGTGACCGAATTCTCAACGCATTTCTACGCCACCACTCCGGCACAATCTTTCGGATTCCGTCGACAACGCATGATGTCCTCGCGATGCCCATCCGGATCGGCTTCAATGGCCCGAACACGATCCGGAGAGCCTCATGAAGCTGCCATCGGTTTACCTCAAGATGCGGGTGCTGGGCGCCATCGATACCGTCGCGGGCCGAACTCGCCACGAACGAGTTCATGCGGTTGCCGCCATGACCTTCACCGATGAAGACGGCCATGCGCGGCAGTTCACCTGGCGAACCATTCAGACTTGGTTTTACCGCTATCGCAACCATGGCGTCACCGGGATGTCGCCGCAGCCGCGCCGCGATAAGGGGCACGCCCGCAAAGCCACGCCCGAGGAGGTACTCGAAGCGATCCATGCCGTTCGGCCACACTTCCGCGATGTCAAAGCCAATAAGCGCGCCGTCTACCGCTTCTGCATCGAAAAAGGTCTCCTTCACCCCGAACGCATCGCCCAGACCACGTTCTACCGCTTCATCCGCGAGTACGACCTGTTTGCCGAAACCGACACCGACGCCAGCAAGAAACGCCTTGCCTTCAGCATGAAGTACGCCAACCAACTCTGGCAGGCCGATACCATGTTCGGGCCGTACTGCGGCACCGGCATGCCGTCCGGCTCCCGCAAGCAGGCCAAGCTCATCGCCTTCCTCGACGATGCCAGCCGTGTCCTTTGCCACGGCGAGTTCTTCTTCGAGGAGAATACCGACACCCTCGTTAAGGCCCTCCGCTGTGCCTTTTACAAACGCGGCGTGCCGGAGCAATTGTTGGTCGACAACGGCTCGATCTACTGCTCCCGCGAAATCACCCTCATCACCGCCCGCGTCGGATGCCTCCTCTGTCACACCGCGGTCCGCGATGCCGCGGCCAAGGGGAAGATCGAACGCTTCTTCCGCCGTGTCCGCGATCAGTTCCTTGTCTTCAGCCTCGACCTCTCGTCGCTCGACGCGCTCAACCGCCAGTTCACCGACTGGGTCGAGCGAGAGTACAACGCCATGCCGCACGACGCCATCGGGATGAGGCCGATCGACCGCTTCGGCATCGACTTGCCACGCGTCCGCTTCCTCGCCCCGTCCGAACACCACGACGAACTCTTCTATGCCGAGACCGAACGGACCGTCAAGAAAGACAACACCTTCAGCTTCCACAGCCACCGCTACGAAACGCCGGCCGACCTTCGCGGCAAGGAAATCCAGCTTCGGCATGACCGGCTCCGCGACGATGTTTTGCCAACCGTCGTCGTTTACCACAAGGGTCAGCGCATCGGCCACGCCCGGCTTCTTGACTCCGTTGCCAATGGACTCCTACGCCGAAAGGAACCGCAATCATGATCCGCGCCTTCTTCGGGCTTACGCAAAATCCCTTCGACCGAAGGGACTTCGAACTCCTGCCGGGCCAGCAAGAGATCGTCGACACGCTCAAGGTCCACTGCCAGCAAGGAGGGCTCTGCCTCGTGCTCGGCGTTCCCGGCACCGGCAAAAGCGTGATCAAGCAGGCCGTGCAGAAGCTCCCGGAAAACCAGCACCTCGTCGCCACCGTCGCTCGGACATTGCACACCTACACGAACACGGTCAAAATCCTCTGCGACGCCTTCCGTGTCGAGTTCAAGAGTTCCGCCTTCGCTTGCGAACGCCGGCTCATCGAACAGGCCTTCGCCCTCAACCATGCTGGCAAGTCGCTGACCACCATCCTCGACGACGCCCACCTCATGGATCTGGCCAACCTCCGCCGCTTGCGGCTGTTGTTCGAAGACTTCCCCAAGAACCACAACTTGGTCCTGATCGGCAGAACCAGCCTGCTCGCCGACCTCGATCTCGGAGTCAATCAGGACATCAAAAGCCGCGTCACTTACTCCGCCATTACCAAGCGGCTCGGCCCCGACGCGATGAAGGAGTTCATTCTCCGCGAACTCGATCGGGCCGGCCTCGGTCACAACACCTTCACGCAGGCAGCGACCGATCTGCTCGTCCGCTCTGCCGACGGCGTTCTGCGCAAAGCCCGCAACCTCGGTGTCGGCTGCCTCATCGAAGCGGTCCGTTCGGCAAAGCGCACCGTCGACATCGACATCGTCAATCGGGTCCTGATGCAACCTCATTGGCAGAAAGACGCCGACCTCACCGATTACTGAGAACCCCAATGGTTCCCGCCGAGCTATTGCGGAAAATCCGCAACGACCTACCGATGACCGCCACCATCGCCGCGCTCGGCCGCGAAGGGCCACCGTCGAAAATCCGTGATGGCCGCTTCGTCTTCCTCTGCCCGCACTGCGCCGAAATGCTCGTTTACATCAATCCGAAAAACAACCTCGCCCACTGCTTCGCCTGTCATAAAAACTTGAACAACATCGATCTGCTGCGGGTGCTTGGGCACGACTTCCACGCCGCCGTCACTCTTCTCGAACGGTGGCTAAACCAGCATCAGCGCAACCGTACGTCCATCTGACTGATTAGATCCACCATCAAAGCCTGCCTGCCTCCATGTCGCCGCCAGCGTCGAAGGCCTCTCCTATGTCTTCTCCAAAATTCGCAGGAATTCGGGAATCCTCTCACAAACACATCCCAAACTCTACAGTCCGAATTCGGCTACAAATGCGATCACAATTTGGCTCGGGACAGCAAGCTGAGGAACGCTGGTCCCCGTTTCCCCCTGGCTAATGGCGACCGATTTCAACCAGTCGATCGCATCGCCCGCAGTCGTGGTCGTCGCGGTCGTGCTGGTGGCGTAGGTACGCGTCGTCACCCGACCGGCGCTGTCGCTGATATAGGCGGCATTGCCGCTCGAATAGTGAACGAGGTCGTTGTAGGTATCGTCGTAACCGGTCATGGCCACGGGATCGGCTTCGACCGTCACATAGCCCTTGCTCGTGTATTTCTTGTAGCTGATCCACTTATCGTTGGTGGTCGTGTTCTTAAAGACCGACAGCATCACCTGCTTTTGAAAGTTGGTGTAAACGATGTTTTGATTGCCATCGGGCAAGGTCTCGATCGTTTTGACATTCCAGTAGTTGTAATCGCTTGTGCTTAATCCGTTGGGATTCGTGGTGAAAGCATTGGTGAAGGTGCCATTGCCTCCGGCGATTTCCTTGTTGGCGCGGAATTGGTCGTCGTATTCGAAATAGTTGTTAACAAAACCATCGAGTTGACCGTTCGTGGCTGTCGCGGGCGTGTAGCCGGCCTGGACCATCCGGTTGTAATTCGACCCATAGAGCACATACTTCACGCCCTGATTGTAACCGTTCGTTTGACCCGTGGCCCAGTAGCGGAAGTAAGCATTGCTCAGGACGTTGTTGCTGGCATCCTTGATGGTCACCATTTTCAATTCATTGTCGGTCCCGGCCGAATCGCCCGAGCCCGAATAGTAGTCGAGCGTCGTGGTTCGATCGGTCGTCCAGGAACCGGCGCCGATTTTCTTGTCGTACACAATTTGAGAAATGTATCCGGCATTAACACCGCTGCTCACATAAGTGAACGTGCGACGGGTCTTGATGGTCGTACCATCCTGGACGACCGATTTTTCAATGGTCGACACGCGGTCGGAACCATCGCGGGCAGTCACATCGTAGATCGTGTTGCCGGCGGCATCTTTGATTGTTTGCAGCGTTCCCCGAGCGGCCACGGGCGTAGGGGAATAGAAGTCGTTGAAATAGTACCTCGTTCCATCGGCACGGGTGAGCCGGTACTTCGAGGTGACCGCATCGTAGTCGAGATATTCCGTGACACCAAAATCGGCATTGTTGGGTGTCGAAGAGAAGGTGAACTCATCAGGGTGCGGGTCGTTGAACTTTAAGGTTACCGAGGAGCTGAGCACGACCCGAATCTTGGTTTCCCCCGCGAGTTGATACACCGCCGGTGTCGCGCTGTAAAGCCAGCCGATTCCCATGCGCTGGCCAGCCGTGTAATCGAGCTTATTCGTGTAGTCCAGGAAATCCCCATAGACATCGCTGTCGTCGGTCAGGGGAATATTCAATTCGGGACTGCCGTCGTTGTATCGGACCTGATTGGCGGAATACATGTCCGAGCCGCCACCCGAACTGGGCGCGGCATGGTCTACGCCGGTTTTTGCGAATTGGTCTTTGCAGTTCTCCTTGCGTGTTTTGGAGAAAAACAAAAGACATTTCCACGCGGAGACGCGGAGGCGCGGAGTAAAAAGAGGTAAGGCCAAGAGCGAGTCCCCGGCCTCACTTCGCCGGCGTTTCATTGGCGGTTGGACCGTCCTCACGGCTGCCCCATGTCGACAGTGGCGTTAGATTTTCTCGAAACAAAAAGAAAAGCACACGGAGAAAAGAAAAAAGGAGAACGGCGGCTCAAGCGCCAAGCGAGGATTGAAATCCCCAATCCTAATTCATCATCTTTGGCTCTTTATTGGCTTTTTGATTTCTGCGGCATGGTCTACGCCGGTTTTGCGAATTGGTCTCTGCAGTTCTCCTTGCGTGTTTTGGAGAAAAACAAAAGACATTTCCACGCGGAGACGCGGAGGCGCGGAGTAAAAAGAGGTAAGGCCAAGAGCGAGTCCCCGGCCTCACTTCACTGGCGTTTCATTGGCGGTTGAGCCGTCCTCACGGCTGCCCCATGTCGACAGCGGTGTTTGGTTTTCTCAGAACAAAAAGAAACGCACGCGGAGAAAAGAAAAAAGGAGAACGGCGGCTCAAGCGCCAAGCGAGGATTGAAATCCTCATTCTTAATTCATCATCATTTGCACTTTCAATTTCTGCGGCATGGTCTCTGCTTTTTCTCCGGCTCCGCGTGCATTTCTTCGCACCGTTTTCCCGTGCAGGACCGACCCTTCCGAGGCACGCCGTGGACTTCGATCAACCAGCCACTGTGGCCGCCGTCACCAGTGCGTGAACCCTTCCGCCTCCAATTTCCCTGCGTTGCTTCTCTGCCTTTTTTCTCCGCGGCTCCGCGTCTCCGCGTGAAAATCTTCTCACCTTGAACCCATGCAAAATCGCCCCTATGCCAACCACAGCACTCCGCACAAATAACAAATGACTGAGTGATTCCGTTTAGGAATCACTCAGTCATTCCCTTATCTACTCTTTTTTCTCTTCCTTCAACTCCGCCCTCTCGTGCTTGAGGTAGGGATCGACAATGATTAGCTTGGCGGCCACGCCCATCAGGGCGCCGGCTCCCAAAACCGCGAGGATCAAAACTTTGCCCCAACCCCGGAAGAGGCTAAGTGCTCCGAGCACAATCTGAGCCATCAAGGTGAGGGCGACCAGGCCTCCCGACACCATGATCGCCTTGGCGAAGAGCGGTCCATACGGATCGTCCAGGCGCGCCAGCCACCAGAAGGAGATATCGATCACCTGGAACACCAGGGGCGCGGGGGCGATGAGCAGGCGGATCCACCAGGGCCAGCCGGTCAGGGCAAAGAGAATCCCCGTCAGCCCGTAAAGCACGGAAAAAGCAAGTAAATGGACATGGGTGGTCAGCGCCAGATGGTCGAGCGATTTCCCCTCGTTCTTTTCCGGTTCGAGGTAATCCTTCACCTCTTCGTAGGTTTCGAGCGGATAGCGCGCCGCGGAACCGCCCACCGTCCGGCTATGGCAGCGCACACAACGATCGTTAATGATCTTCTGGATATGCACCCTCGGAGCTTGCCCCTCTTCGTGATGCTCCAGGTAGTCCTTGGTGATCGGCACGCTGGCCAGAGGCCCGGTCAGTTCAAAGCCTTTTTCGCCAAACGTTTCCTCGTGGCCTCCTGAGCGTACCCAGGCAATCACTGCCAGGCGCTCGCCCTCCCGGCGCTTGAGCACGACCGACTTCACGTGGGCCGACTGATCCGTTTCCTTGAGATCCATGCTCAATTCTTCGGCGACCGTGCGCATGGCCGATTTCAGGCCCCCGCCCTTGCGTTCGGTGAAGGCGGCGCGCATGCTGCCGGAGCCGTTGAACGGCAACGACTCCGGCTGAACCAATAGCCTCTCGAATGGGGTTGTGCCCTTTTTGCCGTGGTAAGCCCGCACGACATCTTCATCGGAAGGGAGCAAGTTGCCCGGAGTCGCTTCTTGGAAATGGAGATTGACCATCGCCGAGGCAAAACCGATTCCGACGGAAAACAAAAAGCAGACGACGACAAGGCGCGCCGGCAAGGGCCAGCCATTGACAATCCCTTCCGGGCCGCTGATCCAGATGTCGAGTTTTTTCAGGAATGTGCCCATGATTTCTTAACCCTTGGGTTGGGGATGCGATGGGGACATCACGGTCCCGTTCGTTGAATGGACGCGCTGCTGGCTGATACGTTCAAGCAAAATGCTTCTGGCCTCGTGGGCCGGGCCCAGGTGGGTGAACCCCGCGGCATTGCGATGACCGCCGCCGCCGAAGGATTGCGCGATCTTCGCCACATCGGTGGCGCCGCGGCTGCGCAAGCTACCCCGGGTCTCTCCCGGTTCGCGCTCCACCAGCACGAAGGCGATGTCGGTACCGTCGAGCACGCGGATCAGATCGATCAGGTCCTCGGCATCTTCCCGCTTGGCTGGAAGCCTTTCCCAGTCGTCCATCAGGATTTCCGAGCCGACCACCCAGCCATCAAGGTACGACCGGGCCCGGTCGAGCACCGCGCCCGAGAGCTTCAATCGGCCCAAAGGCGAGCTTTCATAGATGCGGCGATAGACCTCGGTGGCATCGACTCCGAAGCGCACCAGTTCACCCGCCAGTTCAAACGATTCGGGCCGGGTGTTGCCATGTCGAAACCAGCCGGTATCGGTCGCCAGACCAATGAAGAGCGCTTGCGCCGCGACGGCGTCGGGTGTGTATCCCAAAGCGCGAATCGCCTCGTAAACCAGCCGGCAGTTGGCCTCGGCCTTCACCGTGACAAAGCGCGTGGCTCCCAGGTCGTCCTGAGTCGCATGGTGGTCGATGACGATTTTTTTCCCGGCGAACGACCGGACCGATTCTTTCCAGTGCCCAAGCTGGCTCCAGGTGCCGGTATCGACCACGGCGATTCCCTTGGCCCTGGCAAAGAGGTCCGCGGGAACCTGGTCTCTTTTCACAAGCCAGCCGTCTGGATCCATGAACTGGTAGCGGGTGGGCAAACCCCCTTCCAGAACGGGCGTGGCCCGGCAGCCAAGGTGACGCAGACCCGCGGCCAAACCGAGGAGGGATCCGATCGCATCGCCATCGGGCTTGGCGTGGCTGAGGAGGATCCATTCCGGGGTGCTTTTTGCCAAATCGAGGAGAGAGGACCAGTCCATGAACTTCAAACCAGTGGTGGTGATCGATCCGATCAGGTGGGATAAAGCCATTATATCCCGAATTCGACCGTGACCCCTGTCTTAACGGAAGGTCCGCCGGTCAATCACGATTCGGTTCCAGGTAAAACCGGTCGCGAGAACTTGCTTGCAACAGGCCTTACCAAAAGAAGCACCCATCCAGATCCTGAATGGGTGCTTCTTGTTGCTTTTTGTCTAACCGACTACCGCTCAGGCGATTAGGTGGGGGGCAGAACCACCGAGGGAGTCGGGTAGGCGGGGCTGCTCATGTAGGTTCCGGGAGGCAAAACGCCCGGAGCGGTGGCCATGTGGGGTCCGTAAAGAAGTTCCCAGGGGGTGGGGCCCGGCCGGTTGTTGCAGGGTTGCCCATAAAAAGCCCGGCAGCTTCCGAAAATGAAAACGCAGTCGGTGGCGAAACTGCCGCAACCGAGGTCGTTGTGATGAGCGTAGCAGCCCTCGCAGTTGTTGCCGTTATTCGCGCAGCCGCCCCAGGGTTTGGGGAACAGCTTGAAGATCCCGCGCCGGCAGCCGCCATTATCGCAACCGGAATTGCATCCGGAGGAAGCGCCGTTGTTGCAAACCCGGCCCGTTTCGACATTCAAGGTCTGCTGGGCCTGTTGAATGGGCTGAGCCGCCGGGCGATTGTTGGGGTCGTACATCTTGATGATGGCCGGATCGAGCGCCCGCACGGGCGCTCCTTCCGCCGAAATTGCCCAAACTACCAAAACCGCCGAAAATAAACCGACCGTTGCGAATCTCATGGTGCAAACCCTCCTGGTTCAACCTCTTTCATCGGGAGCGGCGAGGTCCGCCGGGATTCGAATTTCCCTTTTCCCCGCGCGCCTTTGCGATTCCGATTCCAGTTTTTCCTAAACAAACTCGCCTGCGGATTGTCACACCGATTCAAGTTGTAACGGCTGTAACGCCGATAACGATTGCGAAGGCCCAAACCGCCGCCAAAGTGCAATGGCTCATTCGGGAATTTTCTTTGGTTTCCGTTGGTTTTCGTTTGTTCTAGTTGGTTTTCAGGCCACGGGGTGAATTGCCATGATTTCGACAACGTTGCTTTTGATTTCGGTCATGGCAGGCTTGGACCCGGCAGCCGAGGAGAAGCATCTCGGCACGCCCCGGTTCACCATTCCTTTTCGCATCACTCCTGAACGCAAACCGCATGTCAAGGAAGTGCTCCTTTACGTGTCGCGCGACCGGGGCCGGTCCTGGAGCGTGCAGGCCCGCGGCAACCCTCAACAAGAGGGGTTTCCCTTTCAGGCCAGCCAGGATGGTTCGCACTGGTTCAGCGTGGCGCTGGTCGATCTGAACAACCGGCAAGAGCCATTCAACATCTATACCGCGCCGGTCGGGCAAAAAGTTTATGTCGACACCGCCCGACCCGAGGTGAAGCTCTGGGCCAATCGCCATGGCCACGACATCGCCATCCAGTGGGAAATCCGCGAAGACGCCCCCAACCTCAATACCTTGCGTCTGGAATGCCGGGCCCAGGATATGCCGCCGGAACAATGGCTGCCCATTCAGGTTCGCGCCGGCTTGACGGGATCGGGCAACTTCCCTGCCCCCTCGGCCTCGCCCGTGCAAGTTCGTCTTCATGTAAGCGATGTGGCGGGCAACCAGACCGCCATCGTGGCCGAAACGGCCGGAACGACCGGATTTGGCCCTGCCCCATCGACTTTAGCGGCGGGAAGCGCCGCGAATCCCTCTTATGGTGCGGGAAGCGCCGCGAGTCCAACCTACGCTCCGTCCTATGCGCAGGGTCAATCGACCGCTCAATATGGGCCAGCACCTGGTGCAGCGACCAGCAGCATTGCCAATTCCAATCAAGGTCCCTTGAACCAGGGACCATTCAATCAGGGCCAACTGAACCAGAGTCAGATGGCTCCGGGCGGCTTTTCTCAAGGGGCCATCAACGCGCCCACCCCGGGTAATGGCTTCGACAATGCGCCGATTCATCAGGCGGGGCTAGCTCCCGCGAATGCCAGCGGAGTCCGGCCCGGCGGCAACGATCTGAGCACCGCCGCGGTCCGTCCCACCCAGAAGCCGATTCAGATTGTCAATCAGCGCCAGGCGACCGTCGAAATCGAACTGGGCAAGGTCGGTCCCTCAGGCATTGGCAGCGTCGAAGTCTGGACGACCCTCGACGATGGCGAGAATTGGTCGCTGGCCTCGACGGAAAATATCGGTGGCGACTCGCCCATCGATTCTCCCCTCGTAAAGCCGGGCACCACCCGCTACAAGGTGCCGGTGCAATTGCAGCGCGAAGGGGTGGCCCAGGGATTCACGCTGATCGCCAAGAGTCGCGCGGGCCTCGGCCGTACCGTTCCCGTGCGCGGTGAACATCCGCAGCTTCGCCTCGAATGCGACAGCACCGCTCCAGAAGCGACCCTTTTTGGACCGATCCCCGATCCCGAAGTGCGAAACCAGCTTCTGTTGACCTGGAAGGCTTCGGACAAGAATTTGTCCACCCAACCGATCACTCTCGAATGGGCGGAACAGCCCAACGGCCCCTGGTTGAAAATCGGCGGAGGCGAACTTCCCAACACCGGCCGTCACTCCTGGATCGTCCCGCAGGGCACTCCGCACTCGGTTTTCTTGCGCATCTCGGCGCGCGACCTGGCCGGCAACAAGGCCGTGGCTCAAACCCAGCAACCGATCATGGTTGACCTGAGCGTCCCCGAAGTGAGCATTCTCGGAGTCACCCAGGTCAGGTAATTCATCGCAGAAACGCTTGAAAACGAGAAAGCCTCCCGCCAACACGGGAGGCTTTTTCGTTTTTGACGGGTCGCTTCCCCGGGCACTCATCAATCCACCCCATTTTTCTCATACTTGGCGCAACGCTCTCCGGTCGCGGCATAGCATGTCGGTGGGTCTTCTCGCGGCCCGCACCGTCTTTGGAGGAGTGTGATCGCCATGCTTTCTCGAACGTTCCCCAGCCTGGTCATTCTGTTTTCCTTGCTTGGGGCCATGGCCCTGGCCGCCGATGTCAAGGACGATGCGGTCTTCTTCTCTCCCGGCGAAATCCAAAAAGCCAACGCCGACATCCGGGCGCTGAAGTCGACCTTCAAGCGCGACCTGGTCATCGAAACCTACCGGACGGTGCCCGCCAACCGCAGCGTCCAGGTCAAGGGGATGAGTGCCGACGAGAGGAATCGGTTTTTCCGGGAATGGGCGATTGACCGCTCCCGCCGGGTTGCTCGAGACGAAATTTTCGTGCTCATTTGTCACGAACCGGGCCACGTCGAAATCAACGTCGGAACCGCCGCGGAAAAACAGGGATTCGGAGTCGCGGAAAGGAACAAACTGCGCGATATCATCGTCAGCCGCTTCAAGGAGAAGGACTATGATAAGGGCCTGCGCGAATCGGTGAATTATGTCGTGGGCCGCTTCGATGCTCGCAAATCGGGTGTGGAATTGCCGGTGCGCAATGAAGTGCGCGACCTGGGTGGTTTTTTCTCCGCCGGCGCCATCCAGAAGGCCAACGGCGAAATCAAGTCGATCGAACAGCGCTTCAAAAAAGATGTCGTGATCGAGACCTTCAAGACCGTCCCCCCTTCCAAGGCCAAGCAAGTCGAAGGTTCCGCGGGAGAAGCCCGCAACCGGATCTTCCGTGAATGGATCGAAGAAAGAGCCGCCGAGTCAAAGAAAGACGGCATCGCGATTTTGGTTTGCCGCGAGCCTTCCAACTTGCAAGTTGCCATAGGGGCGGAAACCTCGAAAAAGGCCTTCACCAAGTCGGATCGAGATAAACTGAGCGATCTGCTTATGTCTCGCTTCCGTGAAAAGAAGTTTGACGATGGCCTGACCGAAGCGGTCGCCTTCATTCAAAGCCGGCTCGAGGAAAACCTGGGGGCGCCTCCCCCTCCTCCCGTGGCCAACGCCGTCAAGGACCAAGGTGCGTTCTTTGGCGCTGATGCTCTGGCCCGGGCCAACGCCGATTTGAAGGCGCTCAACCAACAGTACAGGAAAGACATTTTTGTCGAAACTTACGCGAAACTTCCCGCGAGCCGCGGCAAGGACCTCAAGTCTCTGACTTCCGATGAGCGCAACAAACTTTTCGCGCAATGGGTCCAGGACCGGATGGGAGAATCGAAAAAGGATGGGATCTTTGTGTTCATCAGCAAGGATCCGCGCCACATTCAAATTGGCGTCGGCGAGCAGACGCAGAAAAAGTCATTCACCTTGCCCGAAAGAGATCAACTCCGGGATCTGCTGGTGGCGAAACTCCATGACAACAAAAACGACCAGGCATTGCTCGACGGCGTGAAATTCATTCAAGACCGCTTAGAGATCAATGAAGCGCCGCCGCTTCCCAATCCGGTCGTGAACGACGTCAAAGATTACGCGGGCCTGTTCAGTCCTTCGGCACTGCTTCGCTCAAACGCGGCCGTTCGTGAACTCAAGCAGAATCTGAAACAAGATCTCCTCATCGAGACCTTCAAGACGGTGCCCAAGGCCAAGATCAAAGCGGTCGACGCGATGGATCAGGCGGCGAAGGACCGGTTTTTCGCCGACTGGCTTGCCGAACGTATGCAGCTTACGAAGGCCGACGCGATTCACTTACTCATTTGCCAGAATCCCCTCAAGATTCAAATCGGCCTGGGACCCGAAACCGCCAAAAAGGCCTTCCCTCCCGAGGATCGCGATTCGATGGCCGCCGCGCTCACCTCCCAGTTCAAGGAGAAGCAATACGACCGAGCCATCCTGGCGTTTCTGGCCGCCGCGTACGACACGATCGATAAAAACACCGCCAGCGCGCCCGGATCGCTCGTAGCAGGCGAAGCCAGAGACTATGCCGGCCTCTTCAGCGCGGCGGTCCTGGCCAAGGCTACCGAGGAGCTCAAGGCGATCGCACGGGATCGCAAAAAGACGATCACGATCGAGGCCTTTCGTAGCGCCCTGCCAGGCGAAGCGAAAAAGGTCGTGGCGATGGATCAGGCGTCGCGAGAAAAGTACTTTGCCGACTGGCAGAAAAAGCGGTCCGGCGAAACCCCCAGCTCCGATTTTGTCCTGCTGGTTTGCCGCGAGCCGAAACAAGTCGCGATCCTGGAAAAAGATCCGGGAAAGGTGCTCAATGCGACCGATCGCAAAATGCTCCAAGATCGCCTAGTTACCCTTTTGGGTGAAGACAAATTCGATCAGGGGCTGACCGAAACGGTTAGCTTCCTTGGTGGGACTCTGGCAGCTCCGGAGATCGACGACGCGGCCGGGCTGTTTTCGGCGCCCACCCTGGAATCGGCGCGGGAAAAGGTCAAGGACTTGAGACGCGACCAGAAGATTCCCTTACGCATCCGCACTTTTAAAGACGCCTTGCCTGGCAACGATCCGGAAGAGTCCGGCATTAATCTGCTGATCGCCCGCGAGCCGCCGCAGGCGAAAGTCGTCGTGGAAGGCCTGAATCCAAGCTATGCATTTTCCGTAGCGAATGCCGAACAACTTAAAGACCGCGTGCAAAAGAGGATTGAGGAAAAACGCTTCGACGATGCGTTGACGGAAGGCGCCTTGTTCGTTCAGGACACCGTCAAGGAAAACCTGGCCAAAGGTCCCACCGCGGTGGTTTCCAACCAGGCCAATTCCTCGTCCGACGAAAAAAACAAAAATAGCAAAAAAGAAAAAACGATGGGGGATAAGGTCCAGGACGTTCAGGATCAAGTGATCAACACCATGCAAAAGGATGTGAATATGCCTCTTTGGAAATTGGTCCTTTATTTGGGTGGTGGGTTTCTGGGCTTGTGGGTGCTCTTTGGAATCTTGAGGGCCTTATTTGGAGGCGGCAGGCCGCCGGCAAACTCGGGCTCCAGCGCACGCGGCGGACCTTCAGGACTGGGCGGCGGAGGCTCCCTCAATCAAGACCCCAACGACCCGTTTGGCCATTTGCGGAATCGCAGCCAGCCGTCTTCACCGCCTGGTTCGAGTCAGGGGCCGTACGCGTCCGGGCAACCGGTGGTTGGCTCCCATCCCTCCGGGCAGCCGCCCTATGGTTCGCGGCCGCCCGTGCCCGCTCCCGGTCCGAACCGGCCGAACTACGGAAATCCCCCCCCTTCCCAGGGTGGTTCTCCCCCCGCGGGGTATGGCGCCAACCAGCCCGGCTACGGTCAGGCACCCGGCGGATACGGTCAACCCCAGGGAGGCTACGGCCAGCCTGGTGGCGGCTATGGGGCGCCCTATGGAAATCCTCCCCAGCAAGGTGGCGGATTCTTGAAATCCGTTCTCGGCGGCATGCTGGGTGGCGCGGCGGGGGCCTGGGTTTACGATTCTTTCCGTGGTTCGCGCGGGGGCCCGAGCTCTTCCAACTGGGGCGGTTCGGCGCAGGGAAGCGAACCGTATCGCGCCCCGCAAGGCGATTCGTATCGATCGGAACGCTCCTCGACATCGGGCGGCGACTTTGGCGGCAGCGCCGGCTCGGGTTATTCCTCAAGCGGCGGCGACTTCGACACGCCTGCCGAGCGGGGAGGCTATTCAAGCTCGGGGGGAGACTTCAGTTCGCCAGCTTCACCTTCTTCAACGGCGGGGGGCGATTTCGGTGCCGATGAGTCGACCGCGAACACCGGTTCGGGCGGAGATTTTGGCGATCACTCGGGCGGCGGCGGAGATTACGGAGCGGAGAACTCCTTTGGCAACCAGGGAGGCGGCGACTATGGCGCTCCTGGCTACTCGAATCAAACTGCCGAAGAGGAACCACAAGGCGATTACGGCTCCCAGGGAGGCGGCGATTATGGAGCCGGATCCGAGCCGCAGGAGGAAACCTCCGGCGGAGATTTTGGTGGCGGCGGAGGGGGCGACATTGGCGGGGGCGGTGGAGACTTCGGCAGTGGCGACGCCGGCGGGAACGGCGGTGATTTCGGCGGCGACACTGGGGGTGGTGACTTCGGCAGTGGTGGCGGCGGTGACTTTGGAGGAGGAGATAGCGGTGGCGGCGACTCGAATTCCCAGGGCGGGGATTTCTAAGCCGAAATTTGCCTGAAATCAAAACCAAAGGCCCTGAACGGTAATCACCATTCAGGGCCTTTGCTCATTCCCTGGGCAAAATGAAAGAGGTCCGAAAAAGGAAGGACTCCCTTCTTCGGACCTCTTTTTTAGCCATCAAAACCAGCCGCCAAGGCTTCCTTGGCGGCTGGTTTTCAAGAAAGAAACTACTTCGCGACGGCTTTCGCCGCGTCCTTGGCCGCTTTGGCCTTGGCCTTGGCGTCCTTCTCTTCCAGCACCGCCTGCGCCGCGGCCAGCTTGGCCACGGGAACCCGGAATGGGCTGCAGCTTACATAGTCGAGACCGATGTTGTGGCAGAACTTGACCGAGTCGGGTTCGCCGCCGTGCTCGCCGCAGATGCCGATCTTGAGATCCTTCTTGGTCTTGCGGCCGCCTTCGACGCCGACTTCCATCAATCGGCCGATGCCTGAGAAATCGATGACCTGGAACGGATCTTTTTTCACCACTTCGCTTTCCAGGTAGTGAGCGATGAAGCTGCCGTAGTCGTCGCGGCTCATGCCCAGACCGGTCTGCGTCAGGTCGTTCGTACCGAAGGAGAAGAACTGAGCGGTTTGCGCGATTTCCCCGGCAGCCATGGCCGCGCGAGGCAATTCGATCATCGTGCCGACCAGGTATTCCACCTTGATTCCCTGTTCCGCGAACACCTTCTCGGCGGTCGCGTGCACCAGGGCCGCTTGCAAGTCGAGTTCCTTCTTGAAGCCGACCAGCGGGATCATGATTTCGGGAACGACTTCGATCCCTTCCTTCTTGACGATGCAAGCCGCCTCGACAATGGCGCGCGCCTGCATTTCGGTGATCTCGGGGAACACGATGCCCAGGCGGCAACCGCGGAAACCGAGCATCGGGTTGAACTCGTGCAGGCCCTTGACGCGCCGTTCGATCTCTTCGACCGAGACGCCCATGTCCTTGGCCATTTCTTCCTGACCCTTGTGGTCGTGGGGAAGGAACTCGTGCAGCGGGGGATCCAGCGTCCGGATGGTGACGGGCAAGCCGTTCATCGTCCGGAAAAGACCCGCGAAGTCGTCGCGTTGGAAGGGGAGCAACTTGGCCAGGGCCGCCTTGCGCGCCTCGGGAGTCCCCGCCAGGATCATTTCGCGCATGGGGCGAATGTGATCGAAGAACATGTGTTCCGTGCGGCAAAGGCCAATGCCTTCGGCGCCGAATGCCACCGCTTGCGCGGCCTGGTTGGGCTGGTCGGCGTTGGTGCGGATCTTCAGTTTGCGGACCTTGTCGGCCCACTTCATCACCTTTTCAAATTGCTTGAAAACAGGCGCCTTGGAAGGCTTGAGCGATTTCTCGATGAGCACCTGGACGACTTCGCTGGGCTTGGTCGCGACCTTGCCCGCGAGCACTTCGCCGGTGAAGCCGTCGATCGAGATCCAGTCGCCATCCTTGAGGACCTTGCCGCCGACACTCAAGGTCATCTTGTCGTAATCGATTTGGAGCGAAGAGCAACCGACGATGCACACCTTACCCATTTGGCGCGAAACCAGCGCGGCATGGGAGGAAGCGCCACCGAATGCGGTGAGGATCCCATCGGCGGCCTGCATGCCGCGGATATCTTCGGGGCTCGTTTCACGGCGCACCAAGATGATGCGGTGATCGGCGTGCTTGCCGTGCTCTTGTCCGTACTTTTCCGCGTCTTCGGCGAAAAACTTGATGCGGCCGGTGGCGGCGCCGGGACCGGCGTTGATCCCCTTGGCGAGCAGGTTGCCTTCCTTGACCGCGTCTTCCTTGGCCTTGGCGTCGAAGATCGGCTGCAGAAGCTGGTTCAAGTCGTCAGGCGGAATGCGGTTTTTGGAAATCGCTTCCTTCCATTCGATGAGGCCTTCATCGACCATGTCGACCGCGAAGCGAACGGCGGCGAAGCCGGTGCGCTTGCCGTTGCGGGTTTGCAGCATCCACAGCTTGTGCTTTTGGACGGTGAATTCGATGTCCTGAACATCCTTGTAGTGCTTTTCGAGGATGCCGCGGACTTTATCGAGTTGACCGTAAACATCGGGCATTTCGGCTTGAAGCTCTTCGATCTTCTTGGGGGTGCGGATGCCGGCGACCACGTCTTCGCCCTGGGCATTGGTCAGGTATTCGCCGTAGAACACATTTTCGCCGTTGGCCGGGTCGCGGGTGAACGCCACACCGGTGCAGCAATCGTCGCCCATGTTGCCGAAAACCATCGAGCAGATGTTGGCGGCGGTACCCCATTCATGGGGGATGCTGTACTGGCGGCGGTAGACAATCGCTCGGTCGTTCATCCACGATCCGAACACGGCGCCGATGGCGCCCCACATTTGCTCATGGGCGTCTTCGGGGAAATCGTGGCCGGTCCGTTCCTTGACGGCCTTCTTGAAGCGGCTGACCAGTTCCTTGAGGTCGGCAACCGTCAGCTGGTTGTCTTCATGCACGCCTTTCTCGTGTTTCAGCTCTTCCATGATCTTTTCGAAAGGATCGATTTCGGTTTTGCTCTGGGGCTTGAGGCCGAGCACGACATCGCCGAACATTTGGATGAAACGGCGGTAGGTATCCCAGGCAAAGCGCTCGTTGCCGGTCTTTTCGATCAGACCCTTGAGGGTCGATTCGTTGAGTCCGATATTGAGGACCGTGTCCATCATGCCGGGCATCGAGTCGCGCGCGCCGGAGCGGCAAGAAACGAGGAGGGGGTTCTTGGGGTCGCCAAGCACCGCGCCCATTTCCTTTTCCATCTTTGCGACGGCTTCGGCAACCTGGGCCTTGATTTCGGGCGGGAAGGTGCGGCCGTGGTCGTAATAATAGGTGCAAACTTCGGTCGTCAGGGTGAAACCAGCCGGCACGGGGAGGCCAATCCGGGCCATTTCGGCAAGATTCGCGCCCTTGCCCCCGAGCAAAGTTTTCATCTTGGCATCGCCATCGGCGGAATTCCCGCCGAAGAAATAAACATATTTGTGACTCATAAATTCCGTCCTTAGTTCGGTCCTGTTCCCCCGGGTAAGAGGCGGGCAGGAACAAAAAATCGACCCGCGGCAATCAACGCCATTTTTATGGGACTCGCAAGATCTTAGTGATTTTGAGGAATTTCGTCCAAAAACCGGCCGATTTGACCTCCAAAAGCCTCGATTTGGCCCAGATTGAGGCCAAACTTTATATATTCAGCAATCAACTGTGGAAATCGGTATACTCAAACGGCCGAATGATGAGAGGGCCCCCCGGGAGAGGTGCCTTCATCGTTCAGGCCGGTTGACAGCGGACCTTCAAGGATTTAGATTAACGGTTTGGCCTAAACCAATTTGTTTCCTTCAGGGTGGGTAATGGTCCGCAAGAAGTCTTCCAAAGGCAAGAAGAACCGTTGTCGTTTTTGCACCAAGGAGGGATGCCCCCGTCCGACCTTCGTCGATTACAAGGACATCTTCACCCTGAAGAAGATGTGCACGAGCCAGGGCAAGATGTTCTCTCGCAAGCGTTCGGGTAACTGCGCCGCGTTCCAGCGCGCCGTGTCCGACGCCGTCAAGCGCGCCCGGTTCATGGGCCTTCTGCCTTATGTGGGCGAATAAGGCGCTTCCCGACCTACCGCGATTTCTCTCCGTTTTGAACAGGACCTCCGGCCCGCGCGACATTCGTCGCCTCGGCCGGAGTAGGAATGTGGCCTCCGGCTTTAGGCAGGGCCATCCTGCCGGGCTCATGGCCCCGAAAGGATGCGCCCCGTGCCAGTCGTGACTTTGCCCGATGGTTCTCAAAAAACCGTTGCCGCCGGGACCACTCTCCACGCAATCGCCGAATCGATCGGTAAGCGTCTCGCCCAGGCGGCGATCGCTTGTCGCCTTGATGGCACCATTGTCGATCTGACCACAGCGCTTGCCGAAAAGACCGAACCGCACACCCTGCAAATTCTGACCGATAAGGATCAGGATGCGCTGGAAGTGTTGCGCCACTCTTGCGCCCATGTCATGGCGCGCGCGGTCGTGCGGCTTTTCCCCGGCACCCAGCTTGCCTTTGGCCCGCCGATCGAAAATGGCTTTTACTACGACATCGATTCCCCCACCCCGATCCGCGAAGAAGATTTCCCTCGCATCGAGGCCGAAATGGCCAAGATCGTGGCGATGGCGGAACCGTTTGAGCGGTTCGAACGCACCGTCCCACAAGGCCGCGAACTCGTCGCGGGGATGGGCCAACAGTACAAGATCGAGCACATCGATGAAGAGCTTCATCGCTTCGGATCGTTGAGCTTTTACCGGCAGGGAGAGTTCATCGACCTTTGCCGCGGGCCGCACATCCCTCATGCCGGCCGCATCGGCGCCTTCAAGATTCTCTCGATTGCCGGCGCCTACTGGAAAAACGACTCCAACCGCAAGCAGCTCCAAAGGCTTTACGCCACCGCGTTCTTCACCCAAAAAGACCTCGACGAACATATCAAGCGGATGGAAGAAGCGAAAAAGCGCGACCACCGCCTGTTGGGTAAACAGCTCGCGCTCTTCACCATCAGCCAGCAGGTCGGCCCCGGCCTGATCCTGTGGATGCCCCGTGGCGCCCTGGTGCGCGGCATCCTGGAAAACTTCATCAAGGATGAGCTGCTCCGCCTCGGTTACCTGCCGGTCTACACCCCCAACATCGGCAAGCTCGAGCTTTACCGCACCAGCGGCCACTTCCCTTATTACCGGGATTCGCAATTCCCGCCGCTTTATCAGCACCCCGCGGCCCAGGCGCTCGACCTGATCCAACATCGCCTGGTGGCCGGCGAACTGACCTTGGAAAAAGAACAGGAAATGGAGAAATTCCTGGCGCAGGCCAGCCTTTCCATTCCCGGTTACCTCGAGGCCAAGACCCAGGCGGAAAAACTGGCTTTAGTGGACGATTTTGGCCGGGACCTCATTGCGAAATTTCAGGTCGTCGTTCACGGCTACGACTCCGCGAAAGATCGTGCGGGCCGTGCGCGCGCTCTGCTCTCCTGGCTGGAAAATCAGGAAGGCTACCTGCTGAAGCCGATGAATTGCCCCCATCACATCCAGATTTACAAGGCCGAACCGCGCAGCTACCGCGACCTGCCCTTGCGTCTGGCCGAATTCGGTACCGTCTATCGTTACGAGCAAACCGGCGAACTTTCGGGGATGACCCGGGTGCGCGGTTTCACCCAGGACGACGCCCACCTGTTCATGACCCCCGAACAGGTTGAGGACGAACTGCACAAGAATATCGAACTGGTGCTCTTCGTGCTCAAGACCCTGGGGCTCAACGATTACCGGGTTCGCATTGGCCTGCGCGCCAAGAACTCGGACAAGTATGTCGGCTCCAACGAAGATTGGGACACCGCCGAGGCCTCGCTGATCAAGGTCGTCAAGGCCTTGGACATGCGCTACACCGCCGAAGAGGGCGAAGCGGCCTTCTATGGCCCGAAGATCGACTTTGTCGTGCGCGATTGCATTGGCCGCGAATGGCAGCTTGGCACCGTCCAGCTCGACTACAACCTGCCCAAGCGGTTCGACCTGGAATATGCCGGCTCGGACAATCAAAGCCACCGGCCCGTCATGATCCACCGCGCCCCGTTCGGGTCGATGGAGCGGTTCATGGGCATTCTCATTGAACATTTCGCTGGCGCGTTCCCATTCTGGCTGGCGCCGGAACAGGCGCGTATTCTTCCTGTCAGCGATAAGTTCAACGATTATGCGAAGTCTGTCGAAGCGCGCCTGCGCGAACACGGTTTCCGCATTGCCGGCGATTACAGTTCCGACAAGGTCGGGGCGAAAATCCGCCAGGCCAGCCTCGACAAGATTCCTTTTATGCTCGTTGTCGGCGACAAGGAAGTGCAAGCGGGAAGTGTTGCGGTTCGTCACCGGGTCAAGGGAGACCAAGGAGCGATGAGCGTCGATGCCCTGATTGCTCAGATGGAGCAGAATGTAAAAACGCGAGCCTTGGACTAGCGCCAAAAGGCCGGTTCCGGCGACCATCAGGACGGAAAAAATACAGAAAAGCCTCCAGGAAGGAGTTCGCCATGCCGGAATTTGGATCGGTACCGCTGGAACGAGTGCGCGACTACTGGAACCGGCGCCCCTGCAACTTGCGCCATTCCAAAAAGGAAGTCGGCAGCCGCGAATATTTCGATGAAGTCGAGGCGCGCAAGTACTTCGTCGAGCCTCACATCCCCGCCTTCGCCGACTTTGCACGCTGGAAAGGCAAGCGGGTGCTGGAGATCGGTTGTGGGCTGGGCACCGACACGATCAATTTCGCCCGCGCCGGCGCCGAAGTGGTCGCGCTCGACTACTCCGATGTCTCGCTCGACCTGGCAAGCAAGCGCGCCTGGAATTTCGGCCTGTCGGACCGGATCCGCTTCGTTCACGGTAACGCCGAAGATCTAACCAGTCTTGTCCCGGCCGGACCCTACGATCTCATCTACTCGTTCGGGGTGTTACACCATACGCCCCATCCCGAAAAGGCGATCGAGCGAATCCGTTCGCTCATGGGCTCAGGCTCGGAACTACGGATGATGGTCTATGCAAAGATCAGCTACAAGGTTCTGTGGCTGATGCACACGGAAGGCCCCTGGGAAATCGGCTCGCTCGATCCCCTCATCGCCACCAATTCCGAAGCTCAGACCGGCTGCCCCGTGACCTACAGTTATACCCGGCGGGGACTCGACCGGTTGTTGCCCGGCTTCACCATTGAAGAGGCGCGCAAGGCGCACATCTTCACCTGGGACATTGAGCATTACGTCAAACACGAATATGTCGCCGATAGGGCCTGGCAGGGAGTGAGCCCTGAAGAACTGGCCGAATGGGAAGAAGAACTCGGCTGGCACTGGCTCGTCAAGGCCCGGCTCGCCTGATCGACAGTCATTAGAAGAAGCCGGCTGCCTTCCTAAAGGAAGGCAGCCGGCTTCTTTCGTTCTCTTTTATCTCGCCCGGCCAATCCGCCGCCTTTGCCCAATGCATTTCATTTTTGCAATCCAGCCGCGCAAATACCGGAAAACACGGACAGGGCCAGTGGTTCGGTTTCCCTTTTCTTCCTTCAACTTAGAATGATCTCACCCGCAAACCTTCTGCCCTGCAATCGGGCCCCGGGATTGACATTTTTAGGGTGATATTTTTTGGGTGACATTTTCCTGGAGCTTCTCTCCGATGAATTTTTCCCGTTGGCGCAAACCCCTGGCTTTCACAAGCCTCGCCTTCCTGTTGGCGGGTTTGCTTTCCCAGGCGCCGGTTTTATCTCAAGGGCCCAAGGGCCAGGAAAAGGCAGAGGCCAAGGTACCCCCCGTCACAACCCGGGCCAACCGCGGGCCTCTTCCCCCCAGCCGCCTGCCGCTTGAGTTCATCACGCACGAGCGGATTGCCTTCGTCGGCAGCAGCACCGCCGAGCGCATGAACCTCTTCGGCCATTTCGAAACCCTGCTGCAATTGCGCTTCCCCGAAAAGGAACTGGTCATCCGCAATTTCGGCCGACCCGCCGACGAAGTTTCCATCCGCCAGCGTTCGGCCGACTATACGAAGATCGACGACCCGCTCAAAGCCTTCAGCCCCGACACCTTCTTCTGCTTCTTCGGCTTCAATGAGTCGTTCGCCGGCAAGGAAGGGGTAGAAAAGTTCAAATCCGAATACCGCCAGTTCCTGGAAGACTACGCCCGCCAGTATCCTCGCGACGGTCGCGGCGCCAAGCCTCGATTCGTGATCGTTTCACCGATTGCCTTTGAAGGCTCGGCCGATGGATTTCTGCCCGAAGGCACGCAAGAAAACGACAATCTCAAGCTCTTTGCCGACGCCGCGCGCGATGTCGCCCAGGCGGCCAATGTCGCCTTCATCGATCTGTTTTATCCGACTTATAAGGAGTTTTCAGGCAAGGCGGGTTTGCAGTACACCGTCAACGGCTGCCATGCCAACCAGGCCGGCGATAAGCTCACCGCCCGGATCCTCGATGAAGCGCTTTTTGGAACCGTGCCCGACAAGGTGATCAACTCTCCTGTATTCGAAAAAGTTAGATCCGCCGTCAACGATAAATCCTTCGTCCATCAACAAGACTACCGGATGGTCAACGGCTGGTATGTCTACGGCGGCAGGCGCACCTTCGACACCAATACGTTTCCGCTGGAATACGGAAAACTGCGCAACATGGCGGCGGTAAGAGACGACTACATTTGGAAACTCGCCGCCGGGCAGGAAGTGCCGGCGAAACCCGACGACAGCAAGACGGGCAACCTGTTCGAGCCGCCCACCCGGTTCGGCAATCCTGGTCAAAAGTATTCCGAGGCCCAGACGCTACGCTACCTCGATCCCGAAGAGTTCGTTAAAACCTGCGAAGTGCCTCCCGGCACCGAGATCAAGGTGTTTGCCGACGAATCGAAATTTCCCGAACTGGCCAAACCGGTGCAGCTCAATTTCGATAACAAGGGACGCCTTTGGGTTTCCTGCATGCCCAATTACCCCCTGTGGAAGCCGGGCGATCCCAAACCCAACGACAAACTGCTCATCCTCGAAGACACCGACGGCGACGGCAAAGCCGACAAGTGCAAGGTCTTTTACGACAAGCTCCACTGCCCCACCGGCTTTGAATTCTTCAATGGCGGCGTGCTCGTCATGGACCAACCGAGAATCCTCTGGCTCAAGGACACCGATGGCGACGACAAGGCCGACGTCGTCGTCGAACTGATCGACGGCTGGGCCACCGACGACACGCATCATCGCGGCGGCTGGGAATGGAGTAACGGCGGCAAACTCCACATCCTCGAGGGGATCGCCATGAGCACCACCCTCGAAACCCCCTGGGGTCCTCATCGCAGTCAGGGCGCGGGCGGGACCTATGTCATTGACCCAAGAAGCCAAAAGGTGCGCCAGTTCGCGTTGCCGGGCATGTACAACATGTGGTGCTACGTCTTTGACCAATGGGGTCAGGGAATCGTCGGCGACGGCACCACCCCCAACCAGACCTGGGACACGCCGCTTTCCGGCGCGCAGTTCCAGGGCCGTAAAGGGATCAACTTTGTGCTGCCAAACGGTGAACGCCCCAACCTCGGTAACGAATGGCTTGTCAGTCGCAATCTGCCCGATGATTTGCAAAAGCAGTTCATCTATGCCTGCGTCATCACCATGAACGGCATGCCCCGCTACACGATGCGCGACGACGGCGCCGGTTACATGGGGGAACGGGTCAAGGTTGGGGGCAAAAACTCCGACTTGGTGCGTTCCACGGATAAGCACTTCCGGCCGGCCAATCCGACCATCGGGCCTGATGGCGCCCTCTGGTTTGGCGACTGGGCCAATGCCCTGATCGGACACATGCAATATTCGCAGCGCGACCCCAGCCGCGATCATTCGCGCGGCCGCATCTACCGGTTGGTTGGAAAGGACCGGCCGCTGGTCAAGCCGGTGACTCAGTTTGGCAAACCGATTCCCGAGCTTCTGGAACAGTTCAAGGAATACGAATGGCGCACCCGCTACCGTGTGCGCCGCGAGTTGTGGGACCGCCCTCGCGAAGAGGTGGTCGCGGCGCTTGCGACCTGGACCAAGGAACTGCTTGCGCAGACGCCTGCCGACGAGGCCGCACGCAAGGAACGCGACCGGCTGCTTTGCGAGGCTCTCTGGGTTCAGCAAAGCCACCGAGCCCTCGACAAGGAACTGCTCAAAAAGGTTCTGGCCAGCGAGTTCATGGAGGCCAGGGCCGCGGCCGTGCGCATTGTTGCCGACGAACGCGAATTCGTCCCGGGGGCCTTTGAGATCCTCAAAGTCGCCGCCGCGGATCAGCACGCGCGGGTGCGCACCGAGGCGCTGCGTGGTTTGAGTTTTTACCAGACGCCGGAATCGATGGAAGCGATTCTGGCCGCGGCCAAGTTGCCCCTGGACTACTGGACCAAGTACACCCTGGATCATGCGCTCGGAGCCAACGAGGCGATCTGGCGGCCGCTTTTCCTCGCGGGAAAAATTGCCAAGGGGAACACGGAAGGCGAGACCTTGCTCAATGCCTGGATCGCAACCTCCAAGGTGGGCGGAGCGGTGGCGCCCCACCTGAAAGTGCTTCTTTCGACCGAGCCGAAATCGACAGAATTGAAAAACAAGGCGATGACCGCGCTGGCCTTGCTCAAGGGCAACCCGAGCAACGGCCGCGCCGTGTTCGTGCGCAACTGCACCGCCTGCCACCGCCTGGGCAACGGCGAGGGGAAAGACTATGGCCCCAACATGCACGAGGTGGCCAAGCGGCTGACTCGCGTGAAAATCATCGAATCGATCATCGACCCCAATGCCGACGTCGACCCCAAGTATGCCTCCACCCTGGTGGAAACGACCAACGGCAAGATCATTTCGGGCCTTTTGGTCGGCGAAACAAAAAAAGAGCTGGAGATTTTCGACGGCAAGGAAAAGAGGGTCATTCCCATAAGCGAAATCGAAAGCCGCAAGGTGCTCAAGCAGAGCAGCATGCCGGAAGGCCAGGCGGCATCGATTTCACCGGCGGAGTTTCTCGACCTGATCGAGTACCTTTCCACGCTGAAATGATGACCTGATCCCAATTCCCCGGGCAAGCGTTCTACCTTGCCCGGGGAATTTTCGCATCATGACTTCTTACGTCATTGATCGACCGCCTTTACTGCTCTTGCGGTGTGGGCTCTTTTCGTGGGTAATACCGATCGGGCGAATTCTGGGCAGGCGAATTCTGGGCGAAGTTTGACCGGGATTGCCTGGTGTGATGAAAACAAGGCAACAAGCATGACCGGCCCGTTGGTGATCCTGGCGCTCAAGTCGGCCGTGGCCTTGGCGACCCTTCTGCTCATTGCCGCCTTGATCGCGCTTGTCCTTGGACGAGTGCGGCTTCATGGCCAGATCAATGTCGTCTTTTTCACGGCCGTGATGGCGACGCTCATCTTGTTCGAGGGGGTCATCCGGCTCACGCATCCAGGGGTTTTCGAATACATCCAGGAAAATGAAGAACTGCGCCAGGCCCTGCGCATTCACTTGAGTTTTTCCATCCCCTCGGCCCTTTTGCTTCCCCTGATGCTTTGGACCGGTTACACTCGCCGGCGCAAGGTTCATTTGACCCTGGCCTTCTTCTTTGCCGTCGCCTGGACCGGAACCGCAATTACCGGAATCTTCTTTTTGCCGCATCAATGAGCGCACATGAGGAGCCTGAGCCCTTGAAGTTTCCCACCCCGCACGGGGAATCGGAAGTCATTGAGGTTGAAGGCGACTGGCAGATCTTCGCAGGCAGGGCCGCGGCATCCGCCTCGCCCTTGGCCGATGGCAGCGCTCCCCCGGCGCCAGGCCGACTGCTCGAAGCCGCCTTATTCGCGGCGGCCAAACCGCTCCAGGCCGAGGTCCTCGGCCGGCTTTTTCCTGGCTGGAAGGCCCAGGACCTGGAGCATCTCTTCGCGCAGATGAATCAGAATTTTCGCGAGCAGGGGCGCCCCTGCCGGGCCGTGCGCGAACAAGGTGGTTGGATCTTGCGCCTGCTCGCCGAGGCGATGCCGCAAGCCAAGCAAGCAAGAGTGCAAAACCCCGCAGAGGTGGAGCTTCCCCAGGATGCGGTGGATGTGCTCGCCCTGGTCGCCTACCGGCAACCGATTCCCAAGGAAGAGATCGACGCGATCCGCGGCGCCGATTCCGCCGCCGCCAGCCGGCGCTTGATGCGATTGGGCCTGATCAAAATGGAATCGGACAAGAACGGAAAAATGTTCCGCACCACCGACCATTTTCTCGAATTGCTCGGTATTGGCTCGCTCAAGGATTTACCTCGCACCGAAGAGGCGTCCTGAAGCGGGAATTAAAAAAAATAAAAGAAAGACCGGGCTGTGCACCCGGTCTTTTTTCAGGAGAAAGCTTCGTTGAGGGTTTACGGCTTGGATTTATTGCCGATCGAGGGATCGTAGCGGCGGGGGGGCGTTCCCGGACGAGCGCCGTCGCCGCCTGGGGGTTGGTTGCCCGGCCCCTTGATGCCGCTATCGTCCTGATTGAGCAGGTTCCTGACCGATTCCTTGAAGTCTTCCGGGCCGCCTGCGCCGGCCAGCACGATATTCGGCGCGGCTTTCTTGCGCATTTCGGCGAACAAAGCCGGAATTTCGGCCGCGAGTTTCTTTTCGAATACTTCCTTGGTCAACTTGGGGCGCATCGCCTCGAAATCGATGGAGATGTCGGCGCCCTGGCGTGCATCGCATTTTATCACGACCAATCCTTCCGGAGTGCCGATGAGCGAGCTGATTTCGCCGGGCTGAAGCGTGAACGCCGCCTTTTCCAGTTCTTCGTTGCCAGTGGTGTTGCGGCCAATGGGGCGGATCTTGCCGCCGGCGGCGGCGAGCGATGGGGTCTTCTGATTTTTCGCGGCCCGGGCGAACTCTTCTTCGCTATCGCGAATCTTCGCGTATTCGGACATGGCCGCTTTTTCGAAACCCTTCTCCCACATGATGATCCGGCAGTCGACTTTTTCTCCGTGATAGGCGTCGAAGGCCTTTCTCAGATCGTCGTCGGTGACCTTGACGCGCACGCGAGCCAGCTTGCCCAGGAGCAATTTCGGACGGATGACATCTTCTTTCCACTCGTACAGTGTTTTCTTGTAGCCCTTGAGGACGCGGTCGACGAAGACTTTTCGGTCGACGTTGAGCCCGGCGAGGTCTTCTTCCAGCGCGCCTTCGACTTCAGCTTCGGTCACTTCGACATTGGCTTTCTTGCATTCCAGTTCGATGATGCGGCGATTGACGAGGGCGTCAAGGCGCTCGGCGCCCACGCGCTGGATCAGATATTCGCCAAGTTCTTCGCGCGTGATCGGTACGGAACCGTACAGAAACGCAACGACCCGGTTGGAGTAGTCGGTCGAGGCGCCGGCAGTGGCTCCGGCGGAGACTTGCGGGGGCCTCGCAGGCCCTTGAGCAAACACCGCGGGCCGACGATTGTTGATGGCGACGACGCCGACGATCGCGCTCAAGGCCAGAGTCCAGAGCCAGGCCCGCGCACCGTTCAGGCTTTTTGCCGATCGGGCTTCCTTGTTTTCCATCTAGGTCCTCCCTGACTTGTCCATGTTCGTTGGGAAATCCCTTCCCGCGACCAATTGATCGCCCTTGTAATCGAGCGATTTCATCAAGCGCAAGCGCAAATCGGTCGATGATCGCTCAAAGTCGTCCCTATACCGCAGGAACCTGGCATCCCTTATCTGGTTGCCTGAGTGGCGCTTCCTCTCAAATCAAGCCTTCCTTGACCCCTTCTCATCATTGCGGGTAATTTCAGCAGTCTTGACATGATTCGGAACTTCCATGCGGGGCAAACGGGTATGAGGGCCTTGGTCGGCGTACGCTGTCTGATTCAACCTAAGACCGGGATCGGCCACTACACCGAGGAGTTATTGCAAGCGCTACGCGCGCATCCGGACGCGCCCCAGATCGCGACTTATCCAGGCCCCATGTTGTTAAAGGTCGCCAGGAAAGCGCTCGACTGGGGGAAAAGCCTGAAAAAGCTGACTTCGCTCGGAAGAGCCGTTCAAAAAAGATCCGGTTCCCCTCAGGTGAGTCTGGCCGGTCCGGCCAAATCGCCCCTGTCCGAACGCGTCTATGAATGGCTGCTGGACCGCGAGTTGCGCTCAAAAAAATACGATTTCTATCACGAACCCAACTATTTCGCTCAGCCCTGCGATCTTCCCACGATCGTTACCGTGTGCGATTTGTCGGCGCTCATTCATCCGCAATGGCATCCGGCCGACCGGGTGCGCCGTCATGAACAGCTATTTCGCTGGCTGGTCCCCAGCGGAGCGCACTTTCTGACCATCTCGCGCTTTGTCAGCCAGGAAATGCAGAAATACCTGGGAATTCACCCCAGCCGCATTCATGTCACCTGCTGTGGGGTTCGCAATCATCTGCGGCCCTTGCCCGCCGAAGCGGTGAAAACAACTCTTGCGCGCCTGGGTTTGCCCTCTGGCTATTTCCTGCATGTGGGCACGATTGAACCCAGAAAGAATCTGGGCCTGCTCTTGCGCGCCTGGGCCGACCTGCCCGATCGCGTGCGCACCCGCCATCCGCTCGTGCTCGCGGGAGGGATCGGCTGGAAGGAGAGCGGCGTGCTCGACCTCATGGCCGACCTGAAGCCCAAGGGTCTTTTTCACCTGGGGTATATCGACGATGCCGACCTCCCCGCGCTTTACGGCGGCGCCAGGGCGCTCGTTTACCCCTCGCACTACGAAGGCTTCGGCATGCCGCCCGTCGAAATGCTCGCCTGTGGCGGCGTGGTTCTGGCTGCGCCGGCTGGCGCCGTGGAAGAAGTCGCCAGCCCATCGGCTCATATCCTCAGGTCCCAAGACCCGCAAGAATGGCGCGATGCCATGCTTCGCTTGGCCGTCGATGACGACTGGCATGCGCAACTGGCATCGCAAGGGATCGAGACGGCCAGCCGCCATACCTGGCAGCGCTGCGCCGATTTGACCATCTCGGGATACCAAAAGTTAATGGGCCAATCAGTTGAATTATCGAAACCTGGAAAAACGGAAAAAGCCGCATGATTCAGAAGCATTAAGATTACTTTTGCTAACGAAAAAGCGCGGGATCACGTCGGTTTCGTCTGACATCGTCGCGGTTTTTTCACAGCCGGGCCAAGGTACGGGCCGATCCTTGACAACAGGTTGCCTGTTCGGGTACTTTTTTGTTTTCCTTACCGGCAGGATGCCGATCATGGAGAGACCATGAGGGTCTTGGTTGGAGTGCGATGCCTGATCCGGCCCAAGACCGGAATCGGCCACCATACTCTGGAGCTGGTCCGGGCGCTGAAGCGCATGCGTGGCGGGCCTTCCCTCGGTGTTTTTCCCCAGCCTGGAATTCTGCAGGCGATGTGGGCCTGGCACGAGTTCGCTCCCGCGCTCAAGCGCGGCATCTGCGACCTCGCCGCGAAGTTCAAAAAGACTCAACCTGCGCCAGCGTCCGCCACGGACACCTTCAATCCTTCCCCGTCCTTCCAAGAATCACACCGGCCGGCTCCGGCCTCCCGCGAAGATCTGGAAGAAAGCACGCGAAAAAAGAGAGCTCCTTATCTCTTTCGCCAAGGCGCGGCGGCAGCCAGATCCTTTTATCACTACTTTCGAGACCGGGCCTTCTTGCACGGCAAATACGATCTGTATCACGAGCCCAACTATTTTCCCATTGAGTCGGACCTGCCCACCATCGTCACGGTCCACGACCTTTCGGCGATCCTTCACCCGGAATGGCATCCCGATTTCCGCGTCAAGATGCATGAGGTGCTGGTCGATCAGCTCGTGCCAGGCAAATGCCATTTCCTGACGGTCTCCCAGTTCGTCAAAAAACAGATGATCGACCTTCTGGGGGTCGATCGCTCCCGAGTGCATGTCTGCTGCAACGGGGTGCGCGAACATTTGAAGCCGCTGGGCGCACCGACGGTGGCGGCGGAGCTCAGAAAGCTCGGCTTGCCCAGCGACTACTTCCTGCATGTGGGAACGATCGAGCCGCGCAAGAATCTTGATCTGCTCCTGAGAGCCTGGGAAGATCTCCCTCTCTCGGTGCGGTCGAAACATCCACTGGTGCTGGCCGGCGGCATCGGCTGGAAGGAAAAGCAGATCATCAGCCGGATTGACTCGCTCAAAAGCAAGGGCCTCATTCATCTCGGGTATGTCGCGGATCGCGATTTACCCGCGCTTTATGGCGGCGCGCTGGGCCTGGTATTCCCCTCTCACGACGAGGGCTTCGGCATGCCGCCTGTCGAAATGCTGGCCTGCGGCGGCGCGGTGATTTCGGCTCCTGCCGGCGCCGTCGAAGAAGTCACCGCTCCCGCGGCGCATATTTTGCGCTCCACCGAAGTCGCTGACTGGCGGCGCACGATGTACCGCCTGGCAACCGATTACGAATGGCGACAGTCGCTCAAATCGCACTCGGTGCAAACCGCGGCACAGTTCACCTGGGACCGCTGCGCCCACGAGACGTTCGCGGCCTACCGCAAGCTGCTCGAGCCGGTGCAGTCGCCAAGAACCTCGAAGGCGGCTTGAGTGCAATCCGCCAATGAGACCAAACGAGCAGATTCGCCCAGTCAGGGGATGGAGCCGATGAACCCTTCCACATCGAAGGTCTTCCGGTCGATCGACAAGGGGCCGCCCATGGTGCCGGGCGATTTCGCCCTGTGGCAACGAGACACCCTGGGGCATCTGCACCTGGAATGCCAGACTCGTTGGGAAGTGCATGCCGCCAATGCCGACTGGGACTTCATGACCCGCATGCACAACTTGCGGGAACGTTTTTTTCCCTCAGGCTCGGGACGCCGTTTTTATTTCGATAAACTGCGCGACAATCTCGTTCACCTGTACGACAAGATGCTCATCCACCGCGAGAAAAAAAGAACCTCGCGGCGTACTCTCGAACGCGGCTACCCCGCCTGGATCCGCGAGGTCGAACCCAAGCTGTTCCCCGCGCTCCCGGCAAACCAGCAAAAGCTGCAGGGAACGATCCACTGGGTCATCGCCCCCGCGGAGAATGCCACGCGAGCGATCCTCTCCTCGCTCGAATCGCTCGATCAACAGGCGTGCCAGAACTGGACAGCCTGGGTCATCGCCGAGACTGGCCGGACCGTGGACCTGGGAGTTCATGAACGCGATGCGCGCATCAAGGTGATCCGCTTCGATCAAGGCACCGACTGGCGCGCCGCGGCCTGGCGCGAATTCGGCGGCAAATCCGAGCAAGGCGCGGCCTATTTTGGTCTTTTACAACCGGGCGACCGGCTGTCTCCGCGCGCCACCGATCAACTTCTCGAAGCGGCCAATTCCCAGCCAGGAATCGGCTGCCTGTATGCCGACGAAGACGAACTGGACACGCATCGCGCCCTCCGGCGCAACCCCTGGTTCAAACCCGATTTCGATCCGGAATCGCTCCTGGAAACTAGGGCGCTCGGCATGGGGTGCGTTTTCCATGTGGACGCGATCGCCAAGTGCGGCGGCTGGAAAACCGCGCCAGACGGCGCCGACTCCGAGCAGGACCTGATCTGGCATACCTTCAAGCAAGGTCAGTCGGTCGAACACATCCATCTCGTCTTGTTCCACCGCAATGGCCCCGTTCGCCATGGCGAAACCCAAGCCATGATGGCGAGCGCAAAAAAAGCCTTGCTGGCCCTTGGCCGTAGCGCAACCGTCTCGGCGGGTGCCCACCCCGGTACCTGCGAGGTGCGTCCCATCCAGCCGCGAAAACCTCGCGTCAGTGTATTGATCCCCAATCGCGATCAACCGGAATTGCTCAAATCGTGCATCGACTCGATTCTGGCAGCCGACTATCCCGATTTGGAGATCTTGATTGTCGAAAATGCGAGTAAGGAACGGGCCACGCACGAGCTTTATCAACATCTGACCAGCAGCCATCGCGCGACCGTGATGCCCTGGAAAGAGACCTTCAACTATTCGGCGGTCAACAACTTCGCGGCCAGGCAAGCGAAGGGTGAGCTGCTCCTGTTGATGAACAACGATGTCACTGGCGGCAACAAGGACTGGATCGCGCGCTTAGTCGAGCAAACGCTCGAACCGCGCATGGGCGCAGTCGGTCCCATGCTCCTTTATCCCGATGGCCGCATTCAACATGCCGGCTGCGTGCTGGGGGTCGAAGGAACGAACGGACACCGCTTGCGTTTTGGCAACCCAGCGGAGCGCGGTTACGGCGATCTGCTCGCCGTCACGCGCGAAATGACCGCGGTCACGGGCGCCTGCCTGATGATTTCCAAGGAGGCCTATTTCGAAGTCGGAGGCATGGACGAGTTCCTCGCCCTGACCTTCAACGACATCGATTTGTGTTTAAAGCTTAACCGCGCCGGCAGGCGCAACATCCTTTTGCCGCGCGTCAGCTTAACTCATCACGAATGCGTGACTCGCGGCCACGACATCACCCCGCAAAAACGGGCCCGGCTCGCCTGCGAACAAGAGTATTTTTGCCGCAAGTGGGGCGCCATGGCGGAACTGGACCGCTTCCACAGCCCCTACCTCACGAGTATGCACAACATCCTGTGGCTCAAGCCCGCAGGAAATTTGGAGATCGTTCATGCTGCAGCTTGACCGGAAAATCCGGCACTTGATCGGTTGGATGGGAGTGACGCCCAATAGCGGTCTCTTTCGCACCATGTTGCATGTGCGCAACCGCTATGTCACCCCCTTGCGAGAAACCTACGGCAAGTGGAAAGTCTGGTGGGAATCGACCTGGAAAAAACCAATCGATCCCTTGAATCGCGGACAACTCGATCGCTTCTTGACGAAGTTCGGCTTTGCCAAGCTGGAGCCTGCCAAAGATCTTGCCGCCAAGGTGGAACAAGATCCGGTGGCCGCGGATCGTTTCTTGCTTTCCTTGTTTCTTGACTCCGCCGAACTTCGCGGCAAGTTTCCGCAAGCGTTGCGCGCCGGTGCCCATTCCCCCTTTGGCACGTGGGTTCAAAGCACTCAGGGTGCGGAACTGGGCCTTGGCGCAGGCGCAGGCATTGCCCTTCTGGCATCGCTTGCACGCCGGCCATCTTCGCAAGTCCGCAGGTTATTCGACCACCACATTCGCCTGAGAGAGCGGATGCCCTATGCTCTGTCGGCCCCCTACTGGGCCTCGTTTGGCGAATGGCTGATCCGTAGCGGCCTGCCCAAGCATGGGCTCACGGTCGAGGATGTTATTTGGTTTTTGATCGAGTCAGCGGGCGACCCGTCGATGGGGGTTCTCGATTGCTGGCTGCGCTCGCGCGCCTGGCAAGAGCGCTGGCCCGATGCCATGAAATCGGGCGGCTGTCCCCAATTCGCCAGGGAATTGCCCCAGGCCTTTCCCAGTTTCAAGCATTGCCAGGACAAGTGGAATCTCGATCCCGATGCCCGGGTGGAACCGCTCGATGGCGTGCGCCAACTGGAGGGCAACGCGCCCGCCGACGGGCAAGGCGAGGGCCTCAATATCATCGGCCATTTTTGTTACCCAAGCGGCCTGCGCGAAGCGGCCGTGCAGATGTCCCGCGCCACCATTCGCGCCGGCGGCGGCGTGAGCCTGCGCGACTTTCCCGCGGCCTACGAGGCCGACTTACCGGTGCGGCAAGGATTTTTGGGAACGGAAAGCTGGCCCGTCACGGCACTGGTTCTCTCTCCCGATCAAGATCTGGAAACCGTCTCCTGGTGGTCGGGTTTGCGCATGCCTCCAGGCCGCGACCGGGTCGCCATGTGGTACTGGGAACTGGAAGAAGTGCCCGAGGCCTGGATTCCCCGGGCCAGGCAATACCGGGAAATCTGGGCGCCCACCCGCTTTATCGCCGAGGCCATGCGCAAAACGCTCGATGTACCGGTCATCGATCTGTTGCCCGGGGTCGAACTGGAACCAATGACCCCGTTGCCAAGGGCGCATTTCGGCCTTCCGGAAAACGAATTTCTTTTCCTGTTCATGTTCGACATGTGTTCGGTGTTCGAACGAAAGAATCCTCTCGCCATCATCGAAGCGTTCACCAGGGCTTTCCCCGAAGGCGGGCCTCGCCTTGTCATCAAGGTCAACCGGGGCTCGTTTAACCCGGAGGCGCTCGAATCGCTGCGGTCGGGCCTGGCCGCGATCAACGGCATCCTCCTTGATGGAACCTACACGCGCAACGAAGCTTACGCGCTGATGGCCTGCGCCGACTGCTATGTTTCGCTGCACCGCTCCGAAGGTTTTGGGCTGACCATGGCCGAAGCGATGCTCATGGAAAAGCCCGTGATCGCCACGGCTTACTCGGGCAATATGGATTTCATGGACGCCTCGACCGCCTGCCTGATTCCTTATTCGATGGTTCCCCTGGAAAAGACCCACCTGGTCTATCGCAAAGGGATGAAATGGGCCGAGCCTCAAGTTCCCAAGGCCGCCGAGGCGATGAGATGGGTGGTGGAACAGCCCGAACTGGCCAAAATCATGGCAATCAAGGGAAAACACCATGTCCAGGCCGTGCTCGGCCTGGCGGCGGCGGGCAAGCGGTTCCTGGATCGGGCCGAATACTTGTCAAAGCAGCCGATCGAAGAGCGAAAGGCAGCCTGATGCCCGGCGTTTGGAGAACCAAAATGCCCTTGCATCTTCGTTACCCGCTCAGTTAACTTGGGTCGCAATCCATGGATGGGAGAGTTTGATGAGCCAAGCAGGACGCAAGAAGACGGCGGTGGTCACCGGCATCAATGGGCAGGACGGCAGTTACCTCGCCGAACTGCTCTTGGAAAAAGGCTACAAGGTGGTCGGGATCACGCGGCGCTTAAGCACGCCCAACGTCGAACGAATCGCTCATCTTGAGGGTAAGGTCGAAATTGCCCAGGGGGACCTGCTCGACCAAAGCTCCCTGATGGAAATCTTCACCAAACACAAACCCGACGAAATTTACAATCTGGCGGCGCAGTCGTTCGTGCCGACCTCCTTTGGCCAACCCATCCTGACCGGCGAAGTGACCGGGTTGGGTGTCGCCAGGGTGCTCGAAGCGATGCGCCTCGTTTGCCCCGAAGCCCGCTTCTACCAGGCCAGCTCAAGCGAAATGTACGGCAAAGTGGTCGAAACTCCGCAAAAGGAGACGACCCGCTTTCACCCTCGCTCGCCATATGCGGTGGCCAAGGCTTATGGCCATTACATCACCTTGAATTACCGCGAAAGCTACAACATCTACGCCTGTTCGGGCATCCTTTTCAATCACGAATCTCCCCGCCGGGGCATCGAATTCGTGACCCGAAAGATCACCGACGCGGTCGCGCGCATCAAGCTCGGCCTGGCCAAGGAACTGCGTCTGGGCAATCTGGACGCGCGCCGCGACTGGGGATTTGCCGGCGACTATGTGCGCGCCATGTGGCTCATGCTTCAGCAAAATGAAGCGGAAGATTTTGTGGTCGGCACCGGTGAAACCCACAGCGTCAAGGAATTCGTCGAACTGGCCTTCGGGCACGTGGGACTCGACTGGAAGAAGTATGTCGTCGTCGATCCGGCCTTCTACCGGCCCGCCGAAGTCGACCTGTTGCTTTCCGATCCGAGCCATGCCAAGAATCGCCTCGGGTGGAACCCGGAAGTCGGTTTCAAGAGCCTGGTTTGCATGATGGTCGATGCCGACATGGCCCGACTCGACACCAAAAAGACCGTCCTGCGTCACGCAGCCTAAGTTTTTTCCAATTTTTCCAATTTTTCCGTTTTTTTCTCCTTCGTTCCTCAGAGGAACTCCGCTTTCGGAGTTGCGACATGGAAGTCGCGGTCATTGGTCTTGGCAAACTGGGCGCCCCGATGGCCGCGATCTTCGCGGCCTCGGGCCACCAAGTCATCGGTGTCGACCGGCTCGAATCGACCGTTGACATGGTGAATCGGCTGGAACCTCCGGTGTTCGAACCGGATCTGGCCGAAACCCTTGCGAAGACCGAAGGGCGCTTGCGCGCCACCTCCAATCTTGCCGAAGCGGTGCGTAATGCGCGCATCACGTTCGTGATCGTGCCGACCCCCAGCGACAAACGCGATGCGTTTTCGATGGACTTCGCCGAAATCGCGGCCATGCAGATTGGCGAGGCCCTTCATGGCCGCACCGATCCCCACCTGGTCGTCATGACGAGCACCGTCATGCCCGGCGATACGGAAAGAATCTTCATCGCTGCCTTGGAACTGGCCGCGGGCCGCAAGCTCGGCGATAACCTCGGTGTTTGCTATTCACCTGAGTTCATCGCGCTGGGATCGTGCATCCGCGATTTTCTCCATCCCGATCTTTTGCTCATTGGCGAATCGAGCCCCCAGTGGGGAGAACTGCTCGAATCGTTCTACCGGACCGTGCATCTGAGCCGTCCCGCCGTTTACAAGATGAGCATCGTCAACGCCGAGATCGCCAAGATCTCGCTCAATAGCTTCGTGACGATGAAGATTTCGTTCGCGAATATGATCGCCTCGATCTGCGAGAAATTCCCCGGCGGCAATGTCGACGCGGTCACCGGCGCGCTCGGCGCCGACACGCGCATCGGCGCCAAATATTTCAAAGGTTCCGTATCCTTCGGCGGCCCTTGCTTCCCGCGCGACAACAAGGCACTGGCTCGCCTGGGCAAGGACCTGGGACTTGACCTTCACCTGCCGACGGCGACCGATCAGGTCAACGAATCCCCGCTCGAAAGAACTCTCGCCCTGATCGAAGCGATGGGCGGGAAGAACAAAACCATCGGCATTCTGGGTCTGGCCTACAAGCCGGGCACCAATGTCGTTGAAAAAGCGTTCGGCATGGCCTTGGCCGAGGCGCTCAATCGCCGCCGCCGCGCCGTGGTCGCGCACGATTTCCATGCACTGGACCTAGCGTCGCGGATATTGCCTGACGAAATCGCCTTGACCGATTCCGTCGAAAAATGCGTCCGCCGCTGCGATATCATCGTGCTCGCCCTGCCCTGCGCCGGTTACAAGGCGATCGATACGGCCTGGCTTAAGGGCCCCTCTCCCAGGAAGATGATCATTGATTGCTGGCGCTTCGCCGATCGTGCCAGGCTGGAAAACCTGGCCGATGTGGTCGCGCTGGGTACCGGCGAGTGCCTGGAGTTCACTCCTGCCCAACCTCAGGGAATCCCTCTTGGCGTCGCGGTGTAAGAAATCGATCGATTCGCCGCCATTCGCGGGTAGATTCCCGGACCGTTGACTATCGCTTTCGACCCAGGAATTCTCACCGATGCCCGGGCAGACGATAGGAATCTGGTGCCTGGGCGGCGACCCCGCCGAGCGCGTTGAACTGGCCCGATTCGCGGCAGCACTCATTCAACGCTTACCCGATCGCACGCTCCTTCTTGTGGGATCGCCCGCGGACTGCAAGCATTGGCGTGCTCTGGCGCCCAACGCAAACACTCGCGTAGAAACCGTGCCCGGTTCCTTTTGGTGGCAGCTTCGCGAGCGGTTCGCCGCGATCGGCAACAAGATCGATCAAGGCCATGCCGCGCGCGCAGGAAAAATTGGCAAGATTGCCGCAAAGCTGGACGCGGCGGCGGAGAGGATCCTTGGAAAGCACTCGCTGTTTTGGTCGGCTCTCCGAATGGGTCTGTCTCCGCTCGTTTGGTTTCTGGTCCTTTTCCTCGGCACTCTCAACGCCTTCTTTTATTACTTTCTAACGATCATTAAAATTGGCGAGAATCTTCTGCGTTTTTATGACGACGATTTTCTTTTGGGGCAGGCGCGGACATTTCTTGAGAACTCGGCATGCGCAACCTGGATCCTCCCCGACATTTCGCTGAAGTTTCCCTGGGGCTGTGGTGCGCGCTACGTCGCGTTTCTCGATGGCCTTCCCTGGCGGGAACAAGCGGGGCCATACGATGCAAGCCGGGCAAGCGCTTTGAAGCGGGGGCTCTGCGAGCCTACGAATCGGGCGCTCTATGCGGTCAAATCGCAGCAATCTTCTCCCTGGATCCGCTCTCAGGTGGATTCGGGCCATTTTCTTGATCGTCAGCGATTCTTCCCCAACTCCTCAAGCGCGCCGGGGAATGCCTTCTTCGATCCGTTCATGCAAGCGATCAAAGAACTGGAGCAAACTCCCGCCAACGTGCAGGACTGGATCCAGTGCGCCCGCCAGACGCCCGTTGCCGATCAACGATTTCATGTCCACCTGTTTCTGCCGCAAGCCCACCGTGGCGGCGTGTGGGAAGCCATGGTCACCCTGATCCGAGGTCTCTTGCAAAACCGCTCCGCCGATCGCCGTGTGAAGTTTTCGCTCTCGCTGCCGGCCGATCAGACCGGACTGGAATTGCTCGACGATCTGCGCAAAGAGATCGCGATCGAGACTTTGCAATATCAGATCTATTCCCAGGTTGAAGCCGCGCCGCTGATCGAGATCGTGCGGAAGCGAAACGGAAGAATCCCGCCTGGCGCCCATTACGGCGTGTTGTCGTCGCCGCAAGCGATGAAGGCCGATGTCTGGTTTGCGCTCGTTGACCGCGTCGCCTTTCCGCTCTTGCCCGTTATGCCCCTGGGCATCTTCGTCTACGATGTGATTCAAAAATTCCTTCCCGAGGTTTTCCCGCCCGAGTTTTTTGCCGACCGGCAGCCCGGCATGACCGCCTCCATGAAGGCGGCCGACCGAGTCATTGCCACGAGCGACACGACTCTGAACGATGCCGCCGATTTTTATTCCCTGGATAAGGATCAGGTTGCGCTCGTGCCGGTCGCCTGCGAACCGGCAGAGCGGTTCGCCGCCACATCCGCCGAGCCGGTTCGACCCACGAAAGGATCCATCCCCGACAGGTTCATTTTGAACATCACCAATCCCAACCCCCACAAGGGACTGGAAACGATGCTCAAGGGCTATGCCCTGCTCAAGAAATCGCGCGGCTCAAGCATCCCGCCGCTGGTGGTGTGCGGCCCGTTGACCGAACAGATCATTCCGGTTGAGGGCAAGCAGGTCGCTCATCCATTTTTTCGCAAGTTGCAGGGACTGATAACGGGCTGGAATTTGCAAGAAGGAGTCGACTACTTCGCGCTCGGCCTGGTCAGCGAGGGGCAATTGCGCGAACTCTTTGAGCGCTGTTCGGTCGTGGTCAATGCCGCCCGCTACGACAACGGCACCTACTCGCTGATTGAGGCGCATTATTTTGGAAAAAAGACGATTTGCGCCGATTATCCCGCCGCGCGGTGGCTCTATGAGCGATTTGAGGTGCCGGTACGTTATTTCCGCTTGCTCGATTCGACCCATCTGGCGACTTGCCTGGCCGAGGCGATCGACGAACCCGCGATGACGTTAGCAGAAATGCTTGGAGCACGCGAGCGGCTGGCCGATCCAAAACATGGCTATGCCCGGTATGCGGCCCAAGTTTATGATGTCCTGTTGGATTTGGGAAAACGAGCAGGTGGAATAGGTGGAAAATGACCCCATCCAGAATTCCGGTCGCCGATGTCGATCTGAGCGGCAATGAAGAGAAATACGCGGTCGAAGCAATCCGCAGCACCTGGATTTCCTCGGCCGGCGCCTTCCTGAACCGCTTTGAAAAAGATTTCGCAACGGCCTGCGGCGTCAAGCACACGCTTGCCGTATCCAACGGTACAACCGCGCTGCACCTGGCCATGGCCGGCCTGGGCATCGGGCCCGGCGACGAAGTCATCGTTCCTTCGCTCACCTACATCGCCACGGCCAACGCCGTCCGCTATGTGGGTGCCGAGCCGGTGTTCGTCGATGTCGACCCGGCAACCTGGACGATCGATCCCAACAAGATCGAAGAGGCCCTCACCTCGCGCACCAAGGCCATCGTGCCGGTTCACCTGCTTGGCCATCCCGCCGACATGGACCGGATCATCCGCATCGCCGCGATCCGCGGCATCGCCGTGGTGGAAGATGCGGCCGAAGCCACCTTCGCGACCTACAAGGGGCGGGTCGTCGGCAGCATGGGGCAAGTCGCCACCTTCAGCTTTTTCGGCAACAAACTACTGACCTGCGGGGAAGGCGGCGCGGTCACCGTGAACGAAGATCATCTCGCCACGCGTTTGAAAATCCTGCGCGGCCAGGGGATGGACCCCGAACGGCGCTACTACTTTCCCGTGACCGGTTACAACTTTCGCCTGACCAATGTGGCCGCGGCCATACTCTGTGCGCAGATGGAGCGATCGGTGCAGATCCTCGCGCGTCGCCGCGAGATTTTCGGCCGCTATAACCAATTGCTCGAAGGTGTGCCCGGAGTGAAGCTGCAGCCGGTGGCCAGTTGGGCCGGCCTATCGCCCTGGATGTATGCCTGCGAGATCGAGGAAGAAGCCTTCGGTTGCAGCCGCGAAAGCCTGATGGAGCAACTGGCGAAGAAGAATATCGAAACACGGCCCATGTTCATTCCATTGCACCGCTTGCCCCCTTTTCGCGAGAATTCGCAGAAGCGCGGCGAAGTGCTTCCCGTCACCGACCGCCTCGGCGCGACCGGCATCATGCTCCCCACCTACAACCACCTCTCCGAATCGGACCAAGACCGCGTCGTGGAGGCCATTGCCGCGGCCGGAAAATTGGGCCGTGGGGGCTTGAGCCCGCGCAAAGCGGCCTAAGGGGATCTCTGTGTCGAATCCCTGGATTTCGGAAAGCGAACGCGTCGTCCTCAACTGCCCGCCATGGTTGACGGTCCGTCAAGTCACCTACCTATTACCCTCCGGCAAACGGATCGACGATTTCTGGCATGTCGATTTTCCTGATTTCGTCATGGTGATTCCCCGCACCGCTCAAGGAACGATCGTCCTGGTCGAAGCCTGGCGGCCAGGGCTGGGAACTTCGTCGCTTTGGGCTCCGGGCGGCATTGTCGATCCCGGTGAAAGCCCGCTAAACGCGGCCAAGCGAGAGCTGGCCGAGGAAACCGGTTACATTGGCGGCGACTGGCGATCCCTGGGAAAATATGCGATCGACGCCAATCGCGGCTGCGGAGCGATGCACCTCTTCACGGCCCGAGGTGTCGTGCATGCTCCCTTCGATCCCGACCCTCACGAAGGCCTTGCGGTCAAGGAAGTCACCCCCGCCCGAGTCCGCGACGGCCTGCGCAATGGTGATTTTCCGGGCCTGCCCGGCGCCGCGACGATCGCATTGACTCTGGCACTCGATCCGGGCATTCTTGCCGATTCGCCCGATTACTAAACAATCGGTTATGGCTAAAACCGCCTAAATTTCGTAAATAATAAACTTGGGCCGAAATCCGCAGCTTTCAAAAGCCCGCCTGCTGGCCTGATTTTCAAATTTGACTTTAGCAACTAAATTTTTCTTTCCCTTTACATATTCGCGGATCATGAATTTACTGACACCCTGATTTTTCCAGTCTTTATCAACACAGATTCTAATATCCCCCTGCATGTCGCCGATGAAGCCAACCGGAGTGTCGCGGCTTACACAGATCCGGTAATGGTCGGCGTACTTCCCCATGTATTCTTCCTGCATGGCCGCAGTGATGGGAGTCGTGTCGACAAAGCCAGGCAGATTGGCCGGATCGTTGCGAAGCGTGCGCACAAAGTCCCAGTATTCGCGCGAACAGGGAACCAGCTTCAGCTCGAGCGCGGCATTCATGACGGCCGGGTTTCCTCTCTTAACCGTGCAAAAGGAAGCAAGCTTCAGGACCGCTCCCGCACCACATAAGCCGGTTTGTCCATCAAGCGAAAATGCATTCTCGCCAGGTATTCCCCGATCATTCCGAGCGCGAATAATTGCGCGCCGGAGAAGATCGCAATGATCGATGCCAGGAAGGGGAAGCCCGACACCACCGACCCGTAAATCAGGTACTGGATCAACACAAAGAACAGGACAAAAAAACCGAACAGAGTGAAAGCGAACCCCACGATGCTCGCCAGTTGCAAGGGCAGCACCGTGAATCCGGTGATCATGTTCATCGCATGGCGGATGAGCTTGGCCACGGTGTACTGCGAGGTTCCCATCAACCGCGGGTCATGCCTGAGCCGAATGGCCCCAAAGCGCGTCGTTCCCCAGGTCAAGAGGACATCAATGCTGACAAACGGGTTGTGATAAGTCGCGAAGGCCTCGCGCAGCTCGGTGCGAAAGATCCGCCATGCGGAAACCATCCGCGCCGTCTGCGCCCCCATGGCACTTTGCAAGGCAATCTTGGTGGCCATCGACGCCAGGTCCCTGAGCAAGCCATGCTGCTCTTTTTGCGGCGGCGCGTAGACGACCGCAAAGCCCTCCTGAAACTTGGCCCATAACTTGGGCAGTTCCTCGGGGGGATGTTGGAGGTCGTCGTCCATCGTGATCGTGGTGTCGAACTTCGCGAGGCGAATTCCCGCAAGCAGTGCGTTGTGCTGTCCAAAATTGCGCATCATGTCCAGGCCTCGTACCCAGGGATGCGAGGCGGAGAGGCTCTGAATGACCGTCCAGCTTTCATCGCGGCTGCCGTCGTTCACGAGAATCAGTTCATAGTCGCCGCCAAGTTGATCGAGGACGGGGGCCAGGCGGTTCACGAGTGCAGGCAGAATCGCAGCGCTTTGATACACCGGAACCACGACGGAGAACCCGGGACTAAGCGCGCTGGTCATGGCTTCTTCGTTTGCATCGAGCGCCGCCAAGGAAAGATCCGCCTTTTGTGGAGGACGGCCCCTGATTTTGGCAAAGCCGGTATCGAAGCGCAAGATTCAAGTTTCTCGAGCCTTTCGATCCGTTTGCCGTTGGAAACGGCAACGCTCTCGCGCTCGATTTCGAGTTCCTCGGATTCACCATGCCAAATCCTGCGTCAACAAGGATTTAGGGCAGGACATTCCGCCCGGAAAACCGTTCGCCAAAGCTGCCTTGCGGCGAGGAAAAAATCGGCATTAGACTGGGTGCGTGATTGTGGGGCGCTCCCGGCACGGGCCTGCGTCATCCTTCCTGGCAACGCCGATGGCGTGGCCCGAGAAGGCAAGGCTGGCACTCGCTTCGGTGGAAACGGACCCAGCGGCAAGGAATGGAATCTTTTGAGCATGCGCCAAATCCTGTCCATTCCTTCGATCTACCGCCTATTTACCCAGCTCGTTGGCGGCGCATACCGCAAGCAATACCTGCGCGATTATGTGCGGCCCCAAAACGGGGAGCGGGTGCTCGACATCGGTTGCGGTCCGGGCGACATTCTGGCCCATATGCCTGAGGTTGACTATTGCGGCCTCGACCTCGACCCGCGTTACATTGAAGCGGCGAAAAAACGGTTCGGCACGCGCGGAAAATTCCTTTGCCAAAGAGCCGGCGACGTTGTCTGCGAGCAGCCTGGCACCTTTGATCTGGTCATGGCCAATGGACTCATTCACCATCTCAGCGATGAGGAAGCCTCCCACACCTTTGCCGTGGCAAGGCAACTGCTCAAACCCAACGGCCGCCTTGTGACCTTCGACAACGGCTATGTTCCGGAGCAATCGCGCCTGGCCCGCTGGATCATCAGCCGGGACCGGGGTCAATTCGTGCGCACTCCTGAGAAGTACCGATCTCTTGCGGGCGCGGCTTTTGGCAAAGTCGAGTGCCACATCCGTCACGATCTGCTCCGCATTCCCTACACCCATGTCATCATGGTCTGTTCTTCGAATGCGCAGGCGGCATGATCGCTTTCCAACACATCGATCAGGCGCGACGCAAGGAGGCTGAATGAACCCGATTCCGTTCAATCGTCCTTGCGTGCTAGAGGCGGGATTTGATTACCTGCGAGAGGCCATTGCACGGGGCCATCTTTCCGGCGACGGCCATTTCACCAAGAAATGCCATGCCCTTTTGGAAGAGAAACTGGGAGTCCCCCGGGTTCAGCTCACCACTTCCTGCACCCATGCGCTGGAAATGGCCGCTCTATTGCTCGACATTCAACCGGGCGATGAGGTGATCGTCCCCTCGTTTACCTTCGTTTCCACCGTCAACGCATTTGTCTTGCGCGGCGCGAAACCGATCTTTTGTGACATTCGTCCCGATACGCTCAATCTCGATGAATCGCGTCTGCAATGGTTGATCACGCCCAAAACACGCGCCATTGTTCCGGTCCACTATGCCGGCGTCGGCTGTGAAATGGACGAGATCGCCGAAATCGCTTCGCAACATCGCCTGGCGGTGATTGAAGACAACGCCCACGGATTGTTTGGACGGTATCGCGGCCGCATGCTCGGCAGCCTGGGAGGCATGGCCACCCAGAGCTTCCACGAAACGAAGAACTTCTCCTGCGGCGAAGGCGGCGCGCTTTTGCTCAACGACCTGCAGTTTGCAGAGCGGGCCGAAATCATCCGCGAGAAAGGAACCAACCGCAATCAGTTCTTCCGCGGCGAAGTCGACAAGTACACCTGGGTTGACGTCGGCTCCAGCTACCTTCCCTCCGATGCCCTGGCGGCGCTGTTGTTCGCGCAACTGGAAAAGGGTCAGGCCATCCAGACGCGCCGTCACGAAGTCTGGAACCGTTACGACAGACGGTTGATCGACTGGGCGAGGAGCCATGCGGTGCGCACTCCCGAGGTGCCGCTTTACTGCGACCACCCCGCCCACATGTACTACCTGATTTTCCCCTCGCTTCGCGAGCGGCAAGCATTCATCGCGCACATGAAGTCGCAAGGCATCCTCTGTGTGTTTCACTATTCCCCCCTTCATTTGTCGCCGATGGGGCGCCGCTTCGGCGGCAAGGGCGGCGATTGTCCCATCACCGAGGCCGTAAGCAACCGGCTGGTGCGCCTGCCCTTTTTCCACGATTTGACCGAGGCTGACCAGGACCGGGTCATCGACGCCATTCACTCTTTCCGGGTAGGAACCACACGTGCTCGCGCTCAAGATCCCCTGCACCTCCCCCAGGCCGCTTGATTTCGACCGGCTCGCCGCGGCCGAGGATCGGCACTTCTGGTTCCGCTCGCGCAACCGGTTGCTGAAAGCCGTCATAGCGGATCTGGTGAAACCGTTTCCTGCCGGGTACCAGGTGCTGGAAGTCGGCTGCGGCACCGGTTATGTGCTGCGCATGCTTGAACAAGTTTGCCACAACGGAAATGTTGCCGGAGTCGACCTCTTTGAAGAAGGGATTGCGTTTGCCCGCAGCCGGGTGCGCTGCCAGCTCATCAAGGCCGACATTCAAAATCTTCCTTTGGAGCGTCCCTGCAACCTGATCGGACTGTTCGATGTTTTGGAGCACATTGCCGACGACGGCGCCGCTTTGACAAATCTGGCCGCGCGACTGGCACCAGGCGGATCGCTCGTGCTGACGGTGCCCGCTCACATGTCGCTCTGGAGCCATTTCGATGTCTACTCCCAGCATTACCGACGCTACTCGATGGGAAGCCTCACCAATGTCTTGAAAGCCGCCGGACTGCGGGTGGCGTACATGACCCAGTTCATGAGCGCGCTTTATCCGGCGATGTGGTTGCGTCGCAAACTCGCGGTTGATGCCGCGGCGATCAAGAACGATCCCGAAAAGACGCGTTCGCAGTCTCTCAAAGACCTGCAAGTCGGCACAATCGCCAACACGCTTTTCGGTGCGCTTTTGGCCTGGGAGCCTTATGCCGTGAAATGGCGGCTGCCCATCCCGCTGGGTACCTCGATTCTGGCGGTGGCAGAGCGGGATGATTCCGTTGCAACTCAGGGTAAGCGATGACCGCCGCATCTTTTCATGACGCTGTGATGCCAGATCCCAGCTCGCGCGAATCCAGGCTGACGGGCTTTGCTGGCGCTGAAGAGTTGCCTGTCGCCTCGCAACCGTCACGATGGCTCCACCTGGACAAACAGGTCTTGGTGCTCTTTCTCTTGCCACTCGTGCAATGGTTCGTCAATCCCAACTGGATCTTTCCTCCAGTAGGAATCGACTCGTGGGTCTACCTTGGCTACCAGGTGGACCTTCCCGATCATCTGCGCATGTTTGACGGCCAGTATTACGGGACACGGTTGACCGCCCTGCTGCCCGGCTGGCTCGTACACCAGGTTTTCTCGGGCGTTACGGCCAATGGCGTGCTGCACTTGGGTCTTTACTACGCTTGCGTATTCTCCCTTTATGGGACCTTGAGGCGTGTCGTCAGCCCCCATGGCGCGGGCATGGCGGCCGCACTGCTCGGTACCCACTCCCACTTCATGAACACGATGGGATGGGACTATGTTGACTCCTATGGCGTGACCTATTTTTTCCTGGCCACCTGGTTACTTGGTACTGCGAACCGCTCGGCATGGTGGCCGCTCTGGATTCATCTCGCGGGCGCCGCGCTCGCGGCACTGGCGATCGCCAATGTCGTCTATGCGATTCTGTTGCCCTTTCCGTTCCTCGTCTACCTCGTGGAAAACCGGATCCGCAAGGGGCATCCCTTGTGGCAGGGTGTCTATTTTCTTTTTTCCAGCAGCCTGGCATTCACCTTACTTTTGTGCTGCCTGAATGAAGCGATCACGGGACGTTTTTGGTTTTTTGGCCCCTCGATCGCCTGGGGTCAAAACTTCATTGCGCAAAACCCCGTGAACCCCTGGCGCTTGCCCGCGGGGGAATGGCTGCCCAACGCCACCTGGATCGCCATACCCCTTATTGCTGCCATCGGATCAATCGCCGTGCTCATCTCGTCAAGGCATGAGCCCTGGTCGGCCCAATCGCTTGAACGCAAGATCTGGCCGGTGCAAATGGTCGCGGTTGCCGCGATGTTTCTGTTGTTTGAGGCCACGGGCAAACTGTGCCCGTTGCAATTCTCCTTTTATTCCAGCCTCTTGATCCCCTCGGCCTTTCTCTCGTTGGGAGTTCAGTTCGACCGCTTCAGCTCGGTCATGGGGCGGCCCGCTTTTTTGGCCCTGGCGGCCTTGTCCGTCGCTGCCTTGTTCCTGGGCGAGGTGGTGGAACTCTACCTCGAATCACTCTTCCCCATCCCCTTGCTGGTGGCCCCGGCACTGCTTGGACTCTTTGGCCTGCTCCTGCTCTGCCTTCCCCGAATCTGGGCGGCCGGATTTCTGGCGATCGTCTTTTGCAGCGGCATGCTCAATGCTCACGGCCACTTCTTCTCCGCGATCCAGTACGGCATCAAAAACAACATGTCCGAAGCGGCCAAGAACCTTGACAGAAATCGGCAATCCCTTTACGAAGCGGTCGCGAAAACGAATACGGCGGTCCGCCTCGCCAGCACGCACGACGAGGTCTGGTTCTGGTACGACGAAAAAGATCTCTTTTCCAGCGCCTATAAATGCGTGGCAAGCACCTACAATTTTGGCTTTCGCATGATCGGCACCCAATTCCCCACCTTCAACGAAACGCCCAGTTTCGTTTTTGATCGCTTTCACAAGGGCGGCGTCAATGTCGTGATTTTGACTCAAGACCCCGATGCCATGGAAAAAGGGCTGGCCGCACTCAAAGAGGCCAAGGTCGAAGCCAGGCCCATTGGAAAAAAGAGCATTGGAAAGGGACTGGTTCACTACGAATTAATCATGATTCATATCCCGTCAAAAAATCCGTAGTTGGACTCGTCGACGACGTCCTCCCTCACGGCCGCAGTTCGATCGAAACCCCATAGAATCAATAGATTGACTGGTATCGGGCCTACCCTGGTTACGGACAACCCAGCAGGCGATCGGGCAAGGACGGTTCGAGGCAATTCATGAATCGCTCGGCCCAGACCCCTTACGACCTGAGCATCGTCATCACCACGAGAAACGATGATCACGGCGATCAGCCGCTTGTGCGGTTGCAAGCGATGGTGGACAATCTTGCCTGGCATGCCCGGCGCCTCTCTGCGCGCTGGGAACTGATCCTCGTCGAATGGAATCCTCCCGCCGACCGGCAGACATTGAGCAAGGTTCTGACTCTTCCCGATGCTCATCAGCCTCTTCGCGTGCGCATCATCCAGGTTCCCGCCGCTTGCCATCAACGCTGGGCGCATGCCGACAAGCTCCCCTTATTTCAGCTGATCGCGAAGAATGTCGGGGGACGCAGGGCCCTTGGGAAATTCCTTCTATTCACCAACATGGATATTCTGCTGTCCGAGTCCCTGGCCCGGTGGCTGGCCAGCCCGGGACCGCAAAAGGGAAAAGTCTACCGGATCGACCGTAGCGACTGCGACCGCGATGCCCCGATCGCGCACGGTCCAGAAGAAGTACTGAAATGGGCAGCGAGCCACCGGATTCGCCATAACGGCCTGATCGGCACTTATCCGGTCCGCCCAGATGGCGGACGCGACGAACCAGAAATCGTGAAATGCGCTGGCGTCCAACTCGGCAAAGGGTGGTCAGCCTATCACGATCGCCCCACGCCGCACCTGCTGGCGTCGCCGCTGGTTCGCCTGGAGGTCGAGGGCGCCACGCTCGCGGGAGGAATCGCCCTGATCCTGGCCCCTGGACCAGGGGTGAACGATCGGCCCGTTTCTCTCGAGTTAACCATCCATCATCCCAAGAAGGGCTGTATCTTCTCCGCGCAAACGGAGAGCGGCCTGGGAAAAAACCTTTTGAAGATCCGCATTGGCGAAGAAAAAGGCGCGTGCGAGGTTCGCATTGCCACACGAGGACTTCCCGCGGCGCCCACGCGATTGCAGGTCCACCCCTGGCGGTTGTTCGCGATCGAGCCCTTGGCCCTGGAGGAAATTCCGCTTCCGTCGATTCAGATTCAGGCAGTTGCCTGGAACGATCCCCGGGCGAAGGAGGACGATATCGTCGAAGGCGACGGCGTCTCATTGCTTGGAGACTGGCATCCGGCGGAACCTGCAGGTTCGGGAAGGGTTTCCCGCTGGGCGGGCGAGTCGCCGGTGCTCGAACTGGCTTGCCCCGCCGGATCGCGAGGCGGCTGGTTGACCCTGGTGGCTCATCCAGGCCCCGGAGTGGGGGCGAAACCGTTCTGGCTGCGCGTGGTCGATGAAAACGATCGGTGTTTGCGCCGTGCCGGCGTGGTCGGCTGGCGTGCGATTCACATTCCTGTCGGCGCTCGCGGGCGCGATTGGGTGCGGCTGCGATTGATGGCGGCACCTCGGGGATATCGCGAAGGGCAGGATGCCGGCGATCCACGGGTGTTGAATTTCGCCGTTTCCAAGATCCGTTGGGCCCCATCGAAGCGGGGACCAGGCTTATTACCGCGAGGAACCAAGTCGGATTTCGTCGCAGGTATCAAAACTTTGATCGCCTGGGCGATGGGGAAATTCCAACGCAAGGACCTACCGGCTGCCTCCGCAGAGACCCTTCCCATGGTGCACATGAACAATTGCGGCGACTTCACCCTGATCGATCGCGAGAGCTTTTTGGAAAGCGGCGGTCACTCGGAAGAGGCCGTTTTCTCCCTCAATCTCGATACTCTGTTTCTCTACCGGCTCGTCGCCATGGGCTTGAAGGAAGAGATTCTTGAACCTCCTTTGGAGATCTTTCATATCGAGCATGGTCATGCTTCGGGAGCCACTCCCGAGGGGATGGAGGAACTGATCCGCCGGGTCAAGGAAAGAGGAATTCCTGTCATCGGGCTGGACGAAGTATTCGATCGGGCTCGCGCGCAGCGCGCCGATCCCAAGGCGGCGGCCGCCACCTCAGCCAGCTGGGGTCTGGTCGAGGAAACCCTCCCGGAAGAAAGTTTCGGCGGTGGGGTCGCGCGATGAGTCCTCCTCTTGAAGCCGTGCCCTATCTCAGCGTGATCGCGACTTCGCGCAATGACGATCATGGCGGTTTGATGCTGCACCGCATGCAGGCCTTCATCGAGGGCCTCTGCGGTCAATGCGAAAAATTCCAACTGAACTGGGAACTGATCCTCGTTGAATGGAACCCGCCCGCGGACCGGCCTCCCCTGGCCGAAGCCCTGGCCTGGCCCAAGCAAAAAGGCCCTTTGCAGATCAAAATTGTGCAGGTTCCGCCCGCGCTGCATCAGTCCCTGGACCATGCCGAGAAATTGGGTCTGTTTCAAATGATCGCCAAGAATGTCGGCGCCCGGCGCGCGCGCGGTCCATTTCTGCTCTTCACCAACATCGACATTCTTTTCAACGACGCGCTCGTTCAGTTCCTGGGGCAGAAGCAACTTCAGAAAAGAAAGCTTTACCGCATCGACCGCAATGATGTCCGCAATGAGGTGCCGGTCGGCGACGGTGTGGACGCCCTGTTGCAATGGGCTTCGACCCATCAGATCCGCCGGCACCGCAAAGATGGCAGCTACCGGGTGAAACCCAACGGGGAGATTCTCTGGGGTTCCGTCATCCACCCCGACTTCGAGGTGGTCTTCGGCTTCATGACGATGCTCGAGCAAGGACGCGAATCGGTCTTTATGAAGTCGTGCGCCCGCTTGTCGCTACGCAAAGAGATGTCTCACATCTTCCTGGCGGTGGGGTTGGCCGAAGAAATTGCCGAGTTGGGTCAATTGATTCTGGAAGTTCGCACCGAAGAAGGCGAGTTGTTGCAGTCGGCGGCCGTTTCCAGCCTGCCGAAAACGGGCGAGCTTGTGCGAAACAGCCCGACACCCCAGTGGCAAACCCTATCGATCGACCGCCACTTCGAAAAAGGCACCGTCCTGCGTTTAGAAATCCGCCAGGGCAGTTTGCCTCCCGAATCGATGACCTGGAACTGCCTGCGTGTCGGCCTGGTTTCCAATCAAAACGATAGCCTACCCAATCGTGACGGCCCCTTTGTCGTATTTGGCGCAGGCTGGCACCAATGGGAGCGGGACCGGCGCCAGCAATTTTTCCGCTGGGCCGGCGATCAGGCCAACCTGGGAATTGGCGGTTCCCCTTCCGTGCTGCGATTGCAAGTCAGTCCCGGGCCTTCTCTGGGCCAGACTCAGGCGGGCACCTCGGGTCGTTTGCTCGTGCATCAGGGCGGTCAAATCATCGAGTCGTTCGCACTCGAGTGTGAGCGCGACATTTACCTTTCCTGCAGGAATTCAGAATCCGCCGAAGAGATCTCGATTCTGCGCCTGCAGATAGAAGGAGAAATCCGCCCCTTCGAAAACGATCCCCAAAAACGGGTCCTGAGTTTTCAGGCCCTGGGGTTTGAGTTTCAGAAGACCGGCATCTGGACTTCCTTGATCAAGAGAGGAAACCACATCTGGTTTGATTGGGTCCGCCCCTGGATGAAGCGCTTGGCCTCCAGACGTGGTCGCTTGACGCAAAATCTGGCTTCGCCTTCGAAAAATCAAACAAACGAATCGATGCCGGCACGCGTCACGCTCAAACAACTCAACACCGCGCTCGGATTTGCGGCGGGAAATTCTCCCTCGCAGGATGAGGCTGACTGGGGAAGAGTCTGGCACACCAACGGTTGCGGGGATTTCACCCTGCTCTCACGGGAGGAATTTATCCAGCTGGGTGGCTATTGGGAATTTCATGGGTTTTCGATGCACATCGATTCGCTTTTCCTCTACGCGGCGCAGCACGCCGGCGTGGAGGAGGTCATCCTCGAAGAACCGATGGCAATTTACCATATCGAGCACCAGCCCGGCAGCGGCTACACCCCCGAAGCCGCGGACCAGATGTATGAGCGCGTGAGGAAAAAGAAACTTCCCTACATCGGCGACGAGGAGGTCTACGAGCACCGCGCCGCGATCTTTGCCGGCAAGGGACTGGCCAATCCGCTGGATTGGGGATTCTCAGGCAACCATTTGCCAGAATATGATATACAATGATACTACAAGATACAGTTGCTATCGTGATTTCTTGGCGACCGGGCGGTTTTTGTCGCCTCGCTGCCGGTATCTCGCCTTCAATTCAATTGCGAACATCGGGAATGGCGTTTATACTAATGGATTCCCAGACCCGGCTGCCTGTTTTGGCCGGGCTTTAACCATTTTGACCCCAGCGAACCATGTTTGAGGGATTGCAGAGAACGCTGACCGGTGCCCTGCGCAAGCTGCGTGGACGTGGCCGCCTCACCGAGGCGAACATCCGCGAGAGCCTGGACGAGGTCCGCGTTGCCCTACTGGACGCCGACGTTCACCTCGATGTCGCCAACGCTTTCATCGCCAAGGTGGTCAAAAGGGCGGTCGGGCAGGAAGTGCTCAAATCGCTCGATCCGGGCGAGCAAGTCCTCAAAATTGTTTACGACGAGCTGGTCGCCCTCATGGGACCGGTCGATTCGTCGATTCCCCAAGTTTCGGGCCGGCCCACCGTCATCATGCTCTGCGGCCTGCAAGGCCAGGGCAAAACGACCACCGCGGGCAAACTCGCACTCACTTTGGTCCAAAGAGGCCGCAAACCGCTTCTCGTCGCGGCGGACTTGCAGCGCCCCGCCGCCATCGATCAACTCGAACTGCTCGGCAAGCAGATCGATGTACCGGTCTACCGCGAAGAAATCCGCTTTGGACCGAACGGCGAACGCATCGGGCCAAGTCCGGTAGATGTGTGTAAGCGCGGCGTGGCTCATGCCAAATCGTTGCTCATCGATACCGTCATCCTCGATACCGCCGGCCGGCTCCACGTGGCCGAAATGCCGATGGAGGAACTGCGGCAAATCGACCGCACCGTCCAACCCGACCAGATTTATTTTGTTTGTGATGCGATGACCGGTCAGGACGCCGTTCAAAGCGCCAAGACCTTCAACGAAGCCCTCGATATCAACGGGGTGATCCTCACTAAGCTCGATGGCGATGCGCGCGGTGGCGCGGCCTTATCGATCAAGGAAATCACCAAGGTCCCCATCAAGTTCGTCGGTATGGGGGAGAAGCTCGACCGCCTGGAAGAGTTCCGCCCCGAAGGCATGGCACAGCGCATCCTCGGCCAGGGGGATATCCTCTCGCTCGTCGACAAGGTGGCGCGCGTCCAGTCCGAGATCACCGAAGAAGAGCGGATCAAGCAGCAGAAAAAGCTCGAACAGGGCAACTACACGATCGAGGATTTCCGCCAGCAGCTACCCCTCATCCGCAAGATGGGACCGCTCAAGGATGTCCTGGGCAGCCTGCCTGGCGTGGGGGACATGATTCCCTCGGATCAGGACCCCGAATCGTCGATGAAGCGGATCCAGGGAATCATCGATGCGATGACGCCCAAGGAGCGCAAGGATCCCGACCTCATCGATTACGACCGGCGAGCTCGCATCGCCAAGGGTAGCGGCGTGCCGCCGCAAGAAGTCAAACAACTGATCACCGTGTTCGAACAAATTCGAGCCTTCATGCGGCCGATGGCCAAAATGTCGATGCTCGAACGGATTCGCATGGTTTCTGGTCTTGGCAAAATGGGCGGACTGATGCCCGGCGCCAAGATCAAAGTTCAGGATCAAGGAGGGGATGGCGGTAAGTCCCCCAGAGAGCGTGCGGCGGAGCGTCGCAAGAAGAAGCGCCGGTAACGGCGCGCAACTTTGTCAGTGAAGCGCCGGTAACGGCGCGCAAGGTTGTCAGTGAAGCGCCGGTAACGGCGCGCAAGGTTGTCAGTGAAGCGCCGGTGACGGCGCGCAAGGTTTCGGTCCGGCATTGCCGGGTCAGGCCAGGAAGGACGAAAGAAGTGGCAGTTCGACTCCGAATGAAGAAGATGGGGCGCAAGCACCGCGCCTTTTTCCGGATTGTGGCGATCGATTCCCGGCAACCGCGCGATGGGCGAGTTCTTGAGGAACTGGGAACCTACGATCCGACCATTACCGAAAAGGAAAAGCGCGTCAGCTTTGACCCCGTTCGCGTGAAGTACTGGCTTGGCGTGGGGGCTCAACCCTCGGAGCATGTCGCCGCTTTCATCAAGCGCTACATGGAAACCTTCGAGAAGGCCGCCGCCGAAGCCGGACAACCCAAGGCTCAGCCGACCTCCTGATTTTCGAATTGCGAGGGATTGGTCCTTGAGGTTTGACCTGCTTACCCTGTTCCCGGATTTATTCTCCGGGTTTCTTGGGGAAAGCCTCATGGCCAAGGCGATCGAGCGGAAGCTCCTTGAGGTTCACCTCTGGAATATCCGCGACTGGGCGCCCGGAAAGCACCATTCAGTGGACGACCGGCCCTTCGGCGGTGGTCCGGGAATGGTGATGATGCCAGGCCCGGTGTTCGATGCGGTGGAGGCGGTGAGCGCTGCCGATCCGCGCAATGCCTGCCTGATCATGCTCACCCCTTCGGGGAAACGGCTCGATCAGGAGATGGTGGCCAAGCTCGCGACCAAACAGCGCCTCATCTTGTTATGTGGGCGCTATGAGGGTTTCGACGAGCGGATTCGGCTGGGGCTAACCCCCACCGAGATTTCCATTGGGGACTTTGTCTGCAACGGCGGCGAAGTTCCGGCGATGGTGCTGATGGAGACGGTGATGAGGCTGGTGCCGGGAGTGCTCGGCGACCCGGCCAGCGTGGAGGAGGAGTCGCACAGCGAGCCCGGCCTTCACGAATACCCGCAATACACGCGCCCTCGTGTGTTTCGTGGAATGGAAGTGCCCGAAATTCTCTTGAGCGGCGATCATGGATTGATTGCCTCCTGGAGAAGAGAACAGTCCCGATTGAGGTCCCAACCGAGCCCGGCTCGGCGGGAGCCGGTGGAAACAAAGGTTGAGGTTTTTCGAAAGAGAGACGAGTCATGAAGAACGCATTGATGTCGTTGGTTGAAGAAAACGCCCGCAAACGAGTTGCCGAATATTGCGCCGCGGCCAAGGTCAACCGCACGATTCCGACCTTGAGCATTGGCGATACGGTCGATGTCTCCCTGCGTTTCCTCGAAGGCGAGAAAGAACGCATTCAGGTCTATTCGGGTGTTGTGATCGCCATGCGCGGCCATGGCGCCACCGCCACCTTCACCGTTCGCCGGATCGTCCAAGGCGAAGGTGTCGAGCGCATTTTCCCGCTCGATTCTCCCCGCATCTCCAAGGTCGAAGTCAAGCGCTCCGGCGAAGTGCGCCGCGCCAAGCTTTACTACCTGCGCAAGCGTGTCGGTAAGGCCACCCGCCTTCGCGAACGCAAACCCAAAGTGGCCGCGGCACGCTAAGCCCGGGCGCCAAGGATTCAGGCGTCCGAGTTACAGGCACCAGGCGAACCGATTGATCGTGTCGGTCCTGCCTGGTTCCCGGTTGCGAAACGCGTGGCAGACAACCCACCACCCACCCCAGTATCCCCCTTGGATACCGGGGCAACGAAACCGCGAAAGGGAGCGCAGCAGGCCCTCCCCTTCCGGTTGATTTCGTTTACAAACGAAATCAAAAGACGTGTGCGTGGTTGGACCGCCTTAATTGGCCGTTGGCTCGGTTTCAGTGGGATGACCGTGCGCAAAATCCGCGGCAATCGCGGCGAGCGCCTGGCGGTCAAACACCTCAAAAAGGCAGGCTTGCGGATCCTGGGGCGCAACATTGCCGTCAGAGGAATTGGCGAGATCGACATCCTCGCGCGCGAAGGTCCAACGCTGGTCGTGGTGGAAGTTCGCTCGCGCCGCACCGACACCGCGCAGATCCCGCTCGATTCGGTCAACCGGGACAAACGACAGCGCATTTTGAATGCGACCACCTGGCTCGTCCGACGCCATAACCTATCCGGAATCACCATTCGCCAGGATATCGTCGCACTGGCCTGGTCGGACCAAGACAAACTCTCGGAAATCATCCATATCCGCGACGCCTTTCGGCCCAAATAAACTTCTCTCCTCATTCGATTTCAATGGGGCCAGATTCCTCGCCACTTCGCTTCCTGGAGCCTTCATGCAGCCGACCAAGGGATCACCGCTCAGCGCCAAGGAACAATGGGCCATTCTCGGAAGGGGCATCGACGACGTCATGCCTGCCGGGGAGATGGAGAAAAAGCTCGAAAAAAGCATCGCCACGGGCAAGCCGCTGCGAGTGAAATACGGCATCGACCCGACCGGAATCGATGTCCATCTCGGCCACACGGTTCCCTTGCGTAAGCTGCGCCAATTCCAGGAACTTGGCCATCAGGCCGTGCTCATCATCGGCAATTACACCGCCCTGGTGGGCGACCCCTCCGGCCGCGATCAGGCCCGGGTGCGATTGACCAAGGAACAGGTCGAAATCAATGCAGTCGATTACTTGAAGCAAGTCGGCCGCATTATCGACCTGAGCAAAACCGAGGTGCATCGCAATGGAGATTGGTTCGCCAAGTTCTCCTTCCTCGATGTATTGGCTCTCACATCGCGCATCACGATCCAGCGCATGCTCGAGCGCGACGACTTCACCAAACGGATCAAGGCGGCCTCGCCAATCTATTTGCACGAATGCCTCTACCCCTTGATGCAAGGTCACGACTCGGTCGAGATCCGTTCCGATGTCGAGCTCGGCGGCAGCGAGCAGCTTTTCAGCCTGATGGTGGCGCGCGAACTGCAAAAAGACGCCTCGCAGGAACCGCAGGTGGCGATGACCTTGCCGATCCTTCGAGGGCTCGACGGCACTCGGCGCATGGGCAAGAGCCTGGGCAACTACATCGGCGTGGCCGAAGCGGCTTACGATCAATTCGCCAAGACGATGAGCATTCCCGATGACCTCATGAACGAATGGCTGCAACTCTTGACCGACCTTTCTCAGGCCGAGATCGCGGTGCTGAAAGACTCCGGCCAAACTCATCCACGACTGGCCAAGGAACGCCTCGGGCGCGAGATCGTTTCGTTTTATCACGGGTCCGAGGCGGCGGAAAACGCCGCGGCCGAATGGCGCAAGCGCTTCAGTGAAAAACAAGACCCGACAGATATCCCTGAAGTCTCCGTTGCGGCCGCCCAGTTGAACGCCGGCAAAATGGCGGCCTCAAAACTGGTCGCGGCTCTGGGCCTGGCGAAAAGCAACAACGACGCCCGCCGCCTCGTCGAACAGGGGAGCTTGAGCGTCGGTCCGGACAAAACCAAAGTCGCCGACCCCAACGAGCTGATCGAGATCACCGCGGGCCTCGTGGTGCGTGTCGGCAGCCGCCGGATTGTGAAGGTGAAGCTCGAGGGCTAGTCGCCGATTTGGCTTTACGATTCCGGAAATGCGATCGGAATCAGGAGCGCACCGGCGTCGCTTTGCCCAACGGTTTTGCGCTCCCTGCCTGATGGATTCCCCCGCGGCCTTCCCGACCTGGATCAGCATGATCGAGTGTTTCTATTTTGATCATGATGCCCCGCCCTGGGAGGAAACGGCGACCCGCGGCTGGTTAACGCCCGACGAATTGGCCCAGGCCGCCCGCTTTGTCTTTCCAAAACCCAGGCGCGAATTCCTGTTAACGCGCGGCGCCTTGCGCAGGTTGCTTGCTCAGCGGCTCGCCGCCGAGCCCAACAGCCTGTCGTTTCTTAAGAACGGCGCCGGCAAGCCCTACCTGGAAGCCCACCCGGTCCACTTCAACGTTTCGCACGCCCATGGCGTCTCCTTGATCGCAATCGCGGCGGCGGGACCCGTCGGGGTCGATGTCGAGGCGGTGCGCAACCTCGATTCGCGCGAGGCGATGGCCAGGCGCTGGTTTCATCCGGCGGAGGTCACGGCCCTTGAACAGCGAAACTGGGATCAAGAGGCGTTTTTCGTGCTCTGGACGGCCAAGGAAGCGGTGGTCAAGGCGCTGGGAACCGGTCTTGGCTTCGGCATGGACGAAGTCCGGATCGACCTGGACCAAGAACTGCGTCCCACGTTGGGCCAGCTTGGAAAAACCGCGGATCTCCCCAAGAGCTGGCAACTGATTTCGCGCACCGTCTCGCGCGGCCATCGCGCCGCGGTCGCCTACCAGGGGCCGATTCAGCCAATCGCCTGGCGGGAGTTGGGAAACCCACCGGAATGTCTAAAATAGGGTGATGATTCGGTAGGTAGCACAGTAGAAAAGCCTTAACAATTCAAGAGAACCATGCCTCGCGATCCTTATGAAGTGCTGGGAGTTGCGCGCACCGCTTCCGACGACCAGATCAAAAACGCTTACCGCGGCCTGGCCAAAAAGCTCCATCCCGACAAAAATCCGGGGGACAAGGCCGCCGATGCCAAGTTCAAGGAAGTGCAAGAAGCCTACGAAATCCTCAGTGACAAGGACAAGCGTAAGCAGTTCGATCAATTCGGCTTCGCCGGACCGCAGGGAAACCCGTTCGGCGGCGGCGGTGGTGGTAATCCCTTTCAGGGAGGCAACCCATTCGGCGGGGGCAATTTCAACCCGGAGGACCTGGGTGACCTGTTCTCAGGCGGGGGCGGCGGATTCAATTTCAGCGACATTTTCACCGGAAAAAAATCGAGGGGGAAAGGCCGCAAGGCCGCGCCGCCGCCTCCGGCGGTGGCCAAGTTCAAAATCGACTTCCTCACCGCGGCGAATGGCGGCAAGGTCGGCATCAACATCGGCGGCAAATCGATCGACCTGAAAATTCCTCCGGGCGCCTCGGAAGGCCAGAAATTGCGGATACCCGGCCACGCCGATGGGGGCGCCGATCTGCTTCTAGAAATCGAGATCGAACCCCACCCCTATTTCAAGCGGGTGGAAAACGATATCGTTCTCGATTGCCCGATTGGAATCGTGGAAGCCGCCATCGGAACCACGGTGGAAGTTCCCACCGTGGATGGCGGTCGGGTGACCGTGAAGTTTCCGCCGGGTGTGTCGAGCGGCAAGAGACTGCGGCTCAAGGGCCTTGGCATCAAGGGTGGCGATCAGTATGTGGAAGTGAAGATCGTCGCGCCGGCGGTGAAGGAAGGCAAAGCCCTCGAGTTGCTGCAGGAGTTTGGGCGGCTTGTAGACCAGGATGTGCGCAAGGACCTCGATTGGAAGTGATCGACGCCTCAATCGGAAATAATCGATGTGCGGCCCGCGGAGCGACGAGTGGCTGACGACGCTGAGAAGCCACCTGAGGGGAAGACGCGCTCGACCTTTTCCAAGGCGATGCGATTGCGCAAGGGGCCGGAATTTCAGGCCGTTTTTTCGCGGCGTATTTCGGTTTCGGACAAATCGCTGGTGGTCTATGCCCTGGCCAACGGTCTAAGTCATTGCCGGCTTGGACTATCGATCTCCAAGAAAACCACCAAAACCGCCCCGGCGCGCAACCGCTGGAAACGGGTACTGCGTGAAGCCTTCCGCCTTGATCAAAGTCATTACCCGATGGCCCTCGATCTGGTCGTGCTTGTACGGATGAAGCACGCGGGGAAAATGCAGGATGTGCGCCAGGCCCTTTTGAAGCAGGTCGAGCGTGTCGCCAAGCGCGTTCAATCGCGCAAAGATCCGTTGAACTTGCCCACTGCGGAAAAGCCCGAGGAGCCGCCGCCATGATCCGCTGGATCAACCGGATCGTGGCGGCGATGTTGATTTCCCTGGTGCGGATGTACCAGTTGGCCATTGCACCGATCATGCCCACCGTTTGCCGTTTTCACCCTTCCTGTAGCCATTATTTCATTGAGGCGGTCAGGCTATACGGCCCCTGGCAAGGCACGGCCCGGGGCCTTCACCGGATCTGGCGTTGCCGCCCCGGCTCACCCGGGGGGTACGATCCCCCCTGACCTGCTTTGCAAACCCAGTTTGCAAAAAGGATGCCTTGTATCCAGGACTGCGATTTCTTATAGGCCTGACCCGGCCTATTTTCGCCCAAAGCGAGGGAGTCGTACCATGCGCTGGAAATCGTCCATTTTCTGGATCGGCCTGACTCTTTTCCTTGGCGGCTCTTCCTTGCGTGCCCAGGTGAAGGAACCGTCTGTGTTCCCCTTATTTCCTGGAGATCAGGCCAAGGAACCGCTGTTGCCTCCGCCGGTGCCCGCCCCCGCCGAAGCGGGTCAAGCGGTCCCCGGACCGGACCCGAGCAAGGTGATCCCTCCGGAAAGGCTCGAAGAAGCCAACAAATCGCGCACCGTGTCCACGAGCCTGGGAGTTTTTGGCAACATCGATCTCGATGAGGCCAGGGTCAACAAAACTCGGGTGTTCATCATGGAAGGGGAGTATCTCCTCTTCGCGCCACGCGGCAATCCCTCCGCGGTCGCAGTGACCGGACCCACGGGCTATGGCACCCAGGGCGGCTATTCCGACACGATCTTCATCCCCGGCGGTTACGAGAGCGGTTTCCGGGTCGGCGCCACCTGGATGAACCCCGAACGGGATGCCGACATGACCTTGAAATACACCTATTTCAGTTGGCAATCGGATGTCTACAGTTACGCGCCCGTGGCGAACAACCCGATTTACTATGGCAATCCTACGATCAATACGGTTCCCACGACGATGCTCGCGGCGCCCCTGGGAGGCCTGTCGCCCACATTGCTCGGGCCTGGATACTTTCCACAGGTCGCTCAAGTTTCGGCGAAAAGCAACATTCAGTTTCAATTCGCCGACCTCGAATTCGGGAAGCAGTTCTACCATGACGACTGGCTTGCTTTCCGGGTTTTCGCCGGTCCGCGTTATGCCTATCTGAGTCAGGCGCTGCAGGCGCAATACAGCGGCGGTTGGGTCAACACCGCCGACTACGGTTCCAAGGTGATGTTCAATGGCGGCGGCGTCCGGGTCGGCGCAAGCGCCGATGCCACCCTCATCGGAAGTTTGGGGCTGCGCTTCTGGGGTTCGGCCTCGGTCGTGGCGGGTTCCTATCAGGGCCGCGTGAGCCAGTCGATCAACGGGTTGAACAATTTCACCATGAACGAGACAACCTTTGGGACCATACCAATCCTTGATGCCGGAATTGGCCTGAACTGCAAAGGCAAAGGCTGGTCTCTTTTGATCGGGTATGAACTGCAAACCTGGTTGAATGTGCTGCAAGGCTATGCCGGCGAAAACGGCTACTATCAAGCTCGGACCCAACGTCAGTATGGCAATCTGGGCTTCGACGGCTTCACGGGCCTGGGCGTTCAGACCCAGTTTTCCTGGTAGAAGTGGGCCGGCCTGAGAGGTTGGTCTTCGGTTGGTAGTTCCACTCACAATCGGGGGCCCGCTCATCTTCCCTAGGTTGATAGAGCGGGGGTATCCCCACGCCGATCGTCCGAACAAACACGGACCTTTTCCTGGCATGGGGCTGCCGGTTCAACGCACTTCTAGAAGTACGGTCCCTTCCACGGGCCAAATGCCAGGAATCATTTCATGGATGTTACGGAATGGAGCCTTCTGTCTGGGCGGCTCCAATTGCGCAGGTTGAATGCCAACGATGCGGCACCCATGAGCGCCTATCGCGGTTTAGCTGATGTGGCCAAATACCAGTCGTGGGATTCGTTCGGGCTGCAAGAAGCGGAAAAATTGATCGAGGCACAGGCCGGCGTACCGCCGGGTGCGCCAGGCACTTGGCTGCAATTGGGAATCGCCCTTCCACCTTCGGGTCAGTTGATCGGCGACTGTGGCATTCACTTTCTGGCTCAAGAGCCTCGCCATGTGGAACTGGGTATCACGCTCGCACCGGATCAAAGGGGACGGGGCCTGGCGATCGAGGCCCTCGGCCGGGTTCTGGACTATGTTTTTGGAACTCTGGGAAAACTCCGAGCTGTCGCAATGGTCGATCAGAAAAATAAACCCGCTGCCAAACTATTCCGCGCGCTCGGTTTTCGCCAGGAGGGGAATCTGATCGAAAGCAGATGGTTCAAAGGTGGCTGGGGCAGTGAATTTCACTTCGGCATTCTCAACCGCGAATGGATTCCCACTTCGAGGAATACCGCTCCTTCGGGGAAAGACCACTTTCCTCAGTTTCCCAACCCAACAGGGAAATGGGCCCATTAATGCAAAGTAGTTAAGTCGACCGGGCTCGGTACGCCTGGCCGGCAAAACTCTTTCGGGGCCCGCGACTCCACGAGCTACCGCACGATGGCGAGGGCCGGCCCTTATTTCTTCGGGGTCACCCGGCCGGTTTTGCACCAGACGATGTAGTCGGTGTCAACGGGCTTGCCGCCAAGCATATCGACAAGGGTGGCGATCTGGCCGCGGTGATACCAGGCGTGGCCGCTCACCTGGGTCAGGCCGCTGGCGACATCCCAGCTCATTTTTCCTTCCGGCACATCGAATTCGATTTCGCGAGCCAGTTCGCGCTCGTCGAGTTGATCCAGGTATTTGACCCAGGCGGCTTCGGTTTCTCGCACCTGCTTGGGAAGGTCGGCCAGAGTCACCCCTGGCGGAAAGGGAGGCGGCATTTCACCCGGAAGAGGATGGCCCAGGCGGTAAAGCCATCGCTTGCGCGCGGCGACCAGATGAGCCATTTTCCCGACCGCTTTGTGAAACTCGGGGCGGGACTGGTTCGCCTCGGGAACCGATTGGAGCATTTCAAGCGTCTTGGCATTGGCGTAACGCTCGTGTTCATACCAATGGCGAAAGCGGCTGGAAAGGTTCACGGGTTCAGTCCTCGAAATCGGTTGGTTGGGTTAGCGCTCATCCTAGCTAGAGGCGCGAGGAATGCCCATTTCTCCAGGTTTCTGCGCTCTCGCCATGAAAGGAATCTCACAACGACGATCGGGCCTACTGGGGATCGCTCAGTTTTTTTCCAAATAATTCCTATAAATCACACCATTCTTATCTGAGAATATGCTTTTTAAGTTGGGGGAACCTTCAAAGTAACCGTTAATCACTAATAGTTTCCCTTTAAAATTAGCCAGAATTTTTGCTTGTTTTTCCGTAAGATAATTTAAATGATAGAATTGAATGCGGCCCTTGGCTTCTGAGAACACTTCGGCCTGGCGATCGGTTAGCTCCGGCAATCGATGGAAGATGAAGTCGCCTCGCTTGCGAGTCAATAACTGCGCCTGAGAATCTCCCAGCACGGTGAGATTCTCGAATTCGACGGGCATGCGCATGCCGCCAAGAGCTCGGGCTTGGCCATCGCCGAGGGGTGGAATGCCAGCCAAGATCAAGGAAGATTCGTTCAAGCACAGGGAACCAGGAATCTGGCGATCGAATCGGGGCCACAGATTTTTCGGGAGGAAAGCCAGAGCTTGCGGGAGGAGTTGGGAATTCTCTGCAAACAGGGGGCGAAGCTGTGCAAGCGACTCGGCCTGATATTCGGAGAACCTTGTGAGTTTTCCCAAGGCAATGCCTCCGCGATGGTTGCCCAGTTCCTGGGCGGACTCGTCGGAAAGCTCGGTAAGTCCCCTTAAGTCCAGTTGCCCAATGTGGCGACCCAGTTCCCGGGCAACGGGTGGATCGATCCGGGTCACCCCATTCAATTGCAACCAACCGACGTGATTTGCCAGTTCGGATGCGACCTGGGGCGAGATCTCTTTCAGACCATCAAGATTAAGGTTGGAACAGGTTTTGGCGAGTCCTCTTGCCTGTTCCGGTGAAAGTTGGGTTTGCGCGGGAAACGATAAAAAGCCGCTTCGGGCCTTGCCGAACTCCTGGGCCGCTTCCGCGCTAAACGAAAGAGGATAAAGGAAATCCACGCCGAAACCTTCCTGAGACGCCATTTGCGCTGCCATCCGCACGGAGACTTGGCGCAATCCGTGAAAATGGAGCTGATGCGGTCGTTCCAGCAAGATTTGTTCCTGGCTCGGGCTCAATCGATCGATCCCGTTGAGCGTCGTGTGCATGTTTCCTCGCGCCAAGATCTTGAGCTGATGGTCGGAAAGTGACCGAACGCCATTCAATGAGAGGCCGTTTTTCCCATTGGCAATCAGAATCGCTTGGCGGTCGGTCAAACTGCGCAGGCCACCCAAAAAGAGTACGGTGTCGCCCTTCCTCAATTCTGCAAACACATCCTCGGGAATCTCCGTCAGACCATCCAATCTGGTCACGATGTTCGAGCGAGCCAGTATTTTGGCCTGCGCCAAGGTAAGCGAAGTGATCCCGCGCAGGCTCAGTTCAAAAGGACCATCCGCGAAACCGAGAAGATCCTCCTGCGAAAGCTCGGTCACTCCATCAAGGCTTAGGATTCCGCTTTTCCCGTGCAAGCCGCTCAATGATTTTGCTTGGCCCGGGCGCAACTTGGTCAGGCCGTTCAGGCTGAGCTTGTAAATCGGCATCACCTTTTCGAGTTGGCCGTTTGAGACTTCCTTGAGTCCATCCAACCGCACCTCATTCACATTGCGGCCAATGAGATCGAGCACCTCTTCGGAAATCGAGGAAAGCCCGGGAAGATTCCAGGTCATCACGCCAGCGTCGATGTATTTTTTGGCCAGATCAAGAGGTAGAGTTTCGAGCGATTCCAGGGGAGGAAGCTCTCGATCTTGTGCAAGACTTGCACCGCTTGCAAAGGCGACACAAAAAAAGAGGGCAAGCGATCGAATCAGCATAAGAGCCTCGTTCTTTTGGTTTTTCTCTCGTTTCGAGCCGTTGATTTGAGCAGGAACGGCTTGCATGCCCAAAAGGCGCTATCCGGATTTTATCAGCTTAAAACGCCCCCTCCCGCGCGCGGCAAAAAAAAAGAGCCAACCCCGCCGAAACGGGAGTTGGCTCTTTCGTTCGCACCATCCGTCAACCAATCAACCAAACCAATCGGCTTATTTCACCTCGATCGGCTGCAAAGGCAAGAGCCAGGCCCGGTCCTTGCGCAGCATGAGGATGCGGGCAATCGCCTTGGCGTCGCTTTCCAGGCCGAGCAGGCGCAGCTTTTCCAGCATCTGAACTTCGGCGCTCATCTGCATCTTGATGTCGAACAACCCATCGAGGAAATTCTTCCCCTTGGGCAGGTTGAGGATTTCCGGAGCCTTGTCGGTCGGCATGCCCGCTTCCTTGACCGCAAGGGCGATCGCGTCGTCCAGCGTGCCGAGCTGATCGACCAGGCCGTTTTCGAGTGCTTGACGGCCCGTCCAAACGCGGCCGCCCGCCAATTTGACCAGTTGCTCCTTGGTCATTTTCTTGCCAGCGCGTTCGCGGCACTTGAGCGAGCGATCGAGGAACTGCTCGTAGATCGTCTCGATCAGCTTGGTCATCGCCTTGCGTTCCGAATCGTTGAAGGGGCGTTCCTGGGCCATGATGCCCGAGTTGGCGCCGCGGCTAACCGTATCGGTGCGGATGCCGACTTTTTCGTAGACGCCACCGATCGCCAATTTGCCGCCGAAGACGCCGATCGATCCGGTGATCGTCGAAGGTTCGGCAATGATCCGCTTGGTACCCGCCGCAATGTAGTAACCGCCCGAAGCGGCGACATCCGACATGCTGGCAAACACCGGCTTTTTCGAACGCATCAATTCGGCATGAATCAGGTCGCTGGCCAGGGCCGAGCCACCGGGGCTATCGATGCGCAGGACGATCGCCTTGACCGTGGCATCGCTTTCGGCCTTCTGGATCGCTTCGATGATCGTCGTGGAGCCGACCGTTTCGCCGCCCATGAAGCCGACCGAGCTTTTGCCCGTGACGATTTCGCCAATGGCGTGGATGACCGCGATCTTGGCGTTCTTCGATTCCTTGACCTTAGGCGGGCTCAACGCCTTGAGCAAGGCAAAGGGGTTGGAAAGATCGAGTTCATCATCCTTGGATTTGGGCTTGCCGTAGTTGCGGCTCAGGGTGGCGGCGGGCTTGCCCACCTTTTTGGCCAAGGTGGCGGCATATTGCTCGAAATATTCGAGGGTGTCGACAAAGCCGAGTTCCTTGGCCTTCGTGGCGACCATGGGCGCTTCGTCGATCGCCTTGCGTACTTTTTCCTCGGTCAGCCCCTTGCCGGCGCGCAGACGGGCAATGCGGCCCACGATCGAAATACCGTAAAAATCATCGAGCATCGATTCGAGTTGCTTGCGGGCAGGTTCCGACAGATTGCTGCGGGTGTAGGGTTCGACCGCCGATTTGAAATCCCCGACCTTGAGCATGTCGGCGCGCACGCCGACAAGATCGAACAACTCCTTGTAGAAGGTGACCGAACTGCGCACGCCCAGGATCATGAGCGAGACCGATTCAGGGATCGCCACTTCCTCGGCCATGGCCGCGACCAGGTATTCCTTGGTGTCTTCGCTCGAGGTCCAGGCGAAGGTCTTTTTGCCCGCCTTGCGCAGTTTTTGGATGGCGACTTCGATCTCATCCAGCTTGCCCCAGCCGATGCCGAGATCACCCACTTCCAAGAGGACGCCCACCACGGCGGGATCCTTGGCGGCCTTCTCGATGCGCTCCTGGAAGGTTTTCAGAGTCTCGGGCACGGCGGAAGAAAACAGGCCGCCGAGGTCGGAGGGACTTTCGCCCAGGTCGCCGCTGATCTTGATGTGGGCGATGATCGGCGCTTTTTTGGCTTCCTCTTTTTTGGCTTCGTCTTTTTTGGCCGGCTCATCCGCTCCCCAAAGCGGTGCGGCGCCGCCCAGGCCAAGGGTCAAACTGCCCATGGCTATGAGGTAAGAAACACGAAATAGAGTCATCGATCACCTCGGATGGTAGCGAAATCCAGTTCTGGGGTATATTCGGCCCCAGGTCATCATAAGCACCCCTGGAAACGGTCTCAACAGGAGGAACAAGAAGGTCGATCGGATCATTACAAAGGGGTGGAAATTACCAAAACCACCCACTCTTTGCATTTAGCCAAACCGATCCCAACTTGACGCCATGCATACCAAAACTTCCCTGGTCCTGCTCCTCTGCGCGTTCACGGTTTCGTTCTCACACGCCCAGCCGCCCCTTCCTCCGTTGCTACCGGGAGGAGCGACCCAGGAACCGCCGCTACAAGGCACCCAGAAACCGATGAATCCATCAGGGGGCGCTTTACCAGGCGGCGGAACAAAAAGTGGTCTTCCTACAGACATTCCCCCGCTCGGTGGGGCACTCCCACTAGGAGAGACCTCGCCACGAGGATCCGGCACGCCTCCGTTGCCAGGCAATCCCCTCCCGGAATCCCCGATTCCCGGAGGGGGCGCGCCAGGCGGCGGAGCCTTTGGCTCGTTTCCGGGAGGAATGCAAGCTCGACCCGGGGAGACCGCGCCCCCGCCCCTGGCGAACGGGGAGAAGGACAAGGGAACTGGTGGCAAAACTTCGCCCGCGGGGAGCCGCCCACCCTCCTTTCATCCGGAAGATCCGGCGACTCCCATGGTGATTTTGCAAACGCGCGTGAACGGCACGGCCAATCCGAACGAAGAGGTGACCTACCGGTTGCTCGTTTCCAATCCCACGGCAGGCCATGCTCACAAGGTTCAGGTTCGGCAAACCGTACCCGCACAGGGCAAGTACATCCGCGCATCGCCTCCTCCCACCACCCAGTCTCCCACGGAACTGATCTGGCAACTGGGAACCTTGAATGCCTTTACGAACAAGGAAATCCAGGTGGTGTTCAAAGCGGATGGGGGTGGCGATCTGGAGAGCACCGCCCGCGTTCAGTTCGAGTATGGCCAAACGGTCGTCACTAAGATGGAATCCGCCCTGCAAATGCGGATGGGAACCAACCCGGAATCGTCCACGGATCTGCTGGAAGGCCAAACGATGACGTTGACGACCGGACTAAGAAACAATGGGACTACACCGATCGAGAATATCGTGCTGACCCAGACGATTCCGGATGGCCTGGAGTTCCTCACCTGCAGTCCCAACAACTATGGCGACCGAACGAATCCGCTCGAATGGAGGATTCCCAAACTGGATCCGGGAAAAGAGACCTCGGTAAATGTGCAAGTCCTGGCGAAAAAGACGGGCACTTATTCCAGCAAGGCGAGTGCGGTGGGCGGTGCCCACAAGAAAGACCAAGAGCTGGCAATCAAAATCGGAAATGCGGCGTTGGAAATCACTGGCGGTGGGCCGGACCGGCGGGTTGCGGGACGACCGACGACCTATTACTTTACTGTCGTGAACCGAGGGTCGGTTCCTGCGAAGAACGTCAAAATTGCCAGCCTCCTTAAACATCCACTCGAGTTCATATCGGCGGACAGTGGGGGCGCCGTAGTTGGCAAGGACGTCCAATGGTTAATTCCGTCACTTGCGGCAGGACAAAAACAGACGGTCTCGATGGTGGTGCGAAGTGTTGGCGCAGGAACATTGACACTCACCGCGGAGGCGACTGGTGAACGCATTGCCAGCGGCGCGCAATTAACGAAAGAGACATTTTTTGCTCCTCCGAAGGGGCTCATGGTCGAAGTGGACAAATTGGTCGAACCCATCAATGTAGGGGATCAGACCAGCTTCCGCGTGAAGTTGCTGAATTACAGTTCCCAGACCTACAAGGGGGCGATCGTTACGATCACCCTGCCCCCCGAAATGCAATTGTTATCGGCTCAGGGTATGACCGGAGCAACGCAGTCAGGACAAGCGGCGGTTTTCGCCCCCATCGCGACCTTGGCTCCTAACCAGGAGCCGTCGTTCCAAGTTTACGGCAAAGTGATCAAGATGGGTGAACCCCGCTTACGCGTCCAGGTGAAGGCGCCCGAATTGGAGGGTGGCGAACTGTTATTTGAAGAGGGGATCCATCTCGCGGCTCCCGGTTCCGTCTCGCCCTCCGCACCGAGTGCGCCCAATGCCGCCGGTGGTGTCAACGGCTTTTCCAGCGGTCCAGGCCTTCCTCGTTTTCCTTGATCGAGCTACCCTGGACCGTGTGTCAGGGCGCGACGAAATGCTTCGATCGGTCTTCAATGGCTAAACCGAGCGCGGTTACTTGATGGGACCGTACTCGGTTTGATTTCCGCGCAAACACAATGACCGAGATGGCTTGATTAAGAGCTCTCTTGCCAGCGATGGTTTTGGGATCGACTACCGTTTGATCAAGATGTGGCGCCAGTGGCGCGCCTGATTTTGGCGAAAGCGGATCGCTGAGGGGGAGTTCATATCTTCCATTTGGTCGGTCGACACTTCAATCGAGCCGACGTTGGCTTCCGTCTTGGCATCCTGATGCGATGCACCGGTGGCAGCGAAAAAGGTGCAAACACCCACGATGCCCGATAACCCGATCCACATCAGCGACTGCATAAATCCGCCCTCCCCCTCGATCATCGAAGCACTGATCATGCCAATGCAATGAAATAATCCACAATTATCGATATCCTCGGCAATTCTAGCCTGTTACGACGATTACCGAGCCGGGGGAAGATAGGGAACGCCCGGGTTTGCCTGTACTTTTGTTGAACACTTTACAAGGCTCTGGTGGAAAAATTACCAATTCACGGCTCAAGTTCGGCCGGCAGTTTGCCGGGGCACCATGCTTGACCTTCATCCTTCCCGTTGAGCCGGCCAGGTCATCATCGGATCCACTTCGTGGTCACAGGCGCCGTGAATGAGCCCGGGCAGTGCCTGCGCCATTTCACCACCCAGTGAAGCCATCGCAAATTGCTCGCTGGCATGATGGCCGAGCACCACAACACCGACTCCGGCCGCCTCGGCAGTCAAGGCGTCGTGATAGCGCAATTCCCCCGTAATGAAGAAATCGGCCCCGGCGGCGATCGCATCGGTCAAAAACTCCCCGGCCGCACCGCACGCCAGGGCGATCTTTCTTCCCTTCCTGGAGGGCGATCCAACGATTTGCACAAAAGGAGTGCCCAGAGAACGAGCCAGATTCCCCGCCAGCGTTCCCAGGTCGATTGCTTCGTCACGCATGCCAACCCGGCCTTCACCCGTTGCCTGCCCCGGATCGGCCTCCAGAGGGTAAATGTCAAAAGCCGGCTCCTCATACGGGTGGCTTTTGCGTAGCGCTTCGATCGCGGCCGGTAATGCCGGCGCGGAGCAAATCAATTCCAGCCGCTCCTCGGCCACTTCTTCGAGCCGGCCTTTTTGGCCAAGCACCGGGTCGGCCGCGTCGGTTCCAAAAAAGGTTCCCGTGCCCGCCAGCCGAAAAGAACACTCCCGGTAGTTGCCAATGACCCCGGCACCCGCGCCAAACATCGCCTGGGCGACCTTGGTCCTCACCTCGGCGGGAACGAACACGACGATCTTGAAGCGGTTTTTTTTCGCGGACGCCCGGCGTAGCGGGCTTGCCGCACCGATTCCCGCCAGACGAGCCAACTTTTCGTTGATGCCGCCGGGAGCATTGTCCCAGGCGGTATGAGGGCTAAACACCGCCACCTGGGCTCGAATGAGATCCAGGATGACCTGATCTTGCGGCCGGTTTGCCAAAAGTGACTTGGCTCCCCGGAACAATAGGGGGTGATGCGCGATCAACAGATCGGCGCCCCTCTGGATTGCGTCGAACGCCGTTTGCGCGGTTACGGTCAAACAAGTGCCAATGCGCCTGAGTGGAGAAACCGGATCGCCCAGCAGAAGACCGGCATTGTCCCAAGAAGCGGCCGACTCCATCGGGATCCGCTTCTGCAGCCACTGGACCCCATCGCGAATGGTGTAAGTCATAATTTGCTCGAGTTCGATGGCCTCTCAAGTAAGGCCATCGAATCAAGATAGGCCAAGATGTGCCGGGAAAGAATCAGGCCAAACCAAAGAGAGAGCCGATCGGCTGGCCGCGGTTGAGTTGCACGGGCCGGTTGAGCCGATCGCGCAGTTCGGTCCCTGGGTCGATTCCCAGAACTTGATAGATCGTCGCGCCCAGATCGTCGGGGGTGAACGCGTTGGTGGTGGGGTAGGCGCCGCTACGGTCGGACTGGCCAATCACCTGCCCTGCCTTGACGCCGCCTCCAAAGAACAACCCACAAAAGCAAGGCGCCCAGTGGTCGCGCCCTGCCGCCTTGGCATCGATTTTGGGCATGCGGCCGAACTCGCCCATGGCCACCACCATGACATCGTCGATCATCCCTGTCTCAGTCAGGTCGTCGAGTAAGGCGGCCAGGCCCCGATCAAACGGAGGTAAAAGATCTTTTTTGAGACGATTAAAAATGTCGCCGTGACTATCCCAGTTTTGCACATGGCCCATGTTCGCCTGAACGACGCGAACGCCTGCTTGCACCAAGCGCCGGGCGAGCAAAAGCGACTGGCCAAACGCATGGCGGCCATACTTTTCGCGAACACGCTCCGGTTCTTTTTGAATGTCGAAGGCGCGCGTGACCGCCCCTTGCGCCAGCACCGCCGCCGCCTTGTTTTGCTGCTCGGTCAGCCGCTTGCCTTCGACCGATTGCACGAGCGACGACTGGGAAACTTCCACCGAACGCAGGAGAGCAAACCGGTCGGCCATGTGGTCGACCGTCAAGCCCGCGGGCAGCGTCAGGTTCTCGACTTTGAAATCCTTGCGATTGGGGTCCTTACGAATCTGCCAGGGATCATACTTTGGTCCAAGAAACCCGGCATGCTGGCCTGGCCACACGAGGGGACCTTCACCCAGGAACGTCGGCAGGGTCACGCCGGAGGGAATCCCTTCGGGCGGCGGGTTCAAATAGGAAACCCCGGCCGCGTAGCAGGGCCAGTCATCGCGCGAAAGGGGCTTGTCGAAGCGCACCCCAGGCTGAAGCGCGCCGGTGATCACATGGTGGGTCGCCGCGGTGTGATTGTTGTCCTTGTGGCTGAAGGAGCGCACGATCGTCATGCGATCGGCCCGGGCGGCCAGATGGGGAACATGCTCGCTGAAGCGGACGCCCGGAAGCTTCGTGGGAATGACACCGAATTCGCCGCGAATTTCCGAGGGTGCATCGGGCTTGGGATCAAAGGTGTCCAGATGGCTCGGAGCGCCGGTTTGAAAGACGAAGATGACCGATTTCGGCCGGCCCGTGCTCGAAGCAGCCCTGGCGGCAGTCGCATTCCACCCCTGCAAACCCATCCCCAAAAAACCGGAAAAACCGACCTGAAGCATTCCGCGACGGTCGAGGCTGGCCGAGCGATGGGACCGAGAAGATGACTTCATGAAGGAATCCTGAGGGCCCGAATACCGAGAGGATCGGCGGGGGAGGACGGTTGCGTCCACTTCATTTTAGCTTATAGCAGAGCGGCAAGGGAATCGAAGCCGTTTCAAAGAATTCGAAACCCTTTATCCGATTGAGGGTTGTAGCACGGTTGCCAGGAACGGGGACCGGGCAAATCCTGTGCTTTTTAAGTCAGAATCGGCGAGACGATTTCGCCATGGACGTCGGTCAGCCGGAAATTGCGCCCGGCATGACGGTAAGTCAGGCGCAGATGATCCATCCCGAGCAGGTGCAAAATCGTGGCGTGCAGGTCGTGGAAATGCACTTTGCCATCCACGGCATAGTAGCTGTAATCGTCGGTCGAGCCGTAGCGAAAGCCTGGTTTCACTCCGGCGCCCGCCAGGAAATGGGTGAATCCGTGGGGATTGTGGTCGCGGCCGTCGCCCCCTTCGGCCACCGGAGTGCGCCCAAACTCGCCTCCCCACCACACCAGGGTATCTTCAAGCAATCCGCGCCGATCCAGATCTTGAATCAACGCGGCGACGGGCCGGTCGATTTCCTGACAGTTGCGCGAAAGGTCGGCTCTCAAACGATCGTGCTGGTCCCACTTGTAACTGTGGGTCACCTGCACAAAGCGCACGCCTCGTTCGATGAAGCGGCGGGCCATCAAACAGAGCTGGCCGTAGTTCTTGGTGACCGGATCATCCAGACCGTAGGCGGTTTTCGTTTCCTTCGTCTCCATGGTCAGGTCTTGAACTGCCGGCGCGACTCCTTGCATGCGGAAGGCCATTTCCATGGCCGCCACCTGCCCCTCCAGCCGAGGATCGAAGCCCGCCTGAGCCCCATGAACCTGGTTGAAATGAGCGAGCAAATCCATTTCCGCCATTTGCTCGCCACGCGCGGGTCCCCCTTCGATGAAGGGAATGCGCGCTTTTTCCGCGCCCACCGAGGCCGAACCCAGTGGCACACCCTGATGCGTTGCGGGCAAAAAAGCGCTGGCATAGTTGTTGACGCCGCCATGGGACAAGGTGGGCGCCAAGGTCAAAAAGGCGGGCAAGTCGGAGCATTCCGATCCCAGGCCATAGCTGACCCACGAGCCGATGCTGGGACGAATGAAGGTGTCGCTGCCGGTGTGCAATTCCAGAAGTGCGCCGCCATGGCGGCTATTGGAACAATGGACGCCATTGAGGAAACAAAGCTTGTCCGACACCGAGGCAATATTGGGGAGTAGTTCGCTGACCCAGGCGCCTGACTGGCCGTGTTGCTTGAACTTGAACGGCGAGCCCAAAAGGTTGCCGGTGGCGGAGGATACGACACGGGGCTTGGGTATGGGACTCGGCTTGCCGCTATCGCGCGCGAGCAAGGGCTTGTAGTCGAACAGGTCCATCTGGCTGGGACCGCCATGCATGAACAGGAAGATGACCCGCTTCGCCTTCGCGGGAAATTGCGGCGGCTGAATCGCCCCCTGTCCTGTGGCCCCGGCCAGAATGCCCCGCGTCGCCAGCCAACCAAAACCGCAGGCGGCCGATTGAAGCAGGTTGCGCCGGCTTATGCCATTCATTCGACCATACTCCTAATCGGGGACCTAATCGACGTAAAGGAACATGCCATTCATTCGACCATACTCCTAATCGGGGACCTAATCGAGGTAAAGCAACATGCCATTCATTCGCCCAGGCTCCTAATCGGGGACCTAATCGAGGTAAAGGAATTCATTGGAGGAAAGCAGCACGCGGCAAAGCCCCTTCCAGGAATCGCCGGGGTGCCGAGCCAGGAAATCATGGATCCGCTCGGTTTCCGCATGCTGGGGCGGTCTGCCAAATAACTCTTCAAGCAGCGAGGCCACGGCCGCGGCTTCAAGCTCCGGTTTTGCCGGACGAAACCGCTTGGCCAGGGCGATGGCCGATTCATCGAGCAGTTTGCCATTGAGCAAAAAGAGCGCCTGCGTGGGCACGACCGTGACGGAGCGCTCCCCATGGATGGCGCTGGGATCGGGGAAATCGAACACCTGGAAGAAGTCGTACAGGGCGCTACGAATGACCGGCAAATAGATCGAGCGCTTGGTGGTCGTGTAGCCGGTGTAGGCCTGATTCGCCGTGCTCGTCACATACTTGCGATCCTCAACACCGAGCAGGGTTCCCCCACCCTGGGAATCGAGTTTTGCCGAGACTGCGAGCATGGCATCGCGAAACTCTTCGGCGTTGAGGCGCCTGCGGTCCATGCGCCATAGCAGCCGGTTATCCGGATCCTTTTGATGAGCCGCGGCGTCCCATCGGGTCGATTGCTGCCAGGCGGCGCTCGTGAGGATGAGCCGATGCAGCGCTTTCATCGACCAGCCGCTTTTGACCAGTTCGCCGGCCAGCCAGTCGAGCAGTTCGGGGTGGGAGGGTGATTCCCCAAGATTGCCAAAGTTGTCGACGGAGCGCACGAGCCCGGTGCCAAAATGCCCCTGCCAGAGCCGGTTGACGAGCACTCTGGCCGTCAACGGGTGATCGGGCCGCGAGAGCCAGTTCGCCAGCTCAAGCCGGCCGCTATGACTTGTCGGTAGTGCCGGCGAATTCGGCAGGCGCAACACTTCGGGAAACCCACGCGGCGCTGGCTTGCCCAGGGTCAGATGATTGCCGCGGATATGAACGGGCACATCTTCAACCTTGCCGTCCTTCACGGCCATGGCCATATCAAGGCCATCGAATTTCTTCTGAATCTTTTCGAGTTCCGCTTTTTTCTCGTCCAGCCCCTTGAGCACGCCTTCGGGAATCAAGGAATCGAGGGCGGCTTCCTCCTTGAAAATCTCGCCGATTTGGGCGGAGTATTCCTTCGCGAGATCGGCTTCGGAAAGGGCGGCATGATCCTTGCGAAACCCGATGACTCGTTTCAAAAGAAAGTGAGATAAATTCTTTTTCGTTGCGAGCGTTTCGCTGTTGGCCGGTTGCACCGGAGCGAGCGTATGGTGTTCAAAGGCAAGCTTGTCGATGTGCGGGAACGCGCCATCGCGCTCCAATCGCACGAGCGCCGCACCCTTGGGCGAGCGCATCGTCGCCACATGAAACCATTGCTGGCCTTCGGGAGTCCACGATCCGGTGGCCTGGTCGGCGGCCGAGTCGTTGATGATTTTGCCAGCCACCTTCACGCGGATGGGCCTCGGATCGGCAGCCGCGTAACGAATCCAGACCCGGTAGTACCCCGGCTGGTCCAGTTGAAGGTCGTATTCGGTGAAATTGGGAACCGGGCCCAGATTGACGAGAACCCCAATCCCCTTGCCGTAGTGGTCCTTGTCCTTGCGGACATTGCCCCGCGCGAAATCTTCGGCTTCGACGATCAGGCTTGTGGACCCTGGCTGGACGAGCTTTCGTACCGACTGCGCTTCGAGCGCCTCTTTCGAGGCGCTCAAGTAAACGCTCGCCTTTTTCTTCTCTTCTTCGACCCTTTGCGACCGCACCCGTCTGCGCTCGTCTTCGAGCTTCTTTTTGCTCTTTTCCAGATCGCTTTTCTCTTGATCCAGTTTCTTTTCTGCGGCCGGGCCTACAAGGGGGCGCTCTCTCCAGCGGGCCACGACCGAATAGGTCTCCATCGTGTCGGTGCTTTTGAAAATACCGGCAAGCGCGTAGTAGTCGGCGGTCGAGATCGGGTCGAATTTATGATCGTGGCAGCGGGCGCACCCCAGGGTCATTCCCATGAAGGCCTGTCCAAGCGTGTCGATTTGCTCATCGACGATGTCCATGCGCATTTTGACTGGATCGTCTTCGGCAAGCATTTTGGGGCCGATGCTCAAAAACCCGGTGGCGATCAGGCGTTTGCGCATTTCCTTTTCATCGGCGACCGGTGCCAGTAAATCGCCTGCAATTTGCATGGTCAAGAACCGGTCATAGGGAAGGTCGGCGTTGATCGCGTCGATCACCCAGTCGCGGTAACGATAGGCCAGCCCGTGAGCGAGGTTTTCATCCATGCCGTTGCTGTCGGCATAGCGAGCCACATCAAGCCACTTGCGCCCCCATTTTTCCCCATAAGCGGGGCTGGCGAGCAACCGGTCTACTTGCTTGGAAAACGCATCGGCCGCCGTGTCCCTTTCAAAGGCGCGAATCTCGGCCAGAGTGGGGGGCAGGCCAATCAGATCAAAACTCAAACGGCGCAGGAGGTCGCGCCGACTGGCAGGGGGCGCGGCGTTGACTCCGGCTGCTTTTCGCGCTTTTTCCAGGAAATAATCGATCGGATGGATCCCCGCGGGCAGGGACGGCGGGGCCGATGCCATCGGCCGCGAACCCCACCAGGGCAAGGGATTGGCAGCAGGTTTGGCAGCCGCGGTCGCCGGAGCCGGGGTTTTGGCCGCCGCAGGCCAGGCCGCGCCGGCGCGCACCCATTGTTCCAGGCGAGCGATTTCCGCCGGCTTGAGTTTGCCCGCAGGAGGCATTTTGATTTCGCCGTCGTAGCGGACGACTTGCAGAAACAGGCTTTTTTCCAGATGGTCCGCCGCCAAGGCCGACCCGTTGTCGCCGCCCTGGATCATGGCCAGGGAGGAATCGAGCCTCAGGCCGCCTTTTTGTTTGTTGGGACCATGGCAGGAGATGCAGTGCTTTTCCAGAAGCGGCCGAATGTGAGTTTCAAACGACTTATCGGCCGCCGGATCGGCTCCGACAGGTAGCGCGCAAAAAATGAGAATGGCGGAAAGCATGTCCTGGCCAAAAAACGCATGCGGGGGTGGGATTTAATCACAAAACCAGGGTGAGGTTTCCTTATCTTACCCCGAAATTGTCCGACCTCCCAACGAAAAAACCCAGCCAGGGTCATTCCTCCCTGGCTGGGTTCTCTTTTTTGTGGTTTGCCCGAGGCTTTTTCCGCAAAAAGATGCGCGGACTTGCCTAATGAGCTCGCCCTGGCTCCCTTACCCAGCCGGAGTGGGGGCCGGAACGGGAGGCGGGTTGGTTCCCAAAAAGCCGCAGGATTTGTGGGCCCCATCGCAAAACGGTTTGTTTTTCGATGCGCCGCACCGGCAAAGCGCGACCATTTCCTTGCCGGCAGGAATCGGAATCGGATTGCCCTGGTGGTCGACGAGCTCGACCGGCATTTCCACGACCAGGGGTCCATTTTCACGAAAACGTATGCGCATGACTCACTCCCGACTTGTTCGATACCTGACAACTTATCCTAGAAGGCAGTCGTCGAACCATCGCCGGGTTTTTTATCGATCTTAGTCGACATAGAAGTCGTCGCGGGTCGGGTGCGCGCTGAACTTCCAGGCCAGCCGCTTGCCCAAGAATTCCAGAAACATCGTGCGAAACTCGGCGGGGCTCTTGTCGTTGGGCGTCAGCGCCATCTTCATTTCACGCGGATAGCTGGCCGTGAACGGCTGCGCGGGTCGGGAATCGTCCGGGTTTTTCACATCGACCAGCGAGACGGTGATGTCGGCCTTGCCCCGGTACAGGGTGCCGCCCGAGCCGTTTTCGTACATTCCCAGCGAGTTGATCTCCAGGTAAACGACATAGTCGGCTTTAAAATGCTTGCCGATATCGGCCGGATCTTTTTCTTGCCATTCAGAATATTTATTTTTATAGTCTTCCACTTTCTTGGTGGAAATGATCGAGATTTTTTCCTTGTTCGATTCGCAGAGCGTTTTGAGCTCTTTTTCGAGGAAGTAGGCGATTTCGCGATCGGCCTGGAGGAATTCCGGCTTCAAGTCGAGCTTCATGTAGGTCAAAATCATGACCTTGTTTTCAACTTTTTTGTCCTTGTTGGCCAGCGTTTGAATTTCCGCGTCTTTCTTAGGCTCGGGAGCCATGAAGAGGTAGTAAGGCACGGAAAGCATGTTGCAGCCGGCCAGGCCGACCAAACCCACGGAAAACGATCCGAGCAGGCCCCGCCGCGTCCATGTTTTCATGATTCCGTCTCCTTTGAGAGGCCCTAATTCAACCGAGAACCAAAATCCAAAACCAGTGTCCCATCAACAGGCAAAACGCGAGGCCGAAGGCGATGAGTACGAGCAGCTCTTGCCGGGCGGTCCATTGCACCTTGCGCCGGACCAGGCAAAGAAAGCTCCAAATCCAAAGCCAAAGACTCAAGAATCCAAGGAACGGCCCCGCCAGGTTGGCCCGGAAGGCACTTCTGGGATCCCCATGGGCAAGCAGGGCGAAACTGGTCGTCAGCCCGCAGCTTGGACAGGGTCTCCCGGTGAGTTGCAGGAATCGGCAGGGGGGTAATCCCAGTTGCTCGTGGGTCGAACGCATTTTCGGCGCGCCCTCGGCATCGTAAGGATCGATCCACCTTGCCAGTCCCCAAACCAGGGTGATTCCCAGAAAAAGCCCAATCGCCATCAACCAGTTCAACCAACTGGATCGCATGACGCTCCGGGACCTTTTTCCAGGGGAATTCTCCCATCGGGCGCGGCCATAACCGAAGATTCCCAGTCAAAGCAAGGGGAATTGTTAAAGGAGGATCACCGGGACCGTCAAAAGGCTCAGGCCACGGGCATCGACGACAAAAGAAACGATCAGGCCGCCTTGGAGACTCCGCTTTCGGTGGTAGCGGCAGGCATTCGGCCAAGCGCCGCCTCTTCGGCCAAGGTCTGGACACGGTCCATTTCCGCCTGAATTTTGAGGCGGTAATGCTCCAGTTGCTCTTCATTCAGGTCCGGCGGAACGAAAATCGCCTGGCCCGTCATCAAAATCACCTTGCCAAAGGGCACCGGCAGCACAAAGCGGTCCCAGCTCTTTAAACGCCAGGCGCTGGCGTAGCCGACCCCAAAGGTCACCACCTCCTGGCCGGAACGCGAGGCAATGAAGGCCACCCCCACTTGCACGCGACGGCGCGGCCCCTTGGGGCCATCGGGCGTGATCGCGATATGCTGATTGCGCGAAGTTCGCACCATCCCCTTGATCGCCTCGACACCGCCGCGGGTGCTCGACCCGCGCACCGTCGTGAAGCCAAGCCGTTCGACGGCCCGGGCAATCATCTGGCCATCCGCGTGGCGGCTGATGAGCACGGAAATGTTCTGATCGCGAAATTGGTAAGCCGGCACGAGGATGTTTTCGTGCCAGAACGAGTAAAGGTATTTCTTGTGGGCTTCCGCGGGGCCGTTTGTTTTGTTGGTGCCCTTTCCGCTGGGGTGAAACGACTGCGCCAGCGGAATGTACCGATAGCGCAGCGACCAAATCCACCAGCGAATGAGCAGGGAAATGCCCAGGCTCAACGATTCGACCAACCAGGGATGGCGGATTTTCACAGCAGGAACCCCTTCTTACTGGGCCCCAGTTTGCCAGAAAGGCCCCAGCCGCATCAAGTCCGAGGCGGATTTCGTCGTGAAATGCGGGATGGGTTCAAAATCAAAAAAGCAAAATCCATTTCTCACGCGGAGACGCGGAGATCACGGGAGAGAGGCAGGAGCCAATTAACCTGTCCCCTAAGCTATCCGCATCCTTGCCGGGGTCCTGAAATCACCTGCGGCGATTCATTCAACCGGAGGATTTTCGACGTCTTATGCGAAAGACGAACGAGTCCGCTCACCTGCCCCCACCACTCTGGGCGGGGGTCAGGCAGCGCTTAGGCGACACATTTACAAAGGTGCAGAGCTCAGGTGCCAAATTTCTCTCCCCAGTTAATCTGTGGCACGAAAGCGAGGAACTGCGCTGCGTGGGCGTTTTGCACGAAGTACCACTCGTTGTAGCCGAAGTCATAATCGGTCTTATCGAGCCAGTGGGAGTACCAGGTTCCAGTGTGGGAGTGCGCCCCCTCAAGATGACAAGCAGGGTAGTTCGACTGGGACTGCCAACATATGCCGTTGGCGGCTCCAAATTGCTGCCAACACCAGCGATTGGCGAAGTCAAGCTCTGGGTAGGAGAGCCTCAGCATGACTGCATGCGGGAAAGTCGCGAGTCGAGCGTAACGCTCCTTCCGCTCAATAACTTGGGCGCTCGAAGCGCCGTAGCAGTGACCGTAGGGATCCTCTAGGTATGCGGCGAAATCGACGAGCTCGACGGTACGGTGAGTCATACTGACAGGTGTATCCGTGCCGCACAAAGACTCAAGTTCAGCGACCCAGCACACGGGACGCAACGCTTGCAATCACGACGCCCCCGCCGGCTTCGCTGTATCGCATGGTTAGGCGGGCAGACTCCCTCTAACCCAATAGTGCTCAGCGGTTTGTGCGTTCATGAATAGCCAGGAGTCTTCCTTAGCTCCCACCACAAAAGCGTTGCAGCCACTGCCAGCATCGCTGTCACACTAGTGACCGGGGACTCAAGCCAAGTATTTAGTCGCGGAGGCCGACGCATTAGACACCAAAAATCAAGCAAGCTTGGACAGTCAGTCCCGCTATGACGGAGCGAACGAGATCGTTCACCTGCCGCGGCGGCTGGTGAGATGTGGCCTCTGAAAAACCCATATGCCGTCGCAGGAAGGTGCAACGCCTTGTTATGCTGCCGGGCTATCGTTCCTGAAGATATCCGTGGCTTCGATTTGATGCTCGCCCAGCACCACTAGGCTCGGGCTGGCGGCCGCCTCGAAAACGAGCATCGCGTCACCTGTGTCCGTTCGGAATCGTGCGCGGCCATCCGTTAGGTCTTCCGCGCGAATCAAGCTGAAGTCCCCAAGACATGGCATCGACCCGAAGTCGTGATATCGCTCGACCCGAATGTGTCCAACCTCGCGAAAAGTCAGTTCAAACGCGGATCCTGCCCGCTCGGGATCAATCGTTCCTACAAGCCTGATCGTGCAGCCAATCAAGTCAACCGCGAGCATGGAGATCCACATAGGAGGTAGCATAACTTGTAATTATCCTGAAAAAACGATGAAGTTCGAAAAACCAGGATGACGGACTGGCCAAAATCAGCCTTGGATTATTTGGCGACCAATTGTGTCCCGTCTCCGCGTGAAAGATGTCTATGTCGTGCTTCCGGTTATACTCGGTCAGCTTTTTGATCAAATCCTCGGTAACCAACCTGTAATTGACCACGTCGGACTGAGCAATACGCAAGATTTCAAATTGCGAGCCACCGTTGGCTACAACGATGTCCTCGCCGTCATGGTACTTTTCATCACCCAAGCACCGAGTCGTCCCAACGAACGCAACCAACTCTGGGCCAAGCTCGCTTCGGACCTGTTGAAGAATGCGCCGCGCTTTCGCCACCGGCATATCTACGGATCGAGCATGTGATCGCGATCCCGACCAAAGTCTCGGGTTGAGCCATCCCGAATGGAACCGCCAGAGATTACGGAGAGATGTTTGGCCGCGGTGTCGAGATTCATGACGCGAGTCCATTGCGGCGGAACGTCATCACCCGGCCCACGGGACGCGGACGTGGCAACTGGAGCGCGATGGCCGGGTTCGCTTAAGCACATGGTTAGGTGTCCCGGTTCGTTGCTGAGGTCTCATAACTACACCGTGCTGCTCTCCAAAAAGCATCGGCAACACGCTGATGCAACTCTCGCTCAAAATGCTCATCGCCGAGGTCACGGTCAACATAATTGAATAACCCATCAGTGCCGACCTCCAAGACAACCCACTCTCCAGTGGGCTTGCGAAGCAGGTCCGCGCAGCCGAAGGAATTCCAAAGTCCGGTGGCCACCAGTGCGCGTCGCGCTGCCTCTAGCGCTTCAGGCGGCGGCGCCCCTAACCGCACGTAGCGAGCGCCGCGGGCATGAGCAACCCACGGAGAAAATCGAGTGCCTTCCGGGAAGCGCCGAGCAACCCAACCGAACAACTCGCCCGCTGCACAGTAGGTCCGATATACCTCGGGTCGGTCCAAACGAATAAACTCCTGGATGATGAAAGGTCGCGGCCAGTTTTGAGGCTCGACACTCCCCTCGGCAATCATCCTATGTCCACTCGCGCCGCAACCTGTCGGATACTTGAGACACCACTCGACACCGGAATGCTCGATAACGAACCGCAGAACGTGCTCGTAAGGATCGATCAAGTGAGTGTCTGGCGTAGGCACATCATGCTTGGCGAAAACCTCGGCAAGCAGCCGCTTGTCTGAAGCGAGGCGAATGGCTTTGGCTGGAATGAACACGTTGCACTCAACAGGACGGTGCGTGTCTTCGACGTACAGCAAATAGTTGAAGCCGCGCGGCTCACCCGCAATATCAACACCTAAGGAAGATGAAAGCTGAAGAGCCAATGGCTCGAAAGCCCACGAGCCGCTGCCGCTGTTTAACACGCAACAATCTTTTGGCGAGAGGCTCATGGTAACGGTTCGCGAAGAGACGCCTAACTTATAATTATGCCGACAGAAAAGCCCAAAAATAACTTGTTATCGTGGCCAATCCAGCGGAGTAACCTGCAATCGTCCTAAGATTCAGAGTAATCCAAACTGCTGCAGAATCAATGGTTTCCGGCAGTTTGTCACTGCGCGCATTGCGGCACTATTGTGACGGCACAACGCGCTAAATTCAGGCCCCTTGAGGGCCTTCTCAGAGTTTTTGGTTTTATTTCAACGGTTTCCAGCGGCATAATGCGCCGTTGAAAAATTCCCCAAGGGCAAAGGAAGACGTTGCATTCAACGTGTTGCAACTTGCCAGGGGATGCCTGCCAGCGGCAATCGAAAAAACCGTCCGGCGGCATAGCCCCCGCCGTCTCAACCATTGGGTGGCTAAAAGATGTTAATACGACCGTATTGATTAACGGCCGGTTGATCGCTATTGGTCTTTCGTGCGTCAATGTTCCAAGAGGGAAACGCCTTGATCCATTGATCAGGCCCCCATCTACAAGCCGTTGTAAAGCACCGTCACCGCGATCATGCAGTGCCACCCCCGCACTCTCGTCTTTGCATTTCCTCCGCGTTGAAGAATGCCTTTCGCCCGCTTTTCGTTGGCGACCGTGAGGACGCCAATTGCAACGAATAATCCTGGCTAGATGCGCGCAAGTTAGCCACTTTAGCGCGTCCAGGTCCCCTCAAACACCTCGACCGCCGGCCCGGTCATGAAAACATGATTGGTCGCTTCATCCCATTCGAGCAAAAGATCGCCGCCGCGCAGATGGCCGGTCGCCTTGCGACCCAGCCGCCCCGTCAGCACGCCAGCGACAATGACCGCGCAGGCGCCGGTACCACAGGCAAGCGTCTCGCCCGAGCCGCGTTCCCAGACTCGCATCACGAATTCACCCGGGTTTTTGACCTGGATGAACTCAACATTCGTCTTGCGAGGAAAGACGGAATGCTTTTCCACCAGGGGCCCAATGCCCAGCACGAGTTCGTCGGTTATTTCTTCAACAAAGGTTACCGCATGAGGATTTCCCATCGAGACGCACGTGAAGGCGAGGCTCTTTCCCCCCACTTCCAACCGCGCCTCCTTGGGTGGATTACCGGGCAAGGTCGTGGGAATGAGCGAAGAATCCAGAATCGGCTCGCCCATGTCGACCCGAACCTGGTTCACCTTCCCCTTTTCCGTCTGCAGATCGAGCGTGAGCACGCCCCGCCCCGTTTCGATCGTCAAGCGCGGCTTGACCGCAATGCCATGATCGTGCACGAACTTCGCCACGCAGCGGATGCCGTTGCCGCACATCTCCGATTCGCTGCCGTCGGCGTTGAACATGCGCATGCGCGCATCGGCTTTATCGGAAGGGCAAACGAGAATGAGCCCATCGCCCCCCACGCCGAAATTCCGATCGGCAATCGCGCGGCTCAGGGAAGCGGGATCGGCCGGCATCGGTTGACGAAAACAATCGACATAGACGTAATCGTTGCCAATGCCTTCCATTTTCACGAACTTCAACATCTTCGCTCCCGTGAGTTCCTGATTGCGCCTGGACCGATGATCTGAAAAGAGTTACCCGCGTCGCGTCGGCGATTACCCCGTTACTCCCACTCGATCGTGGCGGGCGGTTTGCTCGAGATATCGTAAGCGACCCGGTTGACGCCGCGGACCTCATTGATGATCCGCGTCGACACCTTGGCCAAAAGTTCGTGAGGCAACCGCGACCAGTCGGCCGTCATGAAGTCGTCGGTTTGCACGCAGCGCAGAGCCACGACTTGATCGTAAGTGCGTCCATCCCCCATCACGCCCACGGTACGGACGGGCAAAAGCACGGCAAAGGCCTGCGCCGTTTGCCGGTAAAGCCCCGCTCCTCGCAACTCTTCCAGGAAGATCACGTCGGCGTGACGCAAGATGGCAAGCCGCTCGGGCGTCACTTCGCCGAGGCAGCGCACCGCCAGGCCGGGACCAGGAAACGGATGGCGCCAGACCACTTCTTCTGGCAGATCGAGCGCCTCGCCCAGGCGGCGCACCTCGTCCTTGAAAAGGTCGCGCAACGGCTCGATCAGCTCGAAGCCCAGCTCTTCAGGCAACCCGCCCACATTATGATGCAGCTTGATCGTGGCGGCGGGGCCGTCCGGCGCGCCGCCCGATTCGATCACATCGGGGTAGAGCGTTCCTTGAGCCAAAAAGTGCGCATTGGGAATGCCCTTGGCCGCTTCCTTGAAGGCTTCAATGAAGACATGACCGATCTGTTTTCTCTTGACCTGCGGGTCTTCGACCCCCTTCAAGGCCGTGAGGAACCGATTCGATGCATCGACCATGCGGAAATCAGCCTGCGAATGGGCACGGAAAACGCGTTCGACCTCTTCGGCTTCGCCGCTGCGCAAAAGGCCATTGTCGACAAAAATGCACACCGTCTGAGGACCGATCGCCTTGGCGAGCAAGGCCGCGCACACCGAAGAGTCGACGCCGCCGGAAAGGCCGCAAATGACCTTATCCTTGCCCACTTTCTCCCGAATCTGCTGGGATGCCAGGTTCACGAAATCTTCCATGTCCCAGTTGGCCGGAGCATGGCATACGCCGAAGAGGAAATTGGCGAGTATATTCTTGCCAAACTCGGTGTGCACCACTTCCGGATGAAACTGCAGCGCATAAATCTCCTTGCCACGGTAGCGCGCCGCGGCCATGGGACAGGTGGCCGTCGTTGCCAGCGGCTCCCACTCCTTCGCGCCGATTTCCACCTGGTCGCCGTGGCTCATCCAGACGGTGGAGTGCTTGGTTACGCCATCGAACAAACCGGTCGAATGGCCAATCGTAAGTTCGGCGCGACCAAATTCACGCTTGGTGCCCGGTAACACTCTGGCGCCCAGCGCCCGGCAGGCCAGTTGCATGCCATAGCAGATGCCGAGTACGGGAATGCCCAGGTCGAAGATCGCCGGATCGCAAAGGGGCGCCCCTTTTTCATACACACTGGCCGGCCCGCCGCTGAGGATGATTCCCTTGGGGGCAATCTCTTTGATTCTTGCCGCGCTTAAATCGTGGCGCACCAGCCGGCAAAACACCTTCAAATCGCGCACGCGGCGCGCGATCAATTGCGCGTATTGCGATCCAAAATCGAGCACGAGAATCGAATCATGGGGAGCAGTCGACATAAATAGCTTCTCGGTGTTTTTGCTTTTGGTTTTTTCGTTTTTTGGTTTTTTTTGTTTTTTTTGGTGACGGCAAATGAGTTAACGGGAGATACGCCAGGGCGGCTGAGAGAAGGTGGCCGCCCGCCTGGGCTCACTGTTTACCCAACTCCGCCGAGCGTTTGGCGGCGGTGTCGATGGCCTGGATGAATGCGCCGCGCACGCCGGCTTTCTCCAGTTCGAACAGGCCGGCAATGGTGGTGCCGCCCGGACTGGCCACATCGTCCTTGAGTTGTCCCGGATGTTTCCCGGTATCGAGCACCATCCGGGCCGCGCCGAGCACGGTTTGCGCCGCCAAAACCTGGGCCACATCTCTGGGTAGGCCGGCCTTTACACCGCCATCGGCCAGGGCCTCGATCATCAAAAAGACAAAGGCCGGGCCGCTGCCGGATAATCCGGTGACCGCGTCCATCTGGCTTTCGGCCAGGCTGAAACCCCGACCCACCGAATTGAACAAGCGTGCCACGGCCGCGCAATCTTCAGGCGTGGTGCCTGGTCCTGGGCAATAGGCCGTGGCCGATTCGCCCACCTGGCAGGGGGTATTGGGCATGATCCGCACGATGCGCCCATGACCCAACGCGGTCTGAAGTCGATCCAGGGTCGCCCCCGCGATGATCGATAACACCAGCTTTTTCGGGCCAAGCAGCGATCCGACCTGTTCGAGCAAATCCCGCAGCGATTGCGGTTTGACCGCAAGTACAAGGATATCGGCTTGTTGAATGACTTTGGCGGGGTCGGCTGTCGCCTCGAACCCGGTCGTCTGAGTGAACTGCAACCTGGCGCCTTCGTGGACATCACAGGCGAGGCACTGACCGGCGGAGACGAGCCCGGCTTGCTTCCAGCCTTGAGCCAGAGCGGTTGCCATCCGGCCCGCTCCCAGGAAACCGATCTTGTAGGTGTGTCCCGTGACCATGATCCGTGCCCAAAAAGCCAAAAGATCATCATAGGATGGTCCCACGTGTCAATCAATCTAGTTGGGCCCTTTTCCTTCCGCGAATAAAACAGACCCCATCCTCCTTACCTCCCACTCCGTGCCAATGGCAGTCGCGAGAAACCCCGGGACCAACACCCATGCCGAGCCCGATAGCGCCCCTCCCGCCAGAGTCATCTCCAGGTACGGGCGGTTTCCGCGATTTGACGAAATATCAGTGGTTTGTCTTCTCGATGGCGGCCATGGCCTGGCTGTTCGATTGCCTCGACCAGCAGCTTTTCATCCTGGCGCGCAATGGGGCCATGAAAAACCTGTTGCCCGACAGCCCCGATCAGGTGATTCGCCTCTATGGCGGCTATGCAACTTCGATCTTTGTCGCGGGCTGGGCCACGGGTGGATTGATTTTCGGGGCCCTGGGTGACCGGATCGGCCGCGCAAGGACGCTCAGCATGACCGTACTCATGTATTCGGTCTGCACCGGCTTGTCGGCTTTCTCTACCGGCTGGATCGATTTCGCGATTTATCGCTTCATTACGGGTCTTGGCGTGGGCGGGGTCTTTGGCCTGGCGGTCGCCTTGATTGCCGACACCCTGCCCTCTTCGAGCCGGCCCATGGCGCTGGGGCTACTCCAGGCTCTATCCGCGGTGGGGAACATCACGGCCGGCCTGATCAGTATCGGCCTCTCGCAATTGGGTGCGCACAAAATCATCGATCCCGCGCTTTCGTGGAAATACATGTTCCTCATTGGCGCGATTCCCGCCTTCCTCTGCGTCTTCATCCAGATCCAATTGAAGGAACCGGAAAAGTGGGTGGAAGCCAAAAAAGCAAGCAAGACGACAGGAGATAAATTCGGGTCCTACTTTGACCTCTTCGGCAATCCCACCTGGCGCAAGAATGCCCTGCTTGGGATGTTGCTTTGCGTTTCGGGGGTCGTGGGGTTGTGGGGGATCGGTTTTTTCGCTCCGGAACTGGTGGGCAGCGTCATTGAGAACAGCCTTGCGCAGCGGGGGCTCGAGCCAGGCGAGATCAAGACTCAGAAAGATTTCTGGATCGGCGTCAACATGATCGTTTTGAATCTAGGCGCCTTCTTCGGCATGATTGGCTTTGCCCGCCTGGCCCAGGCGATCGGGCGAAGGCCGGCCTTCCTGATCGCCTTCGCGGCGGCGATGGGCGCCACTTATGGATATTTCCGCTATTTCAATGGCCTGTCCGATTTATGGATGGCGCCGGTGCTTGGGTTTTGCCAGCTTTCCCTTTTCGCCGGCTTCGCGGTCTATCTGCCTGAGCTCTTTCCTTTGAGGCTGCGCAGCACCGGCACCAGTTTCTGCTACAACGTCGGCCGATTCATCGCCGCGACCGGACCGATGACCTTGGGACAACTGCAGCAATACCTGGCTCAAGGGGCGCAGACTTCGGCCGACAAGCTCGAAGCCTTCCGAGGCGCCTGCTGCTGGATGAGTTTGATTTTCGTTCTCGGTTTCGTGGTGGTCCTGTTCATGCCGGAGACCAAGGGGAAACCGCTGCCGGAGTAGAACGACGATGATTCTTACAAGGCGGTCCTAAACGCCGACCAATGCGGCGTTCGGATCTAACTGCAGTGAAGACGGGAATTCATGATGTCGCGTTGCCGTTTTCACGCAGGCGCCCGATTCGCCACAGCCCTGTTTTCAAGCGTGCAGTAGGTAAATGTGAAACAACCGCGCCAGTTCACTGCTGATTTTGCCTTAATGAATGATGGACCCGCGCAATGTTCCGTGCCCAGATGAATCGACTCTCGGCACATCCTCTTGCTTTCATCAATTTTTCAAAAAAGAATTTACGTCAGCCACTTATTTTGTTTTTTCCCAAATTGCGGCGTTCCCATTTAACGCTGATCACAGAATTCCAGCGTAAGTTCGCGTTGACAGATTGCGATCGTTGACCGCGTGGTGATCAACGCATTCTGTTGAAACCATGGGATTTAGGAGCATGGGCTTGCAGAAGATGGCCGAAATGGCTTGTTTATTTTTTCACACCTTTCAGTAAAACTAGAAAATAAATCAAATTCAATTATTTTTTTATATTCAAAATGCATATAAAAAAGTAAATTATAAAGTTTTTTTTATAAACCTATTTTCGATGCTTTGACGGTCCTTTAACTTCGTCTTGGTGAACTTGAGAGATCCCACTCGGATTTTTCCATTCTCCCTTCCGCTATCTAAGGCGAAGTTTCAACTCGCCACTAGAGCCCACTCCTTTTGGTTAACCAAGGTGCCGCCCATGAACCTATTTCCAAAAAGAAATTCGAAACTGAAACCCTCCCGATTCATCCGGCCTCGTTTGGAGAATCTGGAAGATCGCAATGTGATGGCCGTTTTGCCGCCCACCTTGCCGACAGGAGATCCGGAGGGTGATTCGCTGACTTCAGCGATGGCGTTAAATTTAGGTTTGGGTTCGCTTTATAAGCACAACGCCACGATTGGCGATGGGAGTTATCCCACCAAAGATGTCGACCTTTATTCGGTGTCTTTGACGTCCGGCCAACGACTCACGACGGTGGTCGCTGCTCAAGCGCCGGAAGAAGGTGGGTCGCTAAGCGCGATGGATAGTTATCTGCGAATTTTCGATTCGACAGGTACTCAACTGACCTACAACGATGACGGAGCCAATCCGTTCACGGGCTCGTCCACCGCCGACAGTTCCCTCAAGTTCGTCGCTCCGTCCACCGGCTTGTTTTACATCGGTGTTTGTGGATATGGAACTCAATTCTACAACCCCTCAACCGAGGGAAGTGGCTCAGTCGGCGAACAGGGCAGTTATCGTTTGGAATTAGTGAAAGCCGATGTCGTTGCGCCTTCGTCACCTACGGGTTTTAGCGGCTCCATGGCTTCATCTGGGACAGTAAGCCTGTCCTGGACAGCTTCGCAGAATGCGACAGGATATTCACTTGAGCGACGAAATGCGACGTCCACTTCCAACAAGTGGGAAGCACTGGCGTCGCTCAGCACAACTCAAACCGCGTATTCCGATTCTCCGCCGAACACCAACACAAAATATGAGTATCGGCTGCAAAATCTAAGCCTCGGAGGACCTTCAGCCTATTCAAGCACCGCGGCGGTTACAACCGCTTTGGCCCCGCCTGCCTCCGTTACCGCCACGTTCGTATCGGGAAATCAGATTGACCTGAATTGGACCAATCCCAGCCCGAGCATGAATGCCATTTTGATCGAAAGATCTTTAAGCAGCTCCTCGGGATTTTCACAAATTGCTGCAATTGCCGGCAATGCAACCTCCTTTTCCGCTTCCGGTCCTTTTCAGAGCTCATCGACTTATTATTTTCGGATCCGATATTTTCTGTATGACGAAGGCGCTCCCGAAGGAGGTTTTTACTCTTCTTATTCTTCGACGGTCTCGTCCACCATACCAGGTGGCCCCAATCAGCCGTCCAATTTCCTAGCCCGAAGTATTTCGACATCGGAAATCCTGTTGAATTGGTCTGATACCGCAAACGAAACAAGTTACAGGCTGGAGAAATTGGTAAGCGGGAACTGGTCTACGGTCATGACCCTCGCTGCCAATCAAACCGACTACGTGGACGCGGGTTTAAATCCCAACACGAGTTTTACCTATCGGATTATCGCAATCAACGCATCGGGATCATCAACACCGAGCCTTACATCAAGCGCGACGACGAACGCTGTACTGCAATCGGGGCCAACCGCAACCATTATTTCCGGATCCCGAGCCGACTTCAGCTGGGGTACCCGGCTCGATGATCAAAACGGAACCGCCATCGAGCAGTCTCTCAACGGAACGACTGGGTGGACGCAAATTGGGACCGTTGCATCCGGGGTTACGACTTTCACTTCAAACGGACCATTTTCGGGCTCCACAACCTACTACTTTAGACTGCGATCAGGTTCTTTCCCGTTTGGTGCTTCCGTTCTCGGTGCCTATTCATCGGTTACTAACGCAACATCGACATCGTTCCCCAATCCTCTCACCGGTCTCGCGGGGGCCGCAACATCTCACTCCACCGTTTCACTCAGTTGGGCCGATGCCACGTACGAAACCAACTATCGTATTGAAAGACAAACCCCTTCCCTGGGAAGCGGCTGGATCGTGGCCGGCACCGTTGGCGCGAACACGACTTCATTCGTCGATACCGCACTCTCCGAAAACCAAACCTACAACTACCGGGTCTTCGCAACCAATGGCTGGGGTGAATCGGCGCCCACATCGACTGAGGCAAAAACTCTGCTGGCGGCACCGACGAACGTCTTTGCCACATCTTTTTCCGGCTCGCAAATCGACTTATACTGGACCGACAATTCTCAATTCGAAGGGTCCTATTTCATCGAGCAATCCTCGACGGGCACCGGCAATTGGGTTCAGGTGGCCACGGCAGGGGCGGACGAAACCCAATTCTCCGTAAGCGGTTCGTTCAACAGCTTGACAACTTATTATTTCAGGGTGCGAGCCTATGCCAACGGTAACGGTTCAACCTATTCCAAATACTCCGACATAGCATCGGTTACCACGGCCGCTTATCCCAATCAGCCGACGAACCTGACGGCAACGGTCGTCTCGGCATCTGAACTGTCGTTACAGTGGTCCGATACGTCGAACGAAACCGGTTACAGGATTGAAGAACAATTCAGTGGAACCTGGGCCACGCTGACAACGCTTGGCGCAAACGTCGCAAGCTACCAGGTTACCGGGTTAGCCGCAGGTTCGGCCCATACCTACCGCGTGATTGCGCTGAACGCCTCGGGATGGTCGATACCAAGTTCTTCCGCCAACGCGACGACGATGCCGCAGATACCAACATTCACAGTCACGATTCCTTCCGGCACGCAGATTAGTATTAATTGGATCACTCCGCTCGATGACTCTATCGAGACTCGCATAGAGGGGTCGGCCGATGGGGTATACAATTGGTTACCAATCGACACCGTTTCCCAAGCAGGATCTACATACACATCTCCATACTTGCGTTTTTCAGGATCAACTAAATACTATTTCAGGCTAGCTCTTTATCAATACTCTCCACTCTATGTCAGCGCTTACTCACCAACTGTTGAAGCCACATCCCTTGCTTTCCCATCGGTCGTTACCGGCATTACGGGCGTAGGCACATCCCATTCCACCATTTCACTCAATTGGGCGGATACCGCAAACGAAACCAGCTATCGCATTGAAAGATACTTGTCAGGCTGGACCATCGCGGGTACCGTTGGGCAGAATGTGACATCCTTCGTTGACACCGGACTCTCGGAAAATCAAACCTACTACTATCAGATCATCGCCATCAATGGAGGGGGTGAATCGGCACCCGCGTCAAGCACCCAGATTCGACCTCTCTTGGCCTCGCCGATCAATGTGGCCGCAACCGTCATTTCGAATTCGCAGATCAATCTAACTTGGGTCGATCGCTCCCAGTTGGAATGGTGGTATCTGATCGAGCAATCCACAACCGGGACCGGAAACTGGACGCAAGTCGGGTCGGTAGGAACCGACGAAACTCAATACTCGGTGACGGGCGCTTTCAATGGCTCGACGACCTACTACTTCAGAATCCGAGCTTCTGCTTACCTCTTAGGTTATGGACCAAATGGATTCACGAATTATCAGAATTATTCTCTATACTCCGACACTGCATCCGCAACCACTCCGGCCTACGCCAATCAGCCAACGAATCTCGTCGCAACGCCGCTTTCGGACGCACAGGTGAAACTCACTTGGAACGATACGGCCACGGAAACCAGTTACCGGATCGAACGGCAAGTGAATTCGGTCTGGACAACCTTGGCGACACTTGCCGCCAATGCCACGGAATACACCCACACGGGACTGACCGAGCTCAGTTCCAACTCCTATCGCATCATCGGCATCAACTCCGTTGGGCCATCAGCGCCAAGCGCGACGGCAGCCGCCCTGACTCTTCCGAAGGCACCCGCCCCACTCACGGCCACGGCAATATCCAGTGCACAAATTAACCTCTCCTGGTCTGATCTTTCCAATGTCGAAACGAGTTACGAGATCGAACAATCCCCAGACGGAACTTCCAATTGGACCAACATTGCCTCGTTGCCGGCCAACGCGAATTCGTTCTCGGCGCCCGGACCTTTCGATGGATCGACGACCTACTTTTTCCGTGTCCGGGCGAAAGTCTACAGCTACTTTTATCCGCAAGGGATCGTTTCTGCCTTTAGCGCCTATTCCCCTATTGCTTCCACCACCACCGCCGCATATCCCGGCAAACCCACAGGACTGGTCGCCACGCCCACATCCCATTCCACGATCAAATTGGAGTGGGAGGATCTCACCGACGAGACGAGCTACCGCATCGAGCGATTAGACCAATCGGTTTGGCCCGCTGTTTGGATTTCCCTTGGCACCGTGGCCGCCAACACTACCCAGTTCACCGCTTCTGGACTGATGGAGGGCTACTCCTACCAGTTCCGGGTTGTCGCAATCAACGCGCTGGGCCAGTCTCCGCCAAGCGGGGTTATCAGTGGCCGTACGCTCTTGGCGGCCCCAACTCAGTTGGCCGCGACCGTCTATTCCGGGTCCCGGATCGATCTGAGCTGGGTGGACAATTCCGCCATGGAGCAATCCTACTACGTCGAGATGGCCACCCAGGCGAACAATGACTGGCGCCAGGTAGGATGGTTGTCGGCTAATGCGACCCATTTCACCGCAACAGGCCCATTCAACGGCTCGACCGACTATGTATTTCGCGTGAAAGCCTATCACCCCGGATACGGGCTTGGATACGCCTATCAGTATCTTCCCAATTCCTCCCTTTACTCGGATTTCCTGCAAGTTCAAACTCCGGCCTTCCCCAATATTCCCTCCGGCCTGCAAGCTGTCGCCACCACAGCGACTTCGGTCTCCCTCTCCTGGACCGATCTTGCCAATGAAACGATGTATCGAATCGAACGATCCGACACCGCGAATCCCTTCGACTGGTCTTTAATCGATGAGGTTTCCGCAAACACCACGACCTACACCGACCCGAGTTGCTGGGAAGGGACGCCATTTTACTACCGAGTGATCGCGAGCAATTCCCTCGGCAACTCCGCGCCAAGTTCGCCCCTCACCGTCACCACAAAATTGGGCACCCCGACCAACCTTGCGGTAACGCCTTATTCCGGCGCGAAAACGGTGTTGACTTGGGTTGATCGATCTTTCAATGAAACAGGCTTTCAAATCGAACAATCGACGAACGGCACGACTGGATGGATGGCGGTCGGTTCAACTGGCCCTAATACCAATCGCTTCGAGGCCCCCGGTCCCTTCCTGGGCTCCACCAGCTACTTCTTCCGCGTCAAAGCAATCAAGCAGGGGCCTTACATTCACCCCACGCTTTGGAACGAGTCGGCGTACACGACCAATGTCGAGACCACGACACCTGGCTTTCCCAATCCGCCGGCGGGTTTGACCGTAACGGCCTACACGGACACCTCCGTAACTTTGTCGTGGACCGATCTGCCCAACGAAACCGATTACATGATCGAGAGGCAGGTTGGGAATCTCTGGGCGTCGATCGAATCGGTCCCTGCCAATACCACGAGTTACACCGATACAACGGTAGAAGAAGGGCGGACCTATGTGTACCGAGTAACGGCCAGCAACCTATTGGGCCAATCCGCCGCGAGTCAATCCATTTCGGTCTTAACGCATCTGGCCACTCCCACCGGTCTGGCGGCGCAAGTGCTCTCAGGAAACCAGATCAATCTCACATGGACGGACCGTTCGATTTATGAGAACTCCTACTATGTCGAACAATCGCTTGATGGCTTGACATGGAAGCAAATTGCCAGCTATCTGCCGGCAAACACCAATGCATTCACGGCAACAGGACCGTTCGATGGGTCAACAAACTATCGCTTTCGAGTCCGAGCGTATAAAAACTTCAATTACCTTTCTTTCGAAAATGATTCCCTAAACTCCTCGGTTCTCTCCCTGACAACCCCGGCGTTTCCCAATCAGCCGACCGGGCTAATAGTCGGCGCTGTCACCGCGACCTCCGTCGCGCTTTCATGGGCCAATCTGCCCAATGAAACCGCGTTCCGAGTGGAAAGATCCCCCAATGTATATGCTTGGCCTGTAGTCTGGTCTCCGATTCAAACACTGCCTGCCAATACGACCACATTTGTCGATTCGAGTTTGACGGAAGGCACGATTTATACCTACCGAATCGTTGCGATTAATGAAAGCGGCGAATCTGCGCCTAGCCTTTTTCAGCAAACAAAAACGAAGCCAGCGTCCCCCACCGGGCTGACAGCCTCAGTTGTATCTGGTGGTCAAGTTGATCTGTCTTGGACCGACACCGCGCATAGCGAAAATAGCTTCCAAATTGAGATGCAGACCGATGGCATCGCCGGATGGAAATATATCGCTTCGGTTCCCGCCAATCAAACTAATTTTTCGGCAACTGGACCTTTCGTCGGTTCGAAATTGTACTCCTTCCGAGTTACGACAACCACACTCGATATTGGTCAAAATTCAGGATATCTTTATTCCACACCGTCTAATGCTGCCACTATTTCAACTCCGGCATTTCCCAATCAACCCGCCGATTTTCTGGTCACTGGCGTTTCCGACACCGAACTCAAATTGTCGTGGAGCGATTTATCCAACGAAACTCAATATAGAATAGAACGACTGATTTCAGGAACATGGAATACTGTCACCACGGTTCCCGCCAACACAACTTCGTTCACGATTTCCGGGCTGACAGAATATACCCTGGGCACGTTCCGTGTCGTTGCCATTAACGCGCTTGGGCAATCAGCGCCCAGTGTTGAGTCCTATGCAAGGACTTTCCTTGCCGCTCCAACGAATTTGGTGGCGACCTCGATCTCTGGGTCCAGGATCGATCTATCCTGGGGCGATCTATCCTCTTTTGAAGAATTCTACAGTGTCGAAGTGTCTTCCAATGGCACGACTGGCTGGTCCTCCATTGCAACTCTGCCGGCCAATACCAACATCTATTCCTATTACGGCGGGTTCAATGGCTCAACTCCCTACCATTTCCGAGTGCGGGCATACCTGCGATGGTCATTGCCCTTAGGTTTGCCTCTATATTCGCTTTATGGCCAACCCGCCAGCGTAGTTACACCGGCATTTCCCAACGCAGTGACGGAATTGGTACTGACCCCCAATTCCGACACCACGATGCAGATTTTCTGGGCCGATGTTGCCAACGAAACGAGCTATCGGATCGAACGTATGAATCCCTACGTTGGGCAGTGGATTGTTGCCGGAACCGTCGGTCAAAATGTCACGTCTTTTGCCGATTCAGGTCTGATTGAAGGCACAGCATATTACTATCGGATCACCGCGATCAATGCGGCTGGTGAGTCGGCAAATTTCTTCACTCCGCGAGCCACGACGTTGCTGGCAGCACCATCGAATCTGACTGCTACGTATAGTTCCGGAACGATTACCTTGAACTGGGCTGATCATTCCGCTGGTGAAACTCGGTTCGAAGTGGAGCAGTCAGCGGGAGCGAATGGCTGGCAGTCACTTGGTTCTACAAGCAAGCAGGATGTCACGACCTTTGTCGTCCCAGGACCTGTCGATGGGTCCACAACTTACTCTTTCCGAGTGAGGGCTGCCTCGTCTAGTGCTTTCGGCATGGCTGACAATCATTCCCAGTACACGCCAATAAGCAGCGTTACGACCCCAATCATCCCCGCCAAGCCTACCGGGTTGATTGCTACCGCCAATTCGGACACTTCGATCACCTTGAATTGGGCCGATCTTTCCAATGAGACTGGTTATCGAATCGAACGTCGTACTGGTAGCCAATGGACTACACTCACGACGGTTGCCGCCAACATAACCAGTTGCACCGACGAAAGCGGTTTGACCGAGGGAACGGCAAGCTCCTACCGGATCATTGCTATGGGAGCAAATGGAGATTCTCCTCCGAGCAATTCAATTTCCGTGCCCACTTTATTGAAGGCTCCGACAGGGCTTTCCGGGTTGATCGTTTCAGGATCGCGAATCGATCTAAGTTGGATTGATCAGTCAACCAAAGAAACTGGCTATATTGTCGAGCGATCTCCCAATGGAACTGATGGCTGGGTCCAAGCCGGCCAGGTAGGCACCAGCGTAACCCAATTTAGTGCACCTGGGCCATTTGTCGGCCAAACGGCTTATTACTTCCGCGTTCGTGCGATTTATACCCAAATTGGGACTACTCCCAATTGGTCTCTCAATTCCTCTAACGCCTCAGTCACCACCCCCGCATTCACCGCTGCTCCAGGTAACGTCAACATCTCTTCACAGACGGAGAATGCGATTTCGCTTTCGTGGTCCGATTTGACCAACGAAACCCAATACAAGATCGAACGAATGATCAACGGTCAATGGTCTACGGTCGGATCAACCGCGGCGGGTGTAACCACCTTCACCGACTCAAATCTGACAGAGGTAACGCCCTACGCCTTTCAAGTGTCTGGGAGCAATTCCGTCGGTGTCGGTACCCCTAGCGCTACCGTTCAGGCAAAGACTAAGTTGGCCAAGCCTACCGGCGTGATCGCCATCGTTGACTCCCCGGCTCAGGCGCAAATCACCTGGACTGACCACTCCGGTAACGAATCCAATTTTACAGTGGAACGATCCCTCGACGGCGTAAACGATTGGACCTATGTTGGTTCGGCCGCAGCCAACGCGAGTTCCATTATCGCTCCAGGGCCATTTGCGAGTTCGACTACATATTACTTCCGCGTTAGGGCCAATTCCAGTGCCAATGGATCCTCCGATTGGTCGCAAATGGCAAGCGCTACGTCACCCGCCTTTCCTGCTCAACCGACGGGATTTACGGGAGTTGGCAATTCCGATGCTTCCATCACCATTTCGTGGGCAGACCTTCCCAACGAAAGTGGTTATCGAATCGAGAAACGCGTTAATGATATCTGGATCGCGCTTAAAACTTTGAATCCCGATGTCGTGTCCTACACGCAGACCGGTCTCACGGAAGGGTCAAATCACACCTACCGAGTTGTAGCTATCGCAAATGGGATCGATTCGTTGCCGAGTAATCAACTAAACCTATGGACCAAACTCAAGTCACCCATCAATTTGGCAGCTCAACCCGTTTCGGGCTCACGGATTGATCTCTCTTGGGTAGATCTATCCGATCGCGAAACTGGATACGTCATCGAACAATCAATTGCAGGCTCCAACACTTGGTCGGTCTCTGGTACGGTGGGCCAGAACATTCACTCTTTTCAAGCGCCAGGGCCATTCCTAGGCGCAACCACCTATTTGTTCCGCGTTCATGCAATCTCTTACAACAGCTCTTCTCTCGACTCAGATACGGTAACCTTAACCACCCCTGCATTTCCCAATGCGCCGACTGGTCTGAGCGTCAAGTCACTGACTGACACGACCATATCTTTAGCATGGTCATTGGCAAGCAATATTACTTCGTATCGAATCGAGCGCCAGGACCTTCTCAACGGAAGCCTTGGGATCTGGACCCCGGTACAATCCTTGAGTAGTGCCCAAAACTATTTTGTCGACTCTGGTTTGGTGGAGGGGACTACCTATTTCTATCGCGTCATCGCTTCCAATACGATTGCTGATTCCGCACCAAGTATGCCTCTGTCGGCAACCACGGCACCTGGAACGCCTACGGGATTGACTGCTGCCGTCGTCTCCGGAGGTCAAATCGACTTGTCTTGGCAGGACAATTCCCGTTCGGAATGGTACTTCACAGTGGAACAACAGGTAGGCAGTTCCAACAATTGGGCCATAGCAGCAAATTCAACCACCACTTCGGTTACCTTAAACGGCCCTTTCAATGGTAACACTTCTTATCGATTCCGAGTACGTGCGTTTATGCTAATGGGTGGTTTTTCTCTATACTCCGAAACCTTCAGCCTGACAACGCCAGGTTTCCCCAACCAACCCATCGGAATTGCAGCAACAACCCTTTCCACGAGCGAAATCTCTTTCACTTGGACTTCAACAGCCGACACTGACCAGTACATTCTGCAGAGATCAATAGATGCATCCCCAGGAACATGGACACAAGTCGGCATCGTTGGCGGAACATTTAACTCATTCACTTTAGGAGGATTGACAGAAGGCAGTCGGGGATATTTCAGGCTAATTGCGATTAATTCACAGGGTAGGTCCGCTCCAAGTCGAGTCTTGATTGCCTCAACCAATCTTCAACAACCAACTAATCTGACAGCCACCCCGATTTCGGGTGGAAGAATTCACTTATCTTGGGAAAATCTCTCGACAGTCCAAACTGGATTTGCCATTGATCAATCGGTTGACGGCATTTCCTGGAGCCCTGTAAATAACCTACGAGCAACTACTACGGAGTTCGACGCTTCAGGCCCATTTAATGGTGCTACTCAATACTATTTTCGAGTCAAAGCTGTAAACGATGTCCTCGGTACTTCTTCGCCTTTTTCGCCCATTTCTAGTGTATTGACGCCTGCGTATCCCAATCAGCCAGGAACCTTATCAGCGGTCTCCCTTGGCCCAACGGAAATCAAGCTAACCTGGCAAGAAGTTGCTAGCGCCAAAAGCTACACGATTCAGCGGTCAAATAATGGACAATCTTCTTGGTCCACAATTTATAGCGTCCAATCTGGGACAAGCACTTTTACAGATTTATCACTAAATGAGTTCTCTACTTATTTTTACCGAATCATCGCAACAAATGATTCCGGCGATTCGGCCCCTTCTCTCGTCGCATCTACTCAAACTATGTTTTGGTCTCCTGGTTTGCTTAATGCTTCTTCCACCTCTGGATCAACCCTCGATCTGTCATGGGTTAACAGATCAAATTTTGCCGGATACAATTCGATTATTTTTGAGATATCAACTAACAACTCTACATGGTATCCGTTAAAGACCGTATCTGGTGCGACCACATCTACCTCAATTTTAGTGCAACTAAACGGATCGACGCGTTATTATATACGAAGCGTAATTGCAACGTTACTTTCTTACCGTAATTCTCAGTACAGTACGACTGAAATAACCACGCCATCCTATCCCAATAAGCCAAGCGCCAATATTATTAACGCTCTTACACCTACATCGGCACAACTTTCGTGGATCGACCTGCCCGACGAAACGGGCTACTTAATTGAACGAAAAATTGATGGATCAACAGCTTGGTACGAAGCAGGCACTGCGGAAGCAAATGTAACGTCTTATATAGACGTCAATTTACAACCATCCACAAAATATTTTTACAGAGTCTCAGCAATTAATGCTACCGGAAGATCGGCCTACAGCAATGAGGTAACAGCGGTCCTTCCACCAGACAAAATCAAGAATGCCTCGGCCACTCTGATTACCGAAGATCGTTTAGATCTTAACTGGAGTAGACCGGAAAAGCCAGTCGCGATCAAAGTAGAGGCGAGCCAGTCGTCAACCGGCCCCTGGTCTGTAGTCGGTGTGTCCAATCCGAACTCGACTTACTTTAGCATTCCTGGGCCATTTTCTTCTCTAACGTCCTACTTCTTTCGGCTAACCGCCTACAATGCAACCGGTAGTTCAGAACCGATTTTCGTATCCTTCACTACTCCTACACTCTTAAGTACGCCTGATTCTCCTTGGGTTGAGTCGATATCCTCTTCATCAGTCCAGTTGAGCTGGGAAGCGACCCCACAGGCGTCTCAGTATCAAATATTCCGACGAATCGCGTCCAGCGACTGGATCAATATTGGCCTTGTGGGAAATTCAACCCTGGCCTTCACCGATTCCTCAAACCTCACATCCGGCACTCTCTATCAGTATGGGATTGCCGCGGAATTCGGCGGGAAGTTGTCAGGAATCGTCAAGACTGGACTAGTCCTGCCTGGCGATGGCGATGAAGACGCTGACGGAGATCAGATCTCCAACAACTTGGAGGCAAATGTAGGTACCAATCCTCTCGATGCAGATACCGACAATGATACGTTCCCTGATGGATGGGAGTTTGACACGGGAGCGTTTGATCCCACTCAATTCGATGACCCTCAAGCAGACGCGGACGAGGACGGTTTGTCGAATTGGGACGAATTCCTCTTCGGAACAGATCCCGAAGACGAAGATTCTGATCAAGATGGATACTCGGACGTTGATGAGCTCGATGAAGGCACCGATCCGAGCAATTCAACGGATAACGGGGAGCTCATGGCATCGGACATGATAGCCTTCTTTGACGTCAAAGTAGGCGATCCGTCTGGAAGCCAATCAGAGAAATACATGCTCGAGGTCGGAGATCAGCGAATCGTCAATACTGCCTACGGCAAAATCGATTCCAGGACACTTAGTTTGCGAGCTGGGCGAAGCTACAATCTTCATTTAACGCACCTAGGCTCCCTGCTACCAACTCCAGACCATGACTGGACAATCGACTTCGGACAATCAAATGCAGATATAAAACTACCTTATTTTATTACCGGCCAGGACAAAGACTATTTCAAGTCAAATTCCGACGTCAATCCATTTAAGACCAATAATTCAGCCACATTACACATCCCATTATTAGACGCAGATGTAGACAGCGACAACACAAACGAGTATGACTTACCAGATCTTAGCATGAAAGAAGACGTTGACGAAGAAGGCGAAGAAAATGTAAAAATTGTTTACCCTAATTCAGGTGATATAGACACAGATGGAACGCCAGATTATGCAGACAATAAAATTATCGGTGGCAATTTCGTACCTCTTGTTGTAACGCTATCAGGAAATGTTTTTGATGTAGGACGACCATCAGTTCGTTTAACTTTTAAATTTAATAGCGCCGGAGCTAGCCAGATTTTACCCGCCGCTGGCGAGGGAGGCTTTGGCCCGTCTTTATATACATATACTCCAGGGGCCATTAGAATATGGACCAAAAACGCATATGAATTAAGAAACGAAAATACTGACCTCATAGTTAGCGGAAAATCATTTCAGGCTTTTCAATATAGTGGATCAAAAACGGAATTGCGATGGGTTTTTTATATCGAGGGAATGGATAGCAGTGACGACGTTCGTTATATTGAAGTTCACGCCGATATTGCTGGAGATGTCGCAGATCTCGATTTATATGACACAGTTAATGTTGCCGTGCCAAAAAATGCATCTGTTATTATCATAAAGAACTTGCCGGATGAAGATCCTGTACAATCTTTTAACCATACGATCTCTCCAGGGGTATGGAGTCAGTATTTGGCAGATCGGAAAGCTGATCTTGCAGCGGCTCGAAATCCCAATTTGCCTCAAAATCTTACTAATCTTCAAGCACTTGGCTCTCTAACAGAAGCACTCGACAACGCCGAACTTCTTGCCCGCCAGATAAAAGACGGCATCGATATCGTCAAACGCCTGGACAATAGCCTGATTACATCAGAAACCTCTTTAATGGAAGATTTTTTAATCGTCACAAAACACTATAATAAATACCTACAGTTTTACATACAGTGCAATAGAATACGCGGTAAATACACAAATATCACCGACGCTTTTGGGTGGAATCAGGATATTTATGACAGAATAGATAAGCTTCCGGTTTCTTTCGATGGGCTTAACATTGAGCCGACATCAAAACAACTTTATGATATTAGGTCCTCTATTAGCGATCCTGTCACTCTAGCTCGCTTGCCAAGATTTTTTCAATCAGAATATGCCACTGGCCGAAGTGATTCAATTTTGGCCAACGCCATCGTTGCAGGCGCCATTGGAGGCGGAATTATGGTGGCTGTGGCCACGTGGCCTGTGTCTGCACCTCTTTGGTTAACTGTAGCCGGACTTGGGATGTTGGCCGGATCGGCAGTAACCCCAGCAATCACTAGATACCAAAACGATCAGCCACTCACACAAATCGGCTTGGGTGTCGTTGCTGACGTAGTCGGCTACAGTGACTATCGGATGGGAGTAACGGGCATTGACCCGCGAACGGGTAAACCTGCAAAGAAGAAAGATCCTATAACTGGAGAAATGACAGATCTATCAGAGTATGATTTAGGAAAAGCCAATGCTGACGGAGCATTTTCTCTCGCACTTTCCATTACGGGTTTTTTCAAATCTGGTGTTCCGCCGATACAAAAACTAATTGAAATCGGTACAGCGCCCGCTCCGATTTTAGCTGCCTCTGGAATTCCAGTGCATAAGTACCTCCAAGTTGCTGCTCGAAGCAATTTAGGCAATGAGGCTGCTGTTCAAATGGCCGGAAGGCCTACTGTTTTTTCCGGCGAAAACATACGGACTTTGGCCACTTCATTTGGAAATGCTGGACTTCAAGCATCTGCTCTTACTGGCGCAGTCCGCTTTTCTATTGGTGCCAAAGAATTTGTAGTTTATATGGCGGCACAGAGCAATCCTTCGGCCGCTGCCCCGACGCAACAGGCTCCACCTACTTATTCATTTGATTTTCTTAAATACCCAGAATACAAAAAAGGAAACCCGGAAACCGGAGCACCGGATCCCGTAAATGGAGAAGATGGTCTATATGTGACAAAAGCCGCCATCGAATACCATTCAAAGCTGAATGCAAATGGCCAATTCAACCCTAGTGATATAGAAAAGCTCGAAGGCTTGGTTAAAACCGCTCAAGCGCTCGTCCAATCTGGATATAAACAAGTGACTGTGCTAGGAGAGGGGATATTTTTGACTGGTTTTAAAAATAACGGAAAACGCAGGGAAAAGCACTTACTTGATGGAGAAATAATGATTAACAAGGGCAAGGATGGCCAATTTCTTGGGATTAAATTCGAGGAGAAAACGCCACTTGGTAGCCCAAAGACTGCAGACAAAAAATGGGTCCCCATTCAAAATAACCTTAAAGATGGTACTAAAAATATCGGCGATCTTATAATAAATTTATTAACCCTAGACGCTTCTTCGGCTGATTTTAACAAAGGTTTTGGGTTGGCTTTTAGTGAGGAAAACATAGCTAAACGCATGTCGGCAAATATTAGGAATTTCCCGTACAAGGACCAAAAATTTCTACCGACTAGCGGCAAACTTATCGCTATAATAAGGAATACTAGTGGCGCAATTGAAATTATAGAACGCAATTGGCCGTAAACCTCTTGGTGGAGTTCTTTGTTGATGAAAACTCTAGATTATCTCCTAGATATGCCAGCCGGCAAATTCCGGGAAAAATATAGCTCAGATCCTGAAGATCGATCCGGTGGTTCATCTTCACTGAAATACTGTCAGGAATTTAGTTTTGTTGATATTTCGCTTTCACATTTGGGTTCTTTCCGGGCTAATATCGATGTGCTTAGTGTATCTTGTGGATTTGTAGATGTCATTCGCACTGAAATGCGCAGATATTTTATAGACGAGGGAGATAGTGATGAATTTGATTTCATTTGTCAGTTTGAAGGATTTTTGACTGAACAATTTTCCGAGTTTTTGATTCTTCGTCTCGATTCTGACATTATGGAGCAGTGTCCATTGGGCGATGGCTGGCCCTTGTTTCCCCATTCCGTCGAACGTTTTTATCAATGGCTTTTTCAGCTTGACTCAGCCAGGTGGGCAATTCTTAACGCAAAACCTCGTCGCTCCGAAGGGGCATTGGAGGCCATGGAAGCATTGTTGCGCGCGCCAATTCTTGTCCAACGAGCTGTTCCCCCTCGCGAAGCGTTCGCGTTTGCCAGTTGGCCTGAAGTAAAGGGAGACTCAGCAAATGAGGCTGAGTCCGCTTTGGTCATTGACGAGACCCTGATTCAATCCTACCTGGGAGGACGGCTATTAGATTCAGTCGACGCAGACCTCTTTCGCATTTTCATGGACTTGGCCAACACCGGTCGCCGATTGCTCCAAGCCGGTGCTACGAAAGTGAAGATCGCTTGTAAACCTGAATCGATTGACGCAGTCCTAACCATTCGAAGAAATCAAGAGGCAGACCATCAGGAGGAGATATTTCAATGCGCAACCATTAAGACAAACTACGTGCACCATCTATTACGGATCATGGATCAAGGCACCTGGCAAAATGCGAACCTGGTAATCGATCTCGCACAGTATGCCATCGAGTACCGCGTGTTCATGGCCGCACTCACACGATTCTACCACGAGGTCATCCCCGAGCGAATCCGGTCGAATTCGCTTAAACCACATTGCGGCAAAATTGTCGCCCTATTTCTCAAAGAACAGAAACTACAAATGGCAACATTTCAATACGAGGGAAAATATGCTGACGGTTGGTTATGTGCTAGATCTTACTGGGTGTAAGTTTTCCAATTTCATTACAAAATTAATGCTGGAAACAAAACAGATCAATGTAGACATCAATTACCCTAGCGGACGCGCCTCTGATGTCCCCGATGATTTTTTGCCCGGCCCCCTTCAGGCAATTGTCGACGGAGACATTACGATGCTGTTCTCTCCTTTCGATTTTTCTGAGTTGATCATTGGCCAAGAAACCAATGATCAACGCTTGAATTTGGAGCGACGCCTCGTCGAACTATTCCCAGATTGTTTTCTCTTGAGGACCATGTCGGTTTTTTTCGATGACTTTGCTGTTCATCACGGCCCGTTATGGTATTTCGATGCTCACCTTATCGAGCTCTTCTATCACCGGCTCAAGGAAAAAAATCCGATGTTTTGGTGCATCCTGAACGACAGGCCCCGCAAGTCCAAGAAATCGATCTCAGAAAAACTCTGGTGAACCTGCAATTGTGCTGGTAACGGCTTTCGCTGGCCATGGCAAACGGGAGGAGCAACGGCTAGGTGAAACAATGGATGTAAGTGATACTTGCTAGGGTGCCTGGCAAGCCCCGTCCATCATCCTACCTAATCCCCCGCCCATCTCTTGCCAACATTCCCATACGCATCAATGCGCCGATCACGCAAGAATGGCCAGTTGCGGCGAGTGTCTTCGATCATGGCGAAGTCGACCGGCACCACGAGCACTTCGGTTTTTTCGGTCCCGGCCCGGGCAAGGACACGCGCATAAGGATCGCTTACGAAAGAATTGCCCCAGAATTGCAGTCCCCCCTTAGGATCCCCTTCGTGGCCAATGCGGTTGACCGACGCCACGAAGACTCCGTTCGCCAGGGCGTGCGCCCGCTGCGCCAGTTCCCAGGCTTCGCGCTGGGCTTCACCATATTCGGCTTTTTCGGAGGGGTGCCAGGCGATTGCCGTGGGGTACACGAGGATCTGCGCGCCGGTCAGCGCGGTCGCTCGGGCCGCTTCGGGGTACCACTGGTCCCAGCAGACAAGCACGCCGACTTTGCCCGCGCTCGTGTCGAATGATTTGAACCCCAGATCGCCCGGGGTGAAGTAGTACTTCTCGTAGAAGAGCGGATCGTGAGGAATGTGCATTTTGCGGTAAAGGCCGAGGATCGAGCCGTCTTTTTCGATGACGACGGCCGTATTGTGATAAAGCCCCGGTGTGCGCTTTTCAAAAAGCGATACGACGAGCACCACCTTCAGCTTCTTCGCAAGCTCGGCCAGGTGGGTCGTGGTGGGCCCGGGAATCGGTTCGGCCAGATCGAACAGGGCCGGGTCTTCCTTTTGGCAGAAATAGGGGGTAAGGAAAAGCTCCGGCAACACGATCAGGTTCGCGCCCCGGCCGGCCGCTTCAACGATCCGTGCTTCCGCCTCGCGCAGATTCTCCGCTGGCGCCTCACTCATCTTCATCTGAATCAAACCGACCTGCACCTTAGTCACCGCAAAATCCCCCTCACCAAATCGCCACCCTCACCAAACCGCAAACAGGGCGCGAAGCTCAAGACTTCTATGATACGCAGCAGGGGAAGACCTTTGTCCTCCCCGCGGGGATCCGATGCGACATGACCGCTTCTTCTTGGAAAGACCAACTCGAACTTCATCTGGAAAGCTGGCGTAGCGCCGGTGTCGAATTCCTGCCCCTGCTTCCGGCTCTTCCTTCCTTATCAAGCGCCACCGCCCGCACCAACACCGCGGCCAGTTCAACGCAGGCTCAACCTCAACTCTCGGCCCCGCCTGCGGGATCGTTGCGGGCCGCGATGAGTCCACCAGCCGTGCCGGAACGGCCCGCCACACAACTTCCCGCTGCCCCCACCGGCCTTTTCACGGAGAAAGAGTATGCGGCACCGCATAGGACAAGCCCTCCGCCAGCGGTGCCCGCCACCTCCGCGGGCCAGGGAACCTCGATCCTCGAATTGCCAGTCCTTTCGGTGCCCATTCGTGAACGCGCACTCAAGGATCTGGCGGCCAGGGTCGCCCAGTGCCGGCTGTGTCCCGAACTCGTCCGCACGCGCTCACGCACCGTCTTTGGCGTGGGCCCCGTCGATGCCGAACTTGCCGTCGTGGGGGAAGCTCCCGGCTTCAATGAAGATCAGCAAGGCGAACCGTTTGTGGGACCCGCCGGTCAGTTGCTCGACAAGATGCTCGCCGCCTGCGGCTTTCGCCGCGAAGATGTGTTCATTTGCAATATTCTGCGATGCCGCCCGCCGGAAAACCGTCCGCCCATGCCCGACGAGGCCGCCAACTGCCGGCCCTTCCTGGTGCAGACACTGGAGCTCATCCGCCCCAAGCACCTCTGCCTGATGGGGGCGTCCGCGGCGAAATACCTGCTTCAAGTGGAAAAGCCGATCGGCGCCTTGCGCGGCAAGCAGCTCAACTGGCGCGGGATCGACGCCACGGCGACGTATCACCCCTCCTACCTCTTGCGCACCCCCGCGAAAAAAGCGGATGCATGGCAAGACCTGCAGGAGATGCTCAAACGGATGGGGCGAACCGTACCCAAACGAGGGGAATGAATCCCTAAGCCGACCCGACGCGGGCGCTTTCGGGAATCCAGTCGAAAAGCTCCTTGAGCTTGGTGTTGACCGCCTTGAGGCCGACCGGCCGGATCAGCACGGCGCCATGGCCCGTGGTGGCAACTTCCTTGGCCATGGAGGCCTGGTCTTCATTCAAAATGAGCACGCCGCCGAAATGCTTCGCGGTCAAATTGGCGTCGCGCATCACGAGTTCGAACCCGCGAATCCCTTCCAGACCCGTGCTTCCGCCATCGATCAGGAGCAACTCGTAAGGCTGGCTGCGGTACCGGTCGATGGCCCGCTGAGGATCGGCAGCGATGAGGACCTTGTACCCAAGCTCCCGGAATTTTTGGCGCAAGGCATCCTGCAAGCCGGCATCCGATTCGACGATAAAAACGGTTAACACCGACGGGGCCGCCTTCACCGCGGGGTCGGCATTGGCTCCCTTTTCCAGATCGCGCTGCGCATTCTTGACCGCTTCGACAAGCTGGCCCGGATTTTGGAATCGCGTTTCCGGGTTGAGCGACAACATCATGTTGCATAGGCCGATGGTCGAGGCGGGCGCCTCGACGTCGTTGCGCGTCAGCGTCAACACATTTTCAAAGCGCTGCTTGTACATGCGGGCGCGGCGATCGCGCGTCATTTCGATCGGCGATTTGCCCGTGAGCATTTCGTAGAACACGCAGCCCAAGAAAAAAATGTCGCTACGCACATCGCCCGATTTGGCGTTGGTCGCCTTCTCCAGGCCGGCATAATCGACGGTGCGTTCGACCTTTTCGCCATCGTCTTTGCCCGTGCTCGCATCGAAGTACTTCGCCAGTCCGAAGTCCACCAGCTTGGCATGGCCATCGGCGGAAACCAGAATGTTCGTCAGCTTGATGTCGCGATGGGTGTAGCCTTGGGAAACGGCAAACTGCAACCCGCGCGCCATGTCTTCCATCAGCTTGAGGGCTTCGGAAACCTTGAACACGCCGCGAATCTTGATCAGTTCGCGCAGGTTCTCTCCTTCGACGAATTCCATGATGATGAAGTACTGGCCCGTGGTCGAATCCTGATCGACCCCCAGCACCTCGACGATGTTGGGATGCTTGAGCTTCAGACCCATCTTGCCTTCGCGCATGAACAACTCGATGCGCGCGCTGTCATCGCTATGGCGACGCCTCAGCACCTTCACCGCAACCACCCGGCCCGTGTGCGGATTTTCCGCTCGGTAAACGCGACCGAAACTACCGGACGAGATTTTGTAAAGCAGCCGGAAGCCGCCCAGGTTAAAGCCGTCTCGCTCACCTTTGCGCAATCGCTCGATTTGCCAGCCAGTTAGATATCGACCTCTTTCTAGATGCCTATACAAGGTGTCGAGGTCTGGATTGGCATCCAGGTCCTCTTTCACCTCGATAACCTGGGCTTCCGTCATCAACCCATTCAACTGCGCAAATTGCAAAATGGATTTGGCGTCTACTTGTCCTTCCACGACTACAACCCCCGGGGAGCGGGACCACGGCGGGGCAGACCCAACCGTATAGAAGATTCTAAACCAAAAAACGCCCCGGAGGTACTGATCTCCCTGGTTTCGTGGGACCTAATTGGTTTTTCCTCCTTTTTCCTTCATTCGTCCTGATTCTCCTGGGCCTCAATGGGCATCTTTTCGTTTCCTTGGCGATTCCCCTTGCGGCCAGAGGCTTCCCTGGCTATTCCCACTGCGGAATCTGGCCCCGAAACTGGCCACACCGATGCCGTTTATCAGGACCAAAGGGCCATGTCCCCAATCCAACTAGCATCACAATCCCTGGGAACCTCGAGGCGTACCGCTTGCCGGTTTGCCTGGGTCGCGTCGATGAGTTTGGTGCTTTTTAGCAGCGGCTGCGCCACGACCTGGGACGACATCACCTCCCGGGAGTTCCGCTTCAAAAACCTGTTCAAAAAAGCCGATCCTCCGCTGGTCGTGCTGGAAAAATCGACGGACGGCGACAAACGGGCCAAGGCGTTCGCGGCACTCAAGGAACCGCTGGCAAACGGCGGCACCTCCGAAGACCAGGACAAGGTCATCGACCTGCTTTCCAAGGGAGCCACCATCGATCCGCAGGCGCTTTGCCGCTTGCGAGCGGTCGAAACGGTCGGCCGATTCAAGGACGAGCGCGCGGTCGAAATCCTCAAGGAAGCCTATTACCGCGCGGGAAGCTTTGGGCCGGAAATCGCCACGCTGATCAAATGCCAGGCCATGACCTCGCTCGGTGTCCATGGCGACCCCAAGGGAATGGACTTGCTGACGAAGGTCTTGCGCGAACCGACCGTCGTCGGTTCGGAAATGGACAAGCAAAGCAAGCTGGACGAAAAGATCGTCGCCGCGCGAACGCTGAGCCAGTTCAAGGAAAGCTCCTTCTCGACAGAGAGTTTGCTCAACGTCTTGAAGACCGAGAAAGATGTTGCCTTGCGCAATGCCGCGCGCGAATCGCTCGTCAAAATCACGAAGAAGGATCTACCGGCCGATTTCGATTCGTGGGATACGGCGCTGCACGATGCCAACGCCTTCAAGGAAGCGCCAAACAAGTCGATCCTCACCGATGTGGCCAAGTCGCTGGAGCGGTTAAAACCTTGATCCCGGCCGGCGATTACCCCATCTCACACCATGAAAAAAGCCCCGCACGTGCGGGGCTTTTTTGTTATCGACCAACGCCTTCGGCGCCAGTTCCACGACTACGGGCCGCCCGGCTTTTTCGGGGGAGAAGCGGGTAAGCCAGGCTTGGCGGCCGGCTTGTTCGGTTGGGGTTTGGCGGGCGCCGGTTTCGGGTTGGCCGCATCGGCCCCTTCGGGGGGATTGTCGCCATCTCCGTCCGGCTTCTTGTTGCCATCGGCGTCGGCGGGTGGTTTTTCCTCACCGGGCGCGGCGTCTGCGCCAGGCGCAGGGGCTGGCGTGGGCGTCGCCGCGGCGGCGCCCGGCTTCGGCACCACCATGAACACGCCGCCCAAATTGGCAATGGTCGCCCCGAGCGGATTGAGAATGGAAGCCAGGTGATTGCCCAGGCTCATCTTGGCCGGCGAAACGACCTTCACCTTCTTGTTGGCCACCGGTTCGAGGTTCTGATCGCGGAAGGCGCCATCGGAGAAAAAGATGCGTAGGCGATGCCTGGAAGCGACCTGGGCGAGCACATCGCGCAAGGTCGCGCCGTCGGCTTCCTGAATCTGACTGGGCTGGTTCAGCACATCGACCACCGTCTTTTGCGCGACCAGATCCTCCATCACATTCTCGCCCTGGCCATGGAACTCGGCGAGCAGGTAGTCCCGGTCCCGCAGGCAGACCAGTTTGCCCGAATGGCTGGCAAGGAAGAGTCGATCGGTCGATCGATTCGGAATGGGCACATTGAAATCGGACCAGTCGACCCTGGCCAGTTCGCGGCCGAGTTTCCGGTCGAAGATATACATGTTGCCGGGACGATCGAAGGCGTAAACGAACTTCGGATTGACCGAAACCACATTGTGCATCCCGGGTTGGTACCCCGCGATGCGAGTGCCGTCGTTGACGGTCCAGGAGATTTTGCCCGTGCGGGCATCGAGCCGGGTCAAACCGAGTTTGGTGATCACAAACAGGTCGTCCTCGGTACAAAACAGGGGGCGTTCGGGGGCAAAGCTGAGCGTCCGCTCCCAGGTTTTCGTACCGGCGTCGATATCCAGGGCGTAAACCGCGCCGTCATCGGTCGCAAGGTAGCAGGACTTATTGTGCTGCACAGGCTGAACCATGACCCGGCCATTGATGCGCAGGTTGACTTCGGCATTCTCCGCAGTGGTCCTCTTCACAGTGTCGCCGACTTTCGTGGCAGTGAAGGTGTCGCCGCGGTAGTTGATCCCTTGCACGAAGTCCTTGGTGATCAAGGGGCGGAACGGCACGATCCCATGAGTGGGAAACATCCAGTTGATCTTGGGATTCAAGATCGGCTCTTCCTGGTTGAGGAGCTGCACATCGTCGTCCACGGTGCGTAGCGTGCCGGGAGCCTTGGGATCCATGGCCGGCGCGGGAGGAGGTTGGTCTCCCGGCCCCGGGGCGGGAACAGCGCCATCTCCCATCGGCGGCGGCGCCGCGCCAGTGAAGTCGGCGAGGACGTCGTTTGGCTTTTCCTTGACCCGGGTTGCCGACGGCCCGCCTCCGACACGCAAACGGGGAACATCGAGTTCAAGACGCTTGCGCTTGACCGGCCCGGGGGGTTGGGGCAGATAGATCGCAATAATCGCCTCCCCCTCGACCGCCAAATAAAGCTGCTGGTTATCCGCCACGCCCGGGGCGGAGGGGGTCACTCCCAAGGGGAAGCGCCAGTCGATCGCGCCGCTGCGCCGGTCGATCGAATGCAAACTGCCATTGTTGAACGCGAAAACATGGCGATTGTTCCAGGCAAGATCCAGCGTCACCTGATAAGGTTGACCGGGAAGGACATGCCAGAATTGCCGGCCGGTTTCGGCATCGAGGCAAACGACCGTTCCTCTGCGAGTCTGCACCAGCACCTGGCCGCCGACCACCCAGGCGTCGTGAATGCCGTCGTGCTTGCTTTCCATCGGCAAGTCGACGCTCCACTGCAGCACGAGGTTGAGCGCCTCGAGCTGGTGAGCCTTGGGAGTGGAAGGGTGGGTGAGCACCTGGGAACGACGTTGCGCCCAAGCCTGAGCCGGCAATAGTGACCCGGCCGCCAAAATGGCCACAAATGCATGCACGGCGAAGCGCATCATGCCCCAACTCCCGATGATCCAAGGTGCCGACCAAGCCTTCCCAAACTATAGCCCACGGGACGCTCAGGACGCATGCGCCAGCGAATCGGAATTTTTTACCCGGGGATCATTCGACCGCCGGCGCCGTTAACTCTCACGATGCCGAGGACGCGGACGAAATCGACTGGGGGTCTTTTGCACCGCAGTGCTCGCTATTTCTTGCCTTGCAGGCGTTTTTTCCTGAAGAATTCACTGAGGATGGACGAGCAATCGCCTTCCAACACCCCTCCCACGACCGTGGCTCGGTGATTGAGCCGCGAATCGGTCGTGATGTTGAACAGCGTGTGGCATGCTCCCGCCTTGGGGTCGACACAACCATAAACCACATGGGGAATGCGCGCCTGCACGATCGCTCCGGCGCACATCGGGCAAGGTTCGAGGGTGACGTAAAGGACACAGTCTTCCAGTCGCCACGATTTCATCGCGTTGGCGGCCTGGGTGATTGCGATCATTTCGGCGTGGGCCGTTGGGTCCTTCAATTGTTCCCGCTGGTTGTGCGCCCTCGCCAGCACCCCCTTTTGCAGCGAAACGATCACCGCTCCCACTGGCACTTCGTCTTCCTCTTCGGCCAAACGGGCCTCCTCCATCGCCATGGCCATATGCTCGGCATGAAACGGGTGGCGAGGATCGGCCCAGGGAATCCCGAAATCTTCGGGGAACCAGGATCCAGGGGCAGCCACCATCTCTAAACTCCCTTCAGTCGCCGTCGCATTACACAACACCGCGCGGCTTTTTTGAGCGCGCAAGCCGGCGCCGCGCCCCGATTCTGAACCGGTTCCTTCGCGCCCCGGATCGGAACCGGATCCACGCGAGGACCAATTGCGGCGCCATCAAGGAGTGGATATGGCCTTTTCCCTCGAAAGCATACAGCAGGCGATCCGAAATGAGGGGCTCGACGGCTGGCTCCTCTACGATTTTCGCCATACCAACCCGCTTGCCCTGCGCGTGCTCGAACAGCCCCAGCTCGCGGGCAAAAGCCGCCGCTGGGCTTACTTCATCCCCGCCTCGGGTGAGCCGACCCGGTTGGTCCACCGGATCGAATCGGAGGCGCTCGATCGCCTGCCCGGCCAGAAACGGATCTATTTGAAGTGGAGCGAATGGGAAAGCGCCATCGAGAGCTTTTGCGGACCGGGAAAAAAGATTGCCGCCGAATACAGCCCGATGCAGCGCAATCCCGCCATCTCGCGTGTCGACCCCGGCCTGATCGATCTGGCCCGTCGAAAGGGGGCTGAAATCGTTTCGTCGGGGAATTTGCTGCAGCTTTTTGAGGCGGTCTGGTCCGAAGCGCAGTGGCACTCCCACTTGGAAGCCGCGGTGGTGGTGCGATCGGCGTTTACCACTGGTTTTCAGGCCATTCGCGACGCGCTGACAAACCGGGGAGAGATTCGCGAAACGGAAGTGCAGGCGATCATCCTCAAGCATTTTGAGGCCCATCAACTCGTTTCCAGCTCGCTGCCCATCGTCGCCTGCGGACCGAACGCGGGCAATCCTCACTATGGTCCGCTCGCAGGTCAAGACGCGCTCATCCGTCCCGGCGACCTGGTGTTGCTCGATATCTGGGGCAAACTGAAGACGCCCGGCGCGGTCTACAGCGACCTGTCGATGATGGGATTTGCCGGCACGATCGTTCCTCCGTTTTATGGCACCCTTTTCGAACTGGTTTGCCGGGCCCGGGACAGCGCGGTGGCCAAGGTTCGCTCGGCGATGAAAGCAGGCCTCGGACCATTCGGCTGGGAAGTCGACGATGCGGCCCGAGCCGTGATCGAGGCGGCCGGACAGGGCCAGGCCTTCTGCCACCGGACCGGTCATTCGATTGGTCAGGAAACGCATGGCAACGGCGCCAACATCGACAATCTGGAAACGCGCGAGGAAAGGCGTTTGATCCCCGGCACTTGCTTTTCGATCGAACCGGGGCTCTACTTTGACGACTTTGGCATGAGAACCGAGGTCAACGTCTGCATTCGTCCTGACCACGAGGTGGTCGTTACGGGCGGCGAGCCGCAGACGGAGATCTTGCCGATCCTGGGTGACTGGAAGGTGGCCTAGCCTTTGGCAGCTAGTTTGGGGCATCGGTTGAGGGTTGCCCGATGCGATGGCCGAGTGGGCAAGCTTCGGGTGCAAAGTTCTGAAGTGCAGAAGGTATCGACGGCCTAGATCGCGATGGGGCGAATCTTTTTTGCCGGCGGCGCGGTGGCCTGGGAACGAGTGATGGGTCTGGCCGATCCTCCCCCCGATGAGGAGCGAAACACCTCAAAAAGGGACCGCATACGCATCCCTCGTGATGGGTGTGCCGATTAATGGCCGCGGGGATCGTGGTACCGCGGATGCCTTCTTACCGAATGGTCGTTTGCAAACGAGCTTACCGATTGGCTTCGCGAATGAGTCCCAGGAATCCTTCCGCAAGAGTTCTTGATTCGAAATCCCAGGTGGTATCGATGTCGGCGCGCCCCCGAATGGCCAGCGCCTGCTCAAAGTAGGATTTCGCCAGTCCGGTCCGGCCTTCCTCCAGCGCAAGAAGACCTGCAAGCACCAGCCCTTCGGCTTCACCGCGCAGTTCGCCGGCCAGACCATCGAGACGCCCCTGGGTCCGTTGCCGATTAAACGCCTGCGCGGCCAGTGCCGCCGGGCTCAGATGTGCCCCCATTCCCTCAAGAACCGCTTGACCGAGCACCAGCCCTGCCAAAACCCGCGGCGGTTGCTTTTCACTCTGGACATCCGCCGGAAAACTCAAATACTGGCACTGTTTCCGGGCCGACCCATACTGGCCCAGCGCGGCAAAGGCCTGGATTTGCGTCCAAACGTGAGTTTGCAGATCCTGGTTATCCAGTTCTTCCACACTGGTCCAATCACGGACCTGTCTGGCGCCGCCGGTAAACAAAAGGAGTTGGATTTCCATTTGCATTCCCGGTGCGCCAAAGGCCGAGATATCGCTGGTTAGGAGCGTTTCAAGCGCCGTCCCTGCCAGGCCCAGCTCCAACGCCAGTTGCGCCCGGTCGAAAATCCTCAACCCGGGGGCATCTCGATGGAAAGAATCGAGTCGCCGCTGGACATCTTGTTCCATTCGTTCAAGCTTTTTGGCATTGTCGTTCAATTGCTTGATCAGGTTGGCCGCTTCCGGGCCTTGCGGCCAGGGACGCGAGACGATCAGGGCCTGGTGCCGTTTTAGTTCCAAAAAGGTCAAATCGCGATAGCCCAACTCCTGGTAATGCATGCCGAGCGCAAAGCGCGCATCGGCCAGATCGGGCGCCAAGCGGACCGCCTCCGTCAGGGCCCGCGCAACCTGCACCCGACGCAATTGCATCACACCCGGCACCCGGCGGCCCCAGCTTTTCTCCTTCGAATTGAAAAGCAAGCGCTGATAAGCCTCGGCAAGCCGGTTGCGGGTGGTCCCATCCATGGGATTTTCCCGCGATTCGCGGCGCAGCGCCTGAATGGCCAAATAAAGCGCCGCGGGAGAAATTTCGCCGTAAAAGGTACCGTAATAATCTTGAAGCGACAGGACCCAATTTTCCGCCGGCGTCAGACTTCTCGGATCAAAAGCGCCGGCGCGGAAGGGCCCGACCATTTGTATTTTGAGCAAACTTTCCACAGGAAGGCCGGGCGAGCCAAACGGCGCCCAGCCGAAGGCGGATGCAATTAGACCGCCCGATTGCAAGCTCACCCAGGATCTCATCGCCTTGCCTGGCGCCTTGAGTCGTTGGTATTCGGCCACCATCAACAAAAGTTCGGCATGGTCGCGCCAGGGTTTCCAGCCGGAGGTTGCGCGAAAAAAGGGACGATACCAGGGGGTGTCGACATCTTCGGGAATAGGGGAATCGGCAAAATCCTCTTCATCCTTGGCCGAACGGGGAATCGCGAAAGCGACCTTGTTGGGATTCCATTCTGGCAACGCCCCCATCGGCAGATCGCCTTTGGCAAACAGGGCATAGGAACCATCCAGGTCGATCGTCCGCCACATCGGGTCCAAAACGAACATCTTTTGCGCGGTCTGCAGCCACCGGCCATGGTCGGTGTCGAGCACCAGGACCAGTTCGGTCCCCGGGTCGGTATTGCCCTCCATCAAGAGTGCGGGCTTGAACGACCAGGCTACGGAAGGATGGAACCAGGAAAGCGCGCGCGCCATGGCGCGCGAAGGAACGGCAACACTGAACTTTTCGGGAAGCGCCTTGCTTGCGGCAAGATCCACGACTTTTCTTCCTGCCCGCTCCCACGATGGGTGAGGGTCATACCCCCAAATTCTTGGCCCATAGGGTGGCAGTTGCAACCAACCTGGCCAGGCACAAAAAAGAAACAAAAGTAAAATGGACCAGCCAAAAACGGGAATCGCCTTTCGACCCCAGGGAGATAATTTCCATTGTTCCTGAAATGGGCCGCTTTTTTGCACACCACTGCCAAAATGGTGAGCGATTCCCCAGGCAAATACAGGCCCGGCGAATAGCGCGAACCAGGGAATCAGGCGGTAGTTCAAACAGGCCGCTAATCCCGAGACCGCCCAGGGCAAACACCTGGACCAACGAAACTCGGGAAAGCCCAAGACGATACCGAAAACCGAGAGGATGATGAGCGGGAAAAATGCCAGCCCCGAGGGACTATTGAGTGCCTGAGCGAAATACTCGGCGCCAAAAGGCGAGCGATACCAACCATCCGGCCCCGCCCAATCGTTGATCGCTTGCAATATCCCCGCGCCAGAAAAAACCTCCAACAATCCCCACGAAGCGCATCCCACAAGGCATGCGGCAATCCAGCGCCAGGCGACCGCTCCTTTAAGGCGGCGCAAATGGGCGTCGACCATTTCGCCAACGAATGCCGCGATCAACACGGCGACCGGCATCCAAAACGAGGGATCAATCAAGCCCCAGGCCGCGAAGATTAGGAACCAAGAAATTCCGGGGGGGTCCGGCGCCTTGTCTGGCGGCCAGAGCCTGAGCATCACAACCGATGTCAGCAAAAGCGACAGCACGCCAGGTTGCATGAGCAGGCGGTTCGACATGGCAAGCAGGGCCAGACCCGCTCCGAGTGCCGCGATCCAGGGAGAATCGGCACCGATCAATTTGAGAAGATTCCGTGCCAAAAGGCCTACGAGCAAGGCCTTGAACAGCACCATCAACGAAGGACCGAACGATATCGTTCCCGCCCAAACGATCAGATCGAAAAGAAATCCAGGTCCCGGTGTTATTTGCCCCCGAACCAGGTCGCTTCCGTCCGCCAGGCGCACCCAGAGATCGAGATTGCGCGCGGGGAACGACGCCAAAAGGAAGGCAAACAAAAGAATGCAGCCAAAGAGCACCCGATATTGCCGCCACGAGGCTCGCAGAGGTGAACTAACCAAGTGAGGGCCCAGGAGAGAGAAAAATGAAAAATAAAATCAACGAATCCAGCAGATCCCGATTTCGAAGCCCAGCAACGACGCCTCTATCCGGTACCGAATATTAAGAGTTTACGGCACGTTGATAGGCCTGTCTCCTGTCTGCGCTTCGGGAAAGAGCCGCCCACCGAGACCGCGCCGACAACAAAAGACGGGAAAATGACGGAAAGGAAGGAGAAAAAGGCGTTTTTGATCTTTTTCAGCAAGAATCGGCAATTCGGCCGGCTGGGTCGGTCAACGCATCGGGCCGCGCGGAACTGAAAGACCCGCACGGCCCCAAGGAAAAGTACTCGGCACGGGGAAAAGCCCGTGCCAGACGGAAAAGCCCATCGGCGCCGAAGCGCAATCAGGCCGAAGTCGACTTGAGCAGCGCCCTCAGCTTGCTTTCGACTTCCCCAAGCGGCACTCGAACCTGTTGCTGCGAATCCCGATCGCGCCAGGTGACGGTTTGGTCGGTCAGGGTCTGGCCATCGATCGTGAGGCAAACGGGAGTTCCCGCTTCGTCCTGACGGCGATAGCGCCGGCCGATGGCCCCGCCGTCGTCGTACTGGACCGCAAAATCGGCCTTGAGCGAGCGATAGAGCTCCTGAGCTTTTTCCGGCATGGCGTCGCGATTGACAAGCGGGAAGATGGCGGCCTTAACCGGCGCCAAGCGAGGGTGAAGACGCATGACGGTGCGCATTTCTCCGCCTTCGAGGGTTTCTTCGGCAAAGGCCTCGCAAAGAAACGCCAAGGTGCCACGGTCGGCGCCGGCCGAGGGTTCGATGACGTGTGGCCAGTAGCGTTCGCGCACGCGGTCATCGAAGTATTGCAGATCCTTGCCTGAACCCTTGTGCCTGGGTTTGCCGTCTTCGCCCTGTTCGACGATGAGGTTGTTTTCCGCATCCTTGACGAGCTTGCCTTCCTGGTGGCTGCGCAAGTCGAAATCGGCCCGGTGGGCGATTCCCTCGAGTTCACCGAATTCGCCCGGAGGCAAGAAGGGGAAGCCATATTCGATGTCGGCCGTGCCGCAAGAATAGTGGCTCAGTTCCTCCGGAAGATGCTCTCTGAGGATGAGGCGCTGGGGATTGAGACCCAGGTTGGTGTACCAGCGGTAACGGCGATCGCGCCACCATTTGTACCACTGGGCCGATTCCTTCGGATGGCAGAAAAACTCGATCTCCATCTGCTCGAATTCGCGGCTGCGGAAGGTGAAGTTTCTGGGGGTGATCTCGTTACGAAAGCTCTTCCCCACCTGGGCGATCCCAAAAGGGGTTTTCACCCGGGTCGAGTCGACCACATTCTTGAAGTTCACGAAAATTCCCTGGGCCGTTTCGGGCCGTAGGAATGCCGCCCCTTCCTCGCCGCTCAGGGCGCCGACAAAGGTTTTGAACATCAGGTTGAATTCGCGCGGTTCGGTGAGCGTGCCCAGCGTGGCCGCATCGGGCGCGATCACTGCCGCAAAATCCTTCACCGTGGTCAAACTGACCAATTCCGATGCCCAGACCAGTTCGCCGGCCTGCTTGGAGCGCATGCCAAGGAATTTCAGCGCCTTGGTTTCGGTCTCCTTGAGCCCTTCCTCGCCGCCTACCTGGGTGGCGACAAACACCTTCTGGCCCTTCCCCTCGAGCCAGCGGCCGCGCACCTGGTCGTGCCGGTAGCGCTTCTTCGATTCGCGGCAATCGACCATGAAATCGTGGAATAGGTCGTAGTGGCCCGAGCATTTCCAAACCTGCGGATGCATGATGATCGAGCAATCAAGGCCGACCATTTGGAAGGGCGATGGCGCTCCCTCGAGCTGGGAAAGCTCGTCATGGGCGGCGACCATGTCCTTCCACCAGGCCTCTTTCACATTGCGCTTCAGTTCCACGCCAAGAGGGCCGTAATCCCAAAAGCCGTTCAGACCTCCGTAAATTTCGCTGGAGGGGAAGAGGAATCCGCGCCTTTTGCAAAGCGCGACGATCTTGTCCATACTCATTCGCCAATCGTCCTTTCCACGAGAAATCCCATCCAAACGGCTCGCCGTATCAGGTCAGGGTTCCCACCAAAAATTCCTGGCCGGCATCCAGAGAGAAGCGAGGAATGCCCTGGGAAGTGTCCCATTGTGCCGCAAAACGGATATCCGAGGCAAATCCAAGTTGAGTCAAAGTGTGCCCATGCGGCACGCCGCAAAGGCGCCGCTCCAGATCGGCCCCATGGTCGCGATCAGCGTCTTCCCATAACTCAAGGGCTCTTAGCGCCTGTTCATCCAGCGTGAAGCCGTTCTTTCTCGCCTGGCTGGCCACCCATCCGGCAAACAAAAGGTCTTCGCAAGCCCGGGTGCCTTCCTGGCCGGCGCAACCAACGATCGCATCGCCGCCCCTTTGCCTCAAACGGTTCCAGACCGCATTGGCATTGCCAAAGGCGCCCGCGATCAGTTCCTGAGCGGCCGAGGAGCGTTTCAGTGCCAGAGTACCGTTGGTCGTGGTGAAAACGATCGTTTTTCCTTTGACCCGTTCCGGAAGAAAATCCTGCGGTGAATTTCCTAAATCGAAGCCCTCAAGGGGTTTTCCTCCACGCTCGCCGGCAAGCAGGAGGGACTCGCCGCGTTGGCTAAGGGTTGTCGCCACCTTGCGGGCCTCTTCCACGGTGGAAAGGGGAATGATCCGTTTGGCACCCGCGGCCAGTGCGGCCAGGATGGTCGTCGTCGCGCGCAGGATATCGACCACCACAACCGAGGACGCCCTGGCCATTCGCTCTGGGTCGATTTCGGCGGCAGTCGCGATCACCGCGAGATGGGGCTTCAAATAAGGAGGAGAGGAACTCACCGGGCCGCATCCGCTGAGAATTTCCAGTTCTTGTCGAAAAGCCCAGCCTCATGGACGATTCCCGTGGGGCAGTGGTAAAGGCCAAAGTCTCCAAACTGGGAAAAGAGTAAGGCGTTGGTCCCCTTGAACTGCTCTTCGTGGAAGGTGTGACCGCTATTGACGACCAGGTATCTTCCTGGGGCATTGGGATTGGGTTGAACCGAAAAGGGTAAATAGGTTTCCGCCGATTTTGCCTGGCCCCGCCATTCAATGGTCCCGGCTTGCCATGGGTAGGGGAGCTTGCTCGCGGTCTGGGCCAGGATTTTTGATGACCCGGGGTCGCCAAAAACAACCAGATGCTTCTCCGCCTGCATTTGCGCCGTGATCTGTTCTTCCGCCACAAATGGGAAATCGCCGCGCATCCATTTCGTCCATTCCAGGCGAAAGCGTTCCAGTTCCTCCACGGCTCGTTTCTGCCCGGGCTCGCTCCACGGTTTACCGGTGCCCAGGGTCACGATGAAACCATCCATGAAGGCATCGTCGATGGGCCCTTGCAATCCAGGCCGTTTGCGCCAACCCAAGGGTTCGGGATCGGCTTGCCAGGTTTTTCCCTTAAGTATCCAGTGATGAGCACCTGCCCTGGGGCATTCAAATTCGGTGCCATCGAGGATCAGTTTGGTGGGGTCAGTCGATTTGCGCTCAAGCGCAAGACGGTCAATTCCCTGGGTGACGACGCGATATTCGGTGGCCGTTTTTTGGGCGACGACCCGGCCCGGCGACCCAGCGCCCTTCAGGCCAGTGATTTGGATCCAGTGACACTTTCCATGCCGTTCGCTATTTGCGGTCCAATCGATTTGCGCGGGATGGGTATCAAGCCCCTTCGCGACGTGAGGCTCAATCGCATCGTCGACTTTCTTTTTCCATTCCGGCGGCATTTTGTGAGCCAGGCCGGGAGCGATCAAATGCTTGATGCGCGCCTTGAGAAGGGCGTCGGCACCAAGCGCCTGGGTGAAGAAATCCTGACTGGGATCTGGTTCGCCCCGGCCGGCGAGGGCACGCTCGATGTTGAGGGCTGCCTCTTTCTGCGGGTCATCCGCGCCGCTATAGGCCACGGTTGCGACCATGGCGACATTGCGCGCGGCGTCCACCGCATCGTAACGCCTGAGGATTTCGCGCTGCCAGAAGGGCAAGTCAGCGGGCACCGTTTTGGCATAGCCGATTGTCCTGGTGAAGCCGGCCCCCGGCTGGATGGCGCAAAAACGGTCGGCATGGTGCAAACCCAGATGCCAGGTGCCAGCGCCTCCCATGGAAAAGCCGCGTAATACAACCCTTTTCGGATCGATTTTATCTTTTTCTCGGCGCAGAGTGTCGCCGATGACTTCGAAGACATCGGTTTCCCCCGCCCAGCGGTAGGCGTTGTTCCCCCGGCCGAAGACTTCGACCACCACATTTTTTTCAAGCGCTACTTTTCCAGGCTCATGCTGATTGAGGAAGAGTGCTTCGGTCAGACCATCGCTTCGCCCATGCAGCACCACTTCCAAGGGCCAGGAGATTTGGCTTTCGCCATAACCTTTGGGAAATTTGATGGCGTAGGGTTGCAAGGAGCCATCGATTGTTGATCGGTAAGCCCGGCAGACCCAGGTTCCCGCGGGCTGTGAGGCCAATCCCTTACCTGGGGAATTGGCGCGCTTCAGTCCCGTTTGCAACGCCCGATCGATTCGCTGGGAACCGCCAGGCAGGTTCTGTTCGCCAAGGAGTATGCCGATTCTCGCCGCACGGGCGTAGACACCCACATCAAGGGATTCGTCGTTTCGCAGCGGCAACACATTTTGCTTGAGTGCGCTGTCCAGTTTTTTTTGGCTCTCAACCAGTGCTTCTAGCGGGATGGGTGCCGGCGATTTCTTGACCTGGGCTTTGTTGTCTGGCGCTTTTTGCGGGGGTTCTTTTGCGGACTTTTCTTGAGGGAGTGCTTTTTTCTCTCCGGAAGCCGCGTCTTGAGCGGCTACCGGGCCATTGCCAAGAAAATCGGCTGCGTCGACCGCATCCCGGCTTTCAACCTGACCACCGTCATCCTGAGCACTGGCAACTTGAGCACCTGCAACCGGGCCACCGGCGCCGATTGGGGCCGAAAAAACAAGGCAGGTGAAAAAAAGGAACGAAAAATTAACGAAGCGAATCGCGCAAAAGGTCCATGGCTTCCGGAAGAGAAGTATCTTGCAGGCGCTTGCCTTTATCCTTGAGGCGCTCCTCGAAGCGAATCGCCATATCCTGCATACGTTCATGGGTTTGCTCGGATCCGCCGAGTAGGAGAAAATGCTCGGAACGAGTGACTCGTTTGGATTCGTCGCTTTGATCCAAGCCCAAGCCGACAATACCGGTTATACCGATTTTGTCGCCATTTTTCCCTTTGTTTGCCTTCATGAAGGCTCCCTTGCCTTGATCCCGTGTCCGTATTTTAAGCGGTTTTAACCGGAAAAAGGGGCCAATTCGGAAAAATCCCTGCCGTTCATGCTGTCTTCACCCTTTACAGACCCACCCTTCGCTGGGAAAATGGCTTGATGGTTATTGGGACCTGCCCGCAACCGGGATACCCCGGCTCGTTGCGGGCATCTTGTTTTGATCGTGTTTGGTTTGCGATCCTTTGGTCCCTCCCGATTAACAATTTGCAATGAGGTAGGGTTTATGGCCACCGATCGTGTGCCAATGACCCGTGAAGGGTTTGAACGCAAGCGAGGCGAACTCGAGCGCATGGAAAACCATGACATGATCGAGATCACCAAGCGGGTCGCGGAAGCGCGCGCCCTGGGCGACCTTTCGGAAAATGCCGAATACCACGCCGCCCGGGAAGATCAGGGAATGCTGCAGGCAAAGATCGACTCGGTGCGTGACGAACTGGCTCGAGCGCAAATCGTCGATCGCAGCACCCTGCCCACGGGCACCGTCGTCTTCGGATCCCAGGTAAAAATCAAAGACCTTTCCACCGGGAAAAGTTCCAAGTACCACCTGGTGGGCCCGGGCGAGGAAGATTACGAAAACAACAAAATCCTGGCGACCAGCCCGCGCGGCCGCGCCCTCCTGGGAAAAAAACTGGGCGAAATCGCGGAAGTCAATCTGCCCAAGGGAATGTTCAAATACGAAGTTACGGAAATTAGTTTTCCCGACTGATCCCGTCTGATCTCGACCGCTGAAGGTGGCCGCTGATAAAGCGGCCACCGTTTTTTCCGCTCATGGAATCGCCGCGGTTGGCCACTCTGAAGGCACGGCCGTCGTAGACACCTCCCGTTGACGAAAAATGACGGGTGATGAAAAATGCCGGGGCCTGCGATTGAATGTTTCGCAGCCCGCAATGGAATGCACTTGGGCTGATTGATCGACCCAAGATCAACGCCCCGGCAAAATCAATTCCGGCCGTCCCCTCGCCGGATGACTAACGTTCCCTTTTTTTCGAGTTCGGTAACTCGGCTTTGGAGCGATTCCGCATGAAATACCAACGCATCGCCGCAATGGTCTCTCCCCTGGTGTTCCTGGCGGCCGCCTGGATGGTGGTTCCGCTGGACTCTCCTCCCGGCGCAACCATGACCAGCGCCGCCAAGGAGTTCCTCGCTTCGCTCAAGCCCGAGCAGACGGCGCAAGCGGCCTACCCTTTCGAGTCGAAGCACCGCACCGACTGGCATTTCGTGCCGTTACAAGATGCACAGCGTAAACCCACCCGCGCCGGCATCCGGTTGGAACTGCTCGATACACCGCAAAAGGAAAAGGCGATGGCACTCTTACGCGCCGGCACATCCGCCGAGGGAGCCAAGGCGGCCGAAACGATCATGAGCCTCGAATCGCTCCTCCATGAAATGGAAGGCACCAAGGGGGTGAATGTCCGCAATCCCAATTGGTATTTCGTTTCCATCTACGGCGAACCGGGCAAAGGCGATTGGGGTTGGCGTTTCGAAGGCCATCACCTTTCGCTCAATTTCACGCTCACGGGCGAGGAAGTGATCAGCGCCACTCCGGCAGTATTCGCTTCCAATCCCGCGGAAGTGCTCAATGGCAGCCGTAAAGGCACCAAGCCGATCTTCAATGTCCAGGATATCGCCCTGGAACTCACCGGTTCACTCGATGCCGCGCAGGCAGCCAAGGCGCGCCGCGAGCAACCTCATCCCGAGGTCGAGGCCAAGACGGTAGCCGCATCGCCCAGTGAATTGAAAGGACTCACCTCCGGCGAAATGAACGATAACCAAAAGGCAATTCTTAACCGGCTGGTCCAGGCCTACCTGCGCCGTCTGGCCGAACCGATCGCCAAACGAGAATGGAACCGGATCGAACAAACCCCCGGCGATCTTTACTTCAGCTACTACCGCGATGAAAACAAGCCCGGCAAACCAATGACCTACCGCGTGGCTCGCAAGGACTTCCAGGTGGAATTCCTCAATGTCCAGGCTGACGGCGAAGGAAACCCCGCCAACCATATTCACAGCGCCTTCCGCACCCTGCCCAAGGATTTCGGCGGGAAGCAATAAACGACCGGCCTAGGCCGCGGTTGGTTGGATCAAGAAAAAGACGAAAATTTAACATAAAAAAAGCCAGGCTCAAAGAGCCTGGCTTTTTTTGTCAATCGAACACGACCGTTTTGCGATCGTAAACCAAGATCCGGTGTGCGATGTGCCATCTGAGGGCGCGCGAAAGCACGATCTTTTCCAGGTCGCGGCCCTTTTCCAGTAAGTCTTCGAGCGAATCGCGATGCGAGATGCGTACCAGGTCCTGCTCGATGATCGGCCCTTCGTCGAGTTCGTCGGTGACATAATGGCTGGTCGCGCCAATCAACTTTACCCCCCGCTCGAAGGCGCGGTGATAAGGCTTGGCGCCGATGAACGCCGGCAAGAACGAGTGGTGGACATTGATCACGCGCCGGGGAAAGCGCGCGACAAAGTCAGGAGAAATGACCTGCATGTATCGCGCCAGCACGACCAGGTCGACTTTGTTCTCATCGAGCAAGGCGAGTTGCTTCTTCTCAGCTGCGGCCTTTTTTCCTGGCTCCACCGGGATGTAATGAAAGGGAATGCCGTAAAAATCGGTCCAGCGCTTCGCCCCTTCGTGATTGCCGATCACCAGGGGGATGTCGCAAAGCAGCTCCTTCGATTGATGGCGGTAAAGAAGATCGACCAGGCAATGCAGGTGCTGGGAAACAAACAATGCGACCCGCAGCGGCCGATCGGACCGCTCCAGTTTCCAGCGCATCGCGAACCGGTCGGCGACAGGTGCAAACCGGCGGGGAAACTCCTCTAAATCGAGGTCGAACCCTTCGAGGTCCCACTCGACCCGCATCAGGAAAAGATCGCGTTCGGCGTCCTGGTGCTGATCGGCATGAAGGATGTTCGCATTGTGCCGGCACAAGAAGTCGGCAACCCCCGCGACAATGCCCCTTTGATCGGGGCAATCGATCAACAAAATCGCTGTCTTTTTCATTCGCGAAACACCACCCAAACCAGAATGTCATGGGCCCCAAGGTCATCAGACTTCGGGCTGTTCAAGCTCTCAATCGTCCTGTGTCCCTTTAAAACTCCATCCGTTCCAGGGCCCGGCAGCCACGATCGAGGGAAAAAAAGGTCACGAGCAGGCCGAGCATCGTCGCCAGAAGGAGTCCCAAGCCGATCATCGCCCAACCACCCGCGGGCGGACCGTCCGGTCCCTTAATGGCGTAGGCCATATGCCAGGGCAGCGCGCCCAAGAAGACCATCACCAAAAGAAACCCAAGACCCACAACCAGATTCAACGTCCCGCCAAAACCGACGGCAATTTTCGACGGATCGGTTTCACGAAAATTGGGCATGAGCGCGCCCAACCCGGTACTCAGACCGCTCATTCCCGAACCAACCAGGGCCAAAAGCGGGATATGGATCGCCATGCCCGAAAGGGGAATGCCCAGCGAGATATCGGAAATGACAATGAGGGGAATGGTCACGATCATGGAGCCGGTAAAGGCAAACCAGTACTTGGCCATGAGCATGCGCGTCCGCTCGACCGGCATGAGTCCCAGCACCCAGAAGCGCCGCCCCTCCAGGCTCAACTGGGGAAAGACGAACCGGCCCGTGTAGGTGCACATGAGCAGCGAAAGACTCAACAGGTTAAGAAATCCCAAGCCGATCTGAAAAGGAAACTCGATCTCTTGCGGAAACATGCGCCGCAAATTGGAGAAATAAAGCAAAAGCAGCCCCATAAACAGCACGACTTGCCCCCACTGGCGGGGATCGCGCCGGAAGGTTTTGAAATCCTTGAGCATGAGCGCCGCCAGGCTGCGGTCGGCCGGAGCGATCATTCTGAACAGGCGGTCGATGAACGAAGCGGTCTTGGCCTGGTCGGCATCGGGCTGCATGGTCAGCCGGTCAACGCCGCGCCGATAAAGCAGCCGCGACAAAAAGGCCGCGACCAAATAAATGAACGCCCCATGCGTCCACACCAAACCCAGGTGATAGAGGCTGGTTTGCACATCGCCGTAGGCAGCGGCCCGCAATCCCCGGGAAATCCAGTAGCTGGGCAAAACGGGAAGGCTGGCGACCTGCACCTGCCCCAGCGTTTTTTGGAGCAAGTCTTCCCCCATCTGGATGTCTCCTTGCCTTAAGCCTCTCAAGGTCAGGCCAAGCCAGGAAACCACGATCAGGACGGGAATGACGATCCCCAAGCCGACGGCCAGGGCCCTGCCCTTGGGCAAGAAATTCACCAGAAGCAGGCACAAGATCGATCCGATCGAGCCGGGGATCAGTGCAAAACCGACAAAAAAGAGCGGCATAAGCGCATAAAAAGCGAACCCTGCCTTGACCGAGATGCCGTAGGCGATCAGAATCGGCCCGCCCAGCAAGAGAAATGCCCACGAACTAAACGAGGCCGCCACGACGAACTTGTAAGCGAATACCTGGTCTTCATCGACCGGTTTGCTCAATAGAAACGCCGTTTCGGCAGAATCGAAGAGGCTGGCATGCAAAATCAGGCCGGTCGAAAAAACGAGCAAGGCGGCCAGCGACAGAAAGAGCAGATCGAATAGCAGGGCGACGATGTTGCCGCCCAAGGGCAGTTTTTGATCGGCCAGGTATTTGAAACCAAACCAGGCGACGATGAAAACAAAATGGACCACGATGAAGCTGCAAATCGCGATCGTTAGCGGCCGCATCAGCGCCAAGGTCGTGTAACTTTTCCAGGAGTTGTTGAGAAGCCGCCACCCCAGCTTCAGGAACACCCCGAGCGCTCCGGGGTTGCGAGCTCTCGCGGATTTGCCGTGGGCATCAAGATCGCCGGTAGCAAACCCGCCAGAGGCGTGGGCTCCGGCGGGCACCAAGTCATTTTTCATAGGCCGGGCACCGCCGTGGTTGCCGCCTCTTCGGTAAGCTTGAGGAATACCTCTTCAAGCGACCCGTCGAGCGATGCCTGATTCTTCAGATCCGCGACCCGGCCCAGGCCAATTAGTTTGCCGCGGCTAATGATGCCGATCCGGTCGGCCAGCTCTTCGACGACATCGAGCGAATGGGAGGAAAGGAAAACCGTCGTCCCGTTTCTTGCCTGTTCGCGCAGGATGTCCTTGAGCTGTCTGACGCTGCGAGGATCGAGCCCCACCGTTGGCTCGTCAACAATCAACAAGCCCGGTTCGTGCAGCAAGGCCGAGGCGAACACCGTCCGCTGGCGCATCCCATGGGAATAGCGCTCGGTAAGAAGGTCAAGGAAGCCTTCCAGATGAAAGAGGCCCGCCACATGGCGGATTCTTTCCGCGGTTTTTTCATGGGAAAGGCCATGCATTTCCGCGACGAACTCGAGAAATTCGCGGCCCGTGAGTTTGTCGTAGAGGTAGGGCAAGTCAGGCACATAGCTCATCACCGACCGTGCCTGGCGCCCCTGCATGGTCAGATCGTAACCGCCGACCTTGATCGTCCCTTTGCTTGGTCGCAACAACCCGCAGAGCATCTTGATCGTCGTCGTTTTGCCCGCGCCGTTGGGTCCAAGAAAGGCAAATAACTCTCCTTTGGGGACCACCAAGGTCATGTCGTCCACGGCGGGCTTGCCGCTATAAACCTTGGAAACACCGATGATCTCGATCATCGGCGGTTGGACAACGGCCTGATTCCAACCGCCCGAGGCAGGATCGGTCAACCCCTGTTCGGCACGAGTCGGCTCGCTGGAAGGGTGGTGGCCATTGAGACCCGGTTGCGCCAGGTGATTCGGCTCAGTCGACATCATTCCTCCCGCTCGATGGTCCAGCGGTGACGGAATTCCAGCACCACCTCCTGCTTCATCACTTTTCCCGAATCGGGATCGACCCAGAGCTCCATCTTGCACTCCTCGCCCGTGGCGCGGATTCTGCGGCAAAGAATCGCCTTCGGATCGTCTTTCCAGGGGTCCACGTTTTTGAGCACTTCAATCTGCAAGATTTTTCCCGAGACCCGTCCCTGACCGGAACTCGCCATATCCCCCAAGGGATCGATGCAATGGACGCGCCAGCTATCGCCGGGACTGATCCGCCCAATTCGCCAGACCGGCATGAACGGAAACCAGACCATCGGCGGCCGTCCAATTTCCACGGGGGACAATTCTTCACTCCGGGTCGTGTTGACGAGCTTCTGTTCCACTTTCCTTTTCAGAAACCGGCCTTCGACCTTGCCCTCCATTTTTGTTTGCGACACGATCTGGAAACCGGCCGGGCCCTCGACATCCATCTTGCTGGCGATTCCCAAAAGAAAGCCGTTGCGGCCCGTGGAATACTCCGTTCTCAGGGTCCGGAAATGAAGGAAGCCGGAAGCAGCCGGCAGGGGGCTATATTCCATCCAAAAAGTGAATTTTTCCGACGGGATTTCGGCGTAATCGAGGCCGGAAGTGGCGCGCATCACCTCGATTCCGTCTCGTTTGATCGACCATCTGACGCTGGTACGGCTGCCGACCGTTTCATCGGCGAGGGCTATGAACACCGGCGCGGGCACGGAATGGGAGTACGCCGGCAGAAATTCCCAGAAGACAAGTTGGAAGGTGGTCGCGGCCCATCCGACAAGAATTAGCACGGTCACCCAGCGAGGGGGCATGCCCACTCCTCCTTAGAATCCCATTCGCCTCTCCTATCATGGTAAGAAATGGTGCGCAAAGCGCCGCTCCCAGTGAGGCTAGGAAGGGTCCCTTATTCATGAATCCGCTGATCATTGGAGTTCCGAAGGAGATCAAAAATCACGAATACCGGGTGGGCATGACCCCCGTGGGCGTCGAAGAGTTAACGCAGCGAGGGCACAAGGTGTTGATCCAGGCCGCTGCCGGCCAGGGGTCGGGAATCGCGGATGAGTCTTACGCTCAACACGGAGCCGAAATCGTTCAAAAAGCGGGCGAAATCTGGTCTCGAGCCGACCTGATCGTCAAGGTCAAGGAGCCTCTCGAAAGCGAATGGCCCCACATGCGCAAGGGCCAAATCGTATTCACCTATTTTCACTTCGCCGCGGACAAGGAGCTCACCGACACGGTCATCCAGTCGGGTATCAGCGCGGTGGCCTATGAAACGATCCGCGATGCCCGGGGAACGCTACCGTTGCTCACCCCCATGTCGGAGGTGGCGGGACGGATGAGCATTCAGGAAGGGGCCAAATTCCTGGAGCGTCCGTTTGAGGGGCGAGGAATCTTGCTGGGCGGAGTGCCGGGCGTCGCTCCGGCACAGGTCGTCGTGCTGGGCGCGGGCATCGTGGGGGCCAATGCCGCCAGGGTGGCTGCCGGCCTGGGCGCCCAGGTGAAACTGCTCGACGTCAATCTCGACCGGTTGCGCTATCTCGCCGATGTCATGCCGCCCAATGTCACCACGCTTTTTAGCGACCGCCACACGATCCTAGATTGCCTTTCACGCGCCGATCTCTTGATCGGCTCGGTCCTCATTCCGGGCGGCCGGGCGCCGCGCCTGGTTCGTGCCGACGATCTGCGCAAGATGCCGCCGCGTTCGGTGATCATCGATGTTGCCATCGATCAGGGGGGCTGCGTCGAGACCAGCCGGCCGACGACGCATGAGAATCCGACTTATATGGTGGATGAAGTCGTCCATTATTGCGTTACGAACATGCCTGGCGCCGTGGGCCGCACCAGCACCTACGCGCTGACCAATGTGACTTTGCCCTATGTCATCGACATCGCCACGAAGGGACTGGGACCAGCCGTCTCGGCCAACCCCGGCCTGGCAGCGGGCCTCAATATCCACTTGGGGAAGATCACCCATCCGGCCGTTGCCGAGGCCTTCGGCCTGGCTTGTGAGAAAATTCATTTCTAATGGCCAGGGATCTGTTCGATACCGAACCGAAGCCGCTCGAAGTTTCCGAACTTCTGCAAAAAATCAAGAGTCTCCTGCAACCGATGCCTCTGGTATTGGTTGCGGGAGAAGTCTCGAATTTGACCCTCGCCAAAAGCGGGCATGCGTACCTCACGTTGAAAGATGCCAGCGCCAGCTTGAAGGTCGTCATTTTTCGCGCGGCCTTGAGCAAAGCCCGGTTTGAAATCGCACCGGGAATGCGGTTAAGAATCCTGGGGAAAGTCGACCTCTACGTCGAGCGCGGCGACCTCCAGTTCATTGGCCAGGAGTTGACCCCTGAAGGAATCGGCGCGCTGGAGTTGGCCTTTCGCCAGCGCCGCGAAAAGATGGAGGCGTTGGGCTGGTTTGCCGCGGCCAGGAAACGGCCATTGCCGCGCTTTCCCCGCGTCATTGGGATCATCACGAGTGCTTCGGGCTCGGCCATCAGGGATATGCTCGAAACGCTACGCGCTCGCTGGCCGCTGGCACGCGTCGTCGTTGCCGCCTGCCAGGTGCAAGGGAACGGGGCCGCCGAGGGCATGGCCAGGGCTCTGGGTCTTTTTGGCAACTTGAACCTCGACCACCCCGGCAGGCCGGAAGTGATCCTCCTTGGCCGCGGAGGAGGAAGCATGGAGGATCTTTGGGCTTTCAATGAGGAAATTCTTGTCAAAGCCGTGATTGCCTGCCCCATTCCGATTGCGGCGGGCATCGGCCACGAGGATGATGTGACTTTGGTGGACCTAGCCGCCGATTTTCGTGCGCTGACACCCACCCACGCGGCCCAATCGGCCTCGCCGATCCTTTCGGACTGGATCGAAAGAATCGATGCCCAAATTCAGTTCCTGCGAAGCCGGGCAACGCAGCGATTTTCAGAGCTCGAAGATCGTTTGGATCAGCTATCCAGGAGGGCCGCCTGGCGCCGGCCACGCGAGTGGCTTGTTGAAAAAACACAAAAAATAGGCGATTTAGCTAAAAGACTTCGCCAGGCTTGCCTGGTAAACCTGGCCCGCAAAGTTTCACAAATCGATGCCCTCGGCGCTCAATTAGGTAGCATGAATCCCTTGCAGGTATTGGAGAGAGGCTATACCCTGACAAGCGTCTTGTCGGAAAAGGATAACGGAAAGGCCCATGCTCCACGCCTTCTCCGAGACATTTCCCAAATCGAGGCAGGAAGTCTCATTGAAACTCGTTTGCATCAAGGGCTCTTGACTAGTCGGGTGGTGCGGGTAAACCCCGATCCGACGGTGGAAACAGTGAGCCCAGATCGCAAAAACAGCAAACGGGAAAGCCCCAGGGAGGGAGCCGGATGAGCGCATCTTCAGAACCCTCGCACACCCTTGACTCGACCACCCTGGAACAGGACCTTCTCAAGCTGGAGGAGGCGGTGCGGGCATTGGAAGCGGGCGGTTTGCCCCTCGATGAAATCCTGGCCCGCTACGAACAGGGAATTCGCCACTATAGACGCTGCCATTCGCGGCTCAAGGAAGCCGAAATGCGGATCGAAGCGATTCGCATCGACAGCGAGGGACGCCCGGTACTCGAGCCATTCGATCATCAAAGCAGCATCGAATCTGCCGTCCGCAATCTGAAAATCCCGGCCGGGGAGGCGCTGTAAACGATGACTCCCTATACCGGCAGTACCGGAAATTCGGCAAATGCGGGAACCGTCTTGAAAAATGACCTGTTTCCCTCGACGGAAAAGTCATTCTCCATGCACTCGCTCGACGGCATGCTTGCCCGCTTGAAAGGCGAAGCCGACCGGAAACTGGATGCAACCCTGAAGCCTCGCGAAGGCCTGCCCTCCGCACTGCTCGAAGCGATGCGCTACAGCGTCCTGGCGCCGGGCAAGCGGATGCGCCCCATTCTCGTGGCGCTCGGATTTCAGACCTGCGTCCCTTCCGGGCGCAATCCAATCGATTTTTGGCCCGCCGCCTGCGCGGTGGAATTCATTCACGTCTATTCGCTGGTCCATGACGATCTGCCGGCGATGGACGACGACGATATGCGCCGGGGCCAGCCGACCTGCCATCGCAAATTCGGCGAGGCGATGGGCATCCTCGCCGGGGATGCTTTACTCACCCAGGCCTTCGAGTTGCTCGCCGAGGCTTATCCCGGCATCCTTGGGACGCGCTGCATTCTCGAGTTGGCGCGGGCGGCGGGCATGTCGGGCATGGTCGGCGGCCAGGTGGACGATCTCGCCTGGGAAAATCGCAACAACTGGGGCGATTCGTCAGGCACCGATGGCGAGAAAACGGTCGCCACGCTCGAATCCCTGCATTCGCGCAAGACCGGGGCCCTTATTCGCGCCGCGTTAAAACTTGGCGCCTTGATTGGCATGGCCGATCCCGACAAGCCGGGTGTGCGCGAGAGTCTGGCCAAACTGGACCGATTCGGCGCCTGCCTTGGTTTGGCATTTCAGATCACGGACGACCTTTTGGATGTTGAAGGTGACGCCGCAAAAGCGGGTAAGAGAGTGGGCAAGGATGCGGCCAAGGGCAAGCTGACTTACCCGGGCATGGTGGGAATACCCGCCTGCCGGGAACGGCTGGCCCAGTTGGAGGCCGAAGCCTTGTCCGCCTTATCCCATTGGGGTGAGGCAGCTGCGCCCTTGCGGGCGGTGCTGGAAAAAGTCATCCGGCGAGATCACTGATTTCGCTATCATAATTTCAAAGGCAAGCCTCGCGGAAGGAGCCGTTTCATGGACTTGTTGCTCCCGGGAATTCAGTCCCCGGCCGATTTACAAAAGCTCTCCGAGGAACAACTCAACCAGCTTTCGCAAGAAATGCGAGACGAACTGGTGCGGGTGCTGCGCGTCCGCCCCGCCCACTTTGCCAGCAACCTTGGCGTGGTCGAGCTTTGCCTCGCCTTGCACCTGTCGTTCGACTTCACCAAGGACCGGCTGATCTGGGACACCGGCCATCAGATTTACCCGCATAAGTTGATTACGGGTCGATTCCCGCAGTTCTCCTCGATCCGGACCAAGGGCGGCCTGATGGGCTATCCCAACCCGGCCGAAAGCGAATACGACCTGTTCATGACCGGACATGCCGGCTCGAGCGTTTCCACCGCCCTTGGCCTCAAGATGGGCGATGAAATCATGGGGCGGTCGTCGCAGCACAGCGTCGCCGTCATCGGCGATGGCGCGTTTCCCTCGGGCATCGTGTTCGAAGCGCTCAATAACGCCGGCGGCCTCAACAAACCGTTCATCGTCATCCTCAACGACAACGCCATGTCGATCTGTCCCCGGGTTGGCGCCCTGGCGCGCTGCCTGGATCAGGCGCGCATGTCGGACATCTACAGCGGTTCGAAGCGCCAGGTGCGCGAACTTCTGTCCAAGATCCCACTTGTGGGAGGCATGGCCACCCAGTTCCTTGAGCAATGCAAAGACGGGATGAAGGCCTTGCTAAGCGGCGGCATGCTTTTCGAGGAACTGGGCTTCAAATACTTTGGCCCGATCAATGGGCACGATATCGGCGAGATGCGCCGCTGGTTGAAAGACATCAAGCAACTCAATGGCCCGGTGCTCCTCCATGTACTGACCAACAAGGGCGAAGGCGTTCCCCAGGCCAGCGCCGATCCCGTGACCTACCACACTCCTCCCGTCTTCGAAAAAGTCGGTCCCCAGCGCAATATCCTTGCTCTGAAGCGAGGGGGCGCCAAGGCTTATACCGATCTGTTTAGCGCGTCGATTCACGCCCGCATGAAAACTGACGAGAAGATCGCGGTCATTACCGCGGCGATGTGTCAGGGGAATAAGCTCGAAAAAGTTCGCCAAGACTATCCCAACCGCTTCTTCGACGTCGGCATCTGCGAAAGTCACGGCGTTGCTTTCGCCGCCGGCATGGCCAAGGTCGGTTCGAAGCCGATCGTATCGATTTATTCCACCTTTTTGCAGCGGTCGTTCGATCAGATCTTCCAGGAAGTCTGCCTGCAAGATCTTCCCGTCGTGTTTTGCATGGACCGTGCCGGCTTCACCGGGCCCGATGGCCCCACTCATCACGGGATGTACGACGTCCCCTACATGCGGATGTTCCCCAACATGGTCGTCATGGCGCCCGGCGACGAAGGGGATGTCGAGCCGATGCTCGATTTCGCGCTCTCGCACAAGGGTCCCGTCGGCATTCGCTATCCCAAGGCGGGACTTGAGTTTCAAGAAAGAAAGGTCGCGCCCGTCGAGTTGGGAGTTTCCGAAGTCATCGAATGGGGCGAGGACGCGATCCTCCTTGTCTTTGGAACCTTGCTGGGCAACGCCATCAAGGCAGCCGAAATGTTGCGCGCCGAAGGCTGGTCGGTCGGGGTGGTCAATGCCCGCTTTGCCAAGCCGCTAGACAAATCGATCATCCATAAAGTCATCGATCAGGCGGCTGTCGTCGCCACGATCGAAGAAGGCGCCCTCGAAGGGGGCTTTGGCGGGGCCGTTTTGGAAGAAGCCAACCGGGCCGGAATGGATGCGAGCAACCTGATTCGCCTTGGACACCCCGACCGGTTCGTGCTTCACGCCGAACGGACCGAGCAACTGCAGGAAGTCGGCCTCGATCCCGAGGGAATTGCCAAAGCCGTGCGTGAAAAACTGGCTGAAAGAGCGCCCCAACCAGGCGTGCGCAAAGGAACCGTGACCCCCGCGGGAAAAATGGACCGCTAACAGCTTCCCCCCATACCCGCGGAGGGAATACGAAATGAGAATTCTCGTTCTGGGCAACGCTCACCGAAGCGGCGTTGCCGAAGCGGCCGAAGCGATCGTGCCGAAACTGCGACAGGCGGCTGAACTCGTCGCGGTCGATCTGAAGCAGGAAATGGATCTTGCCACCATCGATGCCGACTTGGCCATGGTCTTTGGCGGCGATGGAGCGATTTTGCGCGCCGCTGGACAGATGGGTTACCGGCAAATTCCGGTGCTTGGAATCAATTTGGGCCGATTGGGATTCTTGGCCGACTACCAGGCAGAAGAAATCGACCAGATCCTGATTGACCTGAAGCGCGGCGAATTCAAGATCACCCGTCACATGATGTTTGAATGCGTCCAGGAGGCGAAGGAACCGGAAGAAACACCGGTGGTCACCCTGGGGCTAAACGAAGTTCTCCTGCAGACCGGCCGGCCCTTCCGAATGTCTGGAATACAGCTGGAAATCGACGGGCGCGAGGTCAGCCAGTACCGCGCCGACGGCCTCATCGTCAGCACCCCCATCGGCTCGACGGCCCATAGTTTGTCGGCGGGTGGACCGATTTTAGGTCAAGACCTCGAGGCCTTTGTCATCACTCCCGTTTGCCCGCATGTGTTGACGAGCCGGCCCCTGGTCGAATCGGGCAACCGGACGATCACCGTGCGCCTTGCTCCGGAAATGGGGCCGCTCACGGCCATCGTCGATGGGCAATGGGAATTTCACCTCAACCCGGGTGAATCGATTCAGGTGCGCAGGGCCCCCGTGGCCTTTCAGCTGGTCAGGCTTCCCGGCCGGTCTTTTTACCGGACTTTGCGGGAAAAGCTGTCCTGGGGGACCTTGCCCCGCTATCGAGACGAATCGGAATCCGCGATCCCCTCCTCCTCCTGAGCCCACGCCTTATAAATTGAGGGAAGGTCTTCATTCGGTTCTCCCTCATCCAACGGTCGCGGGGTTGATTTCGTCCATGAATATTTCGATGGATTGGTATCCGATCGGCGTCCTGCTAACGCTGGCGCAAGTCCTGTTGGCAATCCCGTGGCTGTTGGCGACCGGCCTCGTCCAAGGGCCGCGCAAAGTCGGCTTGGCCGGATTATTGCCCCCCATCGTTGCCGGCGTGGCGGTCACCCTTTTTCTGCCGATTGTCATCGTCAACTTCTTCGAAAGTGAAGTGACCGAAGGGATGGGGCAGTGGTACGGGGCGATCGCCCAATTTCAGTTCCTGATCGATCTTTTCATCGTGGGCGTTCCTCTGATTGCGATGATCTGGCCCAAAGGCGGCGCGGTGGCCCAGGCAGCTTTTCGCGAAGGGGTCCGCCAGCCGATGTTCTGGATGCTGGGCGGCCTGGGCTTTTTGCTAATGCTCATCTCGCCATTCATCCCGTACTTCACCTTCGGCGAAGACGACAAGATGGTGAAGGAACTGGGCTACGACACCCTCATGCTTTGCGGCGCGATCTTTGGAACGCTGGCAGCCGGCATGTTCGTGAGCGAAGAAATTGAAGGCCGGACCGCCGTCACGCTGATGAGCAAACCCGTTTCAAGGCGCCAGTTCTTGCTCGGAAAATTCATCGGAATTCTTCTTTCGGCACTCTTGATGATCAGCATTTTGGGCACCTGGTTCGAAGTGACCATTTTCATCAAGCGCTATTTCGATCGTATGGACCCCATTCCCCCCACCGAGTGGATGCTCGCCATCTTCAACGAAGGCAAAATTCCCTCAAGCGGCCTGGGTATTTTGAAGGGCCTCGGACTTTGGGGGCACTTCCTCTACGAGGTCGGACCTGGCGTGTTCCTCTCGGGCTGGCAGATTACTCTGCTCACGGCCATCGCCGTGTCGCTTGCCACGCGCTTGCCCTTAACGGTGAATATGCCCGTCGTACTGTCGATCTACATGCTTTCTCACTTGACGCCGGTTCTGGTGGCCATTGGCGCCAATGCACGCAAAACCGCGGGGGACACTCCCGTGGCAACTTTGCTTGAGTTTATGGGGCGGGTGTTCGATACCATTTTGCCGTCGCTTGAGTTTTTCCGGGTCGGCCCGGCTCTGATCGGCGATGCTCCGCCGGATCTGGGACCCTTTGCCGCCTACCTGGCCATGGTCAGCCTCTATGGCTTCATGTACACAGCAGTGGCACTGCTTTTGGGTTTGATCCTCTTTGAAGACCGCGACCTTGCGTAAGCCTCCAACGCGTTGCGATTTTTGGCGAAACCGACTCGCGAGGAACGGTCGATGTCGAATTCCGGTTTCCCCACTTGGGCCATGCGCCGCGCCAGAAACCAAGCTCTTGCTCACCCTCTAGGTGGGCAACTTTGCTTCTTCGGTTCCTGTCTCTGGGTTCTCTCGCTAACCTTGCTCGCCTTGCCCTGCACCCTGGCCTTCCTTCTGATCGGCGGCCAGGGCACCATTGCCGAACTTGGCCAAGCCCCCAAAGCGCTCGTTCACGCTCTGGTGCATCACTGGAATCTTTCCCTGCCCAAGGAAAGACAAGCTTGGCTGATCGAAACCGGCATCGATCCGGAACGGGCCAACACCCTCTCCTTCTTGACGGCAAACGAAGACAAATCGACTTTGCCCCTCCTTTGGCCGGCCATGGTTAAGGACTATGGAAGCATCTGGTTTAGCGATTCTCGCCTCAAGGAATTGAAGCCGGGTTTGGATATGGGGTTTGGCGGCGTCGCCTTCTCCATGGCCGCGATGAAGCACGGTTTTTTGGCCCGTGCGGCCCACCTTATGGCTTACCTACCGGGCAGCCATCTCAGTCCCAACGCCCTGGGTTGGATTGGGTTGTTCTCGGCCGTCCTCTGGGCTCTGGCCACGCTGGGACTATTTATCCTCGGCCAGGGGGCCCTACGAGCCGCCGCCGAAGGAGGCAGCCGATTGAGGCAGGCGATCTACGCTCAGGTGCATGGCCTGGAACGAATGAGAGCGTTGCCTCGAGCGACTGAGGAAGTTTCCTCGTTGCTCACCAATCAACTTCCCAGCCTGGTAGGTTTTCTCGAAAAAGATCTTGCGGACCGCTACCGTTATTTTTTCTTGGCTTTTGGGCTATTCCTTGGGGCATTGCTCATTCAGCCGGCCGTGGCTTTGGCCCTTGCGGGTCTTTTGATTTTGGGCGATGCCGCGGGCAGATCGATCCGCGAGCTGACTTCTCCCGGATATCGTGAGAACGATACGAGAGCCCGGCTGCTTGGTTCCTTCCTGGGCCAAAACCTTTTGCCGATCCGCCTGATCAAGACCTATGGCCTGGATGTCGAGAATCAATCGATCAATGAGCATGTGGTCGATTTGATCTCCTCATCGGAGAAAAAGCGCGGTTGGTCCGAACTTGTGGGTGAATTGAGCATCTGGATGTTCGTATTCTTGCTCATCATCCCAGGCGCCTGGTTTGTCTGGTTTCAATGCGCGCAGTCGATGGTCGAATGGGCGCTCGTCTGGGCGACATTGACTTTACTCATCTGTTCCTACGAAAGCATGCGCATCGGCCGAGCCCACCACTCGCATTCCGAATCGGCCTCGTCGGATGCTTCCAGCCTGTTTGAATTCCTGGACGAACGCGATTCTCCGCAGCGCCCCGGTATCTTGCCGGTCAACCCAATCAGCGAGAAGGTGGAACTTGACGATGTGCTCTTCAAGGACCAATCGACGGGAAAACGCCTCCTCAATGGGGTCACCATCTCCATTGCGGCAGGTACCAAGGTGGGGATCGTCAGTTCCGATCCACGCGAAGTGCAGGCGGTCTTCAGCTTGCTTCTGCGGTTAGCCGAGCCGACCGCGGGAGATGTGCGCCTCGACCGGATCAATATCCGCTCCGCTCGAGCCGAGGATGTGCGCACGCAGGTGGCGCTGATTTCCGAAGAAGACGGCCTGATTCCCGATTCCATCAATTCGAATCTCGAAGTGGGGGGCAGGGAAATCACGGCGGGCGAGCGCCTGGCGGCCGCCCGCCTGGCCCATCTCGATCGATTTGTGAGGGATCTTCCCGATCAATATCAGACCGTGGTCCATATCGATGGTTCGCCCCTTCGGCCGTTTCCCGCTCATCTCTTGGGTGTGGCCCGAGCCATCCTGGCGCAGCCATCCCTTGTCCTCTGGGAAGAGCCCAACTATCCGCTATCGTCGGATGAAAAGTTCCTGCTGGAAGACACCTGTCGCCGCTGGCTTGAAGGAAAGACCGTGGTCTATTTGCCGCGCCGCGCGACGACATTGAAGAACTGCGACAAGGTGTTTTTCTTGGAAAAAGGCCGGCTCGAAGCGCTTGGATCCCACCGAGAGCTTTTCGAAGGCAACACGGCCTATCGGCAAACGATTCTGCGTATTTTGCCGCTCGCTTCGGACGCCTAGCCCGCGTGGGGGGCTTCGTGACAACCGTAATATTGTGATCGCGGCGCGCCTCTTTACGAGATCGACTCTCCACCGCAGGACGCGTGAGGGCAACGTGACCCAATAGAAAGAACCTGGGCTTTTCGACCCAGGTTCGCTGTTTTCGTAAGGCGATTGCACTCAGGGAGTGATCGATTCCCCCCCAGCTCGAGTCGCCCAGGCTTTGATATCAGGCATATTGGAAGGAAAGGATCGAACCGATCCATCTCCCAAAACGGCGCTGAACTGTCCTTTGCCGCCAGAGCCAAGCACCGGAATGTTATTGGGGTCAAGCGATTCGGGTTTGGTCCATTCGACCGTATCGAAAGTTTCCACGACGAGAAATGTGTTGCTCGCCCCATCCGAAAATGAGGTGATGGGCGTTTTGCGATTGAGCTCCAAGGCGCCGCCGTTGGCAAAAGCCCGGTAAGGCGTGATGGTTTCGCCCGACTGGTTACGTGGACTAAAGAACTTTGGCATAAGTGGCAAGAGAGTCAAATTGTGTGGACTATCCCAGGGCTCGTTTAGGTGGAACTGCTTGTAAAGATTGTCTTGCTCCAAATAGGGCAGAATCGCGACTCGCCAGGACAAAAGCGGCTTGCCGGAAGGATCGCAAAGGGCCGCGGCAGGCAATCCTCCTTCAGAGTCACTGTACATTTGCATGGCCCGTCCGATGGCCCGGAGCTGGTTCTGGTTGAAGGCACGATCTCCCGCGCCACGGCTCGCCATCACCGCCGCGCCGGGCGAACCGTTGCGGATATTGGGCATTCCCGATCCGCTGCCGCCGGAACCGTTGTTGGACGATCCGGGAGGGGGATTCGAGTTGCCGCTGGGACGATTGCCCCCTTGTTTACCGGAGGGTCCGCTGCCCCCCTGCTTGCCCGAAGGTCCCCCACCTCCTGGCTGGCCCCCCGAAGGGCCGCCGCCTTGCATGCCCGATTGGCCACCGCCTTGCCGGCCACCGCCGGGCGGCCTTCCCCCTTGACCTCCCTGCCCTCCGGAGGCGCCGCTACCACCTAGCTGACCGCCGAACATGGTACCAAAGCCAACTTGCCCTTCCGTGGCGGCTTCTTGCATCATGACAATCATTTGACCAATCGCATCGCCGGGAAAATCGAGCTTTAAGTTGACGACTTTTCCATCTTGATTGATTTTTAAATCGTTTAGGTATTTCGATGCCTGATTAAACACTTCCTTTTGCCGTGCACTGGCGGCAAACATCGTCGCCTGTGCCGTTTTCATCAGAATTGGCAGCGATTTGAGTGACACGATCGCCGCCGAAGCCTTGCCTGGTTCTCCGTAGTCGAGGGCGATGGAGAGGGAGGATTTTTCTCCGAAGTCCGCGGTGATCTTGGCCGTCTGGTACTTCCCGATCGGCATAAAAGGCGCCATGGCCGCCGTGGGAGGGGGCGTGTTCGTTTCGAAGTTCTTGTAATGGACGTAAAATTGTCTCTCCGACTCAAGGCCTTGCTGGACAGAACTCGCGAGGGTGCCCGGCGCAGTTCCTCCCTTGAGTTTGGTCACGGCGTCGAGCGCATTTTTGTTCGGCGCGAAAATCAGGGTCTTGTCGCCGGGACATAGGTAGGCGCAGGAACTGTCGGCGGCGTACCGATAGATTCCCCGACCATTCAAATCTTCCCTGGTCGCCGTCTTGCTTTCATCCATCTTGCTACGGTTCATTTTTTTATTCGTATGAACCACAAAAAATGCCTGCGAATTGAATTCTTTCAATACAGGTACCACGAGGCTGACCCGCTGCACATCGTTCAACTGAATTTCCATGGCCTTGAAGAAATTGTTTTCTCCCAGGGCCCCGCGCATGATGTACTTCTGAATCAAGGCCCCTTCATTCGTGCTAAACAACTTTTGGGTGTCGATGGTGACAAAGGCCTCAGGCTCTCCCTGAAATATCGCCTTCTCATCGAGTTCGACTTCCGCCATCATTTTTGGCAGGACGAATATACCGGCAAGTACCAAAAGAGCCAGAACGAGCGCCCCACCCCCCAAGCCGGCAATCAACCCCCAATTGGCCCCTTCGGAGGAAGACTTGGACGGCTTCTTTTTCTTCTTTTTCTTCTTCTTGGGAGCCTCGTCTTCATCGGAGGCATCATCCACATCGGCAGATTGAACCACTGCTTTGACGGCCGGTTGCACAATCGCCGCGATCACCGGTTGGGCCTGAATCGCCACGGTTCTTGATTTTTTTGGAGGCGGCGGTGGGGCCGGCGGCGCTTCGGGAGTTGCGACCAGCACGGCTGTGCCCGACTGATCGACTGACGGCGCTTCGATGACGGACTGGCACGCCGGGCAGCGGAATTTTTTTCCCGCTAACTCATCGCGTACTTGAAGGCGTTTTCCACAAGAACAATTCACGACCAGAGGCATGGCCACCTCATCAAAAAACTGGGTACCTTTTATCCTAACTTATCAGAGCCCCGAACCCAAGGGGGTTTGAGCTGAACCGATTCGCAACGGGGCTCATCATGAGCGCTTTCCACATCAATCTTCTTTCTCATTTTTCTTCTCGTTCGCCGCGGCATCTTCCATCAGGAAGAAGAGCCTCACCTGAGCCAGCATGCCATCCAGCGCAACCAACAGACGATCCCGGCTTTCCTTATCAAGCGGGCGGCCCGATTGTATATATGATTTGTTCTCAATTATATATTCATCTATCGCCTCAAATAGGCCGAGGATTCTCTCGGGCAGCTCCTGCCGGACCGAGCGCGGGACCGACATCCACTCACTGCGCTGTTCTTGCAAGATCGAGCGGAACTGATCGAGCTTTTGCAGGACCGTCTCGACTCCCCTTGGGTCGCGAAGCCGCACGGGAGTGCCTAGCACAATTGAAATCCTCGTGGAATTCAGTCGAAACAGCGGGATAAGCAACTCATTTTTCAATCGTCCGGTTAGCGGCCGAAAATACTCGATCTCGCGGTAGACATCCCACAACTCCCAGTTGGCGCGAGCCGTTTCTACTAACACAAGGCCGCTCACGGCGACCGCGCCCAACATTCCCAGGGATCGAAAAACCCGCGCCGGCACACTTTGAATATTCTTGGAAAATCCCAACCAGCACCAGGAAATCAGCGCCCCGGCGAGGGCGCCGCCAAAGTGTCCGGAAGCGCTGACCTTGGCCATGAAACTGATGGCAATCATGAATCCCAGGTTGATTGTGACCTGCTGCCCCCACAGATAATGCAACCGGCGCGACAGCATTTTTCGATTCGACAAAAACCAGACACCATCCGCGGCAATCACCCCGGAAAGGGCCGCCGAAGCTCCGGCGCCGCCAAACGGATTCCAGGCCAGCGCGGCGCAACCGCCCAGCCAAGCCGAACCCAGACAGATGAAAAAATAGGGCAAACTGCCATACACCCGCTCCACATGGCCGCCGAGCCTCCAAAGGACCAGGCTATTCATCAGCAGGTGTAGCAATCCGATGTGGACGAGATTCGCTTGCAGCGGTGACCACCAATGTCCCTCATACCAGAGGGCACCGCTTACCATTCCCAGGCCTGAATAGACGGCGCTGACGACCGGATTGGCCTCATTGGGTTTCAAGTAATCGATGGCCGTGTTCCAGGTACCGAAACACTCGTACCAACCGACCGCGAAGACCGTCATGATCGCGATGAGAAAAAGCAGGCTGACAGGCGATCGAATCGTTCCCGTAAGCGCCGCCCGCAGGCGTGACTGAGGTCGATAAGGATCGAAGACCCGCCCCGACATCCAGTTTTCAGGACCTTCCGGATCGCCCAAGACTTCGGTTGCGAACGGGGTCAGAGTTAAAGGGACGGCAAAAGGATCCTCCTCGGTATTTCGTCCCCAGCTACGCGGCTTGCCGCCGCGACAGATCATTCCGTCGAACCAGAGTCTTTCCGCGATTTCCGATGACTTGTCCAGCGTCAAAGTGGTCTTGAGCGAAAACTCGCGCAACGTCCCTTCCTGATGCGGCTGTTCACGCAAAAAGTCGAGGAACAAAAGTTGAAGGTCGGGAGGAACGGGCGAGGGTTCTACCTGATTTGCGCGATTTGGATTTCGCTCGTCTTGAGGTGGGTTTGCCAAGGCACTGTCCGAAAAAAGGTAGGAGCGGCACGAAGGCAATCCACCATTCGCACCGCTCCTGACTCGCCGATCCTAAGCCGATTCTGTCTGGCTAACCTTCAATCAATAGCTCCTGGCAATCAATAGCTCCTGGCAATAGTAAACTCCTGGCAATGAGAACTTCTCAGGCCCCCGACGAATTCCCAGAAGCCCAAATCAAACCGATTGAAGCATCCCGGTTTTCCTGGCGAACGGAAACAGGCCGCCTGCCTCGATGATCGGCGCCACCTCGCCAAGAGGATTGAGGGAAAAGGACTCGCCCGTCGTTTCATTGACGAGAATCGACTTTGCGATTTCGATACGCAGCATGTCTCCGGTGCACACCCGATCGATCAGCCTTTGCGGCGTTTCAAACGGCACGAGATAACCGCCGTTGACGGCGTTGCGAAAGAAAATCCGGGCATAAAATTCGGCGATCACCGCCTGAATTCCCGCCGCGTTCAAAGCGATCGGCGCATGTTCGCGACTGGATCCACAACCGAAGTTTCGCCCACCGACGATGATCTTGTACGGGCTGACAAACTCATCGCCGGCGTCATGAAACGGAACATGACCCTTCGGCAAACCGCCCTGAGCCTGCGGCACCCCGATCAGCGCATACTTGCCGAACTGCTTGTATTCCTCCGGGATCGCCGGATTGAACGTCAGGTATTGCGCCGGAATGATCTGGTCGGTGTCGATGTTGTCGCCCAGAACGTACACTTTTCCGCGAATGATTTCAGGCAAACTCATGCCAGGTGCTCCCTAGGGTCGGTGATCGTGCCGGAGATGGCGCTGGCAGCCACGGTGAGCGGGCTGGCCAAGAAAACTTCGGCATCCTTGTGGCCCATGCGGCCGGGAAAATTGCGATTGGTCGTGCTGATGCAGCGCAATGCCGCGTTCAATCGGCCAAAAGTATCCGACGGGCCGCCAAGGCACGCCGCGCAGGAGGCATCTCCGATTTTCGCCCCGGCTTTCAAGAAGACCTCCTCAAGCGTAAGGCCGTTTACCTTTTCCGTTTTGAGGTTTCTGGCAATCTCGGTGGTGGCCGGCACCACGAAGGTATCGATAACGACCGTTTTGCCATAAAGCAGCCCGGCGGCCGCCCGGAAATCGGTCATCTTTCCACCGGTGCACGAGCCGATGTAAGCCCGGTCCAGTTTGGTCCCTTTCAGTTCGTCGGCAAAGGCTTTGTTGTCGGGACTGTGAGGCTTGGCCACGACCGGTCGGAGTTTGCTCACGTCGTAGACCTTTTCCATGGCGAAATGCGCGTCGGAATCGGACTTGACCACCTCATAGGCCTTTTTCGACTTGTTGCGTTGGTTGACAAAATCGAGCGTCACCTGATCTGGGGCGATGACTCCGTTCTTGCCCCCGGCCTCGATGACCATATTGCACAGGGTCATCCGCTCTTCGATATTCAGGGCAAATACGCCGGGACCATCGAACTCCATGGCCTGGTAGGTCGCGCCGTCGCAGCCGATATCGCCGATCACGGCAAGAATCAGGTCCTTGGCCATGAGCCAGGGCGGCATTTCGCCGTCGAAAATAAAGCGCAACGTGGAGGGAGTTTTGGTCCAGAGTTTACCGGCACCCATCACGAAACCGGCGTCGGTGTTGCCAATGCCAGTCGCGAACTCGCCAAAAGCCCCGGCGGTGCAGGTGTGCGAGTCGGTGCCAAGCAACACTTCGCCGGGACGGGTATGCCCCTCTTCGGGCAACGCGATGTGGCAAACACCTTTGTATTTGTCTGTACCTACATCGTAAAAATAGGGAAGGTCCTGTTCCTTCACGAAGGAGCGAAGCACATCGACATTGCGGTTGGCCATGGCGTCGGCGGTGAAGATGTAGTGGTCGGGTATGATGACCACTTTTTCCCGATCCCAGACCTTGGCGTGGCGTCCAAAATGCTTGTGGAAAACACCAATCGTCCCCGGACCGCAAACATCATGCGTCATGAGGATATCAATATCGATCCAAATATTTTCACCGGGCGCCACATGCTTTCGCTGAGCATGTTTCGCCAGGATTTTCTCTGTCAGGGTCATCCCCGCCATGTTCCACTCCCGTTTCGAAGGCCTAACTGCGCTATTATAAAACTATCCGACCCAACCCCAAACCAACCGTCAGCATGAATCAGGCGCGCACATTCCAGATCGTCACCCTGGGCTGCAAAGTCAACCAGTATGAGTCGCAATATGTTCGCGAACTCCTCGAACATGCGGGCTGGGTGCAAACGACGCAGGGGCATCCCGATCTTTGCCTGGTCAATACCTGCACCGTTACCCATGAAGCCGACGCCAAGGGCCGCCAATCCATTAGGCGCCTCCACGGAGAAAACCCCTCCGCCGACCTTGTGGTCATGGGTTGTTTCGCCACGAGGGATCCCAAAGCGGTATCTCAACTACCCGGGGTCCGCCGAGTCATCACCGAGAAAACCGATCTGGCCGGGGAACTTGCCGAATACGGCGTCGTACCCCATGCGGCAGGAATCAGCCGTTTCGACGACCGCCAGCGAGCCTTCGTCAAGGTCCAGGACGGCTGCCTGCTCAATTGCAGCTACTGCATCATACCGAGCGTGCGCCCGGGAATGCGCAGCCGTCCCATTCCTGAAATCGCCGCCGAAGTTGGCCGTCTGGTTGATAACGGCTACCGCGAGGTCGTGCTGACCGGCATTCATCTTGGTCACTACGGACTCGATTTGAGCAAGGGGAAACCCAAATCAGAGTGGTCGCGGCTTTGGCATCTTTTGCAGGCGCTCGAACAGATTCCAGGCGATTTCCGGGTGCGATTGAGCAGCCTCGAAGCCGCCGAAGTACGCGACGATTTCCTCAAAGCGTTGAAAGACTGTTCCAAGGTCGCGCCGCATTTGCATCTTTGTCTACAAAGCGGCTCGGACAAGATCTTGACGGCCATGCGCCGCCGCTACCGGCGCGATTCCTTTCTCGAACATTGTCAACGGGTTCGCGAAGTGCTCGATCAGCCGGCGCTCACGACCGATGTGATTTATGGTTTTCCTGGCGAAACCGAAGAGGATTTCGAGCAAACGGTTGACCTTTGCCGGCGCGCCGGTTTTTGCAAAATCCACCTCTTCGCTTACAGCCCCCGCGAGGGAACCGACGCGGCAAAATGGACCGAAACGGTCCCTGCTCCGATCAAAGCCCTGAGACGGCAACGCTTGTTGGAAGTCGAAGCCGAGCTCTTGCAATCGTTTCAAAAGCAATTGCTTGGCCGGGTTCTCGATGTGCTCGTCGAACAACCGCTAGAGGGGCACTCAGGGATGGTGCGAGGAACCTCCTGCCGGGCGGTTCAAGTTGCTTTCCGCGGCAGGCACCAAGCCCTCAAAAAGGGTCGGTTCCCCGTACGGGTCACCCATATCGCCGGCCAGCATTTATGGGGCGATCCGGAAGGAAACACGGAATTATCTGATCCAATTTTCTTAAAAAACAGTAAACAAGAAGGCAGCAGACGACCGCTCATCGTCGTCTCATCCCCCGCCCGATAGGAGGTCTCAGGACTTTCCTATTCATCCTTTTCTTTTTTTCCTTTTTACTCTTTCTTACCTCCTCAGAAAGGAATGATCGATGAATATCTCTGCCGAGCTTAACGATGTGCTTTTATCGCCGTATTTTGCCATAGCCGTTTTTGGAATCGTCGTATTTGGCATCGCTTTCTTTCAAAAGAGTCGAATGAAAGAGCAGCAGCTTTCACCGGCAACGGTCGCGGGAATTCTTATCGTTTTCCTCATTTTGATTGCCGCCATCCCGACTTATCAATGGATGACCACCCCTCCTGAAGATCCGATTCCCCTGGAAGGCGGCGGAGTGGTCGCCGGGTCGGGAGTTCCAGGATCGGGAACGCCGAAAACCGGCGGCGCCAAAGGGGGAGGCGCGGGGAAAAAAGGCGCAGGCGCCCCTACCAAGTCGGACACTCCTACAAAATCGGACACTCCTTCCAAGTCGGACACTCCGACCAAATAGACCAAAATTCGGGTCGCACGCATCCTCGTCAGAGCAAAGGAAAACTCCCTGCTCAAACTCGTCTTTTTGATGGAATGCAGCGACCCGATCCCTTTGCCTCGACTGCGCCGTGTTGATTCGCCAGATGATTTTTCTTGGTTTTCCATTTTTACATTCGTTTTCTCAGCGCGTAGCCTAACTACCATGAATTTCCAGACAGAATTGCGCGACTTATTTTTATCACCCTACATTTGGTTATTTTTTTTTGGCGCTCTTATTATTACTATCTGTTTCTTTCAAAAAGGCCGGTCGAGCCAGGGCCAGTTATCGACAACAGCCACCGTTGGTATTTTCTTCCTTTTTTTTGCCGTCGTCGTTTCGATTCCCTTGGTCCAGTGGCTGACCAAGCCGCCTGAGGATCCGATCCCCCCAGAGGGCGGGGGAATGATTTCAGGATCGATGGGGCCCGAAGCCTCGCAGACGGTGGAGCCGCTCAAGATGGGCGAGGCCCCGCCTCTGACGATCCCGGCGGCAGGTTGGATCAACAGCCCCGAGGGCGGCCCCGACCTCCACGGAAAGGTCGTCGTCCTGGACATCTGGGCTCTCTGGTGTCCTTATTGCAAGTGGACGGCACCGGGCCTGGTGCGCCTATCGCAAAAATATGCAGGACAGGATGTGCTATTCATCAGTCTCACGAACACCTTGGAGCTTTCAACCCGCCCGTTCATCGAAGAGCAAGAGATCACCTGGCCCGCCGCTTACGGAGTCGATTTGAAATTCGTCCGCATGCTCGATGCCATCAACGAAACCAGCCCGATTCCCGGCTATGAAATCAAGCCGACCCTTCTCATTCTCGACCGCGCCGGCAAGATCGTCTGGTCGGACAATCATGCCCGCTTCCGGCATCACGAGCCCGAGAAAACGGCCGCCGAACTTGATGAGGCGATCGCCAAGGCGCTCAAGACCCCGCGATAGGCCGGGTTTGAAGGAGACCGGCCACCGCCTGGCGCAGAATCGTCAACCCAGGCAAATGGCCATGGAAACGTTGCAGGCCGCGAATGATTGGTGACAACGAGTCTTGCCTGTAGATTGATCAAATCTTGATCTTGGCCCAATTTCCAAAATGAAATCGAGCGGTAACGAGGCAGCCTCGCACCAGCAAATCGGCGCACATGGCCAGCCACGCGCCCATCAATCCGAGCTCGATTTCCCCCGTCCAGGGTAGCGCCAAAGCATGGGTCATCAACCAGATGGCCAGCGGAATTCTGACCGCGAAAAAACCGAAAAGAGTGATCAAAACCGGCACCAGGGTATCGCCGGCGCCGCGTAGCGCCTGGGTCAAAACGATGCAACTCGCCAGCGGAGGCATGGCAAAAGCAATGAGGCGCAGGACCGGAACTCCGGCTTCGATGATCGGCCGCTGGACATCGCTTGGGCAGAAGAGACGAAACATCGGTTCGGCCAGAACGAAAAAGACCAGGCCCATCGCCGACATGACCGAGGCCCCCATCGCCAGGGCGACCCAGCCACAGCGGCGCGCCTCCAGCGGTTGCTTGGCGCCAAGGTTTTGGCCGACCAGGGTCATCGCTGCCGTGCCAAACGCGTATCCCGAAAGGTAGCCCAGGGCCTCCCATCCCAGAGCAATTCCATGCGCGCCGACTTCCGCCGGCGAAAGCCGGTTGACCAGCTTCAAAAACACCAGCTGCCCCGCGGCGATCGAGAGGGTGTCCGCGGCGACCGGAATCCCAATGCGAAGGATCCGGTACCCCATGCGTAGATCGGGCGCCAAATGCATGAGGCGCCACTGCAAGCCGGCCCTGCCCCAAAACAACAAGCCAACGAGAAAGAGCGCTCCCAGCAGGTGCCCAATGCTCGTTCCCAGCGAAATTCCCGCGAAACCCAATTTCGGAAAGAACCACCAGCCATGGTAAAAACTCCAGGCCAGGGGCAAGTTCACGATGGTCAGCCCCAAGAGTACGTAAAAACCGGTGCGCGTGTCTCCAGCCCCGATCAGGCAAGCGATGATGGCCCCTTCGATCAATTGGAAGGTCAACAAGAGAGTCATGGGTCGCAGGTACTCGCTGGCAAAGGATGCCGTCTGACCTTCCAATCCCAACCAGGCGATCAAATCGCTCAGGTAATTCCAGCAAACGGCGCTGCCGACGATTCCCAGGAGCGCCGCCAGCCAAATCGATTGATGCAGTACCCTTCGTGCCGCCTCCCTTTCGCCCGCCCCGACGAATCGTGCCACGAGCGCCGTGCTTCCCACGCTCACCAGCGCGGCATAGCAGCTAACGAACCAACCCAGATAAAACCCCGTGGTTTGGGCCGCCTGGGTTGCGATTTGCGCCTCCTGATCATCCGGTCCCACCCGGCCTGCGAGCCAGCGGTCGGACAGATTGATGATCAGGATCAACATCTGCTGAAAAAACACCGGCAAGGCGAGCAGGATCACCCGCCTCCAGGCCGGAATGTTCGCATCGGTCCAGGTTCCGGTCGGGGCATGGGACTTCATGGAGTGGCCCGGTGCGATTCCTGGCCGATCTCGCCAAAGGAATCGCCCGCTTGAAGCTGCTGGCCGGGGCGGTCCGCCTTGATCCCGTTGACCTGGATCCTTCCCTCCCGAATCAAGAACTTGGCCTGCCCGCCGGTATCGGCGATTCCGAGCGCCTTGACCGCCTGAACCAGGGTCAATCCTTTTTCACCAATCGATATCGTTGCCAATTTCCCCTCCCAATCCGCAGGAAGCACCGTGGAAACCACTGCAAAGCAGCTCGAACCCGCCCCCGAGGCTCACTCTTATCCTTAAGATGAAAGGAGCAGAGGGGCGATTTTCCCAGACCCCCAAAACTGAATTGGGCCGAAGTCAGGCCAAGTAGGAATGAGGAACCGGAAATGGATCCTTTGACGGCGGAAATCCAGGCGCTCAAGAAATCGAAAAAAGCCACGATCCTGGCCCACTATTACCAGGAAGGCGAAATCCAGGATCTGGCCGATTTTTCCGGAGATAGTCTGGCCCTGGCCCGAGCCGCGACCAAGGTCGATACTCCGATCATCGTATTTTGCGGCGTGCATTTCATGGCCGAGACGGCGAAAATCCTCAACCCGGAAAAGACCGTGCTCTTGCCCGATCTCAAGGCAGGTTGCAGCCTTGCGGACAGCTGCCCGGCCGACAAATTGGCCCGCTACCAGGAAATGCTGCGCATTAATGGGCGCAAGTTTCAGACCGTCACTTACATCAATTCCACGGCGGCGGTGAAAGCCCTGAGCGACTGGGTCGTTACCAGCGGTAACGCCGAGGAAATTGTGCGCCGGGTGCCCGAAGACCACGAGATTCTTTTTGTTCCCGACCGGCATCTGGGCCATTACCTGCAAGAGATCACCGGCCGGAAGATGATTTTTTGGGATGGCGCTTGCATGGTGCACGAAATCTTCAGCGTGGGCGACCTGATCGCCATGAAAAAGAAAATGCCCGGATCGATCGTACTGGCTCATCCCGAATGCCCCGCCAACATTCTCGAACACAGCGATTTCATCGGCGGAACCGAAGCGATGATTCGCCACGTCGGCAAATTCTCCGAACCGAAAGATTTCCTGGTCGCCACCGAACCGAACATGATGTGGCAATTGCAAAAGCGCCACCCCCAGCACCGATACCATGGCGTTCCGGGAATCACCTGTGCCTGCAACAAGTGCCCCCATATGGCACGCAATACCCTGGAAAAACTGAGGGATTGCCTGATCAGTGAAAACCCCCGGGTCGAATGGGAACCTTGTTTCGATCAAGCCGGCGAGGTTTTAAGAAGAAGCCTTCTGAACTAAACCGCAAGCATCTTGAGGGGTGGACCAAACGATGAGCTTGATTGCGCCGCGCCTGTTGATCCAGGTGGAACACCCCTGCCCCAAGGTGATCCCAGCCAAAGGGAAGACGTTCGCGACGCTTGGCGAGCAGTCGATTTTGCGCAATTACGCGGGCGTGGCCTCTCAGAGCAATTATGCGGAATTGCGCCTGGGGTGGGATCGCAACGGGATCCACCTGAAAGCGACCGTCTCGGGGAAAAAAAGCGACCCGGTGGGCGATGCGGCCAATCCTTTTGCATCCGATGGCTTGACACTCTGGATCGACACGCGCGAAAGCCGGCAAAGCCATCGGGCGACCACCTTTTGCCATCAGCTTCATTTTCTGGCCGCCGGCGCTGGACTAGAGAAACAGGATCCGGTCTTGGTTCAGGGCCAGATTCATCGAGCGCTGGAAAATGCCCCGCCGATCCATGGCAGCGATGTGCCTTACCGCTGCCGATGGTTCAAAGGAGGCTACGAACTCGAGGCTTACCTTTCCGAGTCGGTGCTTCACGGCTTCGATCCCGAGTCGAACCGCGAACTTGGCGTGTTCTACCGCTTTAGCGATCGCGAATTGGGAGAACAAACCTTGGCGCCTGGAGTGACGCCGATTTTGTTCGAAGATCCCACCGTGTGGGAAATCCTGCGTCTGGTCGATCGAGACTGATCCGGCCCATGACGAGATGGCACTGCTCTCAGTCGCCCAAATGCCCTGGAGGCCCGTCCCTTGACTCCTGAACTCGATCAGAAAAAACAAGTGAAACAAGAAAAACAAAAACCGAGCCGGCTGGCCTGGACGATTTGGGGGGTGCTGCTCGTTCTTTCGCTTTGCGGATTGGGTTGGGCGGGATACACGCTTTTAGGGCAGGCGCGAGCGGCGATTGCCTGGCGCCATGTCACGGATGCGATTCAGGCTCGGGACTATTTGAAAGCCGAGAAAGACCTGGCATTCGTCAGATCGGTATGGAACGAATCGGGTGAGGTCGTTTCCATCGCCGCGCGCATTGCCAGACATCTTGGCAAGTACGATGAGGCCAATGCACTGTTGGACCAGGCCAGAGACATGGGGGCCGAGGAGCACTTCATTCAGGTGGAAAGAGCCCTGATCCGGGCGCAAACGGGCGATCTGGCTTCGGTCGAACCATTCCTGAGCATGATGGCCAACCCCAAAATGCCTTTCGAGCTGGAAATTGTCAGCATCTTGACTCCGCTTTATTTTTCGACTTTTGATCTAAGCAAGGCCGAGGGCGCTTCCAAAATCTGGGTCGAAGCCGATCCCGCCAATCCGGAAGCGTTTCAGTGGCGCGGCCTGATCCTCGATCGAATCGGGGCGGGCCCCGATGCCGAGCAGGCATTTCAAAAGGCGTTGGAATTGGACCCCGAACGTGTCGATGTCCATGTTTATTTGGCCAGCCGGAACCTGAGATTCAATAACCCTCAGGCGGCCCTTGAAGCGATCGCGAAGGCGGAGCAGATCAAGCCGGATCATCGGGACCTGCCTCTACTCAAGGGACGGGCGCTATCGGAAATTGGCCGGGATGAGGAAGCCCGAACTTTGCTGCAAGAGCAAATCAAAACCAATCCCGATCCGGCCTTGTTTCGAGAGTTAGGGGCGATTGAACTGAAATCGGGTCTCCGGGAGCCGGCCCTCGAACACTTGCAGATCGCTTTGAAGGCCTTTCCCATGGATCACAATTTGCTTTTCAAGGTCGCCCAAGCCCAGGAACAATTGGGGCAAAAGGACGCGGCCGCGGCCACCCGGGCGAAACAAAAGCAGGTAGAGGTGGACCTCGACCGGATGAAGGTGGTGACTCGAACCATCATGGAGCGCCCAAACGACCCCGCGCCCCGGATTGAGGCGGCAAAAATCATGGAGCGAAATCAGGTGGCAATCGAAGCCTGCCGCTGGGCGTTGAGTGCGCTCAAGCTGAATCCGGGTAATGCGGAAGCTTTGAAAGTGATTGAAAACAACCGTGAGGCGGCGACCAAGAAGAATCAATATCGGTCGATCCTCGAATTCATTCGGTAGTCGGCCGTTTGATATTGTTTTCTTTCTTCCTTTTTTCTATGGCGATTGCTCTTGGCATCAAAAATCCGGCGAATCTTATGATTGTGACGCCCGAAAAGAAAAAAGCCGGCGGAAATTCCGCCGGCTTCATGATTTTCATGGCTCAAAAGCACGATCAATCGGTCAATTCAAAATCTGCCGTATTCTTGCCGGGCTTGAGGGTGGTCTTGAGAGTCGAGGAAGTTTTCTTGGCGTATTTGGCCGGAATTTTTACATAAACGCTTTCGCCTTTCGAAGCGTAAGACGGTTTGGGGCTGCTGACCATTTTCTTGACGGTCCCGGATCCAGAACCGCCTCCGCCGCCCGGCATTTTTGTGTTACCGCCCTTGTATTCCACGGTTTTGGTGCCGGGATTGATCGATTCCGTCTCGACGGTGACGATCATCTCCCCCGCGGGAATATCGTTGGCACTGTAGGTTCCATCGGATTTGATGGACGCGGATCTCGAGCCCATGCCGTCAACCGCAGCGAAACCGATGTTGCCCCCCGTAACGGGAGCCCCCTTATAGGTGACTTTGCCGCTAATATGGGACGGGGCATTAGCAACACCACCCCCGCAGCCAATTGAAACCAATCCCATTAAACCAAAGGCGAAAACGCCGGCGATCGTTTTTTTCATGGGGTGAGACCTTCAGGAAGAGGAGAACGCAATGGGCCGACGACAGCCCATTGCGTTTGATTTTATGAGATATGGCTAATTTACCAGTCGGAACCGATCACGCCGCCATCGTTGGGCACAAAAGCGCGGCCCCAGCTAGCCAGGCTAACGCTCAAATTCACATTGCGAACGCTGCCGTCCATCATCAGGCAGTTAATACCGCCAGATGTCAACGATTGCAAACGGGTGGGATCGCAGTTTCGGATCGTGGGTTTATCCTGCGGAAGGTTCACATAGTTCGTGGCACCGGTGGTGAAGTTGAACGGATAATTGGCCGGCGCGGTGTCGCCGCTCCAAAGCGCGGACCGGTTGGTGAACCAGTAGGCTGGCATGAAGTCGGTGTACCAGCCCGCACGGCCGGGCTGATTGGCAAGGGGTCCACAGTTCTGGCCGTCTTCACCCCAGATGCGTTCGGCATAGTTGCCGTTGGCTTCGTCACCGGGAACGCCGCAAATCGCATAGCGTTCGACATAGCCAACCGTCATTGACGTTCCATCGGGAAAGGTGGACGGGATGCGGGCCTTGCCGCCAATTTGCCAGTCTTCGCCCCAGCCGCCGCCAAAGGCGTGCCAGTTGGCAGAGTAAGAGGTTGCGCCGCGATTACCCCACGTTCGTCCTTCGGCGGGAAGGCTGGGGTCGCCAGGGGCCATGTAGGTCTTGACGACCTGAGTGGATCGGTAAGACTGCGACGTACCGTTGCCATTGTCGTTGATTTCCTTGGCCTTGAACGCCCCGTCTTGCTCGATGTAGGGCAAGAGGAAATATTGCTGCGTGCCAAAGCCGGAAGGGATGCGTCGATTTCCCCAGTCATCACCGTTGCCGGTTTTGGGGAAACACCCATGGCAAGTAGGAAGCTTGCCATTGGTGTCATTGCAACTGTGCAATGCGATCCCAATCTGTTTCAGATTGTTTTGGCTGGTCATGCGGTTGGCCGCTTCGCGGACCTTCTGCACGGCGGGAACCAGCAACCCAATCAAGACCGCGATGATGGCGATAACCACAAGCAATTCAATGAGCGTGAAGCCCAGTCTTCTCATTAAAAATGATGTACGAGACATGAATGACCTCCAGGAAAAGGATTAAAGGCCTTCTCATCTTTATGCCTGGAAGCCGACGTCCTGTCAAGAATTCATGAAAGATTCTCAGAACTTCCCGGCCCTGATTTTTATCTTTTGACATCAGAAGATTGCTGCAACACGAAGTTTTAATCATTAGGAACTTAAAATAACCGCGGACAATTTCGGCAAATCCGTTAGGATTCTCTCACAAATTTGTGGGAAAAGTTTCCATCCGCATTCGCACAGCTCTCACAAACGCTGGGTGCAGGAGCAGGTTCGGAGTCTTCTCGACGTCGGCGTTGATATCCCAGCTGGTGGCTGACCGGGAAAGATGGGCGACTCAGTTCATCGAAATGCCTGCCGAAGCGTCCCGCTTCGGCAGGCATTTGCCAGCTCAGCACCGCTACGATGGAAAGCCCAAAGAGGACGGCGTTTCCCTATCGGTCGAAGAGGAATCCCACGCCGAAACTGCTGAGTTGGATCGTTTGCGAATCCGAGCGAGGAAGGCTTGTTTTGAAATCGCGCACGAGGCGTTTGTAAAGGAGACTGAGCCCAATGCAATCGCGAGCGAATCCGCCAGGTTGGCGAATCGCTCGTGTGCCTAATCGAGAGCATTGTGTCCTGAGGAACCAGTACACAAGCCGCTTGAAGCCAGCCTACCAAAAACAAAAAAAAGACAGCGACGAGTTTGCACCCATCGCTGCCTTGAGTTTTGAAAATGAGCCGCAATTACCAGTCCGAACCGATCACGCCACCATCGTTGGGGATGAATGCGCGGCCCCACGTGGCCAGGCTGACGCTCAAGTTGACATTGCGCACGCTGCCATCCATCATCAGGCAGTTAATCCCGCCCGAGGTGAGGGATTGCAGACGCGTGGGATCGCAGTTTCTGATCGTGGGCTTGTCCTGGGGAAGGTTGACGTAGTTGGTCGCACCGGTCGTGAAGTTGAACGGATAGTCGACCGGAGCCGTATCACCGTTCCACAACATGGAGCGATTGGTGAACCAGTAGGCTGGCATGAAGTCGGTGTACCAGCCGGCACGGCCGGGCTGATTGGCAAGAGGGCCGCAGTTCTGGCCGTCTTCACCCCAGATGTGTTCGGCGTAGTTGCCGTTGGCTTCGTCGCCGGGGACGCCGCAAATCGAGTAGCGTTCGACATAGCCGACCGTCATCGACGTTCCATCGGGGAACGAGGCGGGAATGCGGGCCTTGCCACCGATTTGCCAGTCTTCGCCCCAGCCGCCGCCAAAGGCGTGCCAGTTGGCGGCGTAAGAGGTTGCGCCGCGATTGCTCCAGGTCCGGCCTTCGGCGGGAAGGCTCGGATCGCCGGGAGCCATATAGGTCTTGACGACCTGAGTGGAACGATATGATTGCGACGTGCCGTTGCCGTTGTCGTTGATTTCCGGCGCCTTGAATGCGCCGTCCTGTTCGATGTAGGGCAACAGGAAGTATTGTTGGGTGCCGAATCCTGACGGAATGCGGCGGTTGGCCCAGTCGTCGCCGTTGCCCGTCTTGGGGAAACAGCCATGGCAAGTAGGAATCTTGCCGTTGGTGTCATGGCAACTGTGAATGGCAATTCCGATTTGCTTGAGGTTGTTCTGACTGGTCATGCGGTTGGCCGCTTCGCGGACCTTTTGCACGGCGGGAACGAGCAACCCGATCAACACGGCAATGATCGCGATCACCACCAACAGTTCAATGAGCGTGAAACCGAATCTTCTCTTGAAGAGAGATGTACGAGACATGATGGATCCTCGGGAAAGGAATGAACCATTGTGAATGTTAACAGAGTTTTGAGAAGAAATATTAACAAGTCATGAAAAACCTGGGTTCAATTTTGTGAATAAATTTTCATGAGAACTGTTTAATCGCACGCGCTAGCAGGCTTGGCTCCTTCACCCCTGCCGCTTTAATGAATGAAAATTTGGAAAGGCTTCAGTTTCAGATATCTTTATGTTGCTCTCATTTTTCATTCACAAACTCAGGCCCACAGGGTACCGCCAGCCTCTCATCATCGATGAGAAAAACCTTGAATTTTCATGAGAGCCCGTCCCGGGAACCAAGGGAAAATCCACTCACGAATCGCCAGGGCCTAGGCACACAATTGCAGCAATCGAAAAGAGGCTTGTCAAAAGGTCCGCGGCACGCGACCGCTCCGCTTTGCCAGGCTGCTGCGAAGTCACCTTGAGGTTGGCCGATGGCGAATCATTGAAAGTGCAATCACCTGAAATCCGGGGAAGGCTGCGGTAGAAGGAAGGGGACGCCGCCGTTTCCGATCGAACTTATTTCAGGTCCTAACCTATCTAGCGAATGACCCATTCCCCCGTTCCTCGGACAAGATCGAAATTTGGTATCCGAGTCCGCGGATTTGATTCGCTTTCACTGGAGACCCCTCATGGAAGACCTGTCCCTCGAATTCCTCAAGGAACTGCTTGCCACCCCCAGCCCCTCTGGCTTCGAATCCAAGATCCAGGAAGTGATCCGCCGTTTCGCGGCCCCCCTTGCCGATGAGGTGCGCATCGATCGACACGGCAACTTGATCGCCCTGAAGCGCGCCACGCCTAGGGAAGGCCAAAACGCGGTTGAACCGCCAGCGAAGGTCATGCTCGCCGGCCACTGCGATCAGTTGGGTTTGATGGTGATGCACATCGACGAAACGGGGTTCTTGCTCGTGCAACCCATCGGCGGGTGGGATATTCCGATCCTCCTGGGGCAGGCGCTCACCGTGTGGACGGTCACTGGACCCGTCAACGCCGTCTGCAGCCGCAAGGCACCTCACCTGCTCACCCCCGAAGAGAAAAATAAACTTCCTCAATTTCATGACATCTGGGTCGACATCGGGGCCAAGGACCGCAAGGAAACCGAGTCGCTCGTTCAAATTGGCGACGTCATCACTTGCCAACTCGGCTTTCGGCCGCTTCGCAATGGCCTGGCATTTGCTCCCGGCATGGACGACAAGGTCGGAGTCTGGACCGTTTTCGAAACGCTGCGACTTCTCAAAGACAAGCCGCTCGCGGTCGATCTCTACGCCGTGTCGACCGTGCAAGAGGAAATCGGACTACGCGGAGCCACGACCAGCACCTACGGGATTCAGCCCACAGTCGGCATCGCGGTGGACGTCTGCCACGCCACCGACACGCCCGGCACCGAGAAAAAACAGTACGGCGAAATCAAACTGGGTGGCGGACCGGTGATCTTTCGCGGCCCGAATATCAATCCGCGAGTTTTGGAAACGCTGATCGCCGCGGCAGGCGAAAATAGCATCCCCCATCAGATTCGAGCCGCCCCCAGGGCGACAGGCACCGATGCCAATGCCATCCAGCTTTCGCGCGAAGGGGTCGCCACGGGCCTGGTTTCGCTGCCCAACCGGTACATGCACAGTCCGGTGGAGGTCGTTTCCTTATCTGATTTGCAAGAGTGCTCGCGCCTGTTGGCCGGCTTTTGCGAACGGATCACCCCAGGCCAAAGCTGGATTCCCTAGACCCTATAGGCCATGGAATCACGGGCCCCTGCGGGACAAATTGCGAAGAAGGGTGATTGCCGCCTCCTTCTAAGGAGTAAGTAAGTCTGAAAAAGCGGCCCGGAAAATCCGGAAAATGGCGCCCCCTCTATCGCCTCAACACGAAATTTCGGATAATCAAAGAACATGCCTTGCATCTCCCTCAAGAGGATCTCGTTTCATGAAAATCTCTCGTCTTGCCATGGCTGCCGGGGCCTTCGGCCTGGCTATGCTCCTGCCCGCCTGCGGTGATCCGCTGGCTCCCATCAGCGTCGAAGTGAAGGTAAGTCTCGATGGAACTCCAGTTGAGGGAGCGACCATCACGTTGATGCCGAAGGATTCCAACACATCCAAGGGTGGACGCACCGAAGGCGGTTTTACCAACGCACAAGGCATCGCCAAGGTTTCCGGTCCCAGGGGCCAGTACAAGGTCGTGATCAAGAAACTTGAAGCGACGAATATGGGCGCGTTCGATCCCAAGGGGGACAACACGGCCATGATCAACAAAATGAAGCAGAACATGGTGAAGTCCAAACCTGGTGCCCCGGCCAAAAGCACGGAACCGAAGAACTTCCTTCCTGCCAAGTACGGGACCACCGATTCCAGCCTGACCCTGACCATTCCTCCCGAAAAGACTCCGGTCGAATTCAATCTCACCAAGTAATCATCCTCCGTCGTTTGCTGGCGAATTCAGAAAAGAGAGGGCGCTTGGCGCGCCCTCTCTTTTTTTTGCCCGAAAGCGTTCCAGAACCCGGATTGCACCGCTGATTCCCGTCGTGAAAAAACAGGGCCGCAAAAGAGTGAATCGCGATCAGCGCGAGTCGATCTTTCGCGATTGATGAGGGCGTCGAGATGAGGCCGCTTGAGTCTCATTCGTGCCCGCCAATTTGGATTTCCTCCCAGCTTCGTCCACGAAGGTCGCAGAGCTCCCTAGAAACCGTCCACGGCGGCGATTTGTATCATTCGGTATCGATTTAGGGGAATCGCTCGACGAGGACATCGTGATGGTCCGATAATGAACCGTTCCCCCCTTACTGCTGCCCGTGCACTCGGCACTTCCCCACCGCGCTTCCCCCGCGACTTCGTTCCTAGGCCGTAAAACCATCGCTTGTGGATTTTATGACGACCGCCTGATTTGGCGGGGTCCCCAATAATCTCGCCACTTTCAGGATTTCGCGCTTGACGAGTGCCCTTGCGCCCTCTTTGCAAGTAGGTAAATTGTACCTTCTTTGTAACTTCTAAATATCCTTCACTTCAAGCCCGTCGCGCCCGCCCGAGGCGCATCGTAACCGGCGATCTCGGATCGCCTGGCTGGCCTTGTAACAAGTCGTATCAAATTTGGCTTATCCATCTCTCATCCGTATGGCTTCTTACTTAACTACTTTATCGATTGAGACTTACGAAAAACAGTCGCATCAAGACATGAGAAACCCCAACCCGTCTATCATTGCTTTCTCCTTTTTTTAATGAATGAACCTCGAGCCTTTTCTTATCATTCATTTCTCTCAATTTTTCCGTGAAAGGCGCCTTGTCAGGGTGAAGATCCGGTGGAGATAATTCCGAGTGGACTAAGGGGTTGACTCTTCCAACCTGGAATACTGGTAATTGATACATTGGTTCCCTTCCATTTGGTTTGGTCTTCCCGTTTTGTATCCATTTTTGACTTAGACTTATGCTCGATTGTTTTGCCTAATATGCTTTAATTAGCAAGGGACCAAATCATGCTGACGCTAACGGGTGCTAGAAAGGACTGGTTGCGACCCAAGCAACGAGCCTTCACCTTGATCGAATTGCTCGTCGTGATCGCCATCATCGCCGTTTTGATCGGCCTGCTCGTGCCGGCCGTGCAAAAAGTGCGCGAAGCCGCCAACCGAATGACCTGTTCCAACAACTTGAAACAGATCGGCCTGGCTTGCATGAATTACCACGACACCGTCGACCGCTATCCGCCGGGCGGACTTATGGGCCGAACCGCGGCAAACAACGACTGGGATTGGGGTGACGATCGAGGAACCTGGCTGGTGTACCTCTTGCCCTACGTCGAACAAGACACCACGCTCAAGAAGATTCAGTCGCTCGGCGGCACGCTCAACTTGAACACGGCCGATCAATCCGTCAAAAACCCAATCGGCGTGGCTCGCAGCAATACGACTTTCAACTTCAACGACCTTCGCGTCAAAACCTACCGCTGCCCTAGTGACGGCCAATGGACGGACAATGCCGTGGTCAACTATGTCGGCAGCCTGGGGCCCCAGTGCATTCCCGGTCAGTGTGGATACGAACCCAATAATCCCTGGTGCAATCCGGCGGCCACCCTGAATATGGGTTACACCGCCAGCCCAGGCGACGGCGATAGTGATAACTCCGCCGACATCCGGGGCATGTTTACGCGCCGAGGCACCAAGATCCGCATGAACTCGGTCACTGATGGCACTTCGAATACCATTCTTGCCGGCGAGCAGCTTCCCTACCTTCACGACCACTTTGGCGACGGCTCCTGGGCATCCTTCAATGGCGGAGCGGCTCACTGCGCAACGATCGTACCCATCAACACCAAGGTCGTTCGAGTGGACTGCAGCAACCCTCAGCAGAGCTTTACCAACTGGAATGTCTCCTGGGGTTTCAAATCGGGTCACTCGGGGGGTTCGAACTTCGCCTTCGTCGACGGCTCGGTGAGATTCCTCTCCGAATCGACCGATATGCGCACCTATCAGCTTCTAGGATGCCGCAACGACGGGCAACCGGTGACCCTTCCCTAGTCGACCGACCTCTTTTCAGGAATCTCTGCAACCCAGCCGAAGCGATGCGGCTGGGTTTTTTCGTTTGGTTTTCTTTAAAAATCTTAATAAATCCGGTTGCTGCCCACTCATTGTTTGCTCATAATTGCCCTTGGAACAAAAGGTTGCTCTTGAGCCCTGGCTTCCAGTACTTGCCTTTGGGCCCTTGAATCAGCCTTTTCGCCAGCCGTTTTATTCGAGTGAAACCGCCTCTGCAGCATTTGCGAGATTACTCATGTCGCTCTTATCCCCTTGTCTGGGGAGATGGTGGCGGTCGAATCGATGGGCTTTCGCCCGGATCGAATGGTTGATTGGGGTCAGCGCCTTCGCCGTTTTGACCGTCTTGTCCCTTCACGCCATTCAAAGGGCCTATAGCGCAGCGAACTCGGCGACGAACTTATCCAAATTAAAGAAGTCCCATCTGCTTACGGACCAAACCGAACTCACTGCGGCCGGGGGCTTGATCAGCCGACCTGGGACGAGCGAGTCGGTCAACCAGGACTTCAGCTGGGTTCGCGACCGAAACCCTTACCCCGTTTCCATTCGCGTCATCAGCGAACTGGGTGCAACTTTCCCAGTTCCAACCGGCCAAAGCACCGATCGGACGCCCGGCATCCAGGTCGTCCTCGACCGGGTCGAAGGAAGACGAAAATCCAACTCGAATGCCGCTGGATCCATCGAAACGATGCCTGATGGAATGTTCGAATCCTTCGACCACTATCATTTTCGACGCGGCGAGTGGACCAGCTTCAGCGGGCTCAACTGCGCCAATTCGACGATCGTCCCCATCCACAGCAAGTTTGTGCGCGCGCGCTCCACCGGTATTTCTCAGGAGGGATGCAGCAGGAGAAATGGGACCCCAGGTTTCAAAACCGGCCCCTTGGGCGGTTCCGAATGTGCTTTCCTTGGCAGCTCGACTAGTTTTCTTTCCGAATCGAAAGATACGCCGCCTAAATGCAGTGAAAAAATAATCGTTCCCTAATCCTCAGAAGTGAATAATCCCGATTGGAATTGAAGGTTGCCTCTTCCGGCCTTGGTTTCCCTTTGTCCCCGCCACTCGGCCGGTTGATTCAATTTTTCGCTATTTCCGTTTTCATTCTCTTAAGAAGGCCGTTCTGGCTTTTAGGGGCTCATTATGTCTATTTTCTTATCTTCCAAGGTGAGTTGGTGGCGGGCGAAGCACCGCGCCTTCACCCTGATTGAATTGCTTGTGGTCATCGCCATCATCGCCGTCTTGATCGGCCTGCTTGTTCCCGCCGTTCAAAAGGTTCGTGAAGCAGCCAATCGGATGACTTGCTCCAATAACTTGAAGCAGATTGGCCTGGCCTGCACCGGTTATCACGACAACGCCGGCCGGTATCCTCCCGGTGGGCTTATGGGCCGCCTGGCCAATAACGCCGACTGGGATTGGGGTGACGACCGGGGTACGTGGCTCGTCTACATCCTTCCCTATGTCGAACAGGACACGACCTACAAAAGGATCCAGACCCTGGGCGGCACGCTCAACACAAACATCAATGATCAAACGGTCAAAAACCCGATTGGCGTGGCGCGTGGCAACAGCACGTTTAACGACATGCGCATCAAGACGTACCGCTGCCCCAGCGACGGATACTGGATCGACAACGCCGTCGTGAACTATGCCGGCAGCCTGGGGCCACAATGCCTGGACGGCCAGTGTGGATATTATCCCAACGCCCCCTGGTGCAATCCGGCGGCCACCCTCAACATGGGCTATACCGCAAGCCCCACGCACGGCAACAGCTATGAAGCCGCGGACATTCGCGGCATGTTCAACCGCATCGGGGCCAAGATCCGCCTCTCCTCGGTTACCGACGGCACTTCCAACACCATCCTCGCCGGCGAGGAAGTCCCGTACTTGCACGACCACTATGGGGACGGTTCCTGGGCCAGCTTCAACGGCGGCGCCTCCCATGTCGGCACGATCGTGCCGATCAACTACAAGGTTCTCCGAGTCGATTGCAACAGCAACCCGCAACAAGGCTTCAACAACTGGAACATCTCTTGGGGTTTCAAATCGGGCCACTCGGGCGGTTGCAACTTTGCCTTTGTTGACGGCTCGGTCAGATTCCTGTCCGAATCGACCGACATGCGGACGTACCAGCTCATGGGCTGCCGCAACGACGGTCAACCGGTCACCCTCCCCTAGTTTTTCGACGAAAAAGCGCGACCAAGGCGTAAGCGAGTCAGTTTTCTCTGACTCGCCTTTCGCCTTTTTTTCATTTTCTTAAGAAACTTTCTGAAGCTCGGTTGCTTCCTTTTCACAAGTCGTTCATAATCCCGAATGGAATAGAAGGTTTCCTCCTCCGGCCTTTGGTTTTCCAAAAATTCACCATTCGGTCCGGCTGAACAGTTCTTTCCATTCCGTTTTCATTTTCCTTAACGAAGCCGATCTGGCTTTTTTTTGAGGTCTCTCATGTCGCTTTCGTCCTCTTCGCAGGGAAGCTGGTGGCGGCCAAAGCACCGCGCTTTTACCCTGATTGAATTGCTCGTTGTCATCGCTATCATCGCCGTTTTGATCGGCTTGCTGGTTCCCGCCGTTCAAAAAGTGCGTGAAGCTGCAAACCGCATGACCTGCTCCAATAACCTCAAGCAAATCGGTCTGGCCTGCACGAATTATCACGACACCGTCGGCCGGTATCCTCCCGGCGGCATTTGCGGCAGAGTCAGCGCCACCAGCCAGGACTTGGACTGGGGCGACGACCGCGGTACCTGGCTGGTCTACATCCTGCCATATGTCGAACAAGACAACATCTTCAAGAGAATCCAAGCTCTTGGAGGCACCCTCAATCTCAACCAAAACGACCAAACATCCAAGAATCCGATCGGCAAGGCGCGTAATGACGGGACCTTCAACGATATGAAGGTGAAGTCTTACCGCTGTCCGAGCGATGGCTATTGGATTGACAACGCGGTGGTGAATTACGCCGCGAGTCTGGGGCCACAATGCCTGGACGGCCAGTGCGGCTACTACCCCAACCAACCCTGGTGCAATCCAGCTGCAAATCTGAACATGGGCTACACCGGCAGCCCTGGGCACGGTAACTCAGAAAACCCAGCTGACATCCGCGGCATGTTCAACCGCATCGGCGCCAAGATCAAGATGGCCTCGGTTACCGACGGCACCTCGAACACGATTCTGGTCGGCGAGCAAATCCCCTACCTCCATGACCATTATGGTTACGGCTCTTGGGCCCACTTCAATGGCGGAACGTCTCACGTCGGCACGATCGTTCCGATCAACTACAAGGTCCTTCGAGTCGATTGCAATTCCAATCCTCAACAAGGTTACAACAACTGGAATGTCTCTTGGGGCTTCAAATCGGGCCACTCGGGCGGTTCCAACTTCGCGTTTGTCGACGGCTCGGTCCGCTTCTTGTCGGAATCGACCGACCACCGCACCTATCAACTCATGGGTTGCCGCAACGACGGCCAACCGGTTCAGCTCCCCTAGTCGAGGCTAAGGGATACCGAATCGATCGTTCGCCCGGGTTTTGCCCGGGCGACTTTGTTTGATGGACCAAGCCGCAATAAGATAGAACGTATGGTTCGTCCTTCGATTAGTCCTTGGGTTGCGGTCTTTCTCCTGCTCATTTTGCTGGCGGGCGGCCTTTCTTTTTTTTGGATGAAAGGCTGGCTCACCAAAACCGTCGCCCAAAGAGTCGAGGATTTGCTACAGGAGAAAAAGTGGGAAGAAGCCGACAAGATTCTGGCGCAGTCAGGACAGTCCCTTAAGCCCGAAGTGCGCCAGATCCTTTTGGCCCGGGTCCGCATCGGTCAGGGCCGCCCGGAAGGGGCGCTCAATGCCCTGGAGAAATTACCGGGCGAAGCTCGCGGGTCGATCGAGGCGCGCATCATCGCAGGCAAGGCCCATCTCAGCCTCGGCAACGCCTCGCGGGCGCTTGAACTCTTCGATCTTGCGGTCCAGGAAAATCCGCAAGATTCCGAAGCAAACAGGGGCTTGGCGGGCGCTCTCTACGACCTTGGCGCTCTTGATCAGGCCTTTCGTGTACTCGTTACTTCTCTCAAGGAGCAACCTGACCCGGTCGCCTTTCGATTCGCGGGCCAAATCGCCAAGGAGCTCGGCAACACCGAGGATGCGGCGTCCTATTTAGCCCGGGCGCTCGAATCTCCCAACTGGCCTCCCGAGATTCTCGAGGAACTGGCCCTGGACCTCCTGGACGTCCAACTGGAACGAAACGACACCGTGCATGCCGCGGCCACCTGGGAAGGTCCGGCGAAGCCGTTGCCTCCGACGGCGAGGAAAGCCGGCCTGGGCGGGAAACTGAAAATATACCAAGGTCAACTCGACGAGGCCGCGCGCTTGTTGGATGAGGCGAGAAAGCTCGATCCGGCTTTGCCCTGGATTGCCCGGTTGCGCGGGCAGGTTTGGCTGGATCAAGGCAATGCGGCCGAGGCGGTGCCCCTACTGGAATTCGCCACGTCTGAAGATCCTCTCGACACTCTGGCATGGAATCAAAAAGCACTTGCACTGGAACGACAGGGACTCAAAGACCGGGCGCAAGTTGCTCGGGCGGGGCTGGATCAAGCCACCGCGAACCTCAAGAAAATGACCGAACTCAACCAGGTGGCCAACAACCAACCCGCCGACGTTCAGACTCGTCTGGAACTGGCCCGTCTCTGCCAGGAAGTCAAGCGACCGAAGCTGGCGAAATCCTGGGAACGGGCGGCACAAGAAGCCTCGCTCTTTGCAAGCGACCCGCCCCTCAGGGGCGGAGCCGGAAAACAAAAATAGCGGGATGACGAGCTAGAAAATAGTAGACTCGTGCGTATCCTATTATAGGATAGGACGGGAATTTGGACTCATTCGCCGATAGCGATTGATATCCTCAGATTCGTTTTTTTAGTCAAGAATTGGTGTTTTCTTGCCTTCATCCCTTTGCCGTGCTTAAGCTTATTGATGCGGGATCGGGGTTGGTGACGGGCGCCCGGATCGATGCAGTCCATACAGGAGCGGAGTTGAGATGGCCAAAGAGGAAGCAGTTTTATTCCAAGGCAAGGTGACCACGGCCCTACCGAACACTCAGTTCATTGTCAAACTCGACAATGGGCATGAGGTGAAGGCTCATATTGCGGGAAAAATCCGCAAGAATTTCATTCGCATCCTGCCGGGCGATATCGTGACCGTCGAAGTTTCGCCCTACGACCTGACCAAGGGCCGCATCACCTACCGGGGTCCTCTGCGCCTTAAAACCGAGGAAGGCGCCCCCGAGACGAATCGTTAGCTGGGGGTGAATGGTTAGCGTTAGGCGAATACGGACGGATCGGGTCAAGCCATGCTGGTCCAAAATCGACCTGTTGAAAAACCCGTCAAAAAAAGCGTTGCCAAATGGTGGTTGCTTGGTTTCGCGGTTGCCGTGGTTTTGGCCTGGCCGGTTGGCTTTTGGTCCGCTTTGCTAATCGGCAAAAGCGCGCTCGCGGCGAGCCATTGGGAACGCGCCAATTTCTGGTTGGATTTATCTTGCACGGCATGGCCATGGAGTTATGAGGCCAACCTGGAATCGGCTCGGGCGCACAGGCAGCTCGGTCAGTTTACGTTTGCCGAAGGCCGGTTGAATCAGTGCCTGCGTGTGCGCGGCGGCGCCTCCGAAGATGTGCAAATCGAGTTTCTGATGATGAGGGCCGAGACGGGAGAGGCCGACGAGGCCTCCTGGCACCTCATGAAATACGTCGATAGCGAGCATCCTCGAAGTTACGAACTGATGCAGTCGCTTTGCCGCGCCTACATGCACCATCTGAAATATGGTCCCGCCTATGCCTTGCTTAACCGCATGGTGGCCCTCGATCCGGATCGGGCGATCGGTTATTACTGGCGTGGCTGGGTGCTCGAACGGATGGACAATCCCGGCGAAGCCAAGCTCAATTATGTCAAGGCGCTGGAACTCGATCCCTCCATCACCAGCGTGCGGTTGCGCCTCGGCGAAATTCTGATGGACGATAACCGTCCCGACGAAGCCGCCCCCCATCTGGAGGAACTGTACGCGCAGATGCCAGACCGCGCCGACATCCAGGCACGAATGGGCCAGCTTCGGTTCCTTCAAGGCAAATGGGCCGAAGCCAGGCCCCTTTTGGAAAAAGCCTTACCCGCCATGCAAGACGATTCGCCGCTGCTTTTGCATCTGGCCCGACTCGATCTTCAGGAGGGCCGGCCAACCGACGCGGCAGCGCACCTCGATCGCATTCTCGCCAAGGATCCAACCGACACCGAAGCGCAATTCTCGTTAATCATGGCCTACCAACAACTAGGAAAGACCGAGCTGGCAAAAGCAGCCATGAAAAAATATCAGGAGAAAAAGGTCACGCTTGATCTTGCCAACAAAATGCTCAAAGACGAAGCAACCAATCCTTCGCAATCGGCAGACGTCGCGTCCGAAATTGGGAGGCTGATGAAGGATATCGGCCGGGAACAACTTGGCCTTTATTGGCTTGAACAGGCTTTGTCGCGCGATCCGTTGCACCGTCCCACTCATCTATTGCTGGCGGCACATTACGCAAAAGCCGGTGACTCCAAGAAGGCGGCATATCATCGCGCGAAATCGGGAGAGAAGGCCTCAGAAAAATCAGGAGAGAAAATCTCCGATTCGGTCAAACCGACGAAAATCAGTCGTCTTGCTCCCATTGCCGATCCTGTTTTCCCCTGCTGATATCCGTTCCCGAGTCTTCGACAAACAACGTCCGCAAGAGTTCTTTTTTCCAGTCGGCGCGATGGATGGGCCAACCCCATACCGTCATGGCACCCGAACTCATCTGCCGCGCGCGGCTGAACCGGTTGACATATTCCAGGCACTCTTTTTCCAGATCCAATAGACCTCGCCCCACGCGCGGACCATTGGAAATGCGCTGGGTCGCCACGCCATGATCGATCACCGTGACCACGGCTGGCTCCGAGCCTTCCACCAAGCGCGCTGCCAATAGTTCCAGGGGCGTGGATCCGAAGCCTTGCAGTACCCTGGGGAATTCGCCGCCACTCTCGCGCCACAGAGTTTGAAACCAGGCGGGCGGCACCATCAATCGCCCAACGACCAACCGGGTCCAGGCAGAGGGGGCTTTCTCACCTGGTTGCGCTCCCATCTGTTTCAATAGTTCAGGCATCAGAGTGTGAGCGATCGCCTGGGCCGCGATTCTTTGGTTTTGTTCGTCCGCCAAGCCGTCGCCCAACATCACACTTCCCCTGGCGGCGGCCTTCTTGCGAGTGATTCCCGCCGCATGATCATCGGGCTGCCAGGCCAAACCCGGAAGCGCCCCGGCCACTTCAATCCAGTCGACCGGCGGCCGGAACAAGCGCAGCCGCTCCAGAAACTTTCCGACCACCGAATCGATGGCAAGTTGCAGGTCTTCGGGCCCAAGAGCGGTATCCATGGCATTCTCCCACTCTTATATGTACACATGACCAGTAAAAATCAAGGAAGATGCCATCGCATTGGGAGGGAATCCAGTTATAATGTCAACGGGTGAAAGCTCGTGTTCACCTTCCCTCCATGGCCGAATCCCACCTGCCTTGGTCCCCACGAGATCCAGCAATGACTTTACGGTCCCACTCCGTTCGTATGGGCGTTTTCGCATTGGCACTCCACGGTTGGATTGCGCAGGCGAGCCTTATGGCATTTCCCTCTGCCGAACCCGCACCGATTGCGGCGATCGTCGGAAAACCGGTCCAGGTGGAAATCACTCCGTCCGCGTTGGCCCTGGAGGGCCAGCGTTCCTCGCGCCAGATCCTCGTTCGCGGCATTTATGCCGACCAGTCGGTGCGAGACCTGACCCCATATGCGCAATTTGAGATCGACAATGGCGCACAAATTCGCGTGCTCGAAGGGGGCTACGCCGAATCGGTCGCGAACGGTTCAGGCTCCATCAAGATCCGCATCGCCAATCAGGAAAAGTCACTGGCCTACACGATCAAGGGGATGGAACAACCCCGGCCGGTTTCGTTTCGCCACGAAGTCATTGCCGCCTTGAATATCGGCGGCTGCAACATGGGCGCCTGCCATGGCACTCCTTCGGGAAAGAATGGTTTCAAGTTGAGCCTGAGGGGCTTTGACCCGGCCGCCGACTATCTGCAACTAACCCACGACGTTCTGGCGCGCCGCACGTTTGCCGAAGACCCCAATGCCAGCTTGCTGATGCTCAAGGGGATGGGCCGCGTCCCCCATGAGGGCGGCCAGCGCTTCGCGCCTTCTGCAGTGGGAACGCGGGCGGTCAAGCAATGGCTTGCCGAAGGGATGGTCAACGATCCCGCCAACTTGCCGGGAGTGAAAAAAGTCGTGATCGAGCCGGGCGCTTACGCCCTGATCAAGCCAGCGAAGTCTCAGCAACTCGCCGTGACTGCAACCTTCGAAAACGGCCGAACGGCCGATGTCACGCGCCTGTCCAACTATTCGTCGAGCGATCCTTCGATCGCCGAAGTCAGCGCGACCGGCCTGGTCGAGTTCCGCTTGCCGGGCGAAGTCGCGATCCTGGTGCGCTACCTTGAGGAACTGGTCACGGTGCGGCTGACGCATCTGGAACCGAAACCTAACCTGGTCTGGGCGGGGCCCGTCGAGGTCAACTACATCGACAAGCTGACGTTCGCGAAACTGAAGACGATGGGCATTCTGCCCAGCGGCACCTGCACCGATGCCGATTTCATCCGCCGCGTTCACCTCGACATTTGCGGCGTGCTGCCTGAAGGCGCCGCGGTCAAATCGTTCATCGCCGACAAGGATCCGCAAAAGCGAACCAAGCTGATCGACAGCTTGCTTGAGCGGCCCGAGTATGCCGATTTCTGGACGATGAAATGGTCCGATGTTTTCCGGTCCAGCCGCAAGAACATCCAGGTGAAGGGCATCCATGTGTTCCAAGACTGGCTGCGCGGCCACATCGCGCAGAACACGGGGATCGACAAGATCGTCAAGGAATTGCTCACTTCTTCGGGCAGCACCTTTTCCAATCCCGCCGCCAACTACTACCGCATCGCGCGCGACGCGCAAAACCTGGCGGAAACCACCGCGCAGCTTTTCTTCGGCGTGCGCATGCAATGCGCCAAGTGTCACAATCACCCGTTTGAGCGCTGGAGCCAGGACGACTACTACAGCATGGCGGCGTTTTTCGCCCAGGTGGCCCACAAGGCCGACCCCGGACAACCCGGGCCCAAGCCTGAAACCCCCGGCGCCGAGATTGTGTTTGTGCGCCGCGATGGCGAAGTGACCCAACCGCGCACCGGCAAAACGATGAAGCCGAAATTCATGGGCGGCGACGTCGCCAAGATCGAACCGGGCGAGGATCGGCGCGTGGCCCTGGCCGACTGGATCGCCTCGGCGGATAATCCCTTCTTTGCCAAGGCGACTGTCAACCGGATCTGGTTCCACCTGATGGGTAAGGGAATCGTCGACCCGGTCGACGATTTCCGCGAATCGAACCCTTCGGCGAACGATCCGCTCTTGGAAGCTCTGGCTCAGGACTTTGCCAAGTCGGGCTTCGACCTCAAGCGCATGGTGCGGACGATCTGCCTGTCGCAGACCTACCAGCTTTCGACGGCGACCAACGAGTCGAACAAGGACGACAACCGCTATTTCTCGCACGCGGTTTCGAAACTGCTCACCGCCGAACAACTGCTCGATGCGATCTGCAAATCGACCGAAGTTGCCGAGAAGTTCCCGGGCCTTCCCCCCGGCACACGTGCAACCCAGCTGCCCGACACCGAAATCAACCACCTCTTCCTGAAGACCTTTGGTCAGCCCGCACGGGAACTGGCTTGCGAATGCGAACGCGAAAGCGATTCGAATCTGGCGCAGGCACTGCAACTGATTAACGGACCGACCATTAACGACAAGCTCAAGGCCCCGACCAATCGGGTGGGCCGCCTGATCACCGCCAAGAAGACCGATCAGGAAATTTTGGAGGATATCTACCTGGAAACCCTGTCTCGATTCCCCACCAAGGAAGACGCGACCATCGCTTTAAGCCACTTGGCCAAGGCCAAAGACAAGCGCAAGGGTTGGGAAGATATCCAGTGGGCGCTCATCAACACCAAGGAATTTTTGTTTAGGCACTAATATCGCAGCTTAAAATCAATTTACTGAAGGCCAGTTCTTGCCACCAAGAACTGGCCTTTTTTATTTTCTCCGGCTTTCGCTGCTTGGACCTTACGGTTTGATTGACTGTTATCTTCGAATTCGCCGACGATCCGGCGGGTTCGACGTTCGATCCCCGGGCGAATTCCCAAATCAGTCGATCCTTGAATCCACCAATTGGCGCCGGGAAACGAAGATGGTCATCTGATCCGTGGACAAGAAGAAGACACAGCCGCCCGGAAACCGGTGATGAACCCGGCCGGGAGATTCAGATCTTTGCGACAACGATCCCAAAACGAATTTTGCGACTGCGAAAGGGGGAAATAGCCCGTCAACCGCTTACCAGCCCAGATACTCGCGCAGCTCTTCGAGGCCGCCGTTCAATGCCTCAAGGGAAGTGCTGAAGATCTTCCCTTTTTGGATCTGGTTGCCGTTGTTGGATTCCATGATCTTGTTCGTGTACTGCCCGTCGGCTGGGAGCGCGACGATCGCGTAAAGGAACTGTCCCCCCTGGTACAAGAGCCAGGATTGCCCATTGGCGCTGGGTTTGATTTCCGCTTGACGAACTTGCAACCAATCCAGAGTCAACATGAGAACAGGACCTCCTCAAGGTTTTATAGGCCTGCCAGGCCAACCGGGGAGCCCGAAAGTCGCCGCGACTTGGATGGCGCGCGGCCCTCGACTGAATGAGCCCAATCGCCGACTCGATTGAGATGTTAACGCCGGCCCATACGGGCAGGCTCAAGCGCCTTGGCCCCTTTCAAACCGAACATGCGGCCGCAAGTTTTAAGACCGTCTCGGCCATTCGTTGGGCAGCGTCGTCTACTTCCTCTGCCGTCGTGGCCCACCCGAGCGACATGCGGATGGCTCCCAAGCTCCATTCCTTGGGGTATCCCATGGCGACGAGAACCGAAGAAGGCCGATCGATCCCCGCATGGCATGCGGAGCCGGTCGAGGCTTGCACTTCGGGAATCCCGTGTAGGATGTCATGTCCCTTGAGGTTTCTCAGGCAAACATGCAAGGTGTTGGGCAGGGTCCGGGCGGGATCGCCCGTACGCCTGACGCGCTCGCCCAATCTTGTAACAAGACCTTCCCACAATCGTTCGCGCAAGGATCTCAGGTGCGATTGCGACACAGCGACTCGCAAGAGCACTTTCTGCAAGGCGGTGGCCATGCCCACGGCAAACGCCACATTTTCGGTTCCAGAACGCAGCCCTTGCTCCTGGCCGCCTCCCCAGAGGATCGGAGAAAGGACGACTCCTTCGCGCACCCAGAGTGCGCCGATGCCCTTGGGAGCATAAAACTTGTGTCCGGTCAGCGACAGCAGATCGACCCCGAGGGTTTCGACGTCGACGGGGATCTTTCCCAGGGTTTGGGCGGCATCGGTGTGGAAAAGGATTCCCTTGCCCTTCAGCCGCTTGGCAATGTCTGAAAGCGGCTGAATCGATCCGACTTCGTTATTGGCGTGCATGATGCTGACGAGCCGAGTGTCGGGCCGAATCGCGCGCTCGATGGCAGCGGGGTCGACGAGGCCATATTCATCCACGCCGATCTCCGTGACGGAAAACCCCAGCGATGCCAGATGTGCCGCGCACCGAGCGGTCGCGGGATGTTCGATGGCGCCGATGATCAGGTGACAGCCTCGATCACTCTCGCTGTGTTTGCCATCGGGCAGATTCAAGCGAGGCAGGAATGTCCCAAGAAGGGCCAGATTGTTCGCTTCGGTGCCGCAGCCGGTAAAAATGATTCGGCCCGAGCGCGCACCCAGGCACCGCAAGATTCGATCTCGAGACTCATCGAGTGCCTGCCGCGCCGAACGCCCCAGAGGGTAGTCGCTGGAAGGGTTGCCAAACTGCGGTCCCAACCAGGGGAGCATGGCCTTAAGAACTTCAGGATCAACCGGCGTGGTGGCATTGTAATCGAGATAAGGCATGAATAAGCGCTCAAAAAAACTCGATCAAATTTCCACGAAAAGCACTATGCTAACGATTGCACAAAAAAAGGAAGGCTCTCTGAGAACAGAGAGCCTTCCTTTTAACATCGCATCGAAAATCAGTTGGCGGGAAGGATGCCCTTCAGACCTTCAACGACCTTTTCGATATCGCTTTCTTTCAGTTCACCTTTTTTGAAAGCCAGGTTCGTCTTTACTTTGCGGTTGGTGTAAAGAACGACGGTCACATCGGCTTCCTTGGCAATTTCATAGCCCTTGGGGCCGGCGGGAGCTTCGATCGAAAGGATGGTTTCCTTGATCCCTTCCTTCTTGGCCAGCTCACTCAGCTTCTTGTCGAGGCCTTCTTCATCGTTCAGGAACACCACGAAGCTGCCCATGGAGGCGGCGGAGTTCTTCTGGGTGGTTTCATCGATTTTTTTGATCAGCTTGGTGAGATTTTCGTCGACATTGCGAGCGAAGACCATCGCAACGGGATTGGAACCATTGCTGCAAACGAGGCAAGCTTTGTTGCCTTCGCCAGCGCCGTTGCAGTGCAGCGGGCTGAAGGGGCCAGGGGACTTACCGACCTGGGGACCGGATTTGAGAGAGGCATCGGGATCGGCTTGAGCAACACCGATGACCATGGCGAGAGCGAACGCGGAAACGAGAGAAACAAACCGCATGACGTGATCCTCCTGAGCACGGACAAACCATCCGCACTACCATGCTAGGAGGAAGCATGGGCGTTAGCAAATCTGAAAAATATTTGCGGAAAATTCTTCCCGCTGACCGGAAAGGCCGCCGAATTGTTGTTATCCGCAAATTCGGCGGCCCCTTAACTGCCCTTATTTGGCAGGAAGGATCTTTTTCAAATCGGCGACGATCTTTTCGATGTCGGCCTCTTTGAGCTCACCCTTCTTAAAGGCATGATTGGCTTTTACATTCCTCTTCGAGTAGAGGATGACCGTGACATCCGCTTCACGAGGAATGTTGTAGCCGCGAGGACCACCCGGACTTTCGACCGCGAGGATCGACTCCTTGATGCCTTCTTTTTTGGCGAATTCTTTGAGCTTTTTTTCGAAGCCTTCTTCGTCGTTGAGGAAGATGACGCCGCTGCCCATGGAGCAGTCGGAGTTGGCGACGGTGGCTTCATCGATCTTCTTGACCAGACCGGTCAAGGTCGCGTCGAGTTGGCGTGCAAAAACCAACACAACGGGATTCGATCCATTCTTTCAAATGAGGCAGTTCTTCTTCCCTTCGTCGGGACCAGTCGCATGCAGAGGATTGAAGGTCCCCGGCGCTTTGCCCACTTGTGGGCCAGACTTGAGGGGAGTATCGGCAAGGCTCACGCTGGCCACCAGCGCGCAGACTGCCGTACTCACCAACAGGTGAGAACGCATTTTCTTTTTCCTTTCAAGTAACACGGTCCCGGCGACACCCATTCGTGAGATTGCCGACCATGGCCCGCTTCGTTCATTCTTGTCCGTTATCCGACATTCGTCAGCGGTTTTGCCCAATTTTCACTCTTTTTGCAAGATCGAAGGGAGTTTTCGGGCCAGATTCTCCAGTTGATTCACGGTGTTCCCTGCGTATTCAAGGATCGCCAGATCCTCTGGTTTGACCAAACCACCGTGAAACAGCCAGGCTCGGGTGCGAATCAACCGATAGAGACGAATGACTTTGCGGTCGCTCACCTGCACCTGAAAATCCTGGGGCATCGCGCGGACGATTCTTTGAAATTCGCGAAAGAGCTCCCTGGGAAAGAAGATCTCGCGGTCGTTGGCGGTTTGGGATCGCGCCCCGGCTCCCTTGACCGCGACCTCACCAAACTGTCCCGACAGAAACCGATTAGCAATGGCAAAATCCTCCAGGCGGCAGTCTGTTGCCATCCAGGGTGCGGTGCCGCGCAAGCGAAATCCTTCCGCCTTGAGTCCCAGATCGACTAACTCGGTGAAATGATCTTCCTGCACACTTTGGTTCAGTGCCTTGAGGCAAAACCGATCCTGAAGGGCGAAGAGATCGCCATGATCGGGAATGTCGTTGGTCGCTCCGAAAAGGATCTCGAGGGGAATGTTGGTCGGGCGGCCGTCCTGATAGAACTTTCGTTCATTGATGATGGTGAGCAAGAGATTCAGAATTGCCGAGTTGGATTTAAAGACTTCGTCGAGAAAGGCGACGCGGGAGCGGGGCAATTTGCCTTCGTCGCGGCGCAAGTACCGCCCTTCCCTCAGCTGGTTGATATCGACCGGCCCGAGCAGTTCCGAGGGCTCGGTGAACCGGGTGAGCATGTATTCGAAATACTCACCTTCTCCCAAACCAAGCGCCTGACAGAACTTGACAATCAGGTCGGATTTGGCCGTGCCGGGCGGGCCCACAAGCAAAAGGGGCTCGCGAGCGATGGCACAGATCATCATGAGGTCGATGATCTTGTCCTTCGCGACGAACTGCTCACGCAGCGCATCGCGCAGGTTCAAGATTTTGCGCCTGGCCGCTTCGGCCCGTTCGGGACTCGCTTCAGCCGCTTCGGCCCGTTCGGGACTCGCTTCAGCCGCTTCGGCCCGTTCGGGACTCGCTTCAGCCGCTTCGGCCCTTTCGGGACTTGTTTCACCGGATGCACCACGGACCGCTGGCTTCTTCATATCGACAACTCCCGTTCCCAGTGGACCGCCTGCAACAGTTCGGCCTGATTGCCATCGAGCGCCTGGGTGATCCGTTTCCGGATCAGTGCCTCGTCGCGGCGGGCCCATTCGGAAACGGTCGCATCGGCCGACTCGGCGAGCGCCAAGACCATCGACTCGATCCATTCCACCTGATTGCGCTGATAGGCCAAGACCCCCGCTCGATTGGCCTCGGCCCCTCTTGCGGCAAGCACCGGATTGGTCGCTAAAAAGTCTTTCAGGGGCACAATCCAATCGAACAAGGCCGTCAATTTGCCCAGGGCCACTTCGGGCCCCCGCGCGCCGGCGGCCTGGATGTAGGCCACCAGTTTGTTGACATGGGCCTGCCATGGTTCGTTGCGCCGCAAGCTCGCACCGGCCAACTGGACCGATTCCGCCCGAAGCTGTTCTTCCAGTTCCTGCCACACGGTTCTGTCGGAAGGCTCCGGCAAAAATCGCAAGCGCGAGGCATCGACCAAAAACCGGCCGTGAGCGGCATGAGGAAACCGGCCCAGTTTGTCGAGGCCCCGGGAAAGGGAATCGAGGATCGAGCCAATCCAAGATTTGCGGTCCATCTGGGCGAGCAAGCCCAGGCGGCGGCTGCAAAAGAGAAAAAGCTCTTTATTCATCCCCAAAGTCTTCACAGGAACGATCGTGCCCGCTGCGCCAACCAGGCCCAGCCATCCGGCAAGCAGTTCCCGATCTTCGAACATGGGAAGCAGGAGCCGAAAGCAATCCTCGGCACGATGTTGAAAGAACGAGCAGGCAATCAAGGCTCGGACGGTCATGCGGAAGTCGGTGCCAATCGAGGGTGCCTTTCGGCTTGCCTTTTCCTCGCTTTTTTGAGCAACGGGCAACGGCTGCAACTCGAACAAGAGGTCTAAAATCGCACGCGCTTCGACCGAGGGCAGAAGCAGGATCAAATCGAGCAGTTCAAGCCACCCCGCGTTGGTTTTTCCCGGTTCGCCATGGCGTAGAACTTCCGCTCGTTCCAGACAAAGCCTGCCCAGGGCTCCGGGGTCGCCGCCTTGCGCGGCCACCGCCACGGCCCAGCTTTCCTGGCCGACTCCAAGTGCGCCGGCAAAGGGCTGCACACTCTGATGCGGTTCGAGAATGTGGGACATTTCCCGCGTGTAATCCAATGGGAAGGCCTTGAGCCCCTCCAGTTGCGAAACCTTGGCCAACCATTCGGCGGGCAAGGGTCCCGAAGCGGGCTTTCCCATCAGAGCCTGTTCAAGGCGAAAGTTGTAGGCCTGAGCCACGAGGGGAGCGATTTCGCCCACGGCCATTTTCTTGCTTGCCAGCAGGGCCAGATCCCTGGCCTTTTCCGCCGCACCCAAGCGGGCAAAGCCATAGGCGAACGACCAGCGCACCAAGGCCAAGGTCATGCAGCTCTGGTCGTTTTGTCCATGGTGCTCCAGCCACGCGCAGGTCCGTTCCAACAGAAGGCCAAGAGCATCAAGCTGATTGCGCGCCTCGCCGGAACCGGACCGTTGGCCACCTGATCGTTGACCACCTGATCGTTGACCACCTGATCGTTGGCCAAGCAGGGGCCCGGGCCATTCTTCCTTGAGATTCAGGCCGGTTTCCAAAAGCGAGAATCGCTGCCTCTCGAAGGCGCGGGTCGCAATCAAGCGATCCGACTGAACTCTGGCCAACTGGGCCCAGGCCAGGAAAAGCAACCGCTGCGAACCTGAGGGGCCATGTTCGATCAGTGCCTTTTGTAGGTCCCGGTAGTCCTGCCGCGTCTGCCCTTCTTCCTCGGAAACCTTGCTTGATCCTTCGGGGTGTTCTGGATCCAAGATCAGGATCAAGCCGGTCAGCAACCAGCCCATCCGGTTCAGACGAAAGTCGGCCGAGGACGCCTGCTGGGCCAGGGCCCTAAGTTTCGGCTCCGCCGGCAAACCACGCAGTTGGGCCTCGGCGCGGTGCCAGGCGCGTAACAGGCTTCTTCCCAAAGAATCGTGCCAGGGAGAAATCCCCTGGTTCCAGGCAGCAATCTGCCAGGCTTTCCCCGCCCAAATCGGCTGACCTTCGGCCTGCCAGGCCAGGGCCAATTCACTCAAACGATCCCATCTCTCGGGAGCGCCCCAGTCCAAAGAAGATGCTTCGAACTCGTCGAGCAGCCGCCGGGAAATGCGATTTTTCGGATCCTCATTGGAGGTATTTTCTGGTTTATGTTGTTTTTCTACCTCTTCTGGCTTTTCCTCGTTTGCAAAAAGGCTCTCGTTGGCTGGCGACGACTTGGGCCCAGCCTTCTCCTTGCCGGCCTTCTTCGGTTTCGCTTGACGCTCTGGGGACAACGGGCCGGAACGAACCGGGCGTTCTTGCTTAAGAGCGTCTTCGGGCGTATTCTTCGCGGGGTTTTCTGGCAGAGCCAGCGTCTGCGCCGCCTCCTTCACCTGGGGAATCGTCTCCCAGGCGAAGGAGAACGACTGCGTCCAGGCTCGCCATACCGACTGGCTTTTTTCAAGCGAAAATCGGACAACGGATTCCCAACCGCCCAGGGCGCTGGAGGTGAACAGGTGCGGCCGCAGCAGGCCGTTTTCCAATCGCTCGATCCAGGCCATTTTGTCGAGCCGGTCCATGCCGAGAAGTTTGCGCAGATAAACCGGACCGGGATCGGGATGGAGTTTCGTGCGGAAGGGCACGAATAACCCCGAAAGCTGCCGGGACTGCCGATAAGGCACTCCCGGGATCTCTCCCAGCGCACTTTGTAGGACTTCGCGAAAACGATACATCAGGATCGTGTCGCCGGCATCGCTGGAATCTTGGACAAGCACCGCGAATCGAAACGCTTGCCGCACCTCCAGATCGGCCCAATCGAACCAGCGGCCAAGGAGTGGCAGGTCGTGGGCGCCGATGACCCAGAGATCGGGAAGGCCCATTTCCTTCGAAGGCGGCAGCAAGGCCAACTTGAGCGGCACTTCAAGGAAGGGTTCGTCCGCCGCGCGAGCGGGCCGCTCCCGGGGCGGTTCGATTTTCCATTGCGCGGCGGCAAGTAAGGGCTCAAACGCCCCTTCTTCAAGGAGCGAAACCTGGTTGGCCCCATCGATCACGGTCATGGAAGTTGGAGGAAAAGAGAGGGCTTCTTCAAGTGGATGCGCGTAACCGGCTTCGACCCAGAGATGGGGCGCCGCTTCGACGAACAGCGTCGCCTGCGCATATTCTCCCAGTTCTCCCTGTTCTCCCTGTTCGATCGCCAAGGTGGTGAAGCGCGAAAGCGAGTTGCTTTGCAGCCAGAAATGGTTCGCCTCGCGGCTAAAGCGCACTTCTATCGCATTTTCGATCCGCAAAATCTCTTGAATGAGAGGGGTGGCCAGCTCCGCCGACGGAAATCGAATGAGCAGCGAGTTCTTGCGTGCCGTTTCCACCGCGGACGAACGCCGCGTAACACCAAAGAGGTTCCAAAGGAACGCTACGGTGCGCCAAGTTCCGGCCGGAGCCTCGTCCTTGAGTCGATATCCCCATTGCCTTGCCAGATCAGCGCGAGACACGGGGCCCCATTTGTGCTCGTCGATTTCTCGAAAATGGAACTGAGCATCGAGGCCAGGCAAATCGACCCAATATCCGCCTTGGCGGCCGGCTTGACTCGATCGAATGAAGCGCGCAGGCGCGTTGAGAACTGCAACCGGGAAAAAACCGAGCTTCACTCCGCTTCGCCACGCTTGCAGCCCAGGAATCCACAGGAACATGCCTTGGCCTTGCCTATTTCTTAGTGGGCCAAGCGATTGGGCATTCTGGGACCGTCATCGCCCCGAGCGCCCAGTTCCGCTGGTTGCGGGGATGGGGAACGGTCCTTCACACCGACAGGGGCACGCTCCACGTTCAAATCCCCTAACTGCTCGATCTTGAGCAGTCCCTGCCCCAGCAGCTTCTCGACGAGCGAACGGTGCAGAGCCTCATGTTCCTGAGAGGTCAAATCGCGATCCGAATCGAGCTTGACGAACAGATCATGGCGGCCTGTTTCAAGATTTTGCCTCAGTTCGAGCCGGAGGGAACTCATGGCGAGTGGCCCTTGGATCCGTTCTTTTTCGAACGCTTGGCCGGAATCTCCAGAGCGGTGTGGGCAACATGAGCTGCCAATTCCGGGCTGAGTTCGCGCTTGGCGCCGGGAGGTTCGACTCCCAGGGCAGCCCATTCCTCATTGAGCTCCGACGCTTCCAAAAATTGCTTTTCGACCAATAGGCGCGCCAGCGCTTCCACGGACGGTTGATTGTCGGCAAGCAGTCGGGCGGCGCGCGCCCGCTGCGTCTCCAGCAGCGTGGCGATCGCATCGTCGAGTCGATCCCGCTGCGCGGCGCCCCAGGCCGGAGTTCGTTCTTCTTGAGTGGACCCCTGACGAGCATTCATGGGAGCCAGTCCCTCGGCTCCCAGACCATGGACCTCAACGAGCTCTCGGGCAATCCGGGTCGCCACTTGCAAGTCTTGCGTGGCGCCCAGGCTCACATCGCCCAGAATCAATCGTTCCGATTCGCGGCCGCCCATGAGCACACAGATGCGGTCCAGCATTTCCCCGAGGGTCACGACATGCCGGTCGGCTCGATCGGCACATTCGACATGGCCCGAAGTGCCCACGACATCGTCGGAAAGAGAAATCCGCCGCAAGGGCGGCGTGTGCGGCGTGAGCAAGGCGACCAGGGCATGGCCGGCTTCGTGGACGGAAACCACCCTTTTTTCGAAGGCGTTCATCGGCGGCAATTTGTTCCAGGCACTCAGGGCCGCTTCGATGTCGGCTTCGGTGACCGGATCCGTTTTCGAGGCGCGGATCCGGTCCCTGGCGATCGCCCGGCACAGCGCCTGGAGGTGATCGCCGGAAAAGCGCGTTCCTGGCGCCGCGCCCGGCACATGAAACCGCGTGCGATCGACCGCTCTCTCAAGCGCCGCTTTCGTCATGCGCAGATCCCAAAACCGATCGTAGAGCGAGAGGATCTGGCGCCTGGCCTCTTCATCGGGATAAGGGATCTCAATCTGGTATTCGAACCGGCCAGGTCGCAAAAGCGCCGGATCCAAACTCTCGGGAAAGTTGGTCGTGCCGATCACGAAAACGAGTTCTTCGCGCCGAAACCCATCCATCTCGGTGAGCAATTGGTTCACCAGCGAATGCTCGACCCCCGAGCCGGCATAAGTTCCCCGGCGCACGGCGAAAGAATCGATTTCGTCGAAAACGATGACCGAGGGAGCACAGACCCGCGCCTGATGGAAAATCCGCCGCAGGTTCGATTCGCTCTGGCCGACCCATTTGCTTTTGAGTTCCGGACCAGACACCACGGTGATCGCGGCACCCAGCGCGGTGGCAAAGGCCTTGGCGAAAAGGGTTTTGCCGGTACCGGGAGGGCCCCAAAAGATAATCCCTCGGGGAATGAGTTTCTCAAGCTGCTCTTTTTCCGACTCGGTCGAAGCGAGATCGCGCCGCGCCAAAATCTCGAGGATCTCTTCGTTCAGCCTTTGTTTGACCTCGGCATAGCCACCGATTTCCTTGGTCATATCGACATGAGGGATTTCCAGTTGCCCGGCAATCGTCGCCTGGCGGATCTGGGAGAGGGCCCCCTGAGGCTGAGCGGGATAATCCGGCCCGTCAAGCTGGCGCAGAACCTTGCGCAGACGCACCGGGTTGAGTCCCGAGACATGCTTGTAAAGGCGCAAGGGATCGAAGTCGCGGCCGAACTTCGCCATCTCCGCGCTGGTGACAAGACGATCGATCCGCGCGCGGGGCACGCCAACCAGGCTTACTTTCCACGGGAAGAGATGAGTCACGACCGGTGGAAGCGAATAGGAAGGGTCGTTGAACCCCAGCCAAACCAGTTCGGGGTTTTCATAGAGCAAGGGCACCACTTCACGTCCCTGTGTCGTCAAATCGCTTGAGCTGACGGTCAAAAGATCGAGATGGGGCAGGACGATGACCTTGCCTTCGACCAGCCCGCGCACCGATTCGCGCAATTGATGGACGATCGCGTCCATCAGCGACCCTTTTTGGCTTCCCGGTTCCTCGGCGTTGGCTTCTCGCCCATCGCGCCCATCGAGGAACAAGCACTGGATCTTGTCTTTTTTCAGGCGGTCGCGGATCAGTTTGTAAACGGCAATGGTCATATCCTTGTCGCACTCGACAAGAACGGGCAGTCCCGTTTTGAGCCGGCGCACGGTCTCCGCCAGCAGATCGCCATAGGCGGCTTCGACGGCGTCGGCCGCCGTCAACGTGTCGGGAAGTTTGCGAAGTTCATTCATGGCCGATGCCAGGTCGATCCTTTTTCAAAAAAACAAGAATTCAAATCTCAAGAACGATCGTCAACTTGCGGGAAGCCGAATCCTCTTCGATGCTTTGGACGCGGCCCATCGCCACGGCTTTTTCACGAAGCGCCCTGACGGTGACCCGATGGGTCAGTTTATGAACGAGGTCGCGGATCGCGGGCAGCGATTCTTCGAGTAAGGTGGCCGCCAGTTTTTTTGCAAGATCGGCCTGTGCCGCTTTCTCCCCTTCGGCATCGTGCTTTGCCAGTTCGCGCAATTGGGCCTCCCTGCGCCGTGACTCTTCCGGGTTATCCCAAACGACATCGTGGCGCGTGGCGATGAACTTGCCCGATTTTTCGACATGGGCATCGACCGTGACGATGCCGCACTTCGGATCGATCGTCAGCGTTACCTGTCCTCGATCTTCGTCGACGATCGTTTTCTCCCAGACTCCCTCGAGTTCCTGGAAACCATCTTGAGCCAGTTCCTGTCCAAGCAGTTCGCCAAGGCGCTCCGCGGGCAGAAGCTGCAAAAGCTGCAAACGCGATTCGACCCGGTCGCGGCCCTTGGCCTGGACTTCGAACGCCTCGCGCACTTCGATCTGGTAGGCACGACTCATGATGTCGCCGTTGAAGGGAGAACGGGTTGCGTGGCGGCGACTCCGATGTCGCCGGACCATTGCCGCTTGAGCGCATTGAGCGCAAAGACCCAGTCGATGTGGGCCACGCCGGCATACATCTTGAGCACCTCCTGAGCGCGCTCGTAATCATCGCTCAAATAGCCCGTTTTTCTGGCCTGCCTTGACTGGTGTTCCATCAGGTCGCCAAGCGCGAATGCCAAGTGCGAGTTTCGCTTGAGCGCCTGCCTGTCAACGACGGTCATCGTTTGCCAATCGATCTCGGGGGAGAAGGCTTCGGGCTGATTCGAGAAATTCATTGTAGTCAGGGTGGCGGCGCACTGGCGCACAAGCCGGGCGCTCAGGGAATCGAGACGATTTCGGTCCCTGGCAAAGTTCCAGTAGGAGATCAATAACTTTGTCAGACGGCCGAGATCTTCGATTGGACCTGGGCTGCGCGCGAGGCCGAACCGTTCGTGAAATCGGCGCCAGCGGGATTCCCAGGCGAGGGTCAGGCGCGGGGCCAGGCAAAGCAACGCATTTTCATCCCAGACAATGCGGTCCATTTCAAAACGAAGCGGTTCGAACGCCAGCAGTCCGATCAACGCAACCGCGCTCGGATCCAGGTTGGCCGCAATCGAGGCGAATCGCGCCGGCTGCCAGTCACGCAACCAGGATCCCACGATCGTTTCGACGAGAAGGTCACCGGTGGACGGAACTCCTCCCGGTGGTGCGGTGTCGATGGCGCTGAAGACACCACCGCCATCCGCGGGTTCAAGAAGGGAACAAAGCACCTGCACCGATCGTTGGGAAAAGCTCAAGGGCGTTTGCGAAAACCTGCGCACGGAACCCGTCGTCGCTACCTCGCCTGCGAGGTTGGCAAATGGCGGCGAGGTTCCTTGAGACAACCACCAAACAAGTCCTTCTCCCAGGGCGATTTTCAGGTGGCCTAGCCCGTCAAGGGAAAAAGAGATCAAGCGACCGCCTTCGCCCGCCTTTTCCTTCCCCTTGGGAGGGGCGCCGTCGAGCAGGACGATCTTCCAGAGCTCCAAGAGCTGCTTTTCCCAGGAAGTGACTAGGGGCGGTTCCATAACCCCTTTTTCTACGGACCCTTCCAGATCCGGGTGCATCGGCATTCGAAGAACCAAACATATACCGGTTGGCCGCCTGACTTGTCGCCTTCCGGTCATGGGAAGACACGCAATCGATGACTTGCGAAAAAGGCGAAAAACGAGTGTCCCTTGGGGAAAATCGGCTCAAAATCAGGCCAACGGGCGAAACGCTATCTCTTTGAAGCAAATGAATTTACGGTTTTTTTCTTGGCAAAAGGCAATATCAGCTGTTTACTTTTCTTAGGACCACTTCAGCTGGTTTTGATTTTCTTGTGTCTCTTGTGTCTACAGGGAAAGGACTCCCATGGCTCAGGCTCCCGTTTCCAACGCCACCCCGATTCGCATTGGCGTTTATGGTCCGGATCGATTCAACAGCGATCCCCGTCATGGTTGCGGCCTTTGGCCAGCCGGCCTCGCCGCATCGATTGTGCAAGCCGAAGCCGAACCCGTCCGCCTGGAAACCGGCCCCTCCACCTGGAATCGCTTTTTCAAGGAAATCCAGGGTCTGGTGATCATGGGGCACGACCAACAAGCCCGCCGCAACCCGGCGGAAATGGAAGAACTTTGCGTCTATGCACGCAAGCATCAAATTCCGACGCTTGCGATCGACCATGGCATGCACACCATGAACACGAGCAACGGCGGCAGCCTGATCAACGACTTCGTGCGGGAATTCCCCGACGCCTTGCAACACCGCCATCCCCCCGAAAAGGGCCAACGTCACTCGCTCAACATCGTGCCCGGTAGCCTGGTGCAAGTGCTCTACGGCGAAGGCGAAGTTGTCGTCAACAGCGAGCATAGCCGCGGCATCAATCGCATCGGCAAGACGTTCCGGGCAACGGCTTACGCGCTTGACGGCATTGTCGAAGCCTACGAATCGACCAACCCCAACTGGTTCGTGATGGGCGTTCAGTGGCAGCCGGCTTGCAGCATGTCTTCGGGGCTGGACATTCAACTGTTCCGCGCCCTGATCGATGCTTCCCGAAAAGCGCAAACGGCCGCACTGGCCCCGCGCAAAATGGCAGCCTAGTCATCCAGAAAGAGGGGGAGGGGAACGAAGCGTTCCCCTCCCCCTCTTTTATTTTTCAGGCGGTGAACGCCGTCCGGCTTAGGTTGGTGGAATTCTCAAATCGCTTTCAGCGCTGCCCTGAGGAGTTTCGGCGGCGCCGTGCCCGTGGTCCCTAGCTGGCGAATCGTCACCGAAGCCACCAGCATGCCAAGGGCGAGCGCGTCTTGAAGCGTCGCTCCAGCGGCGAAGGCCGCGGACAGGGCCGCGCTAACACTATCCCCCGCACCCACCACATCGATTGGTCCCGTGACCGGCAACGCCGGCTCATGGGCGGTTTGGCCATCGGGCATGGCGGCCACGATGCCGTCCTCGGAAAGGGTGCAAATGATGCCCTGGTTTTGCTTGGCCGATAATTCCGCGACTTTGCCAAGGATCTCTTGAGGCGATTCCTTGCCCGACAAGGCCACCCACTGGGAAAGTTCGGACCGGTTCGGCTTGATCGAAACGCCGTGGAACGCGCCGATGCGGGTACGGCTATCGCCCATGATCAACAGTTGCGGCCGCTTTTTTTGCAGCTCTTTGAGAAACCGGATCAATCGCCCTGTGACGACTCCGCAGTCGCTCTGGCTGACCTGGTCCAACACAATCAGGGCATCGAGCTTTTCGAGATTCTGCTGCAGATCTCTCTCAAGCGCCGACTCGACCTCGGTCGGCAATGTTTCATGATTCTTGATGTCGAGTCGGTTGAGTTCGCGAAAGGCGGCCGACGGCTCGTGATAGATCGGTTTCGTGTAAGTCGGGGTACGGCGATTTTCGACCACCTGCACTGACGCGCAATCGACCGCGGGCATCTTGCCGAGCGCCTCGGCCAGTTCGAACCCCTCGCCGTCTTTGCCACGCATGGAAAAGACCTTGATCTTGCCCACGCCGAGTGCGGCGAGATTGTTGATCACCGTGCCCGCCGCGCCGGGCATTGACCGTACCTTGGTGACCTGGTAAGCGGTCAAACCGGTCTCAATGGATGGCTCGTCCAGCCTTGCCTCGATATCGAGGTAGCGGTCAAGAAACAGATCGCCAAACACGCCAATCGTTCGGGTGGGCAGCTTGGCCAGAATCGTTTCGAGAGTCGTTTCACTGATCATCGGTTTACCGCCCGCCGCCTGGAACGATGTCACTCGTCTTTTTGGTGAACCGCTTTCTTAGCGCGAAAGGCGATCGGGGCCACGAATCAAAAAAGACCATGAAGCGGCCCGCCCCGGACGGCGAGCGATTCGATCCGTTTTTCGATTTGCGGATCTTCTTCAAGTGGCCAGGCCAGGTGCGGCTTCGTGCGCGCATCGAGGATCAAGGCCCCCTCGCAACCCCAGTGCTTGTCCTTGATGAAAGCCCCCACGCCTTGCAGATCGCGCGCGGGGTCCGACCGGGTGAAGCAGGCCCACAACCAATTTCGCAGGTTCGCGCTCAAAAAAGCAGAATCATCGCATAGGCAAATCAGAGTAAACCGGGTGATCGGATGATCCAGAGGAATGCTTGCCGCCAGGCGCGCGGAATCGCCCGGCAGCCCTGAACCGCTTGGCGCAAAGGGAGGCGCCTGGATGGCGACGACTCCGGGGAAGCAGAGGCGGGCGTCGCTTAGCCCTTCGGGAAGTCGATCGCAACCAACTAGGTCCGTCGCAAGATCGCGGACAATCGGGCCGGACGCGGCCCAGACTACCTTGGATCCCCGGTTAAGGCCCTCACCAGAGTAATCGAGCGTGTCGATCGTCGTGCGCGTTTGGAAATGCAGATCGCGGCGCCAGTCGATGCGCCTCAACACCTCTTGCAAGAACGCTCCCTTGTCTTCGATATCGAGTTGGGGCACATCCTGTTTGTTCAAAATCAGCAGATATTTGGCCAGGCTCAATTGACCGGTTCCCAGAATCGCGTTCGCTTGGGTCAATAGTTCCGCGGGACCATCGCCTGGCTGGTAGGGAGTGTAGCGCTCGCTGCCCAAAGCGAATAGCAGGGGGTGAACTCCCGCTTCGTCGACCGCATGCACGGCGTGAATGCCCGGCAATTTGGCCGGAATGACCCGGCCCGTGAGTTCGTGAATGAAGGCGCCAAACGCCGAATCCTCCTGTGGGGGCCGGCCCACCACGGTGAAGGGCCAGATGGCGTCGCTACGGTGATGGACGCGCGCGACGTTCATCACCGGGAAGTCGTGCACGAGACTGTAATAACCCAGATGGTCGCCAAATGGGCCTTCCGGTTTCGTTTCATGAGGCGAAATGGACCCCACGATGGCGAAATCGGCATCGGTCCAAACCGGGGCGGTGCTGCGGTCCAGGCCGGGAGCGCGTCGCAAGCGCACCGGCCGGCCCGCCAGCACTCCGGCAAAGGCGATCTCGGGAATCCCTTCAGGCAAAGGCATCACCGCGCTGATCGTCCAAGCGGGCGGCCCCCCGACCATCACGCTCACTCCCAGGCTCTCCCCGCGCGCGACGGCCTTGGCTTGATGCACGCCAATGCCCCGGTGGATCTGGTAGTGCAAACCCACTTCCTTATCGGGCAAATAGTCATTGCCATCGAGTTGCACCCGGTACATGCCGAGATTCGACTGGCGCCATCCCGGCCTTTGCGGATCTTCGGAGTAGACTAATGGCAAAGTCACAAACGCGCCGCCATCCCTGGGCCAGCAAGTCAGACGAGGCAATGCCGAAAGCGCACAAGTCTGCTGCAAAACCGGGCCCGACCAGGCAGGCCGAGGCAAGGCGGCGAGGCCTTTCCAGGGGATGTCGAGAAAGCGCCAAAAGGTTCGAGCCATTTTTTCAGGCTCGGCCTGCAACTCCATCAACCGGTGCACCGCGGGCAAGGTATCGCGAAAGATCAAGCGAATCCGCTCGAGCGTGCCGTAGAGATTACTTGCCAGGGAGAAGGAACATCCCCGGGGACGCGTAAACCAAAGGGCCGGGCCGCCCGCGGCACTGACCCTGCGGTGTACCGCCGGAATCTCGAGAATGGGATCGAGCTCGGCATCGATCCGTGCAAGATGGCCGTGCCGCTCCAGATCCAACAGGCAGGCCCGCGTACTGGAATGGCCCATCAGGTCGACCCCGCACGCGGCATCGAGTCCACGACTGCCAAGAAGCGATCGCCCGGCTGAGTGATCAGCGGGGTTTCCCACTGAACCCAACCGTCTTCGCCAACCACTCCCTCAGCCACTGTGGGGCCCGGCTGGCCTTCTTCGGCGCGGCAAAGGCGGGCGATGGCCCCCTGGACGGCACCGCTCAAATGCATCCGTTCCACCTTGCGGCACAAATCGAAATCGAACCGATAGACAGGCTCGCGCCACAACGAAATCATCCCCATGCCATCCTCCCATCCTCATCCTAGCCTTATCGATTCCATCGATCCTTGAGGAGTTTGGAAATGAGCAAACGGGGCAAGACGATCGTCCTTTCGGGCGCGACCAAGGGATTGGGGCGGGCGATGGCGCAAGGTCTGGCGGCTCAGGGCCATACGATCGTTGGCTGCGGCCGCTCTCAACAGGGAATCGACCAATTGCGCCATTTACTGCCGGGCGACCATCGCTTCGACATGGTCGATGTCGCCAATCAAAAGGAAGTGAGCGATTGGGCGGGCCATTGCCTTAAACAGTTCGGCCCGCCTGATGTGCTGATTAATAATGCGGCGATCATGAACGAACCGGCACCCGCCTGGGAGGTGTCCGAAGCCGAGTGGCGTCAGGTCATGGAAATCAATGTGCTCGGGACCGCCTGGATGCTGCGTGCCTGGCTTCCCGCGATGATCGAGGCGAAAAAAGGGGTGATCGTCAATTTCAGTTCCGGCTGGGGCCGATCGACCTCCCCCGATGTGGCTCCTTATTGCGCCAGCAAATTCGCCATCGAGGGAATGACCAAGGCGCTTGCCCAGGAAGTTCCCATGGGAATGGCGGCCGTGGCCCTTAACCCAGGGGTCGTCAACACCGACATGCTCGCGAGGTGCTTTGGCAACGGCGCGGGCTCCTATCCGACGCCTGAACAATGGGCGCGCAAGGCCGTCCCCTTCATCCTGGCCATTGGTGCCGAGCAAAATGGCAAATCGTTGAGTGTGAGTTAAGGTTGTGACGTACCTCCGATCGACTTCAGTTGCACATCCCATTCGGTCTTGGTGCTCGATACCGTGATCTTCAGGCCCGAAGTCTCGGGTTTGGCAAAGCGTTTGTCGATTTTGATGTAACGCTGGGGCGTGGTCATGCCACCAGCTGGTGGGATCACGGGAGTCCCTTTCGGCGCCTGCGGCGCTCGGTAGACGGCGGCGAGCCGGATCGATTCGGTTTCGACGGTTGCAAGACAATCCCCCCTGGGTGCGGCGCTGATGGTGTAGGTCCCATCGGGCATGATGGCCGCGCCGCTGCCCTTGGTTTTGTCGGCGGCCGAGATGAGAGTGATTTGGCCGCCGCCCAAAGGCTTGCCATCGGGACCAATGACGCGACCGGTTACGATCGTGTCGTTGACACTGGAAATCCCTCCGCAGCCGGCCAATGCCAAGGCGGAGCAAATGAGGAACGAGCGTTTCATGATCGGTGTCTCCTTGGGTTCGTTGTGCGATTTACCAATCGGTGCTCAGCACCTCGCCGCCGGCAGGGGTCAATGCCGCCCACCAGGTGGCCTGGCTCATGGATGTGTTGACATTGCGGACAGAACCATCGGCCATGCCCACCATGCAGCCACCCGATGAAAGCGCGGTGGCGCGTTCGATCTGGCAAGTGGCGCTGGTCGGCATGGGCTGCGGCGGCTGAATGGCGTTGAGCGGATTGATTCCCGTGGGCGCCGTGCCGTCGTTGAACACCATGGCGAAGTAAGGCATGTAATGGGGATCCCACCAGCCATGGCCCCAGAGGGAACCACCCGTCGGCCCCACACCACAGGCCGCGCGCTTTTCGGCGAAGACGATCGTGTTGGAGGTGCCGTCCTGGAAGCTGGAGTGAATGCGGCTGCTGCCGATGCACCAGATCCCCGCCGCGTTATTGACATTGGACCTTGGGTTGCCAAAGACCTGGAAATTGCCCGCATAGTTGGTGACTCCCCAACCATACACCTGGTTTTCATTGGCCGAGCCATCCTGTGGCGCGACATAGGTTTTGACGACCTGGCTCAGAATTCCAGGAGGATAGGTGGCGGTGTCCCAGGGATAGCCTCCGGATCGAAAGAGGTTGTCCTGTTCGATGTAAGGAAGCAGAAAATAATGAGCCCCGCCGAACTTGCCGGTGTAGGCGCCGGAAATCGGCCAGCCGTTTCCGGTGGGGGGATAAGACTCCATCCAGGCCGGAGGCAATTTTCCTTGCGAATCGTTCGCCGAATGGATGGCAATGCCGAGTTGCTTGAGATTGTTCTGGCTGCTCAAGCGGTTGGCCGCTTCGCGGACCTTCTGCACCGCGGGAACGAGCAAGCCGATCAAAACCGCGATGATGGCAATAACCACCAACAGTTCGATCAGCGTGAAAGCAGGGCGCCGGGTCGGGCCCGGCGCCCCAATACGGGACACCCTGTAAGGCATGGTTCGACTCCAATCAATGTTTTGGGTGCGACGACAGTGGACGCCCACTCAGTACGATGGCCCAACTTCCAATGGCTCATCTTTTTTTCAAGAATTCACGAAATATTTTCCGAGACGATTTTCATTAATGAGAGACAGAAGAACTGTTTATTTATGCAGCTTCCCCGCAGGATCCGGGGAGTGTTTTTCCGGAATCCAACCTTGGGAAAACGATTCAGCCGACCAACACCCATGGGGCATGGGGGCACGCCGTGCGGAGGGTCATTTTCCCCATTGAATTCTAGGCGTTGGTTTTGACGGAAGTATCGGCCGGTGTTTGGTTTTTGTTGGAAAGAATCTGCCGGATGAGCGACCGGGCGGCATCGAGTTCCTGAAGCATTCTTTCCAGGTCGGAGGGAAGCTTATTTTCAGCGCCCGACTTGCCGGCGCGGCAATAAACGGCGTGCTGGCCCAGCCGAGCGGTCAAATCCCCAAGAATGTCGAGCGTCAAGGCGAGATCGCCCCAGGGTTGCCCCCACTGGAAATCATAATTTTCGCGGCTTTGGGCATGCTCGGCCAGGAGGCTGGTCCCCTTGCTCGCTCCCCCCATTGGCCTAAAATCATCTTTTGAATCTTTCGATTGCGGTTTGCTTTGCCTTTCCTCGGAGTCTTGCATGTCCAGTCCTTTGAAGTCGCTGATCAGCACGGGCACGAAACTTTGGCTCGATTCCATCGATCCCGATCTGGTCAAAAGCAACCGGGCCCTGGGCGCCACGGGGGCGACCTCGAACCCCATTATTATTAGCGATTTGCTCAAAACCGGCCGATTCGACACCGAAATCAAGGAACTGATCAAGGCCGGTCACGACGACACGGCGATCGCCTGGGCCATGACCGACAAGCTGGTCTCCAAGGCCCAGGATGTCTTCTTGCCCGTCTGGGAACAAACCCGCGGCAACGACGGCTACGTCAGCTTCGAACTCGATCCCCTGCTCGAAGACGCCTCTTGCACCTTGAGCATCGCCGACAAGGCCAAGCGCTATGTCGAGATGGGCAAGCAATATGGCCTCAATCACAAGAACCGGATGATCAAGGTGCCCGCCACTCCAGGTGGCCTGGCCGCGCTCGAAGATCTGTGTGCCGCGGGCATCACCCTCAACGTCACGTTGATTTTCAGTGAAGATCAATATTTCAAGGCCCGCGAAGCAGTCTGGCGCGGCGCGCAAAAGCGCAAGTCGCTTGAGAATTTCAAGTCGGTCTACAGCATCTTCGTTAGCCGCCTGGATGTGTACACCCAGAAGCACGCGGCCTCGCTGACCCCGGCGGCGCAGGGCCAGGTCGGGATCGTCAACGCCAAGCGCATCTGGCAGCTCAACCAGAAGTGGTGGGCGGACAAGAAGCTGCCGCTGCAACAAGAGATCATTTTTGCGAGCACCGGCACCAAGGACCCCAAGGATGATCCTTGCAAGTACATCGCCGCGTTCGCCGGTTCGGACATTGAAACGAATCCGCCGGGAACCAATGACGCCGCCGAAAAGTCGGGCCGCACTTTCACCAAGCAAGTCGATCAGATGCCTGCGGCTGAAGTCCTCAAGGAAATCGACTCCAAGGTCGACATGAAGGACCTGGAAAAAGTTCTGATGAGCGAAGGCCTCGAGAAGTTCGCCGATCCGTTCAAGAAGCTCTTGAAGCTCATCAGTGAAAAGCGCGGCAATTTGGGTTAATTTTCACTATCGATTGGCCCATTCGGGCCAATCGATAGTGAAACAAAAGAAAAACCGGCGAGAGGGGAATGGCTCTCCTCGCCGGTTTTTTTGTTTGATGCGTAGGACAGACTAAGCCAGGCCAGGGTGCTTGTACCCTTCGCGATAGGCCCGGCGCAGTTTTTTGTTCGCCTCGGCCTGGCCAGGGAACTCCTTGCGTACGGGGTCGTAGCGCAGGGTTTGTCCCAGTTCCATCGCCAAGTTCGCCATGATGCAGCTTGCCGTCGAAATGTGCCCCTGTTCGATGTCGGCAACCGGCTTGGACCGTTTGGCAATGGCACGCAGGAAATCTCTTTGATGCACCCGGCAGGCCGATGCCACGTGCTGCTCCAGATCCTTCTCCGTTTTGTCTTCCGGGTACTTCTCCAGCTCAAACAACGCCTTGCCCGAAAGGGTGGCCGTCTTTTGCCACTGAGGGAAAAACTCGTACTTATCGACACTCAATTTGAGCATCCCCTTGTCTCCGTAGATGGTGGCGCCCCAAGGGTATTCGGGGTCGGCCGGCGCGCCGTAGGTGCGATGCTCCCAGGTGGCCGTCGTGTCTCCGAAATCGAAAAAGGCACTTTGCGTATCGGTAATGTTCGCTTTCGCCTTTTTCTGGACCAAAATTCCCCCTTGTGAACTGACCGATTTTGGCCAGCCAAGGTTGAGCATCCAGCGCACCATGTCGAGCATGTGGATGCACATGTCCCCCATGATGCCGTTGCCGTATTCGTTGAACGCCCGCCAGCCGCGCGGATGAACGATTTTGTTGTACGGCCGCATGGGCGCCGGCCCGGTCCAGTTTTCGTAATCGAGATTGGCCGGAGCCTCGCTATCGGGCGGATTGTCCTGATTGCGCATGTGATAATAACAATAAAGATCGATGTGCCCAACCTTGCCGAGCTTCCCTTCGTTGATGACGCGATCGCGCGCTTCGATGAGGTGCGGCGTGCTGCGCCTTTGCGTACCGACCTGGACCACGCGGCCAAGCGATCGCGCCTTGGCGAGCATGGCTTCGCCCTCGGCGATATCGGTGCTGATTGGTTTTTGCACATAGACATCGGCCCCCGCCTCCATGGCGGCAATCGCTTGCAGCGCGTGCCAGTGATCGGGCGAGCCAACGAGAACAATATCGAGGTCTTTTTCCGCAAGCATCTTGCGGTAGTCACCGTAGGTGCGCGGCGTCTTGCGCGATTTTTGCCGCGTCGCGGTCATCTCGGCCGCGCCCTTGAGCATTTGGGAATCGACATCGCAGATCGAGACAACTTCCACCGGCGCGACCTGGATCAGGCGGAACAGATCGCACTTGCCGTACCAGCCGGCGCCGATCAGGCCGACGCGCGGTTTCCGGTCGGCGAATTCGTCGCCAAAAAGGCTGGTTGAAGCCAGACCCGCTAACCCTGTCGCGAAAAATGTGCGCCGGTCCATAAAGGGAACCCCACTGGGAAAGGTGAGTAAGGAAAGTCAGAAGAGAATGGGAACGGGGCTATTGTAGTGCCGATCGCTGCCTCATTTCGTTCCTTGCGATTGCGAACAAATCAGCCGGACAAACCGGTTCCTCTTAGGATGAAACAATTGGGATCTTCTCCCGCGCTTGAATCTTGAAAGGAAACCATGGAGCAGGCAGACGCATTCGTTGCGGTTTGGACCGACGATTGGATTTTCTTCAGCCGCATCGACGGGGTTGCGCGCCATTTTGGTGGCCGCGTGCTGATGGTCAAGACCGCGGCGCAGTGCGAGCCCCTGCTGGCGGGTGGGCAAATGCAAGGAATGCTCGTCGATCTGCAGGTGGCGGGGGCCGATTTGGAACGGATCGTCCGCTCGGTACGCACCGGGGTCCGGGTGGTCGGCTACGGCAGTCATATCGATGCCGCCAGCCTTCGCGTCGCCCGCGAGCTGGGTTTGGACCCGGTGATGCCGCGAAGCCTGTTCGTCGAAAAAATGCCCAAGGAATGGCAGGCGTGGTTTGGCCAAGCTCCCCGCCCGATTCCTCCGGCGGTACTGGGAAGCCTGCCATGAGCGTCTCGCAGGACCCTGCTCCGCGCAAGCGGCTTGCCTACGACTCGCCGGAGCAAGAGGCCTATTTGCAGCTTTGGCGCACCTATGACCGTTTGAAGATGGTCGAGGAGCGCCTGTTCGGTCAGCATGGGTTGACCGCGCAACAATACAACGCCTTGCGCTTGCTGGCTGCCCGCCATCCTCAACCGCTGGCGACGCTCGAACTGGCCGGCAAGCTGGTTTCCCGTGCTCCCGACATCACTCGCCTGGTCAACCATCTGGAAGAAAAAGGCTGGGTCGTGCGCACACGGCCGCAGACCAATCGCCGCAGGGTTCTTCTTGAGATTACCCCTTCAGGGCAAACCCTTCTCAAAGACCTTGAGGGGCCCGTGCGCGCCTGTGCCACGGCTCAGCTAGGCCATCTGGGTCCCAAAGATCTGAGCGACCTGGCCGACTTATTGAAACGGGCCAGAACGCCTCATGAAGATCCGCAGAGCCCCTGGCATACTTGACCGCGCTGCTTGAGCATTCATTTGACCCGAGGTTTTGGCGTGGGAACGAGCGCTGGTTCGGACGAGGCCGGCGCAAGGAGCGGATAATGCCGATCCATGACGTCGCCAACCACCTCGGGATGTTCTAGCCCGAGAAAGCCGTATCGATTGGTGGTCCTTTTCTTGCCACCGCCAACCGTCTCTTGCAAAAGCACCCAATCGTAGCGACTGAGACCGACTTTTCGGCGTTGCCGCGCCTGAATGACCTCGGGACCGAATTCCATCAAAGTCAGTCCCCATTGCCGACCCGGCACGGGATTCCAGAGCACCTCCCTGCCTGTGAGGACGAGGGCACGCCGATCGGTCAGCGCATAGATCACCTGGCGTAGGCGCACCGGCCCGCGCCAGGGGGATTGCAGCAAATAGACTCCCAAACCAATGAAGAACGCTCCGGCGGCAAAGCCCGCCAAATACCCGGGAAGGGCTTCCCATTTCCCTCCCTCGTACACCAGTGACCAAGCAAGCAAGCTCAGGACGACCACACCAACACTGGTAACGGCAACGCCTAGAAGAAATGCGGCCCACATCTCACCGAGAAAATGCCGCAGCCAGGGACGATCGCACCAGAGGATCGTCTCTTGAGGTTGAAGCAGCGGCGCGACGACCGATTCGGCATCGAGAAAAGAAGAATCCACCTCGGCGGGAGTTTCGGATGAGTCCGGATCTTGGGCCGCCTTCCTTTCCTCGGTCCGCCACAACCTCCACAAAAAATAGGGAACGAACATGAGCGGCAGCTCTACCAACCAGGCGAACGCCTGAAAAGCGACAGCTCCTCCCGGCAGGTTCTGCCCCGAAGCCAAAAAGACATAGCCAAACGCAAGAATCACCATGCCGACATAGATCAGGCCAACATCGAATCGCCGATTCGCGATCCGCGTAAAGCCGGACTTCAAGATCAGGAAACCGCCGAGGCTCAGGGCGCAAAGACCAAATAGGGTCGCCACCCTCGGATCCATTTTTCCACCACCATGCGCGAATACGATCCCACCGGCCCATTGTTCCATGCGTTTGCTTCCTTGATGCCTTTCCTTCATGGGAAAGAACCAAGAGCGATTATTTCACTTCGTGGCGGCTTGTCAACGGCGGGAGAAAAAACACAGCGTGTTGCCTTGAAAAGGAAGCCTTTCCAAGGCAACATTGAGACCCTTGATTATCGCGGAAAAAACAGGCAGTCAAAAACACTATTTGATTCTTCGCTCTATTTTCGCTCTTCAGCGGCCCCGGTATCAAGGATTACTTTCCATTGCCCCGCATCGTTCTTGCGCCACATCGTGACATAGACGCCCGACCAGACCGTCTCTTCCGAGCCATCGTCCTTGGTCCCCACCATGCGGCCCTTGCCGGTAGTGAAGCCATGCTTACCATCGGCAAAGCCGCCGCCATCGACCGGCTCCCATTGCAGGGTCCGGCCGGCCACGCCCAACATCTTCGCATCGAGTTCACGCACCGCGGCCTTGCCCACAATGGCTTTACCGCCCAGGGGAGACAACCGCACCGCGTCGTCGGTCATAAAACTCATCCAGCCATCGATCCCCTTGGCCTTGGTTTCGCGGGCAAAGGCACGATCGGCTTCCATCAATTCATTTTTGAGATCGGGAGCCACGGTCGTCTCCTTGCTCAAACCGCTGCCCTTGAGGCCCAAGGCAAGCAGGCCAAAGAAAAGTCCGCCAGCGACAAGGATTCCCACCGATCGGTTCATGGCGCTCGCTCCCATCGAAAGCAATCGATCAACGAAACCAGGGCCATTGTAACCAAGCCAAGTCGAACTTCTAAGACGCGGCCTTCGCACTACCCCTGGGCCCTCTCCGTCTTGTGCTCGTTGGCCAGATCGACCTTGAGCGTCTTTGCGCCAATCCACCAAACGACCGCCCCCGCGAAAAGAAGCACGGTCAACGACAAGAATCCGGCATTGGGATTACCCGCCAGATCATTAGCCAGGCCGACCAAGGGCGGACTAATCGCATCGCCCAAGGCGTGTATACAAAAGATGCACATGGCCATCGCCTGAGGCCGCAGATCGGGGGGAACGACATTCATGACAATGGCGTTGATCGGCCCCGTGTTGAGCATCATGCAAAAGGTGCAACCGAAGATCATGACCCAGCCCAGGGGGAACGGGCAATAAAGCGTTAAAAGCAAAAAGGGAATGCTCAACAAAAGACCGATGGACGAAACCTCAAAGTAGGCGCCGGGCCGCTTCTTCTTGAACCAGTCGGCAAGCCAACCGCCGATCAAGGTGGCAAGCAGGCCCGACAGGGCAATGATCCCCCCCACCATCGTGTTGACCGAGGCTTCGTTGCCGACTTCTCGGTGGGTGATCAGGTATTTCGGCAGCCAGAAAGCGATCGCGCCAATGGCAAACGTGGAAAGGGTGTATCCGGCCACGGCCAGAACATAGGAAGGGATTTTCGCCAGCTCCCACACGCGGCTTTTCTTGGCGCCCGAATGATCAGCATGCGATTTTGCGGCTGTCTCCGGCGCGAAAAAACAAACGAAGCCAAGTAAGAGGCCGGGCGGCAACATCCAGAAGAAGGCATTGGGCCAACCGAGCATGCCGCCGACCAGATAACCGAAGGCACTCCCCACGGGAATTGCCGCGTAAAAGAAGGAAAGAGCCATCCCGCGTTTCGATTCGACAAAGAGATCGGAGAGAATCGCCGGAGCCGCCGGGCCATAGGCCGCCTCGCCCACACCCACGAAACAGCGCGACATGAACAAGAACGCGAAGGTACCCACCAACACCCAGATGCCGCCCGCACCATTGTTGACATGATCTTTGGCCAAGCCGGCGAGCCCCGAAGCGCCACTGGCGATACTCCAAAGAATCACGCCCAGGCCGATGATGTGCCAGCGATTGAAATGGCGGCAAAGCCAGCCGAACAAGGGGGCCGTAATCATGAAGCTGAACATGAAGGCCGATTGCAGCGAGCCTTCGAGCGTGTCGCTTTTTTGATCTGCCGGAAAGAGCTGCTTGCTGATCGAGGAAAGCACCGCCGAAGGCAAATAGCGATCGATGTAATTGAGCAGATTGATCGCAAGCAGTAGGCTCAGGGCACCCCAGGGACTGCCGAGGAAATTGCGAAATGAGCTCATGGGGTCGCCTTCAAGGGGGAAAGATGGATCATAAGCCGGGTTGCCGCATCAAGTCGAGTGAGCCTTAGGCCATGATCGAATGGATCAACTCCGAGAATCCCGCCGACCGTGAACTGGCACGCCTGACCAGCGCCGGTCACGATGTTGGCGCGAACGCGCCCTACCTATCGGACACGGTATGGGATCTGGTGGTATTGGGAGGAGGCACCGCCGGACTGGTGGGGGCCATTGGCGCCGCCGGCATGGGCGCCAGGGTGCTCTTGGTCGAAAGCCACCGGCTGGGCGGCGATTGCCTGCACAGCGGTTGCGTGCCGAGCAAGGCCATTCTCGAAGCAGCCGGCCGCCTCACTGCGTTGGGTCCAGACGAAGACGCGTCCAAACGATTTCAGAAGATCTTTGAAACGATGCGAGCGGTGCGCGCGGAACTGGCCACCCACGATAGCCAGGAGCGGCTCGAGCGCTGTGGCGTCAAAGTGGTCTTTGGCAAGGCGCGCTTCCTCTCGCCCGACCGCCTTACCCTTGGTAGCCAGGAACTCCGTTTCAAGCGCGCGCTCATCGCGACCGGATCGCGGCCCCGCTTGCCCGATATCGAAGGGGCCGACTTGCCCCTGGTCGTGACCACCCACCGCATTTTCGATCTCGCGTCGATGCCGCGGCATTTAACCATCCTGGGCGGTGGGCCGGTCGGTTGCGAATTGGCCCAGGGGTTTGCAAGGTTGGGCGCGAAAGTGGTGCTCGTCCAGAGCCAGGAGCGACTGCTTCCCCGGGATGATGCCGAGGCCTCTGCTTTGCTGGCCGAAGGTCTCAGATCCGAAGGAATCGAACTGATTTTTGGATCGATAGTCCGGCGAATCGACCAGAAATCGGAGCGATTGCAGCTTGATTTCGGACCGGCGAGAGCGCCCATTGCCACGGATCTGGTGCTGGTGGCCACCGGCCGCCAAGCCAATATCGAGGATCTCGATTTGGCCAAGGCAGGTGTCGGCCACGACGAAAGAGGGATCGTCACCGACGAGTACTTACGAACGACGAGTGCGCGGATCTTCGCGGCGGGGGATGTGACAGGGCGCTGGCAATTCACGCATGCCTCCGACGCCATGGCCCGGTTGTTTCTCAGAAACGGCTTGATTGGTTTCCCCTTCACGCGCAAAAGAATCCAAGACCTGGCGATTCCCTGGATCACCTGGACCTGGCCCAGGGTGGGCGGCATCGGCATGGACGAAGACCAGGCCCGTGTCGCGGGTGCCGACACCTATCGCGTCGACGGCAAAACGGTCGACCGCTTGCGGTTGGGAGGACAGACGCAAGGCTTTTTCAAAATCTTCGCCACGAGCAAGGGAAATATCCTCGGTGCTCGCGCCTGCGGCGCACAGATCGAAGGATGGCTGGGCATGGTTACCCAGGCGATGGAACAAGGCACTCCGCTCGGCGCCCTGGCCGACGCCATTCACCCCTATCCGGGTCATGCCGAAGCCCTCAAAAAGGCGGCCGGGGAGTTTCGCAAGAAAGGGTTCACTTCGATGATGCAAAAGATCATCAAGTGGTGGCTGTCGGTCCGGTCGTAGGCACTTGAAAGTGGGGCGATCCGATCAAGAAACAGATCCATGCGCAAAGACGGCGCTTTCATAGAATTTCTCCATGGGATATCGATTCCGCGAAGTCCCTCGGCAGAGCGACGAACCCCTCCCCGATTCCTTCCTCACCCAAATTGGAGCGGATATGCGTTTCACCCTGGTGGCAGTTTTGTTCCTGGTTAGCGGTGTCTCGTTAATGGGCGCCGAACCGACCCACTGGCTTTATGTCGGCACCTACACCGGGGCGAAGAGCAAGGGGATCTACAGAATCGGCTACTACGCTCCCAGCGGCAAACTCGAGAAAGTGGAGCTGGCGGCGGAAGTGCAAAGCCCCTCCTTTTTGGCAATCGATGCCGAAAAATCGCGGCTCTATTCCGTGGGTGAAATCAGCGACTTCGGTTCGCGGCGCAGCGGCGCGGTCTCGTCGTTCGGACTGGACAAGGTTACCGGCGCACTCTCGCCGTTGAGCACCGTCTCCTCGGTGGGAAGCGGTCCCTGCCACATCAATGTCGACAAGTCGGGCAAGTATGTCGCCGTGGCCAACTATGGCGGCGGCAGCACGGCCATTTTGCCCGTGGGCGACGACGGCAAGTTGGGTGAAGCCGCCGATTTCCAGCAGCACACGGGATCGAGCGTCAACAAGTCGCGCCAGGAGGGGCCGCACGCTCACTCGGTCAATTTCTCGCCCGATGGCAAATTCCTGTGCGTGGCCGACCTCGGACTGGACAAGTTGCTCGTCTACCGTTTTGACGGCAGAAAAGGCAAAATCGCCCTCAACGATCCGCCGGCTTACGACACCAAGGAGGGAGCCGGTCCGCGCCATTTCGCCTTTCACCCTTCTGGCAAATACGCCTACCTGCTCAATGAAATCGATATGACGCTGGAAGCGCTCGCTTACGATGCCGCCAAGGGTTCGTTTGAGAAGATTGCGGTAGTTTCCACCAAACCCGACGGCCCGCAAAAGGGAGAATCGACCGCCGAAGTCGTCGTCCATCCTTCCGGCAAATTCGTCTACTCCTCCAATCGCGGCCATCATAGCATCAGCGTCTTCAGCATCGATCAAGCCAACGGCAAGCCCGAGCGCATTCAGGTGGCCCAGGGAGGGATCAAGACCCCCCGCAATTTCACGCTTTCGCCCGATGGCCGGTTTCTGCTCGTTGCCAATCAGGATGGCGACTCGATCGTCGTGTTCGCGATCGATCAGGAAACGGGGAAATTGACGGCGACCGGGGATTCGGTGGCGGTCCCCATGCCGGTTTGCCTGCGATTTGTCAAAATTCCTTAAAACGACCCCCCTGAATATTCTCCTCAGGGGTCTCGCGAAATCATGATTCCTTAGAAGGAACCGATGAACATTCTTTACATGGTTCTCGCGGGAGCTGCGGGAACCTTCATTGCATTGCAGGCGGCGGCGAACGGTTCGTTTCGCCGCAATCTGAATGACCCCTGGTGGGCCACCTTCTTTTCGATCTGCGGCACGTTCACGACCGCGATCGTCTTGATGGTCTTATTCCGGCCCGCCCCGCCTTCGCTGGAGTCGATCCGCTCGGCCCCCTGGTGGAACTGGATCGGCGGGCCGCTGGGTTCGATGATCGTGCTCGCCGGTGCCGCGCTCGTTTCCCGCCTTGGCTCGGCCGCCTTCATTGCCTCCGTCGTGGGTGGGCAATTGCTCTGCTCACTGATCCTCGATCACTACGGGCTGATGGATCTGGCGGTCAGAGAAGTCACATGGGGGCGGATTCTGGGCGCGATCATGGTCGTGCTCGGGGTGCTTTGCATCAAGTTCCTTTGATCGCCCCTTGGCAGCGTTTCAATGAAAAAAGGCCTGAAAATCCAGGCCTTTTTTCATTGTTTGCGTTAGGGATTCCCCACCTTGGCGCTATTTCGATCCACCGGACATGAGATAACCCAATAAATCGCGCAGTTCGGTGGGGCTGAAGCGTTCCAGTTGCCCCTCAGGCATGATCGACTGGTTGGTCGCTCGCCGGGATTCGATGTCGGCGGGGGCCAGCGTCAAGCGTTCGTTGGTCGTGCGCACGCTGATGGCGGCGGGAGTTTCCTGCTGAACCGTGCCTGTGATGACCCGGCCATTTTTCAGCTCAAAGATCTCCATCTTGTATTCGCGAGGCACGACCGCCGAGGGGTCGAGCAGATTCTCGAGCCAGTATTCCATGTTTTGGCGCTGGCCGCCGGTCAGTTCTGGGCCCAGGTCGGCTCCCTTGCCAAACAGTTTGTGGCAAGCGCCGCAACTTTGTTCGAACACTTTGGCCCCTGCCCCCGTGTTGGCATTTTTCAGATCGATCGCCTGAAGCTTACCGCGCCATTCGGCGAAGCGGGCCAGCTTGTCTCCCTGAGGCTTGCGTACGGTGCCCCAAGCTTTTTCCAGCCGTGCATTGAGGGCCTTGTCGTTGAGTGCCGCAATCTGACGCGCGACATGCACCGGCAAGTCGTTCGCGGCAATCTTGCCCTGCTCAATCTGATCAAGCAGTTTGCCGGCCCAGGCGGACCGTTCGGCCATGAATTCCAGAGCCTGCTGCTTTTCGATCGGCCCGAGCGTTTTCCATTGGCCGAGGATATCGCCGGGCAACGCCTTGTCTTGAAAGCGCGCTCGCGTCACCCACGAGGCCAGTCGCAATTGCGCGTCCTCATTCTTGCCGCGCAGCCAATCCATTTCCTCATTGGCTGGCGCGACCACCGGTTGCGACAAGATCGCACGGCGAAGCTCCAAGGGCAACGCCGAGTCCTCCACGATCCGGCGAGTCAGACCCCAGGCGCGAACGGAGCGCGATAACTGCGCCAGTCTGGCCGCTTCGGACAAAAGGCCCGGTTCGGTCGCGGTTTTGCATTGATCGAGGAACGCATTGACCAAGACTCGATCGCATTTCGGGTTGCCCGGAACACTCAAACTTTCGTTCAATCCCGCCAACGCGTTTTCGATGGTGGCTTTCTTGAAACCCTTTTCCATGAACTTGATAAGCAGCCAATTGGTTCCGTCGATCGATGGGGTATAGCCCTTCACCTGGGCAATTCTTCGACCCGCGAAACGCACCCAAAGAAGATCCTTGGACTCTTTCAAGAAGGTTTCAGCCCACTCGGGATTGGCAGCGAGCACCGGTTCGGCCGCGTACCAGTAGAGCAATTGCGGCGCTTGCTCGGCAAATGCCGGACCTTGAGTGAGACCTGAGAGGATGGCAGGACGCTCCTTGACGGGAATTTGCGTCAGGGTGCTAGCAAGGACGCCGCGCACCCAGGCATCTTTTTCCGATGCGGCAGCTTCTTGAATGACCGCATAGTGGCCGAGTTCGCCCGCGAAGCGAATCGCCCAACCGCGAACGCGCGGGTGAGGAGATTTTGCCCGCTTCGTCAAGGTTTCGAGGTCGGCCTGTCCGGTCGAAAAGAGAGCCCAGAGGCGGCGAACCTGGTCCAGTTCCGTCCCGAAATCCGACCGTAAGACGGTCACGGCTTTGTCATCGAGCTTGCCCGCAACGGAGCGTTCCTGCAAGAGCAGGCGCGCCATGCGTGCATCCCATTCGCCTGGCCCGGTCAACAGATTGGCCAATTCCAGGTCGGTTTGCTTGCGCAGATCGATTTGCGCAGGCATGCGATCTTGATGGGGGGCCAGGCGGTACACCCGGCCGTTGGTCTGATCGGCCTTGTCGTAGTTGTGGCATTCGCCGGTGTCGGACCAGTCGGAGAAATAGACATGATCGCGCGGGCCCGTCGTCAAGGAAACGCCGCGAAACCAGGGGTCGGGACTGTGAGCCGGATCGAGTTCGTGCGTTGCCTTGTAGGTGGCCCCCTGCTGAATCAGCTTGTCGCGATTGATGCGGTTGCCATGGATATTGAGCATGAGCACGCTTTCGCGATACTGCGGTGGCCAAAGCTTGCCGGAAATGATCGCTGCCCCCGCGTGGGCATGACCGCCGCCGGTGGTCGAGTGCACCCCCTGCCCGCCGCGGCTGGAAGTCCAATGGCCGCCGCCCCAGTGCAGGTGATCGGCAATTGTGGGAATCAAGGCGTAGGCGTGAGGGTTCAAGTCGTTGCCGAACATCCGGTCGAAACGGGCGCCGGGTTGCACATGCCACAAATGGGCAATCACGCAGTTGGTGATGAACGCTTCGCCAAATTGATCAAAATCGAGGCCCCAAGGGTTGGTCGTCCCATGAGCCACCGCTTCGATCTTCTTTTGGGTCGGGTGATAACGGAACACCCCGCAGTTGATCGGCAAACGCTCCGCATCGGGAGTTCCCGGTTTGCCAAGTTTGCTGTTCGAGAGAATACCATTGCATCCCCAAAGCCAGCCGTCGGGCCCCCATTTGAGTGCGCTGGCCACATTATGACGCGCTGTCAAATCAAAACCGTTCAGCACGATTTGGGCCGGGCCATCGGGCTTATCATCGCCATCGGCATCGGGAACGAACACCAGGTTGGGAGTCGAGCAGAGCCAAACGCCGCCCATGCCCACGGCGATCGCCGAAAGATTCGAGCCGTTTTCCAGAAACACCTTGCGTGTTTCGAAAACTCCATCGCCGTCTTTATCTTGAAGGATCGTGACCCGGTCTTTCCCCTTGGAGGGGTCCGTGTGCCATTTCGGATAAGAGAAGCATTCGACGACCCAGACCCGGCCGCGGGCATCGGTCGCCAGCGCGATCGGCTGAAGAATTTCCGGTTCGCTTGCGACCAGCGTCACTTTCAAGCCATCCTGGACTTTCATCCGTTCGGCCGAGGCCTTGGCAGGTAGCGGAGCCCCAGGCGGCTTTTCTTGAGCTGATTCTTGAGCGACCAAAATCCAAATCAATGAGGCAAAAGGAGAGAGCGCGGTCATTGTTTTCACCAGAAACCGGGGAAGGCCATTGGAGGAAAGCCTAAGCACGGTAGGAAAGTTGTCCAAAAAAAGTGTGGCGGATTCTTCTCTAATGGTGAGAATGGACCTATCCCACTTTTACGAGGAACCTCTATGTTTCGTCACCTGGCGCGGATGGGCGCCCTGGCGGTGGTTTTGGGCCAATTTTGCTTCAACCTCTCCGGGCAAACCTCGACGACAAAAAACGTTCAATCTGGAATTAAGGGAGGCATTCGGCCCACGGCGGAAGATGGCCGGGTGTTGAACCTCGATTTCGAAAAGGGCGACCTTTCCGACTGGACCGCGGAAGGCGAAGCGTTTCGCAATCAACCGATCGAAGGCGATGCCGTCGCCAAACGCCGCAACGACATGAAGAGCGGCCATCAGGGCCGCTTCTGGGTCGGTAGTTTCGAACGAGGCTACGATGCCCCCCAAGGAACTCTCACCTCGGTACCTTTCAAGGTCACGCAACCCTGGGCCAGCTTCTTGGTGGGCGGCGGATCGACCGACGCCACCTGCGTCGAAATCATCGATGTCGCCGCGAAAAAGCCAATCGTGCGTGTCGCGGGTCTCGAAACCGAGAATATGACCCGCTTCGCCCTCGATCTGAGGCCTCATCAAGGGAAGATGATTCAGATTCGCTTAGTCGATCGCTATAGCGGCGGCTGGGGCCATCTCAATTTTGACGACTTCGTCTTCCACGCGGCCAAGCCGGCCGTGCCCAACCGCAATGGGCAGTTGGTCGCGGCACCGCCCGATGAGCACAAATTCTCAGGATTGAGCCCGCAAGATGCGGCCAAGGCAATGACCGTGCCCGACGGCTTTGAAGTCACGCTGTTCGCCGGCGAGCCCGACGTTCATCAGCCGATCGCACTGGCCATGGACGACCAGGGCCGCTTGTGGGTGGCCGAGGCGTTCTGCTACCCGATCCGCCGGCCCGCCAAGGAAGCGAACGACCGCATTGTCTTCTTCGAAGACACCAATCACGATGGGAAATTCGACAAGCGCACGGTCTTCATCGAAGGCCTGAACCTCGTCAGCGGCTTTGAAATCGGCAATGGCGGCGTCTGGGTCGGCGCCGCCCCCGAATTCCTGTTCATTCCGTGGGATGAAACCCGCACCAAACCGGCCGGCCCGCCCAAGGTCCTGCTCGACGGCTGGGGTTATCAAGACACCCACGAAACTTTGAATGCCTTCATCTGGGGACCCGACGGCTGGCTTTGGGGCTGTCATGGCGTGTTCACGCATAGCCGCGTGGGCAAACCGGGAACACCCGACAAGGATCGCGTTCCCCTCAATGCCGCGATCTGGCGCTACCACCCCAACAAGCACGAATTTGAAATCGTCTGTCACGGCACAAGCAACCCCTGGGGGCTCGACTTCAACGATGTGGGCGAAGCTTTCGTCGAAGCCTGCGTGATCCCCCACGCCTTCCACATCTTGCCCCAAGCAAGGTACCTGCGGCAGGCGGGCGTGCACTTTAACCCGTTCACCTTTGCCGACATCGATACGATTGCCGATCACCGTCATTACCTGGGTGCCAACCCTCACGGCGGTAACAATCGCTCCGACTCCGCCGGCGGCGGTCACGCCCACTGCGGCACGATGATCTACCAGGGCGGAAGCTGGCCGGCCGAATACCGCAACGGCTTCTTCATGGGCAATGTCCACGGCAGGCGCATCAACATGGACATTTTGAAGGAACAAGGCTCCGGCTACATCGCAGCGCACGGGCCCGACTTCCTCATGGCCAACGACGCCTACGCCCGCTTCATCAACATGCGCTATGGTCCCGACGGCAATGTCCTTTTGATCGACTGGTACGACAAGCAGGCCTGCCATAGTCCCGTGGTCGATGTGCACGACCGCACCAACGGCCGCATTTACAAGATCAGCCACCGCTCCGCCAAGCCCGTCACGGTCGACCTGGTCAAGGAAAGCTCGCTCAAGCTCGTCGAATACCAGCTTCACCCCAACGACTGGTTCGTGCGCCATTCCCGCCGCTTGCTCGGCGAGCGCGGCGCCGATCCCGCCGTTCATGAGGCCATCAAGACGACCGTGTTGACCCACACCGACCCAACACGTCGCCTGCGCGGACTGTGGGCGCTCCACGCGACCCAGGGAATCGACGACGCGACCATCGCGCGCCTGTTGGATGATCCCAATGAACATGTGCGCGGCTGGACGATCCGTCTGGCCGGCGAAATCGGCAAAACCGCACCGGTGTGGAAACGACTCGAAGCGTTTGCCTCGATCGACCCTTCGGCCGTGGTGCGCCGTGAACTGGCCAGCCTGGCCGCCAAAACTGCGCCTTCGCAACGATGGAACATCATCGAAGGCCTGGCCACCCACAAAGAAGATCTCAAAGATGCGAATTTGCCCTTACTCGGCTGGTACGCGCTCGAACCCCTGCTCGATATCGATGCTCCGCGGGCGGTCAAACTTGCCCTTTCGGGCCCGCCCATCTGGGGCCAGTTCGCGGTGCGCAAGCTTTCGATCCGGGGTAAACCGGCCGCGCTCGACGCGGTGGTTCAGGCCCTGGAATTGGCTCCCGGTCGTCAGGCCGAGTTCTTGACGGAAATGCGCGATTCGCTGCGCGGCCGCAAGGGAATCGAAGTGCCCTCCACCTGGCAGGCGGCTTATCCCAAGCTTGCCGCATCGAAAAATCAGACCGTACGCGACATCTCCCTGGTGCTCGCAACCGGCTGGGGCGATCCCCGGGCCATCGAACAGTTGCGCGGTCTGCTGATCGATCCGAAGCAACCCGCCGCAAGGCGCCGTGAAGCGCTGGCAGCCCTGGTGCTCTCCGAACCGCGCGGTCTGGGCCGGGTGTTGGCCGAGATCATTTCCAAGGAAAAAGACGCCGACAAGCTCTTGGTGGGCGACGCCATCAAGGCGATGGCCAATTTCGACCACAACGACATTTCGCCGACCTTGATCAAGGCCTACGCCAGTTTCGACGCGGCCCAGCAGCGTGACGTGCTCGCCACCCTGGCTTCGCGGCCGAACTGGGGTCAGGATCTTCTCAAGGCCGTGCAGGCCAAGAAGATCCCCCGTACCGATGTCGGCGCCGACCTGGTCAGGCAGCTGCGCAACCTGGGCAACCCCGAACTCGATCGGCAAATCGCCGACATCTGGGGCATTGTCCGCCAGACGGCCGCCGACAAGAAAAAACGGATGGAAGAAGTGCGCCTGCTCGTCAATGGCCGGGGCGCCAGCCCCGACCTGGCCGAAGGCCGCCACCTCTATCAAAAAGTCTGCGCCTCCTGCCATACGCTTTATGGCACGGGCGGCAAAGTCGGTCCAGAACTGACCGGTTCCAACCGTTCGAATCTCGATTATCTTCTAGAGAACATTCTCGATCCCAGTGCGGTCATTCCCAAGGAATATGCCGTGTCGGTGCTCGCGCTGAACAACGGCCGGTTGATCACCGGCATTGTCACCCAGGAAACGAGCGACCGGCTGACCGTGGTCACGGCCAACGAAACGCTGACAATCGCCAAGCCCGATGTCGAAGGCCGCCGCGCCTCCGATCAATCGATGATGCCCGATAACCTTCTGCAAAACCTCTCAGAAGGCGAGGTTCGCAGCCTGATCGCCTACATGCGCAATCAGGGGCAAACGCCGATTCAGGGCAACAAGGAAACTCTCAAGGATTTCTTCAACGGTAAGGATTTGACCGGCTGGATCGGAGATGCCAAACTCTGGTCGGTCGAAAACGGAGAAATCGTCGGGAAAAGCCCCGGCATCAAGCGTAACCAATTCCTCGTTTCGCAGATGGATCTGCGCGATTTCCGCCTGCAGCTCAAGGTCAAGTTAACCCCCAATTCCGAGAACAGCGGCATTCAGATTCGCAGCGTGCTCTTGCCCGATGGCGAAATGAAGGGCCCCCAGGCCGATGCCGGCAAGGGCTGGTGGGGCAAGCTGTACGAGGAATCGGGCCGGGGGCTCCTCTGGGACAAATCGGCCGAGCAGAACGTGAAGGAAGGCGAGTGGAACGACTATGTCATCGAGGCGGTCGGTCCCACGATCAAAACCTGGATCAACGGCAAACCGGCCGTGAATCTAACGGACGAAAAAGTGTCCAAGCGCGGCCAGATCGGCTTCCAGATCCACTCTGGAGGTGCGATGGAGGTCCGGTTCAAGGATCTACAGCTTTCGCTGGCCGAACCATCCACCCAGGCAAGCAGCAAATAACCAGGCGGAGGAATCCACGATGAAAAGAGGCCCGGGATGGTATCCCGGGCCTCTTTTCATTTGCTTGAAGCAACGCATCCACTTGACTGTACGGGAGATGCGATCAGGTTGACCTATCGACAGGATCGGTTAGACTTGATAGGAGATCAGCAGAAAACTCACTCCCAGGTAACACCTTGCCATCCTCCATCCACGGCAAGGGCGGGACGGTCCCTCACCTCCCCCTTGTTCCGGCTTGTTGTCGATGCCCCTTCGTGACATGCCGGCGATTTGCCGCGGCGGTCAGGCATTTTTGCTTGAGGGCCCACGCGGTGGGAGGGCCTTTGCCATGAACCTCCTGACCACCGCACTTTTGTTTTTGACCGTCGGCCAGAATGCCGATGCCGATACCTGGTGGTCGCTACGGGCACTGAAACCCACCGCCGTTGCCAAGGGCGAGCACCCGATCGATTTTTTCGTCAGGGAAAAACTCAAAACCAAGGGGTTGCAGATTGGCCCAGAGGCCAGTCGCATCTCGCTCATTCGCCGCGTAAGCCTCGATCTGACCGGTCTGCCGCCGACGCCTGAAGAGATGCAAGCATTCGTTCAGGATGAACGCCCGGGCGCTTACGAACGGCTCGTGGATCGCCTGCTTGCCAGCCCACGCTACGGTGAGCGCATGGCACGGCTTTGGCTCGACGTGGCCCGCTATGCCGAATCGCACGGACACGACCAGGATCGATTACGGCCGCATGCCTGGCGCTTTCGCGACTGGACGATCGAGGCTTTCAACCGTGACATGCCTTATGCCGATTTCGCCCGGGCGCAGATCGCCGCCGACGGTTACCCCTCGTTTCGCGGCGAAGACATTCCGGCTTTGGGCTTTTTGGCGGCCGGTCCCTGGGACGAAAGTTCGCTACGCGACATTCGTGAAGACACGATCGATCGCGAGCAGGGCCGCTACCTCGATCGCGACGATATGGTGAGCGCCGCCGGCAATGCCTTTCTCGGCCTGACCGTGCAGTGCGCCCGCTGTCACGATCACAAGTTCGATCCGATCAGCCAGGAGGAATACTATTCCTTGCAGGCGGTGTTTTCGGGAGTCGACAAGGCCAATCGGGCCTTCGATCCCGACAAAACGGTGACGGTCAAACGCGAGCGGATCAAAAGTCAGATCACGCTCCTGGAAGCCAAGAACCCCAAAACCTGGGAATTCCTTGCGCTTGCCGAAAATCAGAACTTGGCCGACTCGCTTGAGGCCCACGCGAAGACGCCGAAAATCCAATGGACCCATTTGCGACCTCTCAAGGTGCAATCCGATGGCGAATCGCACTTGACGGTGCTGCCAGACAATTCGGTGCTCGCGTCGGGCAAACGGCCCGAGCGCGAGGAAATTACCATAGAGGCCCCCGTCCACGGCGCGATCGGTTCGGTCCGGTTGGAAGTGCTCGCGCATGACTCGCAACCGCACAAAGGTCCGGGCCGACAGGATAATGGCAATTTGCATCTCAGCGAAATCGAAGTGTGGCGCTTGAGCGCGCAGGGGCCTCCGGAACGACTGCCCCTGACCAACCCAAGGGCCGATTGGGACCAGGAGGGTTGGACCGCAGCCCATGCCATCGACGGCAATGAGGCGACCGCCTGGGGGATTTACCCCAAGGTCGGCGTTTCGCATCAGGCCGCCTTCTCCCTCGTCCGTCCCCTGTTGGGAGAGCCGGGCACTCAAATTCGAATCGTGCTCAAACAACTCCATGGCCGGGGACATTTGATCGGCCGTCCGCGCTTAAGCGTCTCCAGCGATTCTCACCAGCCCCTGACCGCGCAGGCCAACCAGGAGCTGGCGCGCATCTTGTCCAAAGACCGTTCCGCACGGTCTTTGGAGGAACAGAAGGAACTGGCTCGCTCGCTGTTGCTTGAGGAAACACGCCGGGAGATGGCCACGCTTCCCGAGCCGCAGTTGGTCTATGCCGCCGCTTCGCAGTTCGATCCCGACGGCAGTCACAAGCCGGCCGCCACACCGCGAATGGTGCGCCTTTTGAAGCGCGGCGACATTCGCAAGCCCGGAGAAGTCGCGAAACCGGGTGCACTCCAGTGTCTTGACCAGGTTCCCGACACCTTTGCCAATCTTGCACAAGGTGCGAACGAAGAAGTGGGACGGCGCACCGCGTTCGCGAATTGGACGACCCACCCCAACAATCCGCTGTTTTGGAGAGTGATCGTCAACCGGGTCTGGGCATCGCACTTTGGCACGGGGATCGTCGATACCCCCAACGACTTCGGCAAGATGGGAGGCATGCCCAGTCATCCCGAGTTGCTCGACTGGCTCGCAATCGATTTCCGCGATCATGGCGGATCGCTGAAATCGCTGCACAAGTTGATCGTGACGAGCGCCGCCTACAAGCAGAGCTGGCGCGACGATCCCCAGGCACGAGCGATCGATTCGGCCAATCGGTTGCTTTGGCGCTGGAAGCGGCCGCGCATCGACGCGGAACAGTTTCGCGACAGTCTACTGTATGTCTCCGGCAGGCTCGACGAGCGGCGTGGCGGTCCTTCCGATCAGCTCTTTGCGATGAAGCCGGGGATTCATGTGACCCCCATCGTCGAACATGCCAAGTTCGACTGGACCAAGGGAAAACAACGCCGTTCGGTTTACTCGCTTGTATTTCGCACCATTCCCGATCCCTTCATCGAATGTCTCGACGGGGCCGACCCAACCGCAAGCGTACCCAAGCGCGGGGAAAGTCATTCGCCGCTGCAGGCGCTGACGATCTGGAATGGAGACTTTGTGCTGTCGCAGGTCGCGGCCATGGATGCCGGCCTGGAGCAAGCAGGCGCCAAACGATCGCCTCACGAGAAACAAGCGAATCGGACCCAAGCCAAGGTGCAATGGGTTTGCGAGAAACTCTGGTGTCGCCAACCGACCCCCAAGGAAAGCGATCTGCTGGCACGCACGGTGGAAACGCAAGGGACCAAGGCGATGATCCGCCTGGCGATTGCGGCCAACGCCTTTGCCTTCATCGATTGAACGTGATGCCCAACCTTCCCAGGAATCCGTCCATGGCCCCACTTTCGCGCAGGCAATGGTTACATGGTGCCGGCGCCGGGTTTGGCTGGCTAGCCGCCGCCGACTTGTTGGCCCGAAGCGAAACGCGCCAGCAAACGCCGCACTTTCCCGCGAAGGCGAAGCGCGTCATTCAACTGTTCATGAATGGCGGCGTCTCGCAGATGGACACCTTCGATTACAAGCCGGAGCTGGAAAAGCGCCACGGGCAAGAGTTCCAGCCGTCAAGCGATGAAAAAGTCGAAGCGGTCACGAGCGTGCCGGGCAAGGTGATGAAAAGCCCCTTTGCGTTCAAGCAACATGGGCAGTGCGGCCGTTATGTCAGTTCGGTATTCCCTCATCTGGCCAGACAGGTCGACGAGATGGCTTTCTTGATGTCGGTGATGTCGAAGTCGAATGTGCATGGCCCGGCCAGCTTCCTGATGAACACGGGCTTTGTCTTGCCGGGTTTCCCCTGCATGGGTGCGTGGATGATCTATGGCCTGGGCCAGTTGACCGATAACCTGCCCTCGTTCGTCGTTTTGCCCGACGCTCGCGGCCTTCCTTATAACCAGAAAGCCAACTTCAGCTCGGGATTCTTGCCCACTTCGCTCACCGGAACGATTATCCAGGCGCAGTCGCCGCGCCCGATTCCCGATATTGTTCCCTCGGGCTCCTTCGCCTCTTCCGGCGGCAAGGTCTCCGACGAGGGGCTCAAAACCCTCAGCGCACTCAATCGCCTTGACGCCGATACTCATCCGCAAGATGACCGCTTCGAGGCGCGGATCGCCTCGTTTGAACTGGCGGCGCGCATGCAACTGGCCGCCCCCGAAGCGATGGATTGGACACGCGAATCGCGTGAAACCCAGGAGCTTTACGGGCTTCATGACGCCCAGACCAAGGAGTTTGGAACGCGTTGCCTGATCGCCCGACGCCTGATCGAACGCGGCGTGCGCTTCGTGCAGGTCTGGTCAGGCGCTGGCGGTCCCGCCAACAACTGGGACAATCACACGAGCATTCCCAAGGAATTGCCCCCCATCGCCCGGCAAGTCGATCAGCCGTCGGCGGCATTGCTTATCGATTTGAAACGGCGGGGTCTGCTTGAGGACACGATACTTCTATTTTCAACGGAATTTGGCCGCCATCCGTTCACCCAGGGGGCCGATGGCCGCGATCATAATCAGGGCACTTCGGTCGCCTGGCTCGCCGGAGCCGGTGTCAAACCGGGAATCGCCCATGGTGAAAGCGATCCCTTTTCCTGGCGCGGCGGGCCGGGCAAGGTGACCGTGCACGATTATCACGCGACGGTCCTGCACCTACTGGGAATCGATCATGAAAAACTGACGGTGCGCAACAACGGCGCCGAACGGCGCCTGACCGATGTTCATGGGCATCTGATCAAGCCGATTTTGGCTTAGAACAATTCTTCAATCGGCCTTGGATCATCGAGCACCGGCGTCGGCCGCCCAGTCGGATCGATCAGACTGAGGGTCGGGTCAATCCCGAGCACCTGATAAATCGAAGCGTGAATGTTGCTTGGAGTCACCGGCCGGGATTTGGGCCGCTGGCCCAGCTTGTCGGTCGAACCGATCAACCGGCCACCTTGCACTCCACCGCCGGCCAGGAAGCAGAACATCGAATCGCCCCAGTGATCGCGGCCAGGTGTTCCCTTGGAGCGGGGCGGTCCGCCGTTGCCGCCGTCGTTCATCTTGGGCGTGCGGCTGAATTCTCCGCAAAGGACGATCAACGTGGACTCGAGCATCCCTCGATCGACTAGATCCTCGATCAGCGTGGCAACGCCCGCATCGACCTTGGGCAGGTAATTCTCCATGCCCGATTGCAGATCCCAGTGGTGGTCCCAGCCGCCCAGATGCACCGTCACAAAGGTCGACCCGGCCTCAACCAGCCGGCGGGCGAGCAGGAACGATTGCCCCCAGGTATCGCGTCCGTAACGGTCGCGAAGCCGATGATCTTCTCGTGCCACATCGAAAGCGACCCGCGCCTGGTGCGAACGCACAAAATCGAGCGCTCGCCGGTCGAAGCGGTCCATCGCCTCCATCGTTCCGGTGCGGTCGATCGTCCGGTTGATGCCATCGAAAGTGGAAACCAGCGAAGTCCGGTCTTCCAGCCGTTTCATGTTCAAACCGGGCGCCAGATCCAGGTTCTGCACCTTGTACACGGGCGCATTCGGATCGCCACCCGGTTGGTAGGGATCATGTTGCTTGCCCAGGAAATGGCCGCCGAAGTAGCCGGGGCTCAAGCCAATGCTCGCGGCATGGGGAAGACCGATGTAACCAGGAACTCCCGGTTTGCGGGGACCAAGCTCGCGATTGACGATGCTGCCGATCGAGGGGAATTTGGAGGCGGTGTTGGCGCCGCTGACCCCCATGTCCTTGGCGGTGAGCATTCTGTGGCCGCCGGCGAAATGGTCGCCGGTATCGTGGTGGAGGCTTCGCACCACCGAAAAGTGATGGGCAACGCGCGCCTGTTTCGGAAAAAGCTCGGTGACCTGCATTCCCGGCACGGTGGTCGCAATCGGCTTCCAGATACCCCGATACTCCTCGGGAGCATCGGGCTTCATGTCGTAGGTATCCATGTGACCCGGCCCGCCATCGAGCCAGATCAGGATCACGGAAGTGTCGCGGCGCGTCTCGGCAGGTGCAGCGGCCTTGGCTCGTAAGATCGAACCCAGCCCAAACGACCCCATGCCCGCCACGCCCAGTTTCAAGAAACTGCGCCTTTGCATGCCATCGCAATAGCCCGGTGTTTTGCCAAGGTCAACGCGCAGCATGGAAAGCTCCTTTAAGAGGAAGAAGGAGTTGGCTAGGTGGGAAGAAATCGAGCCGCCGCCGCGGAATGAGGGCGACCAGGTGGGTTCTTGACATTTTAACTCAAATGCGGTCCGGAGGCCAGTTGATTCTGCCTGGGGGAAATGATCCATGAAAAAAGGACACCCCGGTGGGTGTCCTTTTCAGACCGTCAAATCGCAAGAAACGCGCTACGTTTCGCGTAGGTATATGACCCCGGTGCCTTCTCAACCATGGCGGAATCGGGGCGCGCAGGTTATTTAGCCCGGTGCCTTCTCGACAATGGCGGAATCGGGCTTACTCTTGAAAAACTGCTTCTTGAACGAGGGATCGCGCAGCATGATCGCCAGCTTTTCCTCGATGTTGGGCAAAGGCTTCGGTTCGTTTGCACCCTTCTCGACACCGGCAAGGAAATCGAGATAGATCTCGATCATCTCTTGCACGAGCTTGTTGCGCGGGTAACGCTGGCGGAAGTAGGTCAGCGATTCGCTCAAGCGCGCGGCCTGCGATTTCCAGGGGTAGGCCGCCTTGCTGTTTTCCGTGTAGATACGGCTGTAGTTTTGCATAAACCGGCCGATCCAATACACCGTATACTCGGGAATATATTCCGCGTCGTTGCGATCAAGCGGTGCCAAACGGGCGATACCGGCGGCCGCTTCCGCCAGCTCGTCGGTGCGGGCATCGGGTGTCAAGGCATTGTCCACCAGGCAGTTGGCCAAAATCTGAACCGTGCGGAAATCGCCTGGAAGCACCGGCGAACTGCCATTGGCCAGGGCGCCGATCGCTTTGGACCGCATGAACTTGTATCCTTCGACCTCAGGCCCCCCCTTCACGGCGCTTGAAATGGCGGAAGGGGGCGAGGTGATCAATTGGGCCACGAGTTTCAAGGCTGCCGCTTCCTTGGTCTGAGTGAGCGATCTTGGCGTCGGTCGCAATTCTCTTAAGGGCTGATTGGCTTTCAACGTTTCGCGAATGCCACAGATCGCCATATAGCGCGTGGCATCGTCTGGTGCCTTTTCCAGAATCGCGGTCAAACGGTCCAAAAGCAGGTCGCCGATTCTGATGACCCCTTGAGGTTCCACAATGAGCTTGAGGCTCGCATCGTCGCGCGACGAAAGGATCGTTCCGACCGACGCGAGCAACCTTACCGCGTTGACACGGCAAACCAACACATCGCTTTTTGAAACCGTGGCGGCATTGTTGATAATCGCGGTGAAATACGCGTCGACGAGCGCCTGGGTGCTCATGGGGCTTTTGGCGTTGCGCAGGATCGCCTTCATGTAATCTTCGGCGTCCTTGATCCGCCTGGAGAGCTCGGGCCCCGCATCGATTTTGTTCGCCTGATTGGGGGGGTAGGCCAGGCTATAGACCTGGTAGCGCGCGACCGCCTGCACCGCATCCATATGAGCTTTGTTCTTGGGGTCGAACGAAACCTTCCCCTCGTAGAAATCGGTAAATGTCCGCAGGCTGTTGTCCGAAAGGCGCTTGAGCTCCTTGTATTCCCCTTCGCCCAAGGGAATTTGTTGGGCGACCAAACCGGCCGTGCTCAACGCGATCAGGCCCAGGCTCAACACGATGCGCATGGGAGCAAAACCGATCTTCAACATGGGAAAAAGCCTCGCCGGAAGCAAAAGCGAGAAGGAATCGATACCTGAATCTTATCCCCGTCCTGTCGGTTTTGAAAGTGGCCTCAACACGCCTTTTGCCGATCGGGGCCGGCAATGGGCCTAAGAAACGGAAGGACCCGCGAGAGTGCGCTGGACGGCCCCCATTCTTTTCCAGAGCTGGCTGCGTTCCCAGGAGGTCAGTTCTCCTTCCCATTGCAAGGTCTCGGCCTCGCACAAAGCTTGAAGCGCCGGCTGCGTCTGTCCCAGCTTGCTCCAGACCAGGTTGAGATAAAAGCGGGGGCGAGGCTGGTGAGGTTGCAACCGCACCGCTTGATTCAACTGCAGCGCGGCCTTGCACAGGAGGTTTTCGGGCAGATTGTCCGCCTCGGTGCCAGGAGCCACGGGTTGGCCGGCCAGGTAGTAGAGCCCCACTCCCCGGTGGAAATGTTCCTCGTAGGAGTCGTCCTGTCCTTCGGCGATTTCGAGCAGGCGGCTATGCGCATGCAGAAGAATGGCCTCGCCCTGCCCTTGTTTTTGCGCCTCGCTTAAAAACCGGTCGATCTGCATTCTGGCTTCGGGAATCCGGCCGGAGCGGATGAGCAGTTCTCCATAGTGCTGGCGCACGGAGAGGTGGTCGGGCTGATGATCGAGATAGCGTTCCATCGCGGCCGCGGCGAGATCGTCTTTACCCATCTCGAGGTAGGCCGCCGCGAGGCTCAAGTGATTGCGATGGAGCGCCGGATCGGCCGCCAGGCTTTGCTTGTAAAGACGCACCGCCGCATCGGGCTGGCCGTCCATGATCGCTTTTTGACCCTTCTCCCAGAGGCTGATCGCGGGAGGATTGCTGCTACCGGCGCGAAACAGAAACGGGATGCCGTCTTGCAGACCGAAGGCCATTCCGCCGAAGCCCGCGATCACCACGCCACTTGCCAACATACCCTTCCAGCCAGGCATATGGGTTCGCCCTGTCGGCTTGCTTCTCCCGGTTGATTGGGGAGGGGAGTTGCTTCAGCCAGAGGGGATATCGGCTTGGGAAGGGAGGACCGAATGACGGAAAAAACGCGGATAACGCCATGGCCCCACTTCGGGGCCAAAGGCGTTCGCGTTGGGAAACTGCTTCCGGTCGGGTAATTTGGGTAATTAATCGTCGATGGGAAAACTAACGCGGAGTTTGCCGAGGCGCGCTTTCGTTTTAGACATCGATTTGCAGGCTGACGCGAAGTTTACCCAACGCTTCACTTTCGATTTGGCGCACACGCTCGCGGGTCAGCCCGAGGCGTTCGCCGATTTCCTTCAAGGTCTTCGGTTGTTCATCGTCAACGCCAAAGCGCATACGCAAGACGGTGGCTTCGCGCTGGTCCATCTTTTCGAGCAGATCCATGACATGGGTCAGGCTGTCGGTCTCGACCAGTTCGGTCTCGGGCGACTTCGTGTTGCCGTCTTCAAGCATTTCGTCGAGCGACCAGCCTGAGTCGGATTGATCGGCCTGCGCGGGCGTGCTGTAAACGCGGATCGCCTTCTTGATGATGTTCAGCTTTTTCTTGGGCAGCTCAAGCAAGTGAGCGATCTCTTCTTGCGTGGGGGCGCGTCCCAATTCATCGGTGAGCTTGGCATTGGCGCGGCGCCACTTGGCGAGCAGTTCCACCATGTAGGCGGGAATGCGGATCGTTTTGGCGGTATTGACCAGCGCCCGCTTGATCGATTGCTTGATCCAGTAGCTCGCATAGGTGCTAAACCGCGTATTCATCGTTGGGTCGAACCCTTCGACGGCACGCAGCACACCCAGGTTGCCTTCCTCAATCAAGTCCTGGATCGCCAGGCCCTTGTTGGTGTAGTTGCGGGCAATGTTGACCACCAGGCGAAGGTTCGACCGCACCATGCGGTCGCGGGCCTGGGCATCACCCGACCGGATTCGGTAGGCAAGAGCCTTTTCTTCGTCCGCCGTCAGCAACGGAGTTTCGTTGATCTCCTTGAGATAAGTCTCAAGAGGAGATTGGACGGTTTCGGATATCCGGCGTGTTCGCGACATGTTGCAGTTTCCACCACGGTGTCGGCAGCGGCATCGTCCGCTGGGGACCTCAACCTGAAAACGGTCGCCAACAACAGGCGTGCCGTTCCCCCACTTTCATCGTCCCCAGCCCCATCCTTTGTATTCCGTCACAGTGGGAGTTTTCGGTCAGGCGATTGCCCCATGCCCGCAGGGCGCAATCATTCGTTTCGACTCCACCACGCCCTTTGAACCTTACGACCAAAACGCCCGGTAGAATCGTTACCCCCCGAGCTTTCCCGGAACTGTTTCCCTATTTTCCCAAATGATGCTCCCGCTGAAAAGGCAAAACCGCCCCACCTTTCAAGAAAGATGGGACGGTTTTGGCAAATCATTCCGTCTTGAGGACGGAAAACAGCCCGAAACGGATTATTCGGGCATATTGATGAGGTTGCCGGCGGCGCCGCCGGTTCCACCACGCAGTTCCCGGGCAGGAGCCTTGGGAGCCGCGGGATTGGCCGGATCGGCTGCTTCGCCTTCTTCCTCGCCGTTCCAGTCGACGCGGCGCTTGCTGAGCCCAATCTTGCGCTCGGCGGCATCGACCCTCAACACCCGCACTTCGATGTCGTCGCCGACCTTGATGTGTTCTTCGGGATTTTCGATCTTTTCCTCGGCCAGTTCGGAAACATGCAACAGGCCTTCGAGGCCGGGTTCCAGTTCCACGAACACGCCAAAATTGGTGACCTTGGTGACCTTGCCCACCTTGAGATCGCCAGGACGGTACTTGCTTGGGATATCGCCTTCCCAGGGATCGCCCTTCATCTGCTTGAGACCCAGGGCAATGCGCTTGCGCTCTTGGTCCACATTGAGCACGACACAGGTGACCTGATCGCCCTTCTGGATGACCTCGCTCGGGTGGGAAACCTTGCGGACCCAGCTCATGTCGCTGACATGAAGAAGACCGTCGATTCCCTCTTCGATTTCGACAAAGGCGCCGTAATTGGTGAGGTTGCGCACCACACCGGTAACGACCGTGTCCTTGGGGTAACGCTCGGCGACCTTGTCCCAGGGATTGGGGGTCACCTGCTTCATACCCAGCGAGATTTCCTGCTTGTCGGTGTTGATATTGAGCACGACCACTTCGACCTGATCGCCAATGCTGACGATTTCGGAGGGGTGGTTGATCCGCTTCGTCCAGGACATTTCGGAGATGTGAACCAGGCCTTCGATGCCCGATTCGAGCTTCACGAAGGCGCCGTAGCTCATCACATTGACCACTTCGCCCTGGTGGCGGCTGGCGACGGGGTACTTGTCCTTGACATTTTGCCAGGGGCTTTGGGTCTTTTGCTTCAGACCCAGGGCGATCTTTTCGCGGTCCTTGTCAACCGTGATGATGTAAACTTCGATCGCTTGATCGATGCGCACGACTTCGTGAGGATTGCTGATGCGACCCCAGGTCATGTCGGTGATGTGCAAGAGACCGTCGATGCCGCCCAGGTCGACGAACGCGCCGAAGTCGGCGATATTCTTGACGATACCCTTGCGGACTTGTCCGGGCTCGATCTCCGAAAGGAGCTTCGACTTCATCTCTTCGCGTTGGTCTTCAAGCAACTTGCGGCGGCTGACCACGATATTGCGGCGAGCTTCGTCGATCTTGAGGATTTTGCATTCGATCGTTTTGCCGATATATTCGCCGATATCGGGCGGACGGCGGATATCGACCTGCGATGCGGGCAAAAACACATTGACGCCGATGTTGACGAGCAAGCCACCCTTGATTTTCTTGGTGACGAGGCCGTTGATGACATCGCCTTCCTTGTGCTTCTCGATGATCGCTTGCCATTCCTTCAGGCGCTTGGCCTTACGGAAACTGAGCAGGATCGTGCCGTTTTCGTCTTCGACCGAGTCGATCAAAACCTGGATTTCGTCGCCGATCTTGGGAAGGGCGATCAGTTCGCCGCCTTCCTCGCGCCATTCATCCTTCGGGATTTCCCCTTCGCTCTTGTGGCCGACATCGACGACGATGAAGTCGCCAAGAATGTTCGCGACCCGACCGGTAACGATCTTGTTCGCGTCGTAGGCCTGCTTTTCAGGGGGGAGCCAGTTTTCGACATCGCCGCCAATTTCCTCGTCGAGGAAGGCCGCGTTCAGTTGATCATTGAGTTCTTGTTCGGATAGTTCGTATTGCCTGAGAAGGTTGCGATTAACCATGAAGCGGAAAACCCCGGTCGGTCCGCACGCCTTTCGTTTGATTCGACAAACAGAAGCGCCGGCCCAAAAGATGTAAGAAACCTCCAGCCGGGTGAATTAGTTAAAACACCGCCTTCGGCCGGAAATGGCATTATAAATCCAATCCCGGTGCTATTCCATACACCTCGATTCTTAATTGCGAAAAAAGAAAGGCGGCCCCGGTCCGGGCCGCCTTTTCCTTCAGTTCGATCATCTTAACCAACTGATAGCAAACGACTTAGACATCGATACCGCCGTTGAAGCCGAAGTTTTGCAGCACGAAGATACTATCCGTGAGTGCCGTCGAACGGCCATTGAAGTAGCGAAGTTGGCTGGCGGCGCCCGGTCCATTGCCCGCGACGATGTCCAAACCATCGGAATTGTCCCGGTTGACGATCGCGATGCGCGAACCGCCCCGGAACTGGGTGTTGAAGGACAAAAACTCTTGCTGAGGCACGCGCATAATCGGGCCAGAGAAGACGCGCACGATCGGCAGATTGCCCTTGTCCATCGAGACCACCACCTCGGCCAGACCATCTCCATTGAGATCGCCCGCGGCGACATAGACCCCGGTGGTGATTCCCGGACCGAACGCATAGAAGTTCTGCAACACCTGACCTCCCATGCCCGAGAAAACCCGGACATGGCCACGGGTGCCCGCGCCCGAACCGGTCACGATATCGGCATAGCCGTCGCCGTTGACATCGGCGGCCGCCACCTTGATCCCGCCGGCAAACCCGGCATCGTAGGCATAGAAACTTCGAATGTTGGCGCCGTTGCGTCCAGAGAAGGCTTTGACGTGCGGCCGGGCCCCCACGCCTGAGCCGACGATGATGTCGCCAAACCCGTCGCCGTTGATGTCGCCCACCGCGACGGTGACGCCACCGGTGAATTCCTGCGCAAAGGCATAGAAGCTGTAAAGGACCGCGCCGTCCTTGCCTGAGAACACTTTGACGTGCGGTGCGCCATTGCTCGCCACCGCCACGACAATGTCGGCGACTCCGTCGCCGTTGACATCGCCGGCCGCGACCGAAAGGCCGCCGCGGAAGCTGGTGGCAAAGGCCTGGAACTGCCGGGTGCTGCCATCCGGGTCGATCACTTGCACAAACGGCATGCCGCCAACGCTCAGGCCCGCCACGGTCGGCAGCGCCGGTGCGTAGCTTACGGTCCTGCTCGCTCCGGCCACGAGGGCGTTGCCAAAGGTGTCTTTGATGCCCGCGGGGTTGATCGTGACCTTTACCGTCCCTTGCTTCACGACCTGGTTGTCGAAGGTGTAGGTTTTGCCGTCGATCGACTTGAAGTTGACGATCGTTCCGTTGGTGCTCGTAATGCTCGCGGCAGTGAAGCCGGTTACCACCTCGCTGAAGGTCACCTGGAAGGAGACCAGTTGCGAGGTCGGATTGAACCCGCCCACCGAGACGAACAGCGAGATCACCGGCGCGACCCGGTCAACGCTGAAGGAAGCCGACGGACCGAACGGCTCGGTGACCGGATTGCCCGCCTGATCGGTCATGGTCGCGGTGGCCGGAACCGAGAGGTTGACCGTGCCGGAACCTTGCAAGTTACCCACCGTCACGATGTAGGACGCGCCGCCCGAAGGCACGACACTGATGACCTGGCCGCTCAGGCTGCCCGTGAAGGCCGCGACAAAGTCGGAAACCTGGACCGTCGAGGAGTCCATGAGCTGGGTGAAGTTGACCAGGAACTGCACCGACTGGGCATTGGTCGAGATCGAACCGATCAGGTCGATGCTGCTGACCCTTGGAGGCTGCGTCGTGATCGTGATCGCCGGCCCGGTGAACGGGTTGCCGATGTAGGTGTTTCCGGCAAGATCGGCGGTCAGACCGTTGCCAAGCAACTGAACCGCGACCGTACCTTCGCCGAAGAGCCGGTCCACATGCACCAGGTAGCTCAACGGGTCGCCGGCGATCGGCTCGACCGAGGAAATCCGGCCGATCAGGTTGCCGGTGGTGATCAGCTGGTAGGCGGCCGGAATCAGGCTTTCGGGGCTCAGGGGCTCGTTGAAGGTGACCTTGAACTGGACTTCCGAGGCGTTCGTGACCGAGTTGCCGACAATCTGAATCGCGACCGGCTTGGGCGCGATGTTGTCGATCGTGAACTTGCCCGAGGTGTAAGCGGCGCTACCCAGCAGGTTGCCAAATTGATCCTTAAACTGAGCGCCGGCGCGCACCGCCAGGCCCAATTCCCCATCACCGGAAACATTGAACACACTGACGCGGAAGCGAGTCGAAGTCTCGTCGATCGGCACAACCGACCCGATCGAGGCGCTGGCCGAACCGGTTTTACGAATTTCAAAGCCAGCGGCGTTGATCGAGCTTGGATCCATCGGCTTGCTGAACTCGACGATGAAATCCAGCGAGGCCAGCCTTGTGACCAGCGGTCCCTGGGGCGCTATGCCGACCACTTCGGGGTTGGCGCCCGAAACGTCGAACACCATGCCGTCGGGATTGGTCGCGATCACCGGATTGCCGCCGACGTCGCGGGCCTTGCCAGGGACGGCATCGAGCCCCAGTTCGCCGCTTCCGCCGGTGACGGTCACTCCCACCGTGAAGATGGAGCTATTGCCCACGGCAGGTGTTACCGATGTGATCGAGGCCTGAACCACATGCCCGAAGAGGTCGGTCGTCAGCAGTTTGAGCGCCTGCGCATTGACCGAACCGGCCTGCATATCCTTGGTGAAACCAATGATGAAGCTGGCGGTTCCCTTGGAAATCGTCGAGGCGCCGCTCACCGCCACGCCCAGCACGGTGGGAGGCGTGAAGTCGATGACGATCGAAGGACCGGTGCTTTCTTGCACCAGTTGATTGCCGAGCAGGTCGGTGATCTGGGTGCCCGAACCCGGGACGATCACGGCCAGTCCGAGCGATCCGGAACCTTCGGTCGCATTGACGGTGATCTGGTAGACCGATCCCGATCCGGAGATCGAAGCGAATTCACCCCGGGCCTGACCGTTTTGCAGCAGGAAGAAGCTGTTTTGAGTGACCGTGGCCGGATCGACCGGCTTGGTGAAGGTCACCCTCCAGGTCACCTGGCTCGATGCGCTGACCGTACCACTGAGCGACTCGATCGAGGCCACCGCCGGAGGCGTTTTGTCGATGTTATAGAACGGGCCAGTCGCCAGAGGCGCCGCCGAGTTGCCGACCTGATCGACGATCGAATTGCCCGGCTTGATATCGAGGCGCAACTGGCCCGTGCCGCCCAGATTGTTGACGGTCACGATGAAATCGGTCGCCAAACCCGCCACGGCATTGACCGCGGTGGCCGAGGCCACGGTGCCCGAAGCATTGCCGGTAACCGAAGTCAGGCCGAAGTTGGCGTTCAAGAAGTTGACGACGCTGGCCACCTGGACCGGATTGGCAAAAGTCAACCGGTAGACCACCGAACCGCTGAAACCGCCGTTCGTCGGCAGATTGGTGTCGACCGCCGTGGTCGCCGTGACTGAGGCATTGCGCACCAGCACCGTCGCTCCCGCCGCATAGGGGACGACCAGAGGCTGGCCGCCTGCATTGGTGATTCCCGGGTTGGCGGAAAGGTCCAATCGCAAGTTGTAAGACCCGCTGGGCAGGTTATTGACCACCACCGTGTACTGGCTGCCGGTGATCTGAGTCACCGCGCCGATCGTGGTGCCCGTGAAACCATTGGAAAGGAACGGCACAAAACTGGACGCGGTCACTCCGGTCACGGTGCTGTCGAAGTTGACGGTAAAGGTGGTGCTTGTGCCCTTGAAGGGGCCGGTCGCCGGATTCGTGATCGAGCTGACCGTCGGGGCGGTCAACGCCGGGGCGCTGCGAATGTTGTAAACGGTCACGCCTGTGAAGGTGCCGTTTTGGATGTTGCCAAGCCGATCGCTGATTCCCGAGTTGGGCAAGAGCTTGAGGCCGATCGTGCCGGTGCCGGTAATCCCGTTGACGGTGATGTTGAACGTGCTGTCGTTGACCCGTTCGAGCGTGGCGAGCACCGGTTGCTTGGAAAATCCGGTGGTCACAAGCTGGAAGGAGGTCGCCAGCACCGTTTCGGGGATGACATTTTCGCTGAACAGCACCTGGAAGCGTACCGAGCTCGCGGCCGTCGGGCTGATGTCGAGCAAGTTGATGCCGACGATTTGCGGCGCCTGGTTGTCGATCGAGAGCAGCGGACTCGCCGCGGCAGTAACCAGGAAGTTGTTGAAGGCATCCTGAATCTTGCCGGCCACGACGCTCAGGCCGATATTGCCCGATCCGTTGATGTTCGTAAGCGGAATGCGGAACGTGCTCGCCAGGCCGCCGGAGCCATCGAGCGCGATCGGCGTGCCGACGGTTCCCGAAATGCCGCCCACGGCGACGATCGCGAAGGCCGAACTGGTTACCGTCGAAATCTTGACCGGCTTGGAGAAGACGATCTGGAAATCGCCCGTCGCGAGGCGGATGACCTGGGTGGTGGGCAGCGTCGTCGTGAACGAGGAGACGGTAGGCGCGTTGGTGCGCACCTGGTAAAGCTGACCCAGAGCGTAGCCGCCGGCGAGGTTGTTGCCCAGAGGGTCGGTGATCGTGGCGGTCGAGGGAACATCGAGCCTCAAGGTGCCCGTGCCCGAAATTCCCGTCACGGTCACCGTGAACTGGTTCGTCGTGCCCGGCACCGCGACGACACTGGAGACCGTTCCGGTCGCATTGACGAGCGCCAAGGCGAAATCGCCCACCGACACCGAAGCGGCATTGACCGTTTCGGAGAAGGTGACCGTGAAGACCGCCTGATTGCTATAGAGCTGCTGTCCGGCCGGTCCCACGATTTGCGAAACGGCCGGAGCCACGCGGTCGACCGTATAGCGGAACCCTTCGGAGAAGCCGCCGCCGATATTGTTGCCGGCCTTGTCGCGAATCTGCGCGGTGGGGCGGATGGCCAGGCCAAGGGTGCCTTCGCCGGTCACGCCGCCCACTTGCACGCCAAAAACCTTGCCTTCTGTGTCGATCTGCGTGATCGACGAGATGACTCCGGCCGCCGAGCCGGTCCCCGCAACTTCAAAGTCGTCGGGAGTCAAGCTCGACAGTTCGACCGGAGAATCGAAGGTGACGACAAAGCCGACTCCGGCCGCCGCGGTGGGGCTGGGGTTGCTGCCGGTAATCGAAACGGTGCGCGGCGCATCGGTGTCGATCTCGATAAGGCGAGTCGCTTCGAAGCCGTTTTCCAAACGGTTGCCCGCCTGGTCTTCAATCGGGCTGCCGCTTGGCAGATCGAGGCGGACCGTACCGTTGCCGCCGAGGTCGCCGACGGTCACCAGGTAAGCGAAAGGCGTGCCGGCAAGCGGCTCGGCCGAAAGCACCTGGCCCCGGGCGGTGCCCGTGGTCGTCAGGGTGAAGATTCCCGGAATGACCGTGGTCGGGTCGACGACCTTGCTGAACTGAACGACATACTGGATCTGGCCGCCGCTGACGGGCGAAGGCGTGATCGGGTTGATGCCGGTGACACGCGGAGCGACGCGGTCGGTTGCGACCACCTGTCCCGCCGTGAAGTCGCCCACCAGGCGATTTCCAGCCATGTCGAAGATGGAAACACCTTGCGGCACGACCAGCTTGACCGTTCCGTCGCCGGAGACATTGCGCACCGTGATCGTGTAGGTGTCGTGGTCACCGCTGATGCCGGCGATTTCGGCAACCAGGGTACCGGTCGTGATCAGGCGGAAGTCGGCGATGTTGACGCTCGAAGCGTTGACATCCTTGTTGAAGACGACCTTGAAGGTATTGGTCAGGCTGCCGTTGACCGTCGAGCCACCCGTCAGCGTGATGCCCTGCACCGCCGGGAAGAGCCGATCGACTTCGGCGAATTCCTGCGGAGAAGGGTTACCCAGTTGAGCTTGAACACCGTAGAGGCTGCGGACATGGCCGCTTGGAGCCAGGCCGATGCTCATGAGGCCGCGGCCAGACACCGAGGTGACCGTCACCTGGTAGGTCGTGCCCGAACCGGTAACCGAGGTCACCGTGCCGCGCGCGGTCCCGCCGGAAAGGTCGATCGTGACAAAGTCGGAAGTGGCAAGCTGCGTCGCGGTGCCGACCTGGACCGGGGCGCTGAACACCAGGTTGTAGACGAGCGTGGTGACATTGGTAGGCGAGGGAACTTCGCTGATAAGCGTGACCGAGGACACGGTCGGCACGGTCGAATTGACCTGCGCCGGCGTCGAGGGGAACGGAGTCGACGTGTTGAGCATGTTGCCCAAGGCGTCGGCGATCACCGCGGTTGGCTTGATGTTCAGTTGCAGCGTGCCGATGCCGTTGACATTGTGCAAGGTGATGCGGAAGAGGCTCGCTTCGCCCGCCTTGGCGTTGAGCGGTACGGCCACCGGATCGATCGAGATTCCGGGGTTGAACTGCCCAGTTTGCGTGACAAGGAAATCGGCGCCGCCGACGCTGGCCAGAGGCAAGAATTTGTTGAAGGAGACCACAAAGGAAACCGAGGGGCCGCCGGCCAGCACGCCGCCTTCGGGCACGATCGAGTTGATGGCGGGCGTGGTCCGGTCGACGAACACCGTCGTGGTCGATTTGCCGCCGCGATTGAGCCGATTGCCCGCTTCGTCGAAGATGGCCGCGTCGTCGGGAATGGCAAGGCCCAGGTTGCCGGTGCCCGACATCGGCAGGGCTTGACCCAGGGTGTCGAAGCCGCCGCCCACGGTGATCAAGAAGACGCTCGGGTTGTTGGGATCGCGCGTCACGGCGATCACATGAGCAACGAGCGTACCGTCGGTGACCGTTTTCACCGGGTAATTGGCATAGTCGCTGTTGGGTGTCGGCAGGGCCGATACCGGCATGCTTTCGGAGAAGCGCACGGTGAACTGCACCGTGCCCGAGTTGGTCGCGATGGGGCCGTTGGCGAGGATTTCTTCCACCGAGGGCGGGGTGATATCGAGCAACACAGGGGGGCTCTGGGCGCCATCCATGAGCTGATTGCCCGCCGCATCTTGAACCGCACCGTTGGGGAGCACCGTGACCCGCACCGAGCCTACGCCATTGATGATTTGCAGAGAAAGGATCGCGGTGTGATCGTCGACCCAGGTCACCGAACCGAAAGCCGTTTTGGCGTCGCCGGTGTTCTCAATGAGGACCGATGCCGCGGTGAGCGAGGTCGGATCCATCGGCTGGGTGAAGACCACCCGGAATTTGACCAGGCGAACCGTCTGGGTCGGATCGTTGGGGTCGAGACCGCCTTGAATGCTGCTACCGACCGGGTCCATCGAAATGATATTCGGCGAGCTTGGCAGGTAGGCCGCGACGCCCGAAATGGCCGGCTGGGCCAGTTCGTTGCCGAAGGTGTCTTGCACGCCGGAGAAGGCCGGAATTTGGAGACTGACCGAGCCGTTGCCGCCCGAAGGAACGACCGTAACCACATAATTTCGGCCCGAACCGGTGACCGATTGCACGGCCGCCGAGGTGCCGCCGGTCGTGCTGACAAGGAACACGGCCTGGGTCACGGTGGCTGGATTCATGTCGCGATCGAAGGTCAACTGGTAGACGATCACGTCGCCTTGTGGCACGGCCTTGACGGTCGGCTGGAAGGTCGTGGCCACCGGTGCGGTGCGGTTGATCAGGTAGTTTTCCGAGGCGTTGAAAGCCGCGCCCAGCGGATTGCCCAAGGGATCGCTGATCGTCGCGCTCGCGGGAACGAACAGGCCCAAGCGGCCGGCGCCGCTGATCGAGTCGACCGTGACGATGTAGCTCGAACCCGAACCTTGAACCGTTCGGACCACGCCGTTCGCCGTCCCCGTACCGAGTAGCGAGAAATCGGCCGCCGAGACGGTGGAGGCATCGACCACTTCGGTGAAGGTCACAAGGAAGCGCACCGAACCGGCGCCGGTGGGATCGCTATCGAGCAGGCTGATGCTTTGGACAAGCGGGTTGAGCCGGTCGATCTGGTATCCGGGGAAGCCGGTGCCGTTGACGATCGCGTTGCCCGCCAGGTCCTTGACGACGAAGGCCTGATTGCTCGGCGCGCCGAGCGAAAAGTCTCCGGCCCCGTCGAGGTTTTGCACCTGAACCTGGTAGAGCTTGCCTTCAAAGTCGACAGGAGTGACCGAAACGATCTGCCCGGTCACGCTACCATTCGGCGAGGTGAGGGAGAGCGTCAGGCCATTGACCGTGGCCGGGTTGACCGCTTCGGAGAATTCCAACTGGAAGATCACCGAACCGGCCCGGGTCGGATTGGTGCTGAGCAGGGTCACCTTGGAGATCGTCGGCGGAGAATTGTCGATCTGGTAGGCAAAGCCCGAGGTGAATCCACCCGGCAGCGACTGGCCCGCCAGGTCGACGATTCCGGGGTTTTGCACCGTTTGCAGCGCCAGGCTTCCCGTGCCGCTGACTCCGGTGACGGTAACGATGTAGGTTTTGCCCGAACCGGTCACCGAGGTGATCGAACCGGTCGCGCCACCGCTCGCCACAAGCTGGAAGGCCTGGGGTACGACGCTCGAATCGACCATGTCGCGATTGAAATTGACCTGGAACTGGACGGTCGTCGCCTTGGTCGGCTGCGTGCTTGTGATGTCGATCGAATTGATTTGCGGAGCGGGGAATGCCGTGGGGGTAAACGCCTGGATCGTGTACGACTGGCCCGAGGTGAATCCCGCAGTGATCGTATTGCCGAAAGTGTCCTTGATGCCGCTGTTGGGCAGCAGATTCAAGTTGATGGTGCCGGCTCCGGAGACCGAACGAGCCACCACGACATAGGTGTTGCCGCTGCCCGTAACCGACTGAAGGACGCCGCTGGTCGATCCGGTGAATCCAAGCTGGAAGGAAGCCAACTTGACCGAGGTGGGGTCGACCGGCTCGGAGAAACGCACGATGAACGAGATTTCGCCAGCAGACAACGAAGGATCGTTGATCGCATCGCCGCCCCGGTCGATCGCTTGCACCGTGGGGATGACACGGTCGACCTGCACCGGCGTCGCGATGGAAGGATCGTAGCCGTTGGCCAAGGGCGTACCGATCGAGTTTTTTATGCCCGAGATATTGGACACACCTAACGAGAGCGACCCCTCGCCGGTAAGGTTACCCACGCGCACGACAAAGTCGGTGCCGCCGGCACCCGTCGCCGAAACCGAGACGATGCTTCCGTTCAAGCTTCCGGTCGTCTGAAGCAGGAAGTCGGAAGCCTTGACCGAAGTCAGGATCATCGCCTGGTTGAACTGCACCCTGAATTCGACAAACGCGGAGTTGGTTTTCGCGACATCGCTTGAGATCGACTTGACGCCCGGCGCGACGGCAATGACTTGCACCGCCGGCCCGGTCAATTCTTTTTGCTCGATCAGGTTGCCGGCGAAATCGCGGATCGTGGCGTCGGCGCGCAGATTCAACTGCACCGGACCGTAGCCGGACAATCCGGAAATCGTGACGCGCATCGTCATGTTGGTCGCATCGTCGGCGATGATGCTCGTAATCGCGGCGCCTGGATTGCCGACGATCTGGAAATCGGAAGGATTGACGGTGAAGGGGTTGATCGGCTTGTCAAAGAGCACGCGGAAGCTGGCCACGCCCGTGGTGACCGGCACCGTCGAAGCAACGACGATGGAGGTCGCCTTGGGGGCCACCTGATTGATCAGGGCCGCCACGCCGCTTGAGAAGCCGTCCACCAGGGTGTTGCCAAACGAGTCCTTGATACCCGAATTGACTTTAACACCGACGGAAACCGTGCCGGTTCCCACGAGGTTGATGACCTGAACCTGGAATTGCGAGGCGCTGCCGTTGCCCGGGTTGAGCGGGGTGATCGCGCCGATCGTTCCCGTCAGAGTTCCTTGAAGCGCCAGCGTCAAGGCCGCGGAAGTGACGGTGGAGGTGAGCACCGGCTCGGAGAAGGTCAGAATGAACGAAAGCTGGCTGGTGGAGATGGGGCCGAGATTTTCCGGAATGCTCGTGGTGACCACGGGCACCTGGTTGTCGATCGTATAAACCTGGCTCGCGCTGAAGGCGACCGAAAAGGGAGTGCCGGCAAGGCTGGTGATTTTCGCATTGGCCGGTACGGTCAGCGCCACGGTTCCTTGACCAATGGTGGAAACCCGGACCAAGAAAATCGAGGGCTGCGACGGATTCGGATCGGCTGGATCAACGGTCACCATATTCACCGAGCCGTTCAAGGTGCCGGTGAATTTGGCGACGTAGTTGGTGATATCGAGGCCGCCGTTGATCGGTTGGGCAAATTGGACCCGGAAGATCACACCCTGAGAGTTGGTGTGGTCGAGTTCGGGGTTCGCCTGGGTGATCTGCTTGACGCTCGGGCTGAGCGTATTGACCGAATAGCTTGGTCCCGTCGTGAACCCCGCGGCGAGCACATTGCCCGCGATGTCGGCAATGGTCGAACCGTTGGGAACGATGAGTTGGAGCGTTCCGATGCCGCTGATGTTTTCGACGGTGACGGTGAACTGCGTGCCGCTGCCTTCGATCTTGGTGATAACCCCTTGCAAGCCCGCCGATCTGACCAGCGCCAGTTCGGCCGGCGTGATCGTGGACAGGTCCATGTTTTGGCTGAAGGTGATCTTGAACTGCGCCGTATTTCCAAACAAGGGATTGGGCGAAGTCGTGATGATCGAAGTGACCGTCGGCTTGTTCGACGCGGGAATCACCTGCAGTGGGCTGCCGGTGAATCCGGCCGGTTCGACCGCGTTGCCGTAGGTATCGAGGATTCCCGAATTCGGGGCCAAATTGACCCGGAGCAGTCCATTGCCCGAGATATTTTGCACTTCGAAATAGTAGGGGTAGCTGGCAAGCCCTTCGGGAGCCGGACCTGCCGGCGGGAAGATCTTGATCGTGCCGGTGGCAGTGCCGGTGGTTGCAATCAAAAAGCTTTGAGCCGTGATGGTCGATTCGTCGATGGGGGCATTGAAAGTGATGAAGAAGCCCATGGTCGATTGATTGGTGCCCGGTTTGACCGGGTTAATCGAAAGCACCGAAGCGGCGATCGTGTCGATCGTGTAGACGCTGCGAGCCGGCAAACCGGTCAGCAAGGCATTGCCTACCGCGTCGGTGGCTCCCTTGCCGCCAAGCACATCCAGCTTGAGCGTTCCCACACCGGAGTAACCGGAGACATTCACATAGAACGAGACATTTTGCGATCCCGGTACGGGGACGACGCTCGATACGAACGCACCGCCCGAAAGCCCCTGGGAAATGACCTGGAAGTTGGCCGCGGTCACCGTGGCCGGGTCCATCTGCTGGCTGAAGGTGACAATGAAGGCGACGGTCGGCTGGCCGCTCTTGGCGGGCGGTTGGGCAACGGCATCTACCACGGTCGGCGGCTGGTACAAAATGTCGTACGAGGCGCCCGGCATCAGACCCGTGGTGTTTAACTTTTCGCCGGCGAGGTTGCGGATATCGGCACCCTGGGCCACTTCAAGACGCAGGCGGCCATCGCCGTCGGTAATCGTGACATAAACCTGGAACTGATTGCCGGTCCCGGTAATCGTGGAGACCACGCCGCGGGCGTAACCGACCGATTGGCCAGGAAGCGGCTGGGTGATGAGCACGAAGTCTTCGGGATTGACCGTGGTCGGGTCGACATCCTGACTGAAGGTCACGAGGTAGCCAAGCAGGCTGGCCTTGGTCGGGTTGGCATCGAGCGTGACGATCGTTTCGACCGCGGGGCTAATGCTCGTGACGCGGTACGGCTGGCCCTGGTTGAAGGCGGTGGCCACGCCGTTGCCGGCCAGATCCTTGATCGAGCCGTTGGCCGGCACGGTAAGGAACAGGTCGCCATTGCCGATGGCTCCGCTCGCCTTGACCGTGACGATGTAGGTGTTGGGCTTGAGCGGATCGGGAGCAACCGAATTGACCGCCCAGGTGCCGCCCTGGGGTTGAATCAGGCTAAACCCGGCCGCGGTCACGGTGGCCGGATTCAGTTGCTTGTTGAAGGTGACCGAGAAGCGCAACGTGGTCTGGTTGGTGGGGTTGGAGTCGAGCGGGATGATGTCGTTGACAATCGGACCGACGGTGTCGACAAAGGCGAACTGACCGTCGGCAAAGCCGCCGATCACCTGGGCACCGAGGGTATCGATGATGACGGCGGCGGGACTGATGTCGAGGCCAAGGCGCCCCTGGCCCGCCAAGCCGCTGACAACCACATGGAAGAGCGCGGGATTATTGGCATCCACCGTGGCGGAAACGACGCGGCCAATCGACTTGCCATCACCCACGAGGATGAAGTCGGCGGCGCTGACCGTGGCCGACTGAATGGCGTTGGAAAACAGAACATCAAAGATCAGGTTGGGGCCGTTGGTCGGGGCGGTCGTCGAAGGAACAATCGACGCGACGCTTGGAGTGAACCGGGTGACCCCCGAAATCGTAGAAGATCCGCCCGCGCCGAGCTGGTTGCCCAGGGTGTCGAAGATGAGCGCGTTGTTCTTGATCGCGATCTTGATCGTGCCGTTGCCGAAAATGCCGTTGACCCGGAAACGGTAGGTGTCTTCGGCGCCCGAAACGCTTCCCTTCGAACCGGAAAGCGAACCGGTGAAGGTCAAATCGATGTCGGCGGGAGTGAAGGTCTCCCGGTCCATAGGCTTGGTGAATTTCACCTCGAATTCGATCGAGCCATCGGAAGCGACAATGCCGCCGTTGATCGGAATGATCGAGGCCACATTGGGCTGAGTCGCGTCGAAATCGTAACCGATCGTGGAGAAGAACGCTCCCTGAAGGGGGTTGCCCAGCGTATCGGTGATTCCGGCGGCGTTGGTCAGATTGAGCGCGACGCGCCCGCTACCCGACGCGACCTTCACGGTCACCACGAAGGTGCTCGAGGCCGTGTCGCCCGGATTGTTCGGCAGCACCGAGTCGATCGTGGCGTTGACGCCCGACAGATCGAGCGAGAAGTTGTTCTTGCCGATCGTGCTGGCAAGGATGTCCTTGCTGAAAACCACCATGAAGCGCAGGGTGGTCGAATTGGTCGGATTGGCGTCGATCAGGTTGATGCCGACCACGGCGGGAGCGGTGCGGTTGACCGTGTAAAAATCGCCGGTAAAGGAACCGGAAAGTTTGTTGCCCAGGTTGTTGACGATGGTGCCCGGCTGAATCTGGCTCAGGCCCAGCGTTCCGTCGCCGCCCGTTTGCACGGTGACCAGGTACGAGGTGGCGGGGGTCGAACCGCCCACGGGCTGAACCGAAAGGATCGAGGCGTTACCCATGCCGGTGCCGACCAGAGCGAAGTTCGCGGCGCTGACGCCGCTGACCGCCTGATCGAAATTGACGCGATAGGTTACCTGGCTGGCGTTGGTCGCCTGACCCGATGGGCTCGACCGGACGATCGAAAGCACATGGGGTACGGTGGCGTCGGCGAGTTCGAATGCGCCGATGTCGATCTTGCCGCCAAGCACGCGCGGGAAGCCGGGGCCGCGCTGGTCGGTCGTCAAGAAGAGCACATTGGCGCCGGCGTTGGCCGCGGGGCTGCCCGGCCTGAGTTCGAAAGTGGGCGTGGGACCGCCATTGTTGGCCAGTGCGCTCAGCTGGGGATCGGTGGAAACCGCCACGATCGAGGCGGGGATGATGCCGCCGCCATCGAGGTTTTGAATGAGGTTGGCCTGACCCGAAGCGTTGAGGTGACCGCCGTTGAGGTTGCGGGCCGCGACATCCGACGTTCCGCCCGACTGCGCGGCGATCGTGCTGTTAAGAATCAGGCTGGCCGTGGTGCCATCGGCTTGAGCAAAGATGGCGCCGCCTTGATCGGCGCTGTTTTGCGCGGCGGTCGAGTTGTCGAGCCTGAGGAATCCATTTTGCGAGAAAATCGCTCCGCCAAGTCCCAAACCGGCCGCAGCGTTCGTGCCGCCGACACCGGCCAGGCCGCCGCGGGCATCGTTATTGCCGAAGGTCGAATTGACTATCGAAACCGAACCGCCGAAGTTGAAGATCGCGCCGCCCATGCCGGCGCCACCGCCCCCGGCTCCGCCTTGCGTCTGGTTGCCCGCGCCGCCGCGGCCGCCATAGACGACCTGGCGTCCGCCGTAATCGGGATCGGCGCTATTGGTCGTGGCCGACCCGCCGCCCGCGCCGCCGCCAACACCGTTGACCGAGGAAAATCCGCCCGCGCCACTTGCCGTCGCCCCGCGACCGCCGCCGCCGCCGCCACCGGAGCCAAAGCCACCGGGCAAACCGGGAATGTTGGCACTGCCGCCCGCGCCGCCGCTGACTCCGCCGCCCTTGCCGCCTGACGCATTCGCCGCGGGAGCCAGACCGCCGGCACCGCCCGCGCCGCCAACGGCCTCGTTATCGCGAAATGTTGTTTGGGTGGCATTCAATGTGCCCTGATTGAAAATGGCGCCGCCCATGCCCGCGCCGCCGCCACCGCCGCCGCCGCCGTTGGTTCCGCCAAACCCCGTCTGACCCACTGCCCGTCCATCCGCGATGATCACGTCGGTCAGGTTCAGGGTCGCGCCCTGACCCACCAGGAAAATACGCCGATCGCCAAAGTTCGAGTCGTTGGCGATGGTGACCGACCTCAGCGTTCCCGCCGGAAGCCCGTTGATCGTCAAGGTCCGGGTCACCGCCAGCGCGGAAGCACCGAACGAGTTATCGCCGGTGATCTGCAGCGGGATCGCTTCCCCGGCAAGGCTCGCATCGAACAGGATCGTATCGACGCCGGTGCCGGCCGGAGCATCGCCCACCTGCTTGCCGGTGTTGGCGGCCAGAACCGCTTCACGCAAGGTGAGTAAGCCGTCCGTTTTGGGCTCGACCTCATCCCGGGTGGTGTTGACGACATAGACCGTCGGAACCGCGCGCTCTTCCAATATTTCGAGGGAGGGGTTGCGCGTCAGCGGTCGGTTCTGAGGAACCGCTCCGCTCTTACGCATCCACCGACCCAACCAACCACGAACCGATTCAGATGCTGACATGTGCTCACCTCAAGGTGGCCACCAACTGCTCGCTACCGAGCCCGACCATATTCCTTCCCGTTAGGGAAGGAGGCCGGCAGGGAACGTCCGGAAAGCCCGAGAACCGTCCCTGGCAAGGACGGACAGACCTTCGACGAACGATCCACGCCCCCGGATTGACTCCGGAATACGGTGACTCACTTCTTAATTCGGCTGAGGAAAGGGAAAGCTGGCAGAAAAACAGGGGGATTGGGAGGATGTATTAACGATTTGGGAGACTTTGCAAGTTTGGAAATTTAGAACAATAAAGCAGGCCTTGCCATTGCCGTAATGAAAACAAAAACCCCAACAACCGGCACCTTCGCCAGATATCAGTTGCTGGGGTTCTTCTAGCTTTTCTTTGTCGTCAGCGAGCCGCTTCCCGGCGATTATTCAGGGAAAAGCGGGGTGCTCAAGTAGCGCTCGCCCAGATCGGGCAGGACGACCACGATCAATTTGCCGGCGTTTTCGGGGCGCTGCGCCACGAGCAAGGCCGCGTGCGCGGCCGCGCCGCAACTGATGCCGCACAGCATGCCTTCTTCCTTGGCAAGGCGGCGCGCCATGGCGAACGAATCGTCATCGGTTACCTGAATGACCTCGTCGATGACACCCGTATTGAGCACGCCGGGAATAAAACCAGCGCCGATCCCCTGGATCTTGTGGCGGCCGGGTTTGATTTCCTGGCCGGCCATTTTCTGCGTGATGACGGGGCTGGTTACCGGTTCCACCGCGATCGCCTTGAGGCCGGGTTTGCGTTTTTTGAGCACTTCGGCGCAACCGGTGATCGTGCCGCCGGTGCCGACGCCGCACACCAGGATGTCGATCTTGCCGTCGGTATCGCGCCAGATTTCTTCGGCGGTCGTTTTGCGGTGAATTTCTGGGTTGGCCGGGTTGTCAAACTGCATCGGCATGAACGAGTTGGGGGTCTGCTCGGTCATTTCCGCGGCTTTTTGCACCGCGCCGCGCATGCCCTGATCGCCGGGAGTCAGCACGATTTCCGCGCCGAACGCCTTCAAAAGGCGGCGCCTTTCCAGGCTCATCGTCTCGGGCATCGTCACGATCAGCCGGTAGCCGCGGGCGGCGCACGCAAACGCCAGGCCAATGCCGGTGTTTCCCGAAGTCGGTTCGATGATGACCGTATCGGGCTTGATCTTGCCTTCCTTTTCGCCCGCGTCGATCATCGCCACGCCGATGCGATCCTTGACCGACCACAACGGATTGAAGTTCTCCATCTTGGCGACCACGGTCGCCTTGGCATCATCGACCACTCGTCTTAAGCGAATGAGAGGCGTGTTGCCCACGCATTGCGTGATGTCGTCGTAAATTCGGCCGCGGACGAAAGAGGTCTGAGTCATTTGACCCTCATTGTGAATTCATGGAGAGTTACCGGGCCATTTTACAAAAACAGTTCGCCACTGCCCGATTTGACCGGGGCCTGACTTCAAAAAGTAGGCTCCGCATCGGCCTGGGGAAGAGTCGCGGGGATCGATCGAAGGAGTTAGGCTAAGAGTTCATGGAGGATGCGCGGCCCTTCGGCGGGACCGATGAGGCGTGCTTCCAGCCCTTGGTATTTGTGAGAGAAGGTGAAGGGGTCAAACCCCAACAGATGGAGGATGGTGGCCTGAACGTCGTGAACTTCGACCGGATTTTCCGCGACCTGGTAACCCAGATCGTCGGTTTTGCCCAGGGCAAAGCCCTTCTTGACCCCCGCCCCCGCCATCCAGATCGTCATGCAATGGGGGTGATGGTCTCTCCCCAGGTATTTGGAGCCGCCACGGGCCTCATTCATGCTGGTCCGCCCAAACTCCCCGCCCCACACAACCAGCACATCTTCCAGCATGCCCCGCCGCTCCAGATCGGCCAAAAGCGCGGCGATCGGTTTGTCGACTTCCTGGCATTTTTTGGGAAGAGCGTTCACAATGTCGTCGCCCGGCCCGGTGCCATGGGTATCCCAACCCCAGTCGAATAGCTGGATATAGCGAACGCCGCGCTCGACCATCCGCCGAGCGAGCAAGCAGTTGTTCGCAAACGAACTCGCCCCTGGTTGCGCGCCATACATGCCCAAAGTCTGCTGCGTCTCCCGGGTGATATCCATCACCTCGGGCACGGACGTCTGCATGCGAAACGCCAGTTCATATTGCTCGATGCGGGTCAAGGTTTCCGGGTCGCCCACCTTGGCCGCTTCCATCTCGTTGAGCGTCTTGAGCGCATCGAGGCTACGGCGCCGCCCTGCCCGATCGATTCCCGGAGGATCGGCGACATAGAAAATGGGCTCGGTACCGCCGCGGCACTGCACCCCCTGGTAAACCGAGGGAAGAAAACCGCTTCCCCAGACGCTTTTGCCCGCCGTCGGATCGGTGCCGCCGGAAACCATCACGATGAAACCGGGCAGATTCGCATTGGGTGAACCGAGCCCATACGTGGCCCAGGATCCCATGGAGGGATATCCCGGCCGGTTCTCGCCCGTATGGATGAACAGTTCCGCAGGCGCGTGATTGAATTCCTTGGTTTTCAGCGAGCGAATGATCGTGGCGTGGTGCGCGACTTGATGAAAATTCGGCAAAATGCTGCTCACCATCGCCCCCGACGGTCCTCGAGGAGCGAACTGGTAAGGCGTGCCCAAAAGCACCGGGTGGCCTTTAATGAACGCAAAGCGTTGTCCCTTCAAGAATTCGTCGGGACATGGCTTCAAGTTGTATTTGACCAGTTCGGGTTTGTAATCGAATAAATCCTGCTGGGGAGGCGACCCCGACATGTGCAAATAGATGACCGCCTTGGCTTTTCCCTGTTTTGAGGAGGCGCGCGGCCGCAAGGGACTGTCGGCTTTTACTGATCCCTGATTCATGCCCAGAAGCGCCATGGCGCCCAGGGCGAGAGGGGAATCTTTCAAAAAGTGGCGGCGGGTGCGAAGCCGGAGCTGTTCCAGATGCAGTGGGAGAGCCATCGCTTCAATTCCTCGTCAGAACGGCATCGAGATTCAAAAGAACATTGGCCACCAGCGTGAGCGCGGCCAGATCGGCCGCCTTGGCCGGGTCCGTCTTGGCAGCCATTTCCCCGATCAGTTTGCCCGTTTCAACAGGGCGTGAGAGGTAATTGGCCCGTTCGGATTCGTAGAGAGCAGCCAGAGGTTTGAGTTCGGCAGGCGTCGCGGGACGAGCCAGACAAATCAACATCGCATGGTTGATTTTTTCCTCCGTCGTGCCGGTGAACGCTGCCATCCTTTTGGCCAATCCCTGGGCCGCCTCGACAAAACAGGGATCATTCAAGGTGACAAATGCTTGCAAGGGCGTGTTGCTGCTGATGCGGCGGATCGTGCAAGCTTCCCGGCTGGGAGCATCGAAGGCCTGCATCGACGGGTAGGGCACCGTCCGCCTCCAAAAGGTGTAAATGCCGCGCCGGTAGCGGTCTTCGCCCGTGCTCGTCGGGTAGGTGCGCTCGCCATTGAACGCCGCTTGCCAGAGATTCCCTGGCTGGGGAGGATAGACCGACGGGCCGAACATTTTCGGGCTCAAGATTCCTCCAAGCGCCAGCGCCTGATCCCGGATCGATTCGGCATCGAGCCGGTACCTGGGCGCACGGGCCAAGAAGAGATTCTTCGGATCTTTTTCAAGTTGATCGGGTCGAACGCTCGACGATTCGGCATAGGCTTCCGACATCAGAATCAAGGTGATGAGCTTCTTGATGTCCCAGCCCGATTCGCGAAATTCCACCGCCAACCAATCGAGTAGCTCGGGGTGAGAGGGCGCCTGGCCCATCGTGCCGAAGTCTTCCTCGGTTTCAACCAGTCCCCGGCCGAAAATCTGCGCCCACAGGCGATTGACCGCAACCCGGGACGTGAGGGGATTCTCGGCGGACACGAGCCAGTTGGCAAAATCGAGCCGGGTCGTTAATCGGTCGGCCGCTTTCGGTGCGAAAGCCCCGGGAAGGAAGGCTTTCACTTCCTCGCCCGGATCGAGGAAATTCCCCTTGAGCAGAATCTTGGTTTTGCGCTGCTTGTCCTTGGGCAATTCCCTCAAGATTGGCGTGGTGACCACTTCCTTGGTGATTCCATCGCGGGTTTTCTTGAGCTCGGCGATTTCCCGGGCGTAGATGCGGGCTTGCGGTTGGGTCGCCCACCAGAGCTCCAGCCACTTGTGGGCCGCCGTTTCCGGATGGGCGAGTAGAGCCTTGAGGGTCTGGGCGTCCATGGCGGGACTGGGATTGGCCTGGGTCGTGACCAATACGCGGAAATGACCGAGAATGTGTTTTTCACCATAGCCGCAATCGAACTTCAGTTCGATGGGTCCAGTCGCCTCGGCAAGCGGTTCGCGAAAGCGCACCGCGAGCGTTTGCGCGGTGCCCAGCTTGCCCCCGAGCGCCCAACCCAACTGCGGATTGGTTCCCAGGGCGGCCGCGGCCGTAAATCCGCTACCTTGTTCGTGGGTCGCAGTGGCCAACTCCAGGGGAATGGTCGATCCTTCGTTCGTTTCAAACGTCATCGGCCGCATCGTCGGCTTGGAGATCGGCTTTTGCCAGATCACTTTGCTTTCGGCGTTCAAGAGTTCGACGACGGCACCGGCCAGGCGGGCAGAGGTTCCCGCGTCCGTTCGGTTGTGGACCACCACTTGATCGATTTGCTGATCTGACCCAAGATCGACCATCCACCAGGGGTCGGGATCGTTGACCGTATTGTGCGTCACGGATCCTTTGGAGTGATCCCCGTCGGTGTTGCCGTCGATCGCCAGATTGGCCGGACCATTGAATCCGGTGGTCGACTGCGAGGCCTTTCCTTTCAAGGCGACATTGGTGCCACCGGCAAAGACTTCGACTTCGGCCAGATTTAAATAAGCGTTCTTTTGATGGCGAATCCGCACGAAGCGCGTCTGGGGAGCGCGCAGTTGGCGAGCGTTCAGTTCCAGGTGGCTCAAGACAAAATTGCCGTGACCCGCCAGGCCCGGGCCGTTCCCCCCAAGCGACTTGTCGCTCAAGGCTTCGAGACGCAGGCCGGTCGCTCCCTTGGGCAAGGGATCAAGGGAAACGGTCACCTTGGTTTTGTCGGCGTCCGCATTTTTTGCCAGAATGGCCCCATCCTTTTGCACGGTGTAGCGCACGCCGCCCGTGGCCTTGACGGCCTGCGGTTTCAAGGGCTGCCAGTACTTGGGGGCGTTTTTGATTTCCGCGACCCAGGCGGCAAACTCGGGAGTGGCTTTGGGCGGGGCGCCCATCTTTTTGGTCCGTTCTTCAATCGCCTGATCGATGCGGGCCAATTCCTTCTCTTGCGCGGCCGTGGGGGTCGCGATCCGGGGAAGGTCGTCGTTGTTGTCGTTGTCTTCGGTCTGATTGAAGATTGCGAAAAGCTGGTAATACTCCCGATGGGTGATGGGATCGAACTTGTGGGTGTGGCACTTGGCGCAGCCGGCGGTGAGGCCCATCCACACCTGCATCGTCGTATCGACCCGGTCCTTGATGGCCGCGATGCGGAATTCCTCGTCGTCGGTGCCGCCTTCGGTGTTCGTCATCGTGTTGCGATGAAAGGCAGTGGCAAGCATTTGGTCCGTGGTCGCTCCCGGCAACATGTCGCCGGCGAGTTGTTCGATCGTGAAGCGATCGTACGGCAGATTGCGATTGAAGGCCTCGATCACCCAGTCGCGATAGCGCCAGATGTAAAGGCGCAAGGGGTCCGAGCCAAAGCCCTTGCTGTCGGCATAGCGGGCCAAATCGAGCCAGGGGCGCGCCATCCGTTCGCCGTAGGAAGGCGATGCCAGAAACCGCTCGATCATGCGCGCATAGGCATCGGGCCGGGTGTCGCTGATAAACTCCTGGACCTGCTGCGGTGTGGGAGGCAAACCGGTCAGGTCGAGCGCGACGCGACGGATCAGCGATGGTTTGTCGGCCTTGGGGTTGGGTGTCAGGCCTTGTTTGACCATGGCGGCAAAGAGAAAGCGGTCGATGGGGTTTTTGGCAAAGCGCGGATCGCTCACTTTGGGCAGGGCCGGCCGCGTTGGCGCCTGGAAGGACCAGTGGGTTTTCTTCTGGCTCACCTTGAAGTCGCTGGGCCAGGGGGCCCCTACGCCAATCCAGTCGCGGATCAGTTTGATCTCCCCATCGGGCAAGGGCGGCCCTTTCGGCGGCATCCGCTTCCCCTTGCCGCCGCTGATGCGCTGAAAGAGCGTACTATTGCCGGGCTTTCCCGCCACGATGCCTGGCTCGCCGGTATCTCCGCCGTCTTTGATTGCCTTGGGGTCATCAACCCGAAAGCCGCCTTTTTGCTGGAGCGGGCCATGACATTCGGCGCAACGGGTTTGCAAAAGCTGGATCACTTCGCGATGGGTCGCCGTGTTTTCATCGGCGTGGGCCATGGAAGCGGGAAGGCCTGGCACGAGGCAGAGAATGGCCAGAAGGATTGCGAACCTTTGCAACCGGTGATTCATTGGCGCGGACCTTTTGAAGGCGCAAGGAGGGAGGGGAATGGCGAAAGTTCACGAGGTCTTGGAGGCCGCAATCATCTCCGGCGGATGCCATTCCGTAGGGGCTCCAGTGATTATAACCAAAATCGGTCCTGAATTGATGAGGCCCGGCCTTTGCGCGCCTCCTCTTCCACAAATACCCGTGAAACTATGAGAGAACGACGCCGGACGTCGAAATCGATTGCGTTTTCGCTCGCCGATCGACCAAACTGGATTGAGTCCGGCTTCAATCGGCCGCTCCCCTGGGATTCGGCCGGAAGAGAGAATGGAATGCCTGCAAGCGGATCCCAGGAAGACGCCTACGAGAAAGTCATGTTCAGAGATTAATCCTTAGCACGATATCCTCAGGGGGTCATCTTCTTGAACAGTCGCAAACTTCGCTGGATGCTATGGTCGCACTCTGGAATCATTTCCTCTTTTTCATGGGATTTTTGGCATTCGCGCAAACGGCTAAAAGAGGATTCTCGGCCTTGGCCGATGGCCAAGGTGCTGCAAAACTCACTGCATGACTCTGCTAGGATCTCGACCCAAGCGCTACAGCGGTCAAGAAATGGCGGGATGACGGCACCCTGGTGGAGATCCAACTCCACCAGAAGAGAATTCAGCCGGAAGAACTGATCAATCATTTTCCGAGCGACGAACCGTCAGCGTGCATGCCTCCGTTTTTTCACCGAATGTGAATTCTTCATAGCCCACCGTTTCGCCGCACTGGGCGAAGAGCTTCATGGGTCCGTAGGCGAGTTCCGCAAATTGAAACCGCCCTTCGGCATCGGTTCGACAAGTCAGGTGGCCCTGAGCAAACCCATTGGTGAATGACCTCACCACCGCTCCCTGAATGGGCTTTCCCAAGGAATCGATGACTTTACCTTTCAGTATCTTTTCGGATCGCATCGTGATCGCGCCGAACTGGGCGGTTCCAGATTTACGCAATTCCGCCAAATGGAACGGCTGGGTTTCCAGGGCAGCGAAACCAGGTTTGGAGGCAACCAGCACCATCCGGTAATTGCCCTCAAGGTAAGTCGCAGGCAACAAAATTTCCGACATCGTGAACTGGCCATCGACCGAGGACAAGGCAACGAGGTGGGACATATGACTGGGATGCTCTGAATCTCCGCTGAGAAAGGCGGCTGTAAGTTTCGCTTGCGCGATCGGCCTACCCATATCGTCTCGCACCGTTCCAGTGGCCTGGAAAGCGCGCGACTGCGGAATCGGGGTACAGGGAATTCGAATGACGGCCTGACCTTCTCGCTCGGCGACTTCGGCACCGCGCAAAACGGCGGTTTTTCCGCTGCGGTCTTTCCATTGAACTCCCGGTTCGCCTGCGATGGGGGTTGGCTTCCCGACCATTAGCGCAGGGTTGAAGCCCTTCTCCATTTTCAAATGGACGTCAGGGATCTCGTATCGCGGCGGGAAGGTGCATTCCGTGGCGCGAAGGACAAACTGACCGCCTTCGGGCGGGACGGCGAGCACCGCCTCACCTTGAGCACTCACCCTGACGGTACTCCTCATCTCAGAATGATTGGTCAGATCTTGAGGATCAAAGAACCAGCACAAATAGGGGGCTTTGTCTTTGGGGCCGGTATAGCCGGCCAGTTCGACCTTCCAGGAAGTACCTGCCTGGAGAGAGTATTGGCGTAAGACTGTCGGCTCTTTTTTTGTAGTGAAAATTGTCTGGTAAGATCTTGCATCGTCAAAATAGTAACCCGCGGGAGGAAATAGCCCAAACAATCTCAGGTCGCCCAGTGGCACTTCACGAGAGAAATTTCCCGCTTTGTCACTGGTGGGTTCCAAGAATGAGTGCTCCTGCGACAACCCTTCAAGCATAACGCGCAGTCGGGCACCCTCGATCGGTTTTCCCGATCCCTGGTCAATAACGCGCCCTTTGAGCAATCCTTTTTCCGAGGGGCCAGCAGGCGGTGTTTCGACGGACTGTTGAGTCGCTGTTTCCGGCGGCCGGGTCTGGCCAAAGGAGATGCCAGCCGCGACGGAGGCGATGCCAATCATGGCTACCGCCAGACCTTTCAGCGAACGGCGAGGGCTGTTTGACCGCGAATTTTCGCACATCCATTGTGATTTGCGCATGGTGATTCTGAATCAAGAGGATACGTGCTGATAAAACGATGCGATCAAAGAGAGTAGGTGATGAGCGAGATGGACACAAGGTCAATAGGAAGAGGGTGGCCAGGTCCAGGCTTGGCCGCCTGGCAACCCACAGATGACATCGCAAATACTGACAAGTCTCAATTCGTATTTTTAATATGGTATAAAATAGTGCATTAATACACTGTATGTTTTCAAAATTCTATTTATACCTGATAAAATCACGCCATAAATGATTCAATATTTTGCTTCAGCAGCCGCAAGGGGACGCCTGCCGCCAAAGTTGGCAGGCGTGGCCCTCATCGGCGCTTTGATTCTTCTCATCGAAACGGAAAAATGGGAAATAATGAAAAAATGACTGCCCACTCCCAAGGTCGCGGCAGGAGCGGAGAGGGCGTCGTCGCAACCTTGTAAGGTCGGATCGCAATCGTCCATTCGCCGGTTTTTTCGTCGAAGTCGCATTCTTCATTTCCAGCCAAATCACCATAAATGACATGCAATTTCATCTTGCCGTAGGAAAGATCTGGAATCTGAAATCGTCCATCGGCGCCGCTGCGGCAAGCAAGATGGCCACGGACAAAATAGCCGTCAGAACAACTCACCACGGCGCCTTGAACAGGAATTCCTTTTTCATCGACAATTTTGCCTTTCAGTGTTTTTCCGGGCTTTAATTGAATCGTGCCGAAATCGGCCATGCCACTTTTCTGAATATCGAGTAAATTCAGTTGCTTCGATTCGACACCATCAAATCCGGATTTAATCACGACCAACTCGATGCGCTGATCTTCCTTAAAAAGATTCGATTTTAAGAAAACTTCCGGAATGACGAATTCACCCTTCTCTCCAGAATAGGCCACCAACTCGGTCATACTTCCCATGGTGTTGCTCATGAAGGCCGCGGTCACTTTCGCTCCGCTGATCGGGTCCCCCTCTTCCGTCTGGACCATGCCGCAGATTTTGAACGCAGCCGATTTCGGTATTGGCTTGCACGGAAAGCGCACGACAGCTTGGCCATCACGATTGATCACCTCCGCCCCGGTCACGGTTGCGATTTTTCCGGCACTATCTTTCAATCGGAGCGATCGATCTTTTGCAATCGTTACCGGTTCACCTTGAAGCTTGGTCGGATCAAACCCTTTTTCGATTTTTAGGTCAATCGTGGGAATCTCAAAACGATGAGATGGCTCCAGCTCATTGCAATGCAATGTGCAATCGCCGCCGGACTGAGGAAGCGTCAAGGTCGCATCGCCTTGCGCGTTGGCATAGACAAATAGCATCGGACCGGGTTGACGGCCCAGGATCGTTTTCGATTCGAAGGAAGCACTGATGACGGGAGGCTTACCCTGGGGACGGGTATAGCCAGCCAACTCAATTTTCCACGGACTGCCTGATTGAAGCGAGAAGTCTCGAACGATGAGTTCGCCTTTTTTTGTGATTACGATATCATCGTAGGCTTTCCTGTCTTGAGCATAATAACCAGGCGGAGCAATCACGCCAAAAAAACAGGAATGCCCAAGCGGCAAATTATGAGAGTAGTTGCCATCCTTATCGCTAAGTAATTCAAGCCACAAGGGAAAGCCTGGGGCTCCCCTCACATGGACGCGCACCTTGGCCCCTTCGACCGGTTTACCGCTGTCGGCCGCGATGATTCGGCCTTTGATGGCTCCCCCTTCGCCGGCAACACCAGCCGGTTTTGTCGGCGCATTCGACGGTTCTTGTGGCGCCGTTTCTCCAAAAGAAACCCCGACTCCCGCCGAGGTAAGCGCGATGACCGTCGCGAGCAAGGCAAGCAAGGAAATAGAAAGGGATTTCAATCGGGGGCTTCCCGAGAACTTCTTCGCGTGCAACATCCTCATCCTCCATAAAAAGGTGCCACGGGCGGAAAACATGGGTCGTGAAAGCAAGGGTGCAGGTCGAGAAGTTTGGCGCAAAATCAGGTGCGAAAGGATGACCAGGTACTGCTCGCGGCCTCCGCACAATTCGGATCCGAGGAGATCGGCGGCCAGTTCCTGATCGCGGCGCAAGCGGCTCACTAGCCAGTAAACCAGCGGATGGTAAAAGTGCAGGGACAGACTGAATTGCGCCAGCACCCAGGCGAGATAATCGCGGCGAGCCATATGAGCGATTTCATGGGCCAAGACCACGCGCAATTCTTCACTGGACCAACTCTCCCAGTTCAGGGGAAGCAAGACAATGGGACGTAACCAGCCGATGGTCGCGGCCGAGACGATTCCCTTCGATACGTACAAGCGCACCGGTGCAAAAAAACCAAACTGCTTTGCAAGGGATTGGCTAAGCTCGACCGCACGAGGCTCGCTGATTTCCCGGCACTCAGCACGGAGTTGCTGGACAGCCCGCAAACAAAGTACAGTTCGAGACAGCGCCAAGCACCATCCCACCACGAGGAGGCCGCCAATCGTCTGTGCCCTTGAAATCCACCCAAATGTCCACGAATCGGCCACTTGATCGGAATGCTCCTCCCTTTGAACAGGCTCAACGAGGAGTAACTCGGACAGAGGAGCGCCGGTTCGCTTCTCTTTCGCAAACCCTGCAAACTCACTCTGTGTCGACATCCGATCATCAAGCGCGACAGGAGCATCTTTTTCCCAAGACATCGCTTCTTTTCTCACCTGGGCGGAATGGGGGGCTGCCCATTGCACGGTCCACCATTTCGGCAGGGGCAAAAGGACCAGGATCGGAAGGACACTCAACGAAACGAGATTGAACAGGGCGCTCAGTGCTCCTGTAGCGGGGCCTGACCGATTCGCGAACGAGTAAACGGCGATTCCCAGCAAGGCAAACAGAAGGGTGGATGGAAGGCTGCCGATCAACAACCATCCCAGCAAATCCAACGGGTTCATTTCCACCCTTCTTCGCAAGTGCGCCCGGCGTTGAAAACAGGATCCTGATTCGAACAAGCCCTTGTCGAGCCTGTATTCTTCAGAAGTCGGCGCCGCTTCACGCGAACAGCGCTATGGCGTTTACCATTCGGTCCAGTACCCTCTGAGGATACAATCGTGCCAATTGCGGGTAAGCCGATTGGTGATCCCGTAGCGCAAGGCGCTTCGAGATCGCTCACTACTCAAGTCTTGGCACGGCAGGCGCAGGATTTCGCCGAATGAAAAGCGGGTGCAGCGCCAGGGTCAATTCCCCTGATTTTTTGTCGAAGGCGAATGCCTCATTTCCCGTTTGATCGCCGAAACTTGCGGACAAGCTAACCTGACCGAAAGAAAGATCGGGAAATTGAAATCGACCCTGTGCGTCGCTTCTACAGGCCAGGTACCGGTAGAAGAACATGCCGCCTGTGCAATTCACAAGCGCTCCTTGTACCGGGTTTCCTTTTTCATCGAGGACTCTTCCATACAATATCTTTCCGGGCTTTAATTTGATTGCTCCAAAATTTGCAATTCCACTTTTTTCAATATCTGCAAGATTTAATTTCTCTGTTTCAAATGATTCAAAACCAGGCTTCTCAACAATTAATGTAACCTGCTGATTCCTCCTGAAATCATTCGAATTCAGGCAAACTTCTTGTAGGGAAAATTTTCCATTCTCCGAAGAATTCACCATGATATTCGTCACGGTTCCAATAACATTCATGTTCTCCATAGTATAATTTACGGCCACATTTACCTTGGCGCCTAGAATCGGTTCTCCCTTCTCCGTCTGGACCACCCCTTCGATCTTGAACGCGGCGGATTTTTTTGTCGGCTTGCATTGAATGCGCAGGGTTGCATGGCCATTTCGGATCCGTACTTCCGCTCCGCTCACCGTGGCGATTTTTCCGGCGCCGTCTTTCATTCGAATTGATCGATCGGCCGCATTCGCTTCCAGATCGCCTTGAATCCTGGTGGGGTCAAACCCTTCTTCCAACTTCAGCTCGATCGAAGGAATTTCAAAAGGCAGCACGGGCAAAGATTGATCGCAACGGACCTTGTAAGTCCCCCCAACACGGGGAAGCGTCAAGGTTGCGTCTCCTTGAGCGTTGGCCTCGGTAAAAAATCGCTCTCCAAGCGGACGCTCTTGGTCTCTCTCCGCCTCAATGCCGACATGACGCCCCTTGGCTCCGGCATAGCCAGCCAACTCGATTTTCCATGGATCACCAGATTGCAGCGAAAAATCTCGCACGAATCCAGGATCTTTTTTTGTAAGCGCGAAATTCGTGTACATTTTTTCGTCTTGAATGTAGTAGCCGGGAGGAGCATAAACACCGACCAAAGCGCAATGCCCGAGCGGCAAATCACGAGAGTACCAGCCCTCTTTGTCACTGATCAGGTCAAGCCACCAGGGCAATCCTTGGGCCGCTACGACAAAAATGCGCACTTTAGCTCCCTCGACCGGTTTTCCCGTGTCAGCCGCAGTGATCCTGCCGATGATTTTGCCGCTTTCCCATGCGATGGCCCGAGATTGCTTGGCTCCTTCATTCGGCTGGTCGGCAAACGAAATGCCAACACCGGCTGATCCAAGTGCGATCAGGAGGGTAAGAATCGCAAGCAGGGAAACAGGCAAGCGTCTTAGCCGCGAGCTTCCGGAAACGCGCTTCGCATGCAACATTTTCATCCTCCATAGAAACGTGCCACGGACGGAAAAGACGGGGCAGGAAAGACGCGGTGCCGATCGAGTGGTTTGGCGCAGAACCAATTGAGAAAGAGTGACGAGATATTGCTCGCGGCCTCCGCACACCTCAGAACCAAGGAGGTCGGCCGCCAGTTCCTGATCGCGGCGTAGGCGACTTACCAACCAGTGGGCGAGCGGATGATAGATGTGCAGCGCCAGGCTTAATTGCGCCAGCACCCAGGCCAAGTAATCTCGGCGAACGATGTGGCCAATTTCATGAGCCAGGACGACGCGCAATTCCTCAGGCGTCCAGCTCTCCCAGTTCGCAGGCAACAAGATGACCGGATGCATCCAGCCGATCGTTGCCGCCGAGGCGACGCCGTTCGTTTGGCGCAAGCGAATCGGCCCAGGGAACCCGAGCTGATTCGCAATCGATCGAGCAACGTCACATGCCATGAGATCCGTGATTTCCTGGCTCTGTGTGCGAAACTGCGCCACGGTCCGCAACCCGAGCGCAAAGCGTATCAGTGACAACGACCATCCCGCGGCCAGCAAAATCCCGGTCAGTCTGGTCGCTTGCTCCCAGTTCACGCTCCAAGGCAACACAGGTCTGCGGGAGCGGTTCGCGAACGATTGCGACGGCTCGGGAGGCGGCACGGCGGGCAAGGAAGCCGTTCGATTTTCCTGCGCAACCTGAACCAAGGATGCCGGCGCCATTAATGGACGATCCGACGCTGATGGCGGGTATTGGACTTCAAGCCCACCACGAATTGGCAACCCGGCCGAGTTCGCGCTCACCCATTGCACCGTCCACCATTTGGGCAACGGAGTCAGAGCGAGGATGGGGACGACGCTCAACAACCCCAGACTGAACAGAGCACTCAAGGCTCCGGCGGCCGGCCCAGACCGCTTCGCGAGGAAGTAAATGGCGATTCCAGGCAAGATCAGTAAGAGCGCGGACGGAACGCTGCCGATCAACCACAACCCCAAAATCCCCGAGAATCCTACCGTGGTCATTTCCGGCCCTCCGAATTCTCGCTCGGTCAGGAAATCATGGATTGGTGGGCTCAATTCTTGCGGTTGTACCGAAGCAGAAGGATGACTTCTCCGGATTTCTCGCCGAAATGGAACTGGTCATCACCGTATTGATCCCCGTAATTGATCCACATTCTCATGCCCCCATAGGAAAGATCGGGCATCTGAAACTTGCCTTCCGCATCGGTTCGAGCCGTCAGGTGGCTGTGGGCGAATCCACGATCAAAACAAGTCACGACAGCGCCTTGAACGGGTTGGAGTTGGTTGTCGACGACCTTTCCTTTAAGCGTGACGCCAGGTTTCAACCGGATGGTCCCAAAATCGGCAAGTCCACTTTTTTGAATCTCGGCCAAATTGAGTTCTTTGGATTCTTCGCCATTATAGCCTGATTTTGTCACAACCATTTTGATTCTCTGGCCGTTTTTAAAATATCCAGAAGACAACAATATTTCAGGCATGATGAATTTTCCGTCTTCTTGGGAATAGGCCACAAATTGCGACATTCCTCCGCCCGTATCGGTTAAAAAGGCCGCGGTGATTTTCGCACCGGCGATCGGTTTCAACCATCCGTCCCGGACGACGCCCTCCGCCCTGAAGGCCGCGGATTTGGGAATGGCCTTGCACGCGAACTGCAAGACAGCGTTTCCGCCCCGTACCACCACTTTCCCACCGCTCACGGTCGTTACTTTCCCTGAATTATCCTTCAATCGAATCGATTGATCCTCCGCATTGAACTCAAGATCCGCTTGAACCTGGGTCGGGTCAAAACCCTTTTCAATCTTTAAGTCGATGGGAGCAATTTCCAGTCGATTCGGCGTCTGCCTTTGAAGGCATCTGAATTGATAGTGGCCCCCGGCGCCTGGAATCGTCAAGGAGCCTTCGCCCTTGCTGTTGGCAAGCGTGCTGATCGCCTCGGTCGACCAAAATTGGGATCTGGTCGGGTCAATCCGCGCGCTGAAGATCGCTGGCTTTTCCTCGGTGCCGGCGTACCCTGCCAGTTCGAGCGCCCAGGGCTTTCCCGGCTGAAGCGAAAAATCCCGCACAACGGTCAATTCGTTTTTTGAAACCGTCGCGCAATCAAATGTTTTTTCCTCCTGAGTGTAATACCCTGGAGGGCAATACACACCAAATAATTTCAGATCCCCCAAGGGTATTTCATGAGAATATTCACCCTCTTTATCCGACACTAGTTCGAGAAAATTCTTGGGCGCAGATTCTCCGTCGAGGAGAACTCGCACCAGGGCTCCTTGCACAGGTTTTCCCGTATCCGCCGCCGTGATCCGACCTTTGAGGATTCCTTTCTCCGCAGCGCTTGCCGGCGTCTTGATTTGGGGCTTGGACACCTCTTGGGGTGCTGCCTGGGCCATGGCAATGCCAACACCCGCCGAGCCAAAACCGATCAAGATCGAAAGAACTGCAAGGAATGAAATGTGCAAACCTCTCAACCTTGCACTTGCTGTGAAATTCTTGGCATTCAACATTTTCATCCTCCATAAAAAGGTGCCACGGGCGGAAAAAATGGGACGGGCGAAAAGCGGGGCGGGCTGTGAGGTTAGGGTCAAAATCATCTGCGAAAGGGTGACCAGGTATTTTTCCCGGCCTCCACACAGTTCGGCGCCGAGCAGGTCGGCCGCCAGTTCCTGATCGCGGCGCAGGCGGTTTATGAGCCAGTGCGCCAACGGATGGTAAAAGTGCAACGCCAGGCTGAACTGTGCCAGCACCCAGGCCGGAAAATCGCGGCGAGCCACATGGCCGATCTCATGAGCCAGGACGACGCGCAATTCGTCGAGGCTCCAGTTTCTCCAGTTGGTCGGCAAGAGAATGAGGGGATAGAGCCACCCGATCGTGGCCGCCGAGACAACGCCCGTCGATTGGCGCAATCGCACGGACCGGGGAAAACCGATCCTGTCGGCGATGGATCGGGCCAGATCGAGCGCGCAAGGGTCGGTGATTTCGACGCTTTCAAGGCGGTAGCGACCGACGGCCCATAACCCCAGTGCAAACCGGACCAACGCGACACTCCATCCCACGATCAGCAGGATCCCGATCAAGCGCGTTACATGATCCAAGTTGCTGGTCCAGGAATCGGCCTCTTGCTTGACGCGCTCGCCCTCCGCTTCTGTTGCAGCAAAATGCAGGTTCGATGGCGGCCCATCCGCTCGATTTTCGTCTGCAGCCTCGATGGATAAAGCCTTCTCCGAAGTTGAGGCATTCGCCGAAAGTGAGGCATTCGCCGAAAGTGAGGCATTCACTGAAAGTGAGGCATTCGCCGAGGGCGCCAGGAATTCCGCCTCGGGCCGGCCGTCGGCTGCCGATCGAACGGGGTTTGCTATCCCCCATTCCACGGTCCACCATTTGGGCATGGGACTGAGCGCGAGGAGGGGGACAATGCTCAAGAACACCAGGCTGAATAAGGCACTCAGGGCCGCAGATGCGGGCCCCAATCGCTTCGCGAAAAAGTAGAGCACGATCGCCAGAAAGGAGAATGCAAGCGCGGGCGGAAGAATGCCAAGCAACCAAAAATCGCAAGTGGATGACAGACCCAAAGTGCTCATTTGCGGCCCTCCTTGTTTTCACGGCGCTCCTTCAAGAGCGCTTCAAGTGCCGCACGGTCATTGGCCGAAAGGGTCTCCTCTTCGACCAAGCGCACAAGCATATGCTTCCAGGAGCCATGGAAGACCTTTTGCAGGAGTCCCTTGAGCAGCTTGCCCGACACATCCTCGTAGCTGCGCAGAGGCCGGAAGATGAAAGGCCGCTCGTCGTTGACCTGCCGCAAAAACCCCTTGTCCGCAAGCAGGCGCACCAGGGTTCCCACCGTGGTGTAGGCGCGCTTCAAACCGGCCGCTTCAAGCGCTTTTTGCGCATCGGCCACGGTCAAATCGCCCTGGGCCCAAAAGACCTGCATGACTTCCAGTTCCAGATCGGTCAATTCCTTGGCGGGAGGTCGAGCCATGTTTTCTTTGTTTCCGGCGGGCGGCCTTGCAGTTCTGGTTCTTTAGTTCTGGTTATATAGTTTTCGAGATCGGCAGGTCAATAGGAGGCCCGGGCAAATCTTGCCGGGCCTCCTATTGATTGGTTTTGTGTTCGTCGGATTCGCGACAAAAATCGATGAGAAAAAATCTGTTATTTTTCGAAGCGCGAATCAAAATTCCGGATCCAATGAATGGCTTCACCCCATTCGTTCTTTCAATCGACGCGCTTCGGATTCTTTTTGAGAGTAATCGCTTTCTCGGGGCAAGCGGTGACGCACATCCCGCAAGCCTGGCAACTGTCCGGTTGGGCGACGAACGACTGCCTGCCGCCGCCAAACCAAATTTTCATCCGAGGAAACCAGGTCAGGGAATCCCACTCTTCCTTCTTGAGCGGCCGGATTTCAAAAACCGAATAGGGACAAACCTCAAGGCATGGCCCTTTCGTTTCGCAGCGTAGCATATTGACCACCGGCATGATGCGTCCCGGTTGATCATCGCACGATTCCAGTCCCGGTGTCGTTTGCTTCATCGTCCCCAGGTCTCCATCCAAATGCCTGATCGCAATCGAAATCTCATTTGAGAAAATCGAGTGCAACCGGAGAGGGCATCGTTGCGGCGGGAACCTTCCGCCGCCTTCATTCATCCAAAGCTCGCGTCCAATCCGTCGGCCTTTGGAGTCCCCCTATCGACTCCCCCTATCTATGGGAGCCACAACGGGCTTTCCAAAAAAAACGAGGCACGGGCCTAAATTCGGCAGGGAGGCCCTCCGTTCGCATGCCATCGCTTCCGCCCGATCCCCTATTTTGCCTGATCCTCTATTTTGACCTTTAGGAAGAACGTTCACGAAGTGAGTGCCATGAAGACCCTCGTATTCGACCTTGGCAATGTGGTCGCCTGGTTCAGCCATGAAAAGGCGGCACGCCAGTTGGCCCGCTTTGGGCCCAAGCCGCAATGCGAAACCACAATCAGGTCGCTGCAATCCCACTGTTTCGGTTCCGCCCTCGATCACTCGTTTGAACGGGGCCTGATCGAACTCTCCGCCTTCCGCTTCCAGGTCAGCCAGCCCTTCCACCTCGAATTGTCCGACGACGACTTCGACCGGGCCTTCAGCGATATCTTCGAACCGAACCCCAAAACTCACAAAATCTTGGGTCAACTCCACAGCCAGCCGGGCCGCCCCCGATTGTGGTTACTGAGCAACACGACTCCGCTCCATATCGCGCATATTCGCCAGCACCACGCCGATTGGCTGCGCTGGTTCGACCATCTTGCCCTCTCCTATGAACTGGGATACCGCAAACCGGATCCACTTTTATATGATCGACTTTGTAAAGATGCCGGGGGCGATCCCTCCCAGATGCTGCTCGTGGACGATCTTGCGGCCAACTGTGAAGGGGCGAGGGACTGCGGTTGGAATGCCATCTGCTACCAACCCGATACCGATCTAATTGGTGAGTTGGACCGTCTCGGCTGGTGGAATTGAGAGGTTTTTTGATTCATGAATCCGATTGAAACGACTGACCCGGAAATCTGGCAGGCCCTCCAGCATGAACGCACGCGCCAGCAGTCCGGCCTCGAAATGATCGCCTCGGAAAACTACACCTCCTCGGCCGTGCTTGCCGCCCAGGGTTCCGTCCTCACCAACAAATATGCCGAAGGCTACCCGGGCAAGCGCTATTACGGCGGTTGCGAATTCGTCGATGAAGCCGAAAAACTGGCGATCGATCGCGCCACGAAGCTCTTCGATGCCGAGTTTGCGAATGTTCAGCCCCACTGCGGCGCCTCGGCGAACATGGCCGTTTATTTCGCCACGCTCAATCCGGGGGACTCGGTATTGGGCATGAGCCTGGCCCACGGCGGCCACCTCACCCACGGCATGCACCTGAACTTCTCGGGAAAACTGTACCGTTTTCACCACTACGGCGTGCGCCAGTCCGATGAGCGGATCGACTACGATCAGGTGGCCAAGCTCTGCAAGGAACACAAACCGAAACTGGTGGTGGCCGGCGCCAGCGCCTACCCGCGCACGATCGATTTCGGCCTTTTTGCCCAGATTTGCCGCGAAAACGGCGCCCTGTTCATGGTCGATATGGCCCATATCGCCGGCCTGGTCGCCGGGCAACAACATCCCAGCCCCGTTCCCTTTGCCGAATTCGTCACCTCAACAACGCACAAGACCTTGCGCGGCCCTCGCGCCGGCTTTGTGCTTTGCAAAAAGGATTGGGGAGCCAAGATCAACCAGGCGGTTTTCCCAGGCCTGCAAGGCGGCCCCTTGATGCATGTCATTGCCGCGAAAGCCATTGCATTCCAGGAAGCGCTCCAGCCGTCCTTTGCCTCGTACGCGGCCCAGACGATTGCCAACGCCAAAACGCTGGCGCACGAGTTTCTTTCGGCCGGTTTCCGCCTGGTTTCAGGCGGCACCGACAACCACCTCATCCTGATCGACGTCAACGCCAAGGGGGTCTCCGGCCGCCAGGCCGAACGCGCGCTCGACGCGGGAGGCATCACCGTCAATCGCAACGGCATCCCGTTCGACACCCGGGCGCCGCTCGATCCTTCGGGAATTCGCGTGGGATCCCAGGCGCTCACGACCCGCGGGATGAAAGAAACCGAAATGCGCCAGGTTGCGCATTGGATGATCCAAATCCTTGGCGCACCTGATAATCAGGCCACGCAAGAAAAAGTTCGGGCCGGAGTCGCCGAAATGTGCCGACATTTCCCCACTCCCGCCGAGCATGCTTGATCCGCTTTCCTAAGATATTCCCTGGATGAACTCCTTGGCTTGGAGGCATCCAGGGGAAACTGGCATGGCTTCGCAGACGGCTTTATTCGATCTTCACAAAAAACTGGGCGCTCGCATCGTCGATTTCGCCGGCTGGGATATGCCGGTTCAGTACAAGGGCATTGTCGAAGAGCATAACGCCGTTCGCAATTCCCAGGGCGCGTTCGACATTTCGCACATGGGGCGCATCCACCTCGACGGAGCGGGCGCCGGACCCTTTCTTGCCAAGCTGGCAACCTGCGACGTGCTCACCCTGGCGCCCGGCCAAATCCGCTATGGCCTGGTCCTCAACGACGATGCCTTTGCCCTCGACGATGTACTCGTCTACCGTCTGGAAAAAAGCTGGTACCTCGTCGTCAACGCTTCCAACCGCGGCAAGATCCTCGACTGGATTCAGACCAAATTCCCGAATCCCGATTTTCGCTTGCACGATGAAACCTCGACCACCGCGATGATCGCCATCCAGGGGCCCAAGGCCGTTGCCACCTGCTCCAAGATTGCGGGCACCGATTTTTCCGGCATGGGATATTACCGCTGCCAGGAACTCTCCTGGCAAGGAGCCAGGCTCCTGGCCAGTCGCACCGGGTACACCGGCGAAGACGGCATGGAGTGGACCATTCCGGCGGCCAAAGCTCAACAACTTGCCGACGAGCTGGAAAAAGCGGGCGTGCCCTGGAGCGGTCTGGGCGCGCGCGACACCTTGCGCCTGGAAGCGGCCATGCCGCTTTACGGCCACGAACTCGACGAATCGACCGACCCCCTGCAAGCAGGCCTCGGCTTCGCCGTTCGCAAATCCGACACCGACTTTTTCGGCGGCAAAGCGCTTGCCGGACGAACCCATATCGCGAATCGACCGGTCCGCATCGGCCTGAAATTGGCGGGAAAACGCATTGCGCGCCAGGGAGACAAAGTTCTCAAAGATGGCCAGCAGGTGGGCACGGTGACCAGCGGCACCTTTGGACCCACGGTCGGCGCTTCGATCGCCATGGCCATGGTCGATCCGTCGGTCAAGTCGCCAGGACTGGCCCTTACCGTCGATGTGCGCGGCAAGCCCGAAGAAGCCCAGGTGGTCAAACTTCCTTTCTACAAAAGGCCCGTGGCTTAATTGATCGTCCTCTCATTCTTTGGTTTTATTTTACTCTTTTTGGTTTTTGGTTTTCTTACCTGTCATTTGAATGTTATTTGCAGCGATTTGCGCAAAGGAGTGAATCATGTCGACGCGGCGGTATGCGCCTACTCACGAATGGGTGGAAATTCAGGATGGCGTGGCGGTGGTGGGAATTTCGGCTTTTGCCGTCGAGCAGTTGACCGACGTGATCTACATTGATTTGCCCCGCGTCGGAGCGTCGGTGAATGCCGGCCAAAGCGTCGCCGAAGTCGAATCGGTCAAGGCGGTCAGCGATATCTATGCTCCCGTCGATGGCGAGATCGTCGATGTGAACATGAGCCTGTCCTCCGATGCGACGATTGTCTCCAAGGATCCTTACGGCATTGGCTGGCTCTTCAAGATCAAGCCTTCGAAGCCCAATCCGACCGACCACCTCCTCGACGAGGATGGCTACCAGAAGCAGATTGCAGGTCAGTCGCATTAACTGGCCAGGGCTTGCTTGTTCAGGTTGAGATCGTCCATTCCTCTCGCATGTGGATCGGTTCATTGCTCGGTAGGAAATTTGTCAGGGCGGAGAGTGTCGATGTCTTATGTGGTGAATACGGCGCAAGATCGCGCCGCCATGCTGGAAGCGATCGGCATCAGCCGGATCGAAGAGCTTTTCGATAACATTCCCAACTCGATTCGGCTGCATCGTCAACTCGATGTTCCCGGACCGTTCGCCGAGCAAGAGCTGACCCAGCGCCTCTCGAAGATGGCGGGAAAAAACCGCACCGCGGAGAACCTGGTTTGTTTCCTGGGCGGCGGAGCTTACGACCATTTCATTCCCGCGGTCGTGGATGCTCTCGCTTCGCGCAGCGAGTTTTACACCGCCTACACCCCCTACCAGGCCGAGGCCAGCCAGGGAAGCTTACAGGCCTTTTTTGAATACCAGACGCTCATTTGCCAGTTGACCGGCATGGCGGTTTCCAATGCGAGCCTTTACGAAGCCGGTAGCGGCGTTGCCGAAGCGGTCCTCATGGCGATGTCGCTAACAGGGCGCACCGGCAAGGTCGTGCTCGCCGAAACGGTGCATCCCGACTATCGCCAGACCGTGGCGACCTACCTCGCCAATCTCGGGCCGCATATCGAAGTGCTCCCCTGCCCCGCCGGTTTCTTGAACCCCACCGAAGCCGACCTGGCCCTGGACGACACCACTTGTTGCCTGGTGGTTCAGCATCCCAATGTGCTCGGCACTCTGGAAGAGATGGCCGACCTGGCGCAAAAGGCGCGCGCCAAGGGAGTGCTTCTCGTGGCTGTGGTCGATCCGATCAGCCTCGGCTTACTCAAAAAACCAGGCGACTACGGCGCCGACATCGTCGTGGGCGAAGGCCAGGGTCTGGGCACGGCGCTCTCCTTTGGCGGCCCCTACCTCGGCTTCATGGCTTGCCGCGAAGAATATGTTCGCAAGATCCCGGGACGACTCGTCGGCCAAACGACCGACCGGCGCGGCAATCGCTGCTGGACCTTGACCTTGCAAACCAGAGAGCAGCACATTCGCCGCGAAAAAGCGACGAGCAACATCTGCACGAATCAGGGCCTTTATGCACTGAGGGCCGCAATCCACCTCGCGACTTTGGGGCCTTCGGGTCTTCGCGATACCGCGATTGCCTGCACCCAAAAGGCCCATTATTTGGCCAATCGCTTGCTCGCCACCGGCCTTGTGCACCTGGAACCCGACCGCCCCTTCTTCAAGGAATTCACGGTCAGGCTCGAATCGTCACTGGCCAAGAAATGGACCGCCACCGCGCTGGTTGACCGCCTTGTTTCGGAAGGATTCCTGGCCGGCTATCCCACCGGCAAGTGGCTGCAAGGCCGGGGAACCTGCCTGACGATCGCGGTCACTGAAAAGCGCACACGCGAGGAGATGGACCGTTTTGTCGAGGCCTTCGCGCGCGTGGCCTGATTGGAAAATTCCCCCTCTCCTTGTGTTGCGATCGACGAGTCACGTAGGTAGGTAGAACGAGTCAAGGAAAATGGACAAGTCTCAATCGTCTGGACTACTTTTTGAAATCTCGCGCCCCGGGCGCCGCTGCCATGAGGTGCCGCCGCTCGACGTGCCGGAAATTCCTCTGGCGGGGCTTTTCCCCGCCGACTGCATCGCGGCAAAGCCACCCGAGCTGCCCGAGCTTTCGGAAATCGACATCGTCCGGCACTACACCAACCTGTCGACACAGAACATGTCGATCGACACGAACTTTTATCCGCTTGGTTCGTGCACGATGAAATACAACCCCAAGCGCCACGAGCGCCTGGTAAACCTGCCCGGCTTCGCTTCCGTGCATCCGCTGCAGCCCGACCAGACCTGCCAGGGCATGCTCGAGCTGCTTTACGGCATGCAGCAGATCCTCGCCGAAATCGCGGGGCTGCACGCCTGTTCGATACAGCCGTCGGCCGGCGCCCAGGGGGAGTTGGCCGCCCTGCTCGTCGCCGCGGCTTATTTCAAACACAACAAGGTCAAACGCACCAAGGTGCTCATTCCCGATAGCGCCCACGGCACCAACCCGGCTTCAGCGGCCCTGGCGGGGTTCGAGGCGATCACGATCAAGAGCCGGCCCGACGGCCTGGTCGACATGGCCGACCTGCATGCCAAGGTCGACGATCAAACCGCGGTCTTCATGATCACCAACCCGAACACGCTCGGGTTGTTCGACACGCAAATTCAAGAGATCACGCAGCTCATCCATCAGGCCGGCGGGCTCGTCTACCTCGACGGCGCCAACATGAACGCCATTCTGGGGATCACCCGCCCAGGCGATTTCGGCGTCGACATGATGCACTACAACGTGCACAAGACCTTCACCGGCCCTCACGGCGCCGGCGGCCCCGGCAGCGGCCCCATTGCCGTGCGCGACATGCTTGCGCCCTTCCTCCCTTCGCCCATGGTGGTCCATGCCAACGGCACCTATTCGCTCGATGTGAAGCGGCCGCTTTCGATCGGGCGCGTGCGCGGCTTCCACGGCAACATCGGCGTGCTCGTGCGCGGCTACGCCTACATTTTGACCTTGGGCCCGAAGGGCTTGAAGGAAGTTTCAGAGTTGGCGGTGCTCAACGCCAATTACCTACTCGCTCTTTTGAAAGATGCCATCGAGGTTCCCAAGGGGGACCGCTGCATGCACGAATTCGTCGCCAGCGCCCGGCTGATCCGCCGCGAAAAAAGGATCAGCGCGATGGATATCGCCAAGGGGCTGATCGATCAGGGCTACCACCCGCCCACCGTCTATTTTCCGCTGGTCGTGCCTGAAGCGATGATGATGGAACCGACCGAAACGGAAAGCCGCGAAACGCTGGAAGCCTATGCCGCCGCCTTCAAGGCGGTGCTCGCAGACTCGGCAGAAAACTTGCAAAAAGCGCCTCACTCGTTGCCGATTTCTCGGCCCGATGAGGTGGGTGCGGCCAAGAATCCCATCTTGCGCTGGCAGGCTTCCCCCAAAGCATGAACCCCGTCGCGCCAGGTACTGGGGTCCTCTTCCCCTGGCGAAGCGATCCGGCCCCCTTGGCCATGGCCCTCGACGACGCGCTGCTCGAACTGGCTCAGGAAGGCCAGGCGAGCTTGCGGGTCTATTCCTGGGATGGCCCTCACCTGACGCTGGGCTATTTTCAAAAAGCCGAAGTGCGCCGCACTCTGGGCCACGAGAACTTGCCGTGGGCGCGGCGCGCCAGCGGGGGGGAAGCGCTGCTTCATCACCACGAATGGACCTATGCCTTTGCGTTGCCGGCCGAACACCCTTTGTCTTCGGCCGATCCGCTGACGCTCACCCGACTCGTGCATCAGGGCGTTGCCGGTTGGCTGCAAGGTTTAGGAGTTCCCGCCCGGCTTCATGAAGAAGGCGATCGCTACCTCGGAAACTGCGGGCTTTGCTTTCAGCACTTCAGCCGGGGCGATTTGCTTCTAGGTGAATCGAAAATCATGGGAAGCGCCCAGAGGCGGCGCAAGGGCACCCTTTTGCAACATGGGGGCCTGCTCTTAAAGCAAAGCCCGGTCGAACCCCGGCTATTGGGAATCGCGGACCTGGAGCCTGCCTTTACGCCCGCGAACAGCCAGCGCGCGGAATTTGTCAATCGGCTGACACAGGTGATCGGGGGCTCCTGGAAGACGGCAGCCGAAAGCGAGACCCGGCTGTGGCTTGAACGCACCGATCGATGGCTTCAAAATCATAAATCGGCCGCCTGGCGCGAAAAGCGCTAGGACGACCGATTCGGCAATTCAAAACAGGGGGAAGAAATATCATGTTTTCCGTTCTGGAACACAAGAGCCTTCCCTTGGCTTCGACTCGGACTTTCGTTTTGAGGGTGCTCAAGTTTTTAGGTGTTGTCGGCCTGGTGATTTTCTTCGCGCTCATGCTCGGGACCGTGGGCTACCACTATTTCGGAGAGATCGAATGGATCGATGCGCTGCACAACGCCGCGATGATCCTGGCGGGAATGGGCCCGGTGAGCGAAATGAAAACGGTGAGCGCCAAGTTATTTTCGACTTTTTATGCCTTATTTAGTGGAATTGCCTTTCTCGGCATGGTGGGCATTCTGCTTGCTCCCTTTTACCACCGGATGATCCATCAGTTTCATCTGGAACAACTGATGAAGGCGGACGAGGGAGCGCACGCGAAAAAAGGTCCGGCCAAGAAACCGCAGAACTGAAACAGGACCGTTGAAACGTCGGGTAGCGCTTTTTGCCTAAAGGGCGTTTAAGCGATTGCGCACATACCCGAGCAGGTACGGGGTTTTCTCGGCCTCGCCGTATTCGCGATCCAGGAACCGGTGAAGGGCCGCGAGTTGGGCCGCCGTCAGGTGATCGAACGCAAACCCGCTGGACTCATGCCAGTGCAAGTGACCGTTCTCAAGAAAGTCGAGCCACCGCCCTTCATTGAGGTAGACCTCTGCCGGCAGCCCGATCGTGGCCAGCTCCGACCGCGCGCAATCGATCCACGCCTGCCATTCTCGCAAGTGGCGATGAGCATCCGACTTCTTGCGCCTGAACCCCACCCATTCGCTCCACCGCCAAAACGCTAAGGCATTTCCGTCTCGTCTGCTTCCGGCAACGTCACATTTTGAGCAATCGCAGCGGCAGGCGTGAATGGCCGCAGCACCTTGCAAGGCTCAATCATTACCGCAGGAGGTGGAAACCGGGCCCATACTCGGCCACTAGCAATACCCAGTTCGTGCAAGGCCGTAACCAATTTCTAAATGTCAAAACCATGGGAGGCAGTAAATGCCTCTCGAACGGCTCGAACTTCGCGTACGACTTCGTCCTCGATCATGGCTTGGCCCTTGTCATTGCAAACCTATGGGAGCACAGCATCCAACTTCTCTGACCGTGAGCTGGTGCTGCCTGGGCTACTTCATTGGTTCCGACGCCAATCCACCAAGGGCCAACGCAAATTCGGAGGCAAGCCGCCGCAACACGGCGTAATCCTCTGGCGCGTTGCCACCGGCTGCCAGACCGATACGCGGCGGAGTAGGTTCTACCCAAACATGAACCGGCCGGCCTGAAACCCAAACATCCCAAACCCGTCCTTTGTGGGTTCGCTCGATACATTGGGCGGCTTCAGCCAACACGGTATCGATTGCCATGAGAGCCGAATTTTCGTCGCGCGGAATCAGCACTTCGCAAGTCGGCCCTGCCATTCCCGGCCTCCCTATAGAAACGTCGCAGACTGGCACACGAAAGGGGGCCACGGTCGTTTTGGGGTTACACGCAAAACCCGCTGTTGCACTAATTGGATCGCGAAATCGCTCAACGAACGTCGTATTCCGGCGGAACCGGCCGCACCGCCAATCTCGGACCCCAGTGCCGTACCGATTCGTTATTCAAGTCACCGAGCACTACCCAGTACGCCCCATGCAACTCTGGCCCAAGAGGACCGTCCCGCACCCATGCCTGCATCAGCGCGTCGCCCAGGTATTCGCACGGCGGGGGCAATACTGCGCGGATAGCCTCGCATGCTTCGGGGTCGTCCAACTGAACGGATTGGTCGTCGTCCCAGTCGTACAGTCGCGCTCCGAGCGCGTCCAACCAAAGCCGCCCGGCCACGAAAATCGGTCGGGGATCGCTGAACTTTACAGGCAAGTGCCTCACGGAGAACGTTAACGACAAGTGAACCCCCACATCGGAACGCTAAAGTTCCACGGCCGGACGGCCTTCCGGTTTGTTGGAATTTCGAGAGACCGAAATGGCGTCGGTATCTTTCTACAGTCCCCAATTCGCTCCCAAGATCGCCACATACGGTGGAAACCGGAAGAATACGCGGCCACTGGCAATACCCAGTTCGTGCAGGGCTGTAACCATTTTCTGAATGTCAAAACTACAGGAGGCGGCAAAGGCTCTCGAACGTCTCAATTTTTGCGTGCGACTTCGCCTTCGATCATGATGCTTTTCCAGGGCGCTTCGTTAGACTCGCGCCAGGTCGTCAGCGGTCCCAGCCGCGGCGTCACCACACCTCGGGGGAAGATGTTGGACAACCAAACCGGCCGCCTCCTCGCCGTTGCCCCTGCCTAAAATCCGCCCATCGGGACTGACCACTTCGTAAATACCGCCAGGCAGCGGCTGGACAATGGGAGTGTCGCGGGTGAAGGGATACCCGGTGCAGCGGCTGAAGCAGAACTGGGTCATACTCGTGAAGGGAAACAGCCGCCGCAGCTTGGGCTTGCCCGCTGCAGCCTGGACAAACTCCACCAACTGCGGGAACCGCTTGCCCATGCCCGTGAGGTATTCTCGCCAGCGCTCTTCCACCTCAACGCCTCGCTCATACACGCTGGCGTGCTCTTCAGGGGTGACGAAATGGAACTCTGTGGCCAGCTCTGCGGCCGTTTCATCGGAGTCCAGCCATCGGTCGATTGCCCGAGCCAACTCGTCCAGGCTCGGAGTACAGCCATTTGCCATAGATACTCCCCGAGCCCAGCATAACAACAGAAACGAACGGTCTTGGGCAGCAATATGAACATGTGAGGAACGCGAACCGAACTCCACCCGGGCGTAAGTCATCAAATTGTAGGCCTCGCTGAGCTGCGCAATCTGATGCCGTGAGCCTATGGTTTTCAGCGCGGCCTGCAGCGCATTCCCCAACCCGCCGGCCGCGACCAGATCCGGGTAGAGCGCGTCGGTGTCGTCCACCATTTTGAAATACCTCGGATTTCAGGGACGCCAAAACACAAAGACCCCAACCGCCCCAATGATCAATGCAAGGATCACGGCGATCACGAGCATGCACCCGCGGCCGATGTATTTCAACTGGGTGTCGAGTTGAGCCTTGCTCACCCAAGCCACCCGGAGCGACTCGGGATCAAACTCGACCTCCTCACCCGACTTGACGCGCCGGGAGATGGCCTCCAGCGTCGCGCGGTTGTGATAGTGGTCGCTCACGAGTAAGTGCTTGGTGAGGCTCTCGTCATCCTCCGGCGTGTAACCACATTTTGGGCAAGGGGTGAACGCGCCGCGTTTGAACTCGCCACACTGAAGACAGACTGTGAGCGTCATTCGGACTCTCCCCGGTTGGCTTTACCATCCTTGGTGCTGGCGCATGCAAGTGAGCCCGATAGAAGAGCAAAGCACAATATCGCGGCGAAAAAGCTCTGTGAGTGCGGCGGCGATCTCCACATGGATTGAATCTCCGATCCTCGCAAGCGACGCCTGGCGGACCGTAAATCTTTGAGCGCCTGGTGGATCGCAAACACTCGGCGATCTTTGGCGTAGGGCAAAAGCGAAGGAGACCAATAACAGGCCAGAAAGATTTGCGCGCTTACTCTCCACCGCCAAAGTTAAAGAGAAACCGACTCCTTTCAATAGCTCATTGCCTATCGATCGTAGCAGAGCTTGAACTTTTCGAACATTCTCAGGGATGGCCATTCAAAGGCGGAAATGAGACAAGGCCGGGAAAATCCCGGCCTTGTTTCGCTGAAACTTCAGAGGATCAGGAGCGGTAGCTACTTATCCTTGTTAAGGGCCGCCGCTTGGTTGGACCCGGGTGCGACTTCGGAATTAGGCTTTGCCTTTACCGGCGTCTTGACCCTTGCCGGCGTCTTGACCCTTGCCAGCGCCCTTACCGGCGTCTTGGCCCTTGCCAGCGCCCTTACCGGCGTCTTGGCCCTTGCCAGCGCCTGCTCCGGCGGCCTGGCCCTTGCCAGCGCCCGCTCCGGCGGCTTGTCCCTTGCCAGCGCCCGCTCCGGCGGCCTGGCCCTTGCCAGCGCCCGCTCCGGCGGCTTGTCCCTTGCCAGCGCCTGCACCGGCGTCCTGGCCCTTGCCACCATGTCCAGCGGCTTGGCCCTTGCCAGCGCCCGCACCGGCGGCTTGTCCCTTGGCGCCCTTACCCGGGTCTTGGCACTTGCCAGCGCCCGCGGCCTGGCCCTTGCCAGCTCCGGCGCCCTTGCCGCAAGAAGCGGCCTTGGTGTGGCAGTGTCCGAGGCCCGACAGACGGTCTTTCAGGCCGCCGAGGGAGTCCTTCGCGGCGCAGCCGAGGCCCGACAGCTTGCCTTTGAGGCCGCTGAGGAAACCACCGCCGCAACCCTTCATGCCAGCGCCCTTACCGCAGGACGCACCCTTGCCACCCATGTGGCCGCCAAGGCCGCTCAAACGGTCCTTGAGGGAAGAAAGAAAATCGCCGCCAAGGTGTCCGCCCTTGCAGGAAGAACCTTTGACGCCACAAGCGGCGCCTTTAGCGGAGGGGGCTTGTTCGGCGGCACTTGCCATCCAAGCCGAAGTGATCAACAAGAAAGCAGCTTTCACGGGTGAAAACCTCCCTGGATACTCTGGAACGGGCCAATGATCATTCCCAGATGCCCAACTTGGGCTCTGGCTTCCGGCCTGGGAAACTCCACCAGAGTCAGCCCTCCAGAATCCTCTTCTGGGTGTCCACGAGACACTGGCCGTTTCCACCCCTTGCATCGACCCCTAGTCTGCCTTGCTTGAGCACCTTTACTTCTTTTCGCTACCCCCCAAGCCCCCCCTGTCTCACTATTCTCGGTGCATATGGTTTCCTTACCAAAATCGTTGCAACCGGACCTTGCTGCCAAACATCCCGACTTCCGGAACGGATAAAACGACACAACCCGCTTTCATCAAGCGGGTTGTGTCGTTTTTTGAAGTTCAACAATAGGTTAAGACTGGCCGGTAGGCAGCGGCCGGGGCTTGTCATCGGGGACAACGATCTTGTCCACCTTGTTCGAGGGGCGGCTTACGGGCACATAGGTGTCGTTGAACTTGCCCGAGGTCGATTTGCCCACCGGAGTGGAACTTTCACACGGAGCGCAGCTACCAACGGTCTGTTCGCTGGTCTTCCACGAGATGGGGCTCCAAGAAGTCCAGGAGTCCGATGAATGGGAGCTGGAGCAACCGCATTCGGTACTCTTGCATCCCACAGACAAAAGAAGCGGCATGGAGAGCGCCGCAAGGGTCAATCCGTTCTTACGATTCATGAAGAGAAACCTCCGTGTTGGAAACACAAGCAACCTTGCCCATGGAAATCTGGGAACTTTCCGAGTCCTAAACGACATCGGCTCACGAGGAGCGTCGTCCCCTCAAGCGATTCGTTTCTGTGGGGGCGCTTTTGAAAACACGGCAAGCGGGACCGGCAAATTCGGTGTTTCTGTCCCACCACCGTCGACTCGATGCAAGAAAATGGGATCGCTTTTCGGATAATTCCAACAATAGGGTGGAGGAATGCTTTGGCTCGGATTCCCAAACGATGGCTCATGAAGACCCCGGGATCAGGTGACGCAGAACAGATCGCGCGTCAACTCGATATCAGCCCCATCGTCGCCAAGATCCTCTCCGCTCGCGGCCTGACCGATGGCGAATCGTGTAAGCGATTTCTCGAGCCCTCGCTCGCGCGCCTGCATTCCCCCGATACGATTCGCAATCTCGACAGGGCGGCGGGCATCCTGCTGGAAGGGTGCCAAAAGAAGATTCCCATTTGCGTTTATGGGGACTACGACGCGGATGGCTGCACCGGCACCGCAATCCTCTACCGAACGCTCAAGTTGCTCGGGGGCGAGGTCTCCTTCTACATTCCTCATCGACTCAGTCAGGGTTATGGGCTTCACAAGAGCGCCGTCGAAGAGATCGCGGCGATGGGCGCGAAAATCCTGGTCACGGTAGATTGCGGCATCACCGCGGTGGAACCGGCCTTGCGCGCTCAGGAACTTGGGATCCGGCTGATCATCACCGATCATCATGAATTTGGCCCCGATTTGCCCAGCGCCGAGGCCATCCTTCATCCTCGTCTTCCTGGGGCCGAGGCCCCTTTTGGGCACCTGAGCGGATCCGCGGTCGCCTTCAAGCTGGCCTGGGGGCTGGTCGTGGCGGCAGGCGGCCAGGGAAAAGTCCCCGAAGCGCTCAGGCCTCACATTCGCAACTGCATGGCGGTTGCCTCGCTGGGCGTCATTGCCGATGTCGTTCCGCTTGTGGAAGAAAACCGGATCATCGCCAAATTTGGGCTCAAACATTTGACGACGATGGACTGGCCGGGCATTTCCCACCTTCTTGAGGTGGCGGAACTGAAAACCGGCAAGGCGCTGCAAAGCGAAGATATCGGTTATAAGGTCGGACCGAGGCTCAATGCGCTGGGACGATTTGGTTGCGCCCGGCTGGTGGTCGACTTGCTAACGACCGATCAGCCGTCCAAGGCTCGGCAGCTGGCCGAAGTGATCGACTCTTACAATCGGCAACGCCAAACACTGGAACGCAAATTGGTCGAGGAGGCCCGCGCCGAAGTCGAAAAAACCGGTCAAAGCGAGGCGCCGGGTTTGGTCGTGTTTCGCAAGGACTGGAGCCCAGGCCTGGTGGGAATCGTCGCCAGCCGTTTGGTCGATCATTTCGGCAGACCGGCCCTGGTGCTTGGCGGCGGAACGGAAAATACGCCCCAGGCGGGGTTTGCGGTCGGCTCGGGCCGGACCGTAGCCCCCATTCACCTCAAGAAAGCCCTCGACCATTGCCAGGATCTGCTCGTAAGCGGCGGCGGCCATGCCGCGGCGGTCGGGGTGAAAGTGGACTGGGATCGCCTCGACCTGTTGCGCAAACGATTTCAAGAAGCGGTGCTCGCCCAAACCAACGGCAAGGCGATCGCTCCGGTCATTCGGCTCGAATCGGAAGTTCCGCTCATCGGCCTTTCCGTGAAGGTGGTACAGACGCTCGAATCGCTTGAGCCGTTTGGCGCCGGCAACCCTCGCCCCATCTATATGGTTTGCGATACCGTGCTCGAAGGGGAACCACGCCTGGTCGGCAAAGACTCCAACACCTTGCTGGCGACCATTCGCCAGGGCGACGCCAAAATCAAGGCAGTCGGATTTCAAATGGGATCGCGCAAGGAAGAATTGCTCTCAGGGGGCGGAAAGCTCAGCCTGGCCTTCGTCCCAATGATCAACGAATACCAGGGAAGGCGAAGCGTCGATTTGCAAATCAAGGATTTTCAGCCCAAGGCCGAGCCGGATATCGAATGGGATACGGAAGAAGCTTCTTACGAAACCCCTTCCAAGGAACGGTAGTTCTCTATCGGAAAAACTTGAGAAAACGTTTCGTGCGGCCAGGCGGAAAATGAGGCGCGATGCAAGTTTGGCCAAACTTCAACTCAATCCGAAAAAACTGCTGCCCTCCTATTCCGTACGAAACGATTAATCTTTTGAAAAGACCTTGCCCAAGGCGGATCCGGGTGGTCAGGATGAAGTGGCATTTCCAATCTGGTCGATTCCGATCATGGCAAAAATCGCCGGGAGGTCGGCAATGAACAATGCAATGCAATGGGATCGCGAGGATGGTGTCTTGAACGAATGGGCCGGGTGGTTTCGGGCGGTGCCGCCCCTACTTCCCGTGGCGATAGGGTGTGCCATTGCCCTGTTGGGCTCCGTTCTCACCTTTTCCAACGTCGACCCTTCGATTTCGGGCATCTTGGCCCTGGCGGTCATGATTTTCCTGGGTTGGGGCGCCAATTTGGGCATCAGGGAATGGATAAGCAAGCGCGAGTCGCTCGCCACCACATTCCTTCTCCTTGATTCGGTCGCCTTCATCCAGGCCTACAACGCTTACCTGGTTTTGCCTGCCTCCTGGCCCACGATGAAATTGCTGGGATGGGTCTTCGCGGTCATACCGCTGGCGGGGGCGATCTTGATCATCTTGCCGGTGGTTGTGCGAAAGATCGTCTTGCTCCTTTTCCTCGGCATCCACTTCACGGGCATCTTGTGCGCCGTGACCGCGGTCGACCCGCCGGGCCAGGCGGCCCCCTGGATCCCCAGCTACTTGTGGGGCAAATTCTACCGCCCTTACTTGCAATTTTTATATATGAACAACGCCTATCATTTTTATTCCCCTGAACCGGGACCGGCCGTGCTGCTTTGGTTCAAAATCGAATACGACAACGAGAAATCGCGGTGGTACAAGATCCCCAATCTCGACGATGGAAAAGTTTCGCTGCTCTTTTTCCGGCAACTCTCCTTGACCGAATTAGGGACCAATCAATCGCTCCCTTATCTCCCTGGAAATATCAACGACATCGTCCATATGCGCAATGTCGAGGGGTTGAATATGCACCCGAAAATTCCGGCCCTCCCTTACGATTTGGCGCAGCATTCCATGTATCGCCAGCCAGTCCCCAAGGCGATTGACAACATGGAAAGCTATTGCCGGCATGTCGCGAAGAAATTCCCCCACCCGGATGATAACCCCGAAGCCAAGATCACCCGGATCCGTATCTACCGGGTCACCCACCTCATTGTGCACCAGGCGCAGATGGCCAAGGGAAAAGACCCGAAGGACCCCTGGACCTACCTCCCCTACTTCTACGGCGACTACGGTCCCGACGGAAAGATGCTCAATTCGATGGATCCGTTCCTTTGGTTTTCCCTGCCGATCTACGATCCCAGGGATAGCGCCAGCCGGCCGGCCAATTTCGAATCGGAATTTGCTCTCGACTATTTCAAGCTGCACTCGGGCCTCGACCTTTACAAGGAGAAACCATAATGGATAGCCCAGTCAAAACGGAGGTGGCGGACGCCCCCGCGACGATCGTCGACTTCATTCGCGAGTCGATTGAAGGCGTCGACCGGTTTTTCTTCCGCCCTTCCAGTCCCGCGACGCTCGGCCTCTTGCGACTGCTTGGCGGCCTCGCGATCTTCTACATCATCTTCTGCTATAGCTTTGACCTCGAATCGGTGGTCGGCAGGAGCGCCTGGTTCGACGAGGCGAGGATCAAGTCGTTCCGCGAAGAGGACGCCTATGCCGTGCCCGCCAATAACTGGGATGATGGGCCGCAGATTGTCCACGCGCCGCAATCGACCTTCAGCATCTACTTCCATGTGAATGACCCCATCGGCATCTGGGTCGTCCATATCGGCTCGCTGGCGGTCATCATGATGTTCGCGCTGGGCCTGTGGACGCGCATCACCTCGGTGCTCACCTGGATCGCGACGCTCAGCTACATCCAGCGCTCGCCTTATCACCTGTTCGGCATGGATACCATGTCCAACATTCTGATCCTCTACATGATGCTTGCCCCGTGCGACAAGGCGTTTTCGCTCGATTCGTTTTTCGCCCGCATGCGCCGCCGCAAGGCGGGGGACGCCAACTGGAACGCCCCTCCGGAGAAAAGCGGCTGGGCCACCTTCATTAGCCGTTGTTTGCAGATCCATTTCTGCATCATCTACTTTGCCTCGGGAACTTCGAAGCTTTTGGGAAGTTCCTGGTGGAGCGGGAATGCTCTTTGGTACGTCTTCGCCAATAACGAATTCACCCCCATGGAAAATCCGCTCTATTTCGAAAGCCTGAAATTCCTGACGCAACATCGATTCCTTTGGGAAATCGCGATGTCCTCCTTCATCGTCTATACCTTGCTCTTGGAGCTCGCATTGCCTTTCCTCATCTGGTATCCCCGCTGGAGGTGGGTCATGATGAGCGGCTCGATTCTGCTGCACCTGGGCATCGGCATCTTCATGGGATTGAAACTCTTCTCCATCCTGATGATCCTGCTCGTCTCCAGTTTTCTTCCCCCCGAAGTGGCGGAATGGATCCGGTTGCAATGGACAGGAAACCTTGGTCTTTCCAAGGATCCCGAACCGGAGAAGGGCGAGGTCCACAACGTGGCCGTAAAACGGTCCGCGGTGGCCTAAACCTTTAGCCAAACCAACCAAGCCCCCCAAATTCCTGGCGACTTTGGGGGGCTTTTGTTTGGATTCATGTTTTCCCGCCTCTTTCGCCGAATCAATTGATGCTGATTCTTCCCTTTGTTCCGGGTATGCACGTTAAATGGGGACGGCTTCCGGGCCGAGGATTACAAGGGTTTTGGTTTCATTCATGGGTGCTTCGGTGCCATCGCCGAAAACCTCAGGAAACCCGCAACGGGGTTTTCCCGGCCCCCTCTTGCCCGCGCGCAATCCCAACATTCTCGCCTGCGTCCTCATCACGCTCCTGTTGATTCCATGCCCCGCCCTGGCCCAGCCCAACACTCCGGGCGGCGCCAACGGCAACGCGGTTTCTGATGGGATCACTTACTACACGAACAAGCCCTCCTTCCTGATTCCGTTCAACCAGGACCCCGCCGACTGGCGCATCAACAGCGTGCTGCTCCACATCAGCGAAGATTTCGGCAAGACCTATCGCTACCTGGGTTACGCGCAACAAAACCAGCGCTCGTTCCCTTTTCGGGCGGTCCGAGATGGTTGGTACTGGTTCGCGGTGCAAACGCAAGATAAGCAGGGCCGGTATTCGCCCGCCAACATGGTGATGGCCACTCCCGGCCTGAAGGTTTGCGTGGATACTCAGCCTCCGCAAATCTTCTTGAAGGGCACGACGAGCAGCGCCGGCGCGGCGACCGTCGACTGGGAGATCCGCGACGACAACGCCGACCCGGCCTCCATAAGACTGGAAACCCGTGCTGCGGGCGCAACCGTCTGGTCTCCCCTTTCAGCTCAGCCGCTCCTGACAGGAACCCACGCCTGGAATTCGGGAGTCGGTTCGTTCGATGTCCGGTTCAGCGTCCGGGACAAGGCAGGAAACCTGGGCGAGCAAATGGTGACGATGGTCCCTGGCCAAACCAAAACAGCGGGGGTGCAGACCGCGGCCATGGGAACCAATAGCGCGCAAAACAACGGGCTTCCCCCCAATGTGCTCATGGTGAGTCACCGCAACTTTCAGTTGAATTTCAAACTGGATGACGAGGGCCCCTCGGGTGTTTCCCGCATCGAAGTTTGGTTCACCCGCGATGGCGGCCGATCCTGGCGCAAGTTTGATCAGGATGCCGAAAAGACCCCTCCTTGCAAATTGGAAGTTCCCGAGGAAGGCCGCTATGGTTTCACGCTCATTGCTCGTAGCGGAGTCGAATTGAGCGAGCCGCCCCCCAAGGCGGGCGACCTGCCGCATATCTGGGTCGAGGTGGACGAAACCAAGCCGCAACTGCGACTTCTCGGCACCGAAGTTGGACGGGGAATCGATCATGGCACGATGACCATTTTGTGGACCGCCGCGGACAAATTTTTGGGACAGACCCCGCTGGCACTTTCCTACGGCACCAGCGCGGAGGGCCCCTGGACCGTCATCAACAAGGAGTTGTCCAACACCGGCCGGTATGTCTGGAAAATGGCCGACTCCGGCGTTCCTTATCAACTTTTCGTGAAACTTGATTGCACCGATCAGGCTGGCAATACCACCACCGTCGTCTCGCCGGCAGCGGTCAAAGTGGATCTGAACACGCCGCGGGCCCGAGTCGTCGGGGCAACGGCCGTGGGAATCGCTCCCGCGAACAATGGCCCCTCCGGCGCTGGCACGTTGGGCAACGGCTCTGGAACTCTGGGCAGCACACCAGGATCCAATGGCGCACCCGGACTGGGAGCCTCGCCTGGTCAAGGCTCCCCTCCCACTCCCAACGGGGGAGGACCCAGCCCCAACGGGGGAGGAATTGGACCAGGGCCGCTTTCCGGTCAGGGCGCGGGCGGCAACCCCGCCAACTCCAATCCGATGACTCCGGTCAACAACGCGCCGCCGCCGCAGGGCAATACCGCGCCAGGCGGAGCAGGAGCGAACCCCGCACCGGCCGGTGGATCACCAAATGGTTCCGCGGCCACGAACCTTCCCGCTTCCACCAATCCCTTGCCCGGCACCGAGACTCCCAAGGCTCCCTCCACCGGCCAACCCAAGTCCAATCCGGCAACCAATCCCACCTCAGGTGCGCCCGGTACCAATACATCGGGCTCATCCGTGACGCCTACGGGCCCCAGAGCACAGCCTCTGCCCTCCGGAAATCAAATCCCAGGCGCGGCTCCCACCGGTCAGGACGGCAACAAGATCGAGACCCCGGCATTCCCCGGTGTTCCGCCTCTGCCAAGCTGATCGCCCAGTTTTCTGATACATCTGCTCGTCGAAAAGTCCGCCATCGCTAACAGAGCAAAAGAGGTAGCTTTCCAACCTGCCGGATGGGCACCCGCTGCACCGGACCCAAGTGAAGGCCTGGCATGGGTCTGCCTGGGTCGAAATGACTGGGATTAAGACGGAATTTACCTAAAATTTCCGCGTCGAGGCCGCGACCAAGACACCTTTGCGCCATCGACCAGGAGATGCTCCATTCATGGATTCGCCACCGAGAATCCTCATCATTTCACCGTCCCGAGACGAAGCGGGAACCCTTCCGAAGACGATCAGCTCCCTGGTGAACCAGACGATGCCGATTGCGGCCTGGGTCATCGTCGACGACGGCAGCAAGGACGACACCGGTAAAATCGCGGAGGAAGCGGCTGCCAAATATCCCTGGATTTCGGTGCTCCACCGTCCCGTCGGCCAGGGACGGCGCGTCGGCCCGGGGGTGATCGAAGCCTTCTATGCGGGACTGGCCACGAAAAACCTCGCCGACTTCGATTTCGTCTGCAAGCTCGACGCCGACCTGGAATTCTCGCCCGAGTATTTCGCCACTTTGATGGAACGCTTCAAGGCCGATCCCCGCCTGGGAACCGCCAGCGGCAAGGCCTTTATTCCCGTCGGTGGAAAACTCGTCTACGAACGGACAGGCGATGAGTTCTCCCACGGCGTGGCCAAGCTCTACCGCCGCGAATGTTTCGAAGAGATCGGCGGCTTCGTTTCCGAAGTCATGTGGGACGGCATCGATTGCCACAAATGCCGGATGAAGGGCTGGAAGGCGGTTAGCTACCACGACCCAATCCTGCATATCACGCACTTGCGTCAGATGGGTTCGTCTCACAAGAGCGTTTACCATGGCCGCATCCGCTGGGGCCGGGGCCAGTACTTTATGGGCACCCACCCGCTTTACATCCTGGCCGTTTCCGTTTACCGGATGGCGGAACGGCCCTGGATCCTTGGCGGCCTTTGCATTCTTTGGGGTTATTTTCAGGCGTGGTGGCAAAAGGTGCCGCAATACAACGATCCGGAATTTCGCAAGTGGCTAAGAAATTGGCAGCTTGGTAAACTGTTTGGGCGCTCTGCCTGATTTCCTTTCATTCGGGCAGGATCGATGTCTCAAGGTAAAACGCTACTAGTCGGAACGGCCTGGGTGGCCCTCGGCCAGGGTATCGGTTTTTTCCTGCGAATATTCAGCAGTTGGGCCCTGGCCAAAATGCTGGCTCCCGATGATTATGGCCGCCTGGGTTGGGCGATGGCCATCGTCACCTGGTTCGAGCTGACTTCCGACCTCGGCCTGGTGCCCACCCTTTTACGCAGCAAGGACGGTCTTACGCCGCGGTATTTACAGACCGCCTGGACGATGACGATGATGCGTGGGTCGCTCCTGGGTGTGGCCTGCCTCTTCGTGGCGCTAGCCACGGGGACACTGTGGGGGTACACGACCCATGGCATTCTCTTGGCACTGCTTGGCTTGCGGCCCATGATCATGGCCTTACGTAGCCCAGGAATCGTCAAACGGCGCGCACGGCTCGATTTCCGCGCCATTGTCATTGAGGAGATTTTGCAAACCGGGATCGGCGTCTACTCCTCGGTCATCTGGGCCACTTTCGATCCTTCCGCCAACGCGATTGTCGCGGGAACGCTGATCGGCACCATGACCTCGGTCGTGGTGAGCTATTGGCTTGAACCGATGATGCCGGTCTGGACCTGGGACAAGGAGGTGATGGCAGAACTGGGACAGTCGAGCAAAAAAATCTTCCTCAATACGATGGTCATGGCATTGTGGTTGAATATGGACCGGCTCATCGGGCCGGAATGGGTGGGCGACGCCGGAATGGGCCCCTATGTGCTCGCCTTTAATTTGGCGGCCGCCGTCGAAGGGTTGCTCTCCAAGGCGCTCGATGTCCATTACGGGCAGCTTGCGAAAAAAATGGCAAGCATGGGCCATGCCGATGAGCTCGACGAACTGCACGAAAAAGCGGGCCAGTGGAAACGGCTGTATGTGTTTCCGGCGATTGTTGTGATTTCCGCCGTGGCACCCGCCGCGGTCTGGATTTTATACGACGCTCGCTATGCCACCGCGCGCATCATCTTGCCCGTATTGATCCTCCGGCTGATCCCCCGATTGCATGGCCAATTTCATTTTCAGCGCATGCTAGCCAAAGGCCAACTGGCCCCCGCCACCATTGCCTATCTGATCGCCGCACTCGTTCAAATCGCCGTCATGCGCCCCTTATGCAAGCTCGATCCCTACGAATACACCTGGGGAGGAGCGAGGGGACTGGCGCTCAGCGTCATGATCTCGACCGTGGTCTGGACCTTATGCCAGGATTTTCTCGCGGGCCGGGTGACGGCCAAGGCCCGCTGGGAGTGGACGCATTTCATCTTCTGGACCGGCAGCGGCATGACGGTGGCCAGTTTCTTTTGATTCGATAACGCCCTGGATCAGGGCCTTTGGGGAGATTGCCCGGTCAAGCGCAGCCAAAGCGCCTGCGCCTTGGAACGGGCCCTTTGCAGTTCGACGCGCCTTTGGGAATGGAGCATTCCTCGCAAGAACTTCCTGGGCACATCGACCAGATCGAGAAACCAATATCCAAGGCCGCCAAGCAATCCCAGGTGATTCCAGGCCCAGCGCATTTCGCCCCACACGTACCAGAGATAAAGATCGGGGCGGCGGATGCTGTCGGGGCCGCCGCCCGACGCTCCGCCCAGGTGGCGGATTTGCGCCGACTCGACCACTTCTAGCTGCCAGCCGCCCTTCTTGATGCGCGCGGAAATGTCGCAGTCTTCCCAGTACATGAAGTGGTTTTCGTCCAGGTGGAAATTGTTCGGCGGCAGGGCCGCGCGCCGGATCATCAAGGCGGTGCCGGCAAGCCACAGATTTCCAGGAGAGGCCGACGCCGGCTTTTTGCCAAGGGTCCGTCCCAGGAGATTGGCCACCGTGGGATAGGCGTAAGCGCATTCCTGCGGCTTATCGTCCATCCCGATCAACTTGGGGCTCACCGCTCCCACCTTGGGCCGCTCGCGCATGTACTGGACGCAACGGCTTAGACTATCGTCCTCGAGGACCGTGTCGGAATTGAGCAAGATGACAAATTCACCCCTGGAGCGGGCCAGGCCCGGGTTGTTGCCCGCGGCGAACCCACCGTTTTTCGCATTGAAAATCCATTCGCACTGCGGAAATTCCTTCGACAGGATTTCCGCGGAACCGTCACCGCTGGCATTGTCGACGACGATCGTCTGGGCGGCCGGCTCCCACTTCATGACCGACTCGAGGCATTTACGCGTATATTCCAGAGTCTTGAAGTGGACAATGACGATAGAGAGGTCCGGATTAGACGCCATTGCGAACTTTCCTTGCTGCTGTGCCCGTCCTGTCACGGGCGATCGATTCGATCAGGTCCAGATATTTGCGCGCCTGAACTTTCCAGGTCCAGCCGTCGAGAACGCGCTGGCGAAGGCGCTCGCCCCACGACTGCTTGTCTTTTGCCAGCGCTTCGTTGATCGCCTTGGCCACGCTTTCGGGCTGTTCGGGAGAACAAGGCCATGCCAGATCGCCGAGGATCCATTTGGGAACCGCCTCGTCCGGCGCAATCACAGGAACTCCTGATGCGGCCGCCTCGAGGTAAACGATGCCAAAGGGTTCTTCGCGGCTGGCATGCAGAAAAAGATCGGCTGAGCGGAACCATCCTGGCATGGTCGAGCGCGGAATGGAGCCCAACAGCAGATGCCGGTCGGGAATCAGCTCCATGGCCAGCCGGGCGACCTTCTCCCGCTCCGGCCCATCGCCGGCCACCACGAGGAAACCCTTGCCGGCCCGCGCCACCCCCCGAATCGCATGGTCGACCCCTTTGCTCGGGATCAGGGCGCTGGCCATGAAGATCAACGCTTGATCGGCCGGAACGCGCGGATCTCGCGCCGCGTTGGGGTCAGGATAGAACACGTCTGGATCGACACCGTTGGGCACCAGGGCGCAGGGGTAGAGATTCTTGTTGCGTTCGTAATAATCCGGATTGATGCAGACAACCCCATCGGTATCGAACAAGCGATATTCCGATGATTTTGAACTGCTGGCCCAATCTCCGTTCTGCGTGGAAAAGATGCGGATTGGCCTGTTTTTGCGCGAAATGGTGCTCATCAACCAGTTCACGAACGGGTAGGAGCAAGAGACGATGCTGTCGAAGCGACCAGGCTTCCACTCGGGGTGCCGCCACAAATTCCAGGCAAAGGTGGCTTCCTCGTAAACGCACTCGTTGCGCATCACGGGAAATGTTGGCCACTTCTCAAATTTTTCGCGGCGCACGCAGGCAACGGTGTGGCCATGGCAACCTTCCGGCCAGTCGCTGCCGGAACCGAACAGGTGCACCGTTGCCCCTTGATGGATGGCCATGGAACGGGCCAGTTCCATAAACGCGGTTTCCGCTCCTCGATGGACTCGCCCCAGGCCGGGTAGGACAAATGCGACGGTGATGGGTGCCATGGTCCGCTCCTGCACAGGCCGTTCATCCCGGGGGATGGTTAAGAGGGCCCCGGTCTCTTTGTATTTCTCCCTGCGCCCTTCGCCTTGCAAACCGCCTCGAAGGCTGAAGTTGGGCGAGGGGGAACGGGCGCATGGACAGGGAAGGCCGGCGGTCAAGACTTTGATGAAACCCGCTTGATCGGGGGCGATTCAACGAAAAAGACCGGGACTTCCTTGCTGGAAATCCCGGTCTTGTTGGAAAGGACGGGTTTGCACGACTTCCTTAGCGAATCATCATGGCCGAAACCGGTGCCCGCATGCGGGACAGTTCGAATAGAGCTTCGCGGGCGTCGGATCCGATCGGCTTTTCGCCATCGGCCACCAGGACGATCGATTGCGAATTCGAAGCGAGGATTTCGACTTCGCTCAGGTTGTTGAGCGCATGGCCGACGATGATGATCACACCGTAGCGTTCGCGGGCTTGTTCCATGAAGTCGGTCATGCGCTGGTTGGCAAGCGAATCGGCATCGAGGTTTTCCGAGCCGGCGGGCAGCATGTCGCAGGACAGGTCGTCGGTGGGGCGGATCACCATCGCCGGGCTGTCGACGCGGTTGAACAGGTAGTCAGACAAACCGAGGGTGGCAGAACCCTTCGCCCCGGTGTCGAGCTGGATGATGAGCACCCTTTCGCCGCGCTTGGAGAAAGAGGCTCCCAGTTCCTTGGCAACTCCCATCGATTTTTCGATACAAGAGTCGGTGGCGGCAACGGGATGGACGGTGAGAATCATACCCTGACCGGGATCGCGCTGGCGCAGTTGGCGGCTGATGTTGCGCGATTGGCGGGCCAGTTCTTCGGGGCGGCTGCGCAGATCGGGCACGGGGATTTCGAGGCGGCGAGCCAGGTTCGAAGGCGTTCCTGCCCGAGCGAAGATCTCCCAGCCGAGCAGGGTGAACAACCCGAGGCAGATGCCGCCCAGCGAGGAGATGCCAAACAGCAGGGGCTTGGTCGATCCGTCGGCGCCTTCGTTGGTAGCCGGTTGACCGTAAGGGATCAACTCGGACCGTGTGGTCGTCGTCTGGTTTTCGTAGATGGATTTCTTGGCAATCAGGTTGGAAAGCGCCAATTTAGCGTTGGCAATCTTGCTCGTGTGATCGTCAAATCGCCCTTCCATGCCGGTGATATTGGCAAGCTTTGCTTTGGCCGCTTCGATTTCCGCGGTCAAGTGCTGCTTTTCCATCGCCAGACCGAGCATCTTCAGTTCGCGGTCCATTTTCTTATCGAGCATCTGGGTGATGATCGGGCTGGTGGCCATCTTTTTCCCCTTTTTGGGGACGATGAGTTTGTCGATCTTTTGCATTTCATTGTCGAGTTCGATCGTCTTTTTGTTACCGTCCATCTTCGCCTTGATCGTGCGGATTTCGGAGGTGACTTCGTCCACTTCCGACTTGGCCACCGCGTTTCTCTGGAGCAGACTTTCGAGGCGAACGCGCTTGAAGTTTTTCTCTTTTAATTGGGCCTCAAGCGAAATCCGTTCTTTTTCATCTTGCATGAGTTCGCGGATACGGTCCTGGCGGCGGCGGTTGTCGGAGATCGAGTCGGCTTGAGCCTGATCGTCTTCTTCCGATTCGGCCTCTTTTTGTGCGGTCTTTTTCAGGTCGTCCAACTGCCTGAGGACTTCCCTGTACTCTTCCTTGGCGCCCACTTCCGCCTGATTGTCGAGGCGAAGCTGGTACTCAAGCGAAGTGATGGAGTCCTTGAGGGCGGCCTGGTCGCCTTTAATATCCGTGATTCCCTGGGCCTTCATGGCCTTGGCTTGGTCTTCGGTCAGCTTGCGTAGCGCTTCTTCCTGACTTTTGATCTGCTTTTCGATTTCCACAAGACTACTTTGAGCGGTGCTCTTGGTAAATTCGAGTACTCCTGCCTGAAACTGTTCCTGGATTTTCCCAAGCAGGTAGTTCGCGCCTTCCTTACTGTCCCACTTAAAGGTGAGTAGCAATTGGTTGGTGCCCTGCGGTTGCGTGACTGTCAGGCTGGCTTCCAGGGCCTTCTTGTTGATGGGAAGCTTGACTTCCTTGGGAAGATCGGGGTCGGTCTTGAGCGCTTCGGCAGTCTTGGTAAGCGTATCGTGATGGGTCGCCAGGCCTTGAAGCTCTTTCAAGGTCGAACTCTTATTGTTGTCGCGGTACTCCCCATTATTGGCGGGCTGGTAATTGAGGATTTCCGTCGATTTCCAGGTTTGTTTGCCCAACGCGACCGCCACACCATACCCAAGGCCCATCGACACGATGCACCAAAGACCCAGGACCAGCCACCAGTTTTGCAAGACGCGGAAGAAGGCTTCCGTCAGCTCGCGGCGGATCCAGAAGATCGGCGAGCGATTGACGGCAACCGTCGCGACCGGTCCGCCAGAATAAGGTTGCTGGATACCGAATTCACCCGAAGCGTAGGTTCCTTCAGGCACCGAGACGGGCATCGAATCGTAGGGTCTGAAGTCCGTCATCGACGTGCGTCCTTAATGATCATGGTGAGTATAAACGGAAGAAAGATTCAACTCAATGGGCAATTTGGATAATTTGGGCTAGCGCCCAGGTCCAACCTTGCTTTCTTTCATCAAAAGCAGGATGGACCAAAAAACGGAAAGACATTGGTGCCGGACAACCGCTGCAATCAGCATAAACGATCCGAGGCCATTCTCTCACAATTATCAAGCACATTTGGGAAATATTCAAGAATTTTTCTCAGCTGGGCTTGTCTTTCCATCCGCGACTGGGGTGATTCCCCAATCCAAAGTGATGAAGAGCAAAGGTGGGACCAATCTCAGCAAAAATCTGAAAAAACCGACAAAAACCAATCCTGATGGAAAGAACTTCAAAGGACGGCACCCCTGCCCAACCAGAGCCCCCATTTTAAACAAAGCCCCTGAAGGTCATTCTCATTTTGAGGCGGACGAAAGGGTTGCTTTGAGAACTTTCTCGATTTGAGACGCAGTATTGTCCCAGGTGAGTCCGCCCTCCACTTGTTCGCGGGCAAGCCGTCCCATCGCGCGCGTCACCTCGGGTTGATCCAAAAGCCGGAAAAGATGTTCCGTCCAGACTGCCACAGAGTCCGTTTCAACCCACGCCCCCGCTTGCGCGCCCCCCAAGAGCTGCGGAAGGTCCCCCTGGTCGGAACCGAGGATGGCACAGCCCCCGCTGGCGTAATCGAGCAACTTCAGCGGGCAAAAATAGAACTCCTCTTTCGTTCGGGCATGAGGTGCGACGGCCACATCGACCAGTTGAAGGATTTCCCGGACCTTTTGAGTCGCAATCCAGCCCGTGATGATCGGTGGATGCTTCCATGAGGTCGCCAGGGATCGGAATCGATCCAGACCCGGACCATCGCCGATCAACACCCACTGACAATCGTCGCGCGACGCGGTCGCTTCCATCAAGGTGGCCAGGAGATCCAGACCGTGAAATGGCTTGAACGACCCGGCAAAGCCGATCAGGCGGCTTGCGCGAACGCCCAGCTCCGAGCGCCGGTTTTGCCGTTCGGCCGATGTGGGCAAGGGCAAGAGCGGCGCTTCGACTCCATTGGGAACCACATGAATCGGCACGTCAAGGCGATAGCGCTCAAGGATGCGCCTGGCTCCCTGGCTAACCGTGATCACAGCCTGACTCGCGATAAGCTGTTGGCGTTCGATCGATTCCACAAGACCCGGAGGATTCCAGCGGCCGCCCTCTTCAAAATGGCGCACTTCATAAGCGACGGGGGCATCGGCGTAGGTGACCAGGGGAATCCCTGTCCGTTTCGCCACCTTGACCATCGAATAACAATAGGCATCCTGACGCGACAGCAAGATATCGGGTTGAAACTGCTTCACCGCTTCCAAATCGCGTGGAAAGAATCCGCGGTTACGCCAGAGGGCCTTGAGGAACCAGAGACGATCTTTGATGCGCTGCTTCCACCCCGACTTCTTCTTCCCTGAACCTGAACTTTTGGCGCTGCCAGTCACTGGCTCGCTGGGCGCGCTGCGGTGAATCCGCACCTGATGGCCCAGTCGCTCAAGCCCCCTGGCAATCGAAGCCACCATCCGGGCGGCAGGATGCTCATCGGAAGCGAGGTAATGACTGTAAAGGATTTTCATGGGTCGTGCCTGATCCCAAGGTCGTAACGCGCCCACGGTTCTATCGGGCAAAGTTTTCGATCGGGCCAAGTTTTCGACCGCGACCTCACGGGTTCAATCGCGATCGCCCTTGAGCACTCGCTTGGCCAGAAAGGCCATGTTTTGCAGGTACCTTCCCGTGAGGCGGCGCGGCTCCAGGGCCATGCGCCAGATCCATTCGGCGCCGGTGCCGTGCATCCATTTCGGAGAGCGGCGAACTCTACCTGCCAGGAAATCGATCGTGGCGCCCACCTGGGCGCAGACCGGCACGCCCAATTTCTGCAAGTGCTTGTGAATCCACTTTTCTCCCTTCGGCTGGCCGAAGGAAACCACGAGGATATCGGGTTTGGTCTGGCGGATTCGATCGATCAAGGCCTCCTCTTCCGCTTCGGACAAAGGGCGGAAAGGGGGCGATTCGGTGCCGACCACCTGGATTGCCGGATGTTTTTCCTTGAGCTTGGCGGCCGCTTCGACCGCGACGCCTTCGGCCGCCCCGAGCAGAAAAACCCGGTAGCCTTTCTCGGCCGCCAGCGCGCACAATTTCGGAATCAGGTCGGATCCGGCAACGCGTTCGGGTAGTTTGACCTTGCGGCGCTTGCTCGCCCAGACCAGGGGCATGCCGTCGGCCAGGATGAAATCGGCCTCCCTGTTCACGACGTGCAGTTCAGGGTCGTTCTCGGAAATCATCGCGTAATGGAGGTTGGCGGTGATGAAGTAACCGGGCTTGCCACTCCGGATCATCTCCTCGATCCGATCGAGCGATTGCTGCATGGTGAAAGGGGTGAGGTCAAGGCCCAAGGCCCGGCTGGTCTCGACGCGTTTTTCCGCCGGTGAGTGCGGCGCAGATTGGTTTTCGTTCATGTGCCGCAATCGCTGACTGATTCGGAGTTCCCCAGTTTCTTATACGAGGAATCCAAGGAATGAAGGGAATTGTGAGAATGGCCGCGGACACAGCCTCCCCAGGGTGTCGGCTGGGACGGAGCGAACGAACTCCTGACGGGCATTCACACAGGAAATCGAATGGGAGGTTGGGAGGTGAATGGGCAAGCTTGCGGTTGACGGGGAACCGAAGCTGGCTTCATCGTCAGAGAAAAACGTCAATACGCTCCTCTGCCGCGAATGATGGCGGGCAAGGTGAATAACAGAATCTTGAGATCGAGGACCAGGCTTTGATTGCGGATGTAGGCCCGGTCCATTTCGACCTGACCTTCGAAGGGAATTTCCGACCGGCCGGAAATTTGCCAAATGCAAGTCAGGCCCGGCAGGACCTTGAGGCGTTCGCAATCGCTGGCGCTATAGCGCTCCACTTCTTCGACCACGGCGGGGCGAGGACCAACGAGGGACATGTCGCCTTGCAGAACATTCCAAAGCTGGGGCAATTCGTCCAGACTCCAGCGCCTCAGGAATCGGCCGATGGGGGTGATGCGCGGGTCGTGCTTGATTTTGAAGGTCACTCCCGTGCCGTGCACGTTGCGCGCCATCAAGGCTTGCTTCATCCCCTCGGCTTTCACCACCATCGTGCGGAATTTAAAAAAGTCGAACGGGATCCCCCCTTTGCCCACGCGCACCGATTTGAAAAATACAGGCCCGCCGTCCTGAAGCTTGATCAGAATCGCGATCAGCGCGAATAGCGGCAAAAGCAGGATCAAAACCGGCAAGCAGAGCGCAAGATCCAGGACGCGCTTCCAGGCGGCCGCGTCGCCGCTACCGGAAAGCACTCTCCATTCCGCATCGAGCCAGTGCAGACCGGAATCGGACAGCGTTGGTTCGGCCTGACTCGGCACGGCCTCCGCCAAGGCAATCGGCGAAAGCGGCGGACGAGCGACAAGATTCAAATGATCCCATTCCAGGGAGAAGTTCATGTCGCGGGGGTTCAAGGCAGTATGAGCCAGGGTCGCTTCCTGTGCGGGAAAGGGTTTCTCACGGAGGGAGAAGGGGAGCAGGGCGGGTTCTGGCAGGCCGGAAGTTCCTGTCCAGGCCAAACGAACTTCCCTCCGGCCCCATCGGGACCAAAGAAAATCAGAAAATTCTTGAAAGAATCGGCTCATCGCACGGCACTCAGGGCTCGGCCAACTGTGACAATGGGGATCCTAGCAAATGTGGAAAAACTACAAAAACTGGAAAGAAAAGTCAGAATAGGAAAGATTTAAGTACCGAGTTGGCTTTGGGGCGGTTGTACCGATTCTGATTTTTTTGCCAGCTCGGGGAGACGAACTGGGCCCAGAATCCGATCTTTTTTCGAAAGGTCTCGGGGCTCGCAGCTGCAATTTCTGACAAATAGGAAGAGGTTGAGGTGCCCCTCGGTGCATTCCTGCCCCTTTTTGTCAATTCATTTGGCTTGGTTTTGCCTTCGGACAGGCCCCTACCCTTGGAATCGGCACTGCGACCACCTCGCTGTGAAGATTGGGATTTCCGCAAGTGCCGCGAGCGAAAGGTAGAAAAACCTTGGCCAAGAGATGGGGTACCTGCGCCGAACGGATGATGACGAGGTGCGCGCAAAGCCGGAAGCAGGCTTGCCAAAAAACGGAGAGACCATGTCTTTAACTTCTGCCTTTGCCTGAACGTTTCCGTTTGTGGCAGCTCCCGAACGATGGTGATGAGATGTCCAAGTTGACCGGCCGCGGCGCTTCCATTGGAGCCCTTTTGACCCTGGTGGGGCTCATTTTTGCCTGGGGCCTTTATCAGTTCATTGGCCCGCTTGCCGCGGTGGAACCGCCAGAGCCCAATCCGAAAATCGGCATCAACTTCGCCGGCCCCGCCGATCACGGGTCGGAAATGCCCTTTGTCGATCTCTTTCGCTATTCAAGGCCGTGGGCGAGCCAGTCCACCGGGCAGTCCTGGGGCAAAGGGCCGCCGCTGGAACTCGATGAGAACGGTTGGGTCAAAAAACTGGCCCCCGGCTCCTGGGCCGAAACGCCCGTGACGACGATCGAAGGCGGGCATTATCCCAGCGGGCTTTACACCGTGCTTTATGAGGGGAAGGGAAAAATCACCTTCAACCGAACCGCGGAAGTGAAAGTCGACCAACCCGGACGAATGAAAATACTCGTCGATTCCCAAAAGGGAGGGTTGTTTCTGAGCCTGCGGGAAACAGATCCCACGAACCCCGTGCGCAACATCCGCGTCATCCTCCCTGGTCATGAAGATACCTACCTCAAGGAGCCGTGGAACCCTGCATTCCTGGAATTGTGGAAAGGGGTCGCCTGCATCCGCTTCATGGATTTCATGCTCACCAACGATTCCAAGGTCATGAAATGGTCCGAGCGTCCCACGCTTCAGTCCGCCACCTATTCGCTCAAGGGAATTCCCCTCGAACTGATGATCGATCTGGCCAACCGGCTCGACGCTCCTCCCTGGTTTTGCATGCCCCACCAGGCCGACGACGACTACGTGCGGCAGTTCGCCGTCATGGTCAAGGAAAAGCTCAATCCCAAGCTCAAGATCTATGTCGAGTATTCCAACGAGATCTGGAACACCATTTTTGGGCAGCACCGGCACGCCTCGAAGAAAGGCGGCGAGATTCGCCCCAAGGCCAAGCCGTGGGAAGCCGCCTGGCTTTTTACCGCTCATCGCTCACTTGAGATCTTCGCAATCTGGGAGAGCGTATTCGACAAAAAGCAGCTCGTGCGCGTTTTGCCCTCGATGATCGTCAACACCCACATCGGCGAAAATATCCTGGCTTACAAGGATGCGTTCAAAAACGCCGACGCGATTGCGATCGCCCCTTACATTTCGATGAACGTCGGCCCCGACACCAAACCGAGCCTCGATGAAGTGACGAAATGGTCGGTCGATCAGGTGCTCGACTATGTCGAGAATGAGGCGCTTCCCGAAAGCCGCAAATGGATGCGCGCCAATAAAAAACTCGCCGATAAATACGGCTTGAAATTGCTTGCCTACGAAGGCGGCCAACATTTATCGGGCATCAAAGGTGGCGAAAACAATGCCGATCTCACCAAGCTATTCCATGCGGCGAATGCCCACCCGCGCATGGGCGTGATCTACGAAAAGTACCTCGACGACTGGGTCAACGAGGGAGGCGATCTTTTTTGCAATTTCTCTTCAATGAGCGTCTGGTCCAAATGGGGAAGCTGGGGCCTTCTGCAACATATGGACGAGGATCCCGCGAAATCCGCCAAATTCAGGGCCGTCATGGGCAAGGCCAAAGCGCTTGGCCAGCCGGTGAAAGTGCCTTAGGTTTCCGATGATTTGCGCCGATTCAAAGGCGCCGGCTAATAGGCGCCGCGGCCAATGAACACGGCGGGCAGCGTTTTGCCAAGTAGGATCAGGTCGGTCCAGAGCGACTGTTTTTCAATGTACTCTCGGTCCATGAGCACCTGCCGTTCGAACGGAACATCCGACCGGCCGGAAACCTGCCAGATGCAGGTGATGCCCGGGAGAACGCGCAGGCGCTCCCGGTCGAAATCGGTGTAGCGAGCCACTTCGGCCGGCACGGCCGGCCTCGGCCCCACGAGCGACATGCTCCCGAGGAGGACATTCCATAGCTGGGGCAGCTCGTCCAGACTCCATCTTCGCAAAATGCAGCCAATGGGCGTGATGCGCGGATCATTCTTCATTTTGAAGGTCACGCTCAAACCATGCTGATTGCGATGCAGGAGCTGAGCTTTCAGCGCTTCGGCATTGACCACCATCGTGCGAAACTTCAGAAATCTGAATGGCACGCCGTCCTTGCCAATCCGGACCGATCTAAAAAAGATCGGCCCACGGTCGTGAAACTTGATGAGCAGGGCAATCACGCCAAGAGCAGGCGACAGGAAAACCAGGGCGGGAATGGTCAACGTGAGATCAAGGACCCGTTTGAAAGCGGGGGTTTCCTTGATCCGGATGAGCGCCCGACCCATCCGCGAGTCGAACCTCGGCGAATACATGATGCTGCTCATGCGCGATCCGATGGGTCCCATTGACGCGGAAAAAGGCTTTGCCGGTTGATCTCGCTACGAATCAGAAATAAAAACGACGCGACATGGCTTTGGATTGAACGCGGATTGATCCAGAGGCCCTGCCACTTCTCCGAACGATGATCGATAACCTGCACGGCATTTCCCTAAATCCTGGAGATTTGCTTCTTTGCCATCAATGCGGTTCTCATGTTTGGGATAGAAGACGATTTGGATTTTTTTCGATTTTTTGCGAAAGGTTGCCAAAATTTCGGATTTGTGCCTTGAATCCGTGGGATCGGCCCAGGTTCGATCATTCTCACGGTCTTTCTCAAAATGAGACTTGCCGACCGCCTGAGAACGGGTGTAATGGAGAAAACCCTGCTCCTGGCTTTTTCGGGTTCCTTCTCAGCATGGCGGATAAGCCCCTTATTTTGATTGTGGACGATGACACCACCTTGCTTCCCATCATGGAAGCTCGCATCAATCCCCTGGGCTTTCGCACGCAAACCGCGGTTAACCGCGCCGCCCTGATGGAAGCGATGAATCGTGAGATTCCCACGATCATCCTGCTCGATCTCAAGCTGGGCAATCATGATGGCAGCCAAATCTTGCAAGAACTGGTCGCGCAATACCCGGCGCTGCCGGTGATCCTCTTTACAGGCAACGCCACCGTGGAGAGCGCGGTGAATGCCATGAAGATGGGGGCATTCGATTATTTGGTGAAACCGGTCGATCCCAGCCGCCTGCGAGTCACCTTGAAGCACGCGATGGAAAAAGTTCAGCTTCAAAAGAGGCTGGAAAACCTCGAGGACATGGTGCGCAATCACCAGGCCCGAGGCACCCAGATGGTCGGCGACAGCCCACCCATTCGGTTGGTCCGGGAAATGATCGCGACGGTGGCCCAAACCGATGCCACCGTCTTGATTTTGGGCGAATCGGGCACAGGCAAGGAGGTCACGGCCAGGATGCTCCACGAGCAGAGCCGCCGCTCCGCCGGCCCCTTTGTGCCCGTGAATATGGCCGCATTGCCACGCGACCTGGTGGAAAGCACGCTATTCGGACATGAAAAGGGCTCTTTCACCGGAGCGGAAGGCGCCCAGGTGGGCTGCTGCGAAGCCGCCGACCAGGGCACGCTTTTTTTGGACGAAATTGGCGAAATGGATCTGGGGTTACAGGCCAAGCTTTTGCGCTTTCTGCAAGAAAAGACGGTGCAGCGCGTTGGCTCGACACGCGCCAAGGTCGTGGATGTCCGCGTGGTGGCGGCGACCAACCTTGACCTTGAAGAGCAATCCCGCCAAGGGAAGTTCCGCGAGGATCTGTATTACCGGCTCAATGTCGTTCCCATCAAACTCCCCCCCTTGCGCGAACGGCGCGAAGATATTGGAGCGCTCGCCCAGAGATTTTTGCTCGAATTCGCCTTGAGGTATCGTCGCAACATTCAAGGGTTTACGCCCGAAGCACTCGATGCGCTTTCGCAAAATCCGTGGCCGGGAAATGTCCGCCAGTTGCAAAATTTGATGGAACGCCTGGCCATTCTCGGCAAGTCCCCCTGGATTGGCCTGGCCGAGCTTCCCGCCGATTTTCACGCGCGAAAACCTGGGTCGGCGATCATGCAGGCACCCGCGGCGCCCCCCATTTCGACGCCGACGAATCTACCGGCCCCTACCCTTCTTCCAGCAGAGGCCCCTCCCGTTCCGGTGGTTTCCGAGGGCCCCGGGACACCCCCGAGCGGGACCGGATTCATTCCCCTCATGGATGCGGATGCCAACCTGGCCAAGCCGTTCGCCAAAACCCAGCCTGCCGGTTCGATGGAAGATCTTGAGAAAAATGCGATCAAGGATGCGCTGATCAAATCCGGCGGCAACGCTCGTGAAGCCGCGCAAGCATTGGGGATTGGCGTCGCCACTATCTATCGAAAGCTCAAGAAATACGGCATCGAGCCCTAGTTCGATATCCCTCTGCAACTCCCGTCGCGACTCCCCGATTCTCAAATTGGGATTAGACGTGAGAATCCGACCTCTGGCACACCAAATGCACACGAAACCTCCAAAAGGATTTTTGTCGTGACGAGGAGCTCTCCATGAATATCCATCTGGAATCAACCGACAGCGGATCAAAGACCATGGCCAGGATGCAGGCATTTCGCTCGCGCCTGGTTGAAATCAAGAATTTGGGATTGGCGAGCCTTCTGGAAGCGAAGACGAACATCCCGTTCGATTTCAAGGATCTGGCGCAAGCCGATTCCTCGGTCGCTCGACTCGTCGAAGACACTTGTCTGCGCTATCCCTCGGTCCACCTGACCGGCTTTCTCAAAGGTTAAGCGGTTGGTGGGGAATCCAGAAGCGTGCTTGGAGGACTTCCATGAGAAAATCACAGAAACCGGCGAAGGGGCGTCATCCTTAAGAGCGCGGTCGCCGTCCAGGAGACGGCAGTTGCCACAAAGGCGGCAACAATCGGCTGGTAGGGATTGCCAACCATGATTTTGTTCGTGAGCAAGGCAAAAACGACCGGATGGAGAATGTAGATTCCGAAGGTGACATCGTTGAGTTTTTTGGTGAGCCTCGCGAGCCGGGGCGACCAGAGCAGGAAAAGACAGACGAAGGTAAAGCCGATCCCATAGGGAAGGCAATGTTGCGGCCGGATGCAGACGACCAACAGCGCGACCACGATCAAAAAGAGAATCCAGATGAGGCCAAGCAGTTGCCGCTGCCTGGCCTCGTCGGTTTTCCTCATCACGATCCCGATGGCCACACTGAGGGGGATCGAAACCGATCCCAAAAACCACTGAGACAAGGGAGGCGTGCCCAGATGAGACTCGGTCCGCGCCCATAAGAGCAGGCATGAAGCCGTCAACAAAACCGGGACCGTCACCAGCTGGGGCCACGACCCGACGAGTCGAAAAAGAATCAGGGAGCTAAGCGATCCGAAAAAGGCGAAAGGCAGATACCAGAGGTGGATCATCGGTCCGGTGAAGATCATCCATGCCTGAAACTCCGAAGAAAAAGGCTCTCCGGCCCTCAAGGCATGTTGAGCGAAATAGGATCCATAAACCAGGGACCAAAAGAACCAGGGCACCAAAAGCCGATCGGCCCGCTTCGCGATGATCGGACCTATGGGCTTACCCTTGTCGCGGATGATCGGTAGCACCAGCGAAATCAGGAGTAAGGCAGGCAAACCCGCGTGGGCAATCTCCGACCCCGGGGCGCCCGCATGAAACCAAACGATGGCGATCACGGAAAGAAACCGCAACAGGTCCAGGCCGATGTACTGTTTTTCGGTCATGACGGGCCGGCGCGCTGGTGGAAGGAATTCATGGCGGGCCCTGGCGGTTGGCCAACCTGTGGAAATAGGTCAGCCGGGCAACTCCAACCGATGCAATCCTTGGCGGGAAATAGGACCCGATCTCAGTCGCTGGGCGGACCCGGAAAAATCGACCACCTACCGAATTCTCAAACGCAGCCCGCCTGAATCCTCTTTCGACATTATGCGCCGTTTTCGTGAAATCGGGCCGCGTTTGTCGGTCTGTTGGCTTCTGAATGGCCAGAGATTCCGAAAAATCCGCGCCAAACCGGGCAATCGCGGCGGAAACTCTCCTCCCCGTCCATGATCCACAACGATTCGACGCGGTCGAACCTCAACGGGTCGGCTTGGGCTCCGCCGAAGCACCATTGGCCCGGAAGCGACGAGCGAGCACATGATCGCTCACCATGCCGCGCAAGACCAGATGGTCGGCACTGAGCAAGTAATGAACGAATGGCGGAATGAGTGCTTCCCGTTGACGCCCCTTGATGAGGCGAATGAGCCGGTCGACGCAGGTCTGAACGGGCCACACCCGAAAGGGCAATTCGGGCGGAGAGTCGTGAACTTTCCCCTGGCCATTCAGCACATTTTCGCGCAGAGGAGTATCGACAAATCCTGGCGCCAAAATGCCGACATGAACCTTTTGCGCCAAAAGCTCGATACGCAGAGCATCGTAAAGCCCCTGTACGGCGAATTTCGACGCACCGTAAATCGAATATCCCGGCGTGCCCTTGCGGCCGGCTAGTGAGCTGACCGCAACGAGCGAGCCTTTGCGTTTCACCACATAGGGAAGCGCGGCCTGGGTCGCGTGGACGACGCCCATGAAGTTGACCGTCATGATTTGCTGGGCCGCCGCCGCCTTCGTTTCGGCAAAAGGCGCGCGCAAGGACAAGCCTGCCGCGGCAACGAGGATGTCGATGCCGCCTGCCCAGTCGGCCAGTTTTCGGGCCGCGCCGTGAACCGCAGCCTCGTCAGTGACATCGGCGGGCAACACCAGCCCCTTGCCATTCAACTGCCTGGCAAGAATCTCCAGTTCGTCCTGCCTGCGGGCCAGAAGTCCCACCATGGCACCCTGTTTCGCCAGTTCGATCGCCGTGGCTTTGCCAATTCCTGACGACGCTCCAGTCACCAAGGCCACTTTCCCGGCAAAATCAGCCATCCCCGTCTCCCAAACTCGAAACGCCAAACGGTTTTTTTAGGATTTCTCCAACCGATTCTTAGTCAGAGCCGTTCGCAATCTCAGGAATCCTTCATGATCCCCATTCTGTTGCTGGCAACCGTTTTGCAGCAAGTTCCTCCCGCAAGCACGACCAGGGAACCGATCTGTCCCGAGCCCCTGCGGTCCACAATCCAGGACTACGAACGGGCACTGGCCAAAAAAGAGCCCGCCCGTCTCCAGCAGATCCTGGCCGACGACTTTCAGCTCATCACCGCTTCAGGAAAAATCCTCAAGAAGGCTGATATGCTAGCAAATTTAGGCAAAATGGAGACCCGCTACGAATCGTTTGAATCGACCGGGGTCCAGTTTCGCAAGCTGGGAAATACCGTCATCGAAACCGGCAAGGTCCGAACCAAGGGGGTTCGTGCCGGTAAGCCGATCGATGAAACAACCCTCTACACCGACGTCTGGATCGATCACCAAGGCAAGTGGCTGCTGCTTGCGGAACATTCATCCTTCCCGGCTCCCTAGCCCCAGGCACAATCCTTATTTTCCGTACCAGCCGGTTATCCGACCCGACTGTTTCAGCTTTTGCCCAAATCCCCAGACCCGTGCTTCTCGACCTGCAGGAAAGAGGGTCATTGGGGGGATGAATGTAGAGAGAAACTCTTCGTTCCAAGGCATGGAGGCCAGGAATGATGGCCGGTACGATCTTGTTTGCCCTGTTGAGCCTGCATGCAGGTGATGAAGGTGCCGAAGCTTATCTTTATCAACCCCGCTACATCATCGATCATGAGCTCGTTGGGCCAGCCACGCCCTATCATCCCCAGGCTGGGGACATCATGCTGGCAACCGATACATCCATTTTTTGGATCGTCATGCACAATGTGGCTTTGACCAGCCACCCGACCCACTCGGGGATCATCTTCAAGCGGCGCGACGGGACCATGGCCGTGCTCGAAGGCGGCCCGCACGACACGGTACGCTGTCGCTCGCTCGATGCGCTTCCTCACCTGAAAAGTTACGAGGCCGAAGGGCGGGTCTGGATTCGCAAGAGAGCGGTCCCCCTGAATGAAGAACAATCGGAAAATCTAACACAGTGGGCCGAAGGGCAAGATGGCAAAATCTTCGCCTTGCAGCGATTGGCTTTCCAGTTGACCCCGTTTCGTCCTCGCGGCCCCTTCACCGCCTATTACGGCAAGCCCTGCGGCCACAAGCGCAACACCTTTTTCTGCTCCGAACTGGTGATGGAAAGTTGCTGTGCCGCCGGACTTGTTTGTCGCGAAACCGCCCGCCCCTCGGCGACCTACCCTCGCGATCTTTTCTTTGACTCCTCGATCAATCCCTACATCAACAAGCACCTGAAACTGGCTCCAGAGTGGGATCCGCCGGCACGCTTTACCTGCCATGGTTGTGCCGACGACCTGCCGGCATGCAAGGGAAAGGGGGCGCACGGTCAGGCCCCCGGCCACGGAAAACCTCAAGATCCAGGCAAGGGCCAGGCTCCGGCAAAATCGTCGCTCAAGGGTAAATAGCAATCTCGCCACGGGGAGAATTTGCAAATTCAAAGGGCCTGGGTTCACCCCGGGCCCTTACTCATTGTGGAGGCGCCTGCTCGGTCTTTTTCTCGACCTTGCCTGACTGCCTCCCGGCTACAAAAAGCCGCCACAAACCGACCCCCGCCGGCAACCAGATCACCAAAAGAAAGAGCGAGGACGGAACGCCGATCCAGTAACTCGCGGTCGCCCCGCCATAGCGAACAAAAACAAAGGGATCGTTGGCGGGATCGGTGATCCACCAGAATCCCCAGTCGTTAAGCCAGTGCATGTGCCGCGGTTTGGTCGGCACATCCATGAAGGTCCCACCCGGATCAAACCAATCCAGCGGCCGATTCGGAAGCGGAACCGGCTGAATCGCCTTGCCCACCCAGGTGCTGCCCTCATCCCAGCGCACTCGGTAATAGGTGACCTCGGCGCCTTGCTCCGTCGGCACCTCGAAATCGAAACCGGCTGTGGAGTAGCGAAAATAGCTGGCCACGCCCATCGCGGTGAAAAACACAAGGAGTAGGAAATAGAACGACCAGATTCCCCTCAAGATGACTTTGATCATGCCATCCAGACCTTGGCCCAATGCCGTGCGAAACTCAAGCGAAAGAGCACGGCCGCCGCGCTCAATTCATTGATAAAATCAAACTTATGTCGCTTTTTCCGCATCGGTCGAGTCAATTCATTGATTCAGGCATCCCCAAGCGATGGGACGATCGTTACGATCCTTTGCCATGGCCTGAAGGGCTCGGGTTTGACGCACTGGGGTGCGGACTTCTGGCATTGGTCGGCCGGGTTATTTCTCCGGTTCGCCTCGGCGGCTCCCTTCGAAGGCCCCAAGGAGACCACCTCCCTTGGGACAAGCCGAAGTCCGGGATCGACCCGGTTTGCTATCTTAAACATTTGGGTGTCAGGGCGGTGTTGAGGTCCGATACCGGTTACGAGGACATTGAAGATGAGTGCGTTGATCCGCCGGAAACCCCTTCCCCTCAAGGGAGAATTGCTGGGCATCAATCCGACCGGTTGGACGCTCGACGATGGAGCGGGCAACCAGGCCCAGGTCTGGCCCGCGCTCGGTTTCAACCTGATTTCCTGGAAGGTCAACACCGCCGCCGGGCCCATCGAATTGATCCACTGCGATCCCGGCCTCTTTGAAGACGGCAAAGGCACCCGCAGCGGTAACCCCATCCTTTTTCCTTTTCCCAACAGGATCGCCGCGGGCCGTTACCAGTTTGAAGGGAACCCTTATCAACTGGAATTGTCCGGCGATGGCGGGAAAACCGCGATTCATGGTTTTGCATGCCGCCATCCCTGGCGGCTGCTCGAAGCCTCGGCCGAAAACAACGAATCGTGGATCACCGCCGAATTCGATCTGTTTCGCGATGGCCCGGGAAGCCGGGCCCAATGGCCCAAAAATGGCCGCCTGCAAATGACCTACCGCTTGATCGCGCACGGCGAGTTCAGCGTGTTGCGAATCGAAGCCAAGGTCGATCATGAAGGTCCTGGGAACTTCCCCTTCGGACTGGGCTATCACCCCTATTTTTCCGCCCTTCCCGACTGGAAGACTCAGGTCGAAGTTCCGGCCGCGGCCTTCTGGGAGCTGGATCAATGCATTCCCACCGGCAAAAAAATGCCCGTCGATGCCTCGCGCAACCTCAACAAGCCGACGGCATTCGACTCCCTGAAGTTGGACGACGTGTTGTGCGACTTGCCGCAAAACGCCCCGAAACGACCCTCCCTCCCCAATCGTCTCCAAGCCACGCAAACTCCAGAGGGCCATGGCACACCCGAACTTTTGTTGCGCGGGCGCATGATCTATCCGGGAAAAGGAGAGCTGGGCCTTTGGTGTGAATCGGACTACCGCGAAGTGGTCGTCTACACTCCGCCCAGCCGGGATAGCTTCTGCATCGAGCCCTACACCTGCCCGACCAACGCCATCAACAACGCCGATGGCGGCATCGGCGCCGGCTGGCTCGTGTTGCAACCCGGCGAAACATGGACCTCTGTAAACGAATGGGTTTTCAAGCGGGTATAAGCCACCCGAAGAGCACCTCCCTGGCAACATTCCCAAGCAACGGTTAATGATCATGAAAAAAAACAAGTCAAAAAATAAGGAACCGGAATTCTCAAACGAGTTCTTGGCCAAGCTCGAAGGTCCGGTCGTATTCATCGATCCTCCCCTGGAAACCGCGGTTTCTCTTATGACCACGCTGGGGCCGGCACGCCTGGAAGAACTCGGAACTCCCCTATTCTTCCACTTCGACGACACCAAGGCCCAGCAGTTGGAAGAGGTGATCCGCGACAACGATTGGCCGGCTCGCACGATCGTGTTCCCCGATCTCTGGGACATCGAGCCTTGCCAGTCGCTGGTCTGGTTTCCCCGGCGAGGCGAAAATCGAGAACTGAAACTCGACCTGGTAGAGCAGTCCTGGCACGCGCTCAAACCGGGCGGCAATTTGCTCGTCTGTCTGCCGACCAAGGACCTCGGCCTGACGTTCCCGATGATTCGCAAGATCTACGGTACCATCCATGAATTTCCGGGTAAGGTCAACAGTTTCTTCTGGACCGAACGGGAGGGGAGCCACCCCCGCCGCCGCCACGAAATCGCCTTCAGCGTCAAGCTTGTGAAAACCGGTCCTTACGACCTGATCAGCCGCCCCGGCGTTCATTGCTACGGCGCCATCGACGAAGGAACGCGCACGTTGTGCGAGGTCATCGAGATCGAAGAGGGGAACCGCATCCTGGACATTTGTTGCGGTGCGGGTGTCGCCGGAATTTTCGCCGCCAATAAAGCCGGTCCCACGGGCGAAGTCGTTTTCGCGGACGGCAGCGCCCGGGTGCGGACCGTCGCCTTGATCAATGCCCAAGCCAACAACATTGCAAAACACTCGGCGGTTTCCGTCGAGGCCCTGGGAAACCTGCCCGACGAGCATTTCGATGTGATTCTGGCCCACCCTCCCGGATTTGGCACGGGAGCCTTGACCGAACGCATTATTGAAGAGGCCAGCCGCCTGCTCGGTCCCCAAGGCCGGTTCTACCTTTTGACCAAGCAACCTCGAGAAACCGCCCCGATCGTCATTGCCAACTTTCGCAAGGCTGACGCCCTCGTGCACCGTAGTTACACGGTGCTCGTCCACAACCGCGCCATGCCCGAAGGCATCCTTGCCGAATTCGAGGATGACGACTTCACCCAATAGGGTCCCCATCGGTGGAAGATCCGCTCCTGCGAACGCTCCTGGAGCGGTGTTTCCAACGGCCATGCGATCGCGATCCGCGTCTTCTCCTCGCCGACCGGCTTGAAGAAGGGTACCTGGCGCCCCTGGCCGGGCCCTTGCGCCAAAGTCTCCTGCAGGACGAGCCCGTACTCCTTTCGGGGAATGTGCGCCGCGCGCACCCGCCTCTTCAGTGGGCCTGGGATGGATGGTTTGGGCTCGATGCCTCGCTCGAATGGGAGACCATTGGCCCGGCAACGGCCCTTATCGGCGCAATCCGCATGCGTCCCTGGGATGAACAAGTGCGGATGCGGCTCAAATTGTGGCGGCCAGTGCGCGGCCCGGTCCGACTGGGAATGATCAGCGGAGGGCCGCTTTACCCCCATTTGGCGGAAATTCTCAGATGGCGATGGGTGGCTCGAGTGTCGATCCTGGATCTGCGCTCGACATATCCCGGCAAGGTCGGTATGCGGGCTCTGGCCCGCTCGGGAGGCTCATTGCAATGTTCGGTGCTCGATTTGCGGTCCAACTTGCTATCGGCCGCCGAGCTGGAACTTCTGATCGATTGGAAAGGTTTCGAATCGTTGGAATGCCTCGACTTGCGCAACAATCCCGGCGATTTTCAGGATTGGGCCAGGCGGATCACTCAGCGCTTCGGCAAATGCGACACCGCGATCCGATATGATCAGAACTTCTCGGGTGGTCAGAATTTCCCGGCAGCCGAACCGCCAACCGAGTTGGGCCGCTGACCCATATCGCCTATATTACTAACTCTCTCAGAGCGCTAAGTTTCGGTTTAGCCAAGGACGATTGGAAGTATGCCACAGATTCCTCTGGATCGCGTCCCCGCTTCGGAAATCCCCGGATTGCAGTTGGTCGCCCGCCAGTTCCCCAACCGGGATGCCGCGCTGTCCGAAATTGCCCGCCAACAGGCAGAAAGCCAGTTGCCGGTCGGCTCGATCCACGTCATTTCCGATATCCATGGCGAAGACGCCAAGTTGCGCCATGTTCTGCACAATGGTTCGGGCACGCTTCGACCGCTCATTGAAGAGCTCTTCGCCGACGAACTGAAGCCGGACGAGTTGCGCAATCTCGTATCGCTCTTCTTCTATCCCGATGAGATGCTCGCCCTGGTTCGCGAGCGCATCGGCATCGGCGAAGAACTCGATCGCTTTTTTGAAGATGCGATGAGCAAGCTGATCCGGCTTTTGCGGGTCTTGGCGCGCAATCGCAGCCTGAGCCGGGTCGCCAAGGCGGCCGATCCCGCCATGCGCGATCTCCTTTTGGAAATGGCCTGCGGCCCGTTTTCGGCGAATGGGCCCGATTTTCAGCAAGCGATCACCCGTTCGATCGTAGCCCACGGCCGCGGAGCCCGGGTGGTGCATCACCTCATCAAGCTCATCCGCGGGCTGGCGGTCGAGGAACTCGTCATCGGCGGCGATTGCTGGGACCGCGGTCCGCGCGGCGACCGCGTGGTCGATCATCTGATGCAGCAGCCAAAGTTGAGTTTTATCTGGGGAAATCACGACATGGCGTGGGTGGGAGCCGCCTTTGGGCACCCGGCCTGCATCGCCCATGTTTGCCGCATCTCCTTGCGCTATGGCCGCCTCGAACAGCTTGAAGAGGGCTACTCGATTCCGATGTGGCCCTTGATCAAGCTGGCCCAAACGATCTACTCCGACGACCCGGCCCGCTCCTTCAAGCCCAAGCTGCCGACGCAGCGCGACGCCATGCTCGTCGCACGCATGCAAAAGGCCGCGGCGATCATCCAGTTCAAACTGGAAGCGGCGGCGATTTCGCGCCATCCCGAATGGAAACTCGACAACCGCCGGCTCTTGCACGCCATTTCGGCGGACCGAAAGACCGTGACGATCGACGGCCATGTCTATCCGCTGTCCGATACCCGCTTCCCCACGATCGATCCCAACAACCCCTACGCGCTTTCCAAGGAAGAGCAGGAATGCCTCGACGCCTTGACCCGCTCGTTCGCCACCTCGGCGAAAATGAAGGTTCATGTGCGTTACCTGCATGGCCAGGGCTCGCTCTGGCTCGTCCGGCGCAATCACCTGGTTTTTCATGCCTGCATTCCGGTCGACGATAACGGCGAATTTCTCCCGCTTGAAGTCGACGGCCACCCGGTCAAGGGCCGCGCGATGTTCACCGCGCTCGAACTCTTGATTGCCCGGGTGTTCGATCAGCCGGTGCTCGAAGACCTCGACTGGATGTGGTACCTCTGGTGCGGCCCCTTGAGCCCGCTATTCGGCAAGGACAAGATCGCGACTTTCGAGATCGACTTTGTCGCCGACCATCATTCCCACAAGGAAACCAAGAACCCCTATTTCACGCTGATCCACGAAACCTGGTTTTGCGACAAGGTCCTCAAGGAGTTCGGTGTCGATCCGCACACCGGACTCATCGTCAATGGCCACGTCCCGGTGAAGATCGAAAAGGGGGAAAGCCCGGTCAAGAAAAGCGGCAAGGCGATCACGATCGACGGCGCTTTTTCCGAAGCCTATGGCGATTACGGCTACACCTTGCTCATCGAGCCGGCCGGTACTTTCCTCGCGCTGCACCACCACTTTGACCAGGTGGAAAAGGCGGTGCGCGATGGCGTGGACATCATTCCGCAAGTGACCGTCATCCGCGAGGAGCCGGGGATCCCCAAACGAGGCGAAACGGAAGAAGCGCACTCGATCCGGGCCACCTGCGAACTCCTGGAAAAACTGGACATGGCCTTCCGCGCCAATCAACTCCCCGAGACGCCTGGAAACGGGAACCGATGAGCTCGCCTCGTATCTACCAGGTCTCTGTAAGACACTTGCTTTGCGGCGAAATCCCCGAGCGCGGCCCCATCTCGCTCGGGGCGATCGACGACGCCTGGCTTGCCGGCATTCGCGAATCGGGTTTCGACTGGCTTTACCTCTATGGCGTTTGGGATACCGGCCAAGCGGGCCCGCGGATTTCCCGCGATCACCCCTCCTTCTGGCGAGATCCGTTACAGCATCTGCCAAAGGGATCGCTTGCCGATGTCTGCGGCTCACCCTTTGCCATCCGGTCTTACCAGGTCGATCCGCGCGTCGGCACGGAGATCGATCTGGACCATTTGCGCGACCGCTGCCACCGGGCCGGCTTGTTCTTGATGCTCGATTTTGTCGTCAATCACACGGCGATGGATCATCCCTGGATGACTCACCGGCCCGAATGGTACATTCAGCCCAAGGGCGACTCGGCCGACTTGCATCCCGGCTGGTTTTTCCCCATCGCCACCGACAAGGGCCCCAGGCAGATTGCTTTTGGCAAGGATCCTTATTTTCCTCCCTGGGTCGACACCGCGCAGTTGAACCTGCTTCACCCCGGACTCATTGAAGCCCAGACCGATGCCTTGCTCGCGGCGGGCTCGCGCTGCGACGGTCTACGCTGCGACATGGCCATGCTCGCCCTGGGCGATGTGTTTCGTTCGACCTGGGGCGAACTGGCCGATCCGGCCGATGGGTCGTCCTCTGCCGACACCGCGTTTTGGGAAAGTGCGATCCCGAGGCTCAAGGCACGCCACCCGGAATGCGTCCTGTGCGCCGAGGCTTACTGGGACCTTGAGGCCCGTTTGCTGCAGATCGGTTTCGATCTGGCCTATGACAAGCCCATGCTCGACCACCTCAAATTCGGCGACGGCCGGGCGGTGCGCGGGCATCTTGCCAAAACGCAGGCCAACGCCGCCAAGCTGGTACGGTTCACCGAAAATCACGATGAAAAGCGGATGGCGGCGACCTTTGCTCCCGGCCGGCGCGAAGCCGCCTATCTGCTCACCTGGCTTCATGGCGGTCCCGTGCTCGTTCATGACGGCCAGCAGGAGGGCCGCAAGCTCGATGCGGGCATTCATCTGGCCAGACGAGCGCCCGAAGCTCCCGATGCAGGCATCAGCGCACTGACCGAAAAGTGGTTGGCCGTAAGACGCGAGTTTCCCGGCCGGGAGCAGACGCCACTAGCGACCCGCCCCGTTTCCATGGACAATTCGACTCATGAGCAGATGGTCGCCTGGGGCGAGGAATCGCTTCGCAGGCGGCTCATCGTGTGCGTGAACTTCGCGCCTCATCCTTCGCAGGCGCGCGTGGTTCCCCCGGCAGACTGGGTCAGCTACCACGGGTGGAACCTCACCGATCTGGTCAATTCGCGGCAGTATTTCGCACGTTCCGACGATCTGGTGGCCAACGGATTATTCGTCGACTTGCCCGCGTGGGGCTTCCACCTCCTGACCTGGGATCGCTAGTCCTTTTCTCTAATTCTTTCCTCTTCTTGGGGCAACCGCTGCGATTTCTTTCGCGGCGAGGGCTGGGAGCGTGCTTGGGCGTCCCTTGACGCCTAGCAATACTGTTGACGGCTCACTCGCCGCCCGCGATCTCAAGCAGAACCATTCCCCACCTGGGTGCCTCACATGAATGCCTGGATTCTGGATGGCGGATTCGGATTCGATCATTTGCGCCGCACGCAGCGACCCAAGCCCACGCCCGGTCCCGGCGAAGTTTGCGTGCGCATGGAAGCCTGGTCGCTCAACTACCGCGACTTGCTCATGCTCCAAGGCAAATACAACCCCACTCTCAAATTTCCGCTCACCCCCTTTTCAGATGGCGCGGGCATCGTCGAATCGGTCGGCCCAGGCGTTAGCGGTCTGGCAACCGGACAACGGGTCACTTCTTGTTTCATGCCCGATTGGACCGAGGGAACGGTCTCGCGCAAGGGATTGAGGTCGGCGCTCGGTGCAGAAGCGCCGGGCGTGCTCGCCGAATGGGTGTTATTGCCCGCTCACGGGATCATGCCCGTCGCGGCGCATCTCAGCCTGATCGAAGCGGCAACGCTGCCCTGCGCCGGCTTGACCGCCTGGAATGCCCTCTTCGAATCGGCCGAGTTCCATCCGGGTCAAACGATTTTGACCCTGGGCACTGGTGGCGTGTCGTTGTTTGCCATCGCCATGGCCAAAAAAGCGGGAATGCGCGTCATTGCGACCACCGGGACGCCGGAGAAGTCAGAGCGGCTGAAGGAAATGGGAGCGGAGCAAGTGATTCTTTACCGCGATCATCCCGAGTGGGGAGCCAAGGCGGCAAGCCTGGCGGGCGGCGAGGGGATCGATCTGGTCGTCGAAGTGGGCGGTGCGGGAACGATCGAGCAATCGTTGCGCGCGGTGCGCCCAGGCGGGACGATCAGTCTGATTGGAGTGCTTTCCCAGGCCGGACCCGCGGGGCCTGGGTCCAATCTCGTGCCCATCCTCATGCGCCACATCCGCATGCAGGGGATCCTGGTTGGTTCGCGGGCCATGTACGAACACATGAATGTGGCACTGAGCTCCTGGCAGATGAAGCCAGTGATCGACAAGGTATTCGATTTCGCGGAAGTCCCGGCAGCCCTTGCTTATCAGGCCAGCGGAAAACATATGGGGAAAGTTTGCGTCAAACTGTAAACCCGGCGTCCCGGGGAGGTTTGCCTGAAGCGAAAGTTCAAGCAGCGCTCAGAGCGAAGCGAATATCCAGCGTCCAATCGCGGAAACTCAAGGCGCCGGATTGGACGAAGGCGCCACTTCTTGGGCCGGCTTCAAACCGGCGGGCGCAAACACTCCCAGGACCACGCCTGAGCAAAATCCGAAGGACAGCGACCAGTTGGCCGCGGGCATGGCATGACTGACCAGGGACATGAAGAACCAGGCGGCCATCAAGAGGATTGTGGAACTCGACATGGTAAATCCGGTCCAGGGAGTGTAGAGCACCCTCATCCAGATAAAGCCGAACAGGCCAAAGACCAGTCCCGCCATGCCGCCAAACATCCGACTGGGACCAAAATACCCTTCGGCCATGTTGGAGACAAAAGAGAAAATCAAAACCAGGAAGATCAACTTGGCACGGCCGAGCCGCTGTTCCACCTGGCCTGCCATTTCTTGAAACATGAGCAAGTAGAACAAAAATTGAATGACACTCAGATGCAAAAAGATGGGCGTGATCGCTCGCCAGGCATCCTTCGGATCGAATGCCCCCACCTTCTGGTCCGCGATTTCCGGACCGAAGGTCAGCCGCCAGAACAGATCGTTTTTGTCATCACCAAACTTGGTCAGGACGCTGACCGAAATCATGGCAATGGCGATCATCAGGGTCGTGGGCGTGGGCTGCCTGACCGACGTTTCGCCCCGTTGGGCAGCCGCTTTCGCGTCGGCGCTCAGAGTCTCAGATGGCGCGGTTGGAACTGTTGGTTCTTGCGTCCCCATTTCGGGCAGGACGCGTGGCAGGCCGGTGAAAAAGTCCGGATGGCCGGGATTCTCAACGAAGCGTGTCCATTCCTTTTTGGCGCCAGGAAGGCGATCCTCATCGATCACCCAGATGCCAAAGCCCGAATTTTCCGGCCGAACCACCGACGCCGTTCCCAAGTCTTGCAGGAAATTCGCAAATCCTTCCGCCCTGGAGGCTTCGTTCGTGATTCCAACAAGGCGCATTCGATTTCCCGGGGATGATCGCTGATTCGATGGAAAATCCAAACCAGCCGTTCATTATATTGGACCAAAACCCTTGGAGGAAGCCAGGATGAGTGAACAAAGAAGTCCGAAAAACCCCAAACGAAAGACGAACCTGGTTGCAAGGAAAACCCCGGCTCCAAAATCGACGGCGGCCGATTCCACCTCGAAAGCCTCGCCGCGTCCTCTCGACTTTGCCAGAAGGCTGCAAAAACTCTATCCCGATGCGCGCTGCGCGCTGAACCATGAGGCCCCCTGGCAACTTTTGATCGCGACCATTCTCTCGGCCCAGTGCACCGATGTGCGGGTTAACATCGTCACCCCCGCCCTGTTCAAGCGTTTTCCCAGTGTCAGGGCCCTGGCCGATGCCGACCGCACCGAACTGGAGAAGTTGGTCCAGTCGACCGGGTTTTATCGCAACAAGGCGGCCAATATTTTGGCGTGCTGCAAGACCCTCGTCGACAAGCACCAAGGCGAGGTTCCCCGGACACTCGAAGAATTGACGCCGCTGGGAGGCGTGGGGCGCAAGACGGCCAACGTCGTCCTGGGCAACGCCTATGGCATCCCGGGGCTGCCAGTCGACACCCATGTCGGCCGCCTTGCACGGCGCATGGGCCTGACCAGAGAGACCGATCCGGTGAAAGTGGAGAAGGAGCTGATGGCCGAACTGCCGCCCAGCGAGTGGACTCAATTCAGCCTGCGGATGATCGATCATGGCCGGGCCGTTTGCTTCGCTCGCAAACCGAAATGCGAATCGTGCGCCCTGGCGGACATTTGCCCCAAGATCGGTGTCGAAGCCGCTCTTGCCCATGGACTTCCCGAAGGAGAGTAACATGCGCGGTCTGAACAACATCTGTTTTTTGACCGATTCGTACAAGGCCAGCCACTACAAGCAATACCCTCCCGGCAGCCAGTTCGTCTACTCCTATTTCGAATCGCGCAAGGGGGGAGTTTTTCCTGAAGTCGTTTTTTTCGGTTTGCAATATTGGCTGCGGGAATACCTGGCGGGTCCGGTGGTCACCCGAGAAAAAATCGACGAGGCCGAAGCCCTCTTTCGCGACCATTTCTCCGGTTCCCAACTGTTCAATCGCCCCGGTTGGGAAACCATCTTGCACCGGCACGGCGGACGATTGCCGATCCGGATCAAGGCGGCGCCCGAAGGCACCGTCGTTCCCGAAAGCAATGTGCTCATCACCGTCGAAAACACCGATCCCGAAGCTTACTGGTTGACCAATTGGCTGGAAACCCTGCTCGTCCAAACCTGGTATCCTTGCACGGTGGCCACCCAGAGCCGGGCCATGAAGAAGGAGATCCTGGCGGCACTCAAGCACACCGGAGATCCCTCGCTGATCTCGTTCAAATTGCACGATTTTGGTTTTCGCGGCGTGACCTGCCCGGAGCAAGCCGCGCTGGGCTCAGCCGCACATCTGGTCAATTTCCAGGGAACCGACACCGTACCCGGGCTCGTTCTCGCCCGATCGGTCTACCAGGCCTCCATGGCCGGGTTCTCGATACCCGCGGCCGAGCATAGCACGATCACCTCCTGGGGCGAACACCACGAAGTCGACGCCATGCGCAACATGCTCGCTCAATATCCCACCGGGCTGGTGGCCTGCGTTTCGGACAGTTTCGACATCTTTCGCGCCTGTTCAGAGTACTGGGGAAGCATCCTCAAGGAACAGGTGCTGGCCCGCGACGGCGTGCTGGTCGTCCGGCCCGACAGTGGCGACCCGCCGCTCATCGTCGTCAAGGTGCTCGAACTTTTGGGCCAGGCCTTCGGCACAACGAATAACAGCAAGGGGTTCAAGCTGCTGCACCCCAAGGTCCGGGTCATTCAGGGGGACGGGATCGATTTTTCGATGCTGGGCAAAATCCTCGAGGCGATGATGCAGGCCGGCTGGTCGGCGGACAATGTGGCCTTTGGCAGCGGCGGCGGGCTCTTGCAAAAGCTCCATCGCGACACCCAGAAATTCGCCTTCAAGTGCTCCTCGATCGTCGTGAATGGTCAGGAACGCGATGTCTACAAACAGCCGGTCACCGATCAGGGAAAGAAATCGAAATCGGGCCGCTTCCAACTGATCCGCCAGGAAAACGGAGTCATTGCGACGGTGCCGCAAGGCGGCCCGGGCAAAGACTTGCTCGTTAACGTGTTTGAAAATGGCCGCATCTTGCGTTCGTGGACCTTCGACGAAGTCAGGGATCGAGCGCGCATTGAGGGGAAATAAGGCCGTCGCGGCTACGTTTTGTCTTCGCCGGCCGCCAGTTCTTCGGGCGTTCCCATCCAGACGACGACATCGCCCATCCACTCATCCTGGCGCAGCAGGGCGCCGTGATGCCGGGCCAGTTCGAGAATCGCAAGAAACAGGCTGATGAGCCGGGCTCGGTTCCTGGGAAGGGTGAATAGCTGGCGCAAGGTCAAGGGTCCCTCGGCAACCAGGCGCGCGCACACCTGATCGACGACCTGAGCAAGGGGCGTCGGATCGGCGCTAACCGTCTCGACCGCTTCGGGGTCGATTTCGCGCATAAGTCTTCCAAAGGCGCTGACCAGGTCCCAAATTTCCAGGCGGCCGACCCGGGCCGGCAGCGCCGCCGCGCCGCGAAACCCGTCCGAGGATTTCCCAGTGGCCGGCCGGACATGCCTTTGGCCGGAGGCGGCGGCCAGTTCAAGCAACTTTTTGGCGCCTTCGCGCACCCGACGGTATTCGGCGAGTTGCTCAAAAAGATTATCCCGGAACTGATCAAGCGGCGCTTCTTCTTCGGCTTCCGGTTCGGGTTCGGCTTCCACAGGTAGGATCAGGGCCGATTTCTGCTCCAGGAGCTTGGCCAGGGTGCCGACATAGCCCGACACCTCGGTGACTTCCAGAAACGCCAGGATTTGCAGGAAATCCCGGAATTGGCGGATCACCTTTTCCAGGGAAATGGTTCGAAGGTCGACCTCTTCCTTGTCGACCAGATACAACAAAAGGTCGAGGGGGCCGTGAAAAACCTCGGTGTCGAGCATCCAATCCGTGAGCGCCATGCCGCAAGGCTAGCCGGAATGAGGGTCCACTGGCAAGAAGACCTGGGGAAAGTAACGGGCCGGGCTACTTTGGCCGTTCCTCCCTTTTGCAAAGTCATTCCCCTAAAAGATTTAAGGCAACGGTCCCGGCAAAGAGCAAACGGCGGTTTGGGAGTCAAAGATTGTCTGGATTGCTGGTGAGTGTGCGCAGTGCCGTGGAAGCAGGACAGGCCCTGGAAGGGGGCGCCACGCTGATCGATGTCAAGGAACCAACACTGGGCTCTCTTGGTGGCGCCGACTTGGCGACCTGGGATCAGGTCGCTCAGATCGTCGCGGGGCAAAAGCCCTTGAGCGCCGCCTTGGGAGAACTACGCGACTGGGAGGGCACGCTGCCGATTTCCTCTTATACGTATCTGAAATGGGGTTTATCGAATCTGAAGGGGACAGACCTTCGCAGCCGGCTCGCCGACGCCTTTGGCCTCGTTCAAGAAGCTGGGCAAACGCCGGTCGCCGTGGCCTATGCCGACTGGGTTCAAGCTCAATGCCCGCCCCCCTTGGAAATCCTCGAACTTGGCGCCAGCCTGGGCGCCCCCGTACTACTGGTCGACACCTGGGCCAAGAACGGAACATCGCTGCTCGATCATCTGGACCGGGAGCAACTGGCGCAATTGCGACATCGCACCGCGGGAATGGGAATGAAACTGGCCCTGGCCGGAAGCCTCACTCGAACCTTGATGGAATCGCTGTGCGTGCTGCACCCCGACTGGTTCGCAGTCAGGGGAGCGGTATGCTCAGGTGGCCGCGAAGGCTCCCTGGAGGCCGCCCGCGTCAGGGAATTGGCCCAGTGGTTAGGTCAAGACCAGGAGAACCCTTGGCCCAACCACGCAGGTTGACCCACTCCACTTCGACACCCGCCCTGGCAAGCAGGCCCGGACCGTTGGCAATGGTCCAGTCGTCGACCCACTTTTGCGCCATCGCTTCTTGCAAGCCCCACCCTTGTTTGGGACCGACCGACTTCAAGAACACGATTTTTTCAAACCCTTCGATGCCCAGCCGCAAGGCGACCGCATCGGAGGTGACCGTCCAGTCTTCGGGCAAACTCCCGTTGGCCGGATCGGCTTTTTTGTATTGCTTGTCGAAGTCCAAAAGGTTCGTCACCCATTTCTTTCCATGCCTGGAAACAGCAAAGATCGAGTGCAACCAGCGGCCATGAAAGTTCATCGACTCGAGCGCCATCTGGTGGGCCAGCGGGTCGGAAAAACGGTGAAGTTTCTGCAGGTGACGCACATAGTCGGCGACACCGCCTCCACCCGGTACGACCCACAAGACCTCTTCCGGCGGACGGCTGCGCCGCCAGGCCACCCAGGTTTCGGGAAACAAGGCCCACTCGTAGAGGCTGCCTCCCAGCTTCACGATCGTCCCCGACCTGAGCATTTAGCGGTCCTCGCTTGCCAACAACTGCGCCAACGCCGCCGCGCAAAAACCCGACGAGACTTCCGGCCCCCACTGCCGCGAGGCCTTGAGGCAGTCGACGGGAGGCTCCAGGGCGCTGACCGCCGCCAAATGCGCCAAAAACTCACCCGAACCGGAGACGACGCATCGTTGCAAGGGGGATCCCAACCGGCCCTCAAGACGTTTGATGGATTCGATCATCCGGCCTAGCAACCGGTCGCGCAAACGAGGTGCGAGTTCGACGATTTCTGCCTCCGTGACGGTGGCCAGATCCGCCCCTAGCATGCGTGCCAGGCGCGCCAGGCGATGGTGCCGCGTACGGGGCTTGCCATCGGCCGTATCGCAATCGTCCGCCGCTTCGGGAACCTCACCGGTGATGCCGAAGAGATCATCGGTCGTGGCGAAAAACTCGGCCGCGCCTTCCAGGCCCATCAGCGCGCATAACGGTGTGCGCCGCACTCCCGCGTAGATCAGCTCGCCACTACGCAGGCGCTCGGGGTCGGTTTTACCCCGCGTTTGGGGAAACCCATTCGCGATGGTAATGAGGTCGGTCGTCGTCGAGCCGGTATCGACCCACAAAACTCGCTCGCTGGGAAATTGCCGGCCAATCCACTGCGCGGCCGCCGACCAGTTGGCCGCAGCCACTTCCAGCCAGCCTTCCACGGCGGAAGCGGAATCGACAAAACGGCCGGCAGTTGACCACCAGCGCGGAGGCGGCCCGGCGGTCGTCTGACGAAATGCTCGTTCCAGGCTTTCGACAATCGAACGGACGCCTTCCGCCTTGGTCGCGTAGCAATCGCACAACTCGCCGGTCATCGTGGCGCCGATCCGGTCAACGGGGCCCCATTGCGTCAGAATGGCACTCAACTTCGAGGCAAGATCTTGCGGCTGCTTCCACAAGGCAAAAGGGTAGCTGGCCGAAGCGGTGATCGTGTTCGAGCGCGCCAGGGACACCTTGATGTTGGCGCCGCCGATATCCAAACCGAGGAACTTCATCGGGGAAATTTAGGTTCAAGGCGACTACGGTCGAGGGGAGCCGGCCGGAATGGGCACGAGCCTGCCCGGTTCCCTGCCATCGGAAGTTGCGGGCAGTGCCATGGGAGAGCTGGGAATCATTCCCGGCACCGCCAGGGGCGGTGCCACCGTCTGACCAGGCGGTGGGCCTGCGGGCGGTGGGCCTGGGGGCGCGGCGGAATTTCCTAAAGCCAGCGGCGGTTCCGCGCTGGGCGGATTTGGATTCGTGCCGGCACCTTGGGGTGCGCCATAGCTTTGAGGGCTGATCGGCTGCGCGTTTTGCAGCGAGGGCGGCAAGGACGAAGGCGGCTGCGTGGCCCGTAAGGACGGATCTTCTGCTGCCAGCGGAGTCAGACGGCCGGGGGCAGGTGCGCCAGGTTCAACCGGCAAACTGAGATGTTTGGCAATTTCGGCCAGAATTCGCTCGCTCAGCTCCTGATCGCCAAAGGTCCCCACCCGCACGGTGATGACGGTTAGTACGCCATCGCCGGGGTTGGGAGTACTCTCTTGTTCGAGCCAGATGCGAATGCGAGTGCCATTGGCCTGACCCTGATGGAAATACAGAGTCGATTCCTTTTCCCGGTGCGTGGCATGGGTCAGGGGCATGCCCAATTTCGCCATCGCATCCTGGGTCGCCTGGGAACCGGCTTTAATGGTGACTGGATAGGCCCTTTGCACTCCGCCGCGGTAATAGGCGTACCCGACCGCGCCGCCGGCCGCCGCGGTGCCAATGCCGACCGCCAGGCACCCGGAGCTGCCCAATATCAAGACCAGGGCGAGAGTTACGCCGACGAGTCGGCGAACTTTGACGCATTTGAGTTCGGGCATCGGGGTCAAACCCATCGATTCCACGCGTGCAAGGGGGGGAATGGGATCCAATTCCCGCGGTTCATAACAAAATCAACTTCTCAAGCCAATAGTTCCTGGAAAAGGGGCAATTCAGGCAATCGCGCCCCGTCCCGGCATCAGAGTGCTAAATTAACCTCTGGTTCCGTCCCCGTTTTTGCGTGAGATTCATGAAGCCCCATTGCGTTGGCATCGACCTTGGCACGACCAATTCCGCGCTTGCGTACATCCGTCCCCAGGAGCGGCCGGAAAAGACGACGGCAATGCCGGTGCCCCAGCTCATCCAACCCGACCAGGCATCAGACCGCTCCCTCCTCCCCTCTTTTGGGTATTTGGTGGGCGAGGGAGAGTTTCCCGCCGGAACAGGCCAGCTTCCCTGGGGACCTTCGGGTAGCGAATGGATCGGCGAAGTCGCTCGCGGCCTGGGTGCACGCATCCCCGGCAGACTAGTCCATTCGGCCAAATCCTGGCTGGCCCATCCTCGCGTCGATCCCGATGCCCCGCTTTTGCCGTGGCAGGCACCCGAGGGGCAACGGCGGATCAGCCCCGTGGCCGCTTCCACCGCTTACCTGGCCCATTTGGCCGCGGCCTGGGATCACCAGTTTCAGGCGGCCAAGACCGGCATCCGCCTGGCCAACCAACGGGTCGTCATCACCGTCCCCGCTTCGTTCGACGATTCCGCCAGGCGCTGGACTCATGAAGCGGCCAAGCGCGCCGGACTGGGCAAGGCGGGTTTTATCGAGGAGCCCCTGGCCGCCTTCTATGCCTGGATGGCGGAAAACCCCGGCATTGCCGCCGATTTTGAACCCGGCATGACCGTGCTCGTGGTCGACGTCGGCGGGGGAACGACCGACTTCACCTTGATCGGCTCGATCAGCGACAAGGGAGAACTGGCCTGGACCCGCCTTGCCGTCGGCGATCACCTGCTTTTGGGCGGGGACAACATGGACCTGGCCCTGGCCCACGCCGCCGAAACGCGTCTCGGTGCACGGCTGGACGGGGTGCAAATGGCCCAACTGGTCCAGGTGAGCCGCAGTGCCAAAGAGAAACTACTTGCCGCCCATGGGCCTGAAGATGCCGTTGTAACGGTTACCGGGCGCGGCCGGGCCTTGATGGGAGGAACGCTCACGGCCAAACTCACGCGCGAAGATATCCAGCGCGTGATTCTCGACGGGTTTTTCCCCAAGTCCGGGCCAACGGAAATTCCGGCGGCCCCCGCACGAGGCGGCATTCAGGAAGCGGGCCTGCCTTATGCCCGCGATCCGGGGATCACCCGCCATCTGGCCGCGTTTTTGGCGCGGCATCTGCCTGCTGGCAAAATGCCGGATGCCATTCTTTTCAATGGCGGCGTGTTTCATCCGCCGGTGCTGCGCGACCGCCTCATGGAAAGTGTCCGCGGCTGGCGTTCCGCGGAAAGTGAGCCGAAGGAAATCCGCTGTCTCGTGCCCGGCTCGCTCGATTTGGCGGTCGCCCGGGGAGCGGCCCACTACGCCTGGCTGAAGGAGACTGGGGGCAAACGGATCGGCGGCGGCAGCGCGCGCAGCTATTATGTCGGCCTGGGAGCCGATGGCGCCGCGGACGAAAAGGCGGCCCAGCCCGCGCTGCTCTGCGTGCTGGCGCGCCAAAGCGAGGAAGGGGAACTGGTCCTCCTCGAAAAGCCGGAGCTCGAGTTGGCGCTGGGCGAACCGGTGCGCTTCCCCCTTTACAGCGCCACGACCCGGCCTCGAGACAAGCCGGGCGATCTCATTCGGCCGGGACCCGACGAACTGCTCGCGCAGGGTGACTTGCAAACCAGGTTGCGCGGCGGGAAACGCTCGGGCGCGAAGACCTTGAAAGTCCGACTCGGCGCGCGGCCCACCGAAATCGGGACTCTCGAACTGGATTTGAAAGGGCCCGAAACCGATCAGGCCTGGAAGCTCGAATTTAGCCTCAGGGCGCCGGTGGAAGGGCAAGAAAACGCCGCCGGGCAGGGCGATGAAGTTCAAGAAACGATCGACGATTCGCTCGTCAACGCGGCGAAAGCGCGCCTCGAAACCGCCTTGGTGTCTCCCGATCGCGACGCAATTAAGGGAATCGTCAAGTCGATAGAGGAAGCGCTGGGACAGCCCCGCTCAGACTGGCCGGTCACCGCTTGCCGGCGCCTGTGGGAAAGCCTGTCGCAAAACTCCGAGGGGCGCAAGCTGACGCCGGAACATTTTGAACGGTGGGTCTGGTTTTCCGGCTGGTGTTTGCGTCCGGGCCAGGGAATGCCGGGCGATGAACATCGGCTCGAATCGCTTTGGAAACTCCTTTATGGCCCGGCGGTCGGTAAGCCGCGCGAAGGGGGTACGGCCTGGTGGGTCATGTGGCGTCGCGTCGCGGGCGGGCTTGATGAAGCCCGTCAGACCAGCCTCTTCGAGCGATTTCGTGGAGTTCTTTTGCCGGTGAAGGGACGCACGCTGGTGAAACCCCCTCCCGGGGAAATCGCCGAAATGTGGAGGCTGGCGGCGAGCCTCGAACGGCTCGATCAGGCAGCCAAAGTGGCCCTGGCCGAACCTTTACTGAAGCTGGCGCGCAAACCGCAAGCGCCGGAATATGTCTTTTGGTCGCTGGCGCGCCTGGGCACCAGGGCTCCCCTTCATGGTCCGCTCAATACGATCCTGCCTGGCACCACGGTCGCCCAATGGATCGATGTCCTGGTCGAGGCGATTCGAGCCAATCCCGAGCGCAAAAGCTCCTGGAGCCTGCCTTGTTTCGAATTGCTGCAGACGAGGGGCGATCGCCAGATCGATCTACCCGAAGCCGACGCGCAGAGGTTGAAATTGCTGATCGAATCGGAAGGGCTCGGACCGGAACTGGCCGACCTCACCGACCAGCTTTCGCAAGCGCACCCCCGTGCCGATTGGGAACGCAAGGCCAAGCTTCTGGGTGATGCCTTGCCCTTGGGACTTAGACTGGCTGGCCCCGCATAAATGGCGCGGGCCCAAATCGAACGGCGATGGCGACTCGTCACGAATCGTATTCCCGGTTTTTTGAATAATTGCGATCGCGGCAACACATTGTTTTCGTGAAGGGGGAAGCCCGATCCGGCGCAATGCAAATGCGGCTGGTTGGGACCTGATTCCTCCAGGAAACTTGCTTGAACCAGGGAGCCGCCGTGCAACCGCGAAGCCAAACCCCACCGACCGCCTCGCCGCCAGCCACGAATCCCGCTGGCTTGGAAATCAAAACCCCCTCACCAGATGACTTTGGCGCGCTAATCGAGCGCCATTCTCCCCTTGTTTTGGGAACTTGCCGCAGAATGGTCGGCGAAGCTCTGGCTGACGACGCCGCCCAGGCCGTGTTCATTCTGTTCTGGCAAAAAGGGAAAAAACTCAGTGGAGAGGCAGCCCTGTCGTCGTGGCTATACCGCACCGCGGTCCATGTATGCCGCAACGCCAGGCGATCCGACTTTGCCCGAATTACGCACGAACGCAAAGCCGCACAGGTAACGCCCATGAGCAGAGAAGACGGCGATCTTTCCAAGTGGCAGGAAATTCGCGAGCTGCTTGATGAGGAAGTCGCTCGGCTACCGGAAAAATGGCGGATCCCTTTTATCCTTTTTCATCTGGAACACCGCTCTCTTGCCCAGATTAGCGGGACCCTGGGGGCCACGACCTCGACGGTGGGAACCTGGCTCAAGCGCGGCAGGGAACAGCTCGCGGCCAATCTGGGCCGCCGTGGCATCACCATCAGCGCGGCCATGCTTGCAGCGACGCTTTCTTCGCATGTGACCGTACAGGCCGTTCCTCCAACCTTTGTGACGGCCACCATCCAGGCCGCGCACGGTTTTGGCCTTGGCGGAAGTTCCGCCGCCTCGCCTCTTCTTGCCTCCCTGGTACAAAGCGGCACCCATCACGGGATCAATGGGCTGGCCTGGATCCGGGGCGCGCTCGCGTTTCTTTTGCTTCTGGGAATCCCCATCGCCGCATATTTCGTTTTCCCGATGATTCAAACCCGCCAGTCCAAGGATTTCCCCCAGTTGCAAGGAGAATGGCGGGAGGTGGCCAATGAACAGGATGGAGCCTTGTTGACCGGAACTTCCGCGGTGAGCTACACGGGGACCCTGATCATCTCCGGGAACCAGTTCCACCGCTTTCAAACCCTGCCGGATGGAAAGGTCTTGCAAGGAGGAAAAGGGAGCATTGTGCTCGACGATCAGGCCAACCCCAAGGCGATCGACTTCAGCGTCTGGTCCAGCGTCTGGTTTCGCCAGGCCCATGGGGTTTACGAGTTGGATCAGGACCAATTGACCCTTTGCATATCTCGAGACGGGGAAGCGCGGCCGGATCGTTTGACCACCTCCAAGGGAGATAACTGGATCCTCACCCGGTACCAACGGGTCAAATAGAAGAAGGCGGCTCAAAGCCTACCTCCGTGAAACCCCGTAGCTGAGGAATTCCCCGACATGAACTGGCATCGATCAGATAGCGCCCCTCTATTTGCGCCGCGGTCGAGCTTTCATCGACTTTGGCTGGGACGAGTCGTCTGGCCTCTGGCGCTCTTCGCCGCCTACGCGACAAGCTACTTCATCGTGCGCGTGAAGGGCACCGATAGGGCAGGAAGTCCGGAAGTTCACTGCACAAGCCGGATGTCGCAAATCCTCTTTAACCCGCTCATCAGGGCGGAGCAATCGCTCGCTTGCCTGTGGAACGCAGGCCCGTCGAAAAGGCCGGAGGCGAGATCCTTTGAAGAAACCCTGCGGCAGGCCCAAGACACCCATCGCAAAGTTCTGCTCACGGTGGGAACGACCAGTTGCCTGCCTTGCCGCCAACTCGAACGGTTTCTCAAGGAGCAGGAGCCGATTTTGTCCCGGTATTTCTTGGTGGCGAAAACGAATGTCGATGACGACAAGAGACAAGGCGAAGCGATCCATCAGCGATACCGGCAAGACAAAGGAACGAGCGCCAAGTTTCGCTATTTTCCCTGGATGGCATTCTTGGATGCGGATGGCAATACCATCGTCACCGGAGACGATGGGCCGCCGGGCACCATCGGAATCCCGCAAGGAGGTCCGGCGGACCGGGAATGGTTTTTGAAGATGCTCCGGATGGCCGCGCCAGAAATCTCCGAAGAGGAAATGGCAGAACTCGAACTGGCCGCCTTACGCTTTCATCAAAGGATCTGGGAAAGTAGGAATGCTCAGGATTGATCGATTTTTCGATCGTCCAGGCCTGGGCGGATGCCACTTGGAAGCGGAATGTCACTTCAAATGAAACAAGTTGTTCGCATTTCCCGGACCAGAAAAGAGAAAATCTTCTTCTCCACATGTAATTCGCATCGCCAAACGCGTCAACTCCTTACACAATCGTCACGTCGTCTTGACGGAAACGAAATCAACCAAAAGAATAATCCAGACTGCCATACCCCTCATTTCTGGAGATTGGTGCCCATGATTTCCCCTGAGCCATTGGCGGTCGGGCAGTTCCGATTCCGCGTCGGATCTCTCCTTTTCCTCAAATACAGTGTCGCCGCCCTGACTGTCTGGGCCTTTGTGTTTGGGGTCGTCGTGCTCGCGCTGCGCGCGGCCCTCGGAACTCCGTGGCAAACGCTGATCTGGGGATGCGCCACGGCTCCCATCGCCTTGGTTGTGGCTTTCGTCCTGGCACGCAAGCGCGTCCCCCAAGCGAATTCGGTTCTGGCGCTGTTTGATCAACGAGAACAGTGCGGCGGCTTGCTGATGAGCGGCGCCGAGCAGTCGATTCAGGGCTGGCAATCGGCCATTCCCCGGCTGAATCAGCCGGCTTTGGGGTGGAGGTTTCAAGTACCGAGCGCCCTCTTCGGCGTGGCGCTCGCCTTTTTGATTGCGGCCTTCGCCATCCCCCAGGGTTGGGCCGAATTTAGTTCCAATGCGCTGGACATTACCCGCGAAAAGGAACTTTTGGCGGCCCAAATTGAAGTGCTCGACAAAGAAAAGGTCATTGAAGCCCCGCGCGCCGACGCCATGAAGAAAACGCTTGAGGAGCTGGAAAAAGACGCTCGCGGCAAGGATCCGGTCAAAACGCTCGAATCGCTCGATCATTTGCGCAAGGAAGTCGAAAAAGCAGCGCGCGAAGCCCTGGAAGCCGCAATCAAAAAAGAAGAGAACCTTGCCAAGGCGGAAAAACTGGCCTCTTCGATCGAGAATGCCGCGCCCAAGCTCGATCAGCAGCAGATGAACGAAGCGATGCAACTGCTTGCGGCGATCGCGAAGAAAAGCGCCAGTGAGGACGAAATGCTTGAAAACGGCCTCGACGAGGAGACGCTCGAAGCCCTCAAGGACGGTTCGCTGAGCCCCGACCAACTCGAGAAACTGGGCGAGGCCCTCGAAGGGGCCAAGGGAGGCTCGAAGAAAAAGCTCGGCAAGCTGGTCAAAGTCAAGCTGTTGAAATCGGACGATTTGAGCGAGTGCGAAGGCGCTTGCGAGTGCGATTGCGAGGCGCTGGAAGCCTTCTTGAAGGAATGTGGGTGCAAGGCCAGCCTGGCGGCGGCGCTTTGCGAAATGCCCGGCAGGGGTGGTCTCAATGAAGGGCCGGGCGCCGCGAAGCTCACCTTTGGAGATGAAGCCTCCAAGGAAGGGGCCAAATTCAAGGAAGTGCAGCTTTCCCAGGGCAATTTGGATTCGTTGAAAAAATCCCAGCTTTCGGGATTGTCGAAGGGTCAGCCGCAAGAAAAGGGGGATAAGCCTTCCGCCACCCAGACCGGGGCGCTCAATCAGGCGGCCACCGGCGGCGGCGCGGCCAATACCCAACCGATCCTGCCCAAGCACAAAGGGGTGGTGGACCGGTTTTTCGACAGGCCCGCGGCGAAAAAGTAAGCGGAAATCGCGGGGTAACCTTCTAGCCTTACCCCGCTCCTCTCTTCCTCCCATCGATATCGATCCCATTTCTCGGGAACCTCGCTAATGACCTCCAGCCCAGTGACCTTACTTACGCCCGAGGAATTGCGGCCTGCCGCCGAGTTGAGCGGTAAAATCTTGCAAAATCTCGACCAAATGCTGCTGGGGCGCCCGGCCCTGCACCGGCTGGTATTCGCCGCGATTTTGAGCCGGGGGCATTTGCTCTTGGAAGGGGTTCCCGGCGTCGGCAAAACCGCGCTGGTGAAAGCCCTGGGCCAGTTGCTGCATTTGCAGTTCAAGCGCGTTCAGTTCACTCCCGACCTGATGCCCGGCGACATCTTGGGCACGCATATCCTGCAAGAAGGCCAGGCCGGGCGCGAAATGGTCTTTCGCCCGGGGCCGATCTTTACGAACCTGCTTTTGGCCGACGAAATCAACCGCGCTTCACCAAAGACGCAATCGGCCCTACTTGAAGCGATGCAGGAACGCTGCGTCACCCTACTTGGGACGACCCGCGAACTGCCCGAGCCATTTTTGGTGCTCGCCTCGCAAAACCCGATCGAACTGGAAGGAACCTACCCGCTTCCCGAAGCACAGCTTGACCGGTTTCTATTCAAATTGATCGTGGAACCGGCCGATGCCGCGACGCTTGAGAAGATCATTTCCACCCGCCGCCAGGGAACGCCGCCCACGCCGGAATGGCAGATGGAACCGGAGCAGCTTGTTTCCCTTTTCCAGGTGATGGAAAAGGTTTACTTGCCCGGGCCCGTGTCGCGCTACATCGCCAGGCTGGTGGCCGCCACCCATGCCAAGTCTTCCGAGGCCACGGGACTGGTCAAGCAGTATGTCACTCATGGGGCCTCGCCGCGCGCGGCCATTTCCCTGGCGGAAGCAGGCCGGGCCATTGCGCTCATGGCGGGCCGGCCCACGGTCGGATTTGAAGACATCGAGGAAGTGGCGGGGCCGGTGCTCAATCACCGGGTGATCCTGAATTACAAGGCGCGCCTCGATCAGATCGATAGCGCCGCCGTCGTCGCGGATTTGCTCAAGAACCTCGATCCCACTCAGTTGAAATTGCCAGGCGATATCTCGGTGCTGGAGCCGGCACATGCCTAATTTCGCCGGGAATGGTCGCGCCTTGAAAAGCCAAAAACCCAGTTCCATGGTTTGTTCATGGGCGATGCGAAACACGACGATGCACAATTCTTCGAATGAAAAGTCGATTCTTGCTATATATGCCGCCTTTTCACGATTTCCCTTGGCCTGGTTGTTTTTGGCGGCCGTCGTTTTTGCTTGCGCGCCTTTGCAAGTTCGCGCCCAAAATGTGAATTACGGAGAAGTTTCGGTCTATTTAATCGAAGAGCAAAAAGAGCAATTTTCTCACGGCTATATTCAATATCGTTTCCGGGTTACCAATAACGATCCATCCAAACCGCACCGGGTGACCCTGTCGATGCCGGGAAATCACCCGTATGGCAACGGGGTGTTTCAATCCCTGCGCCGATCGGTGGAAGTTGGTCCCGAGGCGACGGCCATCATTTCTTTGCTTCAGCCGACAATACCCACGATCCATCCCGGCTCGAACCTGATGGTTGAAATCGATGGCAAAAAACAGGAGGACAATTTCCCCCTGATAAACGCCACCGGGAAGCGAACTGTCTATCCTCCGTCCTTCCGCGGCGGTGGGACCTATTCGACATTCTCGCCGGGTTCCACGGGGATTACACCGCTTCACCTCGCCAGCCAGAAGGTGCCTGCAACTCTCGACACTCTCCTGACAACAGCCCCTCCACCCGGCGGCTACTTCCTGACGCCTCCTACGCCCAGACCGGCGGTTCGAGGCCCGGGCTCAGGCCCTTTGCCGTTTATGACCAAGAGCGGCTCGCCTGGGGGCCCGGGCGTCGCGCCACCGGTTCCAGCGATGGGAATCGCGGGAGGTCCGGCAACGATCACGGCCTATCCGCCGGGAGGCACCGGCACAGCGATCGCAAAATCGGTCAAGTCCTCGATCAGCATCGCGCAGTGGTCGGATAACTGGCTGGGTTACACCGCCTACGATCTGGTGTTCGTCACGCTGGACGAACTGAAGGAGCTGGAAAACGGCGGTGCCGAAACCCGCTCGATTCTGACGGCCCTCTGGCGTTACGTCGAATCGGGCGGCACCATGGTGGTCCTGGGCAAGGGATCGTTTTCATTCCCCAAGGCCTGGAAGAAGAGCACCGAAAAAGCACCCGAATCTTTGAACTGGTACTCAGCCGGTTTTGGAAACTGCTTTCATGTCGAAAATGAGTCACGAGAAAGCTGGTTTGTGGCGCCAAAGCCTTTGCCGCGCGGCCGCATGGCGAGCGCTTCGGACCCGAGCGAAGCTCCCAAGGGGATTTACGACCTGGTCAGGGAGTCGATTCAAGATTCCAACCAAGTTTGGAATCAATCGTTCAATACAACCCACTTTCAGAACGCTTTTCCAGTCGTCGACAATTTGAGCGTTCCCGTCAGGGGTTTATTCGTTTTAATGATCCTGTTTGCCATTGTCATCGGACCAGTCAATTTGGTGCTCCTTTCACGCTGGAACAAAAGAATTTGGCTGCTGTGGACCGTGCCGGCCATTTCGTTCTTTTTTTGCCTGGCCATTTTGACCTACCACCTTCTGGCGGAAGGCTGGTTTAGCAAGACCCGCATTGCCGGCATCACCATTCTTGATCAAACGGAACAACGGGCGACTTCGCTGGGACTGACCGGCTTTTATTGCCCGCTCAACCCGGGCTCACTGCGGTTCTCATCGCTTACCGAATTGCAAATCCCGCAGGAGAGCCATCCGGTCATCTCGGGATCCGCCGTTTTGGATTGGACCGAGGACCAGAACCTCGCTCGCGGCTGGGTGTTGCCCCGTGTGCCCACTTATTTTTCGATGCGCAAATCGGAAGATCGGCGCGAACGATTGACCGTTCGAGAAGAAGCAAGCGGCGCCGTCGAAGCGGTCAATGCGCTGGGCTGCGACATTCGCACGCTCTATCTTCTAAGCTCCCGCGGCCAAATGCTCGAAGCCAGTGGAATTGCCGCGGGGGCCAGCGCCAAGTTGACCCCGAGCGCTCACAAGCCGGGCCAAGGACCTTACGGCCTCAGGAAGGTATTCTCCTCAGGCTCCTGGTTTCAGGGCAATCGGATGTTTGCCGGTGATCAGGCGTTGAGCACGATGGTGGGAACGCTGCGGCCGGGAACTTACCTGGCGATTGTCGAGTCGAACCCATTTTTGGAGAACGGCCTGAAGGGCTCATATGAGCGCCCCAGCGTTTCGGGCATTTACGGAATCCTGGGCGACCCTGCCGCGAACCCTTAGGGAATGTCGATGCTGGTACAAATCAAGGAATTGAACAAGTCCTACGGCGCCACCAAGGCCGTCGACAATCTGAGTTTTTCCTTCGGTTCTGGAGAGGTCTATGGTTTTGTCGGCCCCAACGGCGCCGGCAAAACGACCACGATGCGGGTGCTATGCGGCCTGGAGGAACCGCAAAGCGGCGACTGTTTTGTGGGCGGGGTATCGGTGCTTGAATACCCCGAGCAGGCACAGCGCATGGTCGGTTATGTGCCGGACAATTTGCCCGTCCACCGCGATGTTTCGGTGCATGAATACCTCGATTTTTTCGCGCGGGTTCACAAGGTTAGAAATCCGCGCCGGCGCAAGGTTGTCGAGGAGATTGAAGATTTCACCAACCTGATGGGCATTCGCGACAAGCCCTTGACTGGCCTGTCCAAGGGGATGAAAAACCGGGTCAGCGTGGCCAGGGCGCTCATTCACGATCCGCCGGTGCTGGTGATGGACGAACCGGCGAGCGGACTGGATCCGCGCGCCCGAATCGAACTGCGCGATCTGCTCAAGGTGCTCTGCAAACAAGGCAAGGCGATCCTGATCAGCTCCCACATCCTCACCGAATTGGGGGAAATTTGCACGGGAGCAGTATTCATCGAGAAAGGCAGGCTCTTGCGCGCCGGGTCGATGGAAGAACTCAACCGTCAGACGTCCGAGCACCGCATCCTTTCGATCAGACCGCTCGATCATCCAGAAAAACTGCAGCGCCATTTGCTGCTCCAACCTCATGTCGCCGATGTCCGCCTGCTCGAGGGCGAGGTCGAAGTCGACTTGAAAGGCGAAGACGAAGAGTGCTGCAAGTTGCTCACCGACCTTTGCGCGCAAGGCTTCAATATCCTGGAATTCAGGCCACGCCGGGCCAACCTGGAACAGATCTTCATGACCGTCACCAAGGGCCACGTGCAATGACCAGTGCGCCTCCCTTGGCATCTTCTTTGGCAACCTCGCTATTGGAACGCCTGGACAACCACCTCAACCCGATTTTGGTGAAGGAACTGCGCCAGGCGGTGAAAAACCGCGTGGTTCTTGGAATTCTCAGTTTTTTCCTGCTCTTTCAATTACTCATGCTGGTGCTTGGGGTGACTTCAAGCAGTAGCGAACAAGAGCTCTGGACGGGCGGCGTGCGCGTCTTCACCGCGCAGCAGATGATCTTGCTTTTCACGATTTTGACCGCGTTGCCGGCCTATGCCGGAACGCGCATGCTGGGCGAGCGCACCGATCCAGACAGCGATTTGATGTTTTTGACCACCCTGAGCCCAGCCTCGATCATCTGGGGGAAACTACTTGGCTGCCTCACGCTTGGGTTTTTGGTGTTCAGCGTCTGCGCGCCGTTTATGACCCTGGCCTACCTGCTGCGCGGGATCGACTTGTTGACGATTTTCGTGATCCTGGCGTTCGACCTGCTCTTGATGCTTTTAACAATGCAGTTCGCCCTGTTCTCAGCCTTGCTGCCGGGAGGTTTGCTGATCAAAAGGATTGCCGCGGGGATCGGTTTTATCGGCTTGCTTCTGTTCAGCTACTTTCTGATGTTCGCTTTTGCCTGGTCGATCGAAACAGGGTTTGGAGATTTGCTCGAAGCCCTATTTCTCATCGTTCCGATCCTGGGCTTATTTGGGTATTTTCTGGTTTATAGCATCGCCCTGGTTTCCGCTCCCTCGGCCAATTCGATGTTCATCGTGCGAACTTTCATGGCTCTTGCGGTGGTCGTTGTCGCCCTCCTGCTTGCCCTGCCAATCACCACCCTGGCAGGCCTCACCTCTTCGCGGGGTTTCCCGGCAGAGGTTGTCCCCACTTTATTTGTCTATTGTTTTATTCCATTTTTTTGCATTCAAATTTTGGTAAGTGTTTGCGAGCGTGATCACTGGGGCCCGCGCATCACCCGCACGATTCCTCGCTGGCTGATCGTCCGAGGCATTGCGTTTTTGTTTTACTCGGGATCGGCGGGAGGAGTGCTCTATTCGACCGGCATGATCGCCGTGACCTTCGCCATTACGGGATACCTCGCATTCACCGCGCCTTCGACGGTTGCCTACGATACGCAGGATCTGTTTCCCATTCTGATTTTGGTTCTTTACACCTATTGTTTTTGCATCACGGGATGGTTGTTGCGCACGCTCGTTCCCCCCACCCAGCTTCGACCGGAAAATACCTGGGTTCTCGTAGCCATTCTCCTGGGCGTTCTCAGCGCCCTCCCCAATGTCATCGCCTATTCGATCCATGGCGACAGGATGAATCAGGACTCGTTCGCCTGGTGGAATTTAACCAACCCTTTCTACTTCATCTCCAGCCGCATCACGGGAATCGGCCACCGAGGCAGTCATGACGACGTGCTCTCGGTGTTTCTCGGGCTTTGGGCAGCGGGAGTCACCTTCCTGGCCTTGCCCCAGTTCTTTGGCCAGTTCATCCGTTTTGCCCGGCCGCGGGCGGAGGTGGTTTACGAGCGGGCCCAGGTGATCAACGATTTGCCCGCCTGAAAAGGGAGTCATGCCGGGAACGATTTTCCAGGACCAGGTTTATTGGAAGCCATTGCCGTGTCGAATCCTTTCATTGAGTCCATTCCCCCGACCCAAGTTCAAGGATGGGCGCCACGACCGCTTTGCCGATTGAGAACCAAGCTATGACCGTTTGGACCAGGCTGTACGATCGACTCGACGATGGGCTCAATCCCATCCTCGTCAAGGAATTGCGCCAGGCGGTGAAAAGCCGGGTCGTCATCGGCATTCTGTTTGTTTTCCTCGTGTTTCAATTGATGATTGTGACCATCGGCATCACGACGGCATCCGACCAGTCGCTGTGGTCCGGCGGCAAACGGGTATTTTTGTCGCAGCAGATTGTTTTGTATTTCACCATTTTGACCGCCCTGCCCGCATATTGCGGGGCGCGCATGCTCTCGGAACGCACCGATCCCGGCGGCGACTATATGTTCTTGAATTCCCTGAACCCGGCTTCGATCGTGATCGGAAAGTTGTTCGCCAGCCTGGCGATCGGTTTTCTAGTATTTAGCGTCTGCGCGCCGTTCATGACCCTGGCTTATCTGTTGCGGGGAATCGATCTCGTCACGATTTTTTCGGTTCTGGGTCTGGACTTGGTGCTCATGATGTTGGCGATGCAATTCGCGTTGTTCGCGTCGGCGTTGCCCGGCGGCCTCGTTCTCAAACGGCTGGTCAGCGGCGCGGGATTCATTGGTCTGCTTTCTTTCAGCGTAAGCACCAACCGCGGAATCTGGTTCATGGTCGAATCGGGCACCGACAACTGGTGGTGGATTGTACCTACACTGATTCCCCTGATTGCTTTTTTTGGCTATTTATTTGTTTACAATATCGTGCTCGTCGGCACGGCGGCTTCCAATGGCATGATTTTGGTCCGCCTGTACCTGGTGACAGTCATTCTGCTCATCTGGTCGATGCTGGCGGCTGCCCTCAAGTTTTGGCCGACCGGCCCGGCGGCCCGGTTTCTGCCTCCCCCAGAATTCCTTCCCAATCTGTTTGCCTACCCGCTCGTGTTTTTCCTCGGCCTGCAACTTCTTGTGGCCACCTGCGAGCGCGACCGGATTGGCGCACGCATCGCCAAGACCGTTCCCCGGTGGCCGTTCTTGCGCCCCCTGGCCTTTCTTTTCTACAGCGGCTCAGCCGGCGGAATTCTGTACGCCGTTTTGGTCATTGCCATGACCTTCGGACTGGCGATCGCTTTGGGCACGTTTCCTGTCTCAGGACGGCCCTACAACCCAAGAAACCTCAACCCCTTATTGATTTTTGTTTTGTATGTTTACCTCTATTCCCTGCTCGGCTATCTCTTCCGCGTAGGCCTTTTCAGCAGACTGATCAAGCCGGAACAAACCTGGATCCTCACGGCGGTTTTCCTCGGGGTTTTGAGCACCGCGCCCAATATCTTCCTTTACTTGCTAAGCAGCGGTCATGTCAACGAAGCGAATGCAAGGATCTGGAACGCGGCCAACCCATTTTACTATTTTTTTTCCCCAGCACTTTTCAGCGATTCCAATGCCAGCAATCAAACCGACATTCTTTACATTTTAATCGTCATCGGGCTTGGACTGAGCGTTTTCACCGTTCCCCTGATTTTCAGGCAATATGCGAAATTTCTTCCTCTTTCACAAACGGCCAGCTCAGAAGCCCCTGAACAAATCAAACACGGCACCCTTAAGAAAACCGCATCTCAAGGTATCTCGTAATGCCTTCACCATTACAATCTTATTTCGAGCAAGGCTAGAAAAACAACAATGTCTTCCCCATCGCAACCCTATTTCGAGCAAGGCTAGCGAATTAACGATGTCTTCCCCATTGCAATCCTATTTCGAGCAAGGCTATTTGGCGGGCCAGCGGTTTGTCCTGGGCATTCCCCGCAATGCCGCCATGGGGATGACGGGAGCCACCTTAAGCAGTCTCGCGGGCAGTTCGCTTGAGTTCCGCGATCATCGGCAATACGAACCCGGAGACGATCTGCGCCACATCGACTGGCAAGCCTACGCCCGCACCGACTCGCTCATCGTCAAAATCTACCGCGAAGAGATCACTCCCCACCTTGACCTGATCATCGATGGCTCTCAGTCAATGGCCGTCGAGGGCACGCAAAAAGAAGGAGCCGCGGCCGCCCTGCTCGCGCTGTTCGCGGCCGCGGGCGCGCGCGCGGGATACTCGCAGGCCGGCTGGCGCCTGAGCGATCGCTGCCGGAAGATCCCCGGCGGCAACCGGCCGCCAAGCGAATGGGAGGCTCTGGAATTCACCCACAAGGGCGGTCCCGATGGCCCGCTGAGCGCCTTCAAGCCGCGCGGCACGCGCATCTTGATTGGTGATTTGCTCTGGGAAACCGAACCGCTCACCGTGCTACGCGGACTGGCCGAACGATCCGCCCTTTGCCTGGTCGTCCAACTCCTTTCGCGCGCCGATGTCACTCCGCCGCTTGGCAAGGCGCTTCGCCTGATCGATTCGGAAACCGGGGCGATCCGCGAAATTCAGATCGATACCCTGGCCGCGAAACGCTACCTCGACGCCCTGGCACGCCACCAACAGGCGTGGAGCGATGCCTGCCGCCAATGCGGTGCTCAATTCATTGTCGTGGTCGCCGAAGACCTGCTTGAAGAATGGAATCTGGATGAGCTCGTGGTCGCGGGAATTCTGCGCACGCGCAGCGGCGGTGCGGTCGGCGCACCCACGGGGAACCACTAGCCATGCTCCCCATCTTCCTTTACCCCCTCGCCTTCCTCGGCCTGATCGCCCTTCCCGCGCTGGTCGGCATCTACTTGTTTCGCAATCGCTTTCAGCCTATGGTCGTCTCCAGCCTGATGCTCTGGGTCGACCCGCGAGAAAGCCAGGAGGGAGGCCGGCAAATTCGCCGCCTCAAAACACCCCTCCTGTTTTTTTTGGAACTGCTCGCCCTGCTTTTGCTGATTTTGGCCGCCGCCGATCCGCAAGTGCGACTGCCCACCGGAGCGCGGCCGCTTGTCATCGTTCTGGACGATTCCTATTCCATGCGCGCCGGCGAGTCCATGCGCGCTGGTGAGTCCATGCGCGCTGGTGAGACCGGGGGCGCGAATGCTCCTTCGTCGCCGCGAGCGCTTGCCATCGCAGCCATCAAGGAAGAACTTGGCCGCCAGTTGCCCTTCGTCACCCGGCTGCTCGTCGCGGCGGACAAACCGAAATTGCTTGGACCGCCGATGCGCACCAGCAAGGAAATCGTCGAACAACTGGAAAACTGGAACTGCTCCTCAGGCTTTGCCAATATTAGCGATGCCGTGGCGCTCGCCGGCGAAATCGGCGGCGACAACACGCTCGTGCTCGTCGTGAGCGACCACAAAAGCCCGTCTTCCATTCCCGACAAAAGCCGTCTGCAATGGTGGTCTTTCGGCAAGCCGAAATCCAATGCTGCCTTCGTCAGCGCCACCCGGGCGGAAAAAGAAGGCGCCGACCGAATGATGCTCGAAGTCGCCAATTTGTCGACCGAGAAAAACCAGATCGGCGTGGTGCTGACACGAACCGAAAACGATGCCGAGATCCTGCGCAAAACCCTTTCGCTTGAACCGTTTGGAATTGGCCGGATCGTCTCCAACTTGCCCGCGGGCACGGGTCCGATTCGCGCTCGCTTGGACGATCGCGAACTTCCGATCGATAGCCAGATCGTTCTGGAACCCTTCCCGGAAAGACCGATCAGCACCCAGGTACGCATGAGCGCCGGGCCACTGCGCGATGTGCTTGAGAAAGCGTTGAGTTCGACCAAACTCTCTCGCTCCGGAGGTTCCGGTTCCCATCTGGTTTTCACCGACAAGGAGGAAGATGCCGAATCGGACCGCACCTGGATGGTCCAGTTCCTGGCGGAAAAAGAGGCCGATGCCTATAGCGGTCCGTTCATCTTGGATCGGGCTCATCCGCTCACCAATGGCCTGTCTCTACAGGGAGTGGTCTGGGGAGCGGGCAAGGACCCCAAGGCCGAGGGAAACCCGGTGGCGATGGCCGGAGACATTCCCCTCTTGACTGATCGGGAAATCGGCGCCGAATCGCCGCGTCATTTTCTGAAGTTCCGCCTGCGCCCCGACCTGTCCACGCTGCAAAACTCCCCCGATTGGCCCATCCTCATCTGGAATCTGGTGTCGTGGCGATCGGCCCAGTTGCCCGGTTTGGCCCGATCCAATCTGCGCCTGGGCGACAACACATTGCTCACCCTGGACAAGGCAGGGGAAACGATCACGATCACAAGCCCCTCGGGAGCCAAAAAAGAAATCCAGGTGCGCAACCGGCAGGTGCAAATCCCCGGCGCCGAAGTGGGCATCCACACGATCCAATCTCCGTCAACGACTGCGGTTTTCGCGGTCAATGCGGTCAACCGGACCGAATCGGACCTGACCAAGGCCGAAACCGGAAAATGGGGATCCTGGCTCGATGAAAAGACCGTGCGCATGGATTACCTGGAAATCAACTGGCTGCTCCTGCTCATCGTTTTGGCACTCATCACCGTCCACTTACTTGTGCTGGCGCGCGGAAACCGCAATCCTGTGCCGGCGATTGGCAAATCGATACCGCCAAGATCGATCAAGCCGGGGACGCCTCGAAAGGGGATCGCTCAAGAAAGGCTGACCCCATGACATTCCTTCATCCGGTCTGGCTCTTGTTGGCCGTGCCCCTCATCGTCAGCCTTTGGGTTTGGCGGCTGCCGTCGCGTTTCCTGCTCGCCCTGCGTATTTTGGCGCTGGTACTCGTCCTCCTGGCCCTGGCAGGCCTGGCGATTCGCATTCCCGGGCAGGCCGGCACCGTGGTCATCGTGGCCGATCGCAGTTTGTCGATGCCCGCTCAGAGCGAAGCGAATCAGAAAGAAGCGGTCGACCTGATCTCTCGCGGCAAATCGATCCACGATCAAGTCGCGGTCGTGTCGTTCGGGGAAAAAATCGCAATCGAAAAGCCGCCCCACACCGAAGCCTTTCCTGGCTTCAACCAGGAGGTGGGACCCAACGCCTCCAATCTCTCCGAAGCCATCGAAACCGCGATGACGCTCATACCCGAGGACGCGCCGGGCCGAATTCTGGTGCTCTCCGACGGCAGGTGGACCGGCAATGACCCCCTGGCCAAGAGCTCAAGCGCGCTGGCGCGTAATATCGGCATCGATTACCGATCGCTTGAACGGCCGATGACGAACGATCTGGCGGTGCTCGCGGTCGATGCGCCGCCCAACGTCAACTACAAGGAATCGTTTCTCATTTCGGCGCTGGTGCAATCGCCCGTACCGCGTGACGCGATTTGCACCTTGAGCCGCGATGGCAAGGTGATCGCCTCGATGACCCGATCCTTAAAATCGGGTCCCAATCGCATCGTCTTTCGCGATCAAGCCAACCAGGAAGGCAACCAATCCTACGCGGTATCGGTAACAGCCGCCGGCGAAGCGGCTCCCGATCCCGTGCCTGAAAACAACCAGGCCAAGTTTCTGGTCGGCGTGGGCGGCCCGAGGCCCATCTATCATGTCAGCACGACCAAGGGTTCCGGCCTGGCCAGGCTCCTCGGCGCCGGGGGGCTCGATGTCCGCTCGGTGACTCCCGATCAGGCGAAATGGGACATTGAACATCTGTCGCGCCACAGCGCCGTGATCCTGGAAAATGTGCCCGCCGAAAAGATTGGCGCCACGGGGATGGGCACCCTGGCTTCCTGGGTGCGCGCGACCGGTTCGGGCCTGATGATCACCGGAGGGAAAAATTCCTACGGCCCGGGTGGCTATTACAAATCGCCTCTCGATCCGATCATGCCGGTGACCATGGAGCTACGCAACGAGCATCGCAAACTGGCCCTGGCCATTGTCGTCGCGCTCGATCGATCCGGATCGATGGCCATGCCCGTGCCCGGCGGCAGGCAGAAGATGGACCTGGCCAACCTGGGCGCCGCCGAAGTCCTGGAAATGCTTGGCCCCACCGACGAATTTGGCTGCATTGCCGTCGATTCGATGCCGCACGAAGTCGTGCCCCTGAGCACAGTTACCGACAAGGGAGCCTCCAAAACCAAGATTCTCGGCATTCAATCGATGGGCGGGGGGATCTTCGTTTATCAAGCACTTTTGCGCGCCGCCGACATCATCAAGGACGCCAAGGCGGGAACCAAACACATCATTCTTTTTTCCGATGCGGCCGACGCGGAAGAGCCGGGCAATTACAAGGAATTACTGGAAAAACTCGATAAAGCCGGGATCACGGTCAGCGTGATTGGCCTGGGCACCGACCGGGACAAGGATGCCGAATTCCTGAAAGATGTTGCCAAACGAGGCAAGGGCCGGATCTTCTTCACCGACAAACCGGAAGAACTGCCGCGGGTGTTCGCGCAAGATACGTTCGTCGTGGCCCGCAGCACGTTTCTAGACGACCCGGTCGGCATCCGCAACACACCGGGAATGTCTCTTTTGACCGAACAGCCCCCCGTCATCCCGGCCACGCTGAAAATCGGCGGCTACAACCTTTGCTATTTGCGTCCCACCGCCACGCTGGGAACCGTCACGCTCGATGAATACAAGGCGCCGGTAACCGCTTCCTGGCGAGTGGGATCGGGACGAGTCGTGTGCTACACCGGCGAGGCCGACGGCCAGTTTGCCGGCCCCATCGCCCGCTGGGACAAGGTCGGCGACTATTTCACAAGCCTGGCCCGCTGGGCCTCCGGTTCCAACAACCCCCTGTCCTCGAACATGCTCCTCACCCAGGAAATCCGCGACGGGGCGTCGGTCGTCACCCTCAACCTCGATCCGGAACGAACCGCCGATCCCTTCAGCGGGCTGCCCCAGGCCACGATTCTGCGTGCGAAGCCCAATGAACCGACGAGTGAAGCGAAAGCGACCCTGCGCTGGACGGGCGCCGACACTCTTGAAGTTCAGACACCGCTTGAAGGCACGGGCATGTCCGTGGTGACCGTTGAAGTGCCGGGTGAAAATCCGATTTCCCTGGCACCGGTTTGTTTGCCCTATTCGCCGGAATATAAGCCCTCGATAGCGGACCGGGGCACCGTGACTCTCGAAAAGCTCGCGCGCGCCACCGGAGGCCAGGAACGGCTCGAATTGCCAGGTATCTGGAAAGACCTGCCCCAGGCGGTGCGCTTCGTCAATTTTGCCAACTGGCTGCTTCTGGGCGCCGTCGTCGTTTTGGTGGCGGAGGTGTTCCAAAGGCGCACAAACTGGCTGACAAGTTGGATGCGTGCACCTTCGTTTAAGCCCACGGCCCGCGCGGCAATGCGCGCGGAAAAGTTCAAGGAAGAGAAGAGCAAGGCCGCTGCGAATTCTCAAGCGAAGGCCAAGGCGCCGCCGCCTGCCGGCCCGCCGTTACCCGCTGCAGCTCCAATGAAACCGGCCGCCACGCCCAACAAACCAGGTTCGGCCGAAGCCACCGCGCCCAAGGGCGATGACATTTTGGAAGCGCTACGCAAGGCGCGCGAGCGACGAGGATAGAAAGAAACGCGCCTGGGCATGAACTTGGCCCCAGCTACCAGAACAACTCGGTCCGCGAGGTCTGGCAGAGTTTCCAATGCGGCACCGTTTTTTAGTTTTGATTCGCCAAAGCTGCCTTGGCGGTTTCGCGCCATTCCTCGATATACATCTCCAACGTCGAACTCCAGAGCCCTTCTTTACTTGGTAAAGCGGGAGTGTAGTTGATCAGGCGCACCAGCGGATGCCTGACGCTGCAAACTTCCACGAGATTGATGCAGCCCGCATCCTGTTCCAGATGCGGCACCAGATCCAAAGGTGCCTTCAGGAAGTTCGCGAGCAATACCCGCAGCACCACGCTATGGGCCACGAGCAGCGCAGTCTTCCAGGACGGGTCGTCGAGAATCCGATCGACCGCGCCAACCACCCTCTGTCGAAAATCGCCCAGCCGCTCGCCATGCATGAAATGCTCGTCAAGGCCCAACGGAGGCCCGAGTGCCTGGCGCATCATCGTTTCAAGCAAGCGCGGATCGCCTTGCGACTTCGCCAGAATGATCTCCGGATGGGCCGGCTCAATCTCTCGTAGATCCGGATCCTGATGGAGGACCGAGCCCGGCGCGACGCGCTCAGCGGTCTGGTGAGTGCGCGGCAAGGAACTGGTAAACACCTTGTCGAATTTTTGATCGGCGAAATAGGCCCGGGCGGCTTCGCACTGGCTGATTCCCTCTGGGGTCAACTCCGCCTTGTGCCAGTTGGGACCGTTGCGATCGCTTGAAAAATACCGGACCGCCCCATGCCGCATGAGCCACAAGCGGCGGCGCGGCAACTGCTCAGCCCCCACGGTCAAGCCTCCAGTTTCCAGGTTTCCCCGACATCGGGAATGCCGGCCTCAAGTCCCATCCCTTGCAAGGATTTAGCAAGCGGTGTCATGGCCTCGGGTTCGCCGTGGACAAGCCGGATCTTGCCGTTTTTCTCTCGCATCGGCTCCATGGCCTTGCACAGGTCCTGATGGTCGCCGTGGCCGGAAAACCCGGAGACTTCGTGGACTTCAATCCACTTGTTCCAGGTGCGGCCATGGAAGGTGACCTTGGGCGATTTTTCGAGGATCTTTTCGCCCAGGGTTCCCGGTGCCTGAAAACTGACGAGCACGAGGCTGGAGCGGGGATCGTCGATGTGATTGCGCAAGTGCTTAAGGATCTTGCCGCCTTCGAGCATGCCGCCTGATGCGATGATCACGGCCGGACCATGGGAAACGCTGGCCTGGTAAGCCTCTTCAGGCTCGTAGAGCCAGTCGACTTCGGGAGCCTTCGGCTCGGGGACGGCAAGCGCTTCCGGATAACCTTTGTAGATCGAACTGAAAACGCGGCCCATGGGGCTGTCGACATAAATGGGCAGCGCCGGCAGCGCTCGTTCATTCATCCAGCGGCGGATATGGTGCAAAACCGCCTGGGTGCGGCCCAGGCTGAAGGCGGGCATCAAAATCTTGCCGCCGCGTTCGATGGTGTCGTCGAAGATCTGGCGCAATTTTTCGGCCATCTGTTCGCGCGTCTCATGGCGCCTGCCCCCGTAGGTCGATTCGCAAATCGCGAAATCGCAGGGCGGCAGCGCCTGGGCCGGATTCAGATAGGGCAGTCCGGATCGGCCAATATCGCCGGTGAAGGCGAGCGTTCGCTCGCGAATCCCCTGACGAAAAGTAAGGACCGGCATCGACGAGCCGAGGATATGGCCGGCGTCGTAGAGCGTCAGGCCAACGCCTGGCAAAATCTCGACCTGTTCCTGATACTCGAGGGTCACGCAGTGATCGACCACCTTGCGCGCCAGGGCGGTGCTTAAGCGGTGCGCCGTGCCTTGCAGGCTGACGGCATTGCGGGTGGCAAATTCCTGTTCCTGAATGCGGGCCGAATTGAGTAGTTGGGCCTCAAGCAGGTCGCGCGCGGCGTAAGTGCAGTAGATCGGTCCGGCGTAGCCTTCGACATAAAGCTCGTGGATTCTGCCGACATGGTCGGTGTGATTGTGACTCAAGACGACCGCATCGAGCTTGTCGGCGCGGAAGGGCAAACGCGGGGTGATGGCAGGCCGATCGTTACCGGTGTGCACGCCGCAATCGAGCAGAATGCGGTAATCCCCGATTTTCACCAGGTGCATCGACCCGGTGACGGTGCGTGCCGCGCCCCAGAAGGTGACGGAGTCAGCGGTGGGTAAAAGAGGGGAGGGAGCGGTTACCGACCGGGCGGAAGCAATGGAATCCATAGCTGCATTTTAGCAAGATGGCACCCAAAAAGCCCAATAAACCTCGAATTGATGAGAGATCGGCGCTCCGTCCTACCTCGCGAGCAGTCCAGGCAGCCCAGGCAACGCGGGAGTTGTGCGCAACGTCCACCCTGGGAAGCCGGTTTGAGGGATTTCCGGCACTCTTCGCCCCCGGGTAAGCAGAGGGCTCCAGCCTGCCCAGGCAGGGTTGGGTGAGGATTCCCAGGAGATTTTGATTTTTTCCGCGATCAAAACCGCCGACATCGGCTGATTTCCCACCCAGTTCAGGGGAACGGGCGATTCAAAAGTGATGCGCACCAGGCCAAGGCCTCGCATCTCCTCAGTGAGCGAGGTGGTGAGGGGAGTCGTTTTGCCATCGATCTGCCATTCGAGGCGTAATTTTCCCTCGACCTCGGCTTTTTCCGCCAGCGGGCCTTCGACAATCACAAGCCGTACGATTCCGGCCGGAGGAAACGCCTGGACGAGTTTCTCCACGTCGGTCCAAGGATCGAGATCCTTCGCCGCCGGCACCGGGCGCTCCGGTGCAATCTGCAATTGATTGAAAGCGCTCACCCAGTCGCGAAAGCCCCGCCAACGCACGTCTTCGCCCATCTTCTTGGGGACCGCCGCGGGGATCGCCTGACGTGGATCGCGCCCCGGCCAGATCTTTTCCAGTTCGCTGGCTCCCAGGTTCAACCACGACTTGGCTTCCAGGCGCGCCTTGGCCCCCACCTGTTCGCGAAATTCGCTGGGCAAAGCCCCCACCAGGACCTCGGCGCCTTCCGGCGTGGCTCCAACCGGTTGGGGTAAGCCGACTTCGGCAAGCTGGGGTTGAAACCAGCGATCGCGCCAGGTGGAAAACGCACCGGTGCCAAGGACCTGCGGTTTTTCGTCCGGAGGAAGCTCGGCCAGCCCCAAAAGCGTCAGCCAGCGCCGCTCGGTGCGCACTATGGCCGTCGCCCTCCCAAGCGATGCCTGCGCTTCGATCACTTCCAGGAGGTTGGCCGATTCGTCCGGCTGATCGCGGGCCGCTTGATCGAGGTAAACATCCGCTTTGGCCGCCCAGGCCTTGAAATCGGGCCGGGCGCCGAGGGCAAAGGCGCCAAGATCGAGCGCCTCCCGCCTTTTCCCATCGAGCGTTTGCAAGCGTGCGCGCGCTTTTGCGAGTAAGCGGTCGTTGTCGGCGCACAAGCGCTCGATGAGTTGATAGCTATTCAGCGTTCGCCACTGTGGCTGGGCGCTCTTTTTCAGTTCGTTGCCCCGTCCCAACGATTCTTCCAGGTCCCGCAAACGAAACCCATCGCGCGCCTCGGTCACTCCTTTGAGAGGAACCATCCACGCCAAATACTCTTCCGCTTCGGCCTGGCGCCTTTCCACCCAGCGGCGCGTGTCTTCATCGAGCGCATCAAATCCCCGGTAATCCTTGATCTCCTTGCAAAGTTCGGCAATGCGAGCCAGCCGGGTTTGCGATTGATTGAGGCGCGACTCGAACCGGGGGTGATCCATCGACCGAAGTTGATACAACTTCTCGCCCAGTTTGTCGGGACCGAATGCGAGCAGACCGATCGTCCACCAAAGCAAAAATCCGACGATGGTCGCCCCAATCAAAACGCTGCGCATCACCTGGGAAAAACTGAGTTTGCGCGATCGGTGGTAATCGGCCCCGGCCTGGTAGGCGACTCCCGGCTCGAACGGTCCTTCAAGCAGTTGAAGGCCTCCAAAGCCATCCTGTTTCCAGCGATGACTGCATTCATTGGGTGATTCGATCGGGTGAAAAACCGGCCAGGTCCCCGGAAGGCCAAGCTGACTGCGGCGTTTGGCAATGCGGTCAAGCACCGAATCGGTCGCATGAGGGTCGAATCCGGGGGCGACGATCGCAAGGGCATCGAGCGTTTCGAGCATCCGGTCTGGCAGGCCCGCGGTCAAACGCTCCGTCGCAGGATCCCAGGGAATGGGAACCAGAACAAACCAATTTCCCGGCACCAGCGCATGAGTGAACAGACCAATGCCGCGCGAGTCCCCCAGCAACCCGAGGCGGGTGCGTCGCTTGTGCCAGGGGCGCGCTTGGCCGGGCCGGTAGGAGTTCATGATTTCGTGGACGAGCCAGCCTCTTCGGCGGACCCGCTGGCCGGATTCGACGGATCCACCTTGCGGACCGAGATTTTCCAGCCCGCATCGCTTGCCGCCTGGCGCAGCAATCTCACCGGATTGGTGGCTTCGTCCGGGTCTTCGGGATGCAACTCGATGGTCATTTCGCCCGTCGAGATCTTGCTCTGGGAGAGCCAGTCCTTGACTTGCTCCAGATTGACCGGGTCTTTCTTCGACACTCCGCTGACTTGCAGCGGATAATAGCGGCTCAAGGGGTCGTAATCCGAACCCATGCGTTCCTTGAGAGGCGCATCGCCCAGCACGCGAATGATCCAGCGGGTTTGCTCATTGGGATTTTTCAAAGTCGGGGCCATCCCCTGCCCTTCGCCGCCGCCGCTGCCGAAGCCCCTGCCTCCCCCGCCGCCAATCAACATGAGAAACACGAAAACGGCCACGGTCAGCGCCGGGCAAAATCGAAACCCCATCCGCAGCGCTCCGGCCCGGATCAACTTGTCGATGATTCTGCCTGCGGCCAACTCGATCGAATGGTAGGTGGCCAGGCCGGCAAAGACTCCACCCGCGGTGGCCAGCCCTCCGCGAATGCTGAACCAAAACGAAGGATCGGTCAAGGTCGTGCCCAGGTCGGCCCAGATCATCATTTGTTCCCCCTGGATCCGTTCTTGTTGGGTTCGTTCTGTTGGGACGCCGGCATGTCGGGAATTTCATAGGTGACCACGGTGCCGCTGAACCAACGACCCAGATCCTGCTTCTGCCGAATCGTTGGGAAACCGCTTTCCCTGGCCTTGGGATAGCGCAAAAGGTAGACCAGTTTTTTTTCGGCCTCCCCGGAGGGGACGACCTGGCGGCGCCGGTCGAGGTCGATCAGGGATCGCGCCTGCACCTCATTGCGGATGGCTTCTCCCGCATCCGTCTTCAGATGCCCATCGCGCGGGTCGATTTCCATAGACCTGACCGAGATCATCCCGGCCAACTGCGCGGCCGAGGCATTGCGTAGCGATTCGCGCTCTTTCCCTAGTTGGATGGTCAATTCGGCCAACTTCTTGCGCAGTTCCTCGGCGGTGTCTTTTTCCCGCTGCGGTTCCAGCGTTTGGGTTTTCTGATTTTCTCCCCGGGCATTGGCGGCGTCTTCGGTGCGCATCACCTGCGCCACCATAAAGAGCCCAAAAAGCATGAGGAGCACGTCGATCATCGGAATCAAAAAACGCGTGGGGGAATGGGGAGCGGGCGGGTCCACTCGGCCCCGCTTCGGTTTCGCATCCATAAGCAATGCGCTTGCCAAGGCTCCTCTAAGCCTCCCCAGGGCGAAGTGACTTCCGGTTCTGAATCATGGCGGGCTAGGCCTCATTTGAGCGAGGAATGGTCAGGCTCTGAGGCATCGCTGGCAGCGGGGCGGGCAAGGGTCCCTCGGCGATGCGTTCCAGGAGCAAAAGTCCAAGATTTCCCACCCAGAGCGGAAACAAATTGGCTATGGCCGCCACCAGGCCGCTGGCCGTCGCGGTCAAGGCCGGAGAGTAGTTGCGAATGACCTCATCGATCGGCGTGCCGGGAGCCAAATTGCCAAGCGTTTGCAAAATGGAAATGACTGTTCCGAGCAATCCCAATAGCGGAAACCATTCCACGGCGTTGGAAAGCTGACGCAACCAGACGAGGTTGGGTTCGTCGGCGCCAGTGTAGGTGGCAAGACCCGCCCAGAGTGTGAGCGTCTGCCAGACAAGCAGCACGCCGCCTGCTCCCAAAATGATCCAGTCGAGGCGGGTCATGTGCAGCGTAAAAAAATCACGCGCTTCGAGAGGAAGGGAGGCGACAAGACCCAGAGTCGCCGTGATCGGTAACACGGCAAAGAGCAAGGGAAGGATGCCGCGAACCAAAAGTTTGCGCATGAAACCACCTCGCCAGGGTACGGTTCAGCCCGCGTCAAAGCAGAGAAAACCCACTCCGCCTAACCCGGCCAGATCACCCCAAGGATGTGATTTTACAAGAAATCCGGCTCAAGGGGCGCGCAGGAATTCAGGCAGCGCTTGCGGTCGGCCCTCGCGATCGATGCAAGCCAGGGTCGTATTCCCCTCGGCAATCAGGTCCGCCCCCCGGCGCACCTCGTAGCGATGGTCGATCCGCACACCGGTCGTCCGTTCAACCGAAGTGGCGACCGTCAGGATGTCGTCGTAATAGGCCGGCTTTTTGTAGCGGACTTCGATCTTGGTCAAAACGAGCAGGAAGCCCTGATCTTCCATGTCGCGGTAAGTGTAACCCAGGTCGCGCAACAATTCGGTGCGCGCCTGCTCGAAATAAACCAGGTAATTCGCGTGGTGAAGCAGGCCCATGCGGTCAGTTTCGGCGTAGCGCACCCGGATCTGGCAGATCCCCTTGGAGGAAGAGGGCCGTTCGATCCCGGAGTTTTCCGCCTGGGCATTCGGTACCGGGGCGGCTGCCGCGGGCGCCGTTGGATTGATTTCGGAACTCATCGGATTTTGCCCATCCGCAAAATCGGATAATAGATCGCGACGGCCTGACCCAGCATGAGACGGTGCGGCACCAATCCCCACGACCTGCCGTCGGAACTGTGGGAGCTGTTATCTCCCATACACAGGTAATGGCCGGGCTGGACATAGTAGGTCTTGACCGGAAGCGCGCGCAGCTTGTCCCAGCCAGGCGGAATTTGGCCGGTGGGGACTTCCGGCCCGGCCGTCCAATCCCTGATATCCACATCGGGATTTTGGGGGCTGGATTCGCGCACGGTGTAATAGGTGTCGCGCGAAAGTTTCAGATGAGTCAAGTTGGCCGCGAGGCCTTCGAGGGCGATTGAGGCCGGTTCGAAATCGTTGGCAATGACCGGCCCCACACCCAGCGGAGCTTCATAAACGATGCCGTCGCCGGTGATCAGACGATTGTCGATCCATAGATGAAGCGCGCGGTCCACATTGGCAAAACGAATCGACGATTTGCTACCCGGTTTCAGGCCGCCTTTTTCCCACTTCTTCAGTGAAGTCACCTGGGAGCCGCTCAGGCGCAACAGGTCGATCGCTCCGGTCTGACAATCGAGTCGGGCCTGAAATCGATCCGGCCCGCGAGAGAGTTCGAAAATCACCGCGCCCGGCCGCTGCTCAGGTTCGACCGTCGCCTCCAACATCAGGTCGGCAACCCAGTTATTGCCATAGCCCCCCGTGCTGTTTGAGGGGATGTCGTTATAGCCCATGATGTCGGTGATCAGTTGTTTGCGCGGCTCGCCGGTTGAGGCGTCGGTGTTTTTGCGCAAAAGGTGCTGGTAGCGCAGCCAAACCGGTCCTTTTTCAGGCTCGCCCTTCACCAGAAATCCGGTGTTTTCCACCGCAACGGCGCCGCCTTGAGGCGCGATCCAGCGAGGCAAAGAAGTCAGGTCGGAAGGAGGGTGGTCATGGTTGTAAACCAGACGGCTTTCGGCAATGACCGCCGTCGGCGGCTTGCGCAAGATCTGGAACTTGCCCTTACGGAAATCTTCTTGGCCGGCATTTTCATACATGTTGGGGAATTGCCACAAATCGATATCGCGCACCGGTTTTTCCGGCTTGGGCGGCTCGACCCCGGTCATCACATAAAGGTCGCCGCCGTGAATCGCGATCCATTCGCCGGGCAAGCCGATCAACCGCTTGATGTAATTCATCGCGGTGTGCTCTTTTTGCGGGCCCGAAGTGGGGTAAGACGGGTTCCAACCGGAACTGTTGTCGGAAGGATGACTGTTTCCGGGGAATTTGAAAACCACCACCGCCCATCGCAAATAGGGAAGGCCTAAAAGGTCGTTGAAGAACTTGGAAACAAGCACCCGGTCTCCCGTCGAGGGACCGGGATCGGGAATCGATTTATGCGCTTCGCTTGGACGCTGGCGAGGCAATTCGAGATCGACCGTCTGCAAGCAGTTGGGGCAAACCCCATGGTTGGTGCGCTGCCCCATTTCGGGGTTTTCCACCTCTTGGGAGCAATTGACCGAATAGCGCAAGCCGCAGGAGGGACAATCGACCAACTTGTGATATCCGTAAAGCGTTTCCGCCATCGACCCGGTGGGAATGACAAAGCATTCGGCGACGAACGATTTGAGAATGAGGACGAGCACGACGACGAACACAATCGTGTCGACGACCTCGCGCCAGGTCTCCACCGCACCCGCATGGGGCGACTTCTCTTGAGGCGGAGGCTTCCACAAATCGGCCCAGGTGGACAAGGCCACCGGGGTCATGGGCACCGCTTTTTTTTGTTTGGAATCCTGGCCCGCGCCCGCCTTGGATTCTGGACCCGCGGGAGAGGGACTACCGGAAGTTTCGCCAGCCGGATGGGTTGGCGCCGGCGTCGTCAGAGCGTTCGTCGTCATTCGCCCGTCTCCAGTACCGCCAGGAAGGCCTCCTGGGGAATATCCACTTGCCCGATCTGCTTCATCCGCTTTTTGCCTTCGGCCTGCTTGGACAAAAGCTTGCGCTTGCGGCTGATGTCGCCGCCGTAGCATTTGGCGGTAACGTTCTTGCGCATCGCCGCGATGCTTTCGCGCGCAATGATGCGGCTGCCGATCGCCGCCTGCAAAACCACCTCGAACAGATGCCGGTCGATTTCCTCGCGCATCTTTTTGATCAGCTTGCGGCCCCGGTACTCCGAGACGGAACGATGCACAATCGTCGAAAGGGCGTCAACCCTTTTTCCGGCGACCAGGATATCGAGACGGACAAGGTCCTCGGTGCGAAAACCGATGACCTCGTAATCCATCGTTCCATAACCCTTGGTGATCGATTTGAGCTTATCGAACAGATCGTAGATCACTTCACCCAACGGCATTTCGAAGGTGATCATCGCGCGGATCGGACTCAAATATTCGGTCTTCAAAAACATGCCGCGCCGCTCGGTGCACAGCTTCATGATGTCGCCGATGTTTTCGGAAGGCACCAGGAAATTGATCTTGATAAACGGCTCGCGAAACTCTTCGATCTGACCGGCGTCGGGAACTTTTTGCGGGTTGTCCACCACGATGACCTCTCCCTTGCGGTTGAGGATCTCGTAGGTCACGTTGGGCGCGGTTTGCACCAGATCGAGATCGCTGTCTCGTTCGATGCGCTGCTGAATGATTTCGCGGTGGAGCATGCCAAGGAAGCCGCAGCGAAAACCCCAGCCCAGGCCTTCGCTATTTTCTGGCGCATAAGTGAACGAGCAATCGTTGAGCCTGAGTTTTGCCAGAGCGTCGCGCAGGTTTTCGTAATCGTTGTTATTGCTTGGGTACAGCCCTGAGAAAACCATCGGCTTGGGTTCTTTGTAACCAGGCAGCGCCTCAGGGGCCGGGTCGAACGCATCGGTGACGGTATCGCCGATCTTGACGTCATCGAGCTTTTTGATCTGGGCCATCAGATAGCCGACCTGGCCCGCGGTCAATTCTTCCACCACGGTAGGTGTGGGACGAAACTGGCCCATTTCGATCACGACGTGCTCGGTACCCTGGCCCATCAACTTGATGCGCTGGCCCTTTTTAATCGTGCCTTGCTTCAAGCGGATGTAGATCACCACCCCCTTGAACGAATCGAAATGACTGTTGTAAACGAGGGCCTGGCACTTGCCGTTGGGATCGCCCTGGGGGGGAGGAATCCTTTCGATGAGCGCGCCAATCAGCTCTTCGACACCTTGACCGGTTTTGCCGCTGGCGCCAAGGACCTCGTCGGGTTTGATCCCCAGCACCTGCTCCATTTCCGATTTGACGTCGTCTGGCCGGGAAATGTCCATGTCGATCTTGTTGAGGACCGGCACGATCGTCAGGTCATTTTCGAGAGCCAGGTAGGCGTTCGCGACGGTCTGGGCCTGGACCCCTTGCGTCGAATCGACCAGGAGTACGGCCCCTTCGCAGGCGGCAAGCGAGCGGCTGACTTCATAGGTGAAATCGACGTGGCCCGGCGTGTCGATCAGATTGAGCTCGTAGTTTTGTCCCTTATAGGTGTAGTAGACCGTGACCGGATGCATGCGGATGGTGATGCCGCGTTCGCGTTCCAGGTCCATTCCGTCGAGGAGTTGCGAGCGGAATTCTCGCTGGGTGATGGCCCCCGTCTTCAGGAGGAACTGGTCCGCGAGGGTGCTTTTGCCATGGTCGATGTGGGCAATGATGGAAAAGTTCCGGATCAATTCGGTGTTCGCCATGAATATCCAGCCAAGCCTCCAGCGAAACAAAAGATCCTCGTCCCGACCCATGGGCGGGTCAGGATTTCCTCTTCGCCTATCCTATCATTCTAACAGGGCGAGGGGACCCAACTCCTTTCCCAGGGTCAACTCCCATGTTTTTCGGAGCCTCCACCATGATTTCCCGCAATGCGTTCCTCTCCCTGTCGCTCTGCGCCCTGGCGTTCGGACTGAACCCCATGGTCCGTGCCGAGGACAAGAAGGTGACCGATGTTTACCAGATTTCGATGAAGTCAAACAATGGCAAGGATGTGGATCTGAAGCAATACAAGGGCAAAGCTATCCTCTTTGTAAATGTTGCTAGCAAATGTGGCCTTACTCCGCAGTACAAGGGCCTTCAGGCTCTTCATGAGAAGTATGCAGGCAAGGGTCTGGTTGTGATCGGCGTGCCTTCCAATGAATTTGGCGGCCAGGAACCCGGAACCGACGAGGAAATCACCGCGTTTTGCAAGAACGATTACGGCGTGACCTTTGATCTCATGGCGAAAACGAAGGTGAACGGCGCGGAAGCTTGCGCCCTTTATAAGGTTTTAACTTCCAAGGAGACCAATCCGGCGGGAGCGGGCGCCGTGAAATGGAACTTCACCAAGTTCCTGGTGAACAAGGAAGGGAAGATCGTGGGGCGTTTCGAGCCGAACGTACCTCCCGAATCGAAGAAAATGACCGACGCGATCGAAAAAGCGTTGGAATAAGCGCGAAGCCGGGTGATCGAACCGGACGACCATTTCCTTAGTGACGTGGCAGGAAACGACCCCTTCTCAGAAAAAGCAAAAGGGAAACTCATGGGCTGGCCATGAGTTTCCCTTTTTTTGTCTCGTAGGGCATCGGGGCAAAGACCTGCCCCAAGGCCAATGCAAGAATCCGTTTGGCGGGAAACATCGACCTCTGTGGCCGGATCTAAAACAGATGGGCCAGTCCCGCGGCACGCCGCCAGCCGGAAAGCTGAGCCTGATGGAAGGAAAAATGACTGGTGAGCAGGTGAGCCAGGATATCGCCGACCGTCTGAATCGGGGTGCCGGAAAGGATCGCGGCACCGTGAGGCTTGGCGAGCAATTCGGGATCGGCTTGCCTGACCAACTCCTGCAAGCGGGGATAAGTCTCTTCGATCAGTTGCAGGAAACCGGCCTTGGAATAGCCGGCATCGGGTTGCACGTCGTCGCTTGAACCTGGACCAAAAACTCGCAGCCAATCGCGATGGGCTACAGGAATACCGACATACCGCAGGCCAAATTCCCCCGTGATCGCAAGATGCCCCCATAACCATACCGGCGGATGGCCGTTGCCGGGCGCTCGATCGTACATGCGCTCTTGCGGGATGTCGGCGCTAATCTTGCGCAAACCCGCCAACAAGAACTGATTGAGGGCAATTTCCCGCTCGAACATGAACTGGACCTTTTGGGTGAAATGAAGCTGGCAGGCCGGGCAGAGACCGCCGCCTGCCAGCGAATTCGATCCGTGAAGTCTTCGATCGAATGGAATTCAACTTTTTTACTAAGTGCTGTCCTTCTCGGCGAAATGAGACAGTCATGCTGGCCAGGGCCAAATGAGAAAAACTAAGGGTGCCAACTCAACGGAAGTGGGGCGAGGCGAATGCACGCCGCCCTAAATCCTGAAGATTGCCCTCAGGCCAGGTAGGATCCCATCCAAGAACGATTGGCCCTCGGTCAACCTTCCCGAAAGGGGAGCGCGCGAAGGGGCTCACAAGAAAACAGCCCCATGGCATTTCTCGATCAGATGGATCGATGGGGCTCTATCAGGCAATTCAAAAGTGATGGCCTTATGGCCGGCAAGTGATGGCCTTACGGCCTGCGGGATAAAGGCCTTACGGTTTCGCTACTGGCACGAAGGCCGGGCTGGCCTTCGTGCCAATTTCGCGAAATTCAGATCTCAAAAGAAGATCTTAAGAGAGGGCGCGCCGATGGAGGATTCCCGGGTGGAGTCGGGAAGACCTGCCGAACCTTGCGTTTCCCCGTTTCCACCGGGGGAGCCGCACTGGCCGGGGCCATGCTCGGTTGAATATCGACTTTCCGGAAACCGCGGGGATCGATCGCAGTCCTTTACCGTATCCCCACAAAAACCGAAATGTGACCGGGCCTAGACCCAGTTAGTTGTAACGGACGCAAGCGTACCAACCCCGAGCGCCGCGAGCGACGCCGATTTCAACAGGGGTTCTCTGGCCGTAGTAGCAACAGTTGCGGATCGCGGCCTGAGCGCTTGAAGAGGAATAACCTACACCTTCGTACCGAAAGGAACCGCCCATGTGGGCGCAGCGGCCATTCGCGGCCTGCATTTCAGCGGATTGCTGCGCGGAAAGACCAGCGGCCGGGGCAGCGGAAGCGCAAACAATCAGAGCGAGAATCGACAAGAATCGCATCAATCATCTCCTGAAAAACAACGAAATCCTTCCGCTTCGCCCGATACGCACTCCAAGACGTGCTGTGAGAGCATTCCGGACGAAGGTGGCTCGTCTGCGATAACAAGCCACAGGCCATTTTACCCGGGCGAGAAAAAAGCAAGGGTTAAATCGCTCAAGACAGGCACAGCAAAAGAGATAAAGCCGGGAGATTGGAAAGAATCAGCCGAGTTTAACGCCTCTGGCGCACCCGGCCGCAACCAGCCCCTCTCCCATCAAAAAATGAGAAAATGGATATTTACGATCTATTTAATCTTCAATACCGCATGGTCATGGACCCGCGGCCATTTCAAAGACAATGAAGATCCTGTTTTAATTGATCGATTTCCATATCGGCTTGAGCGCACCGCCGGAGACCCCCTGACAACGATTTCCCAAAGTGTTTTTCATAAACAAGTTACGTCATTTACATCGCGTTCTAACTGGAAAAATCGGCGACTTCTACGCTCTTCATTGCCGATTTCTCGCAACACGAATGCCGATTTTCAGACTCTTCATTCGCAGTAGATAGCGCGCGGCATCAGGAAAATCGACCCATTTTGCGACTTCCTGGATCTCTAATAAGAGGACCGTGCCCTGTCCCGCGCCGAGCTGCCGCCGGCAATGCATGAAATCATGTGAATCGATGATTTCATGCAGCTGGTGGTGTCTCTGTTTTCCCCAGATTACCCGTCCGCCCGTTAAGGCTGTGCAAATCATCCATTTTCAAATTCCTTCACCAAAGTTTCTGAAAGGATTCGGACAACCATGCCCGCTGGACGAGGCAGGCGCGCGGCGAACTTTGCGGAAAATCAGGGGATTTCGAGGCGACCGAAGACAGGAGTGGCCTTAAACCATTTGCGGATGGTTTTTATCTTCAAATGAGGAATTCGCCAGCTCAGCCGTTCCTTGTCGGATTCAATGACCAAGGACAATCACGTCGGATTACTCTGCCGTTTCCCGCACGGATTCGGCGATTAAAGACCACATCCCGTTCCACGACTCCGCCGTATCCTGCGCGGATTCGACGAGTGAAAGCCTCGTCACCTTCCGTTACTTAGCCGTGTCCTTGGCCGATTCGACGATCAGGGGCTTCGCCGCGATCAATCCCTCATCCGTTTCCGAGGTCGCGCCCTCCCCGGCCCCGGCCCCGGCCCCGAAGCTTTTTGCGACTGCTGCTTTTTGCGACTGATGCCAGGCCTCGACCGTGAAGATCGCCAGGCCTAACCAAATCAGCGCAAAACTCATCGTGCGCTCTTTGCCGAGCTCTTCGCCGAGCATGGCCGTGGCGACGATCATCTGCACGCTCGGCGAGAGGTATTGCAAAAACCCCAATAAAGATAGCGGAAGTCCCTTGGCGCCGACCCCGAACAAAAGCAGCGGCGCGGCCGTGACCGGGCCGCTCAACATCAAATACAAAAGCAGCCGCGTATCTCCCTTCCCGATCGTCCCCGTGCCTTGCCAGGCCCACCACGAAAGAAAGGCCAGGGCAAAAGGCAGCAAAATCAGAGTTTCCAAAGTCAGACCGGCGATCGAATCGATTTTCATCTTCTTGCGCACCAGCCCGTAAAGGCCGAAGGTGAACATCAAACCCAGTCCCAAAAGGGGGATTTTTCCGACGAGATGCATTTGCAGGCCCACGCCCGCGGCCGCGAAACCCAGCGAAATCCATTGCCAGGCGCGCAGCCTTTCACCCAGGATGAAAAGCCCCAACAGCACGCTAAAAAGCGGCGTGATGTAGTAGCCAAGGCTTGCCTGCAATACCTCGCGATTGAGCGTGGCAACGATGTAGATGATCCAGTTGCTCGCGATCAACAGGGTGGAAATCGTCGCAAGCAGAACTTTCTCGGGGCGGGAAAGCCAGCGCAGCACTTCCGGCCAGCGACCCGTTAGACTTGAAAGGACCGATAAAAGCAGCGCGCTCCAAAGAATGCGATGAGCAAGCACTTCGCCGGGGCTGACACCCCGCACCAGTTGAAAATAAAGGGGCATGAAGCCCCAAAGGAGATACGCCCCCAGCGCGCAAAAAAAAGGAAAACCGCTCATGAGTTGGGCCCGCGACCGGGCCGGACCTCATGGCGGTGCCTGCGAAAATTTGCCAACATTCAGTCGCCTATTCCAAGGACATTTTCCATCTGGTAGGAACCGGCCCGCTTGCCCACCAGATACTTGGCCGCGGCCAGGGCGCCGCGCGCATAACTGTCGCGGCTATGTCCCTTATGAATCAACTCGAGCGTTTCGCCAAGCGTCGTGAAAATCACCGTATGTTCGCCGACATTATCGCCGCCGCGCACGGCGTGCACGCCGATTTCCGAACTCGTTCTCTCCCCGACCAGGCCTTCACGCCCATGCAGCAACTGGGTCTGACCCATTTCTTCCTGGACGATGCGCGCGAATTGCAATGCGGTGCCCGAAGGAGAATCTTTCTTGAAGCGGTGATGCCTTTCGACAATTTCGACATCGAAACCCTTGTCCCGCAAAAGTCTTGAGGCAACCCGGGTCAACTCGAACAGAACATTGACCACCAGGCTCATATTGGGGGAGTAAAGCACCGGGATCTGATGCGCTGCCGAGAGGATTTCCTGCTTTTGTTCCAGGGTGTGGCCGGTGGTGGCCACCACCAGCGGGATTTGCCGGTCCATGCAGGGTTTGAGAACGGTCATGGTTCCTTCCGGAACCGAAAAATCGACGAGCACATCGACTCGCACATCGCTCGGAATGCTGTCGGTGAGTGGCACGCCTATCGCACCAATGCCCGCGATTTCGCCGATATCACGTCCCAGCTTGGGATTGCGCGCCGCATCGAGGCCCGCAACGACTTTCATGGAATGATCTTCGGTCGCCAGGGCGATCAGCCTTTGTCCCATACGGCCGGCGGCCCCATTGAATGCGACCTGGATCTTCATGCTCATCGGGAGGGATTCCTTTCAAATTCGATCAACTTATCTTAGGAAAGAATTCGCCATCGGTCCCACCGCATTTCCTCGAAGCGGCCCACCGCATGGCCTCTAAGCGTCCCACCGCTCTCATTCTGGGAGAGCCAGCCGGCGTTATTGCAGAAGTCTCAGCCGGTTTTCGACTGGTTTTTCCCTGGACAGAACCCCCTAGCATACTCTCTATACAGAAGCTCTCCCTCGGAGTTATGCCAATGCTTCTTCGACCGTTTATGTCTTTTGGACTGGCGCTTTTCGCCATTGTCGCGGCAATCCACACCCTTCGCGCCGACGATTGGCCCCAATGGCTGGGCCCCCGGGCCGATGCCACCTGGACCGAATCGGGCATCATCAAGGCATTTCCCAAAACCGGCCCGGTCATTTCCTGGAAGGCCGAGGTCGCCGGAGGTTTTTCCGGCCCGGCCGTCGTCAAAGGGAAAGTCCTGGTCAGCGACTTCGTCCGCTCCGAAGGGAAAGTCACCAACGATTTCAATGCGCGCGACACCAATAAGGGGACCGAAAGGCTCTTGTGCCTCGATTCGGAAACCGGCGACCTCCTCTGGAAATACGAGTATCCGGAAGAATACAAGATTTCCTACCCCGCCGGGCCGCGCTGCACTCCGACGGTTGCCGGAGACATGGTTTACCACCTCGGAGCCGAAGGCCACCTGGCCTGCCTGTCGCTCAAGGATGGCAAACCGGTCTGGAAATTGAACCTCAAGGAAGCCTTCCAATCCAAGACGCCCATGTGGGGTTTTTGCAGCCACCCGGTCATCGACGGCGACAATCTTTACCTGATAGCGGGCCCGGAAGATGGCGCCCTCTTGTGCCTGGAGGCGCAAACCGGCACCCTGCGCTGGAAAACGATTCAGTCAAAGGAACCAGGTTACGCTCCCGTGGTCGTCATCAATCATTCGGGCAAAAAGCAGATCATTGCCTGGACCGCCACCTCGCTGAATTCGGTCGATCCGGCACTTGGCAAGGTCCACTGGTCGCTGCCGCTTGAACCGAAGTATGGCATGTCGATCATGGCTCCGAGACTCAGCGGCGATCTGCTATTTGCTTCCGGAATTTCGAATACCGCGATGGTGGCGAAGCTCGGTGCCGACGCTTCGGGCAATCCCGAGGCCAGCGAATTGTGGAGAGGCACCACGAGCAATGCCGTCTATTGCGGCAATTCCACCCCATTTGTTAGCGGCGACACGATTTTTGGCTGCGATTGCAACACCGGCGCGTTCCGCGCCGTCGACCTGCTTTCGGGCTCTCGGTTATGGGAAACTTTCAAACCTACCACCGGCAAGCGCGCCAACCACGGAACCGCTTTCATTGTGCGCAACGCAGATCTTTATTATCTTTTCAGTGAAACAGGGCACCTGATCATCGCGAAACTGGATGCCAAAGGCTACAAGGAATTGTCGCGGGCCAAGGTCATCGAGCCGACGAATTCGAGTTATAACCGCGGAATCGTCTGGGTCCATCCGGCCTTTGCCGACAAGGCGATGTTCATCCGCAACGACAAGGAAATTGTCCGAGTCGATCTGTCCGTCAAGCCTTGAGGCGCGTTCGTTCGTCGAGCCTTCAACTCTCCGTGCGGCCTTGAGACGATCGATCGCGAAAGAGTCATGGCGCCCTCGCCTTTGCAGGGCGACCTTGGCCCATGCCTTTTGGGGGAAATAACCACTCGCCAGGTCCAAGTTGGTCCTGACGAGGGAAGTTTTTGGTTTTTTGGTCTTTTTGGTATTATTTTTTTTGTTTTTACGCAGTCGATTCCGGCTCTCCCCGGCGCGATCTGATTTCTTACGGGGGGGTATTGGCGCGCATGGGCGATCTTACGTCGGTTTCCACGGTCGAAGCACTGGCTCGTCAGGCAAAAGATATTCATCTGCTCGAAGATCTCTTGCGCCAAACGATTGGCCGCCTGGCGGGCAGCGATGTTTTGACCCGTTTCGATCAGATCCGCGAGGCGGCCAACGACCTGCGCAGCAAGGGTGCCGCCGACGCCGCCCGTTTTCTGCGCGAGCATCTCGATAGCCTGGATGTTTCGGCACTACGCGAATTAATCCGCGCTTTCGGCATCTATTTCGATCTCAACAATCTCGCCGAACAGCACGCGCGCATTCGGGCGATCCGGCGGCGCATCCTGCGTCAGCATCCCACCCCCATGGCCGAATCGGCCGCCGAAGCACTCGGCCAGCTCAAGGAACGTGGTTTCCCCGCGGCAAAGCTCCAGCACCTCCTGCACCACTTGCGGATCTGTCCGGTTTTTACCGCGCATCCGAGCGAGGCACGGCGGCTGACCATTCTCGAGAAGCTCGGCCTGATCTCCAAGGAACTCGACCGGCTCGATTACCAGGAACTGCTTCCGCAAGAGATCGACGCCGTTCATGAGAATATGCGCCAGCAGATCGAAATCCTTTGGCTCACCGAAGGGGTGCGTGCCGAACGGCCAGGCGTGATCGACGAGGTTCGGCAAGGATTGGAAGTGGTGGAAGGAACCCTCTTCGAAGTGGTTCCCGATCTGTACCGGGAGCTGGAAACCCGCTTGAAATCGGTCTACCCGGATCATCCGTGGATCCTGCCTCCGGTTTTGCGTTTTGGTTCCTGGATCGGGGGCGATCGCGACGGCCATCCCGATGTCAATTCCAAGGTGACCACCGAGGCCGTCAAACTCCATCAGACGGCCCTGCTTGGGCATTACCGGGCCCAGGTGCAGGACCTCGGCCAGCATTTGAGTCATTCGGGCCAGCGCCTGCGCCTCAGCCAGGCATTTCGCGAATCTCTTGAGGCGGAAGCGGCGGCGCTTGAGATTTCCACCAGGCGCTTGCAGCGTGAACCGTTCCGGCAAAAATGCACGCACATTGCCCGCAAGCTGGATCTGACGATTGCCCATATCGGAAGTTTGGCGACCGGCTGGACCGATCCGCCCCCGCTGGCCAAGCACGGCGTTTACCTCAAGGTCGAACAGTTCCAGGCCGACTTGAATCAGCTTGCCACGGAACTTCTGGCCAATCGGGCCGACGCCGCCACACGCATGCTTGCGAAGCTTGCGCGCAAGGTCGAGGTTTTCGGTTTTCATTTGATGACTCTCGATATTCGCCAGCATGCCGATCGCCACCGCCAGGCGATGGCCGAGGTCCTCGCTCATGCCGGTATCGAGCGCAATTACCTGCGCCTTAATACCGAAGAGCGCATCGAATTGCTTTCCGAGCAATTGTCCAAGCCGCGGCCGGTCATTCCCGCCCACCTTGGCTATTCGGCAAACACCAATGAAACGATTCGGACCTTCCGCGCGATCTCGGTCATCCTGGAGCATCACTGCCCCACGGCGATCGAGAACTACATCATCAGCGGCACCGAAGACGCCGCGAATCTCCTTGAGGTGTTATTGCTCGCGCGTGAGGCCAGGCTTTTCCGCAGTGCCGATGGGATCAGCCGTATCAACATCATTCCGCTCTTCGAAACTCTGGGCGCGCTTGGCCAGGGGCGGGAGATTTTGGAACGGCTGCTTGAGGTGCCCGCCTGGCGCGAACACCTGATTTTGCGCGGCGACCTGCAAGAGGTCATGATCGGCTATTCCGACAGCAACAAGGAGAGCGGATTTGTGCAGTCGGCCTGGTCGCTGCATGAAATTCAGCGCTCCCTGGCGGCATTTGCGAAGCAGTCGGGACTGACCATCCGCATATTTCACGGGCGCGGCGGTGCCGTGGGACGAGGAGGAGGCCCTGCGAACCATGCGATTCTGGCCCAGCCGCCCGGATCGGTCAACGGTGCCCTGCGCATCACCGAACAGGGAGAAGTCATCGCCGACCGTTATGGCCACAAGGCGATCGCGATGCGCCATCTCGATCAGATTCTCAACGCGTCGATTCGTGCCAGCCTTGGGCTCGACCTGGACAAGCCGGAATCGGCGTGGGAAACCTTGATGGACCGCCTCGCCGAAACGGCGCGCGAACATTACCGCGGCCTCGTCTACGAGGACCCTTCGTTCTTGAGCTATTTCAACCAGGCCACGCCGATCAATGAGATTTCGCAACTTCGGCTGGGCTCGCGGCCGGCGCGCCGGGGCACGGCCACCGCGATCGAACAGTTGCGCGCCATTCCCTGGGTGTTCAGTTGGATGCAATCGCGCCACACCCTGCCAGGCTGGTATGGCCTGGGATCGGCCATCCGGGAGGTGTGCCTGGAAGTTCCCGGGGCCGAAGCCGACCTGAGACGGATGTATCAGGACTGGGCGTTTTTCCGGGCGCTCATCGACAATGCCCAGATGATCCTGGCCAAGGCGGACATGAACATTGCCCGACTCTATGCCGACCTGGTGGAAGACGGAGAAACGGGCCGAAAAATCTTCACGCGCATCGAAACTGAATTTCACCGCACGGTGGAAGGAATTTTGTCGATCACGGGCCAGTCGGCCTTGCTTGAAAAAATGCCGATTCTGCGCGATTCGATTGCGAGGCGCAACCCTTATGTCGACCCGTTGAGCTTTATTCAGCTGGTGCTGCTACGGCGCTTGCGGCGCGGCGAATCGGACACGCCCGGGCTGCTTGAGGCGGTGCTTGAAAGCATCAATGGCATTGCATCGGGATTGAAAAATACCGGTTGATCGATGCCCTATCGTCACCATGCAAAACAAGCCGGGGAAGACCCCGGCTTGTGGTTCCGCTTGGCCATACTCAAAGCGAACCGGCGAAATCCAACATTCGTCTGGAATGAGTCGTGAGCGGCCGAGGTTTCCTGTTCAAGGCATGGGCGACTTTCTCAAGGCGCGCAATAAGGCGATCAGAACGATGGCGCCCACCGTGGCGGTGATCAGGCTTCCGGGTAGACCAACTGCAACAAGCCCTAAAACTCCGAAAAGCCACCCGCCCAAAATGGCGCCGATGACCCCGACGATCAGATCGGTGACGAGGCCGGAAGGCGACTTCATGATCTGCCCCGCGAGCCAACCGGCCGCCAACCCAATGAGCAAAAAGTAGAGGAAATCCATGTACGGCCCTTTTCATCCGGGGAAGTGAACCAATACGAAGTGGTTGCTGACGATGCTACAAAAAAAGCCTCCCGGGTTGATCCAGGAGGCTTCGGAAAATTGCGGCGATCGGAATCGAACCAGACGACCTCCAGGTTATGAGCCTGGCGAGCTACCTCTGCTCTACACCGCACTTCAAATATAACCGCCTGCTCGAACCAAGCAAGGCACGAACGATAAAAATCTGGTATTTGGAAGGAGACATAAAAAAATCTCCGGGTTTCATCCCGGAGATTTTTAAAGTTGCGGCGACAGGATTTGAACCTATGACCTCCAGGTTATGAGCCTGGCGAGCTACCCCTGCTCCACGCCGCGTCCAAGTGGAAGGTTTTTTCCTCCACAAACATATCATAACCGTGGCACGCAGTTAAGCAAGCAACGATCGTGGAAATTGGTCAAAGTTTGCCTGACCGTCTCCTCTAACCGCCTTTGCAAAAAAGAGATAGGTCGACGCTGGCTAGTTTGCATTCGCTCCATTGGGCCTCGGATGTGCGGATGATGTTGCGTGCCGACCGGAAAAGGGTCTTTCGAGGTCCCGTTTTCGGCGTTTGCAAGAGGCCAGTGCTGCCAGATCGCTATAGTGTGAGATCACCTCTTCCCCCTTAAAATCCATGCTGGGGTCTGAAAATGAATCGATCCTTGAGCCGTCGCCGCGCGAATTTTGGAATTCTCGTCCTTTCCTTCGTTTTAGTTGGGGACAGGGTTAGGGCGGGCGATCCGCCCCTGCCCCGCGATTTGCCCGAGATCTCGCGGTTGCCCGATGCCAGGACCCGACCCGACGGCACCGCCGTCATGGCCCTGGAAGAATGGCCGGGACGCCGGACCGAACTGCTCTCTCAATTTGCGCATTACATGTACGGGAAGATCCCTCCCAAGTTGCCGGTAAGGGCCACCGTACTGTTCGAGGATAAGCAGGCACTCGGAGGCCTGGCAACGCTCAAGGAGGTCAAGCTTTCCTTGGGCGACTGGGAAGACCCGGCCATCGTTTTGCTTATTGCCACTCCCAATGGCAAGGCGGGCAAGGTTCCCGCGTTCCTTGGGATCAATTTCAACGGAAACAGCGCGGTTCTCGACGACAAGCGCATCGCCTTGCCCGTTGGCTATGTCATGAACTCGGCGCCCGGGCAAAAAAACAACCGGGCCACGGAAGCGGGCCGGGGCAGTGAAACGAGCAAATGGGCCGTTGCGGAAACGATCAAGCGCGGTTACGCCGTCGCCGTGTTTCATTGCGGCGATATCGCCCCGGACAAACCGGGGCTTAAGGAAAAAATCTTCGCCAGGCTTACGCGCGACGACAAACAGGGCGATTTCACCGCCACGATCAGCGCCTGGGCCTGGGGGATGATGCGCGCCCTCGACTATCTCGTCACGGTCGATTCCATCGATGGCGGCCGTGTCGCCGCCGTGGGTCATTCTCGCCTGGGCAAGACGGCCCTGGTCGCCGGCGCCTTCGATGACCGGTTCGCCCTGATCATCCCCCATCAGGCCGGTTGCGGCGGCACGGCGCCCAGCCGGGGCACGGTCGGCGAGTCGGTCAAACAGATCAACGACCGCTTCCCGCACTGGTTTTGCAGCAATTTCAAAGAGTTCAACGATCACCCCAAAAAACTGCCGTTCGATCAAAATGGGCTGGTCGCCTGCTGCGCGCCGCGGCCGGTTTTGTTCTCCAATGCACTCGAAGACACCTGGGCCAATCCTGACGGCCAATTTGAGGTCTTGAAGGCCGCGGACGACATCTACCGCATGGCCAGCCGGGGCGGCCTGGACAGCTTCAACATTCCGCCCGTTGGCGAATTGAGCCCCGGCCTATTGGGCTACTGGAAACGCACGGGAAAACACTCGATGACTGCCGAGGACTGGAAACTGTTTTGCGACTACGCCGACCGGCACCTGAAAACCAAAGAGAGCTAGCTTTTTATTTTGTTTTCATATTGGAGCATACCAATCCATAAACAAATGCGTTGCCGCGAGAGAGTCGTTCTCCCGATTCGTTTCGCCCGCGAGGGTTGGCTCGTACCCTCGGGGCGGCCTGTCTGGGATTCCGCGATTTTGACTCACCGGCATAAGATAAGGGTGACCTTGAGGATTGAATCAACCCAAGCGGGTGGTTGCGTTCACAGGATTTCGGCCTTGACCCCATAAAGGTTGAGGTGTCCGATTGGTGTTTGGGTCGGCGGTTCTTGATTGCGGGAGACTGGGATGGCGGAATCCAACCAAATTGAGCTTTCCTTGTGGGAGCGATTGAATCAGGGCCTGGGCAAGGTATCGGATGGATTTGGCAATCTGCTTTTGAAAGTGTTCGGGTCTCGCAACGAACGCTACGTCCGCAGTCTCGGATATAACCGGCTCAATCGCGAGGGCGCGGTCCACGAAGTCATTCGCGGCTCCTACCTCGAAAAGATCAATGCTCTTGAAGAGACGATGAAGGCCAAATCCGACCAGGAACTGGGCCAAACCACCAACTTGTTGCGTGAAAAAAGGGCCAAGGGCGAAAGCCTGGACGACCTTTTGCCCTACGCGTTCGCCGCCGTGCGCGAGGCAGGCCGGCGCACCAAGGGGATGCGCCATTACGATGTGCAGATGGTCGGCGGCATCGTGTTGCACCGCGGCAAAATCGCCGAAATGGTGACCGGTGAAGGCAAAACTCTCGTGGCCACCCTGCCCGCCTACCTCAATGGCATTGAAGGCAAGGGCGTGCATGTCATCACCGTCAACGATTACCTCGCCCGGCGCGACTGCGAATGGATGCTGCCCATTTTTCGCGCCCTGGGCATGGAGGCGGGGTTCATCCAGTCGGACATGGAATCGTCGCAGAGGCGCCGCGCCTACGAATGCGACATCACCTACGGCACCAACAGCGAATTCGGTTTCGATTACCTGCGCGACAACATGAAGCCGGCCCGCTGGGGCGATCCGGCCTATCCGCCTCACTCCCAGCAGTGCCAGCGCGGCTTGCATTTCGCCATCATCGACGAAGTCGACAACATCTTGATCGACGAAGCCCGCACCCCGCTCATCATCTCCGGCCCCAGCTCGTCGGACCGCACCCGTTTTGCCAAGGCCGACGACATTGCGCGCAAGCTCACCGAACTGGAGCGCAAGGCCCGCGTCGAACGGCTCAAGGAGTTGCGCGAGGAAGCGCAAGCCAAGGGCGAGAAAATCGTCGACCCCGCGCTGATGCATGCCGAAGCAACCGTCGGCGATGGGCTGCCCCCGCTCCCCTTGCCCAAACCGGGCGAGGAAACGCTGCAAGGCGTGCTTTTTGAAATCAAGGAAAAGGAACACTCGGTCCACCTGACCGACAAGGGCGTACGCGAAGCGGAAAGGCTCGCCGGAGTCGAGAGCTTTTACACCGCCGGCAACATGGAATGGCCCCACTTGATCGACAACGCCTTGAAGTCCCATCACCTTTACAAGCGCGACAAGCAATACGCGGTGATGAACCATCCCGAAACCGGGGAAAAGTGCGTCATCATCATCGATGAATTCACCGGCCGCTTGATGCTCGGCAGGCAGTGGTCCGATGGCCTCCATCAGGCCGTGGAAGCCAAGCACACCCGCGACGGCGTCCAGATCAAGGAAGAGACGCAAACGCTCGCCACGATCACTCTGCAAAACTTCTTCAAACTTTACAAAAAGCTCGGCGGCATGACCGGTACGGCCATGACCGAAGCCGACGAGTTCTGGAAGATCTACAAGCTCGACGTGCTCGCCATCCCCACCAATCGCCCGCTGATTCGTAAAGAATCCAACGACATCATCTACCGCACCGAAAAAGAAAAGTGGACCGCGGTGGTCAACGAAGTCACCGAGATCCACAAACAGGGGCGGCCCGTGCTCATCGGCACCACCGATGTCGCCAAATCGGCCAAGCTCAGCCAGCACCTCAAGCTCAAGGGAATCAAGCATGAGCTTTTGAACGCTCTGCCCGAACATGCCGCCCGCGAAGCGGAAATCGTGGCGCAGGCTGGCCGTATCGGCGCTGTGACCATTTCCACGAACATGGCCGGCCGCGGTACCGACATCATCCTCGGCGGCAACCCCGAAACGATGGCCTGGGCGCGGCTCAAGAACCAGTACCCGACGCGACTAGAGGTTCCGGAAGATCTCTGGAAGCAGACCGTCACCGACATCGAACAAAAAGAACAGATGAAGGAGCAGGGCCGCCAGGTGGCCGAACTGGGCGGCCTGCATGTCGTGGGCACCGAACGCCACGATAGCCGCCGGGTCGACAATCAGTTACGCGGCCGCGCCGGCCGGCAGGGAGACCCGGGCTCAAGCCGTTTTTATCTATCGCTGCAAGATGACCTTCTGCGCGTCTTCAACGGCGAATGGGCAAGCAACATCATGGGCCGCCTCGGCATCCCCGAGAACGAGCCGATTGAAGGCCGCCTGGTCAACTGGCAGATTCAGAAGTCGCAAAAGAAGGTGGAAGAGCGCCATTTCGAAACGCGCAAGAACCTGCTCGAATACGACGAAGTGATGGATATGCAAAGGCGGCGCGTTTATAACTACCGCCAGTCCATCCTCAATGACACCAACTGCCGCATTTTGATTCTCGAAATGCTCGACAAGCAGGTGGCCAACGCCGCCAAGACCTTCCTCAAGCCCGAATACGGCACCGAGTGTTTTGCCAAGTTCGTTTCCGAACGATTCGGCATCGATTTCCAGCCCCGGGATTTCCGGGGAAGCGATTTCGAGGCCGCCGAAGACCAGGCCCGCACCCGCGCGAAGACGCTGGCATTCGACCAGGTCAGCGAGATGATCGAAGAAAACCTTGGCGGCGAGGAAGAATCGGAATTCAACTGGCAGGCGCTCAGCCAGACGCTCAAGCGCCGCTACGATCTGACGATCGACGAAAACGCCCTGAAAAAAATCGGCAAGGAAGAAATGCTCGACACCCTGTTGCCCAGGGTGGAAGAGTCGCTTGACAATGTCGACCTGAAGCAAGGCAGCCAGTTCTTCGAAAAGCACTTTGGCGCGGCGACCCTGCGCAACCAGATGGAATTGAACTACCGGCTCAAACTCGATCAGGAACGCTTCCTCGAAACGAGCCCCGAAGCCGCCACCAAAATCCTCAAAGAGGCCATTCGAGATCTTTATCGCCAAAAGGATATCGAGTTCCCGGTCATGGCGGGGATCGAGAAGTTCCTGCCTGCCAACGGACAATCAGACCGTGAACAGCTGACCTACTGGTCGAAGCTCCGCTTCTCGCGTTCTTCCCTCGTGCCCAACGAGGAGGTCATCCTCACCGAGACGCGCGAAAAAGTGCGCGACGAGCTCCTGCGTTTAAGCGCGGCAAATATGCCGCCCATGACGCAGGATCAGGTCGACCTCAAGCTTCGAGAAATCCTGGCCGGCGCCAAGAGTCCCGAAAAGGAAGATGCCAAGGAACTCGAAGCGCTGGCGCGCGACGGCATGGCGCTGCAGATTCCGGCCGAGAAATTCATGGGAGCCACGGCGGAATCGATTCGCCAGCTTTTGTGGAACGAATACGACAATGCCTACCGGCCCGAGATGCGCACGATGGAGCGGCATCTCGTGCTCATGCTCCTGGACCAGGCCTGGAAAAACCACCTCTATGTCATGGACCAGATGCGTTCGGCCGTGGGCCTGCGCGGCTATGGCCAGGAAGATCCCAAGATCGTCTACAAACGCGAGGGCATGAAAGAATTTGAGACGATGTGGGGGGGAATTTCGGAGCGCACCGGCGAACTGGTCTTCCGTATGGAAGAAGCCGAAGGCTACGAAGAGAGCATCTGGACGATCAACACCGCCCGCCACGAAAACAGCCCTTCGATCTACACGCAGGCCGAAGCGGAGCAAGCGGCCGCGAAGGCCGCCGACGCGGCGAAGAACGGCGCGCCCCCGGATGCCAATCAGGCTCCACCGAAGGTGGAAACCTTCCGCAATTTCGGCACGAAGGTCGGCCGCAACGACCCCTGCCCTTGCGGTAGCGGGAAAAAGCACAAGAACTGCTGCATGAAGCAAAGTCCGGGAAAAGCGCCCGTGTAATTTCCGCCGAGGGAAGGATCCCATGGGCTGGCTACTCGATGGCGTCTACGGCGCCGGATTGATTGCGGTTTCCCCCTGGCTTTTGGCGCGATCGCATCGGCGCCGGCTGCTTCCCGCGCGCATCCTCGGGAGAGGAATTCCCACCCGTCCCGAAGGGATCGTCGTCTGGTTTCACGGGGTGAGCGTCGGGGAAGTGATCATCCTCGAAACGCTTCTGAAAGCGTTCCGGCAGGCTCGCCCCGATGTGCATGCGATCGTTTCGACATCGACCGATACCGGCATGTCCGAAGCGCTCAAAAGGCATGCCGATTTCCAGCCGTTTCCTTTTCCTTTCGACTTTTCCTCCACGGTCAGCTACGCCCTCGATCGTCTCCAACCCGACTTGATCGTATTGGCCGAAAGCGAGCTCTGGCCCAATTTCCTCAATGCGGTTCACCGGCGCGGCATTCCACTCGCCGTGATCAATGCGCGCATGAGCCCGCGCAGCCTGAGGCGTTGGAAATGGGCCAAAGGCCTGGCCAACTGGCTCTTTCCCAAAGTGAGCGCCTGGGCCACCCAGCAGCCTGAACATGCCCGGTCGCTTGTGGAACTGGGCGTGGACCCCGAACGCGTGCAGGTCACCGGTTCCGTCAAATTCGATCATGCCAGCCAAAGCAGCCAATCCGCGAAGGTGCAGGAATTGCGTAACTGGTTAGATCTGGCCGAAGGAGAACTGCTCTGGGTCGCCGGCTCGACACAGCCAGGCGAGGAAAAATTATGCCTGGATGCTTTTGATGCCTTGCACCGGGAGTTTCCCGCGCTGCGTCTGGCGATCGTTCCGCGCGATGCCTCGCGCGGGGGAGAAATTGCCAACCTGGCGCGCGCACGCGGCTTTACCACTCATCAAAGATCTCAAAACGATTCAACAAAAAAAGAGAAGCCCGTTTTTGTCGTGGATACGATCGGCGAGTTGGCCGCGCTTTGGAACCTGGCCTCCTTCGCGCTGGTCGGCGGCAGCTTCGATGGCAAGCGCGGCGGGCAGAACATGATCGAACCGGCGGCTCAGGGGCTGGTCGGCATCTTCGGTCCGCATGTCTGGAATTTCCAGGCGATCGCCAAGGCCCTGGTGGAAGGCGGACTTGCCGACATGGTGCGCGATCCAGCCAACCTGGCCGCGGTCATGCACGCTCAACTGGCCGATCCGCAAAAACGCGCGCAGCGTGGCGCCAAGGCGAAGGCCTTTGTCGCCAGCCAGCAAGGAGCAACCAGGCGCACGGTCGCCATGCTGGAGGGGTTGTTGCCGCCACCCTTAACGGCCACGCTTGGTGCCGCCGCTTCATGAGTGGTCCTGGCAAGAGTGGCCCCCGGGAGTTCACGGTTTTTCGCAGCGGCGAATGGATCGCGCAGTCGCAAGCATCGATTGCTTTAAACGACCTGGGATTCGTGCAAGGCGCCACCATCACCGATCTGGTGAGGACCTTCCAGGGCACGCCTTACCTTGCCCTGGAACACGCTCGCCGATTTTTGGGTACCGGCAAGCAAAGCGGCATCTTGCCAGAGTCTCAGCTATCCTGGGGACCCCTCGACGAGACCGCGCTTGTCGCAATCATCGAAACGATCGTCGCGCGCAACTTGCCTCTGGTGCCTGCCGGGACCGAACTGGCAATCGTTCTGCTCGCGACTCCGGGTATTGCCGAACATTACCTTCCCAGGGGATCGAGCCTAGCGTTCAGCGGTCCGACCGTCATCGTTCATTGCTTTCCCATTCAGAAAGAACGCTACGCCTCCTGGTTTCAACAAGGGGCGGCGTTGCGTCTTGTCGATGCACGGCAAGTTCCGGTCGACTGCTACCCTTCTCGATGGAAGACGCGCAGCCGTTTGCAGTGGTGGTTGGCTGATCGCCAGGCCCGGCAAAAAGAGCCGGGCGCCTTGGCTCTACTGCAAAACCAAAAAGGAGAAATCCTCGAAACCGCGCTGGCCCATTTGATCCTGGTTTCCCAGGGAACCCTGTGGTCTCCTCCATCCAAGGAGGTTCTACAGGGTATTTCATTAACTAAGTTAAAATCATTAGCTGAGCAAGCAGGGTTAAACTGGCAAGAGAGGGCGATTCTGCCAAAGGATCTTTTCGAGGCAGACGAGGTCCTTCTAACGGGAACGATGTTCTGCCTGGCTGGAGTCAGCCGTTTCGAGGGAAGAGAGCGACGCTGGCCGGGTCCAACGTTGACCCGGCTGCAGGAATTGTGGTGGAGTGAAATTGGGCAAAATCTTTCACACTGGTTTGTGAAGAATCCGTAGACCATCCGAAACGACTGCTGTAGATTCTCCCTTACGAGGATTTCATGCGCGTGCCCGGGTGGTTGCCCGGGATGGCCGTTCTCCAATCAACCCAGTCTCCCATCGGTTGACCTTCGCGGCCGTAACGCGCGATCCAGTCGATACCCATCCAACCGGTCTAATCGGACCGGGTTGGTATCCTTTTTTGTTTTTTTGCGTGGAGCCTCTTCCCCATGCGTAAAGCCAAACCCGTGATGCGTCATCCCAATCGAGCAGCCAATCGGTGGCTCCTTTTTTCCCTTGGCTTTTTAGCCATTGGGCTTATGGGGTCGCAAGGAATCGGCGTGTTCGCGGCGTCTGCCGGCGAAAACGAATGGTCCCCCTTCAATTTGTTCACCGACCCGGCGTTCAGCGTGGGGGAACGGTTTGCGTTGGTCTTGAATATCCTGGTGGCTTGCTCGGGCCTGGCTTACGCCTTTTGGCTGACAAAATTTGTTCTAGGTGCCGAGTCGGGCACCAAGGCGATGCAAGAAATTGCCAAGGCCGTGCGCGAAGGCGCCGATGCCTACTTATTCCGCCAGTTCCGCGTCGTCGCCGTACTGATCGTGCTCTTAACCCTCGTGCTCATTGGGACAAAATGGCCCTGGGACCATCCCGATAATGGCGTCGAAAAACAGATTGCGATCGGCCGGGGAGTCGCCTTCCTCATGGGTTCGCTTTTCTCCGCGCTGGTCGGCTTTGTCGGCATGCGCATGGCAACCCTGGGTAACTTGAAAGTCGCCGCCGCCGCCCGCGAGAGTTTCGGCAAGGCACTGCAAATTGGCTACCGCACCGGAACCATCACCGGCATGCTCGTGGACGGCCTGGGCCTTCTGGGCGGCACGCTGATTTTCCTTTACTTTGGTGAAAAAGCCTTCGAGGTACTGCTCGGTTTTGGATTCGGCGGAACCTTGCTCGCCTTGTTCATGCGGGTTGGCGGCGGCATCTACACCAAGGCGGCCGATGTCGGCGCCGACCTGGTAGGCAAAATCGAAGCCGGTATTCCCGAAGACGATCCGCGCAATGCCGCCACGATCGCCGATAACGTTGGAGACAACGTCGGCGACTGCGCCGGCATGGCCGCCGATATCTTCGAAAGCTACGAAGTCACCATCGTCGCCGCCTTGATCCTAGGGCTGGCCAGCTTCGGCCACATGGGCGTCATCTTCCCCTTGCTCGTTCATGCGATTGGGGTCATCGGCTCAATCATCTCCACCAGCCAGGTGCGCGCCGATAAGACGGAAGGGGTCAACGCCGCCATGGGTGCGGTGACCAAGGGATTCTGGCTGGGCGCCGCCATTTCCGTGGTCGCGATCTGTACCGTCGGTGCCATCTATTTAAGGCCCACGGGCGAGTACATCGTGCGCGAATCGATCAAGCGCGGGTTGTACAAGGAGACCGCTTTTGCCACGGAATTGAAAAACCTGGCGGGGGAAAAGGGGAGAAATTTCGAAATTCAAACCCCGGAACAGATCGAAAACGATATTAAAAACGCCAAAAAAGCACGCCAGCAAAACAAGGTGAAAGATGCCGAAGCCTTGGATGCGAAAATCAAAAAGTATTACGACACACTCTTTAACCTCTACACCGGATTAAGCCCGGAGGCTCAAGCCAAACTCTTGGCGATGAAACTCAAGGTGGAAGATAAAGAAGGCACGCTCGTTCAGGCAGCGCAGAGGTATATGCCGCTCTACGAGGGGTTCGACTACCGCCCCATTCTGACTTGCCTGGTCGGCATTGCCCTCGCCCTCGCCCTGCACTGGTGCACCGACTACTGGACGAGTACCGAACACGAACCGGTCAAGGGGCTGGCCAAGGCCTGCCGCACCGGCCACGCCACGAACATCATTCAGGGACTGGCGCTCGGCTACGAATCGGCCGTCTGGGCGGTGATCATTATTTCCGCGGCATTGCTCGGATCGGTGCTCATCTACTCCGACACGAACAACCCGATCTTCATTGCCTACGGTGTGGCGATGTGCGGCATCGGTATGCTCACCCTTACCGGCAACATCATTTCGATGGACGTCTTCGGTCCCGTTGCCGACAACGCCAACGGCATCGGCGAAATGGGGTACAACCGTGACACCAATTATCAGGCGCTCAAGCCGACCGATCCCGATTACATGGACGACGCCAGCTACAAGAAAGCGCGCCAAATCCTCGCCGACCTCGATGCGGTGGGCAACACGACGAAGGCGATCACCAAGGGGATTGCAATCGGTTCGGCGGTGCTTGCCGCCGTCTCGCTCTTCGCCAGCTTCATCGCCATCGCCGCGACGGGCAAGGGGGAAGATGCGATCACGACCCTGTCGATCGAGGAATTCACAGCCGGCGCGAAGATGCTCAACCTGGCCGATCCTTATGTATTCATCGGCATGCTGCTGGGCGGGGCCGTTCCCTTCCTGTTTTCGAGCATGACAATCCGTGCCGTGGGCCGGGCCGCTTTCCTCATCGTCAACGAATGCCGCATGCAATTTCGCGACAAAGAGATCTGGGAAGGCCGCAAACGTCCCGATTATCACCGCGTGGTCGATATCTGCACGTCGACCGCGCAAAAGGAACTGGTCGGCCCGGGCCTGCTTGCAATCTTTGCGCCCGTGGTCGTCGGCTTCGCGATGGGCCCCTGGGCCCTGGGCGGCTACCTCGCGGGCATGATCCTCATCGGCCAGATGATTGCCGTGTTCATGGCCAATGCCGGCGGCGCCTGGGACAACGCCAAGAAGACGATCGAAGATCAACCGAAAACCGCCACCACGGGCAAGGGCTCCGAAGCCCACAAGGCCTCGGTCACCGGCGATACGGTGGGCGATCCGCTCAAGGACACCGCCGGCCCGGCGATCAATCCGCTGATCAAGGTCATGAACATGGTCAGTCTGCTCATCCTGCCCTTGGTCATGACCTACAACCTCAAGGACGGGACCGATCTGGGCGCCCGGTACACCATTGGCCTCGGCGTTCTTGGAGTGTCGTTGCTTGCGGTAGGCTGGGCCTGGTGGCAATCCAAGCGCGAATCGGAAGAAATGCGCAAAATCGACGAGGAATTCGAACGGGCCGTTCAATCCCATTAGGCGGGTCATTGACCAATTTCCAGAGAGACCTAGGAAAACCCCGTCCACCTTGGGCGGGGTTTTTTTCTCGCTCTCGTTTCCGTTTCTTTCCCGCTTACACGCGCGATCGGCGGTTTACTGCAGCATGTCCAAGCCTTGGGACCACGGCACGATCATCCGGAGTTGGGTAGAATCCCCGGCGGGCGAAAACCGCTTGAGAGTTTTGCAAACCATCTGCGGCTGTTTAATCACGGGCACACTCATCGGCTTGTTGTTTTTCGTTTTTGTCTCCCCGTTTCTCGATAAAGACGAGGAGGCGACCTGGATCTTTTTTGGTTTGGGCGTCTTTTTTTCCGTCTCCTCCGCCCTGATCGCCCAGTTTTTTTGGATGAATCTGGCTCATGGCCAAAAAGTAGGAACCGCGCCGGAACTCATTGTGAATCAGGTGATGTCTCAATGGATCGTGGTCATGGCCCTTCACGAAGGGGCCTGCCTTTTGTGCGGCATTTTGTTTTTTGTCTGCGAATCCAACCTGGAAAAGGGCCTTTTATTGGGTTTGACCCTTTGCCTACTATCGTTGATGGCGTTCCGGTTTCCCACGAGGGACCGGCTGCTTCATGCCATGGGCGGATCGACCTGATTCGTTGATTATTTCATTGACTCACTACTGACCTAATGATTTGACGGCTCAGTTGATTGGGATCCCGACGAATCGGGATGCGGAAACATTCCACCACCTTCCATCATGGATGTGCGCTATGGGTTGGGAATTTTGGCAAACGTTGCCCGATGGTCGAGTCCTCCTCCATGCGCTCCCGGTCATGCTCACAGCCTTGGCCGTGCTCGCCATCGCTTATCGTTATTACAGTGCCTTTCTGGCGGCGCGGGTTGCCTGCCTTGACGATGCGCGCCAGACGCCGGCTCATACCTTGAACGATGGGCAAAACTATCACCCCACCTCGCGCTGGGTCCTTTTCGGCCATCATTTCGCGGCGATCTCGGGCGCCGGACCGCTGATCGGACCCGTGCTTGCACTTCAATACGGGTACGCGCCCGGCTTGGTCTGGCTCCTTGTGGGAGTGTGCCTGGCCGGGGCCGTGCAGGACATGCTCGTGCTCGCGGCATCGGTTCGCCATCAGGGAAAATCGCTTGCCGAACTGGCCCGCGTTGCACTGGGCCCCTGGGCCTGGCGTTCCGTGGCCCTCGCCATTTTGGTCATCGTCATCATCGCCTTGGCAGGTCTTGGTTTCGTGGTGGTCAAAGCCCTGGGCGGCGAAGAAGTCAACTTACCCAAGGGGACAGTCATTCTCTTGCCCGGCGGCACGGCGCCCCTAATCGAAGAAGCGCGTAGCGACGCGCGGCGCGTTGTGTACCGATTTCCAGGCGAGTGCCGGATCGTGCTGCAGAAGGGCGCCGACCCGATCACGCGGGCCGAATCATTTCTCCTGGCGTTGCCCGCTGAGGGCAAGCTGCCTGGCCAGGCCCTGGAAACGGCAAATCGTTCCATCAGTTTGCCCAATGGCGCGGCCCAGGTCATTCCCGGCAGTTCCTGGGGCGTGTTCACAATCGCCTGCACCATTCCGATCGCATTCGCGGTGGGCCTTTACATGTACAAGATCCGGCCCGGAGCCGTCATTGAGGCGTCGATTGGCGGCGGCATCGCCGTGCTTGCGGCCACCTGGGCCGGCAGCCTCATTCCCGGATCGTTCCTGGAACCCTGGTTTTCGCTCAACAAATCCCAGACAATCTTCGCCTTGTGCGGTTACGGCTTCATCGCCTCGGTGCTGCCGGTGTGGATGCTCCTTTGCCCGCGCGACTATCTGTCGAGCTTTTTAAAGATCGGCACCATCGGACTGCTGGTAGTCGGCACGATTGTGGCGAACCCTCCCCTCATGCACCGGCCGATCGAACCGATCTTCGCAAGCGGCGGCCCCACCTTCGCCGGCACCATGTTCCCCTTTGTTTTCATTTGCATCATGTGCGGCGCCATCTCCGGCTTTCACAGTTTGGTTTCCAGCGGCACGACACCCAAAATGATCTCGCGTGAGTCGGACATCCGACCCATCGGTTACGGCGCGATGCTCATGGAAGGGCTGGTCGGGCTGGTGGCGCTGATCGCGGGGGCGTCGATCGATCCGAAGCTTTACTACGAGATCAACACCGACCTGGCGCGCGTGCCGGAATTTCAGGGCAAAATCGACAAGTTGCACGAGGAGTTGGGCTCGGCCAGGGACCTTGGCCACTTGCAATTGCCGCAAGTGGAACAACGGGTGGAAGAGACCTTGCGCGGGCGCACCGGCGGCGCCGTCACGCTGGCGGTGGGTATGGCGCAAATCCTGACCCGGCCGCTGGACCGCTGGGGGGTACCGGAAGAAACGGTCGCCCACTACTGGAAGTACTGGTACCACTTCGCGATCATGTTCGAAGCGCTATTTATCTTGACCACCATCGATACGGGCACACGCATTTCGCGCTTCCTGGTCCAGGAGTTCATGGGCCAAATTCGACCGTCGTGGGGTCGCCCCGACTGGCTGCCTGGATCGCTTTTCGCGACCGCCTTCGTGACGGCGGGGTGGGGTGTTCTGGTGGCGACCGGTTCCATCGGCACGATCTGGCCGATGTTCGGTATTGCCAATCAGATGCTTTCGGTGATGGCCCTGGCCATCGTGACGACCCTGCTCATCGAAGCGGGTAAGGGCAAATATGTGTGGGCCACGATCATTCCGATGGGATTCGTGCTGCTTACAACCACAACCGCTGGAATTGAGATGATCGGTTGGCGGTTTCCGGCGATGATGAATTCGAAGGTGGACTCTGTGCGCCTGACCGGGCTCCTCAGCCTGCTTCTTACCCTATTTGTGATGCTCAGCGTCTTGAATCTGGTGTTGATGGCCGTGGTTCGCTGGGTCCTGGCGCTCTTGGGCGGAGCTCAACCACCGAACGGGCAAACGATCAAGCTCACCGGCGGTCGTCTTGGGGATTCAAGTCCCGGCGGCAGCGTCTAGGCCCCCTGCCTGGCTCCTCATCGAAATAAGAAATTTGCGTATCTGACCCTATCGATCCCGATCGGCCCGCAAAGATCCCGCTACTAGCAACGCAGGCGCAAATTTGGGTCCATAAACGAACGAAGGTTGGATCCGATCCAGGACCCAACCTTCGCTTGTTTTGTAGGGGGGAAGTCAAGCCTTAGTAGCGGCCGCCGCCGCCACCGTAACCACCTCGGTCGCCGCCACGGCCGCCGCCGCCGCCACCGTAGCCGCCCCGGTCGCCACCACGGCCGCCGCCGCCGCCGCCACCGTAGCCGCCGCTGCCGCCGCCACTGCCGCCACCGTAACCGCCGCGACCACCGCCGCTGCCGCCACCACCGCCGTAGCCGCCCCGGCCGCCGCCACCACCCGCGCCACCGCCACGACCTTCTTCGCGGGGACGAGCTTCATTCACAGTCAAGGCGCGTCCATTGACCTGTTGGCCATTCAGGCCTTCGATCGCTGCCGCCGCTTCGGTGTCGTTGGGCATTTCGACAAAGCCAAAACCGCGCGAGCGGCCAGTTTCACGATCCATCGTTACTTGAGCGCGAGCAACCTGTCCATACTGACTGAACAAGTTGAGCAGGTCGTCGGAAGAGCATTCCCACGCCAAATTGCCAACATAGATATTCTTCGCCATATCCGGATCATTCCATTCAAAAGCCAAGCACCTTTGGGATCAAACGAGAAGCAGTTTCAAGTTTCCCAAAGACCTGGAGAACCTAGGATTCAATCAACACAAAAAGGGACAATTGGGATGCCTGGGAGGATGAGTCCCACGCGCCAGGGAAAGTAAAAAATTGCGAGGTGTTCCCCCCGTTGATACACCGTGCAAAGGGATGGGTGTATAATAGAGGGTTGAGGCTTATTGCGCCACTCCAAATGATTTGGTAGTGGAAAGTTCCTTGGCGCCGTCCTAGCATGGATGCCGTTTTCTCTATCTGAACGGTTGCGCGCACCCATCTGTTTCCGGCCGATTCCTTCGGCGATAGCCCTGCAAAAAAGCAGACCAAAAAATCGCGTTCAACTGGAATCGCCTGGCCGTTTAACCGCTGACGTCCTCAAGGCGAATTCACGAGCAAGGATCAGACAGCGCTCATTTGCGTTCGGCGCAAATCCTTGGCCCTTCAGGCCTTATTTCGCTACTTTTGAATTTCCGGTGAGCCCTACGGCCCATCTCGTTGCCTCAATCAGGCTGTCGGGATTGGCCAGGCCCTTCCCGGCAATATCGAAGGCGGTCCCATGCGCCACGCTCGTACGAACGATCGGCAAACCGGCCGTAATATTGACGCAGCGGCGCCGTCCCATGAGCTTCAGGGGAATGTGCCCCTGATCGTGATAAAGTGCCAAAATTCCGTCAAATTCTCCATCGAATGCTCGGATAAAAATATTGTCAGGTGAGATTGGACCGGTCAAATCGATTCCCAGCTCACGGGCCTTTGCCACGGCGGGCGCCAGGATTCGGGCCTCCTCATCGCCAAACAATCCTCCATCGCCGGCATGCGGATTGAGCCCCGGCAGCGCCAATCTGGGAGCCCCCTTCCCCAACCGGATTAACAATTCGTGCAAGAGCTTGGCCTGATTCACGAGATGATCGGGCGTTAACCGGGCGAAAATATCGCAAAGCCCCATGTGCAAGGTGGCATGAAGCACCGCGACTTCACGCGTCGCCAGCACCATCGCATGATGATGCGCGCCGCACCGCTCGGCCAGAATTTCCGTATGTCCAGGATGCATTTCCCCAGCCAAATGCAGCGATTCCTTGTGGAGCGGCCCGGTGACGATCGCCGCAACTTCATGCGCGAGAGCCAGATCGATCGCCTTGTGTAGAAAATCTCGAGCGGCGGCTCCTCCAGCGGCCCCCACCTTGCCCCAGGGAATCGACGCGAGCGGCACACGGGTTGCCTGCAAGACCTCGACCGCTTCCGGCGCCCCTGCTGCCCGAGAAAGATCGCTCAGCAGACGGATCGTTCCTGGCGCCTCGGACACCGCATCGGCGGCTCTTTGCAACGTGGGCAGGTCGCCGACGATCACGGGACGGCACAAGGAACAAAGCTCACGCCACCCCGCGCACAGGATCTCCGGCCCGATGCCGGCCGGATCTCCCGGTGTGAGGGCAATGAGTGGACGCGGATCGTTCATCGCTTGGAAGGACTCGCCAAAGATTGAGGACGATTTTGAGGCGCGGCGAGCCGAAGCAATAATCGCTCCAGCTGTGCGGCGGGAGGGATGGAACTGCCCCCCTTCAAGCCCATGTCGATCTCCACGAGCCAGCTTAAAAGCTTGCCCAGTCGCTCAGGTCCCAAATGGCGCATTTGCGCCTGGGCATCGGCTCGTGCAAAGGGAATGATCTCGGCCTGCTCAAACGCCTGGTCCATGCTCAGCCCGCAAACCATGAGGCGATGAGCCTTGGCGATCTTGCGCAACTGAAATGAAAAAGCCCCCAGACATTTGATGACCTCTTCACCCTGTTCGAGAATCTGATGCAGCATCAAAAGCGCATCGGCAGACTGGCCGCGGCCGATCAATCCAAAGATCTTCCAGATCTGATCGAGGCGCGAACGGGTGACGAAAGGCAAGATCGCCTCCACCGACAGCGGTTGCTTTTCGGGGATGGAGACCATCAACTTGGCCAGTTCCTGGTCCAACACCCCCAAGTCGCTGCCGACCGATTCGACCAGGTATTGCGCCGTGTCCCTGGGCAAAACCCGCCCGTGGGCCTTTTTCATACGGCCGATACACCAGGTGGTGGCGTTCGGCATGGTCAGTGCCTTGCACTCGATTGTCCCTTCGGTTCCCAGGAGTTTGTAAACCCGCGTATTGGAAGGCAGGGTTTTCACGGGCAACACGAGAATGCCGGCGCTTGCCGGCTTTTGCAGGTAGTTTTCTAAAGAACCGCGGTGATGCGAGATGAACTCGTCTGCGTTTTCGACCAGGATCAAACGCTTGCCGCCGGTAAAAGACGGCATGGACAGGTCGTCGCGGACATCCGCGAAGGTCGCGGTCGATCCATCATGGAATCCCAGCGCGAACGAAGGATCCTGATCCCCAATGACGCGTTCCTTGAGCGCACCGAGCACCTCGCGCTTCAGAAATGGCTCGTCGCCAAACAAGGCATAAACCGGCGCAAGGGCCCCCGGCCGGTCATTTTCAAGAAATTCCGTGGCTTTCAAACCGGACCTATCCCTTACTTGCGATGGCAGCCAATGCAATTGTGCGCGAGCTTGGCTTGCGGTTTGGCGGCAAGCCATTCCTTGGCCCGTGAGGCGTATTTTGTATCGGGAAGCTCCTTCACGACCGCCTCAAGCTGATCCCTGGATTGATCGGCCTTGCCCATCAGGCGGTAGACATCGGCCAACCCCATGCGCAACTCGCCCCGTGGGTGGGTGCCCAGGCGGTCGAGGTCATTCTTCTGGAGTTCGTAGATCGTCTGGAAGTCCTCCATCGCTTTTTCCAAGAGCGGTTTGCCAATGGCCGGCGGCGTATTGCGCGCCGCGGGAACGAGCACCGAGGCCCGCGGAATGCGTACGCCGGCATTCTTGGGTTCGAGCTTCACCGCTTCGTCCATATCCGCCAGGCCGGACACCCAGATGGGGAGGGCTTCGGCCTGCTTTTTCGCCCCAAAGAGCTTGCCTGCCATGTACACGCGCGCCGCTCCGCGCCACACCAGCGCCTCGGCGTGCTTGGGCTCTTTCTTGATCGCTTCCTCGCATTTGGCCAGACCACGCTTCAACGCCTCTTCATCTCCCGCGAATCCCGCAAACAAATCTTCCCTGACTTCCAGATCGAACCGCTGCGGTTTTTCTCCCTTTTCTTTGACCTTCTCATCGCCTTGCAAAAAACTGAATGCCTGACCGATGCCAACAGATCCAAGACCGATCAACGTCAAGGCAATCCACGCGCGCATGGCCATCTCCGCCTCCTGGGCTGGGTTTCACCAAAGAGAGTCCCTGGAAAGCTTCCTGAAAGGAACCACAAGAAAGATTACAGGGCGTGAAGAAAATGATAGGCGCCCACGAGCCCTTCTGAAGGAATTCGAAGATCCTATCGACCGATTTCGGCCTCAATGCCAGCAATGACTATCGGCGCCGCGATTCCTTGGAAGCTCGCCCCCGCCCTTTTGGGTCCCATGCCGGCCGATCACACAGGACAGGGCCGCCCTTTGGACACTATAATGACCCAAGCCTCAATGGCATTCCTCCCTGATTGCAGGCGGCGCTTCCGGCCGCCACCCTACCAACAGCTCACTCCCGCCTTTTGGCTTCCCCGGCCTATTGCGATGAATTGGACACCTGGATGAAGATTGAGTCATCAAGATGGAAGCAACCGCGCCCATGGCCCCGCATTGGGGCCGCCATCGTCCTGACCGCCACGGCGCTTTTCGTTTGGCAGCTGGCTGGAAGTCCCTCCCGCGGTGAGGAGAAGGCCAGGGACGCTGCCCAGGCGGCGCCTGGCGGCGACGAGCGCCTCTTCAAGGAATTTGTCCAACCGCTGCTCACCAAGCATTGCCTGCGCTGCCACAATGCCGAGCAAATGGAATCGGGCATTCGGCTCGATCGCTTGACTGCCACCCCCGACAACACCCAGCTCTTTTTGTGGAAGGACATTCTGAAGCAGGTGGCCAACGGAGCGATGCCTCCGCCCGAGGAACCGCAGCCCAGCGCCAAGGATCGCCAGAAGCTCACCGATTGGATTGGCCGCACGATGAATGCCGCGATGGCGCGCAACACCGCGCGCAACGGCTCGATCCGCCGCCTGACGGTGGCGCAATACCGCAATACGCTGCGCGAACTGCTCAAACTCGAGGAAAATCTGACCGAGGTGCTACCTCCGGATGGAATGAGTAAGGATGGCTTTGCCAATAACGGCCATTCGATGGTCTTGTCCCCCTTACAGGTCGAATCGTACTTCGATATCGCCGAAAAATCGCTCGATCTGTGCCTCGTGGATGAAAAAACTCCGCCGGTGATTCAGAGCTTCCGGATGGACCTCGGCCGCAAGATCAACCCCGCTCCCTGTAAGGACAACCTGGTGCTCGGGGCGTTGAACGCACTTCTGGATAACGCCGATTTTCAGGTGAGCGAACCGCCCGTGCAAAAGCCGTTCGCCTACCGGCCTTTTTCCATGCAAAAAAAATTCCGGTTCATCGAAGGATATGTCGGCAACGACACGATCCGCGAATGGCGCGATTTCGACAGTATCTATCACGCAGTTTTTGCCTGCGTGCGCGGCACCATGGGTTACCCCAAGGGCGAGGCCGTGCAGACGGTGCCGGAAGGCCTGCTCTTGCGCCCTGCGATTCCCAGTTCCGAAATCTTTGGCGCCGAAAGCACCTATGGCCCGATGGCCAACTTCAAAATCTCGCTGCGCGAGTTGCCAGACCAAGGCAATTTTCGCATCACGATTCAGGCCGCGCGTTACGACGACGGCCTGCTCCTCGAACCGGGCCAAGCGGCCGAAAAAAGCGCCAAGTCGATCCAGGTCAGCGGCCTTGAGAAGTCCACGCCACAGCCCCTCGACATTCCCGAAGCAGGCATTTATCAGATCGATGTCGCACGCACCGCCGGCAAAGTGAAAGGTTCTTTCACCTTGCAGTTGGATGAGCGCGAATTCACCGGCGCCTTGCCCGAATGGAAAACAGTCCCCTCCGGGAAAGCCGATGCCGAATCGACCCACGGTTTCCTGGTGGTTCGACTTGGCGCCGGCAAACACCAAGCCACGGCAAAGTATGGAAACAACGCGACCTTGCGCACCCTGCGCTTGACCCGGCTCGACGAGGCCAGCGAACTGGGCCGCCGATTCACCGCCTTCGAAAAACGCTCGCCGTCGCTGGGGGTTCATATCGGTTTACGGCGCGACTGCGGCAGCACGCTGGCACGCGTGGGAACGCCGCAGGCCGTCGAGGGCGGTGCATTTCGCGAGTATGTTTACACCGGGCCAATCAACGACTTTCCCAGTCCGCTCGTGGAGAAAGACAACGTCAATTACTTGGCGGGAATTCGCGAAATCGGCGTGCGCAGTGAATTCACCGACGGCCGCGACATGCCTCGCCTGTTGATCCGTTCCATTCAATTTGAAGGTCCCTACCTAACCCAGTGGCCTCCCGCCTCTCATCGCGGCATTTTCATCGACTCGCCGCACGCGAACGATCCGCCCAAGTACGCCCAGGAGATCTTGAAGTCGTTTGCAACCCGCGCGTTTCGCCGTCCCGTCACCGACGAGGAACTGGGAGCCTTCGTCAAGCTTTGGGAAAACTCCTACCGGGCCAAAAAAGATTTCCGCGCCAGCATCAAAAATGCGCTGCTGGCCATGTTGACATCGGCGCAGTTCTTATTCTTGATTGAAGACAGCGCCGGTCCGCAAGCCGAGGAATTGACCGGCTGGGAACTGGCTTCCAAGCTCTCGTATTTCCTGTGGAACGAGCCGCCCGACGAGCGCTTACTCCAACTGGCTTCGTCCCATCGCCTGCACGCGTCGCTTGAGGGCGAGGTCGATCGCTTGGTCGCCGATCGGCGCTTGGAACAGGCGATGGAAGAATTCGCCTCGCAGTGGCTCAGCCTGGACAAGTTCGATGTCGTCGCGGTGGACGAGAAGCGTTTCCCAACCTTGAACCGCCACGTTCGAGTTCATTTGCGCCAGGAACCGGTGCAGTTTCTGCAGTATCTGATGCGCAATAACTTACCCCTGCGCAATCTGGTCCAATCGGATTTCATCGTCGCCAACGAGGCGGTGGCCAGCTATTACGGCCTGGCCCAAGCGAGCGAAAGCGGCTGGAAATTCGGCCCGATCCGCCACGGTAACGACCGCCTGGGCGGGCTGTTGAGCCAGGCCGCCATCCTCGCGGGATTGTCCGATGGCCGTGAAGCCAATCCGGTCAAGCGAGGCGCCTGGTTCGCGCGCAAGATCGTTGCCGAACCTCCGGACGACCCACCTCCCAATGTCCCAAAACTTCCCGAAGATGATGGGCATCATTTGAGTCTCAGGCAAAAACTTGAGCGCCATCGCAATCAGCCGGGTTGCGTGAAATGCCACACGGGAATCGATCCCTGGGGTCTGCCCTTCGAAGAATACACGGCCGCGGGGCTCTTTCACAAAGACGGAAAAATCGATGCCCGATCGAAACTGCCCGATGGCGCCGAAGTCAGCGGTCTTAAAGAACTCAAGACGCATCTGATCCTGAAGCGGCTCGATCAGGTCGCCTTCAGTTTCCTCAAGCACCTCGCCACCTATGCGACAGGGCGCAGTCTCAGTTACAACGAAATCGTTTTTTTGAAAGAACAGAGTGCGCGCATGCGCTCGCAAGACTATCCCATGCGCGATCTGATCAAATTCATCGTCAAAAGCGATCTCTTCCTCAAGAAGTAGGCGCCAAGGATCCGAAACGGCCCGTACATAAACCATAGAAGATAGAAGACTGGAGTTATCTCATGTCGAACGCCACTCGAATCGACCGCCGCACGGTGTTGAAGGGCCTCGCGGGTGTTTCGCTCTCTCTGCCCATTTTGGAAGCGATGGGCAAGGATACGGTCAAGGAGGCGCCGCGCCGCTTTTGTGCGATCTACACCGCCAACGGTATGTCGCTGCCCAACCCCAAGCATGGGATGGGGGAATGGAGCTGGTTTCCCACCAAGGAAGGCAGAGATTTCGCATTCGGCAAGTCGACGGAACCGCTACGCCCCTACCGGGATTCGGTCAGCTTTCTGGGTGGATTGCAGCATCCCAATGGCGCCAAGGCCGATCCGCACATCTGCTCGGACATGTGGCTGACCGGCGCGCCCTTGCACGACCCCAAACCGGGGAAATTCAACTCGGTGGGGCTCGATCAGGTCATCGCGCTACACACGAAGAAGTATTGCCGCCAGCCGTCGCTTGTCCTGTCGATCGACGCCGGCGTCGGCTTCCTGTCGCGCACGGGCACCATCTCTTACAACCTCGAAGGCAAACCGATTCCGGCGGAAAACAACCCACGCCGCGTCTTCGACCGCCTGTTTCGCGGTGATCAGTCTTCGCGACAAACTCGCCATGAACAGTTGCAAAACCGGATCAAGCTGGTCGACGCGGTCCATCAAAGCGCCAGGGCGCTTCACAAAAAGCTGGGCAAATCCGACAACGAGCGGATGGAACAGTATATGACTTCACTCGATGAAATCGAAAGCCGTTTGACGGCCTCGGAGAAATGGATCGACATTCCGGTCAAGGCGCAAAATTACTCCCATCTCAATCTCGACGCGACGTCGGAGGGGGAACCGAAGGAATATTACCGCAACATGTTCGATCTGATTTCTCTGGCATTCGACGCCGACATCACCCGCTCTGTCGCCTTCATGCTCAATCGCGAAGACGGCATGGGTGTCAGCGACACCTTCCCCATCAAGCTCGGGCTGAAGGGTACGCACCACAACTTGTCCCATGCCGAAGACAAAGAAGGTCAGCAGTCGTTCGCGAAATACGACCTCTTCTTGAACGGGCAACTCGCGTATTTCCTGGGGCGGTTGAAGGAATATCGCGATATCGGGTCCAGCGTGCTGGACAACACGATTGTTCTTTATGGAAGCGGGGCGAGCACGACCCACAACCCCACCAACTTACCGACCTTGATCGCAGGCGGGCGCAACATGGGGTTGAAGCACGGTACCTACTGGCGCAAACCGGGCACCCCTATGGCGAATGTTTATTTGAGCATTCTCCATTCGATGGGAATTCACGAGTCTTCCTTCGGCGACAGCACCGGACTTGTGCGAGATTCGATCTTCTCGAAGGTGTAACCAGCGGCATTGCCATTCGGTGACGAATAGAAAACAGGCGACGAACAGCAAAACGGGCTTATCTACCTACAGCCATCAGGCACCGGCGGGACCGCCGCCCGGAGGAGTCCTTTCGTCCGAATCGATCGGCGGCTGCGCTTCACGATCCCCTGGTGGGGCTTCCTCATGTATGTCCGGCGGGGACCGATCCCTCGGATCATGCGCAGGGTCGCCCCCCTCGTCCCAGGGCGGCGGCGCTTCGGTGCCGTCTGAAGACGGCGCGTGAGCGCGCCAGGCGACATCTTCGCGCGGATGGGCAGGATGCCCCACAATCCGCCCCGATTTGGACCACTCCCCATTCGGGGAGGAACCGGGGCCAGGCGGGGGAGGATTTTCGAAAGTCTCCTGCTCGGCGCTTTCCTGGCGGGGCGATCTCAAGTCGGGTAAAAACGGCGACAAGGCTTCCTGAGGCCAGTGCTTCTGTGGCGGTTCCCAATTCTTCGGACGGGGTCGAGGCGTGGCGCGCCGCGGCTGTAGCCAGCTACCTTGGCTGCGCAAGTCATTGAGGTCGGTCAGCCGGCGTTTTTTCTCTGCTTTCAATTTCGCGACTTTGACCCGCGACAAGGGGCCCTCTTTCCTTTCTTCGGGGAACTGCGAGATCGAAATCAGCAGGCCGGCATTGAAAAGCCAAAAAGCCGAGAAATCTGGGCAAAACCAGACCGATGTCAAGAAAACCATGATGGATAAAAGCGAGACGGCCATGGTTCCGGCGAAAACCCCATAGGGACCTTTTACGCGCAGTCCCAGATTGATCCCGTGGTAGATTACAACGGTAGCCAGGGCCATGAACACCCACACCGACAACCAACCGTGCTGCAAGAGCAACAGCAAGTAACCGTTATCGATCGAACCGAACCGCATTTCCAGATCTTCGGGCAGGCCGAGCCCGACTCGATCCATCCCCTCCAGGAACTTGGTTCCGTATCCGAAAAGCCCCACCCGATCGATCGCTTGATCGTAGACCTTGAAAAGCAACAGGCGGTGGGCCGTGCCGGTGTATTCGTACTCTTCGCCATTGATCAAGATGGCCCGGGCGACTTCCGCGCTCGATTTTTCTCCGGCCGCGGTGCCGAGCATTTCCAGGGCTTGTTCGCGAAACACCCAGCCCAAGCCCAATAGGATCACCGCCCCGGCCGTGATCCAGATACGCAACCCCTTGTAGCGAAAGTAAGGGATGGACGAAAGCACCATCAGCGCCGCCATCTGCGGTCCGCGAGACGCCGTGACGATGATCGCTCCAAAATGAACGAATGGCAAGCACACCCAAATCTTGGGCATCTTGCCCGCACGGGCTCGCATCGCGGCCAGAATGCTCCATGGCAGACAGCAAACCATCGCCATTCCGAAGAAAATGGGATGGCCAAGCGACCCCATGGCGCGCTTCAGTCCCCAGCGGTAACCCTCGCCCGCTTCCAGAAGCGAAAACGACTTGCCGGTCAGTTTTTGCACCGGATTGATTTTGATAAAGGCTTCGAACGCCGCCAGCGCCGCTGAGATCACGATCGCCCAGCCAAACCCGGTCGCGCTGATGCCAAGCGACTTCCAGTTGCTGGCGAACCAGCGTCCAAGCAGATAGGGGAAAAACCATTTGCGCAGCACTTCGGGCGGGCTGGCGATCCCCATCTGTCCCTGGCGCAATTGCGAGAACAATATGACCGAGGAAAGGCAAAAGGCCAGACCATCGGCCAGGGCCATGCCCGGCGATTTTTTCTGCTCGGGCTCGCCGACAAAGAAGATCATCACCATGAAGAAAAACACAAGCCGGGCATCGATCAAAAGAGCCTTATAGGTCAAGCTGATCCAGACCGGCACGAAAACGAAAACAACGGGAAACCAGATCGAAACGGCCTTGGTGAAGCCCGACTGGGCCTTGGTCATGGAGAACCCGGCAAAGACCAACACGACAATGAGGCAGAATATCATCAGGCAACCGCGCGCTTGGAATGCAGATTTCTTTTCGGTCCTGAAGTCAAATCGACAAATCCCAGGGTTTTACCAAGGCCAAACCCATCATCCGCAAAGAGAGGCAATGTGGCAACGCTCTTACCATTGCCTTATTGAGTCTTTGCCAAAAGTGCGGCCGAGGAGCTGGCCGCAATACTGACGGCCTTTCCCAATAGGTTTCACCAAACGTGATGGATCGCGGATCAGTGCCGGTTTGCCCCGATTACGTGCGAGTTCTTCCGGTGCGGTGCGGATATTCCGACTGCGGAGGGTGCCCCCTTTGGGGATAACCTTGACGCGAATAATCCTGGCGAGAATATTCTTGTCGCGGCTGCTCTTGTTGGCCATATTCTGGAGCGGCCGGATCCGGTGCCGGCCGCATTTCCCTGGAGTCCTTGCGGCCCCCCTTGGCCCAACGGCTTGGCGAATCGATCTTGGCATAGGCCGCGGGACCGCCCGGCGGCGCGTTGTTGTTCCTGGGAATGGGCAAACGATTGAGTGTCACGACCAGCCCGGCATGAAAAAGCCAGATGCCGGCAAAATCGCGGGAAAACCAGACCGCGCCGAGACCGATCATCACCGCAAACAAGGCAATGGCAAGCGTTCCCACGAACACGCCGGGCGTTCCGGGCGTCAACAACCCCACGCTGATCCCCTCAAGCACGACGACCGTGCCCAAAAGGATAAACATAATGACGTTCAGCCATCCATGTTTGATGAGAATCGCCAGGTAGCCGTTGTCGATCGAACCGAAACGTGCCATCAGATCGTCGTCGATCGTGATGCCCGCCCGTTCCATGCCGGAGTGGTAGGCATAGCCATAGCCAAACCAGCCGGCATGTTGAATCGCCTGCTCGTAAACTCGGAACAAAAGCAGCCGGTGATTCGTGCCGGTGTAGTCGACCGTCACACCGTCGATGACGACCTGCCGCACATCTTCCTGGGAGTCGCCCGTCATGGCTTCCAGAACTTCCCAGGCATAGTCCTGAAACACGGTGAGTGCCAGGAACGAGCCCACCGCCGTGGTGCCGACGAGCCAGCGCCATTTGGGGAAGCGCCAAAAAGGGATGGAACAAAGGACGAAAAAACCCGCGACGATCGGTCCGCGCGAGGCGGTCGCGGCCACGGCAAGCATTTGAACCGCCGGCAGAAAAAACCAAAGTTTCGACATGTTGCCGATGACCGCCTGCCGGGCGGCGAGCAACGCCCAGGGCAAGCAGCAAACAAGCGACATTCCCAGAAAGATGGGGTGCTCAAGCGACACCATCGCCCGCCTGATCCCCCAGCGATACCCTTCTCCCTGCTCAAGCAAGGCAAAAGTTTTGTTGAACACAAATTGCACCGGATTGAACCGCGAGGCCGCTTCGGCGATCGCCATCGTGCACACAATCGCCAGAATCAACGACCAGCGATTGCAGGCATAAGGAATGGAGGTCCACTTGGATAGGAACAATCGGCCGATGAGGTAAGGCAGGAGCCAAAGGCTCATGAATTCCGGAATCGTCAATGGTCCGATGGCCCCGCCCACGGCTTCCGCCAAGCCCAGGGTGAGAGTCAAGGCCACGATCACGATATCGGGGAGCGCGATGCCGCCAGGTAAAATAGAGCGAGGCGCCGAAAGGATGTAAAAGGTGAAAATGACAAAGAAATAGAGCAGGCGAAAAGTGATGTCGATGCCGCCAAACGGATAGGTCAGCCACATCGGCAGCAAGAGAAAAACAATCGGGGTCCAGCTCGCCATGGCCCGGTCGAAACTGGACCGGAAATAGCTGAACGCAAATCCCAGCGCCATCAGTAGGGAAAGACAAGAAAAAATCATGGCAAAAAACGACCTGAAGATAAATGGTGATTTCGATCGCTCACAGGAGCACCTTCTCCCCTTCCCTGGCAGTTAAGGGCGCCGCCTCGAAGGGGGTCACTTTGCCGTCCGGACCTGGATCCTCAAGTGCTTCGCAAAACAAGGTTGTAAGCCGCTTGAGGTACTCGGATCGGTCAAAATAGGCTTCGGCCCGGACACGGGCATATTGCCCCATGGCGTGAGCCAGTTCGGGAGATTGCGCCAGCGTGGTCATCGCCTTGGCCAACGCTTCGACATCGCGCGTCGGTACAAGGAGCCCATCGAGGCCGGGACGAACCAGGTCGGGAATGCCGACGAGCACGGTCGAAATCACGGGCACGCCGCAGGCCATCGCCTCGATCAGCACCTGGGGCAGCCCGTCCATGTCGCCTTCATTGTCCTTGACGCAGGGAAGCACCGAGGCTCGCGACTGGCGCAGCATTTCCGGCAGTTCCTCTTGAAGCACCGGCTTGCCGGTCACTTCCACTTCCTTTTCCAGATCCGCGGCCCGGATCTGTTCGCGCAGGGCCTTTTCTTCCGGGCCGCTCCCGGCGATCAGGCAGTGAAACGCCACACCCCGATCCTTCAGAAGGCGGCAGGCGCGAACCAGGTCGTCGAATCCTTTCTTGGGCACCAACCGGCCGACACCCACGAATCGTGGTGGTTCCTGTGGGAGGCGACCATGCGAAGCTCCGCCAGATGCAGGCTCTGTGGGCGCGAATCTTTTCGAATCGATTCCGCAATAAACGATCGGAACCCGCCCCGGCCTGCAGCCGATCTGTTCGAACAAGTTTTTGTGCCAGGCCGAGATGCCGACCGCAAACCGGGCTCGCAGAAGTTTTCCCTTGAGCCCAACGCGATGGACAAACAGGTCGTTCGCATGGCCGGTGAAACTAAAGCCGATGCCAAGGAGCGTGGCCGCATGCATGGCGATGGTCGTGGCCGTGTGCGCCCACTGTGCATGGATGTGGCGAATGTCCTGTCCTCGCCAGCGTAACGCCAAGACGAGCGCCGGTATCAGATGGGCAAGCAACCGAAACCGCGCGCCCCACGATTCCGCCGGGCAGGAGAATGCCCCCCAGATGGCTCGAAACCAGTTGAGCCCGAACAGGAAGGGGCCAAGGAAAATCGCTTGCGCGGTTTCCAGCGGCTTGAGCGGGTAAAGCGCGGTGGTTTTTTGACGCAGGAGGGCCATGCTCTCCTGGCGGTAGTAGCCGGGAGCTTCGATCGGATGAACCGAGCAGATTTCCAGAGGAAAGCCCTGGGCCAATAACCCCGAGGCTTCATTGCAGATGGTGGCATTGTGCAGCACATCCACCCCGATGTAGCCGATCTTGCCCTTCACCTTGCCTTCCTTTCCCAGCCCGGCTTTGCTGTTCGTTTCAGCCATTGCTGTGTGCTTCTTTTTCCAGTTTTTCTAGAAGGTGGATGTAGCTTTTGGGCTCGATGTTGTGCTTGGCGCTCACCATCACGGCATTGTGGTAAGGCTTGACCTCCTTGAAAAAGAACTCGACCTGTTCCGGCGTCTCCATCTTGTAGTCCCAACTGATATGGCAAAGGGGTTCGGCCGAGGCGTAATGGCCGGATTTCTCGATGCCCAACACTTGCTCAACAAAGATCCCGTAAAGGATGTATTCGGAGAGGTGCCATTGGTTGCAGACCGCTCTTTGCCAGGACATGCCGTGAACCGATTCGATCCGCTTATGAAGTTGTTGCAGACAGTCTCGCCGCCAGGTAATTTGATTGCCGATGTAGGTCGCGCCGTAGTAGTCCTTGATCGGCAAGCCGAGCAGTTTCCCCGCAGTGCGGTGCCAGGGCCAGTGGGTCGGGAAATTGGCCACATCGGGCACGCGGAAGAGTTTGAGCGCATTTCCCGAGACCAGCTCCGACTGGTTGAACCGGCGAAAAAAAGAGACGTCGGAATCGACGAAAATATAACCGTCGGCTCCCTCGATCTGATCGACCGAAAGCTTGACGAGCTGCTGAAGGATCCAGTTGCGTACCGGCATCCCCACCATCGACAGCCACCATTTGCGCGCAAAGGGCAAGCGCTTGATCCACCAGGGAACGATCTCTTCGACGACCCGGATTTCCCGCCGCGTACTGGCCAGGGGTGCGAATTGCGCGCGGTCGCGGCGATCGACGATCAACACGTGGCGGATCGATTCATCGACATGGCGGTCAAACGATTCGCAAAGAAGTCTGCACCGTTCGAAATCAGGCCCGTAACTCGGGGTGATCATGGTCAACTTCATCGGGTTCTTTCCCCCTTGGATCTGGAGTCAGGCCTCAAGCCTTTATTAGAGGACTTGCGTTCAGCTGGGCCATGGCTCTCCAAGGACCTTTTTTCGTGCACCTCACGCTAACTTTCCCCAGAGCTTTGAAAGGGAAAAGAGGGGAAGATTTCAAATGGAGGATCTTTCAAAAGACCCACTCAGGACGATTTGTGCGACCGCTCAGGGGCATAGATTTACTGTAGCCTCCAATTCACATGAGAGGATCCCAGAAAAATGGGCATCGCCGCTGTCGAGCCTCCTTGACCTCCACTTCATATTGCAACCGACCCACTATTGCTTGCAACATTTCAATAAACGCTATCGAAGCCGGATCGAACGAATCTTGAGCTTGCGACTCGGTCGACGATTCGGAGGTCCCGTTCGGTGGAGAGCGCCCCGCCTCGCCTGACAAAGGAAAGAGTGTCCGCCGGCTACTTGAGCTGTCTCGTGACGGTTCCCTGGTATTTTTCGGAAAGCTCATGAATGCTCGATGGGGCTGATATCGTGATGAATTTTTCAGCTAATTCCAAAAACGACCGACATCTCCAATCGCTTTGTCGATCGACCCAGAATCGAGAAGGATTGTCGCATAAGCGCCCGGATCTCCCATGGGAAGGTGAAACGACTTTGCCGGAGGATCGTTCTTTTTCGATCAGGAAGAAGTTTCCGTTCATTCGGACCGGGTTGCACGGAAAATCTGGGGATTTGGCGAAAGATGGAGCCGAGGGAGCGAAGTCCTCAGCTGGATTTGCATCTCGCCTTGGCGAAGCATGCCACCGGCTTGATTCTTCTTGGAAAGATCTGCGAACACATATAGGTTGGTTAAGCTTGTTGCCGAGTTGAGGTTTGGTTTCGCTCGTTGCCGAGCTGAGGTTTGGTTTCGCTCGTTGCCGAGCTGAGGTTTGGTTTCGCTCGTTGCCGAGTTGAGGTTTGGTTTCGCTCGTTGCCGAGTTGAGGTTTGGTTTCGCTCGTTGCCGAGCTGGCAGGGGAGGCCAAGACGGGCCGCCTGAACGATTCGATCCATCGTGATGTTTCTGAAAGGACGGGGAAACGGTGAGTCAAGGTTTGAGCGCACCAGGCAGAGACGAAGCCTCTTTCTCCGGTAAGGCTCTGGTGGTCGATCCCCATCAAGACAATCGGAACATCATTGGCTTCTTTTTGCGCCGGCTGGGCCTGCGGGTCGAGTTTGGCGGCAATGGAGCGGAAGCGGTTCAGAAGGCACCAGGCGGCGGCTTCGATGTCGTAATCCTCGACTTTCAGATGCCGGTGCTCGATGGGCCGAGCGCTACGCGCGAACTACGTGCTCTGGGGTATCAGGGAGCGATCATCGGCATGACCGCGGATGGCGATTCCCAAGAATCTGGCCAGTTCCTTAAAGCCGGTTGCAACGTCTGCCTTTCCAAACCGCTCGATACGCCAACACTCGCCCAGGCCCTGAAAAGCTGCTTACAGTCTTCGCTGCCTGAAGACGAGGAGCCGCTGCAATCGGATTTTGCCGAGGAAGAGGGCATTCTTCCTTTGATCAAGGCCTACCTTGTAAGCCTTGAGGAAATGATCGTGGAACTGTCTCAGGCAGTCAAATCCGGCGATCTGGCCGCGGCGACTTCCATCGCGCACAAAATCAAGGGTTCGGGCGGGATGTATGGCTACCCCTCAATCACCGAGACGGCCGCCACTTTAGAAAAAGATGCGAAGAATGGCCAATTGACCGACATCTCCGCTCTTGTTCGTCTGGTGAAGCGAGCCAAGGCCCATCCCACCATTCACGCAAACGAATAGTCGACCCTGAGGATTCCCTAGAACTTCTTCAAAGCGCGCAATCTCAAGGGCGCCTCATTTTCCCATTTCTCCCTTTTCTTTTTTCCCATTAGGAAGGTTCTTCCATGACATTGGCAAAACGCTGCACGGCAGAATTCATCGGCACTTTTTGGCTGGTTTTCGGCGGGTGCGGCAGCGCCGTCCTTGCCGCCGTTTTCAGCGCGAAATTGGAGGGAAGTACCCCTTTCAGCCTCGGTATCGGCTTCGTCGGGGTGGCCCTCGCCTTTGGACTGACCGTGCTCACGATGGCCTACGCCATTGGGCACATTTCCGGGTGCCATTTGAATCCCGCGGTCTCGGCCGGCCTGGTGGCCGGCGGCCGTTTCCCCGCCTCGGAGTTTGGTCCCTATGTCCTGGCCCAGGTTCTAGGCGGCATCGCCGGAGCGGGTGTCCTTTATGTGATCGCTTCGGGCAACGCCGATTTCAAACTGTCCGGCGGATTCGCCTCCAACGGCTATGGCGAGCATTCCCCAGGAAAATACGGTCTCGTCTCCTGCCTGGTTGCCGAGATCGTTTTGACTTTTATGTTCTTGACGATCATTTTGGGAGCGACCGACAAGCGTGCTCCCGCCGGATTCGCTCCCATCGCGATCGGCCTCGGTTTGACTCTGATCCATCTCATCGGCATCCCGGTCACGAACCTCTCCGTGAACCCGGCCCGCTCCACCGGTCCGGCCCTCTTTGTCATGGATTGGGCGATCGCGCAATTGTGGCTTTTCTGGCTGGCCCCGATCGTGGGCGCGGTGCTCGCCGGAGTGACCTATAAAACCGTCTTTGAAAAAGAATAGTTGTCGCGTTTTAAGAACCCCTTTGACTCAGGTCTGCGCGCCGCAACATGGAAAAACCCCGCTACAAGGCGGGGTTTTTCCATGTTGCGGGGAAGGGTCATAGGCAAGCGGAGACCGAAGGTAACCCACGACTGACTGGCCGCAAAAATTCGTCATTCTCAACGTCTGCGCAGGGCGCGCTTCGCTCATTGAGCGGTTTTCCACGCCTTTTGAAAGAAGGCGACGACCGGCGTGACATCGGTCAAACCATGCGGGTGATGGTCTTGGCCCGGCTTGACGATTTGCTCCACCGGACTGTTCAACTCGCGGTAGCGCTTCCAGACGATCTCCGAGTTTTCGGCGTGCGGCACCACCCGATCCTTGTCGCCGTAGACGAGCAGCAGCGGGATTTTGGCCTTGGCAAGCGCCTTCAAATTGTCGACCGGATTGAGCGGGTAGTCGATCGCTTCCTTGTCCGAAGCGAAATCGTAAGCCTTGAGCACTTTCTTCCATTCCTCCGCGGAACCGGCTCCCGTGCCCAGATTTTTCAGTGTTCCTCCCGGCCAGCTTTTGAAATCGCAGACGGCATTGTCGAGATAAACCGCCAGCGTTTTTTCGGGATGCGCGGCGGCCCAGTTCATGCAGTAAAGACCGCCGCGGCTCAAGCCAATCAATCCCGGCTTGCCATGAAGACCGTATTTCCCCGTCAGTTCCTTGTGAAACACCTCCCATCGCTTGATCGCCTTGGGAGATCCGAAAAGGTCGGGAACGCCGGCATAGGCCAGATGCCAGCCTTCCTTGACCATGGCCGCATCGGCCGCGGCGAAGGCGCCGAAGAATTCACCTCGCCAAATCCAGGGCCGGTCAGGCAGCGGAGTTTTCGGCGCCACCACGGTCGCCGGAATTCCCTCAATCACGAATTGAAACCGGGAAAATCCCTCCCAGTCGGCTGCTTTGCCGGGGAAGGGCGCCGGCTCGTCCGCGCGCAAGGTTGCGGCCATGAAGAGGGAACTCCAGATGAAGACCCCGAGGATTGCAGGGACGTTTCGGCACTTTGCGGTCATGGGAGTGGTCTCTTGAAGAGTCGCATTTCGCTCTGGCCGTAAGCCGCGGGAACGGGCGCGAAGGCTCGATAACGATTGGGGAAATGTTAGCCTTGAGGGGCGGTTTGTCCCCACAGGTTTTCCCTTGCGAGCCCGGCGCAAGGATTCACGACATCCCCCCCCTGCCCTTCGCCGAAAGGCGATCCCTCGCGTCGCGCCCAGACAAGTGCATGATTCTTCCAGTGCGGGCGAATGGGAGAAAACGATGACACGCCTTCATTTCTTCGTAAGGATCGCAAGGCAAAAAGATGGAAATTTCGTGCGGCCCTTGTGGAAAGCATTTTGAGATTGGGGATAATAACCGATGCCGAAAAGTCGGATGGTAACGACGGATGGAAGCGCCGAAGTTCCCTCCCAGCCCTTTCCTTTCCCGACTTCGCGGCAACCCAGTAAAGCGTCGCCGTTCTCTTTTTTTCTCGCAAAACGATTGCAGAGGTGCTTCATGGTCCGTTTATCGAAACTGACTGCCTCGACAGTGTTCTACATGCTTGGGCGCCCCCGGAATTGGTCCGCCCTGGCCATTGCCTTCACCTCCCTGATCAGTTGGAATGCCACCACGGCACTTGCCGCGGGCAAGGCGGACGGACTCAAGGCCGGCAAGGTGGAACTGCAATCGGGCGGACCGATCTGCTTTGGTCCCGATGGTCTCCTTTTCATCGGCGATCCCAAGGCAGCCAAGGTGTATGCCGTAGGCACTGGCGACAACCAAACCGGACCTGCCGAAGCCGTCAACATCGACAACGTCACCGAAACGCTGGCAGGCAAACTGGGTGTCAAGGCCAAGGACGTTCGTATCAACGACATGACGGTCAATCCCGCCTCCCGCAAAGTCTACCTTTCGGTATCCCGCCTCAATGCTTCCAACGAGATCCCCGTAATCTTCGCGATTACCAAGGGAGAGCTGAATGAAGTCGCCCTGGATAACATCCCCAATGCCAGTGTTGAACTCGGGAACCCCGTGGCAGCGGGTAGCAAGCAGCGCCAGGAAACGATCACCGGCATCAAGTTCGTGAAAGACAAAATCTACATCGCGGGCCTGAGCAACGAGGAATTCGCCTCAACTCTGCGCACCGCCCCCTACCCGTTCGACGGCAAGGTCGCAAGCAGCGGCATTGAGATCTTCCACGGCGCCCATGGCCAATATGAAACCAAAGCGCCGGTGCGCACTTTCACCGCCTATGAAATCAATGGCCGCGATGAAATCCTCGCCGCCTACACCTGCACGCCGCTGGTGCGCATTCCCGTTTCCGAACTGAAAAACGGCAAGGTCAAAGGCACCACGGTCGCCGAACTGGGCAATCGCAACAAGCCGCTCGACATCATCACCTACACCAAGGAATCGAAGCCCTATGCCCTCATCGCCAACAGCGCGCGCGGCGTCATGAAGGTCAGCCTCGATGAGATCGAAAAGGTCAACGCGATCGTCGAGAGGATCTCCGACAAGGCCGGTTTGACCTACGAGACGATCGCCGACCTGAAGGGGGTCGACCAACTCGACAAACTCGACGACACCCACGCGGTGCTGCTGGTGCGCACTCCAGAAAAGGTCTCGATCAAAACGATCGACCTGCCCTGATTTTTCTCCATTCCAAGAGAGATTTCGATTCCCTGGAAAAAGGGCCGGTTCATCGATTCGTGAACCGGCCCTTTTCTTATAGAAAGCGATTCCGTGCCATGGACCGCAATCATTCCCCGTGGACCTGGGTTACCTTGTTGCTGGCGCTTTCGGTCTTGGGCATCATGCCTCCAGGAACGTTGATCGCTTTGGATCCGCCCCCGCCGGTCATTTCCTACGCTCCTGCCGGCCCCAAGGGAAATGAAGGCCGCATTGAAGTCAAAGGCCTATCCGCGGCGCAGCTCAAAATCCTGGAAGATACGACCCGGCGCAATGTCAGTTTGAAGGTGACCACGCAAGGCTTTGAAGGCCTTCTGGGAAAGACGGGCATCACCAAGGATGTTTTGTGGTTTCAGCCCCGGTTCCCTCTCTCCTTCGACCTGGAACATCAGGTCGTATTCTTGCCACCTCCGGCGGAAGTGGTGCAGACCAAGCCGGTGCGGTTCTTATTCACTTTGCCCGCGCCGCCAAGTCCCCAACCGAAAATTACTGCCATTTATCCCACGGCATCCATTTTACCTGAAAATCTTCTACGCTTTTATGTGCATTTCAGCACGCCCATGCGCAAAGGGGAAATCTACTCCAAAGTCCGCATCCTCGATGCCAACGGCAAGGAGATTGGCCTACCTTTCCTGGAACTTGACGAGGAGCTTTGGAATCCGGCGATGACGCGCGTGACCTTGCTCATCGACCCGGGTCGAATCAAGCGGGGCGTGCAGGGCCGCATCGAGGAAGGCCCGGTGCTGGAGGCCGGCAAATCGTTCGTTTTGCAGATCGATGGCACCTTGATTGATGCCGCGGGAAAGGCGCTAGGTAAGACCGAGCGCAAGGCCTTCACCGCAAGCGCCGCCGTCCACCAGCGCATCGACGCGACCGACTGGATTCTGATGTCGCCCAAACAGTCGGGCGACCCGCTGGAGGTCCGGTTTTCGCGGCCGCTAGATCAGGCCATCGCGCAGCGAGAACTGACGATTTACAACGACCAAGGCGAACTTCTCAAGGGAAAAATCTCGATGCCGCGCGAGGAATCGGCCTGGGTTTTCCAACCTGAGGTTCCGTGGAAGCCCGGCAATTATCAGCTTCGAATCGGTTTGACGCTGGAAGATCTTGCCGGCAATCGGCCCGACCGGGCCTTCGATGCCTCACCCAAGGAAACCGCCGACAAGTCTGAACCGATTCTCAAGCTCGATTTCCGGGTGAAGTGAAGCGCGGCACTCCTTGAAAGATCTTCAAACTCCTTAAAAGAGTGCCAACGGCGGCCCGCCAGACGCTAACCGATTTTCGCCGTCGATTGCATCAGGCTTTTGACGTTGTCCTTGCAAAAGCCATGCGCGCCCCGGGTGATGAATTCGTAAATCACTCCCGTCAATTGGGAGGGCTTCGTGAAGCACTGGGTCAAGCCCGGGCAGGTTAGCGGTTTGTCGGTGGTGAACTCGGCGAACCCCTTGGCCTTCCAATCTTCCATGGTCGCTTCGACCGATTCGACCTGATAGGCCAGGTGATGAATGCCGCCGATGCCGCCTCTCGCCGCCACCCACTGCCCGACGATCGAATCGGGCGTGCCGTCCGATACGAAGATCTCCGGCGCCATATGGAGTTCGACGGCATCATCGGGCGCAAAGCCCGGCGGCAACAGCGAATACTTCCACGGAGAATCGCCCGTTTTTTCCGGTGGTTCCAACGCGATGCACTCGGCCTTGGTGCCGTCTTCGAAATCGATCGTGAACTCGGTTTGCAAGGTGTAGCCAAAGGCTTCCATGAAGAACCGGGCGGTGCGGTGCCGGTCGCCGACCCGGTAGGCAATATGATCCAGGCGCATGGGATGCCTCGCTGGAAAGTTCGGAGGGTAAGAAAATCGAGGAGAGGCTTGTAAGCCAAGCTACGAGATTTCCTGGTAACTTTGCAGAGTTTCCCGAGCCATCCGACCGGCATCGAAATCACGGCGAACCGCCGCGAACCCCGCGGCCCCCAGTTGCGCTGCCAGGGTTTCATCTCGCGCCAGGCGTTCGATCCCGTCGGCAAGCGATGCAGGGCTTTCGCGTTCGACCAAAATGCCGCCGCCGGTTGCCTCGATCAGTTCGGGAAACGAACCGTAGGCGGGCTGAATCGCCGGGATGCCGTGGGCCCAGGCTTCGAGCAAATAAATCCCCTTCGGTTCGCGCATGCGCGCCGGTACCGAAAACAGATCGCAATCGGCGAGAAATGCGAGTTTGTCCGCCAAGGTCGGCGAAGGCCGGTGAAGGAATCCGGCCGACTGTCCCGCCTGATGGACTTTGGCGATCTGTTTTTTCCAATAGCCGATGTTCGCGCCGCCCAGCCAGCCGCCCACTTGCAATATCAAGTTTTCCAGACCAGGTTGTTGGCGAAGCAAGAGCCAGGCATCGATCAGCGTGTCGAGGCCTTTCTCCGGACAAATGCGCGCAAAATATCCCAGCCGCAAAGGTTGACCTGCCTTGCGCCTATGAGGAAGGTCGGGAAAGCCGGCCAGATCGATCCCGGGATGAATGGCGCGAAAGCGATTGGAGCCAATTCCGAGGTATTCGGCCATATAGCGCGAATAGTCGGTGGCGGTCGCATGAAAGCGGTCGACTTCCGAACAGTTGCTGCGGATCGCCTCGATAGCCCTGGTGCGATGCACCGGAAGTAGGCCTTCAAGAAAGATGTCGTCTCCTTGAAGTTCGACGACAATCGGGCAACGCAACCGTTCTCGCAGCATCGGAATGATGCCGGAAATGAGCGCGTTGCTGAAGTGAACCAGGTCGGGTTGGACCTCATCGGCCAGGAAATCGATGAGCGATTTCATTTCCTGTTTATGCGGACCATGGTCGCCAGCGAGCAACGAGAGGGTGAGTTCGCCAAGACTTGAGTAGTTGGTCATGCCGGCGAATTTGCCTGCGAGATTCAAAATCGGACGGCTATCAAGCCATGCCGTCGACCAGCGGGGCAAGGCGCGAAACCACCCATATTTCTGCTCAAGGTAAATACGGACGCCCCCCATGAACACCCGCTTGAGCGAGGCATCGGGGTTATCCGTGGTGATGGGGGTGTAGGTGGGAACGAGCAAAGCGTCATGGCCCAGGTCCACCAGGGCCCGGGCCAGAGTGTTGTCGTTGAGGCAGGACCCGCAGATCATTCCGGCAGCGCCGGCGGTGACAATCGCGACACGCATGGCGCAGGAAGATCCCCGTACGTTTAGGCGTGTTCCTCGGGCGGGTTCTGAGGAAGCACGAAGCTCAACAAGAACCCAATGACAAAGACCCCCAGGCCCACCCACCCGGCGGCGGTGGCCACCTTGGCGCCTTGCGATCCGGTCGCGATCAAAGGCGCAATGATATTGGTAGTGAGCAGGGCGGCCGAAGTTCCAATCATGCGTCCGCCCACATTGGTGGCGAACGAGCCGCCGATGCCCCGCAGATGAACGGGGAACGCCTTGGGCAGGTATTCACCAAAGTAGCTGAACTGCGCGACGGTGACCAAACCGGCCAGGAAGACGCCCCATCCGAACATTTCCGGCATCTGCCAGAAGGCATAGAACCAGACGGCGGGAATGATAATGAGGCCCGGAACCTGGAACAGCCACAACAGCACCTGGCGCGAGGCAATGTAGGTCAAGCCGAGGGCGAGCAAGATGCGGCCGATCAGGCCGCCTAACTCTTGTTTGAATTGCACCTCTTCGCGGATGGGTTGGACCGATTCCTTGTTGATCTTGCCCATCGCCCGAAGGTTGGCGGTCAGGTCGCCCTTGAGTTTGGTTTTTTCAGCCTCATCGGCTTCCCCCATTTTGGCGAGGATTTCCTGGTTCGCTTTTCCCAGTTTCCCAATTTCCTTGACTGGTTCCTTGAGCGATTCCACCGGCAAGCCGGCAACCCCCTGGGTTACGGTCACCTGCAACATGCCAAAGGCGGCGGCGTAGGCGCAGGCCGACAGGGCGGTGGCCACCAAGGTGGTGCGCAAGAGCGCCGGAGAGAAAATGGCGCCAAAGCTGGGGCGGCGCAAAGTGCCCGCCGCCTTCATCTCGCGCCATTTCTGCGACTCAGGAACAAACGGCAAGAGCAAGGCGATCGGGATCGCCGGGAACAGACCGGTCATCAGCGTAAAGCGCCAGGCGGGATTGGCCGGATCGCCGACGGGCAATGCGGGGAGCAGCTTCTGGGCGACCATGTAGCCCACGCCTGCACTTACACCCGTGACGAGCAAGCCGCCCACCGAAGCGAATGCCTGAGTCCAGCCCAGGGCCAGTTCCTTGGTTTTCTTGTCGGGAAACAGCTCGGCCAGCCAGGTGACCGCGGCGACGAATTCGACGCAAACCCCGACGAAGGTCGTGCAGCGGAAGAAGATGAGCATGGACAGGTCGGTGCTGAGCGCGGCGAGCACCGGGGACAGGCTATACACAAAAATCGATCCCACCATGACCGTCTTGCGGCCAAAGCGGTCGATAAGCCAGCCGCCGAGCAACCCGAAAATACCGCCGCAAAGCGCGGTGATCCAGAGGACGCGGCCGACCCAGGCGGTGACATCGGGGTGGTTTTGCGGCACCTTGAGCAGTTCCGCGAGCGCGGGCCCAAGCACCAGCGGGGTCATGAGCAGTTCGTAGGTGTCAAAAAGAAACCCGATTGCCGCCACAGTCAGAACAAGCCATTGGGTCAGCCCAAACTTCGTCGCTGGGGCCAAAGGGGTGGGATTGCTGCTCACGGAAACCTCGGAAGGAGTTCAAAGGCGGGCTGGTTCAAATCACGATTCTCGCCATCCGCCCTTAGTTTAGGGGATTGGTGCAAAAGCGCCGGAAATTGAACCTCGTGGATGAGGAGGAGGCTTGTTTTCGAGGATATCAGCGCCACTTGTGAAATTTTGTTCAGGTTTGCCAACGCGTACGACGGTGCGGCGGCGATCGCCTTCTCATCGAAATGCACTTCCTTTGCAAGAAAAAATGAGCTAGTTTTTACTCAGAATCATTCAGCGAGAATTCCCCAGCCTTTCGGGAGGGTTCGTCGATGAGATCCATTGCTCTGGTTCTGTGCTCTGTGATCGTTTGGGGTTTGATCGCACCGGCCGTCTTTGGCGCCGATCCGGTCAATGCTCAAGGCAATCCTGTTCCTGTCGCCGGAGAGTATCGATTGGGCTCCATTAGATTTGGAGATCGCATTTTGATATTAAGTGCCAACGGCCAATATAACTATACCGCAAGAAACGATTGTCTTGGCGTTGATAGCCGGCAAGGGGAACACGAAGTCAAAAATGGCATGATCATTTTCAAATCCGGTAGGCCGGGGCCCCGGCTAAAGTCGCCTGTCTACTACTCGGTTCGCTGGGGGGGTCGCATGTATCTCATTCCACAAAGCGACATGATTGATTTTTGCACCGAGGTGAATCACGACATTGAGCCAAGAAACGACAAGCTTGGACAGCATTACTACTTGCGCGATGGCGATTGGGGCAAGCCCGTCACCGGAAGGCCACAGTTGCCCAAAGAATTCGAGAAACAATTTGGGCCTAACCCCATGAAGGGCAAGATTGTCGAATTGAGCGGCAAGGCCGAGGCCTGGGTCGACTTTGGCTCGAATGCGGTTATGGAGGTTGGCAAGACTCTGTATGTCCAAGGGACCCCGGGCATGTGCTACTCGAAGGTCCGCATCGTTGAGGTCGAGGGATCCCGTTGTCGCATCAAGCCTGATGGGCAAACCGATCTGGTGAAAGTCGGAAACTCGGTTTCTTCTTGGCGCCCTTATTCATTCCTACCGTAACTCTGCCAACGGATCGATGACGACTACGCTTCGCGCCGCGCCGGGGTACCACAGGCCTGGCTGAGATTCGGTGACCTGCTGCCCTATCGAAATCACAATCGATTATCCAAACTTCAATGAAAGTCATTGAGCAGGAATTTCCCATTTTTCCAGGAAGGTTCGCTGATGAGATCTTTCATTTCCTTGATTGCCCATTTAAGCACTTGGAGTTTGTTCGGCTCGACGGCTTTCGGCGCCGATCCGGCCAAACCACAGACTCCGTCTCAAAAGATTGCGGGCGAGTTTTTCTTTGGCGATGGAAGGGGAGGCGATTGCACCTTGACCTTGAATGATAATGGATCTTTTTATTACCAGTTGCGAGACTGCGCAGGATTTTACGAGAAACATGACGGTTTTTTTCATATTAATGAAAATAATACAATGTGACCCAAGGAATGGGCAAAGTACATACTTGCCAAGCCGGTCAAAGGAAAAGCCACCGAAATTGTCGGACTGGACAAAGTGTGGATGGACATCGGCTCCGATGCGGGATTGTTTCCCGGGATGGTTTTGTATTCCAGCGGAAAAAACCATTGCCAGGTTCAGATCGAAAAATCGGAGCGAAACAAGAGTTTGGTCGCGCAAATCAGATGGCAGGGTTTTATGTTTGTTTGAGATTCGGTCCGTTCAACGTGGAACGACTAATCTGCGTGCTAGGGCCCCAAATCAGGACGCCCAACCAATCCCCTACCGCAATTCACTTTTTCCAAAGAAAGAATGTGATACACTTCCATCAGAATCCGTGAGCAGCGACCTTCAATCTCGCGCGAAAGGATCAACCATGAGATCCCTCGTTTCACTTTTCTGCTACATGATCGTTTGGGGCTCGAGCAGCCAGGGCCTCCTCATGGGTGCCGACCCAGTAAAAGCGGACGCGGAATCCCAAAAGTACCTTGGCAAATATGTTTGCGAAACCAGCGTCGGCTATGGTCATTATTTGGATTTAGATCAATCTGGCAGATTTCACTATCTTTTAAGAGGCCATACTGGATGTGCCGGCTATAGTCACGAAAAATATGGTAAATTTGAGGTTCGCGACGGTAAGGTCCATCTCTCGCCAGAAACGCCCAACCCGTGGCTTGGCCGTGACTCAATCAGTACCAGATACCACCCCGTCCGATGGGACGGACGAATGTATCTCGTACCCGAGATCCAAATGGTGGAATTCTGTACCGGGATCAATCAAGGCTTCGAGCCCAGGCGACAATCTATCGGCAGAATTTATTTGCGCGAAGACGATTGGAAAAAGCCAGCGACGAGAAATCCGCAACTGCCCCAGGAATTTCTCAAACACCTGGACCCCGCTCCCGTTCATGGAAAAATCATCGAAATGAAAGGCAAGGACGAGGCATGGGTCGATTTGGGAGCCGACGCCGGCATGAAGATTGGGAGTGACTTACATGTCCAGAGAACGGGAAAAGCCCATTCCACGACCGTTCGAATTCTCGAAGTCGAAAAAACGAAGAGTCGAGTCCAGTTAGAAACACAAACCGATGGCATGGATGTGGGGGATCTGGTGTCCACTCGGCGCCTCGTATCCTATCCGCGACCTAACTACGGCAGGCCACCCCTGCGGCCTCCGTCATTCATGCCGTAGCGCCACCACTGGATCGATATTCGCCGCTCTTCGTGCTGGCCCAAGCGCCGCCAACGTGGTGACCAACACCGAAAAGAACGGCACCGCAATCAGCAGCCAGATCGGAAAGACGAAAAGTGACTCTTTCAGGTCCACTTTCAATTCACGAAACACCATCGAACGAATCCAGGCGTCTCCCGGAAACGAGGCGCACCAGGTCAGGAACAATCCCGCAAGACCGCCCGCCAGACCGATCAAGGTCCCCTCGATCAAAAACATACTGAGCATCTGCGAATTGCTCGCACCGACCGCCTTCATGATGCCGATTTCCTTCGTCCGCTCCAGTACGCTCATGAACATCGTGTTGGTAATGCCCAAGGCAGCCACGATCATCGCCACGGCCGCGACACAAGTCATGCCCGCAAAGATCATCAGGTAAAGCATCCGCTCCCGTTCGATATGTTCCAAAAATCCGTAGCCGCGCAGCCCCATCTTCTGCGTAACTTCCAGAAGGCCCTTGACCGATTCCTGCCGGTCGGCCACGAGCACCGTCTCTTGCAAGCTCTGATTTTCATGCTCGGGCAACCGGAAAAATAGATCCCTGGCGGCGTCGCAGGCAAGAACCACCTCGCTATCGGTTTCCAGTGGATTCCATGGCCCTTTCTGCTCTTCCTCGGTTTTCAAACGAAACACGCCCACGACCGGAAGTTCGATCACCGTCGCCGCGGGGGCCGGGCCTTTCCATTTCGCCATGGCCTGGGTCAGGGCCAATTTTTCGAGTGCCGACAACTCCAGTTTCGGGACCAACCCGGGGAGTTGGCCTTTGATCTTCTCAAGGATCTGCGCTTCCTGCGGACTTGGGCCGCTGCCGTCGGGCTTGATGAAATAGATGCCAAAGCCGGCATTTTGCCGGTGCGGTTCAAATTCCAGCTTGATCTTCTTGCCAAGTCCTTCTTGAAACGCACTTTCATCGCGAATTCCCAGGCGATAAAGCAAATACTCGCTGATCAACACACCCTCTTCCTGGTTCGATTGAAAAAACCGGCCCGAGACGAGGCGCTTGGGCAATTCCGCATTCTCGATGTTCGTCGAACCGATCTGGACGCCCTGAGTCTTGGGGCCCTGGCTCTTGGCTAGGGCATGAACGTCGCCGCTTATGCGCACGATAGGGACGATGCTTTCGACCCCCTCTAGCGCCGCCAGCCGTTTGAGCATCTCCGGGTCAAGTTTGCGCAGAACTTTCTTTCCCTCGGACTGCAATTTGACATCGGCCAGCGTTTTGGCCAGGCGCCCGCGCCGCTCGTCGCTCATTTGGCCATCGACCTCCGGTGCAGGAGCTTGGTTCGACGAAGGCAGTGTTTCCCAGTTGGGGTGAAGCTGAATTTTTCGCAAAAGTTCGGTACGCTTGGCCATCGTGGTGATGGTGTCCTGAACTCCCTGGCCGATCGACAGACTGGCGGCAAGCACAAAGGCCCCGAAGACCACGCCGAGCGTGGTGAGGAGGACCCTTACCTTTTGCTGCCACATGGCGCGAAGGGGCAAGCCGATGGCATCGCGCAATTGCATGTCTTTCGATTTCCTTCCCGAGGTCCAATCCTGAGCGTCAGTTCACAATGCGCCCATCACGCATCCGAACGATCCGATCGGTGTGCGAGCGGGCCAACTCCTCATCGTGAGTAACAAGGATCAAGGTCGCATTTTGATTGCGGATATGTTCCATGATCAAAAACATGACTTCCTGGGCCGTCCTGGTGTCGAGATTTCCGGTAGGCTCGTCTGCCAGGAGAATGCGCGGCCGGTTGACGAGGGATCTGGCCACGGCGACTCGTTGCTTCTCGCCGCCCGACATCTGGGTAGGAAGGTGGTTCAAGCGATGCCCCAGCCCCACGCGGCGTAGCGCATTCGCCGCTTCTTCGCTGCGTTCGTTCCGGGATCTCCCCTGGAAAATCATCGGCAATTCGACGTTTTGCAAGGCGGTACGCGCAGGCAGCAGGTTGAACGATTGAAACACCATGCCCACCAACTTGGCGCGATATTTTGAAAGCTGTGCGGATGAAAGATCCTGAAGGTTCATTCCATCGACGACGAGTTCCCCTGCGGTTGGCCGGTCCAGGCCGCCCAAAAGATTGAGCAACGTGGACTTTCCCGATCCCGATTTGCCAAGAAGCGCAATCCGCTCGCCTGGATGGACGGTCAAATCGAGGCCGTCAAGCGCGGTGACCAGGGAAGCGGCGGTGCCGTACGATCGTGTCAGCCTGGTGGCCTGAATCAAGACTTGAGGATTGCTGGAAAATGGGGTGGGGTTCGACGCCATCGCAGAATCGATCCCCTTGAGGCGCCAAGAAGTCGCTGGCCGCCGGTCGCGGCCAGGAAAGAGAAAGAAAGAGAAGGAAATTCTAAAAAACCTGCCGTAAAAATCTCGCTCTGGGCGGCTGCTATTGGCTAATTCCCACGGGTTTTTTCTGTTTTTTCACAAATCGGGTCCTCGATTCCTTGGTTGAGCAGATTTCCATTCCCGATTTCCCCTTCCATCGAGTAAAATTCCCCTATCCCGCCGGCTTCCTGATCAATCCTTCCTGTTAACGATTCCTCCTCATGCTGCGACCTGGTTTACTCCTTTGGGTGTTCCTCTTGATTGCGCCCACCTTGTTGGCGCGGGGGGATGCTTCGTCACCTGCGCCGGGGGCGGCGGTCTTGGCCGAAACGGAAGCATTTGAAAAAACCATTCGGCCGATTCTGATCGAGCATTGCCACGGCTGCCACGGACCCAAAAAGCAACAATCGGGCCTGCGACTCGACGTTCGTGAGGCGGCCCTCAAGGGCGGCGACGCGGGGCCCCTTCTCGTGGCAGGCAAGCCGAAAGAAAGCCTGCTCTGGCAGAGGATCCAGCCGGATGCCGAAAAACGGATGCCTCCCAAGCAATCGCTGACTCCCAAGCAGATCGAAGCGATCGAAACCTGGATCGCCAAGGGCGCTCACTGGCCGGCATCCACGGCCACAGGGTCTGCGTCCGCTGGCCCGGCGAAAGAGCTCTGGTCCTTGAAGCCGCTCCTCTCAACCGCAAAATCTCCTCCTGCCGGGCCCGCTGGAAAATCGGGCATCGATGAGCTGATCGATTCGGGCCTCGTTCAAGGGGGCCTGCAGCGAGCCGCACCCGCCGACAAACGAACGCTGCTTCGCCGGCTGGCTCTGGTCCTGACCGGATTACCGCCCCGCCCTGAATGGGTGGAAGCGTTGGAAAAAGATCAGCGGCCCGATGCCTGGGAACGCTCGATCGATCAACTTCTTGAAGGCGACGCGCACGCCGAGCGCTGGGCGCGCCACTGGATGGATGTGGCCCGCTACGCCGACACCAAGGGCTATGTCTTCTTTCAAGATGGCAATTATCCCTGGTCCCACACCTACCGCGACTGGTTAATCGGCGCTTTTCGCGCCGACATGCCTTACGACCGCTTCGTTCGCATGCAGATCGCGGCCGATCGCTTGCTCGCTTCGGGTGATGCCAAGCTGGAGGATCTGCCCGCGCTGGGATTCTTGAGCCTGGGTGGTCGGTTCATGAATAACCAGCACGACATCATCGACGACCGGATCGATGTCGTCACTCGGGGCCTCTTGGGCCTGACGGTTTCCTGCGCCCGCTGCCACGATCACAAGTTCGACCCGATTCCCACCGCCGACTACTACAGCCTTTATGGCGTGTTCGCCGCTTCGGTCGAACCGGAAGTACCTCCCATGTTCACGGCGGCTCCCAACACCAACGAATTTCGGGCCTTTGAGCGCGAACTGCAAGAACGGGAAAGAAAATTCGAGGAGCATATTCAGGCCCGATATCAGTCGATGATCAGGCGAGCCAGGAACGATCTGGCATCCCATCTATTGGCGGTGCGGGAATTGCGCGGTAAACCGGCGCAGGATGAGTTCATGCTGATCGCCGATCCCAACGACATCAACCCCACGCTGCTCAAACGATGGCGCGCCTGGCTCGATAGCCCGACACGAAAGACCGATCCCGCCTGGTCGGCCTGGACCGAAATCGAGGGCTTTGAGAACGACCGCTTTCCAGAGCGCCTCAAAACGAAGGTCGAATCACCTTCCTGGGCTTCGGTTCCAGAACCCATTCGCAATGCCTTCGCCGCGACCAAGCCTGCCAACATCAACGAAGCCGCCCGCGCCTACGCCGCCGCCTTCACCAATCCCTTCCGCGGCCGCCAGCCGGATCTCGACCCGTCGTGGAACGATCCGAAGTCGCCCTGGAATACGGCCAACGATGCCTTCACCGATCTGGAGCTGTTTCCCGACCGAGAAGGCCAGGGCGTTTTGCAGACGCTGCGCAAACAGGTCGAGGAATGGCGCATCTCTGGCAAGGGCGCCCCCGCGCGCGCTCATGCCCTCGTCGATGTCAAAGATCCAAGAGCGGCCCGCGTTTTCCTGCGAGGCAACCCGCTGAGGCTGGGCGTCGAAGTCCCAAGACAGATCCCGGCGAGCCTCGGAACGACCGAGCCGATTCGGAGCGGTTCCGGCCGGCTGGAACTGGCGCAAGCGATCACCCGGCCCGATCGGCCGCTGCTGGCCCGAGTCTGGGTCAACCGGGTCTGGATGATCTGTTTTGGCCAGGGCCTCGTTCGCACTCCGGGCGACTTTGGCTCGCGCGGCGAAAAGCCGACCCACCCCGAACTGCTCGATCGCCTGGCCGGCGAATTGATGGCCGACGGCTGGTCGACGCGCAAACTTCTACGCAAGATCTTGACCAGTGCCACCTGGAAAGCCGCTTCCTTTGATCCCGTCTCCGAGCAAAAAGATCCGGAAAATCGCCTGTGGGCGCGCCAAAATCCACGGAGGCTTGATTTCGAGGCGCTGCGCGATTCGATGCTCGCCGTATCGGGCAGGGCCGATGCGAAAGTAGGAGGGCCATCGGTCAAGGATATGCAGTCGCAGCGCCGGACCCTTTATTTGCACCTCGACCGCCTGTCCGTTCCCGGCCTCTTTCGCACCTTCGATTTCCCCAGCCCCGATGCCACTTCCTCCATGCGCGACCAGACCACCACGCCCTTGCAGGCCTTGTGGCTCATGAATCATCCGTTCGCCGCCTCGTGCGCCGGTGCACTGGCCAAGAAGGCGGAAGCGGCGATTGCGAAACCAGACAATGCAGGCACGGCTGAACCCGATGTTAATGCCAGGGCTTGGGTGATTTCGCTTTACCGGCTGGCCTACCAGCGCGCGCCTGAGATGGTGGAACTCGAAACGATGATGACCTTCCTGCGTGCCCAGGGAGCGGAAGGCCGCTTGAAAGCAGCCCAGGCCCTGCTCGCCTCCAATGAATTCTCCTTTGTGGATTGAGACATGACGGTTTTGCATCAGACTCATCCGAACCTCGCAAGCCGCAGGACCTGGCTCAAGGCCCTACCCTACGGCATGGGATTGACGGGCCTACTCAACACCGCGCTTTCCCATGGCGCCGTGGAGGTCTCTTCTACCTCTGCAGCCGTGGCCGGCAGCCTCTCCCCTCGGCCTGCGCGGTTGGCGCCCAAAGCCAAGCGCCTCGTTCATCTGTTCATGAATGGCGGCCCCAGCCAGGTCGACACCTTCGACCCCAAGCCGATGCTCGACAAGCATCATGGCAAACCGATGCCCGACTCGTCGTTTCGCACCGAGCGCAAGACCGCCGGGTTTATGCGTTCGCCATTCAAGTTCGCGCGCCATGGCCAGTCGGGACTCGAAGCCAGCGAACTCTTTCACCTGACCGCCACGAATCACGCCGATCGGATGTGCGTCATCCGCTCGATGCACGCCGAAGTGCCCAATCACGAGCCGTCGCTCATGCTCATGAACACGGGCGACGGCCGGTTGCCTCGTCCCAGCCTGGGCTCGTGGCTGCTCTATGGCCTGGGCGCGGTCAACCAGAATCTTCCTGCATTCGTCGTCCTTTGCCCGGCAGGACTGCCGATCGTCGGCGTGCAAAATTGGCGTAGCGCCTTTTTGCCAGGGGCCTACCAGGGGGTTCATCTCGATACCGCCCAGACCGATCCGGCCAAACTCCTCGAAAACCTCAAGAATGCGAAATGGACCCCCTCCATGCAGCGGGCTCAATTCGATCTCTTGGGAACGCTCAACCAGAAGTACCAGGCCAAACACCCCGGCAACGCCGCGCTCGAAGCGCGGATGCAATCGTTCGAACTCGCCTACCGCATGCAGTCGGAGGCGCTTGAAGCGCTCGATTTGAAGGATGAGCCGCAACGGCTCAAGGATCGCTACGGCGATACGACCCATGGCCGCCAGTTGATGCTGACTCGCAAGCTGCTTGAAAAAGGTGTGCGCGTCGTGCAGGTCTGGAGCGGCGGCGGCCAACCCTGGGACAATCACGACAATCTCGAAGCCCAACACCGTTCCCTGTCTCAAGGCTGGGATCGGCCGATCTGTGCCTTTTTGGACGACCTGAAGCAGCGAGGCATGCTCGAAGACACCCTCATTCTTTGGAGTGGAGAATTTGGCCGCACGCCCGTCGCGGAACTGCCGGGACTTTCAGGCCGCGACCACAACCATTATGGCTTTTCGGTCTGGTTGGCCGGAGGCGGCATCAAGGGCGGGATGTCTTACGGCGCCACCGACGAATTCGGATTTCGCGCGGTGGAAAAGCCGGTCTCCGTCCACGACCTGCACGCCACCATGCTGCATCTGATGGGCTTCGATCATGAAAAGCTGACCTTCCGCCAGGCAGGCCGAGATTTTCGCCTCACCGATGTTTCGGGTGAAGTTGTGAAAGGGATCCTCGCATGAATCATTACCCGCCATTCGGTGCGCTTCCTCCTCAAAACGCGGCCCTGAATCAGTTGTCTCGTCGCGGTCTGGTGCGGATGGGCCTGGGCGGCTGGATGGGTTTGAGCCTGGGCAGTTTGCTGCGCGCCAAGGATGCAGCCAGTGCGCTTCCTCACGCGGCACCACCCGCGCTGCCGGGCCAAAAGCCGGCGATCCGTTCCTGCATTTTGATTTTTCTTTATGGCGGCCCCAGCCATATCGACACATTCGATCCCAAGCCCGACGCGCCCGCCGAAATCCGCGGCGAATTTCGCACCATGGCGACTTCGGTTCCCGGCACCCGGTTCACCGAGCATCTGCCGCAACTGGCGAAAATCGCTCACAAATTCGCGGTCATTCGCAGCGTCCATCATGCCGCTCGCTTGCATGATTCGGCATCGATCCATGCACTTACCGGCCGGGCGCTCGATGGTCCCGACCGCGAACTGTTCGCACCGCTGCCGCAGATCTATCCCGCCTTTGGCAGCGCCGTTTCGCGCTTTGCCTTCGCCAAGAAGAAGGTTCCGTTCGCTTCCTTGCCGTTCGTTTACAACAACGTCGTGCCGACTCCCAGCCAGGGAGGAGGCCTGCTCGGAACCGACTGGGATCCTCTGCGCATCGAAGTCGATCCGGAAAATCGGTCTTACCGCGTCGAGCTCGGCGGGCGCGACAGCGAGCTGGGACCGGAGCGCCGCACCGGCCGGCGCGCGCTCCTGGAAACCATCGCCCATGTGGAAAAGGGTCCGCAAGGCAAGCATTACCGTCGTGCCTTCGAGTTGATGCAAAGCGACGAAATTCGCCGGGCGATCGACTTGAGCGAGGAACCCGAATCGGTAAGGGAGCGCTATGGCTTTTTCGCTCCGCCCGACCCGTCAGGAACCGCGGCAGCGCTCGGCGTCGGCCGGCAAATGCGCGGGCAAAACCTCTTGTTGGCTCGGCGGCTCGTCGAGGCAGGCGTCCCCTTCGTCAATGTCTACGACTTCAAACAGCAGGGCCAGAACTGGGACGCTCATGCCGATGGCTTCCGCCAGCACCGCGATTATCTTTTACCGTTCGCCGATCGCTCGATCTCCGCGCTGATCGAAGACCTCGAGGTCCGGGGCCTGCTCGATTCCACACTGGTCGTGGTCACCGGCGAATTTGGCCGCACGCCACGGATTAACGCTACCGCCGGCAGAGACCACTGGCCCGATTGCTATTCGGTGCTCATGGCCGGAGGCGGCATTCGCGGCGGCGCCATCTACGGCTCAAGCGACAAACAGGGCGCCTATCCCGCCTCGTTCCCGGTCACCCCAGGCGACATCGCCGCCACGATCTTTCAGCGCTTTGGCATCAATCCCCTTACCGAGATTCATGACCCACTGGGAAGGCCCTTCCCCCTGGCCGGGGGCGAACCGCTGCCGGGCCTTTTTGTTTAAAAAAGAAAAAAGATCCGCAGAAATCCTCAGGGCATCCGCATGTCCTGAGATTTTGCCTATTTCCGCATCCTTACCCCCTTTTCGGCGAGAAAAACGATATCGGCCGCAAGAGCCGAAAAATTTAACAAACCAGGAAAGAAACTTCTTGATAAGAAGCACCCAGGATGAGAGAATCGATTCATCCAACCCCCATTCTTTCTTCACTTCCCCTTCTTTGGCCCCATTACTGGATTGCAATGGTGCCGGGTAGAATGGTGGGCATTGTCGAGTCGTTCGCGGACCATGGACACGGGAGGCGATGAGACCCATGAAGAAAGTGACCTGCTCACATTGGACAACGGCCGGCTTGGCTCACAGCCTACGCGAGTTTCGCCGTGTCGACGATGGGACCGATACGCTGGCCATTAGTATCGCCGGCGAGTGCCCCAACCGCTCCGCTTACATCTACCTCTATGGCGATGATCCGGTGGCCATCCACTACGATCTGGAAGACGCCTCAATCGATAATGGCTCGTGGGATCACGCGGTCAGGCGAGGTTCGGCTCGCTCCATCGAAGAGCTGCGCTGGATCGTCGGCGACTGGTGCACCCCCGAATTCAAAGATCTGGAACCGGTGCTTTCGGGAGCCTTCAGCTACGCCGAATACCGCCCCCTCCCCTTCGAATCCGATCGCTAAAACCTGGGCACCTGGGCACCTGGGCCGTACTTTTCGAAGGTCATTCCATGGAATGGGGTTCGGTGTATGGGAAGGGGCAGATCGACCAGGCATTTCCTTAAGCGGAAAGTACCTCTCTTAGCCTTTTGGCGGCGTCGTCGGGCGGAATCGGATTGATGAACGAGCCGGTGGCCCATTCCCAACCGGCCACCTGGCTCATGCGCGGCAAGATTTCCACATGCCAGGTGAACCAGGAACCGGTGCGCGGCGGGCTTATTTGCAACGTCATGTTGAAGGGCACTTCGGGACGGGAAACGCATTGTAGCGCGGCGATCGAGCGCCTCAGGACATTGGCAAGGCCAGCCGCTTCTTCTGTTTGCGGCAGGCAGTGATTGCGCGGCCGCCGGGGAATGACCTGCATTTCATAGCAAACCCGCGACGATTCAGGGCAGAGGACCGTAAGCCCCTCGTCATCGAGGACAATTCGTTTTTTGCCCCGGCTGGCCACCGACCGGGATTCCTGAACCCAGGATTTCCGATGTTTGCTGTAAAATCGTTTCGCCGCCGCGTTGCGCGCCGCGATTCCGGGAGGCATGCGGTTGATGCCGAGAATCTGCGAGTGGGGATGCTCCAGGCTGGCCCCGGCCGGCGACCCTTGATTGCGAAACCAGACCAGATGAGCCACGCGAGGATCGGCGCTCAAGGTGCCTAACCGGCCGAGAATCATCTCCCAAAGGCGAGTCGCATGCTGCTTCGGTGCGAAGATCGTAAGCGGATCATGGCGAGCTGACTCGATCACCACATCGTGAAAACCAAAGAGCGACTCGGCTCCGTGCGCTTCACTGCCACTCGCCCCGCTTCCAAAAGTCGGCACCGCCGCAAAACGATTGGGGACAATCCGCGCCTGCCAGGGGGAGCCCGGGGCCTCGCGCGAAGCGATCCATTCGGGAGGTGTTTCGTCTTCGTGGCCGGGGCAGAAAGGGCAACGGCCAAGGGACTCGGTTTCGGCGATTTTCGGGATATGAAACGCACCGGGCCGGTTGGCACGCGCAGGCGCATAAATCGACAGGGCTCGCGCCAGAGGGTCGAGTCCAAACCCCGCGCTTTCAACCCTGGATCGCCGCACAGAACCCATGATCAACGCGCCTTTAGCGGATGCCGGCCGTCAGCCGGTACAGGTTCACATACTCGTCGGCGCTACGGTCCCACGACCAGTCGCGGGTCATGGCGGTGCGGACCAGTTGCTTCCAGACCGCGGGTTGTTCCCGGTAAGTGACAATCGCCCGCTGCATCGCGGTGCCCAGGGCATCGGCCTGGTAAGAGCCAAAGTGAAACCCGGTGGCGACCTTCTTGGCAAGGTTCTCGGGCGTCGCATCGACAATCGTATCGGCGAGGCCGCCCGTGGCGCGAACGACGGGGATCGTTCCGTATTTCAGGCTATAGAGCTGGTTAAGGCCCGAGGGCTCGTAAAGGCTTGGCATCAGATAAATATCCGAGCCGGCCTCGATTAAATGCGCGAGCGGTTCGTTGAAACCGAAGTTCAGCGAGATTTGACCCGGGAAACGGGTCGCCAGTTCCTCCAGAGTGCGCCGATGCCAGGGGTCGCCGTCACCCAACACCACTAACTGGGATCCATGGCGCAAGGCGGCCGGCAATGCGAGGCCAAGGATATCGAAACCCTTTTGCTCCACCAGCCGGGCGACAATTCCCATAAGCGGCGCGCGCGGATCAACCTTGAGTCCAAACTGTTTTTGCAAGGCGGCCTTGCACACCGGCTTGCCGGCATCGACCGTGTCGGGACCAAACTGGGCCGGCAGATGTTTGTCGATTTCGGGATTCCACTCGCCGTAATCCACACCATTGACGATCCCAGAAAGCACATTCGTGCGCCGCGTCAGCACCCCTTCCATTCCCATGCCGTACCAGGGTGTTTGAATTTCCTGGGCATAGGTGGGGCTGACGGTCGAGATCCGGTCGGCGAACACCAGCGCCGCCTTGAGAAAGCTCATCTGGTTATGAAATTCGAGTGCCTCGGGATGAAAGAGGTATCCCGACAGGCGGGCGCAGTGCATCATGAGCGGGGGAAAATTCCCCTGATAGGCAATGTTGTGAATCGTGAACAGGGTACGCACCGTGCGCCAGCGCCTGGCCACGGCCACATTCATGTCGCGATCGGCTTCCTGGCGCAAAAGCACCGGGATCAGCCCCGTCTGCCAGTCGTTGCAATGGATGACTTCCGGCCACCAGCCCAAGCGGTGCAGCGCCGCCAGGATCGCCCGGGAGAAAAAGGCGAACCGCTCGCCGTTGTCGTTGTAGTCCGACTTCGTGCCCGAGGGGGTCGTGAACTGGTAAATGCCGGCGCCTTGCGCCGGTTCATCCCGTTCGAAATACTGCCCCTGCTCCACGAGCAAAACGGGAATTTCGGATCCGGGAAGTTTGGTTTCCCAGATGGCGCCGGCCATGAGCCGGTCGGAAATGGGCACGGTGAATTTGCAGCCGGTGAACTTGAGCGGGTGCTGCTCGCGAATTTGGCGATAAAGGGGCAGAATGATGCGGACATCGATGCCGCGCGTGGCCAGCGAGCGGGAAAGCGCCCCAACCACGTCGGCCAGGCCGCCCGTTTTCACAAACCCAACGGCTTCGGAGGCCGCGATCAATACCCGCATTGTGAATTCATCCCGTCATGTGGGGTCATTTTCGCCGTTTCCGGGGGAGTTATCCATGTAAAAGCATCCTGCGTTGCTCTCAATGCTTCCATGCCTGCCGGAAAAATCGGATCCAGTTGCCGTGATTGAAGGCCGTGATGTCGCTTTCGGAATAACCCCTTTTCGCCAGAATCTCGCCAATTCTTTGCAAATCGGCAATGGTCTCAAGGTCGCCGGGCGATTGTTCCTTGCCAAAGCCACCGTCCAAATCCGACCCCAAGCCGACATGGCGGGTATTTCCCGCTAACTGGCAAATGTGATCGACATGATCGGCCACATGGGAAAGCAGGACACCCGATGATTCGACCGTGGTCATGCCTCGCTGCCAGCCGGGGATCAGCATCCAGGCATCGAACGCCGCGCCAATGACAGCCCCGCGCTGGATGAGAATCTTGATCTGCTCATCGCTCAGCTGGCGCTGATCGGGCACGAGGGCGCGGCAATTGTGATGGCTGGCGAGCACCGGACCGCCAAACAGATCGACCGCTTCATCGAATGCCTGATCGGCCAGGTGGGTCACATCGAGGATGAAGCCCAGCCGCTCCATCTCCTTGAGGAGACGAGGCCCCTGTGGAAAAAGCCCGCCAATCGTGCTTGTGCCATGCGCATAGGGGCTAACCCCGTAATGGGCGGGTCCAATGATGCGCAGGCCCAGCGACCACCAGGTTTCCAGTTCGGAAGGGTCGAGTATCGGGTCGGCTCCCTCCATGGAAAGGATCATGCCGATGGGTGGTGCTGCCTGCGCGCTCTGGTCGGTCCTTTTTTGGTTGGGCTGGCTCCAGGCGGCGACCGATTCCTCCAGATCTTGGGCAGTATGGATGAATTTCAGCAATCCGCGCTTTTCGACGGCCTTGTACCAGGCAAGCTGACCCATGGCGGCCCCCTGCGCCGCTTCCATATGGTCGTAGCGGCAAAAACTGGGGTTTTCGTGTTCGCGAATGAGGCGAGCCAACAGGGTGCCGATGACCATGCCGACCCGTCCGTGGACCATTTCGGGAAGGGAAACGGTGTTCACTCCCCGGGCCTTGGCAGTCATTTTGCGGCTGATTTCGCGTTCGCGGATCGCCTCAATAGGCAAGGTCAGATCCCGGTTCCATTCGATGGCGTTCCAGGCAAGATCCAAGTGCGCGTCGAAAAGGAACATGAAAGATCCGTCGGTCGTGAACCGGCAGGGAGAGGGAGAGGTCAGTCTGATCAATTTACAAAGAACCGGCCCCCGCTCCATGGGACACCCGATCCGCGGATCAGGATGAGGTTCACAGTCGGCTCCAAGCTTGTGCCTTTGGACGCGGCAGCCACCGCATCCAACATTTCCCGTCTCCTAAACGGCCAAGCGCGGGAATTTGCGGGGGTTTCGCCAATACCGGGCCGGCCTGTCGAGGCCGCCTTGCGCGCGATGGATCAATGGTCGAAACATGCCCTCGTCCTATAATGTAAGTTCTTTCCCGGCCAAGGGGTTTGCCTTGGCCCATTAAAGGTCAGGACCTCCCAATGAGAGAAATTCAAGTCGGTTCCCACAAGGAAACCGTGATCGAGCGCAAAGATTATCCGCCGGAAAAAATCCGCCAGATTCTCGCCAATGAAGTCGTGGCAGTGCTTGGATATGGGGTACAAGGACGCGGTCAGTCGCTCAATATGCGCGACAATGGCGTTAAAGTTATCGTCGGCCAAAGGCCCGGCACCAAGTCGTATGAGCTCGCCAAGCAGGATGGCTGGAAGCCAGGCGAAACGCTGTTCGATATCGAAGAAGCCGCCAAGCGCGGCACCGTCATTCAGTACCTGCTTTCCGACGCAGGCCAAAAGGAATTCTGGCCCAAGCTCAAGCCTCTGCTCACCAAGGGCAAGGCGCTTTATTTCAGCCACGGTTTCTCGATCGTTTTCGCGGACCAGACCAAGGTTGTTCCTCCCGCCGACATCGATGTGATCCTCGTGGCCCCCAAGGGCTCGGGCACCTCGGTGCGCCGCTTGTTCCTTGAAGGCAAGGGAATCAACGCCAGCTTCGCGGTGCATCAAGACGCCAGCGGCAAGGCACAAGACCGCGTCAAGGCGCTCGGATTCGCCATCGGCGCGGGCTTCCTTTTCGAGACGACCTTCCACAAGGAAGTCGTCAGCGACCTCACCGGCGAGCGCGGCGTGCTCATGGGTGCGATCTACGGCTTGTGGCTGGCCCAGTACGAAGTGCTGCGCGAAGAAGGCCATTCGCCCACCGAAGCGTTCAACGAAACAGTCGAGGAAGCCACCCAGAGCCTTTATCCGCTGATCGCGGAAAATGGCATGGACTGGATGTACGCCAACTGTTCGACCACCGCTCAGCGCGGCGCGCTCGACTGGTTCAAGAAGTTCCGCGACGCGGCCAAGCCGGTGTTCCAAAACCTCTATCACAGCGTCAAGACGGGTGAAGAAGCCCGGATCACGCTCGAGGCGAACAGCCGCCCCGACTACCGCGCCAATCTCGAAACCGAATTGAAAGAGATTGCCGAAAGCGAAATGTGGCGCGCCGGTACGATCATCCGCGAACTGCGCCCTGAACGGCAGAAGTAGTCGGCTTGGTCGATCAAGACCTGACATCCAAGCCTCGGCGCCCGCCGGGGCTTTTTTTATCCTTCCTGTTAGCATTTTTCCCGAAACGTCCACAGATTCTTCCGCCGGCCTGACCAATCGCGGAATGGCTCGACACGACGATACACTGTCGGCAACGCCACGCTGATCGACCTCTACCTCCAAGCCAATTTCTAGGCGAATTTTTGCTGACGCATTGAAGGCATTTTTCCCACGCGGAGACGCGGAGGCGCGGAGAAAAAAAGAGCGCGGGGACCCCTTCGAGGGTGGCCCAGCGCTCTCGCCCAGTCCATTGGTGCTTTTGCTCCAAGCCTTTCTCTCCGCGCCTCAGCGCCACCGCGTGGAATGCTTCTTGCCATGAGCCCTGATGCCCCTTTCGCCTCTCGACCAACGCTCTCTCGTCATTCATTCACTCTCTGACTCTTTTTTCTTTTCTCCGCGCCTTCGCGTCTCCGCGTGGAAATCTTCTTGTCTTGAACTGAAGCACGCCGATCAACAAAAACGCAAGAAGCCCCGCCTAACCCGGGCGGGGCTTCTTGCGGTGCATAGTGTCTTGCAACCAAGTTACATGATGTATCCCTGCCCGGTTTTGGCAAGATATTCCGCCGAGTTCAAGAATCGCATCGCGACCTGATCGAGCGAGACATTCCCCGACTGGATCCCCTTCAGCCAGGCGGCAAGACCACTCGCGTCGGCGTCACGGTGGAGATAGCCCTGGTAGAAGCTTTTCACCGAATATTTGATCGCTTCCTCCGAGCCTAAAATCGCCTTCACAACGCCTTCCTGATTGAGGCCGGTGTTCCAGTTTTGAGTCCAGACATAGACCTCGGCTTCGGAAGCCTCTCGACCCAATACCTTCGTGTAAAGCGACTTGATGTATTCCGACTGGCTGCCCGCGTGCGCGCTTCCATATTCCTTGGAGAGCAAGAAACTCTTGATCACATCCTCGGGAGAGACCCCGCTCTTGAGCACCGACACCCAGTGAGCCCGGCCCTGCGTATCGGCCGCACGGCCCAGGTAGTTCATGTAGAACGAATCGACCTTGAGACCGAGCTGGCGATCGGAATTGCCGCCGGGAGTCTCGTCGGTCGGCATTTCCCCAAAGGTGCAGGTAATCGTTCCGTCCGGCTTCAATATCAGAATGAACTGTCCCTTGGGCATGAGCGTGCTGAAATCGCCCGTGGCGCTCGTCACCGTGTATTCAAACTTCTTGGGCAAAGCGGCGCCGCCGGGTTGCTCCGGTCCCTTCAACGTAAGGCTGAGCGAACCCTTGGCATTGGTCAGAATCAGTTGGCCCGTGGCATTGCCCTTGGGGGCGAATCCCAGGCTTGTGGCAGACCCGGTAAAGGTCGTCTCCCCAATTTGGGCGAGCGTGGCGGTGCCTTGCAGGTTGTACTTGATTCCGGCGTCGGCAATCAGCGCATGGACTTCGTCGACGGTGTAGGTGCCCGTGCCGGTGCCAACCAGGTCATCAAAAAAGAGATTGGCGGTCCATTTATTCCCCGATTGCAAGGTGAGCTTGAGCGCCCCCTTACCCGTGGAGCCCAGGAAAGCCCCCGTACCGCCGACCACCCGGTATTCAAAGGTCTCGGGCAAGTTGGAAAATCCGGCTTGCTCGACCCCCAACACCGAGACGGTGAGCGACCCTTGCGAGGTGGTGAAGGTCAGCATGCCGCGCGCCTGACCGATGCGCACAAATCCCAGGCTGCGGATTTCTCCCGCGATGCCGACCTGCCCCGCGATCCCGGGAATCGTGCCGGTGCCCTGCAAGCTGTATTCCTTCCCCACATCGGGAAGGCCCGTATGAATCGTGTAGGTGCCCGTGCCGGAACCCTTAAGAAGATCGATCCCGCCGTCCACCGGAAGCGTGGTCATGTAGGCGACTGCATCAGGCGTTTGGGTATCCTGGGCTGACGCGGCGGCGTCTTGCACGCTGGTCTGGGTCACCACCGGCGAGTCCTCTTTCGGTACATCCGCATCAACAGGCGCTTCTTCCTTCGAAGTCGCCTCTTCCTCATCCGCGACGCCCTTCATGTAGAGAAGTTCAGGATCGACCGAACCGTCTTGCGACGCGGCATCCTTGGCAGGTTCTTCCACCACGGTTTCGTCGCTCGATCCATCCGCGGCGGGCTCATCGCTGGCAGTCGTCTGGCTGCTGAAATACCAAATTTCCGTGTCGGCGGCCGCGTCGTCGGCGGGCGGGAGGTCCTTGGTTTCGTCGTCGGCAGACGACTCTTTCACGGTGCCGTCATCGGCCACGCCGCTTTGATGGGAAAGCGTGTCGACGGCATGGCTGTCCACGGAACCAGCGCGATCCGCGCTTTCGCCGCTCGCGTCGACGTGTTCTGCGGGCACAGGCGTTTCGATCGGCGCACCCTTTTCATCGAGCGCTTCCTTGGTGCGATCGGCAAGCATGGTGGAATTGGTCAACGGATCGCGATTTTCCTGGATGGTCGCAAAGTCGATGATTTTCACCGTGCCGTCGCCATCGGTGGAGCCGCGGTTATCGGTGGTGACCCATTCAGGCGTCACGGTGCCGCACCAGCCGCCATCGCTCGAAGCAGGCAGGAAATAGCAGGCGGTGGGATCTGCGAATTCCCCTTTGGTGAAGGAGTTGGTGTCGATCACCGTTTCGGCATCTTGATCGGAAGGATGGGTCGTGTAACAGAATTGCGCCAGCACCGGCTCCACGCCTGCGGCCGAGATCGTGGGCACGATCCGATCGGACAGGGCTTCGACTTGCAATCGGGAAGAGGCCCGATTGGGCTGGGACAATTTGGGCTTTCTTTTCCACATGATTGGGTTCCACCGGGAATCTGGATTTCTTTTTGCGCATCGGTCCTGGAGGATGGTTGACCTCCTTCGGACCTTCACCTAAAGAACGACGCCCCGAACCCCGATGCTCATTTTTTTGAGCGGTTGCTCATTTTTTCCTGTTATTTCTACAGCGACCTATTTCTACCAACCCAATGCCAAAAATGCCAAATGCGAACGACCGCCACGATCGGCGGTCGAAGAAATATCGGAAGAATCCGCGGTTTTTCTCAAGTCGCTCAGGCGGAGTCGCGCGTGAGCATCGTGCGCAGGCGTGTGATGCCGTGAGCGGCACGCTGCGACAAGGTTCCCCGCGGGCAGCCGACAATTTGCGCGGCTTCTTGCTGGGACCAACCATCGAGATAACGCAAGGAGACAGCCTCCCGCAAGGGATCGGGCAACTGTTCCAGCGCGGTACCGATCACCTCGGCCGCCATGAAAGCCGATTCTTCCGAATCGGTCAGATCTCCCTTGGCTGCGATCTGCTCACGCCGTTCGCGCCGCTTTTTCGAACGCAACAAGCCAATCGATGCATTGCGCGCCACGCGATTGAGCCAGCGAGCCAGGGGCGGGGGAAATCGCATTTGCATCTGGGTCAACGCCAGGAACACAAACTGGCTGACATCCTCGGCATCGGCCCATTGCCCCAAGATCCGGTGGCAAGTGCGAAATACCCCGGGCCAGTATTGCTTGACCAGGGTGTCGAAGGCATCTTGCGAACCGCCCATGCGGTAAGCCTCGAGCAAGGCGCCATCGGAAACGCTGCCTTGCCCTGCCGCGCTCATGCGGGTGGCGATCCCATTCGCCGCCTGGTAGCCCGGCCCGCTGGCCACGCTCAAAGTGGCGACTTCGGGGCTGGTGCCTGCTAGCTCCTCGCCGGCGACGACGAGCAGTTGATTTTGACCCGCCGCCAAAAACGCCGTGCGCTCGACGGTGCGTGCCGTGCCGCTGTCGAAGGTTTTGAGGGTGTAGCGGACCTGCAGGTCATGGGCCGAACCCGACCCGCGATTGATACGGAAGAGCACCGATTGGGAATCGAGCGTGCCGCCGGAAGATTCGGCACGGCCATTTGCGGATGCCGTGTCCGTGCGATTGGGCCCGACATGCATCGAGGCGCTGGCCAGATCGGCGGAGGCGGGAGCCGCCGAGACGCGCGCCGGAGGAAAATCCATGCGGCTGACAATGCCGCTCGTTCCAAAGACCGAACCACCCGGCGCGACACCGATCGCCTGCGAGAATCCTGTTCCCCCCGCGGGTAGGGTTACGACCGCATTGATCGCGGGGGCTGGGAAGGCCGCGACCGTCGATGTCGAACTCGGGTTGGAACCGGGGGCGATAGGACCGATCGTTACATCTTTTTCCGGCTGAATTTCTAGTTTGTCGGCCGCTGTGTCGACATCCGCTTCGGCGTTGCCACGATCCTGCATTCCTTCAAAATTTCCGGTCGATTTCGATGGATCTGGGTTTTGCAGGTTCGTTCCCAAATCGGCCGCCGGCCCGGACATGATCGATTCGTCATTTCCATTATTGACCTGGCTGTTCTGACCGCCCCCTCCGGATGCGGAAGCGTTTTGGGCGGCACCGCCCCATGCCGCAGCCGGGCTGGACGTCGTGAATGCCAGCGATAAAGCCTGGCCTGCCCGATACGGATCGCTGTCGGTCAAGGCATCGGACCCGAGCGACTCCGCATGGGAAATCAACGAGGACGATCCGGCCTTGTCCGCTCGGATCGCAGCCAGAGTCTTGTCGCGAAATGAATTCCATAGACGTGTGGTCGAGTCGGTTTCGTCTTCTTCGACCGAATCGAGCCAGGGCTTGTCCGCGGCATAAAGACGATCAAGCAGATCGAGCTTGAGCGCGCTGCCAAGACGCGTGCCTGCGAACGCCCCATCCTCCCAAACCTGATCTTTCGAACGATCCGCCGTGATGCGCCTCTGCGACTTCGCATTCTGGAATCGCTCAGGACTCGACTGCGAAATTTCTCCGGCCTGATTGGACTCTGGCGTTTCGCTAATGATCGATGGCAGGAAGGACGAACCGTACTTATCGTCGACAAGCGGGCGATGCACGCGCGTGGTGGCGCTTGAACTTCCCGACGAAAAGAGAACGAGGCCTTCCATCCCATAAAGGGCGGAAGCACTGTTTCTTTCCTCGAGGCAAAGCAATTGGATCGGCCGCCGGGAATGCCCGTTGGTGAATCCACCAGGGCCCCGTTTCTTCCGAGTCAACCACTGAAATCGCATCGCCATGGTTGGACTTTCAATCGCCTCGTAAAAACCTGAAAATCATGAGATTTGCCTTCCAAGTCAACGGGAAAATTGCCGTAAGAGTCTTTCTTCCGGGAACTTTCCGTCTCGGAAAGAATGGGTACCGAACGGCCCCATCGAAGAAAATACGCCGCCGCTTTCCTGTTCGCTCAGAAGATTTTCCCGAAAAAAATTCAAGTTCGATAACTCTTTCCTTTATAGGGAGTTAAGTCGACGCAAACAGCCAGGCGCCTCGTGATCGGTCCCGTTTCCTTGCGCAATCAATGATGGAACACAACGGCCTTGATTCCGTTGGGCTTGGAGTGGGCTTTCGCCGCTTCAACAGCGCGCGACGGGGAAATGAGAAGATTCGAAGAAGAGGGGGGGCTTTCCTGACGGCTCAAGGTTTCGCAAAGGGAAAGTTTTGCTGCATCCAACCCGTCCAGGCCGCGCTATCCCTCTGAAGGGCATTGGCTCCTTCGCCGCCGTAAAGATACATGCGCATCGACAATAAGACTCTTTCTCCCATCGGCATGGCGAAGAGGTGGCAAAGGCCCCTGGCCGGCGTTTCGAGGCGGGTCAAGTACTGCAAAGGATGGCCGGGATCATTTCCTTTTTCAACCCAGCCGGAAAGCGCCGGGCAGCCGCTTGGCGCCTGAAACTTCGACCCGGGAACCAGGGCGGTTAAACCGAGGGCGGTCGTCAATCGTTCCCAGGCCTTGGGGGCCGGTTCAAGCGACATCCCCATCAAGGGCAGAAGCGTGCCGGTTTCCCCCATGAAATGGGTGAGGTACAGGCGCAGGATTTCAAAGTAGGCCGGCCAGCCGCGCTCGATCGCTTCCAGTTGATGGTCCCAATCGTCGCCACTGGCGAACAAGCTATGCACGACGCGAACGATGCAGGTCCCGCCCGCCTGGGCTTCGACCGTCCACTCGGTGGCCAGAGTGGGGCCACCGGGCCCCATTTGCCCTTCGCCGGCAAAGCGCCGTGGCGGTTCCCAGGCGGTTCTCGTTGAGACCGATTCCATCCCGGGGCCAAAGCGGCAAACAATCGCGCCATCGGCGCGAACTTCGGTGGGCACAAACCAGGAAGAAACGCCTGGACCGGTGGCAATCGCTTCCCAGACTTCTTCGGGAGTGCCCGGCACCTCGACCTGGGCCTGAACCCAGCGCTTGCCCGATTCGTCGTGGTTCAGACTCATTCTTTGTCCTTCGTATCTTTTGATTCTTTTGATTCTTTTGGGCCCGATGGGTAGGCGAGCACCACGAGCCGGTGCCAGCGCCCACCCTCGGCTTGCGCATCGTGGTAACGCGCGACCAGTTGAGCGATCGAGCGCGTCAAGTCGGCGCTGAAGGCGGCACGCTCGGCGGCGCTGCGAAAGCGGATCTCCGTATCGGCCGACAAGGTGGCCAGCCTTTTGCCCGAATCGCGCGACAGACGCAAAAGCGATCCGACTTCGCGAATGGCCCTCGCGGCCAGCGCGACCAGGTAGGCCACCGACAATCGATCCTTGGTTCGCTCCGGGTCGGTGGCGATCGGACCCAAGGCGACAGGAGATACGAGATAGGAGTGTGCCTTGGCCACCATCAAACGCTCGGTCAACCCGCCCCAGCTTTTTTCACCGGCCGCCTCAATCAAGCCATGAGCTTCCAGTGTGCGCAGATGGTAATTGACCTTTTGGCGGGTTAGCCCCACCCGGGTTGCGAGCATGGCCGCCGAAACCGGTTGGGTCATCTCGGCCAACAGCCGGCACCTGATTGGATCCAGGGCTACGCTGGCAATGGCAGGCTCATCAATGATTTCCAGGTCGAGCATGAGAGAATTGTCCTTTTGACAAATATTATTGTCAATAGTGCATGCGCTTTTTTCTTGACCGCCGACCGTTTTACGGCTCGGCTGGCCCGCGCGGCGTCCTTCTGAAGGCACGAGGGTCGCTTGACCGGCCTGGCAATTAAGGTCGCAGCACGCGCACGCGATGATTTTCGCTATCGCCGACAAAAACCGTTCCATCACGGTCGACGAACACTCCATGCGGCCGGGCCAGCCGGCACTGAAGGGGATTTCCTTCAGGCCCATCCCCCTTGCTTCCATCGCCTGCGACGAGTTCCAGGGTTGCCCGGCCAACATCGATCATGCGAATCGAATGCGATTCGGTATCGGCGAGGTAGACATTTCCTTTCGCGTCGAGGCTGACCCCCTTCGGTCCGCAAAGCGTTGCCAGAAGTGCCGGGCCGCCATTGCCGGTGAAGCCCGACCGACCCGTGCCCGCGACATGCCGAATCGCGCCCGATTGAGCGTCGACTTTGATCACGGCGTTGCCTTCGCGCAGCGCGAGCCAAAGGCTGCCATCGGCGGCAAAAGCCATCGCCCGGGGCCCGTGCAGACTGCAATCGCCGATGAGCGTGCCGTCGGGCGATTTCTTTTTCTGACCGTTGCCGCCATAAGTCGAGATTCGGCCCGATTGCAGTTCGATCTTGCGAATGCGATGGTTGAGAATGTCGCAAACGAGAAGGTCGCCGGCCGGATCAAAGGCCAGGCTGTGCGGTTGATTCAGTAAGGCCTTGTTCGCCGGCCCGCCGTCTCCGGCGAAACCGGGTTTGCCCGTTCCTGCGATGGTTTGAATCGTTCCCGTTTCCGCGTCGACTTTGCGCACCGTATGATTGCCGATCTCGACGAAATAGAGATGGCCCCGTTTGTCCCAGGCGAGTTCGTACGGCTGATTGAGCGCGGCCTCGGTCGCCGGTCCGCCGTCTCCTGAATGGCCGCGTTTTCCCGATCCGGCGAAGGTCGAGATGATCCCGCTTTTGGAGATGCGGCGAATGCGCTGATTGTCGACATCGCACACATAAAGAAACCCATCGGGACCGCGTGCGATCGCAAACGGGTTGTTCAGTTGCGCCTTTTCGGCGGGACCGCCATCGCCTGAAAAACCTTTTTCTCCCGTCCCGGCGAAGGTGGCGATGGTTTGACCAGGAAGCGCTAAAGCGCCAGGGGCCAAAACGCCAAACGATAGGAAACCGATCAGGAAACTTGCGCGCATGCAAGGGCTCCACAAGCGCTTGAGCGCCGTCTTAGAGGCTTATTGGGTCCATGCTATTTGCTGGGACGACTCCGAGACCAGGATGGTCGACTTCCCCTCGCACCGGATCGCTTGGAATTTCGGCGCAAGCAGCGGATGAAAACGAGGCCCGCGACTAAGATTCTTGAAAGGAATCATTTCCTTATTGGACTCAAATCTCCAATTGCTTCAAAAAAAAGGATAACCATTCCATGGATTCCCAGGACAGCGCAGCGAAGCCAACCAAACCCAGGCCCAGCGCCATCGTCATCGCAGGACATGCGCTGACAGTACTCCTCTCTCTGTTGTTGCTCATGAGCGGAGTCATGAAATTGCTGAAACCGGAATTCGTGATGAAAGATTTCGTCGGCGAATTCGGGTATCAAGAGCACCATGCCTTAGTGATTGGCCTTATCGAAATCGCATGCGTGGTCATTTATGCCATTCCCAGAACCTCGGTGCTTGGCGCCATTCTGTTGACCGGGTATCTAGGTGGGGCGGTTGCGACCCATGTGCGCGTTGACGATGGGAAATTCTTCGGACCGGTCATCATCGGCGTCGCGGTTTGGGCTGCCCTGTTCTTGAGAGACGCTCGCATCCGCTCGCTCATTCCCATTCGCTGGTAAGCGTCCGTTCTCAGGACCCATCAAACCCATCAGGCTGACCCGAAAAAGAAAGGATTGCCTTTGGACCATCATTTTCAGGTCAACCTGAAGGGTTTGATCGATCTGCTTTCCAATCACCTCTACAGCGGCCCCGAAGTCTTCGTTCGGGAACTTTTGCAAAATGCCGTCGATGCCATTCGCGCGCGGGAAATCGACGAGGCGGAAAAAGAGCAGAAGGGATACAAGGGCGAAATCGTTCTGGAGCTGATCCGCAAACAGCCTGGCAAACCGGCAACCCTCGCCATTTCCGAAAATGGCATCGGCTTGACCGAAGAGGAGATCCACCGGCTGTTGGCGACGATCGGTGAAAGCTCCAAGCGCGCCTCCAAGGGAGAGGGGCCCACCGATTTCCTTGGCCAGTTCGGCATCGGCTTGCTCGCCTGTTTCTTGGTCACCGATGAAATTGTCGTGGTCACGCGTTCGGCCCGAGACCCCGAGGCGCCTGCCATGGAATGGCGCGGACGCGCCGACGGCGCCTACACCATCAAACCGCTCAAGGGCGCCCTCGATGCGGGAACGCAAGTCTTCTTGACTTGCAAGGAAGGGGCCGAGGAATGGTTTGATGCTGGGCGGCTTGAAGAGTTGGCCCGCGGTTATGGCGGCTTGCTCCCTTACCCCATTCGGCTGATTGCGGGCAAATCGAATCGCCAGATCAACCGGGAGTTGCCCGCCTGGCGCAGGAAGTTCGCCAATCAGGCACAGCGGAAAAAAGCGCTGCTCGAACTGGGAAAGGAGATGTTTGAGCAAAAGTTCTTCGATGCGATTCCCCTGAATATCAAGTATCAAGATATCCAGGCCGGCGAAATCGATGGCGTGGCGTTCGTTCTAGACCATGCGCCGCAAGTCACCTCCAAGCCGGTGCATCGGGTTTATCTGAAAAACATGTACCTGACGGAACGGGCGGACAATCTGCTGCCGCCCTGGGCCTACTTTGTGAAATTGGTCGTCAATACCAGCGGTCTCAAGCCGACCGCTTCCCGAGAAGGGTTTCAAGAAGATCAAACATTGCTAAAGGCCCGAGATGAAATCGGCGCCTGCTTGAAATCGTACCTGGTCGACTTATCTCAAAACGACCCCGAAAAATTGGCTCAGTTGATCTCGCTTCATGAATTGACCTTGAAGGCCCTGGCTGTCGACGACGATGAATTTTATCAGCTCATTTTGGACTGGCTTCCCGTGGAGACTTCGCTTGGCGATATGACGCTGGGTGAATACCGCCAGCGGCACGGCGTGCTCCGCTATTCACCCACGGTCGATGAATTCCGGCAAATCTCCCAGGTCGCCTCCGCTCAAGGGATCTGCGTGATCAACGCCGGCTACATCCATGTCAAAAAGCTGATGGACAAATTCCCTCATCTGATCGAAGGGGGGCGCGCCGAGCAGGTCGACTCAAGCGACCTGACCAACTCCTTTTCCGGCATTCCCGAGTCGCGACAAGAGGCCGGCAATCGCTTCGAAGATCTGGCCAACAAGGTGCTCAAGGCTTTCCAGTGCCACGCCCATTTGAAATGCTTTGCGCCCGCCGAGTTGCCCTGCCTGTACACGATCTCCGCCGAAGGGCTCTTGCGCCGATCGGTCCAGCAGACGATGGACATTGCCAAGCCGCTCTGGTCCTCGGTGCTTGGAAGTCTGTCTCCTTCCTCAAGCGGCCCGGCCCCCTTTGCCAGCCTTTGCTTCAATTTCAACAACCCAATCGTGCAAAAATTGCTGGAATCCCCTCCCCGCGAAGTTAGCCGGCGCGCCATCGAACTGCTATACGTCCAGGCGCTCTTGCTCGGCCATCATCCGCTGCAGTCCCGAGAAATGAAACTGCTCAATGAAGGCCTGCTGGGCATGATCGAGGCGGGCCTGGTTTCGCAATCCTAGGTGGGCTGCTTGAGGAACGAATGCTTGATGAATCGCGATCTTCAAGAAATCTGGGATCAAGTCGACCTGCTGCCTCTTTGCCAAACCAAGGTCGCGCTCATTGAACAGGGGATTGGCCTGGCCGACACCCTCAACGATCTGGAGCATGGCTACAACTTCCGCCTGGAACTGGTCAACTGCACCAACTTCACCGGAGATAACGATAAAGCGCTGGTGGCGTTCGCCTGGCTGCTCGCCATTTCCGACCGATATCCAGATAAGTTTCCCGAAGCGCACATCCTCTGGAGCTACAAATGGATGATCACCAACGTGCTCGATTTCCCCTCGATTTCGCGCGCGCAAATCGAGGAAACGATGGCCGATCTGGCCCTGCGCTTTGAACGCCAGGGTCCATCGAGCAAACCGATTCTGGCCCTGCGCTGCAAGATCGCGCGGGAATTCGGCGAATGGGATCAGGTGAAGCACTACCTCACCCTTTGGCGCAAGGCTCCGCGCGTGGGACTTTCGGATTGCCTGGCCTGCGATCGCAATTCCATGGCCCAGATGAATGGCGCGCTCAAGCGGTACAAGGCAGGTCTCAAGCTGGCCGAGCCGATCCTGACCGGAAAGCTCTCGTGCAATAGCGTACCGCACAACACCTATGCTTATTTCCTGGAAGTACTGGTGCGCTTGGGCCGCCGTAGCGAAGCGCTCCGCTTTCACGAACTTGGCTACCCTCTTGTGAAGGACGACTCCGGCCATGTCAGCGACATCGCCCGCCATCTCATTTTCCTGGTGCTGATTCAGGATCTTGCCAAGGCCACCCAGGTGTTCAAGCGGCACCTGGGGCTCAGCCTGGCGTCTCGCGTTCCGAGCGACCGCTTTCACTTTTTTCGGGCCGGCATTTTCCTTTTGCGCCAGCTCGCGAAGAGTCCTTCCAAAATCGGCAAACTGCAGCTTTCCGGCCGGGACTTACCCTGGCGGGGGGAAAAAACCAGCGATTCGCACGCGGCGCTCGGCTGGATGGAAATCGAAGCGCGCACCCTCGCCGAGCAATTCGACGCCAGAAACGGCCACTCGCGCAACCGCGACGAACTGGACGGCCTTGTGGAAATGGAAGCACTCATTCGGCCGCTCGACTGAAGGTGCGAATCCTCGGCTCGTCGTTCTCGCACCGTTCTGAATCTTGCGCAGTGAATTCGAAATATAAAACACTTTAGCGATCCGAATAATCGAAATTCATTCTAAGCAAGCGCGCCGCTTCGCCCTGGAGCACAGCCCGCTTGCTTTTTTGTAAGGCTTTCTTGGCACAGCAAGCGAGTCGCTTCTTCGAGAGAATTTGTCGGATCAACAAATTGTCGAATTCGGCGGGACATGGCCTTGACCTGATCGGCTCGCCCTTGCTACTTTGTTTTGCATGGTAGCCAAGCGAGCGACAGCCGACATGAACCTCTGGGAAACCCAACTGCGCAAGGGGCTGGCCGAACTGGCCGTGCTCGCGATCCTCGCCCGCGAGGAAGCCTATGGCTACCGCATCGTCGAAAAACTACGAGCGCTGGATGGTTTGAATCTCTCCGAAAGCACCGTTTATCCCATCCTCACGCGCCTGGCGCGTGAAGGAGTTCTGGCCATCCGGACCGAAGCCTCTCCCGCCGGTCCCACGCGTCGCTACTACCGGCTCACCGCCGAAGGGCGTCAAAAACTTCGTTTCCTTGCGGACAACTGGCGCAAAGTATCAAGTTCCCTGAATTCCATGCTTGAAGGAGTTTTCTCTTGACCACACTGACATCGATCACGCTGGATCCCGCATTGCAAGCGCTCGTGGATGCGCGATTGGATACCATCGACCGGATGCTCCTGGGCCGTGTGCCGCGCGCCGATCGGATGGGCATTTTGAAAGAAGTCGAGGCGCAAATCGAAGAGTTGGTCGCGCAGAAAGATCCGGCCACGCTTGGCCGCGAAGACATCCTCGAAGTGCTCGGACAACTAGACCCGCCGGAAGGTTACCTTCCCGAATCATTGCCGACCGCCGGCGCGGAAATCCCCATGTCGAGGCCGGCGGCCAACGGCGCGATCCCGGCCAAACGCGCTGTGGCAGCCACGCCTGTCCAGGCAAAGCCGGGCCTGCTTGGCGGCATCATGGGCCTGGGTTCTTTGTTCATGAGCTTCATTCTGGGCCCGATGATCATCGTCGTGGGGTTCCTCATGATGCCCCCCGTTTTGTTCGCCCTCCCCTTGCTTGGCATCATGGGGTTTTCGCTGGGAGCGACCGGACTCATCCTGGGAATCAAGAACTTTGGTCAGGGTGCCTGGCCGATCGTCGCCCTGGTCACGGGGGCCCTTGGCCAGTTCTTTGCTCTCCTGACTCAACTCCCTCTGCTCGCCTTCTTCTTTTAGGCCGCAAGGCACGCGGCCCCGTCGTGAGCCTCACCCCGCCGTGAGTCCATCGCCCGCATCGCTTTCATTCCTTCCTTTTGCTCCTCGCGAACATTCAAGCACCCCCAACCCTCAAGGAGATTTCCCATGCCGAATTCCACCGCAACGCTCCTGGAACCAGATCTGCAAAAACTGATCGATGCCCGCCTCGACACGATCGACCGCATGCTCATGGGCCGCGTCCCTCGCACCGATCGGCAGGCAATCATCAAAGAAGTCGAGTCGCAAATCGAAGAGCTCCTTTCGGAAAAGGAATCCGACGCGCTAGGGCCTGAGGAAATCCTGGAATTGCTAGCGCGGCTCGATCCACCGGAGGCCTACCTCGTCGCAGGCGATCCGGAGGATCTCCCTCGAACGCCGCTCCTGCGTGCACTCAGCAGCGCCCATGCCAAACCTGGTCGCAAACAGGGTGGATCCGCAAATCGGCTTGCGCTGGCAGCAGGCATCGTTGGCATTCTTTCCTTACTGTTCGCATTAACACTCCCTCTCGCGACCTACCTTCTGGCATTGGCTCTTCAGTCCGAGGGTGTTTTGTTCGGTGGTCTCGTCCTGACAGTCCTATTGGGACTGAGTACAGGAATTTTTGCTCTGGTAGCGGGAACAATCACCCTGAGCAAAGGCGCTTGGCCCATCGTCGGGATTGTTACCGCGGCTTTGGCCGTAATCGTTTCCCTTGCTTCGACGGCGTTCATGATTTTTATCGGTTAACACATGGAAAGCAGCCACAAAAGCCATCTCGAAATAATCATTTATTTACACCAGGATGATACAGCACTGTCAAAGGAGCCTTTCGATGTCCACCCTCCAAGCCCCCGTTGATGCAGAGACAGAACTGGAACCCTGTCTGCGAATCCTGATCGAGACACGCCTCGATATCCTGGATCGCATCTTGCTCGGCCGCGTATCCCGCGGCGATCGCTTGTCGATTTTGCGCGAGGTCGAATTGCAGATCGAGGAACTCGTATTGCAAAAAGACCAATCCACCATGACCCGCGCCGATCTGCTCGAAATTCTGGGGCGCATCGATCCTCCGGAAGCTTACCTCCCTGACGATCTGGAAGAGTACGAACCACGATCGGCCCGCCGGCGCTACGTCGCCGCGCCCCTGCTTAGGGTAAGGCCGGCACCCACGCCGGCGCCGAAACCCTCGCGAACGGGCATGCTTGGCGGAATCCTTGGCCTGAGCTCCCTCGTTGTCCTTTTCCTCCTCTCGGCGCTCTCCCTGGGAGCCGCAATGCTTCTCGAATCAGAACCCGTTTTCTTCATCGGTCTCTTCCTGGCAAGCGTCCTCGGCGTCACCGGCGGCGTGGCTAGCCTGATTCTTGGCATCATCGGGCGCAATCAAGGCGCCCTCGCGATCATCGGCATTGTCTCGGGAACGTTTTCGATCATTGCTTCGCTCTGTTTCCCCATCCTGGCTTTTTTGATCATTAGTTAATGACTCGTCAGAATCGTAGGCAGTGAGAATGGGCCATCGGGGAAACCTTTCGGTCAACCGCTTGGCAGACTGCTGACCGACTCCAAAAAAGGCGCCCATGGGGGTGCCTTTTTGCATGGAATCAACCGCGGAAACCCGACCGCCTTGACATGCAACCAAACGGTTGCATAATGTGTTGTGAGCCGCCGAAGCTGGCACGAACCAACCTTGAAGGAGACGATGGATGGCTGCATCGCGTTTCGCCTATGTCACCTACATCCGCACCACGCCCGAAAAGCTATGGAAATCGCTCATTGATCCGGAATTTACGCGCAAGTTCTGGTGCGAAACGGTCCAGGAATCGGAATGGAAAAAGGGAGCTTCCTGGAAGATCATGATTCCCGATGGCCGGGTGGCCGACAGCGGCGAAATCGTGGAATTCGATCCTCCCAAACGGATGGTTCTCACCTGGCGCAATGAGTTCAAAGCGGAGCTTCGCCCGGAAGGGTATTCACGATTGACCTATGAACTGGAACCGGTGGGAGAGTCGGTCAAACTGACTCTGGTTCATGAAATGGATCGACCCGGCTCGAAGCTCATCGAAGCGGTTTCCCAAGGCTGGCCGCACTTGCTAGCGAGCCTCAAGAGCCTCCTGGAAACGGGTGAGCCGCTGGTGGAAACGACCAAATGGCCCGAGGGCGTTTGAGGTCAACCGTCAACCTGACGCCCGTCTGCCCTTCTCGCGAAGGGCAGACGGCAATGATTCAGGTCAGTTACCAGCAAGAGTTTCACCGCGCAATGGGTTGCGGTTCATCATGGAGACAGAAAACTCAATTTGCCCGTAAGCGTGGGTTGCTTGGTGGCGCCGAAACCGACATTCGATTCGACGTCCAGTTTCAGTTCGTCGCCGGCGAATTGAAATTGAAACGTTTGCACAAAGGGCGTTTCCCGAAAACAGATCTTGGCGGTGTAGGTGTCGGGCGATGTCCACGCGCCTGCCGCCGCAATGATTTGTATTTCCGTCTTGTCCCAAACGCTTTGTGATCGGGCCCATTCTCCCAGACCGCAAATGATTTCCTGCTCCTTTCCCGCGAACCGCGCGACGATCGCCATGGCCCCCTCCTCGCCGATTTTCTTAAGCGCCACCGATTCCAGCTTGCGATTGTTTTCAGGGAACTCGAATTTTTTCCCGACAGACTTCGATGCCGAGCCCGTCCCCTCGGGCATCGCCAAGGACAGCCTTTTCAAGGTTTTGTCCAGCTGTTTCACTGCCATCTCGTTTGGCGGAAGCGTGCCCGAATGCATTGCCGGTGGCAGCGATTCCCAGACAAGATTGAGTACCGCCTGCATATCTTTCAAACCGCTCGTGATCGCGATGACCGTGTCCTGTTCGGGTAGAACGATGCAGTACTGGCCAAAGGCTCCGTCACCTCGATAGGCGCCGTTTCGGCAACGCCAGAACTGGTAGCCGTAACCTTGATCCCAGTCACTTTTCGGGTTACTGCCGTTGGAGGTTTGCCGGGCCGTCGCGGCCTCGATCCAGGCCTCCGGAACCAGTTGCTTGCCGTTCCATTTGCCCTTTTGCAAATAGAGTTGGCCGAACTTGGCAATGTCCTCGGTGCGTAAGCTCAAGCCATATCCCCCTGTGGAAATCCCTTGCGGACTCTTCTCCCAGGTGGGGCTGTCGATTCCCAGCGGTTCGAACAGGCGCGGTTTCAGATAGTCGAGCAAGGTCTGACCTGTTGCTTTTTGCACGATGGCCGAGCAGATGTAAGTGGCCGAAGTGTTGTAAAGGAAATGCGTGCCGGGCTTGAAGGGAACCGGATGCGCCAGGAACGATTTGACCCAGGATTGACCCGAGGTTCTGGGAGGTTCGCTGTCGTGACCGGTCGACATGCGCAATAGGTCGCTGATGCGCATCGCTTTCAGATGGGCGCTGGGTTGCGCCGGCGCTTCTTCGGGGAAAAACTTGAGCACTTCATCGTCGAGGTTCAACTTGCCCTCGGCGATCGCGATTCCGATCGCCGTCGAGGTGAAACTTTTACTCAGCGAAAAAAGGGAATGGGGCGCTCTGGGATGGTACGGCGCCCACCAACCTTCGGCGATGACATTTCCATGGCGCACCACCATGAGGCTATGCAGGGAATCCAGCTTCTTGTCCGCGGCACACACAAAGGCGAGCAGCGCGGCCGAATCGACCCCTTGCGCCTCGGGCTGACTTCGCGGCAAGTCCGCCGCCGGCAAGGGAAGATGCCCGGCAATGCTAAAGAGCGCGATGAGAGAGAGATTTTTCATGGAGAAGGCCTCGGTCATTCAGGGTTTGCCCATGTTGGGTTTGATAGTGAATGATCCCGGCAGGCACCAAGAAGATACGGATCCGCTAAAACAGGTGCATGCCACCCGATGCCAATGAAGCACTGCCAAACGGTCCGCCGCGCCAATTCGCAACCACGCAGTGGAGCATCGTGTTGGCCGCGGGCGGCCGGGAAAAAAACCTGGCCGGCGATGCGCTGGCGCGCCTCTGCGAGTCGTACTGGTATCCGCTCTATGCTTATATCCGGCAGCGCATCCCTCATGTCCATGAAGCCCAGGATTTGACCCAGGCCTTTTTTGTTTACTTGCTCGACAAGCAAACGATCGCCCACGCCGATCCGAACCGTGGCCGCTTCCGCGCCTTCCTTTTGACCGCGCTCAAGAATTTCCTGGCAAATGAATGGGACAAAGCGCGCGCAGCCAAACGCGGCGGCGAGCGCAGTCCGCTTTCACTTGACCTCTATTGCGGCGAGTCGAAATTTCAGATCGAACCGTCACATGACCTTACACCCGAACGGCTCTATGAGCGCCGTTGGGTGCTCACGCTTCTTGACCAAGTCTTGGAAAGCCTTCGCAGCGAACTGATCCATGCAGGGAAGGAAGATCATTTCGAGAGCTTCAAAGGTGCGATCACCCAGGAAGCGACCGCTGAAGACTACGACAAGGCAGCACAAGCCCTGGGACTCAGCCCCGCCGCAGCCAAACAAGCCGCCTACCGCCTGCGCAAACGCTACCGCGAACTCTTCCGCGCCGAAGTGGCGCGCACCTTGGGCGCGGACGAAAATCTGGATCTGGAAATCAGCCGCTTGCTCGAATGTCTGGGTTAGACAAAAAAGTTTGTTACCAGGTCAGAATCTTCCTGTAGGGATCATTAGCCAGACCACCCCAACCTTGATAGAAGCAGCATCATCATGGCCCCCATTCTCCGATGCCCCAAGTGCGGTGCCGAGCATCCCGACGACGCCCCGGCGGGATTGTGCCCCAAATGCCTGCTGAAAGCAGGGTTCCATAGCGAGGTTGACTTAGGGACGCCCACCATGAGTGGAAGTGCTCAGGCCGACCCGGCGTTGCCAAGACACAAGGCTGGATCACAATTTGATCCACCCCCGGTGGAACGTCTGGCCCCCTTATTTCCTCACCTCGAAATCCTTGGATTGATCGGCAAAGGCGGCATGGGCGCGGTGTACAAGGCCCGGCAGCGGGGCCTCGACCGGATGGTGGCGATCAAGATCCTGCCGCCCGAAATCGGCAACGACCCCTCCTTTGCCGAACGGTTCACCCGCGAAGCGCGGGCGCTTGCACGGCTGACTCACAACAACATCGTTTCGATCTACGATTTTGGCCAGGTCAACGGTCTGTTTTTCATCGTGATGGAATATGTCGACGGAGTGAATCTAAGGCAGACGATTCTGACCGGCGCGCTTGCCCCTCCGGCTGCACTCGCCATCATCCCGCAACTTTGCGAGGCGCTCCAGTTCGCGCACGACGAGGGGATCGTTCACCGCGACATCAAACCGGAAAACATCCTTTTGGACAAGAAAGGGCGGGTCAAGATCGCCGACTTTGGCCTATCGAAAATCCTGGGGCACGAGGCGGCCGACCTGTCGCTGACCGGTTCGCACCAGGTGATGGGGACGCCCAGGTACATGGCGCCTGAACAGATGCAGGGTTCACGCCATGTCGATCATCGCGCCGACATTTATTCTCTAGGGGTCGTTTTCTATGAACTGCTTACTGGGGAACTGCCGCTGGGCAAATTCGCGCCACCGTCGCGCAAGGTGCATGTCGATGTCCGTTTGGATGAGGTCGTTCTGCGCACGTTGGAACAATACCCGGAGCACCGCTATCAACATGCAAGCGAGGTCAAATCGGCCGTGGATGGGATCGCATCCCGCCCCAACGCTCCGATTCGAGGACCTCACGAGAACTCCGCCCCACAGCACCAACCCTCGCGACGACAAGTTACGGCGTCGGGGCCGGCCCGCTTTTCCAGAAAGGCGATTGTGGGGGCCTTTTGGGCCCTATTTTTCTTTGTCTCCTTCTACGGCATGTTCGTTGTGCGCGCAGTCGAGCGGCAAGAGGCCACACTGGCATTTCCGCAGGAGGGTGGAACCGTGAACCAGGACGCACGAGAAGTCCCCCTCCCGCCAGCGCAAGATCCAGAAGCTCCGCGGTGGCTGATCGCGCTGTCTTTTATCCTGCTCGCTCTGGGTGGCAGTGGACCGATTGGGACAACCGTTCTGGGTGCCATGGCGGTTAGCAATATTCGCCACTCGCAAGGACGCATTTATGGAATGCCGCTCGCTCTTGCCGACGCGCTATTCTTTCCCTTGATCGTGCTCGATGGCTTGATTTACGCCTTTTGGTACCTTTTACTCAGCTCCCTGTACTTCATTGACCCCAACCGGTATGTCCCGCTGTCGCTGGCCATGACCATCCTCACGGCCCTCATCCTCAATTCCATCATCGTCATCAAGGCCTGGAAGGCGGCGAGTACGCCCAGCCAGGTGATCGAACTTCCAGCGGCTTGATTTTTCTTCTAGTTCGCTTGCGGCTCGTGGGAGAAACCGGCCTTCATTTCCCTTCCTGATTCCGCCTCCAACTCGGCCCAGACCTTGATGTTCCAGTAGATGGGAAAGGGCAGCCTCAACTCGCCGACACCGCGCATGAGTGCCAGTAGTTCCGCGGAGCTTTCCACCCCTCGCCCCTGAAGATCACTTCATTCTCGCGAAGCAAATGCCCGGAATATCTTCAGTTTCCCGTAGTCGATTTCTCCACCCAGTTTTTCGTAAATCGGGGTCAGGCCCACCGAATCTTGATCTTCAAACGCAAGCCGCATCCGCTCGGCTTCGTCGGCGCTGAAGAAGTTCTCGGGATCGAGCGGTTCCCCTTGCTCGATCGCCTGAACCAGGTGACTTTCGACTGTGGTGTTGACCAGCCCGCGGGCTTTAGCGATCTGGCGAATGCTGGCACCCAGCCGAGCCAGTTTCACGGTTTCGAGTACCGTGCCGCTGATGGGCCCCGACTCCGCGACCTTGGGGCTTGGCCCGGAATTCTTCCGGGTACTTTCGGCGGACTTCTTCAGACTGGGAAATTCCTGGCGCGGATGGCTGGCCAGCCAGTCGTTGACCTCGGCCAAAAAAGCTTCGCCAAACTGCGCCAGCTTGCGCTCGCCTACCCCCGGCAAGGCGAGAAAGGCCGCATCCGTCTGCGGATAGCTGCGTGCCATGTGACGTAAGGTGACATCGGAAAAAACGACATAGGGCGGGACGTTGCGCTCATCGGCCAGTTTTTTGCGCAAGCCACGAAGCTTCTGAAACAATCCTTCGTCGCTGGGAAGATCGCCCGCCTTGGCGGCGCGCGTCGCCGGGCCATCAAGCGAAGCCGCCGGCGCATCGCTTTTCGCCTTCTTTGCCGGCATGCGAGTCAGTTGCACGGAAGATCGCTGCTTGAGGACGATCATCCCTTTTTCCGTCACGCTCACCGTGGGAAATTCCCCTGCGCCCACCTCGGCCAAACCCAATTGCACCAACTGCCGGCCCAGCCGCATCCACTCATCCTTGACTCGTTCCTTGCCAATGCCATAAGTCGTGAGCGTTTCATGCCCCCATTTGCGCACGCGTTCGGTGTTCGCTCCCACGAGCACATCGGCCAGGTGCTGCCAGCCGACTTCGAAACCGCTTTTTGCTTTGACGCGCAAGATGCAACTAAGCAGCTTCTGCGCATCGATCGTGGCATCCCAGGTTTCGCGCGGTTCCAGGCAGTTGTCGCAGTTGCCGCAACTCCCCTCGGGCCATTCCTCGCCGAAATAGCGCAATAAAAAGGCCCGCCGGCAAAGCGCCTCTTCGCCGTAGCCCGCCATCTGATTGAGTTGCTTGCGCGCGACCTTGCGTACCTGTTCGTCAGGGATTTCCTCCAAGAATTTGAGATTCTTGGCGACATCTCCGCGCGAGAACAACATCAGACACTCGGCCGCCAGACCATCGCGGCCGGCGCGACCGGTTTGCTGATAATAGCTCTCCACGTTCTTGGGCATGTCGGCGTGGATCACATAGCGCACGTTCGGCTTGTTGATCCCCATGCCAAAGGCCAAGGTCGCGCAGACGATGCGGGCTTCGTCGCGGATAAAGGCATCCTGATTTCTGGCTCGCTCGGCGGCCTCCATGCCTGCGTGATAGGCGATGGCGCTTAAGCCCTGCGATTTCAAGATTTCCGCCAGCCCTTCGGCTCCTTTGCGCGAATGGCAGTAAACAATGCCCGAATCTTCAGGCCGGGCGGCCGCGAATTCCCACACCTGGTTCGCCATCTTGGCCTTGGCAATCACCCGGTAGCTCAAATTGGGCCGATTGAAACTCGACTGGTAAACGGCCGGGTCTGCCAGTTCCAGTTGCTTGATGATGTCGGCGCGCACCGCCGGGGTGGCAGTCGCCGTGAGCGCCAACACAGGAACCTGCGGGTAGGCTTTGCGCAGTTCTCCCAACTGCCGGTATTCGGGCCGGAAGTCATGGCCCCATTCGCTGATGCAATGTGCCTCATCGACCACCAGCGCCTCGACCTTCCAGCTCCGCAGGCTCTCCAGAAAATCGCCCATCATGATGCGTTCCGGAGCGATGTAAAGCAGCTTGAACTGGCCCCTGGAAAGTCCTCGCATCCGCTCGCGGCGTTCCTCGAGTTCAAGCGATGAGTTGAGGAAAGTCGCTTCCACCCCGGCGCTGTGAAGTTGATCGACCTGATCCTTCATGAGGGCAATCAAGGGGGAGATCACCACGGTCAGGCCGGGCCGTACGAGTGCGGGCAACTGGTAGCAAAGGCTTTTGCCCGCGCCGGTCGGCAGAATCGCCACGGTGTCGCGGCCACCGAGAATCGAAGCCATCGTCTCTTGCTGTAAGGGACGAAATTCGCTGTAGCCGAAGACCTTTTTCAAAAGGCCGCGGAGTTGTTGAATGAGATTGGAGGGCGCCATCGGAAACCTGAAAACCACCGGGAATCTTGGGCAAGTCGAACGCTCAAAAGCCCACCGTCCGTGACTAAAACCCGGACCGGCTCATTCTATCTATTCAATCCTTACCGTTATCGGGAAAAGGGCTTTCCGGCGGTTCTGGCGGGACTTCAGCATAAGTCGCAACGAAATCGTTGGGGATCGGTTGACCGGTGTACTCTTGGCATTTCGGGCACCGCATGGGCCGACTTCGGAACGGGAGATCCCATAGCTGATCGGACTGGCACGTTGGGCAGGTCAGATTTTCCAGGTGAAAGGGAAGAGGCGAAACGCCTTTGCTCTCCGCAAGACGCCTGTCGATTTTTTGCGCTAGATTTTTGAGCATTTCATGGGATTCGACCGCGGCGCGATTCTTTGCATACCATTGTTTCCAGGAATATCGATCGATTAACTTGGGAACGACCAAAAATGTTTGACAAGTAAAACAAACCAATTCCCTGGGATCCCATTCTTTGGGGCCAACAGCAAGCCTGGTCGAAAGCAACACCCATTCGATCGCGCACGAGTCGCATTGATATTCCTAGCCCATCGCCATGGCCGACCCACCCAGCTTGACACCGCGTCTGCAACGCTCGCGCCTTGATTCCGAAGCGATTGCCCTTAGTTTACGCTCACGCCATTTCATTACGGATCGAATTTTTTGATCCTTCTCTTTCCTCACCTCTGGAGCATCTCTCATGGGCCGGGTCGTGCACTTTGAAATCCACGCCGAAAATCCCGAACGGGCCATCGCCTTTTACAAGGATCTGTTGCAGTGGGAATTCACCAAGTGGGAAGGCCCCTTCCCCTATTACCTGATCAAAACTGGTCCCGATGGACAACCGGGGATCAATGGCGGCATGATGCAGCGCAAGTCCGGCGTGCAAGGCGAGGGGGTCAACTCTTATGTCTGCACCGCGCAGGTCGACAACCTCGATGAATCGCTTGCCAAGGCACTGAAAATCGGGGCGGCCCTGGCCCTGCCAAAAATGCCGGTGCCGGGTGTGGGCTGGCTCGCTTACATCAAGGACACCGAAAGCAACATCCTGGGTCTTCACCAGTTCGACCCGACCGCCCAATGAGCAAGCCGAAGAAGCCGACATTCACCTGGCATCCGCTCACGCCCGATCGCTTTAGCGATCTGCAAACCCTTTTTGGCCCGCGCGGCGCCTGTGGCGGCTGCTGGTGCATGACCTGGCGGCTCAGTCGCCAGGAATTTCATGAGGGCAAGGGAGCAACCAACGAGGCGCGCTTTCACCTGGCGGTCATGACCGGCCCGCCACCGGGAGTGCTGCTTTACCACGAGCACGAACCGGTGGCCTGGTGCGCCATCGCGCCTCGCGAGGATTATCCGGCGCTTGAGCGGTCCCGCGTGATGGCCCGAGTCGATGACCAGCCTGTCTGGTCGGTGAGCTGTTTCTTCGTGCGCAAGGATTGGCGCGGGAAGGGTTTGACGGTGGAGCTGCTGGACGCCGCGACCGAGTTCGCAAAATCCCAGGGAGCCACAATCGTTGAAGGGTATCCGTCGGTCACATCGAAACGTTATGCCGACGCCTTCGTGTGGACCGGTCTCGATACCGCCTTCGCCAAGGCGGGATTTGCCGAAGCGGCGAAGCGATCGCCCGCGCGCAAGATCATGCGTAAGTACCTGACCGCCAAGGCAGGTTCGAAAAACGGAGCAGGTGCAACGCGAGGTTCTTTGGCCAAAGGACCCAAGCCAGCGAAAACTTCTTCGCAGGCCTCGCCGAAGCCACCTCGCACACCAAAAAGCAAAAAGCAAGAAAAAGAAAACTAGTTGGAGAACCCGCCGGGAGCTCCCCCGCCCTTGCCGCCCTTGAGGGCGCCAAGTGGAGACTTCGTGGCTTTTTTGGCCAGCACATCCTCGTTGAGGACTTCCTTCGGGTACTCGATCGGCCGGCTGAACCGGGCCTCGTCGCTGGGCGGAACCCGCAATTCCTCGCGGATTTTGGGCGGCTTCAGGTGTTCTCTTCGATTGGTGCAACCGAGGACCGCCAAAAGGAATACGGCGGGAACGACGACCAATAATCGGAAAAGCCCAACCCGCCGATCCATGACGATGTTTCCCCCCGGACGCTTGCACTCCATGTGAGCAGGGAGTGCGCGCCTGGAGGAGCCCTATACGCGCTTGGCGGCTTTGGACTCAAGAGAAGTTTCTCATCGGGCCAAACCGACGGGATTCGCCGTGTTCAGCGCACAAAAAAGGCGAGACCCGAGGGGCCCCGCCTGATTCGATGTGAAGTCGCAAACGCGACCTGTTAGTGGTCAAAGCTTTGCACCGACGCCTGGAGGACGCGGGCAATCCGGTCCTTCAGTTCGTCGTAATGGGCCACCTGGACCTCATCCAGATTTTTCTTTTTCGCTTCCTCGATCGACTTGTCCAGCTTGGTGACGAGTTGCTTGAGGTGAAATCGGGCCAGGCTGCGCGCATCGGCCGGCCAGGCGTTGCTATTGCCCAGCACCATCGAGGTCAGGGTTTTGACATACTGGCGCTGTAGATTGCGCCGCTGTGAGCTCACCAATTCGGCGGGTTTATCCAAATCGCCAAAAACGCCTTCGTTCAAGGCCTTGAACAGTTCGGAAAGGGTTAAGGGTTTCTCTTTTTCCGATACGCGCAGGGCATTGTCCGCAATGCGCTGCAAGGTGCCGGGATAGGTGAGCGTGTTGAGCACCACCATCTGGATCGACAGAATTCGCTGGTTGACCGGGTATTCAACGGGACCCAGGATCGTGTCTTCATTGCCCCAGTGATACCAGCGATCGGCGGCGAGCTTACGCAACAACGTCGGCGAAAACTGGAACGACTTTTCCTGAAGAATTTTCTCCTTGAGGAAATTGAGCGCCTCGCGCTGTTTGTCGGCCGCGACGGGAATCATCGGCTCGCGCCCGTTGGGATCGTCCTTGTGATCGCGGTGGTGATTGACGCCGCCCACATGGCTGGCCGCCAGATAGGCGCCATTGCCGATCTGGTTCAGAAGGAGGGCGAACGCCTGGCGCACGCGCTGATAGCCTTCTCCCTTGTCGGAGGCCTTGTCGGCGACCGTCTTGAGCATCTCTTCAGCCATTTCCACGCGCTCGCGGGCGAACTTGAGCGGGTCGGCGCCTAAGTCCCACTGATTGACCAGCGGGTCGGAGTTGGTGAAGAGGTCTTCATCGGTAGCGTAATCGAGACCCGGTTCGGCAATCCGCTTGGAAATATCGGCCAGCTTCTCTCCTTCGCCATCGGTGCCGCCTGCCAGCGGCCGGTAGGCATATTCGATCGCCCAGTAGTCGTAGGGCCCGAGGGTCGTCGTGAAGTAGTCGCCTTGCTTGACGCCCTTGGGAGCCAGGTTCACCGGCGCATAATCCATGACCGATCCCAAAAGTCCCTGTTTGCGGGTAATGTTCGTATCGTGCAACTGCTCGTTCTTGAGCATGGTCGACGATTTGAAATTGTGGCGCAGGCCCAGCGTGTGGCCGACTTCATGCATGGTCACTTCCTTGACCGCCTGCTGGATCAATTCATCCGGGACTTTTTCCCCCGGCTTGAGCTCATTGCGGCCAATCATCGCCAGGGCCGCCATGCCCAGTTCGTACTTGATGTGAGCGCCGCACTGGCAATAGCCATGGCGCGCGGCCAGGTCGGTGGCCTTGAGCCGTTGCGCCGGCTCGTTCCAGCCCGCCTTGGCTTCCGGGGTCGCTTCCAGATCGGAAGGCACCAGCGGCGGCTTCACGAAATTCCAGCCGGCCCTTGCGGCCTGGATGGTGCTGGCCGGGGAGCCGGCCTTGGCCAGGCTGTATTCGCTGCGGTAAAAGCGCACCATGCTCGCATCGAAAATGATATCGGCATCGATGATTTCACCCGTCAGCGGGTTGGCGCGCGAGGGTCCCATCGCGAAACCCTGGTCGGTGGCAATCCAGCGGAAGGTGTTGTAGTTGATGTCTTCGGGATCAAACTCTTCGTTTTCTTGCTGGCGCACTTCGATCGCATCGCGGAAGCCGATTTTCTCAAAGGCCTTGTTCCATTCGAGAATTCCTTCGCGCACGGAGGCCCGGTATTCATCCGGCACCGACTTTTCGATCCAGAAGACGATCTTCTTCTTGGGAGCCGAGAGCTTGTTGGGGTTCTTCGAATCGACCGGTTCGGCCCGTTCGAGCCTCCAGCGGTTGACGTAACGGACGAAGGCCGAGTCGTTGGTGTCGCTGGAGAAATCCTTGACCACGCTCAAGAAATGGCCGACCCGATCATCGGCAAGGCGGGGCGAGTAGCCATATTCGGGCAGATTGCAAAGGCCGTAATGGATCACCACGGTTTTGCCGCGGCTATCGATGATGCTGTCATCTGTGGTGAAGCCCATGCGGCCGCCGCTGTAGGTGGCCGCGACTTCGATTTCGATATTGCGCGGGAATGCCTTGACCTTGGCCCAGGTGCTGCGGTTCGCGTCGAACTGGCCCAAGCCCAGTTGCGCCAGGTCAGTCATAAAGATGTCGTTCAAGTTCAAGAGTACGCTTTGACGGCCGGGATGCACGCTGACGATGCGCAAGGCGTGCAAGACCGAATCGGTGTAGGTCGTTTCGACTGCCTTGGCGACGGGAGTGCCCGGGTTGGCCTTGAAGCGCACATTGCGGCGGATCATTTGCACCCGGTCGCCGACCCGGTGAAAGTAGATCACCCATTGTTCGTCGAAATTGAGGGTATTGCCCCCCATGCCCGCGCCGCGCGCAATTGCGATGGGAAGCAGGAACGGGCGATCGAACTGGTCGGGCCGGATTTCGCCATAGAGGCGATCGTCCTTGAGGTGCAGTTTGAGCAGGCCGTCGAACTCGCGGGCGCCGCGGGTGACGGTATCGAAGTCTTCGTATTTCTTTTCAGGCGGCGGATCGACGCTCCAGCCAGCGTGGGGGGAAAGCATGACGGCCAAAAGGGCCAACCTGGAAACATGCCACATGGAAAACCTCGAGGGGAGTTTGCCGGATGGGGGCTATAGGACATTCAGACTAATTTTACCGGGGACAATCTTCAATCAATCATCCTAGGCACCCATACTTCCCTCAACACCCCTGCCCTCAAAATCGGAAAAACCGACCCAATCTTGCCGTTTGTTAACAGTTTCGGGCCAATGTCCGGGTCGCGGCCCAACTTGCTTTGCTCCTCCTTCCGATCCAATGACTGACACCCTGGACTGCGCTTCGAGGCACACAATGGAATTCCCCCTGATCACTCGGCGGCTTGCCCTGCAGGCCATGGCGGCTAGCACCCTTCCCGCCTTTCTTCCCGCGCGTAGCGAAGCTCGCATCACGCACCGGGGGTGGGTCGCGGGCAGTTTTTCCGGGGCTCGTGCCCTGGTGGAAACCCTGATCGCCGAAGGCACCACTACGGTCTTTGGGATTCCAGGAGCTCAGGAAAATGAGCTCTGGGATGAATTCAAACAAAAGGGGCTGGATTACACACTTGTAACCCACGAGTTCTCCGCGGCGTGCATGGCGGATGGTTTTGCCCGGGCGACGGGCCGTCCCGGAGTGCTCGCGATCGTGCCCGGACCGGGAATCACCAACAGCATGACCGGTCTGGGTGAGGCCAGGCTTGACTCGATTCCGATCGTGTGCATTGTGGGCGATGTGGCGCGCGGCAAAAAGTATCGCCCGTTTCAGGTGCACGCCCTCGAGAACTCGGCCATCTTGAAAACGGTTTGCAAGGAAGTGATCGATGTCGAATCGGTCGGCGACATCCCCTACAGCGTGCGCCTGGCGTTTCAGTTGGCGCAGTCGGGCGAACCGGGGCCGGTCGCGGTGGTGGTTCCTTACGATCAATTCATCGAACGGCACCTTTTCCGCTCCGCGCCCTTGGCGCCGCCGACGGTGACTTTCGACCAGAGCGCCGCGGAAACGGCTCTGTCTCTTTTGTCGCGCGGCAATTGCCGGGTCGGAATTTATGCCGGCCTGGGCTGCATGGACGAATCGGGTCCCCTCACGCGTCTGGCCGAGATCCTCAACGCTCCCGTGGCCACGAGCGTGTCGGGTAAGGGAGCGATCGCGGCCGATCACCCGTTGTCGGTGGGCTGGGGTTATGGGCCGCAAGGCAGTGTCACGGCGGAACGGATCTTCGCGGCGGTCGATATCGTCCTGGCGATCGGCGTGCGCTTCAGCGAAGTGTCGACTGGGTTTTATTCTTTCCCTTATAAGCGCATGATCCATGTCGATGCCTGCGCGGCCAATCTCGGCGCCGTTTACAAGCCCGAGGTCGCGGTCCATGCCGAGGCCGGAGTCTTTCTTGACTACCTTTTGAAAAACGAAGACAAGATTGCCCGCCCAAAGGCCAATGGACTGGAACAGCGGATCGAATGGATGCGCGGCCAGGAAGAGGTCTGTTTCCGGCGAGAGTATTGCCGGGGCGGCATCGATCCGATGGACGTGATTTTGGCCATGCGCGAAGCGACCGATCCCGATGCGATGGTCTATGTCGATGTGACGGCAAGCGAACACTGGGCCGCGGAAGCCTGGAAGGCGCCGGCGCCGCGCACCTACTTCAACCCGACCGACAATCAGGCGATGGGCTGGTCGATCCCGGCGGCCATCGGCGGTCAAGTCGCCTTCCCCGAGCGCCAGGTTTGCACGATTACAGGCGACGGCTGTTTCCTCATGACCGCGATGGAGATTACCACCGCCGCGAGAGAACGCTTGCCGGTCAAGTTCTTCATCCTCGATGATGGGGCCTATCACTACATGCAGGCGCTGCAAAAAGCGGCCTACAAACGCACCACCGCAACGATTCTCGCGGGGCTCAATTACGAGGCGCTGGCCGAAGGCTTTGGGGTCGAGTATTTGAAGATCGAGAATGAAGGCGAACTGGAATCGGGCATTCGCCAGGCGCTGAAAACTCCCGGCCCGGTGCTGGTGCAGGTGTGCGTCGAATATGGGAAACGGCCCTTGCGCTGGCTTGATGCGGCCAAGAAGCGGTACATGAACGAGATGACGCTCGAACAAAAGCTGCGCTTTGGCACCCGGCTGGGAGCCAGGTCGGTGGCGCTACGCAATCGTAACGATTGACGGCGACGAAGCCGCTGACGAAAAAAGAAGCGAGCCGCCTGGTGAACCTGGCGGCTCGCTTCTTTTGCTTTGATCATCGAATGTCGAACGGAGTGATCGCGCTGATTACTTCGCCTTGAGCAGTTCGACTTCGAACACAAGATCCGCATCGGGCGGAATATCACCGCCAGCACCCCGTTTCCCGTAACCCAATTCCGACGGAATATAGAGGGTCCTTTTGCCCCCTTCTTTCATTCCGGCAACGCCAATATCCCATCCCTCGATCACCTCTTTGCGACCCAGTCCAAACTTGAAGGGTTCGTTACGATCAACGCTGGAATCGAACTTCTTGCCATTCTTTTGCAGCATGCCGGTGTAGTGGACGCTCACTCGATTGCCGGACTTGGCTTCCTCACCCGTGCCGATCTTGTTGTCGACATACTTGAGGCCCGAAGGCAATTTCACGGCATCGGCTGGGATCTTGATCTCTGCCAAAGGCTTGCCCGTAATGTCCTTCATCTCGACATCGAAGACGAGGTCGGAATTGGCGGGGATCACCGCGCCACGCGCTCTCGATCCGTAGGCCATTTCGCTGGGGATGTAGAGACGGCGCTTGCCGCCAATCTTCATGCCGACCAGACCCTTATCCCAGCCCTTGATGACCTGGCCCGCGCCCAGTTCGACGCTGAAGGGGGTACCGCGATCGAGGCTTGAGTCGAATTTCTTGCCGTTGGTTGCCAGCCAACCGGTGTAGTGGACGGTCACCTTTTGTCCGGGCTTGGCGGGGTCGCCGCTCCCTTCAATCGTGTCTTTATATTTCAGGCCGTTTTCGATTTCCTTGGCGTCGGCGTCGGGTTTGATCGGTTCCATGGTTCCCTGTTCGGTTATGGTTGACGCTCCGCACCCCAGGTTGGGAATGAGACCCGCAACGAGGACCGCCGTTGCAGCAAATGATCGCAATCGCATGGGAAGCTCCTTTGAATTAAGAGTTATTTTGAAGAATTTGGACTCGTTTTCACCCCAACAACGGCAATTGGCGACTTTACACCTTACGCACCCTGACGCGGTTCTCGAAACCGTGCTTCGGCAAGGGGTGTCCTCCATTGGGAACGGGTGACCGAGGTTTTCTCGGGCGGCGAAGTCGGCCCGTTAGCCTCGGGGCCCACGGCCGGTTGCCCTGCGCTCATCCGCGCAAAAAACCAGATCGTTTGGCCAAAACCCACCATCAAAACAATCGCGCGCAACCAGTTTTTGGAAAGTCCCCGGCCAAACACGCCACCAAGATAGCCGCCGATCACCGATAAGGGGGCCATGAGGACAAGCACATCCCAGCGGATGGAGCCGTAACCCAGAAACACCACCGCTGCCACGATATTGATCAACCCCGCCAGAAGCGTTTTCAATCCATTGGCGTGTACAAGCCCGCCCAGGGGCAAAAGGCCTAGCAGGGCCAACATCATGATGCCGATGCCGGCGCCGAAGTAGGCGCCGTAGACCGCGATGGCAAATTGAAAGGCCAAGACCCACAAGGGGGGGTTGCGAGGATTCAGGCCTTCCAACTTGATCCGGGGCACAAGAAAAGGCTGCAAGGCGAAAAGCACGGTCGCGGTCAGCGCAAGATAGGGGACGATCCGGTTGAAGTAACCCGGGTCGGGAAAAACGAGCAACAACCCGCCCAGGATCGCCCCGACGATGCTGACCGGCACGAGCCAGCGCAGCCAGGCCACATTCTCCTTGAGTTCGCGCCGGTACGCCCAGGCCCCCGCGAGCGATCCCGGCAAGAGCGCCAGGGTGCTCGTGCAGTTGGCGGTAACCGCGTCGGTCAACGCCAAGAGCGCCGGAAAGGTCAAAAGCGTACCGCCGCCCGCAAGCGCGTTGATCGCGCCGGCAGCAAGCGTGGCAATGGCCAGACCAAGGGCTTCCAGCGGACGATCGGAAAGCGAATATTCCATCAGGCATCCCAGCCGGCGTCGTCATGATCCTGGCGAATCAAGGTGCGCCGCCCGTCGACGCGAATGCGATTCTCGGCAAACCAGCGAATGGCGGTGGGGTAAGCCTCACATTCGGCCTGGAAGACCTTTTGTGCCAGGGTGGACGCCGTATCGTCGCCGGCGACCTCGACCACCTTTTGCAAGATGATCGGGCCATGGTCGTACTCGTTGTCGGCGAAATGCACCGTGCAGCCAGTGACCTTGGCGCCCGAGTCGATCACCGCCTGATGCACGTGGGTCCCGTGAAACCCCTTGCCGCAAAACATCGGAATGAGCGATGGGTGAATGTTCATCACCTTGTAGGTGTAGTCGTCCGGGATCGGCAGAAGTCGCAAAAACCCGCCCATGATCACAAGCTGCACCTTGGCCTCGCGAATGGGCCGAAAGACCCGCTCTCCAAATTCGGCCAGGCTCGCGCATGACTTGCGCTCGATCACTTGATGGGCAATGCCGGCCGCCGCGGCGCGTTCAAGCCCCTTGACACCGGGGCGATCGGACAGCACCCAATCGATCTGAATGGGAAGCTCGCCCCGAACCGTGCAATCGAGAAGATTTTGCAGGGTAGTACCGCTACCGGATAAGAGCACCGCAGCCTTGAGAGGAGTCGTCATGGGTATTCGTTCGTCCCTCTCGATCTCGACCATTTAACCCTGTGAACGCCTTAGAAAGGGAATCCCATCGATATCCCTGGGCGCACTCCCGTACAGGAGGACCAAGCCACCCCAGGCTGCCCTCCAAATGATCCAGTTTAGCCGTGCGACCGCCGATTTCTCCTGGATTTCTACAATCATAGGTTGGTGGATCCGCTCCCACGGAGCAGGATGAGAGGCTTTATTGCCCATTTCGGGCCTGTTTCGAATCAAGCTGGAATTGGACATGACATTTGCCAAGGTCGAGACCCAGGTCGATTTTCCGGCGCTCGAACGGACCATTCTCCAACATTGGACCGACACCGACGCCTTCGAAACTCTGAGAAATCGCAATGCGAACGGGCCGAAATGGTCGTTCCTCGATGGCCCCATCACCGCGAACAACCCCATGGGCGTACACCACGCCTGGGGCCGCACCTACAAGGACGCCTTCCAGCGCTATCGCGGGATGTGCGGCTATCACCTGCGCTATCAGAATGGTTTCGATTGCCAGGGGCTGTGGGTGGAAGTCGAAGTCGAAAAGGAACTGAAGCTCAGCTCGAAGCGCGACATTGAAAATCTGGTTCCCGGCGACAAATTCGCCTCGGTGGACCAGTTCGTGCAGTTGTGCAAAGCCCGGGTCGACAAATTCGCCAAGAAGCAGACTGAGCAATCGATCCGCCTGGGCTACTGGATGGACTGGGACCGCGAGGAAGACTGGTCGAAAAAGCCGGACGATCGGCGCAGCTACTTCACCATGTCGGAAATCAACAACACGACGATCTGGTCGTTCCTCAAAAAGTGCAAGGACCGCGGCCTGGTCTATCGCGGCTACGATGCGATGCCCTGGTGCCCGCGCTGCTCCGTCGGCTTGAGCCAGATGGAAATGGCCGAAGGCTACCAGATGGTGGCGCATCGGGCCGTGTTCGTGAAGTTCCCCCTTCGGGGCAGGACGGACGAATTCCTCCTCGCCTGGACGACGACTCCCTGGACCCTGTGCAGCAATGTCGGCGCCGCGGTCAATCCGGAACTGACCTACCTCAAGATCAAGCACCGCGACCAAATCTACTACCTGGCCAAGGGGGCCTACACCGCCAAGCGTTTGGATGAAGAGTTCAAGCGCAAGGAATGGCTCGAAGGCGTGCCTCGTCTCAAATCGCTTGAGCAGATGTTCAAGGAAAAGGGGGGCGCCGAAATCCTGGAGGAGATCAAGGGCGCCGACATGATCGGCTGGGCCTACGACGGCCCCTGGGACGATATCGCCGCGCAAAACGAACCGGGCGGTTACCCCCACGAGATGGTGCGCGTTGCCAAACAGCGCGGCGCCGCCACGGAACAATCGGCCCGGACGGCGCACCGGGTCATCGCCTGGAAGGAAGTGGGCGAAACCGAGGGTACGGGCATCGTCCATATCGCCCCCGGTTGCGGCCGCGAGGACTTTGTTTTGGGCCAGGCAGAGAAATTGCCGGCTGTCGCGCCGCTCGATGAATTCGGTTGCTTTTTGCCCGGGTTTGGACCGCTTGAAGGCAAGAATGCTTCCAAGGCGGAGACAGCCGATTTCATCATCGATGAGCTGACCAAACGCGGCGTCCTGTTCGCGACCGAAAAATACCCGCACAAATACCCGCACTGCTGGCGCTGCAAGACGGAAGTGCTTTTCCGTCTTGTCGATGAATGGTTCATCGGCATGTCCTGGCGCGAAGAGATCATGAAGGTCTGCGGCGATATCCAGTGGATCCCCGGCTTCGGCTACCAGCGCGAGCTCGACTGGCTCAAGAACATGGGCGACTGGATGATCTCCAAGAAGCGGTTCTGGGGCCTGGCGCTGCCGATCTGGATCGACGAAGAAACCGGCGATTTCGAAGTCATCGGCAGCCGCGAGGAACTCGAAGCGCGCGCCGTCCAAGGGATCGAACACTTGAAGGGCCGTTCGCTGCACAAGCCCTGGATCGACCAGGTGAAAATCAAGAACCCGAAAAACGGCAACCTGATGTCGCGGATCCCCGATGTCGGCAATCCGTGGCTCGATGCGGGGATCGTGCCGTTTTCGACGATGGGCTATCACCAAAATCAGCAGGAATGGGCCACCTGGTTTCCCGCCGACCTGATCACCGAATGCTTCCCAGGACAGTTTCGAAACTGGTTTTATTCTCTGCTCGCCATGTCGACGATGATGGAGAACAAGGCGCCGTTCAAGACGCTCTTGGGCCATGCGCTGGTGCGCGACCAGAATGGCCACGAAATGCACAAGTCGGCCGGCAACTCGATCCCGTTCGAGGGAGCCGCCGACGAGGGCTATGAAATCGCTGGCAAGGGCGGTAAGAAAGAAAACCACCCGCCCATGGGAGCCGACTTGGTCCGCTGGATGTTCTGCCGGCAAAACCCGGCGCAGAACATCAACTTTGGCCCAATCCCGGCCGAGGAAGTGCGCGCACGGTTTTTCCTGAAGCTCTGGAACACCTACGCCTTCTTTTGCAACTACGCCCGCCTCGACGGTTTCGATCCATCAGCCGCGCCGCTGGGCGCCGAGAAGCGAACCGACCTGGATAAATGGATCCTGTCGGATCTGCAAAAGCTGGTGCAAACCGCGCACGACGCCTACCAGGGTTACGACCTCTCCCGGTTCTGCCTGGAAGTCGAATCGTTTGTCGATGACAAGCTTTCCAACTGGTATGTCAGGCGCAATCGCCGCCGCTTCTGGAAAGCCGACGCGGGCGACGACAAGATGGTTGCCTATCAGACGCTGCATCAGGTGCTGTCAACCATCACCCGCATCTGCGCGCCGATCATCCCGTTCATCACCGATGCCATGCATCAAAACCTTTGCCCTCACGGGCAAAAAAGCGTGCATCTGGAACCGTTCCCCGTGCCCGACCCGACCCTGATCGACGAAGCACTTTCGGGCCAGATTAATTCGTTATTGAAGATCGTGTCGCTCGGTCTTGCCGCGCGCAGTGCCTTGAAAATCAAGGTGCGCCAACCGCTCGCCGAACTGCGCGTGCAACCGGGCAACGATACCGAAAAGCTCGCGGTGGAACGATTCCCCGATCAGATCACCGAAGAACTGAATGTGAAATCGGTAACGATCCATGACAAGTCGGGCGGCAATCTTTTGCTGCCGTCGGTCAAAGCCAACATGAAGACCATTGGCCCCAAATTCGGCGCAAAACTGAGCGCCATGCAAAAGGCGATCCTCGCGGCGGATCCCTTTGCGCTGGCAGCCAAGGTCGCCGGCGGAACTCCCTTTGCCTTCGAATTCGAAGGCGAGCCGGTGGAATTGGCCCCCGAAGACCTGGTCATCGAACTCAAGGGCCCCGAAGGCTTTTCGGGACTGGCCGATCGCGATACCCAGGTGGCGCTCGATGGACGGCTGACGCCGGAATTGGCGCTTGAAGGCCTGGCTCGCGACATCATCCGCAATGTCCAGGAGTTGCGAAAAAAAGCAAACCTGCAACTGGAAGACAGGATTGAACTGCATCTGGGCACCAAATCGTCGGAACTCAATCAGGCCGCGTCGGCTCATGGCGCCACGATTGCCGCCGAGACGCTGGCGATCCGCTTTGGCACCCAACCTCACGAAGACGGCGCCATCGCCGAAGTGAAAATCGAAAATCAGCCCCTTTTGATCTCTCTGAAGAAGGTGACGGTCTAATGTCCTTGCCCGAAACCGTTTTGCAATTTGGCACCGGCCGGTTCTTGCGTGCCTTTGCCGACCTTTTCATCCATCAGGCCAACGAGGCCGGCCAAAAGGTGGGCAAGGTCGTCCTCGTGCAGTCGACGGGCGGCGACCGTGCCGCCGGCTTGTCGCAAAACGATGGCAAGTATCACGTGCTCGTGCGCGGATATGAAAAAGGCCAGGTGGTGGAACGGCTCGAAGAATGCACGAGCATTAGCCGCGCGTTGATCGCAAGCATCCAGTGGAACGAAATCCTCAAGGTGGCAACAAGCCCCGACCTGAAGGTGATCCTTTCCAACACCACCGAGGCGGGATACGAATTATCCCCCGGGGATCAGCCCGCCGACGCTCCGCCCAAATCGTTCCCCGCGAAATTGCTCGCTGTCCTTCGCGCGCGCTTTGAAGCCGGGGCGGGCCCCCTGGCGATCGTGCCGTGCGAACTACGAGAGAACAACGCCAAGATCCTCAAGGAGATCGTGCTGGGTTTGGCCAAAGACTGGAAACTCTCGGCGTCAACAATTGACTGGATCGCCAACCGGTGCACCTGGCACAACACCCTGGTGGACCGGATCGTCACGGGCACCCCCGCGGGCCATCCGCTCCTGGTAAAAGATCCCATGCTCATTGCCTGCGAGCCCTATGCCCTCTTCGCCATCGAAGAGATTCCGGGATCGCCTCGGTGGATCGACCATCCCGCCGTCGTCTGGACGGCCGATGTGCTCCCCTTTTTCTTGCGCAAAGTGCGGTTGCTCAACGGGGCGCACACCGCCCTTTTGATCAAGGCGTGGCCGGCTGGATTCAAAATTGTCCGCGATGCGGTCAATGACGCCAAGCTTGGGCCCTGGCTAGTCAACCTTCTTGAGACCGAAGTCGTGCCCGTGCTGGAGGGGCGCGTGGAACAGGGCTCTGCCTTCGCCGGCGAGGTGCTCGACCGCTTTCGCAATCCCTTCCTCGATCACAAACTGGCCGACATCGCCATGCACCACGACCAGAAGGTCCAGGTGCGTTTGGTCCCTTCACGAGACGAGTTTCAGGCAAAATTCGGCAAGCCCGCCCCACTGCTTTGCGAGCTACTTGAGCAAGGCGGAAAACTGGCCGACCCGGTTTGAAAATCGGGTTTTAGTAACGAACTCCGGACCGAATCGAATCAGTTTCCTTTCGGACCGGGGCCGACGCACCAGAGATTCTTGAGACCGCGCAAATAGAGGTTTTCGCCGCTGGCAGCAGGCGAGGCGTAGATCTCGTCGGGAAGCTTGTTCTTTGCGAGCACCTGGAATTCCCGACCTGCCTTCACGACCCAGGTGATCCCTTCGTCGTCGGGAAAATAAAGCCGGTCTCCTGCGCGGATAGGAGATGCGCTATGGTGCCGGCCCAGCCGGTTCATCCATAGCCTTTTTCCGGTGCTCGCTTCGATGCAGCCCAGCCAGCCCGGATCGGATACGACATAAAAAAGGTCGTCGTGGGCAATGGGAGAAGGAACGTAACTGGCTCCCTTGGGGCCGTTGTCGGCATGAGGAATGTGCCAGGCGACTTGCTCGGTCTTCGTGATGTTTCCCCGGCTGTTGCTGCGAAATCCCATGAGATGGTGTTCCGGATAGCCGGTCGTCAGAAAGAGAACTCCCTTCGTGTGGACCAAACTTGCGACATACTGTTCGGTCGGGCCATCGTGGCTCCAGAGCAATTTTCCGCTGGAAGCATCGTAGCCGGTCACGCACTTGCTTCCGGACAGGACCAGTTGCGTCACCTTGGGATCGATCGGATCGCCGATCAAGAGGGGCGTGCAATAGCTGCGGGTTCTATTAGGCCGCTCAATCTTCCAGCGAACCTTGCCGGTCGTTTTTTCAAGCGCGACCAGGTAACCCTCGGCATCCTGATCGCCGTTGAGGATCACCGTGTCTTGAAAAAGGATGGGCGAGCTGCAAAACCCATGCTTGGAAAGGAGCGTTCCCGGCGAAAAAGCCCAGATCTGGTTCCCCTGCATATCGTGGCAATAGACCACCATTTTGGGATATTCCAAAAAGCTGGTGAAAAGCAGTTGGCCGTCGGTGGCAGGCGTCGCCGAGGCAAAGCTGTTGAGGTAGTGGATCGGCTCGAGTTTGCTTTTTAGTGGCGATTTTTGCCAGAGAATGTTGCCGGTTACCCGGTCCAGACAGAGGATCAGCCGGTCGCCGCTTTCTTCCAGGCAAGAGGTCAAGAAGATTCGGTCGCCAAAGACAATCGGCGAGGAATGGCCTTTGCCGGGAATTGGCGTTTTCCAGGCTACCCCTGAATTTTCCGACCAGTTGGTGGGTAAGTTGCCTTCTAGGGAGGATCCATCGCCCCGGGGTCCCCGCCAGCCGGGCCAGTTTTCTGCGGCCCGTATTCTAACAGTGAGGACGATCAGCAAAGAGAATAGCGCCGATGCGAGGACGCGGGCGCGTGCAGAAGGGAACATGGGGCAGGCGACCGTGGGCTTGAGAAAATCAGGCGGGTTCAAGCCAGGGTATGATCGTAGCCCAGCGGGGCAAGCGGCTGAGGGCCGTCGCCATGATCGATCCAGACACCTTCGTCCACGAAGGTTCCGATGCAGTGAAGTTCCACGCCTGCCAGGGGCTGAATGTCGATGAGCTTCCGTGCGTGAGACTCGGGAATCGCCATGAGCAGTTCAAAATCCTCGCCATCGCCAAGCGCGTGTTCCAGCGGCGTCTGGCCTGAGGTGAGGGCGAGTTTCTCCGCGTCCCGGGATATGGGAATCCGGTCGGCCTGAAGGATGGCGCCACAGGAACTGGCTTTACAAAGTTGATGCAGATCGCGCGCCAGACCGTCGCTGATATCGATCATCGCATGGATCGGCACGGCGCGGTGAAGTTCCAGGGCTTCCGGCACCCGCGGCAGAAAATCGAGATGTTTGCTCAAAATGCTGCCGCCAAGCGGTCCGGTCGTGATCAGCCAGTCGCCCGGCCTGGCGCCGGAGCGCTTGACCGCGCCGCGATCGGTGACTTCGCCAAGCAAGGTGACACTGATCACCAGCGGGCCGTTCCAGGAATTGGTGTCGCCGCCGACAATGGGAACCTGAAACAACTCGGCCATCTGCTGCATGCCGGCGAAGAGCTTTTCGGCAAGGTGGCGACCTCCCTTGCGGGGCAGGCCGACACTCACCAATGCCGCCACCGGTCTGGCCGCCATGGCCGCGATATCGCTTAAATTGACCGCCATCGATTTTCGACCGACCCGCACCGGACCGGCTTCTTCCAGCCGGAAGCAACTGCCATCCAGGAGCATGTCGGTGGTCGCGACGCAATCGTAGGGAAAATCCGCCCAGGCCACGATGGCGGCATCGTCACCTGGGCCGAGAGTCATCCGCGAGGATTTAGGAACCCGGCGTTTAATCCAGTCGATAAATGCATGTTCGCCACCTAATTTGTGATCCTTCACTGAGGCGTGCGGCATAAGCTGGTCTCCTGGCGCCCCTTCCGCGCTGAGTTTTGCTGAAGGTCGCAATGACATACCAAGCCCATAACACTGTATCATGAAGTCATGAGAAGGAGAAGGGCCCTACCCGAATCCGCTACTTTCAGGTCGAGTGGACACGCATGTCGCAACTTGGCGCGGGAATTGAAGGCGAATTTGGCCCAAGCCCTGTCATTCGGAGGCTTTCCGATCCGGTGAAGCAGCAATGTCTCAATGAAATCCTCGGATTGGCCTGGGCCGATTCCCAAACGCTCTGGACGATCGAGGAAGGTGGACGGTTTGTAACCTGGAGCATTCAGGAAAACGACCCGGTCAGCGAAGCGGCGATCGACCTGGACGATCCCGCACTCGTCTGGCGCCTTGATCCCCTCCTGGGAATCGGGTTCGCGGCCAGCGACGATCTGTGCGCCTTCCAATTGCCTTCAGGTAACCCGCTTTGGACCGTGCACCAGCCGTCCTGGATCAATGCCCTGACCAGCGGAACGGTGCAACAAGCTGGAAAACCGCCCAGACCGGTGGTGGCCACCGGGCATGACGACGGGTCGATTTCCCTATTTCGACCCAAGGATGGGGCGCCCATACCGATCAGGCCGTTTCCACCCGGCCGAACCAAGGCCGCCATCAGCGCCATCGCCATTTCTCCCTCGGAAACCAAAATTGCCGTCGCCGACGAAAAGCGCTCGATCTGGATCCTCGATCTGAAAAGCGATGGCTGGTTTGAGTTAACCAACCCAAGCGATGCTGCGGCCCACAAAAACCGGATCGTGGGCCTGGATTGGTACCCTAATCCCAACGGGGAGCCGACCCTGCATTCGGCGTCCTGGGATGGAACGGTCCGGGTTTGGGACCTGGCCAAACGGCAGCCAACGATGTTGCTCAACAGCCACCAGGGCCCGGTCTTGTCGATGGGCCACGCCGGCAAGCCGCACGGAAAAAAACCCCGGTTCCTTTCAAGCGACGAAGGGTCCTGCCTGCACCTGTGGGACTGCACCAACTGGAATCTGGTCGGTTTGCCTTTGGAGATCTCCTCTCCGGCCAAAATCGTGGCGGTATCGCCGCTTGGCAATACCTTCGCCTGGGCCGATAATTCCCGAACCGTTCATGTCAGCTCCCTCGAAGCTCTGGAAGAAAGCTCGAGCGAAATCCTCGGCTTCGATCCGGTCGATCCGCGTTCGCTGCGCAACGACCTGGGATTCGATCCACGGACCGGTTCGATCATTCACCGGCAAAGCGATCAACAAATCCGCCTCCTGGCCCCCGAACTAGAAGAACCGGCGGCGCTTCAGTTCCCAGGAGCGGCCGCTTCGGCGATGGCCGTCGCCCCAGCCGGAGATTGGATCTGGCTGGCATGCGCTCCAGACGAAAGCTCTGCCAGTCAATTGGGGGATCCATTCTCTCGAATCCTCGGACTGCAAAAAGACGCCGACGGCCCCTGGCAGGTCGCCCAGGTGATCGAAGCGGGCATGGCGCCGATCACCACGATGGCCATGGCTGCGGGCGGCGACCGCCTGGCCCTGGCGTCGCATCTTGAAGACACGGTCGAAGTCTGGGAAATCCCTCAAGGATTGCCCTCAAGAATTCTCAAGGAAGACTGGGCCGGTCAAACCGTGCAAGCGATGGCGTGGGGCAAGAATGGCGACCTGGCCGTGGGCACGATCGATCCGATGGCGACCGGCGGAACGCCTGGGCACACCTATCTCTGGTCGCCTACCGGTTGCCGCGCCATCGACCGGATTCCGGCGCGGATCCTGACCTGGGATCGGACCGGAACGGTCCTGGGCCGCATCGACCATTTGGGACGAGCCTGGATTTTTCGTCCCGGCCCGAATGAGGCGAGTTTTGCCTTGCTTGGCGAATCGAGCGGCGCCTGGCAAGCAATGGCTTTCGCGCCGGATTCGACGCACCTGGCGCTCGGGGGGGCGACTCAGGTTTCTCTGTTCGACTGGAAAAAGGACAAGTGGCTGGGATCGGTCGAGGTCCCCTGCGCGGTCCGGGCGCTCTGGTTTGAAAGTTCCGTCAAAAAACTATGGGTGGCCCTCAAAAGCGATGAGTGCATTTTGGCATCGATGGGGGACTGGCTTGCGGAAGCCGACTGGGCGCCCAACGGATCCAACCGATGAGTCTGTCGCCACCGGGTCCGGAACCGGTTCCCAATTCTGCCCAGCGTCCTGAAGAGACCTCGGGCGTATCCCCGGCGGCGCGCACTCTGCATTCACCCTTTGCCGATTTGATGGCAAGTCCGCTCGATCAAACGCCTCCCCCCGTTCCCCCGGCTCCGTTCGACCCGACCGGCACCGAAATCGACGGCTACAAAATCCTGCGCCTTTTGGGACAGGGGGGCATGGGGCAGGTCTTCATGGCGGAGCAATCCTCCTTGAGGCGCATGGTCGCCCTCAAGCTGATTCGGCCTGAGGCGCTGACGAGCGCCACGGCGATCAAGCGATTTCAACTGGAAGCGGAAGCCATTGCGCGGATCAATCATCCGGGCATCGTTCAGGTCTATGCGGTGGGGCAATCGAAGGGATTGCCCTACATGGCCCTGGAATATGTGCCTGGGCGCACGCTCAAGGATTTGCTCTTAAGAAAAGGCACGCTAAGCGAGCAGGCGGCGATCTCGATTTTACTGCAAGTCGCCAAGGCCCTCGATCGCGCGAACGAGGCGGGTGTCATCCATCGCGATATCAAGCCCGAGAATATTCTTTTAACGCGCAAGGGCCAGGCCAAGGTGGCCGATTTCGGCCTGGCTCGCTTCCGCGATCCGGGCACCAAGACGCTCAATTTGACCCAGGAAGGCCTGACCCTGGGCACGCCGCTCTACATGAGTCCCGAACAGGTCGAGGGCCGCCCGCTCGATATCCGCACCGATATCTATTCGCTGGGTGTCACCGCCTACCACATGCTTGCGGGCCATCCCCCCTACCAGGGGAAAAACCAACTGGAGGTCGCCCTCTTGCATGTGCAGGGCCGCGCCAGGCCGCTGCACTCGTTGCGGCCGGATCTGACATCTGGATTGACGAGCATTGTCCAGAGAATGATGTCGCGCAAACCGGAATACCGGCATCAATCGCCGGCCGAACTGATTGCCGATTTGCAAAAGGTGTCTCGAGGTTTGCCGCCGGCACCCGACCCAGGTTTGCCCCTCTGGTTCCAGTGGGCGCCGCGGTTGGTCCCCTGGTTCGTGTTGGCAAGCTGCGCGCTCGCGACGCTGGCTCTTGGGCGCACTTATTTTCACGGCCCCGATCCGAACGATATCGACTTGAGCCAGGATTTGTTGGTGGAAGAGGTGCTCGCCTCGAATTCCGCCGGAAAAAGAGAGACGGTGCTGCGGGACGCGGCCAGGGGATACATTCAGGGCACCGGCACGGGCAGCCCCAATACCGGACTCGCGCTGTGCGTGGATCTGGGGATTCTCTATTTGAATCAGGGTCACTGGGACGAGGCGATTTCGTTTTTCAAAGAGTGTGAAAACGAGAAGGCCGATTCCTCATATCAGGCCCTGGGAAAATTGGGCCTGGGCATTGTTTATGCCATGAAGAATCAGCCGAACGAATCGGTCGCGGCCTTCAAGGCGTTGACGAAACCAGAGCTGCGTGACCGGATCACCCGGGGAGTGTTGCGCCAGGCGCTCGATCGCAAAAGCGGGATCAACGCCAAGAAAAATGCCAAGGCGGCCGAGCGATTCAAGGGGGATTCCCGCGCCGAACAGGGAACCATGCTCCGGTTCTGGTTAAGCGAGGCGATCTATTACAACAAGCGAAACGGCAAGGCGGAAAATGAGATTCCGCCCTTCCTGCGCAATTTGATCCCCGAAGCGGCCAAGGCGGAAAAGGGATAATCGGGGTTCGTCGCCACATGGTTGTTCTGGCCTTCGGAGGAAAATGACTTTCCGCCAGCGGCAGGCAGAAACTCGCGGCTTTATGGTTGCCGGTTTTCGACAGCGTCGGGCAAATCCAGCCACTCGATGACCACTTCATGTCCGTGTTTGACCGGCTGGACGGTGACTTGCGCTGAGCGAATGTCATGGCCTTCTCCATTCGGTCCTACGCTGCAGGGTGCGCAAGTCTCGGCCGGTGACTCAGAAACCCTCATTTTCAGGGTACCGACTTGTTTTTCCCCCATTTTTGTCAGGTCCAGACCCGCGAAAAGAGTCGCAAGCTGGGCCATGGTGCCACGGTAAAACAAGGGCGGCGGGACCAGTTCAAAGCTTCCCTTATCTCCTTCCATGAGCAGTTGAAATTCGTCTTTCTTGGGACGAAATCTGAGACGGCGTTGGCTATCACAAATCGCCAGCAGGAGGATCATCGCAAAACAGGCCAATGGGGGATCGCCCCTGATGACATCGGCCTTGCTTAAATCCAGGGGCAATCCCACATCATCTAGAAGTTTTTTCGGTCTGTACAAACCAAAACAAGCAGGACAAATCCAGCCCTCATGTCTTCCCCAAGCGGTGCCAAGGCATGCATGGCAATGGGGACACCACAAGGACTGGCGCCAGCACCATTCCACAAAGGCACCGGCGCCCATCCCCATGAGGATCAGCGGTATGCCGAGTAAGAAGGTCCAGGGTGGACCAAAATAGCAGATCAGTACCCAAGATCACGAGCAGAGAGGATACCAGGTGAGTCGTCCAGCGGACCTTGCTCGCCGTGGATTTGAACCCTGATAGATGCGATTGGGGATTCTCAATTTCGATGGCTGGGTCGGCGAATTCCGCAAGCAATTCCTCGACAGCTTCTTCGTTCATGGGTTCCTCCGGCCTTGGCGTAACTTGGCGCCCTGGCATTTTTGCCAGGTGATTGAACTTAAGAATCGGATGAGAAAAGAATTGAATTTAAGATGCATAGGCATCGATTCCTGTCATTCTACACTCTTGCTGCATAAGTATCACTCCATTCGAATTGCGGTCGTGCCTGGACACATCCACGGACTTCTTCCACCACCGGTTGGCCGGCCGCCATCAACCTGAGCGGACCACGATGGCATCTTCCTTGTATTGGAAAAATCGGATTCACCGATTCGAGAGGGGAAATCTCCCCACGCCCCACGAGCCGTCGGCGCCAAGCATGCGGCGACCTTGCAAAACGGCTGCCCGACCGTGTAATCAAGATCAAGGACTGCACGAGCAACGATATTCCTTTGGCCGGCCCCCCTTCTTCATGAAGAACGCCATGGCAGGTTTTCACGGTGGATAGCGATCTGGCAGGAAGGGCCAAGACTCTCTTTCGCGCCTTGACGAAACTCAAGGACGACCGGGAGCGCGTCACTTTTTTGGAGAGGGAATGTTCCGGCCAGCCGGAGCTCAAAAAAGCGGTCATCGATTTGTGGGTCAGCGACGACCCCCTCTCCCTTCAACGTGAAAGCCTGAACTCGGCTGCCTTGCAGCCCTCCCACCCGGATGCCGCTGCCGGCGTCGCGGTCCAACCGTGGAGGCCGCAGCCTTCCCAACTTCCTGCGGCGCAGGCGCCCCAGGTCGGCTCGATGCTTGCCGGCAAATACCGTTTGCTCGAAGTCATCGGCGAAGGGGGTATGGGCCTGGTCTTTCGCGCCGAGCAGATCACCCCACCCAAGCGGACAGTTGCCGTCAAGCTAGTCAAGGCCGACACGACCTTTCAATTCGCCCTGGAACGATTTCGCATCGAACAGCAGGCGCTTGCGGCAATGAAGCATCCCAACATTGCTCAAATGCTCGACGCGGGCACCGCCGAAAACGGTTCCCCTTTCTATGTCATGGAGTATTTCCATGGCAAAATCATCACCCAGTTCTGTGACTTACACCAACTCGACGCTCAGCGCCGGCTGTTGCTTTTTCTCGATGTCTGCCAGGCGATCAGCCATGCGCATGAAACCGGATTGGTCCACCGGGATATCAAGCCCGCCAACATCCTCGTTACTCAAGATGGGGATCAGATCGTTCCCAAGGTCATCGATTTCGGGCTGGTCAAAGTGAATGCAACCTCGACTTCCGCGGACAAAAAAAACCTGACCCGCCTGGGCATGGTTCTCGGAACGCTGGAATATATGAGCCCCGAGCAGGCGCAAGCGCATAACGACCTGGTCGATGCGCGCTCCGATGTCTATGCCCTGGGGGTGCTTTTATTTGAACTGCTGACCGGAACCACGCCAGTAAAGAAGCGCACCTTTGTCAAACAAGGAACCCAGGAGTTCCTGCGCAAACGCGGAGTCGGGTACATTCCCCGTCCCAGTTTCAAACTGAGCACGAGCACCTACCTGGCGAAAATCGCCGCCGATCGCGCCATCGCGCCGCAAAAACTGATCACGATTCTGCAGGAAAACCTGGATGCGATCATTCTAAAAGCCCTGGAAAAAGACCCCAACCGGCGCCACCAAAGCGCAAAGCAATTGGCCCTGGAAATCCAGGATTACCTTGACGGCAAAATCGCAAAGCGACCATTCGGCGGGTGGCGAAACCTGTGGCCAGGAAAAGAGAAAACGGCTGCGCGCGTCGTGATCGCATCGATCTTTTTGCTGCTGCCGATGATGCTCATCGCCCTGGCCGTCTTGATCCTGCGGGCTCTGAGCCAAGAGTGAGCCAACACCGGGGCAAACCGGCTTAGCCGACAAAGTCGAGCCCCGTATCTCCATTGACGACTTCGCCGATCGCATAAGCAGGAAATCCGAGGTCGGTGAGTTGATGCAGCACGCTCTTTGCAAAATATTTGCTCACCACCAGCGTCAAGCCAATGCCCATATTGAACACCTTGTACATCTCCGCCTCGTCGATTTCGCCGAGCTTTTGCAGCCAGGAAAAAACGGGAGGTATGGGCCAGGAACCTTTACGCAAACGCACGCGCCTGCCAGTAGGAATGGTCCTTGGAACATTGCCTTCCAGGCCTTCTCCGGTGATGTGCGCAATGGCGCGCACAACCCGGCGTTTGACCGGATAGTGCATCAAGATTTCCTTGACCGCCCTGGTGTAGATACGCGTGGGGGTGAGCAGTTCGTCGCCAAGGGTTTTGCCCAGTTCGGCGACATGGGAGTCGGCCTTGAGGCCCGCCTTGCCAAAGGCGATTTTTCTGGCGAGGCTGTAACCGTTGCTATGCAAGCCGGAACTTGCCAGACCAATGACAATATCGCCGGGGCTGACGCCGCGGCCATTGAGGATGTGATCGCGTTCGACGACACCGACGCAAAAGCCAGCCAGATCGTAATCGCCCGGTTTATAGAGATCAGGCAGGATCGCCGTTTCGCCGCCCACGAGCGCGCAACCCGACTCGAGGCAGCCGTGGCTGATCCCCTTGACGATCTGTTCCAAAAGCGCAGGGTCGTCCTTGGGAAGCGCGACATAGTCGAGGAAGAATAAGGGTTCGGCGCCGGTGCACAAGATATCGTTGACCGACATGGCGACGAGATCGATCCCGACCGTGTCGTGGCGGTTGAGCATCGAGGCCACCATCAACTTGGTGCCGACGCCGTCCGACCCCGAGACAAGAATCGGGTTCTTGTAGTTGCGGGCAAAGAGCTTGTTGGTGAAGTCGAGGCTGAACAGACTGGCAAAGCCGCCGAAGCCATCGAGCACACGCGGCCCGTGAGTGCGCTTCACCCACTTGGAAATCCGGGAAAGACCGTCCTCGTAGAGTTCCAGGTCGAGGCCCGCGGCCTTGTAGTCGAGTTTTTGCCCAGATTGGCCTGCCGCCTCGGTCATGTTCGTCGCCTTTGTCCGAAATCCAGAAGGGGAAATCTTAGGATTTCGCGCAAAAGCCGCTCATCTAGACAAGGAAATTACCCGGATTCGGGCCGATCGGCCGCGGAATGGACCGATCTCTTCCAGCTGATAAGCCTCCAAAAGGCCTGAGAGCAGGGAGGCTGCGAGTCAAAAACTCAGGCCGGGGCCTTTCCCTTGCCGCCACTGGAGGGCCCCCAGCGCTTGCCTTTTCCCCGGCGGCCTTTTTTCACCTGGGGTTCGGCCACCTGTTTGCCCTGCAATTTGGCAATCTGATCGCGAAGCTGGGCCGCCTTTTCGAATTCCAGATTGGTGGCCGCTTCCATCATCATCTTGTGCAGTTCTTCAATCGTTTCCTGAGTGTCGACCGAATCGGGAGCCAACCCCGCGACTTCCTGCACCATCTTGTGCGAGGCAATCTCTTCCTCGATGCCGTGACGGATCGCTGCTTTCACCGACCGCGGGGTGATGCCGTGCTCCTTGTTGTAAGCGATTTGAATTTCCCGGCGCCTTTGCGTTTCGTCCATGGCCCGCTGCATCGAATCGGTGACCTTGTCGGCATAGAGGATCACCTGCGAATTGACATGGCGAGCCGCGCGGCCGATCGTCTGGATGAGCGAAGTCGTGCTGCGCAAAAAGCCTTCCTTATCGGCATCGAGGATGGCAACGAGCGAAACCTCGGGTAAATCGAGGCCTTCGCGCAAAAGGTTGACGCCGACCAAGACATCGAACGCTCCCTGGCGCAACTCGCGCAAAATCTGCATCCGTTCGATGGCATCGAGTTCCGAATGCAACCACTTGCAGCGAAGACCCGCCTCGGTGAAATAGTTGGTCAAATCTTCGGCAAGACGCTTGGTGAGCGTGGTCGCCAGCACCCTTTCTCCCCGTTCGGTGCGCAGCTTGATTTCTCTGATCAGGTCCGCGACCTGGCCCTTGGCAGGGCGCACATGGAGCACCGGATCCACGAGGCCCGTGGGGCGAATGACCTGTTCGGTGATTTCTCCACCGGTGCGGTCCAGTTCGTAAGGCCCCGGCGTGGCGGAAAGGAAGAGCACGGTCTTGGCCCGTTTCTCCCATTCGTCAAAGCGGTATGGCCGGTTATCCATGGCGCTTGGCAGGCGAAATCCATGTTCGACCAGCGTCAATTTGCGGCTATGGTCGCCGGCGTGCATGCCGCGCACCTGGGGCAGCGTGGCATGGGATTCATCGACCACCATCAGGAAATCTTCGGGGAAAAAGTCGATCAGGGTGTAAGGCGGTTCGCCCGGAGCGCGGCCGCTGAACCAGCGTGCGTAGTTTTCGATTCCCTGGCAGTGCCCGGTTTCAAGAAGCATTTCCAGATCGAAACGCGTACGCGCCGAGAGCCGTTGCGCTTCGAGCAACTTGCCTTGCGTCTGCAACTCTTTGAGACGGGCTTCCAACTCCCCCTGAATCCCCTCGACGGCTCCCTTGATCCGTTCTTCAGGAGTCACGAAGTGCTTGGCGGGGTAAAGATAAAGCTCTTCCATCGTCTGGGTCTTGGAACCGGTCAAAGGATTGATCACCGCCAGAGCTTCGACCTCGTCGCCAAATAGCTCGATGCGAAACGCGAACTCCTCGTAGGCAGGCCAAACCTCGACCACATCGCCGCGCACACGGAATTTGCCGCGCGTAAAGGCAATGTCATTGCGTTCGTATTGAATGTCGACCAGCCGTAGTAAGAGCTCGTCGCGGTTGATCGTTTCCCCCTTCGGCAGATAAATCATCATCCGCTTGTAGTCGCTGGGCGATCCCAAGCCGTAGATGCAGGAAACGGAAGCAACGATAATGACATCCTCGCGGCTGACCAGGGCGCTGGTTGCTGCCAACCGCAGTCGGTCGATGTTTTCGTTGATCGAGGCGTCTTTTTCGATGTAGATATCGCGCTGCGGGATGTAGGCCTCAGGCTGGTAATAGTCGTAGTAGCTAATGAAAAACTGCACCGCGTTTTTGGGAAAAAACGATTTGAATTCGCGGTAAAGCTGGGCGGCCAGCGTCTTGTTGTGGGCGAGTACGAGCGTGGGCTTGCCAAGCGCGGCAATGACATTGCAGGCGGTGAAGGTTTTGCCGGTGCCGGTTGCTCCTAGAAGAACCTGGGCGGCCTTCCCTTCCTTGTAGCCGGCGACCAACTGTTCGATCGCCTTGGGCTGATCGCCTGCCGGCTCGAACTCACTCGAAATCTGAAATTTGACCGGCATTGTTGGGTTATTCCTGGTCGAACTCACTCGAAATCTGAAATTTGACCGGCATTGTTTGTTCCATCCTGCTCGTCGCCATCAGGTTCTTTTTTTGATTCCGCCTTCTCTGGCTCACCTTCTTCCGGCTCGCCAAAGACAAGATGGGGTCTGAGCTTCTCAAGGGTCTTGGGGCCGATGCCGCTGACGCGGCGTAGATCCTCCACCCGAGTGAACGGTTGCATCGACCGGGCCGCCATGATCCGTTTGGCCAGGACCGGCCCGACAGCGGGCAAGGCACAAAGCTCTTCCTCGCTGGCACGATTGGGATCGACCTGAAAGGCGCCCAGATCGCTGTTCGTTTTTATCGGGTTCGCTTTTCCGGTGCTGGCCGCGTCTTGATTGGCAGATTTCGTGGAGGAGGCTCGGCCCGATCCCCGATCCGCCTTGGCAGAGCTTGCGGCTCCCTGGTTGGGTGAGTCAAATGGCGCGAGCCGAAAGCCCGATTCAGGCCCCGAAACGAGTCGAACCGGTGGCATACTCGACCATTGCAACGGTCCCTGGCGCATCCACCAGCGGTTGCCGGCAATTCCAAGCGCGCAAACGCCAAGAACCAGGACCAAAGAGAACAAACCCAGGCGGCGCGAATCCTCCCGTCCACGAATTGGCAGCGCCCCGGACGTTGGTCCAGGCGCGACAGCATGATCCCCATTGGGATTCGATTCGGGGCGCTCACGATTCACGATGTCGATCCGCCAGCCACGACGAAAGGCCAGTGAAGTCATGATAGGCTGTTCGTGTGCGGATAGGAGCCAGGCGATGGCGATTCGGATGCGACGGCCTACGGTTGAGACCGCGGTCGGGAATGGATCCCGAGATCAAGGATTGCGGTTCATTCGGTCTTTTTCTATGTGAAGCAACCGGTAGCGGCACCAGTTGCCCAGTGGCGGAATGAGGCCAATCAGGGCCCGATCGATCGATTCGGCCAGCGGCCAGCGGGCGCCGGTGCCAAAAAATCGGCGCGCGGCGGAAAACAGTTCAAACGATTCCACTTTTGCCCCGGGAAATAGGCGCACCCAGGCCGACAGTTGCCGGTTCGTCCAGGGAGCTTCGTCGCGAGTGCGGTCCTTGCCCGGATAGGGCACCGCTCTACGCACCAGGGCAAGCAGCGGATTGCCACCCCATGGCTCACAGAAGACGGCCTTGCCGCCAGGAGCCAAAAGCCGGCCGATCTCCTGCAAGGCGCGGTCGTTGTCGAGATGGTGCAGTATGGCATTGCCCCATATGCGGTCGAATGCCCCATCGGCAAAGGGGAGCGCTTCGCCATCGGCCTGGACGAACGGGGTCGGCTGGCCGCGCGAAGCATGGCGTTCGCGCGCTTCGGTGCAATAACCCAGAGATAGATCGGTTCCGACGACACGCGCGCCCTGGCGTGCCATTTCCAGGGCGGCCCAACCATGGCCACAGCCCAAATCGAGTAATCGTTTGCCTTCAAGAGGTGCGAGTAAATCGATTGCCCGCCGGATCCAAGGGGCGTGGTCGAGGTAGTGCGCCTCGTCACGAGCTTCGGTTTCGGCGGTGCGGTGAAGCCGGCGGATCTCGGCCTGTCGATCGTGAAATTCGCGTTCTTCCCGAAGCCGCCGATCCGAATCGGACATGTTGATGCCCCAGGCGGAAAAGGCGGGCTGGTCGGGAGAAACGGAATCAAGAAACGCAAGAGTGCGTAAAAAGGCGGGAAAAATTAGCCCTGATAGCGCCCCAGCACCACGGTGCAATTGTGGCCGCCAAAACCAAAGCTATTGGAAATGGCGTATTGCAACTGAGCGGATCGGGCCTGGTTGGGCACATAATCCAGATCACATTCCGGGTCGGGATTATCCAGATTGATGGTGGGGTGCAGGACCTGGTCCTTGAGCGACAGCACCGAGGCGATCGCCTCGACGCCGCCCGAGGCGCCCAGCAGGTGGCCCATCATCGACTTGGTGGAGGAGATGGCCAGCTTTTTGGCATGATCTCCAAACACTTTCTTGATGGCCTTGGTTTCGGCAATGTCGCCCAACTGGGTACTCGTCCCATGGGCGTTCACATAATCGACCTGATCCAGGTTGAGCTTGGCATCGCGAAGCGCCAAACGCATGGCGTTGGAGGCTCCGGCGCCATCGGGATGAGGTGCGGTGATATGGTAGGCATCAGCGGTCGCGCCGGTGCCCATGACTTCGGCGTAGATGACCGCGCCGCGCTTTTTGGCGTGCTCGAGCTCCTCGATCAGGAGGATGCCCGCGCCTTCGCTCAAAACGAAGCCGTCACGATCGCGGTCGAATGGCCGGCTGGCCTTGGTGAATTCAGCATTGCGCGTCGAAAGCGCCTTGGCGGCAATGAAGCCCCCCAGGCCCATCGGCGTGATCGCTGCTTCGCTGCCACCGGTGATCATCACGTCGGCTTCGTCGTACTGGATCGCCCTGAGGGCATCACCAATGCACTGAGCCGCCGTGGCGCACGCGGTGGAAACGCAAGCACAAGGACCGGCGAAACCAAGATCGATCGAGATGTTGCCCGCCGCGGCGTTGCTGATCATCTTCGGGATGGTGAACGGCCCGATCTTGTTCGGTCCGTCCTTCAGATATCGGCTATGCTGCTCTTCGAATTCGTTGAGCCCGCCGATACCCGACCCGACAATGACACCACAACGGAACGGATCCTCCTTGGAGAGATCCAATCCGGAGTGAGCCATCGCCTCCTGCGAGGCGACGATGGCAAATTGCGCGAACCGATCGATCCGGCGTAGTTGCTTGGCATCAAGCGATTCCCTCAGGGGAAACGCCTTGATCTCACCGGCGAATTGCACTCTGAATGGAGCGGGATCGAACTGGTCGATCCGACTGATCCCGCTTTTTCCGGCCAGAAGCGACTGCCAAAGGGTCGAGACTTCCTGTCCGAGGGATGTAACCGCGCCCATCCCCGTGACCACGACACGACGCTTCATTTCTTGGCCAGCTCCTTCTCGATGTGTTCGACCGCCTCCCCGACTGTCTTGATTTTCTCGGCCTGGTCTTCAGGAATGGAGATTTCGAACTCCTCCTCAAGTTCCATCACGAGTTCGACAATATCCAGGGAGTCAGCGCCAAGCTGGTCAAATGCGGTGCTCCGGTTCACCTGGTCAGCGTTCACGCCCAGGTTATCCACCACAATCTTGATGACTCGTTCTTCTACCGAAGCAGCGTTCGCCACTGTCTTGCCCTCCCAGGACCCGGCTCGGGCAAATCCCCCGACAGAACCAACCTATGGCCTGATCGAGAGGATTTACCACACCTTCTTGAATGCAAGCAAGCCGTCTTCCCTGCGGCCCACATCGATTCAAGCTGAAAAAAAAGCCAAGTCCGCTCTATTTAACTTCGAGATACCATATGTCCCGGCAATGACTTGGAAAGATCCGGAACCCACAAAAAAAAGCTTCGTGATGCGGCTGGAAAAACGGATCACCCCGCGATGTTGACGCAAGGGGCCTTCCGGTCAATCCGTTTCAAAAGCCCGGCCAAAACCCGGCCGGGACCAACTTCGAAAAATTGCTCCACGCCCTGGGCCAGTAATTGGCGCACGCAGGCCTCCCAGCGTACCGGCTCGACCACCTGCCGCGCCAGGAGAGGCGCAATCGTATCGGGAGCCTGATGAGGCATGCCTGTCACGTTGGAGAGCACGGGAAATTTCGGAGCTTTGAACTCGACTTTTCCGAGCGCTTCTTTCAAAGGACCGACCGCGGGCTCCATCGCCTGGGTGTGAAACGCTCCGGCCACCGCGAGGCGAATCGTTTTACCGCCGGCCGCCTGGGCGAGTTTCTCGACTTCCGCCACGGCGGGCACTTCTCCGCTCACCACAAGATTTCCCGGACAAAGATAGTTGGCGATGCGCACCGCCCCCTGCGCCTGGGCTTGCTTGACGAGCCCTTCGAGCACCGCTTCCTCCAGAAGCAGCACGCTCGCCATGGTCGTGGGGGCCTTTTCCGCCGCCATCTGCATGAGTTCGCCGCGCAAGCGGACCAGCTTCAACCCGGTTTCGAAATCGATCGCTCCGGCAAAGGCCAGCGCGGTGTATTCTCCCAGGCTCAGACCGGCGGCAGCAATACAAGCCCCTTCGGCATCGGGATGCGAGGCGCGCAGATCTTCAAGCGCCGCGAAGCTCGCGACGAACAGCGCCGGCTGACTGATGTCGGTCGCGTTGATTTTTTCAGGAGGACCGTCCTTGCAGACAGCCAGGAGGTCGAACCCAAGAATGCCGGAAGCCCGGTCAAACAGGCTGCGCGCGCTGGCATGCTTTTCGGCCAGGGCGACGCCCATGCCGACATACTGCGCTCCCTGTCCGGGAAATAAAAATGCGGACTTCGCCATGGCAAATGGTGGTTAAAAACCCTGTTTGGATATTTGAGATATCTTGAATATTCGGTCTATGGAGATCAGTTGGAAACGACCAAAGCAAGCTGTTGCTGGCTTTCCAGTTCGGAAGTGATCAGCTGATTAAGCCCGGCGCGCGCGTGGCGTGCCGCCACGCCGAGGGCATTGCGAATCGCCCGATCGTCGGAACTACCGTGGCAAATGATCGAAATGCCATCGATACCCAACAGAGGCGCTCCGCCGAATTCACTGTAGTGGTATTTTTGCGCCAAATTGGTCAGCGCGGTGATGCCCTTGTCTCTTTCGACCGTGAGCGTCTCGCTGATTTCTCGGCCCACCAGCTTCATCATGAACTCGGTCATCCCCTCGCAAACCTTGAGGATAACGTTGCCGGTGAATCCATCGCAAATGACGACATCGACCGCGCCGCGGTGAATATCGCGGCCTTCGATGTTGCCCTTGTAGGAGCCCTTGATCGGTGAGTTTTCGAACAGGCTCGCGGTCTGGCGAGGCAGTTCGGGACCCTTGCCGTCCTCGGAGCCGACATTCATCAGGCCAATCGTCGGATTTTCCTTTTTGAGGATCTGACGGGCGTAGATGAGGCCCATGACGCCGTACTGGTAAAGGTGCGTCGCCTTGGGATAAATGTTGGCGCCCACATCGAGCATGACGCAAGGGCCACGCAACGTCGGCATGATTGTGGCGATGCCGGGCCGTTCGACGCCCCGCAAAAACCGGCGCGACATCAGGCCGCCGGCCACCATGGCTCCGGTGTTGCCGGCGCTCACAATGCCGTCAACGCGCGACTGGGCAAGGAGCTGCCAGCAGCGGCTGATCGAATTGTCCGGCTTTTTGCGCAGTCCGACGGTGGGACTTTCTTCCATGCCGATCGCTTGAGAGCAATGGAATACCTGGATCCGGTCGCTGTTGCCGAATTTCTCAAGCAACGGATTCACCTGGGCCTCATCGCCCACGAGGGTGACCCGTAAATCGGAATCCAGCGAAACCGCCTGAACGGCCCCAGCAACGATTGGACCCGGGGCGTAGTCGCCCCCCATCGCGTCAAGCGCGATATGCATGGATCAATTCTCCGTCCCCAGGCGCAGGATATCCTTGCCCTGGTAATGACCACAATTCGCGCAGATTTTATGAGCAAGGACCGGTTGGTCGCAGTTCTTGCAATATTGAATGGCGAGTGGCTTCACATGAAGGTGACTGCGCCTCATCCCCTGGCGGGATCGGGAGATTCGTCTCTTGGGTACGGCCATGGATCAACCTGTCGTCATCGATCTAAGGGTTCGGATAAAACCATAGCATAAGGTCTTTCGGGGCGGATGACCAGTCAGCCTTGGAGGTTTGGTCAAGAACGAGCATCGGGAAATCGGTTTGGGAAGACTATTCATGGAACGGATTTGGGCTCCTTGGAGATATACCTACATGACCGGATCGACCCCGGCCCAGAGGGATCAGTCCTGCTTTCTCTGCCAGGCAACCGGCCTCGGCGTGCTCGACTCGTTTCAGCCGGAGAACCTTCTGGTCGCCTCCACCGAGCATTCGCTGGTGATTCTCAACAAATTCCCCTATAGCAGCGGACATATTCTTGTATCGCCCAGGCGGCATCTGCCGCACATTGAGGACCTGAGCGCCGCCGAGTCGCTCGATTCGATGCAGATGCTGCAAAAGTCGACGCGGGCGCTGAAAAAAGCGTTCCATCCCGACGGATTCAATGTGGGAATCAACCTGGGTCAAATTGCCGGCGCGGGAGTCCCTGGGCACTTGCACATTCATGTGGTTCCTCGCTGGAACGGCGACCACAATTTCATGACTGTCGCCGGCAATACACGGGTCATGCCGATGCTCATGGATGAAATATGGAACAAAATCCGCCAGTGCTGGGACTAAGGAGTATGAGCACCTCCATGCCCCTTGCCTCGTTTGCCCTGGCACCATTTGCCCTCCCCGACTCCGCCTCGAAGGGACGGGTTCACCCCGAGCCGCAACACCCCTATCGCGGCCCTTTTCAGCGGGATCGCGACCGGATCATCCACTCCACCGCGTTTCGTCGCTTGATGAACAAAACCCAGGTGCTCGTTTCCCAAACCAACGATCATCATCGCACGCGCCTGACCCACACCCTCGAAGTGGTGCAGATCGGCCGCACCCTGGCGCGGGCGCTCGCACTTAACGAAGATTTAACCGAAGCGATCGCGCTTTCGCACGATTTGGGCCATCCGCCGTTTGGCCACGCGGGCGAAAGCGCCCTGGCCGATTGCATGAAGGAGCACGGCGGCTACGAGCACAATCGCCACGCCTTGCGCATCGTGGAAGATCTCGAATACCGCTATCCAGCATTTCCGGGATTGAATCTGACCTGGGAAGTCCGCGAGGCCATGGCCCAGCATTCCAAGGCGCCCACGCCGCAGATGGCGGAATACTTGAAGGCCGGCAAACCGTTCCTTGAAGCGCAGCTGGCGGATGAGGTCGATAGTTTGGCCTACGACGCGCACGATGTCGACGACGCCCTCGACCAGGGAATCATCACCCCGGCCGAAGTGGAAGAAGTTCCTCTCTGCCGCATGGTGATTGAGGAAGCAAGAAAGAGATTTGGCAAAATTCCTGAAGAAGCGTTTAGCTCAACCCTTGTCCGCGCGCTTGTCGATATTCAAGTAAATGACTTACTATCACAAACGCGACAAAACCTGGCGGAGGCTAAGATTGAGTCCTTGGAACAGGTGCGGGCCCATCCAACGCTTCTGGTTCAGCCGAGCAAGCGTATGGAGAAGCTCAAAGGAGAGCTCGAATCGTTCCTCAAGGCCAACGTTTATCTGAATCCGCGGGTTTTACGAATGATGAACAAGGGCCAACGGATCGTCCGGAGGCTCTTCGCCGAATTCGTGGCCAATCCGAAACTTCTGGCCAAAAGGTATCAAAATCGGATTCAAACCTACGGCCTGCATCGGGTTGTGTGCGATTATATCGCCGGAATGACCGACCGATTCGCCCAAACCGAATCCCAGCAACTTTTCGAACCATTTCATCCGGTGTAAAGTTATAAAAGCCCAATGGGAGGCCCGCGGACTCTCCACCGTAACCTCCTAGCTCCACTAACAGAAAACTATCTTTATGTCCAATGGCACGCAATTACCCGATACCAAGCTAGAGTTTGAGTCGATCGCCCCCAAACCGGTCGACTGGCTGCTTTGGACCCTTCGATTCGTCTTCTTGCTGATTCTGTTGGGCATTGGGCTGGCCGCGTTTCAACATTTCACGATCGGCACGTCGCCCAGCATGCCGATGGCGATTTTCGCGCTGACGGGAATCTTTGGCATCGGCGTCACCATCGTTTTGAGCGATGTTTCGATCCGGCAGAAACAAATTACTACGCTTTCCGCGGTCTATTTCGGGCTTCTTCTGGGGCTGCTCTTGGGAAACATCCTGTCGACCGCGCTCGACCCTTTCCTCTTCGACTGGCAACCCGGCAAGCTCGATTCTCCCTGGGCCCCGGCCTACCTGCGCAAGGGCGTCAGCGTTTTGATCACGGTTGTGGCGTGTTACGTCTGCGTGTCGCTGCTATTACAGACCAAGGACGACTTCCGCTTTGTCATTCCCTATGTCGAGTTTTCGCGCCAGCTCAAGGGAAGCAAGCCCCTCTTGCTCGATACGAGCGTGATCATCGACGGGCGCATCGCCGACATTTGCGAAACTCGCTTGCTCGATAACCGCCTGATCGTACCCCGGTTTGTGCTCAATGAACTTCAAGCCGTTGCCGATTCGGCCGACCGGCTCAAGCGCAATCGCGGCCGGCGCGGCCTCGACATTCTCAAGCGGATGCAGGCCAACCCCAAGCTGGAAATTCAGTTCCACGAAGGCAATGTCGCCGGCACCCAGGATGTCCGCAAGGTCGACGAGCGCCTGGTCCTGCTTGCACGCGTCCTCGATGCGCGCGTCATCACCAACGACTTCAACCTCAACAAAATTGCCCAGATTCAGGGGGTTGAAGTCATCAACCTCAACGAACTGGCCAACGCGCTGAAATCGGTCGCCCTTCCCGGCGAGATGATGCTGATCCGCGTGGTCAAGCACGGCGACCAGATCGGGCAAGGCGTCGGCTACCTGGAAGACGGCACGATGGTCGTGATCGAACAGGGCCGCCAGTTCGTCAACCAGGAAATTCCAATCACCGTAACCAGCGTCATCCAGACCCCCGCGGGCAGGATGATCTTCGGGCGAGCCGAAAAGCCCGCGAACGAACCGGCGCGGATCGGTCCCGGCGGACAGGCAGGCCCGCCAGGTCAGCAGGCAACGCATCAGCCCGAGGGACCTTCCCGCCTCTCCGGCGAGCGCCCCGCCATCTCCTAAGCTCTTTCCTGGCGAAATTCTTAAAGGCCTTGCCCCGATTCCCCTTCGGGCTTGGCCTCGTTCTCGCAAATCACCCATTGCCCCATGAATGTGCCGGTCGGCGACTCCGGCATTTAGCAAAGTGTCGCCCTGGCTTGATTTTTCTTGCGGGCCCCCATCACAATCGGGAGATTCTCCCAACCTAATCGGGCGATGCTCGCGGGGTCGAAACAATGCGATTGCCGACGAAGACCTCGGCCTTGGTCCTGGGTCTTTTTGCTTGCTTCTGGATTCCCACCAATCTGGGTTCTCAGCCACCGGCCGTGGCACCGCCAGGATCTCCCACGGGGGCGCCGGCAACAGGTGGCGCGCCCGGGGCAGCAGCTCCGGGTGCCGTGCCAGCAGCGGCTCAGCCCGGCGCCGCCAACAATGCTTCGCGCACGGTGGGCAGGGAGGCCGATCTGGTGGAGAAAGTCCTGAGCTCGCGCAAGGAATATCAGCGCAGCCTGGAAGGCTTGCGCCTTCACTATCTGCAAACCAATCATCCCGATAAAGCGAAGTGGGCCGAGGATGAACTGATCCAGTACCACCGGATCGCGAAACAGCCATTCATCTTCGACCTGGATGTGCCTCCCGCCAGCCTCGGACAGCAGGCGACCCAAAATAGTCCGGAAGCCAACGAGTATTACCGGCGCGCCATGACCTACAAGGACCGGGGTTGGGGCAACGACTACATCGACAATCAGCGTCGCGCCGAAATTCTGTTACAGCAGATCCTGACCTCCTACCCCACGAGCAATCGCATTTCCGATACCGCCTATCAACTGGGCGAACTCTACGAGGGCAAGGCCTACAAGCAGTTTCAACGCGCGGCCATCTATTACGACCGCTCGGTGCAGTGGAACCCGCAACAGGCCGAGGGACGCATCCGTGCCGCCAAGCTCTATGAACAACAAAACATCGATCGCAATCGGGCGCTCGAACTTTATCGCGAAGTGACGACGCACGATACCGATGCCCGCCGGGTAGAAGAAGCCAAGCAAAGGCTTGAACAGCTAAGCCGCCCCCGGTAAACAGCGTTTTCATCGAGCCATGAGGCTCGATCTCTACCGCTCGAAGACCACGAAAAAACGCAGGAGATGGGACGAAAAATCGGTGAAAATACCAGCAGGTCAAACAAAACAAAAACTTAGTCAAGACTAATCTGCACGGATCCTCGACGATTCCTCGTTTCGCGGTTGACAAGCTTCCCGCCAAGGCCAAAGCTGGCCTTATGAGCAATCGATCCCTCCGCCGTCTGGCTCTACTTTCCATGGCCGCGGCCGTTGTCACCACGGCCTTGAAAGCGGTCGCCTGGTATTTGACCGGATCGGTCGGCCTTTTGAGCGATGCCGCCGAATCGACGGTCAATTTCGCCGCGGCCACGGTCGCCTGGATCGCGCTCTGGTACGCTTCTCGCCCCGTTGACCTCGACCACAATTACGGCCACGAGAAAATCGAGTATTTTTCCAGCGGTCTGGAAGGCGGGCTGATTCTTGTGGCGGGGCTGGGCGCATTTGGTGTCGCCCTCGATCGTTTCTTTTCGATGAGGGAATTGTCCTCGCTCAACCTGGGCCTCACGCTAAGTCTGGCCGCCGCACTTATCAATTTCGTCGTCGCGCGCATTTTGATCGTCAAAGCCAAATCCCAAGGTTCGATCGTGCTGGAAGCCGACGCCCACCACCTCATGACCGATGTCATTACCAGCGTGGGGGTGGTCGCCGGTCTTGCCTTGCAGTGGATGACCGGCAGCCTTTGGGTCGACCCTTTGCTTGCAATGCTCGTGGCCTTGCTCATCCTGCGTACCGGCTACCAGCTCCTTTACCGATCTTTTCAGGGGTTGATGGACCAATCGCTTGCCGAAGCCGATCTCGAAAAAATCCGGAGTGCCATTTCGCGAATGCTGTTCGATGGCATGGAGTTCCATGCACTCCGGACGAGGCAGGCGGGAAGCCGACGCTTTGTCGATTTTCATCTGTTGGTGCCTGGCGACATGAGCGTGGAAAAGGCGCATGAACTCGGCGAGGAAATTGTCGCGGCCGTGATTGCCGCGATTGGCGCGGCGGAAGTGTCTTTTCACCTTGAGCCGATCGAACAGCCCGACTGCTGGAACGACAGCGAGCTCATTCCCCTGGAAAAGGGAAAAGCCGGCGCTTGACCCATTGGCCAATCCGGCTCTTCTTTTAAGGATTTTCCCTTTTCTGGGGCCGCTTTTATTTCTTGGTCATTTCCAGTTGCATGATGATCCGTTCTGAACCATCCGCGGCGATCGAATATTGCTTGTGAACGATGCGTTTGCCTGCATCTTCCAGGGTTGTGACCGTTTTCGATTTGCGACTGTCCTTGGCCTCGCCAAGCGCAACTCCCAGGAGCACAATTTTTTCGCCGTCGAATTTCTCGGTGGCTCGCCGAATTGACATTTTCGTCTGACGGGAATCGAACCAGGTGCTGGTGAACAGACCTGGGCCCGGTTCGTAACCGATCACTCCCGTGCCGGTGGTCGGCCCGTCCGTGCCTTCAAAGGTGAAATCCGATCGCAAGAAGCGTCCACCCTGGATCATCTCCTGCTTGCAGGTCCCCTTCGACTTCGCGGGCGGAGCATCGGCAGCGCGCGGAAAAAAGGTCTTCTCGACCGTCCAGTTGCCTTCCATCCTCGCCAAAAACTTCTGGCCGATTCCCGGACCCGACTTCGGTTCGAATTTCGATTGGGGATCTTTCTTCTCGTCTTTGGATTCGGATCGACCGCCACCGGGGGGCTGGGCCAGCGCCAGGGCGGTCCAGCCGGCCAGGCAGATCATCAAACCGACTCTCGCCAGCCGAAGAGCTTCCGTTTTCATTGCGATCGATTCCTTGACAGCGCCAGTCAATTCAGCCCGCCGACTTCACCGCCGGCGCGTGTTCCCGCTGCCCGCCAGACGATCGGATCGACCGAATTGGAAACGGTGCGCACCGATCCATCCATGAGCAGGGTGTTGACGACTCCGGTGTGGTAGCTGCGCGAAGTGACCGCATCGAACGAGATGCGTGTCGCCGACGAGCCTTCACGGCTCGAAATCTGATCGACATCGTAATTGGTGCCACCACTCGAATAATTCACCACGGTGTTGGGCGGCAACACAAAGGTCATCCCGGTGTGAAAGGTCTGTGCCTCGGTCCAGCCGGTGTGGCCGCTGGGGGTGGCTCCCAGTGCGCCGCCCAGTGCCAACACGGCGGCGGCCGTGGGACTCGGAATCGCGGTCGCGGGATCCAGGGCCGTATTCGAAACGAGCAACCAGGTGTAAGCCTTGACCTCGCCAAATCCGACCGTGTTGCTCATGCCGTCCAGGAAATCAGCCGTGCGCAGGCCCGCGTTGGTCAAATTGCCAATGGGGATCGCGCCATCGCCCCCCTGCCCCGTGTTCGGATCCCAAACTTTCCAGGTGCCGACATTGGCCGCGTAGGTGGGCGGCCAGCGATTGATCGAACTGGGCCCGCTCGGACTGGTCGCCGCCTTCAGCTTGTCGTTGACCTCACTGGGGCAGACAAACATGGGAATTCTCTGCCTGGTCACCGCATCTTGCACATTGGCCGCCTGATTGAAATCGACCTGCTGATACAAAGCCCCCTGCTCCAGGTAGGGCAAAATCCGCGAAAGCGCCGACCAGGAGTCGCTGGCCGTGGCCCCTGCGGGGTAATTGCCATTGGAGGGAAATTTGCCGTTGGTCGATTCGAAATTCATGAGCGCCAACCCAATCTGCTTCAGGTTGTTGCTGCATTTCATCCGGTTGGCGGCTTCGCGCACTTTTTGCACCGCGGGCACCAATAGACCAATCAGCACGGCGATGATGGCGATCACCACCAGCAATTCAATCAACGTAAAGCCAGCACGCAAATGATGACGATCCCTGGGCACGGCCAGTACTCCAACGGGGGAAATGGGAGTGAAAGCACCAGGTGAGAGAGAACCGGTCAAAAGGAAACATACTGGCCCAATGGTAAATTGGGTAAGGCAGCAACATTAATAAACCGTAATATTCGAAGGGCTTGGGTGCGCAATCGCCTTGGTCGGGGCGTGATCTCTCCTTGGAGGGCCGGCTACGGCCCTCCAAGGAGAGATTTCGACTCTCTTTATCTTCTTTGGCGGATTAGAAATTCCTGCGGATCTGAAAGCGTGCGTTCGTCCCCATCAGTTTTGAGGAATTTCCACGCGAACGGGCGCGGCCAATTGGGGATCGGCTCGTTTTTCCAGACTCTGGCAAAACCATTCGAGATTGGGTTCGAGTTTGATTTCCTTGGTCTTTCCTTCAGGCAGCACCAGCTTCAAGGGCTTGGTGAAATCCACCAGCGGAGCGTCGAGCCACAGCGCGATCGGCCCCTGGCCTTCCGCTCTCAGCGTCACCTTGTTGTCCTTGAGGGAAGCCTCGATGCGCCCCTTATCAACCGGTTTGGCCGCCTCGACCCAGTAGAAATTCTTGAGCACCGAGTCCGACTGCACCCAGACCAACTCGGCCGGATGGGGATCGCGGGTGTACTTGAGCATCTCGGCCAGCTTGTCGCGATCGGGAACGGAATGGCCCACTCCCGGCCGCCATTCGAATTCACCAGGATATCCCCCGCTCTTCTTTCTCCACTCCTCGACGAGCTTGGCAAACTTCTGGCAGCGCTCCGCGCGGCCGTATGCCGTGTCCTTTTCCCCCACCATGAAGGTGAAGCGCACATTGCGCAGGTTTTCTCCCTGGGTTTCGCCATCGGTGGGTGCCGAGGCGGAAGCATGCACGGCGCCAAAGCGGTCGGGAATTTTGGGCCCAATGACAAAAGCGCCATAACCACCATGCGAGGCACCCAACGTGTAAACCCGATCTGGGTTGACCTCTTCAAACAGCACAAATTGCAGGATCAGACGCTCGATCAGCGGGCAAATCGCATCGTCATAAAAACCGTTCCAGGTGTCGTTGGGTGCCCGTAACGCAAGATAAATGTAACCGCCCGCCTCCGGATGATTGCGGTAATACCTTTCGAACATCCCCTTCCACTGACCATCATTAATGGCCTTGGTGGTGCCCCCGCCGCCATGCATGGCGATGACCAGCGACCAGCCCTCTTTGGGTTTTTCGCCCACCTTGCGCCAAAGATAGGGGCTCGTCCGTTCGGGAGTGGAAACCGACTTTTCCGCGAGTTCCTTTTTCAGCGGCTGATGCCGGGGAGATTCCTTATACGCCTTCCAGGCCAACTCTCGCATCGAAGGGTCCCAGGGAAGCTTGGCAAGCAACTTCCCCACTTCGGCCGCCGCGGCGGCGTCGGTGCCGAAACGCACCTTGAGCAATTGCGTCAGATTGTTGTCGTCCGGCTTATCCAGATCGACCACGAGCACCGTGTCCTTGATGACTTTGGCCGAACAGCAGACCGCCTTGCCTTCCGAAAGAGCGAGCACGAAGACCGGGCTGGCATCGGCAACCTGGGCGCTCAAGTGGTGATTGATGTCCGCGCGCGGACCAAAACTCTGGCCTGAAAGAACGAGTTTGCCCGTGGCGCCATCGACCGCCAGCACATCGGCGACGACTCGTTCCCCTTTGCGCCGGACCTCCACCATGAGACGCGGTTGAGCCGGCGCCACCGCCTTGTTGGCTGTGTAGCGATCGGTGACATTTTCCCCAGGAACCAGCGCCTTGGCATTCCAGGCCAGAGGCGTGTTTTGGCCCGTGGGCTTGTAGGTACTCGCCCAGATGGCGCTCTTGGGCGTGTCCTTCAATGCTTTGGAAGCGTCGCCTGCAAACCAGCCGCGATCGAGCCCCGCCGGATCGGGTTCGGCGGCCCCCACGAAATGCCAGCCGTAGTCCCATACCTCCACCCAGGTGTGGTTGCCGCCCCGGCCTGGCCAGGAGGCAATCGTCGCCACGCGCGCCGGCACGCCCACGGCACGGCACGCTTCAACCAGCATCAGGGAAAGCCCCGTGCAAGTCGCCATTCCCTGGGCAATCGACTCGCGCGAACACTGGTCGGTGCGCAGCCGGCGCGTGTTGTAGGTCACCTTGTAGTCCTTGAATAAATGCTCGTTGATCTTGCACCCTGCCGCGCCAGGCGTCGTGCAATCCTTGACCAGGGATAGATATTTGTCCATGAACTCTGCGCGCATCGAATCGCGCGGTTCGGTCAAACAGCCATGGGGCAATACCGCATCAAGGAACACTTCTTCCGGCAGCTTCGCTCCCCAGGCAACCTGGCCGCGAACCCTGTACGCCAGTTCCCGATTCTTGACGAGAACTTCAGGCGCCAATCCCTCCAGGTCCCTCAAGGGCAAATAGGCGATGAGGTAGGCCATTCCCTTGCGCTGTGCAACCGGCGTTTCCGTCAGCGCCTTTTCCCAGGCAGCTTTCTTGGCCGGAACGCGGTCAAGCGACGCCGCCACCGCACCGTCCCACCAGACTCCTTCCGGAGGCTTCGCAGGCTGGGCGATGGGGAAGAAAACTCCAATGAGAATGGCAACCGCAAACATGCTCCCCCTCCGGGGTCAGGCTCATGAGAACACGGAAATCACAACGAGATTGGGATCGCCCTGGGGGGCATTCCCCTAGCGGGAGAGACCTCGGTGATCTTATGGCCCGGACTACGAAGGGGCTCGACTCCATCAAAAAGGCCCGCGCTCAAGAGGAGGAAAGTTCCCCTCAAGCACGGGCCTGGATTCCCTCAAAATGGCAACGCGAAAAGAACTAGCGGAACAGTTTCTGAGCGAATAAATAGAGGTCATTCTTCCACACGGGCCAGGTGTGGCCGCCGGTATCGACATGCCAGATGTGATTCACATCGTTCGATTTGAGAAACTGATGCACTTTCTGGCTGATGTTGATCAGGCCGTCGGTGTCGCCGCAGGAGATCCAGAGCAGCTTGACGCGGCTCTTGACCTCGTCGGGATTGGGCACCAGTTTTTCGGCCGGATAGGTATTGGGCGCCGAGGAAAACCCGCCGATCCAGGCAAAAGTATCCAGGTTGGTTAAACCAAAATTGAGCGCTTGACCTCCCCCCATGGATAGTCCCGCCACCGCCCGCGATTCGCGATCGGCTTTCACCGGATAGGTCTTCTCGATGAAAGGGATGATGTCCTTGATCAGATCGTTTTCGAATTTGGCAAAGGCCGGGGCATGCTGAAAGACATTTCCCTCGGCGCGGTCATTGGGCTGGGCGCGGCCGTTGGGCAACACCACGATCATTGGCGCGATTTTTTTGTCCGAATAAAGGTTATCGAGGATGACCTGAACATTGGCGTTTTTCTTCCATTCTTCCTCATCGCCTCCAATGCCATGGAGGAGATAAAGCACCGGGTAGGTCTGATCCTTCGTGTAACCGGGCGGTGTGTAGACGAGCATTTTGCGGTCGTTTCCCACGGTCGACGATGGATAGGAAACGGTCGCCAACTTTCCGCGCGAGATCTCGGCACGCATCTGATCGAATTTCGCGGGAGCGGCGGGAAAAGCAGCTTTGTCGTCCGGCCCAAGAACAATCGGCGGCTGACGCCTGCCGGCGGGAGCGCCCGGCCGGTTGGCGCCAGACGGTGTACCTGGTCGAGCGGCGTCATTGGCACGGCTCGACTGTGTGGCTTGCTCGGTAAACAACTGGGGCACCAGTTCGCTCAAATAGTCGCGCCATTTGATCCAGGTGTGGCCGCCATCGGTTTCTTTGTAGACCGGCTCCAGTTTATGCGACTGAAACATCTTGACCGTGGCACGAGTGGTATCCACCAGAAAGTCATCTTTGCCGGTACCAAACCAGAATAACTTCAGCCCCTTCTTGACCTCGGCATCGTCGAGCGCGGCCTTGTACTTTGTTTCCCATTGATTGTTGGGGCCGGCTCCGCCGAATCCTCCGTTGATGCCAAAGACGCCCGAGCTAAACACGGCGACATGGGAGAAATCCTTCGGATTGGAGAAGGCAATGTCGAGGGTCTGGGCTCCCCCCATCGAAAGCCCGGCGATCGCACGGTTGGCACGATCACCAAGGATGCGGTACCGGCTTTCGACATGGGGCTTCAGGTCATTTTGAAAATCGGAGACGAAGGCATTCATCTGTTTTTCAAAACTGTTCTCGCCTGGAGGGCCGCCAAACTGGAAAGCGCCCGTGTGGCCAGCCGGCATCACGACGACCATGGGTCGCGCCTTGCCGGCGGCGATCAGGTTATCCAGGATGATTCCAGCCCGGCCGACCGTGCTCCAGGAATTGTCGCAATCGAATGCGCCATGCAAGAGATAAAAGACCGGGAATTTCCCTTCGCCTTTTTCATAGCCGGGCGGCGTGTACACATGCGCCCGCCTGAATTTGTTCAAGGTTTTCGAATAGTAATCGATCTGAGCCACGGCTCCGTGGGGAACCTGTTTCAAATCGGAGGTCTCCGAGCCCGGCACATAGACCAGGCTCCAGGTATTGCCGTTCGATTCGCTCGTGGTCGAATTCTTGGGATCGATCACCGCGACCCCATCCATTTGAAATCGGTAGCGGTAGGCTCCCGGAGGCACCGGGCCAACCGTTCCTTCCCAGATTCCTGAATCTCCCTTTTTCATGGCGACGCCCTGCCCCGTGCTGGGCAGATCGCCAATCGAAATCTTCACTTCGTTGGCCTTGGGGGCAAGCAAACGAAAAGTGACTTTCTTATCCGCACCCAGCTCTGGCGAGTTGAACTGCGGCAGCGGGGTAAACTGCCCCTGAGCCGTCACCGAGGCCGGGTGAAACCACCCAAGCCCGCACGAACAAGATAAAAACAGCAGCAGTCCTCTCATGACAACAACTCCTCCCGGGGAAAGGAAAAAACGGGATCAGATCGGTGCTTCGGCAAAACTCTCAACGATTGCTTTTTCTAGTTTTTTATTTATTTTATTTATTTTTTTCTTTCATTCGCTTTGTTCACTTCGCTTATTTTTATTTTGGCATGGCTTTTTTTGGTCGTTTTTTCAGGAGGGAAGGCTGCATGCCTCGGTCTTTTCGGCTTTCCAGCGCGGCCACGATCCTTTGTAACTGAGTAATGAGCTGCCCTGGTTCTTCAGAAGTGACGGCACCCACAAGGCCTTCGCGCACGGAATCGGTGGCTTTCCAGAGTTTTTCGAGCAGCTTTTTTCCCTTATTGGTCATGTGGACCCCACGGGCGCGGCCATCGGTGGGATGCGGCCGGCGCTCAAGCAGCCCCTTGCCTTCAAGCAATACGAGCATCGGCCGCAAGGTGTTTTGGTCGGTGTTCGCCCGAGTCGCCAGCTCTTTCTGCGTGATGGCGTCGTCCTCAGCAAGGCAAGAAAGAACGACAAACTGATCGGCCGTCAAATCAAACCGCGCCAGAACGGCATCGGTCAGACGGTGCATCGCGAAATAGGCGGCCCTCAGTGCCATTGCCAGATCGTGGCCGTTCATATCGTCTCGGGCTCCCCAGGGAATTCAGGCCGTAAGCACACGAAACGCCGTATGCGTACTAAATTACCGCCCGGTTAAGAATTTGCAAAGCGGCAAGAATCGATTTTTCCACCTCTGGCCCAGCGCGCCAGAATGCCGGCGCACCATAAACCAAGAGCTTAAGGATGAGTTTTCGAGTCTTTGGCTCATTGATTTTTCTAGTGCCCGGAATCGCCTTCATGAGTCTTGAGCAGGAATCGACAGGACTTACGACCAAAAATTCCCGGTTTCACGCGCTCGATTGCGTGCGCGCGGCGGCCATGCTTTTGGGTGTTGTTTACCATGCCATTCAGATGAACATGTTCGGTCCGGGCGGACTAACTCCGTCGTTCCTCTCGGCCTTCCTGGCCATGGAGTACCTGCACTGCTTCCGGATGCCGCTCTTTTTCTTGATCTCCGGCTTTTTTTGCGCGCTCATGTTCGAGAAATATGGCCTGCGAACCTACCTGGCCAAACGATGGTGGCGCTTATTCCCTCCCCTCGTCCTGGCGGTTCTTTTTTTCGGCTCCCTGCACTCCTATCTAAAGCCGCCGCCCCCCATGGGTCTTGGTCCCCTGCTCGATCTTTGGGAACAGTATGGCCCCAGTGAACCACCCAGCCCGTTGCCGCCTGAACTCATTCCCCATGACCTGGATCAAGATGGAGCCTTGAGTAAGGCCGAGTGGAAGAATGCCTTTGCCCAAGCTGCCGATCGACCCGCGCCTGCGCACGCCGCAAAGGAGACCGAAGGATCGGGTGATTCCTCCCCTGGCAGCGAGAGCCCGAGTTTTTCCAACGAGGGTCTTGATCTCACCGATTTTCTGCCCCGCATCGGTCCGCTCGCAAAAACCTTGTTGGGTGCGAACGCTCGCTACTTCACCCTGGGGCATTTGTGGTTTCTTTGGTACCTGCTCGTGTTCGCGACAGCAGGACCGTTCGTGGCGATGGCCGCTGGCCGCTTAGGGTTGAAGTCGGATGCCGCCCCATCACCCCGAAGCAAGCTGATGGAGTGGGGTCTGTTCCCCATCGTCCTGGGACTGGTGTCGATCCCGGCGATCATGCAGACGCGAGGCCTCTTTGGCTGGTCGCTGGGCATGGCCGACGGCATATTCGTGACCTTTCCCGATGTTCTGTTCCAGCTACAAATCGACTGGCCGTTTTATTTTCTCTACTTCATGGCAGGCTGGTGGCTCTTTTGCCACCGAACCAGCCTGCCTGCCATGGTTCGCTTTTGGCTTCCCTGCCTGCTCGCGGGATCGTTTTGTTTTGTGGCCGCGCTGGCCTTTTCCCGCACCTATGCCAATCAAACCGATCATCCGCAATTCTTGGCCTTACGCATGCTCGGGTATGGCATTTCGGCGCTCGCGACCTCGCTCCTGGTCTCGGGAACGCTGGGCGTCTTTCAACGCTACCTGGATCACCCGCGTGGAACCGTCCGCTACCTGGCGAACACCGCCTTTTGGATCTACCTCGTCCACCAGGAACTCTTGCCTCCCGTGATTCGCTGGCTAACACCGTGGAATTTTTCGTTTTGGCCGATGGTGTTCCTTTCGAGCGGCATTGCCACGGGCCTTTCGCTTGTGCTCTATGAGCTTTTCGTCCGGCGCACGCCGCTGGTTGATCTCTTCGGGGTGCCGCCTTCCGGCAGGTCTTCAGCGAATGCCAAGCCACAACCGTCCGCCGGTGGTTAATCCTTCGCGCGGCGAGCCAGAGAATTCCCAGGATCGGATCCGTCGGCGACCATTGAGCGAATGACCACGGTCCCCGCGACCCAGTCGTAGAGCGCCTGATGCGTGCGCGTGATCCCCATGCAAAGCGCGTTTGCTCCACCAAGGACCCAGACCAGCAAGAAGCCCGCCAGGACCCAGGGCGAATCTTCCTGTCCGGCCACCCGCACTTGCCAGATGCAGGTGTGGGCCAATTCCCAAGGAATGAACTTGAGCATCGTTCTGGCCAGGGCGTGCGCCAGGCTGAGGCGCTTTCCTGTCCGGGTTGTCACCTGCAATCCCAGGCGGTGCTTGCCCCAGGTGCCCTGCCAGGGCGAGGATTCAAGCAGGGCAAAGTAGAGCGTCACCGGCAAGGTGATCAACACGAAGCCAGTGATCTGCCCCGATGCGGGGCTTGCAAAAAACCTGGGAAGAATCGCGGGAGAAAACGCATGGATCGCCACGCTCGACAAAGCCAAACCGACCAGGTATGAGGCAATGATCAGGTAATCGCAGCCAAAGGCCAGGATCCTTGGCCACAGGCCGGCAAAACGAGGCATGGAAGTATTCAAAAGAGGAAAGGAGGGAGCAAGCTGGTAGTCTACAGGTCCTTCCGCACACCTCTCTTGGTTTTGATGCCGACGGGCATTGCCTCAATATCGATCCCTTCATTTACTCCGTGACAGGCTTCCCTGTGAGGACATCGAACGCGATTTGCTTCCCTTTGACCTCGATCACAAACCGGTAGTCATTGCAATCACTTCCTCGCCGCACGGGCATATTGAACGGGCAGAAGAGTCGGTGCCTTCTTGTCTTCCAGCGCGCACGCGGCATGGTAAGGCCAGTAGGGGTCGCGCAGCAGCTCCCTGGCCAGAAGGATCAGGTCCGCCTGCTGATTGTGGACGATTTCCTCGGCTTGCACGGGGTCGGTGATCTGCCAGCCGACAGCCGTCGGGATATTGACCTCGCGCTTGATGCGGCTCGCCGCCGGCACCATGAATCCGGGCCCCAGGGGCACCTTGGACATATCGGGAGTGATGGAGCCATGGCTGACATCGATCAGGTCAAGACCGGCTGCCTTCAAGCGGCGCAACAGTTCGATCGAATCGTCGAGCGTCACGCCCCCTTCGATCCAGTCGGTCACCGATAACCGAACGGTCAGCGGCAAGGACTCGGGCCAGACCTTGCGCACGGCGGCAAAAGTCTCCAGAAGAAACCGAATGCGGTTGTCAAAACTACCGCCATATTGGTCGGTTCTATGGTTCGATAGCGGCGAGTAAAACTCGTGGGCCAGGTAGCCGTGGGCATAGTGCAATTCCAGCCACTGGAATCCCGCGGCCAGCGCCCGCTTCGCCGCGGCGACAAAGGCGCCCTGAATTTGCGCAATGTCTTGGAGCGACATTTCCTTGGGCGTCTTTGGAAGATGAGCCCCGAAAGGAATCGCCGAAGGCGCGATTGTGTCCCAGCCGCCGGCATCGTTTTCGAGATGTTTGTGCCCTTCCCACGGTTTGCTCGAACTGCCCTTGCGCCCGGCGTGTGCAAGTTGAATGCCGGGGACGGCGCCATGCTCCTTGAGGAACCGATTGATTCGTGCAAAGGGCTCGACATGGTCGTCCAGGTAAATGCCGCTATCGGCAGGGCTGATGCGCCCCTCGGGCGTAACCGCGGTCGCCTCGACGATGACCAGGCCCGCGCCGCCGACGGCTCGAGAACCGAGATGCACGAGATGCCAGTCGTTTGGGAAGCCATTGTCCGAGGAATACTGGCACATGGGCGAGACCGCGACGCGATTGCGAAGCGTGACATCTTTTAACCGAAACTCTTGAAACAAACTCGCCATGTAGCGCACTCCTGAAGACGAAGCCAAACCGCTTGCTGCAAAGTGGCAAGGCCCGTCACCGGAAAGACAGCCATCCCCTTGCCATCTGATCTCAATGCCATTTGTAGGCGACCTGAACACAAGCCGGCAGTCAAAGTTGGCGGCCAAAAAGCCATCCCGGACCGCGCCTTCCCCACACAACCAAAATCCGCGTTCTACAATATCCAATGATTGCGCCAACGGGCCAGCCGTGGACAATTGCCCGATGAACGATTTCGAAAACACCGATCTGTTTCTTCCCAAAGGCGCAGAAACGAATAGCGACCAAGTCCCCCGCCCAGACAGCGTCGGCAGATACCAGATCGAGTCGATCCTTGGCGAAGGTGGATTTGGCCGGGTTTATTTGGCTTATGACGAGGAACTCCAACGCTTCGTCGCGGTCAAGGTGCCGCACCGCCATCGTGTTCGACGCCCCGAGGACATCGAAGCCTTCCTCGCGGAAGCCCGCAATCTCGCTCGTTTGGATCATCCCAACATCGTTCCGGTTTACGATTTTGGACGCACCCACGACGGCCTCTGCTATGTCGTCTCAAAATACATTGCGGGCAAGGATCTGAGGCAGATCATTCACTCTGGCCGCCCCAGTTTCCATGATTCGGCAAAACTCATTGCGACGATCGCCGATGCCCTTCATCATTCCCATGACAAGGGCCTGGTGCACCGCGATGTCAAACCGAGCAACATTCTGATCGACATCGCTTCGAACTCCTACCTGGCCGACTTCGGACTGGCTCTGCGGGAGGAAGAATTTGCCGAAGGATCGGTCTATCCAGGCTCTCCCGCTTACATGAGTCCCGAACAGGTCCACGGTGAAGGGCACCGGATCGATGGCCGCTGCGACATCTTCAGTTTGGGCGTGACCTTCTATGAACTCCTTACCGGAAGGAGGCCATTTCCGTTCGATTCGCCCAATTCCCCCACCGTGGTGCACCGCCATCAGGAGCCGCCGCCACCGCGCCAGTGGAATGAGAGAATTCCCAAGGAACTCGAACGCATCTGTTTAAAAGCTGTGGCAGTTCGGGCATCGAATCGGTACTTGACCGCGTTCGACATGGCGAGCGACCTCGAGACTTTTCTGGGAGAGAAGCCTCGCCTGGCCCCCTTTCCTCTCCATGGGTTCAGCAGACTCAGGCCATTCCAGGTCGCGCCGAAGGGCCTGAATTCCTTCGATGCTCACGATGCCAATTTCTTCCTGGATTTGCTGCCCGGCCCGCGGGACAGAGAGGGATTGCCTGAGAGTATTCGATTTTGGAAAGCCCGCATGGAAGCGGACGAGTCTCCCAAGACCTTTGCCGTCGGCATCATCTATGGCCCCTCGGGTTGTGGGAAATCCTCCCTCGTCAAAGCAGGACTGCTTCCGCGTCTGGACAAGCGACGGGTGCAATCCCTTTACCTCGAAGCGTCCGCGGACGACACGGAAACCCGCCTTCTCAATGATCTGCGCAAAATGCGCCACGACGTGCCCACCGATCTGGGCCTGACACAGACCCTCGCGACGCTGCGGAAAGCTCCGGCCGATTCCCAGCGCCCAAAGGTGATGATCGTCATCGATCAGTTCGAGCAATGGCTGCATGCCCACAAGGAAGAGGAAACCACCGAATTGATCCAGGCCTTGCGGCAATGCGATGGTCGCCGGGTGATGTGCCTGCTCCTGGTGCGCGACGATTTTTGGCTCGCCGTCAGCCAGTTCATGCAAGCACTCGAAGTGCGCCTGGTCGAAGGGGAGAATCTTCAACTGGTGAACCTGTTCGACCGTCACCACGCTCGCAAGGTACTGACGCTCTTCGGCACGGCGTTGGGAGCCTTGCCTGAAACGACCTGGTCCAGGGAGCAGGAAGGCTTTCTCGATCAAGCGGTCGCAGGTCTGGCGGAAGACGGCAAGGTGATCCCGGTGCGGTTGGCGCTGTTCGCCGAAATGTTCAAGAACAAGCCCTGGTCCACCTCGACGCTCAAGGAAGTCGGCGGAACGAAGGGAGTGGGGGTTGCCTTTCTTGACGACTCATTCCTGTCATCGACCGCGCCCTGGCAACATCGGCTGCACCGAAATGCGGCGCAGGTCCTTCTCAAGGCGTTATTACCGGAGGCGGGAGCGACCATCAAGGGATCGATGCGCTCTTATCAGGAACTACGGGAATGCTCCGGATATGCCGATCGTCCGCGACTCTTTGCCGACCTGATGCAGATTCTAATCGAAGACGTTCGTCTCATTGCACCCACGACCGCCGAAGATCCCTTGCCGGCAAATCCTTCGGAGAATCCGGAAAAGTCCAGGTTCTATCAATTGACCCATGACTACATGGTGCCATCTCTTTGGGAGTGGCTGAATCGCAACCAGATGCAAACCTGGCGCGGCAGGGCACAGCGGCGGCTTACCGACAGGACTTCCTTGTGGCGTGCGCGGCCCGAGGCGCGGCAGTTGCCCTCGCTTTGGGAATGGCTGCAAATCCAATCGTTGACGGCGGCGCGCACCTGGAGCCCGCCTGAACGCAAAATGATGCGCTTGGCGGCCAAAAAGCATCTCGCGACATTGGCCTGGGTTTGCGCCGGGATCGGTCTGCTCGTCGGCTTGGGCCTGATCCTGCGCAAGCTCGACAACGAGAAACGCGAATCGGACCGGGCCCACGCCCTTGTCTTGCGATTGCTCGACGCCAATATTGCCGAAGCCCCGGCCATTGTTCAAGAAATCGAGGAGCATCGCCGGCATGTCGATCCGGAATTGGAACAAGTCGCCGACGACCCGGCCACGCGCCGCGATCGCCGACTTCGCGCACAGCTTGGGCTTCTGAGAGCGAAGCCCAAGCTTGCAGACGAACTGGGTAAGGAGCTGCTCGATTGCGACATTCTCGAATTGCCCATCCTTCGCGACGCCTTGTCGGTTCATGCCCCGCAGCTCACAGCCGTTTTCTGGAGCCAACTCGAAAACGACAGTGCCGACGCTCGCGCACGCTTGCGGGCCGCCGCCGCGCTGGCGGCCTACGACACCGACAACGCTCGGTGGAACACGGTCAGCCCGTGGGTCGCCAAACAGTTGATCGCGCAACCATCACTGGTGCTTTCGCGCTGGGTCGATGCCTTGCATCCGTGTCGGGACCACCTCACTCCGGCGCTGGTGGATCGGTTCCTGAAGGAGCCGACAACGATCGTCGCGGACATCCTCACCAACTATGCCGCCGGCCGATTCGATATCCAGGCCAAATTACTGGCCAGAGCGCAGCCCGATTCATTCGCGGTGCTCTTTGGCGCCATGGCGAACCAACCGGCACGGGCAAAGGAAGCGCTGATTGAAGCGCTCGATCACCCACCAGAAAAGAACCAAAATCCCAATGAATGGGCCGCCGGCCAGGCCAACCTGGTCCTGGCGATTTTGCGGCTGGGAGTCGAAGACCGCCTCTGGCCGATGTTGAAAATGTCTCCCGACCCTCGTTGCCGTAGCTACCTCATTGACCGCCTCGGCCCCCTGGGCTGTCCTGCCGACCTGCTTCTGACAAAGCTTGCGACTGCGGAGGAGGATCTACGGGCCCCACTGCTTCTCGCCTTGGGAAATTTTGACGAACAAGGGTTGTCGCCAACCAGACGAGCCAAACTAACGCCGAAGATTCTGGAGATCTACCGCAATGACAAAAATGCGTCGGTCCATGCGGCGGCCCGGTGGCTGCTTGGTCATTGGGGCCAGCCACTGGAGGAAGTTCCGTTTCGCAGCATGGTGCCCAACCGCGGCTGGTATAGCAATTCCCACGGCATCACGATGGTCAAAGTCAAGGGGCCGGTAACCTTCCTGATGGGCACTCCCTTTGGCCAACACGGATGGGAAAAGGGGGAAAATCAACGCCGGGCGGAAATCGACCATTCCTTTGAAATCGGCATGACGGAAGTGACTGTGACGCAATTTCGCCGATTTCTGGTGGATCGTCTTCCCAAAGAAAGCGTTGCCCCCCTTCCCGAAGACTCCCCTGCGCCGATCGTGGGGATTACCTGGTACGACGCGGCCGCCTATTGCAATTGGCTAAGCGAGAAAGAGGGCCTTCCCCGGGAGGAATGGTGCTTCGAGCCCAATGCCCAGGGAGAATACGCCGAAGGCATGAAGGTTTGCGCCGGATATCAACGCCGCAAGGGATATCGCTTGCCGACGGAAGCGGAGTGGGAATTTGCTTGCCGCGGTGGGGCGGCCACGAGCCGCAGCTACGGCGACGCCGAAGAATTGCTTCCCAAGTATGCCTGGTATGAGGCGAACGCCGCCGAGCAGCGACGCCCCGTTGCCATGCTCTTGCCCAATGCCTTGGGGATCTTCGACATGCTTGGCAACGGCGCGGAATGGTGCCTGGAAAACCGCGATGCCTTGAACCGCCCACCCAAGGAACTTTCGCTCGCCGAGTTCATTCTGAACAAGGACCATCGCGCAGTACGAGGAGCCCACAGCCTGAGCTATGCCCGGACGGTCCATTCGGCGAAACGCTTCTCGGATCGTCCAAGCGCTACCGACGGCCCCGGACTGCGCCTGGCCAGAAGTTCCCCCTGAGGAGTAGGAGTTTCAACAATCCTTATGGCGATCCAAGAACACCAAGGTTACAATTTCTATCTCATTACCGCATCGTTCCCACTGCACCGCGCCATACGACATTCAAAGACTGCGCCCATCGAACATCCCTGGACCCTCTCCCGATGAAAGATCACGAAAAAACGCACCGGATTTTTCCAGAAGGCGGGCCAACCCCAAGCGACATGCTCGCCACGCCCGAAGCGGTTGGCCGGTACCGAATTGAAAGCATCCTGGGGGATGGGGGATTTGGCCGCGTTTATCTGGCTTACGATGAGGAGCTACAGCGCACCGTGGCGGTCAAGGTGCCGCACGTCGATCGCATTCGCCGGCCTGAGGATGTCGAGGCCTTCCTCGAAGAGGCTCGCAACCTCGCTCGGCTGGATCACCCCCATATCGTGCCGGTTTACGATTTCGGACGCACCGATAACGGCCTTTGCTATGTCGTCTCCAAGGTCATCGAAGGCAATGACCTTGGCAAGGTCATTCGTTCGGGACGGCCGCCTTTCCACGAGTCCGCAAAACTCATCGCGACGATTGCCGAGGCCCTGCACCATTCCCACGGCAAGGGACTGGTGCACCGCGATGTCAAGCCGAACAACATCCTGATCGACACCGCTTCGAATGCCTACCTGGCCGATTTCGGATTGGCCCTACGGGAAGAAGACTTTGGCAAGGGAATGGTCTTTGTGGGCTCCCCGGCTTACATGAGCCCGGAGCAGGCGCGCGGAGAGGGGCACCGGGTCGATGGCCGCTGCGACATCTTTAGTTTGGGTGTGGTGTTTTATGAAATGCTCACCGGAAGAAGACCTTTCCAGGTGGAATCGCTCAATGCCTTCGGCGAGTTGATTCAATATGACGATCCCCCGCCGCCGCGCAAGTGGGACGGCAGAATCCCCAAGGAACTTGAACGCATTTGTTTGAAGGCCCTGGCCGTGCGAGCATCAGATCGATTCTCGACGGCGTTCGATATGGCAAGCGACTTGCGCAAACATTTGGGAGACAAGACGCGCTCGGCGATCGTTCTACCCGATGGCGTCAGCGGGCTCAGTCCTTATAAAGTCGTGCCGAAGGGCCTGAGTTCCTTCGATGCTCATGACGCCAATTTCTTCCTCGAACTGCTTCCCGGCCCGCGAGACCGCGACGGACTGCCGGAAAGCATCCGGTTTTGGAAGGCCCGCATCGAAGCGGAAGACTTGAATCGAACCTTTGGGGTCGGCCTGATTTATGGCCCTTCCGGGTGTGGCAAGTCATCGCTTGTTAAAGCGGGATTGCTCCCATGTCTGGACAAACGACGGGTGCGCTCTCTTTATGTGGAAGCAACCGCCGACGACACCGAAGCCAGGCTCCTTACAGGTCTGCGCAGAGTTTGCATCGATTTGCCCGCCGACCTGAGCCTGGTCCAGACGCTCGCGCACGTACGAAAGGCTCAAGCCCACTCCACCGGCCCGAAAGTGGTCATCGTCATCGACCAATTCGAACAGTGGCTGCATGCGCACAAGGAAGATCCTGGCGCCGAGTTGATCCAGGCATTGCGGCAATGCGATGGCCTTCGGCTCATGTGTTTGCTCCTTGTGCGCGACGACTTCTGGCTTTCCGTCAGCCGGTTCATGAAAGCGCTGGAGGTGCGTTTGCTCGAGGGGGAGAATACCTGTCTTGTCGATCTGTTCGACATCCCCCATGCTCGAAAAGTGCTGGCACTTTTCGGCACCGCCTTTGGCGCGCTGTCCGACACGGGCCGAACCAGGGAACAGGACGCCTTCCTGGATCAAGCGGTCGCGGGCCTTGCCGAAGATGGCAAGGTGATTTCCGTTAGGCTGGCCATTTTCGCGGAAATGGTCAAAAAGCGCCCCTGGACGGCGACCACGCTCAAAGAGATCGGCGGAACGAAGGGCGTGGGGGTGGCGTTCCTTGACGCCTCGTTCATGGTGGCGTCTTCATCACCGAAACATCGGCTGCACAGACCGGCGGCGCAGGCCATCCTCAAGGCGTTGTTGCCTGAATCCGGATCCAACATCAAAGGATCGATGCGGTCTTACCAAGAATTGATGGATAGCTCCGGGTACGCCGACCGTCCGCATTATTTCGCTCACTTGATGCAGATCCTCATCGGCGAAATGCGCCTCATAGCGCCCACGACCGCCGAGAATCGAGACGCGGATACTCCCGAGGTTCCCGCCGAGGCAAGGTACTACCAACTGACTCACGATTACATGGTGCCATCGCTACGCGAGTGGTTGACTCGTCAACAAATGCACACATGGCGAGGCCGGGCGGAACGGCGACTCGCCGATCGGACCGCCTTGTGGCGCTTCCGGCAGGAGCGGCGCCAGTTGCCCTCGATGGTGGAATGGCTGCAAATCAGGAATTTCACGGCGCCACGGACCTGGACCGAGCCTGAACGAAGGATGATGCAATCGGCCACGAAAAAGCATCTCACCACCTTGACCTGGGTTTGCGCTTTCGGCGGTCTGATCTTTGGATTGGGTTTGCTTGTACGCAGTCTGGTCGTCGAGGACCGTGCCACAAGCCAGGCGCATGCGCTTGTCATGCGTTTGCTTGACGCCAATATTGCCGAGACGCCGGCCATCATTCAAGAGATTGCCGAACATCGGCGCTTGGTGGATCCGGAGTTGCAGCAGACTCTGAGCGATCCACAATTGCGGCCAGAACGCCGGCTGCGCGCCATGCTGGGCCTTTTTTCCACGCAACCCGAACTGGCCGACAAGCTTCGCAAAGAGCTACTTGATTCCGAGGTTGTTGATTTTCCGATCATTCGCGATGCCCTATCCGCTCAGGCGGCGCAACTGTCCGATGGGTTTTGGAACCTTCTTGAGACGCCAAGCGCCGATCCCCGGGCTCGCTTCCGAGCGGCTGCCGCCCTGGCGAGTTACGATCCGGAAAATTCTCGCTGGAAAGCGATGAGCCGCTGGATTGCCGATCAGTTAGTGTCGCAACCTTCTTTGGTGTTACCAAAGTGGGTGGAAATCTTGAGCCCCGCCCGTGGGCAGCTTACGGGCGCCCTCGCGGCAAAGTTCATGGAGGAGCCGACCACGATGGGTGCGGAAATCCTCACCGACTACGCAGCCGATCAGTTTGACTTGCAAGTGCGCTTGGTGGCCCGGTCCCAACCCGATTCCTTCGCGATCCTCTTCCCGCGCATGGCGAAACAGCCGGCCCAGGCAATCGAATCCTTGACCGCGGCGCTTGATCAGGAGGCGGATAAAACGCAAACACCAAACGAATCGGCTGCCGCTCGCGCGAACATGGCCATCGCGTTGCTTCGGCTCGGGGTCGAGGACCGACTTTGGCCCCTATTGAAAATGTCTCCTGACCCTCGCTGCCGAAGCTACATCATCGACCGCCTCGGGCCGATGGGTTGTCCCGCGGATGTTCTCTTGCGCCGGCTATCGAAAAAGGAAAAAGACTTCACGGCTCCTTTATTGCTTGCCCTCGGCAGATATGACGAACAGATGCTTCCTGCGGCAAAACGAGCCGCCTTGACTGCGACGATCATGGAGTTATACCGCACGGACAACAGCTCGGAGATCCACTCCGCCGCCAGGTGGCTGGCGGGCCATTGGGGACAACAATGCAACGATGTCGAGCTAAAAGACAACATCGAGCCAAAAGGTAAGAACCCGAGTCGCCGTTGGTATGTGAATTCCGAGGGGATTACCATGATCCGATTTCAAGCTCCCGGGACATTTACCATGGGTACGCCGGCGGACGCACCGGACTGGACTCTGCTTGAAACCCAACATCAAGCAACGATCGACTATGATTTCGATGTGGGCATGACGGAGGTAACGGTAGGTCAATTCCGCAGATTCCTCCAAGATCCCAAGATAAGAGACAATAAGGATCTCGTATCAACTCCTCCCGGCGCCTCTCCTGACACGCCCATGGCAGGTGTTCCCTGGTTCCAGGCCGTGGCCTATTGCAATTGGTTGAGCGAAAAGGAGGGAGTTCCCAAAGAACAGTGGTGTTACGAGCCCAATGCCGAAGGGAAATACTCGATCGATATGAAGATCTCTCCCGGGTACCATCGCCGCAGAGGTTACAGGTTGCCCACGGAAGGAGAATGGGAATACGCGTGCCGCGGCGGCGCCGCAACGAAACGAGACTACGGCGACGCGGACGAGTTACTACCCCGATATGCCTGGTTTTCGGTCAATTCTTCCGAGAAGAAATGGCCGGTGGCCACACTGAGGCCGAATGCCTACGGCCTATTCGACATGCTTGGCAACGCCACCGAATGGTGCCAGGAAAGGGTGTACACGCACGACGATCACCCTGGCGGTTGGAAAATGGGCGAAACGGTACAGAATGACAAGCGAGCCATCAGAAGCAGCCACAGTCTTTGCTATGCTCGACTCTGCAAATCGGCGAAACGCTGGTCTGATGCGCCGTTCACACGCGAAGCCGCTGGTTTCCGTTTGACGCGAAGTTCGCCGTAATGCTTCGTGACAAGTTTGCTCTTGCCGCAATAATTGCCTAGGCTCTTGTCGGAATAAACGCCTAAGCTCTTGTCGGAATAAACGCCTAAGCTCTTGTCGGAATAAACGCCTAGGCTCTTGTCGGAATAAACGCCTAGGCTCTTGGCCGGCCCGCGCTACTTTTGGAACTGGAAGAAGGACCGCCCAAGGGAGAGGACGATTCAGAAGTTCCCGATGGATCCGGAGCTCTCGAATTGGAGGAGAAACCGCTAGAGCCCGAAGAAAGAGACGACGAAACCAAACTGGAGGACGGATAGGGATATCCGGAATCTTCGCCGTCTCCTAAGCGCGAAACTCCACCGGGTACCGGGCGAGATAGGGATGAACCGAGGGAAGAACGACTCACGGTTGACTGGGAACTTGACGAGCTAGCCATTTTTCATGTCCTTTCAAAAGCCAAATAAAAATCATTCATATAAAAACAATCAAGCATAACAAACTTTTAATTCACGTCAAATATAAAGCAAGACCAAAGACTAGGGTTTAGCGCAGTTACCCTTTCCGGTCCGAATACATCCTTGACCGCAGCCTGAACGCTCTCCAATTGATAATCGTCCCCGAGGATGATTCCACCTGGGGCAAGTAACTTGCGCGCTACGACGCAGTCGGCGATCACGGGCTTGTACCGATGGTCGCCATCGATGAAGACGACATCGGGCGCATCGCTCAAGTGCACCGAAATGTCTTCGCAGGGCTCGACCGTGTGCAAGCGGATCTGCTTTTCCAGGCCAAAGCGAGCGACATTTCTTTGGGCTTCGGCCAGGGTGGCATGGTCGCCGGGGTAATCCGGGGAGGGAGCATAAATGTCAAACGTGTCGACCTGACAATCGAACCCATGTGACTTGAGAATCAGGCAAAGCGCGACAGCGGTTCGTCCGTATTGGGTCCCCACTTCCAGGATCTGTAATTTCTTTTTTCCTGTCGGTTCGAAATGATCACGAATGGTCTGGCCGAGGAGCTCGCAGTGAGGCTTGATCAACGAACCTTTGATGTTCTCGTAAGCCAGAGCTTCAAATTCCCCTCCCACCCAGGCCCAGGCTTCATTCACCGATTGCGACGGGTACCGGCGCGTCCAGACCTTTTCACCTCCGGCGCCATGCCAAATGTGCTGTTCACCCCCGTTGGCGGCATTGATCCAAATCTTGCGCTCGGTATCGAAGGACAGATCATCGGCCCGGAACCACGTCGGGTTCCAGTTCACCGCGTCTTCCTTGACAAATGCAATGGAGCCCAGGAGGTGATGCTTGGCCACCAGGGCTCGCAGGACTCCCTGATCGGCAAAAGAACCGGAATAGGTGTAGTGATAACAACTATCGATATAGAAACTGAATTCGGTCATTAGCCTGCGTAAGCCGGGACCATTGACATAAAAAACAATGCCCGCGTTGAAGGCGTACAGGTTCGGATCGAAATCGGCTGGTTTGGAGATTCCGTAGAGCGCTTCCAAATGGTCGAGCATCTCCGTGCCGTCGTCGAATCCAATGACCGTGTCCGCCGCGGGATGCCGCAAAAAGATCTTATCGATTTTGGATAATAGAAAGGCATCCGAATCGATATGGACGATCAAAGGCGCCTCAAGCACACAGGCGCAATACGCCGTGCAGTGCGCCTTGACATTGAGTGGATGCAGGTGGTGAACCTTGTCGACCCAAAAATCGAGTCGCTCCAGGTGATGCGGTAGGTCGGGCAGAAGCTGAAACTTCTCGTGGTAGAAATGCTTCGTGTCGGACAGAAACGAATCCGATTGCATCAAGGGGCGCCGCCAACTCTCAATCTCGTCAAAATGGTGGCATTCCGCGCTGTGGGCTCGGCAAAAGGCAGCGACCTCGTCGTTGGGCTCCTCAAAAAAGACAACGATGCGCGCTTCGTCGGGTGAATAGAGTCTGCGGATGGAGGTGATGAGGCCTTTCAGCCCGTGCAGAAAGCCCTCGTTCGCACAGGTCGTAAAGCAGAGTTGAGTCACTGGGATCCTTTTTCTCGACAAGAACGAAGCTACCCGGCGATCGCGATTTGCCTCGGCTCCGATTCGCCCTGGCGAAGATAATTCAATGCCCCTCCCTGGTAATAAAGCTCCACGGCGCGGATGACATCGCGGGTGCCGATCATATCCATGCACCGCGGCAAGACGACGGTTTTCGAAATGCGCACCGGCTCGACGCAGAGGTTTTCCGGCTTATCTTTCTCGTCCCCATCTCCCACCGGCTGACAGCGAGATTTCCAACAACCCCCGTTGTCGCAGCACATCAAGGCGCCGTTGGTTTCTAGAAAACGGTGGTGGGGATATTTCTCCCATTGGGAGGGCTCTCGGCCGCCCGCCACCACCACGCAGGCGCGGTTCTTCGGCCGGCCGGGTTTGACCTCGACCGCGGCCGCCAAATGCATGGCGAAAGTGACGGGACAGATGACGCCGCTGGCGTGATACATCAGGCGCGTGAACTGACGGATGTCGGTTTTGCCCACCAGATCGATGACGCCGTTCAGGCGCGGATGAAAGTGATTCGCCTCGCCGCACTGAACAAATTGAATGCGCCCCGCGAAATGATCCACGACCTCTTGATAGCGGCTTGGATCCCACCATTTCGCCGTGAAATCGTATTTTCCCCCGGCCATGACAATCCAAAACTCTTCCTTCCAGCCGATGGCCGCTTCTTCCACCTGGCTCATCCACGATTTTTCCTGGGGCGACAAGTGAATATCCCCCCGGAATTTCGTGACGGGGATTTTCAGGCCAAGCACCTCTTCCAAATGCCGCACATAACCATGAATGAAGTGGAGAGCCCCCTCGTTGCTTTCGTGGATCAGATCATACCGCATCGCAATGACCTCCACCTCGGGGTCACTTTCCGATAGCGGAGTCAGATAAGGATTGTTTTCCCAGAGCTGGCTGGCGCTCGTCCTGACATCGGTGAGGAATTGCCCGGGATGCGCGAGATGCAAATCGCGCACCGCCGCGGTCATCATGACGATGTCGCCGGGACTGAGGCTGCAGGTTAAAAGCAACTTTCGTGGCAAACTGGACTCTTTCTCGTTTGCGACAACCAGATGTAGCAATAATAACACCGTAATTGACACGGCAGCGCAGACTGGGCGCCCCCATCGCCCTTCGTTGCCGGCAAGAGCGGTACAACCGTTCTGTCCAGCAGTTTCGTTCCAGCCGTTACCCGGGGTTTCATTCGGCGGTTTTCGACGCGCGGAAGCCTCGCGCATCAACCTACGATTCTTAAGGTCGATCGTTCCGCGATGGCCTGGGAGTGGCCATTTTCTCACTTCGCAAATCTCAAATAGGGATAATCGAAAGGCCGAGGGGTGATTTGAGGTACAAGGAGAGATCCGAGCAATAACGAAAAATGCCATCGCTCGCGAGGGATCCGATGACTAAATGAAGTGGAGTATTCTGCTCGATGAGACAGCATCGACCCGGCCGACCAAATGCCTTTCAGGCGTCTTTGGGTGGTGTCCACTGCCCTGGTCCTCAATGCCAAATCCAAGCAGCATTTCGTGCCGCAGCAGTCCGAACGAAAAGGGTGCCGAGCCAGAAGTTTGAGGTTCTCCAATGGCCAGACCGCTCCCTGGCGAGGTCAAGCCCCGCCGGATGGTCTGCCAAGGTGGGTGAATGCGTCAGGAACCACCATGGCCTCGTTCAAGCCAGCGGCTCTCCGTCCTCAGCTGCCGTGTAAGTTCATGACTACTCAAACAACCCGCTCAACGCATTCTGCGCAGTTTCCATACAGCTGGGGCGCCCTCTCGCTTATTATCTCGGGAAATCAGGCAGATTCCCTGCTTAAGGCCGCAATACCCGTCTTCTTTTTTTCTCGCACAATGAACACTTCCGAACACTCTCTCGTTACATTTAGACGTGAGAAAACAATCCGCAAGCGACCACTGCCGCCAGCGGGCGGTCCACGCATCCAGGTTTCTAACCACCAGGAAAGATACCGTACCAGGTTCTGCACCTTAAAAGACGGCTTCTCACCAAATCCGACGAATCCCTTTCAGGAGTTTCCGTAATGTCCTTGTCTTCTTTTTTCCGGTTTCTGCGCCGTCCGACCTTTCGAACCCACATCAAAGAACGTCCAGCGAGGCCCCGGACACGCTTTACGCTGGAATTCCTCGTCCTGGAAGATCGCTGCTTGATGTCGTTTACGCCGCTGCTCCCCATGGCGGGTACCAAACAAGGAGACGATAAAGGTTTGAACTCGGTGGTTTACACTCCGGAGGGAGACAAGGGATTCAATCAAGCGAATTTGCCGGAGAAAAAACTGGTCACGATCCAGAACAATAGCAGCACCGTCGTTTACCCGATTTTCTATGGCGCCAATTCCACGGTAGATAAAACCGCGGGTCAGGTCGTGCGGATCACGCTCGATAATGTCGGCTCCGGTTTTAATACGAAAAACAAAGAAGAGCTCTGGCCAAAGGTCGTGATCACCAACCTTACCCGGGCCATTCCCGAGGCTGACCGCGCGGTTGCCAAAGTGAAGGTTGACGGCGACGGCCATTTGTACGGCCTGGAACTCGTAAGCGGCGGGAAAGGCTACGATCCGAATGACAAATTAGAGGTCACATTCGACGATAGCGCCAATGGCAATCAGGGCAAGGGCGCAACGGCCGAGGCATTTATTAGCAAGTACGACAAAAACTACGCCTTGTATGACCCCATGGATGGTAGAAATCAGACCTACCGGGGTTACATCGGCGAGAAAAACAGCGAAGGAAAATACGAGCTGGGACTTTTGCCCGGACACCAGGCGACGGTGCAGCTACCAATCGCATTTTGGGACGGAGGCCGGCTTTATTTCGCAACCAATGGGGCTTTGCCGCTTCAAAGGGCAGATGATCCCGGCAACCCGCTGCAAAACAACAAGGAATGGTTTTTCGACCCCGCCCAACCTTCGTATGTCGTTGCTCCATCGGATTCCGAGCACCCAACCCCCTACAGTGCCAACTTTCCCGACCCCGTCACGGATGAAGCCAACGAAAACGCCATGGTCCTTTGGTACCACAATCCGGCCGAAGCCAACGATTTCGGTTTCGGAACTCCGGCGCAGCTCACGGAAATGACCTTCCGGGATCAAAAGCAGTTCCACATCGCACCCGACATGCCGGGACGCGAGGTCGACATGATCGTCAATTATGACGTGTCCTATGTGGACAGTCTGGCCATGCCGGCCGCGATGGAGGGGACGAACGTTCCCTTGCGCGGCGGGCCCAAGGATGCCAAGGACCTTACCCCGGGTCAATTTGCCTGGCTCGGCTCGGACATGAGCGTTACGGAAATGCAGCAATACATCGCTGCTTTCACCACCGTCAACGTCACTCCCAAGGCGGGAGAATCCGGGCCGAACGGCCTAGGCACCTATTTTGGCGGCCTTGGCTACGACCAGTATTACATGCCCCCTGAAAATGCTGCTGGCGGCAAAATCCTCACCGTTCGCAACCTCAAAGACCAACGCGTCCAACTCATTGTCCCCGTCTCCGGGGCGCTTCACGAAGGCAGCACCATCGTCATCGATGGGGTGAAAGGGCAGACCGAGCTCAACAACACCTGGGTGATCACCGAGGTTGCCAGCAGCTCGACCGAAACGAATTTCTTTTTGAAGGGCGTCGTGGGCAACGGCGAAAACTCGACCGGCGGCACCTATGCGGCGAAATCGACTGCCGTTGCGCTTCAGAAACTCCCCGCCGGCTACCAGGTGATCTCCGACTCGGCGAACCAAAATGTTCAATCGGGCTTCGATGCGACCAAGTACTCGCTCGTAAGCGGCGGCACCAAAGTCACCGTGGACACCTTGGGAACCGGCGACGCGACCGCCGGTTCGGCGGAGATTAAGAAGGTCAATGCCGACCAGGCGGCACTGCTCGTGCCGGGAATGTTGTGGTCGCCTGTCAACACCCCCGGGCCAGATGGCAAGCCCTATTTCCCCAACGGCACCACGATCGCCAAGATCATCCCCGGCACGCCCGGGAATAATGACGCGACGATCGTCATGACCAACCCCGCCAACTTCCCCAGGTCGAAGGAATCGTGGACGTATAGCGGCTCGCAGTTTGCTTCGAATGAAGGGGAGATCGCCGCGAACGGCAACAAGATCACCAAGCTTGATCCGAAAGTAGGGATCTACTTGCGGCCAGGGATGCTGGTCATAGGAGACCAGATTCCCGCGGGCACCTACATCGATACCGCACCGGGCAGCATCTCCGCCGACTTCACGGAGATCACACTGACCAAAAGCATTGGAACGACCAAGTCCACGGGCCCTTACACTTTCACCGGCGAATCCTACTCCTATGTGGTGCGCAAGTTGATCGATGTCTGGTACGGTTGGGCCGATTATTATGCCAGGCAATTGAATGACTCGGGACCAAACCAGGCGCCGAGCGGATCATTCTCGGGAACCACGACCGCCAATAAGAATCGGGAAGATCAAAACTCCCTCCTCCTCAAGATCACCGAGGGATCCTTCAACATGGATCTGTTACGAGTCGGCGACGTTGTCACCGGCACCGCGGGCACCCTCACCCCCAACACCAGCGACGACCCGAGTCTGAATTACACCATCACGAAGATCAATAAGACGGCAAGAACCGTGGAGCTGAGCTTGCCCGTGGCCGTGAGGGACGCCACGACCGCCGTGTTCTCTTTTGCCCCGCCCAAATACATTGTCCGGTCCAAGGATGCGCCGATGGCGCCTGGCACCGCGGGCACGATTCCCTACACGCTCGATTTTTCCTCAGGCACTGCCGCCCAGCAAAAATCCGCTCTGGACTTTGCCCGAACGGTCTACGACGTGATGCAGAGCTTTAGTCTCCTGATCGACCCGGATACGTTGATGAGCCGTTCCGCCTTGCTTTTGAGATACTCGATTGGCGGTAACGTCGGCAGCTTTACCACGAACGACGAATTTGCCGATAGGACTGGCCGCCACACCACGCTGCCGCATGACCGGACGCACGTGGAGCTGCGCGACGAAATCAAATCGATTCTGCGTGGTGTTTTTGACTTCCTTGACCCCACGGTGGCCGATCCAGTCAACTGGTATCCCGACCCGGCCGTGCCAACTCCCGGCGCCACCCTCGATAAAGGCAGCGGACCAAAATCGATCGACTTCGGGGTTTACAACCTCAATCCCTATGTGTGGTTCGTCCACACCCAGCTCAAGATGTCAGGCTACGGCTTCTCGCTCGACGACGATGTCGCCAACACCACGGCCAACACGAGCTCGATTGAAATCTCCTTTGGAGGCAACGCCTACACGGCCCCCGTAAACACCACCAAGACCCCTCCCGATCCCATCGCGCCGGACCTTGTCAATCTGGAAGCTTACACCGGCGGCGCCAAGTTCGGCACACAGCAAAGCCAGGGATTCATCCAGGGCAGTAAGGCGACCCCCCGGGATTTCCCCGGGGAAACCAGGATTTCCGGCCTCAGCCTGGAGGTCGTGCTGAAGCTGGTGGCTTCGACCAAGTCTTCCGACCCGATCGGCGCCTTGATCACCGGCCTGGGACTGCCTCCGGGAGTGACCATCGCACACACAACGCCGCTCAACCCGGTGAATAAGGTGGACCAAAGCTGGGTCACATTCAAGACACCTGAAAACTGGACTCCCCCGGTAGACGATCAACCTCTCACCCAGTTCACTTTTTCGGGCTTCAAGACGCAATTGCCTCAAGATGTCACACCGACCACCACAACCGGGAAGCCCGGCAGCACGGTCGCGATTAAGGGCAGCGGCTTCGACGGAGTCCTGGGAGTCACCTTCAACGGCATTCCCGCCACCATGATCCAGGGAGCGATCACGGGCATTGTCAACGACAACGGGGCGCTCGTCACGATCAAAACCTCGAACACCAAGGGCCTCATCGAAGGGGACACGATCACGATTAGCGGCATGAAAGGTCAGAAAGCGCTCAATCGCCAGTGGATCGTCACGAATGTCGTGGGCGACAAATCGTTCCAGTTGAAAGGCAGCAGCGGCAATGGCGATGTTTCCAGCGGCGGCAACTGGATCGCCGCGACCGATTCGTCGATCAAGGTCATCGTGCCAAGTTATCAGGAAAACAAGAACGGCACGACCTACCCAGGGCCCACGGGAAAGGTCGGCGTTCGAACCCCCTCCGGGACCAATTACAGTTCCCTTTTCTTCACCATTGGCAATCCAGGAAATCCCACGTTCTCCGGCATCGGTCAGCCGGGGAGTGACACCGCCAGCGGCTCGCTCAAGTCCACCGTCACGCTCTATGGCAGCGGCTTCTCGGGCACAAGCGCGGTGACCTTCGATGGATCGACCACGCCCGTGGACGTGTACTCGGCGAATCCCACGGGTACGGAATTGAAGATCACCATTCCCGACGACGCCAGCGGCACGGGCACCTTCACCCTCACCGTGGGCGGCACCACCTACACGAGCACCGGGTACACGTTCACCGTCAACAAACCGGTCATCGCGGCCTCCAACCCCTTCACTCCCGATAGCGGCCCTATCGGGACCGTGTTCACCATCAAGGGAAGCGGGTTCACCGGGGCCGACGATCCCGATACGGGTGGCGTGACCATCAATGGGACGCCGGCCACCCACGTCACCGTAATCGACGACAAGACCATCACCGTGCGCGTGGCCGCCGGTACGACTTCCGGTCAAGTCGTGGTCAAGACCGCGGCAGGCACGGGCGACAGCGGAGCAAACCAGTTCAACGTCACGGCCTACCAGACGCCGACCGTCGCCTCCGCCACTCCCAACCCGGCATCCGTGGGCGCCTTGATTCGTCTGACGGGCACGAACTTCACCGGTGTGAACCAGGCCGGGGGTGGAATCACCTTCGGTGGCGTTGCAGCCACGGTCATCAAGGTGATTGACAATCAGAACATCGATGTGGAGGTGCCGGCCGGTGTCGCCCCCGGTTCGGCGCCCATTATCGTCACCAACCCGGGCCCCCTCAGCAGCACCCCCTTCGCTTTCACCGTGATCGCCGCGACGAAGCCGGTCATCGTGTCGTTCTCACCAGGATCCGGGGAAGTCGGCGATCGCGTCACGATCCAAGGCAGCGGCTTCACCAAGGCGACCAAGGTGTTGTTCGGCATCACTCAGGCCGGCTTCACCGTTCAGGATGACGGCACGATCACCGCCACGGTACCCTCCGGCGCCGTAACGGGCCTGATCACGGTCAGGAATGACCTTGGCGAGGGCACAAGCTCCACCAGCTTCGTGGTGGGAGTTCAGCCGGACATCAAGTCCTTCTCGCCAGAGAGCGGTGCGGCGGGTACTGAAGTCAAGCTCTTCGGCAAAGGCTTCACCAGTGTGACTCACGTGAAGTTCAACGGCGTGGATGCCACCAAGTTCACCGTGACGGACGACGACGAGATGACCGCCATCGTGCCGATCGGTGCCACGACGGGACGGATTAGCGTCTCCACCGCGAGCGGTCACGCGGCGAGCAGTGCCACCGACTTCACCGTCACGACGATCGTGAAACCCATAGTTGATTCTTTCTCGCCAGAGAAGGGGCCAACGGGAAGCAAGGTCACGATCAAGGGCACGGGATTCACCGGCACGAGCAAAGTAACCTTCAACGGCGTCGCGGCTTCCATTTTCAACGTCGTTGACGACAAGACAATCGAGGTCACGGTCCCCAACCTGGCGACGACCGGGCTCATCGGGGTCACCAACGCCGCTGACACGGGATACAGCCAAAAGAACTTCGTCGTTGAATCGGCGAATGTGCCGGCGGCGATCGTGGTCGTTTCGGGCACTCCGCAAAGCGCCCCTCTCAACACCGCCTTCGCGGCCCCGCTCAAGGTCAAGGTGACCGACAGTAGTGGCGCCCCGCTTGGCAACATCAATGTCACCTTCACCGCGCCGACCGGCGGCGCCAGCGGCAAATTTGCCAACGGGGGCACCACCGTGACCGTCGCGACCGATGCGAACGGTATCGCCACCTCGCCGGTCTTCACGGCGAACAGCGTGAGCGGCGCCTACTCGGTCAGCGCCAATGTCACCCCGGCCCTGTCGACTCCGGCCACCTTCGCGCTGACGAACACGAAGGCCGACGTCAATCAGACCTATATCGAGGCGCTCTTTACGGCGTTCGTCAATCGCAAGCCAAGCGAGGCCGAGATGAGCCAGTGGCTGGGCGTGCTGAACACCAGGGGCCGGGCGGCAGCGGTCGATGGAATCATGCGCACGACGGATGCGGCCACGCGGGTAGTGGCATCGTTGTTCCAGCGGATGCTCAACCGCACCGGCGGCGATCAAGCGACCTGGATCAACAAACTCGTGAGTGGTGTGAGCATTGATCTCGTGATCGCGGGCATCGCCGGCACGAACGATTTCGCCGCGCGCGCCAAGGAGCTTTACCCCACCGCTTCCGCCAACGATGCTTTTGTGAAGGCATTGTTCTCGATTCTCATGAACCGTGAGGCCACTTCGGCGGAGATCGCCAATTACTCCCGCCGCGTGACCTCGCTTGGCCGAGAAGGTGTGGCCAAGCTGATCGTGGTGCTGCCCGAGTTCCGAAGTGGAGCGGTTCGGACCTTCTTTGGCGACCCAACGCTGAAACCCCTCCCCTATCAGCCGTTCTTCCTCAACCTGCTGCAACGCAAAACGGCGCCGACCGCCGCGGAAGTGGATACCTGGGTGAAGAGCGGACAGGGTCTTTCGGCGATCGAAGCCGCCTTCGCGGCAAGCGACGAGTATTTCAAGCTTGTCACCGGCTCATCGGCGCCCACGAGCCTGGCCGCCACCACTCAAGCTCGCGTGGTCCGAAGGCCGGGTAGCTAATCGTTGACAACCGTCTGGGCTTTCCCTCTTACAAAATGGCAAGAAAGCCCAAGATCACCGTTTCCGATCAAGCGAGCCTTGGGCATCAGCAGCGACCCAAGGCTCGCTTTTTCCTTTATGTCGGCAACGAAAGGAACTTGTGAGAAACCGGAAAATGGCTGCGTTGAATTTTCCAGTCCGGAGAACCAATCCAGCCATTTGCCCGTTATATTTAGATCGGATCCTCGCCAGGTTGAGCCGCCGTGACCACCGGTTGCTTACTCCCGCGCCCAAGGTCCGTACGGCCAGCAAATCCATTCCGCATCCCATTGCCCATTGAAAAGACACCGGGCCAGCAAATCCTAGCCATCGTCATCAGGAGTTTCCGGAATGCCTTTCTCCTCTTTCTTGCGCTACCTGCGTCGCCCTATCCGGCGCACTCCGATCCAAACGCGTCCACGCGCGCCCCAGAGAAGGTTCACGATTGAGTTTTTGGTGCTGGAAGACCGCAACCTGATGGCGGTGTTCACCCCGGTCCTGCCCATGGCCGGCACCAATCAAGAAGAAAAACTCGGACTGAACTCGGTGGTTTACACTCCAGAAGGAGATACAGGCTTCGACCAAAACAACCTGCCGGAACAAAAACTGGTCACCATCCAGAACAACAGCAGCACGGTCGTCTTTCCCATCTTCTATGGCGCCAACTCGACGGTAAACGAGACCGCAGGCACGGTGGTTCGCATCACGCTCGATAGCGAGGGTTCCGGTTACAACACCACGAACGATCCAGCGCTCTGGCCCACAGTGAAAATCAACAATCTGACCAGAACGGTGGCGACAGTCGCCACCGCCAAAGTCAAAGTCGACGGACTCGGTCATCTTTACGGTTTGGAACTGATCGACGGCGGTGCCGGCTACGACAAGAACGACCAGTTGCAGGTTGTATTCGACGATAGCGCCAACGGGAACCAGGGCAAGGGAGGCGCCGCCACCGCATTTGTCAGCCAGTTCGGACCAGACACCGCCCTCTACGACCCCAAAGATGCCCGGGACAGAACGTACCGAGGCTATATCGGGGAAAAAGACGCCAACAACCAATATGTACTGGGACTCTTGCCTGGCCATCAGGCGACGGTGCAAGTGCCGATCGCTTTTTGGGACGGCGGCCGGCTTTACTTCGCGACCAACGGTCCGGTACCCCTTTCGAGCCCGACCGACCCGGGCAACCCTCTGCAAAACAACACCGAATGGTTCTTCGATTCAACCAAGCCGTCCTATTTGGTGGCTCCTCCCAAGGATGGCGCACCTCCTTCCCTCTACAGCGCCAACTTTCCGGACCCGGTCACCAAATATGCCAATGACGACGCGGTGGTTCTCTGGTATCACGACCCGTTGGTCGCCAACGACTTCGGTTTCGGCACCCCCGCGCAATTGACGGAAATGACCTTCCGCGATCCCAAGCAATTCTACGTCGCCCCGGACATGCCCGCACGCGAGCTCGACACGATCGTCAATTACGACGTGTCCTATGTCGACAGTTTGGCGATGCCGGCCTCGATGGCGGGAACCAACGTTCCACTGCGCGGCGCTCCCGACGGGGCTCCCGATCTCGACCCGGGCCAGTTTGCCTGGCTCGGGTCGGACATGAGCGTCACCCAGATGCAGCAGATTATCGCCGCCTTCACCTCGGTGAACCTGACGCCCACGGCCGGTGATCCCGGCTCCAACGGCCTCGGTACTTACTTTGGCGGTCTGGGCTATGACCAGTACTACATGCCCGACGACAACAACCCAAGCGGCGTAATCTATCTCATCGACAATCCGGCGAGTGGAACGATCAAGCTCGTCGTGCCCGTGACAGGAGCCCTGCACGAAGGTAGCACCATCGTCATCAGCGGCGTGACGGGACAGACCTCGCTCAATGGCCGCTGGACCATCACGGGTGTGACGAGCAGCCTGACCGTCACGAATTTCAGCTTGAACAAGAAGATCAAGGAGGACGGGACCGAGGAGGAGATCAAGGGGGATGGGGTTCCCTCTAGCGGGGGCAACTATCAGGCGCAAACGACAGGTGTCCATCTGCAGAAGTTGCCCGCGGGATACCAGGTGATTGCCGATTCGGTCAATCAGAACGTTCAATCGGGATTCGATGCAACGAAGTTCTCGCTGATCAGCGGCGGCACCAAGGCCAATGTGGAAACCGTTGGGACCGGCGTCGCGACGACAGGCTCCGACCAAATCACGGGCGTCAGCGCCGCCCAAGCGGCCCAACTTGCGCCGGGAATGCTCTGGTCGCCGGTCAACACCCCGGGGCCGAACCCACAGCCCTACTTTCCCAACGGCACCACCATCTCCGAAATCATTCAGGGAACGCCGGGAAAGAATGATGCCATCATCATCATGAGCAACCCCGCCAATTTCCCCAGGTCGGGCCAGTCCTGGACTTTCAGCGGTTCCCAATTCGTCTCGACAACAGGAGCAATTGCCGCGAATAGCGACAAGATCACGAATCTCGATCCTTCGGTAGGCATCTACCTGCGGCCGGGCATGCTCGTCACGGGCATCCCGGGCAGCCCGATTCCCGCCGGCACCTACATTTCGAGCGACCCGGACAGCATCTCCGCCGACTTCAAAACGATCAAGCTAACCAAGAGCCTTGGCGCGACCCCATATACGGGGACATTCACCTTTACCGGAGCTCCTTACTCTTATGTGGTCCGCAAGCTCATCGATGTCTGGTACGCCTGGGCGGACTACTATGTCCGCGAACTGAACGATGGCCCGAATAAGGCACCAAGCGGCTCTTTCAAAGGTGCCACGATCGCCAACACGGGGCGCACCGACGACAACTCACTGATCCTGAACGTGACCGATCCTTCCTTCGACATGAGCCTGTTGCGCGTCGGCGATGTGGTCACCGCGACCAATAGTGCGCTCACCCCGAACACCTCGGGCGACCCAAGCCTGAATTACACCATCACTAAGATCACGAACATAGGTAACGTAAGAACCGTGGAGCTGAGTCTCCCGGTGAACGTAACTACGGTAACGCCCGCAACATTTTTCTTCTCCCCACCTGTGTACATTGTCCGTTCCGAAGACGCCCCCAAGGCTCCCGGCACCGAGGGCACGATACCCTACACGCTCGATTTCGACGACTCGGCCAATGCGGGCAAAAATGCGCCGCTTGCCTTCGCCCGCACCGTCTACGATGTGATGCAAAGCTTCAGCCTACTTGTGGATCCTCAAACACTTTTGAGTCGTTCCGCGCTCCTGTTGCGCTATTCCATTGGCGGCAATGTCGGCAGCTTCACGACGAACGACGGCTTCTCCAACATCACCGGCCGTCACACCATCTTGCCGCACGAGCGCACCCATGTGGCGCTGCGCGACGAGATCAAATCGATTTTGCGCGGCGTCTTTAACTTCCTGGATTCCTCCGTTGCCAACCCGGTCAACTGGTATCCCGACCCGGCCAAGCCCACTGCCGGCGCCACGCTCGACACCGGTTCCGGCCCGAAGCCGATCGACTTTGGGGTTTACAATTTGAATCCTTATGTGTGGTTCGTCCACACCCAGCTCCAGATGTCGGGCTACGGCTTCTCGCTCGATGACGATGTCGCCAACACCACGGCCAATACCGATACGCTGGTGGTCGCATTTGGAGGCAGCGCCTACACCGCCCCGGTGAATACGACGAAAACTCCGGCCGACCCTCCCGCGCCAGACATTGGAAATTTGGAGGCCTACACCGGCGGCGCCCGCTTCGGCACGCAAGTCAGCCAGGGCTTCATCCAGGGCAGCGAGTCGCCACAAGATTTCCAAAATGAAATCAGGATCTCCGGGCTATCGCTTGCCACCGTCTTGCAGCTAACCGCATCGACGGAGGCCACCGACCCGCTCGGCGCCTTGATCACCGGCCTGGGATTGCCTCCGGGAGTCACGGTCGCACATTACACAGCCTTGGCCCCAGTGAATGGGGTGGACCAAAGCTGGGTCACGTTCAGGAAGCCTGATGGTTGGACTCAACCGGTGAAAGATCAACCGGTTACCCAGTTCACCTTCTCCGGCTTCACCACGAAATTACCAGATAACGTTGTGCCGACGGTGACGAACGCGGCGCCGGGCAGCATCGTCGCGATTACAGGCACCGGTTTCACGGGTGTGCTGGGCGTCACCTTCAACGGCATTCCAGGCGATCTGATCCAGGGTGCGATCATAAGCATCGACAACACGAGCGGCGCAATCATCACCATCAACACCTCGAAAACCGATGGGTTGGCCAACGGCGATACGATCACCGTCAGCGGCGTCACCGGACAGGAAGGGATCAACCGCCAGTGGGTGGTCACCAATGTCGTAGCCGGCAAGTCGTTCCAGCTCATGGGCAGTAAAGGCACCGGAGTCAAACTTGAGAATGGTAACTGGATCGCCGGCACCGATTCGGCCCTCAAAGTCATCGTGCCGAAATACGAGCCGAACAAGGACGGCACCACTTTCCCTGGACCCAGCGGTCGCATCGGCGTGCGCACTCCTTCCGGCACCAATTACAGCACCCTCTACTTCACCATTGGCAACCCCGGCACCCCAACCTTCTCCGGGATCGGCCAGCAGGGAAGCACGGCGGCCAACGGGCCCCTTAAGTCCACCGTGAGGCTCTTTGGCTCAGGCTTTTCGGGCACGAGCGCGGTTCTATTCAACGGCAATTCCACCCCAGTCAACTCGTTCTCGACGAACCCCTCGGGCACGGAGTTGAAGATCGTCATTCCCGAAGACGCCAGTGGCACGGGGACCTTTACGATCACGGTGGGGGGCTCGACTTACACGAGCACCGGGTACACCTTCACCGTCAACAAACCGGTGATCGCGGCAAGCAATCCCTTCAGTCCGGCCAGCGGCCCAGTGGGAACAATCGTCACCATCAAAGGGTCCGGCTTCACCGGTGCGGACGATCCGGATACAGGCGGCGTGACGATCAACGGAACCGCGGCGACCGGTGTTACCGTGATCGACGATTCCACCATCGCGATTCGCGTCGCCGCCGGCACGACGTCGGGACAAGTCGTGGTCACGACCTCGGCCGGTTCCGGTAACAGCGGCGCCAATACTTTCACCGTGACCGCTTACCAGACGCCCACCGTCACCTCCGCGACGCCCAATCAGGGATCGACTGGGGCTTTGATCCACCTCAAGGGCACGAATTTCACAGGCGTGAATCAGCCGGGGGGCGGCATCACCTTCGGCGGCGTGGCGGCCATCGTCTTCAACGTGGTGGACGATCAGAACATCAATGTGGAAGTGCCGGCCGGTGTCGCCCTGGGATCGGCCCCCATCGTCGTGAGCACTCCAGGCGGCCTGCATAGCGCCCCGTTTGCCTTCACCGTGGTCGCCGCGATCAAGCCGGAAATCTTGAGCTTCAGCCCCGGTTCCGGTCCGGTCGGCACCTCAGTCACGATCACCGGGAGAGGTTTCACAGGGGCGAATCTCGTGCTTTTTGGCGTCAGTCAAACCCGGTTTGACGTGATCGACGATTTCACGATCATCGCCACCGTGCCGGCCGGCGCCGCCACAGGCCCCATCACGGTCAAGAACGACCTGGGCAACGGCCAGAGCTCGACCAACTTCGTCGTGGGCGTCCAGCCCGACATCAGTTCCTTCACCCCGGACCATGGGCCTGCAGGCACCGTGGTCACGATCCGAGGCGGCGGTTTCACCGCGGTGACCCAAGTGAAATTCAATGGCATCGATGCTCTGAAATTCGACGCAATCGACGACGACACGATGACCGCGGTGGTGCCCGTCGGCGCCACGACCGGCCGCATCACCATGTCCACCGCCAGCGGCAACGCCGCCACGAGTGATCAGGATTTCACGGTCATCACCATTGTGAAACCCACCATAACTTCCTTCTCGCCAGGCAGCGGGAAACCGAATACCGTGGTCACCCTGACTGGCAGCGGCTTCACCGGCGTCACCATGGTTGCTTTCAATCGCGTCATGGCCTCGGAGTTCGAGGTTGTCAACGACACCACGATCAAAGCAACCGTGCCCACGAACGCGACCACAGGGCTCATCAGCGTCACCAATAGCGCCGATACCGGGTTCAGCCAGACGAACTTCGTCGTCGAAAGACCGAACGTGCCCGCATCGATCACGGTGGTCTCGGGTACACCACAAAGCACTGGCCTGAACGTGGCTTTTGCCGTCCCTTTGAAGGCCAGAGTGACCGATAGCAGCGGCACTCCGCTTTCCGGCATCAACGTGACCTTCACGGCGCCGGCAGGCGGCGCCAGCGGCAAGTTTGCAACAGGAGGCACCACGGTCACGGTCGCGACCGATGCCAACGGCATTGCAACCTCCCCCGTATTGACGGCGAACGGAGTTGCCGGTTCCTACACGGTCATGGCCAATGTGACGCCGGCTCTCTCTTCGCCAGCGAATTTCTTGCTGACCAACATTAAGGCGGACGTCAACCAGATCTATGTCAACGCACTCTTCGAAGCATTCCTCAAGCGTAGCGGCACCGCGGCGGAACTGGCCCCCTGGGTCGAGATGCTTGCCACCAAGGGCCGGGCGACCGTTGTCGATGGAATCATGCGCACGACCGAAGCGAGTACGCGCCTCGTGGAATCGCTCTTCCAGCGGTTGCTCAACACCACCGCGGGCGACAAAACGGTCTGGGTGAACAAGCTCGTAAGTGGAGTGAGCGTCGACCTCGTGATCGCGGGCATCGCAGGCTCACCGGAGTTTCTGGCTCGCGCCCGGGAGCGCTTCCCCAACGCTACCCCCAACGATGCTTTTGTCCGGGCGCTTTATTCCATCCTTCTGAACCGTGACGCCGAAGCCGCGGAAGTCGCAACCTACTCCCGCCGAGTCAACTCGCTCGGCCGTGAGGGCGTGGCCAAGCTGATCGTTGCCTTAACCGAATTTCGCGATGGCGCCGTACGCACCTTCTTTGGCGACCCGACGCTCAAGGTTCTGCCCTATCAACCGTTCTTCCCCAACTTGCTGCACCGCAAAACAGCACCCACGCCCAAAGAGGTCGATGACTATGTGAAGGGGGGCTTGGGTCTCTCGGCGATCCAGGCCGCCATCGCCGCTAGCGACGAATACTTCCAGCTTGTCACCGGATCGGTGGCACCGGCCAGCCTGGCTGTCCCGGCGCAAGCACGGGTGGTGCGAAGGCCCTAAGGCTAGGCATTAGCACTTAAAGCAAGCTCTCACGCAATGTTGGTAGCGTGAGAGCTTGCCTTGTTTTCGTTCAGGCCATTGACCGCGGAAATCCAAGGTCCCGTTGCCCCCTAAGGAATTCGATGACCGGGATCTAAAGGTTGGTGGCAGCGCGCTACAATAACCGCTGGATCGCTTGCCGGGCGACTTGCGCCCAATGGAAGCAAATGGGGCCGTCTTCGATAACTTTTTGAAGCCTGCAAGAAGGATCTTCCGTGGGATCGGGGAGTGATTCAGAAAAGACCTCGGACGGCTCTGCAAAGGCAGATTCCTCTTGTGGGCCTTCTTTTGACAACAGTGACGTCACCATCGACACTCGGGTGGGGAAACCCGCCGAGGCGACCGCCGATTTCCGCAACGCTACTACCGGTTTTGGAGTGGACCGGCCTCCCGCGAATGCGGTCCCCATGGCTGCAATTGGGAACACGAAAACCATTGGCCATTATGAGATTTTGAAAGAGTTGGGCCGCGGCGGGATGGGGGTCGTTTACCAGGCCCGCGATCAGAAACTGGGAAGGATCGTCGCCCTCAAGGTGATCTTGTCGGGCGGTCATGCGGGAGAGGCACAGCGCCAACGATTCCAGGTCGAGGCCGAAGCCGCCGGTCGGCTATTGCATCCCAACATCGCGCAAGTCTATGAGGTCAACGAAGATCAGGGACAGCCTTACCTCGCCATTGAGTATTGTTCGGGAGGGACGCTCGAAGAAAAGATTCGGGAGAAACCGCAGGCGCCCCGCGAGGCGGCGGAAACGGTTGCCATTCTCGCCGATGCCCTTCACCATGCTCATTTGGCCGGGATCATTCATCGTGATATCAAGCCGGCGAATATCCTGCTTTCAGCGGAGGGCTCGCTCAAGCTGGTCGATTTTGGTTTGGCGAAGCGGATGGATAGTACCGATGGCGTCACCCAAACCGGCGCGATCATGGGCACGCTTGGCTACATGGCTCCCGAACAGGCCGCGGGCCGCACCCGGGAAGCAACCGCCGCCACCGATGTTTATTCCCTGGGGGCATTACTCTACAAACTGCTGACCGGCCACCCTCCCTTTTTCGGAGCAAACGAATTGGAAACGATCCAATCGATTGTCGGGCGCGACCCGGTTTCCATTCGGTCGATCCAGCGCAAAGTTCCCTTGGATCTCGAAACGATTTGCCACAAGTGCCTGGAGAAAAGCCCGGCACGGCGTTACGGTACGGCGACCGCACTGGCCAATGATTTGCGCAGTTTTCTGAACGATCAGCCGATTCTCGCACGCCCCCTGCCCCCGATCGAGAAAGCGTGGAGATGGGGAAAACGCCATCCCGCCATTTCTTTTGTCATCGTCGCGGGCGTTTTCTTGCTACTATTTGTGGCGTCGTGCCTGGCCTGGAGTTCCTACCGTTCTTACCGCCTCATGGCGGATGTGAATGAGGTCCAGGTGCCGCTGCAAAAACTCAGCGGCCGCATCAAGTTTCTGGATGAAGTATTGACTTCCTCGGCGTTGCTCGCTGCCTCAACGCGTGATCCGCGCTGGGAAGAACGTTACCGCATCCACGATGCCCAACTCGCGGAAGCCTTGGAGGAGGCGGTAAGCCTAGCTCCGGAAGCGGCCGTACCTCTTTCCGCGGTGGATGATGCCAACAAGGATCTGGTGGCCCTTGAGAAAACCGCATTCGATCTGACCCAAAAGGGCCAGTCTTCTAACGCGCTTGAGCTCTTAACCAGCACGAAATATGGATTACTTAAGAAGAGATATGCCGAAGCCCTGGGAGCGTTCACCGACAGCCTGGATTCGCGGCAATCGTCGATGATGATCCAGGCCCAGGCGGAAACGCGCGCGTTTGTGTTTCTTGCCGCCCTCGCCGCGGCGGTGGTCGTGCTTCTATTTGTCGTGGGCTCCGTGATTGGGGCGCGGACTTTGAAGAGATCTTAAGTAGATAAATCACCTGTTTTCCATGTTGGAACATTGGCCTTTAGCTGAAGGACGCTGCGGATGATTGCGTTCTTCGTTTCGGCGGACGGGAATTCGGATGATTCGTCGTTACCGAGAGATGAGATTCGCAATTCCTTTGAAGGACTTCAATGATGCCGCGCCCTCCTGATGATGTTCGCCGACGCCTTGAAGAGCTCATTGCACGATGCGACAAGTTTCTCCCACCGAGAGCATGGAGCGCAGACGAAAAACACCGAGCACCAATGCGTTTCTCCTCGCCCAAGAGCGAGCTTTGGCGCTTTCTTATTTCGTCCATTCAGACCGTGGCAAGTGCTTGCGGTCGAGAAAGTCCACACCTGCGTGAACTAGAAAGATGCAGGGAGCAATTTGCCGATGTTGGCGATCCCAGCCTCGATCTGGATTCCTGCCGAGGCGCCCTGGAAGCTGCGCGCGATGATCTTGAAGCCGGAATGCTCACCGATCTTAGGCAACTTGTGACCGCCGAAGCCTTCGGCGATTTGCTTGAAACTGCGATCCATCTATTGGAGGAGCGCCATCACCTCGCTGCGGTGGCCGTGGCGGGCGCGGTGCTGGAATCGAACTTGCGAAACCTTGCGAAGAGTAAGCAGGTTGTTTGGAATGGATCGAGCAGCATCACGAAAATCAATACCGAGCTTTACAAATCGAGTGTGTACGACAAAGTCGTTTTTGCAGAAATTGAGGCCTGGGGGCGTCTGCGAAACCAAGTAGACCACGGCGACTTCACGAACCCCCAAGACGTCGACCTCGGGGCTGCCAAGCGAATGGTGGACGGGGTGCGAGATTTCGCTCTAAGATTTCGATAACTCGGAAAGCAACCCGCCCTTGGAAAATCGAGGGTGGAGCGTTCCCATCGAAATATCCGTCATCGATCTGGAATCGAACACGATGCGCTCGAATCGCATGTTTCGAAGGAGTTCGCCCATGTTGTGTCTGATTGCCGTGCTCGTTTTCACGTCAGTGCCCTTGGCATTTTTTCCTGTCATTGCAGCCCAGCAAATCACTCCGCCCGACACCCCCAAAGTCGTTGAGCCGCCGCAGTCGCTATTCCTGAAATTTCGGGAACGGGATCGCGAGCTGGCCGCACGGTTTTACAAGAAGTACGTCGATGTCAAGGGTTTGGCGGTGGTCGCATCGGGGGACGTGGACGATGCGGCCTTACTGCGGACCTACGAGATCGTGACACGAATCCTTGCGGGCCGGCCCGATGTCCTTGAGGCCATGGCCAAGGCTGGTACCCGACTCATCATCATCGGTAAAAACCAGGTCTATACCGACATGCCGGAATACCGCAACCATCCGAACCCCGCGTATCAGAACGAGCGCGTACGCGGCACCGGCGGACTGGACGTGACGAGTTTTGGGGAAGAAAACCTCCTGAACCTGGCGGGAGACCGCTACGACGACGAAAGCATCGGCGTCCATGAATTCTGTCACACGATCGACGCGGCCCTTGGCCGCGTCGACCCAACGTGGCGACAACGACTGAGACAGGCCTACCAGAGCGCCATGGCCAAGGGCTTGTGGAAATACGCTTATGCCGCCTCGAATCCCGCCGAGTATTGGGCGGAACTTTGTCAGTCCTACTTCGACTGCAACCGGATCAACAACTGGAATCACAATGCCGTCGGCACACGCGAGCAGTTGAAGCAATATGACCCCGAAGGGTACGACCTCGTCCTGACGACATTGAAACTTACGGCGCAAACCGATTGGCGCTACCGCCCCTTGCGGCAACAGCCAAGCGTCATCGCAGCGCCGGCGCGCTTCAAGATCGATCCCTATTACACGAAGTTGACTTTTGCCCGGGAATTCCCCGTCATCGGATCGGGCCGCGCGAGCGATGCCGCGCTGCTCGCGGCGAATGACACCATCCGCAAGATGTTCGCCTACCGGCACGACCTGCTCAAGGCCATGATCGCCGACGGTGTCAAACTCGTCGTGCTGGGGCCGGAAGAGAAGCTGAGTGACTTACCCGAATTCCGGGAAGCAAAGAAACGGCCGGATTTCGACGAAGTGCGCTTTTTTGACGATTTAGGTACGCAAAAATTGCTCGTCGTTCCCGAGGAAAATGTCCTGGGCCGATCCTCGGAACCCTTTGCGGGCAAAAGTACGGTCGTCGCTGCCTTTGCCAAAGGCCTCTACCACGCGACCGCCCTGCGCCCCGTTGACCCTGCTTTTGAAGGAAAACGAGACAAGCAGCAATACGAACTGCGCGTCAAACGATTGGACCTCGACTTTGACACTCGGCTGAAAACCCTTTTCGAATCGGCGAGTTCGAAAGGTCTCTGGAAAGGCACGCCCGGGGGTCGCAACCGCGTGGAGTATTGGGCCGCTGGCGTGGAAGCCTACTTCGACGCCTCCGGGGCAGGTCACGCGCCGAACTTGGCCGACCGCCCCATCACAACTCGAGAAGCTTTGAAAGCCTATGACAACGATTTGTACGCGTTCGTGGACGAAACCATGGAGTACAAAGAACACGTCGATTGGCGGTATCGCCGGCCCGTGGTTCGAGAATAGCGGGAAACCGGCATCCAATTCCCGCCGACCTGCAAGGATCGGTTATTCGAGCGGCACTCTCTTTGTCGAAAACCGTTTGGGAGAACAACCCACCGCTCGAGTGAACGCCGTGCTGAAGGCGCTCGAAGACTGAAAACCCACGGACAACGCAATCTCTCCAATGGCCTTTGTTCGGAAGGAAAGTTCGTCTTTCGCCAAAGCGATTCTCCAGTTCGCCAAGTATTCCATCGGGCCGAGCCCCATGACTGTTTTGAACCGAGTGGCGAATGTTGACCGGGAGACGCCGCAGAGCCGTGCCAGTTTCGCCACCGTCCATGTGCCAGCGACTTCGCCATGCATTGCTGAGAGCGATTTCGCTATGACGGGATCTGCGAGGCCGCAGAGTAGGCCTTTCGATCCCGGTTTTAGCCGCAACACTTCGCTGCGCAGCAGCTCCAGGAGAATCAGTTCCATCAGGCGGCTGACGACGAGATCGCTGCCAGGCCCTGGTTGCTGACCTTCGGCATCGTTCATGTTGAGCAAGGAACGCAGGCGGCTGGAGATCTCCTGGTCCGCCGAGACTTGAATGAGAGATGGCAGGAGGCTCCACAGAAGTGCGTCGTTGGTCGTGTCGAATACAAAACGCCCACATCGGAGCATGGCACAGCTCCCCGCTGTCTCTCCAAGCACAATTTCGCTGCTTCCTGTCGCAGCGACGATTGCCTCGCTGTCTTGCGGCTCAAGCTCAGGATCAGATGACAGAGTAAATTGCGATGAGGTCCGAATCAGAATGAAGTCTCCGGTTCTCAGAAGGATTGAATCGGCATGGGGGCGTGTCAAAAGGCATTCCCCGGCTTCGACCCAGCAGAAAAGAAGGTCATCCCGCTTGCGAAAGGAAACTCCCCACCTGCCGGTGCCCGTGATGCGCCCCCACAGCGTGGCCTGAGGTCGTAGCAACTTGATCAGATCGGTGAAAGGGTCCGTCAAGAATTGGACTCCCAATAAACAATTTCGGCGTAAAGATTATCGACAGTGTGAATTGGGGGCGATAGTCTGGGTCAAAGTGAAGCCGGCACGATGCAGGTGCCGGCGAGCATGTCGAAGAACTGACCCAACATCGACCATTCGCTGGAGAACCAGGCTATGCCCTCGAAAGCAATCAAACTCTACAAGCACTATGCCACTGCCTTTTCCGCGATCTCAGATCAAGAGCGTCGCGAGATCTTGGACGCCGTCCTGGAGACGGAGGTCGTCTACCGCACTCCCAAGATGGAAGGGACCGGCCATCAGATCGTCATCGACGATATCCATGACTTTCAGGCACAGTTTCCGGGAGGGCAGTTTGCTCTCCACAGCGTCTCTGAGCACCGCGATGTCGCACTGATGGAGTGGCAACTGATCCTTGCAGATGGGACACCGAGTGCGCGGGGGCACGATGCCATCCGCATGACACCCGAAGGCAAATTTGGACACATCGTTACATTCGCACCGTCCACGCTCAGCCGTGACCTTGAACACGGTTTGCTCCCACAACACCAAACAATCGTCCCACAGCCGTAAGCTTGGTCAAAATCGCCGCGCTGAGTTTGCTTGCGTAATCTCAGCAATTCATTCGGTTGCAACTCAAGGGATCGGTTAACGGGATCGAATTCCAAAATTCCCAAACTATCTTTTTGAACAAAGTTGATGTTAAGGTTCAGTCTTGTTGAGTGTCGAGGCGTTGGGAATGAGTGCCACAGGAAGAGCCGTGCTCGCAAAGAGCCGGAGTCTGAGAAGGGTGAGTCTGCACCGCGGGGTGGTCCTGGCAGTTGAGACGAATCGTTTCGCCGTCGAGGTGGACCGACCGGGTCGTGCGGACGCGAAGCTCCTCGGCCTTGATCTCCACGGGGCCAGCCGATTCCAGTTGAATCGATTGGGTGGATGTCATCTTGAGCGAGCCGCCATGGACCCGGACCATGGGGCCGTTGGGAGTCAGCAGGATCTCCACCTCGACCTGGCCATCCGAAGAAAGGATTTCCATCTGGTCGGTATCGTGGCTCGGACCTGCCGAAATTCGCAAAGTCCTACCGGAGGGCAGTGCGTAACCGCCTCCCTCGGATCGGGTCTGCAGTCCCCGGTTTTCGGCTGGGGGATTTCCCCCCGTGGAGGGGGATGGTTTTTCCTGATCCATTGGACCAAACTCCTGAGGCGACTCGCCTACGGCCGCCACGATCAAACCATCGACTTGGGAGCGACGACGAAAAGGGTAAATTGAATACGAGAGGTTTTCCCACCGAGGGAGAGGGTTAGGACCTGCTGGTCCTGGATGTTGCCCTGGACCCGGTTTTCGTTGAAGCGGATCGCCAGGCTCAGCGTCCTTTTCACATCGCCCCATTCGGAACCGGTCTGATCACGGGACAATTGAAAATAAGTCACGCCCGGAGGCAATACCCTTGGGGGGGTCTTGATGGGGGTGAAACTCAAACCAGCCTTGCCGGCGCGGTAAAAAGCATCCGCCTGGTCGGCACTTCCCACTTTCATGTCCAGGACACCCGGCTGGGTGAGGATGCGGACAACTTCCTCGGTAGGCTGGTCCGATTGAACACCAATGAACATGCCCCAATCGGGCTGTAGCCACGCCGGTTCCAAAGTGACCTGCATGCGCAGACCCGCCCCGATAAACGGCCGGTCTTTGAATTCTGGCTCGACAATCATGTCCAGGTATTCCTCGATCAGTCGGCGCAGAGGGACAAAGGTCTTGTGCGGTTCCCAGGAATCCAGGGTAGGTAGCAGGGGAAGCAAACGGCTCTGGCCATAAACCGCCAAAGCCCCGGCAAGACGGCACAACTCCAGATAAAGTTCACCGACTGTCGTGGAGACATTATTGGCCATTGCCTGAAGGGCCCCATGGGCCGCGTTGAGGCAATTCAACTGGGAAAGGAGCAGGGGTTCCCTGGCTCCCATGCCAAGACCGCCCGCCCGGAGTTGAGTCGCGACGCCCGTCGCTTTTCGGCCGACCCGGTTGAGCAGGTACTGAATGATGTTGTCCGCCATGGGGGCATACCCATTGGCCAGAAACAACGGGGGATAAAAATCCGGATCCAGTTGAGGCGCTCCATCGGGCCGATTGGACCGGATCACTCGGGCCAGAGTCAGAACCGCCAGACCATCGGTTTTATCCGATTGGGTCAGCAACCGGAAATTGAGCCTCTTGACCAGGATCTCTTCGGGTCGCTGGCCGTCATTTTCATCCTCGACCGTGACCGCCTCGATCTGGTTTCGGGTGAGTGTGCTCTCTTGCGCGACCTTGCTGTTGGCCCGCCCAAGGCTGAGCATGGGGATCCCTAGCAGAAAGGTAACCGAGCTATCGCGATCCAAAAGGGCCTTGAAATTGTTGGTGACTGTGGCGGATTCTCCCGGGATATCCGCGATCGTCCTGTCGGGAAGCAGCGCCTTAAGGGTTTTGATGCGGAAAATGTGATTGGCCAGAGCGTCCAGGTCGATTTCGAGCAAACCAATCCCGGCCGTTTGCCCGGAAAGGAGCTGAACCGGGTAGTTTTGCTGGATCGCCTGAAATCGGTCATTGGCCTGGAAATGGTGGGGGCGCAGGAAAAGCCCTTCATTCCAGTAAATCGACATGTTTGCCATGAAGTTAACCTACCCGGCGGCCTCTATCCGTAAATCAATATCCTATTTCCGTAAATCAATATCCTATTTAAAAGCCTCCCAAGTCCTTCCCCGGTTCCGTCCGGGTTGGTGAAATAGGGATTGGGCCCGGGGGAGTTTATGGCCAACTCTTTGGTGGACAGGCAGTCAGATTTCGTTTTGGCCCTGCTCATCGAGGGGCTCAGGATCCGCGAAGGCCTCGAAAAAGGCGAACCCCTTTCTTTTGACCTGGAACATTCCCGAATCCGGGAAATGCTGGTTTCCGCCGCCGACATCGATGGCCGAATGAAGGTTACCGTCCCTCCCCAGGCGATTCCCAATGCCTTCTGGAAGCCCGATACCCTGGAAGCAGGGGCCTGGACCGGCGAATTCCTGGGGATTCGCTATCCGCTGGCATGCTGGGTGGATGAGATTTTCTGCCTGGATTCCCCCTGGGCGGACCGCTGGAACGAGGCCAAACTCGAAGCGGGCCTTTACGGAACCAACGATCGGGCCTGGAAGTTTTGGCAACAGGCGGCCATTATCGAGGCCCATGGCGATTTCAAACTCATGCAGGCCTTTTTTGGGGCGGTCATGCTCGGTTTCAAGGGGATGCTGGCGGACGAACCCATGAAGCTCATCGAGTGGAGCGCCGCGATGCGTGAAAAGATGTGTCGCATTCAACCTTTGGAGTTTCCCGAGGAACTGGAACCCGATCCCCCGACGATCGTCCCACCCCACTACGCCCTTCTGCATCACCGCAGGATGCTCAAAATCTGTGGGTTGACGCTGCTTGCCGTGATTCCCGCTTTGTTTTTTCTGCTGGTGCGTTTTTTTTCACAATGATGGAATGCCTCAACCGATTGCCTCGGAATGGGTTGCAGCCTGATTCAGGCGGTCCCTTGGAGTGATGGCTCATGTTTCTGTTCCGCTGGATCGGCAAATTGTTCATGGGATTTCTCGGGTTGCTGACCCCGATGTTTTCCATGGCCAAAGGTCTTGGCCGGCCAAACAGTGCCATCCGCTGGATACTTCACGGAGTTTTGGTCCTTTTGATTTTAGCCCTCCTGGGCTTTCTCCAGTACTGGTTTGAAATCGGTCGTTTCGTTTTTGCCCCTCACCCCTTACTGAGGATGTTCTGGCTGCCCCTTGTGGGGATCATGGTTTACATCAATATCTGGCTGTTGTGGCTGGTCTGGCGCCTTTATGATCCCAAACCTGGACCATCCCTTTGGGAAGACATCGATTTTTCCTGGGAGCAGGTAACTGGTGCCATTTACCGGGCGGGAATGGACCCGACCAAGGTTCCCCTCTTTCTCGTGCTTGGCCGGCCCGGGTCGGGCTTTGGCACCTTGTTCGAAGCCGCGCGAATTCCCCTGGAAATCCATGGGATCCCGGAGTCCCAGCTAGCCCCTTTGCAGGTTTATGCCGGAAAACAGGCGATTTTCATTGTCAGTTCGGATACCTGTCTGCTTGGGGCGCTGTGCGACCGTGTGACCTCACATCTGACCACCCTTGAGGGTTATCCGAATTTGCCTCCCGACACCAAATCGGGGTTGTTTTCGGGTCCAACGGGGAAAACGGCTTCACCTGCCATGGCGGGAGCGGCCTCCGTTGCCAGCCCCCTGGCGGAAAACCCCGTAGATGGGGCCCACGAGGCCTTGCGGCCGATTACCCGGGATCCCGAGTTGATGGGGCGGATGCAATCCAGGCTGGACCATCTCTGTCGCCTGATTCGAGGGATGAGACACCCCTGGTGTCCGCTGAATGGGGTTTTGTTGGTCATCCATGAACTGGCGACCATCAATGAACAGGTTGCCACGCAGGCCGCGATCCTGGCGCAAACCGACCTCAATACGGTCGTGGAGTCATCGGGGGTGGATTGCCAGGCCGTGGTGCTTTTTTCCGATGCGGAAAGAATCCTGGGTTTCCGTGAGTTTCTGGCCTTGGTTCCCAAAGACAAGCGGGATCAAAGACTTGGCAAATCGATCCCGCTGGCCCTGAACGCCACCGAGGAAAGACGGGCCGAAATCATGAATCAAACGATTTACTGGCAATCGGCCGAATTGATTCCCAAGCTGATTTTCCGCACCTTTCAGATTCATGGGCTCGAGGAAAACCCTGATCCCAACAAACCGGGCGGCATCGATGTTCACGCCAATCGCCAGCTCATGCGTCTGATCGGCTCGATCTGGTCCCGCCGTTACGCCATGGGCAGGCTTTGCGCCAGGATCCTGGGTGAAAAGCCGCCGCGACCTCTGCGCGTGACGGGTTGCTATCTTGGGGCGACGGGTCCGACCCGATCGACCCAGGGGTTTTTGACCGATCTATTCGCTCAGATCTTTGAGGGGCAAAATCTGGTGACCTGGACCCAGGAAGCCCGACAAGCCGAAAAGGCCCTGATGCTTGTGGTGATCGTGGGGTACGCTTTCACGGCGTTATTGACGATTCTTACCGTGGTTTTGGCAGTGATTGTGTTTCGCTAGGAAAAGGAAGTGGGGAAGCTTGGCCTTCCTCCCAATTTCCCCGGGAAGGTTTCGGTAAGACTTGATTGGGCAAAGGTTGGGGGAGGTCCGAGGAGGGGCCCGGCAGGGCCCGGCGGCTGGGATTACCGATTCCCTCGGGTGATTCGGGGCGTCCCAAAGGATCCCGTGGCGATAAATCATCATGGCATGGCGGGACTGCAATCGGATCATCAAAAAGAACGGCCCGGTACCGTTTGGCAATCTGAGCCTTTTCTCCCGCGAGCAGGCCAAAACGCCTGACCAGAATGGGGCTTTCGATGGTTTTGACCTCGGGAACCCGGACGATGATTTCTTCGGTGACGGGCTCCAGAACCTGACAATTCATGGTCACCGTCACGGGGACCGTCACCTGACGGCAATCGCATGCCGCTTCACCGGTAGTGGGATCAATCTCGCCTTTCAGGATCGTTCGCCGGGATAACACCTGAATCCGCCGTTCCACCGTTCGCAATTTCATGGTCGTGATCGTCTGTTTTTCCTCACGGTAATGGATCTGGACATCTTGTCGGGTCGTGCCAAATTCCGCTTTGCCCGGAGTGTATTGCGGTACAGACTCGATCCGCACATCAGGAACCAGGCGGACACGCTTGTCGTGAATCTCTTTGCAGGGAGCGACCAATTCCTGAGGCCCTTCGTCCGGGCTTACATACCGCTGGGTGATTTCTGGGGTGAGGAACGGCTTCTCGACCTTGGGCGGCGCATCGACCGGGCTTCGACCAGGTGAAGGCGAGTTAGGCGCAGTGGGGGATGCGCCTGGGGGAGGGGCGACTGGGGGAGGGGCGATTGGGGGCTTGACCTGTCCCAGGGACAAGGAGAACGAACAAAGAAGCAAGGCAAAGGCGGACATGGTGGACGGTTCCCATGGGATGGTTCACCGAAAAAGGGAACCTTGCCCTTTTACCCCATGGGATCAACTTCGACGGAAAGGGCGCTCAACCCATCCTCTTGGTCCTGGAGCCTGAGCGTTTCGATTCATGAACCCCCTCTTGATCCGTCGGCGTGGAATCACCCTCAGAATCGGCCAAATCGTCAGTCTATTCCCAGTTTTCCCAGATGTTGCCGGAGCCTCGCTGGGCTGGTTTTTGATTGGAGGGGCGCAGGCCCGGCTTCAATTTCCTTCCGGCCGGGGCCTGGGGATCATGAGTGTCCTTGGCCTCGGTTGCGAGTCTTGCCTCTTTGGCATTTTTTGTCTCTTTCAAATCCCAGGAGTGCTCCCCTTCGGTCACATCGAGACCCAGTTGCACAAAATGATCCAGACAGGCCTTGCGGTTTTTTCCCGGCCAACGGGAGGCGGCAGTCAGGATCGAAAGCCCGGCAAGCTTATTGGCCAGGCCCGAAGGTGCCGACACGGGGTGGTCCTTGGCGGGGGAAAGGTTGTCCTCAGTCAGTCGAACCGCGAGGGTCAGTAAATGAATGGGGTTGGCATCGGCTGATTCGTCTTGCTTTCCCAGGGATTCCCCGGTTTTGGCGTCGGGATGGATGACCCAGGCGACGATGAGGTCCAGGGCTTCCCGAGGGCCGGCTTGGGTGTTGACCTTGAGAAGCTGAGCCTGGCAAAGAGCGGCCCACCAGATCGCTTCGCGGGTGGAAAGCCAGCCGGCGATCAGCCGCACTGCCATGCCGGGGTCCTCCTTGCCAAGCAACCCCACCGCCCTGGTGCTGTTCAGGCCACTGAGCTGAGGGGGGAATTCCGAGGAATTCCACACCCGGCCCAGGGCTTCAGTGGAGGGGGACGAAGGTTTGAGGCGTTCCAGAAGCGGCATGAACTTGCTCCGACACCATGTCTTTGGGAATCAATTCGCTTGCATCCCATCCCGCGCTGGGATGGATGATCTCTTTGGGGATTTCCTCGAGCATTGGGATGGGTAAGCGCCCATAAGCGATATCCAACCCAATTTGCAGGAAATGCTGCAAATGCAATTTGTACTGGGTTGGGTTGAAACGGACCGAGGCCAGATAGATCACCGCGCCACAAAGACGCCCGCATAAATGGGGCTTGGGAAACATGGGCGGGCAGTCGGCGGGTCCCATGCTTCCGCCCGCGAGAAATGCAGCCGAACCGAGAATCCTGCCGGCGGTGGCGGAGCCAGCCTTTTTGCTCCATTCACGACAAAGGCGCCGGGATCGTTCCGAGGGTTTCAGAACAAAATCCCTGACTTGTTTGATGACTTGCAAAACTTCCGGGGAATACGGTTTTTGGCGATGGGCCTCGACAAGACTCATCAGCGCCCACCACAGGGTATGTCGCGGCGGCAAAGCAAGACTTAACAATTTTCGTGAGTCGGCAACCAGGTTGCTATCCCGCCAAATTTGGATTTGACTGGCAACGGAACCACCCGGAACCAATGTTTGTTTTCCGTGAGCACTGACCTCGAAATATTGGAAGAACGGCTCGGCTTGCAATTCCATGGCCAGGGCGGGATCGCCAATAAACTCAAACCCGCCCCGTTGATGGAGGGTTTCCTGGAGGATCTTGTCGAGAGGAGTTGCGATCTCGGTCATGGTTTTCCCTGTCCGGATAGGCATCGCTGGGGAGTTGCGATATCGGTCATGGCTTTCCCTGTCCGGATAGGCATCGCTGGGGAGTTGCGATATCGGTCATGGCTTTCTTTGTCCGGCATGGGGATCGCCGGGAGTCCATTTTTCCCAGATGTTTCCTATCGTCGGCTGGCTCGATTTTTTTGAGGCCTCATCAATATCTTTGGCCAGCAGAAAATCACGCAAGGCGGCTCCCTCGGAAAGAGGGGAATCCAGTGGTTCTTTAGCCAATTTGACTGGTCGCAGAGGCACCGGTTTCGTTTTACGAGCAGCACTTTCTCTTCTGGCCTTTCCCGTTTCCGTGGCTTGGACGGCCTTCTGTTTGATTTGTGCGATTTGCGCGAATAGTTGCTCCTGTTCCTTGAGTAGCTCCTGTTTCTTCGTCATGATTTTCTGGAACTCGGCCTTCGCATCCTGGAAGGCCTGAGGAACGGTGGCTTCAAACTGTTCTTGGCCTTTTTCCAGGCGGGCCAGGAGATCTTCGAACAGTTTTCGTTTTTCCGGATCTCGAGCGAGCGCAATCGCGGAACCCAAATGGTCCTTGACTTGCCCAATCGATTCCAGGAAAGGCCCCAAGTCGCCATTGAACGCTTCGGGAAATCCCACGGAAAACCTCCAACCACTTCAAGAAACCAATCGATTTTTGATTCGTTTTGATTCGTTTTTACTCGATGGAGTTCAGAGCCGTTTCAACGGAAAGGATCCCCTCGGCACTTTCGGAAATCATGGCACTGTTGATCGAGGATTCGGCTTCGAACTCCATCGAATTGGTGACCCCTTCCATGGTTGTCCCTGAGACGCCCACATTGACTTCGGTTTCGGCGGCAGTCAGGTTGTGGCCTTCGGCTGTCATTTCCCTGGAGACTTCTCCCACCGTTTCCGTGATTCCGGCCGCGCTCACCTCGATGGCCGTTTCGGCGCATTTGGTGACCAGGCCCGCTTCCGTCATGGTGAAGGTCGTTTCGCCCACTTTAAAAACAATCGATTCCGGGGTCATCTCGATCGAGCTACCCACCTCGGGAGGTCCCATGGTCAGGGACAGAGACTCTTCTCCAAGGGAAATGGTGCCATTGGTACCAGGGAGCCCATAGGTAAGCAAAATTCCCTTTGTGGTTACCGTAATCAGCGCACTGACGCCGGGTGAAGGAGTGCTGATTGAAATGCTGGCTTCCGCACCCTTTGCGTTTAACCCGATGGATCCGGAGTCTGCACACTGGGACATGGAAAGGAAAGCGTTGTTGGCGCAAAGGTTGATGAATTGGGAATTCAACCCGAGGGTCGCTCCAGATCCGGCCGAAGTGATGTTCACATTGCCATTGGTCGCCATGACAATAAACTCGGTGACCGTGTGAAATTCGGGGTATTCTGAAAAGTTAGTTAGCACCAGTGACTCCTTGGAAGAATCCGAATACAGAAATTTGGTTTATTTGCTCCAGACTTCACCGAGCTGGGCAGTAGCTTTTGCAATGGTCTCGGTATTGGCCGTAAATTCCTTGACGTAGTTTTCCAGGTTGCTGGTTTGCAAATTGATATTGTATTCATAAATATAGATTTCATCTTCCTCGCAATCAGCCATTAATTCCAGGCATTCCTTAAGCTCATTTTCCGACCAACTAATATTATTCCGGAGAGTGGCAAGTGCATTTTCCGCTGCTTGAATCGTCTGCTGCAATGGCAAGACCAGCTGAAGATACTCCACTAATTTCAGGACAAATAACCATCGTGATTCCAACGGAGGGATGATCAGGGTGGCTAATTGCACCGCGGATTTCTGTGTGCTGGTCGCGCCCGACTGGCTATCGGAAATGACTCCGTAAAGGAAACGCAAAACCAAGGCCGCAGAAAGAAGACCAAGAGCCCCGACCCCCAAGGTCAGCGCAACCGCCAAGGGAATGGTTGGCTGCTTGATTTCACACCGCCTTTGCCTCCTGTCCACGGTAAAGGAATCGCCGTAATATCCAAACGAAGTGTTATTTCCAAAAACCAGGCTGTTGTTTCCCGTGGCACCAAGGATCCCTCCGGTTAATAAACTAGCTACTGGAAAAGGAGCTAAACCAAATAATTTTTCCAGGAACACTTCCCAATCCATAACCACTTGGGTATTGGACCCAAAGACATTGGATTGATAGCCATTGCCGATGGTAAACCAGAGATAGTCGCCAATATTGCAACCATAGGTGGAGTTATTAACCGGGAGGCCTTTTTCCTGTGCTCCAGTCGCATCCAAGGCCGCGTCGATTACATCCCAAATGGACATCGATCGAACTCCCGAAATTGAGCCATCATCCCGAAACTTCCCTCAGATCCAATCCGCTGTTCATGGGGTCGAGGCAGGCTACCTTATCCGCCATGAAGGTAAAAATCCAACTTCGGTCGCATGTTGAATTGCTGGCTTTCCTGATGGGAGACCAAAGCCCCCTCGGCATGAATGTGGACGACCTCCGATCCTTTTTCATCGGACATCAAAATCTGATGAAAATTCTTCGATGGGTCTCCCCCTTCAATCGAGCTTTTAAAACCAGAAATGTAAACATGTTCCGGGAGCGTATAGGGAGGCATATTCAACGAATTGAAAACACTCCCCACCACGATTGGCCGGTCCGGATCTCCCCCTTCGAAGGCGACCACCACTTCGTGGCCGACCCGGGGCCAAAAGCATGCCCCCCAGTTTTTACCCGCGGAGACCTGACTCACCCGAACCCAGCAAGAACTGCCGCCATCGGTGGGACCATTCCGATCAAACCAGAATCGCACTTTGATTCGCCCATAAGGATCAACAAAGGTTTCCTTGCCGACAGGACCGGTCACGATGGCCGTTTCGATCCCACCCAAACGGGGCCGCTGCCGCGGAGGCCAGGGGGCTTGCACCAGCGATAGCGGCGCGGACTCCGTGGTGACCTCAATGCGCAAGCTGGAGGTTTCCCCTGCCCAGAATCGCCCTTCCAGTTCGAGATCGTGAGACGCAGTCACGGTCAGCCAATCCCCGTTTTGATTGGCGTGAGATGTCAAACGAAAGGCGTGTCCCGGGGTCACCTGGCAGCAATTACCAATCCCCCAAGCTCGAACCGAACCCGAGGCGGCACCCCGTGCCAGGATTTTGCCTTGTCGCTCCTGCGCGGGATAAATTTGGGGAAGGGCGGCGGAATCCTGTCCACCGGAACCGTTGATTCCATCAAAATAGCGAGCGGCCGACAGATTATCCTCCTGCCAGGGCGCAACGGAACCGGAAGGTGTCAGCGACAGATCCCCGGCCATGATGGATGCCGGCCCATTGGCGTTGGCTTCAATCTTTTGCCCGAATAGCTGAAACTGGTGATCCAATATCCCCGCACCGGTGGTGCTCATCGACTGGGTAACTTTCCATGACCGGAAAAACGGTTTCCGTTGGGTCCCCCCCAAAGTCAAATCATAAGCAATCTCACCCACGGAAGGGCCGATCGGACTGTTATCCGTCAAAACCAGTTGATGCCCTTCTTGGGTGTGTTTCCAATAATGGGTGATTCCCTCTTCAGAGCAGAGCCTGAGGAAAAACTCAAGATCGGTTTCCCGGTACTGAGTGCAATACACCCGCACCGGGGGAGTCTGGTTGATCAGATATTCCGCTCCACCGACCGGTTTGAGGATTTCCTTGAGGATATCCAGCGCGGACTGGTTTTGGAAAATGCGTGAGCGCCGGGTGAGTCCAAGGCGGGCAAGTTTTGGCCTCAAGACCATGGAATAGTGGTCGAAAACCTCATCCGAATCTCCTTGGGACCATTCGGCAATTTCCCCGTGGTAGTGGCGTTCGCTGCCACCAGGAAGCTCAACAGCGACCCTGGCCTCATGCCCTAACAAGGCATTGAAGTCCACCTTGGTACCTTTGGCCGCGATCAGATTCACCTGAAAATCATAAGAGGCCCCGAGGGTTTCCGTCCCTTTGAGGCTCACCGCCAATACGGTGTTTTCCTCCAGGGGGGTAAACACTTTGATCGGCGATCTTTCCTGGGTAAACCTGGCCATGTTTCCTGCTCCGCGCCCTCAAATTTGGGTTCGGGATCAATAGGGCTTAAAAGGCGGTCGTTGAATCCACCACAATTTCGTAGAGGCAATCGGATCCCTTGCCGGCGCCGAGTCGGACTCGCTCCACCGTTCCTCCTTCGGCCACGGTGGTCAACAATCGTCTGGAGATTTCTGGAAGGAGCGTCGTGTTGATGATCTTGTCCACGATGCGGGCACCTGATTCGGCTTCATTGCACCGGCCAAGGATCGCCTTGACGACTTCATCACCATATTCAAAATCGGCCCGGTACGATTCCCTGAGCCGCTCGCCCACCTTGGCCAATTTGAGGTGGATGATCTTTCGCAAGACATCCTCGATCAGTGGGAAATAAGGGATGACGGTCAATCGCCCCAGGAACGCATCCTTGAACGATTTTAACAGTTCGGGTCGAATGGCATCGCGCAGGCCATTCGGGCTCGGGCATGTGTCGGGATCGGCGCACAATTTCAAAATCAGATCGGTCCCGGCATTGGAGGTCAACAGGATGATCGTATTCTTGAAATCGGTTTCAAGCCCTTTTTCATCGGTCAGGCTGCCCTTGTCAAACACCTGAAAAAAAAGGTCATGGACCGCCGGATTGGCCTTTTCGATTTCATCAAGCAAAACCAGGCTGGAGGGCTTTCGTCTTACCGCCTCGGTGAGAACTCCTCCTTTACCGTACCCAACCAGACCGGGAGCTGGCCCAGTCAGCCGCGAAACCATCATGTCCGATTTGTATTCAGACATATTGATGACGGTGAGACTGTTTTCGCCGCCAAACATCAACTCCGCGAGTGCCAGGGCTGTTTCGGTTTTCCCGACCCCGGATGGCCCCACCAGCATGAAAACACCAATGGGCAATCTCGGATCGCTTAGACCCGCGCGGTTGGTCTGAATGCGTTCGGCCAGCATGTCCATCGCGTGATCCTGGCCCACCACCCGCTTTTTGAGGGTTTCGGCCAGATGAAGGACATTTTCGACCTCATTTCGGACCATTTTCCCCAGGGGGATTCCGGTCCACCCCGAGATCACATCCGCGACGACTCCCGCATCGACAAAAGGATGGATGAGTGGCGTTTCCCCCTGGACCTTGTCAAGTTCCGCGGTGAGCGCGGTCAACTCCGCTCTTGCCTTGACGGGATCGACAGGTTGAGTTGCGGCAGGTTGCGTTTCCGGTTTCTTGGCCGCCTCACGATCTGCGGGATCTTTTTTGTCCTCTTCTGGTGAAATCAAGGACTCCAGTTGAGACCGAACCGAATCGACCTTGGCAGCCAGGGCTTTTTCCTTCTCCCATTGGGCGGCCAGATCCTCCCCTCGTTTGCCTTCTTTGGTCAATCGGTCATCGATCTCGACGAGCTGGGCCTTGTGGGCGATTCCCAGGTTTTCTTCTCCTTCCAGGGCTGCCTTGGCCAAACGAAGCTTGTCTTGTTCCCGGCGGGAATCTTCGAGGGCCGCGGGAGTCGTGGACTGACTAAGAGCGACCCGGGCACAAGCCGTATCCAAAAGGCTGATCCCTTTGTCGGGAAGCTGGCGGTCGGGGATATACCTCTGGGAAAGGCGAACCGCTTCGACCACGGCTTCATCCAGGATGCGGACCTTGTGGTGCTTTTCCAGCGATAGGACGGTGCCGCGAAGCATGGCCACGGCTTTGTTACGATCCGGTTCCTCGACCTTGACCAGTTGAAACCGGCGCTTAAGCGCCGGGTCATCCTCGAACGATTTTTTGTATTCGTCAAAGGTGGTGGCCGCGACGGTGCGCAATTCACCTCGTGCCAGCGCTGGCTTGAGTAGATTGGCTGCATCTCCAGAACCGGCAGCCCCACCCGCCCCAATGAGAGTATGGGCTTCGTCGATGAACAGAATGATCGGCGTGGGGGATCCCTGGACCTCCTGAATCACCGATTTCAGCCGGTTCTCAAATTCCCCTTTGACCCCGGCCCCGGCTTGCAAAAGTCCAAGATCCAGGGCCCTGAGACTGACCGCCTTGAGGGGTTCGGGAACATCACCCGAAGCAATGCGCAATGCGAATCCCTCGACCACCGCCGTTTTCCCAACCCCCGCTTCCCCGGCCAGGATCGGGTTGTTTTGACGCCGGCGAGTCAGGATGTCGATCACCTGACGGATCTCGAAATCCCGGCCGATGACCGGATCCACTTTTCCCTCTCGGGCGCGGGCAGTGAGATCCTGGGTGAATTGATCCAGATTGGGTGTTTTGGATGCGGACCGGGGTTGCCCATCGGGGGAAACACCCGTTGCTCCACCGCTGGCCATGACAACCGATGGAGTACCGGGATCTTCCTTGCTATGGGCCAGAAGCGTGCCCAGATCTTCGGACAACTTATCCGAGGAAAGCTTGTTCAGTTCCGAACTGCTTGCCCGAATCCGCAAGGAAAGATCGCGATCACCGAGCAAGGCGGCGAACAGATGACCACTGCGGATGCGACCTGATGCGAAATCGATGGTGGCCAGGAGCCATGCCTGGCGAATCCAATCGGGAATCTCCGGCGACAACTGAGGCGCCCGGCCATTTCCGGTTTTGAATCCTTCCATGGTGCGGGTCAAATCGGACCTCACTCGGCCCTTGTCGACCTCGTAATGGCGCAAGATCGTGCTTAAATCACTGTCCGTGACATCGAGCAGCTTTAAGAGCCAATGCTCCACCTCGACATTGAAGTTCGTTTTGGAAAGACAAAGTCCGGCTGCCCCTTCCAATGACTTCAAACAGGTTTCATTCAGTTTTTCGGTAAGCGCTCGCAAATTGCTTCCGGCCACGGGAAACCTCTCATTTCAAGGAAGATCACACAGACATTTCACTGGAAAAAACCAGTTCATCGACGGCATGAGCCGGTTTTTTTCCGAAGAGCCAGAGGGACTGGCCAAGTACGGGCCCATCTCTTCCCAGGACCGGTGCAGGCAACGCCTCGCCTTGAACCACCAACTGGATATCGAAATCGATTCCGTTTCGCACGTAAACTCGAGTCATTTCCCTGACAGTGCGCAAAAGCGGGGATGGGATGGCCTTTGCGCCGCGAGAAACCGCGGGTAAGAACTGGGCGAATGTCGCGGCATCCAAAGGCCCAATCCGCAAACGAAAATGGCTTTGGATTTCCAAAACTCGAGATCCGCAGATGGCCCCGGTCCCAAGTCCACCGTAAAGCCCTCCGGTCTGTGGATCGTTTTCGCCATCGGGTGAAGGATTCACCAGCGCGGTCTGGCAGTCGGATCCCAAGGCAAGCCAGCGAGGTCGAAATTGTTCCACTTGCACGGGGATATTGAGGTAGTCGGTGAGTAGGGCTTCCAATCCCACGGCGGTTCGCACCGTGCGGGAAAAAGCGGCTCCATGGGTGATGAAAAAGCGATCCTCAAAAGGAAAAAACGCAGGGGCCCCTTCCCTTTGCTTATCGCCGTCGTTTACGGATTCCCCCGTTTGTCCCTCATCAGTAGGTTCCTCGCCATGATCGGAAGATGATTTTTCTTTCAGACGCCCGATCTGATCTCTTAATACCAATTGCCCCAGGCCAAGAAGGGCCAGATTGGCCTCGGTGAAACGATCGAAGCCACCAGGCCTCAGCGAGAAATCGGATTGCAGGACGATTGGCGGGCGGTATTTGGCCCAGGTCCGGTAAAAAAGCGAAATCAAACGATGATTGAAAAGATCGAGCCAGGCTTGCAAGGAACGCCTTTCAAGGTTCTCTTTGTTGCGCTCCAGTTGTTGAATGAGTTGTGTGTAAAAATTGGGGAGGATTCCACTTGGCCCCTGCAAACCGATGAAGTTCACTTCCATCACGGGAGGAGTTGGCGTGGTCTCTCCAAGAGGATCCTCAGACGGCTCCTTTCCCAACTGAATGTTTTGAATCGAACTGGCTGGAAACGCCAGGGAAATCGAAGCGCAAAAGCGAACCGATTCCCGTGAATAAGGTCCCACCGAGCCCGGATCGACGACATCTTCCTGGAATCGTTTGAGAAGAAATACTGCTTGAAAGAAATCAAATTCCCAGGGAGATCCAAGCAATCGTGCCAGGAGGGGCGAGGACTCGACACCAGGGCGGTAGTGGGACAACCTTTCCACCATCGCCCTGGTGGAAGTATCGAAATCCCTGCTCATAGGATCGGTACCTCACCCACCCTGGGAGGCCAGACCTTGGTAGGGGTCTCGGCCCGGTACTCTCGCAGGATCAGGCGTGAAAAGCTGTTGATTGAGCTGTAAAGGCCGAAAAAACGCTCGAGAATTGTGGCAAAAAGAAAAGTACCGATACCATTGAATTTTTCCCGGTCGAGCTCAATCGTTAACTCGGTGCCTCGTGCAATCGCCCCATGAAAAGGGCCACCGATTCGGGCTGTAACCGTCCGACCGGAAAATCCCATCAACCCTTCGCAGGCCAGGCGGTTTGCGGCAACTCCATCCGAAGAGGATTCGGACTCTCTGGTCGGGTCATAGAGCGAAAAGATTTCCCTGAGTGCGTCTCTTCCTCTTTCCGGATCAGTCAAAGCGATATGGTTCAGGTTGAGGTGCGATACCAGCCTCCAAAAGGCGTCCCGGCGAAGTGCCCGACGAAGGGGCAGCGAGGGTGGGCGAAGAACATGGATCCGAGAAACCGGGGCAGCGGCTTCCAGGTCGAAACGGGTCCGCTCCCCCAGGTTTTGCAATTGTTCGGGCAATTGGCGGTTGGTGCAGAATGTCTTGACCACCAAGACTTTGTCATCGGCAATCGAATCCCGAAAATCGAGATCGACCAGGCGAAGGAAAACTTCGGTTCCGGGGTCATCCATGAGCGCGGAAGGGCGTCGAGAAATCTGCCAAGTGGCTTTGCGATCCTTGGCCCCTACCCCGCGATTGAAGGAATAAAAGGGGTGGTAAACATGGGCCGTTTCATCCGATCCGACGGTCCCTTCGACCGATTCGACCGACCAGACTTCCATACCTTGAGGGTTGGAAACATCCGGAACAATCCGGTATTCCGAGCGGGTGCGGTCCACCACCACGGGCTCCGCCGTTCTGGGAAACAGATTGACCACCGGCGTGCAGCCTAAGCGAAAGGTCCTTTCATCAATCCCCTGTTCCAGGAGCGTGGAAGTTCTGGAAAGGTAAAGGTAGATATCCGCCACCCGGTCCAAAGGTTGGCTGGGAGGATTCAGCCACCGGGGCAATTGGCAAATGCGGAAGAAATGGAATTTGGCCGAGCAGGCAAAAAACTCCGTCAAAAGTCGAAACCCAGGTGGTGATGCCTTGGGAAAAGGCAATAAAGCCTCATCGGGATCCAGCCCGGCCGGCTGAATCGGGGGCCGTCCGGGAAGGAATACGGGACCTGTTTTTCCTGTGCCCGGGGCCATTACGGATGCGGCAAAGGCATCGTTGAGTACCGCCTCGTAAAGGATTGGCGCCAACTGGCTGTCGGAATTCAGAAACACCCGGAGGGATTCGAGCGGAATCGTTGAAAGCCTTTGCGTTGAGGTGGCCTCAAGTCGGATGCGGATGACCGCGGCCGTTCCATTCGGGGCGCGAATGGCCTGCGGAAACGGGGGCACAAGGCATTGGGATTCGGAGATTCGAAGGGGGGCAAGGTCCAGATCAAAACATGTCCGGAACCGGCACGCCAGATTATTGACGGGCTGCGTCCGCAGCATGGTTCCCCGTGGCAAACGGAATACGCCGGTTGTCGAGGAACGGGTGTGGTCATGATCGAATTGCAATATGGCAACCGAAGGGATCGGTGCCATGAAATGGGGATACAACTGGTGGAGGATGCCGTCCGTTAACTCCGGGAACTCATCATCGAGACGATGCTGGATTCGGGCGGCAATGAGTGCAAAACCTTCAAGGAGCCGTTCCACATGCGGGTCGGAGCTACGATTGGCTTCAAGAAGGAGTCGTCCGGCCGTGGAGGGATAACGAACGGCAAATTCCCGGGACATCTGCCGAAGGAAACCCAGCTCCCGTTCATAAAAAGGGTAAAGTTCCCTGCTCAAAGGATGCTGGCCTCGTTGATTCGGGTTTGACCTGTCGCGAATTCGAGAAGCGTTTCAAAAACCAGTTCAGGTGCGGGTTCGAGTTTCAACCTGGCTTCGATGCGATAATTGAGTGTGCTGTTTTTGCTGGCTTTTTCGTTTTCCACCAGGGTTGCCCGGACATTGGTTAATCGTGGCTCGTGCAAGCCGATGGCGCGCTCGATGAGTCGGGCGATTTTTTGTCGGTCATCCTGAGAGGTTGCCTTGAGGGTCACCACTTCTGGCAATCCGAATCGGTAAACCGATTGTGCCAACAAGGGAAAGGAGTCGATTTCCCGGTCCTGGTTCTGCCGCGTGTTCAATAGTTCTTCCAGGTCCCGGCGAACCGAAGAAACCAGATCCGTCAGAGAAAACCCAGGATGACTCTTGGTTCCAAGCGAGGCTGGATCCATGATCCTGTCCAGAACCGAAGGCATCAAACCCAATTTTCTCAGATCGGGAATATCCATTTCGTTCCCAGTTGGGTTTCAACCCATTTTCGCCCTGGCTTGGCAAGCCCCGGGGGCAGGCCCAGCCTGATTGTTATCAAGTGGAGGTGATGATCAGTTCCCGGATCTCTGCAAGGTTCATTTCCTCATCTCCAACCAGGAAGACCCGGGGACCATAGCCCCGCATCAGGTTGGGCATTTCCGGATCGATCGGCATCCAGTCCCGCTCCCGGCCAAGTCTGACCGTTTCAAGGCCGTGGCTTGGACTTTCCAAATAAAGTCCGGGGAGGTAAACAGGCCCCGTGGCTCCATCAACCAAAGTCATATTGGCGGCAACCCACAGAAGATCGCGAGGGAACTTGGGTGGATTCATTGCAAGGGAAGCGATCTGGTCCAGGGGCACCCAGTAATAGTTCCCCTTGGCAAAAACCTCAAGGACCCCGGCGAACAAATCGTCGGCGTCACGCAATAGCTCAAAGGGTTTGCCGTTCAGCGATCCTTTCAGCGTGGGAATGGCCTCATTCGCTTGGATTAATTTGGCCGCGAAATCCCCCTTATCCCCTTTGGCGAAGGAAGCAAAAGCCTCCCGCCGCAAGGTGGCGCCAGGCGTGGCTTCCAAAAAGAAATCCGCGGTCCCCCCAGCCAGGATTTTTGAGCGCACTTTTTCCGAAACAAGGCAGTTGCGCAAGTTCGTCGCGGCAAGGTGCAGATCGGGATTATCAAGAGTCAAAGCATCGATATGTTTCGCGGCGCGTTCCCAGTCACCGGAAAAGGAAAGCAGTTCAAAAAGAAATAAACGGGCAGGCTGATCGGAAGGTTGCGAACGGACAACCTCGATTTGGGCTGCAATTGCTTGCGACAGATGTCCTGCCCGGAATAATTCTCCCGCGTCAGCCATGGCCATCACCCCTCATTGGATAAAAAAACCCGGGTCTTTTTGGACCCGGGACCCGGGGTGAACCGAAGCTTCCCCCGCACAAGACACCGGTGCCGGTTTGGGCTTACTGAACCGCCATCGTCTGGAGGTTGAAGGAGCCTGCATAAGCAGCGCCCTGAGTGCCGCTTGAGGTTTGTTGATTGTAGGTGTAGCTGATCTGACCAAAGGAAAGATGGTATTGATCCGCATGGATCAAGGGGCTGTTGGCATCGTCCGGATTGGTAGGACCATAAACACTGTGGAAGCCCGTAATGAAAACATTGCTCAGCTTGATGGTCAGGTAAACCGCTGACGAGCTGCCACCGGCTTTCACAAAGGTGAGGGTGGCATTGGAATAGTGAGTTCCCGCCGCGCAAGCCTGCATCAGGGTTGGGGAAGCGGCATTGATGGGAGCCAAGAGGACGATTTCTTCAAACACCGCGCGACCAGCACCCGACCCGGTGGTTCCTGAGGAAACGCTGGATTGGTTTTTCACGGCCATACGGAAAGTCGTACATTCGATTTGACCGGAATACTGGCTGGATGTGGATTCGCCTTTCACACCAGGTATGGTCAAATAGATTTGGATATTTCCTTGGTTTGCCGACTGAGCCATTGTGCACCTCCTAGAGAATCAAACGAAAGAAGAAAGGTTGGTAGTATTTGATCGCTAAAAAGTTACGACCATAGGACCACCAGGTTTCAACAAGATCGCCGGGAAGTTTTGGCCAGCGATCTTAGTGGCTTTACGACCCAAAGGGTTTTTCGGTCTAACTCTTTTTCGGGATTTCCGCGACTAAGCGCATGCTTGAGGCCAGGGTTTCCAACTGGAAGTGTGGACGCAAGTAGGCCACGGCGTTGTACCAACCCGGTTTGCCTTTAACTTCTTCGACGCGCACTTCGGCGGCGGCGAGAGGTCGCTGGGCCTTGACCGCGTCGCTGACGCTTTCCGGATTGCCAACAACATAGTTGTTGATCCACTGATTCAGCCATTTTTCGCAATCGGATACTTCCATGAAGGATCCGATTTTGTCTCGCGCCATGACTTTCAGGTAATGGGCAAAGCGGGAAACGCTCAAAAGGTAATTGGTTTTCGTGGACAACTCGGCGTTGGCATTGGCTGCCGGATCAAAGTACGTCTTGGGTTTTTGGCAAGATTGAGTGCCCATGAAGACCGCGAAATCGCGGTTTTTGCTGTGAAGGAGCGGCATGAACCCAAGGTTGGATAATTCAAATTCACGACGATCCGAAATGGCGATTTCGGTGGGGGTTTTCATGGCGATATCGCCATCGTCGGTGGGGAAGGTGTGGACAGGGAGGCCTTCCACTTTGCCGCCGCCCTCAACACCTCGCGTGCGCATGAACCAACCATCCTTGGCGAATGCGTCAGTGACGCGGGCGGCGTAAGCCCACGAGGAATTCATCCATTGGTATTTTTCATGATCCTTGCCGTCGACCATTTCCTCGAAATTGAATTCTTCGACCGGGGTGAACTTCTCCCCGTAAGGAAGCCTGGCCAGGACTCTGGGCATGGTCAAGGAAACATACCGGGAATCTTCCGATTCACGGAACGATTTCCAGCTTGCATATTCCACCGAGTCGAAGATCTTCGCCAGATCCCGTGGCTGGGACAGTTCGGTGAATGAATCCAGGTTGAACATTTTCGGGCTGGCCGCGGCCACGAAGGGAGCGTGGGAGGCGGCAGCAACCTGAGAGGCAAATTTGAGGAGGCTGATATCTTGAGCGCTGCGCCCAAATTCAAAATCGCCCACAAGCATGCCGTAAGGCTGACCACCCAGTTGACCGTACTCTTCCTCATAGACCTTTTTGAAAAGCGCGGACTGATCGAATTCCGAAGCCTTTTCGAGATCCTTTAAAAGGTCTTTTTTGTTGACATTAAGGACTTTGATCTTGAGGTTTTCGCCGGTTTCCGAATTGGCCACCAGGTACTTGAGGCCACGCCAGGTTCCTTCCAGCTTCTGGTAAGCCGGATTGTGCATGATTTCGTTGAGCTGAGTCGAAAGCTTTTGATCTACTTGGGAAATCCAATGCTTGATGTTCTTTTCGACATCTTTGGAAATCACCTGTCCGGGCTGGACGACACGGTCAAGGAACTGCTTGAAATAGTCCTTGACACGATCGGCCTCGGCCTGGTCCTGAGGCCTGGTGGCCTTGATGACTTGGTCCAGAATACTCGATTGGGTCGTGGTGGCCCCAGAAGTCCCCTGTTGTTGGGCCGATGGTTCACTACTCACTTGGATTCACCTCCCGCATTGGTTACACCCATTTCTTTGGCAAGAGCTTCGGCTTTTTCCGTGCTCCCAAGGACATCCGACAGAAGTTGTTCGAGTTTGTCGTTGCCTTCCATCTTGGTGAGGAGCTGGCTGAGTCTTTGACGCATTTCAAGGAGTTCCTTGAGCGGGCCAACTTGCTCGGCAATTTTCGCAGGATTGAAATCGTCCATGCTTTTGAAATTGAGCTCGACGGCCAACTCCGAGTTGTCCTTGGTCAACTTGTTGTCCACTCGGAAAGCAAGGCGGGGAGCGGACTTCTCAAGGACTTCGTCAAAATTATCCCGGTCGATACTCACAAACTTTCGTTCTTTGACGGGCTTGAGCGCGTCCTTTGGCTGTCCGGAAAGGTCAGCCAGAACGCCGACAACGAAAGGAAGTTCAACCTTTTCGAGAGCTCCGTTGGTTTCCACATCGTAAGTGATCTGAACTCGGGGGCGGCGCACCCGATCCAGTTTGTGCTGCAAACTATCTCCGGCCATGAAAACCTCCAGGGGTAGCGAATGAATTTCGATTTGGCTGGTTTGGAGCTTTTCCATGCGTTTGAAATGAGATTCTCAGTTTAGAAAAGAGAAGATCCCATTTGATAAAACCAGGTACTTTCACCGTTACGGGGCTTACCTTGGTACGGCCTGTTTTTTTTGAAAAAATGTGGCAAAGAAAGGGTGAAAGGGATCGGATCGCCGGGGTTGTGCATCCTTTATTTACAAAAGCCGGGTAAAATGCAACCGTTGAGGGTAGCCCATTTCTGGGGCAAGGGAGTCGCGGCCGATTTTACCAGGACCGAGTCCATGGGCAAGACCTGGGCCAATGCGAAAGGGATCAGCCGTTCCCGGCGACCATCTTTTCGTTGAGGCGGCAATGGTGCGAGAAAATGGCGTTTCTTGATTGGTTCTTGTGTGATGGAACGATCGACTCCCCTTGAAAAGGATGAAGCCTTTTCAGGGGACCAGGACGGTGATGGCGCCAGGACCGGTAACCAATCCGCCATGAGCGCAATTGCTCGTCAAGCGGGTCACCGGGCGCCCCATTGCCAAAACCGTGGGGCTCCCCATCACCACCGCATCGGGAGGGCCAACACAAACCGCCAGATCTCCCAGGCAGGAAACCGGCAAACCTTCCGCGATCACGATCGGTGCGCCAGGGCCGACGATGGGCCCACCCACATGGGGTACAGGGCCGGTAAACATCGGGCACACATGGAGGTCGGTTAGACGGGCAACGGGAAACGGCATGGTCCAACTGCTTTTTCTTGGTGGGAAAGCTGGGAAAAGTTTCCTGATTTCGAATCCTTCGATTCTAAGGGTCCGTTGACCAGTTTCGCATTTATTGTTGCTCTTTTTTGGGAATTCCCAGCTCGCGAAACATGGTATCGAGGACCGCTTGTTCTCGCACAAAGGCCTGAATCAAATCCGGGAAAGGAAGCCCGCCCAACTGCACAGCCCGCCTCACCAGGTACGGAACAGGGCTATGGGGCTCAATGGACGCCAAAATGTCAGCTGCTTGGGCCATCATCTGGTACGCCTGTTCTCGTGAACCGACATGCGGCAACTCCGATTTGCCGTCTCCTTTTTCACCCGCTGCGCTCGTTGGACCTCCTCCCGCCACCGGGGTTTTCTTGGCAATCATTTGCCGCAAAATTCCATCGCACTGATCCAGAATTCCTCTCAACTGGCCCATGGAAGGGGCCAATTCCTTGAGTTTTTCCGATAGTTTCCCCACCAGTTTTTCCAGGATTTGCCGGCATCGCGAAACCTGGTTATAACGCTCGCGGATAACCTCGAGGCCGGTACCCGCCAGGATCTGATCCAGGCTGACAGGGGAAGCCCCACCCTGAGTTGGACCGGTTGAGCCCTGTTTCCACTGGAGCAACCCCATTTCCGGGGAGTCCTTGGTCGCATCGACCAGCTTGATGGTTCCCACTGTGGAGGGAAAACTGGCACCATGGTCCGGGTCATCAAGCCATTCAAAAGGCGCCGAGCGGATATCCAAATCCGATGGGTCGTCAACAGGCGGAACCAGTCGGTCCCAGGCCTGGTCCACCAATCCCTCAAGGAGTTGCAATCCATCCGCAAGGCCCTGAAACCCATTGACCTTGGTGAGGGCTTCCACCATTCGGGCCGCAACCTGTAGATCTTTGCTGGTTTGGGTCAAAGTCTGGGTGGCCAGTTTGATGATCCCGTTCCAGTCGGCCTTTCGGAATTCGCTGGGGCGCAGGGGGTCGTCCGCGGAAAAACTGGAAGGATCGATCTCCTTGCGCAATTGTTCCAACTGGTCCTTAATCTCGAAAGGGGTATTGGACCCTGCCGGGTTGGCTCCAGGAATCGGGGCCAGGAGAGCCGGATAATCCAAAGTAATGGCTGAGGTCATGTTGGAATCCGGGTTAAGGCCCTGATCGGCCCACTTCCATCCTCAAGGATGCATTGCACCAATTCTGGGAGGACTAACAACTTGGTAGGATATTTCACCGTGGCAAGGAAAGAGGATTGCTAGGCTTTGCATCAAAAAAGCAGGTTTTGCGGGCTTCAAGGAAAGGATATGGCGAATTTGCGGTTTGAAGGGAGTGGGCTCCCACCCCAATTTCCGATCAAGAGGATACCCCAAAGTTTGGCCATCTGAAGGCCAAGGCCCGGAGTTTTGTCTCAATGGCGGGAATCAAACCGGTTCGATGGCGCACAGGCATCGAATCCGGGCTCAATATCCGGCACCAGCCCCTTTGGAGTTGGTTAGGCGCCAACCCGGTGGCCAATCGCCCCAGAACCTACTTTGGGCCCATTTTCGCATTGGTTCTTTGGCTTTTCGGCCTTTGTTGCCTTTGCCTGATGATGCTCTGGATCCAGTCTCCCAACCGCATTGTTGTCCTTCAGTTTGTAGCGGGTTATCAAACCAACCTTGGGGTGCCCCATAATGTCGGCGGAATCCGATTTGCGGACCGTTTGGTAGGGCTTCGGGACCATCAAGCCAATGAAGGTTTGTTTGAAATCAAACCCTCGCAAATCGTCCGAAAGAAAACAGACCTGGCCAAGGCCATTGGCCAAGTCAAAACGCCCATGCTGGTGATCAACTTTTGCATGCATGGGGCTTTGGATGACAACGGTCCCTACCTCATTCCCGATGATGCAGATTGGTCCCCTGAGCCTGAAAACCGCATTCGTTTCGATGAAATCCTGGAAATTCTACATAACCAGCCGGAAAACCAGATCAAGGTGGTGTTGTTCGACGCCAGTCAAATGGAATCGCTCTGGTCCTTTGGCGTCCTTGATAATCAATTTTCTCAAGGTTTGGCCCAGTTCGATCAAAAGATCCGGGAAATTCCCAATCTACTCGTGGTCAATTCCTGTGAGCCCAAGGAATACTCCTGGATGATTCCCCATCTGGGAATGTCCAATTTTGCCACGCAATTTTTGAAATGCGTCAGTGGAGGAGCCAAGGACCTGAACCGTGATGGGCAAATTGATCTGGGTGAAGTTTTCGTAGCCCTGAAAAGCGAAGTCGCCACCTGGGCTTCGATTAACCGCAATTCCTCCCAGACCATTATGATTCTTCCCAAGGATGAATCACCCGGAAAATTACTGTCCAAGGCGATCATTTGCCAGGCGGGAAGGACCCCCATTGAGCTCGACCTTGTAGGGCCCATCGGGGCGATTTCAGAACTTCGCGACGCTTGGCAGCATTTTGACCAATTCCGGAAATCTCACCTTTCTCCTCAGCAGATCTGTCCGGAACTTTGGGCGGTCTACCAGAAAACGATTCTCCGCTACGAAGCCCTTCTAAGAGTGGGGGATGTCTCCAACGCACTTACCATGCGTCAACAACTGGGCCAGTTGGATAGCCGCATGAAAAACGCGATGCAGCTTTCGCTGGATTCCTCGGGAAACAGCCTGTTTTTTGGATCCATCACCGGTCAAGATTGTCGACTGGACGAGGATACGCTGAAGCTTGCTTCGGAACTTCTGGCTGGGGCCCAGGGAGAAGTGGCAAGTAAGTTGAAGGCATTTGTGGATAACACCCCGTCCGTTTTAGACAGGATGCCGCCAGGGATCAGGCTCCAGTGGGCCATCATGCGAGAGGCGGCCAAGTCCTCCAATCCCAATCCGGACCGTTTGTCCTTTTTGCTCGATCAACTCGATATGCCAGGACGAATTTCCTGCGTCGAATCGCACGCACTGCGGCTCTATCTTCGCGACCGGCCAACCGACCCAGATGCCTACACCGCGCTTCCCCAGTGGATCAACACTCGTTTGCTTGCGGAATTGGCATCTTGTGGTTTGGTTAACCCCGATTCCCCCATCCAATCTCCGGAAAGGGGCGTGGCCTTTTATTTTAAACAGCTTGGCGAGGCCGATAACCTCCGCCAGGTGTCCCAGGATCGCTTGCTTTCCTCAAGCAAAGAACACCGGGTGGAGGCATCCCGTGATTTGATCAAGGTCAGGGAACGTTATGTGGCGATCGCCGAAAAAGCGAACCGATCCTCCGGTGATTTCAATCGTCATAATTCGATCGCGGCAGTCCTGCCTTTTTACACCGATTGGGTCGTTCGGTTGGGGTCCCCCATGAACCCCACGTCGGATATCTACGCGAAGGAGTTGGGTGGCCAAATTCAATCCACCTGGAATCACCTCCATTCGGCTAACGAAGAGTTGCAAAAAGCCGTTCAGGCTCTTTGCGACGACGAGGACCCCGAACGTTTTTTGCAAAGATTTTCCGACTTCACCCGAGCTGCCGAGTCCAATTTTTCACCGGTTCGCACCGCCCATCGGCGTCAATGCGAAGCACTCTCCGCGGCCGATGTTTTTGGGCGGGAAATGATCCTTGATGATGTCCTCCTGGTGCCGGACGGGGAAATCTCTTTACGAATGAGCCTATTGGAAAACACCCTTTCCAAAATGCCCAAAGCGGTGGGAGTGGATACCGATTCGTATTGGGTGAAACGCCCCCCTCATGAGAGGTCCAACAACACGAGCCAGGCTGGCCTTCTGGCTTTGGCCCTCATTGGCAAAACCGTTTTTGATGACAAAAGCCTGATTCCTGGCGTGGATCTCGACTCTTTTGAGCAGACCACCGACCGGATCAAGGCCTTCATGCTTCAGCCCGACAATGGGGTATCCTTTTTGTCCCAGGCCGGGGCGCAGATCAGCCTTCGCCTGGGGCGTTTTCAAGGTGCGGTGGATAACCTTTTGGTGTTGACCGCACGGTCCAAACCGGAAGCCGTTTTGCCCACTCTGCTCAAGGCGGAAAAGCTCAGCAGAATGGGGTCTTATAGCAGGACCGCCAACAACGAAAATCCCGAAGCGGGCATCCTGCTGCGCCGATGTTGGGTCAACCATTTTCTTGTCCAACAGGCGAAAAGATCCTGGTCGGAACATCTTTTCAATGTCCGCCCGATTGCCACGCCTTACTACCAGTTTGCCATGTCCCTGGCCCTGGGAGATGCATCAAAAGGCCCGGTTCCCGTTGGCCTCAGTGAAACTCTGGAATTAAGTAAGAAAAATGGCGAGCTTGAAATCCGCCGAATGGTCATTGCGCAAAACGGGGAAAGAAAACCAACCACGGCACCGGAACCCTGGACGACCGAAAAAACGATCCAGATCGAGTTCGAAGCCGGTCCCAAGAAAGGTGGGGCCATTCCCTGGGGTTTCGTCCAGTTGGAAGTCCTCCCTGGACCCGATGTGGCCTTTCCCAAAGGAATGAACCTGGCCCGGCGAGAAATCAACCTGAAACCAGCCGATCTTGCCGCGGGCGGAGCCGAGAGTCAGTCCGTTTGGGTCGAACTGATCAGCTCCCTCGTCGACCGCGGCCAGGATCCCGCCGCGCCGATTCCTGTGGGAAAAAGCCAAAGTCTGTTAAAAGCCTCAGGCCTATTTCGCGGTCAGCGCATCCCACTGAATGTCCCTTTTGACCTTTACAATACCCCCCCGCTGATTGTTTCCCGTCTTGCCATGGGTGGGCCGGCGACCATGGCTCTGCGCGCAAGTAACGATGCTCTGGCAGACGGTGGCCAAGCCAATGGAAATGTGGGGATTGTGATCGATTGTTCGGGAAGCATGGGACCCACCGCCGAAGGCCCAGGCAAGATTGCCGAAGTGGCCACGGCCTTGGAAACGGTGATCGGGAAACTGCCCCCGGGCGTCAATCTCTCTGTTTGGATCTTTGGCCAGGCCGTCGGTCCAGGCAAAACCGTGGACAATCCCGAGGACTACATTCAGCTATTAAGTGGCCCGGCGCTTTTGGGGCCGGATCCACCAGCCTTGGCCAGCCGCCTGGCTCGCAAACTCAAAAGCGGCGAAATCACCCCCTGGAACCAATCCCCAGTGATTTCAGCGATGTCAAAAGCAGCCAAATCCCTGACCGGACCCGGTTCTCAACCAGGCCCATCCACGCTCCTGGTTCTTACCGATGGAAAAGATAACCGGGCCTCGGAAGACAAAAAACTGAACCCTGAAAAAATGTCGATCCCCACCCTGGTTGTCAAATTGTTTGCGGGCTCGGGAATCCAGGTTCGGGTGATTGGATTCCAGGCGGGTGTGGAAGACCCCATGGTTAAAGCCGATTTTGAACCTTTGGGGCAACTGAATCCCCCAGGCGGTTATTCCTCCGCCGCCGACCTTCAGGAACTGATAGCCCAGATGGATCGGTCCCTGCGTCGAGAGTTCCGTTTCCAGCTGGAAACCCCGATCAATCAGCCGGTTTCCAACCAGCCGCCGGGTGGGTATGAGGCCGCAATCCCCGGTTTTTCCGATCGTTGGATCCTGCCGGGAATCCCTCCCGGAGAATACCTTTTGCGTTCCGGTAATCTCAGGGGACCGCTTGGAACATTGCGTCTTCAGCCATCCGATGCTCTCTTGCTCGGCCTTTCCAAGGGCCATCCTCCCAGGCGGTTGGGGATGGTGGATGAGTTGAAAGCCCGACCCAAGGCAAAGTCCGCCGGATGGTCCATGGCCATTGGGCAAAACAAACTGGAAAATCACGCGGTTCGGATGATGGGTATCCTCGAAAAAGATTGGGATCCAAGCGAGTTGGAATTGGCACAGGTGAAGCCCGGGATGACTTGGTGGGAATGGAGCCCTCTCGAAGGATTATCCGCACCGATAAGGACTTGGCCCGAGCCAGGTTTTCATTCTCCCGTCTGGACCTTGTATTCGCCCCAATGGCCAAAATCTCCGGTAACCGGAGCGCCGGTCCAGGCCTCATTAAAGGTCTGGTGGTCTCCCGAAAAAAGTTTGCCCTTTCAGGAGGAATTCACCCAGGGGCCTGATTTCAAGGTGATCACTGACTTGGCGAATAAGACGATGTTACTCGATGGGGAAAGCTGCCTCCTCGAATCGATCAAGATCGAGGAAAGGCAAGTTTTGATCGAACCGGGTAAAGTGGCGAACCGCAAATGTCTCGTGGTCAGAATGAAGGCATCCCGTCTTGATTTGGGCTCTGTACCCCGCGGGTTGGGGTTGGCTTCGCTTGATGGTTTTCCCGTCGAAGGGGAAGAGCAAATCGTTCACTCCCAGGTCGGTCGGGTCGCCTCGGTGTTCTGGCCGGTCGATGAAAAAAACATAAACGAGATCAAAAAAATCCAGATTCGTTCCTTGAAAAAGTTCAAGGATGAAGCGAAAAGCCGAGGTTACTATCTGCAACTGGACCGTTTGGGATCGCCCGATCCCAATGACGAACGGCCCAGGCAATCGTTGCCGTTCGTTCCCTCAACTTTCCTGCACCTAGAGCAGCAGGAGAATCAGCGCTTCGAGAAACTCACCCGAGATGGGACCGGAGCGATCGCGCCATGAGTTCAGGAATCGTCCTTACTCCGGCTGGTCCAGGTCCCTCGAGTCCAAAACCTCAAGGAAATCTCTCTTCTGATTCCGCAATGTGGATTGAAAAGCCGGGAAATAGCCAGGATTCTGCAAAGAAGTTCAAAAAGGGACTGTTTTATTTTGTCGTGGTCTTAACTCTGGCTTTTCTTGGAATTTTCGCGGGAATGGTTAGCTGGCTTGGTCCGCCTGGTCAACCCCTCGTTTTTTTGATCCTGGTCACCGAACAGATCGACCCGGCCATATTGCCCATCTCCTTTGGAGCGGAGGACCATAAAGCCCTCGCCTCCTATCAGGTTTTTGATCGGTTATTTCCGGTTCCTGAAACCAGCCCGACTCGCGAGGAAATGCTGAATCTCTTGGAACAGTTGCTCAAGGTCAAGCCCTCGGAGAAAGTTGTTGTCTATTTAAGCGCCCGAAGCGCGATCGCTCCCGATGGAACGGTCGCCATTTTACCTTCGGACGCTTTGGTTGCCTCCCGCCCCCCCATATCCTCAAGTGGCCCGGCGAGCAATCTCCAGAATACGGTGAAGTTATCCGCGATCTTCAAATACATGGCGGATTGCCCCGCGCACCAGAAACTACTTGTTCTGGATACTTTCCAGCAATTTGTGGATGTTCCCGCGGGTGTGGCCAACTTTGATCTTCCAGAGCGGTCCCTTGCGGAATGGCAGTCCTTTCAATCGCAATTCAAGGACAATCCCAACCACCAGTTCAATGTCTTGTTCCCCTGCCTGCCAGGGCAGCGCGCGATCACCAGCCCGGTTCTCAAAAAAAGCGTTTTCTGCCATTTTCTGGTGGAGTGCCTGCGAGGAAGGCTGACGCCCCCGGCGGATTGCCGGGATGCCTTTCTTGGCAAAGTCTTTCTTTCGGAAATCGGCAGGATCATCGGGCCTCACATGGATCGTTGGGCCATGGATAACCATTTGGAAAGGCAATCTCCGTTCCTTGGTGGCCCCGAAGGCCGTTTTTTTCTGGCGAGTTCCTCGACCCTGAAATCCCACTGGGAAGTTGCCAAGGAAGAGGAACCGGTTTCTCCCATTCCCAAGGTCACGGAGCAAGTCTGGGAATACCTTCAGGAGCTTTCACAAAAGCCCCATGAGGTGGTGGATAATCCCAGATACTATTCCAAATTGTTTTTTCTTGCTTTAAATGCCACGATTGCCCACTTCAATGGAATCGAGCAGGAAAACTACACCCAGCGAGTCGCTCTCGAATTTGAAAAAATCAAAACTTCCCTCAAGGATAGTTCTGCAAAGCTGATCAAGCCAGGGGTCTATCCCACTCTTGGGATGCTGGACGAGGATGGTCTGCTTGTGGAAAATCCCCAGGCGGTAAAAGACTTGATCGCCTCTTTGAAAAGCCTGGAAATCAATCCTCCCAAACCGGCTGACCAGGATCAGGCGTTTGCGAAAATGGGTGCCGACTTTTTGAAAGCCAACCCGGGCCTCTCCGATACCACCATGGAGGATTCGCTTTTACGGGTTCTCATTGCTCAACCTGAAATCAAATCGATCCACCTTGCATTTCTTTCGAGCATCGGAACCCTTCACCACAAGCCATTCCTCACCGCCGAAGCCAGATTGCTCAAGCGGCTTTCTCAACTCTATCAACCTAGTTCACTCGATTCGGAGTTGGTCAGGAAAACCCTGGCCACCAATCAAGCCGTGAATTTGGCCATGTCCCGGTGGCTCGCATTTCCCTGGGGCAGGGGAATCATGGAAGAAATGGCTGAAGAATGCCTGATTGGTACCTGGTTGACGGAACGAAGTCCCCTTCATCATCGCGCGGAAGCAATGCAGCACCTTGATCGTGCCGGCGTGCTTGCCTCTTTTATTGACGGCTTTGAAAGAGTATTGCGTTCGACTCAAAAGGATCTCTGGCTTGCCGCTTTGGATATTTCCGCGTTGCTTTCGTATCCCACGAACCTTCCCCCTGGCTGGCAGGAGTATTCCCAGGATATTCAGGGGGTGGTGGAAATTGTCCGACTCTATCCCCCCGGTCGACCACTAACCCTGACTGAGGCGGATGAAGCCGCAAGACAACTTCGTTTGAGAGTGGAAAACCTTGAAAGGTCTTATGCCGGGATCCATAAACCGGTCAGTCCCGCGGGAATTGGCGATTACGAAAAATTGGTCAATGCGGGGAAATTATCTCCTGCCACGGTCCTTGAGATTTCTTCAATCTCACGGCTTTCCGGAATTCCCAAGGGGGATCGCTTCAAGCTTTTGAATCTCCGCCAGCAGGTCGTTGAAAAATTAGGCAAAATAACCCTCGCTCAAGAGCAGAACGAGGGGAAAATGAAAATCCCTCTTCCTCCCTTTTCGCCTTTTGATCCCAGCGACAAATCCTGGGTTCACTGGCGCGGGAAAATTGAACAGGAGAGGTTCCAGTTGGTCCGGGATACTTTGGGCATGGCTGGCATTCGTGGTTCCAGCATGGATATGCTCCATGTTCTTGGTTCCAAGATCCATTCCGACGGTTCACCGGGTTCCCCGGTCTGGGGGGAAATCGGATCATTGCTTCGCAAAATCTTTGTCGAGGAAATTCCGCAAGAGCTGAAATTCAACCCGAGCAATGCCTTCCTTCTGACCATTCTTTATCCAGGCTGGATGGAATTACCGATCCTTGACGATTCCGATAAAAACCCCCTGGCGAAATCTCGAAACAGTCGCCGAATCGCGCATCTTGCCTGGCTGGATTCACGGTTTCAGCACAATTCGCGGGTGGGAGTCGACTCCGAATTCTGGAATGAAAACTCGAGGTTGATTTCCAAGAACCTGAACACATTGCCCCCCACGGGGATCAAAATCGAAACCCCCAATCCGGTGATTCCACCTGCCGGTGAGCTTTCGACGGATGTGTCGATTCACTGGATTACCGAAAGCATCGAGCCTTTGAATCCTGTGGCTTCGATTCGGACCGGGGAAAACTCTCCTTTTATCGCGACCTTGACGAAACGAAACCTGACCCCGGGCGGGGGCAACATCCAGATGCAAATCCGCCGTGCCAATCCCTTTCGCAATCAATGGGTAACCACTCCAACCGAAATTCTGGTGGAGCTGAAATATGAAACGCGGATTTGGCCTGTAATCGTGACAGTGTTGCCTGATCTGGGGGCCACCCTTCCCTCTGTCCTCCTCGGGGAAACGGCCGATGATAAAAAACTGCTGGGCGATGATCTTTATTTTCGAGGATCGAATTCGACCAGGACGTTGTATCCTCAGATTCGCGCGTTGCCTGGAAAGCCTGCCCAGGTGGCCCTGACTCTGGTGCTTCCCGGAGAAACACCCGTATCTCTCGGACCCATCCCGATCACGATTCCCGCGGGTGCAACGGTCCCCATCAATCTGGGAGCCTTGCTTTCGCCCTCTCCCAGTCCAAGTGCCGCCGTGGGAGAAACAAAATCTCCACCCGTGCCGGCAGCAATTCCTTCTTTGTTCACTTCACTTCCGGGCCAAATGGTTTTCCAAGTGCGGGATTTGACTCAACCCGAATTGCCCGCCATTTCCCGGAAATTCAACCTGAATCGTGTCGATCCGTCGGAAATCGTGGAATTGGTTTCCGCCAGTTCCGAACCCCAGCCGCGAGATCCGGGGAAACCGGGCGGCCCCTTGTCCCGGGTCAAGGTCGGGCTTCGAGCTCGCCGCCCTCCCCTTGATGGCCCGCCTTGTCGCGTGGAATTGACCTTTGATGAATCCCGAACCGGGGGTGCCATTCGGGTGGGATCGGGGAACTCAGCCGGAATTCTTCCTGCGGATGGCTCCCTTCTGATCCTGGAAGCCAACGGGATTACCAATTCGTCCACCAGTAGCGGCATGGGGGAATTCACCCTGAATATTGACGGGTTTCCCATGCTTTTCCGGTTTACGGCGGATCTGGAGCCCCAGTTACGCCCGGTGAATGCGGAACTCGTCCGAGAACCTGTCCTGGGCCTCAAAGCCAGGTACATTTCCTCCAAGCCCGACCCAACAGGTAGAACCCAGGGTACCGGCAGTCAGATCGCGGTTGAAGCCTGGGGAACTTCGATTCCCATCGGGGCCCGACTTCGGGCTTCCCTGGTCGGTGGCCCCAAGTTTTCCAACATCGAAAAAACGGAAACGCTCACGGGTGGTTTGAGATCCCGGATTGGATTACGAGCCCATGAATCGGGCGGATGGGATTTCACCTGTGATGAATCGGTTTGGCATCTCAACTGGGATGCCGAGGGGCTCAAAGGCGCCAAGAAAATCCATCTGGATTTGATCTCGGGGGATGGCAAAATCCTGGCCGCCAAAATGATCACGCTTTTGGTCGATCCCACCCCGATCCGCTTGATTGAAGTGGTGGGTTTGCCCCAGGAGGTTTCTCCCGGCGGAAAATATTCATTCGTGGTTCTGGTGGATGAACCCGAATCCGGAGTGAAATCGGTCACCGGGTTTTTCGGTTCACCCGTCACCGATTCCTCAGGGGTTCAGGCAATCCCCCCCAATCCTCAAAAATTCCCGGCTTCTTTCCAGGGCAATTTGATCAGTGCCGATCTCGTCGTTCCCGTGGATGCCAAGACACCGGTTACCCTTTCCCTTCAGGCGATCAACGGTGCCGGACAATCAACTTTTCTTTCCCGGACGTTGAACTTGGGTGCGCCCAAGCCGCCCCCCGATCCCTCCGTTTTCGGAACGGTAACCGAAGGAGATCGTCCGCAGGCGGATTTGACGGTGACGCTGCTTGATTCAAAAGGGAAAGAAGTGGCTTCCGCAAAAACCAATTCCATGGGCGAATACCGGATGGAGAACCTCAAAAAAGGTTCGTTCAGCCTCGAAGTGAGCAAACGGTCCTCTGGCCGAAAAGCAAAAAAAATGGTGACCCTCCAACCCGGGCCACCCGTTGAGGTCGATCTGAAACTATTGCAATAGGGAGCCAATGGCCGTTCGCTTGGAGAGGTCAGGGTTTTCCCATTTCACTTTTCGCCAGGACCTCAAAAATTAACGGTTGGCTTTCATACCGTTATTGGAATCATTCTCCTCTGAGCCAGCCTTTTCATGAGATTGGCTGGAGCCCTTGAACGCGTAGGAAAAAATGGAAACGAGATTGCGCTTGGTTCTGGGTTGTCCCTGATTGAATTCCGCTTTTTCCTTGACGGCGGCTTTTCCATTGCGAACGGCGAGCATGGCTCGGGAAAGAACCACCTCGGAAGGTTCCCCGGCTGCAACCATTTCCTGAGAAGGGGCGTTTCGGGAAACCTTCGTCGAGTCGATGATCCTGGGCTGTTCCTGGCCCTTTGGTTTCATTTCGCTGAATTGAGCGGGAACAACTGCTTCCGCGGGAGGCAATCCTCCTTGGGACTGCTTCAGGGTTTTGATCGCGGCTGCGATGACGGCCGCCGTGTCATCGCCTGCCTCGGCGCTTGCGGGCCGACCGACCGGTTTTTCCTCGGGGTTCGCCATGGGTGGTTCTTTTTTCTCAGGTGCTGGTTTGGGCGCGGGCAGCATTCCGGGAACCTCGGGGCGTTGCGGCTCTTCTCGTTCGACATAACATTCGAGAGCTTTTTGCAAGGCTACCAGTGCCATTTCCCTGACCCGGGGAGAGTTTTCGGGTGGGTTGCCATCCTTGGTCCCCGCGTTCACGCAAATGGTCAAAGAATCGATGACCTTTTTGGTCCCGCAACAGCCAACGGCCAGGACGCGAGCGGCTTCAAAACGAACGCATTCTGCCTTATCCGTTCGCAAGGAATTGATCAGGGCCAATTGGGCCTCGGGATACCAATTGCAATCCGCCCGGGCCAGGCAGCGGACCGCTTTTCGCCGTTGTTCCATTTCCATTTGATCTTTGGTGATGCGCGCACAGGCTCCCGCGGCGCTGTCGGCTGGTGCTTTCAGGTCAGATTCCTTGACAGGCGGGCAGCAGGGCTTGATGCAGCCCCCGCTCATCGTGCTCAAGGGAAGCATCAGATTCCCCAATAGCTGGCCAACGCAACAGGAGCAGAATTTTTCCTTACAGGAGGCGCACATCGACTTTAGGGCCGCCAACTGCTGAGCGTTGGGAAGGACAAAGCCAGCAAGATTTTGAGGGGGCGCCGGTGCCGCTGCGGTGGATGTGGTGGTGGTGTCCTGAGCGGAAAGGGGGGTAACGGCGATCAATGCCGTAGCGGCCAATCCCAACAGCCTTTTGAATGCACGGGCCATAAATCCCACTCCCCCCGAAAGCGATCTCCGTGCATCCCTCATCGACCGGAAAATGGGTAAGTATTGAGGATTTTCCGGGTTATATGGGCCCGAATTGGGATGTTGTCACTGCATCAGAGCCAGAATAATCGGCACCAAAGCTACAATCAGTAAAGTTTGCCCATCCTAACAGTCGATCCCATTTCTAACCGGGAGCGAGGGCTTCCCTGGGAGTCCATTATGAATTGGGTCAAGGTCCTGATCAGAACTACCACCGGATGGGACCGGGCCGCTGTCGTTTTGCTTGCCTTTTCCTTGGTTCTGGTTCAGAAATCGACCTGTCAGGAATCCGGTAAAGAACCGGCCTCATTTCCTTTGTCGAGTGAATCCAGCGGTGATCCTGGTTCTCCATTAAAGCTCTCGCCGTTTCCGATTTCGCCTCCGGAACGGTTTCCTCCTTTGACAGGCCCTTTCACTTCCGGCTCCGAGGGGATTGTCCCGGTGTCCGGCGGCTGCGCCAGTTGTGGAACGGGAACTTTGAGTGGTGGCTTGGGCCGAATGAGCCGGGGCGTGGGATCGTCTCGATATGACTCCGTCGGGTGTTGCGAATCCGAGTGCACGCCTGGCCGAAACCCTTGCTATGCCTGCGAACATGATGGGATCTTTGCCCGCCTTCTTTGCGGCGTCTATGAGGCCATCGCCTGTCCCGATCCCTGTTATGAGCCTGGCTGGGCGCCTTTGATGGATGTGGGTTTCTTTACCGAGTGCGTTCGTCCCGTCAGTCAGCAGCGGCTTCAGTTTACCAGTTACCGCCACATGACCAATTACGACCGCAACAGTTATAAGATCGCGGCCTTCCCCCTGGGTCCCGTCTCGCAGCCCAATTACACGATCAGTCCCTATCTCAACATGAATGAAACCAGCCTTTACACGGAAATCGCGGCGGGGAATATCGGATTGACTTTTGAAGTTCCCTATGTGGGGACCACGATCGATCAAGGTTACGGCGGCGCCGGTTTTGGAAATATGACCGTCGGTACCAAGTCGACCATATTTGACACCGAATTGTTGCAACTGGGCAGTGCGATCAAAACGAACCTTCCCGTGGGCCTCCCGATCAAAGGCTTGGGCAACGGTCTTGTCTCGATGGAACTGATGGGATTGTTCGGTCTGAAAATCAGCGAAACCTGTTATCTTCAGGGAAACCTCTCCGGCTGGGTTCCTTTTGGCGGTGTTGCTCCATTCCCGGGAACCATGTTCATTACCCGGTTCAGCCTGAACAAGCAGGTCTGGGAAGCCAACCCGGTGATCCCCCTGTTTTTGACGCTCGAGTATTCGGCCTATTATTTTACGGCTGGCAATTACACTCCGTACGAACTGGGCACGCCCGGTCCTCAAAATGCCATCGGGTCCTCAGGCCAGAGTTATCATCAACTCGGCCCCGGCATTCGACTGTTCATGACCGACAAACTCGATGTTGGCTTTGGCACCCAGTTTTCGTTGAACTCATCCATGGGTAGCTGGGGTGATCAGCAGTACCGGGTGGATTTTCGATTCCGATATTAATGGGCTTGAGGGACAGACTTGTTGGGAAAGTCGATGGCCTTATTTCTCCCAGATATTTCGCGTTTTTTCAAACATGGATGCTGTCCTGGAGCCCTCACGCAAACCTGGATAATTCTGCCCGGGATTCGGCGCCCACAGATGTTTGCCTTCCGCGATATCAAGACCCATTTCAATGAACTGATCAAGACAGGCGTTGCGGTTTTTCACTGGCCACTTCGTCGACGCCGAGATTAAAGCATTGCCTATGGTGATGCCCACAAGTTTGGGTTTTGGTTTGACTGTTTTTTTGGGATAGGGAGAAATGTTATTTCCCGAAAAGACCGCGGCCTGGGCGAGCAAACCCATCGTGGAACGGTCTTTCTTTACTTCCCTAGGGGAGCCCAAGGCCGCCAGCCTGGCTTCCGTCGGCTGGACGATGTATTCGGTGATTTTTTCGAGCAACTCTCTTGCCCCCGGTTGGCTCAAGAGGCGGTAGACCTGCCAAACACCAAGGCAGCCAAACCAAAGCGATTCCCGAGGGGGAAGCCACGCGGCAATGAACTTAATCGCATCCGTACGGTGGCCGCCAGTCACCAGAGCCTTCAAGTATTCGTGACAGGGCACTTGAACAGGAATGGCTCCCGCCTTTTCGCTGATTTTGGCATTTCCGATGGTTACAGCGGCTGAGCTATTGGCAGATAGGGGCGCTGGCCCCATGGTTGGCAGATTCATGCCGGTCCGACCTTGGCAGGAAGGGGCACGGGTAAGGGCATTGGACATTCCCCTTTGGCTACCAAAATTCCCGTATCTAGGAAGTGTTTCAGGTAGGTTGTCCAGCGGCTTGGGTCAAAGTAGACGGAGGATAGGTAGACGACCACCCCACAAAGTTTGCCGCATACATGGGGCTTGGGCTCGATATGCCTCCTGGCATAAGGGGAAATGGAACCGCCGGACAACCAGACTGCGAAGCAGAGGATGCCGGCGATGGAGGTCGTTTTGCAGTTTCGCATGGCCTCCTTGCATTGCTTGCGCCGGATGTCATTGGGATCGATGAGCCAGGAAAGAACGAGATCCAGTCCCTTTTGTTGCTCCGTTGTAAATTCCTTGTGCCGGGCCGCCTCCATGGCAGAGAGGTAGGCCCACCAGATTGCATCCCGTCGATCCATGGCAAATGCCAAAAGTCGACGAGCTTCGGCCAGATGGCCCGCCTGGATAAAACGGTCAAACGCGACAGCGACAGTTGGGTCATCATCGATGAGGTTGAGTGCAACCGTTGGTGTCTTGAAGAGAACGCAAACCTCGTTGGCTCGCCTCTTGAGGGGGTGAGTGGAAACAGGCAGATCCGGAACAGGATCCCCTTGTTTCACCGGAGAGGCCACCGGTTGAGCAAGGACCGCCTCAAGCAGTTTCATGGCTGGTTATCCTTGTCGCGTTCTTTTTTGGTTGGGGGATTTTCAGGATGGGACTGGGTCCAGTTTTCCCAGATGTTGCCGGTGGTACGGGGTGGGGGAGCGGTCACCGACTGGATTTTTTGGATGATTTGATCGCGGAGTTGTTGGGCGGAAAGAAGGGTTGGGGCGGGAGGAGTGTCTTTTTTTGGGGGGAGCACGGGTTTTGGGATCGTCGCCCCTTTTGGTTCTGGGATTAATTTTCCTGCTTCGGAAAGACCTTCTGCCAATTTCTGCAGGGCCTCTTTCATCGCGCGGGCCTTTCCCTGGAGGAAGGAACGGTTGGCCTCATTCCGGGCCAGTTTCAATGAGTTGAAGTGGTTGCGTTCCACGATGGAAAGGTTTTGCCCTTCAAATATTTTGGGGAGCTCCTCTGCCAAACGGGTTGCTTCGCGAGCTTTTTCCGGGTCGGAAATACAGGAGGCAATTTTTGCGACTGCATCCAAAATGGTTGCCTGCCGCTTTTTGAGAGCTTCCAAGTTCGAAAGAAAAATATCGCCCATGTTTCGCCCTATTCTATGGTGGTCATGGCCGAGACCATTTCCGTTTCGGCGTCAAATTCGGCAGACAATCCCGCCGCCTCAATTTCCTTGGTCGCGTCCACCTCCTCTTCCATGGTGGCTGCGGTTGTGGTGATTCCTTCAGGGGTGACCATGAAGCGGGTCTCGGCGGAAACGAGTTGATTCGCCTCGGCACCAACAAGAGTATTTCCCGAGGAATTGAGGCTGCGCGAATTCACCCCAGTGAATAGTTCGACGATTCCAGTTGAAGTAAGGCTATAACTGGCTTCGCCGCAAGTCATGACGATTCCCGTGTTGCTGATGGTGAGAGTGGTTTCGCCCGCCTGGATAACAATTCCCGCAGGCGTGATGCGGATGCAGGAAAGGAAACCTTCGCCAGTGGTAGCGATGCTGGCAAGCCCACCGGCGAGAAGAAGTTCTGTCGCAAGGGGTCCTCCGCCGCTGTTGAGGGAAACTTGGGTGTCGGAAATCGATAGGTTGCCGCTGGCCATTTTGGAGCTTGCCCCTAATTGCACATTTGCCCCTGGGCCTGAGGCAACCAGGTTAAATGAACCGGTCGTGTCTGTCGAATCGAGGTCAACCTTACACCTTTCGGTATAAAGCCGGAGGGATTGGGATGCGGAGGCCTGGATAACTCCCTCCTCATTGTCGCTGTTTAGCACAATCAGGCCTGTTTGGGATGTAATTATGACATTATTATATGTCATATTGAGATCGGTTTCCGCCATGTTTGCAGTTGCCATTTTTTATACCTCTAATTAGGCTGGTGACATGGTGCTTATCTAGTCCATCTAGGACCTAAGTAAATTTTATGGCCAAATAACCTAGTCGAATAATAGCCGCTTTTCCCTTGGGATAAGCTGCTTCGCACATTCTGAGTTTGCTCCGGTCTAGGGTTTTCGTTTGCAACCACAACGGCATTCAATTTATCTAACAGCTCATATACTTCTTTCTCGGTATTCAAAAAATCTGCTTTTGCAAATGCTACATTGAAATCGGCAGGTAAATCTACAAGAGCTTCCGCTAGTTGGTTCTGGTCTCCTGAAATGTCTGCAGCGGATTCAGCGGCCGGATCAAGGGAAATTGCTCCTGCGGCATTCGTTCCAGTGGCTACTCCATTTGTCGCGGGAACTTGATTTTGGCTGGAAAGCGTTTCTGATTTAATTTCCTGCGCGGCCTGTTCTTCCTCGATTTTCGAAAACCAGAGTTTAATACGCTCCAACTGTTCCTTCATTGCTTCCACCAATCGTATTGTGCTGCCTGATACCTCGAGTCCCTCGGTCCTTTTTATTTCAATAGCTTTTTCAATAGCTTTAATTTTAGCGGCATATTCATCTACAATGGCTTGATTAGCCTCTTTTGTTGCATTTTCGACTTTATCGTGAAGGCTTTTGACTTTTGTTACAACGTCTGCCAGGGCCCCATCGGTCAGCTGGTTTTTTGCGGTTAAGCCATCCATCAGGCCATTGAAAATCGTGGTGATCTTCTCTTCCATTGACTTGATGTTTGCAATCGATGCAAAAATTTGCGTTTCGTCTAGTTTTGCCTCGGTTCCTAGTTTAATCTCTTCATTCATGATGTTGTTGATCCAGTCCTCCTGGTAACTTCCCAATTGGTGAAGGACAAGGAATTGAGCCAACTCGAAAGCCATGTTTGCAATTTCCCAGGCCTTGTTTCCAGAGACGGCTTGATCTGTGGATACCAAATTTGAATATTCACTGAAGGCCCATGAGACGACAACTCCAATCCTCCACTGGACATTTGCGAAGCTTTCCAACTGGGCTTGAAAAAAATCTCTGCTTTTTTTTATTTCTTCATCTACCGGCGATGTTCTTTCGGAGTCGACAGTCGCATTGAAAAAAAGCGGATCATATTTTCCGTCAAATCCTTGCCCGTAATTGTACTTTATATGATTGCATGCTCGGTAGGTATCATAGATTGTTCCCTTGTAGTGGAGGTTTGAAACATCTCCTACATGGACCCTGGTAAAGCCATTCCATCCTTCCTCCCCCGTGATCCCGAAATCAACAGGGCTCGGTACCTTCATTTCCCCCACAAAAGGCAAATGAACTTTAAATAAATAAGCAAGGCGCTGATAAAAAGTGCTTTTTTCGGTTGGCACCCACTTAATCGCTTTGTATTCCTCTACCGGACCACCAGCATCTCCTTTCGCGTCGACTAGTTGCGCATCCTGGAATATTCTGACGAGGTTAATAAACGTCCAAACAGACGATCCGAAAACATTTTCCGTTTGGGAGCCCGCCAGATTCTGCTGAAGTGTATTTCCAAGCGCCGAATTGTATTGGGAATTTAAAATGTTTCCGACCAGACCAGTGACTCCAGCTGAGGGGTTCATAACGACCACCTTTTTTAGTTAATATTCGTATTGCTGTTTGAGCGGAGTGAAAACTGCCTCTTTTCCTGATTGGTGATGAGCATGCTTTCGGCGTGGATATTGATGATTTCCGACCCCGGAACATCGGACAGGGTGAGCTTGTGGCAGTTTTCGGCGGCAGATCCCCCCTGGGTCTTGGTGCGAAAACCGGAGATGTAGGTATTGCCGGGCATCGAATAAGGCAGGGTGTTTGTGGAATTGTAAACACTTCCCACCACAATCGGTCGATCCGGGTCTCCCTGTTCAAAAGCCACCACGACTTCGTGGCCTACCCGAGGCCAGAAAAATGCGCCATATCCCTGGCCCGCCCAGACCTGGGCCACCCGGATCCAACAGGAGGTGTGATTGCCCTGATCTTGATCATCCCACCAGAATCGAACCTGGACACGCCCGAAAGGATCCAGGTTTGATTCCTGTTTTTCCGGCCCGGTGACGATTGCGGTTTCCACGGAACCCACGACTGGCCGGGGGATGGGAGGCCATGGCTTTTGATTCACGGAGGTGGGGACTGCCTTGAACTGATTCTCGTAATGGATATTGGCCGGTTCCCCATTCCAGAATGCTCCTTCCTGGCGGGCAATGTGAGTCAACTCCAGGACCAGCCAAGAACCATTGGCGGTCGAGTGCTTCTCCAGTTGGAACGGAAATCCAGGGACCAGATTCAAACAGGTGCTGGTTCCTTCGGCCGTCACGCCCCGACAGGCAGCGGCGATCGCCATGTTCTGGGCCCTGTTCTGGATGGCATCGTAAACATTGGATAACACGGCAGAATCTTTGGTCCCCGAGGGATTGACCTCGTCAAAGTACCGACTGGGGGAATTAGGATTTTCCTGCCAGGCGTTCGGCGAGGGATTCAGGGAATGGGTGACGGTTCCCGCTACCACCTGGGATGGGCTGTTTCCCAAGCCCGTCAAAGCCTGGTTGAACAATTCAAAATGGGAGTCACGAATCGCCACCTGGGGATTGACCAGGACCTGTTTTGTTTTCCAGGATCGGATCGATTGCCGATCCATCGATCCGCCTTCGGTCTGGTTGAACTCACAGGTTCCCACCGAGGGATTGGCGGTCGTGTTATTGGTCAGGATCAGTTGGTGATTGGAGGAGGTGTGGTCCCAGTAGTGGGCCACTCCCTCCTCGAAGCAAATCCTCTGAAAAAAGGCCAGATCGGTTTCGCGGTATTGCGTGCAGTAATTGCGCGTGGTGGCCTGGGGGGATATTTCCATTTTGGCGCCATGGACCCCCTTGAGGACTTCTCCCAATATCTGAGTGGCCGATTGTTGTTGGAAAATGCGGGATTGCTTGGTCAAGGACAGGAGCCATAGGCGAGGCCTCAGGACCATTTCGTAATGATCGAAATAGGCGTCGGACTGCTTGGAAGAAAACTCGGCAATGATTCCGTGGATTCTGCGCTGGACCGTTTCCTTGTACGAAAGGCGAACCAGAGCTTCCTTGCCCATCAATTGGTCAAAGTCAACCGTGGATCCACTGGGAGCCCCGAGTTGGAGAGTGAATTCAAAAAGCCCCGATAAACTTTCGGTTCCTTGGAAGGAAAGGATAAAAAAGGCATTGGGCCCCAGCGGGGTTTCAATTTGGAAAGGCAGGGACTTTTGCGAGAAAGTAGCCATGTGCCCTTTGGATTCTTGATGGGATCAACCTTGGGTTTTCCAAGGTCATGTTACGGGCCAATAAAAACCGTGGGAGCTCCAGGGCCAACATTTGTTCCCCCGTGCTCGAACATGTCGCCCACGCGGCAAATCGGGACACCACAGGCAAAAACGGTTTCACTGCCCATGATCGTCGTATCGGGTGGGCCAACGCAGATCGCCATATCTCCGATAATGATCGCTGGGGTTCCACAAATGAGGACCGTTGGAGCCCCAGGACCAATGACGGGACCCCCAACATGGGGAACTGGACCGTCAAACTCAGGGCAGATGTGCATATCCCCGATCATGGCAGCCGGCGCGGGCATGGTCTTCAATACTCCCTTGGCTGGTGATCGCTTTGACTTGGGCCCCCATCTGAGGCAGCCGGAATGGGTCTGTGATTTCCCACAAGTGGCGCGAGGGAAATCTCGAAGTGGGCAGGGCTTATTTTAAGGAATTACGTGCGAAACAAAAGGATTGGAAAATCCAGGGCGGCCTTCTTCACGAATCGCCCAATTTCATGGGTTGAAAGCACCTCTTGGGGCAGGGCAAACTCGTCATGGCTCCATGGGCAAATAGGACATTGACAATGTAGCCTGAATCCCAACAGACCATCGGTCTTTTGTTTTTGACGCGCGTTTTCGCGGTTTTCTCGTTTTTCAGTTTGCTCAATGCGTGCCACAAACTCTGCCGATCTTTAGCAGCGCAAAACTCGAGTGGACGTAATACCAGAAAAACAAGGGATTTGAAGACTGGGCCCTGCGGGATTCGAACCCGCAACCAAGGGATTATGAGTCCCCTGCTCTGACCGTTGAGCTAAAGGCCCGGAAGGATTTCGGGCAAACGGACGCCATAGGGCGTGCGCTTGCCGCAATTTTCCATCGAAGTCTATTTTACCCTTTCTAGAAAGGTTTGCCAGCCAAGGTCTTCGGCGAATGTCCGACCTTTCGAACCGGCGGAAAAACGCTGCACTATCATTTCCTTCGGCCGATCATGAAGCTAAATCCGCATCGGCCGCACTCAATAGCGGCCAAGGAAAACCAAAAACATGCCTCAATCTCTCGCCATGGTCAGTCTTGTGGTCCGCGAATACGACGACGCGATCCGCTATTTCACGCAGATCCTGGGGTTTGACCTGGTGGAAGACACGCGCCTTAGCGCCGAGAAGCGGTGGGTGGTCGTTTCGCCCCCGGGAAACCGAGGCGCACGCCTGCTCCTGGCCCGGGCTTCCAACAAGGATCAGGAAGACCATGTCGGCAACCAGACCGGCGGGCGGGTGTTTCTTTTCTTGTGGACGGATGATTTCTGGCGGGATTATCACTCCTATCAGGCCAAAGGCGTCACGTTCGTGGACGGGCCCCGCCGGGAAGAGTATGGCATGGTCGCGGTCTTTGTGGACCAGTACGGCAACAAGTGGGACCTCGTGGAAAAGGCCAATGGGATCTAAAGGCGGGTTTCACCGGTTCTTTACGAACTTCGAAGCGACTTCCCTGCCCCGCCCGATAGGGTAACAGCTACCGGCCAGCCTCCCTCCTTCCACAAACATCATCAGCTTCTGGAAAATCGTGTCATGAAACTGCGCACCGCATGTTGCTCCGTCGTTTCCTTGGGAATCATGGGTTTGGTCGTTTGGGGGATTCAAGATCCCAAGGAGGCACCGGGAAAGCCGCGCTATTTCAAAGGCAATTTGCACACCCACTCGCTCTGGAGCGACGGGGACGATTTCCCCGAAATGATTGCCGACTGGTACAAGGCCAAAGGGTACGACTTCCTCGCGCTCACCGAGCACAATGTCATCGCCGTGGGCAAGCGCTGGGTCGATGCGGAAAAGGACGACACGCGCAAGAAGGCGATTGTCAAAGCCCAAAAACGCTTTGGCGCCGATTGGGTGGATCTGCGCACCGAGGGCGGCAAAAAACAGGTTCGGCTCAAAACGCTTGCCGAAGTGAAATCGAAGATCGATATGCCCGGCAAATTCCTCATGATCTCGGCCGAGGAGGTCACGCATTCGTTTCAAAAGCTGCCGGTGCACATGAACGCGATCAATCTGAAGGAAGCGATCAAACCGATCGACGGTTCGTCCGTCTCCGAGACGATCGCAGTCAATCTGCGCTTAGTCGACGAGAAGCGCAGAAAGTCGGGCGAGCCCACATTGTCCTTCTTGAATCACCCGAATTTTCAATGGGGGGTCAATGCCAACGACATGATCAAGGCGGAGGATCTGCGCTACTACGAAGTCTACAACGGTCACCCGGGGACGAACCAAAACGGCGACGCCAAACGCCCCTCTGCCGAGAAAATCTGGGACCTGGTATTGTCCAAAAGAGTGCAATCGAATCAGGGCTATTATTTACGGGGCCTGGCCACCGACGACTCCCACAATTACCATGTCCGCGCCATGAACAAACCGACCCCCGGCCGCGGCTGGGTCATGGTGCGCGCCAGGGAGCTCAAGACCGAAGAACTCATGGCCGGTCTGGAAAGCGGTGATTTCTACGCCTCGACCGGAGTCCTGCTCGAAGACGTGCAGGTGGGACCAAAAACCTTGGCGGTCAAGATTCAAATGCAGCCCGGAGTTACCTACAAGACGACCTTCATCGCCACGCTCAAGGAAGGTGAGCCAGGCGTTGTAGTCGGCGAGAGCGATGGCAAGGAGCCCAGCTACACGCTCACCGGCAAGGAACTCTATGTCCGCGCCCGAGTCGATTCGAGCAAGGACCACCCCAATCCTTCATTCAAAGATGAAAAAGAAAGCGCCTGGACCCAACCCCTGATACCTTGATTTGTGGGGGAGGTGAAGCTGGCGAATGAGACTCTGACCCAAAGCAATTTCACGCGGAGACGCGGAGGGCGCGGGGAAACGAAAACACCGACTGCCAGCCCTAAGGCCTTTTTGTGTGGGTGCGGTCCAACGGACTTTGGACTAAACCTCATCACTCCGCGAGTTGACGGGCGCGGAGAAAAGTAATACACGAAGCGAGCATCTATTGGCTCCTTTGCGTCCAGTTTAAGACTGAAGGATTTCTACCGGATAACTCTCGAATATTCGATCACAGGTAACCACCCTGGCCCCTTCAGCAATTGCCTGAGCGATGATTAATCGATCAAATGGATCTTTATGGATGGCTGGTAATTTTTGCACCTGGAAAACATGCTCCAGCGTAACGTCCAAGATTTGAATTCCATTTTCAACTTGACCAAAAACCAGTTCCCGTAGGGGCCTACGAAATGCAATCTTGCCTACTTGGAATTTGATGACCATCTCCCAAACACTGGCGACGCTTAGAAAAACCTCATTTTCTCCAGATCCAATCGCTTTGATTACATCTCTCGTAAGCAAGTCCGGCTGGGAATCCCACCAGAGAAAAATGTGGGTATCCAAGACAAGCTTCATTCCTGCCCCAGCCAAAACGCCTCTGGCATTGGCGAATCGAAATCGGGAGCAATCGTTACGGCTCCCAAGTGGAGGCCTGGCACTCGAGGTTTTCTTTGAACGATCGGAGTTAAACGAGCCCGCGCAATCGGCCCATCATGCAAGATGACCTCTTGTCCTGCTGCAGCGAGCGCCAGTAATTCATCCATCCGGCCAGGCAGCTCCCGAATATCGATTGTGGACGACATCGTATCCCCCTCTTTTCTTTGCATTCTAAGCTGCTGTCACTACTAAACGAAAGGGCCAAAACCTCTTTTCCTTCCGAGCCCCTGATGTCCCTTACTTTCGCTCCCGCCGCTTTACCATTGTTCCCACAGCGATGGAAAGAAGAAGGAAGGTGCAACGAACCTCTTTGGCTCCTTTGCGTCTTTGCGTTCTTGGCGCCTTTGCGTTGAACTCCTCCTCTTCACCCCCAGTCCTTCACCCACCTACACAAACAGCTCCCGTACCGCCTTGCCCTTACCGTCTTCGGTCGCGTAGAAAGGGCGGCGTTCGATGTCGAAGGCGGTTTTGGGGCTGATGCCCATGGCGGTGAATATCGTTGCGTGCAGGTCGGTGATGGGGACCGGGTTCTTGATCGCCACGAGAGGGCGTTCTTCGGCGGTCGCGCCGTAGACGAGGCCTTTTTTCATGCCGCCGCCCCACATCACGACGCTCGTGCCGCCGGTGAAATGGCGGTGCAAGCCATAGTGCTTGGGCGTTTCCAGGGTGTCGCCCTTGACCGTGACCTGGTCCTTGGCGGCCGAGCCAGGGACGCCTTCGATGAGGGCGTCGCGGCTAAACTCGCTGGCCAGCACGATCAGGGTGCGGTTAAGCAGGCCGCGTTCTTCGAGTTCCAGGACGAGCCGGGCGATCGGCGCATCGATCTCCTTGTGCATGCGCACCAGGGTTTCGTGGCCGTCGGCATGGGTATCCCAGTGGAAGAAAGGGATGTACTCGGTGGTCACCTCGATGAAGCGCGCACCGGATTCGACCAAGCGGCGCGCAAGCAGGCAGCCCTGGCCAAAGCGGCTGTTGCCGTAGGCGTCGCGCGTTTCCTTTTTTTCAAGCGATAGGTCAAAGGCTGTGCGTTCCTTGGAACTGAGCAAGCGGTGGGCATTTTCCATCGAGCGCAGCATCGATTCGCGCTGGTAGTCGCTCAGGAATTCTCGTTCGGGGCTCAGATCGACCAGTCGCTTGTAGGCCTTGCTGCGGTTTTCAAAGCGGGCGGCATCCATTCCCTTGGGCGGGCGCACCGACTGAGCGGCCTCATCGGGCACGGGCAGGTTCATCGGTCCGAATTCGCCGCCGAAAAAGCCGGCAGTGGTGAACGCCTTGAGCTCTTCGGTTTCTCCGTGGCCTTCAAGACGCTGGCCGATGTTGATGAAGGCGGGAATTGCCGGGTTTCTGGGGCCGAGGACACGGGCCATCCAGGAACCGATGTGGGGGCAGGCGACCGTTTGGGGCGGGACATAACCGGTGTGCCAGTGATATTGGTGCCGCGAGTGAAGGATATTGCCCAGGTCGGGCTGGACCGCCGAGCGGATCAAGGTCGCCCGATCCATCACCTTGGCGATGTTTTCGAGGCCTTCGCAGATCTTGAGACCATCGACCGAGGTGTTGATCGCGGGGAAAGTGCTCAAGACATCCTTGATCGGCAGGCCCTGCCGAAAAGGAGAGTACTTTTTTGGGTCGAAGGTGTCGGGTGCGGCCATGCCGCCGCCCATCCACAAGATAATGCAGCTATCGGCCGTCGCCGGAACTTTTTCGTCCAGGGCGGACGCGCGCAGGCGCGGCTCGGAAAAGCCCATCGTTGCGGTGGCGGCGGCGGCGAGTTTACCCAGGAAATCGCGGCGGGTCTGCACCGGGTCGAGAGAAAGAGGCTGAGTCACGGGAGAGAACTCCTTCTTTTACGAATTCTGATCGAGCAACTTCGGGCCCTACCGGACCCACTGAAACTCAGGCAGCATGAAAACCACCCAAAGAAGATCTTCAATGGACCTTGATTCCATCTTGGATCCGAGAATTTCCAGATAGAGGGCCTTCTCTTTTTCTGAAGGCTCGCGGCTCAGCGCCGCCTGAGATAGCCAGCTAACGAAGGCGCCGGGAGATTCCCACTGGCGTTTCGCCAGGTTTTGGGCGCCTCGCTCAAGCAAGCTGGCGAATGCTTCGGCATTGTGCAGGTCGATCGCTTCCAGTGTGGTCAATTCGGCGGGCCGCATGCTCACGATCTGTTCGCGGTTGGGCCGGCCAAGGGTGCGCATCAAAAAATCGCTCTTCATCAAGGAAGCGCGGACGATCCGGGGCGATCCATTCAAGATTTGAGACAACGCCAGATTGATATCAGCGCCTACGCGCGGATTCCAAACTCCGCCGGAAAGCTTGGCGACTGGTTTCCAGTCGATTTTTTCCGAGGAGAGTTGTCCGGAAGCATTGGGGACTTCCTTGCTCCACTTCCACGATTCGTTCGTAGCCAGGGTGTGAATTTTTCCCTTGGCATCTTGAGCTTTCGCTTCGAAGATCAGGGCGGCCAAATTGGGGCCGACCCCCGCATTGCGCCCCACGATCACAATTTCATTGGCTCCGGCTTTCAGGTGAGGCTCAAGATTCACCTCGCTGATCGTTTGCCAGTCGTCGTCGGAAAGGAGCATGGACCCGTTGACATACAGGCTGAACCCATTGTCGCAGGTAACGACGGCGCCGGCCTTCACTGGTTTCTCTGGCAATTCCCAGACCTTACGGAAGGTGCGAACTTCTCCCGCGGCCGGCTGCTCATTGGCTGGATGGTCGTTGGACCAGATCCACAATGCGGAAGTCTTCGTCGCTTTGGGATTGGTTTTCGCGCTGGCGCCGCGAGTGATCGGGGCATCGATCTTCGTGGGGGCGGTGCCGGTCATCGTCCAAATCGCGTCGAGGAACTGTTCGGCCGTCATCCTGCGCGCCCTGGGTCCCTCGTAGACATAGGGCTTACCATCGGTTTCGCGCGTCATGATCTGGCTTTTGGCAGCGTAAGCCTCTGAGGTCGCGATCAGTTCCAGCGTCTTGCGCAGGTTGTATCCGTTGTCGGCGAGGTCGCTGGCCAGGAAATCGAGCAGGTCGCTTTCCCAGGGTGGCGACTGCATGGCGTCGAGAGGGTGCACGATGCCACGGCCCATCAACTGATTCCAAAGGCGATTCACGATCGTGCGCGTGAAACGGCCGTTTTCCGGATGGGTCATCAAGGCCGCGAGTTGCTTGAGCCTTTCAGGTTGTGGAAGTTTCGGGTCGACCTGGCCCAGTTCGGGGAAGATCCAGGACGGCGTCGCCATCTTGCCCGTAGGCTTGTCGCAGCGGTGAATTTCCAGCGGTTTGTCAGTGTAGATGGCGGCCAGGCCATAAGACTCGGACAATTTCCAACGGTCGATGAAGCTATCGTGGCACGAGGCACACTTGAGGTTGATCCCCAGGAACGATTGTCCGAGGCTCTGGGCAAATTGCACCGGCACCAACTGGCCCGCGCTGACATTACCGCGCCACTGAATCCCCTTGGAAAAGCCCTCGCTGTCAGCGGTGGGCGCGATGAGCTCCTTCGCCATTTGGTCGTACGGCTTGTTGGCAATGAGCGCCTGATACAGCCAGGGAGATATTTGTTTGCGGCCACCGTCGATGTAGCCGGTGCCCGCATAGTCATTGCGAAGGAGATCATTCCAGAAGGTCAGCCAGTGTTCCGCGAATTCCTGATCGCGGGAAAGCAATTGGCGCACCAGCTCATTTCGTTTATCGGGAGCAGCGTTCGCTTCAAAGGATTTGAGGACTTCAGGGGTCGGCAATAGGCCAATCAGGTCAAGATATGCGCGCCGCGCGAAGGCTCCGTCCGCAACGGGTGCCGGGGTTTTGCCCCCATTCTTGGCCAGGTAAGCATCGAGGATCCGATCAATCGGGTGAGTTCTCCCGTTTTTCGCGGCGGGCAAAATAGGACGTCGTGGTTTGAGAGGCGGTTCGTAAGCCGGCTTCTTGAAAGCAAACCCGTCCTCCCATTTGGCCCCTTCATCAACCCAGGCCTTGAGCTTGGCAACCTGTACCGCGGAAAGCCTTGGCCCCTTGGGCGGCATCTGTTCCGATTCTTCTGTAGACACCACTACCTGGATCAGCCGGCTTTCTTGTGATTTGCCCGGGACGACGACTTTCCCGCTTTCCGCTCCCGCCAGCAAATCCGCGCGGGTGTTGAACGACAGGCCCCCTTTTTTCTTGTCGCCGGTGTGGCATTCGGCGCAGTGGTTTTTAAGGATGGGGACAATGTCGTGTGCGAAATCGATCGGCGCCATGGGGGCCGCCTGGACGGAACTTAGCCCAACAGATGGCGCCCATGCCGGCTGGCCAAGCAGGAGTACCAAACCAAGTGCGAACCCGCGCCCGGCTGAAACGAACCTCGCAGTCCGAATGTATCCCAATCCATGGAAACTTTCGAAAAGCGGAGAGGAAAAGAAGATCATGGGGAATTTCGCCTGCATGGCACGTTGCGGAGGATTTCCTTCATCTTACCGCTTTCACGAACCCTTTTCTTCCTGTTTGTAAGTGCTTGAAAGCGTGTCATTTGCCGGGGCCAGATCGCAACCGCCCTGGCGCAATGAAATCATAATGATATCATATCGATATGCATGGCCGAAAAACGGGCCCAGACCCAGTCGGGGAGGGTTTCAAGCCATGCCGATTTCCAAAGTCCTAGGATTTCTGAAGCATTCGTGAGGAATTCGCATGTCTTTGGATGAAGCGGTTGTTCTGGAAAATGTGACCAAGCGGTTCGGCGACCACATAGCGGTGGATGCCGTCGATCTGGTCGTGCGTCAGGGAGCAATCCACGGCTTCCTTGGGCCCAACGGCTCGGGAAAGACCACAACGTTGCGGCTCATCATGAGATTATTCAATCCCGACCATGGCCGGGTCGTCGTGATGGGCGAAGACCACGGGTCCTGTTCCCGCGACGAGGTGGGCTATCTGCCCGAGGAGCGCGGCCTTTACAAGACGATGAAGGTCGGCGACCTGCTCGTTTATCTCGCCCAGCTCAAGGGAGTATCTCAGCCCGGCCCCCTGGTCGATGAGTGGCTTCAGCGGCTGCAACTGTCCGAGTGGAAAAAGAAAAAGATCGAGGCGCTTTCCAAGGGGATGGCGCAAAAGGTTCAATTCATCGGCGCGGTCATCTCCAAACCGAAGCTCGCCTTGCTCGACGAACCGTTCAGCGGACTGGACCCGGTCAACGCCAAGGTCTTGCGCGAGGCCCTCGTAAAAATCCGGGGGGATGGCACGACGGTCATCCTTTCCACCCACGATCTGGCCCTGGCCGAACAAATGTGCGATTCGTTCTTTTTGATTCACAAGGGAAAAAAACTGGCCTCGGGCTCCTGGCACGAAGTGCAGCAAAAGCACGGCGGGGAACGTGTGCGCATCTCCTATGTCGATCCGCACATCAATCCCTCCCGCGTGAGCGGCGTGGCTGGAGCGATCAACACGGGCGAATCCTGGGAACTGGATATGGCACCCGGAGTCCGCTCCAGCGACTTGTTGCCCGAGCTCAATCAACTGGGCACCATTCGCCGCTATGAAGCCGGCAAATCGTCCTTGAGCGATATCTTCCTCCGGCTCGTGGGCGCGACCGGAGGCGAAGCGGTCGGTCACTAATCGTTGGCGCAGCTTCCCCACCCACCCTATACATTCCCTCGTACAGCTTCCAAGGTGATTCATGTCCAAGATTTATGTGATCGCCCGGCGCGAGTTCTGGGCCGCGGTTGCCAGTAAGGCGTTCATCATTTCGATCGTGCTCATGCCGATCATGATGCTTGGCAGCCTGGCGTTCCAACTGCTCGTCGAATATGTCAAGCCGAGCGAAGTCCGAACCCTCGCGATCATCGATCGAACACCGGGCGAAGCGACCAAATCGCTGGAAACCATGGAGGCGCTCGTGGAAATGAGCAAACCTCCGGAGACGGAAGCAAGCACTAAAAAGCGGCAAATCACCATCAAATTCGTCCGCGTTGCGCCATCGGCAAGCGATGCCGAGTCGGTGCTCAAGCAACGCGTCGAAGTGGCGGACAGAGTTCGCAAGAAAGAGTTCTCCGGCTTTTTCGATATCAGCGCCGACGCGTTGAAAATGCCTGCAAAAGATGCTCCGGCCAGAGAAGATGTCGTCTACTACACCGACCGCAACCTCGACCGCGAAGTTCAAGGAAGCGCGTTCATGTGGGTGTTGATGGCGGTCAACATTCAAAAGGCGGCGTTCCTCAATCCCACCTTGTTTCTCAAGGGGCGAACCTCCTACCAACCCAAGGAACTCGCGGCACTGATTTTGGAAGCGGGCAAGTCGACCGGCCGCTCGCTACCCATCAAGGATCTACCTCATCTCGATACCAAGACCAACACCCTGGTCGATGGCAAGGAAGCCAAGATTGTCGAGAACATCATCGTCCCCCTCATTCTGATCATGCTCATGTTCATGGTGATCATGGCGGGCGCCGCTCCGCTGCTTCAAGCGGTCATCGAGGAAAAGATGCAACGCATCGCCGAAGTGCTGCTCGGCTCGGCGCGCCCGTTCGAAATCCTGATGGGTAAGCTCTTGGGAATGACGGCGGTCGGATTGTTGCTTTCGGCGGTTTACCTTTCGGGTGGAAGCTTTATCGCCATGCGCTTTGATGCGGCCCGATTTCTGCGACCTGACCTGCTCATCTGGTTTATCCTCTTTCAAAGCCTGGCACTGCTCATGTTCGGTTCGATCTTCCTGGGCGTGGGAAGCGCCGTATCCGACTTGAAACAATCGCAAAGCCTGATGTCGCCACTCATGATTGTCCTCGTCCTTCCGCTCATGGTCATCATGACCGTGATCGAAGATCCGAGTAGTACGATCTCGCGCACCTTATCGTTCATTCCGACAGCGACTCCCATGATCATGCTGGCGCGAGTCGCCTTGCAGGCCGACTTGCCGCTTTGGGAACCGCTACTGGGAATGCTGATCATGCTCGTCACCACCGTTGCGGTGGTCTTCCTTGCCGGTCGCGTCTTCCGCATCGGCTACCTGTCCCAGGGCCAAATGCCCAAGATGGGAGAATTGGTCCGGTGGATGGTGCGGGGAGAGTAGGGAGAGAAAGTTGATGGCACGTTCCACCCCAGCGAAAACCGGCTTAACTCTCGGCGTCGGCGAACTGCTTTGGGACCTGATGCCCCAGGGCAAGGTGGCCGGTGGTGCGCCCTTCAATTTCGCCTTCCATGCCACTCAGGCCGGCTTGCAGGGGGTGCCCGTCAGCCGGGTAGGCGACGACGACCTGGGGAAGGAGTTGATTGAGCTCATCAAGGATCGAAAGCTCGACGCTTCACTCATCCAGACCGATCCGGTCATCGCGACCGGCACCGTGGGTGTGGCGCTCGAGGCGGGAATCCCCCGTTACACGATCCATGAGCCGGCCGCCTGGGACCGTCTTGAGTGGAACACGCAGCTCGAAGAAGCGGCCGAATCGGCGACGGCCCTCTGCTTTGGCACCCTGGCTCAGCGCTCGGGTGTGTCGCGCGGCACCATCACCAAACTGATCAAAGCCGCCTCTTATGCGGGCGCGTTGATCGTGGCCGACTTGAACCTGCGCCAGCATTTTTACACCAAGGAGATCATCCACGAATCGATCGCGATGTCGCGCTGGGTCAAGCTGAGCGCCGAAGACTGGTTGGGCATTTCCCAGGCCTTGAACGCGCCGACCGACCAGCCTCACGGCAGCCTTACCAAGTTGCGCCGCGAAAAAAATCTGGAATTGATTGCCTACACCGATGGCGAAAAAGGCGCCTGGCTTTGCACCGAGACCGGCGACTGGCACATTCCTCCGGTTCCGGTGCAGGTCGCCGACACGATCGGCGCGGGCGATGCCTTCACCGCCGGCCTGGTTGCCGCCTGGCACTCGGGAGCGAACTGGCAGCATGCCGGAGGCTATGCGGCAGCCCTGGCGGCCGAAGTGGTCGCTCGCAGCGGTGGAACGCCGGAAATTGAAAGCGATATTTTGGATCGGCTAAGGAAGAAATTCTTGCAGGGGAAGTAGAAGACCGACGATTCTCCAAGTGATCCAAAAAGAAACCCCGGAGCTTTCCTTGTTCGGGGAAGACTCCAGGGGAATGAACTGCTGGGAATTTTCTGGCTCGAACTTACGATTGAGCCGATCGGCTCGATTAGCCGTTCCACTTCTTCTTGATGAATTCGATGCCCTTCAGATAAACATCTTCGGGCTTATCGAACAGGTCGCGCCAAACCTTGGTGGCCGCGGCAATGTCGGGCAGCGCCCGGCCGAACGCCTCGATCGTCAGCCAGCCGTCATAGCCCGATTTCTTGAGCGCGGTAAACGCCTCGTCCCAGCGGACCTGGCCCGTACCGGGCACGCCGCGGTCGTTTTCGCTGATATGAACATGGCCAAAACGCTTGCCCAGCGCCGCGATCGGGCCCGATTGCGACTTTTCTTCAATATGCGCATGGAAGGTGTCGTACATGCACTTGAAGGAGGGGTGATTGACCGCGTCGACCAGCTCCGCGGCCTGCTGGGCCGTGGTGAGGAAGTAGCATTCGAAGCGGTTGAGGTACTCGATCGTCATGGTGACTTTGACCTGCTGGGCATGCTCGGCGGCCTTGCGCAGGATCTCGACGCCATGGGCCTTTTCCTGGGCGGTCGGCGGATTGCCGCTGAACACGCCGATCGCCGAGTGGTAGGGACCGGCCATGGCCGTTCCGCCCAACTCGCTCGTCATGTCGAGCGCCCATTTGATTCGGTCGAGTGCCTTGGTGCGGATGGCCGCATCGGGGCTGATCGGGTTGGTATCTTCATTAACCACCGTTACCGTGGTGGCGCCCAACCCAAGATTGTCTAACTCCTTGCGGATTTTCTTGTAGTGAGCCGCATCCCCATCGAATAAGGGCAATTCCACCCCGTCGTAACCCGCCTTTTTCAAGCTGGCCAATAGCGGAAAATGGGCTTCGGTCACATGGGCGGTCCAGAGGAGAAGGTTCATGCCGATCTTCATGGAGAGAACTCCCGGATAATTGCTAAAAAAGGGATATGCGATTGTTGTATGGGACGAGGAGTTTTTGACCGAGACCGATTGCAGACCGGCTTGATCCTGACGAAAACTCCTGGGAATGGCCCCAATCCCATCTTCCAGGCCAGGGCGCTACACGATGGAAACGATCGAATCGCGCGGTATTTTCAGCCCGGCCACCGGTTACATCCGGCGGGGCGGTTTCGATTTCACCTGCAATCCCTTCGTCGGCTGCACCTTTGGCTGCAAATATTGCTACGCAATGTTCTTACCGCAAAACCGCCGGCCCCGGGAACTCTGGGGCAAGTGGTTTCAGGCCAAGCGCAACGCGGTCGAACTGGCGAAAAAGGAATTGCACAAGGTTCAGGGCAAGGCCCTTTACATGTCGAGTGTGACCGACCCTTATCAACCTGCCGAAAGAGCGCTCGAACTGACCCGCGGCATCCTCAAACATTTGGTGCAAGCTCAGCCCCGGCTGGTGATTCAGACTCGCGGCGACTTGGTCACGCGCGATCTCGACCTGTTGGTTCAGCTTTCCTCGGTGCGCGTGAACATGACCATGGGCAGCGACTCGGAAACGGTTCGCTCGATTCTGGAACCCAAGTCGCCCCCTTATGAAAAGCGCTGGGATGCGATCGCCAAAATCAAGAAGGCGGGGATTCCCCTTGGATTGTGTTTAACGCCTGTGTTGCCCCTGGAAAACCCCGAGGCATTTGCCGAACGGATTGCGGCGGCCGAGGCCCAGGTGGTGGTCATTCAGGGGTTTCATGACGCCGCGGGAGCCTTCGGCGCCGACACCTCGCCGGAGGTTTTGCAGAAGGTCCAGGGGCTGCACTGGACACCCGATAACTACCGCGTCTTCGCCGATAAGCTGCGCCGCCTCGTCCGCGTTTATGAAGGAGAGAAGGGCTTTTTCCCTCCTCCACCCAAGGACACGCAAAACGCGACCGGTTGATGGATTTGTTGATTGAAGCGGTCGTCATGGAAGCGGTCGGCATCAGAAAGAACGAACACCAAAGAAGCGGGCCGGCATGAATCATGCCGGCCCGCTTCTTTCATTTTCCATTCCCCCGCTCCAAGCGGTGGGCTCAAGAATTAGCTCAGGCCCAGACCGCCACGGAAATTCGGCCCCGCGGCGAAGAGCGAATCAACCAGCGTCAACTTGCTCGTTTCGTACCGCTTGATTTCGGGAGCCGAGCCGGCCCCCCCACCAACGACCAGTTCTTGCTTCTTGCCATCGGCGGAGTTGACCACCGACAGCGACAGACCGCTGCGGAACGCATTGGCGAATACCGTCGTCGAGCCGACCAGCGTGCCCTGACCGGTGTACGTTCGCAGCCACGAGGGGCCATTGCCACCGAGCGCCGCGACGATCGTCGACTTCAACGCCCCATCGAGATTGGCCACCTTGACGACGACCGGAAGCTGGAGGGTTCCAAAGGGATTCCATTCGGAGAGCTTTTGCCCGAAGTTATTGAATACCCGAATCGAGGAAGGAGTGCCGGGGCCTGAACCCGTGATGATCTCGGGGCGGGAATCGCCGCTGACATCGCCCACCGACAGGCTGAAGCCGCCGGTAAACACCGGGCTATAGGCGTAGAAGCTCGCCTCCATTTTCCCCGTACCATCGAAGACTTTCACATTGGGGCCGCCGCCCGCATTCGGCCAGGTCACCAGCTCGGCCTTGCCGTCGCCATTGAAGTCGCCCGAGGCCAAGTTGACACCGCGGGTGAAGTTCGGGGCATAGGCATAGAAGCTGGCAACCTGAGTACCATCGGCCTTGTAGATCTTGACGTGAGGCGCCGAGCCGTTGCCGGTGCCGGTGATGATCTCAGGAATTTGATCGCCATCGACATCGGCGACCATGACCGAAACGCCGCCCTTGAATGCCGTCGCATAAGGCACGATCGTTTGGATCGGTTGCAGGTTAACACCCGAGAAGATGCGAACTTGAGGCGAAATTCCGGCGCCGGTCGAGGCGACGATATCAAGAATTCCGTCACCGTTGAAATCCGCCATCGCGGTTTGGATGCGGCCCGCATAACCGGGGAACGGGTTGATCGCGCCAAGCTTGTGATCGCCATCGAAGAGCGAGATACCCGCCGCCACGCCGCCAAAGGTGACCAGCGAGGGACGAGATCCGGCCGGAACGATTGAATTCGTCACCGGTACGACACTCAAGGTCGCATTCTTGCTGGCCAGAGCGTAGTTGGCTGAAGTGACCTCGGAAAGATCGACGACGATCGGGTAAGTACCAAAGGCGGATTGGCTGGTGCCACCGCTGATCAGCACCGGCGTACCGGTCAATGCCGCCGAAGTATCCCCCTCCACAAGGCCATCCAAGCGGTAGGTCAAAACGGGAGAGGCTCCGCTGCCCTTGGTGACCGATTTGTCGTCGGCGACGACCGTCAATTTCGCCTTGGTTACCGACAACTCACCGGGGACCAACTGAATCTGGTAGTTGCTGGAAGCACCGGTGGGAGTGATGGGATAGGTTCCCACCTTGCTCAACTTCAGCGCCGTGGTGCTTTCGCCCAGGCCGACGATGTTTGCAATCGTGTCTCCATTGACTAGCCCGGTCACGATCGGGGCAGTCAACTCGGGAACCGGCGCGCCATAAACCTTGGTCAAGGTTTGGCCGGTGATGGTCAACGGCGCCGGGGTGACGGAGACATTGCCGTTGACGAAAGTGATGTTGTAATTCGGGTTGGAGGCAGAGACCGTCACGGGGAAATTGCCCACCGACGACGAGCCCGAGGCAAAGCTGGAAATCACCAGGTCGCCAAAGGAAACGCGGGTGTCGGCGTTGACCAGACCGGTGATTGTTGCGGAAAGCTCCGGCATCGGGGCGCCGTAGACCTTGGTGTAATTCCCCGCTGAAATCGTCAGGGCCGCCTTGGTGACGGTCAAATTCGCATTTTCCAGCGTGATGTCGTAGTTGGGGTTCGCGCCACTGGGGACGATCAAGTAGTCACCCACGGGGCTGAAGAAGCGGGCGGAGGTGGTGACTCCCAGTCCCTTGATGGCTGCAAGCGAATCGAAATTCACAAGCCCCGTCACCTCGGTGGTCAAGTTGGGCATCGCGTCGCCATAGACCTTCATGGCATCGACGGCGGCGATTCTTAATTTCGCCTTGGTGACTTCGAACAGACCGGCGGCGAGCACCACGACATAATTGGGAGTCGCCGAGGTGCCGGTGGCATACAGAGGATAGGTGCCCACTTCGCTGATGTTCTGTGCTGGAGTGGTCGCGCCAAGCCCGGCGATCGAGGCCTTTGGATCATCGCCATTGACCAGGCCGGTCACCGTGTAATCGAGCACCGGCATCGGCGCGCCATAAACCTTGGTGCCATTTTCCGCCTTGACGGTCAAGGTGGCGGGAGTGATCAGAAGGGATGCGTTGATCTTGCTGCCGATGTAGTAATTCGAGCTGAGCAAGGTTGCCGCCGGTTCGATGGCGTAGGAACCTACCCCGGTCTTTTCCGTAACGCCGGCCGGGAAGATCCCGGACAAACCGGCGATGACCTGGGCCGGATTGTCGAAGGCAAGCACGCCTGAGAAGGTCGAGGTCAAGACAGGGTTGGCGGTACCGTAGACCTTGGTTTTGTCTTCGGCGGTCAGGGTGATCGGCGCAGGGGTAATGATGAGGTTGCCGCTTTGATACGTCACGTTGTAATTGGCAAGCAAACCCGAGGGAACGATCGCGTATCCCCCGACATTGCTCTTTTCGGCGGCAATGGTGCTATTGAGGATTCCCGAGATCGAAGCCGGGGTGTCGCCGTTGACCAGGCCGGTGAAGGTATTGCTAAAGGCGGGATTGGCGGAACCGTAAACCCGAGTCGAGTCGTTGGCCTTCACCAGCAGATTGGCCTGCGTGACTTCCATGCTGCCGTTGACGTAGGTGATCTGGTAATTGGCGTTGGTGCCCTTGGGGATGACCGGGTATGTGCCCACCGGGCTGGTGGCCAGGCCGGTCGTCGTCGCGCCCAGACCGGCGATCAGCGCTTCCGTATCGCCATTGACCAGGCCAGTGACCTTGGTGGTGAAGGTTGGTAAAGGAGCGCCATACACCTTGTTCTTGCCGATGGCCGTAATCGTCAACGCTGCCGGGTCGACTTTCAATATGCCATTCACAAGGTTGAGGACGTAGTTCGAGGAACCGAGCACGCCGGACGGCTTGATCTGGTATTCTCCGACCGCGCTGCCCTTGGTCGCCACGGTCGAAACGCCAATGCCGCTCAACAGCGAATCGGAATCGCCATTGACGAAGCCGCTGGCATGGACCGTCAAAGCGGGCAAGTCATCGCCATAAAGTTTGTTCTTGTTGTCGGCGATGACCGTGATCGGTGCGGGAACGACCGAAAGCACGCCATCGGCAAGCACCAGGTCATAGTTGGGGGAGGCCAACGATCCAGTTACGATGATGGGGAACTGGCCCACGGAACTGGATGCCAGCGCGGTGGTCGACAGGGTCAAATTCGAGATGATGCTCGAGGTGTCGCCATTCACCAGCCCGGAGGCGGTGAAAGTCAAGGTTGGCACGCTCGCGCCATAAGTTTTATTAAGGCTGTCGGCGCTCAAGGTGACCTTGGCCTTGGTCACGCTCAATTTTCCTGTTTCGAAGGTGATGATGTAGTTGGGGTTCGAAGCATGAGGCGTGATTACATAGTCGCCAACGGGGCTCGCCGCGGTCGCGGTAGTCGTGAACGACTGGTCGATGATCGAGGCGGCAGTATCACCCAGCAAGAAACCGGTAAAAGTGGCGGTGAGCGCCGGCAATGACCCTCCATACGTTCTTGAGGCATCATTGGCCTTCATCGTCAATGCGGCTGGGGTCACCAACAATGCGCCTTTTACAAAGGTGAATGCATAATTGGGACTCGTTGCGAAGGGGATGATATCGTAAGTACCCACGGGACTACTTGCGGTATCTGTCGTGGTGGAAATCAGCCCGGCTAGAACGGCATCGGTATCGCCATTGACAAAGCCGTTATAGGCATAGGTGAAATTCGTGAAGGCGGCTGCGCCGTAGACTCGCGCCCCGTTGCCGGCTGTGACGGTTAGGGCCGCCTTGTTCACGGTAAGGGTTTGCGTGACTGAGGCCGCGGCAAAAAAGGTCGCGTTCCCTGCCTGATCCGCCTGGATCACAATCTGGCCGGCACCAGTGACGCGGACTTTGTTTCCCTCAATGACGCCCGGGCCGCTAATCACCTTATATACCACCGCGTTGCCCGACTTGCCCCCAAGCGCATGCAGGTCCACAGGGGTGACCCCGTAGGTCACCGCATCCATCACGGGAAAATCGATGAACTGATCGCGCGGCAAGGCATTGAGAAGGTTGAGGCGACCACCAGTCTTGACCTTGCCCGCAAGCGAAGGCAGCGGATCGACACTACTCAATAGTTTGTCGATGTATTCCTTTACCGTTAGGCCCGGAGTGACGTCCATCATGACTGAAAGGGCGCCAACAACCATGGGAGTGGCCATGGAGGTGCCGCTTTTCAGGCCGTAAGCACCGTCTGGCAAAGTGCTTAGGATGTCCTCACCAGGGGCGCCGAGGTCGATGCTGACCAGTCCATAATTGGAGAAGCTTGTGATCTGGTCGTTATGATCGGTAGCCGCAACACTAACAATATTTTCCGCAGTGAAATCAGAAGGGTAATTGTGGACAACGTCGTTGTCATCCCCTACGCCGTCAGCACCGCCATTGCCCGCCGCACAAACAACGATAACACCCATTTTGCCAGCATTGATGATGGCTGTTTCATAAAAATCGCCAGGAGTACCGCCAGGGCCACCCAGGCTCAGGTTAATGATTTTTGCGCCATTCTTTGCCGCATAGTCGATCAGCCTGACAGTATCGGTCCGAAGTCCGCCGGTTCCATTTGGACCAAAGGTCTTCAGGGCCATGATGCGGGTGTTCCAGTTCACACCTGAAACGCCGATCGAGTTATTTCCTACCGCGCCAATAATCCCTGCGACGTGTGTTCCATGCCCGCCGCCATCCGCTTCAGAATCATCCTTGGGATTACTGGTATAAACGCCATCGATATATCCCACTCCATAATAGTCATCGACAAAACCATTGCCGTCGTTATCGACTCCATCGCCCGGAGTTTCGGCAATATTTTTATACATGTTCGCGGCCAAATCCGGATGGGTGTAATCCACGCCGGAATCGATGACCGCAACAATGGTCGACTTGTTGCCTGTGCCGATATCCCAACCTAATTCCGCTGAGATGTCGGCGCCCGCGACTCCACCCGTTTGACCGGTATTATTCAGCCCCCATTGATCCTTATAGCTCGGGTCATTTGGCTTTGCCGCAATTCGATCAATGAAGTTTTGGTCAATGCGCTCAATCGCAGGATTTAGCAACAGAGCGTCAAGTGTTTTGGCGTAGTCAACTTTTGCGTCGATTTTTGTGAAATAGATTCCAGGGATAATATCCAATGTATTTTCTACATCAACCCCATCCATGTAGGCGTTTGGTTCAATTTTTACATCCTCGGTCGTTTTGAAGTGGATCATGACCTCGGAAAAATCGACCAGATTGGGATCCAGCACCCAGTTTTGGCCCGCGGGAACCAAGCGCGTTTCCAACGACTCCAGAAGAGGACGGAAACCGGATTTATGCTTTTTCGCCATGAACGCTACCTCTGAGTGCCGTATTGCGATGATGGAATGAATTACTTGATTGATTACTTCCAGCTCTTGCAGCCCCAGGATCCGTGCTGCGGCCAAGGAATCGGTGCTATGTTTTGCCTTCTCAAGTGGATCGATGGGGTGAGGGACATCGAAATACCTTGAAAATGAATGCTATCATCCTAAACCGTTTCGCACCTGGGGTCAAACCCTCAGGATTATGAGGAATATCTAAGATTTTGGCGGATCCCGCCCCTCGCAAGAGGATCCAGATACGGTAATTCCCACGAAGCAGGATGGCAACCGATTTGGCTTTCGGAACGGGCACGGCTTCCCGCGCTCGTTCCTCGTCGCCGGGAAACGGATCCTTCATCCGAAAGAGTTCCCCATGACTTCCAACGATACGGGGCCAATTCCGGATGGGTTCAAAAAAATAATTCCTATTTTTCCGAAAGCGACACCAGAGAAAAAGGCTGTGGACAAGATTCCCTCTTCATTTCGCAACCACAGCAACCAGCCTGCTCGCTAGCGATGGGACGACTTGATCGCCTCGATCGCTTCGGACATGGGCGCTTGGGAAACCTGAATCATGCCCCGATTGGGCCGGTCGAGATCCATGATCAGTAAGAGGACCAAGGTAATCAAGAAAGAGAACAAAAACTGGCTGCGCCAAAGTCGTACGCCGACCAGCCCGTTGCCATGGCCGACCATCCCCATGGCGGCGACCGCCACCATCAGCACCATAAGAATGGCGGTTTCGGGAATGTGGTTGAGGTAGGCCGCGCGCGTTTTTCCTTGCGCGTCGAACAGTTCGTTGAGCGCTTCGACCAGCAAGGAGGCGCCTCGCGAAGTCGGTTGATCGCGAAGCGCGGTGACGCCGGCCTGCCACAGGGAATCTTGCAAGGCGGCAAGCTTGACCAGATCGATTCGTTCGCCCGATTCGGACTGAGTGGTGCCGCCGATATCGACGCGGATCTTGCCGTAGTTTGCAAGGTCTTCGCGAAAGGACTTCGCGGTCGCGCGTTCAAGAAAGTCGCAGCGAAGCGCCACCGTTCCCAGGGCATTGGCCTCGTCGACAATCATGTTGCGGCGCAGCTCAAACCGGGCCACCGACATCGAAAACAAAAAGCCAAGGAGTAAGGCGAGCAGGCCAAGAACGCCGGCCTGAATCGTGGCAAAGGTCGCTCGCGACTGAGAATCATGACGATCCCGATAGGGAAAGGCGCTACGAAAGCCGATCTCGCCGGCAGCCAACAACAGGGGAACCATCGTGAGCATCACGAGCCATTCCGGTATCCGGTAAATCCACTCCACGCCATCGTTCTCCCATGCGCCGTTGCGTTGAACTCCTCATCGCCACCCACGGAACCGAATCGACCTCCCATCCCAAATCACGGCTCTTTGCGCCTTTGCGTCCTTAGCGCCTTTGCGTTGAACTCCTCATCGCCACCCACCGACTGGGAAAGTTTAGCGATCCTCTATGATCCAAAAAAGCACGGGCGGCCCCCCTGGGGAGGACCGCCCGTGCCGTGCATCGGATCACGCCGACCTTAGTTGTTGCCCGGGCGGCAGACGCGGTGGAAGATTCCGCCGAACTTCTTGTCGCGGCAGGGAGCCTCGCAGCATTCGGTGACGGGAACTTCCTTTTCCACGGTGCGGCAAACCATCCGGGTGCATTCCACTTGCTCGGTGTGGGGGATGGTGCGGGGAACCTTGCGCACGGTGGTGACCGGAATTTGCTTCACATCGTAAGAGCAATATTCTTCTTCCACGGTGTAAGGGATTTGCTTGCGCACGCAAACATTGACGGTGTGCTCGGTGTAGTAGGGCTTGCGAACCTTGACCATCTTGGTGCAGGGTTCGTATTCGATGCAAAGCTTATTGTGGGTCACTTCGTGCGATTCGGTTACGAGGTTGGGAACCCAAACCTTTTGGCTCTTGGTCCTGGAGATCGGTTCCTGGGTGCCCTTGCCCCCCTTGCCGCCCTTGCCGACGAAGTCGTCGTCGCAAATCGGCGTTTCGACGCATTCGTAGTGGCCGCAGTCGACCGTCTTGCAGACGGTCTTGGTCACGGGCTTGCAAACCAGGTGAGGCTTCATCGTGGTTTTTTCTTCGCAAACCCATTCGTAATGACACTTCTGCACGGTGCGTTGTTCCATCACTTTTTCGCAGCGGTACTTGGTGATGGTGCGCACGCGGGTTACCGGAATTTTTTCGCAGCGGTAGCTGGTGAATTCTTGATCGACATATTCGGTCGTGTAGCAGGTGCGGGTCGCCATGTAGGTTTCGGGCACCCACTCCTTCACGCGCACGATCGCGGTCGTGGGCGCTTGCCCCTTGACGCCGCCTTCGGCGGCCTGGCCCTTGCCGCCAACTCCGGCGGACTGGCCCTTATCGCCCAATTCGCTCGCTTGACCCACACCATTCGTCAATACCAGCGCCACAGCCAAAATTGCGGCCTTGGCGCGCAAGAAATTTTTCAACATGATCCCATTCCCCCAGGAATTTCAATAAGTGACGGAATCCCTTACTTGAAGGAAAATTCCAGCCGATGCCATTTCCCGCCCAATTCTGACCGACTGGGGGATTTAGTAAAGCGGGGAACAATCAGGATCTTGCGAAAATCTTTCCGGCAAAATCGAAGATATCGATTATGCGGATTGCCTACCTGTCCTGGGGAAAGGAGGACGGATCGACGGGGCCGCGTTGAGGAGGGGTGCGGTTCGCACCGGGCAAAGGTGAAGAGTTCTTGGGTGGGGAATCCGACTTGGCGTTGGGCGCGTTGTTCGTGGATAGGGGCCCCTTTTTGGTCAGGTCGGCCAATTTGGCAAAAACCTGCTCGCGGGTGTAGGGGGCATTGGGGCGTCCGGGAGTAGCCCCTTGAAGACTCGTGCCCTGCGGGTTCACTCCTTGTAAGTTTGATCCTTGGCTCGCCGGCTGACCGGGAGTAATCCCCTGGCCCGTGGCGACCCCCTGACCGGTCCCCATACCCGTCCCCTGGCCGCCGACCAAAGGGCCCCCCTGGTTGGCTCGATTGTTTGGGTCTTGGCTAGCCAGCGCCTGAATGCTCTGAATGTGGGTTTTGGGCAGCGTCCCCTTGGCCAATTTGCCCGAGGCCGAGTCGAGCCGGATGTGCGGAACCGTTCCCGTCAGAGTTTGCTTGGTGGCCACGTATTCGTCTCTTTGCTCGCGGTCTCGAGTCATGGCCATGAAGACCGCTCGCCGGTCGATTGCCGTTTGCGCGCCTGCCTGATCGAGCATCTTGCCTTGCAATTTCATTTCCGACAGGGCCAGTTCGGCGGGGGCCGCCAGACTTGTCTGCGGAATTTCGCCCGTCTCGGACATCACGATCTCACGAGGCGGACGCGGTGCCTGACCCGTTTGCCGCTCAAACACATATTTGTAGACCTGAACCTCCCAGGTCTTATCCTCGCGATGAAGCGCCCTCTCCAGGGAAAAAAGCGGGTCGAGGGTGTGCCGCGAAGAATCGAACCAGTGCTGAATTCCCAGTCGCTGCGCGAAGGGAGAATAGTAGTCTCCAAACAAATAATGCCCGGATTGATTCTGCACGAAAAGGTGTGGCTGAATCGTATCGGGGCGCACAAACCAGACCGGCTCGATCACGACCCTGGCCGTTTGTTTTCCCCGCTGCAGCGCGGGTGGAACGCGGCTGGGACAACTGGCCAGTCCGCGCATGGAAAAGTTGTAGTCCCAATAACCCGCCACGAGCCGGCTGCCCCCGGGAAGGGGGACATTGTGAGGGGGAACCCAGACGAAACCGGGACCGATTTTCGACCAGGTGCCCGGTTGCCAAAGGTATTGAAAGCCGTTCCAGTGATAGTGCCCGGGAAAGGCGACCCGGTCTTTTTCAGGCGGGAGCGTGGGTACGATCGGTTCGTGCGGAGCCGGCGGCGGCGCGAGGACGCGATCTTCGACCTGCGGTTGAGCCCAGAAACCCGGATACCAGGTCGCGGTGCCGTTTTTGACCTTCCAGAATCCCGGCACCCATTGCCTGCCTTCCGGCGCGATGCGCCAGACGCCGCCTACCCACAGAAACGCCTGGCTTTCGTCCTCCCAAAACCAGTAGCCGGGGATCCAGGCGGGATCCCCCTGGGGACGATACACGGGAATGGGCTCTTCCGCGGGCGGTGGGGGAATGTGGTGTATCGCCCGCCTGGCGCCATGCAGGGGTAAAGGGCTGGCAAAGGCTTCGTGCAATGGGCCGCGCGTGATTTGACGCGCCACGATCACCCCATCGTTGGACCCATCGCTTCGCCCATCGTCCTGGGCGCACAATGAGGCAACGACCATCAGGAAACTGGCAAGGCCAGCCGAAAGGGCCACAACCAACCGGAATCGAACCCAACGACAAACCATGCCCACATCCATCCAGTCGGAAGCCAACTAACTCCAGATCGAGCTTGGCTCAAGGCGAAGCGATTCGAGCGCGAATCCCAGTTTTCGTTTGTCCGGACTTTGCGGATCCAGATCCTTCGGCGCAAAGAGCGCCGTGCTATGGAAAGCGATTCGGACACGGCCATTGGCGCCGGCCATGACGCTTTCGGGAACGCGGGCGCGCAGTGTCAGCCGCTGATCTAGCCGCAGGATCCGGTGATCGAGCATTTGATCGTTCACGGTGACTTTCAAGCCGGCAATCACGTCTTCGTGAATGGCGAAACGGAAATTGCAAAGCAGCGTCGCCGCGCCGGCGAGGTCGCTTGACAGCTCAAGCCACGAGGTCGCTCCCGGCCCCGACCAGCAGACCCACGACGGCCCCGCTTGTTCGCGCGGGTGCCAGCCCTGTCCCAGAAAGGGTCGATCCAGTGTGAAATTCGACGCGGGCGACAGCGGATACACCTCGCGCGAAGGCTTCTTCTTCTGACCCTCGAACAACTCCTGCGCATAACGGTAGAGTTCCAGATCGTAACGGTTCGCTTCCGTCAACAGGCGAACGGCTTCGGCAGGCTCGTCACTGAGTTTGTTGCGCTCGGAATTGGTATTGGTTTTTTCCGGCAAGATTTTCGGCAACTGGCAAAGCCGGCAAAACTCATCCTGAGATTGGGCCATTTTTTCAACCAGGCCGACAAAGAAGAACTTTTCCAAATTCTCCTTGGCGCGCTGGAATTCCTGCTCCGTCACTTGCGAGCAATCGTTGCTTCCGCCCAACATCTTGGTTTGCAGATTGGCGATGGTGATTTGATTCAGATCCTTTTCCGATCTGAGAAATTCCAGAAGCGATAACCGCCTGGCCTTTTCGATCAAGGCGGTGCCCATCTCGAAGCGTTCGGCGCCGTAGCTGGATTTGTTCGCCTCGAATTCGCGGGCCACCGAATCGAGCTTCAGGAAGTAGTAATGCGAAAGGGCCCGGTCGAGCGGCTCGCGCAAGAAGGTTAGATAGACCGGATCGCCCGCCAGTTTGTGCGCGATCTCCTCATAGAACATGTGCGCCGAAAACAGCGTCGCCCGGGAATCTTGCAGTATCTTTTCGTTGAAATAATCGCCTAAAATATGAGACCGGCCCGGCTCATGGAGTTTTTCGAGGAAGAGATTGAACGAACTGCCGGCCGCCTTGGGAATGTGCAAAAAAACAGTTTTGGTTGGTCCTTTTGACGGGACCACTGGGGAATCTCCCCAGACCCATTTTTTGAGAATGGACATACGATTTCCTTCCGTCCGCAATTCGCCCCCTGACGGATTTCCCTTGGGAAACCCGCCACCATGCGAAGGAAAGGCCGTGATTTGGAAATGAAGGCAGAACCTGGGATTTTGCGGCAGAAAATGCCGAAATTCCAAGCTCTCGCCAGGCTCGCCGGTTGACTGCTGCCTGCTTGCAGGCCGCCATGGTCATCTTGCGAGTGATGGGCGCCGATTCGGGCGAATCGCACCGGTCTCCAAACCGCGCGGAAGGTTCAACCCCTCGAGAATTACCCCTAGTCCTCAAGGGAGCGGCCAGCCGCCAGCCAGTTTCACGGTCGAGGCCATAATGTTTCCTAGAATTGAGCGCAAGGCCAAATCGGCGGTTTCACCGGGTACCCTCTCACCTGGCGTCTTCCTTCCTGGCTCGCGGTCATCGGACTGCCAGCCGTGGGAAAGGTTTTGGGCGAGAGCCGGTTGATTTCGAAGGCCGAACCCATCGGCGGGAGCTTGCTTCTCAATGAATCGTTTGTTTGTATCCCTCGCGGCATTCAGTTGCCTTACCTCCCTCTGGGGAGCCAGAACCGCTTCGGCCCAGGAAACGACGGTGTTTCTCGGCGCGCGCATTTACCCGGTCTCCGGCCCGATCATCGAAGACAGCGCCTTCATTGTTTCCTCGGGCAAGATCGTCTACGCGGGCACCCGCAAAGACGCCACCGTGCCCGAAGGGTCCAAGGTGATCGACGCCACGGGCAAAACGATCATCCCCGGCCTGGTCGATACCCACTCGCATATTGGTCTTTATTCGCGCCCTGGCGTCTCGGCGAATTCCGATGGCAACGAGGCCTCGGGCGCCATCCAGCCTGGTCTGCGCGCGCTCGACGCCATCACGCCGGAAGACCCGGGAATCCGCATGGCCGTGGCGGGCGGCGTCACCACCGCCAACATCATGCCCGGCAGCGGCAATCTCATCGGTGGGCAAACGCTCTATGTCAAATTGCGCGGCAAGACCGTCGAGGAAATGCGCGTCATCCCGGTTGAAGTGGTCGGCGGCCTGAAAATGGCCAACGGCGAAAACCCCAAGAACTTCAACTTCGGCCGCTCCAAGTCGCCCCCCGGCACGCGCATGAAAATCCACGCGATGCAGCGCGAGCAGTTCCTCAAGGCCCGCCACTACCAGAACACCTGGAAGGTCTACCGCGATAAAGTTGCCGCCGGCAAGGCGCCCGAAGCGGCGCCGGACACCGACCTATCCCTCGAACCCCTCGTCGAAGTCCTCGAAGGCAAGCGCACCGTCCACTTCCACTGCCACCGTGCCGACGACATCCTTTCGGCCGTGCGCCTCTCCGAAGAATTCGGCTTCGATCTCGTGCTCCAGCACGTGACCGAAGGCTACCGCATTGCCGAAGAACTGGCGAAACGCAAAGCCAATGTCTCGCTGACCCTGGTCGATTCCCCCGGCGGCAAGCTCGAAGTCGCCGCCATGATCGAAGAAAACGCCGCCATCCTGGCCAAGGCCGGAGTGCGCGTGGCGATCAACACCGACGACTCGGTCACCGAATCGCGATTTCTGTTGCGTACCGGTTCGATCGCCCTGCGTGGCGGGATGAGCGAAGCGCAATCGCTGGAAGCCCTGACCCTCAATCCGGCCAAGATGATGCGCTTGGACAAGCGAATCGGCTCGCTCGAAGCGGGCAAGGATGCCGACTTTGTCGTCCTTAGCGGAGCTCCTTTCTCCGTTTATACGCGGGTATTGGAAACCTGGATCGAAGGGGTCAAGCGCTTCGATAACCGCATCACCGAAGACCTGGCCTATTTCACCGGCGGCTTCGCCCTGGCCGGCACCCGCTACGGTCTGCCCGCCCCCATCGTTCCTCCTACCCCTGCCCCTGTCGTCAAGCCTTCGCCCGCCGCGGAACGCAGCGCCCCGGTCGACTCCCAGCCCGCCCGCTTTGCCATCGCCGCGGGACTGATTTACACCTCGGCCGGCGCGCCGATCGTTGACGGCGTCATCCTGGTCAACCAGGGCAAAATCGAAGCGGTCGGCCCGCGCGATAAGGTCGCCATTCCTGAAGGCATCCCGGTGCGCAAGGCGCTGGTCGTCACGGCCGGCCTGATCGATTCGTCCACCACCGTCGGCATCTCCGGCGGCTTGAATGTGACCGCCGACCTGGATCAGGACGAGCAGAGCGACCCGAACAACGCCGATTGCCGCGTGCTCGATGCCTTCAATCCCGATGATGGCTTGCTCGAGTGGTTCCGCCGTAATGGCACGACCACCGTGCATGTCACCCCCGGCCGGCGCAATGTGATCGCCGGGCAAACCGCCATCTTCCGCGCCAAGGGAACCACGGCGCAATCGATGGCGCTGCAAACGCCCGCCGGCATCCTCGTCAACCTGGGTGAAGTGCCCAAGGAAGCCTCCGGCGGCAAGTTGCCCACGACGCGCATGGGCACCGCCCTGCTCCTTCGCAACGCCTTCCAGCAAGCCGCGGCGCTCGCCGCCAAGAAGGCCGCGGCTCCCGCCGACAAGGCGCCGCCCCCCAACCTCAAGGCCGAAGCGCTGATCCCCGCGCTCGAACGGAAAATCCCGGTCTACTTCGCGGCCCATCGCGCCGACGACATCGAAACCGCGCTGCGCATCGCCGCCGAGTTCAAACTCGACGCCCGTCTTTGCCTGGCCACCGAGGGCTACCTCATGGCCAACCGCATCAAGGAAGCGAAGATCCCCGTGATCATCCATCCCGCGATGCAGCGCGCCGGCAGCACCATGGAAACGATGCACTCCTATCTCGGCTCGGCTGCGGTGCTTGCCGACAAGGGCGTGCCGATCCTCATGGGAACGAGCTTCGAAGGCTATGTGCCGCGCACGCGCGTTTTGCGTTACGAAGCCGCCGTGGCGATGGCGAGCGGTCTGGGCACGACCCGGGCGCTGCAATCGATCACGCTCGACGCCGCCAAGTCCCTGGGCATCGCCGACAAACTGGGTTCCCTCGAAGTCGGCAAGATCGCCGACATCGTCCTCTACGATGGCGACCCGTTCGAATATGGCACCCAGGTGCTGGCGACGATCATGGACGGTAAGGTTGTTTACGACCGGGCCGAATACCTGAAAATTCCTTTCGCCCGCCGCCTGCTGCCGCTCACCGGCGGCGCCGGTGTCGGCTGCTGTCTGGGCTTCTAAGCCTTTCGTCCGCCGCCGCAAGGCTTAGGCGTAGTGAAGAGGGGCGCCAACGGTTGATCCGAGCGCCCCTCTTTAGTTTTTTGTTCTCTGCAATTCGCGCAATCGCAATCGTGGGAGGAAGGGGCGCAAATGGGAATCCTCGGCTTCTTGAGTGTGGGTGTTTTCCTGCAAATCAGCCTTCCTGCCGAACCCGTGACCTTTTCGCGCGACATCGCTCCCATTCTTTTCCGGCACTGTGCGTCATGCCACCGTCCCGATCAAATTGCTCCCTTTTCCCTGCTTCGCTTTGAAGATGCCTCCAAGCGCTCCAAGCAGATCGTCGAACAGGTCAAGCAGGGGAATATGCCTCCGTGGAAACCGGTGGCCGGGCACGGCGATTTCCTGGATGAACGGCGCCTGACGCCCGAGCAGATCCGGCTGCTCGAAACCTGGGCGGAAAGCGGCGCGCCCGAAGGCGATCCGCAAACGCTGCCGCTAACTCCCAAGTTCCGCGAAGGTTTTCAACTGGGCGTTCCCGACATGGTGTTCGAGATGTCCGAAGCCTTCACCGTGCCGGCCGAAGGCGCTGATATCTCGATGAACTTCGTTTTTCCGCTGAATCTCAAGAAAGAGACCTATCTAAGGGCGGTGGAAATCCTCCCCGGCAATCGCCGCGTGGCCCATCATGCGCTTGGCATCCTGGATGTGTCGGGCGCGGCCCGAAAACGCGCCGACGCCAATGGCAAGGACAAGGGCTATGCGGCTTTTGGCACCGCCGGCTGGCTGCCCGCCGGATTCACCGCGGGTTACATCGCCGGAGCGCCGCCCCGTTTTTTTGATTCCGATTCCTCGCTTGTGCTGAAGCCGGGAATGGATTTTGTCTTGCAAGTGCGCTATCACCCCTCCGGCAAGGTGGAAACAGACAAAACCCGCATCGGCCTCTATGTAACCGAGTTGAAGCCGCCGCGGGAATGCATCAACCTCCTGCTAAGCTCCGAGACGATCGACCTGCCTCCCGGCGAAAAAGCGCACAAGCAGACCGACGAGTTCATCCTGCCCGCCGACTTCGAAATCCGCTCGATTCGCCCGCATATGCACCTGATCGGCAACAAATTGACCGCCGAAGCCGAGCTGCCGACCGGAGTCAAGCTTCCGCTTTTGCGCATCGACGACTGGGATTTCCCCTGGCAGGAGACCTATCACTTTGCCAAACCTGTCCGCCTGCCCAAAGGATCGAAAATCCGGGCCGAGTTTCTGTTCGACAACTCCGTCGCGAATCCCCATAACCCCAGCAACCCGCCCAAGCGCGTTGCCTTCGGAGAAACGGTCGCGGACGAAATGGGGGAATTATGGATCGGCGGCGTGGCAACTCAACCGGCCGACGAAGGAGCCCTGACGCAATCGGTGTTCGACCACTTCCTCGAAATCCGCCGCAAGGGGATCAAGAAATAGGTTTTCGGGTTTCCTGCGAAGCACGGGCATGGTTCTGTACGTGTTACACGGGTTGTCCCTATTAGTAGATGACGTCGAGGCTCTTATTTTAGCCTCATTTTTTTTGGCGAATTATTGGTTATTTTTTACCCTTTTTTCTAGCGATTCGATCGTGGTCTTTGTTTCTCTGATTAGATCGCCATCTTTATCTTTTTTCTTTTGGATTTCATCTTTAATCTCATATGCATTTTTCAAAACATAATCAATATGCTTTTCTTTTACATTTCGCAGAGATATCATGCAGTATTTTTGAATAATAGGATAAAAGTCGTCTTTAGATCGCGCTATCAGGAGATCGATTATGGCCTCGTTATCCAAATCGTTGTGGTCGGCCAAAGAAAATGCGGCCTGCTGCGCAACGGACCAATGCTCGTCCTTTAATGCTTTTTCCATGATATCTTCAGAGCGCTTTAAAATCTCCTTATTCTTGGATACACCACTGCAGACTTGCGTTCTGACCCAATAATTATCGCTTTTTAATTTGTATAAGTAGAAGTCTCGTAGCTCCTTGGAAAATTCGCCAGTACTTGCCAAAACAGAAGCCGAGAATAATTGAATGACATCATTCTGATCTTTGAGAAGGCCTGTCAAAACACGCTTAAATCGCGGGTTCGACTGGAACGAAACAAGGTCGGTTCTTGGCGCCTTGAGGAGCCTGTTGAGAGACTCATATTTTATGAATGTAAAACTAGACTCTAAACCATCGATTACTTGATCCAAGTTTTTCAAAGTAACCGGTTCATTATTTTGGCTATGGCATCCAACCGCGGCCACTAAGAATAAAAAACCGAACACGCGCACACCGATTGTAACGCATCTGGTTATGCGGGTCATTTTCTTTTCCATTTCATGGCCCCCCAAAAATAAATGGCTCCATATCTGTATGCAAAAATTGACGGATTATCTTTGCTGTCGGTTTGGTCTCTGTATCGAATGACACAGTCAGCAGGGGGTTTTTCCCAAACATTGACCTAAATCGCGCTGCCTCACGATCTCCCCTTGCTTCAAGCTTAACCGTAAGTGAGGAGCCCAATAAACCAGCCCTATTCGCGAAACTCGACCAAAGCTCCACTGTGTCCTTGGAACTTCTGATTTTGTTTCCTTGTGATATCTCTACACCCCAACCCGTTTCTCCAGGCAACATATGATTTCCCAGGTACAGGCAACGATTCCGTGCCGGCGATCACCATAAGTTAAGCGCCCAAATGCACGACTTCAGGACCGTGTCCCGCACACGATCGCAGCGAGTGTGCCGGTGAGTCCAAGTGTTCTAGGACCAGCTAAATCAGGTGAATGTAGCAGAATGAGCCGCCCAATATCGGACACCCACTCTCAAAATTCTCCGCTTCTCTCTTTTTTCTCCGCGCCTCCGCGTCTCCGCGTGGGAATGCCTTTTGCTTTATTGGCCGGTCCCGCCTGCAGTATCCTCGATCTTTTGACAGAAACCCGGCCTTCCCTCCCCGTTCCCTCACTCCCATTCAACCTCAGAGCCATTCCGCCTTGTTTCAGAAAGGGGATTTTTTGTAACTTGCTGTTTTAAGAGCCGGAAACTGGGAAAGATGCCATGTCGATCCATCGTCCCTCGACGCTGCGGCGGATTCTAAATCGGATTTACCCGTTCCCGCTGGTCAGGGCTCAGGACAATCGATTGGCCAACCTGGAAGCCACGCTCGCGCACATGCGTCAAAGCATGGACGCCATGCGATCCGATGTGCTGAAAAAGGTCGATGGCTCCCGCTGGCATCTGCGCGATTTCATCGACGGCAAATCCCCCGAACCGGCAACCCTCACCTGCATCCTTTGCAAGCACACGGCGCCAACCTCCAGCCTGAAGGTGCGCACCTCGGAGTGCATCTTTGGCGGCGGAGCCCTCGTGCGCCACGAATGCTCCCACTGCGGCGCGGTCTTCGGCCCGCAAAAGATGCTCAAACTGACCCCCGAAGAGCTTTCCTTCGAGTACAAGGAGCTTTACGGCTACTACCGCGAAGCCGATAGCACCCCATCGGAGGTGCGCGCCTTCCACGCGCTGAAGCCGCGCAAAGGCGGCATTTATCTCAATTACGGTGCCGGCGCCTGGTCCCAATCGGTCGCCCAGTTGCGCGACGAGGGGTACACCGTCTACGCCTACGAGCCCCATGTCGACATCGCCTCCGAATTCCTCATCAACTCGGAAACCCAGCTTTGCAAGATGCGCTTCGACGGCATCTATTCCAACAACGTGATCGAACACTTCGACGACCCGGTCAAGGCGTTTCGCCTCATGGCCTCGGTGCTCAAGGGCCCCGAATCGCGCATGGCCCACGCCAGCCCCTGCTACGACTACAGCGTCGAATTCACCCGCTTCCACCTGATCTTCTTCACCGGCCAGTCGGTCGAGGTCCTCGCCAAGATGTCCGGCCTGAAAACCGCCGGCAGCGAACGCGACACTATCAACGGCGTCACTTACATCTGCCATCATTTCCAGCCGCAGTAATCCGGCATCTTTCGGCGCGCCGAATGAGCCTGATTCCGCCGAAAATCGTTACGAATTCGCTCGTCCTGAATCGTTGATTGACACCGTTTTCTTTCCGAATCACAATGGGCGGTTCCCCAAGCGGATGCCCCCCGCTTGGGGGCGCCGATTGAGCACCGGGAACGGAAAGTCCACGACTATGAACGCAAGCACTCCCACGGCAAAACCCCCTCGCGGCATGCGCTCCTGGTTGACGGCGCCTTTCAAGCTAATCACAAGCCCGCTCAAACAGATCGTCCGCAGCGCCGTGCGCGAAGAAATCCAAACGATCCTCTTTCCCAAAGTGGACCAACTGGGCCACTTCTCGCGCGAGATCGCCAGCCGCATCGCGATCCCCGTCGGCCCCAACGAACTGATGATGGCTTGCCCGTCCGGCTACGTCCTCCTCCCCGCCGACGACATCGCCGTGGTCGCCTGCTTTGCCACGGGTGGCGACATGGAACCCGGCACGCGGATGTTTTTGGGGAATGCGCTGCAACCCGGCGACACCTTCGTTGACGTTGGCGCCAACCTCGGCATCATGACTCTCGCCGCCGCCCGCGCCATCGGCCCCACAGGCAAAATCTTCGCCTTCGAGCCGTTCCCCCAAACCAAAAGACTCCTCGAACGCACTGTCTGGGCGAATGGGCTGGCGGAAATCGTCACCATCCATCAAGCCGCCGTCTCGAACAAAGCTGGCAACGCCGAATTCTTCATCGGCCCCACCTGCGGCCATAACTCTCTCTTCCCCCTGGAAGAAACGACTCTTGCCGAAGCGGCCGTCAGCGGTTCCGGCGGCAAGGTTCAAGTGAAGCTGGTACGGTTGGACGAAACGATTCCTGCCGGCACTTCGATTCGGCTGATCAAGATCGATGCCGAAGGAGCCGAACTGGAAGTCCTCGAAAGCGCCGCGGCGCTGATTCGGGCTCAGCCTGAAATTTCCCTGGTTGTGGAATTTGGACCGACGCACCTGAAGCGGCGGGGACTGACGACGAACGACTGGTTGAAGCCGTTTTTGGATTTGGGGTTGGATTACCGGGCGATCAACTTGCAGGCCGGAGCTTTGGAGAAAACGACACCGGCTCAACTGGATAAGGTGTTTTCGGAGAATCTTTTCTTTTCGAGGCCGGGGTCGGAGATTTGGAGGCGGGTGGTGGGGAGGTAGGCAGAGGTGAAGGCGCCAAGGAAGCACTCCCCACACCAACCGTGATTTCAGTCAATACCGCGCTCGCGCCGGAACTGATCGTACCAGGAGAACCACAGAGTAAACGCGGATTCTTCGGAAAGAGCAATGTGAGCAGCAAGCGAGAAAGATCTCACAGATAATCGCTCGGAATTGAATGACGAATCGACCCACTTCTCGAATTCCTCGAATGGAAAACCATCGAGGAGCCATTCCTTGGGTATCTCATAAACTCTCGCGGCAAACCGCATTCCGAGAATGAACATGTGAAGTTTCGTAATGGACTGTGAACCCATCCAAATAGCAGGCCGGCGCCGAATCTCTTCGAAAAACGTGAGCCAGTCGACAACTTTTTCGACTGCGTTTTTGGGTGGAATTTCGCTTTTGCTCATAAAATGATTCGTTTTTTATCCCACGATTTCACGACCAAAAGCATCTCGAAATCGCTTTGCTTCCGCGCGGACAATTTCGTCGGCATTTTCGGCAGTAAGGTTCTCAAAAGACCACGGAGGGTCGCCTGCTTCGATGTTATCAAGGCCCTGACGTAGGTAGAGCCAAATCCTGAAGTCATCGGCGTAATTGGTGGCGAAGCAAATCTTGTAGAGTTCCCTCACCCCGTCCCTGAGATTCAAAGTACCGGCAAGGATACGATCGCATAGCTCGCAGGCGTAGGCGCGAGCACTCGCATCAAAATCGGGCTCGGGAATGTGCAGCTCGCGTAAAACCCGCCGAAAGTGCTCGTCTGCCTCGAATACGCTGTCCCCATCATAGCCCGCAAGAATGCGAAGCGATGGCGAGTCAAAGTCCTTCTCCAACAGGGAAATCGCCCACTCGAAATAGTCGGAAGCAAATAGACGGTTGGTGGCCCGTGCGAAGAAGAAGGCAGGCGTCGTTAGTGACATGGCCGGCACTTAATTTTAGACCTAACATAGTTAGTCTTTAATAATGATATTTTTAACATAGTTCATTTCAAAAGGAGGATCACTACGATGGATTACGGCATGACAATTGGGGCAAACTGGCCTTAGGTCAGATATCGGATCGACTTCATATTCTTCTGTAATACTCTTCATTGGCTTAATATGGTGGACATGAATCAACCCTTTGGCGTCGATCCCATACCGATCCTCCATTCTTAAATCGCAAATCTGACAGACTGGCCCATAATGGGCAATGCATCGGCGAACGGCTTCCTGGTTGCGTTCATAGGAATTGACGATAATCTGCTTTTTGGCACCTTCATGGAGTTGCGCTGGCTTGGAAATCTCCTCTGGAAGCAGGATTTTCGGGATTTCTAATTTCGCATCCGACTTCTCCACCGGAAAACCGCCAAACTCTCTGGCCAATTCAATGAGATTTCTGAGATACTCGTGTTTGGTTATCTCACGAAATCCGAAACTAAAATTGTTATTCCATTTAAAGAATTCATCAAAATCGCGACCAAACAAAAGCGGAGGCTTATTCAACACTTTTCCTTCGCCCACCGCTTCAAATATCCCATCTTCTTCGGATACTTCGTCGACGACCATCCACGACCAAAGAATGTATCTTTTTGGCGCCTTTTTCCCGAAACCAACGATCAAAAAAATAACATTATTTATTGACTCTTTTATTGATTTCTTTTTTGAATTAACAACTGACGCCTCCATTTCTGATGTGTCCATTAGAGACAAATCTTCTTTTTCCGCTATGTAACCAGCAGGCAGCCGGCCAATTTCACTGTAATTATGATATTGAATCCAATACCGCATTGATTAGGTCCTGGTTAAAAAAATCTTGACCAATCAGATCGCCACAGATGCCGTCAAAAACTGGTTTTTTTTGATTTCAGCCTCGATTGCCCCGGCTTGACGGCAGGCTTTCGGCCCATCGGCCTTCTCTGATATTCGAAATCCCCTCCCCGAACTCCCGCACACTCGGCGACGCCGCGCCCACCAATTTATCATCGAGGTCGCTCCTCATCTTGCTCCTCAATACTTCTCATTGAAGCAAGCAAAAATCCCGCCATTATCATACCGAACCAAAGGAATAGTGACAGGATCACAAGGATGCAGTAAGCAACGAACGGCAATCGGAAGTAACTGCAGATTACGGTCGCCGTAATGACAGGTGGCGTCATCCAAGAGGTGATCCAAATCCATTCAAGCCATTTTGGTTTGTTCATGGAAGATCTACCGAGAAGTTCGTCTCTATCGCGTACCTGCCTGCGACCTTTAAGTACGACTGGACACGTTCACCGAGCATCTTTCACGGAACTGATACAGCGAAATCCAAGACATCGGCCCCTGGCTGCCACCGGGCGTCCCCGGCGGTAGGAACTACGGCACAACTCGGACGGACCCACCCAACTTCCCCCTCGCTCGCTCCGCGTCCCTGTAGGCGTTCGGTTGAGCGGGTTGGAATAGCACGCTTCGGCTCGGCGATAGAAATCGGGATCGTACCAGTCGCGGCACCATTGCCATACGTTGCCCGCCATGTGATGCAACCCGAATGGGGACAGGCCGATCGGTTCATTCACATCGGCCATCGGCAGGGTATCGGCAAAGTACTTCGCCTTGCGTTCGTGTTGACCGTAACGCATCTGGCTGGAAGCGGGTGCACTATCTCCCCAGGGAAAGGACTGATATTGAACCCCTCGGGCCGCATACTCCCACTGGGCCTCGCTCGGTAGAGAACTCGCCTCCTCTCCATCCGCATCGTCTCGGTAAGTGCGCCAATCCCGTGCGTTGGCCCACAGGGAATAGGCGTTTGCTCCGTACCACGAAACCAAGATCATGGGCCAGCATTCTGTACCCGGCACAGGCCGCCATTCATCGCCGGAGCGCGCTACGAGCTGATGCTCGTTCCGGTCGTCGTCTGCAGGTAGAACGAACCAGTCCTCAAGTGCCTCAAGAGGGATTTCATCAAGCGAATTCAGAAATCGGCAGTAAGCCGTGGTCGACACAGGTTCGGCGTCGATCAGGAACGAATCGAGTTCAACGACATGTGTCGGACCCTCATCAGCGAGAGCGTAGGGTTCATCACAACCGATCTCGACTGACGCCTTCGGCAGGAGGATACACCTCATTCCGTCCGAGCGTCGGCGATATTGTGAAGTCGGAGCTGCGCCCTTGAGCGGTTCAAAAAGTGACAGGTGACGCTGGCCATCCTTTTGCCACCGGCCATCAAGCTGCGTGAAGGGCTGGGACGCTCCCGAAGGGAGACTCGTGACGCGCTTGAGCCATCCCGATCGCAACGGCGTTCCCGTGCCTTGTTGGATGTAGATCAATTCCGCCAAATCGGAGAGGCGGAAGGGCTTGCGGGTGAAGATCGCCTTGAAAACCGGATTCGGTCCATTCGTGGGCAAGGTGACGCCGAAGGATTCCTCGATGGCCATGATCAGGTCGACGAGGTCAAGACTGTCGCACCCGAGGTCTTCGACGAAGGAATGAGTTGGTAGCACCTGACTGCGAGGTATTCCCAATTGAGCCGATGTCAGATCACAAAGGCGCTGTTCGATTTCGGAACGAGACAATCGCTGGTCGATGGCCATTGGTCCCTCCGTCGATTGCCAACGCCGAAGCCAAATCTCGACCCTCTTGGCCGGATCCCATTCAGTCTACCTGGTCTCTACTGAAATTCTTGCCTGACAATCACGTTTTAATTGAGCGGTTGGCCAGGTACATCGCCCGGTCTGATTGGCGACCCGGCCACGCTGTTCGCAAACACGGCACCATCGACAACACCCATTCCCACGCATCCGGGCGGACATGATCCAACTTTACCCCCGCAAATTGCAGATACATCCCCGACCACATCACCCGCACCCGATCCGGCGGGTAACCCCACGGACAGAACACCCTGTCAACCCCCTTCCCATCCGGCTCAGCGATGAAGTTGTTGGGCACCTTCAGGTATGGCCCCGGTCCCCAAATGTCGGTGCCGCCGCGATCGGGGTATGCCCTCGCGAAATCTGGGGTGCGGTCGGGCAGTGGCCATACAACCGGCCGGCGCAGGTCCGTTCGACCGGCGCGAGCGATCTCAGCACGCTCTGCTGCTGACAATTTCATCGTGCTGAGGCGAGAGAACCGGATTCCGCCGATCATATGCCAACTCGTCATCCGTTCGCGCCCGCCTTCGCCTAGTATTTGATGGGAGAATTATTTACCTTTTTATCGGAGCGCTCATCAAGAGTGAGGGGCTAAACCTCACCTCCCCATTCCCTCACACACGTATCAGCAATTTTGTACAGTTCATGCGCCCACACATGATAAGGACCAGCGAGCGCTTCGTTCAGTTTGCGCTTGAGATCGTCCCTTATGGTTGGACTTTCGGCGAATTCAAGCAACTCCTCGCGAAGAGGCGCCGAAGAGGAAGTTGAAATCACCGTGGACTTCCCGTCGACAAATCGTTCGAGCCTGACGGTGTAAACGGTGGTTGTTTTGCCGCCCGAATTCTGATCCTTTTCGGCCAGAAGTCGGCTGACGGCCTCCTGCAACGCCAAGACACGCGCGGCGGAAACCTCCTTGTCTGGGACCGCAGCAAATGGGTTCTCGCGTGCGTAAGTTTGGGTCACTCGAGCGAAGTACCGGCCTTGTGACTCACGCACCTCGACTGCGCGATACTCGAAGTGGAAACAGCCTTTGTTTTCCGCTTTAAGCGATAGGAGAATGCGGTCCATGTGAAGTCGACCTGCGCTGGTGACGACGGCCGCCGCCACGAAAGGAAACTGTGGGCTGCCAAGTTGTAGATGGGCCGAAAGTGAGACGCGATGAAAAGCAGGAGAGGAGGTTGGGGCTTCTACTGCTCAACTGTTTCCATGGTCAATCGCTCGGTTCTTGCCTGTAAACGGTTCGAAGAAGAGAGTAGAGCAGTAGAGAGTAGACCGCAGTGGGAGCAGAAAGAATTCCTACTCGTTCACTAAACCGCGGCTCCACTGCTCTGTTTTTTCGCCTTTGGCGAAAAAACGGAGGGGGAGGGATTCGAACCCACGGATGCCTTGCGACATCTCCGGTTTTCAAGACCGGTGCAATAAACCGCTCTGCCACCCCTCCATCAGAAATCATTTTCTCGAAAATCAGCCTTTCCGCCAAGAGGTACCCCATTTCCACCGCCCTGTTAGCCGAAAATGGGGCCAATTTCTCTCATTTTTCCAGTTCCGCCACCACCAAAGCGTGCACATCGAGCTTGGGAACCTCAACCTGAGCCCCCTGCGCGGTCTGCTCGATCGGTAGCTCCTTGCCCATCGGTTCCAGGCGAACCGAGGTCACTTTGTAGCGAGGTTCAAACTGGACCTTGATGTTGTGGATGGGGACCAATTCCTCCCGCAACGGAACATCTTCCGCCGGATGAGCGTGAGTCGCCGTCGTGTTCAGGTCGTTGAACAGGTGCAGCACCAGGCGATCCCCCTTGGCGGTGGTTTGCCGCGTCAGGTTGGTGTGCACGCACATGGGCGCTTTCACCGTGACAGGGGAAGGTCCCGAGGCCGCGGCTTGCACCAATTGCGACAAGACCGCTCTCTGATACGGGTAGGGGTAAAGGTAATAGGCCGAGTCGAGGCCGCCGGCCAAATAGATCGCCTTGCCCTTCCCATGGGTGCGCTCGGTGATCGCCGGGAAGAAACTCGTAAAGGGCACATCTTTCGGCGCAAAGGTTCCGATCACCTTGGTTCCCTCGCGAGCTTTCACGCGCAGGGCTGGCCCCTTGAAAGTCACCTGCTCCAGACCGATGAGGTCGGCGACTTTCCCCTTGTTCAAAGGCGATTCGGGAGGGACGCGAAAATCCAGAATATTCTTGCGCTTCTCCCAATAGTCGGGGCCCACCCCCTTGGCAAAGTTGACATCGATATCGGTCGACGGCGCCGCTTCCTTGGCCAAGCCCAGGTAATCGACCCCCAACAGATCAGCCAGCGCGAAGTTTTTGCGAGGATCGCCGAATTCATCGAAAAGCGAGGTTTCGAGGCTGGCGACCAAACCGCCGCCGTTGGCCACGAATCGCTCGATCGCCTTCGTCTGATTTTGATCGAGCGCGGCGCCGTTGGGCAGAATCAGCACCTTGTAATCGGCCAGATCCTGATCGCACAGATTCCAATCGTTGATCACCGTAACCGGTAGATGCTCCTCCACCATCGTGCGAAACGCCCCCAAGACCGGTGCCATGTACCGCTCTTCGACATGGCCGGCCGAGCGGCCATAAAAATTGCGGCTGTTATCGCTCAAGAGGAGCGCGGCCCATTTTTCCGGCTTGCGGCCCACGACCCAGGGTTTGCGTTTTTGCACCTCGTCCATGATGTCGTAAAGCGGCTGCTGCAACCGCTGGGGCTGCGCCACGGCAATGCTCGGCATGCAGCCATGGGTCAGCGCCAGCATCATGCGCCGCTCGATTTCATGCGTGGGAAAGCTATCTCGACCGTAGGGGTTGCCGTGCGAGAGAATGTAAGGTTCGCTGAAGGCCACGCGGTGGTTCGTGATCGCCCAGGCGTAGGCGCAACCCAATGCGGGAAGAATCGACAGGCCGCGGTTGGTTTCGTCGAGCCAGAATTCCTGATCGGGCGCATCGAAGAGCAGGTTCATGCGGGCCGGCATGTTACGCGGAATGCTCAGGAAATGACCGAAGCGGCCGGCATTGGTGGACCAGGTGACCAGGGCGACTTCGGGCTTGATCGATTTGAGGCGGATCTGCATCCGGCGGATGAGGTCTTCCAGGCGGCGGTCGGCCCAGTGCTGGTAACGGCGAAACGCCGAATCGTTCATGTCGGGATTGGGGATTTCCTTGCCCGTTTCCTTGCGATAATTGGCCCGGCAATGCTGGCAATAGCAGTAGCCGGCATGATGCAGGCCGTCGAAGCTGAAGGCGTCGATGTCGGGGAACTTGGTCAACATCTCCGCCAGCACATCAATGAAGAAATCGCCGTAGGGCCCAAGCGGGCAAAGCATGCCGCCATGGCCGAATTTCTTCATGTCGACTTCGGGAATCGCGGTCGTGTTCGTACCGATGCGGCGCCAGTCGGGATGGTTTTCCCAGACTTCGCCCTGAAGAGTCGGAGGGTAGACCGCAAGAATGCGCACCCCCAGGCGTTTGTATTCGGCAATGTCCTTGGGCAAACGATCGAGTGGCACATGCGGGCTGCGCTTTTTGAGTAGAGCACTGTCGTAATAAGCGTAAAAAGGATCGACAAATCCCATCTCACTCAGCGTCACGCCATGCTTCGCGGCCGCCGCGCGCGACTCGCTCGACATCGCCGAAAGCGTGTATCCCGCCCCCATGGTTTGTCCGACCCAGGAGGGAACTTTGACCGCGTAAAAAGGTTGCTTTTCAAACGGTTGGGCCAGAATCGGGCCACGGGGATCGGCCCAACTGGGCGGCGTTTCCGGTTTCGCCGTTTGAGAAAAAAGAGTCCAGCCAACCAGAAGGAGAGAGAGGGGATTCATGGAAGAGGTCCGCAAGAGGATGCGAATTCAGGTGGGTTGAATCCATCCTATGCGAATTTTGGTGGGCGGTACCTGTGCGGCGGGTTGTTCGCTGACGATGGGGAGGAAGAAAAAGACATTCTCACGCGGAGACGCGGAGCCGCGGAGAAAAAAAGAGAGCAACAGACCGAGAGTGAAGTTTCCCGTCAGGCGAGGCCCTCACAAAGGCAGAGAATTCACGCTTACACAAAAACGCGAGCGCGCGGAGAAAAAAGGAAAAAGAGAGACCCATGGGAGACTTTTGCAAAGGTTCCCTGAACTTCCGTCCACACAAGTCCTCTCGATTTACTCTCTGCTTTTCTCTCCGCGAACCGCATTCCCGTTGGGAATCGTCGACACGTCAAAGCAGCAAACCTGTGAATGGATTCGCCCAACCGTCGCTCCAAAAACGGCAACCCGAGCCATCACGGAGGTCGGCTCTTTGCTTCTCTCTCTCCGCGCCTCCGCGTCTCCGCGTGGAATTCTTCTCTGCATTTCTAACCCAAAAGTAGTCCGCCACCCCACCCTTCGGCCAATTCCCACCCGGACCGTGTCTTAAAAAAAACGCCCATCCATATCGGGTAGGAGGGGGGATTGCTCCCCCCGTCCTCCCACACCACCGGACGTACTCAGTGGTATCCGGCGGTTTTCCTCAGGCGTTTAACGCCGCATGCCTTTGGGTGAGTGTCACGAGACCCAGAGTACCGAACCACCGGTTTGTCATGGCCATGGTTGCGCCAGGGCTTCCAGCCAATCTCCACCAGCCCTTGCCCGAGAGGGCCGTGCACCACGCAGTGGTACTGGGTACCCCAAGCGAGACAAGGAAGTCCACTATGGGCTTGGTCCGTTTACACTGCCGCATTCGGAAGCATCGCAGTTTCCGGCGTATCCACTGGTCCAAATCTCCCAAATGGCTTTTACATGCCGCATAGCGGAAGTAGGCCACCCAGCCGATTAGGGCAGTATTCAACTCTCGGATCACCTTGGCGAGCTCGACTCCTCGGTTCCGCCCAGTGATTTCCCGGATGCGTTCTTTGACCCGTTTCAGATTCTTTGGCGAAATCCCCATTCTGCCGCCTCTCAGGAGTCGGTGGCCGAGAAATTTGCGTTCCTCTACGAACGCCACCTCGCTTTTCTCCCGATTGACTCGCAGTCTGAGTCTTTCCTCCAGGAACCGGGTTATCGATTCGAACACCCTTTCTCCCGCCGCCATCGAGTGAACATAGATGTTGCAATCGTCGGCATATCGGCAGAACTTGTGCCCGCGACTCTCCAGTTCCTTGTCCAATTCATCCAAAAGTAGGTTCGCCAAAAGTGGCGATAGCGGGCCACCTTGCGGGGTCCCTTCCGTTCGGTCGATGTGTACCCCCTCAAGCATCATCCCCGATTGAAGGAATCGGCGGATCAACTTCAGAAGGCGTTTGTCGCCGATGCGACGGGCCAGCCGAGACATCAGGATGTCATGATTGACACGGTCGAAGAACTTCTCCAGGTCAATATCCACCACGATGACGCGGCCCTCGGCCACATATTCCGACGCTTGAAGTAGTGCATCATGCGCACTGCGGTTGCGCCGAAATCCGTAGCTTGAGTCCGAAAAGGTGGGATCGAGCAGAGGATCCAACACTTGGAGAACTGCCTGCTGCACCAGCCGGTCCACTACCGTGGGTATGCCTAGAAGGCGTTTCCCGCCGTCGGGTTTGGGGATTTCCACCCCAAGGACCCGAGCCGGTTGGTAAGTTCCCGTCAACAGTGCATCTGTCAGTTCTTTGCCATGCTTGGTGAACCAGGCTTCCAATTCGTAGACGGTCATGCCATCCACACCTGGCTTGCCCTTGTTCCCCTTGACCCGTTTGAGTGCTCGATCCAGATTGTCTAGCTCACATATCTCCTCCATCATGCGTTCCATCAAGGCTCGTCCTGGTTCGCATGCCGATCGGGCTTGCAACTCCTCGTCCGCTCCAGCTTCGGTTCCGCCGTTGCCAGTTGCGTCGTGGCACGAGTCCACCTTCCACCCCTCCTCGGGCGTTGGCTTAGGCAACCCGCCTTGCTGCTGCTCTGTCCCCATCGAATGTCCCAATACTTGTCCTTGACCTAAGAAATTCGGCCCTTCGCCTCATCGATGGCTTGGCAGCCACCAACCTTGGCTACTATGGCCTCTGCTGACTTCTCCCGTTCCTTCCCCCGATGTCTCCACCACGGTAGTCGTTGCCGACAGAGCGAGAGATCTCCCAGGGTAATTCGTGTATCCTTCCCTCGGCGTTCGCCGGATGTACCTTCGTGTTGTCCGAATGACTTTTGGGCTGTCCCGTCCATGGCCGGTTTACCCCAACACGACGGCCTTATATCCGGTTCCTGTACGTCGAATCCGAGTTGCGGCTTTCGCTTCCTTCAGATCCCACCTCGCGGTGGGCACCCTTGCTAGGCCTTGCGGTTCCTGTCATTTAGGCCCGCGGAGAACTTACACCTCCTGGATACACAACATGCCTGGCGCACCAAACCCAAAGGGGTCATGGTTTGAACCATGACCCCTTCGCGCGCAAGGCGGTGCTTTACCAGTCTCAGCGGGTTTTTATTTACACCAGGTCGAGATGTTGCGATTCGGCAAGGCAGCGGAGTTTCTTCATGGAGCGGGCGTGCAATTGACGGACCCGTTCCTTGGTGATTCCGAACCTTTGGCCGATCTCCTCGAGTGTGAGGGCTCGTGCCTGATTTTCCAAACCCGCCCGCAGGGTGACAATCTGGCGTTCGCGGGGATCCAGGTGCTTGAGCAGCTTTTGGATGCTCTCGGCCTGGGACCGTTGACGGGAGAGAATCTCTTGTTCGTCGGAGCGGATGTCGGCCGACAGGTCGAGAAGTTCGTCCTGACCGGTGACATAGCGTTCGCGGCGATTGCGGTCGTCCGGGATGCTGCGTGCGAAGTTCTTCATCAGCGCCCAACTTGCGTAGGTGCTGAATTTGAACCCGCGGCTGTAGTCGAATTTCTCGACTGCCCGGATGAGGGACATATTGCCGTCTGAAAGCAACTCGAAGAAGTTGTCGCTCATCGAAGAGTGACGCTTGGCGATGTTCACCACCAGCCGCATGTTCGCGGCGATCAAGAGCTCCTTGACCTTGGTCATTTCCCCAAGCAGCGCCTCAATTTCCTCGACGATCTGCGCCTTGATTTTGGCCGGGTCGAGTTCCAAGGGGGCCTCGGGAGTTTCCGGGTCAGGCTTTTTGCAAAGCTTGAGGCGGAGTTTCGCGGCCTGGTATTTCAGGTAGTTCATCTTTCGGAAAAGATGCTGTTCCTGATCCTTGGTCAAAAGAGGGACCGTATAGAGTGGAGCGAGCTCGGGCGGGACATCGCGCGGAGCTTTCATCTGCGCGCGCTTGGTCTCGAAAAGTTCCAGTTCCGGCATGGAGCCGACAAATTGGGGAGCAAGGGAGGCCTTGTCAAAATCTGCATTGGCAATGCAATCGAGGTTCAATCCCAAGAGACGTTGTGCTCGCATTTCCACCAGCGCGCGCCGCATCATACTTCGGGTCCTCTGAAAGTGTTTGGCTAGGATTTCCACGGTTGTTCCCCTCCTGTGCATTTCGAGAGCCAACTGTTTTTCCTGACGAGTCAGGGGCCGGTTGCGCTTAGGAAAGAGCGCGGTCTCCGGATTGAGCCGGTCGTGTCGCTTGATCAGGGCCCTCACCGTTTCCACCGACCGTCCCGTTCTCAGGGCGATGCGGCGGCTGATCTCGGTGATGCTGGCACCATTGACCTGAGCCATCCGACGGGCTCGACGCAAAAGCGCATCGCGCTCCGCGTCGGTTGTTTGCGTGAAGCGAGTTCCCCGCTCCACTTCCTGGGGATGATCCTTGACAAACTGCTCTACTTCCTGTGGGTCGTAGATCAGCCGTCGCCTCCCCTTGGCGACGATCGTTTGTCCAGCAAGGCCAAGTTTCTTCCAGCGCTGGATCGTTTTGCTGCACACGCCAAGGCGAGCGCAGATGTCTTCGATCGTCCAGCCTTGAACCTCGGCCTCTTGATCTTGTCCGTTTTCAGCCGGTTCCGATTCCTCGATGACCGCGCCGTTCAGGGCCTCAATCATCAGGGGAAGATCATGAACAAGATCTTTCCCCTCGATGAACATGTGAGGGTAACAATCAGGCCGGTACAAGGTAATCCGATAGCAGATAAACTGATACGGATAGCTTTTGTCCGGTTGGATCTGCGCAAGCAGTTCGTTGGTGCGCTCCACCTGTTCCACCTTGCGGAACACGGGGGAGAATCGGACCAACTGGTCGCTTAGCTGCTTCAGGCCTGGGTGAACAAACGTCAACCCGACCTTTTTCCTGGTTTTACCGCCCATGTCTTTGGCCCTCCGGTAGCCAATCGTTTCCTTTTTCAGGAATTTCCGGCGATTTTCTCAAGCAGGCTCGTACCAGGATGCGATAATGGATGTGGGATCTTCTATCCTCTTCGACCACTCCGCTCCTAAATAAACGATCCGTACTTGAATCCGTTGGACCTTAGCTTTTTTTCTGACCTCAGGCTGGAAAATTTCGTTTTTTTTCGAAATCGCCCCGCCCGACTTTTTGAAAACTCCCTTAAGGGTGATTCTCAAGGCCAAGCCAGTCCCCCTCTATACGCTTCTAGGACGGCATTGTGTTCGAGGAAATTCCCAAAAACCAAAAAAATTATCAAACTTGATCAAGTTACAAGAATTAGGTAACGAATTGTAACAATTTCAGCGTTTTGAGCTCTTTGGCATGTGTTATTTTTCAGCGAATTTCCCGGGAATTTCCGTGTATCGCTAGCGGATACGCATTCCCAGGCTGTCAGGACTTTCCGCGTCCATTTCGCTCAACGTGCGGCCCATCTCCTCGCGTAAACGAACCACTTCCGATTCCAACTGATCCAGGTCGGCGCCCGCCCTTGCAAGCGGTTCCACCACCAACGGTTCCCGGGTCGAATGCACCAATCCATCCACCTGAATGCCGCTCGTTCGGCCCCATACCGACATCGCAAGCAACGTAAATCCGGGAACGACCGAAACGAGCAACAACAAGATCGCAATGATCAAAAAACTCCAGTCGGGATATTTCTCCTGAAACCAGCCCATGCCGGCGCGATAGACAATCCACCCCAGCATGGCCCCCGGCAACAAATTCCCCAGCAGCCAGGCCGAAACCCCCGCGGGCGAAAGCCAGACCCTGCGCGACAAATGCAGGCTGGCCCGTTGAATGTCGGCATCCAGGCTATCGAGCACCGATTCGTCGGCCCCGCGTAGTGCAAATCCCTTGAGCTTGTCGCTAATCCAGGTGAGCCACAGCGGCGCATCCGGCGGCAGCGCGCCCGTATCGGTCGACTTCTCCACCGAGGGCGCCAGCCCATAGTCCTCAAGCGTGGTACGCACGTCATGCTTGATTTGGTTCAAACGGGTGCGATAAACATCGCCCAGCGAATCGACCACGCGCCTGAGCGGTCCCAGACTGCGAAACAAACTGGTTGCCGCCCCCATGCCCAAAATGCCCACGCCCAACAGCGTCGGCCCGGCCATGGCCATGCGGCTCATCTGGTAGCCCGTAAGAAGTGACAAAAAGCGGCAACGCACCCAAACCGGCCAATAGAGCAAGGGGCCGCAATGGGCGGGCAGCCGCTGCCAGGTCGCCTCACGCAAAATCCCCCGGAAGGCATCGGCTGCTTCCACCTCGCGCAAACCGTCCACCAGCGCCTGATGCAGCTCGCCCGCCAGCTCCCCCGCCCTGGCCCGCAGCGCCTGCCGCGTTGCCTGCACCACGGCCAGATTTTCCTGTTGCAGCGCCCGGCAGGCGACGCGCAAGAAAGCCTCATGGCGCAAAAGGTGCAACCGGGCCGGTCCCCGGCTTTCAAAAAGCTTCGCCGCCAATCGAGCCACGCCGGGGTCCTCGGCGCCGTCGGCATTGGTCAGGATGATTTCCGGACGGGTGAAACCGATCGAATCGAGCCGTGATGCCCAGTCGGTCGCATTGGCCACCGGATTGCTCACCAGATCGGACTTATTGAGCACGAACATCCAGCGCGTGCGCGGCGACCATTCCCTGAGCGCCTCAAAGGGCACGGCATTGGCCAGCTTGTCCGGGCTCGCCACGAATACGACCAGATCGGCAATCGCCAGCACCTGCCGCGTCACCTGCCGGTTGGCCAGCACCATCCCATCGATGTCGGGCGTATCGAACAGCACCAGGCTTTCACGATCCCAGTTGATCCACTGCACGCCAATCTCTTCGGGCAGCCCCACGAGCGCGCGCTGCACCAGCGCGCAGGCGGCAAAAGGCACGCGCGTGTGATTGCGCTCGGCATCGGAGCTGGGGCTTGCCCCCTGCACGCCGACCAATCGCGAAAAGAGCCGCGACTTGCCGACCCCCGTCCCCCCCAGCAGCACCACCGTGTACGGGCGCGAGGGGTTGTCGCGGCGCTCTAGCAGATGAAGCGCCTGATCCAGTTGAAAGGAAAGATCGGCGGCCACCCCGCCCAGTGCGGAGCACCGGCTGGCAAGCCCCTCGACCTTGCGAATCAACCCGCCGGGCGGCGCGCTACGAAAGGAGTGGGACCGTGGCACCAGTTGCCGATGACTCGTTTCCTCCATGATTGCTGCATTCTCCCGTTTTTCTTTTGAATGGATCCCGCATGGCGGCGACGGCCTCAGCGGCGGGTTTCCTCGAATGGATTTGAGACTCGCGTCGTAGCCATTGACCTTAGCGTCGCGTTGGCTCGGGCTGGCCGATCAGCCGAAGATCCTCCACCGCGGCCTCCCATTGCTTCAGAGGGCCAACCTCAAGCGCGGTCCATTCGGCAAGCTTGCTTTCCCAGGGTGCGAACACCGCCTGGCGAAAGCGATCAAGATGCTCCGCCAGTTCGCGCGAGCGCTGTTCGCGGAAGGCTTCCTCCGACTTGCCAAGCACCCGCTGCAAGTTCATCTTTTCCACCCAGTTCATCAACGCGCCGGCAGTCATGCTGCCCGTGGCGGCGGCCGCCGCCACGCCCACCTTGCCCGAGGCGATGAGGATCGGCATGGTGACCAGGCCGCCGGTGGTCACAAGATCAATCGCCATCATCGCCGCGCCGCCGATGACGAGCAGCCGGCCGGTGACATGCAGCATCAAGGTGCGGCTGCCTGCCTGGGACGCGGCCCAGGCGGCGGCTTCTTCGCGCAGGCTTTTCTCCCATTCCTTGCCCAGTTGCGGCGAGGGCAGCGCCAAAAACTCGCGCCTGAGCATGCGGATGCGGTCGGTGGCGAGCATGCCCGCTTCGCGAGCTTCGGCCTGGTTCTTCTCGCGCCAATTCTCCAATAAAAGATCGGCTCCCTCTTCAATGCGCTTCGCCTCAACCGTTTTGATGTCGGCAATTTCCCCGCTTTGCGTGCCCTTGCCCCAAAGGCTAACGATTTGCGAACCGAGCAAACGCGCGGTCACGCTCACCCGGTCCATCATCCAGCCGACCGGTTTGGCGATCTGGTTCATGACCCAGCCGGTCGGATGGGCCAGGGTCTGATACCACCCCGGCAATTTGCGGGCGGTCTCTTCATGCACCACTTCGATCATGCGACCCAGGGGAAATTCGCTCGCGGCAATCGCCTGGGCGACCCCCTCGATCGGCTTTTTGGTCAGGCCGACGGTCTCCCGTAGCGACTTCAAGCGCGCCTTGAACGAATCGATCAGAAAACTGCCATGGCGCGCCGCTTCACGCCCCGGCACCGACACCCCTTCCAGCAGGATCAGCCCCGCTTGATGTCCTCGCAGCCACGACGCCAGGCTGGGGCCGCCGGTCTCAAGCGGCACCAGCGCATCGAGATTGGTGTGAAAACTATGGGGGCTCCAGTGCACCGGGCACGATTTCAAGAATTCGAGCAGGGTACGGTCGTCGCCGCGTCGCGCCGAAAAGGCAACCCCATAGGGGTGGCTCAAATCGGGAAGTTTGGCAAGGACAAGGTCATCCCATTTGGCGCGGGTCTTGCGCTCCCCTTCGGCCTTGGTCGGCGCCAGGACCTTGGTGAAGACGACGATCATGCGCGCGGCAATGCGGCAGGCGCGCTCCAGTTCGCGCACCGTCACCTGATCGGCATAGGTGTCGGGAGTGAGAAGGAAGACCACGACCTCGGCCTGGCGCAAGAGCCGTTCGGCCCGCTCCCAGTTGCGCGATTCGAGCGAGTTGAAGTCGGGCACATCGGCCAGGACGAGATTGATTGCGGATCCGTTTTCGCTGCCTTGCGAGGCACGTCCCTCGTCGGGACGGGCCGGAGCGAAAAAAACGACCCCGGGAGGCGAGTCGGGATTCTTCAGATCGTTTTCACTGCGAAAAGGAACGGGTTCGAGGCCAGGCAAAACCGCGGCGACCGTTTGCGGATCGGTCCAGTCGGGAGGAACCGCCACGGCGCAGGCATAAGAGACTGGCCGAACTTCATCGCCTGCCGGCACGGCAATTCCGGTGAGCAGTTTGAAGAGCGTGCTCTTGCCCGCGCCGGTGGGGCCATAGAGCGTTGCGACCAGTACCTCCTGCCCCCCAGCTGCCCCCGTGCGCGCCATCCGGGTTCGCAAAGCCTCCCAGCCGTCTTGGCCGGGAAGTTTTTCGCCGCCATGGGCGGAAGGGGCGGCAACTTGAGACGGCCCCTTGCCAGGCGACGGTTCCGCGTAGATCGTGCGCAAACGCGTGATCCCTGACTCCAGCGTTGGCAACACTTTGCGCAAGCGGGCAAGGAGGTTCAGGGGAGTTGGATTCGCGGAAGTGGTTGCGGGGCCGGAGGCGTCGCTTTCGTCCCTCATGGTCATCTTCGGGCGCACTCCTGAAATCCTTGACTTTCCCTCACTCTGGCAAAGTCCCTTTTGCGTATAAATCATTAAACAAGGCCGGGTCTGCCGGTCCCAAGGGGAGAATCATGACGGCCGCAAAAAAATCTACTGGCGCGAAGAATGTCCTGGGCACGCCGATTACCACCTGTTCCAAGGAGCCTCTGACCGGATTTCTCCGCGACGGTTGCTGCAACACCGGTCCCGGCGATGAAGGCTTGCACCTGGTCTGCTCGATCATGACCGCCGAATTCCTCAAATTCTCGAAGGACAAGGGCAACGATCTTTCCACCCCCTGGCCCGAAGCGAATTTTCCCGGATTGAAGCCGGGCGACCGCTGGTGCCTGTGCGTCTCGCGCTGGAAAGAAGCGTTCGAAGCCGGCGTCGCCCCCAAGGTGGTGCTGGAAGCGACTCACATTTCGACCCTGGAATTCGTGGAACTCGAAGACCTGCAAAACCATGCCGTGGCCCGGTAGCTTTCTGGTGTGATCCGTTGTCTGGTACTTACCGCATTCCCGGTCGCTTGTTACTCGGTTTGCGGTGAATCTTCACTTTGCTGAAATTCGCGCATGGCGCGGTGGATCGTTCCTCACGGCCTAGGTTCTCCTCGCCAGGCTTCGGTACTCGTTTGACCGGCGTTTCGCCAGCAAAGCGTTGGATTACCCAGCGGTTGCGGGAGCCGCCTGGAGCGTATGAAGTTCGGCTTCCGGTTCACGCCGGTAGAAAAACAGCGCCGTGCCCGTGATCGCCGCCGCCAGCATCAAATAGTAGGCCGGCGTCATATCTTCGTGGGTCTTTTTGCGCAGGTATTCCACAAGCAGAGGAGTCGTCCCCCCCAGCACCCCCATCGCCAAATTGAAGCCAATGCTCAGCACCGTGCAACGCGTGCCGGGCGCCAGCATGAGGCAGAGCGCCGAGGGGCTGGCCGCCATGAAGGGTGTTAAAAGCAGCACGAAGCCAATTTCGCCGGCCAAGTCCCAGGCAAAAAGGTGGGAATGCATCATTCCAAAAAGCGGGCGCGCGAACATGAAAAGCCCGATCGTGCTGATGCTCATGAGAACGATGGCCCCCACCTTGTCGGCAAGCCAGCCAAACACGGGAATCAAAGTCAGGAGCAAGGCCATGCTGATCGTGTTGATTTCGAGCGCCGACGCGCCGGTCGCTTCTCCGGTCTCTTGTAGATAGGTCGCCAGGTAAACAAAGATCAGATAAAACCCGACACCGCTGACGACATTGAGGAAGAACACCAGGGCGATCTTGCGAGATTGTTCTTTGAACGTCTCAAGCAGGGGCGGGTGTTTTTTGGCGACCTGACTCGTTTCCACTTCGCGATTGTGGCTGCGAATCCACATGCCCACGAGGGCCAAAAGCAAGCCAAACGCCTGGGGCACGCGCCAGCCCCACAACTCCATCTGTTCTTTTGTCAGGTTGAATTGCAAAAAGGTGCCCACGGCCGACCCCAGCAGGATGCCTGCCGACGCCCCAAAGGGGGCAAAGCTACCCGCCAACCCACGATGCCTTGGCGAGGCATGCTCGACGAGATAGACGATCGAGGTTGTGTGCTCTCCGCCGACCGACAGGCCCTGCAAGATCCGGCAAATCACAAGCAACACGGCCGCGATCGGTCCGACCATCTCGTAAGTCGGCAAAATGCTGATGCAAAAGGTCGGTACCGCCATGAGCATGACCGAAGCAGTCAGGGCAAAGCCCCGCCCCTTGAGATCGGCCAAGCGGCCAAAAAGCACCGCGCCAAAGGGCCTGGCCAGAAAACCGGCGGCAAAGGCACCGAATGCCGCGAGCAGCGAGGAAATCGGATCGTCGGAGGGAAAAAACTGGCGGCCGATGATCGCCGCGAAAAAGCCATAAACCCCGAAGTCGTACCATTCGAGCGCCGTGCCGACCGTACCGATCATCACCTTTTGAAAGGGAAAGGGTTTATGGTGAGTCTCGGGCGCAGCCATGGACGAATCCTCAAGGAACGGAATCAAAGGAATCGAGATCAGGCATTGTCGGCGAGGGGCCTGGATCGAAGTCCTATTTTGAAAAAACATGCCGGAACGAAACGCTATCATGAGAGAAATCGTTCGGGGATGGGAGGGCAAACTCCCGGAGGAACGGATCGATCGACCTCTTCCGTTTTTGGCAGGCCCGGAGGCCTCATCATGCGTCTGTCTCAAATCTATGCTTCTCGCCCCTTCTGCTTTTCGTTCGAGGTTTATCCGCCCAAATCCGACGCCGCCAGGCAGTCGATGGAACAACATGTCGCCAAGCTGGTCCGCTACCAGCCCGGCTTCATCTCGTGCACCTATGGCGCAGGCGGCACGACGCAGGATCTCACCCTCGACATCTGCACGAACATTCTCAAGAGCTACCAGGTGCCGGTGATGGCCCACCTGACCTGCGTCGGCAGCACCGTGCCCGACCTGCTTGCCTGGCTCAAGCTCGCCAAATCGCGCGGCATCACGAACATCATGGCCCTGCGCGGCGATCCGCCGAAGGGCCAGGAAGCATTCCGCGCCGTCGAGGGGGGCCTTTCCCATGGCAATGAACTCGTGACGCTTGTTCGCAGGGAGTACCCCGAATTCGGCATCGGCGTGGCCGGCTATCCCGAAGTGCATCAGGAAGCGCCCAGCGCGGAAGTCGACCTGACCAACTTGAAGCGCAAGGTCGACGCGGGCGCCGATGCGGTCATCACTCAGCTCTTTTACGACAACCAGGATTTCGAGCGCTTTCGCGAAAAGTGCGTCAAGGCGGGGATCAAGATCCCGATCGTTCCCGGCATCTTGCCGATTACCAACTTCGCGCAGATCAAGCGGATCACCGCGCTCTGCAAGGCAGGCATTCCCGCCGCGCTTGCCGCCGAACTCGAAACGCATCAGAACGATCCGGAAGCGACGGCCAAGGCGGGCGTGGAACACGCCACCCGCCAGTGCGAGCAGTTGAGGGCCGCAGGCGCCCCTTCGATCCACTTCTACGTGCTCAACCAATCCGACGCGACGATGCAGGTGCTTGAGCACCTGGGCATCCAGGCCAAGGCGGCCTGATCAGTTGCGCGTGAAAACAGAAACAGGCCAGGGACGCCTTCAGCGCTCCTGGCCTGCTTCATTAACCGAAAGTCCAATCGCCAAAATTGTCTTTGAAATCGGCCCGGATTAAGGATCGAAGCGATGGGCAAGACGGCGGCTGTTCATGTCGAGCGCTTCAAGGATGTCGATGACGGCCTTGGTGTCGAGGTGAAAGTCGCGGGCCCAGTTGATGATGTCGAGGTTTTCCTGGCCGGCCTTGAGGCGATCGACAATCCGGTCGAGCAACGCGCCGTGTTCTTCGAAAAGGCGATGAAGCAGGCCGTAGTCGCCGCGATCGAGTTCCACCCAGAACTTCGTGCCTTGAAGGTGTTCGAGCCAGCGGGCGCGCAGATAGCCCCACCAGTGGCTTTTCACCCACTGGCGAATGGCGCCCTCACCCAGGTCGGCGCCGGCCTTCTCGCTTTCGATCCATTTGAACTTGGCCGCTTCCTCTTCGGAATCGGTGAAGACGGACATTTGCAATTGCGGTGCGCAAGAGGGGGATTGAGGAGCCGACGAAGTCCGGGGCGCCTCGGATGCCGCGACGTTGGGTTTCAGCGCTTTCATTTCGGACGAGCCCATGGTCCGGCCTCCCTCCCGCTACATAAAGAATAACTTACAAATTTGGGTTTGTTACCCCATTTTCTCGAATCATCGGCAAAGATACCCCCCGTCCACCACCAGATTCGTACCAGTGATATAGGATCCGGCCGGACCGGCGAGCAGAAGCATCGCCCCCACAAGCTCTTCCGGCTCGCCCCATCTCCCCAAGGCAGTGCGAGAAGCGAAGGCGGCTTTTTCGGTCGGGGAGAGCAGCTTTCCGGGCAGTTCGGTCAAGAATGGCCCCGGAGACAGGCAGTTGACCGTCACCCCAAAGGGTCCCAAATCGAGGGCATTGGCCCGCGTCAGCCCAAGCAGCGCCGACTTCGTGGCGGAATAGCCGCTTCGGCCTTCCTTGGAAACGCTGGCCAAAATGGACGAAATATTGATCACGCGTCCCCAACGGCGCTCCTTCATGCCGGGGACCAGTTCCCGGGTCAGGGCCATGATCGAGGTCAAATTCAACTCGAGCACCTGATCCCAGTTTTCGTCGCTGACCTCGTCGATCGGTTGGGGCCGGTTCGTGCCGGCGTTATTAATGAGAATGTCCACTTTTCCAAAGGCGTCGAGTGCTTTCTTTGCAAGCTCTTTCGCAGCTGGGCGTTGAGACAAATCGGCGACAACGATCTTGCCGGTGCCCTCGATTCCCTTGAGCACTTCCTTGAGCGAGGCCTCCAGTTTTGCTTCATCCCGACTCGCCAAAATGACCTTCGCCCCTGATTCCACCAGCCCCCGGGCCATCGCTTTTCCCAACCCCTGGCTGCCGCCGGTGACCAGCGCCACCTTGCCCGTCAAATCAAAGTGCCGATTCATTCGAAATGCCCCTTTTCTGATTTCGCTTAGGCTTCCCAGCCTACTTGTTTTGCTTGTTTTGTTTATTCTACTTGGGATTTGCCGGGTGGGCCGCAGGGTCGGTCGTGGGTAGCAATCGCGACCTGGCCGAACACTTTTTGGCAAACCGGTTTGCGCTTGACCAGGAAAATCGAGCGGTGTATCGCACGTCCGGCTTCTCGTCAGGTGGTGAGTCTACGATGCGGGTCGTGGGTTGGCATTTGGTCTTTGTGTGCGCGGCCGTCAGCGGCTGTCTGGGCCCATGGCCTGGATCGCTGATCTTGCCGAAGCCCCCAGTCGCCCACGGGGGATCGATCGGCATTCAGGGGATGGATGGGCGCGATGTCATCGCGCTCAATATCGGTATCATCGAGGTCTCCCCCGGCGACCCCTATATCAACGAGGAACTGTGGAAGGTCGTGGACGAATCGGGCCATGACCTCGAGCGCAAAGCAACTCTTGAAGAAAACTCGCTCAGGGCAGGTACGCTCGGCGGGCAAATCCCCTCCGAGTTTCAAAAACTCCTCGTGTCCTCAAAATCCTGCGTCTTTCATCGCCTGATTCAGACCCGATTCGGCTCGCCGGTGCGCAAGTCGATCGGCGCCGACTACGCCCAGTGCAATCTCGACCTGATCCGCGATGGCCGCCTCACCACCCGGGAATATCTCCAATCGGAGATTTTTCTGGAGGTGACCGCCGAAGACACGCCGGACAAAAAGATCAAACTGAAGATGATCCCAACGATTCGCCATGGCGAGCTCGAAATGGAGCCCAGGACCGTCACACACCCCTCCGGCTTCAAACATTGGGAGATCATTCCCAAGCACAATGAAGAGACGCTTGGGTGGTTGAATTTCGATCTTGAACTGGCTCAGGGAGAATTCGCCATCATCGGCTGCCTTATGGGTCATCCCGAATCGCTTGGAGAAAGGGCCTTCCTCAATCGGTCGAAAACCTACCCGATGCAGCGCCTGCTCGTGTTGCGTGCCGTCCGGCAAAAACCCGATGACAACGCCTTCGTCGAAGAAGGCGATGGGCCGTTGCCAATCGCCTCCCAGGCGGTGAGCACGATCGCGGCCAGGGCGACCGACGCCAAACAGCCACCCAAGCCGTAATTTCGCCACCCCTCCGTTCGCTTTGAGTCGCTAAACTGTCATCGTCGCGATCATGTTGCGTAGTTTCCCGACGAACAGGGCTGGGTGAATCATCTCCTCCTCATGGGCTCAAACACTGCGCATTGCGCGCATGGTCGAATCGACTCGCGCCGAAGGGCCGGGCAACCGGGCGGCGATCTGGCTGCAAGGCTGTTCGCTGCGCTGCCCCGGGTGCTGCAATCCGGAGATGTTTGACGCCTCCGGCGGCAAACATTGGGAAATCGACCAGGTGTGTGCCTGGCTTTCGCAGGCGCGGATCGACCACGGAATTGAGGGACTGACGTTGTTGGGCGGCGAACCGACCGAACAGGCGGCCAGTCTGGTTCCGGTGGCTCGTCATAGCCTCTCACTTGGTTTGAATTTGATGCTCTTTTCCGGCCGAACGCTTGAGGAATTGCGATCTGCGGCTGATAAATCCGTCCAGTCGCTTCTAGAACTCACCGACATCCTGGTCGATGGGCCTTTCGTGCGCGAACAGCCGGAAACGCACAGGCGCTGGGTGGGTTCCACCAACCAGAGAGTTCACCACCTGTCGGGCCGGACCGATCCCAACGACCCCGCCTGGGCCCAGCCCAACACCCTGGAAATTCGCCTGGAGGATTCAGGGACGGGACACAAACTAACCGTCAACGGTTTTCCCGCACCAGGGTTAGCTTCAATGTGGAAGCGCATTGCGCTGCCCCCCTCCTCTTCTTGAGCCAAGAGCATGAACCCCTTCATCGGCCTGCTCGGAATCTACCTACTCGCCCAGCCCGATCCGGTGCGCCACGAATTGGGGGTGCACCTTCGGGCCATGGAGTCGACACTCAAGGAAGTGACTGATCCCGGCCTGAGGCAAAAGGCGATTCCCGGGCTGGTCGATACGACCATGCTCTATTTCACCGCGCAGTTTGGCAAGGCGGCGCAGTTGCTCGACCGCGCGCGGCACCACCTGCGCGGGGAAACCGAGGTCGATCCGGCCGTGCTCTGGGCCGAAACGCTGGCGATCCGTCTGACCCCCAAGATGGTCGAAGCGGGCTATACCAGGCTCAAGGTCGAAGTCACCGCCTTTTACCCGGCGGGGAAGGCGCCGCCCGATGCGCAATTGCTTCTGGAACATCTCGACATCAAGAGGATGAGCCCGCCGATCGATTTGAAATCGATCCCCTATTCAGGCATGGTGGATGCCGCGATCATTCCGGGCAGCCAGAGCATCACCGCGAAGATCGTCTCGGGAAAGCAGATCTTGGCGACCCGTGAACTACCGATCTTTGCCAAAAAAAATCTGGCCAAGAGCCTGCAAGCATTGAAAGACGCACTTGAAGCAACGAAAGATAAAAAAGATCTTGGTTGGCTGACATTGAAGCACCTTGAATCGATCTTGTCGTCGCTGGCCAAGGGAGAAATTCTCGAAACCGACTACCCGCTCGATCGGATCTGGGCGCAGGCCGAATCGATCAGCAAATCACTCAAAGCCGGAAGATCCTGGCCCGAACAACCGCTGGAACCGGGGCCTTATTGGATCGCATTACCCGAAGGACAGACCAGCCGCGTCGTCCGCATTCTTCTACCCGCGAAGCAATCACCTCCCGGAAAAAAACTTCCGCTCGTCCTCGCACTTCATGGCGCCGGTGGCAGCGAGAATCTCTTTTTCGATGGCTACGGCACCGGAGAAACGGCTCGCCAATGCGAGGCGCGCGGCTGGATCATGGCGTCCCCGCGCCAAGGACTTGGCCCCAAGACTCTGGATCAACTGCTCGAGATTCTTCCCATCGCCCCTCAAAAGGTCATGCTCATGGGACACTCCATGGGTGCGGGCCAGGCCGGCGCCTTCGCCGCGCAGAATCCCCAAAAACTACGCGCCACGGCCTATTTGGGCGGCGGCGGACGCGTCGGCAAAGGCGAGGCTTACACCGTCCTGCCCGCGTTCATCGGAATCGGCAAACTCGACTTCGCGCTGGGCTCCGCCAAAACCATGCATTCCGGAATGCAAAAAACCGGCGTAAAAAAGGCGATGCTCAAGGAGTACCCGTTCGTCGATCATCTGACGATTGTTCAGATCGCGGCGCCCGATGTTTTTACTCTCTTCGAGGAAGCGCTTGGGGGCGAGAAGTGATCGATCTCTCAGAGCCTCACTCTCAAATCCTCTCCGCGTCCTCACTCTCCGCGTACACCGCGGCTGCGCGTGAACATTCTTCTCTTTTGCATTGCGCTTCACTGCGCTCAATAGCCACACCCGCGCCCATCACCCCGCATCCAGCTGCGCAATATCCCCATCATGCAGCGAGTGATCGCGCGGCACCGACTGCCCGTCGGTGACGCCAGTGCCCCAGAGCTTCGCCGACTTGAGCGTTTCCGCCAGTTCCTTATGCACCGTGCCGGCCAGTTCGGTGATCGTACTGCCGCGCGGCAGGGTGTAGGGGTTTTCCATATCGGCCGGTTTGCCCGGCCGTTTCGTGTAAACCCGAATCACATCGAGCATTTGGTAGAGCGCATTGCGCAAATCTTCGATCTTGTCGCCCGACTCGGCGTCGAGGGTTACGATCGGAAACTTGTTGCCGAAGGCTTCGCGAATGAACTCCAGGCGCACCTCGGCATCGGGATCGGCCGATTTATTCGCCACCAAAATCGTTTTGACATATTCGATGCCCGGATCTTCCACGACCTCGGGGAAAGTACCCACCAGGCAGGTTTTGACGCTGGCCAACTTTTCGAGCACCGTTTCGGTCGCGCTGACACAGTCGTCATCGGCCAGGTCGACAACCAGCGCCACGGCATCGCAAGAGCGCGACATGCTCGACACCACCGGTTCGAGCATGTCGGCCGTGATCGGCGGCGTGTCGATCAACTGCACCCGCACATCTTTCCAGTCCATCATGCCGGCGGAAGGCTCGCGGGTGGTGAAGGGGTAGGCCGCCACTTCCGGTGTCGCTCGCGTCAAACGAGTGAGAATGCGGCTTTTGCCGACATTGGGCGCCCCCACCAGCAAGATTTGCCCGGCCCCCTGGCGGGGGATTCGGGTAACCGTCGCGCCGCCCTTTTTGGGTTTGGAGGCTTCTTTCTCGACTTCGTCGCGGGCCAAACTCAATTTCGTCTTCAGTTCGGCTTGCAGTTTTTCGCTGGCCTTGTGTTTGGGAATTTCAATCCACATCCGCCTCAGGCAATCGAGCCGTTCCTGCGGGTTTTTCGCCTTCTTGTACGCTTCCTCTGCCTCGTGGTATTGAGGAGTCAGATTGACTGCCATGGACCTGAATTCTCCGCGATCGACTTGGGGGTACTCGGTCTCTTCATCCCATCCACTCGGTTGCGATTTGGTTGACCTTCGGTTGGATCTCTATCTTATGGTTTGGCAACAGATGGTTTTTTCGGCAATTCCTCGAGATCCCACGGCTATGACCACCCTGTTCGAAAAGGTTGAACAAGCGACCCAGGCGATTCAATCTCAATCCAAGCTCAAGCCCGTCGTCGGCATCATCCTCGGCACCGGCCTGGGCAGCCTGACCGAGCGGATCAAGATCGAAACGGCGATCAATTACGCCGACATCCCCCATTTCCCCGTGTCGACCGCTCCCGGCCACCATGGCCGCATTGTGCTCGGAACGCTGGGCGGCAAGCCGGTCATCACCATGGAAGGCCGCCTGCACCCCTACGAAGGCTATAACCTAAGTGACATCACCCTGCCCGTGCGCGTGATGAAGGCGCTCGGCTGCGAAACCCTCGTCGTGAGCAACGCTTGCGGCGGCATGAACCCCCAGCACTCCAAGGGGGACATCATGGTGATCGAAGATCACATCAACATGTTGGGCGACAACCCGCTCATCGGTCCCAACGACGAGCGCCTGGGACCCCGTTTCCCCGATATGAGCCAGCCTTACGACAAGAAGTTGATTGCCCTGGCGCGCAACATCGCTCGTGAAGAAAAAATCTCCTGCCACCAGGGCGTCTATGTGGCGGTGCCCGGACCCAATTTGGAAACCCGCGCCGAATACCGTTTCCTGCGTCTTATCGGCGCCGATGTGGTCGGCATGTCGACCGTGCCCGAAGTGATCGTCGCGGTTCACTGCGGCCTGAGAACCGTGGGCTTTTCGATCATCACCGACATGTGCTTGCCCGATGCGCTCGAACCGGCCAACATTGCCGACATCATCGCGACGGCCCAGGAAGCCGAGAAAAAACTCCGCGTGCTCGTGGAGAAGCTGATCGCCGCGATTTGATCTCAGAGCTCACTGGCACCCGGTCTTCACCAAATCCCTCTCACTTGGGAAGTCATCATGCCGACTCGCTACCGCGTTGCCGTCATTGGCCGGACGGGCAAGGGAAACTACGGTCACGGCCTCGATACGGTCTGGCTCGATTTTCCCGACCGGGCTGAAATTGTGGCGGTGGCCGACGAAAACGAGATGGGCCGATCGGCCGCGCAAAGACGGCTGAAATGCCCGAAGGCCTACGCCGACTTCCGGCAGATGCTGGAAACGGAAAAGCCGCAGATGGTTTCGGTGGCCGACCGCTTTCTTGATCGCCACCGCGACATGGTGATCGCCTGCGCCAACGCGGGCGCGCATATCTTTCTGGAAAAGCCGATCGCCCCGACCCTGGCCGAAGCCGATGAAATGGTGGCGGCCTGCGAAAAAAACCATGTCCGTTGCGCCATCGCCCACCAGACCCGGTATTCACCGCAGGCCAATCGCATTCGCGAGCTTTTGGCGACGGGCCGGATCGGCGAACTTGTCGAGATGCGCGGCCGAGGCAAGGAAGATCAGCGCGGCGGCGGCGAAGATCTGATGGTTTTGGGTACGCACATCCTCGATTTGATGCGGTTTTTTGGCGGCGATCCGCAGTGGTGTTTTGCCCGGATTCTCCAAGGCAATGAGGCCGCGGGCGCTTCGGCCATTCGCACCGGCGGCGAAGGAATGGGCCTGGTCCAGGGGGACAAAGCCCATGCCACCTACGGCTTTCCCAAAGGGGTGGTCGGTACTTTCTCGACACTCAAGGCCAAGGACGGCGCGGCCACTCGTTTTGGCCTGCAACTCTTTGGCACCAAGGGGATGATTTTCATCAGCATGGGGAGCCTTCCGCCGGCGTTTCTCGTGGAAGATCCTTCCTGGGGCTGGCGCGGACAACCGAAATGGCAACCGATCACAAGCGCGGGGATCGGCGGGGCCGAACCCCAGAAGGATGCCAGCTTGGGCGCGGGCAATCGGGCGATTGTCGAAGACCTTTTTAACGCCATCGAAAAACAGCGCGAGCCGCTTGGCTCCTTGCGCGATGGGCGCTGGACCCTGGAAATGATTCATGGCGTTTATGCATCGCACCAAAAAGGCGCCATGGTGGAACTTCCACTGAAAAGGCGTTCCCATCCTTTGGCCTGAAAGGGTCAAAATCGTTCCATCGCGCTGATGAACGTACCTGTGTAGAAGAAAAGGGCCTGGATGGGTCGTTTTTCGTAAGCGCAGCTCGGCCCCTCGATTACGAGCGCGGAAAGAACACCACTCTTGCCAGAAATTCAAGCGTGTTGAGGTTTCCCATCAATTTGCGCGAACGCAACCTCTACAAATCATCCTGCGCGCGCTATTTCAAAGGCAGCTAGGTCGAGTGTTTCCATCGCTTTCTTTGTCCACCAGTTCCTGAGTGCGGTCGAAATTCCGTGTTCTTTCGTGAAAAGTAGAAAGACCTCAAGATTCTTTCACCTTGAGTTGGCCTGAAGCCACTTCAGATGATCCCGGCTGTTTTTCCCTTCAATGACGCCAGCTGATCGACATTTTCTTCGCACCTTTGTTCTCGATTGGATCATTACGGATCAAATGATCGCCAATCGGAGAATATCGCTTTTGCCGACTTCGCGGCATTTTTCGCGGAAAATTAAGGACTTACGATTCTTGCCGTTCCTGCACTTTCACTGGGCCAACCACTTCTCAAATCAATTTTTCCGGAATTCTCTTGGCTATCGGTAACAAGGATCATTACATTTTTCGATGTCCCCATGGCCCAATCCATTCAGGGGGCGTTTCAGGCGGATTTTCTCTGGATTATCTCTTTTTCTCCTTTCCCAAAGAGGTCGCCCATGACCCGTCGTGCCTTGTCGTCTCCTCGTTTTTGGACCAGGTTGTTTCGGGGCGTGCGACCCCAACAACCCCAGGCGAAACCCAATCCCTCGTTTCAGCTTGAAAAACTCGAGGACCGGCTGGTTCCCGACGCTCAGCCCATCTCGATTCTATTTACCCCCTTTTCCTATCTCGATAGTATTTCTTCGAGCTCGCAGGGAATCGAACTTGGCACGCCTGCCATCAATTCGCCATCGGCCGGTTCCACCACTTCGGCCTCCCCATCGGGATCGCTTGCAGCCGCCTCGAATTTGGCCACATCGGGCTCCAACCCTGGTGCCTCCAGTTTGACGCAAACCTCTCTTGGATCGTCACTACCAGCGAGCGCGACGTCCTCGACCCCATCGACATCGACCAGCTCCTACCAGGTCACGCCCACCGCACCCACGCCCGGTTCGCCTCCCGCATCCGCAACGACGCCTCTTTCTCCCAGCGCCTCAATGCCGGCATCTTCCAGCGCAGCCACTACGGCCCTGACCTCGCCGGTCACTCCCCCAACGACGCAGACCGTGACCAGTTCCACCGCAGGAAGCTCCGGAACCTATTCCCCCATGGGCGCACCCTCGGGAGGCTCTGGCTCCAGCGGAGGCACTTATTCTCCCCCGACGCCTCCTCCCGGAGGAACGACTCCGGGCACAGGAGGAACAACACCGGGTACTGGAGGAACAACCCCCGGCACCGGAGGAACCACTCCGGGTACGGGCGGGACCACCCCCGGTTCAGGAGGAACAAGCGGCTCGGGCGCCAGCGCCGGGCCCACGATCACGGTCACCAGTGGCAACTTCGAACGGCACTACACCCACCAAGGAACCAAAAATCAGGCCGAATTCTACCTTGATGTCACGATTGTCGGCAGCTTCACCCCAAGCGGCACCGGCCTATTGGAAACCGCTTCGATCCAGTACTCGACCTGGCGCAAGGACAATGGCATCTTTACTTTCCAAAGCCTCAACCAAAGCGCGACGGTCACCCAAACGATTACGGCGGGAGCCAATGGCTACACGTTTTTTGGCCTCGAAGACGAGGACGGCCCCACAGGCTACGATTGGTCTTCCTTCAACTATCAGCCGACCGAATGGACCAATGTCACCTGGGCCGAAACCATCAAGTACAAGGCGCTCGGAAACTACGACACGGAAGACGGCGACCACTACCAATTCGCCTCGCGGGCCGAAGTCGCCGACAATTTCACCACGACCACAACCTGGACCAGTTCTTCGCCAACCACCCTGGCCGGTACCAGCCAATCGGTAAAAACGGGGGCTTCTTCGTGGCTCTCCGACTGGGTCGTCACCGACAACACCGCCAATTTTCCCAATCCCACCGCCTATCCCAACCAAGATCCGCGCAATAACCAGTTTGTGGCCGATGCCGCGCCGGCCGCATCGACTCACTTTTACGCGCGAAGCTGGGACTACGGCACGGGAACCGATTCCACTACGAAATCGACCGTGTTCGATGGAACCAAGGTCGCCATCAGTTCGAGCGCCACGATCGTGTCCGGCTACTCGTCCCAAAACGGCTACCGCTACTACGATCAGAATTCCAAAACCTCCAACTGGACGGAAACGATCGACAACGACGATTCCGGTGATGACGGGGTGATCAATCCAGGTCAGGGTGGGAGCAACAATCAGACCACGATTACCGGCCAAGACAACCTGACCTGGCTTTATGATTTCACCGGCACCGGCACCACCTCGGGCAACCAGACGACCAACCTGACCGGTGTGCATACGAGCACGCCCGTGGGCACGATGAACGAGACCTTTTCCGCCACGAATACCACGATCAAGGCCAAAGTCGAGCTGAGCGATCAGTACCAAATCAGCGATGGCACGACCCAGGTCACTGGCACCCTTTCGCTCAAATCTTCCGTCGCGAGCGGAGCATGGGATCAGACCGACGGCACCGGCAACTATGTCTTTGATACCGCCCATCCAGGATCGTTGAGCGGTACCGCCACGCCAGGTTCGGGTACCATCACATTTCAGAGCAAGAGCGGCGGGACGATCTCGAGTCAGGTTTCCGATAATTACACGTTTTCCTCACAGCTTTTGGACGACGCGAACGCCAAGGTGGGCACGGCTTCGGGTACATCCAACTTTTCGGCGAGCGATTCGACCATCTATGCGAGCAAGTCAAGCGGCACCTGGAATCTCGGGACCGATACGGGCACGGTTCACAACACCGAGGACGACACCAGTTCGGGCAACTCAACCATCGCGGTCACGACCAATGCCATTTACACCGATGGGTCGTTGACCTATCACTCGGGTTGGTCGAGTGCCGATCAAAGTTCGTCCAAGTCAACGACGACGATTGATGGCTCATTCGATGCCGATGGCTATCCGATCCTGGCGACCGCCGATTTGCAGGACGACACGACGATCACCACCACGGCCTATTCCGCCTGGGAGAACGGAGTCATTTCCGCCAACGACGCCGACGGCGTCGGCAAGGTCAACCAGACATTCTCGACCAACATTTCCAACACGACGCCCTTGGTGGACAAGTCGAGCGAGACCTATCACCTGGTCATGACCACGACGACTGAATCTTCTGGCCAGGGAAGCCAAGGAGGAAATTCGCAGCCCACACAGCCAGCGGGTGGTGGAAGCGGCGGTTCCGGCGGCTCGACTTCAGGCGACAAGACGACCAAGCTCACCGCGGGCAGCTTGGTTTTTCGTTACGAAAGTAGCGGCACGCTTCAGGTGCAGTCGACCTTCGGTATGAATTTCACTGCCGCCATCAGGGATGATGCCACGGGAAGTAGTGGTTCTGGGTCCGGTGGGGGCAGCGGGACGGGCGCCAAGGTCGGGGTAACGACTGGGCAAATCAGCTCGAACGCAACGGATACGGTGCAATCGTCGTCACTTACCACGGGCTCCTGGGATCTTGTGGCGGATAAGGGCACCGTGCACGATGTTTCGAGCTACGCGGGCTCGGGTACTTCGACGCTTTCGGTTGCATTGAACGCCAACTGGGACGATGGCTCGATCGTCTACCACACCGACAACGCGACCAGCGATAAGTCGGCTTACTCCGGCATCTCGACCCTCGACGGTTCGTTCGATTCCGAAGGCACACCGATCTTGGCAACACTCGATGGCAGCGACAGCCTGACGATCACAACAACCGCCTATGCCGCTCATGAAAATAGTGTTATCCACACGAGCGCAGACCAGGGTCAAACGACTCTGGATGAGACTTTTGGCTCCACTACAGTCAATTTGACCGACCTCGTGGAAACCTCCGGCGATTCCTACCACCTGGTTTTCGATGCGGCCGCGGCAGGTTCGGGCAATGCAGGTGACTCCGGGGAAGATTCTGATTTTAGCATGGGGATGCTTCCGACTTCTGGCACCTGGGGCTTTTCTTCGTCCTCGACCGGTACCACGAAAATCGATTCGAACATCAATCAGTCGACGACTTCTTTGCTTGTGGCGCCCCCTTCCGGATCTGCCGGCGGCGGATCCGGTTCTGGCAGCCGCGTGGGGACGGCCATCAGCCATGACTCGGCGACGTCGACAGATACCGTGCAAGCAACCGCCACAACCAGCGGCACATGGAATGTCGCATCGAGCACGACCAGTACGAGCGAAACCAGTTCCTATAGCGGAACCGGCGCCTCCACGGATTCGAGTTCCTACGACGCGGTCAAGGACGATGGCTCATTGATTTACCATGGGGACACGGCGACGACAGCGAACCATGTCTATTCAGGAAATTCCAAGCTTGAAGGAACCTTCAATCGCCTGGGTGCACCGATCGCGGCCAATCTGGACATTTCTTCGAAAGTGACAAGGACGACCACATCGTTTACTGTGAATGAAAACGGGACGATCCATACCACGCTGGACAATGGCGCGACTTCACTCACAGAAACCTTTTCCGTTGGTTTGGCAAACAGCGCCCCGATGGTGTCCAAGTCGTCGGAGGTCTATCACCTTGAATATGCCGGTTCGTCATCGCAACCGGGACCGGGGGGAGGCACAAACGGCGCGGGGACTCAGCTTTGGATTCCCAGCGGCGTCGATCTAGCGGACCAAATTCCAAAAAGTGGCGAGACGAGGCCGACGGTGGCCACCGTCTCGTTTCAGTACGACACGACCGGTTTAGTTCACGAAAACCAATCTTCCGCGGGCTCGTTCAGTACGAAGCTTGTCAATGCAAGCCAAACGAAAATCGGGCAATCGTCGGGCACCTACGCGTCCAGCAGCAAAATGGACTCGTCCAAAACAACCAGCCTGGGCGGGACATGGGACCTGCTGGCCGACAAGGGAACGGTCCACAATTTTGAGATCTACGATACCGGGGAAAATTACTCCACCAATGTGACCAATCGCTATGAACTGACTCAAGGCGGAATGGTTTACGATTCCGGATCGTCATCCAAAGCCCAGCATTCATTCCATGCTGAATCAAAGATCGATGGTTTTTTCAACTCTGAAGGCAAACAAACAAGCGGCACGAGTCACTCGCAGCATTCCCAAACCACGAACACCTCCGAGTTGAACTCCTGGGAATCGTATCAGGCGACGGGCCAGCCGACCTGGACAAAGAGTCAAACAGGCGACCGCATCGATGATGACCATGCGACTTTGGACTTTGTATTCGCAAGCGATGGAAAGGCTTCGGGTACGAGCACGGGAGGCGGGCATTCGGTTGTGCATACCCATGACTTGTCGTCTTGGGTGGGCACTCAATTCGTGTTTGATTCCAGCAACACCGGTGGGTCCACGGCCAACCAGATTGGCACCATCACCGCGAATGATCATGGCGACGATAGTCAAACCGTGATCGGCGACGCAAGCTGGAACTTGATGTATGCCGACGATGTGCCGAGTGGCGATCGGGCAAGTACGGTGCAACTCTCTGGGACGACATTGTGGACAACGGACCATACTCTAATTCTCAATCAAAACGGGCACACTGAATACAAGACGATAGGGCAGGACAAAACCGCCCTGACCGGCACGGATGTGATTCTATTCCACGATGCCGACAACAAAATCACTGGCAGCCGTCATATGTCGGTCGCCAATCAAGAATCCCATCAATTGACGATTGATGGCACGGGCCTGGGAATCGGCTTCGAGGGCGCCTCGGGAGACTGGAAATATCACTACCAGTCGCTTGATCTCGTTGACGACACCGATACCAAGGATTTCTCGTTGATCAACGCCGCCTGGGCGGAGACGAACCATACATTCCGGACCGATCATCAAGGTTCTTCCTCCTGGACCTTAACTCAAGGGCAGTCGTACAATACCGCGCCCAATCCGATGAACGGATTCTGGCAGACGCAAATCTCCAACCTCTCGATGGGGGGATCGAACTCTTACCACGATTTGAAATGGGGCGATTCCAATAACTACCAGTTCAATCAGAACCGCAACGGAACCTACAACAAGAACAGCAATGGCTCGGGTGGCTACGGATTTGGCGGAGGCGGTTCCTCCGGCACATCCGCCAGCAACTCGGTTGAAACCTCCAGTTTCCACGACAACCGGTCTGGCTCGACGGTCAACGGCATCACAACCTACACGTCTGTCGACATTGCTTCTCTGGCGGAAAAAACCTCGTGGAATGAATCGAGTGATAAGAACGGGCAGACTGTCCAGTCCATTCGTAGCGACGACTGGTCGCGCGATGAGTTGACGATCTTGGGCAATTCGAACTCACTAACGACCACCAAGACCAACGCGTTTAACCGAATCCAGACCTACGCGTACTCCGGTACCGGCACCCTTCCACCCGGCGGAACCTCCACCCAGACAGGAAACCAGACGACCAGCAACACCGCGACTGGCCAAGGTGTCAACGCCGCTCTTGGGGTCAACGCAATTAACAACAATTCCGGCAAGCCCGGAAGCAATCCCCCTACCCAAAACTATGTGGACGCCAACGCGAATTCCTACCGAAACGGGGGTGCTCGACTGCCCTATGTGGGAACTGCGCCCAATGGCTTTCCCATGCCTTCTACGCCAATTAATTTATTGGCAGTCATGAGAAACAATCCAGAGGCATGGGGTGAAATCAGAGACACATTTGGTATTAAAGAATACTCCGATTACGCTCTTAGCATAACAGCGTTTGTCTACGATAGATTGACGCCTATAGGAGTATGGGGAAGAAATTCGGTTGATTTTAACCGTAAATATACCAGCAGCGAAATCGCCGCGATGCTCGGTGCTGCTCGAAAACGATTTGCCGACGAAATTGCGATGGAAAGCGGAAACGGGAAGAAAGATTATATCGACAAATTCGACGGTTTAATGGCAGGTTAGTCAGACAAGTTGACTTTTGGCGGATCAACCTATGTCCGCAGCCTGATTTATGGAGATACCGCTAACAAGAACCATCAAGGCGCTTGGTTCGAGGCGGGTCAGTACATCGGAACCGCCCACAGCTTTGCCCTGGGAGGAGCTGCGGGCGCCACCGGTAAGGCGAGCCTCTGGGCGATTCAAACCGCGAATGTCTATGCGAAACTCGATGCGTTGGCGGGCATGGCGGGCGTCGCTTACAAAGCCTACTACGACCCGGAATCGCTGAGCATCTGGGACGGCTTAAACTTCACGCCTCTTGCCGGCCTGGGCCTTTCCAAGATGATCGGTTTGGGAAAATCCAAGGGTTTCTTACCCAAAGATTTCTGCATCGCCGGCCTTTTCGGTTGCTTCCCCGCGGGAACCAAGGTCACCACTCCCAACGGATTGAAATCGATCGAAGAAATCCAGGCGGGAGACGAAGTCAAGGCCTACGACTTCGTCAACAATGTGTGGGCGATCAGAAAAGTAGGCAAAACCTTCAAGAGGGCCTATTTCGGAGGAATCGTATCGGCTCAAGTGGAAGGAGAGACGATCCAATCGACCTTCCACCACCCCTTCTGGATCGTCCGCGGAAAAGAACTCGAAACCCGCAGGCTGCTGGATCACCTGCCGCCGGTTCCCGAAGGCTGCCAAACCGAAGGCAGGTGGGTTGACGCCTGCGATATGCGCGTCGGCGACGAAGTCCTATTGGCGGATGGTCGAATCGTCCCTATTCAAGGCATTAGCTACTCCCCCTTCGAGGGGGATGTGTATAACTTGCGGGTGGAGGATCTTCATTGTTATGCGATAGGCTCGCCTCAGGTCTTGGTCCATAATGACTATGGCCAGGATCTTTACAAAGCAATCCACGATAATTTTGTCAGGTTCGTTCGGCCGGGTGCAAAAGAAAAAGTATTCAAAACTCCCTGGAGTAAAAATAGCGGACTCGGTACTCGGAGATTCGATGATTTTGATCCGATTACGCGAACCGGCTTTGAAGGCAATACAACACCTTGGTCAAGAATGACGGCCGAGCAATTGTACAGGAAATTAGACCAAGTAGGATCAGATTTCGCGCTCCTTAACACCAGGCGAAGCGGTGTAGACAGAATAATCTGGTTTGGAACCGAGCAGCTTCCTACCAATGGCTTGGGAGGCCAACTCCGTGAGGCACTCCTGAAATGCAAAATTCCTTATTGGGTGGTAGGGCAACCATGATAAATCCGAATCGTTTAGCTGGACTATTGAAGCCGCTAAATTTTTCTTTAGTTATAAAAGATGATTCATTTTTGCTGTTTTCACGGCCAGATAACAATCACGCTATCTACCAGCAAATTGATGTTGAATTTCAAGGCAAGAACAATGAAGCGGTTTACGCATACGCCCTGATATCCTGCACAAAGTGGACCCTTGGAGAAACCAAGGATGGTGAGCTGATTCTAGATGTCGCGAAAGATAAGGAAAGGGGCTGGACTATTATCGAAAATGACTCGCAAGCCACCACCTGGGAGGCTAGCCTATCATCATCTATACCACAACGCCTTATAAATATTTCTATAAATTTAGGTCAAACCGTGTTCGACAAAAATAAACATGCAATTGAACTTAGCAGATCGGTTTTACCACAACTCGATAGCGCGCTTGGCTCCCTACAATCGATCTCCTTGAGCAATCTGTTTGATCGCACGACACTGGATTTGGCTTCGTCATTTATAGAGTCAAACAACGCCATGCATTACGCAGGAACACCACGGGAGCTTTTATTGTCGGCTTCATTTGCGCTGAGCGCTCTGAACCTAACTAAGTCAGACGCCAATGCATTGGCTCTAGATCACGATTTAATGACCGCCATATTTATCGTGCACGACAGATTCATGGATAAATTTAGCCATCGACTACATGTTGTCGACTAGCTTATTCAAAAACACAATTGTTGTTTTACCGTTCATTCGATACAATACCTTGCCTACTCGCCATAAAATTCATTAAACGAAAGCTTTAACGCGCACTTTCAATGGCGGAATAAAAAAAGGAGGCATTACACAAGACTGGGCAATGATCAGACTGAATGACCATTCTTCGCGGCTCACAAACGGAATTTGCCCCTTCCGCGGCGCCCGTCGTCGTCCTTATGGGGGACACACGCGCTGCCATCGCCTCGATTCAAGACTTGGTAAACATAGTTCGCTCTCGCCATTCTTACCATACTTTGAGTCCAAAACAAAAACGGCGCCGGTTACAGCAAATCAAAATGGCACCTTTTCGCCCTTACGATCATACTTGAATGAACTTTTTAAATGATTAGACATAAATATTTTGCAGTGCAACCAAAGGAATCTTTATTCCGCTTGATTTCCGATTTGAATTTACCCGAATTTGGATGCCAGAGGTTTTTATTACACAAGCAATTATTTAGTCGAATCATATACGATGACAACGAGATAATTTCAGAGGCGAAGAGATTGTTTGTAGAACAGTACTCTAAATTTATTAATGAGTTTTCAAAATCACCGTTCCAAATTTACGAAAATATGTTTGACAACTATTGGACCCTTGACATTTACAATGAGTGTAATGAAATGGACGATCTTTCACTGCCACTTTAGGAGCATATAAATGTGTGCTTATATATGAGCATTTAAAATTCCCTTGCAAAAAGTTGACTCCCGCTCATGCACGCCGGACTTGTGGATAATTTGGACAATTCAAGGAGGCATAGAAATTTTATTCCGCCAGCATTTTTAGATCGTTAAAATCGATGTTTTTTGAGACGGCGTAAATATTTATGGATTTAATAAGCACCAATTCGACATAGTTAGCTGGCTTATTTTTTACGCATGGCCGCTTTCTTTTACTACGCAATTTATTGACTCGGTGTTTTCCTTGGCCAATCTATTTAATCCGCGTGCGACACATAAATTAATTACAATAGCAAACGATGACGCAACATTACTGTTTGCCCATATGTGCCAACTTATTATTACAGCAACAGGCAAAGAGGACGGTTCATAGAACCCAGCCATCTATATGCAAAGCACCTATCCAAGAACCTCAAAACAGCGGCTTTTTCCGTATGGCCATTCTATCTGAGCGAACTTCTCCGCGGCAGATATTGGAAGAGGGATTTATAGGATCGTTTTCGAGCCGCCTTCGCTAAGCATCTGGGACGGGCTAAACTTCACGCCTCTTGCCGGTCTGGGCCTTTCCAAGATGATCGGTTTGGGAAAAGCCAAGGGTTTCTTACCCAAAGATTTTTGCATCGCCGGCCTGTTTGGTTGCTTCCCTGCGGGAATCAAGGTCACCACTCCCAACGGATTGAAATCGATCGAAGAAATCCAGGCGGGCGACGAGGTCAAGGCCTACGACTTCGTCAACAATGTTTGGGCAATCAGAAAAGTAGGCAAAACCTTCAAACGAGCGTATTACGGAGGACTCGTCACCGCTCAAGTGGAAGGAGAGTCGATCCAATCGACCTTCCACCACCCATTCTGGATCGTTCGCGGAAAAGAGCTGGAAACCCGCAGGCTGCTGGATCACCTCCCTCCTGTGCCCGAGGGCTGCCAAACCGAAGGCAGATGGGTCGACGCCTGCGATATGCGAGTTGGCGACGAAGTCCTATTGGCAGACGGCCGGATCGTTCCTATCCAAGGCCCCCTGTGCCAACATGACGTGAGACCAAATCGTGGTCTAAAGTAGTGAAGGGCACAGGCAGAAAGCGAGCTGGAAGTGGAACCGATTAAACGGGTTATAGGGCTTGGGGATAGCGAGGTTAAAGAGAAGGCCATTCGTCGACGGTTCGACAAGGAATACAAGATTCGGGTTCTTGAAGAGGTGGATCGTGCGGAAGGAACCCGGAAGGTGGTCGAGATATTAAGACGAGAAGGGATCTATCGTTCCCAACTGGACGACTGGCGCCGCAAGCGGGCCCAAGGGGCATTCGGAGCGGACAAGATACCAGCCAAGGGATCAAAAAAGGTTGGCCCAGCGAAAGAGATGGAAAAACTTCGCCGCCAGGTAGCTGGTCTTGAGAAAGAGCTGCTTCATGCACGGACAATTATTGGGATTCAAAAAAAAGTGGCGAGTTTAATGGGGAGACCTTTCAAGAGCGACGGAACTCCCGAAACCAAGTGATCGTAGAGGTCCGGGAAAATCGTGGATTAATTTGTCTTCGCAAAGCCTGCCGTGACCTCGGCGTTTCTCGTGCCAGCTATTACCGGTATGGACGACCAGTCGAGCCGTTCTGCGGACCTCGGCTGCCCAAGCATGTTCCCCGGGCCTTGACCGCACCGGAGCGGGAGGAGGTCCGGGCCATCCTTTACAGCGAGCGATTCGCTGACAGTTCGGTGCGGGAAGTTCACGCCACTCTTCTCGACGAGAGAAGGCACCTGTCGTCGGTGAGGACCATGTATCGGATTCTCGCCAGAGACGGCGCAAGCCGCGAGAGGCGGGACCAACTTCGGCACCCCAGCTATGGTAAGCCGGAATTGCTGGCCACCGGGATCCATCAGGTCTGGTCCTGGGATATCACGATGATTCGTGGCCCGGTGAAAGGGCAGCACTATCGTCTGTATGTCCTTTTGGACATCTTCAGCCGCTATGTGGTCGGTTGGACGTTGGCGGGAAAAGAATCGGGTACCATTGCCCGAATGTTGATTGCCGAGACGGCAAAAAGGGAGGGAGTTCCAGAAGGCCAGCTAACGATTCACAGTGATCGGGGTGCACCAATGGTATCCCGTGAAGTCAGCCAGATGCTGGCAGACCTGGGAGTGACCAGGTCTCAAAGCAGACCGCAGGTTTCCAATGACAACCCGTATTCGGAAAGCCAGTTCAAGACCCTAAAATATCACTCAACCTTCCCCGATCGCTTCGAGAGCTTTGACGCGGCGCGAACCTTCCTTCGTGGATTCTTCGAGTGGTACAACCAACATCACCATCATGAAGGGCTCCAGATGCTGACCCCGGGAGTGGTTCATTCTGGACGGGCCGATGAGGTCTTAGCTGAACGACGCGAGACGATGCATCGAGCTCATGCGCGCCATCCCGAGCGCTTTGTGAAGGGGATCCCTGCCTTCAAAGCGTTTCCAAAAGAGGTCTGGATCAACAAGCCAACTTTCGATTCAAAGCATCCCTGCAAATCGGCAAAGAAAACCCTGCCGCAAAACCAACCGCTCGGCCAAACGCCGTGCAACCAAAAGCATGAATTGGCACCAAAGGGAGCCTCACGGGAAGCTGGGCTCCCTTTGGTGCCAGTTCATGCGACCCTCGCATAAAAGAACAGCCCAGGCATGGACCAGGTCTTGATCAATCGACGCAGTGAACGCCTTCTGTACAAATCAGGAAAATTGGTCTCAAAGATGTTGACACATTCCGGCACGCCGCGTCTTTTGAGCAGCGCGAGATGAGCGGAGGAGCAGAAGCCACGATCCGCGACCAGGACATCTCCTGGCTGCAAGGCGAGATGGAAGTTCGACGCCCGACATCTCATGGCTAAACCTCAACTACACGCGACTTCACTTTCCGCAATCGAAGAAGAAGGCGATTCCTTCGTCTTACAATAGAAAGCCCTTTGTCATGATTCGATTTACGGTTGACTCGATCGATGCTGCTCGAGAAGGACTGATCGTTGCAGGACGAATTGCAGAAGGCACAGTCCGTCTCGGCAGCACATTCACTGAAGTCATAGGAAGGGATCAGTATCGACGAACTTTTCGTCTCACTGTGAAGCAAATTTTGTCTTATCGCCGCTTATGGGATGAACTGGAGGAGGGAATGTCCGCTGAGTTGCTACTGGTTGGAGACGGAATGGAGGAACTCAAAAAAGCACTCCTTTGGGCAACCATCACTGGACCTGATTAAGAGGGAATCCTCCGTCGGAGGAGGAAAAGGAGACATTCTATAATGGCACTAGGCCAGTCCGCAAAGGTATTTCCCATCCATTGCTTGCGCCATTCAGAGAGCGGCTTTTTCATCACTGGAAATTCCTTCGACCGACGCTTGCAGACACGCGGTTTCATTCGATCGAAAGATCCGGGTTCACTTTCAGCGGGACCAACTCGTCTCCCGCCTTCGAGTCAAGCAGCCAGCGTACCGCGTTGACAAAAGTTCGGGATTGTCGGGCATGGAAAATGACGAACCGTTCGCTCCATCATCGATTGCCCGAAATCTTCACACGGTAAGATGAGAGTCCTCGTCCCATTGCGGAAGTCCTCTCATAAGATTGCTTCATGCATCAAGCTTCCACGATTTCGAACGCTCCGGCGCCTGACGGCGATCATGGTCCTCCCACCATGGCCACGCCTCCCATTGCGGGAATCATCACGACCGGTCTTTGCGCCGCCTTTGGCTTGATCGGGGCTCTTTGTCATTTCCTTTGGGACTGGCAGCTCGGACTGGTCCTGGCAAGCACAGGAGCCTATATCTCCGGAGGTTTGGGACCAGGGCGCAATGCCCTGGCGGCACTACGCCGCGGACAGCTCAATGTCGATCTACTCATGATCATCGCCGCGCTCGGCGCCGCTGCGATCGGCGATTTTCTCGAAGGGATCGTGCTTTTGTTTTTGTTCTCATTGAGCGGCACCCTCGAAGAATTCGCCATGTACCGGACCTCGCGCTCGATCGAGGCCCTCATTCAGTTGCGGCCGCAAGAAGCCAACCTCGTCATCGAGGGAGAAACCGCGGAGCGCCGCGTACCGGTGGAACAACTTCGCGTCGGCGATATTGTGCGGGTCAAACCGGGCGAACGCTTTCCCGTCGATGGTCAGGTTATCGACGGAGAAACCTGGGCCGACGAATCGACGCTTACCGGCGAAAGCGAACCGGTCTCCAAGTCGAGCGGATCGACCGTTTACGCAAGCACGATCAATGGCCAGGGCAGCGTGCTTGTGAAAATGGCCAAGGAACCGGCGGACACGACGATTGAAAAAATCGTGCAGATGGTTCAGGAGGCGCAAGGCCAGAAAACGCACACGCAGCGCTTTGTCGAATCATGGCAACAACCCTATGTACTGGGCGTGCTCATGCTCGCGTTTCTTGTATTTTTGGCAACGACCTTTACCCACGCAGGACAGTGGGCGGGGGCCTTTTACCACGCCATGGTCGTGCTCGTGGCAGCGTCGCCTTGCGCCGTGGTTGTCAGTTCTCCCGCCGTGATGCTTTCGGCGATCGCCCGCGCCGGCCGCCACGGCGTGCTGTTCAAAAGCGCGGTCCATCTGGAGTCTTTGGGGAAAGTCGAGACGATCGCCTTCGATAAGACCGGCACCCTGACTCGTGGCAAACCGGCCGTGGTGGAGATTTGGTCGGGGCCGGAAAGTTCGGCCGGGGCGATTGTCGAACTCGCCGCGCTTGTCGAACATCGCAGTGAGCACCCACTGGGCGCGCCGATCATTCAAAAGGCGATTGCCGACGGGATCGACCTGGGCGGCAAGACCATTCAAGCCTTTCAAAGCCACACGGGTCTCGGTGTCGAAGCAGACATCAACGGAGTTTGGGTCGGCGTCGGCCGCGAAGGGCTCTTTCAAAAGGCCAACCGCGAAGTTCCGGCGGCGCTTGCGCAGCAGGCCGCGGCGATGCGCCAAAAAGGCTACACGGCACTGCTCGTCGTCACTTCAGACCCCAAGGTTTTCGGGGTGATCGCCGTGGCCGATCCCGTGCGCCCCGAGGCGGCCTTGGTGCTGCAAGGCCTCAAGAAACTCGGTATCGCCAGGGTGGCCATGCTGACGGGAGATCATGAGCGTGTCGCCCTGGCGATCGCCAAAACGATCGGTGTCGATGAAGTGCATGCCGGATTGCTGCCCGATCAAAAAGTCGGCGAGCTCAAGCGCCTCAAGGAAGGGGGCCAAGCCGTCGCCATGGTCGGCGATGGAGTCAATGACGCTCCCGCGCTGGCCGCGGCGGGAGTCGGCATCGCCATGGGGGGCGCCGGTTCGGATGTCGCGCTCGAAGTGGCCGATGTCGTGCTCATGCGCGACGATTTGCGCGGCCTACCGCTTGCCGTCTGGATCAGCCGTCTGGCGGGCAAACGCGTGCGCCAGAATATGGCGTTTTCCTTCGGCGTGATTGTTGTTCTCGTGACCAGCACCTTTTTCGAACTGCCCTTGTGGCTTGGAGTCCTCGGTCACGAGGGAAGCACCGTCCTCGTTGTTTTCAACGGCTTGAGGCTGCTTTGGGAAGCCTCGCCCCCCTTTGCATCTCCCCCGCCCGTTCCGGCCCCTTGAGAGCCACTGAGATCCTTGGAGAAAAATGATGTTCAGGCGTTGGATGCACGCGCTACTACTTGGCTTGGCGGCAATTGGCTCGACGGCAGCCGCGGCGGCTGAGGAAACCGGGTCACTCAAGGTGATGAGTTTCAATATCCGCTATGGCACCGCCAAAGACGGCGCCGATCACTGGGACAAGCGCAAGGATTTCTTGGCGGATACGATTCGCGCCTTTGATCCCGATCTGCTCGGCACGCAGGAAACGCTTGGGTTCCAGAAGGACTTTCTCGCGCAAAAAATGGAGACGCATGAAGCCTGGGGAGTCGGCCGCGACGAGGGCGGCCCCAAGGGAGAAATGACCGCCCTGTTTTATCGCAAATCCCGTTTTGAAAAGCTCGACGCCGGCCATTTCTGGTTGAGTGAAACCCCGGAAAAGCCTGGCTCCAAAAGCTGGGACACCTCCCTGACCCGCATGGTTTCCTGGGTCAAGCTCAAGGATAAATCGGCTGCCGCGGCCAAACCGATCCTTTTCCTCAACACCCATTTCGACCATCAGGGGGTCAAGGCCCGGTGGGAATCGGCCAAGCTGATTCGCAAGAAAATCGAAGAGCTTGCCAAGGGAGATTCGGTCATTCTGACCGGCGATTTCAACGAGGGAGCGAATTCGAACCCCTACCTGGAACTGTTTGAATCGAAGCCGGGCCAGGCCTTATCGCTTCTTGATACTTTCCGCGAAGCGAATCCCAAGCCTTCCCCTGAGGAAGGCACTTTTAATGGATTCAAGGCCAGCCAAACCCGCGGCGCTCGCATCGACTGGATCGGTTGCACCCCCGACTGGCACGTGAAAGCGGCAGTGATCGACCGGACCGTGCGCGACGGCCGCACTCCCTCGGATCATTTTCCGGTAACCGCCACTCTGGCGCGTAAGGCCACTGCGGCCCGGCCGAAAAGCACCGTCCTTGTCGGCGGCAACTTTGCGGTCAAGGAGTTGCGAGATATTGCTTACCGCGAAGGGGAGGATGCCGACCCCGCCAAGCACAAGCTCGATCTTTTCTTGCCCGAAGGGCAGAGAGACTTCCCCGTCATGTTCTTCATCCACGGCGGGTCATGGAGCACAGGCGACCGGCGTATGTATGGGGCTCTGGGCCGTGTTTTTGCAAAAAACGGTGTGGGCGTTGCCATCATTAGCTACCGTCTCTCTCCCAAAGTCACGCATCCCGCCCATATCGAGGATGTCGCCAGGGCCTTTGCCTGGACGGTCGCGAACATCGGCAGCCATGGCGGCCGCGCCGACCGGATCTTCGTTTGCGGTCACTCGGCAGGCGGCCATTTGGGGTCGTTGCTTGCGACCGACGCGTCGTACCTCAAGGCAGTGAACCTATCGCTCAAGAATATCCGCGCCGTCATGCCGTTGAGCGGGGTTTATCAATTCAATCCCGGTTCTTTCGAGAAGGTGCTGGGCCCCAACAAAGAAACGGCGCTCGCGGCCTCCCCCATCCGTCATATCTGTGAGGAGTGTCCCCCATTTGAAATCATGTATGCGGACAACGACTACAAGACGCTCGACAAGTCGGCGATTGACTTCCATGCGGCCCTGGGAAGGCGGGGCATTCCCGCGCGCTGCACCAAGGTCGAGGGGCGCAATCACATTTCCATCATGGTCAATCTGATGACCAACGAAGAGGACCTGGTGGCGCAAACCTGGCTTGGTTTCATCGCCCGGCATTCCGAATTGAAGCTCAGTCCCAAGATCCTTGAAAACCATTGAGGCAATTGAAGCGGGATGGGCCGGGCAAAGCGAGCTCAGGGCACCGAGGTGCCGTGGGCATTTTCCGCCAAGACCGGTTCAGCGAGCAGCCCCGCCATCCCCTGGGCGGCCAGGGTGAAGACGCGGTTGGCGACACGGACTTCGAAGGTGCCGTCGAGATCATGGCGATCTAAAAGCGTGACGCAGACTCCCGGGGTCAGCCCCAGGTCCATCCAGCGGCGCAGGCGATCGGGATGATCGTCCTGCACTTCGCGGATGACCAGCTCTTGCCCCACTTGAAAGGTGTGCAAGGGCCGCAGCGCTCTTTGAGCCAGCGTGCCTTCGCGCGTGGGAATGGGATGGCCATGCGGATCTTCCAGGGGTTCGCCCAGATGGGCGGCGATGGCCTGTTCCAGCCGTGGCGAGATTGCATGCTCCAGCGCCTCGGCCTCGGCATCGACTTCGCTCCAGTCCAAACCCAGCACGCGCGTGAGGAAGAGTTCCATGAGCCGATGGCGCCGGATGACGCGCCTGGCTTCAGAGACTCCTTGGGGCGTAAGCATGGCACCGCGGCCCGATTGATAAGCGACCAGGTCGCGCTCGGCCAACCGCTTGAGCATACCCGTGACCGAAGCGGCGCGGACTCCCATGCGCGAAGCCAACTCCATGGGGGAGACCAGGGAATCGGCTCCGCCCAATCCATGGATCGCTTTCAGGTAATCCTGAACGGCGCGAGTCGGCTCTTCCGTCATGAAAAGGCTGATCCTGTGGGAAAGGACCAGCATCTACCTGCGGTCCGAAACCAAAAAAGTGAAACAAGGAAACCAAGAACCGTTCGTTTTGGATGATTTTATCTGATTTCAGAGGATTCTATGGGAGGCCTAGACGTTTGGATCGGCCAAATGGCCAAGGTCCTGTGAAATCGATGGGCCCTGGTCATTTCGGGAAGGCGATGCCGCCATGCAAGCAAGAAAGTGATCGGGTTTGCACGGAAAAACAGTAAGAAAGTCAGCGGCGCACGGACTTGGGAACGCCGCGAGGGATCGTACGGCCCTTGCGTGCTTCCTGAACCTTGAACCTCGGGTTCCCATTGATGAAGCGCGTTCTTCTCGTTCATGGCATGGGACGATCTCCCTGGTCGATGTTTTTCCTGGCGAGGCGATTGCGCAAGGCTGGCCTTCGTCCGTTTTTGTTCGGCTATCACCCGGCCCTCGAATCCTTCGCGGCCATCTCCGCGCGGTTGGCGCGCAGGATTGAGTCGGTCGGAAAAAAACCTTGGGTGGCCGTTGGCCATTCGCTGGGAGGATTGCTTTTACGCAATGCGATGGCCTCGGTCGACCCTGCCCTAAGGCCGCTTGGCCTGGTCACCATGGGGACGCCGCACCATTCGCCGCGGCTGGCACGCAACATGAAAACACGCTGGTATTTCCGCTGGTACGATGGCGACTGTGGACAAATGCTCGCCAGCCCCGAGCGGATGGAGCAGATTCCCTTGCCCTCCGTTCCCACCAAAGCCATCGTCGGTACCGCTGGCCCGCGTGGCCGATTCAGCCCTTTTGGCGACGAGGAAAATGATGGCGTGGTCACCACCAGCGAGGCCAACTACCCCGATGCCGACCTTCTCTTTTTGCCTGCCCTGCACACCTTCTTGATGAATCACCCGGCGGTCGTCGAACCAATTCTGCAATTTGCAAACAAGGCAGAGTGAAGCGTAAAAGGATCGTTTTTATCGCCGAAGGGCCGATGCGTGGCGCAAAGCGTAGATTGGACAGCCACAGATTCATCGTTCCGGGCAACACGATGGGCGAATGTGCGCAGGCTGTCGTCAAAAGAATTCGTTGCATGATTGGTGGCGGGAAAATGCCCCCAGCGGCAACCTATTCTTGGGAACCCTGCTAAGCTCGCCCCTCCCAGGCAACCCGGGTCCCTGGCAGAAAATCAGGCCAGAACTGGCAAGAGGGATCGAAGTTAACCCCGTAAAAGGGCCACGCATGGCCCTAAGTCGCCAACGATTCGCGGCTTCGGATGGTTAAACCCTGAGACACCCCTTCGAACCGATGGATCCTCTTGATTTTCCCACCGAGTTGGAAGAGCATAAACCCTGGCGAAAAGGACCGAATTCGATGCCGGGCGATGCAAGGCTCCGAACCTTACACCCAGGCTTCGTAACGGCCTCCTTTTTTCCTCTCCCTGGGTTTTCCGTGGGTCCAAGGAGAACGATCGTGCGGAAGGCCCTGCTGCTCCCTCTTTTTTGCCTTGCAGTATCGTTTGCCTCGGGCTATACCGAGGGAGATGATCGCCCGCCTCCCGGTGGCAATGCACCGCTAACGCGCGACCGGCTGGTGGGTACCAAACTCGACCACCACCGGCTCTCGCCTTCCGTGGAATGGCACTTCAAGGACAAAACCTTCGTCCTGATCAGCCATAAGCCGCCTCTGCCCGCCGACCTGACCAAGGCTATCCTGGGGGAGAAATCCCCAGCCGCGAAAATCGAAGGAAAATGGAATCTGGATGAAACGAAGGGGGAGCTGATCTTGAAGGATATAAAGGCCGACGGGAAAAAATCGAAAGACAAGGCTTCCTTGCGAATTCAACCGCTCGGGGCCGCGCGGGTCGACATCATTGGCCTGCAGTACAACATTTTCCCCGGAGGAGCCCAGGAGTCTCCCTAACGAAGGTCTTGGAAAGCAGGATCGTCCGCCTGCTTCTTCCGGAACTTCCAGGACAGCCCAGGAGAGGAAGAGAAGAAGCCCATGCAAGATTTCGCGGTTTCCCAAATTGACCATATTGAACTGTTTGTCCCAGACCGCCGCGAGGCCGCCCGCTGGTATGAAGAGACCTTTGGACTGCGCATCTTGCCCGAATTCGAGGACTGGGCCGACAATCCGCGCGGCCCGCTGATGATCGGCACTCTGGAAGGATCGACCAAGCTCGCGCTTTTCACCGGCAGGTCCCAGGGCGAACGCCCCACGGCCGGATTTCACCAGGTCGCCTTCCGCGTCGATCGGCCCTCCTTCGAGGCCTTTTTGCACCATATCCAGCTCTTTCCGGTCTTCGACGATAAAGGAGATCCGCTTCACGAACTGACGGTTCGCGACCACGGGCTGGCCCTTTCGGTCTACTTCCACGATCCCTACGGCCATCGCCTGGAGATCACCACCTACGAAGTCGATCATCCCGACTATCCCGACCGCCAGGTGGCCGGCGCCCAATTCGCCCGCCGCTAATCATCGGTCTCGTCCAGCGAAAAAGCCCTGAACCGTGCGGACACGGTTCAGGGCTTTTTCATTTTTTCTTTTCGAACTGTTGTTCACCCTTAGCTTCGGCCAGCTGTTTTGCTCCAAGACAGCCGCAACTATCGTAAATCCTTCAATTTACCGGACTTACACCTCGCAAGCGTCCCCTTGTCGCATGGCCTTGCTTGCCTTGACGCGGACGAATCGATTCCCAGCCCATCCCCACTCTTCTGACAGAACTTCGTTCCTTTTTTTATTTTTTCACTTTTGGCTGTCGGATTTGCCCCCCTACGGTTCGGTCAACCCCATGTGGGAAGGAAGATCAAACCCGGTAGAGCTCGCAAGGCCCCCTCCTTCAAAGGCCGCGACCGACTCCGCTTTGAGTGCGCCTTCTCCAAGACACCCCGTTGGAGAGGAAAACGATGTTTCGGTTCAAGAATCTCAGGAAGTGGTTAGGACAGTCGGCGACCAACAGAAAAATCCGCAAGGCCGATCGATCGGTCCGCCTCGCCATGGAAAGCCTGGAAGATCGCAAGCTCCTTTCAGGCAATGAAATCTTCGTCTCGCCAGGCGGCGACGACTGGAACAACGGTTCGCAAAATCAGCCGTTTCAAACGATCCGGCGCGCACTCGACGCCGCCACCCCAGGCGACACGATCACCTTGCGTAACGGCGTCTACCAGGGCGGCATCAACATCGACATCAACAACCTGACGATTCGCTCGATGCCCGGCGAATGGGCCGTGGTCGAAGCGCCCCTCACCGAAGGCCAAGATGGGCTTTCTTCCTCGGTGTTTCGCTACAGTTTCGACACGAATGGCGGCAAGCTGCAAAATCTGGAGATCACGGGCGGCTACTATTACGGCGTCATGTTTTGGGACTGGTGGGACTCCAACACCGGAGCCGGCACCGTTCACACTGGCGCGAGCAACATCACCCTGGAAGGCTGCAAGATCCACGACACGGGTGTCGATGCCGTCAAGATCACTCCCGGCGCCAACGACATCTCGGTCATCAACTGCGAAATTTACAACACCGGCCGGCGCTCCACAACCAGCTCCGATGGCATCGACAACAACAACGGCGACCGGATGATCGCGCGCGGCAACTTCATCCATGACATTCCTGGTGTGGGCATCCTCACCTCCGGCGGCTCCGTGGACAGCCTGATCGAACAGAACCTGGTCCAGAACACCAGAGGAGCCGGCATCAATGTCGGCTACTATTCCGAGCTCGAATGGATGGAACCCGACGCCAACCCCAACCTGTACACCAGCCTCAATAACATCGCGCGCAACAACATCATCGTTAACGCAGCCCATGCCGGCATCGGTATCTACTCCTCGCTCAACCCGCAAGTCTACAACAACACGATCGTCCATGCCGCTTCCGAGGCCCAAGCTCCCATTCAATTTGGCGGCGTGGACATCTGGGTCTCGAACTACTCGCCCGATGCCCACATCGTCAGCGTCAACCCGATGGTGGTGAACAATGTCATCGAAAGCAACAACGAAACGCGGATGGTGGATATCCGCGAAGGCTCTTATTCCGGCGTACTGACGCTCGACAACAATCTCTACCACAGCACCGGCCTGCTCGGCGCCAGGTTCATCGATCGCAATGTTCTGGGCGACGCGGCCCACGAACGCACCTTCTCCCAGTGGAAAAACCTCGAAGGTCACGACCTGGCAAGCCAAGTTGCCAACCCGCTGCTCGATGCGAGCTGGCATTTGAGCGCCGGCAGCCCCGCCATCGCCAAGGCGATCGCAATCGCCGGTCTGACCAACGACATCGACGGCAACCCCCGAGCCGGTACCTTCGACGCCGGCGCCGATCAGTTTGGCGCAGGGAGCAACAAGGTTCTGCCTCCCGCCGCATATGGCGCCCCCGCGATCGAAATCGCCGAACGAGCCTATCACGATTACGAAGGCAAGACGATCCAGGTGAAGGTCGTTCGCCATGGTCAAACCACCGACACCGTGACCGTGCTTTATTCCACCATCGATGGCACCGCCAAGAACGGTCCCGATTACCACGCCGTCTCCGGCATGCTCACCTTCGCCCCTGGCGAGACCGAGAAAATCGTCACCGTCACGCTTTATGGCGATGTTCTGGCCGAAGGGGATGAACATTTCCTGTTCACCTTGACCAACCCGACCACGGACGGCACGCTGCCGGTACGCCTTGGCCATCAATCGGCCTCTTCGATGACCATCGACGATGAAGACACCCCGCTGACTCTCAATTACCGCACCCTCTGGGTTTCGCCCACCGGCAGTGATTTTCAGGGAGACGGCTCCGCCGCCAAGCCGTGGAAATCGCTGCAACACGCTGCCGAACAAGTCGGCCCCGGCGATTATGTCATCGTGTTGCCTGGTCAGTACCAGGGCATGTACATGACCAACGACGGCAAGGCCGATGCCCGCATCACCTTCCACGCCATGCCTGGTGTCGAAGTCAACGAAGCCAATCCGGTCAACAACCTCGACGGCCTGAACCTCGAAGGGGCCGACTATGTCACGATCGAAGGGTTCAATGTTCACGACATGCCTCGCGCAGGACTCCGCTCGGTACTCAACCAGGGTGTGATCCTTCGGGAAAATGTGAGCGATCACAACACCTTCTGGGGCATCCTCACCGGCTGGAGCGAAGGGATCATTGTCGAAAACAATGTCACCTCACACTCCGTCAAGGAGCACGGCATCTACATCAGCAACAGCGCCGACGACGCGATCGTGCGCAACAACATCTCCTTTGGCAATCGCTGCGCCGGCATTCAGTTCAATGCCGATGGCGGCCTGCCCGGTGACGGCGTCCATTCGCGCAACCTGATCGAAGGCAATTTGATCTACGACAACGGTGTCGGCGGCGGCGGCGCGATCAACCTCGATGCCGTTCAAGACAGCATCATTCGCAACAATCTTCTATTCAACAACCATGCGACCGGAATCGTTCTTTACGTTGGCTTTGGTGCCGAACCCTCGACCAACAACCTGGTCGAAAATAACACGGTCGTCAATGCCTCCGATTCGCGTTATGCCCTGCTCATGTGGAACGGCAGCTCGGGCAACACGATCGTCAACAATGTGCTGATCTCGGGCAACCCGGCGCGCGGCAGCATGAGCGTTGAATCGACCAGCCTCCCCGCCTACTCGGACCACAATATCCTGCAAGGCGGCTTCGAACTCGATGGCTATAGCGGGAATTTTGCTGCCTGGCAGCAGTTCTCCGGCGGCAAAGACGGCAACTCGAAATATGTGACGGCCAACGACCTGTTCGTCGATCCCGCCAACCATGACTTCCACCTGAAGGCCAATAGCCCGGCCTTGAATGCGGGAGACCCCAACTTCACCCCGGCCATGGATATGTACGGACACGCCCGTCCCCAGAACGGCACGGTCGACATCGGCGCCTTGGAGGCTGGCACCTTTGCTTCGAGCGTTCAGTTCGACTGGTCGAACTACATCGCCTACGAAACGGGCGGCATGGCGGTCGTTACCGTTACCCGCACCGGATCGACTGAGGGAACCTTGACGGTCGACTACGCGACCTCTCCCGGCACCGCCTCCGCTGCTGACTATAAGAATGCCACGGGAACGCTGACCTTCACTCCGGGCCAGACCACGAAGACATTTGTCGTGTTCGTGACCGATGACTCGGCCATCGAAGATCCAGAAACGATCGGGTTGAACCTTTCCAATGCGACCTTGAACGGCGTGGCCGACAACGGCCTCCTGGGCCAATCCAGCGCCACGCTCAACATCATCAGCGACGATGCCTGGAAACCGGGCAAGGTGCAGTTCGATTCCAAGAGCGTGACGGTCAACGAAGCCGCCGGCACGGTCGAAATCACCGTGAACCGCGTCGACGGCTCCAGCGGCGCGATCTCGGTTGACTACCTGACCGCCCTCTATGTGCCGGGCAAAGTCCCGACCTGGTATAACTTCCACACCCTGCCGCTTTACGAAGTCGACAATGCCACTCCGGCCACCGCGGGCGAAGACTTCATCCCGGTTCAGGGCACCTTGAACTTCGCCGATGGTGAAACGAGCAAGACGATCTCGCTGCCCATCCTCAACGATGGCTGGTACGAGAAGGACGAAGCACTCCTGCTTAAGCTCAGCAATCCGACCGGTGGCGCCGCCCTCGGTTCCATCGCACAGACCAAAGTGCGCATCGAAAGCGAAGATGTCAAGCAACCCGGCAAGTTCCTCTTCAGCGCGCCAACCTACGAAGTGACCGAGGGCACTCCTTCGATCAGCATTGTGGTCAAGCGTATCGAGGGGTCCAACACCGATGCCGATGTGCGCCTCTACTACACCGGCGCGGGCAACGGTTCCGTCGGCAGCGCCTGGGACGACTACGGCAGCATCCCCGAAATCCTGCACTTCGCCCGAGGGGAAACGGAGAAGACGATTGTCATTCCGATCCTCGACGACGCAAACACCGAGGGAGACGAGGCCTTCTCGATCCAGCTTTACAGCCCCTCCAACGATGCCATGATCGGCAATCAACCGAAGACCGTGGTAACGATTCACGACAACGAATCGACCCTGTACTTCCAGGGGGTCAATGGCGCCTCCTCGTTCAACGTGGACGAGGGGGCCGGCTATGCCCCTGTCAAGGTCTACCGACAAGGCTCCTTGACGACTCCCGCGACGGTGCGCGTCAAAACCGGCGAAACCTGGGGTTCAGCCAAGGCCGGCGTCGACTTCACTCCGGTCGATCAACTCCTCACCTTCCTGCCCGGCGAGGCGTTCAAGATCGTCAACGTCCCGATCATCAACGATGCGCTCGTGGAATCGACCGAATCGCTGCCGGTCATGATGTCCGATGTCACCGGCGCCACGCAAGGAAGCTGGTCCTGGAATCTCAATATCAACGACGACGACCAGGCCGTCCAGGCGGGCAAATTCACCTTTGGTGCTCCGGTTTATCAAGTAATGGAAAATGGCGGCGCAATCACAGTGACCGTCTACCGCACCGATGGCAGCGCGGGCACCGCCACGGTGAAATACACCACGAGCGACGGCCCCACCCTGGGCATCGTGTCGACCGCCTACGCCGGTTACAACTACACCAAGGCAGCGGGAACCCTGACCTTTGCTCCGGGCGAAACCCAGAAGACGATCGTGATCCCGATCACCGACAACACCGGGGTCAATCCCGACAAGAACTTCACCGTGACGCTTTCGAGCCCGACCGGCGGGGCGCTGCTTGGCGCGGTCAAGAGCACGGTCGTCACCATCGTCAACGACGATAGCAAGATCGAATTCGGCAGCTCGATGTTCCAGGCCACGGAAAGCGATGGCTGGGTCACGATCACGGTGGAGCGCCACGGGGCGACCTTCGGCACGGCCAGCGTCGATCTGGCGGTAAGCAACTGGGCGCAAAATCAATGGACCGACTTCGTGAAGCCGGCGAGCCTGAAGGTCGAATTCGCCGCGGGGGAATCGACCAAGGAAATCAAGCTGCAGGTGATCGACGACCTCTTCAAGGAAGGGGAGGAGTGGTTCAACATTGGACTCTCCAATGTCCAGGGCGCCCAACTCGATTACCTCTACTACGGCAACATCAAACTGCTCGATAACGATTGATTTTTTCGGTGGATCGGTTGTTGATTGATTCGGATTTCTGGGGGCGGCGAGGTTGATCCTTCGCCGCCCTTTTTTTGGTTTGCCTTTTGGTTTGCCTCACGGTTCTCGGAAAAAAGAATTTCACGCGGAGACGCGGAGCCGCGGAGAATGAAGCAAAGACGGACAGAGCGAGGGGAGTCGATGAGGCGGTGAGGCCATTCTCTTTGGGTGCTTGCGGCAAGGTGAATTCCACGCAGAGTGGCGAGGACGCGGAGAGAGAAGCAAAGACCAGATCAAGTGAACCAACCTGGCGGGATTAGAGTGGACAGCGGAACCGAGAGCGCTTGAGAGGCCTCACCTTGGGCCCCTCTCTCCTTTGTCTCCGCTTCTCTCTTTTTGCTCCGCGCCTCCGCGTCTCCGCGTGAGAATATTCTCGGTTTCTTCGTTCTACGATGCCGTTCGAAGATCCTCACCTTGGGCCCCTCTCTCCTTTGTCTCCGCTTCTCTCTTTTTGCTCCGCGCCTCCGCGTCTCCGCGTGAGAATATTCTTGGTTTCTTCGTTCTACGATGCCGTTCGAAGATCCTCACCTTGGGCCCCTCTCTCCTTTGTCTCCGCTTCTCTCTTTTTGCTCCGCGCCTCCGCGTCTCCGCGTGAGAATATTCTTGGTTTCTTCGTTCTACGATGCCGTTCGAAGATCCTCACCTTGGGCCCCTCTCTCCTTTGTCTCCGCTTCTCTCTCTTTGCTCCGCGCCTCCGCGTCTCCGCGTGAGAATATTCTTGGTTTCTTCGTTCTACGATGCCGTTCGAAGATCCTCACCTTGGGCCCCTCTCTCCTTTGTCTCCGCTTCTCTCTTTTTGCTCCGCGCCTCCGCGTCTCCGCGTGAGAATATTCTTGGTTTCTTCGTTCTACGATGCCGTTCGAAGATCCTCACCTTGGGCCCCTCTCTCCTTTGTCTCCGCTTCTCTCTCTTTGCTCCGCGCCTCCGCGTCTCCGCGTGAAAATGCCTTTGGCCTTACTTTTCATGCCTTACTTCTTTTGCTCGCTGGCTTTTTGCGTCGATGCCGATTTTTCTTGCGGATTCGTTTTCGGAGATACTCCCGCAGGTTTGTTGACGATCTTGGCGGGCGGTGAGGGATCCTTGATCAGGCGGTCCACCCAGTCGCGAAACGCACGGACCGTCTGCAGTGAGGCGAAATCGGGATCCTTGCGAAAGGACTCGATGCGCGGCGCTTCGACGAAATGACCGACCGATTTCGACCGCTCCAGTAGCTCGATCGTTTTGGTGGAGAGAAGCTCTTTTTCCGCGGAAGATTCGGCACGGGCATGGGCCAGCCCGGTTGCCGCCGCCAGATCATACCAGAGGGGATTGGGCAGGTTCTTCCCTTTGGCGACCTCGTCGATCTCTTTTGCCGCTTCCTTGGGCTTGCCCAGATAGACCAGCGACCGCGCTTTGAGCGTACGCATCTTCGGCCGGGATGGCCCAGTTAAAGGAATCGCGCGATCATAGGCGCTGACGGCTTCGGTATGCCGATCCAAAGCCGCGAACGCTTTCGCCAGGCCGATCCACACCGAGGCGATTTTCGATTTCGCGCGGCGATTGTCGGCATCGGCGGCCAGCACACGATCGAACGATTCCTGGCTCTGCTTGTAGGTTTCGATTGCATCGGCCCATTGGGTCTGGGAGCTTTGCAAGTCGCCTAGGGCGAGTAGGTCCTCGCCGAGCGCGGCACCCAGTTCCAACTTTTCGGCGGGCAGATCCTTGAGAGCTGACTCGCCACGCCCGACCAACTGCTTTTGCGCCACGATCGCATCGGCTGGCCGTTTGTCGGAAGACAGCACCGAGACCAGCGCACGCCAGTGGCCGTTTTCGTTGAGGCGATAGAGTTTTTCCTTCGGAAACTGTTCGGCCAGAAAGCGATCCTGTTCGATCGACTTGCGGTAGGCGGCGTCGGCATCTTTTAACCGGCCATCGTTGGAGGCGAGATTGGCGAGCAGGGCGTAATTCTGCGCCAACTCCTTGCGGTAGAAAAAACTCTGAGGGTACTGAACGACCATCCGCTCCCGGATATCGATCGCCATGCGGATGATGGGCGGCGCCTCGGCGTCACGGCCCTGCCTTGCCAGATCCTCGGCCAGCAGCATCGAGAAACCCGCTCGAAAATCCTTCGGAGTGGGTAGCGAGGGGTATTTGGCGATCAGCTCATCGATCGCGCCCAGCGCCTTGCGTAGGCTTTTCTCCCCTTCCTCCAAATAGCCCAGATGAATCTGATCCCAGGCGCGAGAATAGACTGGCCGGATCGCTTCGGTCTTCAGTTCCAAGTCGTCGGGAAAATCGCGGGACAAAGCCTGCAGTAATTCGACCGCAATCCGCCCCTCTTCCAGGCTTTTGACCCCTTCGTTTCTTGCCGTGTAGTGAATGCTCAAGCCCATGTGCATCCGGCCTTCCATACGCCGCAGCAATCGGCTTGAAGAAACGCCTTGCGGAACCTGGCAAAGCTCCAGTCCTTCCTTGAAATACCTCTCCGACTCGGACGCATTGCCCTGCTGATTCAGGTGCAGGGCAAAATTGTGACAGATCGTGGCCAGGCCTTCGCGGTATTCGAGGGATTCTGGGTACTCCTTGATGAGGGCGCGGAAGATGTCGATCGAATTTTCATAAGCTTTTTTCGCTTCTTCCTTTTGATGCAATTGATTGCCCAGAAGTGCCATCGTGGTCCAGGTTTGCGCCAGGAGGAAACGATTCTTCGGCTCCTTGGGATTTTGGTCCACAAGCTTTTGCGCTCGTTCCAGGGTTTGGTTGGCCTGGGCGAGGGCGCGGTCCGTCTGCCCCAGATTGTCGAACAGCAAGGCGAGGTGATAGCTGGCCTTGACCTGATCCTGGGCCAACGCCGGATCGTTCGTCCAGGTGTTGGCAAACTCTTCGTAAAACGGCAGCGCCGCGCTCAAGAGCTCCTTGCGTAGCGACAGGAGATCGGCGTTTTTGAGCCGGGAATCTTTTTCCACCCCCGCCAGGTAGGCATCGACGATCTCCCTGGCCTTCAACAAGTTCTGATCGGCTCGCTGTTTTTCGGTTCGCGCATGAAAATAAAGCAACGTCAGGGCGATGTTGAATCCAAGCACGACCAGCACGAAAGCCAGCGCCATCGAGGCGAGCACCGGTTGGCGCCGGCACCACCGCCAGGAGGATTCCAGATAACCGACGGGCCGGGCCTGGATCGGCTTGCCGTTAAGGAACCGTTCCAGCTCGCGCGCCAGCGCCGCCGCCGAGGCGTAGCGCCGTTGTGGTTCCTTGGCGAGACACTTGTGGCAAATCGTTTCGAGATCCTTGGGCACACCCGGTTGAAGCTGGCGAACCGGCACGCATTCGGTCGTCCGGGCGAGCATAAGCGTATCGACCGGAGACGCACCCAAGAACGGAGGCCGGCCCGTCAACGTCTCATAAAGAATCGCCCCCAGCGCATAGACATCGGCCGTGGGACCAATTTGCGAGCTATTGCCATGCCCTTGTTCGGGGGCCATGTAGCAGGGCGTACCGATGACATCGTGCGTGACGGTTAATCGGTTCGACGGTTGCTCTGGCGGCATGTAGGCGGTGTTCGCCGCCAGGGTGCGCGTGGTGGTTGGGCGCGAACTGGACAAGAACTTGGCAAGCCCGAAGTCGGTGATCTTGGGAAAGAGCGAACCGGATAAGACAGCATTTTCTGGCTTGCCCTCGGATGCGGAGGCCTGCTGCATGAGGATGTTGGCCGGTTTCAAATCGCGATGAACGATTCCCTGCTCATGGGCATAGTGAATCGCCTCGGCCAGAGTTTTGAGAAGCTCCGCCGATTCCCGCGCCTTTTGGGGCGAACCACGCAAGAGATCGGACAGGTTGCCGCCCGGCACATATTCCAGCACCAAGTAGGGGTAGCCGGTACCCAGAGAATTGCCGATCTCCCCGAGTTCATAGACCTGCACCAAATGGGGATGTTTCAAGCGGGCGATCGCCCGGGCTTCTTGTTGAAAGCGGTCGCGTTGCGACTGGGTGGCGAACTCGGCATCGCGCAAAAGCTTGACTGCCACTTTGCGATCGAGCGCCTTCTGCCTGGCCAAAAACACAATCCCCATGCCACCCGAACCCAGGACTTTTTCAATTTCCAAACCGGGAATCGCCGGCCAATGGCCCTCTTGAGAGATTGCGGCCGCAGAAAGTTTCGGCAGGCGATCGGTGCTGCCATCCACCGAAGAGCCCGACAGACTTTCGGTCTCGCCAGCGGCCAGTTCCATGCCCAGCCGTTTGCGCCAGGCGCGATCGATCAAGGCCAGTTCCTGGCTCGCCAAAAAGCGGTCATTCCCTTCCCAGCCTTCGAGATAAGTGCCAATTTCGGGAATTTCTTCGCCCTTGCTCGTCTTCCAGGATTTTTCAAAGGCATCGCAAACGGCGTCGATGCGCGCGGCAAGTTCCGGAGACAGGCGATCAAAATCGATGGGGGTCATGGGGATAAGGACTCGTTCTGACTACGTTTCTTCGCCTTCGGCCATCTTCTCTTTCCAAAGGGCCCGGATGCGGCCGACCTTGCGCTCGATGGTGCGGGGCACGCAATCGAGCTTCAAGGCGATCTCTTCATTGGTGAACCCTTCCACGCGCCAGATGGCGATTTGGCGCAATTCCGGCTCGTCCAGGGATTCGAGCAGAATCCGGCATTCATCGGCCATTTCGGCCGCTTCTTCCGGCGTCGGTTCCCGCGTTAGAAGCTGTTCCACTTCCATCTCGCCGGGAACTTCGCCCGGCTTATGGCGGCGCACCAGATCGATGGCCCGGGAAATGGTGCGCGTGGCAAGCATGCGCCAAAGATCGTCGCGGCTATCGAGTTCGAGCGGCCGCTCGGTGTCCTGAACCCGGCGGCACATGCTGAAAAACGACCGTAGCGCGACATCCTCGTCGTAACCCGCCATCCCCGGCAGATTTTGCAGCCGTTTACGCGCCAGCTGCACCAACCGCTCGAAATAGACCTCGAGCAAGGGACCATAAGCCGACTGGTGGCCCTTCTTTAGGGTCTTGATCAAAAGAGTAATAGAATGGGAGAGTTTCGACGAAACCATGAGCGAGTACTCCCGGGAAGGGTCATTATATTGTCCTAAACCAGACGCGAACCGCATCAGATCTTGCGAACGGAACGCCTCCCTATCGGCCAAATGGAATGGGTCGTTTATCACCAAGAGAAAGATTCTTATTTATTCGCATCAACGACCTTGGTCTTGCTGGATCAAACGCTCAGGCAAATTGCGCAGCTAACCATACACCGCACCATCGATCCGGTTCACGGAAAGGATGGCTTCGCAATTCCTTGGTTCCACTTGGTCACATCGATTAGAAAGAACTCAGCTGTTGTACAGTGTTCTCGAATCAACCCAGACTCAAATCTTGTCAACGGTCGCGCAATTGACTGTTTTCAGATGCGAACTTTAGAAATTCGATTTCATTCAACCTCTAGAGTTGCGCAATTACCTTTTACCGATATAGTGAGGCTAGATTCCCAGCGTCTGGTGCCTTCGATTAAGTCGAATTTATGAGCAACCACCAAACAGGTCCAAATCGGCCGCATCGTCCGCCTTTTCGAAGGCTTCGAGGGTACTCATTTGATCCGAGCCTGTCCAGCAAACTGGATACCGCCACGATTAATGAACGCGTTTACAACATACCTTGGGAAGACGATCTGCAACCAGGCCCCGATGGCAACTACATCACGGTAATTGATGTGGATCCGGCGAGCGGTTTCTACTACGACCCGGTCGACTTGAACGATCCGGACCTGCTTGCCCAGGACGGCCTGCCACCTGCGGCGTCCAATCCGCAGTTCCACCAGCAGATGGTTTATGCGGTCATCATGACCACGATTCGCAATTTTGAACGCGCTATTGGTCGACCGGTGATGTGGTCGGATCGCACCCCAAAAGACATGGGAAAGACCTGGGGAGAGATGTCGGACCAGGACCGGGGAAATCTGTTCGTTGAAAAATTGGTGGTGTATCCGCACGCACTGCGCGAAGCGAACGCTTATTATTCGCCTAAAAAGAAGGCGCTACTTTTCGGCTATTTTCCGGCGACTTTTACGGCCAAAGGCGTAATCTATCCGGAAGGGATGGTGTTTGGCTGCCTCTCTCATGACATCATTGCGCATGAAACGGCTCACGCCATTCTCGACGGGATTCATCCTCGCTTTATTGAGGTAACCCAACCGCAGGGTCTAGCCTTCCACGAGGCGTTTGCCGACATCGTGGCCCTGTTCCAGCATTTCACTTTTCACGATGTGGTCCGCCATCAGATTAGCAAAACGCGCGGCGATCTGGGTGTAGACAATCTTCTGGGGCAACTGGCACAGGAATTCGGCCAAGCCACTGGCAATCATGAATCATTGCGCAATGCTCTGGGCGACATGGGCGCCGATGGCAAATGGCATCGCCGTCCTCCCGACCCGACGAGAATTCATCATGAGACGGAACCTCACGCACTCGGGGCAATTCTCGTTTCCGCCGTCTTTGATGCGTTTGTGACAATTTACTGCAACCGTATTCAAGATCTAAGGCGCATCGCGAGCGACGGTACAGGAATTCTCCGCGAGGGAGAGCTACACCCCGACCTGGTCAATCGACTGGCGACCGAGGCGGTAACGGCAGCAGGCCAAGTGCTGGCTATGTGCATTCGGGCTCTCGATTACTGTCCGCCGGTGGATATCGATTTCGGCGACTACTTGCGCGCCTTGATCACGGCGGACCGCGACCTAGTTCAGGATGATTCACGAGCCTGCCGTTTGGCCTTTATCGACGCGTTCCGCCAACACGGAATTTATCCCCGACGTCTGAAAGCGCTCGCGGAAGAAAGTCTCGCTTGGGATGATGCCGAGCAGGACGCTCAGAAGTACCCAAAAATCGCCGAGCTTGGAAAGAAGCTCGGGCAATTCTACTCGAGCATGACTCTGACGTGGAACAGGCTGAATCGCTGGGAAGCGATGCGCCTTCAGCGGATCGAGCTTCATAAATATCTGCAAGATAAATTCTGGCTCGATGTCAATGACCAAAATCTTCAAGACTTGACTGGACTGGACTTCGCCATCACGAGGGAGCCTAGTGATCCCGAGGTCCGATTTGAAATCCATTCCATTTCCCCCGTGCAGCGGCAACGGCCGGACGGCACTGTGTTGAATCAAGTCATCTTTTCCATCCTTCAGAACAAGCCTCTGGAGGGGAACAAGCCAAACGGCATGCGCATTTACGGCGGATGCACCATCATTGTCGACTTGGACAGAAACAACGGGACAGGAGCAATCCGTTACATCATTCGTAAGCCATTGCGTGATCAGGACAAACCGGGCGGACGCATCACCAAGGCGCGAGAGTTCTTCAACGATGTGGCCGGCACTTCTTTGGCCGCGACATACGGGACCGAAATGGATAACGAACCCTTTGCCATGTTGCACACCGAGTTCTAAGGCACTTCACAATGGCCAAAGCCACCAAAAAAAATCTTGTCAAGAAAACGGCCATCAAGAAGGTGGCTAAGAAGAAAAAAGTCGCGCAAAGCGCGACCAACAATGTAGCAACACCAAACGTCACCGGTACTGTCCCAAGTACCGGGGCCATCGCCAAATCAATCGACACCGCACCAAAGAAGTTTCGTGCGAGAATCCGAATGTATCGTCACGGTCTGGGGGATTGCTTTTTGCTCAGCTTTCCCGGAAAGGAACATCAACTGGTCCACTTCATGATCGACTGCGGTGTGGTGCTCGGCACTGCCAATCCACAACCTGTCATGACCAAAGTGGCCGAAAACATCAAGTCCGTCACAGACGGAACGATCGACGTACTCACGATCACTCATGAACACTGGGACCACCTTTCCGGCTTTGATGAAGGGCAGGCCAAAGGTGTTTTCGATAGTGTCGAATTTAAGAATCTTTGGCTCGCCTGGACGGAGGATCCCACATGCGATCTGGCCAATTCGCTACGCGAAGAGCGTGAGCAGAAGAGGAAAGCGGCGATAGCGGCAAGGAAGAGAGCAAAGGAACTCAAGCTAACCGATCAAGTCGAGCGATTGACTGGCCTTTTGGGCTTTTTTGGCGCCGTAGCCAATGAATCCGGCGAAGGCGACGAGGAGGCCGATGCTGGCGGCGGGACTGCGGGCGCGCTCAATTATCTCAAGCGCCGGTGCGATCCGACGATCGTTCCCACTGGCGGCAAGCCTCTCGTCATACCAGGCGTGGAAAACGTGCGGGTCTACGTGCTCGGACCACCAATGCACAGGCAGGATCTCAACAAGGCCAATCCTTCCAAGGGTGAAGGCTATGAACTCATGAGCGGCGGCAGCCTGGGATTGGCGACCGCCGTAATCGACGCTTGTGAGGAAACCGAGAATAAGAAAAAGCACTCACTACCCTTCGATCCACGTTCCGGTCGCGCTCTGTCAGGAATGCCAGCCAAGCATCCCTATCGCCTTCCTCGAAACAACTGGCGAAACATTGATCACGACTGGTTGGCCGTGGGGGAGCGCCTGGCACTCCAACTCGACAGCGCGACGAATAACACCAGTTTGGTCCTCGCCTTTGAGTTCGTCGATACCGGCGACGTAATGCTCTTCGTAGGTGATGCGCAAGCCGGCAATTGGAGAACCTGGGATTCTCTGAGCTTTGAAGTCAAGGATGCCGAGGGGGGTAAGCAGACTGTATCGGCGGGTGACTTGCTTACACGCACGATCTTTTACAAAGTCGGTCATCATGGCAGCCACAACGCCACGCTGAAGGCGAAAGGGCTGGAGCGGATGAAAAGTAAACGCCTGGCGGCCGTCATTCCGGTCGATGTGAATGTGGCACACGACGTAAAAGGCTGGAAGCGCATGCCACTACCCTCCATCACTGAAACGTTAAAGAAAAAATGTGCCGTACTGTTCCAGTCGGACGCCGTCACGACAGTCGGTGAGGGCGCATCGCCCCCTCAATTCATAATGTCCGCGGAAAAATACGACGTTTACATGAGGAACAAAGCCACGAAGAAAAACGAAGTTGTCAGGACCGAACATCTTTATTGCGACTACTTCCTGTGAGCAAAAACATTGTCATCTGCTGTGACGGCACGTCAAACAAGCTTGCCAGCGATCACACCAATGTGGTACGCATCTTTCAAGTCGCACTGAAAGATAGTTCGCAAATCGCGTTCTACGATCCGGGTGTGGGTAGTATGGCCGCCCCGGACCAGCGTACAGCGCTCGGCAAACGTTGGTCGCTCATCAAAGGCCTGGCTCTTGGTGATGGACTGGATGAGAACGTCTTCAAAGCCTATCGCTACCTCATGCACGAATATGAAAAGGGCGATCGGCTTTTTCTTTTCGGCTTCAGCCGCGGCGCCTTCACCGTGCGCGTTTTGGCTGGCATGTTGCAAGGCGTCGGCCTCCTTCGTTCGGGTTCGGAGAATATGCTTCCCTATTGCTGGGAATCGTATCGAGAGATTCCCACAACTGAGGACACTTCGGCCGGGAATGAGACGCCGGAAGAGATACTGATCAAACGAGGTGCGGACACTTTGCGCCAAAGCTTCACGCAGCCTTGCCCGATTGAGTTCCTAGGCTTGTGGGACACCGTCGGCTCCGTGGGCATGTATAACTGGAATCAGTCGTTTCCCTTCACCTTCTTCAACCCCAGCGTAAACTGCGTGCGTCATGCCGTAGCGCTCGACGAAAAACGTGCGGCCTTTCGATCCAACGTCTATCTGGACAAGCAAGAGTTACTTCCCAATGGCTCGCCCAAGGTCATGAATGTTTGGTTCCCGGGCGTACACGCCGATATCGGCGGTGGCTATCCCTTCAACGACTCACACATGGCCATGGTGGCCTTTCAATGGATGGTCAATGAAGCTCAGTTTACTGGCATGAAGATTGATCCAGAGCCCTTCGACCGACTGCTGAAAGCGTGCCCGCCAGATCCCACGGCGACGGTACACAACTCCCTCACCGGTGCCTGGAGGTTGCTCGAGTATCTTCCAGCCCGCCGATACAATTGGGCAAAGCATAGAACCGAGTGGCGCTATCAACCGAATAAGCCACGCCTGATGAATGTGACCAAGGCCTATCTCCATAAGAGCGTCCTTGAGCGCGTTTCGAAGGTCAAGAACTATTGGCCCGCAGCCCTCCCCAAAACAACGACGCAACTACTTGAGACACAATACCGCATTGTTTAATTAGTTAATATTTTATATTAATTAAAGAGAACTATATTTAAATAGTTTTATGTAAGTTATTTTTACTACCATTTTTATTGACTTCATTTTATTGCGTTTATATAGGAGAATAATAGAGATCGGACTTGTTTATTGAGATGATGCTAAGTGGCATGCGTAGCGCTTCAAGAAATAAACATGGCCAGTGGGGGAATTTGCTCTCCCAAATCTGCGGATGTCACCCCGAGCCAGTCTTGAAGCAGTGCCGCGTAAACCTGCCGGAAGTCCGTCGTCATCTTCGGCTCGCCGTCTGCGAGGTCGGTCAGGCTGGGCATGGTGCCAATCGGGCCACTCTTGACCGTTGGCCCGGCGACGAAGCACGCTCCGGCGGTGCCATGGTCCGTCCCCGCCGACCCGTTCTCTTTGATCGTCCGTCCGAACTCGCTGAAAGACAACAGTGTCACCTGGTCGGTCAGCTTCGACTCTTTCAGATCGGCGAAGAAAGCGGCGACCGCCTCGGCGAATTCACTCAACAGGCTTGCGTGCGCGAACATCTGTTGCGAGTGCGTGTCGTATCCGCTTTGCTGCGTGTAGTACACCCTCGGGCCGATGCCCGCCTTGAGCAGTCGAGCCACCAACTTGAGCCGATCGGCCAGTTCGGTTGGGGGATAACTCGGCCCGCTCTTGTCGCCGCTCAGCCTGGTGAGCTTGTCCACCGTCGCGTGCGCGTCCATCGCTTCCCGCCGAACGAATGCGAGCAGGTCATCCTCCGATTCCGACCCAATGCCTGCTTTCGCTGCCGCCGGGTCCGACAGGAGCACCTCTGCGATCCTCTTAAAAGCCACAGCGGAACTGCGCCGGCCACGCAGCGCGGCCGACACCTCGCCGCCGACCGAAAACAGGTTGCCCCCGCTCGCATCCATGGCTCGTCCGAGCCAACCGTAGCCGTTGCGCTCGTCGGCGCCGAACCTGGCCGTGTGCCAATGCGCCATGCTCTCGAAGTGGGAGCGATCCGGGTTCGGGTAGCCCACACCGGGAATGGCGGCGAGTCGACCCTCTGATAGGAGCTTGTCGAACGGCTGCAATGCCGGATGCAAGCCAATCGAGTCGGTCAACTTCACAACCTGTTTCGGGTCGAGTTTCAGTCTCGGCCGAAGTTTGGCATAGTTCTCGTCGGCGTACGGGACAATCGTGTTAAGGGCGTCGTTGCCGCCGTCCATCTCGACCACCACCAGGACGCGAGCGTCCTTGTCAGCAGGCGTCGCGCGCAAGGACCGCGACACAAAGAGCGGCACGGTCGACGACAAGGCGAGCAGCGACGACGATTGCAGAAACGAGCGGCGGCTGACCATGATCCATTCAGTCCTTTCGAAGTCGAAGTTACCCGAGTTGCGCTTCCGGCGAGGACAACATCGCCGTCACCATCTTGGTCGCTTCCAACGCCTCAAGCCGTGCCTTCACGTCGGCAGTCGGGTCGATTCCAAACAGGAGGCGGGAATGGAACGTGAGCACGTCCGCCGGTTTGGCGCCGAATCCGTACTTCTTCGCCTGCGCTGCCGGGTCGTACGCCGTGGCTCGCCCGCAATTCGGTCCAGATACCAGTGCCGCGGCGTAGTTCGCCCGGGCAATCAGACTGCGGCTGTGAATCCACTTCTTGCCGACCGGCCACCCGCCGACATTTGGCGGATCGAACACGTCCTGACCCATGCGGGCAGACCAGTCGGCCATGGCCAACGTACTGGGAGCCGGATCGAACAACTCCAACACGCGAGCGGAACCCACCACGAATTCGACGGGACTCAACACCCGGGTGTGAATGTTTGCGTCGTCGAAGAACAGGCGCGACTTCAGCACCGCTTCCACGGCCCACGCGACGTTCAAATCGCGTTCGCGCAGGCCCTCCTCCAAATCCTTGACCGCCTGCGCCGGCACACCGCGTTCCCCAAAAAACTGGCGGATCAACTTCGCCACGATGCGATTCGCCACCGCTGGCTGTTTAACGAGCAAGTCGACGAGCTGGGAGCCGTCGAATTTCGACATGTGGCCAAGGATTGTCTTTTCCCCACTGTCATGGCGATAGGCGAATTCGACGAATCTTCCCTCTTCAACCGACCACCCCGTGAGCGCGCGGGCGGCGTCCTTCACATCCGCCTCGTCATAATTCCCGACACCGAGAGTGAACAGTTCCATCAGCTCCCGGCCGAGGTTCTCGTTGGCGTGTCCCTTGCGGTTCGCCTGGGCGTCGAGGTACAGGAGCAAGGCAGGCTCCCGCACGCTGGCATCGAGCAGGTCTGCGAACTTCCCCCTGGCGTGCTTGCGCAGGGTATCGTTTTGCCGCCGCATGAGGCCGACATCGCCTACCTTGCTGTGGCCCGTGGCAAAGTGATCGTGCCAAAGCAGCGTCAGTTTTTCGAGTAGGGGATCGGGGCTAAAGAGAAACCGGTAAAACCAACCGGCTTTGAGCCGGCCGATTTCGCTCTGTGCGACCGCCGAATCGGCAAGCAGTGCCGGGGTCAGGTCGTACGCACTTGCCGCGTGTAAGTTGGCCGACCCGTCGCACAAGCGAGCGATCGCGGTCTCGTGTCCGTCCTTCAGGTCGCGTTGCAGTTCGTCCCAGGTGCCGGCAAACGCTGCCCTGCGGTGCAGGTGGACCACTCGCGACAAATTCCATGGCTGCTTGTTGTCGGGGGTGTAGGGACTCCAAAAGCCGGCGCTCATCGTTACTCCTCCCCGTCTTTTTGGTTCGGTTCGAGCTTCAGGTCGCCCAGATTAATAATGACGAAATGATTCGCGATCGTGTGCTTGGCGGTCATTTCTGGGTCCGGGTCGAACCGCTTCGTTCCACGGTGGTAAACCAAATGAAACTCTTGATTGGGGAAAATGTACCCGATATAGAACTCCCCATTCGCGTCGGTGGTCGTGATGGTCGATTTCGTGAGCACCCCGGAAATTTCGGTCACTTCGCGTCGCAGGTATTTGAGATCGACCTTGAGACCGGTAAGCGGCTTGCCTTCGCGATCCACCACCCGTCCGGTCACGGCTGCGCCCACACCGAGTTGCACCACCGGATTCTTGTCGTCGGCCTTCACGATCGCCGAACCGACGAGTGCGCGTTTTTCGTGAACCACCGCGAGCAACCGTTCCTGCGTCGGTTCCAGGTTGTACACGGTGAGCGTGTCGGTGCCAGGGTACGATGAGGGATGAACCGCCTCCTGGTAGGTGACGCCGATCGCGTGAACGTCGGTAATCGGTTTCGCGTCTGGGCCGACGACTTTTACGATCGTCTTTGTGGCCGGTTCCAGTGCGATATCGAGTCGGACGGTTTGCGCGGTTTCCGGGAGGTTGAGAACCTTGCACCAATTGCCCCTGACGCCCGTGTAGGCACCGTCCGGTGGGAAGAAAACCAGCCGGTCATCGGAGGCCCGCGCAAATACTTTCGGGTGATCCGGATCGGATTGGACGGGTTTGTAAGCCCAGGGGTCCGATTGCCCCACACCGGCCATGAACAGGACGGGGCCGGGGATGGACACGATCTGGAACGACCCGTCCGGGGCGCACAAGTTATGCGGCGCCAGCATTGAGGCGCTGTGCCGCATGGGGGGAAAACGCGATTCCAAGTCATTGCCCAGGATCGGCTCGACGAATACCTGCCCCACGATCGGTTTGCCGGTCTCCTTGTCGGTCAACTTGCCGGCAATGACGACCCCCTTCGCGCACTTCAGATTGATGGTGATTGGCTCGTACCCCGCCGTTTCGTCGGCGAAGCCCTGGCACGGCAAGAGGCCCGCGACCGGGTCGGACGGCACCTCGACCATGTAGCCCGGGTGTTTCCTGGCACCGCGGATCTCGTACTTGCCGTCCTTGTCCGTGACTGCCGTGTTGTAGTCGAGGGTTAGTTCTCGTTTGTTTGGTCGGGTAAACGCCACCGTCACACCGGCCCGCGGTTTGCCCGCGCTGTCGGTGACGGTGCCGCGGATCAGCTTTTCCGGTTCCATCACGATGACTGGGTCCGCACCATGCAGCACCCACTTCTTGCCGGGGGAGTAGCCTTTCACGTCGTGATCCCTGACGGCCTTGTTCAACGGGTCCGGGTCGAAACCGTCGCGGTTGAGGGCGGCAATCTCCCGATCCGCGACACCCGCCCCCCGGATGCAGAGACCGACAAGGTGACCGCTTCCCGTCCCAGCAATCGCAAACCGGCCGTCCTTGCCGGTGGTCGCGGAATAAGGCCAGGTGCTTTCGAAGCGCGCGTCCGCCCCAGATCCGTCGGAATAGCGAAGGTTGCGGTCTCCTTCGGGTGCGCTCCCAAACCGACTGTACTCCGTAGCCCATTTCTTCAGGTGGCCGTCGGTCGAGACATCACTGTCAAATGCCGAAAAACGACTCGCCACGACGGTCGCCCCCACTACGGGCTTGCCTTGTTGATCGAGCAGCCGGCCCTTGATCGGCCGTTCCTTCGGCAACTTCAGCAGCAAATCAGCGACGGACGTCATCGACTCGGGCGACGATTCGATGCCGTGTGGAAGGAAATCCATCCCGTATCCACCCGAAGCCTTCGCCACCAGCCAGCCGCCGTACTTGCCCCGCTTCAGGGGCAGGGTCACCTTAAACGTGCCGTCGTCCATGGTCTTGCCGAGGGGTTGCACTTGGCCCTCCTGCCACACCATCGACAGATCCGCGGCAAGCGGCCTGCCATCGGGTCCGACCACCCTGCCCGTAATGATTCGCTCTTTCACTTCGGCTTTCGGAATGGCTTCGCCATTCGTAGCGGCTTTGCCTTTCGCGTTCGCCGTCGTCGCAGGCTTCTCGCTTTTGATCGCAGGAGCCTGTGGCTCCGCCGCCATCGGAATGTAGGCGAACCCAAACCCGACCACGGCGACACAGGCCGCCAGGACAATTCCCTGCTTCGCTGCTGAAAGTGCCGTATTCATGATGCCCCCCTTTGCCAACGCAGCCACGGATGCGGAAGGCGAACCGTCCACCGCGGCCAGAATGGACGGAATGAGTTTCGGCGTCGTCGCCGCGGCCCGAGACGTTGCCGCGAAAGCCAGGAGAACGAATCCGCTCATCACGCCTCGCTTAGCCAGGGCATCGCCCAGGCGCTTCTTCCCTCGTTCCAATCGAATCTTCACCGTCCCGGCAGGAATTCCCAGGCGCTCGGCGATCTTCTCACGGCTCATGTCTTCGAGAAAATTGAGCACCAACGGCTCGCGATAGAGGACGGGTAGCTTTTCGATCTCCTCACGGAGTGCCTCGAGCAATTCCCGCGCGGACATCGTGTCGAGCGAGGGAACCGCTTCGGGAACAGCCGCTTTCTGTTCTCGGGTCGCCCGCCGCTGAGTGGAAGTTCGGGCTTTGCGTGCCAAGTTGCAGCCCGTGGTAAACAACCAGTTGGCCACCGAGTGCCGCCATCGCGTGTTCTTCGCTTTTTGAGCCAAAACCAGGAAGGTCGCCTGGCAAACGTCCTCAGCATCCGCCCCCGACACAAGGGAGTAACAACATGCGCCGACGACCAATCGCGAGTACCGTTGCACAAGGATGGCAAACGCGTCCTGGTCGCCATCGTCCGCGTACCGTCGCAACAGCTCGCGGTCCGAGACGGAGGCCACATCACGAATCGAAGCGCGATCAAAAACGTGAAATAATCTGGTCGGTGACTTCGGCATGCCCAGACTCCGGATCGAGTGATCTTCTATTTCATCATCCTCACCGGAACCGAAACGGCATCAACGAAACGGACCGGTTGCGTCGCGGAGATAGCGGCTGAGGAGAGGATTCCCGTCGGGGGGTTATGACGAGGAGTTCAACGCGGAGGCGCAAAGGACTCAAAGGGCGCAAAGAAGAGATCTTTCTTGAGAGAAGTCCTCGTCCACCTATTTATCGATGTGTGGGTCGCCGAGAGGCGTTGTGCCTTAGAATGCCAACTCGGCATTTGAGAGGGGAGACAAACGCCATGGGTCAATCGGCACGAGCAAAGACACTGATCGCTGAGCTCACGAACGCCAACGTGAAAATGGGCGATCTGAAAAAGCTTGGCGCCGAGATCAAGAAGGACCACGATCTGGCGATGGAGCTTTGGTCAACCGGCAATTACCATCCGCGTCTGCTGGCGACCCTTATCTTCGACAGGAAGCTCCTCTCGGAAAATGTCCTCGATCAGCTTGCCGAAGATATGCTTCGGCATAACCCGGAAGAACGCAACCAATTGACCGACTGGCTGCTGGCCAACCAGTTATCCAAAGACAAGCATCTGGCAGCCCTGATGGTCACTTGGGGGAAGAATCCTTCCCCGATCCTGCGTCGCTTGTTCTGGTATCACCAGGCTCGCTTGCGCTGGGTTGGGCAAACTCCGCCCGGAAATAGTGCCGAACTGCTTGATTCCCTGGAAAGCGATATGGCGGAAGAGGAACCCGAGGTTCAATGGGCCATGAACTTCTGCGCTTGCCAAATTGGCGTGCATGAGCCCAAGTTTCGTTCCCGGTGCATCAAGCTTGGGGAAACCTTGGGGCTCTACAAAGGCGAGCATGTCGCCAAAAACTGCACGCCGTCGTACCTTCCCGAATTCATCGGAATCGAAGTCGCCAAGCGGGCATGAGATCGAAGTTCTTAGACGGATCGATCTGCCGAGTCGCCACCACGGCGACGTAGAACGCTCGCCAAATCCGGACGGCCGTTTTGCAGCATCTGGTCGATGGGTTTGCGGCCTGCGTTATTCTTGGCGTCTATGTCGGCGCCGTGTTCCAAAAGCAGTTCGATCATCTCCTTTCCATGCGGCGTGCCCTGATGCGGATAGTGCAAGGGAGTGCATCCCTCATCGTCTCGGGCATTCACGCATTCGGGATTCTCACGCAAGAGTACGCGCACCCGGTCGAGTCCTCCGACTTCGACCGCTTCACGAATCGTCGCGAAGGGTAGCAAGTACTCAACAACTCTGCGCTGATCCTTGTAACTTGCAAACCCCAGTGGCGTGTTGTCGAAGTTCGCATCGCGGGCATGCACATCCGCGCCCTGTTCGACAAGGAATTGAACGGCATCGAGTTGGCCAGCGAGAGCGGCTGCGTGCAGCGGCGACGTACAGCCCGCCTTGCCATGGAGGTCAAAGCCCAAATTCACCAATAACCGAAGTCGGTCGGTACGATTTTCTTCTGCCGCAAGGGAGAGGAGTTCTCTCGGATCATCCCGCAGCGACGGATCGCTTGCCACAAGTTCGCCGGCGCGGTCCGAATCGACTCGGTTGCACGCCGCCGCGAATGTGTCCGCCGTTCCGAGAGCGATTCGCTCCGCGCCCTTCGTGAACAGATAGTCGGCGATCTCTACGCGGCCGTAATACAGGGCTTCCGCATAGGGCGCGCGAGCGCCGGCGGGATACGGACTGATGGCGTTCACGTCGGCGCCATTCTCGACAAGCAGTTTGACGCGGTCGAAATAGTTTGCCTTCACCGCATACCGCAACTGATAAGAGAGAATGTCCGAGGGGCTGCGGTTGTCGACCCGCGGCCAGTGCCGAAAAAATCGCTCGAACCAGGGCCCTCCCTGCCCCTTACCCAGGCCGTATGCGAATAGCAGTTTTATGTGATCGTCACTGGGATATTGCATGCGGTTATAGAGCCCCTGGTTGTCATTGGGATCGGCGCCGGCTTCGAGCAGCAGCAGCGCGAACTCGAGCCAATAGGGATGCGGCGGCTGATGTAACGGCCCTTCGGTTCGATGAACATCGGTCTCGCCCAGGCCGAGCACTCCCGTCAGCGCGGTAAAAAGACACGGAAACGCCCCTCCCCAGTCCCAGAGAAAGCCTGCGTTCGGGTCGGCGCCATTTGCCAACAACAGCCGCGCGACCTCGTAGGTCGAGTGCCCTTCGGCTTTACTATCGATTCGAGAGTAGGCCGCGTAAAGCAGCGGCTCCCAAGCGAACGGTCCGCCTTTCGCACGCACATCCACGTTCTTGGTCAACAGGTCCGCAACCGCTGCCACATCGCCGACGGCCACGGCGGTGTAGATATTGGCCCTCGCGATTTGCGGCTTCTCGGCGAGAATTTGTTGCGCCCTCTGGCGCCGCGCCGGATGATCGCCGTCAAAATAGGTGATGCAAGCGAGGCGCAGGAATCGGTCCGCCTCGTCCTCAATTTTTGGCTCAAGCGGCTGGCGATGGCTCTCAAGGGTCTGGACGTAATTCTTCAGCATTTGCCAGCTCGTGAAGCCGTAGCTTCTTGCGAGTACCTGTTGCGCAGCATGTAAGGCGAAAGAGGCCGGGTTGGCAGCGTCCTCGTATCGCTCGACTTCCGCGATGGCATCGGCATTACCTGCACGGAAGGATTGGAGCAGATCCTTGGCTTGATCCTCGATCTGATGGAAGTTCGGCCAGTGTGGCCACGCACGGCCCGATGAGTGTGGAGACTCGGTCATAACCGCCTCCTTTCCCTCTGCCCGCTATTCGGGTCACGGGCTGAAAATAGATCCATCAGCCAAGTGGAAGTCGATCGCCGATCGCAAACGGGCGGATTTAGTCCTCTCGGCGGACACCTCAGGACACCGGCGTTTCCGAACAGCTTATGCGATTTGCAATTGTGCAGCAATCGCCGCAAATGCTGGAGTTGCCGAGGCCATGTCCCTTGGCAGCGAGTGAACGAAGCGAGCCCCAGCCTCTGTGAGGTTCTGCTTTCACACCTTGAAATGGCACACGGGATCTGCGCCCTGTATCGTTACTGCCAGGCAAGGACGGATCAGTCCATTTGCCGTATCGAATTCAAAGCGTTTCCCGGCCAGGCACGGAGGAAACGGCAAGCGGCTTTGGGCATTTTCGATGCATTCCATTCAAGGAGTCGCAAGGTAAGCGATCGGACCATGAACGATCTCACGGAAATCGAGCTTCAAATCATCGACATCAATGATCGCCTGCATCCCGTGGCCAATGGCCCCGTCGATCTCAATGACCCGATCGGGATCATCCTTTGCCATCGGAAAGATCTCCTCGACGAGACCGGTGTTCGGACGGTTACAGAAACCCTCTGGTCCATCCGCAATATGGCAATCACCCAACAGGTCCGCATCGACACAATCGTACGTCACGGAGGAGGCGTTGATCCGTTGCTGCCAGGTGCAGTCAGCGCTTTTTTGCCGCCGCGCTCTTCACAATCGCGCAGAAACCGAGCTTGCTCGGACTCCTCAAGGGTGACCGGCGGCGCTTGAGCACGATCCAACAACTCGTCGCCCGCGGCGGCTCGTTCAGGCGGCATCTGGACGCCAAGGATGTTGCTATGATGGATCGATACGAAGCGAAGGCCCAGAAACGCATTTCGTCGTCCTCGCACACCCGGCGGATGGCGCGAACGACCTCGCCGAAGGCCTCAATCGTGGCGACCGACATGGGGTGTTCACTGAACGCGATGTCCAGGTTCATGTTGCCCGTGGAATCGGCCTTGCAGTTCGGGCACGGAATGAGGGCGCCAAACTTGGTGTCGCCGCAATAAAGACAAAGTGCCATCGTCATCGACTCACCTCCGCCTCGAAACAGTACGGTCCACCTACCGGGCCAAGTCAACGGCCTTGGTCAGGTACAGCACCTGGTTCGGCTTGTCTTTGCTCGCAGTCGGCGACCCAGTGGGCGAATAACTCCTCGCCGGCTTGCCTTATCCGCGCCTTGGCTGAGTCCGGTGACGAGGCCAACAGCAACCTCACCTCGGCCAGCATCGCACGGGCCAACGGCAGGTCACCCTCGAATGCGCTGCCGAGGTTGGCATCGAAGCTCTGGAACTTGCCCTCCAGGTAATCGTCCAAATACAGCGTCCCGCCTCGCCGCAACAAGGCCTCGGCCAGGACGCCAACACCCTTCACGATGCACCACGCCTCACGCGAGGACTGCGTCTCGGCACGGAACAGGTCGCGAACCAACTCCAGTGGCGCGGCAGACACATCGGCCAACACCGCTTCGCGAACCGGCTGGCGGAACGGAATGTGTCAACATCTTTGAGACCGATTTTCCTGATTTGTACAGAAGGCGTTCACTGCGTCGATTGATCAAGACCTGGTCCATGCCTGGGCTGTTCTTTTATGCGAGGGTCGCATGAACTGGCACCAAAGGGAGCCCAGCTTCCCGTGAGGCTCCCTTTGGTGCCAATTCATGCTTTTGGTTGCACGGTGTTTGGCCGAGCGGTTGGTTTTGCGGCAGGGTTTTCTTTGCCGACTTGCAGGGGTGCTTTGAATCGAAAGTTGGCTTGTTGATCCAGACCTCTTTTGGAAACGCTTTGAAGGCAGGGATCCCCTTCACAAAGCGCTCGGGATGGCGCGCATGAGCTCGATGCATCGTCTCGCGTCGTTCAGCTAAGACCTCATCGGCCCGTCCAGAATGAACGACTCCCGGGGTCAGCATCTGGAGCCCTTCATGATGGTGATGTTGGTTGTACCACTCGAAGAATCCTCGAAGGAAGGTTCGCGCCGCGTCAAAGCTCTCGAAGCGATCGGGGAAGGTTGAGTGATATTTCAGGGTCTTGAACTGGCTTTCCGAATACGGGTTGTCATTGGAAACCTGCGGTCTGCTTTGAGACCTGGTCACTCCCAGGTCTGCCAGCATCTGGCTGACTTCACGGGATACCATTGGTGCACCCCGATCACTGTGAATCGTTAGCTGGCCTTCTGGAACTCCCTCCCTTTTTGCTGTCTCGGCAATCAACATTCGGGCGATGGTACCCGATTCTTTTCCCGCCAACGTCCAACCGACCACATAGCGGCTGAAGATGTCCAAAAGGACATACAGACGATAGTGCTGCCCTTTCACCGGGCCACGAATCATCGTGATATCCCAGGACCAGACCTGATGGATCCCGGTGGCCAGCAATTCCGGCTTTCCATAGCTGGGGTGCCGAAGTTGGTCCCGCCTCTCGCGGCTTGCGCCGTCTCTGGCGAGAATCCGATACATGGTCCTCACCGACGACAGGTGCCTTCTCTCGTCGAGAAGAGTGGCGTGAACTTCCCGCACCGAACTGTCAGCGAATCGCTCGCTGTAAAGGATGGCCCGGACCTCCTCCCGCTCCGGTGCGGTCAAGGCCCGGGGAACATGCTTGGGCAGCCGAGGTCCGCAGAACGGCTCGACTGGTCGTCCATACCGGTAATAGCTGGCACGAGAAACGCCGAGGTCACGGCAGGCTTTGCGAAGACAAATTAATCCACGATTTTCCCGGACCTCTACGATTACTTGGTTTCGGGAGTTCCGTCGCTCTTGAACGGTCTCCCCATTAAACTCGCCACTTTTTTTTGAATCCCAATAATTGTCCGCGCGTGAAGCAGCTCTTTCTCAAGACCTGCTACCTGGCGGCGAAGTTTTTCCATCTCTTTCGCAGGGCCAAGCTTTTTTGACCCCTTGGCTGGTATCTTGTCCGCTCCGAATGCCCCTTGGGCCCGCTTGCGGCGCCAGTCGTCCAGTTGGGAACGATAGATCCCTTCTCGTCTTAATATCTCGACCACCTTCCGGGTTCCTTCCGCACGATCCACCTCTTCAAGAACCCGAATCTTGTATTCCTTGTCGAACCGTCGACGAACGGCCTTCTCTTTAACCTCGCTATCCCCAAGCCCTATAACCCGTTTAATCGGTTCCACTTCCAGCTCGCTTTCTGCCTGTGCCCTTCACTACTTTAGACCACGATTTGGTCTGACGTCATGTTGGCACAGGGGGGAATTCGCGATTCCGATCCACAAACCCATTGGCATGCTTGCCATTCCAATCGAAGCGGATGCGGGCCTCGTCGGCCGACGTGTACCTGGCTATGAATGCAGCGATATCCACCGCGAGAATCCCTCCGTCGCTGAAAGGATCGATGCCTGCCAGAATTCTTTAAGAAAAATCCAAACCATCCGCAGGCATGCCATGATTTCCAACACACGTGTTCTTTCCATTGACCTAGGATTCGGCGTGAGACCACCACTCGACCGCCTGACCACGAATGTACGGGACAACCGATGATGCCACACCTGCGTAGTCGCCGCCGTCGAAATTGAACCAGTGGTCGCTGTTCGCGTCCTTCGCGCCCAGTCGTAATCGGCGGAGCATGTGTCGCATCTTGACCTCGGTGGCCGGCACCAACTTGCCGCCCAACCCATACCCTGCCGACGGGAAGCTGCCGACCTCGATCACAAACGCCCACCGCCCATCGAGAACTGGAAGGTGAGCAGGTCGATCTGCGTGTCTGTCACTCGGCGAAAGTGGGGGAACGACCTCTTGAAGCCGAGCGAACGCAACACCGGGACGGCGACCCGCTTCAATTCTTCGATCATGGCGTCTCGCGACAGAATCATCCGTCCTCCGATGGTTTGAGGCTTCGACGCCGAGGCCGCTCAGTCGCGGCGGGGTCGAGTGAGCTACGATCCTTAGAAAGGCTTACATGCCCCGTCGTCGACTCCAGCGCCTGGTTCGGCGAACTGCTCCCCCTCGGGCGAAAACTCCGCGTACCACGGAGCCGCGTCCGCCCAGCCGCTGCTGACCACCACGACGCGCTCGCCGGTTCCCGGGTGGATGAACTCCCCGCTTATCGGGACGGGGACCGGGTCGATTGCGCCACACTCCAGACACCGCGGCGGCCCTCGTCGCCCCTGACGCCACTCAATATACCGATGCAGTTCGACGACCCGCTCTGCCACCGACGCGCAATTGGTGATAAATTCCAATATGTGGAGGGTGTCTGGGTCAGCCGACCGATTCAGGCTGATCTCCTCCTCCAATTCCTCGACGGAAGGCACCTTTTCGGCGATGACGAACCGCCGGCAAGCCGCGCACCATGCCGGCTGCTGCCGAATTTGCAGCTTGGAGCCGTCTGCCAGCCGGTAGTCGATGTAGGCGGACGTCAGTACCCACTCATCGCGCCCCGACTCGGGCAGATGGTATTCGACAAACCCGCGGCCCATCGCATCACCTCCGCCGCCGAACGATCAAGCTCACCTGCACCGGCCGCTCAGTGAGCTATGGGTCACAGAAAGGCTACATGGGGCCGGTGTCAGGTGCAGTGCGTGGTTCGGCATGCCTTACGGACCCCGCCCGTAGGAACGCTGCCCGACCGTCTGGCGACACCCGCAGGAACGCATAGGCCGGGGTGCTGCCCTCGGCCACCGCGACCACCGGAATCCTGACCGCCGCTGCAACGAACCTCATGACCGCCAGCACCGACTCGAAAGCCGCTTCAGTCACGACCTCGCGGGGGTCGATGTCCAGCTCCAGGTCGCCGCCAAAGAAGTGGCAGTTGGCAGTGACGGTGCCGGATAGCACCGACACCATGACCGAGGCCACCTCCCGCTCAGCGAACGCCCACGCGGCCGACTCGGGCAGGGATTGGCTCGCTATCGCGGGACGCCCGCAGCGCGAACGGCCCGGCGCGCAAAGCCGCCCAGAACGCCTCCCATTCGGCGTCGCCGGTGCCAGGGGCGAGCAGGTCGACCAGCGCCCCGTCGAAGGCGAAGTCGGCCCGGCAGGTGTTCCAGGTCGCCGCCTCCACCGTGCGCCCCTCCTTCGCCGAACTAGTTATACTCTGACGAAACCGAGGTCATAATACTTGCGAGCGGAAGGCCCATCAATCACCACCCTTACTTTTTTTTGCAATAGGTCACGAAGAACTCGGCAACGCGAATTGACCTAGCAAATCTTGCCTAGCAGAAAGAGCCAAGCTCAGCGAACCGGCCCACGGGACGCAAGATTTCAACCCGGGGCGTAATGGCCGGGTTCGCTGCAGCGCATGGTTTGCCCTCAATTGGTGGATGCTTTGGGTCATACATCGCGAAACCATCGTGTTTCCAGAACCGCTCCAAACCAATGTTGCGATAGACCTCCAATTCGGAACGGTAAATGCATAAAACTGGCTGAAGTGGACTCTGTAATCGTTCAACTTCACTGACTGCACCTCCTTGTCGAGGATGCTCTGAGCAAACGCCAACAACCCGCCCATTTTGGTGTCGCTGGCGAGCGGGGTCTCGTTGGTGAAAACATCTCCGTAACTGAACCGTCGCCCGCCGCGAAACTCGGCACAAAAATTGGCCGCAGCCCATCCCCACATCAAATCCTCGGACTCAACGGACAGAATCATCTCAGGGCGTGCCAGCTTTCAGTCGGAAAACGGAAGGCAACTCAGGCCATAGGTGACGCCTGTCGCCATCCCCTTGTCGGGTATGTCTCGGTAGATAAATACTGAAACCGGAACACCAGCCCGTGGGCACTCGCGTTTCTTGATCACCTCCGCCTGACCAAAAATGCTCACTATATGGTTGAGGAAAATCTCGTGATCCTATGGCATGGAGGTTGACGGCTAAAGATAAAACTCACCCGCGGTGGCCGCTGGATAGACGGAATACCTCAAAAAACTGTAATGCGGCCCCGGTCTGATGGTCCGCCTTGTCGGCGTCTACAGCTTGCCGAAATCAGTTGGCTGCGATATCTTAGCGCAGCCAACACACTTGCAATAGCAAAGAAACACGCTGAACAAGTCCTCCCACTGATCATCGAACTCCTCGGCCAACTCATCCGGATACCAGAACACGAAGCCGACAGTAACTTCGAACATCTGCGCGTTGCAGCCCGGACAACGGAATGCTTGCCGCGGACCCTCGCCTCGCAGCTTGGCCGACCCAGCCTCTTCCCCGCCCCGCCGGGCCACCTCGGCGTGGTAACCGTGCCGGTCCGTACGAGGAGTTCTGTCACTGCCTTGCACGCTGCACACTCAAACGCCAGCGGGCTAAGGAAACACTCCGGGCCATCGTACTCGGAGTTGTAGTCCCGTAGCGAGTAGCCGAGGAACTTACCGTGTGCGCCGCCGCAGCGACACGCAATTTGCCAGACCGAAAACGGGTTGTTGTCAAACGGCTCCGGTAGCTTTGATGGGGTGGCGTTGGCGTTACGCAGGCATGTCGGGGCGATCGTTCGCAGCCGCTGAATTAGTTGCTCTTCGTCCATCAAACCGCCCTCCGCGGCCGAACGCCCCCGATCGGCAACCGGGGCCACTCGGGGAGCAAGGAATCCCAGAAAGCGTACCTGCGGCCCCGATCTGCTGCAGCGCCTGTTAGCCCATGCCATCGACAAGGACGGCTTCAACAACCGACTGTCGCATTTGCTTGATCCTGCGGTCCGACCCTTCTCGAAGCCAACGCAAGGCATGCGGGCCAACCCATACCTGGGGGTCGGGCTTGCTTGGGTTGGCGGAGCGATTGGGACCTGCGGGCGCATACGGAAGGGTTGGGTTGCGCCATTGGATAACGGAATTCGAGTAGTTACTTCGGAAGTACTTCCGCAGAGTTGCATAGCGCTTTTCCAGGCTCTTCACGCTTGCCGCCGGAAGATCACGACTCGGAGTTGTGGAGACCGCGATGCGCCCTTCCGTGACAACTGACCCATCCCATTCAGAGCGAAGAAACTGAATCGTCGCGTGCTCGGACCGGCAGTACCAGTCATCGCATGTTGGAATGTACTCTGCCTTCAGTTCCGCTATTTCGCTGGTTGACCAAATGATGCAGTAATAGTTGTCAATGTCGGCAAGCGATCTCGAAGTCTTGGGCGTTTGCGTTTTCCACCGTGGGCCCGCGATGAAACGGATCGACTCATCGCTTACGAGCAAATGCTCGAATTCGCGCTCGTCATCGGGATGCATCGCAAAGCGGACCTGGCTACGCATAGGTTGCGATTCTGTGGGTTAACTAGTGGTTCTCTAACCAAAGAAAGGTCATAGTACTTGCGAATGGTAAGCCCATCAATCACCGCACTTGCTTTTTGCAAAATGGCACGAAGATCTCGGCTGCGCGAATTGGCGGAGCAAATCTTGCATAGTCGACCAAGTTCAGCGACCCGGCCCGCAAGGCGCCACGATTGCAATCACAGCGCGATGGCCTGGTTCGCTCCAGCGCAGTTAGGCCGCTGTGTGGTCCTAGCTCAAATCAAATCATGCTCCGCGAGAGCGTCATTCCAAATCACATCGTTGTTCTCTCGAAAAAATCTCCGCAAGACTTCTTCGACCAGAACACTTTCAAGCTCCCTGTGCGCGATCGCATCAAAAAACAAACAGGAATCGCCTGAACTCATCCTCGTGGTGAACTTGACCTCGCAGCACCGGTAGCCGTCGAATGAAATCCTGCGAAGCGAAACGAGTCGGTATCGTCCGTGTCGAAGTTGGCGAAAACACTTCCTCCCTGCAAGCACAGACAAAAGCTACAAGGGCGCGTCGGCATCAGGGGATATGTCTGGACTGCGATGCTCATGATAGTTTGCGCGTGAAACGGCCTAACGACTCTGCTTACTTGCCCAGCCCCGCTCAGGTAAGCTACGAACTCCCAGAAACGAATAGGCCGCCAAGTCACGTGCGGCACCATAGGAGCGGTTGGGCGTCTGGGCTGACTCGAGGTCTGGTTACTAAATCGGGCCAAGGACAAACAACTCCTCGACGCTGATGGCGTGCTCGCCGCCCTCCCAGTGGAACACCGCGCCCCGCTCGGCCTCCGCCTCCAGCATCAACCGGACGAACTGCAGCCCGAGTATGAGCGCGTGCCAAGTGCCGACTCCGTAGATGTCGTTCGGCCCCTCCCAAAGGCGCAGCCCCTCGGCCTGGACCGTGCAGGCATGGTTGCCGCTCGGGTGGGCGTAGGGACGGCCGACCCACGCCGTCGGGGTCAGGAGTTTAGGCGGCGCCTGGTTCTGCGTCCGGACCTACTTTGACCCCGGCACGCCGAGATACATTGAGAACGCGCCGTCACCCCGTTTGACTACTTTCGTCTCGCGATTGCGAGTCTCCCGGATCAACACGGCGTACGGATCGCCGTTATAGCAAACTTCGCCGAAGCAGGCCCACACGGACGACTCGTCGTTCACGAACATTGGCGCGAGTTTCCCCGCCGTGGTCGTGTAACTGAAGCCCCCGAGGATTTCCGTGCTTGCGCCGCCCTGTGTGTGCGCGAGCGTACCTCCGCGTTCAGTCTTATACCCGAGGACCCAGACATGGCCTCCATCGTTGGTCAGGTGCGTGCCCTCGTTCTCAATGTTGAGTTGCCGCGCCCAGACCATTTGCTTCCGGAAGCGGAAATCATCCCCCACGACATCTTCGAGAAAGACCTCGCCCGCTTCGCTCCGCGCAGTGCCCTGGACGGTGTACGTCTCCATACTCCGCAGCACGACTGTGCGTTTCGTGTCGATCTCGATCCCGCCGCCCAAATGGCCGAAATGTTCCAGAGCGACCACTGGAGAGTCGCCATCCTCGATACGGAAATTGATGAGTTTGCGATCGCCATAATTGAGCTGCCCACCCAGGCCCACGATCCGCTTCACCTTGCCACGCACTATGATCGTTTTCCGGCTCGTGTAATGTCCCGGCAGAAACACCGTGGTCGCGCCGGAGTCGATTGCTTTCTGGATCGCCAAGGCGGAATCGGTTTTCGCGGTCGGGTCTGCCCCGAAGGCATCGACCACGACCCATTTCGCGGAGTCCTCCCATTCGGCCGGTGGCGTTTCCTTGACCGCCAGCCTCAGCGATCCCGAGCGAGAAGGGAAAGCGGTTGTCGGCGCGTGCGACGAGTACTCGGGGATGTTCGGCCCGAGACTGCCGGGCTTGTCCTCTCCGTCGATCCGATACGCCGCCGCGAAGTCCGGAGTTTTGAGATCCGCAAGGGCTCGCTTGTAGCCGGTGGTCTTTACATCACGAAGAAAGATCAGCCCGCCGTTGAAGTTCACGATGGCCGGCTGATTCGCCGCGCCGACGCGACCCGTGATCGCGGCGTCCGCGAGCACCAGCCGGCCGTAGGTGCTCAGGACGGGAACGGCGTTTTCGCTGACCAGACCGCGAATGCTGATCCATTGCCCTTCGTTGGTAAAGCCAAACCTCCGCTGCCCGCAGAGCGTGATGTTCTCAAAGGTCTGGCTGTTGACCGCTCGGGCCACGGCAATGCCTTGGGCGAAACCGATGACTTCGCAGTTCTTCACGAGAAGCGGGCCGTTCATGTCGCGATACGCGAGGTCCAGACCCACCGCGCCGCTATTGCCGCTGGCCACGAATCGGCAGTCCCGGACCGCGCCCGTATTGTTCGAGTAGAACTGCAAACCGATCGCGCCGGGATTCCCACGGCCCGCTTCGAAAGTCAAGTTCTCGACATAATTGTGGAACCAGTCGGCGCTGCCGAATCCGCCGCACGACATGATCGGGGCCGGCTTCTTGTCATCGGCGAAAGTCCCGTCCGCCAATCGGATCACGGTCGCGTCGCGGTCGGCCCCGCGAAGCATGGTTTTCCCCCAGTTCTCGTGTTTGGCGAACGACTTTGGCCAGGTCAGCGTGGCCGAGACGACATAGGTCCCCTTGGGGAAGTACAGCACCCGATGCCAGCCGACATTTTCATTCAGAGCCTGCTGGATCGCCTTCGTGTCGTCGGATACGCCGTCGCCCTTGGCCCAGTAGGGCGCACGGGTCACATCGACGACATTTCGGTGGGGGGGATAGCCTTGGCTTCCTGAGAGCAGATCTGCCGGGGAAGCGGCAAGCGTAGCGATTAAGAGGAACAGCCTACATGAGTCGTTCATCGCGAATGGTTCCCTCCGGTGAGAGGAGCGCAACTTCCGTAAACTTCTGTCGACGCCGAACGACCACTCTCTCCTGCTCCGCGGTCGCGGGAGTGATGCGTCACAAAAACTCAGCGCGCTCCCCGGGTCAAGACCTGCGCCTGGTTCCGCGTCTGCTGAGCGCTCACCGCTTCGCGTGTTCGGCCACGACCGCCTTGAGCGCCTGCGTGACATCCTCCAATGTGCCGACCGCGATGAACAACCGGAACCGATGTTGCCCCGAGGCGATCCCCATTGCGTTGCGCACGCGGAACACACAGTTCCACTTGACCACATTCTCGTTCTTGAATCGGAACCGTCCATACCCGGCCTTCTCGAATCCGGGAGACGGCTGGTCGGGGGAGAAGATGCCCATTGCATGAGTACCGCCCTTGTGGGCGAACACCACCGGATACTCCTGCTCGCCTGGGCCGTCGCTCAACTCTTCGATCTTGCTCGAATCAGGCCGGAAGGTCCGGAATTGCCCGAACTCCGGCGGCATATAGCCGGTCAACGCCTCGAACTGGGCATCATGACGATCTCTACTTGGGGGTTTTCTCAACCGCTCTACCGGAGAATTCCGGGACCTCGTTTCTCGAATCATTGAGCACGACAAATCCCTTTTCCTTGGCCACGATTTCGCCCATTTTCTTTTTCGCCTTCCACGCGTTGAATTTTTCGAACGCGCCCTGCTCAAGACGGAGTCGGTCACCGTCCAGTCTGACGAAGCAATCCTGGTCTAAGAGCGGGCCACTTTGCGCGAAGGCTAACTTGCCTCCCACGATGTTCAGTTGCGCGAGGTAGCTACGGTGGCGCCCCGAACCAAACGAATAGGTGAAGTAGAGCTTACCGCCGGAGACGACCGCGGACATCAGCCCGTGGCCGCCCAAGGTCGTGGCGAGCGGGGTGAATTTGCCATCATGGTAGATTAGCAGCGCCTCATTGAACTGCGAACCATCGGGAGCGAGGTATCGCGCCAGGAGGATTTGAAAGCCTAGGGCCTTCAAGCCATCAATCGAGTACTCCTCAATCGCGAACTGAGTATCGGTTTTGAGTCCGGGCTGGCTCCGGAACGCGTAGGTCTTGACCAGCGTTTTGAGTTCAGACGGCGATGCGGAGTGTTGATCCGACATGATCGGGCAGGCCTGGAGACTGGCCAGTGCGATGGTAAGTGCCGCCGCGGGAAGGAACAACGATTTCATCAGATTCTCCGTAATCGAGAGACTGTTGACAACTCCGCGAGCGTGGTGTCCGCTGCCGGTAAGAACATAACCCCATCGAGCGACTCCATGAGAATCAACCCTTTGCCATTCAAGTCGTTTGCCAGCCTGGCGAAATTTGCGGGGCCTGCGCAGTTGTGGCAGCCCTGCGAGTCTCCAAGCACGACGCCCCGATCCCGGCCAAAGCGGGCAAGCCATGCTAGAATCTGCTCTTCCTTGTTGGGGACGAGGGAGGTCGCTCACTCATCCAAAAACCGCGTGGGATCCTGGCGGCGGATCCTCTATTCGAAAGCGATTTCTTGATCTCTTCCAACAATTTCCAGGAATTTTACTCGCGTTTCCACGCGGAGATCTGGCGATCCTGGTCTACAAGCTATGAGAGGTGCCGCCCTTCATGGCCGTTCAGGATGCGAATCGGTGGGGCCGGGCGTCAGGTGGCCCCAGTCGCTCGGGACTTGCGTGCGACTCAAGTCTCCTCGACCCACATCTCGCGGCCATCCCGGGCGGCCTCGAGCACAAACGCTCTCAGCCTGGCCAGCATCTCGCCGCCCCGGACGTCCGCTGCCGGCCTCAATCGGTCAAGGGCGTCCACTGTCCAGAGCAATTCGTCGATGTCGACTGCTGCCCCGTCCGAGGCGAAGTCGGCCCAACCACGCGCCTCGTTCCATTCCCGCGCGAACGCCGGCAGGATGCCATAGTCGCCTCGGTCGATTGCCGTGCCAACCAGTTCTCGAAGCGGCTCGGACAAGCTGCCCCGATCCGTCTCGAACCCCAGGCGCCGCCTGCCGTCGCGGTACGAGAAGAGGATGGTGCCGGTGCAAGCCGCCCCACAGTAGCTGCACGGCTCGACAAAGTTCGCGACAACCTCCAACCGTCCCGAAGTCATCGCGCATGTTCCCTTTTCGCCGCCGAACCAGTGTTTCAAGAAGAAAACAAGAGTCATAAGACTTGCGAATGGCAGACTCATGACCCGCTGCTCTTGCTTTTTTGCTAGGAGCTACGAAATTTCGGCTGCGCGAATTGGCGGAGCAAAACTTGCCTAGCGGAATCGAGGCATCAAGCTGCCAAAACTGTACCGAAAAATTGGTTTTTTGGATTTTGGTCTATCGTTAGCATGCCAGGCCGGTTTCACGGCTCCTTCCCTTCCCATGGCGGCTCCACGGTCGGGATGTACGGCGACAGGAACGGATCGGGCAACTCCTCCAGACAACCACGCGCCAGCCGCCACACGCGGAACTCGTTGTCGTGCCCGGTTGCCTCGTCGTCGTGCACATAGAGCAGGCCATAGGAATTGGGCAACTCGGTCGCCACTCGCCGGAAGAGGTCGATGGCGGACTCGAACCGGTGGTTGCGCAGGCCGTGGGCCATGAGCACGATCTGCTCGTTGCTTGTCTGCCGTATGTCGAACAGCGAGAACTCGTCGTGAACATCATTAATCGCCGCTCGCATCCGCTTGATGGCATCCACCTTCGGGCCGCGGCCTATGAATTGGAAGTCGTCCCCGTCCTCATCAAGGACACGGATTGTCGCCCACCCGTGGAACTCAAACATTCCGCCACCTCCGTCGCCCTACTGCCATGTTCTCCTACCGCGACGGCGGGGAAATGATGAACCCCGACATACTCTCCCGCTTCCGGGTCCTGATGCAGCCGTCTTGTTCGGCACTACCTCATTATGCCCAGAAGCTGCAACACTCCGGAGAAGATGACAAGCGGACCCACGACTCTGATCATCCCCCCGAACTTGCGGCGCCAAAGCGCCAATTTCTCCGGGTCCTTGGTCCTGAGAGGCAGCACGCCTTGGGCTAGCAATAGCGCATAAATGCCGCCGAGAATCGGAATCAGGCCTTGTAGGCGGCTCCAGTCGTTCATCGTTTGCCCTCGCTCTCTGGCCGATTCGCGTACCAGAAGATCGCTGCAGTGAGTGCAACACAAAAGCAAAAAGCGATCGCCGCACTCACGATGCTGGCAGGTCGCACGCTTCCAGTGTCCCGGTATTCCCAGTAGAGCGACCCATGCGTGCCGATGGCTGCTGCCGAGAGCGCAAGAACCCATTGCTTCCAGGTCACAAGCTTTTGGGAGCGATCAGCCATCCATCATCTCCGCCACTTCACCCCGAGAAATCGACGCAACGTGGCCAGAGACCCTGCCCTCGGCAACGCCTTGTTGATGTTGTGGCCGCCCACTCTCCAAACCTGGCGATGGTGCCGCAATGACTTGTATTTGAGGGAAGAGGAAGCGGGAGAGAGGAAAAAGCTGGGGAACTAGGATTCGAACCTAAAATGGCGGAATTTCGCTGGCGTTTACATCGCATTGTTCTTGCGTCACAAATCATTGAAATGCCAAAGTTTAGATATAAATGACACCTTGGTAAGATTGTATCAACGTCGCGCCCACATAGCCAATGCTGCCCCCAATTTGCCCCCTTTTCGTATGCGCAAAACCGGTTTGGGCTTCAATGAAAAGCTAACAAAAACGGCATGTACGGTTGTGAGCACCGAGCCGGATGTGCGCAATCCACGATTTGGGATAAGTTCAAATCCCGTTGCCTCGACTCAGTGACCCGGGTAACAGGACCGGCGCTCTTTGGACCATTCACTCGCGGATAAGCGACTTCCAGCTGCAGGATACGCAGGGTTTTGAGGAAGCCACTTGCCAACGGATTCGGAAAATCCGGACCGATCTGGACGCGTTCACGGCGGCTGAGATCGGGTGCCTGGGGAATCATGGGTACTCCCTGTCCGACGCGGCCATACGCTCGCGTGCGCCGACGCTCTGCTCAGCAACTCCTGGTGCCTTCCGCTGGCCTCAGCCGGACCGGAGCTCTTCAGCGGATTTCGCAGATGCCTTGGACCACAGCCACTAATGGCGAGTCTTCCGGGACGCCGTTCGCTATTTGGGCTCTTGTTTAGGAATTCGCTAAGCAGACATTTTGTGCGCGAGTTCATCTAGATTCGTTTGGTTGTGATTGAGAACGACGAGTGAAGGCAGTGTGACAAATGTGTAAAGAGATATTTGGCGGCGCGCCTGCAAATCTCAAGCTGCCCAAGAGGGACGGGGGGAGCTGATCGGATAGAATCACTGGTGCCTCTCCGGAGCTGGCCGCATGATTGAAAAACCTGCTCTACGTCGCCTCCGCATCCTGGCGTTTGATCCGAGTCTGGCCACGCGACTCGACACGGCGGGCATCAACGAGATTACGGTGGAAATTCCTTGGGAGGAGTTGGAGAAGGGGCCGGTAGGGGAATACGTCGAGGTGGTCGATTGCGATCCCGCGAGTGGCGTGTTCTATGAGCCGGTCTGGCTTGATAACCCCTACGTGCTAGCCCAGGACGGTTTGGCGGTGTCGGAATCCGACCCGCAATTCCATCAGCAGATGGTGTATGCGGTGGCAATGAATACCATCCGGCAATTCGAGCGGGCGCTCGGCCGGGTGGCGCTGTGGGCGGATCGCCGGATCAAGCTCGGCGACGGGGAATATCGGAAGCAATTCGTGCGGCGACTGCGGATCTATCCGCACGCGTTGCGTGATCGCAATGCTTATTACAGCCCCCAGAAGAAGGCCGTGCTGTTTGGATACTTCCCGGTGACCGAAAAGGACGCGGATAACACCCCGGGCACCGTCGTTCATACCTGCCTGTCGCACGACATCATTGCCCATGAAGTGACGCATGCGCTGTTGGATGGAGTGCATCCCCGGTTCAACGAACCCACTAATGCGGACGTCCATGCCTTCCACGAAGCCTTCGCGGACATCGTGGCGCTGTTCCAACACTTTTCGTACCCCGGCGTATTGGAGAGCCAGATTCGGCGTACGCGGGGAAACCTCCACAGCGAGAGCTTGCTGGCGCAATTAGCGCAGCAGTTCGGCCGGGCCACGGGGCGTGGTGGAGCGCTTCGCGATGCGCTAGGACAAAAGAGCGAAGAAACGGGGAAATGGGAACTCCGCAAACCAGACCCGCGCGCGCTGGATGCGACTCGCGGGGCGCACGCGCGGGGAGCGATCTTGGTCGCGGCGGTTTTTCGCGCCTTTCTACTGATGTATCGGTCGCGGACCGCAGATCTGTTCCGTATCGCGACTCAAGGGACCGGCACCTTACCGGATGGCGATATCCATCCGGATCTCACGAAGCGTTTGGCAGTCGAGGCCGCAAGTTGCGCCGAACGCATCCTGCAGATGTGCATTCGCGCCATCGACTATTGTCCTCCCGTCGACATCACGTTCGGCGACTTCTTGCGCGCCATTGTAACGGCCGATGTCGATTATTCGCCCACGGAGAAGAGTGGTTTCCGGTTAGTATTTATCGAGAGCTTCCGTGAGTGGGGAATCTACCCCCGCGGAACGCGGAGCATGGGGCTCGATGCTTTGGTCTGGCCGAGCGGGGCCGACGTGTTTGCGGACGAGTCACGTCCCAAAGCCCTGATTCACTCGCAGAAAGAACTGAAGCCACATTTGAAGAGCTTCGTCGCCCAGGCGATGCAGAACTGGAACCTGGAGAGCAATCGTTATGAGGTCTGGAAGGATCTGGATCGTGTGCGAGAGGCGGTCTGGAAGTGGCTGACCGAGGGGGACTCTTACGGTCGAGATTACGCCAAGATCATCGGGCTCGTGGTCAACGACCATGAAGCTCCGCGGACAGTCTACCGGAAAGGGCTTGGGCCGAGCCTGGAGATTCACTCCGCGCGACCGACCCTCAGGCGGACCGTGGATGGAAGTGTCCGCACGGATCTGGTGATCGAGGCGACGCAGCGGCGTCGCGGCTATTTTGATAGGGCGAAACAAGCGGAGATGGATGCGCGATTGCCGGACCAGCCGCTGGATGAACCCGATTTCAAGTTTCGGGCAGGCTGTACCATTTTGATCGATCCAAAAACGGCGGAGGTGCGGCGCATCATTCGCACGCCTGGAAACATCGCCCGCAACGAGGAGTTGGAGCGGGTACGACGATTCCTGGTGGGAGAAGCAGGAACGATTGGCAATGCGTTTGATGCCGGCCTGCCAGTCAGTCTTAGCTTGGGCGACAAGTTTCGCGATGAGCCCTTCGCTTTACTACATCGGATGGAGGAAGAGTAAACATGGCCAAGCTCAGACCTCCTCAGAACGGCGTTACGGTTCGGATGTACCGCCAAGGTCATGGCGACTGTTTCCTGCTGGCGCTGCCCCGAGCGGGCGGCGGCAATCCCGTCTATGTCTTGATTGATTGTGGGTACAAACCGGGTTCGCCGGCATTGATCCCCGGCGACGAACGGTCCATCGGTGACATTGTCAAAGACCTAGGCGAGTCGACGGGATTTCATCTCGACTTGGCCATTCTGACGCACGAGCACCAGGACCATCTCAACGGTATCTGGAAGGCCAATAGTCCGTACTTCGGGGACTTCGAGATCGATGAGGCCTGGCTGGCATGGACCGAAGACCCCGATGACGAACTCGCCAATACGCTCAGGAAGCGACACAAGGATCAGCTACTGGGGCTCATCCATGCGCGGCAGAGGTTGGCTCTCGCTGTTGGCGAGGATCATTCGTCCGTGCAGCGCGTCGATACCCTGCTGAGCCTTGAATTTGGAGGCGAAGAGGAGGCGGTTCCCCAGGCCACACTGTTGGCGGCGGCGGAGGATCCGACGAAGTCGGTGAACAAGCAGGCGCTCAAGCTGATCAAAGACAAGGCTACTGAAAACCGTGGCGTGTCCTACTTGAATCCGGGAGATGGACCACTCGACGTGCCAGGCTCCGCCGGAATCCGGGCCTACGTGCTCGGGCCACCACGCGATGAGGATCTGCTGTTGGATGAAGATCCCCGCGATGGTGAGGGGTTTCCAGACGCGCATGCCATGGGGTTCACGTTTCGCGCTGCAGCCGGGTCGAATTCCGGCGCGGCACCGGCGCCTTTCAATGCACGACATTGCATTCCCATGGCTACGGCTTTGGAGTCCGGCTACGCCGATGCTTTTTATCGGCAGCAATACGGCCAGGGCGCGGACGGGACAAACGACGTCGACAAAGAGGAAGTCCCCAGCAATGCTCCCTGGCGACGTATCGACTCTGAATGGTTGTTCTCGGCAGAAGACCTGGCGCTCAAGCTCAATGCGGGCATCAACAACACCAGTTTGGTGCTGGCGTTTGAACTGCCAAACTCCAAGAAAGTGCTTTTTTTTGCGGCGGATGCGCAGCGTGGCAATTGGATTTCCTGGTCGGAGCTTGAGTGGGACGAGGGAGACTCGATGACGACGACGCGAGACTTGCTAGCGCGGACGGTGCTCTACAAGGTCGGCCACCACGGCAGTCACAATGCGACGCTGAGTGGCAAGTACCAAGACGATTATGCTAATCTTTCCTGGATGGCGACCGGCACGGCGGCCAGCGAATTCACGGTGATGATTACCGCAGTCAATAAATGGGCGCTGACCAAGAACAATCCGCCCTGGCGACATCCCTTGCCGTCGATCAAGAAGGCGCTCGTGCAAAAGGCCCAGGGGCGAGTCTTTCAAACCGATGTCAAGGAGCCCGAACAGCCGAACGATGTGTCGGACGACAAGTGGAATGCGTTTGTCGGCAACTCCAAGTTTGAAGAACTTTACTTTGACTACATGGTCATCGACGAGTGAGATCTTGGAGCAAGCCGATGTTGCGCACTCGCGCAGGCAGCATCCGATGGGGCCTTCCACTCCCGTGAGTTTCGATGGGGAACACTCGCTTTCATCATGTGAATGACCCTTACTTCCTCTGCTAGGGCTTAGCTATGGTCACGATGTCCTACCGCTTGCGGCGTTGCTTGATTCTGTATGGGATCCTACTTGGGATGTTCTGCGGGGTCGCCCAACCGGCCTCAGCTCATTTCCAACGCATGCGGATACCGGCAGGGTCGTTTCGACTCAAGCCGGGACCGGGCAACACAGCTTCGATTCGGGCTAATTGCGTTGACGAAGCGCGTAAAGCTCCGACTCGCGAGCATACGCTTCGCGCGGCTGCGTCCTCACCCATCAAGGTCGCGCGTTGGCCAGTGGGTCGCCCCAGCGAAGTCGTGGAACAACCGATTTCGGACGTGCTCGGCAAGTGGCTGGAGTTTCGCGGCAATGACAGCACAACGAGCCTCGACGTAACCATTCTCGAGCCCAAGTTCGAATACGAAATCCGCGTCAGCAAAGGATCACCAGGACTTTTAGGGCCGCCCTCCAAAGAAAATCCTGCGACGAGCACGGACGCTGAAGCGTTAGTCAAGGCGCTAGCGACCACGCCTGTCAACCGCGCATTGCAGAAGCTCGATGAGTTTGAGCAATTGCTGAGCGAACTGTGTGGAAAGGATTCAGCAGAAGGTAATCAGTTTCAGTCTATCGCGGAAGATATCGAAGCCGTCTCGATCTACCACTTTCTTCAGAGAACTCGCGAGCCAGAGAAAGCAGCCGACGAGTTCCTGAGAGTCGCCCGAAGGGAATTGTTTTCGCCATCCATTTTGGGCGAGGAAGAGCCCACTGCGGATCAGGCATACCGAAGGACCGCGATTCGCTCCGGCAGCCTGCTGACAAAGAACCAAGCGCTGGCACTTGGCAAGATTTTTGGCAAAGACGAAGCCATTGAACCGCCCGCAGGTCTTAAGGGAGATATCGAGAAGCTCGCTGCGGATGCCTCAACCGCAAAGGAGATGTTTGGTGAACCCGCGGGAGCTCGTTTCAGGGAGTTGGTAGCGGAGTTCGACGGAGAGTTTGATTCGTACGACCGGGCGAAGGTTGAGGCTCAGAGGAAGCTGGGGGCAGAGTTCGTATCCGAGGAGACGTTGACTCCGAAGTTGTTGCATATTGCTTGCGCCCTTAATCAAGGCAAGGCGCTGCAACCGCAGCAGCTTGACTCGATTGTGCGCTTGTTTGGCATTCGACCAACGCAAGATCTCGACAATGCCACGCAGGTAGCACAGTGCGCGAAAGACCTGCAATCCGTTCGCGGTGTGTATTCTGCAAAGGACGAAAGCTTGATTCGTCGCTCCTTTGCCAACAGTCTGGCTGATGGCAAGCTCGCCAGCACCGCTCGCCGGCGTGCGGCTGATCGGATTGTTGAGTTCTACGCCAAAAAGTTCCGCGGCACGCGCAGCCCGGGCCGGTTGTCTGCCATCGTAATGCCCGAGCGATTGACTCCGGAGCAGCAAAAGCTGCTTGTTGACTGGGAGGCTGCGGCAAAGGACCCCGACCTGTATCGGGATCTGGTCGTCCTCAAGGTCGAGCGTGGTGAACACGAGTTGGCGGTCCGATTGGTCGGGGAGGCCCTGGATAGCAGCATCCCGTTATCGACGTTCACTTCTAAAGTCTTGCTGACTAAGGTGGGCCAGCGCCGAGTGATCGCGGATCCGCTCGCCATCGCAGCAATGCTCGTTCGGCTTCCTTCGGAAGAGCGACAGGAAGTCAAACGTCGTGTCGTTCCGTTAGAGGACTTTCTGCAAGTGGAGCGACAAGCGGCATTCAAGGTGGACATCGAGGGAAAGATAAACGTTAGTCGGCACGTCAATGCCGACCCGGCGGATCAACTGCAAGTGGAAATGGTTCGCCTACGCGGCGAAGAAAATCGTGGGCTGGGCGACGGGATCATCGTTCATTTTCCAAACGACCGCCTTCTGTTGATCGATACTGGGAATGACGCGGAAGGCTTGAGTCGGATTGAGGAGCGGTTGAAGTATTACCAAATGGAACGGCTGAAGGAAGGCAACCCTTTGCTGGTCGATATTTTGATCACGCATGAGGACCGCGATCACATTGCAGGTCTGAAGGAGATCCTCGCGCGACTTGCCAAACCCGAAGGCGGAGGAATTGAAATCGGGAACATCATCTTCGGCTTCCATCGGGCAGAGTCGTCGCTTGCGCGAGATGTCATCGCTAAGCTGCGCCAGCTCTTCGAAGTGACGCATCCCACGAAGAACTTGCTTGTTGGTAAGCGTGCCAGCGCCAAGAATGACGAAATTCGGATTGTTACGAAGCCCTTCGGCGACGTTTGTGTTACGCGCATTCTCGGCGTAGGAAACGTGCACGTCTCGGTTTACCAGGTTCGCGATCCTCGCTCACCGAATGACTCGTCTCTGGTCGTGCGACTTGAACATAAGGGCGTCGCTCAACTGCTCACTGGAGATATCGAAATAGAAGCGATGAAAAAACTGATGGACTCGAAGTTCGTCGATCTTCGCGCCGACGTCATGAAGTGGCCGCATCACCGGAGTTTCCCCAGCGACTGGAGTCCCAAGGAAAGGCAAATCGTGCGGAACTTCTTGATGGCGGTGTCTCCGCATACGGTCTGTGTTTCCAATCTCGGTAGCAAGCAGACGCCACAAATGGAGAAAGACCTAGAGGACTTTGTTCGGGGCGTCTTGGATAATCCCATTAGTGGGCTGAAAGTGCGGATCGAGACCACGAACGACCGCGTCGATCCGGATTCGTTGAAGGCGACTCCTGGTAAGTCCTCGTTGCGACAAATTCGTAAGAATCGTGATCGGGGTTGGTACGACGTACTCTCGCTCGCCGCCTGATGTGACTCTGCGTTAGCGCCTGCGGGGGTGAGCGCATCAATCCGGTCAGAGGGACAATGACCCGGGACACTTTCGGCGGCGGGATTTGGAGTCTTAATTCGCAAGTGCTTGAGCGATGGCGAGCAAAGGTATCGACCAGCGGATCATCGATAGTTTTGGGTTCGTTGCACCGACGAGCAGCGAAGGCGATACGCCCACATGTACCCCAACGTGCAGCAAGACGCGATGCGATCAGTGATTGGATGATTAGCAGCCACATTTTTGTGAGGTATCGATATTGATGCACGGCGCCTAGTCTTCCGCTGACCTGGCCCCCATTCTCTGGACCAAAAAACGGCAAACTTAAGCTACAATATTCCACCTTTAAATGTCTTTTGTGTCTGTAGTCCAAGCATGTTGTTTCGCCACACGGCCCTTCACGGGAGGAGGGGCGTGGGGCGAATCAACATGCGCCCCTTAGCTTAATCGGCTTCCCATAGTAGACTTCTGAAGGAAATCTATAATTTAGCGCCTGATGATATCGTTGTTCATTGTAGTATCTGAAATACGCGTTTAAACCTCCTTGCAGTTCCTTTACCTCACGGTGACCCTTCAGATAAATCTCCTCGTACTTCACCGTTCTCCATAGCCGCTCGATGAAGATGTTGTCGTAGTAACACCCTCTGCCGTCCATGCTCACTCGGATTCCATTGCCCTCCAGTTTCTTTGTCCAAGCTGCGCAGGTGAATTGGACCCCTTGATCCGTGTTGAAAATTCCAGGCTTTCCCTTGGCAAGCGCTTCATCGAGCATTTCCAGGCAAAACGATCCATCGAGTGTGTTTGACAAATTCCACGCAATCACAAACCGGCTATGCCAATCCATGATCGCCGCCAAGTACATATGACCGGCTGGCATGGGGACATAGGTGATATCCGTGCACCAGACCTGGTTGGGGCAGGTCACTTTCAACCCCTTCAACAGATACGGATAAACCTTGTTTTCCTCGCATTTCCTTGTCGTTCGAGGCCGAGGATAGATCGGCTCCAAGCCCATGAGTCTCATCAGCCTTCCAATCCGTTTGCGATTTGTTTCTATGCCCTCCAATCTCAAGTGGTGGACCATCTTCCTGGCCCCCAGAAAAGGCAGATCCATGAATATTCGGTCCAATTTTTCCATCAATCGGAGATTGAACTCTGGCTCAGGTTTGGCTTCAAAATAGTATGTCGAGCGGCTCAGGCCCAGTAGGGTGCATTGGCGTCGTACACTTAATGTCCGATCCATCGGCTCGACGGCCTGACGCAGGTCATCAATCGTTAACTCGCAGTTTTTTTTTGACCCACTCCAACTCCATCTTCAGACGCCCAATCTGTTCGAAAAGTTCGCCTTTCTCCTTTTCAAATTGAGCCTCATTTCCACCAACGGGACCTTTGCCTGGCTCGGTAAAAATCCCTTCCGCGCCCGCCAAGAGTTCTCTCTTCCATTTGTAAATCAATGTGGCATGCACCCCAAACTGGCTTGTCAATTGACCAATCGTTCGGTCACCTCGCAGCGCAGCAAGAGCCACCTGAGCTCTAAAGGCCGCTCCGTGTCGCTTCCTCGACTTCCTTATCCCCATCACTCAACTCTCCCTTCCAGGTCAAGGAAAGTGTAGCTTAACTGCTGGTCCAGTTTTTGGGGGCCACCTCACGCGGATGGCCCTTCCTGGTCCCGCTGGTTTATGCGCGCTCAAAGGGAACGGACAAGTTCGTCGAGTGTTAAGCTAGGAAGTAGCGCACGGATCCGAGCGGTCGCCCAAGGTGTAAACAAATGCGTCGAGTGAGCTAGTTGATGATGCCATTCTCCTACAAGCTTCGCGAACTCCGACCTATGGTGACCGTGCATTAACCTATCGACTGCGCTCACACTGCCAGCATGAATGCTCGCAAATACGGTGAATCTAAACAGGAGTTCTTGGCGCACGGGGTCTTTCGCTTCAGTCGCGGCTAGAGCATAAAAATGCGCCAGATTTAGTCTCCATTTTGCTCCTTGCTGAACCTGGAGCTCCGTCAGAGCTTCAAAAAGCAGGACAAGTGACTCGGAAGAAGCATTACGAAAAATCTCTAAGTAACGCTTATTTTCACAAAAAAGATCCCACAGAGGCTCGCCTATTGTCGGGTTAAAGTGGGCCAATTGGCGAATGAAATCAGCTGCTCGTAAGTCCTTCCCTGATTTCACAGTTGCAAGGTCGTCAACCAGTGCCGGCAATGCCCGAGAGGACGATGCTTCGTCGGCGATTCGAAGGGCAGCCGCTAATTCGGTCTGCTCGACCGCCGCTTGATGATCTGCTGTTACTTTAGCCCAAGCGGTCGCCGTGGGACCCAAAGACCCTTCAAATGCATAAACCGCTCTAATGCCGGCATTTACAGGCCGCGGATAGCCAAGGATCAACAGGCTCGTCAAAGACCTGTCAATTCCGTCACCCACATCGTGTGAAGGGACAACCCGATCGAAGAGCCATTGTGCACCACCTAGCTCGCACAGGGCAGACGCCGACCATACTCGTGGCATCATTCGCGTCATATAACGGAGGCTCGACAAACCTATAGGCGGGTGAGTCAACTCGTTCATGAAACGAGACCGTTGGAGCTCGCCCGCCAGCGTCGTATTTCGGAACTGTGTCAGTAGCCCCGGTGACGGTGGTAAGCGTTCACAAATCCTTTCAGTCAACCACCAGGCCATCACCATTAATCGCTCGCCCGGCATGCCCGGCAAAAGGCACTCAAGGTAGTTGGCGAGATGCTGTGCCAGTTCATTCCGTATCGCCCATGCCTCCACCCAGCGAGTACGAGTCGAGTCTTCCGAATACAAATTAACTACATCCCCCAATTCGCCCCACAGGAATTGTTCTACTCCGCTCGGAACTAAGTCGGGATTTACTAGGAAGGCAACGCATGCATGATACCTGGCCATGGGAGACTGACATTCGTCCGCCCAAGCCCATACTGTTTCCCAACATTTCCCTCCGTCATTATTTTCCGCCCACCCCCGCAGAACCTCGCCAAATCCTACCGAGCCGCAAAGTGGAAGGTGGCCGAATTGCCTGAAGTATTCTGCAATTGCTTCCGTAAGTGTCGCGCTCGCCGCAAGCCGCCTTACAACTGCTTGTATCGCCTCATACTCTTCCGATGGATTAAAGTGCTCTATGTCAATAGATGAAAGAAGTCGGGTATCTGGGCGCAGTAGCTGTGTCAGGAAGTTATTGACGCCTTGCACAAAGCCGAGGTTGTAGCACTGGCTGAATCCCGCCAGCGCTAGGTAAACATCAGTTCGGAGTGAGTCATAGACTGCCTTCGCTGCCGGAAACCATTCCGCCTTGTTGTCGGAAGCTATCCGAGGTCTGGCCGTCTCTATTTCCCGTCGCGTGCGACCGGCAAGGAAGTTAGGGGGTAGTTCCTCGAAGTATTTTACAGCAGCCAAGCGACGATTACAGGCTGGGTCAGCAAGCAGTTCGGACGGGTCGAACATTGAGGCTCGGTCGGCGCCTCTGAAGAATATGTAGGGACCAGCGTCGGCCGCCAATCGGACGCTAGTGTCTATTGAATTGAGAATAGACACAACTGAGTCTATCGAAGAATCATCCTGCTTTGCCGCCAGTAGGCCGCGATTTTCAAGAATGGCGGCACTGAATGGATCGATTGATTGAAAGGGCGCCTCTCCAAGGTGATGGATGGCGCTATGAACAATGATCGCCCGCATGGCCTCGGCCGCCTTTCGATGATTGCCATGATCGAGGTCATCAAATCGCATCAACCACCTCCGCCAGTTCTTCAAGGTATTCTCGCGTCCCAATGCCGAAAGCACGGGCAATCGCTACTAAAGCCCTATTCGCTCTCGCAGGTTGCCGGATTTTCGCCGACAAGATGAACGCTTGAAATAGACATGCCCTTGACTGCAGATTCGCTAAAACCCGGCTATCTAGGCCCAACGCCTGTGGCGGTGCTGGCAGGCATTCTGTTAGAGCCCACTTGGATAGGGCCTCGGCGGCGTCCTCGGGAATGGTTGAGTCGCTCCAAATTGCCATCACAAATTCCGACACTGCACCGGTCCATGCGGAGAACAATCTCTCCGCCATGGTGTTTGGGGGGTCCGTGGCCTCGGGGCCGCCGAATAGGCCTGGATCGCGCATGCAGTCTTGGACATATCGAGCGATGCGCATCAAAGAAAGCCCAGGCGGATTCCCAAGGCAGCTCTTTGCAAGAGCCACCATGACAGCAGTAGGAACTACGAAAAACCTAAAGCGCCACCGCATAAGGTGTAAATATGCATCAGCCCCGGCGTCTGCTGTCAACTTGCCGGATTGGAGTAGTGCAGTAAGCAAGGCATCTGTTCCGAAGGAAGCAGTTGTCCTGCGACAACTATGATGAACTAGCATTTGACAAGAGCGATCATCTACGAGTAATGGCAGGTTTCGATCCAAGGCAATAAATGTGGAATAAAGGGGCAGCCATTTACCATTTCCGCTGCTGTCTGCACTTACCTCGTCGGGTGTTCGCAACTGAGCTGGAAGGCTATGTGGAACCGGAATAAATCGATCGTCGGATTTGATCGCTTTCCAAAGGCTTTCGTGTTGTTCGCGGGAATCCCGCACTTCTTCCCAAGCTGCGACATAGTTGCGAAGGCTACTGAGGTCACCCGGGCTTATGTGAACACGAAAGGATGACAAGATTGGCCCCAGCAGGGCATGCTGGCAGAGCGTTTCAAGGCTCGATGGATGAATCCGAATATCCGTGCTTACTTGAAGAGGTGTATAGCCATCCCCGACACCGGACTTTTTTCTTGCAAGGCTTTCAAATTCCATCGCCTCCTTGTCTGTTAAAAGTCTTGTTTGTTTGAGTGGCGTAACTAGGTCGACGAACGCATAACTATGCTCACCTGCCGGTTCGTGGTTTTCAGGACGGTGCTCGTGCAAGAATGGAAATGTCTTAGTTTCGTCAACAAGAATCCGGTTCACTTCGATTGCCGTGAGTATGTTTCTTGCGGCTTCATAGCGTGACGGCTGATGAGGTCCCAAACGATTGAGGTCCCTTAGGGATGCTGCTCGATAATCTGAAGGGTAATAGCACTGCCCAAAATAGGCCGCCATATCAGAAAGGAGACCTAGGCGATGAATGGTCATAAGCGACGTCAAATCAACGACTATCGCTTGCCCTGATTCCGGTGAATGGATTGGTTCGAGTGAAGCTCGTTTTCCATTTCCTCTTTCGATTGCAACGTATCCATTGGTTGAATAAACCGTCTTCCGGGCTCGGCTAATCGGTTCCTCTGACAACCAATCCAGCGACATTGTCCGATCTAGAAATGCAGAGATCGCGGAGGTTGCGCAGGGACGATCGGCAAGAAGCCACGAGCAGTTACCGCGAAGCATTTCTCCACCAAGGATTTCGGCATCCTCTCGACTCCGCCCAAGCATCTTGACAATATCGTCGATGCTTAGGGTTTGAATTTCTTGCTCAATGCTCCCATCACCCTGAAGCTGGTGAAGACGAAGAAATCCTTGGTGTGCCTCGTCTTCACGTTTCGCTGCATAGCCCAAGTCGATGTAGATCTTGAGGAAGTCTGGATGTCCCCAGAAAGCTTCCTTGTGTTTTTTAAGTGAGGCAAATCCATCGGCAGCACGGTTCATCATTTTAAGTAATGTTGCTCTGCCAACGACAGCACCTATTTCCACTGACTCAGATGAACACAGTTCCTCATAAATTTGGAGGCTTTCGTCGAGCCGAAGGCAGCGTGCCTGACAGACTGCTTCGTTCAATCCGAAGGTCGCATTGGCAGGATCAAGTTTCCTTAAACGGCGAAACTCCTCGGCGGCTCGATCGTAATTTCCCACCTGCACAAGGAGGTCGCCAAGGTGTGAACGAGTTGCGATGTCGTCCGGGTCCACTCGGAGCAATCGCTCTAATAGAGTTATCGCCGCTGGCACCCGCCCGAACTTGGAGGCGACCACAGCTGCCTTTCTCAGTAGCTGCTCTTCAGGCATCCTGTCAGTGGCCTGAATGAGTAGATCGACAGCTTGATCGTGCCGTCCTTCACCTGTATTCACCTCTGCCATCAACTCCAGCCAGCCTGGGTGGTCGGGCTCAGGTGACTGTTCAAGCGCTGCACGGGCATCTGCGAATCGACCATCTTTAAGCCAGGATTGAATCCTTCTAAATCGAGCATATGGGCCGCTCGGATCAATCAATGATTCTGCACGCTTTCGAACCGTTTGAGCCTCCTCTTCAGGAAGCGTTCCGGAAAGTTGGAGTAGTAAAAACGCTGTTTGCCGTTGATGGTCTGGTGATTTGTATTCATCAAGGAGCAATTCTGCTGCTTGAATTGCTTCTTTTGGTTTCTTCAGTAGTGTTCCTTCCACCAACGCCGCTAACCGTTTAGCCTCGTACGAATCGCTGCGCTCAGTTCGCAATCGCTCTGGCAATTCGTCACGGGCCTTCACCGTCTTACGAATTGCTGCGAATGCGTAATTTAATGGCAGAGGTTTCCTGGCCCAAAGCAAATCGGCCAACGCTGCTGCTTCGTCGTGGGCGCCAAGATAGTACTCGAATTCCATCGCCAAGGCCACGGCCGACGCGTCAATTCCTGTTAGGATTCGTTTCTGCGCTCGCACAGTGGCGACCAAAGGCTCTAAGTCCTTTTTCGCAAGGCGAGTATGTTTCTGCTCAGTAGGGGTCAGTTCTCCGGAAAGGACGGGGACCTGCTTGTCCCTACTTTTTAGGGCATGCAAAAAACGGTGCTTTGCGAGAGCTATGAGGCATAGGCGCCAAAGCAACATGTCAGACAGCCCATGGGCCCAATTAACTAATCTTTCCGCTTCTTCAAATTCGCCGGTTGCAGCAAGGGCTGCAACAGCTTGCTCGCACCATCGCTCGTGCGGAATTCGACCATGAACAAGAGCCGCTGCCTCGTCGAAACGATCGCCTTCGAGCAGGATTTCTAAACGCCTGAGAAGCGACTCCGGGTCCTCCCTTGCGCCCAGACGAAGGAGTGCTTCCTCTGGCTTACCTTCAAGTGCGAGTAGATAAGCTTCCATGTCGTCAACGTCAACGGAGCTATTCCCGTTACTTGGTTCCACGACGCGCCCTCCGAACTAAGGTTTGCATACGATTGAGATCGTACTTGCCCCCACCAGACTCAACCCGCTTTCGCGAGTATACTTCGAAATCGAACAAAGCTTTATGACCTTGCTCCCAGGTTGCCGCGGGAATAGTTAAATTTTCTCCCGTCAAAGAGGCCTCAAGGGCATTTGCTCCCTCAGCAGCCTGGATGTAATTCTCAGCCTTGGTGTCAGCAATTAAGCGCAGAGTCAGCTTCTCGATATTAGCTAAATTCATAGCACTCTCCGAATTAGACTGGCTCGAAATGACATGCGTCATCCTGTCCATATTAGTCGACGTATTTAAAGACATCTTGTTTGCGGAATCGATGTTTTTCATTGAACTTAATGGCATTGGATCTGAGTAAATATTGCCAGTATAATCTAATTGGTCACTTACGGGCAATAGGCTACGGATTGGGTAGAATCCTTCAGGATATAATTGGTTTCGTGTCATGTCTTTTGATGCGGTTTCCCTGATTCCCCTGTAGCCCTTGTGAATCGCAGGGAGAATGGTGAGACATGATGCAGGTCCATGTCGAAGAACGAGAATATCAAACCACTTATCTTCTAAACCTTTGATCGGTACGTAGAACTGAATACCGCTCGCGGCTGATTTTTGCTCAATTTTACATGGGGCGATTTTGCCCGATTGATATTTTACTTTGCCGGCTGTTATCAGCGACCAAACGGCCAGGCGGTGTAAGATGCAGGCATTGGGGGAAAGTGGAGATTCGCGGTTGCCATTGAGCACTACATCAGTGTCTGTGCGAATCGTTCCGAAGGACTCCGCGAAGTCTTCGGGAAGATTTAAGTTTTTATACTCCTCCAACAAGTATTCGCCAGCACATTCGCTTGGTAAATTATTTTCAATTTCTAAAAGACGCTTTTTATATTTTTCAAGACCGCGATGGCGGGAGACTGTGTCGGCGAATTTAGTGTGATTAAAATCACTGTATTTAAGCCTTAAAATATCAATACAACCGCCGTCTCCAGTACCAGAAACGAAAACTGATTTGACCGGCAGAGTCCGGGGTGATTGCTCCAAGCTGTCGTTCTCCCAGTATGTGAATTGGTTTATCCCAGACACCGGCGGCTCAACGCCGAAGCCGACCGCTACGATGACTACATCACAACTCTCGGACACCGACTCCTTTTCGTTAAGGAGGATTAAACGACCGTCTGACTCGATACTCACGTCGGTCACTGGCGTGTTGATATGGACTTGCGGATCATACCTCTCTTTCAATGCTTCCCATTCGAGGTCTAGCCGCCTCACCACTTGATCGGCGAAGTCCGCTTTCCAATTCATCGCAGGAAAACGCGTAGAAGTCTCTTCAGAACCTTCATTTGGCCATTCGTAGATGTTAGGATGTAGGAGCCGCCTGCTGCATCCACGCTGGATATGCATTAAGCGTTGATGTTGTTCAGTGAGCACCACTGGGCAGCCTTTGAGCATTGCAGCCGCCGCTACAGTTAAACCGCCTATTCCCCCACCTATCACTCCAACCTTCCTCCCAGGGCGCAATTGGCCTTTGTCAAATAATGCCCAAATTAGGTTAAATGCTCGGAATTGTTGAGAAAGGACCGTTAACCTGGGCGCATGACACCCAAGGACATGCACCCCTGGAAATTCCCGAACCTGTGTGCGTTCCAAGATGTAGGCTGCGTTAGCCGAGGTACTCATGTTCCATTCCTGATCACGGGACAATCCCACCAAACACCGATGGTCCCTTGATGGTTATATATAGCCCTTACGGAAAGTCGGCCGAGAGCATTCTGTATGCTCTGAGTGGAAAACGACCGTTTCTCGGTAGAGGCCGGAAAATACCAGCCTAATTGGCTAGGGTTGCGTATGTCGTCGACTGATCTTATTATCATAATATATATGCAAAATTTATATGAATTTTACGAATCGCCTTACATTAGCGGCTGTAAAATTCGGACAAGCATTGACCAGTAATAATTCGCTCTCTCTTATTCACGATTCACCAGTGGAAGGACGGTTTGATTTTGACACGTAGTTATCAACACAATTCGTGCGAGTAACTACAGGTAAAGACTATAGGAAGTTTAAGCTATAGGTTTGGGGGGGTGATTCATCGAACTTTCTCTTCATTTGAAGGGGGGCGATTCATCGAAATCGGGAGGGTGATTCATCGTGGACAATTTTCTTTCTCCCTTGACTTATCCACTACTTCATTACCGATTCAAGGAATTGCTACTATAGTTCTGGAGATCGGTGGCGGCGAGGGTTTAAGGCGAATCCCACCTATGACTTCCTCAATTTTGGCCGTGGGATAAACGAGCCAGACCTGACGTAAGACCGCCCGAAATTCCTTCTTGAAGTCCTTTGGATTGGAGTATTCCTGACCGAATTGATCTCTTAGGTTCTGCCAACTCAACATCGTTCCCTTGGCATTGGTGACCCGACATAGCCGGTGCGCCATCCATGTATAGACATCCAAGGCCAAGGCGGAGTGCTTGAGCGCCGCAAGCGCTCGATAATCCAATGGGACTGCATGATGTTGTAATGTTTCAAAGAACTCGGCCGATAATTCCAAAAAGCCTGGCCATAGGGTCCGCTGCTCTCCATCGTCGTGCAACCAGGCTTCGAATCGTTTGATCGGCTTGGCGTCGACAGTAACGGCCCTGCCGGCTGCAGTCATGCCAATGGACAGGCGGCAGGCCGCCAATGCGGCCATCTGTTTCCGAAAAGCCGTATAGCCTCCTCGAGCCCCTCCCCCGTCTCCCAATCCGAGGCCTTGGAGGAACTGACGCATGCTTTCACCAATTTCAACTTGGCGATTTCGGGTCCTAATAGCCTCCGAACTGATGTGGACCATTACTAACCGAGGGATGGTCCCATAAGGCAACGGCTGTTCAATCCAATGGTGCCCATTCCAGATTTGCCCCGCTTGCAGCAAGATACTAAATGGACCATTTTGCCTTTCAAAAGTCTTTGCGGCGGTCGCCCTGCGAGGCAGCCCGACCTGGCACATCACCGTATGCAAGAAATCTGTCCGGTCTGGAGGCTCGGACTGGATGATAACCGATGCCTCAATCAGCCTTTTTTGGCCTGCGGTCAAGGGCGTCTTCGGTTCGGCCTCAATTGTGTTTTTGCGATTCGGCACAGAAATACATTTGCGATTAAGAGCGATTTGGTAAGAAATGTCGTCCCGGAGGTTACTCCACCGGGAAATGCTTTTCAAGCAATTCGCGCAGGACCTCAGCCATCTGACGGTCCTGCGCGGCACATTTCATTTTGATCCGTTTATGCAAGCTTAACGGAACCTCAAAGGTGAATCGCTTTACCGGTTCCTCGACTGGAGGTTTCTCGTTATTGACCCAGGCGTCGATTTCTCCCTGGTTCAAAGGAGAGGTCGGTTGAACCTGGAGGGAGGGCGGCTTTGCGCTGAAGCTGATTTTCTTGCTCATAGGAACATTCCCTCGATTTCCTCGACCAAGGCAAGAACCTCCTTTGCCGCCTGCCCTTCGGGATCATTGTCAAACACTGTTTTTCCCAGAGTGGCGCTATCGGCGAACGATACCCTCTGACAAATCGCCGAATCCAACACCAAGAGGTGGTAGTCTGATAAGGCCTCCTTCACATCACGACCAATCGCCGTATTTGCGATTTTGCGATTAATCACAAATGCGCGTTTCACATCGGGTTTGTAAACGTCTGATTCTTTGAAAAGTTCCAGAATTTCGTTGGCAGCCCAAACATCATAGGGGGACGGTTGGACCGGGATGAAAACTGCATCTGACGCCATGATCGCGGACCTCGCCACTTCATAAACCCGAGGTGGGCCATCAATGACCGTCCAATCGTATCCGCTGGAGATTACCGGTAGTTCTTTGTGAATAGATGGTTTGGGAAGACCAATGACCGGAAATCTAGGCTCTCCCTGGCGGGCCGCTGCCCAATCTAGGGTTGAACCCTGCGGATCTGCATCGACCAAAAGCACTTTTTGATTTCGGCGTGTAAATGCGTCGGCAACATGAATAGCAAGTGTCGTTTTCACCACACCACATTTTTGATTAAGAAATAAAATGACCGGCATAACACCTCAAAATTAAATTTGCGATTTTGAGATTAGACACATTTGCGGCAAATCGCAAGGACTTATTTGCAGCCAATGAGACGAATCGCAATTCCGATTTCGCGCGAGTGTGGCTTTCCGATTAAATGCTGTTGCAGTTTTGCGGGGATGCGGATCTGCGATCTTGTTTCTTTGAGGCGAATCGCAAATGCTCTTTGTGCTTTTTCGCCGCGAAATTCCTCCTTAACGAAGTTAAGAGAAGACGTCTGAAAAAAACACTCTCGAACTGACCGCGCGAGGCTACCGTAAAACGCGGTTGTTTTGTGGGCAAAGCACGGGCCGTGGCAATATCTCGTGTGGAATAATCAGAAGTGGTGATTTTATTTACCATTCTAAATTCAGCTTGATCGCGATGCAGAATATTGTGTTCTTATTTTGCACTTCATCTCAAGAAAAACCGCCCTCTACTAAACCCCAAAAAATTGGATTGTTTTTTTTGCGGCCAAAAAAAATGCATAATTTTTCGAAGCATGTATATATGGTGCGTAAAATATTAACCATTTAACAGGCAGTATACTAACTGAGATTTTTATCGCTGGTTCATTTGCTCATACATTTGATTACGACTCTTTCTTTACACTTAGACGGATGGGGGATGACAGTACGAACAATTCAGCTTTGTAGCACCATCGCTCCAGTGGGCTACCACTTGCTCGGCTTGCATGGATGAGCGAAGAACTCGCAGAGCCGTCGCGGGTCAAGGTCAGGTGATAGCGCATTGGAGGCGCGTCCTACCATGAAACGCCAGTGCCAAGTCGACGAGCCCAATTTCGATCTCATGGAGCCGCTGGAGAAGGTCCTTTGCGTCTTCACTCATGAGTGAGTACGTGATAAATGCGATTGTAGCCGCATGACAACCCAGATCAGGAGCGGCCCCCCCGTGCAAGCTGTGGCTCAAGATAGCAAAGAGGCGGGGGCCGCCTGCTGCACCGCTTGGTTCGGCCACTATCACCGCCTGTCGTCGCCGACCTCAGGGATGGCGCACAGGTTGAGAACGCGCTGGGCGGACCGGCGGTTACCATTAGCGTCTTCGATCACAAAGGTGACGATGATGGTGCTCAGACATGACCGCCCAATGTAGTATGTCTCGAACATCTCGCCCTTCCCTTCGAATACCGGCTGCGGGAAGAGTGGGTTGTTCATGAAATACGTCACCTTGATGATCTTCTCGGATGCGTCTGTAGGAACCTTGACACCCATGTAGTACCGCCGAGTGACGTTCGGGTCGGGGTTGGCACTAGCCTTGAGTTCCTCCGGCGACGCAGACTCCTTCCTACCCACGAATGTGATGCGGTCCTCGAGCGGCAAAACCTTCTTCGTATTTAGCGCTGTCGTCAGATTCTCGACCTGCTGCTGTAAAGCAACGATCGCTTTGTCCAGTCCCTCCTTCGTCACCTTCGCCAGCTCGTACTCCTTGCGGATGCCGTTCAGTTTGGACTGGGCGGCATCGGTGATCTTTTCGGCGTCCTTCTGCTTCTGTTCGGCGTCCTTCTGCTTCTGTAACGAGGCAGCGGTGTCGCGTTCCGCCTTCAGCACCTTTAGATCCGCGCCGTCTACCACGAGTTGGGCCCGCTCGGCCTGAACACGACTCACGAACGATTGGCCGACTGTGCCCGAGATTGCGACGACGAGACCCAGCACGGCCACCCAGAACGTAAGCTTCCTATACTCCGCCCGCTTCAGGGCGTTGATCTCTTCCTGGAGCTTCTCCTTCTCCAAGTCTTCCTTCGTCTTCGCCGAGTTGGGCATTGTCGGGCTCCGGCAGGAAAGGTTGTCGGGGACAGCACACATCAGGGGCCGAACTTCTGATTCTCCAATAAAACGAAAGTAATAATACTTGGGAGTGGCAGGTCCGTCAATCATAACACTTGTGATTCTGCAACCGGTTACGGAGAATTTGACCGCACAAATTGACCCAGTAGAACTTACGTAGTAGAACAGAGGTATGAAGTTGCTTGATCAATAGGCGGCCGGGTGCGAAGTACGGCGACTGGCTGCGCGCACCATTCCGACTTAAAAGTGTTGAGTTGAGGAAACTTGCACTTTCATCATGATCGCATAGGCCGATGGATTCGTCCTCAAGAGATGATTGAGCTGGAACTCTACTAAAAATCGGCTTATCTCTGACCGGCATTTAGATCCACATCTAGTCTATCCGAAAACCGTGCGGATGGCAGCCAGTTGCTAATTCGGAATCAGATGTCGATAGCGCCGCCGCATTTCCTCGGTCTGGTGGCCCATCCATTCGTCAATTAGGCGTTGGTCAACACATTTTGCGGCACAATTGCTGGCGAAACTGTGCCGAAGCACATGCCAGCCTCTTAGCACTTCCCATTTGCTACCGTCAACGGACCAGCAGAAGTGATGTGCGGCGAGCTGTGCGCTCAAAGGAATGCCAGGCTCTGAGCAGATGGTAAGCTGTCCGCCAGGATGCCCCTTTAGCCACTTTTGAACTACCTCCCGCAAGAAAGGCGACATCGGCACACTTCGGAAAGTTAGCTCTTTCGAGCGATCTCTCTTCTTTTCACGAATCGTTATCATGCCTCCCGTGAAATCAAAATCGTCCACATGGGAACGAAGGATTTCGCTTCGTCTAGCCCCCGTATGAGCGGCGAAGGCGAACATGACATATGCAAACTGATGCCGGCAGGAATCGCGAACATGGAGCAGAAGCTGCTCGATTTCTGGCAACGTCAGGAAAAGACAATCCCAGAGTTCCTCTTGTCGAGCCTTCGTTAGCCCTCCTCGAGCGATCTGCCTTGCGATCTGGTCCCATGTGGCAAACGGTGGTCTCCCCTTGCCTTTTTTGTAGATCAGGCCCCGCGTCGGCGCCGGGCCGGTTACCAACTTCTGTGGTAGCGCCCACTTGTTCCAGATACTTGCTAAGGTGCCGATTTCTTTCTGAATGGTGGTGTGGCTGATCTTCTTGCCCTTCTGCCCAGATTCCTGCGACCGTTCGTCAACATACTGCTGAAGAATTTCTGTCGTTAGACCTCGGAAGGGAATCCGTGTACCAATCAAACGTTTCAAATGCTCTAAATGAATCCTCTCTGTGTATCGAGTGCTGGCTTCCTTAGCACCTTCCGGCAATTGAGCGTTGTATCGTTCGAAAACCTCAGCCATTGTTAGTGGTTGTTCAAGAGCAGGCTTGGCATTCAGCTTTCCATCTGTCACCAGAAACACTGCGAGGTCAGCGTTTGCCGGGACTTCCAACCTTCCGCGTTCAACCAGGCGGAGGTTCTCCTCAAGGCGAGCCAAACAGGCGTTCGCTTCCTTTAGGTCATCGCTCCCCACTGAATAATGCAGCTTCGGCCGGCATGCCGGAAGGCGACGCGGTAAAGCCCAGAGCGCTTCTCAAGCCAGGCCATTGGAGCCTCCTGCCAAGAATCCTAGGCTCCCCGCCAACCGACATGAAACCAACTCAAACGCAATGCTGCCCCCAAATTGCCCCCATTTTGCAAGGAACGGCACTGGGGGCACTTTTAGGTGCTTGCTGTAAACGCTTGTGTTTTCAGGGGTTGCGCGACTTAAACTTGCGGCGTGAAAAGCTGGGGAACTAGGATTCGAACCTAGACAGAATGATCCAGAGTCATTCGTGCTACCGTTACACTATTCCCCAATGGGTGGAGCCCTGCTCTGAGGACTACCCCTCTATTTATGAAGCATTTCAGGGTGATGTCAAGTCGGTTGGGGGGGTCTGGGCGAGTCGATTGTGGGCAAAACCTTCAGCCATGAGAACCGGCCAGGCTCTGAAATCGGCGACCGATTACGGCGGAAAGTTACCTTGCAAAGGCTCCCTATTCCCTTATACCATTGACCTATATGCAATCTAGCGACCGCATTTCCCGACTCCTTCTCCTGCAACCCTAAGTCAGCGGGTCCGGGGCGGTTTTTCTTGAAAGTGAATGGCCCCGGAACAAGGTTCCGGGGTTTTTTTGTGTTTTCTGGTAGGTCGCTTGGACTTTCTCCCCGCGGGCGGTTGGTGCCGTTCTGCGCGTGGCGCATGGGGTAATACGATGGATGCGAATCGGGTCCTGATCTTCGATACAACCTTGCGCGATGGCGAACAATCGCCCGGGGCAAGCATGAACCTGGCCGAAAAGCTGCAGGTGGCCCATGCGCTCGATGAACTGGGGGTCGACATCATCGAGGCTGGCTTTCCCATCGCCTCGCCGGGGGATTTCGAGTCGGTCAAGGAAATCGCCCGCCAGGTGCAGCGCCCCGTCATTTGCGGGCTGGCCCGCTGCAATGCCGGCGACATCGATCGCGCCGGAGCGGCCGTCAAGGGGCACCCCCATCCGCGTATTCACGTGTTTTTGGCGACCAGCGCCATCCACCGCGAATTCAAATTGCGCATGGCCAAGGAAGAAATCGTCCGCCGGGCCGTCGATAGCGTGAAACGAGCCAAGGACCTGTGCCTCGACATCGAATTCAGCCCCGAAGATGCGGCCCGCACCGAGCTCGATTTCCTCGTGGAAGTCGTCGAACGCGCGATCGAAGCCGGTGCCACGACCGTCAATATCCCCGATACGGTGGGCTATGCCGTTCCCTCGCAGTACGCCAACGCGATCGCCCATTTGAAAAGGCATGTCAAGAACATCGAAAAAGCGGTCATCTCGGTGCATTGCCATAACGACCTGGGCATGGCGGTGGCCAACACCTTGACCGCGCTGGAACATGGCGCGCGTCAGATCGAGTGCACCATTAACGGTTTAGGCGAACGGGCAGGCAATTGCGCCCTCGAAGAAGTGGTGATGGCCTTGCGCACCCGCCATGACTTTTTCAAGCTGGATACCGGCATTCAAACCCGCAAGTTGTACGCCACGTCGCGCCTGGTCAGCCATGTCACCGGCATGGTCGTGCAGCGCAACAAGGCGATCGTCGGACAAAATGCGTTCGCCCACGAATCGGGCATCCATCAAGACGGCATGCTCAAGGAGCGCTCGACCTACGAAATCATGAACCCCGAAGATGTCGGCGTGCCCAAGACCGAACTGGTTCTGGGGAAACACTCCGGCCGCCACGCGCTCAAGCAGCGGATCACCGACCTGGGCTATCATCTGGCGGATACCCAGTTGGAAAAGATCTACGACGCGTTCAAGGTGTTGGCCGATCGCAAGAAGACGATTTACAACGCGGACATCGAAGCGCTTTGCGAATCGCAAATCCATCAGGCCGAGATGGTCAAGGCAGCCGAAACCAATGCCTGGGCGCTGGAAGCGATCACCTGCAACGCCGGTTCGGCCACGATTCCCTCCGCGGTGGTCTGCCTTTGGCACCATGAGGGGCAGATCCATCGCGAAAGCGCCATCGGCGACGGTCCCATCGATGCCGTCTTCAAGGCGATCGAACGGATCACGGGCATCGATGTCATCTTGAAGGATTACCGGCTGCGTAGCGTCACCATCGGCGAGGATGCCCAGGGAGAAGCCCACGTCGAAGTCGAACATGAGGGCCGCGTGCAATCGGGCCGGGCCATTTCGACCGACGTGATCGAGGCAAGTGCCCAGGCCTTTTTGCAAGTGATCAACCGGATCATCACCCGTCGTGGAGGCGGCCGCATCCGGCCGACGGAGGTCGAAGTCGCCAGCTAGAGCGCATTTGTGAACGAGCACGCATCGGTCACGGCAGAGGGATGAACGCCCTTTGACAGTCTGGCTTAGCCAATGTTGCCCAGTTGCGAGAGGTAGCTGCCGTAGAGCCGGACGATGAAGAAGATGATGATCATGGCGGTGCAAAGCCAGGCCAGTTGGGCCGCGAACACCGCCACGATCGCCATCCTCTGCCGGCCTTCTTCGAAAGAGTCTTCGGCAATCTGACCGAGCACCTCGGGCAGCGCGCCGCTTTCCTCGCCGACGCCGACTCGGCCCAGATATTCGTCATCGAAAAGCCCGGTCATCGCCAAGGCCGGGGTCACGTTGGAACCCTTTTTCACCCGGCTGATCGACTTGGCGCCGCGCGTCAGCCAGTCGGTGTTGTTGGTCGCGTCCAGGGCATGGCGCAGCCCCTTGTCCCAGCCAAGCCCCGTTTTACCCATCAAACTGAGCGCCATGCTGAAGCGCGCCTGGGTGAACGAGCGCCTCATCCCTCCCACATAAGGAATTAAGTCGAGCCAACGATCGACGGATCCGGAACGAAACACGGTCCGCAGGCCGAAAAACCCCAGGCCCAGGCAAAAAACGATTCCCGCCACGACCGCCAAGTAGATGGCCAGCCCCGAGGCCCCTTTCAGGCCAAATCCCAGGGGGTCGTAGCCGCCCTGATTGGCCGCAGGCAGAAAGCCCAGAATCAAAATCAGTAAACCAATGACGCCGATCGCCATGACCAGTTGGAGGATGGGCCAGAAGGCGCGTTGCCAAAACAGGCGCCGGTTGGTGCGAATCGTCTCGAAATAGCGCACGAGTTCTTCGCAGATTTCGGGCAGATGGCTGGTCTGTTCGCCAATCCCGAGCAGCACGCGCACCATGGGGGGCCAGTGCTGCACCAGGACCATGGCCTCGGTCAAACCCTGGCCCCGGTGGAGCACTTCGGCCACGGTTTGGTTGTCCAGCCGCAAGCTTCGCGGACCGGAAGTTGCCAGTTTTTTCCACAGGTCCACCAGACCTAAGCCGGCCCGGGTTCCAATCTTAAGCATGCGGAACTGTTCGATCCAATCCCCAGGCGAGGCCATCGTTTCCTCACTTCTTTCACAAAAATGAAAAATTTTTTCGGATTTGGGGACAAGATTTCTGCCCAACCTGCGAACAGGGGAGTAACAGCATCGCAAAAGTCCCGGGGCCACCCCTTTTCCTGGGCATATTAAAGGATACCCGATCATGGCGCTTACGATTGCCAGCAACATTTCCGCGACACGGGGCGTTTATGGCCTCGACAAGACCACCCGCGACCTGAGCCTCACCCTGCAGAAGCTGACCACCGGCAAAAAGATCAATAGCGCCTCCGACGGCCCGCAGGATTTTGTCCTGTCCGAATTCAACATGTCCCAGCTGAACAGCCTTTCCACGGCGCTGGGCAATGCGGGCAAGGCCCAGTCGATGGTTTCCATTGCCGATTCGGCGATGAAGGAACTTTCGTCCATCCTCACCAACCTCCGCTCGACCGCGGCCGACGCGGCCAACCGCGGCACCCAGGACGCTTCGTCGACCGCTTCGGCCCAGGCCGATGTCCGCAACTTGCTGCAAACCTTCGACCGGATCGTCAATCAAACCCAGTATGCCGACAAGAAACTGCTCGCGGGCGGCATGGCGGCGACGGTGGCCAATAACTCGGTGGCCAACAAGTGGTTCGCCTCGGTCGTGGGCACCGTGAAAAACGATACCGTGACCGGCGGCGCAGTCAATGTGAATGTCACCACCGCCGCGAAGGCCGCCAAGAATGTGCTTGGGGTCGCCCTGACAGCCGCGGCCGGCGCGGCCGTGACCTTGAAGCTCAACGGGGTGAGCATCGGTCTCAACCAGACCAACGCCGCCACGGTCGCCAATGCTGCCACGGCCATCAACTCCTACAGCAGCCAGACCGGTGTGACCGCCTACGACGACGGCACTGGCAAGCTGGCGCTGGTTTCCAACACCTTCGGCACCGCGGGCAACTTCACCGCCAGCCTCAATGTCGACAGCGTGGGCGACTTCACCGGCTTGAGCGGTAACCTGGCCAACACGGGCACCCAGGCGTTGACGGTCACTTCGGGCAACGACGTCGCCGGCACGATCGCAGGTCAGGCCGGCATCGGCCAGGGAAGCGTCCTTTCGACCGCCGATGGCAACATCCGGGTCACTTTCTACCAGGACAGCAACTCGCAAAACCAAGAATCAGCCTTTTCAACGGCGATCCAGTTAGCCGTCAGCTACACCAACTCGCAAACCTATCAACTGGGCCAAAACGCGGGCGACACGATGGGTGTCGTCATCCGCGACCTGAGGGCCACTTCGCTTGGCAAGGGCACGATCGGCCTCAATTCGGTCACCGACCCGCTCGGCCGCACCTCCATGGCATCGACCGCCGCTTTCGGAAGCCTGGCCGATATCGATGTGACCTCGAGCAAGAACGCCGCCGACGCCATCAAGATCATCGACAACGCCATCGCCGAACTCAACAATCAACGCGCCACCCTGGGGTCGTTCCTTTCGAGCGCGGTGACCCCCACCACCGACAACCTGAGTTCGGTGATCGAATCGACCAGCCAGATGAGCTCGACCTTGATCGACACCAACTATGCCGAGGAAATGGCCACGCAAACCCGGCTGCTGGTTCAAGCCCAGGCCCAGTCGGCCATCCTGCAATCGAGCAACCAGCTCAATCAGATCGTCCTGTCGCTTCTGAAATAAGCCGGCGGCCGCATCTGAAAGGTTTTCGGTAGGAGCCGATCTCCCTTGATTTACGGGTCAAACCCGCCGGCGCCTGCCGGCGGGTTTGGGCCATATCCGGAGCTAGAATTTTCTACCTTGTTTATCTGTTTTATCGCTTATAAGTCCGCGGGCGCGTTGGCGGTTGAGCACTCTGCGAATCATGTAAAAGGGGAACGAACATGGGTTTGAATATCAGTACCAATCCAAGCGGGCTGATCGCCACGAATCAGCTCAACAAGACGACGCAGTTGTTGACAAAGAGCCTGCAAAAGCTGACGACCGGCTCGAAGATCAACGGCGCCGACGATGGCCCGGCCGGGCTCATCCTCTCGGAGTTCAACAAGGCCCAGTTGTCCGGCATCGGCGCCGCCCTGTCCAACACAGGCAAGGCCTACAGCATGGTCTCGATCGCCGATTCGGCCATGAAGGAACTCTCGACCATCCTGACCAACCTGCGCTCCACCGCGGTTGACGCGGCCAACCGCGGAACCCAGGACGCCTCTTCGACCGCTTCGGCCCAGGCCGATGTGCGCAACTTGCTGCAGACCTTCGACCGGATCGTCGGGCAAACCCAGTACGCCGACAAGAAGCTATTATCAGGCGCCTTCGCCCCCACCGTCACCAACTCCAATTCGGCCAACTCGATTGCGGTCGTCACCGGCACCGTCAAGAACGATGGCGTCACCTCCGGTTCGATCAATGCGATCATCAGCGCGGGCGCTCAAGCTGCCAAGGTGCTGGGTGCCGGCGCCTTTGTCGCACCAACCACCGATGCGGTCACCTTGAAAATCAATGGCGTCAATGTCGGTCTCAATGGCACCAATGCCGCGACCATCGGTGCCACCGTCACCGCCATCAACGGCTATAGCAGCCAGACCGGGGTGACCGCCTACAACAGTGCTGGAACATTGCTGCTTGTGGCCAATACCTTCGGCGCCTCAGGCAACTTCACCGCCAGCGTCAATGTCGATAGCGGCACCGATTTCACCGGCTTGACCGCGCTGGTCGCCCCAGGCTCCCAGGTCTTGACCGTCACCTCGGGCACCGACATCGTCGGAACGATCAATGGGCAGTCCGGCATCGGCAGCGGCGGCACGTTGAGCTCCGCCGATGGCAACATCAAGATCACCTACTACCAGGGCGCGGTGAACAAGTACACCTCCGACGCCACGGCCACGCAACTGTCGGTCAATTACGGCGCGTCTCAGACTTTTCAGATCGGCAATAACGCCGGCGACACCATGGGCGTCATGATTCGCGATTTGAACTCCAGTGCGCTTGGCCGCGGCACCACGGGACTAAACTCGGTCACCGATCCGCTGGCCATCACCTCCAGCGCCGCCACGGCCGCGTTTTATAGCCTGGCCAACATCGATGTCACCAGTTCCAAAAATGCGGCCGACGCCGTGAAAATCATCGACAATGCCATCGGCGAACTCAATCAACAGCGGGCCGTGCTCGGATCGTTCTTAAGCAGCGCCTTGACTCCGACCCAGGACAACCTGAGTTCCGTCACCGAGTCAACCTCGTCGATGCAATCCACCTTCATCGACACCAACTACGCCGAGGAAATGGCCAACCAAACGAAATTGCTCGTCCAGGCCCAGGCGCAAAGTGCGATCCTGCAGGTGAGCAAGCAGATGGGTGACCTGGTACTGTCGCTGATGAAGTAGGTGCTTGGGGCAACGATCGTCCCAGCTTAAGTAGAAGAAGGCGACGAATTCCGCACGCGGAACCGTAATAGCCGAGTGAATCATCGGTTTGAGAATATTTAGTCTGAGTCTATTGCGCTCATTTTAAGGAAGACCAATCATGGCCGTCTCAATTAACAGCAACCTGCCCGGGTTGATGGGCACCACCCAGCTCAACAAGACGACGCAGGTGCTCACCAAGAGCCTGCAAAAGCTGACGACCGGCTCGAAGATTAACAACGCCGACGATGGCCCGACCGGATTGATCCTGTCTGAGTTCAACAAGGCCCAGTTGTCGGGGATCGGCGCCGCCCTGTCCAATACCGGCAAGGCCTACAGCATGGTCTCGATCGCCGATTCGGCCATGAAGGAACTCTCGACGATTCTCACTAACCTGCGCTCCACCGCGGTCGATGCCGCCAACCGCGGCACGCAAGATGCTTCTTCGACGGCCTCGGCCCAGGCCGACGTGCGCAACTTGCTGCAGACCTTCGACCGGATCGTCGGCCAGACCCAGTACGCCGACAAGAAGCTCTTAACGGGCGCCTTCGCCCCGACCGTCACCAACTCGAACTCGGCCAATTCGATCGCGGTCGTGACCGGCACCGTCAAGAACGACGGCGTCTCTGCCGGCTCGATCAATGCGATCATCAGCGCGGGTGCGCAGGCCGCCAAGGTTCTGGGTGGCGTTGCGTTCTCGGCCCCGACGACCGAAGCGGTCACGTTGAAGATCAATGGTGTCAACATCGGTCTCAATGGCACCAACGCGGCCACGATCGGCGCTGCCGTCACCGCCATCAACGGCTATAGCAGCCAGACGGGGGTCACCGCCTACAACAGCGCCGGCAGCCTGCTGCTGGTAGCCAACACCTTTGGAAGTTCGGGCAATTTCACGGCCAGCGTCAATGTCGATAGCGGCACCGATTTCACCGGCCTGAGCGCTCTAGCCGCCCCCGGTACTCAAGTCTTGACCGTCACGTCGGGCACCGACATTGCCGGCACGATCAACGGCCAGGCCGGCATCGGCAGCGGCGGCACCCTGAGTTCCGCCGACGGCAACATCAAGCTTACCTACTACCAGGGCACGGTGAACAAATACACCTCCGACGCCACCGCCACGCGGCTGTCGGTCAACTACGGCGCTTCTCAGACTTTCCAGATCGGAAATAACGCCGGCGACACCATGGGCGTCATGATTCGCGACTTGAGCTCCAGTGCGCTTGGCCGGGGTACCACCGGACTGAACTCGGTCACCGATCCGCTGGCCATCACCTCCAGCGCCGCCAACGCCGCGTTCTACAGCCTGGCCAACATCGATGTCACCAGCTCCAAAAATGCGGCCGACGCCGTGAAAATCATCGACAACGCCATCGGCGAATTGAATCAGCAGCGGGCCGTGCTTGGATCGTTTTTGAGCAGCGCCCTGACTCCCACCCAGGACAACCTGAGCTCCGTCACCGAATCGACCTCGTCGATGCAGTCCACCTTCATCGACACCAACTACGCCGAGGAAATGGCCAACCAAACCCGGTTGCTCGTTCAGTCCCAGGTGGGAGCCGCCGTGCTGCAAACCTCCAAGGAAATGATGAACAATATCCTGGGAATCGTTCGCTAAACGCCGCCTGAACGGGCCAATTTCCGGTTGCATTCATGAATAACGTCTGAAACTGACGGAAACGCTTTCCGATCGGGCCTTTGGGTGCGATAACATCGCAAGAGCCCTTGCTCTTCCCACCTGAGGTTTGATTATGCGTTTTTGCGTCCTCCTCCTTCTCTTTTCCGTTGGCCAGCAAGCAATGGGTGGGGACTGGCCTCAGTGGCGCGGTCCGGCCAACGACGGCAATAGCCCGGCCAAAAGCGTTCCGGTCAAATGGTCGGCAACCGAGGGAATTGCCTGGAAGGCCAAACTTCCCGGCATGGGCGGCTCGACTCCCATCCTCGTGGGTGACCGCCTGTTCCTCACGTCCGCCGCCGGCGATCGCCTGATTCTGGTGGCTTATTCCACCGCCGACGGTAAGGAACTCTGGCGGCAAGACATGGGTAAGGGCACGCCGAATGCCCGGTCCGACGAGGGAAATGGCGCCGCTTCCAGCCCCGCTTCCGACGGCAAGCTGGTATTCGCCATGGTCGGCTCGGGAGAGTATGGCGCCTACACCCTGGACGGCAAGGAAGTTTGGAAATTCAATCTGCAAGAGCGCTACGGTAAGTTCCGCATTCAATTCGGCACCACCACGACGCCCGTGCTCGATGGCGAGCGGATTTACCTGCAACTGCTCGATGATCAGGGCCAGCGGGTGATTGCGCTCGACAAGGCGACCGGCAGCGAAGTTTGGAAATCGAACCGGCCAAGCGACGGCACCGATGAGAACCTCCACAGCTATGCCAGCGCCTTTGTTTGGAGCCGGGGGCCCGAAAAACTGCTCATCACCCACGGCAACGACTACACGGTGGCATTCAACATGAATGACGGAGCCGAAGCCTGGCGAGTCAAGGACCTCAATCCCCATGAAAGGTACAATCGTTATTTGCGTTTCGTCGCTTCTCCCGTGGCCACTCCCAATTTGATCGTCATTCCGACCGCCAAAAATGGGCAGGTGGTGGGGGTCAAGCCGGTGACCAAGGAGGGGAAGCCGGAATTCGAGGAGCTTTGGCGCTTGCCCAAGAAGACGCCGGATGTTTCTTGCCCGCTCGTTCACGAGGGAATCGTCTATCTGAGCGGCGAACACGGTTCGCTCACCGCTTTGGATGCCAAGACCGGCAAGGAGCTTTATTCCGAGCGCATTCATCCGGCTCGCTATCGCGCTTCACCCATCCAGGCCGATGGCCTGATCTACCTGGTGGGCAGAGATGGCGTCGTCACCGTTTGCAAGACCGGCCCCAAATTTGCCAAGGTCGCCGAAAACAAACTTCCCGATCAAATCGCCTCGTCTCCCGTAGCCGAGGATGGGAGGCTTTACCTGCGCGGCTACGACTACCTCTGGGCAGTAGGAAAGTAGTTTTCCCCTTTATCTCTTAAATGATCCGCTTGGTCGCTCACGTAGCGCGACGCCGCGAGATTGAGCCACCGGACCCACCAGGGGAATCGACGCTCCGTTCATGTCCTCCGCTCCTTCCCAATCCTTGATGAAGGTCGCCCGGGCCGCCTGGCTTGTGGTGTTGCTTCTCATGCCGGTCGCGCTGCTCAACTACCTTGACCGGCAGATGATGTCGGCCATGAAATCTTCGGTCATGGCCGATATTCCCACCATCGAAAACGATGGCCACTGGGGCCTGATGCTTGGGCAATTCAAATGGGTTTATGCCTTCCTCAGCCCGGTGGGAGGCTATGTCGGCGACCTTCTAGGGCGCAAAAGAACGATTTGCGCGAGCCTCTTCGTCTGGTCGGCGATCACCTTTTGGACCGGGGCGACGACCACCTTCCAGGAGTTGCTCTGGGCGCGCTCGCTTATGGGAATCAGCGAGGCGTTCTACATGCCCGCCGCGCTCGCGCTGATCGCCGATCATCACCTGGGACCGACCCGCTCGCGAGCCATCGGTTTTCATCAAATGGCGATCTACCTCGGCGTGATCCTAGGCGGCTTCACCGGTTACGCGGCCGATGCGCCCGATATCGGCTGGCGCTCGGTCTTTTACGCCTGCGGCCTTGCCGGAATCGTTTACGCGCCGGTTTTATTGCTATTGTTGCCCCGCCCTCCGGTGGCCGCTGAAGCGACCAGCGACGTGGGTCCGGGGCCGATTCGGGCCTTGCGCGAACTGCTTTCCAACGGTTCGTTTTTGCTCCTGGTCGTTTGCTTCACCTTGCCGGCGCTTCCTGCCTGGATCGTGCGCGACTGGATGCCCGCCATCTTGAAAACCAAGTTCCAAATCGGCCAGGGGTATGCCGGAGTTTCCGCATCCCTTTACTGGACGATCGCGGCGATTTTCGGCGCGGCGCTCGGGGGTTATCTGGCCGATGCGCTCATGGCCCGCACCGAGCGGGGCCGGATTTTCATCAGCGCCACGGGAATTTTTCTGTTGATCCCGGCGCTTTTTGGCATGGGCAACGCGCCGACCCTGTTCGCGGCGGTGGTGTCGCTGGCCCTCTTCGGCCTGGGCTGGGGATTTTTCGATGGCAACAACATGCCAATTCTTTGCCAGGTCGTGCGGCCCGAATTGCGAGCGACTGGTTACGGCATCATGAACTTCGTCAGCATCAGCGGAGGAGGCATCGCCGACTACACCTTCGGCCTGTTGAATGACCGGAAAATGCCGCTGAATGGAATCTTCGCATTGTATGCGCTCTTCGCGGCAATCTCAGTGGTCTTGATGCTTTGCATCCGGCCCCGCGGCCAAAACACGAGTTCCGTTTCCTCATCCTTGACGACGTAAGAAGACTAATTCCCACCGCCCAGCCACGAGCCTTCGTCGATTTTGAATTGCCCGGTGGCCCGGTTGTAGGTGATTTTCTGGCCCTTGACCTCTTCGGGGGGGGCCCCTGCCCTAAGCTGCCGCAGCAGCACCGCCGGCACGTTGGGCACGCCGTGGAAGATCAATTGTTCCTTGGCATCCTCATAGGTCACCATTTCGGCGCGGGCTTCGAATTCTCGCGCTCGCACCGCAACGCGCCCTTTGGCTTTCATATCCTGGCGCGCATTCTTCCCTTCGCCGCGGCTTAAGGCCTCGAGTTTGTCGCAGCGCATGAAAATCGCACCAACTGGCAACCGTTCGAGGATGTTTTCGATTTCCACATCCACATTCGGATTTTCACAGGGGAAATGCAGCACGCGCACATCCTCAAGGAAGGTCGCCGTGTTGGAACGGTTGTTCGCGTACATGCTCTTGAGGAACGTGATGCGCGTCATTTTCATCGGCGCCTCAATGGTCGGTGCAGGTACCGGCTTGGCCGAGGTCGAAGCGGTCAAGCCGGCCGTGCGCGGCTTTTGCTCAAAAGGATCGGTACCCCCACGCTGCATCAACCGGACTTCGCCAGGTCCTGAAGCGCGCACCTCATTGGGCTCACGCGTCACCCCGGCGCCGGGCAGCGACGCGCCACCCAGGCTCGTCGGCATGGCAGGAACGGAGGAAGATGCGGTCGGCTCGACTTCCAGGCGATTCATGGTCAACGTCAAGGCAACGATGCGCTGAAAACGAACCAGCTTCTCTCCCAGGTACTGCGACTCCTCCGCGCGCACCTGGCGGTCGACGACAATCTGATCGACCTTGGGCGATTGATCGCGGCGCGTGCCTTCCTTCAAGGAGATCGCCTGATCGAAGGTCACCTGAAGCGACTGGCCGGCCAGGCGGGCTTCCTCTTGTTTGGCCTGAATGTCGCCGGTGAATTCGGCATGCTTGCCCGAAAAGAGCATCTTCTTGCTCCAGTGGACTTCCAGCGGCACCGTCTTGGACAAACTCACGCCTTGCAGGTTGGTGGCGCTGTCCATTTGCATGGCGCCCGGTCCATTCACCTCGACGCGATTCGCAATCTGATCGATGGTCACTTCCGGCCCCAGGATGAAAAGCCGGTCCATCTTGATCTGGGCCAGGTTGGTCTGGTCGCTGTCGCCGCCCACGGTGAGGATGCTGCCTTCCGGCTTCCAGTGCAGTTGCAAGGTCTCGCCGCGGATGTCGACCCCCTTGTCGCCGGGCTTGCTCGGTTCCTGACGGACGACGACCGATCCTTCGGTGCGTACGCGGTCGAGGTGGTTGTCTTGACGGTTGACCCAGGCCTCGATGGAACGCGCGGACAGGTCGATCGGCTTTTCCCCTTGTTTGGGCTCTCCCGGCCGAACGTTTTTGCCGGCGCCAACGGCATTCAAGCCATTGGGAACGACACCGGGTTTTGCTGGCTTGGGCCCGCCCAACGTGAACGGTTCGGGATTGATCGGGGCGATGTTGGGCCCGGCCGGGGTGGCCAATGGCGGCAGTGCCTGATTTTGGAAGGTGATATGCAAGCGGCCGGTGTCGTGAATGATCAGTTCCTTGGAGCGAGCCATCACGCCGCCGATCGCTTCGAGTCGCTGAATTTCCGGTTTGCCCTTGGGCTTGGCATTGCTGCCGTTTTCCACGGCGCCAGATGGCGCGGCCGGAGAGAGCACGGCAGTCCGCGGTTGCGCGACCAACTGTGAATCGCCTAGCCAAATCTTGAGGGTATTGGCTTCGAGAGACTGACCGGTTTCGTCGTCGAGAAAACGAGCCCGTCCCTCAAAGGTCAATAGATCGAAATTGCCGTCGCGCGCTGTCACCATCCGGTCGTTCCACTGGGCGCGCACCTTCGACTTCGAATGCAACAAATCCTTGGCCTGTAGGTCTTTGGGGTCGTTCGGCGACTTTTCCACCTTGTCGATGGCGCTGCCTTTGAGGTCGATATATCCCTTACCCAGCGCACGAATCGTGGGCGCGAGCTTCTTGCCGTCAGGCGTCAGCGTCTTTGGCGGCTGGATCAATTCCATGACCGGGCATTCCAGCTTGTTGCCATCGACATAGGCGACCATGTTGGGCGCCCCTTTGAGAATCGTTTTGCCCGTGCGGTTATCGAAGTGCAGTTCCTTGCCGTGCGCTTCGAGTTTTTCGGCGTCGGAAGTGATGATCACTTCCTTGCCCGTCGCCAGGGCGGTGGAAATCACGGGAGCCTGAACAGCCCCCTCTTTCTTTTCCGCCTGGGTGGCGATGGGGCCTTGCTTTCTCAAGGTGAGCACGAGCTTCTCACAAACAAGTTGATCGACAGCCCCAATCGATTCATTGTGTTTCGTAAGCGTGACATCGGCCGGGGTGCGCGATTCGGGGTCGAGGGCCGGCGCGAGGAACGTGGCAAGATCCGATACCGGACCAAAGAGGTATTCGAAAGAGCCTTGCGTTTTGATCGCGACATGGGCTTTGGAAGACGATGCGGCCGGCGAGGTTTTTTGCGGCGCCGTCTGCGGACCGGGAGACGCCATGAACCCCGAATCGTCTGACACATAAAGATGCATGTTGACCGAAGAGGCCAGGCGGATTCGCTTCACGCCGCTGACCGAATCGGCGCGCGCCTTGGAACTGACCGGTGCCGGCCCATTTCCCGATTTCGCTTCGGAGACTAATTCGATCTCCAACCCCTTGCCGCGCACATCCGTCGGTTTGGGTTTGCTTTGATGATCGGAAAGGTGAATCGAGTCGTCGGTCCAGATTCGATTTTGGCGGATACTATAAAACACCGGGCCGTTGGGGACATAAAGCACCACATCGTCGTCTCGCGACGGCGTGCGCCGATTGTTGACGACTTCAACATTGCCGACGATCTCGCCGCCCATGATTTTGCGTGAACCGATTTCGGCCATATTGGCGACAGGGCGATCGAATTCGATGTAGGCGACCTGACCGCGCACGGTATTGATTTCGGGAGCTTTGCCGTCGGCTCGTTCTTTTTCGAAAATCGCGATGCTGATCGGGCGCAGGGAAACACGTCCATCCGGCTCTTTATCGAAGTGGTCACAGGCCAGCACCATGTTCCGGCTGCCCAGTTCAATTCGAAATTCGCGCTTCGCCTCAGGGCAATCGGGGCCGAACGCTTGTTGCAATTTCGCGATCGCCCGCGAGGCAGGGCGAGGCGGAATCGGCGGAAGCGTTTCGTTGTCGCGAGGTCCCAAGCCTTCAGGCAGTGGAGGCAAACCGTCAATTTGCCCCAGGGCAACGGCATACCCTAGGTACATGCCGATCCCAAGGATCAGGTAGATGAAAAGGAAGGAAATTCGGCGCGGAGTCCACACGGTTATCTGCGCCCTCCCAATAAGGGGTAAGCGGGAAGGGCGGCAAGGCACGCCAGTCGTTGATCGATGTACCTGTTCATGCCGCTGTCCAATTTCCCTGGCATCTCATGATCAGTTCCAGTGCCTCGCGCACGGCCCCCTGGCCGCCATTCGCGCGCGTCACAATCAGCGCCGCGCGGCGCGCGTCCACGCAGGCATCCGCCACGGCGATTCCCAAGCCGCACGAACGCAAAAGCGGGATATCGGCGGCATCGTCGCCGATGCAACAAACCTGATGAGGGGCAATGCCCGTTTCCGATAAGAGCGATTCATAGGCGGGCGTTTTGGGATTCGCCCCTTGCTTCAAGAAGCGCACGCCAAGTTCGCGCGAACGCGCCTCGACGGCGGGCCCTCCCCGACCGGTCAGGATGGCCAGTTGCCCTCCCTGATATTGCCAGGCGCGCATTGCCAGGCCATCGCGAACGTGAAAGCATTTCCATTCGGAAGCGCCTGGCGTGGCAGGCACCAGAAGTCCAGGCGTAAGCACCCCATCGACGTCCAAGACGATGAGGCGGATCTGTTTGCAAATGGTCCCAAGGGCGGTCATGATTTCTCGGGTATCCTCATCAAGCTGCACGCGACCGCGCGGCCGCGCCGGCGAGGTCGATCAGATCGGTGATGTCGAGAATGCCCAGCGGCTTCCCGTCGTCGTCGACCACCGGCAATTCGCTGATTTTTCGTAGCGACATCAACTGCATCGCTTCGCCCACGCGCGTTCCCGCCCGGGCAACCAGGGGAGATGCGGTCATCGCCTCGGATATGGGACGATCAAGCTGTTCATCGGCGCGCCGGCCAATGAGCCTGGCCAGATCGCTATCGGTGAAAATGCCCGCCAATCGGCCGGCATCGTCCAGAACCATCACGGCGCCGGTGCGCCTTCCCTTGTTGCCCGCACGCGACATGACTTCGCGGATCGTGCTCGTATGGGTGGCATACCGGGCCTCGGGAGCCACGCGCATCATTCGTTCCACCCGCGCGAGTTTGCGGCCAAGCGAGCCGGCCGGGTGAAACCGCGCAAAGTCTTCCTGGCCAAATCCTCTCGATTCGCTCACGGCAAAGGAAAGAGCATCGCCCAGGGCGAGCATGGCCGTGGTGCTGGCACTGGGTGCCAGTCCCAGGGGACAAACTTCTTCCAGGGGACCATAAGCCAGAACGACTACGGCCTGACGGGCGAGCGCCGACTGGGCATTCGCGGTCACGGCGATGAGCGCCGAACACAAGCCCGACAAGGGCGCGAGCAGGCGGACAATTTCTTCACTTTCTCCCGAGTGGGAGAACAAGATGGCGACATCGTGGGGATGAACCATGCCGAGGTCGCCGTGCAGCGCCTGAACGGGATCTAGAAAGTAAGCACGCGTGCCGGTGGAATTCAATGTGCCTGAAATTTTGTGCGCGACATGGGCCGATTTGCCCACCCCGCTCAAGAGCACCCGTCCCGATCCCAATTCCACGGTGCCACGCAATAAATCGACAGCCTGCTCGAACGACTCGTTCAGGCGGTCGGCCACAAGGCACAGGGCATCGGCCTCGGCACGCAGGATTTGCTGAGCAAAGGCGATGATATCGTTCCCGCCGAGGGCGGCGGACCACTCATGCGTTCTTTGAGGCATCCTTGCCTCCTTGCGCAAACAGGAACCTCCCCGTAGGACAGGCAGGAGGAAAACCCGATCAGGAAGTTAATCCAAACCCAGCCTGGATACAAGCTGAGCTTGTTTTGCCCTCACAGCTTACCCGATCATTTGCAATCGTCCTAAACCTTACAGGTGTCGCATGCTTCCCGCTTTACTGTACCTCGGCGCCTTGACCGTTTTGCAGCAAGAAAGCACGTTACCACCCGGAGCAAAACTGCCCCCTTATTCCTTCCTTCTAAGCATCGGCGAACAGCGGGGCCGATCCCATTGTTATGTTTGCGAATCTCAAGAAAAGCCGGTGATTATTTTGTTTGCCGCTGCCGCGGGAGGATCCGGCCAACCTGCGTTTCCTTCGACAAAGATCACCCAGTTGGCCCAAACCCTCGACGAGGCGCTTGCGAAACGGGAGAATCTGGCGGCTTGGTTGACTCTGCTTCATGCCAAGCAGGAAGAAGTCGATGGCCCCATTGTCAAATGGGCTGCGGCGACAGGCCTGCGCAATTTACCGGTGGGAGTGTTTGAAGATCCGCTGGGTCCACCCGCTTACCGGCTTGCTCCGACGGCGGCGATGACCGCAATCGTCGCCAACGGCGGCAAAATCGAGAAGGTGCTCGTTTACCGTGAAGGCGAGGCGATCAGCGACTTTCAAAAAGCGGTCAATGCCGAACTGGACCGGATCGCCCCCATCAAAGCGAAGGCGAACACCACGGCAGCGCCGCCGGCTGAAAAAGAAACGCCAAAACCAGAAGCCCCTAAGAAGCCTTGAACCCGGAAAAATCCGGCGAATTCGACCGCAGATTTTTTCGCCTGTTTACGACTTGCCCTATACGCCTGTCATGAATTCATCCCTATACGCCTGTCATGAATTCATGACGGGTAACGCCAGGCCTTTTTTCCAGACCTTTTGTTTTTCCGGATCGCGATGCACTTGGTTGTAAAGCGTGTCCCTTTCCACGGGCGTGAACCCCGCCTCGCGAATGAGATGCGTTAGCTCCGATACGGCCATTTCCTGCGGACTGTCCGAACCGGCTTCGTGATAGATCTTTTCATGAACCACGGTGCCATCGATATCGTCGGCCCCGTGCCAGAGTGCGATCTGCGCGGTCTTGATGCCGAGCATGACCCAGTAGGCCTTGATGTGTTGGAAATTGTCGAGCATGAGGCGGCAGATCGCCATCGTTCGCAAATCCATGATTCCCGAAGGGCGGGGAATGTGGCTGAGGCGGTTGTTGTCCGGGTGAAAGGCGAGCGGAATGAGGGTTTGAAAGCCTCCCGTTTCATCCTGAAGATCGCGCAGACGAATGAGATGATCGATACGATGATGGGCCTTTTCAATGTGGCCATAAAGCATGGTTGCGTTGGAGCGAATGCCTAGTTTGTGGGCTTCGCGATGACATTCGAGCCACTTTTCCGGATCGGCCTTGTGTTCGCAGATGATGTCCCGCACTTCCTTGTGGAAGATTTCGGCGCCGCCGCCGGGCAGGCTGCCCAAGCCCGCGTCGCGAAACTCGGCGAGCAGATCGCGAATGGGCCGGCCGGTCAACCGCTGAAACCAGTCCCACTCCACGGCGGTGTAGGCCTTCAGGTGCAAGCTTGGTTGCGCCGCGTGAACGATTTCGAGGATATGCCGGTACCACTCGAACGGTTTGCGGTTGTGAAGTCCGCCGACGATGTGCATCTCGGTCGCGCCGCGGCGGGCCGCCTCTTCGGCGCGCTTGAGGATTTCCTCATCCGACATGACATAGGCGCGGTCGTCATTGAGGTTCGCGCGAAACGAGCAGAAGCAACAGCGGTAAGCGCAGACGTTGGTGGGGTTGAGGTGAACGTTGACGTTGTAATAGGCGATGTCGCCGTTCTTGCGCGTGCGCACCAGATGAGCCATCCGGGCCAGAAAGAACAGGTCGGCTTTCTCTTCGAGCACCATCCCCTCGTCAAAAGAGAGGCGCACCCCATTTTCGATTTTTTCTCGGATCGTTCCGAGCTGGCTTTGCGTCGCGTTCATGAATTCGGATCTCCCATCCGTCTTGATAGGAGATTAACCGCGAAGTTTGGCCGGGAAACAACCTGTCTAAAGCCCAAGGCGTTGAAATGGACGACGAGACCGCTTCAACGATTCGCCATCAAGGCAGTTCGGGCATCACTTCGCCGCCGGCGATCGTGGAAACGGCCCGAAGCGGCGCCAAACCGGTGTCGATGCGAATCGGCCTGACCGATCCATCCATCCAGGCAAACTGGACCACGCCGGAATGGTTGCTACCCCAGGCGCCGAAACGGGCCTCCATATCAGCCTGGATCGTCGCGTAGGGAATTTTCTCAGGCGGTTGACCTTCGACTTTGGGAGGAGGCACGTAGCCCTTCACAACGCCGTATTGCAGAGAAACTTCGGAAGAACCGGTCACTTGGGCCGGACCGAAATTGCCAATGCCCGCCCAGACCAGGTAGGTCTGGAAAATGGTAATCGGATAGGGAGGCGGCGGGTCAAGCGGTGCATTGATCCAGCTGTCCCAATTGCCGTCACCTGAGCGTTTTTCACCAAAGAAAAGCGTATTGCTCGTACCATCGAGGACCATGGCCAAGCGCGTGGGCGATTGCGGGGTGATCTTGATATCCGCTTCGTCGAGTACCGGGAACGGCCCGTCGCAATGCCCCTTTTCCAAGGGAAAATTCCGCGTGCCGGAATTGCCCCCATAGGAAAGGGATCCGGCCTGGAATCCGCCGGCCATGACTTGGGGATTGCTGACGCCATAGACCGAGGGACAAACCAAAACTTTCACGACCGCGGCCGCCGGGCCGCCGGGATTGCGCAGGAGCGCCGGATCGGTTGCAAGAAACGACTTATAAACCGCTTCTTGCTCGATATAAGGCAGGATGGCGGTAAAGAGGCTGATCGGCCGCTGATTTTGCCCTGGCGCCAGCGGATCGAGGTAGCTGAACGAGGCAGGAAACATCTTGTTGGCGTCGTGATAGACGAGTGCCGCCAGCGCGATCTGCTTGATTTGCGATCCGCAGCTCATCCGGTTGGCCGCCTCGCGAACTTTTTGAACCGCGGGCACAAGCAGCCCAATCAGCACCCCGATGATGGCGATGACGACAAGGAGTTCAATCAAGGTGAAGCCACGGCGCCGCATCGGAAATTCTCCGGAAAGGGCACGCAAGATGTTGCTAATGAAGAATTTACCCAATCGTATGGGATCCAACAACCAGATAGATCGGCAATTTCCAGGCCGAACTTGTGGAGACTCGGGCCAGGGACGGTTAAGATGGGTTCGGATTCAGGTCTTTTAACGGAACGGGAGCCATGTTCAAAGAAATCGGCCAAATGGCCTCCTTGATGAAAAACCTTCCGAAGATTCAGGAAGAGATGAAACGTTTTCAAGAACGGCTCCCCAAGATGACCGCCTACGGAGAATCGGGCGGAGGGGCGGTTCAGGTTGAGGTTAACGGCAACATGGAAATGACCCGTTGCCTGATCGGCCAGCACGCCCTGGGCGCGGAGCACAAGGAACTGCTGCAAGATCTGATCCGTGGCGCCAGCAATCTGGCCATTCATCGCATGCGCGAACAGATCGCCGCAGAAATGGCCCGGGTCAGCGCGGCGGCGGGCTTGCCCCCCGGAATGGGACTGCCCGGTGGAATGGGCCTGCCGGGCCTGCCAGGATGATCTAGGTGCCCGTCTCGGATGAAGACGGGGGCTTGCCCGGATAACGAAGATGACCTAGGTGCCCGTCTCGGATGAAGACGGGGCTTGCCCGGATAACGAAGATGGGTGGTTTCTTTTGCTTTGAGGGCAATCGGTCACCTTGTGCTGTTTGGTTTTTTGTGAGGAGTGATCACCCGGTGAGCAGGATGCTTCGCAACAAGGGCGGCTTCGCGGAAATGCCGGCGGCACTTTTGCCTCGAGTTCTCTGGCACCTCGGCAAGCTGCCGGGCATCGGTCCCAAGAGCGCTGAAAGGATGCTGCATTTCCTGATGGATGCCCCCTCCGAGGAGGTCCTTGGCTTGGCCGACGCCTTGCGCCTGCTCAAGGAACGCATTCATCGCTGCCGGCAATGCTGCGCCCCGACCGAAGAAGAGACCTGCTCCATTTGCCAGGATCGAAAACGAGACCCTGGCATCATTTGCGTCGTGGAACAACCCAAGGATATGACCGTCGTGGAAAGGGCGGGCCGGTTCCGCGGCACGTTCCACGTCCTCTATGGGCGCATTTCCCCGCTGGACGGCATCGGGCCCGAGCAACTAACGATCGATCACCTGCTCGATCGGGTGCGGCAGGGCTCGATTCGCGAGATCATTTTGGCGACCAACCCCACCCTGGAAGGAGATGGCACGGCTTTGTATTTATCGAGTGCATTGGCGAATTTTGGTGTTAGAATTACACGATTGGCACGAGGTTTGCCCACTGGCTCCTCTCTGGAATTTGCCAATAGTCAAATGTTGGCCGATGCTTTGGATGGCCGGCGGGAATTTTGAACCGCACCGCGGAATAGGAAGTCGACATGCGTCAGGAAATGAGCCTAGCCCAGAAACAGACCTTGGGTCTGACGCTTGGGCCACGCATGATCCAATCGATGGAAATTTTGCAAATGCCGATGATGGCATTGCAAGAAAAAGTGGAAATGGAACTTCAGGAGAACCCGGTCCTGGAGCTGGCAACGGAAGTTGACGAACCGGTCCTTCTGCCGGAAATTCGCGAAGAACCAGGTCCAGGTCCCGAAATGGGACCCGACGATACCACCATCGAATCGGATGCGCTTGAAGGCGAAGGCGAAGAACTGCGCATCGACCGCGACGACGACAGCGCCGACTTCGACCGCATGGATCGGATGACCAATCTGAGTTCCGACTGGGCCGAGGCGATGGGCGATTCTCGGCCTTCGCGCGGCGCCGTCGACGAAGCGTCCGATCGCCAGCACGACCTGATGCAAAGCATCGTCGCGCGCTCGCCGTCCTTGCAGGACCACCTCAACGAGCAGATCACCTACCTCAATCTGGGCTCCGACGACGAGGAAATGGTGCGTTATCTGGCCTCGCACATCGATGCGACCGGATATTTATCGACGAGCATTCCCGAACTGGCCGCCGCTCATGTCCCGCCGATTCTCGAAGTGGGGGAACTGGAACTGGCGCTGGAGATTTTGCAACGGCTCGAACCGCGCGGTGTCGGCGCGCGCAACTTGCAAGAGTGCCTGCTTCTTCAGGTTCCCCTGAGGGACCCCGACGCCGACTTGATGAAAACGCTGATCCAGGGACATCTCGACGACATCCGCTTCAACCGCCTGCCCCAGGTGCAGCGTAAAACCGGATTCGGCATGGAGGAAATCCACCGGGCCATCGAAAAGATCAGCCACCTCAATCCGCGCCCCGGCGCCGGGATGGACGATCAACCGAAGCAATATGTCGTACCCGATCTCTTTGTCGAAGTCGACGATCATGGCGACTACCAGGTGCGCTTGACCGACAACGGTATTCCGGAAATTCGCATCAACCCGATGTGGCGCGAAGCGGTGCGCGACCCCGATACCGATCCGGCCACCAAGGAATATCTGAAGCGCAAAATCCAGTCGGCCCTTTGGCTCGAAGAAGCGATTCAGCAGCGCCGCAACACGATTCGCCGGGTATCCGAAGCAATCATCCGCCGGCAAAAGCGCATGCTCGACGAGGGGCCGGAGTTCATTGAACCCCTGAAAATGCAGCAGATCGCCGACGAAGTTGGCGTCCATGTCACCACGGTCAGCCGCGCGGTCGACGACAAGTATGTGCAAACGCCTCGCGGCGTGTTTCCGCTCAAGCGCTTCTTCGTCGGGGGCACCACCACGAAATCGGGTGAGGAAATCGCCTGGGAACGGCTCAAAAACCGCCTGCAGGAACTGATCTCCTCGGAAGACAAAACCAATCCGCTCTCTGACGACGAGCTGGTCCAAAAGATGACGGGCGAAGGGTTCCCGATCGCGCGCCGCACGATCACCAAATACCGCAAGATGCTCCACATCCCCTCGTCGCGGCAGCGCAAGGTCTGGGTGGGAGGAGCCAAGCCGCCTGACCACCTCGATCACGACGACCACGAATGAGAAAAGCCGCCCAGGCGATGGGAGAATTCACCGCGATTTCGCGGTGATGCCGCGGCGCGGGCGACGGGGCAAGGGAACGATCTGAACGCCCGCTAAAAACCTGCCTGTCGAAAGACCACCCAGGCCTGAAGCAGGTTAAGCCCGGCAAGCGCAAAGAGAATGGCCAGGCCAAAGGTCACGGGAAGAGCCCAAAAGACGCCGGGTTGCACCTGAACCCGCGCGAGTTCGGAATCGAGCATGGTCTCGTATTTTTCCTTCCAGGGCAGAAGGTCCTCAGGCCACGCAATTTCCACCACCTGCAGCCAGCGTTCTTCGACAATGCTCGGCCGCTCTGGGCGGCTTGCGATCGAAGGCTGTGCCGTCGCGGTGCCCCCATCAAAATGGGAATCGAGGGAGAGGTTCTCAAGCGCCTGACGCACCAGTTCCGCGGAACTGGAATAGACCACCGTCAGCCGCTCACGGGCCTTCCACAAACTGTATCCCCACCACCCGACGATGAGGGGATAGACTCCAAAGATCGCGACCCAGACTTCCCGCAGCAGATAGAGGGGTTCGGGCCCACCGTCGGCAATCGAATTCAGCACCAGTTGACGATAAAGCCAGGCTAAAAAACGGGGTCCGCCGAGGATGATCAACCCTGCCAATCCGCCCCAGAGCCTGATCAGGTCACTTCTACCCGAAAACACTCGGATGCGGCCTTGCTGGTGATTTTGGCCCAAGAAGACCAAATAGAAGGCCAGAGGCAGCAAATAGAGGGTCCAGATCAAACGAATGGGCCCCGCAAAAATCGGGAATCGAACGGCACATGAGGTCCAACGACCTTTTTACCACCTTCGCCCTGCCCTGGCGATAGTTATCCCTGGCGATCGTTATCCTTGGCGATCGTTATCCTTGGCGAGGCGTAATCTTAAGTGCGGCGTAATCTTAGGGCCTGCTCCTCCTGTCCTGATACAGGTACAGGCAGATCCGGTTTTGAGTTCGCCTGGCAAGCGCAAGCAAAGCGATTGAATCCTTTTCCGGAAAGGAAAAGGCCCCGGCGAAACCACTTCGCCGGGGCCCTTTCCCACCCAGTGAGGAATTGAATTCGGCCCTAAGGCCGAATGATTGGTTCGCGGCAAGGAGAGCCAAGCCGCATGTGCGAAAAATCACTCCACTAGAATCTCGTGGTTTTTTTCTTGTGTCCGACCGCTTGACCGATCAGGGGCCGATGGCCGCGGGGCCTTTTTCGCCGGTGCGAATGCGAATGCAATCGTCGAGCGGTTGAACGAAGATCTTGCCGTCGCCGATCTTGCCGGTCGGCTCGGTGCGGGCCGAGTGAACGATCGCTTCCACGGTCGCTTCGACAAACGCCTCGTTGACCGCGATCTCCACTTTCAATTTGGGAAGCAAACGAACCTGAATTTCGGTGCCGCGGTAGACTTCGGTGTGGCCTTTTTGCTTGCCGCAACCGCGCACATCGGACACGGTCATCAAATACACATCGATCCCGCTTAGGGCCGTCTGCACGGCTTCCAGCTTCTCGGGTCGAATGATCGCCGTAATCAACTTCATGGGAATTCCTTTGGATTTTCTTGTATTCCGGGACTGCAATCGAGTGGGGGAAAATTCTGGGGAGAGGCCGGCGCGGTCCCGACGGTTGGCGGGTTCTCCCAGAGGCGATCGGGGGAAGAGAAATTCCCCCCAATCGCATCAGGTTTCTTCGTGACGACTTGGCCCAAAGACTAGGACTCGACCGTGATCTTGCTGATCGCGCTCGAAAGCCCAGGTTTGAGAACCTTTTCCAGCGAATCTTTCATCTGGGTGGCATCGCCGCCACGGAACCGGAACTTGTTGCCGGAAATCGTGGTGACATTGGCGTAGACCTTTTTCATGTCGGCGCTTGGTTCCGCGCCCGCCTGGCAAAGCTTCGACCAGGTTTCCTGGAGCGATTTCTCATCGGGTCCAAGCACCGTCAGGGTGAAGTGCTTCGGCTTCATGTTCGGCGGGAAGCTCGCGGGACGAGGAGCGGTGACCGTGGTGGAGCCGACCAGCGTGTTGAGGCTTGGACCAAAATCGAAGCCGGTTTCGCCGTGTTCGGTTTCGTCGAGGCCAGTCAATTCCGATTCGGTATCAGTCGTGAAGTTCCCAAGCGTGACGGCCTGCACCAGAATCGCCAGGCCAAGGCTCAGCACAAACGCCAGGACCAGCGCGAAGACGGCGGCCTTGGTCTGAATGATCAACTGGGTGAAGGGGCCTTTTTCGTCCTTGGCCATCTTGGCCTTGGTTTCCAGAAGGGCCTTCAGATCCTTGGCATCGGATAGGTTGCCGGCGGCTTCGGCATTCTTGGCGTAAAGGTCGGCCCTGGTCTTTTCGAGGGCTTCCACCTTCGCCTTGTCCGGGGTCGGCTTCTTATTTTCTTCATCGACGTCGTCCTTCGCCTTGGTGAACTTGGCGGCGGCGTCATCGGCGGTTTTGGTGTTGGCTTCAATCACCGGATCAAGCGACGCGGCCTTGGCCTCGTCGGTGGTGCCGGCCACGGCCTTGCCAAATTTGGCGCTCAGTTCGGCGATCTTGTCATCGCGGTACTTGAAGGCGAAGTAGCCATCGCCGCCCGCGCCATTGACGGTGACAAAACAGAAAATGCCGGTGAGGATCGCGCCGAGGAATCCGCCCACGCCGTGAACGCCGAAGGCATCCAGGCTGTCGTCGTAACCCAACACCGATTTCAAGGAGACGGCATAGTAGCAAACCAGGCCCGCGAGCAGGCCGATGGCGACCGCGCCGCCTGCCGTCACATAGCCCGAAGCGGGAGTGACGGCAACCAGGCCGGCAACGATGCCCGAGGCCAGGCCGAGCGCGGTTGGCTTGCCCTTGAGCAGCCATTCGATCAAGATCCAGGAGAAACCGGCAGCGGCCGCCGCAACTTGGGTTGCAACGAATGCCGAGGCGGCCAGGGTGCCCGAAGCGGTGGCGCTACCGCCGTTGAAGCCGAACCAGCCGAACCAGAGGAGGCCGGCGCCCACCAGGGTCAGCACCATGCTGTTGGGGTGAATCGGTTGCTGGGGATAGCCGGTCCGCTTGCGCAGAACAAGGATGCAGGCCAAGGCCGCAGCGCCTGCCGCGATATGAACGACGGTGCCGCCCGCGAAGTCGAGAGCGCCCATTTTCCCAAGGATGCCGACCGCGGTTGCGCCGTTACCCTTGACCAGATCCACCGGTACGGGGAAGAACCAATCGAACGCCCAGACCATGTGGGCCAAGGGGCAATACACCAGGGTCACCCAGAGGATGCAGAAAATGCAGAAGGGCCAGAAGCGGATACGTTCGGCCAGCGCGCCGGAAATCAGCGCGGGAGTGATGATGGCGAACATCCCCTGGAAGATCATGTGGGTGTAGACGGTGATCGTACCGCCCGGAAGGAGCATGTCCGACTTGATCCCCTTCATGAAGAAAAGGTCCCAGCTCCAGCCGACGACTCCTCCTTCAAAACCAGGAATCGACAGGCCGATCGATGGCCCAAAGGCGAGCGAATAACCGATCGCAACCCAGTAAAGGCCGACGATGGAAAGAGCCGCCATGCTCTGCATCATCGTGGCCAGAACGTTTTTGCGCCGGACCATGCCGCCGTAAAACAAGGCCAGACCAGGAAGCATCAAATTCACGAAGGCGGCCGAGGTCAGCATCCAGGCGGAATCGCCCTTGGTCGTTGCCGCGCCTACGCCCGAGTCGTTTTTCGCAACATATTCGTCGTGCGATTTTTTGAGATCAGCCAGATCTTTCGTTAGCGATTCGACGGTGGGTTTGCTTGGAGGCTGCGCAAAACCCGCGGCACTCAATGTGAATGCGGCTAACAAAGCTGTCAGGAGGAGCTTTCCTGGCAGCTTGAGGGACAAAATCATGTGGAGATATCCTTTCGGAAGAGACAGAAAAAGGGTCTTGGTCCCATGAGCAAGAACTATGCCGCTCTTCTTTCCGAGGAGAATCCCCCTCCCCCAACTCCTTTAAGAAAAAGGAGTTAATGACTTTTTTTGTTTCAAGTTTCGAGGCACTCCTTAGGGCGAGCGCTTAACTTGCTGGCAGCAAGGCCCAGAAATCGGGCAAGGCGCCCGAGGAAGAAATGATCTTTTGAGCTGGCTTGAAAATCAAAATGAGAGTGTTGATAAAATTAAAACGGGTTCCATAGTCAACTATCGAACCCAAGCCACATCGATAAAAGAACTTACGCGGAACGAGAGATCGCTTTCTCGGCGAGATGCGCGAGGTGCTGCCGCCAGGGTGTGTTTGGCAGGTGCCCCAGGGCGGCGCGTGCTTCCGCCACCAATCGCCTCGCGATATCCTTGGCGTATTCGATCGAGCCGGCCTCTTGCAGCAGGGGAACCATGGCCTGCCGCGCCAGGTTCGCATCGGCCGGCGAGTCCTTCAAGAGCGCCATCACCCGCTGGCTGGAGGGCTGCCGCAGGGCGTGAATGATCGGCAGGGTGAGTTTTCCCTGGATCAGGTCGGTTCCCAGCGATTTGCCGGTACGGCCTTCCTCCCCCACCAGGTCGAGCAGGTCGTCAGCCACCTGGAACGCCAGGCCGACTTTGCGTCCGAACGTCTCCAAATGTTGCACCAGAACTGGGGGCGATTCGGCGAGGATCGCCGAAGATTTGCAGCAGGCTGCCAAGAGTTCGGCGGTCTTGCCGTCGATGATGCGAAAATAGGCCGCTTCATCAAGTTCGAGATTGCCCCGTTCCAACCCCTGGTGAAGCTCTCCCTCGCAAACCTTGCAGGCGCTTTCCGCAAGCATCTTGTTGATCGTCAAATTTTCCAGGTTGCTCGCCAGGGCAAAGGCCTGGCTGAAAATCCAGTCACCCAGAAGGATGCTGTTGTAGTTGTCGTGGCGGGCATTGACCGTTGGGCTATGGCGGCGCATCTGCGCGCCATCGAGCACATCGTCGTGAACCAGCGTTGCGGTATGGATGAGCTCCATCACCGCGCCCAGCGTGGCATGCCGCTCCGTCGTGCGGCCCGCCGCCTTCGACGCCAAAATCACCAAAAGCGGGCGAAACCTTTTGCCGCGAAAATGCCGAACCTGTTCCACCATGCCGGCAAAGCGAGGATGACGCCGGTTGAGCACTTCATCAATCTGGCGCTCGACCTCGTCCATTTCCAGAAGCGCGGGCAATTCGCCGACCACGGTCGATTTGAATGCTTCAAGCTGAGCCCGGGAGACCTCGACAGGCCCTTTTGATTCCAAAGATCCCTTTGGAGGAAGGGGAGGGATCCGGTCGGAGAGTGTGGCGGTGCGGCTCATGGTTGGCTCTGGTTTCATGCGGAACCCGGCACCTTCCTAGCGTGAATCGGCTTGCGAAGGATCGGATTCGACGGGTCGGAGAAAATCGCCATGAGTTCCGCCCGTCTTTTCTTCCAACCGCACTTCCGCGAGTTTCATAACCCGATCGACACTTTTGCACATATCGTAAATGGTCAAACCGGCCACGGAAGCCGCCATCATAGCCTCCATTTCCACGCCGGTGCGAGCCACAGTTTTCGCCGTGGCCACGATTTCGACTATACCGGGGTCATGGAGGGTGAAGGCGATCTGCACACTCGTTAGGGGGATTTGGTGACATAAGGGAATCAATTCCCAGGTGCGTTTGGCCCCCATGATTCCCGCCAGGCGAGCCACTTCGAGCACATCCCCTTTGCCGAACTGGCGTTTGCGGATTTTTTCGAGGGTTTCAGCCGCCATGATCACCCGGCCCGTGGCTTTGGCGGTGCGCTCCGCTTCGGGCTTTTGACCCACATCCACCATTCGGCTTGCGCCAGACTGGTCAAAATGGGTGAATTCGGTCAAGTGCCTCTCCGGTGTTCCTCCGCAATACCTTGCGATCCCGCCATTTTATGGCTTTGCACCCCGTTTGGCTCAACCGACAGGGACCCCAGTAGCAGCGGATGCCGATCAATAGCGAGGCAGATTCGGGTCGATGCGTAGCGACCAGGCGTCGATTCCCCCCGCCAGCGAATACACCGGGTCAAATCCGTTGTGCGCCAGCCAGTTGGCGGCGTGGTGGCTGCGCACCCCATGATGGCAATACACGACCAGGGGCACTCCTTCTTCTTGCTCGATTTCCCGGACGCGTAAAGTCAATTCCCCCAAGGGGATCAATTGACTTTCAGGAAGCTTTGCCAGCGCGTTTTCCTCAGGCTGACGAACATCGAGTAACTGAAACGGCTGCTTGGCCGCCTGCCACCTGGCCAATTCCTCGACATCAATGACCTTCACCATGGATTCCCCCTGCTTACCCTTTTAGTTTAGCTTGGTGGCGGCAAGGTTCGAACTCCTCCCGGAGCCTGTACCCCCTACAAATGATTGGCGCCGGCTTCCGCCTAATTCCCTCCCCTTTTATCCAAGGGACGGCATGACTCCAGGTTCTTCTCCTCAAACAGCGCCCTTGCAAGGCCAGCCGCACGGCAGTCCGCTCATTCGCAAGGCCGAAATTCTCTCGATCGGCACCGAACTAACATCCGGCGCCAACCTCGACACGAACAGCCAGTGGCTTAGCCGCCAACTCGGTTCACTGGGCGTCGATGTCGGTTGGCACACCACGATCCCCGACGATCCTTCCATCAACCTCAATGCCTTTCGCCTCGCTTCCGAGCGCGCTGGCCTCGTGGTTGTCAGCGGCGGCCTGGGACCGACTCAAGACGACCTGACGCGAGAGATCCTGGCGAAGCTCGCCGGCGCCGACCTTGTTTTCGATGCGGCCTCCTGGACCACCATTCAGGAAATGTTCACCAAGCGCAACCGCATCTGCCCCGAGCGCAATAAGGTGCAGGCCTACTTCCCGGCAGGCGCCGAGCCCCTGCCCAATGCCAACGGCACCGCGCCGGGCATCTGGATGAAAATCGGAAGCGCCATCTTCGTCGCCCTACCCGGCCCGCCACGCGAACTCGAATCGATGTGGCATCTCGAAGTGGTGCCGCGACTGGCGCGCCTCGATCTTGTCGCCCATGGACTGGGCGGCGGCTGCATCGCCCGCCGCTCGATCAGAACCTTCGGCGCCGGAGAGTCGGCCGTCGAGGAGAAATTACTTGATCTGACCAAACGAGGTGCCGAGCCCGAAGTGGGCATCACCGCCTCCAATGCGATCATCTCGCTCAATATCAGCGCCCGGGGCAAAACGCCCGAGGAAGCCCGGGCCCAGGTTGTGCCGATCGAAGCAACGATCCGGGAGCGGTTGGCCGAACTCGTTTTTGGAGCCGATGGCGAAACGCTCGAAGGAGTCGTGGCTGGCCTTCTACAGAAACTTGGCAAAACGGTCGCCTTTGCCGAAAGCATCACCTGCGGCATGGCCTCGGCATTTTTGGGGCGAGTGCCAGGAATCTCCGAGAATCTCGTGGGCAGTTTGGTCGTTTACCAGGCCAAGGCCAAATCGGTCCTGCTCGACTACCCGGCCGAACTGCTCCAACGGGAGAACTGCGTCGGTCCTGAAACGGCTCGCTACCTGGCGCGTCAGGTGCGCCAGCGCCTTCAAGCGGACATCGGCGTGGCGATCGTCGGTTACGCCGGACCGGGGGATGGCGGACCGGACAAACCCGCAGGTCTTGTTTATTGCTGTGTCGCGACGGGATTGCACGCTCGCGACCACACCCAGCACTGGCATGGCTCGCGCACCGAAATCCAGGAACGCTCCGCCATGGGCGCCTTGAATCAACTTCGCCTTGTGCTTTTAGAAATCTCAGCAGGCCGCGCCCCATGAATCGATCTCAAGGTTTTCCGACTCACGACGCATCTCAAACGGATGGCCTGTCGCAGTTGCCCATCGGGGCGCAAAGGGCGGTCTGCTGCCTGTTGATCGTCATCGCGGGCGCGATGGCGGCGGGCCGGGTCGCCTCGGTGAATCAAGTATTCGATCCCAACCTTTTTCGCGGCACCGAGGAGCGCAACTCCAAAAGGGTCTGGCTCAACAAAAAGCCCGCTCCCGTTCCCACGTTGAGTTCCAACGACCGTTCCCGCTGGCTGACGGTGCGCGCGTTGCTGGAAAACGGCACCTACTCCATCGGCAAAAGAGATATCCCGACCGTTGCTTACAGCGCCGTGGCGCCGATCGGTTGCCTGCAACCCGCGGCCATCGTGGCGATCCTCGAAGCGGGCAAGAATGCGCGCATTGCCTCCGACCGTGGTCCTTTATTTGAAGACGGGTGGAACAGCATCGACCGGGTGATGAGGCCCGACACGCTCGAGTTTTATTCGAGCAAGCCTCCCTTGTTTCCCACGCTCATGGCCGGATCGACCTGGGCCCTGGAAAAGGTGACCGGCTGGAAACTCAAGAACGATCCCGCGGCCGTGGTCCGCACCTCGCTTTGGGTCTGGAATGTATTGCCCTTCATGCTTTATTTGGGAGTTTTTTCCTCCCTTGTGTTTCAATTGACAACGAATGCCTGGGTCCGAATCGTGCTGGTCGCAGCGGCCTGCTTCGGCACGATGGTGACCCCGTTTCTCATCACGATCAACAACCACACTCCCGCGGTGTTCCTGGCGACCTTCGCCCTGGGCGCCTTGATGGGACCAGGCCACCCGGGCCTTGGAAGAGCTCTTTTGGCCGGCGGATTTGCCGGTTTCGCCTTTTCGATGGAACTGCCGGCCCTGGCATTGGTCGCCGGCTTGCCCCTACTGATGCTTGGCCGCGCCAGCGTGGGAACTTTTGCGGCCTATCTGCTGGCCGCCAGCATTTTCATCCTGGCCCTGGGTTGGTGCAACTGGATATCGCTTGAGCGCATTCTCCCCGCTTATTCGGAATTCGGCGGCCCCTGGTACGACTACGAAGGAAGTCCCTGGCAACCCTACGACGCCTTCGGCCAACCCAAGCGCAACATCGACTTCGCAAGACGGCATCTGGGAGAAACCCGGCTCGAATATGCGTTTCATTTCCTGGTGGGACACCATGGCCTCTTTTCGTTGACCCCCCTGTTTTTGGTTTCCCTCGCCGGCGCCCTGATCTGGACCTCCAGCCTGCTGGTCCGGCCAAGCTTCCAAAACAAAACCGGTCTGCTGGGTTTGCTCACGCTTGGCTTGACCGCGACCCTGGTCGCCTTTTACCTCTACAAGAGCGACAACTATGGCGGGGTGAGTTGCGCCAATCGCTGGCTGATCTGGCTGACCCCCTTGCTGCTGCTTTCGGCAATTCCGGCGCTCGAGACCCTGTCTCGCTACAAGTCCGGAAGAACGATCGTCTTTCTGTTTGTGGCCGTTGGCGTTTTCTCGGCGTCGTGGCCCGCCTGGACTCCCTGGAAACTCCCCTGGCTCTATGACCTCATGATGTTTCTGGGCTGGCCAGGCTATGCCTGAGCCAGCGACCACCTCCTTGCCGCCCACCGACGCACCCGCGCCGCCCAGGTCCCATCCCGGACCTGGTTGGGCCTGTTTCTGGGTGCTGATTTTTCTGGTGCTGACGCAGATTCCCGGCGCGCTGATCGCAAGCGGGATCATGGTTCTTCAGATCCTTTTCGATCCGGAGCGATCGCGGCAACTCACCGAAATGGGAGTTCGTTCTTACATGGCGGCAGGGCACGCCACCGCGGCCCTGATCGCCGGACTGGGAACGGCCCAGCTCCTGACCTGGATCCTGGGAATGGCCATTTCGCGCCGAGTTTTGGGCAAGACCTGGCGCCAACAAGTGGGCTGGGTCGCGACCGATTCCTTCGGCCTGGCGATGGGCGTGTCCATGGGGCTTGGGATCTTTCTTTTCGCCGAAGGGTTGGTTCACCTCATCCGCTCCTGGGTGCCGCACATTGCCGGCGAATCGGAACTGCAAGGAATCTTCTCGGCCTGGCCCTGGTGGTTGGGAGTGCTCGTCATTGGCCTGGGACCCGGGATCGGCGAAGAACTTTGGTGCCGGGGATTTCTGGGTCAGGGTCTCGTGAAGCGGCTGGGCGTTGTTTTCGGCGTGGGGTTCACCTCGCTTCTCTTTGGCATCATGCATATCGATCCGGCGCAAGCGATCTACGCGGCGGCGCTGGGGGTATTCCTGCATGCGCTCAGGCTTGGCACCGGATCGCTCGTGCCGCCGATGATCGCGCACACGCTCAATAACTCGCTGTCGATGCTTGCGGTTTGCGCCGACAGTCCGGCCAAGGATTGGCTCGAATCGTTCGAGGCCCAGGTTCAAGCGCACCCTGGGCTTGTCCTCTTGATCGGTTGCCTCCTTTGCGGATCGGTTTTGTGGCTGCTTCGAAATTCCCGCTCACCCAATTCGGCAGGGTCCAACCCATGAAATACAAAATCCTCCATCAGGGCCGGCGCATCCAGGTGGCCTTGCATGAAACGACGCTGGAAGACGGCACGCTGATTCGCCGCGATGTCGTGCTTCACCCCGGTGCCGTGGCGATCTTGCCGATTTTCGACGATGGCTCGATCTGCCTCTTACGCAATCATCGCTTTATCTTCGAGACGACCCTCTGGGAAATTCCCGCCGGAACCCGCGAACCGGGCGAAGAACCCGATGTGACCGCCCATCGCGAACTGGCCGAGGAAACGGGGTACACCTGCGCAACGCTTGAGAAGATCGCCGAGTTCATCCCCTCGCCGGGGGTGATGAGCGAGGTGATTCATGTCTATGTGGCTCGCGGCCTCAAGGCAGGACCGATGCGGCCCGAGGCAGACGAGCAGTTGGAGCCGGTCCGCGTGGCCTGGTCCGATGCGCTCGAATGGGTGGTCAACGGCACCATTCGCGATGCCAAAACGATCACGGCGATCTTGCTGGAAGATCGCCGCGGACGCCTCTCGGAAAACCGGTAAATCTCTTTGCCTCAAGGGCTAGGCCGAAAGCCTTCCCGATCCGTTCCCATCCTTACCTAGCGGCTCGGCCTGCCAGTACGACTCCTGCGCCCATGCGGCGGCAGATTGCCGCGAGCGCCTGGACCAAAGAGCGATCCAACCAAACACGGGAACGATCAAAAATGTTGCGGCTTCCTGCCAGATCGCCGCCGAGACCAACTGTTGCTGCATGAGGATGGCCGGCACAGCCAGGGTGGCGCCCAGCCAGGCAAAGCACTCAAAGGGATGCAATCCCCGACCCGTTTCCACCGAAGCACCCGGGCGGCACTGTTCCAAGAAAACCGCCACCATCGCCAGGAACAGCGAAGCACGCAAAAGCAGCCCGCTGGGGTCGCTTTGCACATCCCACCATCCCGCCGGACGGCCTTCCAGGCGGATCGCCAGCCAGGTTGCCAGATTCCAAAGGGCGGACAGACTCAACATCAAGAGGCATTGCCAGGCCAGCGGTCGCGCCAACCAGCGCAATCGCTCCGCGCGCGCAACAGCGGCGAACAGGGCTGCGGCGGCCATTGCCGCTTGCAATGCAAATTCCAGACGTGTCGCGAAGGCACCTTCAAGCACCCAGAGCCCGCATAGAACGAGCCCCAAAAAGCCGCTTAGCACCGTTCCATGCGCCTGAAATTCCTGCAAGTACGGCAAACGCCGAATCTCGACCAGATTCAACGACCGGCCTGCTTGCAAACCCGTGCGTACCGCTTCGATCAAAAAGGCGCCGGCCAAAAGCGTCGCCGTGACCATTCCGAGTACCAGCGCCCCGCCTGCCGGAATGGCCCCCAAGCTTGCGGAACTTTTCAGCATGATCAAAAGTAGCAACGAAATCACGGCGAGCGCCGCGGCGAAAATACGCAACGCTTTGCGCGTCGCCTCCAGCCCCAGGTGAACGCCATCTGTTTCCGTGCGAGCTGCTCGGCCCAATCCGAGGAATGCCAGCGCCGCAAGGCAGCCTTCCGCCGCCAAAAACCAGGCGAGTCGGCCGGAAGACCCCGGGCCAAAGAGGCTCAAGGCTATGCCCAGCCATCCCCAAAACCCAAGGCCCAGCGCCAGCGCCGCCAGGTAAGAACGTTTTTCCCGATTCGCATCGCAAAGAAGGCAAAGACTCATCAAAAAAGGAGCCGTGCCCAAAACCACCCTGAGCAGCAAGTCGTCGGTCACGGCGGCAAGAGCCAGCGCCCCCCATGCCGCGAGCAGCGCGGAAGCGCAAACTCCCCACGCAATCGCGCGATCGAGGGACCGAGAATTCGAAGTCCACTGGGCCCAATTCGATTGAAGCCAGCCGCCAAGCGAGGAACCGGCGACCCAAAGGCCCAGTCCAAAACAAAGGGCCAGCGAAGGCTCCCATCCCAAAGCCCCCGCGAGAAATCGGGCCAGCGAAGCCGCCATCGCGCCCCAGGTTACCGCCAGGATGGCCGCGAGGATTCCGGCCGGGACCAGTCGCCGCGACTGCGCCAAGACCAACAAAGAAGATCCCAAAACGAGCAAATGATGGCGTTCCGGCAGGCAAGCCGACAGGGCGCAAGCTGTAAATCCCACAGCCCAGGCAAGGGGAATTCCCAAAGGAAAACGTCGTGGGATCTGGTACTGCGAGGCGATCGCGTTCCAGCACAAAAGAGCAATCGCCAACGCCGCCAAGAGCGCCAAAAGCAGCGGAGCCGGGCTCGTCAAGTGCGTCCAGCCCATGGGCAAAAACGCCGAGACCAGCCAGATGGCTCCGATCCAGGCCAGTCCGGGCAGGTTGCGATTGCGCGCCAGCAACATCCAGGTCAGGCAGCCGGCGAATCCGGGAAAAAGGAGAATGATCTGGGCCATCGGCAGCGACTGGGCGTCCCGGCCGCTCAGCAAGAGCGCCCAGGTGCCCACAAGATGGACGAAGCACAAAATCGCAGCCCACGATACCGAAACCTTGGAAAGACGCCGGTGGATCGAGCGCAACCGGCCCGCCCCCAGCGACAAAAACAGCCCCCAGGCGCCCAGAAAACCCAGGCCGATCTGGATGGCAAGGGAACCGCGGCTTGAGGTTTTATCCACCAATCCCCAGGTCAGGATGGCGCCCGATAGGGCAAGCAGGCCAAAACCATGCCCGCGCAGACTGCGGATTTGACCAATGGAAACCAGCGCGGCCAACCAGGCAACGGCAGTGGCCGGATTGGCCCAAAAATGGACCTCGCCCGGTGTTTTTTTCACCAGCGCCAGGATCGTCGCGGCCAACCCTCCCGCCAGCAGGATCTGCACCGAGACCATGCGCAACCAGTGCGTGGCCGACTGGCGCGCCAGCCGTTTGGGATGTGCTCTCCATTCGGACAACCTGGCCAGCCAGGGACAGAATGCGGCCCCCAGCGCGAAGCCGCCCAACGCCAGCCAGAACTGTTCCAGCATGTCGTGATGCATTTCCGCCATGATCTGGCGCGAAATAAGACCCGTGGCCAGCGCGGTTCCAAGCAAGCCCAACAAAAGGGTCAAACCTGACGCGGCCTGCCCGCCCAACCAAACCACCGCCAGACCGCTCGCAAGGGTGGCCGTTGCGCCAATCCAAGGATGAGGATCGGCCCCCTTCCTTTGAGCCAACGCCACGGCAAAGAGAATGATCAGCGTGCGAATCACCCAGGGGCCCGCAACGTGAAAGGTGGGCTTGAGCAAGCGCGGAATGGCCGGAATCAGATGGCATAAAAGTAGCGACACAAAAACAGTAAGAATCGCCATGCCGATGCCAAGTACGCTGGCGCCCCAAAGCGGATTGACGGCGGCCACCGCGCAGGCAATTGCCACGACCAGCCCGAATGCCCCTTCAAAAATCCATCCGGGCAAGGAGAAACCTGAACGCGGACCCTTCAGCGCCAAAGTCGAAACGCAATGGCAGCTCAGAGCCAACAGCCCCCATGACTGACCGGCGACCCAGGTCCAGGGGCCAAACCAGCTATCGGGCTTGGCCAGGCCGGCCAGTGCCCCCAGTTGCAAGCCCGCGAGAAAAACTCCCGAACACCAAAGCAGTGAGCGATCAAGAACATCGCCCTGACTTGCCGGGTCGAATCGATCCGGGTCGGCCAGGAAATGGTTGTAAAGCAGATGGCGGTCAATCAGATGGCGGTCAATCAGATGGCGGTCAATCAGGGCGGCCGCGCAGTGGCACAAAGAGGCGCAAACCAAAGCCAAGGCCCAGTCGACTGGGGCAATCGACGCGCCATGGATCCACGGCACGCAAATCCAAAATAGCGGAATCAGGCACGCGGTGCCCACGGAGGCAGTATGGGCCAGAGGCGCCGAACCGCGACCGAAGGCCAGCGTGTACAAGGCCCCAAGTAGAAACGCCAATCCGGTCCAGCATTCCGCCATTCCTGGAAAGCGAATGGTGGAGGCCCCGGGAGGAAAAGCTCCATGAAAAAAGGTGGCAAAGCTCACCGCAAGCAAGACCAGCCCGCCCAGGCGCGCCGTCCTCTGCAGGGTTCCTTGAGGAATGTCGTCGTCGGTTTCCTGCGTCACCGCCTGCAAACGCAGCGGATGAGCGCCGGGATGATAAGACTCGTAAAAGGTGTCCGGGTCGATGTACCCGGTTCGTTTTCCCGGTTCATCGGGAAGGATCAGCTCGACCGCGGGATTGGCCGCAACTTTCTGCGGCCGGCGCAGCCGGCTCAAGATCGAACGCTGCCGGTTCAGGGCATTTTCTACCCGGCTGGAGCTGAGCGGGTCGACCGCGCCCTGGCGATTGAGACGAAGGAGCTGCTCGCTGGCGATTTCCACTTCACGAAGCGATCCAAGGAAGGCGATCTCCCTCGATTTTCCGCAGCCGGAGCAGGCGGTATCGTCAGGCAGGAGATTGGTGCCGCAGGTCACGCAACCTAAATCTTGTTTTTCGGGGTTGGGAATCCAGCCACGGCCAAATTCCAGACGCCAGGCAAGCTGCCTGAACGCCTCCGTCACGGCCCACCACAGGATGGGGCCAAGCAAGAGGCCCACGCCCAGGGCGCTTAGCATGGTGGTGGAAAAAAAGTCATTCATGCGCCGCAAACCCAAGGGGGAGAGCAAACCTCAATCCGTTTCGGCCTGCCCGCCAAGTGAGCTCGCAACACCCCCATCGGTGGAAGGGAAGGCAAGCCCACTTGCCAGAACAAGCTCGCAATACCTCAAAGGCGCAAAGGAAGGCAAGGCCTCATTGCAAAGGAAGCCGCGCGTCGCTCTCGCTGATAAGTGTCAATGAATCCGCACGCGGCAAGTCCGCGCCGGCCACGCGGATCGACGGATTCCCAGGGACACAACCTATTCCGCCGGCTTGACTTCCGCATCTTCCAGGGCGAAGAGGTGAGCCTCGGGGTTCTGAGAATTGAGTTGAAGTTTACCCTTCACCCGCACGAGACGCCGAAGCGAGGGCAAGATATGATTTTCCGCCAGGTCGATGCGGATCATTCCCGTCAGATCAGGCATGTCGCACCACCAGCAGCCGACGGCGTTCTCCACGAGTAAAAACCGGCCTTCATCCAGATTTTCCCCGAACGGCTGCAGGTACCCTTCCATGCGGATTTCCCGGCCGTCCAATTGCTTGAGGTAGCCGATAAACTCGGGTTTTCGGCCAACGGCCAGTTTGGTTTTGGAAAACACAATCCAGGGGACTTCGGTAATCTTGCCCGGTTCGATCGGCGGCAGGACTGCCAGTTCGGAAAGGTCCTCGAAGGGGCGGGCCGAGCGGAATTTGACGCCGGGGTGTTTGCCGTGATCGATCGGTTTGGCATCCTTGCAAACCTGGCGCAGGCGCATCACCAAGGGATCGCGAATGCCAAACTCGGTCACGGCTCCCTCAAGGATCATCGCTGCCTGCTTGGTATCGCCGAAGGCGGCGCATAGCACCCCTGTCTGCGCGATCACGCGGCCGTCCCCTGGCAGCCAGAGCGCAAGCGTCTGAATGCGCGCCAGGGTATCGGAAGGAAAGGCCCCCTTCCCGTCCCAGGGCTTGGCCTGACGAATCGCATCGATGAGCCCGTCGAGCGGCTTGCCAAAGAGCTCATCAAGACCCTGGTTGGAGTTTCGGGCACGCGATTGCATCAATTGAGCCAGCGTTTCCTCGGCGGCCAGCCACCTTCCCGGTGCCAAACGGACGACTTCCTTTTGCAAGACGAGCGCTTGGGCTGGCTGATTTAAGGCCAGCCAGGCCATCGCCAGATGGGCCGTCAGGCGATAATGATGGGGGTGTTCTCTTTGGGCCGCCTGAAGAACTTGCAACGCCGCATGGTTTTCACCGACGCGCAGGAGCAACCCACCCAGATCGGCCGTCTCATCCGGGGACAACGGCCGCTTTTTCTGGCTTTCACGCAACTGCTCAAGCATCCGCCGGTACTGCAAGCTTGCGGCGCTCGGTTTTTGACCCGCCGGGGTGGCAAGCACTCCCAACAACTTGCGGTGATCCAGGAGAAAACCGCGCCACTGACTGGGCAAGTCGTTCCAAGATTCGAGCGGAAGATGAATTCCCGCATGCGTTTGGGGAGTAACAAAGAGCGCAAGCAACAGGGCGATTAGCGATCGATCAAGAAGGGAATTACGAGACATGCATTCACCCGCCCACGCCGCCAAAGCCGCATTTCGTCGTCTGGCAAACGCCATTCTCCCCGGCTCTTACCCTCATCATTGCGAAAAATCGGACCCAAAAGAACAACCGGAGAACAAAATGGGCGCGAATTTGCTTGTCAGGCCCCCCCGGCCCTTTGCTATTTTATCTATATTGCCCAAGCTATTTAAACCATGAACCAGTCCTCACAAGAATTCCTGGATGAGTTTGCCGCCGAAGCCAGGGAGCACCTGGCCTCGGCGGGCGCCGATCTATTGGCGCTTGAGAAAGACCCGAAGGACGATACGAAAAATCGCCTCGACCGGGTCTTTCGCGGCATGCATTCGATCAAGGGCGGAGCCGCATTTCTCGGATTGCAGCCGGTCGAAAAGCTCGCTCATGGGCTGGAGAGCTTGCTCGACCTGGTGCGCCAGGGGAAAAAGCCTCCTGAAGGATCTTTGGTCGATTTGGCCTTGCGCGGCACGGACAAACTCCAGGCCATGGTCGATGACTTGCCGCATGCCGACATTGGCATGATCGGCGGAACCCTCGAAGAGATCGAAAAGTTCGTCAAGGCCGGACCGAAAACGAACACGCGCAAGGTCGCTGCTCCCGCCGCGACACTCGTCAATACGAGCATCGCGCCGCCCTTGACCAGCCCTAGCGAAATCCCCCTCGAGAGAACTTCCGAGAACAGTTCGGCCCCCTCTTCCGCACCCGGTTCGGACAATCAAAAAAACACGACGGTGCGCATCCCGGTGGAACTGCTCGACCGGCTGATGAATCTGGCCGGCGAACTGGTGCTTGTGCGCAATCGCGCCCTGCAAATGGGCGAGACCTCAAATAATGGTCAAGCCGCACCCCAACCGGCCGAATTGCGGCCGCTGGTGCAAAAGCTCAACACCTTGACCACCGACATTCAACAGACGGTGCTTTTAACCCGGCTGCAGCCCCTGGGAAATCTATTCGGCCGCTTTCCCCGCCTGGTGCGCAATCTGGCCCGCGAACTCGACAAGGAAATCGACCTGGAAGTCTCCGGATCGGAAGTCGAGATGGACAAGGCGATCATCGACCTGCTCGCCGACCCGTTGACGCATCTGGTGCGCAACTCTTGCGATCATGGCATTGAAAAACCGCGCGAGCGAACCAAAGTCGGCAAGCCGGCCATGGGAAAACTCTGGCTAGGCGCCATCCCGGAAGGCGGGTTGATCCGCATCGAATTGAGAGATGATGGCAGCGGCATCGACACCGCGGTCGTGCGCGCCAAGGCACTGGAAAAGGGCCTGAAAACCCAGGCCGAGCTCGATGGCATGAGCGTCAGCGAAATCCAGGCGCTCGTCTTTCACCCTGGCTTCTCGACCGCCGACAAGGTGACCGACCTGAGCGGGCGCGGCGTCGGCATGGATGTGGTGCGCACCAACGTCGAGATGATGGGTGGAACGATTCGCCTGGAGTCCGATGTGGGCATGGGCACCCGCATCATCCTGCGGTTGCCCCTCACCGTGGCGATTCTGCCCGCGATGATGGTCGGCGTCGAAAAACACCGCTTCGCCTTGCTCCAAAGAGATATCGGCGAGTTGATTTGTCTGGAAGATGGCCGCGCCTCGACCGGCGGTTCCGGGGCGGCGCTTAGCCAGTCCCACGATGGCGAGCTCTTGCGCTTGCGGCAAAACATTTTGCCCGTGGTGCGACTGGGACGGGTGCTGGGATTGAAGGAAACCTCCACCGAAAACAAGCGCCAATTCGCGGCGATCCTGACCTCCACCCTGGGATCGTTCTGCCTATTGATGGATCAGTTGGTCAGTCCGGCCGAGATCGTCGTCAAGCGCCTGCCCAAGGCACTGCGCTCCATGGCGATATATTGCGGGGCAACGATCATGGGCGACGGACGCACCGCGCTCATTCTCGATGCCGAGGGCCTGGCCGAGGCAGGTGGCATCCGCGCCGGGAAGGAAAAAATCATGGCGCCTTCCAGCCTGTCGCAAATGCGCGAGAAATTGATCAGCACCGAAGGATTGATCCTGCGCTCCCGCGGCAATTTCTATTTCCTACCAATCGGCGATGCGCGCAAACTCGTGCCGGTCTCGTCGGGAAAAATCGAGACGATCGGGACGCAGCGCTATTTTTGGGTCGAAGGCGTGCGCCACAAAATGCACCTGCTCCACCTGGGCCGCGCGAATGACCCGGGCCGTTCAAACGATGAAGAAGTCAACGAACTGGGCGCGCTGGCCGTACTTTTGAAAAACCGCGACGAACCGACCGCGCTGAGCGTGTGCGACTGCCTCGATTCGCTTTCGATTCCCGGCAAGATCGAACCGCTGGAAGACGGCGGCAATTGGGTTCAGGGCACCCTCGTCTGGAACGGCATCGTCTTGCGCGTACTCGACGTTTCCTCAGCGAAAAAGGGGAAGCTCTTAACGTGAACAAGACCATCCTGTCCTTTGAAATCGAGGGGGTCGGCTACGGCATGCCCCTGGAGGCGATCCGCGAGGTTTGCCTGCCGATCGCCTGCATCGCCGTTCCCAAGGCTTCGCCGGTCGTGCAAGGGCTCATCAATTTGCGCGGCGAACTCGTGCTCCTTTTGGACATGGCCTGGTGGCTTCATGGCAAAGCGCAAACGGTTACAGCTTCGAGCCGGATTTTGCTCATGAAACAGCAAACGATCGAAGCAACCGGTTTCCTGGTCGACTCGCTGGGCGAGGTGCGGGATGTTCATGGCTCGGACTTAGGCCCGGTGGTGGGCTCGGTCGACGAAAACAAATCCACCGAATCGGCTCAGGCGCTGATTTCCGGGCTCTGCAAATGGGAGGATCGGACCATCTCGATGATCGATCCTCAAAAAATGCCGGTGGAGCTCGCGAAAATTATGAGCGGTTTCGAAGGAAAAAATCCCAAAGGCCGGCAGGGGCGAGAATGACCATGAAGAATCTGGGTATCGGCTGGAAAATTGGCGTTCTCATGCTCGTGGTTTTGGTCACGGATGTGTTTCGCGCCATCATGGGACTGAACCAGGTCTCCCGCGTCAACGAGCACATTCAACAACTCGTCGATGTTCTCGTCAGGAATGTCGAGCTTGTCAATCAGATCAAAAATCATGTCGTCAATTCCTTGCGCATGGAAAAGAATTCGGTGATTGCGCCGCGCGCGGAAGAGTCGGCGACATTCGCCGCCCTGGCGCGCAAAGACCTCGACAAGGCCTTCGCGACCCGGCAGGAAATCGTCGCCGCGTTCGATGGATCCGGCACGGAAATCAAGGGCGCGGTCGACGAATTGAGCCGCTCGCTCGATGAACTCAAAATCTCCCAGGAACAGATCCTGGACCTTTCGGTACAGAACACCAATTCCAAGGCGCTGGAACTGCTCGAGGGAAAAATCAAACCGCAACTCGAAGCGTTCCGCGCGAGCCTCGTGGGTTTGCGCGATCGCTTCGACCGGGATGCCACGGGTGGCCCCAGCGGAGATGCAGGATTGGAGAAACGAGCGAAGTCTCACAAGAAGGCGATGCTTGCCGCCAAGGTCGCGGCCCTCACGCTTGACCTCGAACTGCTCCTGATCTTCCACATCTATCAGGCCGACGAGGCGGTGATGGCGCGCATGGACCGAAAGATTGAAACCACCTTGCGAAGTTGGGAAGAGAGTCAAAAGGCGCTGCTCGCCATCCTGGAAGACAATGAGCTTGGCGACATCACCCGCTTTTCGGCGATTCTGGATCAAAGCGCCAGTCTCGGCCAGGAGCTGACCCAGCTTAGCCACAAGAATACAAACCTGTACTCGGCGCAGTTGACCCTGACCAAGTCGATCGAAAAGGGCAACCGGGTCATGGCGGCCACCGAAAATCTGGAGAAACTGATGAGCGCCCAGATGAAGGCGAGCCGCAATGAAAGCCAGGGGATTTACCGCAACACCTTGTTCATGATTTTGAGCGGCACCGTCATCTCCCTGGCGGTGATGGGAATCATCGGCGTGCTTATCGCTCGCAGCATTACGGTCCCCTTGAATCGCAGCCTGGAAGTCCTCGATGCCCTCTCTCATGGGGATTTGACGCGCCGTCTTGAACTCGATCAAAAAGACGAGGTCGGCCGCATGGCGCGGGCAATGAACCAGGTCGCCGAAAGGCTCGTCCATGTCGTTTCGCGTATCCGCGGAGCCTCGGGCCAGATGGGTTGCAACTCGTCGAAGCTCAATACCGTTTCCGGCGAACTTCAGCGCCAATCGGAAGCGACAAGCAATCAGACGCAGGCCGTGGCCGCCGGCGCCTCGCAAATGAGCGGGACCATCCACACCATGGCGGCATCGGCCGAAGAGATGTCGATGTCGGTCGCGGCCATTTCCGCGGCCACCGAAGAGATCAGCACGAATATTTCAAGCATTTCCGGTTCGGCGCAAATCACCTCCCGCGGAGTGCAGGAAGCCAGCGCCACCATGAGCGAAATCAACCGGGCGCTTGGCGAAGTCGCACGCGATGCCTCAGAAGGGTCGCAGAAATGCTCAGAAGCCTACCGGATGTCCAAGGAAGCTTCCGAAGCGATCCACACCTTGAGCCGCTCGGCATCGGAAATCACCAAGGTGACCGACACGATCAAGACCATTGCGCTGCAAACGAACCTGCTCGCCCTCAATGCCACGATCGAAGCGACCTCCGCCGGCGAGGCGGGCAAGGGTTTTGCCGTCGTCGCCGGAGAAATCAAGGAACTGGCCAATCAATCGGGCCGTTCGGCCGAAGACATCGCGCGCATGATTCAAGGAGTTCAGGATCAGACGCGTAAAACGGTCGAGGCGATCCAATCGGTCGCGGGCATCTTCTGCGATGTCGATCAATCCTCGATGCGCATTTCCACTTCTGTTGCCAAGCAGACCGAAGCCGCCAGCCGCGTGGCCGCCAGCGTCAATCAGGCATCGACCGGCGTGGCCGAAATCGCGCGCTCGCTCTCCGAAGTGGGCAAGGGAATGACTGAACTATCGCGCAATGCCGCCGAAGCGGCCTCGGGGGCGACCGAAGTGTCGCGCAGCACGTCGGAAGTGGCTCTCACCGTGAACGATGTCAGCCGGCGCATTCAAGATGTCAGCGTCGCCACGCAAGAGACGCGGGCGAGTGCTTCGACGGTCGCCACCTCATCGTCCGGCCTCGACCGCCTGGCGGGCGAGCTTCGCAAGGAAATGGATCATTTCCGCTTACCTGATGATGCCATTCATCGGCTCAACGCCGAACATGACCGGCAGGTAGAGACCAAATAGAGGTTTCGCGGTCGAAAGGAAACGAAAAAAATCGTCACGGAAGTGCTGCCGCATTCAACGACCGAAGCGCGAGGCCGTAAAAGGTGTATTCGACATCGGCCGCCTCGTCCCAAACTCCGGCGAAATAGCCGCCTTCGGGTTGCTCCACGGCATCAAGGAAGGCGCCGAGGGCTTTGGTGTCAAGCGACTGAAACGACCCTAGCTCCGCCAGCGTCCAGGCACCGGTAAAGGTGCTCAACAGATCGCAAAGAGGCACTCGATCATTGGCCCGAATTCCTCCTTCGGGCCCAATGGCTTCCACCAGGAAATCGACGGTCGACTCGGTAAGTTCGGCGGTGATCGCCTCGGGCGCCGCCTGCTTCAAAATGCCGATGGCCGCCGCCGTCGGATTGGTCGCTCCCTTGCGCGCCGGGGCGACTTCGACAAATCCCCCGTCGGAGCGCCTGCGCGACAATACGAACTCGCTCAGTTTCGCGGCATCCTGAATGGGCCGAGCCATGACCTCGTGGGCCAAAAGCGCCAGAAAAGTCTGGTAGGTACTTCCCGATTTGGCGCCCGGCTGCAGGGAATAACCGCCATCGGCCGTTTTGAGACTTGCGATCAATTCGACGACTCTTTGCTCCCAGTCGGCCGCCGCCGCGGCCAGCGGATTGGAAGCGCCCGCCAGTTGCAAAAGCATGACCGAATAAAGCAGCGAATAAAAATCGACAATCGTGGCCTGGCCGCCCAGTTGGCCCTTGAGGAACACCGAGGCTCGCTCCGCGGTGTCCAGATCGAGCCGGCCCAGGATGGCAAGAGCTCGCAATGCAAACGAGGTGTAATAGAGGTCGGACGGCCCTTCCCTTCCGGGAAAGCCGCCATCTTCTTGTTGCCGGGAGCGGATCCAGCCGGCATGAAGGTTTCTTTTGGAATCGTTCCACGATCCAAGGCCCACCGCGAGTTGCATGGTGAGCCGTAGCAGGTAACTGTTTCCGGTCATGAATTGAGCCCTGGATCAGAGGCGTCCGGGACCTAGGACGCCGGGGCTTCGGGAGCGGTCTGCGAGGCAATGGCGATGCGGAACCAGCCCGGAAGCGGTTCGGCGCGCAGGCCGCCATCGATCAAACGGCACAGGCAGGCCGACAAGGTACCGCGGGCATGAACTTCACCCCCTTTTTCGAAGGTCAATTCATACTGAAGCGAGCTCGATCCCAACTTAGCCAGGCGCACTTCGATTTCGAATTCGTCCTGATAGCGCAAGGGCTTGCGGTAGTCGCAGGAGGCGGAGACGCGGGGAATGCCGTATTTCTGACCATCTTTTTCGAAAAAGACGGAAAGGCCGCGCGAGCGCAGAAATTCATGTTCGGCGATTTCCATCCAAACAAAAAACTGAGCAAAATGGGCAATTCCGGCCATGTCGGTGTCCGCGAATTCCACCCTGGCTTTGGTCCGAAACTGATTCATGCTTTTCCTCCACTGGGGAAATTTAGGGAAAGGCTGTGAAGATACAAAGAAGCTCCCCGCTCGCAAACGCGCGCCGAATTGAACTTTGCCGCCTTGCAAGGAATCTTCGGATAAGTCGGCAGGGGAAGTGCAATGCCTTTTCAGACTCTGATGAACGCGGGCGTGGAAAAACGATTGATCCGCAAGGGACCGCCGTCACGGTGGCGCAAATCAAGGAAAAGAGGGAGGATCGAAGGGACGGCGACTCGTCCGCTCTAGGTGGCCCAAATCTTGTTTTGGGGCTTGGCTTTTTGGAGAGGCAACAGCAGCCTAAAAGTACTGCCTGAACCCACTGTGCTTTCCACCTGGATGGCGCCGCCCATCAGTTCGACAAAGCCCTTGACGATCGACAGACCAAGGCCCGAGTTCATGCCGTCGCTTGTGCGTGACGGGTCAACGCGGAAAAATCGCTCGAAAATCATTTCCCGATCTTCGGACTTGATGCCAATGCCCGTATCGATCACCGAGATTTCGGCATGATCTTCCCGCTGGCGGGTACGCAAGGTCACCGAACCGCCCGGGCGGTTGTACTGAATGCCGTTGTGAAGGAGGTTCAAGACCACTTCGCTCAACTTGTCGGCATCGACAACAAGAGAAGGCACGGGGGACAGTTCATGGTAGATCCGGATATGGGCGCTTTCGGCCAGGTTGTCGACCTGCTTGATGCAGGAGCGTACGAGGTTGTTGAGATCGATCTCGCTTTTGCGAACGGCGTCGGCGCCGGCGTCGAGTCGCGCCAAGGTCAATAACCGATCGACGGCCCGGTTCATCTGCAAACCGGCCGCCTTGCAATCGCCAAGGAACTCCCGGTATTCCTCGAGGGAGCGTGACTTGCGTAGAGACAAGTCGCAAGTGGTGAGCAAGGTTGCCAGTGGCGTGCGCAATTCGTGAGAGATGTCGGCGGTCGCCTGCTTTTCGCGAGCAAAGGCTCGAGACAGTTGTTCCAAGGTCTCCTTGATCCGGCTAGCGATCGGCCTAAGCTCCGAAGGAAGGCGATTCACCTCAATTTCCAAGTTGATATTGGCAGGGTTGATTTTGCTGACCGCGTCCGAGAGGCGGTGCAAGGGGTTGAGCCCGCGGCGCACGAGTCCCCAAAGTCCTACGGTGGCGGCGATGAAACTCAAGGAACCGACAAGAGCGAGTTCTCGCTTGAGAGCAGCGAGGTCGGCGTCGGCTTCGTCATCGTGATCAGCAATGTCGGCGTCGCGTTTGGCGCGAAGCGCCTCGACACGCTTTTCGAAACGGGCATGATCGTAAGCACATTCGATGAACAACGCCAGGGGCTGAGAGCCTTGAGCAGAAGATGCGCCGTTGGGGTTTTGGCCCCCCCGATCTCGGTCATTCGAATTGCGCCCCTGGTTGGCGGAATTGTTCCGGTTTTCCGGGCGCGGAGGTCCACGGAAATTGCCAAAGAACATAAAGCCATGGCTGGAGGTTTTCAGGCGGACACGCCGGACTCTTCTTCCGTCTGGGAGCCTGGTCTCATCGAATTCCCAGTAAAGCGCCCGATCGGGAGCGAAGTTCTTGAGGTTCCGATCCATGGGTACGCCGTTGAGCGACTTGGAAATGCTGGTGGAATTCCAGAAGCCCATGTAAATCTGAAAAAACTCCGCGAGCGCAAGATTGCCCTGAACTTGGACTCGATCGGGATCCAGTCGGATGATGGGGCCGATGCTTTTGAGGATTTGAAAGTGAATCGGCCCGCGGATTTCCCCGATCCAAATCGGCAGGGCGAACTGGGTGTTTTGAGCATTGCCAAGAAGCCCCAACACCGTTAATGGGTGATAGTGGATCCTGGGCATATTCGCCTGGAGATGCATCAACGTCGCAAGGGTCTGCGCCTGCGACAAAAGCTCATTGTCCATGTGCTCTTCGAGTTCACGACTGCGATCGTTGAACTGGGCATCGAAGAGCTGGCGTGTGACGGTCCGGCGCGACTCAAGGTTGGCATACGAAGTCCGGTAACCCAGGATCGACACGGTGGCGGTGGTGAGCGCCAACAGGGTCGTGCAATAAAGCGCGAGGGTGAACCGGATCGATGCCTTCGAGGTCATGTCGATTCCAATGGTGGTGAGGTCACGGGTGGTGAGGTCACGGGGGTCGACGTCACCGGGGTCGCGGCTACCACCTTCTTAGGAATTCTTGAATCGCTATCCCCATCTAGAGACGAGGGTGCTTCTTCGGCGCGAAGCATATATCCCTCACCCCACCGGGTCAGGATCAAAGGTGGATCGAACCCCTTGTCAATCTTACCACGAAGGTAGCGGATATAAACATCAACAACGTTAGAAGTGTTCTCATCATGCTCATCATAAAGATGAGTCCAGATCATGGTCCGGGTCACGACCTTGCCGCGATGGAAGGCAAGAAACTCTAGCAACGCATATTCGCGCGGCGTCAGGTGTATCGCTTGATTTCTTCGTTTAACCAAGCGAGCACCGGTGTCGATCTCCATATCGTAGATACGAATGATCGGGTCTTTGACCTGGTGGCCGCGGCGAATGAGTGCGCGGACTCGGGCATAGAGCTCTTCGAGTTGAAACGGTTTGGTGAGATAGTCGTCGGCTCCGAGGTTCAACCCCTCGACCTTGTCCGAGGTGGTGCCTCGCGCGGTGAGAATGAGCACCGGAGAGTTCAGCGAGTCCTTGCGCCACTGCTTGAGTAGGGTGAATCCATCCACCTCGGGAAGCATGAGATCGAGGATGATCGCATCGTAATTGGCGGTCCTCGCCTTGAAATCTCCCTCTTTGCCGTCCGATGCGGTATCGACGGCGAATCCTTCCTCTTCGAGCGCAAGGCGAGTCGATTTTTGGAGGCTTTTATTATCCTCGATAAGGAGCAATCGCACCTTGAACTCCCAGGTTAGTTAGGGGCATTCGGCCCGCCACAATGGAATCGATCTACCCAATAAAGAGGGACTTAAGGCAACCAACCACCCTAGCAAAGGCTGGAGGGACCAGGGTGTTTAGGGGACGCTGACAATTCCGTTCAGCCTCGGTGCCTACTTAATGATAAAGCACACGCGAATTAAGGACTGGTGAAAAAATTTAAAATGTGACGCGCGCGTCCCCAAAAGGAATCGGCTCGATTGCCAAAGTCCACATTGAGCCCCGGCCCCAGGGGAAAAGCGCACAATCTCCTGGAAAAACTACCTTCCTGTGTGGCACGGGAACACATACCATCCCAGGTATTGGTTGCGGGATGGGGCCGTGGACCGTCGCTTAGAATGGAGCGAGAGAGGCCTGATTTTTTGCGCTTTGTATTATCTTGTATTTTCTTGTAACAGTTTGTAAGGCCTTGATCTGTTTTCGATCCATGGGAAAAGGGGGAGGGGGGGCAGGTTTGACCCAGGGGTAAAAAGAGTCAAAACCACCCGCCCCCCGCCCCTGATTCACGAACTGGGTCTAAAAATTTTGAGGCATCGAGCGAATGCCAATACCGATCGCTTTTGTCGCTCAATCCCGTTGGCGGGAGATGGGACCAGGGGAACAGTCCAGCCAGGATCCGGCCAGCCGCAAGGGCCGTTGGCCCCTAGGATCGAATCGTGGGGTTTGGGCCAGCCTAGATCCGAAGCAATTAAAGCGCCGTGAAAGGAACCATGGATACGATCTTTGCTCATTCCGTTTCTTTGCCCGAATCCGTTTCCGCCACCCCCTGGGATGTCGTCGCCGTGGGTGCCCATCCCGACGATTTGGAGATTTTGTGCGGCGGCACGCTGGCCAAATTGGCCGAACAAGGGCACCGCGTGGCCATCATTGACCTCACCGACGGCGAACCGACGCCACGGGGCAGCCGTGCCAAACGCATTGAAGAAGCCAAAGCCGCACAGAAGGAACTGGGCATTCCGCTGCGGATATTCCTGGATCTCTCTAACCGAGTCCTCATGGATGAACCGGGGAATCGTTATGCCCTGGCCACGATGTTTCGCAAATTGCGCCCTCAACTTGTCATTGGCATCGCCGGCCGGACGCCGGCCGGCTCGCCCGATCATCATCAGGCGCACCTGCTGATCGAGGCCGCCCGGTTCGGATCGCAATTGACCCAGTGGGACGATCGCTACGACGCCACCAAACCCTGGCGCATTCCCCATCTGGCCTACGCCCCCTTCCCCTTCGACGCGGAAGAAAGACAGTGGAGAGGCTGGACCATCGTTGACATCGCTTCGGTATTTGAGCGCAAGATGCGTTCCGTCGCCTGCTACGACAGCCAGTTCGATAACAAGAGGCTCGCCCGGATCCAGCATGCCCTGACAGGCCAGGCGATCTACTGGGGCAGCCAGTCGGGTTTCTCCCATGGCGAAAGAATCTGTTTTCCCACCCCGATCGGCACGGCGGATCTGATGGCCACCATTGCCGGATTCGCTCAAACACCGGCGCCGGTCGATCTGGCCGGCGCCTTGAAGCAGCCAAAAGAGCTTCCGCCCGAGCCGGCCGCGTCCTCGCTTCCCGATCTGTAGTTTCCTGCGTTCTCGTAAAAACAGACACTCCAAGATTCGATTTCCAAGAACAGTCTAAAGCATTTAAATGCATCGCTTAATTATATTTTTTATAAAACAATAAATATCTTTTTAGTATTCCAATCGCAATTGTCCTTCGCTGAAAAAACGCCGGGCGCTCACCTCTTCTTCTTGGCAAGTGGAAACGCGGAAAGGCAGATGAAGGAGCCGTTAAGGCCATGAGAGGTTTCCAATAAATCACTGAAATTGCAATGACTCTGCTTGCATTCGCATTCACTCCCATTTGAATGGCGGAAAGGCTCTGCATCAGGGAGTTGAATCGTGAAAAATCGGTGTATCTTACTGCCTGCATTACTCGCTTTCATTGGTTGCTCTCTCGGTTGCTACGGGCCTGCCATGCCCATGCAAATCACCCACAAAGCCAAGGGCAAGGTTCTGATCAACGGCAAACCCTATGCCGGACTCACCCTCGTCCTGCACCCCGACGACAAGACCAATTTCAAATGGGACGAGCGCCCCCAAGGCCGCACCAATGAACAGGGCGAATTCGAACTCTTCACTTACCAGGCCGGCGACGGCGCTCCCGCCGGCAAGTACAAGGTCGGCTTCGCCTTCATCGAAACCGACGATAGCGGCAACGACCAGATCAAAACCAAGGGTCTCTTCAGCATGGTTCCCGCCCAGTTCCAATCGCCGGTCACTTCAGGGGTCACGATCGAAATCAAACCCGGCGGCAACACTCTTTCGCCCATCGACTTGAAAATTCAAAGCGAATGATTTTTTTTGTTTTTTATTAATCTCTGTTTTTTATGCCGGTTCTCTTTTGTTTTATACGGAGGCTTTAATGACGCAGCGAAAAGGATTTACCTTAATTGAATTACTGGTGGTTATCGCCATCATTGCCGTCTTGATCGGCCTGCTCGTCCCCGCGGTGCAAAAAGTCCGCGAAGCCGCCAACCGAATGACTTGCACCAACAATCTCAAGCAAATCGGCCTGGCCGTCGCCAATTACGAGTCGGCCTATTCCACCATGCCTCCCGCTCGGGTGGACGCGCCCCAGGGCTATCCCGTTCCCGACTACGGCGTGCCCGACTCGACAACCTCCACCCCCAATCAACACGGCCCCGGCACGTTCCTGCTTCCTTACCTGGAACAAGAAAACCTTTACAAGAAATACAATTTTTCGCTCAACTGGGCCGATGCGGCCAACGACGCCGCGATTCGTACCGTCGTCAAAACCTTCGTTTGCCCCTCGACGCCCGACGCGCCCCAACAACGGATCGACACAGGCAACGCGCCTGGTGCGACGACCGCGCCGAAATGGAACGCCGCCCCCACCGACTATGCCCACGCCAATGGCGTCAACGGCAAGTTGGGCTTCGCACCCTATAACCTCATTCCGCCGATTCCCGGCTACGATCCCAACGCCGGCGGCGCGACCGACAGCACCCAGTACACCGGCGCCATCCTGCCGGTCGGTACCATTTCGTCGTTCACCACCGGGATGAGCCCGCCTTTTTATCAAAACCTCGGCAAACAGCGCTTTGCCTCGGTCATGGACGGAACCTCCAACACCATGAGCTGGGCCGAAGATGCCGGCCGGCCTTACCTGTACCGCACGGCCAAACAAAAGATCACGACGAGTTCGGGCGCTTACAGCCGCGCGAGCGGTTCGGGCTGGGCCGATCCCGACGCCGAATACTGGGTCGATGGCTACACCATCGACGGCGTGACCTCCCTGGGGCCCTGCGGCATCAACTGCAACAACAGCAACGAAATCTATTCGTTCCACACCGGCGGAGCCAATGTGGTCTTCCTTGATGGCAGCGTTCGCTTCCTCAAGCAAAATATTTCGGTTGCCAAGATTGCCGCGCTGATCAGCCGTCAAGGCGGCGAAATCGACACCAACACCGACTAGTCCTTCGGTGCGATCGCAACAAAAGAGTAGGGTCGATTCTCAAGAGAGAATCGACCCTACTCTTTTGATTCGCATCAACCTGCCAAAACAGCACCGGAAGGTCACCTTCACCCAGCGCTCAACCCGGAAAGTCGCACCGTGGAACATCGATTCCCGCCACGATCGGCGATCGGCAGGTCCGCTCAGCTGGCTGATATTATCCCTGGATGATCTTTTCCTTTTCCGTGACCTCCATGTTGTCGAGGATCGCGTGATCGAGAAAGGCCTCGTGTTCGGTGCGCGGCGACCAGTCGGGACCGAGGACATCGACGACCGTGGGCCGCACCTTCGGATTTTCCGGCGAGTGAAAATAACCATGCACCTCGGTCGCATCCGCGGCATACTCGGGGCATTGCATCAAGACTTCATGGAGCTTTTTCAAGCGGTAGTGAGGCACCGAAGCATACATGTGATGCGGCAAATGGTAATCCTGGCCCAGCGGGAACACCGCGAAACGGTAGGCCTGATTGAGCAGGAATACGCGCGTATTGGTGATCCAGCCACGATCGGCGTTGCCGTGCTGCACCACCTGGCGCAGCATCATGAATAACCCAAACGAAGTGAAGATGGGCAAGACCCAAAGCAAGGCGTAATAGGCCGGAGCCCAGGGATCGACATAAAAGCAAAGCAAACCGAGCACCGTGAAAATGAGACCATTGAGCGTCAACCGGCAGAGCATGCTGATCTTGGCCGGAACGACCGGCACGATGCGCGTCACGATGAACTGATCCGGTTTGAGACTCAAGACCCTGGCCACCATCAAAAAAGTCAAAACCGCCGGCCCCGCCCACAACAGATAAGGCCAATTCCCAAAGTTCGCCAGCGCCAGAATCGCCACCATCCCCAAAAGATAGGCGATGCCGATCCTCTTTGGCGTCTTGGAAATCACCATTCCTTCGGGGAAATAAGGGTTTTTCTCCGTGCCCACCGCATTGAACTTGGCCCGCGCCAGCATGAATTTGACGATATTGGGGATCCAAATTTGCCGAAATAGCATCGTCATGAACGCGCCGCGCGGGGCCGGGTTGCCGATCCAGTGGCCGCTTTCCTGTAGCTGCGCCAAGTCCGGATCGCGATGAGGATCGTTCACGAACTGATGATGGGCGACATGTTGCAAGCGATAAAGGTGGGTGGCGCTAAAGAGCGGGTACATGCAGAAGAACTCGCTGACCAGTTCGTTGGTCCAGCGATTGCGAAAGAGCGAAAAGTGCGAGGCCTCATGCGTCAAGGCGGTCAACTGATGCATGCCGGCGCCAACAAGAATCACGGCAATGAAAGTGACCGGCAAGTTCCACCAGAACCCCCAGCCGGCCTGAGCATTGGCGTGGAAAAACCAGACCGTGGCGCCGATCACCGCCACCAAATAGAGATAGGTCCTGGCCAGATAAAGCCAGTTGGTGAAATCGTCTGGCTGGCGCAATTCCTGAATGGCTTTCTTGATCGACGGATCGGTCAAGCTTTTTGCCGGGACGGCCTGATCGGCCACGACGGGCGTGACCTCCCTGGGCGTCATGGGTGTCGTCGCCTGATTGGCTGCGGAGGAAGTCATATGTGGGCCCAAGGATCGCAAGAACCTCAGGCGAATCACCCAGGTTCCAAGGCTATCTGATTCATTTTAGCCTTTTCCCCAAGGCGTAGGCGTCCTGGGCAAGGGGGGAATCTTCCGCAAGAGGGGCCGGTTATACCGCAGGTAACGACCGGGATATCTCAAACTACTGAGGATTTCGGGCATTCGCGGCATTTTGGACCATGGCCCGCAGCATTTCCGGGGTCATCTGGGTACCGCCCAGATTGGTGACGCCACCCAGAGGATTTCCCAAATGGGGTCCCGACGGTTGCCCATGAGGCGCATGCATGCCGGCCACCGGAGGCGTGGCTTGGGGGGCCGATCCCAGCCCCATATTGGCCAGTGAAGCCGCGACCGACGGAGTGCCCATGAGATTGTTCGAACCCAAACTATTGCTCCCCTGGAGCGCGGGATTAATGGCAGCTGTCGGCATGGCGGGCGTCGGCATAGAGGTCGTTGGCATAGAGGTCGTTGGCATAGAGGTCGTTGGCATAGACGGGCGGGGCGCCGCCGCTTGCGCGACCGGCATCGCAGGGGCCGGCGAGGGCATTGCGGGAAGGGACGAACCGGCGAGAGGCTGGGGCCGGGCAGGCGCGGCAGCCGGCATGGAAAGCGCGGGCGTTGGGGCGGGAGCCTTGGCAATCGGCGCGGAAGGCAGACTTGGCTGAGTCGAAACTCCCTGAGAGATCGGCGCGGCGGAGCGCAGCAAACCGGGCCTTTGCGCCGGCCGGGCATGGGCCTTGTGAATCAAAAACTGTTCGCGATAAGCGTGAATCAGATCGGGCACCCCCTGCACCAAGAGCAGGTTTTCGGCATTTTCCTCTTCGGCCTGGCGGGTGAAATTGAAGCTGCCCGTCGCGAGCACGCGATTGTCCAGGAGCATGATCTTGTTGTGCGCGCACCCATGATTGGCATCGACCTGGACTTCGAATCCCGAGTCGATGAGGAATGCCAGATCGCTTGAAGGATCTTTTTCCGCGATCTGATCCAGCACGATTTCGACATGAACTCCGCGCTTCTTCGCGGCGCAAAGGGCATCGGCAATCGTGCGCGAATTGAAGGAGAAACCCTGAATCAAGATTTCGCGGCGCGCCTTGGCGATCCGCTTGACCAAGGCCGCGGTGATGCCGCCATTGGGCGAGAAATAGGCCTCGTGGCGCGGACCCGGGAAGAAAAATTGCCCGATCTTGCGCTGCAGAATCGACATGCCGATTCCACCTGACGCGCCCATCCCCATGATCACGTAACCCCAAAGCGTCAACATCGCGGCGGCCTCCAGTCGATTGGGTCGGATGCACCTCAATGCAGTCCGACATATGCGAAAAGAGGAGAAAAGCTCAAGGCCAAATCCACTTGTGCCGACTAGGGGCGCCGAAAAATGGTTGCCGCTACCAGGACTGATCCTCCGCGAACGGGTGAATTTGCCGGGGTGTTTTGACATGAAGTTTCGACTTGAGGACCGCTTCGGCCATGATCAGATCCTCCTTGGTGGTGATCTTCAGGTTGGTTGAGGAGCCATTGACCAGGACGACCGGTTTGCCGATCGCCTCGAGTAGTTGCGCGTCGTCGGTGATCTCCCCTTGGGCTACGGACCTTTTCGCATAGGCTTCCCGCAGCCAGTCGGCGCGCGCGACCTGGGGAGTTTGAGCCTGCCAAAGCCCCTTGCGCGAAACCGTTTGCACCACTTTTTGATCTTCCCCGAACCTTTTCAGGGTGTCGGCCACCGGCACCGCGAGCATGGCCGCGCCGAATTGCGCGGCTGCCTGGAAGACGCGGTCGATCTGCTCGGTCTGCGTGCAGGGCCTAACCGAATCGTGCACGGCGATGAAATCGGCGTCGGGGCTCACCGTTTCGATCGCCTTCGCCACCGATTCGAATCGTTCCGCGCCGCCTTCGACCAGCTTGATTCCCATGAACATCAAGTTGGCCCGGTAGCGCGTTTCGACCATTTCGCGATCTTCGGCCGCAATGACCAAAATCGTCTGGATGACATCGTCGCGATTGGCGAAAAGCTCGGCGGAGCGCTGCCAGACGGCACGCCCATCCAGAGCGACAAAGGGTTTCTTTTCCTTTTCCCCAAATCGGCTGGACCGTCCCGCCGCGGGCAAGATCACCGCGAACTTCGCCATGAAATCAGACTCCTTGAGAGGCACGTTATCTTAAAGAATCCGCTCGCCCGCGTTGGGAAATCTCGAGCCTTCGATGATTGGTTTTTCCCAGGCGATCCGTTTCGAGGGAACGGCTCGAAAGGGTGCGCTTTTTCGGCCCCCCAGGACGGCGTTTCGGTCTTGTTTTTGAGCGCCAATGGGGGTAAGGAATGGCCGCGCCGGAGCATGGGCTTTCTGGTATTGGCGCAATTTCTATTATTTGTACCGCGCGATTTTCGCGTCAGGCCTGTCGAGGTTCGCCATGCACATCGCCTGTTCGTCTCTCTGTTTCGCTCGGCTCGATCTGGAAAAAGCCACCAAATCGATGTTGGAGCTCGATTTTTCCAAGTACGATTTGCATCTTTTCGAAGAGAGTCTGCACGTCAAGCCCTCGGAAATCGTCAAGGATCCCGGGCGCATCGCCGAAAGGCTGCTCGCCTTCAATGGCGTCACGCCCGCGGCCTTTTCGCTTGGCATTCCCTTTGGCACCAAGGAAGAAGCGGAGACGACTTTCCGGGCAACCTGCAAGCTGGCACGGCTGTTGATCATTCCCATGCTCACCTTGACCGAGTATCCGGGCATGGCGGGAGTTTCTTGCCCGGTCGCCGATCAGATCAAGCTGCTTCGACCGTTCGAGCAGATCGCCCAGGCCGAAGGAGTGCAGCTTTGCATTCCCACCTGGGCCAACACCCCGGCCGAAACGGTGGCGGGCACCCAAAAGGTTCTGGAGGCGTTGCCCCGCCTGGGAATCACTCTCGATCCTAGCTACTTGATGGTGGGGCCCAACAAAAACGAACCGTTCGATTCGCTGGTCCCCCTGGCCAAGCACATCTACCTGCGAGATACCGGCATCGGCCCCAACCAGTTCCAGGTTCCGGTAGGGAAAGGTCAGATCGATTATGCGCGCATTCTAACGCCGCTTGAGCGCCTGCGCTTCAAAGGTTTACTCACCATCGACATCCGGCAGATCCCCGATGGACCGTTTCCCGTGGAACCGGAAATCCGCAAACTGAAATTCCTGCTGGAGAGCATGCTCTAGCAAAACGAACGCCGGGAAGATGTCATTTTTCCAAGCGGTTCCCACGAGGATTTGGCCTCGAGGGAATCGCTTTTTCGTTTCGTAAGCGACATGTCAATTCGAAGGAGCGAATCTAAAATGAGGGGGGTCGCGCCTGAAAACAGGACAGTTGTGTCCTCTTTCGGCGTCGCCCGAATTTCGGCGTATTGGAGAAACTCTCATGCCTTTTGAACTGGCTCCTCTTCCTTATCCGGCGGACGCCCTTGAAGCCGCCATCGACAAAACCACCATGGAAATCCATCATGGCCGCCATCACAAGGCATACGTCGACAACCTCAATGCGGCCCTCGCCGGCCACGACAACCTTTTGGCCCTGCCGATCGAAAAATTGCTTGGCAACCTGTCTCAAGTTCCCGAAGCGATCCGCCAAAAGGTGATCAACAACGGCGGCGGACATGCCAATCACACCTTCTTCTGGAACATCATGGGCCCCGCGGGCGGCGAACCCAGCGGCAATCTGGCCGCGGCGATCCAGTCGACCTTCGGCGGCCTCGACGGCCTGAAGGCCAAGATCAAGGAAGCCGCGCTGGCGCGCTTCGGATCGGGCTGGGCCTGGTTGATTGTGGACGGCGGCAAGCTCGAAATCGTGACCACGGCCAACCAGGACACTCCGCTCATGACCGGCAAAAAGCCGATCCTGGGCGTCGATGTTTGGGAGCATGCCTATTACCTGCGCTACCAAAACAAGCGCGCCGATTATGTCGACGCCTGGTGGAAGGTCGCCAACTGGAAGGCGATCGAAGCGCACTTCGCCCACTAAGATCGCAATTCGCCGATCGTGGTTGCGCTGCGGATCGGCTCGGATCCACGCGGCGCGGCCGCGAACTCCCGTTGAGATTTCGCCGGTTCCTTCTCAAGGTCGAACCGGCAACCGACGAATCGGGTAGGAGGGGGGATTGCTCCCCCCGTCCTCCCACACCACCGGACGTACTCAGTGGTATCCGGCGGTTTTCCTCAGGCGTTTAACGCCGCATGCCTTTGGGTGAGTGTCACGAGACCCAGAGTACCGAACCACCGGTTTGTCATGGCCATGGTTGCGCCAGGGCTTCCAGCCAATCTCCACCAGCCCTTGCCCGAGAGGGCCGTGCACCACGCAGTGGTACTGGGTACCCCAAGCGAGACAAGGAAGTCCACTATGGGCTTGGTCCGTTTACACTGCCGCATTCGGAAGCATCGCAGTTTCCGGCGTATCCACTGGTCCAAATCTCCCAAATGGCTTTTACATGCCGCATAGCGGAAGTAGGCCACCCAGCCGATTAGGGCAGTATTCAACTCTCGGATCACCTTGGCGAGCTCGACTCCTCGGTTCCGCCCAGTGATTTCCCGGATGCGTTCTTTGACCCGTTTCAGATTCTTTGGCGAAATCCCCATTCTGCCGCCTCTCAGGAGTCGGTGGCCGAGAAATTTGCGTTCCTCTACGAACGCCACCTCGCTTTTCTCCCGATTGACTCGCAGTCTGAGTCTTTCCTCCAGGAACCGGGTTATCGATTCGAACACCCTTTCTCCCGCCGCCATCGAGTGAACATAGATGTTGCAATCGTCGGCATATCGGCAGAACTTGTGCCCGCGACTCTCCAGTTCCTTGTCCAATTCATCCAAAAGTAGGTTCGCCAAAAGTGGCGATAGCGGGCCACCTTGCGGGGTCCCTTCCGTTCGGTCGATGTGTACCCCCTCAAGCATCATCCCCGATTGAAGGAATCGGCGGATCAACTTCAGAAGGCGTTTGTCGCCGATGCGACGGGCCAGCCGAGACATCAGGATGTCATGATTGACACGGTCGAAGAACTTCTCCAGGTCAATATCCACCACGATGACGCGGCCCTCGGCCACATATTCCGACGCTTGAAGTAGTGCATCATGCGCACTGCGGTTGCGCCGAAATCCGTAGCTTGAGTCCGAAAAGGTGGGATCGAGCAGAGGATCCAACACTTGGAGAACTGCCTGCTGCACCAGCCGGTCCACTACCGTGGGTATGCCTAGAAGGCGTTTCCCGCCGTCGGGTTTGGGGATTTCCACCCCAAGGACCCGAGCCGGTTGGTAAGTTCCCGTCAACAGTGCATCTGTCAGTTCTTTGCCATGCTTGGTGAACCAGGCTTCCAATTCGTAGACGGTCATGCCATCCACACCTGGCTTGCCCTTGTTCCCCTTGACCCGTTTGAGTGCTCGATCCAGATTGTCTAGCTCACATATCTCCTCCATCATGCGTTCCATCAAGGCTCGTCCTGGTTCGCATGCCGATCGGGCTTGCAACTCCTCGTCCGCTCCAGCTTCGGTTCCGCCGTTGCCAGTTGCGTCGTGGCACGAGTCCACCTTCCACCCCTCCTCGGGCGTTGGCTTAGGCAACCCGCCTTGCTGCTGCTCTGTCCCCATCGAATGTCCCAATACTTGTCCTTGACCTAAGAAATTCGGCCCTTCGCCTCATCGATGGCTTGGCAGCCACCAACCTTGGCTACTATGGCCTCTGCTGACTTCTCCCGTTCCTTCCCCCGATGTCTCCACCACGGTAGTCGTTGCCGACAGAGCGAGAGATCTCCCAGGGTAATTCGTGTATCCTTCCCTCGGCGTTCGCCGGATGTACCTTCGTGTTGTCCGAATGACTTTTGGGCTGTCCCGTCCATGGCCGGTTTACCCCAACACGACGGCCTTATATCCGGTTCCTGTACGTCGAATCCGAGTTGCGGCTTTCGCTTCCTTCAGATCCCACCTCGCGGTGGGCACCCTTGCTAGGCCTTGCGGTTCCTGTCATTTAGGCCCGCGGAGAACTTACACCTCCTGGATACACAACATGCCTGGCGCACCACAAAAAAACCCCGGGGTTCAACCCGGGGTTTTTGATTTCAATCGCACTCTAGGAGCGATAGCGGATCGGACACGATTATTCACCGGGGTTGATGAATTTGCGGATGTCGTCTTCGCTGACGGAAAGGGAGATGCCGATTTCCTTTTCCTTGGTGCTGATCTTCAAGGCGTCGAGCACCGTGCTGACTTTCTTGCCGTTCTTCGGATCAGTCGAGCTCATCAGCTTGGCAAAGGGGATCCCCTGGTCCGTGATGAGAGCCTTGATCTTGCCGGGGGTCTTGTCGTCCTTGGTGTAGCCGGTCATCGTCAGCTTGGCGACGTCGGTAAGCCCCAGGGACATCGTGATCGCTTCGAGGTTTTCACCGATATCTTTGAATTGCTCTTGAGCAGACATCTGCTTGCGAGCCTCTTCAGTGATCAGGGTGACCGACCAGAAGAGTTCCTTGCCGGTGAGTTTCGACAGTGATGATTTCATGATGCCGGCGAATTCATCGGAACGGCCGCCCTTGAGTGCGGTGACGACTTGCTCCTTGATCGTCGAAGCAACGATCGCGTTCTTTTCGACGAACGCGATGAACACTTCCTGCCCCTGGGCCGCCGCGGTCCAAATGTCGTAGCCGCCTTCCTTGATCTTCTTGAGTTCGGTGCCGTTTTCCTTGGCCTTTTCTTCGACGGTCTTGGTGATCTTTTCGGGGTCGAATTTACCCCGCAAAATCATGATCGCCTTGATCCCTTTTTCGGGATTGCCGGAGGTTCCGATCGTCAAGGAATCCAGATCGCGGAAAGGGTCGATGCCGGTGGCCTTGATGATCTTTTGGGCTTCATCATTGGATTCGACGGCCAGGCGCAAGAGGCCATCCACGCCGAATTTCTTCAAAATGGGAGCTTCGAGGATTTGTTTGAATTGAACCGAAGCCAGGGTCTCGACGTCGGTAGGAACGAGCTTATCGACATCGACCGCCTTAGCGGCGCTTGGCACGAGGACCAGCGAGGTGACGGTCAGGGCGGTTAACGTCCAGGCCGTCCGGAAAAACTTGGTCATTTTCTAGTGTTCCACAAAGCGCTTCGACGGAACAGGAGGGCCGCCAAGCGCCCAGGCGGCTTTCCATCTCGGAAAGGTTTTTTTCCAAAGTCCAACTCTAAAGGTCTCAATCCGCCCCTTTTCCGTCAACGGCACCTTTTTCGTCAAAGGTAAATCGGGGCGGTTGGAGTCAACGAGCAAGACCACTGATTATCGATATGTTGGCAGTCGTGAAAATGTTACGGACGATCAGAAAATTCCTTTGAGCCGAAAATCATGGGACCAACCGCAGGGAACCAAGAACCCCCAGCCCTCCCAGTCAAGCAGATTTATCCAGAACTCGCATAACCAGGCACTTCAGATAAGCCGATTCGCGGCAGGTGATTTCCACGGGGTGATCCGGGGCGGCGCCGCTTTTGAGAACGATTTGCACTTCCTTCTTCAAGCTTGTGGAAACCTGCTGCACCAATTCTTCCAACTGCTCCAACGTGATCAATCCGGAGCAGCAGCAAATCACCAGGTAGCCATCTTTTTCTAGTAGCTCCATTCCCAGGGTTTGCAGCCGGCGATAACCGCTCAGCGCCTCTTCGATGGCGCCGCGGGTGCGCGCGAATTTGGGTGGGTCCAAAATGATCAAACCAAACTTTTCGCCCGATTCCTTCAACTTGGCCAGTTCCGCAAAGATCTCACCTTTACGAAATTCGGCGGGCAGGTTGTTGATCTGGGCATTTTTTCGGGCCAGCTCCAGCGCCGGTTCCGATTGATCCAGCCCCAGTACCTTGGCCGCGCCAGCCTTCGCGGCATGAAGCGCGAATCCGCCGCTATAGCAAAACGCATCGAGAACCGACTTCCCCCTGGCAAGCTTTGCCACGAACTGGCGATTGTCGCGCTGGTCGAGGTAATATCCGGTTTTCTGCCCTTCCCTCAGATGGACCAGGAACTCCAAGCCGCCTTCGCGAATGCGGATGGGGCCATGAGGCTCCTCGCCCCAGACCGGTCCGTCGTGCAGTTCAAGACCTTCAAGAGATCCGATGCCCCGCTCGGTGCGCAGGTAGATGCCACGCGGACGGAACAGATCCAATAAGCACTCGACGATGATTCCCTGTCTGCGCGCCATGCCCATCGAAGTGAACTGGACAATCAGCCAGTCGGCGAACCGGTCCACCGTCAGCCCGGAAAGCCCGTCGCCCTCGCTATTGATGAGACGGCACGCACCTTCCGGATCGTCGAGGCCAAGATCGCGGCGCAGTTTCAATGCTTCGGCGATGCGTCCGTGAAAAAAATCGCGATCGATCGCGATTTCCGGTTTCCAGGAATAAAGCCTGACCCGCAATTTGCTTTGGCTGTTAAAAAAGCCGCGGGCAACCGGCTGACCGCCATGGGCGATCAGGAGAACTTCATCGCCATCTTCAGGGTCTCCCTCCACGTGAGAGATGGCGCCGGGGAATACCCAGGGATGACGCCCATAAAACGGCCGCGCCTTTTTTGGCAGGAGCACCACATGGGAAACCGACATACGCGCCATCCTGAATGGAAGAAAAAACGGTTGATCGAGCGAAAGTGCAAGCGATTCCAAGCAATCAAGAAAAAACCGAAAGAGAGAAAACTCAGGAAGCGATCCGGCCGGTTTGCACCGCTTCCAGGTAGGCGAGAGTCCGATCGAGATCGTTTTCCTTGGGACCAACCGACAACAGGGCGCGAATTCGCAAAAGGAGCTCTTGCTTGGGAATGGGCTTGGAAACGAAGTCATCCGTTCCCGCTTCGACGGCCCGTTCGGCATCGGCGTCCTGATCGAGTGCCGTCACCATAATGATGCCGATCGAACGTGTCTCCGCGTTCGCGCGCAAGCGCTTGCAAACTTCAAATCCACTGATTTTCGGCATCATAATATCGAGCAGGACCAGATCGGGGCCAAACGAAGCCACTTCCTTGAGCGTTTGCTCCCCGTCGGCCGCGAGCCGAATTTCACAAGGCAAATCGGCAAGATAGGCTTCGAGCAGTTCGCACCCTTGCGGATTGTCGTCGGCAATCAGAATTTTGGGCAGCGTGGTGGAACTCATGCGAATGCTATATCCGGCGGGAATCGGTGCTCAGCCAGGGCCCTGGGCACGGCCAATCCCGCGTCCTGGGTCCCTTTCAGGTTAGGCCGATTTCACGCGAAGAACAACCTGAGGCTTTCAAGGTTAACGGGCTCAAATCGACTCCGCTTGAAGGTGAAAATGCCCAAAAAGAAGCGCCTCAGCTCAAATCGACTCTGCCTGAAGGTGAAAATGCCCAAAAAGAAGCGCCTCAGCTCAAATCGACTCTGCCTGAAGGTGAAAATGCCCAAAAAGAAGCGCCTCAGCTTAAATCGACTCTGCCTGAAGGTGAAAATGCCCAAAAAGAAGAGGGCGGGCCATCGGCTCGATGCGCAAGACCACTTCACCGCCCTGAAAAAGTCGGACGACGCCGGTCGACTGGCTCACCGTAACGGCAATGGCCCTGGTTGCCTTGGAAATGGCCGAGGCGGCCGCATGGCGCGTGCCTAGGCCCATGCTGAGATTGAAAGCCCGCTCGGGCGCCTCAACCCGCATGCAGGCGGCGACCGCGATTCCGTCGCGCCGGATGATCAGGCCCCCTTCCAATTTGGCAATATCCTTGATCTGCTCGCGCACCGCGGGATTGCGCAGGTCGCGCTCCTTGGCGCTGTAGCCGCGAAACGGGTTGAAGTTCATCGGCTGGCTGTATTTGAGAACCTTGGCGGTATCGCCAACGACAAACATGGTGCCGATCGGCTGGCCTTCGCGGCCCTCACGGCCAATCTGGGTCGCCAGCTCGACAACCGCCTGCAGCGTCTCCAGTGGAACCTGGGTGGCCAGACGCTTGAGTTCCTTGGCGCTGAGCAGTTCCAGATGCTCGCCCAAGCGGATGATGCTCAGGCTGTCCATTCCGGTGGTTGCGTCTTCGCGCGTTTCGATGCCGTTGTAAATGACGATGACGACGGCGCCGGGGCGCAGTTTTTCCGTGCGGACCGCGTCCAGGAGGGCGAGGCTCATCCGTTCCTGGATGGGCGTGGGGCCGGCTTCCAGTTCCAAAAAGCCCAGATCATAATCCTTTTGAAGCTTTTCTTTTTCGCGAAAAGGCCGCTCAGGCTCGTCTTCAGCCTGGGCCACGAGCAAATGGCGTTTGCCCATCACCTTGCGTAGCGCCGCCCAGTCCATGGGGCCTTCGGCCATGACCAATACGGCATCGGCGGGCAGGCTGTCGGCCAATTGGCCTCCCGCTTCCATCAATGCCTGAAATTGGCCAGTGAGCGCCATGAATTCCAATCCAGATCAAGTTTCCGGGCAGGATTGCCTCCAGCCCAAAAACCCGCTTTTGGTTCAAGTGAGTCCATCCCAGTGGGAGAATATTGCGGCGAAATGACCGATCTTGAGGTCCAAAGAACCGAATCGCTCATGAGACCATCCGCTCTCTTTTATCCTAATCCGCCCCACTTGAGTGCGAAATGGTAATCCTCGCCCGGGTTGGGTTTTTTGCATCGATTTTGACGGCGAGGCCCCACCTGCAAACCGCGCCTGCGAATCGCGAAGGGAATCCGGGTGGGCAAAAAGCTCGAAATTCCTTTGGCCAATGACGGCATTTCCCCCTTCGAATCTTCGAGCTGTGGATCCCTTCCCATTCGCAAAACAAGGCCCAAGGCCGATGGATCGGGAGGCTGGAAAGGCTTCGGCGCGGCACAACGGGCGACATCGCGGCCGACGAGGCAGGCCTGCTCGTCAAAGCAAGAATGGTTGACACACTGCAATTCGTCCGATTATGGACACGGACATTGCTTGCTTATCGGGAATGGAAAATGCCAAAAGAAGGCGAAATCAAGTACCTGGAACTCATCGGCTCCGAAGCGGTCGACCATGCGTTGAATAAGCCCTTCTCCGATCATGAATGTCCCCGCTATCTGATGGACCTGGGAGCCATCATGGCCCTGCTCCCAACGCCTCCCGCGAGGATTCTCGATTGCGGCGTGGGAACAGGTTGGACGAGCGTGTTTCTCGCGAAGCGCGGCTATGACGTTGTGGGCCAGGATATTGCGCAGGACATGATCACTCAGGCCGAAAAAAACAAGGAGCGCTACGGCGCCAAAACCCTTCGTTTCATCGTTGACGACTACGAAAACCTCAAATTCTCCAACGAGTTCGACGCCGCCATTTTTTACGACTCCCTCCATCATGCCGAGGATGAACGCAAGGCGATTGCCTCGATTTTCCGGGCATTGAAGCCGGGCGGCATCTGCTTGTCGATCGAGCCGGGCGAAACCCATTCCCAGCAGCCCCAGGCGATTGAAGCGGCCAAAAAGTTCGGGGTCACCGAAAGGGATATGCCCCCTCACCTGATCATCGCCGCCGGAAAACTCGCCGGCTTCAGAGAATTCGATGTGTTTCCCCGCCCGTGGATTGGCGCGCCGGTGGCGCCGCCCAAGCCGCCCGCGGCGCCGCCCGGCCTTGGAACCAGGGCCTACCGCGTGGCCAAAGGGATTTTCCGCGCCTTTGTGCCTGCTCCGGAGCCTTCCGAACCGCCGACAGATTACTACAAAATATGCAGCTTAACCAGAATGAAAAAATAGCGTGTTTTCCCACGCATAAAAGAGCCTAATCAAAATTGATCGAATGAGAGCTCAGCGTTTCATAGCCCCCTTCAGTGATCCGGTAATTTCGTTCGATGCGCATCCCCCCCTGATCGGGAATATAAAGCCCCGGCTCGAGGGTGATCACATCGTTTTTGACCAGAGTTTCGGGCGAGTCGAAGACGAGAAAGGGGGCCTCGGGATGAGTGAGCCCCAGACCGTGGCCGGCATGGTGGCCAAACCAGCGATCGAGTCCCTGCGCCGCGAATACTTGATTCACGGCCGCATGCACCGCGCTTGCCGGCACGCCGGCTTGTAGTTTTCCCTCTCCCGCTTTCATGGCTTGCAGGCAAAGCGCCATCATTTCTCGTGCACGCGCGGATGGTTTTCCCACGGCGAGCGTGGTCGTGAAATCGCAGCGGTAGCCGCCGAGAATCGCCGAAAAATCGAGAATGAACAGGTCGCCTTCCTGAAGGACTCTGCCGCTCGGCGGTCCGCCCTTCCTTTCTGGCCCCGGACTGACGGCGAAATCGCCATAGACAATGAGCGCCCGGCCCGCGGCGAGCGTGATCGCTTGCGAGACCCCGGCATAAACTTCGACCTCGGTCATTCCGGGAGCTATTTTCTCCCTGGCAAAGCGGTGTCCCTGCTCTTGAATGGCAGAGATACGCCGCAGCAACGCCAACTCATCGGGATCCTTGGACCGTCTGAGATGGGCGATCACCTCGAACAAAAAGGGAGCCAGCGGGTCAGCCGGCAAATCGTGTACCCGATCCGCCCCCTTCGCGCCAAAATGTTGCGGGAGCATCGCGTAAGGGCGCGGGCCCCTGGGAAAATGAACCCCGTCGTACCAGGGCCTTTCCACGCGCTTGAGCCCCTCGATCGAGGGGACGCGCTCGGCAATATCGTCGGGAAGCCGGTCGTGATGGTAAAGGACCGCGGTACCGTCTTTTTCCAGCTGTAACAATCCACCGAATCCTCCCCCCAGGCTGAACGGATCGACGTAAAATCCTGTGAGCCAGTTGAGGTGAACCGGATCGGCCAAGAAAAGGGGAAACGGAACGGTTCCTCCAGGCAGCGATGGAGTCTTTGGTTGCGCTTGCAAAGCGCGAATCAACCGCTCCCTGCGGGCCTTGCACCAACGGGAATCGAGTCCTTCCATCGCATTAACCCCATTTGCCGGCCATTCAGCCCCAATTTTGGGTTTTTTGGGCCTTTTGGCTGATTTGATGGTTTTCAAAAAACCGGTTAGGATGATGGTATGAAAATCTCGCTCCCAACTTGGCCGCTGACCTCCCTTCTGAGCTTTTCGCTTTTGTCCTTGGGGCCCGCGACGGCCGCGTTGGCCCATGACAAGCAGTTGACTCCCGCGGAATGGGTCCGTCGGCTCGGTTCGGATGTTTTCCAGGAACGAGAAGAGGCCACCCAATCCTTAGAAAAACTGGGAGTGGAAGCTCGCGAGGCCCTGGCGGAAGGGCTGACCAGTCCCGACGCGGAAATCGTGCGCCGCTGTCGCATTCTCCTGCCACTCATTGAATCGCAGGAGATGGAACTTCTCATCAAAAAGATCAGCGCTCCCAACGCCGATCCCGAAGGCCTCAAACTGCCTGGCTGGGAGCGGTTCAAAAACAAAATCGGTTCGGATCCCGAAGCGAAGAAATTCTACCTTGAGCTTTGCCGCGCCGAACTTCCCCTGATGCGCGATGTGGAACGAAAGCCCGAAAACGGTCTCAATCTGATCCAGCAACGGATCAGAAATGTGATCCCGAACGCCGCCGTCGCTTTTCAAAGAGCCAATGCGATGCCGTTTGCGCAAGTGTCGGAGGCTGAATTGGGGGCCGTTCTGTTCTGCGCACTGAACCCGCAAGTAACGATTCCCCCAAGCAATCAGTTTCCGATCAGCTCCATGCTCCGTAACCCTTCCGCGCGCGCCATGATTCAGAGATCCGATCCAGGCACACCGCTTCGGCGGCTGGTCGCCCAGTGGCTGACCAGCTCGGTTGATTTCCAGATCATGATTAGCAACATTCACCTTGCAAAAGACCTGGCCCTTAAAGAAGCGCCCGATATGGCGACGCGTGTCCTAGAAAATCTGCTGTCCAAAAAAATAACAGTCAACGCCTACCAAAAGGGCCAGGCCATTTGCGCTCTGGATAAAATTGGCAACAAATCGCATGTGAAACTACTTCTCCCTTTTTTCAGTGACGATACGATCATTCAGCTCAACAACCTGGGCGTGGGAAACAACATCAACATGGTGTCGACCCAGGTCAATGACATAGCCCTTGCCCATGCCATCCATTTGACCGGGCAAGATCACCGCTCGTATCAATTTTACAACGCGGAGCCGGGACGAGTCTTGAGATTGGATAGCCCCTATAGCTTGGGGTTTGGCAATCAAAAGATACGCGACGAAGCGTTTGCCAAGTGGTCCAAATGGATGAAGGAGACGAATTTCGATCCGAATGCCGTCCCCGCGAAACCCGAAGGCGCCGTTTCCAAACCGGCTTCTCCCAACACGATCACCAAACCGGCCGCCCCAAAGCCGTAACGCGCAACCTTCGCTTGCCGCGGCGCTCCGTCCTCGCAGTGTTTTCTCCTTCGTTAGAATGAAACGGAGTGAGCCAAGATGGCTTGTTTGCAACGCTCCCTTTGGGCCTTACCTATTTTTCGGCTCGACGGTAATCTGGTCGAGACCGCAACCACTGGGGTAGCTTGAACCCATTCCCCTCTCCCCGGCAAGAGACATGATTGCCACACCAAGGAATTCCACCATGACGACCGACGTGAAATCGTCCGCGCTGGTGTTTGCGGCGCTTTGGGTCGGATTTCTCTTTTGTCTGGGATTTGTGGTCGCCCCCTACCTTTTCATCCTGGCGGCAAGGAATAGCCCCTCGGTGCCCAACACGGGTGTGGCCGCCGATCTGATCGGCCCCCTCCTCTATAGCTGCGATGTGATGGGTCTTGCCGTGGGGGCAATCTTGATATTCGCCCTGATCGTATTGCGGTTGCGCGGCGAAACACCGATGGGCGGCCGCCTCTACCTTTGCGAGGCGAGCATCCTTGCCGCCATGATCTGCGCGGCCACCAACTACTGGGGATATGCGCCCAGACTCCTGGATCTGAAGCATTCCCTGGCCGAACGCTATGGCGCCTTTCACCTGGCGGAAAAAACCGATCCGCTTTTTACGCAATTTGACGGGCTTCATCAGGCTTCGACCGCGATCTTCATGGTTGGATTTGTCGCCGCGCTCTTGTGCCTTATTTGCATGACACAGTTTCGCTCCCGTGCCGTTGCCGCCTAGTCGACCTTCGCCGAATACACCGGGTGTTGGAGCCGATACCCAGACATTCCCACAACAAAGGCCGCGGTCGATCCTGGATGGGACCAATACCGCGGCCTTTATTTGGATCCGCTTCGGCTCAAGAATTTACCGATCGCAAGAGCCGTGGATCGAGCCAGACGGGTTACCTCTTCTGGAGGGTCCCTGACGCGGGCGCCGAGGGGGCTAAAGGTGCGACGGGATAGCGAATCGCGTCGCTATAGTAACCCGATGCGCTCCCGCTTCCAAAGACCGTGTTGGGAGAAGTCCCGTAGAACCCCAGGCCATTCACCTCGCTGACAATCACTTTCTTTTGCAAGTCGACGATGTCCCCCTTGGAAGTCTCTCGCTTGACGAGTTGTTTTTCGAGATCTTCCACCCGTTTTTTGACATCGGCAAGTTCTTTTTTGCGCTGAACCATATCCGCTTCAAAATATTCGTTCAATGCGACCGTCAGTTGTTCGTCTGCTTTTTTCTTCTCGTCATCGGTGGACGATTTCTTCAAGGCAACTTTCGCCTGATTCATTTTCTCGATCGCTTTGCCCATGGGGCTATTGTTGCGACCGGATGTCCAAGCCATCCCCCCGCCCGCGGCCACGCCTCCCTGGCCGCCTGGGAATGTGGAAACCCCAAAGGGCGTGAATGCAGCGGCAGCAGGGCTTGTGATCACCGGATCCACCTGCGTGCCGGTGCCGGCGCTACTGCTCGATGCACTTCCCCCTCCCTGAGCGGTGGTCACCGTCGTGGGCGTGGGCGCGGGCGACTGGGCCCACAGGCTCATTCCCACCAACACACCGCTGCCCAACAGACCCAGCACCAATTTCCGATTTGCGCGCATCATCTTCCGACTCCTTGTGAAAAAACTTCAAAACGATCGTGGAAACTCAACTCATTTAGTTGATTCAATTGGTTCAGTGTTTTACGCAGTTGCCCGATTTCGCTCAGCCAGGGATCTTCTCCCGGCGGAAAGGTGCGGCTTTGAAATTTCGTCCTCAACTGGTTCAGATCTTGCTTCAAGGAATTCGCCGATTTGCTAAACTCCGCGCCTTGATCGAAAGGGAGATGGGCCTGCGACCAGACAAATTCTTGCTGCTCGAAACTGACAGGCGTCGTGTCCGGCTCTTTCGCTTCGCGATGCGTTTCCTCGGTCTTGGGGTTGTTTCTGAAAAAGGCGCTGGCTCCTGCTAAAATGGCTCCGATCGCAACCATTCCCATCGCGGCGAACATCGCCGTCTTGCCGTACACCTGGCGCAATCGCCGGATTTTCGGACTCCAAAAAGGTCTTTTTCCCTGCTGTAGCCGCTCAAGCGCCTTGGCCAGGGCCGACTTGGCCTCGAGCGCCGAACTGTACCGATGAGCCGGTTTCTTTTCCAAAAGGCGGTCGATGATGACCGCAAGCGAATCGGGAATCGCCGGATTCACTTGCCAGACCGGCCGGTGGGGGTGATGGCAGATCCGGTTGAGCACTCCCATGGTTCGCTCGGCCCGGAATGGCGGGTGCCCCGTCGCCATAAAGTAGAGCACCGACCCGAGGCTAAACAGATCGGTGCGGAAATCGACCGCTTCGGCGCCGGATTGTTCCGGCGACATGTAGTGCGGCGTGCCCGCGACAATTCCCGAACTGGTCAGGCTGGCTTCATCGATCGTTCTTGCCAAACCGAAGTCGGTGAGCAGGGCGCGATCCAGCCCTTTTTCGAGCAGAATGTTGCCGGGTTTGACATCGCGGTGGATGACCCCTTGCTCGTGCGCCGCGGCCAAACCCGCCGCGGCATGCATGCCGATGCGCAAAACCTCGGCGGCTTGCAGAGGACCGTCCCGGTCGATGCGCGTTTGCAGCGAATCGCCATGGATGTATTGCATCACGATGAACGGGTTACTCCCCGAGGTCTGCACATCGTAGATGCCCACGACATGTTCGTGGACGACCGCGGCCGCGGCCCGGGCTTCGCGGGCAAAACGCTGTTTTGCCGGACCTTTATGAGACAAATGGGGCCCCAGGACCTTCACCGCCACGGGCCGGTTCAACTCGGCATCGTAACCCTTGAATACCGTGCCCATACCACCGGAGCCGATGATTTTTTCGACATCGTAGCGGCCCATCCGGCCCAGCAGTTCGGGATGGCTCGGCGCCGAAAGAAACTCGAGGGGATCGACTGCCTCGTCTTCGTGGGAGTCGAGGTGTCCCTGACTGCTCTTGACGCCCTTCTTTAATAGCGAGGCGGCCTTGTCCATAATCTCGTGGAGGCCGGTCAACTGATCGAGCCGGTCCTGGCAGGTTTCGCAGGCCTCGACATGGGAGGCGACGCGCACATACTCGTCGCTGCCTTCTTCGCCGAAGACCAGCACCCGCAAGTTGGCATCGTCCATATGCCGTGTCATGGCCGACATGTTGGGTGTTTCCTTTTGGTGGATGGGTCAAGAGGGAAATTCATGATGCCGGTTTCGTGGCGTTCAAAAACTCGTTGAACCGGCCAATCACACGGCTGCGAGCGATGTAAACCGCCCCCTGGGTCATCTTGAGATCGCGCGCCACCTCGGCGATGGCCCGCCCCTCGACGCTGGTCAACCAGAATGCGTTCCAGGTTTTTTCCGAAACCTGCTGGCGCACCTGGGCCGATGCCCACTGAAACATTTCCCGTTCGTACTCGCGATCCAGTTCGCGCGAAAGATTGGGATCGATCTCCCCCTCCCGCTCGAGCAGTTTCTGGAACTGGCTGTCGCCGGTGCCAAGAGGGCGATGCTTGCGGCGGGTAAGGTACTTGATCATCAGGTTGCGGGCGATGCGAAAGAGCCAATCGCGAAATCGCCCCTTTTCCGGATCGGGCCGCCAGCGCTCCACGGCACCGGCCACCGACACCATCACCTCTTGAGAGATTTCCTTGGCATCGGCATCTTGAAAGCCCTTGCCTCGCGCCAACCGGTAGACGAGCGGTTCGTAGATCGCGGCGAACTGCTCCCAGGCTTCGGCATCCCCCGAATCCGGCAACCGGACAATCAGGCTGTTTCGGGTGTCAGGGATGGGTGGTTTCACGGTTTGCTCTCTTCCTTCACTTAGGAACATCCACCTGGGCACATTTCCTTTCACGGCAATCAAAAAAATCTTGGAGACCCGGCTCGATCACTGGGGCCAACCGCGCTGGTCCTTTTCCCCAAACCTTTTGGCAATTCCGCTTTCCGTCGCATGAAGGCTCCTGCAAAAAGAAGTCGACCACGATCGCGCGATCGCAATCCCCTTCTTTCAGGCGATGTCCCCATTCGACGGACTTGTCGCAAATCGCTTGAGTCCCATTTTCGTTGGAAACCTTTTCGGCAGTGAGCCTTTCGATAATATACGCGAGTGCCATTCAGGAGGCCGACGGTCCGCGTGAAGGGTTGAACCCGCCTGCTTGACTTGATTGCTCACTCCTTCTTTCTGCCCGTATTGCGGACCGCGGGCGCACGGGAAGAAGGCATGCCATGTCCGAATCGCTACCGCTGCGCGCCAATCTCGAATGGTTGAAAAAAACCTGCAAAGACCTGCTGGAACTGGGCCGGGCCGATAACCCGCAACTGACCTTGAGCGAGGTGCAATGGAACCTCGCCGTCCGTTATGGGTTTGCCAGTTGGCAGAAACTCAAAAGCCACGTCGAAACGGTTCAAGAAAAGCTCGAAGAATTGATCCCCAAAGATCTGGACTCCGCCGCAGTTCACGGCCCGGTGGCGGCTGATGATTCCCAGTTGGCGCAACTATTTGGCGCGATCGAAAAAGGCGACCAACCGGCGGTGGTTGGACTACTTCGCGCCCGCCCTGCACTGGCCAAGGCCAAGAACGAAAGCGGGATGACGCCCTTGCACGCGGCAGCCGAATGCAACGATCCCAACCTTGCATTGGCCCTGCTCGCCTTTGGCGCCGACCTTGAATCCCGCTATGGCAATTCGGGACACACGCCCCTGTCGTGGGCAGTTACTTGCAACGCTATCGAATTTGCACGGACACTTCTAAAAGTGGGGGCGAAGGCCGATCTCTTTTGTGCCGCGGGGATCGGTGCGCTGGATCAGGTCAAGGACTGCTTTGGCGCGGACGGCGAGCTCTTGCCCGGATCTTCGCGCACCGGAAGCACGCGGTATTCCCCACAAGGCGTGCGCTTACCCTGCCCGCCGGAGACCGCCGTGGAAGTCGTTTCCGATGCGCTCTATATCGCCAGCCGCAATGGACAAGCGGCCGTGGTCTCTTACCTGCTTGAGAAAAACCCCGATCTCGATTTCCGCGGATACCTGGGGGCAACTCCTTTACACTGGGCCTACTTCTCCCGCAATGACGAGGTGATTCAACGATTGGAGAGTGCCGGCGCCGATCTGTTGGCGCTCGATCATACATTCGGCGTCTCGCCACTGGCCTTTGGGATTTGCGTGCCGGCCCAATGGGGATTTACCTGGCTTGTTGAAAAGCAATTAGAGAAAAATCCCGATCTGGCGCAATGCGTCGATCACGGTACCAGTCCTTTGCATGAAGCCGCCCGCGCGGGTCATGCCACGATCGTCCAGATCCTGCTATCGAAGGGAGCCAATGCCCGGGTGCGAGACCGCCACGGCAAAAGGGCGATCGACCTGGCCCAGGAAAAGGGGCATTTCCCTGTGGTGGCCTGCCTGGAGGGGTTGAGTTGATGGAGGGGTTGAGTTGAGCTGCCGTCAACCAAGCCGGTCTCGGTTCAAGTAGATCGGAAAGAGAGGAGTCTGCCGGAGGTGGGCAACCGCCTCCGGCAGACTTTCGCCAAGGACCGTTTCCAGGGAATTCAAATTTCCTTTTTGAGACCTTTTGCCGTGATGATCAATTTCGGCATGAGACGCTTGACCTCCACGCTCATTTCGAGGTCGTTCCCCTTGGCCTCCCGGCGTGTATAGACATGGGAAACCGAATGGGGATGCGGGTCGAAATTCGCCACGATCCTTAGTTTCCCCGGAGAAAGATTCTTCAGATGGAAATGAAGGCAATCCCCCTCTCTTGAGGTTTCCAGATCTTTGGAAACGGCATAAGAGAACTTCGCTTGGGGATTGGCGGTGACTTGCTCGAACGGCTGATCCCATTCGGCCGCGAACCGGTCGAGTTCTTCTTTCGTTCCCCGGACTTCGCCATGGACTTCGAGGGGGGTGGAAAGTTCGATGGTGCCCAAATCGACTCCCGATCGCACGGGGCCCACAAAGCGGCCCAGCAGTCCTGTAGCCCCGTCAGGCGGCTCGACATAAAAGAAATAGACGGCATCTCCTAATTTCGGATAATTGGGATCGACTTTTTGTAAAACATCGAGGGTCGCCACGCCGTCCTCCTGGGTAGTTTGCCAGATGGGCCCCTCGATCCCTTGCATGGGATAGGGACCGCCGCCTGCCTGATCCGAAGACTTGTTGAAGAAGCGAACCTTGGCCCCCTTGAGCGGTTTTTTGTCCACCGCGGAGACAACCCGCAAGCGTGCGGCCGCGGCCGGTACCAGCTCGATTTTCTTGACTTCGCCCGGCTTGAGGTCGATATCGGCAAAGACGCGCTCTTCAAATCCAGGAGCTCGTACCGTGACGGCCAGCGGCTGACCGTCGCAATCGGGAATCGTGAGGGGCGAACCGGTCAACGCTCCTTGCGCGGAAGGCTCCTGCTTGCGAATGAGCCTTGCGCTAAAGGTCCCCTGGGGGATCGGCTTGCCGAGCGGGTCCACGAAGAGGAGCCGTCCCGGATAGAGGCCCTTCCAGTTCCAGCGGAGTTTTTCATCGGCGGAGGCTTGGATCCTTGGGGGCGATTCCACCAGGGACCGCGCCTGTTCGATTTGAGCCGTCTGCTGTTTCAAATTGACCTGGATACGCGTCGCGGAGATTTCCCCTTCCCCCTTGGTCATGATCAAGCGCGCCGGCTGTTCCTTGGGTCCTTCAAGAATCAGCGTCTGCCTGGACCAATCCAGGTGCAGCCTGGCAGCCTGGGCTTGAATCTCCTTCGACGTCCAGCGGATTTGGCCACGGGCCGCCACCGACCAGGAGGATGTCCCCCCCGCTTTGCCAGGAGCCGAATCAAGCTCCAACTCATCGCACACCATCTGGAATGCCGGTCCATCTTGAGCCTCCCTGGGCAGGAAGTCGACCTTTACTTTCCCCTTGAAGCGAAACTGCCCGCCTTTTTCCCAGGAGATCCCGTTGGCAGATTCGGCCCGAACGGTCGGGCCCGATGCCGCGGAAGGGGACGGCTCCTTGGACGCAAGCGGCCCCAACAGCATCGACCCAGGCCCTTCCACGACGATCCGCAGAGGACTCAACCCGGTTTCGTTGCCGTCTTCCTGGGTCGCCAGACCGATGCTCTTGCCTGTCAATCGAAGAATACGCCAAGAATCGAGATTGATGTCGCGCAACACTTGCGCCCCATCGGCCGGCTCGCGATCGCGAATGGTCAAGGAAGCAGCCGCCGTCTCGACGACTCCGGTCCAATCCCTGTTTGCTGGGGCCTCGTTTTTGGCTTGCGGGTCACGAACCTGGACTCCACCCAGATGAATCGCTACACGGATCTGGTAAGTTCCTTTTTTTGCCAGGATCGTTTTGCCCACGGGTTGATCCAGTTTCTTTTCCGCTTGAGGATTGTCCAAAAACGCAAGGGGTGAGGAATCCAGGGAGGCGATTTCTCCGGGCTTCAGGCGCCACTGAACCAGCGTGGGCCAGCCGCTGTACCAGGTGCGCTGCAGTTCCGTTTCGTTCCCCTGCGGGTCTTTCACGAAGATCCGGTCGTCCTGGCGCCAGGTTTCGCTGACAAACGAGATCGGCTCCTTGCCGGCGTTTTTGATCAACAGATGCGGTTCCACCACGGTATTGAAGGGAATGACCGAAGTGCTCGCTTCGAACGAGCCGGCACCGTTTCTTGGGCGAAACTGCACGGCGGCGCATAACCCCCTGGTCGCAGGCCCCCAGGCCGGTTCGCGCGGTTGGTCCTGCGCTCCGGGCGCCTTGATTTCAAAGGAAACGGTGTTGGATAGCACCGGTCCGGTCCAGGCCTGAGCAATGGGCTTGTTGGGCCAGTGTTTTTTCAAATCGACCAGGATGTCTTCGGAAATGCCCAGATACCGGAGTCGGACCTGATGAGCCCCCGCGGGAACGCGATAGGCCATGGGCCCGGAAAATCGACCAGGCCTTAGCACCGCCTTGAACGACTGGCCCGGTAGGATTTCATGGACCGAGACACCGCTCAACTGGGTTATGGGTCGAACGTAAGACCTTTCAGCCCGAGCCAGGGGAACTCCCGTTCCATCGAGAAATTCGAACTGAAACAAGAAGGGGGCCAATGAGTCGGCATTCCATTTGCCGGATGAAGGGCCATAGGAATCGCCATAGCGCACCCCGGGAAGTTGTAGCGGCTTGTCGCCGACATTTTTCAATTCGACGCCAAAAGTGATTTCCTGGCTATCACCGAAGATCGAAGAAGTCTTTGAAAAATCGGTCGCTTCGGAATCGATGGAGCTTGGCAAGGGAAGGATGCGGCACTGCAGCCCCTTGATCGGCGCGCCCCAGGCGATGCCCGGTTCTTCGACGGCGGCAGGCAAGGAAGTCTCCGTTTGCGAAATCGCGGCGAGGGAATGGCTCCACGGTAAAACGAAAGGCGCAAGCAACAGCAGGAGGATGGGAATGGCCCACAGGGTCGGCCGATCGGCATGAGAATCGCGCAATCCGGCAAGACGGCGGATCCGTTGCAACAGCGAACCGTGGTTCGCCGCGACAACCAGATGGCGATGAGTGGCGCGGAAGCCTTCCAGGGCGGTTAGCGCCCGAGCATATTCGACCGGTTCGCCGCATTCGAGCGCCGCGATGTCGTCGCAGCAATTCTCCCTCTCGGAACGAATGAATCGAGACACCCACCAGACGGCCGGGTGATAGAACAGCACGGTTTCGACGAGCGTTTGCAAAAGATTGACCAGATAGTCGCGACGCAGAATGTGAGCGAATTCATGGGCCAGGATCGCCTCGACCTGCCGCGGTGTCATCCCAGTGAGAAACCCAAGGGGCAGCAAGATGGTCGGCCGCAACCAGCCAATCAAGGTGGGAACTTCGACCAAGGCCGATTGCAGGATCCGCACCGGTCGCGAGATCTCCATTTGCCTGGCCAGCGCAGTGAGCACGCGCGACCATTCCTCGGGAATGGGCAACGTATTGAGGCCCTTCATCCGCTGAATCCAGATCCAGGAAGCGCAAAGCCTCAAGGACAGGATGCACACCCCCAAAGCCCAGATGCCAACCAGCCACGAAAAGAGAATCGTGGATCGAGCATTGGGAGCCAGGGTCGGCGCCGGTTGGACGGAAACTGGATCCGTCGTTGCGAGACGGTCTATATCTCGCGGTGCATCCAGATCGGCTTGGGCGAAAATTCCGCCGCGATTCAGAAAATCGTGAGTGCTCAAGACCTGTTCGGGCGACCTTTCAGCGGAAGTTTCGCGAGGTTCAGACCAAGCAGCCTGCCGGGTCACGCCAAGGCCAAGCGTCACGATGGGGCAGATTGCCATGATCGCGAGGCCGATGCAACCGGCCAAATAACGTTTCGAGGAGGTCGCCTGGGCCAGGCACTGCAGGACGGCTGCCAGCAAAAGGGCAACAACAGCTCCCTGCCACAAGAAATGGACCAGGGCCCATCCCAGAGGTTCGAAGTAAGGACCCGCAAGGGAAAACCACAGAGAATTCATTTTCCACCTCGACTTTCCATCTGGGCCAGGATCTGCCGGATTTGTTCCATTTCCTCGGGTGTGGCTCGTTTGGTGGCCAGGGCCTGCATGACAAGGTTCCGGGCCGAACCGCCGAACGCTTTATCGAGCAGGTCATCGACAAGATGGGACTGCGTCGCTTCGCGTGGCTGTGCGGCCCGATAGACATGAGACCGCTGCGATTCATCGCGCAGAACCAGGCCTTTTTCCGTCATGATTTGCAACAGTTTCAAGGTGGTCGTGTAACCGGTGCCGCGCAGTTCCTTGAGTGAGTCGGTAACGGCGCGGACCGTCGCCGGCCCCAAATCCCAGAGAACTCGCAGGATCGCAAGTTCGGCTTCGGTAGGCTTGATGAATGGTAAAGACATGCCGCCTCGTGGAAAAAAGAGGAGTGCAAAACTCGACGAAGAACTTCGTTGATCCTCAGCAGATAGTACGATGCCTTTCGTACAATGTCAACGAAGAATTTCGTAGAACGGACGGCTTCCGCGGTTCCCGGTGGAATCCGACACGGAATCTCCGGCATCGGTTAGCTGAGAGATTCCAAGATGGTGCAAGACCCAAAACCTAACGCGGCGACGCGCCTAAAAACCAAATCTTCGATCTGTTGTTGCTCCCACGAGACTGCGGCCAGCTGAGTTGCCGCCGTCGCAAACTCATCAATCATTCACTACTTCATAGATTCTTCACGCTATGGAATTCACCTCCAAGACAAGTCTTTCATCAATTTGTAACAACCAGTCCTCCTATCTTGCTCAGTTACCGATTCGACACGATCCTTCTTACACTTTTCACGCATTCTTCAACTTTGGGCGCAGAGGCGGATTTACGATAGGTGCATTGGAATCCATGCGGGGCCCCTCGTCATCCCGTCTGGCAATTTTGTCGGCCCCGCCCGGCTTTTTTTATTTCTGGAGTGAGATTTATGGCTCGGAACTTCTCCATCAACAACCGTAAGGGCTTTACCCTGATCGAGTTGTTGGTTGTGATCGCTATTATTGCAGTTTTGATCGGTTTGCTCGTCCCCGCCGTGCAAAAGGTTCGCGAAGCCGCCAACCGCATGAGCTGCCAGAACAACCTCAAACAAATTGGCCTCGGTCTCGTTAACTACGAATCGACCTACAAGACCCTGCCCACTGGTGGCGAAGGCATCCGCGACGACGCGACCGACACCGCTTTCGATATCCACAGCACCTGGACCTACCTCCTGCCCTTCATCGAGCAGGACAACGTTTACAAGCAAATCAATCTGAACGTCTATTACCTGGACGCCAGCGTCACCAATCAAACGCCGTTCCAGACGACCATCAAGACGCTTGTTTGCCCGAGCAACCCCACTCCGGGCGGTTCGACCGGTAAAGATACCGCCGGCTACGGCGTCTGCGATTACATGCCCACCGTCTACACCGACATCGAAGTCAACATCGGCTACCGCTGGAAGTCGGACCCCGGCGTCGCCGCCAACGGCCGCATCAACGGCGTTCTCAAGCGCACCGGCAATGTCCTTGTGACCGCCCCCGGCGTCACTCCTCCCTGGTACATGAACAATCCTTCGGGCGGCACCCCCTTCGCCGGCATCATCGACGGCACGAGCAACACGATTGCCGTGGCCGAAGACGTAGGCCGTGGCTATTTCGGCGTGATCAACGGCAAGTACACCGACCCCTCGACCGGCGCCAACACCAAGATCGCTCGCTGGTGCGAACCTGACCAGGGCAATGGCGTTTCGGGCCCTCCGATTGACAATGCCGGCACTAGCTGCGAATCGACCACGGCCGCCAATTCCGGCCTGGCTTCTTGCGACACCAACCGCAAAGTGATCAACAACAACTCCACCAACCAGGCAAAATGGGCGACGAACAACTACGGTCCCAACGATGAAATTTTCAGTTTCCACACCGGCGGCGCCCTGGCCGTGTTCTGCGATGGCCACGTAGGCTTCCTCCGTGACACCCTTCGCCCCACCCAAATGCGCGCCCTGATGAGCCCGCAAGGTGGCGAAGTCGGCCTGGCCGATACCAACTGATAATTGGAATTTCGTAGCAAAAACAGACAGGCGCCTGCCTCGCTAAGAGACAGGCGCCTGTTTTTCTCTCCAGCAAGGAAAGGAAGCAACCATGTTTCGGACTTTAGCTTTTTTGACTCTCGGATGGATCTCGCTCGCTTTGGTGGGTTGCGGATACAGCACCTCCATCGATGCCAGCGTGCCAGGCCAAGGCAAGCTGACTCTGGCCAATGGCCAACCCGCGAAATCGGCGTCCATCCTCTTTGTTCCCGTGGCTGAAAAAGGCGGCGTTCAGTGCGGAGCGATCACCGGGAACGACGGATCCTTTACGCTCAAAACCGGCGAGAAGGATGGAGTCGTACCTGGCGTCTACATGGTCGTGGTGAAGCCTCGCATCACCAATCAAACTTCGGAAGAAGAGGCAGAACAACTTGAAGCCTCTATACCCCGCAAATTCCGCGACGATGAAAATTCACCTTTGAATGTGACCGTAAAATCCGCCGCGGACCTGCAGATCCAACTGAAGTAAAAATACCAGGTTGGATATACAGAATTAAAAAAGCCCGGAATTCCTTCCGGGCTTTTTTATGTTTTATGCTTCGTGCCCTTTGCCCTGCCAATCGTCCAGCTTCCTCGGGACAAATGGACTACGCCAAAGCACCGCCCCTTCATTCGAATTTTAAATTTCTTCCGCCAAATAATCGAACACAATGACTTTTTCTCGGCGCTCTTTGACGATATTCACGAATTCCTGGTGCGCTGGATGAGCGATATAGACATCTCTTGCTTTTTCATTGCGAAACGAAACCAAAAAACAGTGGGTGAATCCGTCCGATTTTCCCTCGGGACTCGAATTGACCCCATGCTCAAACCCAACGACTTCGGGAATCTTGCCAGGCAATGCACAAAAAGCCCGAACGACCTCTTCGATCTGCGCGGGCGTGGTGGTTTCCTTGAACTTGTACATGACAATATGGCGTAGGATCGACTTCTTGCTCATCATCATTCTCCAAGCCACCAGGCGCGTTTCATCTTGGGACCGAAGGAAAGTCCGAAACGAGGAATCACCATCTCCTTGATCGATTCCATCGCCTTGACCGGGTCGTCTGTCAAAATCAACCGATCCAGATCGCTCTTGTCGATCGTTCGCCCCTCGACCATCCGGCTTTGAAGAAAATCGAGCATCGGCTGCCAGTAGTCGATCCCCATCAACACCACGGGAAAATCGTGGACTTTTCCCGTCTGAATGAGGGTGGCGATTTCGAACAGTTCATCCATCGTGCCAAAGCCGCCAGGCAACACGATGAACGCATAGGAATACTTGACAAGCATCACCTTGCGCACAAAAAAGTAGCGAAAATCAACCCACTTATCGAGATAGGGGTTGGGCGCCTGCTCGTGCGGCAACACGATGTTGCAACCGATCGACGTTCCGCCCGCTTCCTTGGCGCCTCGATTGGCGCCTTCCATGATTCCCGGCCCGCCACCTGTCATCGTGGTAAAGCCGGCATGGGCGATTTCCGTTCCGACCCGATGGGCCAGGGTGTAATAACGATGCCCTTCGGGGAACCGCGCCGAACCGAAAACCGTCACACACGGCCCGACGAAATGCAGACGCCGAAACCCCGTGAAAAGCTCCCAGCCGATGTTAAATAGTTCCCAAAACTCGGAGATGCGCCGCTGCGGTCCCTGAAGGAACCTTTTGGCTTCCGCATCGTTCGCGGGAACCGCCTTCCCCCATCTCGGTAACAAACTACCCATGAACGCCGTATACCGGCCCGTTTTTTTTGCTTTATCTTCCGTTTCCATGACCTTTCGCAAACCTTTCCGGAGATAATCCCCTACTTCCTACGCTTAAAAGGACGAAAGGTGCATTCCATTTCAAAAAATAGTCAAACGGGGCAAAATCACAACGTCAGCCGATCGGCTCATCAGGTCGATCCTGTGTCCTTACAGAGTCGGTCCAATGGACCAAGGTGCGAATTCCTCATCCCCCACGCCTGCCAACTCGCTCTTGGTCTTCTTCCCTGAAGAGACGGCCAGAATTTCGTTGAAGATCGTTCGCCCCACCTCTTCCACCGGAACCCCTGACAAGATAACTCCGGCATCGACATCCATATCGGCTTCCATCCTTCGATACATCGGCGTATTGGTTGCCACCTTGATCGAAGGCGATGGTTTGCATCCAAAGACGGAGCCGCGCCCCGTCGTGAAAACGCAAACATTCGCGCCGCCAGCCACCAGACCCGTCATGCTCACCGGGTCGTACCCCGGAGTGTCCATGATCACAAAGCCCTTCGCGCGAATTGGTTCGGCATAGCGCACGACATCGGTCAACGCGGTCGCCCCCGCCTTGGCAATCGCCCCCAGCGACTTTTCATAGATCGTTGTTAACCCACCCTCCTTGTTCCCGGGAGAGGGGTTGTTGTTGATCACGGTGCCGAAGATCCCCGTATACCACTCCCACCACTTGATCCGTTCGATCAGCTTTTCACCAACCGCGCGGCTCACCGCCCGGCGCGTGAGCAGATGTTCCGCACCATAGATCTCGGTGGTTTCTGCCAGAACGCTCGTTCCGCCTTCGGCCACCAACAAGTCGGAAGCAACTCCCAGTGCGGGATTGGCCGTGACACCGCTATTGCCGTCGGAGCCACCGCAGTTGGTGGCAAGGATCAAATGCGAGGCGGAAAGCGGGACCCGCTTCACTTGACTGACCCGCGGAAGCATGGTCGCGACCGCTTTCACTCCGGCTTCCACCGTCTTGGCAATGCCTCCGAGATCCTGGATGTTGATCACCAGCGGCTTTTCTTTTTTTTCCTTTTCGGGGGTTCCTAGTTGAATCAGCCCCTCGCCTTCGATCAGGTGAGCGGCCTGTCCCGTCTCGCAACCCAGTCCCAAAATGATGTAGCCGCCCACATTGGCGTGTCGCGCGATTCCGGCCAGCGTGCGGTCGAGTTGCTTGTGATCTTCTCCTCCATATTGCATGGCGCAGCCGGCCTTGTGCGTGATCGGAATCACTCCGTCAACCATCGGAAAATCCTTTAGCAGGCCTTTCTCCTTGATCTGGTCGACGATGTACCGATTGGAGGTTGCGGAGCAGTTCACCGTCGAAATGATGGCGAGGTAGTTGCGCGTGCCATAGCGTCCGTCGCCGCGGTCAAACCCCATGAAATGCGCGGGCTGCGATGGCCTTGGAGGCGCGGGAGGCACTTCCGTTGCAAATTCGTATTCCCGAGCGAACGAACCGGCCTCAAGGTTGTGTACATGGACCAGCTCGCCGGGAGCGATCTCACGCGTGGCGAAGCCGATGATCTGTCCGTATTTGCGCACCGGCTCGCCCTTGGCGATTTTCATCAGGGCGACCTTATGCCCAAGCCGGACCGGTTCGGACATGGTGAGGTCCGCCCCACTCACCGAAACTTCCTGCCCCTTGGCCAGATTGGCCGTGGCAATGGCCACTTGGTCTTCGGGCCGCAAACGCAGAGCTACGACAGGAGAGTGAGTCATTACAAAAGTCCTGGAAAGCAGTCCATCCCCAAGGGCGGCGAACGCGAGGTGCGCAAAGGGGAGCAAAAGGAAGTTATTACCCAACCCTTACCGCTGGGGGAAGGCGGAATTGGCCCATCGGTTCGTGCCAATCAAGCGATGGCCGTTGCAGAAAATGATATGGAGGAAAGTCCCCGGCAGACCCGGTCCCGGCACGCTCAAAGGTGAGGAGCAACTTCCCCTGAGGACTCCTCAAGAGGGGAGGGGAAGCAGTTTTGGCGCTCGAGTTCGACATTTCGCCGCGGCGGGAAGGAGGAGCCCGAATTCCCAATCCGCGACATTTTTTCCAGGAGTCTGGCCGATCCTACTCACACGCCCAACCGGTTCGATTCAGGCAACGACCATGGCGCTTTCAATCTCCTCGTCCTCCTCATCGTCATCTTCGTCTTCTTCATCGTCTTCTTCACCTTCGAGTTCGAGAAGGTATTCCAACTCTTTCGGATCCCAGAAGGAAAGCAGTTGCCGGTAAATCAGCTCGGCCGGCGAATCGTAGTCGTTGGGAATGAGGAACTGGCCATCGGGCACCTCGACAAGGATGCCCGACCTTCTTTCGATGGGCGCAAATAACCCATGCGCTGGGTATTTGATCGCCACGATATCTCGCCAGCGTAACTTGCCGGTGAGTTCTCCTCGGTTCATCGCCAGGCCGAGTGGGTTCAAAATGAGAACCGAAGGGGGCGGCGTTCGGAGAATCCGCAGGAGCTTGAGGATTCGCCAGGAATTGCGAATTAACAGATAGAGCGCGGAGACGGCCATCGGCACGGCAAAAACGATCCAATAGGGGAGTCGATTTTCGTAGATGGCCAGGCCAAGGGTGAATAGATCAAGGCCGACGAAAAACCCAAAAAGCATGCTACGCCCTTGCCGAGGCCGGTGGCCGGGAGGGCCCAATTCGCGATGGACATAAACCTTCCTCCCTCCAAACTTGCCGAGAATGGCCTCATGGTAGGACTTCATTTCCCCGGGAAGCTGACCGGGATCGCCCGGAGGTAGTTTCGACAGCAAAAAACGATACAGTTTATTTGAGGAAAAATTCAATTTCGACGGAATTCGAAACCGGCCTTCTTTGTGATAGACATCAATGACAAAGGATGAATGGTGTTTTCTGCTGGAGAGATTGGGTTGCCGGGTCAAGCCGGTGAAATCCTTATAGGGGATGAATTCCCGGCCGCCGCCGATGTCGATACCCGACTTTTTCAAGCGGAAATGGATTTTTCTTTCCCTGGCGACGAAGGCCGCGACGGCCATGGAAATCCCAATGACGGCCGCGCCCAAACTCCAGACCGAGAACCGCTCGAATAGCAAAATGTCGGCAACCGGGATGAGCGGAGAAAACATCATAATCAACAGAGGAAGGGCCCATCCGCCCGGCCTCGAGACCATTTTCGCGCTTTTCATCAGAACGTGGCTCCGATCATCACCGCGAAGTTGTGAAGTGCATGCATCGTCATCGGCAACACCAGGCTGCCTGACCAGTAGCGGTAGTAACCCAGTACCAGTCCGCACAAGAAGAGGTAAGGAACCCCAAGCGGGTTATAAAGGTGCAAGAGCGCGAACATTGCCGCCGCGACCCAGATTGCGGCGTGTGGGCCGGTGAGCTTTTGCAAAGACCCTTGCAGCAGGTGACGGCAATAAAGTTCTTCGATGACCCCAGGTTGGATGGAGGTGGTCACGATCTCGTAAAAATTGACCGGATCCCTGTCCCCCGGGCCGTCGGCTCGTCGCCCCGAATCTTCATACCCGAGCATACGCCTCACCCAATCGGCAATGATGATGTTTCCTGAGTAGAGCGCGGCCAGTGCGGGAATGGCGCTCACCCAGGCGAACACCTTGCGGCCACCGCCGAAGTTTTCGAGCTTGCAATGAAATACCAACCACAACACGACCAGGGTATCGAGAAACTCGACCCAGATCGATGCCCTGGGCGGCATGTCGACCTTCATCCAATGGGCAATCAGGATGGCGACATACATGGCAATCGACATCGCCAACATCAACGCGTAGCCGACTAGAACCGGGAAGAGAATGTGGGATCTCGAATTGCGCTGGACTTCGGTTTTGATCTTGCCCGGCTTCGAGGATTTGCGGGAATAGACGGTCGCCTTGAAGGAACCATCCCGGACCGGCCCCAAGCGCGCCGATTGCCCTGAAACCAGTGCGCGGGAAACGGTATTTGAGTCGAGCGCTTCCCCCTCCGGTAGGATGGCAACTTCCGAGTCGTCCAGGATCTCGATCTCGTCCGTCAAATTTCGCCGAGAAGGGGTCTGAAAGGGAAGCGGTCCGGTGGTCGGCCGCTGCGCGGTGGGCGTTGGCATTGCAGTTGGCGTTGGCGATTCCCGACCGGCCGACAGATCACGGGGGGGCCGATCCGTGGGGGAAACCAGGTCCTCCGTTCGCGCCGCACCCGAAGGATAGGGAGGCGGCACCGCCGGTGAACGAGGGGCGGGTCCCTGGGGTGAAGGAAGCCGGCCCGGGCTTGCGGGTTTGGGGGAAAGCGATGATTTTCTCGCCCCTTTTTTCTTGCCGCCAGCCACCTTCAAGGAGGCCTCGCAATGGATGCAATCGCGCGTGTCGGAAGGATTGTTGAGATCGCAACGCCAACAGACGATGACTTCCTCGAAGGCCACTTCGTCGAGTTCGACGATCTCTTCGTTCGGGCGGACCGCGGGGCCAGGAATCGGAGGAGATGACGCGACCTGCGCGCGATCCAGATAGGTCCCCGGCTTGGAGCCCGAACTGGCGCCCGGACCGTTGGCGCTTCCAGAGTCGAAGTTGGCCGGCACAGCGGCCAGGGGAGCCCCGCAGTGCGGGCAAAAAACAAAACTGGATGCAAGGCGTTTTCCACATCCGCGGCACGGGGTTCCCGCAGCGCCGGCATCGCCCTCTCGTGAAGGAAGCTCGTTTTCACCGGAATTCATGGGCCATGCATCTCTGGTTTTTTGAGTTTTTTTGAATTTCTTGGGTTTTTTGGTGTTTTGGGGTTAAGGCGATCAGATCTTGTCTCCTTGCCTCAACTCAACGACGAGGGTTCATTTCCTGGAGATTTCAGGGAAGTGGCCTGGGTCTTCGATTTCTCCTCAAGGCTCTTCGATTTCGCCTCAAGCGCTTTTGACTTCGCCTCAAGGGCTTTTGATTTCGCAACCAGGCCTTTCGATTTGGCTTCCAGGGCTTGAACCTCGTCAGCCGGCGCAGAGTCCTCTTCCAGCTTGCGCAAAACGCGCAGAAATCCGACATCTTTTCTGATGCAAAGCACAAAAAGCACAATCACGGCAATATTCGCGCAGGAGACGGCGACCATGTGAACGAGCGTCTCATGAAGAGTGTCGGACTTGATCTGCCCGAACCAATCACCCTGGATGAAATGACGAACACCGTCCATAAGCCAGTCGGCGACATAGAGAGAGAGACCTACGATCGTGCAGGCAATGGGAGCGCGAGGAACAAAAAATGCCAAAACCAGGTAAATGACGCCGACTGCGATCCCGCCGCCTTGAAAGGCGCGCCGGCGATTGACTTCTATTTTAACATATTTTTGAAGGTCATCTGTTTTAAAGTATCCATAATAACCTTTTTCGCTGATCGATTTTTTATAGTCTTCTTCTTCTGTATAAAAACCCCAAGCATGCCAACCAATGGAAAAAATCCCGACGGAAACCAGCAATAGAATGGGCCAAAAATGAAAAGATTTAAAACTGAGTTTTCTGGCAGCTTGAACCAGACACCCCAGTCCTTCGGGAAATTCGCTTGTTCGGTCCAAAATTGTTGACATGGGAAACCCGGGCTTTGTTCCCTATTCGATCCACCTTATCTTCCATGATGCAAAAATCACTCGCGGTCGGCCAAGAGGAATTGCTCCTGCCGACTGATTTTTTGTCAGGAAAACAGCGATCGGGTCAATCGGGGAGTTTCATCGATCAGGGAACGAGGGGCGCGGGCTTGAAGGTCCACGCCTGGCGTTTCGCCATTGCCATCACCTGCGGGGCACGAAAACCCTCGGGAAAGATCACCCAGGTCCAAAGCCGTGCTTCATTCTTTTCCACGGCATCCTCGGCCTTCAGCCTGGCCGGGGGAAACGCCCAATCCTCTTTTGTAAACGCCTCCGCCGGGTTCGGTTGAGCCAGCCATCGGCTTCGCAATCCCGCCAGAAACGACTCGGGCGAGATTGCGACACTTCCCAGCCAGATCGCCGGAGGGATTTGACCGTTTTGGTCGAGCTGTTCGCGTAGATCGAGTAAAGCCTGACGCACCAGATGTTCGGGAGATTTTACTGGCGCGGCAAGCGGGGCGGGCCCAGCGGTCGACGGTCCGTTCCAGTCGGTCCGCAATCCCCAGGTGCCGCTTTTGCCTTCAAAGCGAGCGAGCGTTGCATTCACGGCCAGATCGAGCACTTCGGCCGCGCTGAGCCAGCCTTCGCTCGAGAGAACCCAGGTCGGGTCGGGTCCCATCTGCTTGAGCAGGACGGCAATCGCCTGCGAATCCCAGGTTTTTTTCGCGGCCAGGTCAGGGTACCAGTTGCGCGCTTCACGCGCCGTGATGAACTGAACTTCGGGAAATCTTGCAATGTGACGGATGAACTCCTCGAAATTGCGCCAGGCAAGCGCCTCCTGGTCCGGCGTCTTCCTGCCCGGAAGTTTCCATTGCGATCGATCCGGTGACGCCCCTTTGGAGAAGTTCACTCCATCCCAAAACGATTCATGAACGAACTCACAAGGGTGATAGACGATGCTCACCATGCCGCCGCCCTGGGCGAGCAACTGATCCCTGGCCGCGGAGAACTTCTTCTGCCCCTCTTCCAGACCTTCGGGCTTTTTCAAATCGGCGCGCAGGGTGTGTTCCAGCGAATACAAATTGAGCACACCATTGATGCGGCAAGGCTCGGCCTTGATCGAGACATGGCGGCCGGCATCGAGGTAGATCATGTCCCACTTGCGTAGCACCGGATAACTCTGGGGCCCCCAGGAAGAGCCCGGCTGTCCATAACAGCTTGGGTGGACGCCAAAAACCTCTTCGACGGCGCGCACCCCCTTTCCTTCTCGGCGGTCGAATTCGCGGATCCCCTCTTCCCAACCGAGCGCATTGAGGTACATCGCCGGACTGGGCGGGATGCTGTGGTTGGTCGAATGGTAGCCGATTTCGTGTTGTTTGAGGGCTTCGATCACATCCTGTCGGCCGCGCGCTTTGAGGACCTTCGCCTTCTCCCCCACGACCTTGAAGGTCGCCTTGATTCCCTGGCTTTTCAGCCAGGTTGCCAGGCGCAAGGCGGCATCATCCGAAGCAGGCAGAATGTAATCTTCCGTGTCGAACCAGAGCACGACGAGGATTGGGGGTTTCTTCCCTTGCGCCCCTGCTTGAACCGAGTTCTCCGCTGCCCGGATCATCCCGGGATGAAACAAGGCGGCGCAAAGGACGAACAGGCGGGCAAAGATCCAGCGATGCGACATGCGCGCGAACATGCGAAACCCCGCGGCACAATTTCGAGAGGAGGAGAAACAACGGTGAGAATGGCTTAGGGGTCCAACGAAAACCGGCCATGGCTCCTCGGGTATTCTCCCGAATCAGCCATGGCCGCCCATTCCGTCATTTGCTTTTCTTGCGCGTGGTCCACACCTAAGCGGAACCCACCGCCAAGACGCCCCTTTCCAACTGCGAGCACAAACTTCTTCTGATAGCAGAAACGCCCAACTGCGAGCACGAACTTCTTCTGATAGCGGAAACGCCCAACCGCGAGGACGGACTTCTTCTGAAAGTAGAAACGCCCAACCGCGAGGACGGACTTCTTCTGAAAGCAGAAACGCCCAACTGCGGTGGAGAAGCTTATTGCGGTGGCGAAGCCAGGGGATCAAACGAAGACTGTGCCGATCGGACCTGGATGTCGTTGCGAATGCGCCCCACGCCGGGGGTCAACAGGACCATATTCGCCGCCAGACGCTTCTCTCGTTCCGAGGCCACTTCGCCTCGTAGCACAAGCTGGTTGTTTTCAAACCCGATTTCCACGTTTTGGCCGTTGGGGAGCCGCTCCTTGGCGGAAGAAAGAATATTCTTGAGGTTGGCGCGCAAAGCATTGCGTTCGGCAGCCCCCGGGATGGGCGATTGGTTCGTACCGGGCATCGTGATCGAGTCGCCCAGTTCCGTGTAATAGGGCAAGGTTCGCGGCACACCGACGGTCGTGGCGGGTTTGAAGGTCACATTCTGGTTGCTGGAATTTGACCCCATACCCAGCTGGGAACCGGTCCGTGAACCTCCTCGAGCCGAGGTGGCGGAATTATTGCTGGTGGTGCCTGCACCGAAGATCGAAGTTGGATAAATGGGGTTACCAAACGTTGCACTGGAAATGTTCGCAAAACCGCCGATGCTGTCGTTACCGAGTCTTACCGTATAGGGGTTTTGGTAGTATTGCTGAAACGGGTTGGCCTGACTGATTCCCTGGCCCGTACCGTTGATATTTTGTTGTCCAAAGCTGTTTCGGCTGTTGCCGCTCATGGAAGAGTTTCCTCGACCGGAGCCGCCGCTGGTGTTGCCGCCGCTGAAACCGCTCCCGCCAAGGCTGCTGCCGCCACTGCCACCGCTGAAACCACTGCCACCCAAACTACTGCCGCCACTGCCGCCGCTGAAGCCACTGCCACCCAAACTACTGCCGCCGCTCAGGCCGCTACCACCACTCAGGCCGCTACCCCCACTCAGGCCGCTACCTTGACCCCAAACGGAACCGCAGGCAGCGGAAAACGCCATCAGGAACAGCCCAAGTCCGAACTGCTTCCCCATGGTTTCATCCTCCAACGAATACTGAATATCGTGGCTGTTGCAGAAGGCGATAGACGCCCTCACTCTTAATCATCGCACTCGCGGCTCACCTTTGAAAAGGAAAAAGTGCCGGATTTAAGATTTTTCATGTTTCTGCCTACTGTGCGTGCTGGTTGGCCCAGGAGGGTTGCCCGACCTCTCATGGTCCATCGATCCCAATTTCCGCAAACGAAAATTCATGGCCTGTCCCTAAGATTTCCGGTGATCGCGCCAGGAGCACACAGGAGAATCGTTGGTGAAGCCATTGCGGATCGGATTGCTCGGATGTGGGACCGTCGGAACGGGTGTGGTGCGGATTTTGCAAAGCCGTGCCAGGGAACTGGCCGCCTACTCGGGCCGGGAATGGCAAATTGCCAGGATCGCCGTCAAAGACCCCTCGAAAGTCCGGGACTCAGCTCTACCCCAAGCCCTGCTAACGACTGATCCGGCAACACTTTGGACCGATCCGGATATCGATGTCGTCGTCGAGGTGGCGGGAGGGACGGGGCCTGTCCGCGAATGGGTTCTCAAGTGCCTCGAATCCGGCCGCGACATCGTTACCGCCAACAAGGCCCTACTCGCCGAGCACGGCGCCGAGCTGTTCGAAAAAGCCAGAAAGCATGGGCGGGCCATCGGTTTTGAAGCCAGCGTCGCCGGCGGCATTCCAATCATTCGGGTGCTGCAAGAGGGCCTGATCGGCAACAAGATTACAGCTTTGCAAGGAATCCTTAACGGGACAAGCAATTACATCCTCAGCCAGATGACCGACGAGGGAAGGACTTACGCCGACGTATTGAAAGAAGCCCAAAGGTTAGGCTACGCCGAAGCCGACCCCAAACTCGATGTTGACGGCACCGATGCCGCCCACAAACTGGCGATTTTGGCCCATCTGGCTTTTGGAGTCGAAGCGCCCCTTCGATCGATCTCCCGCCGAGGCATCGAAGGGATCGAGGCCGCGGATATCCGGTTTGCGTCGGAGCTTGGCTACACGATCCGCCTGCTTGCCGAGACCTGGCATCGCGACGGCAAACTGGCGATGCATGTTTCCCCGGTGCTGTTGCGCAAAAACGCCCCCCTTGCCCAGGTCCGCGGGGTTTACAACGCCGTGCGAGTGGTTGCCGATGCCGTGGAAGACACCCTGTATTACGGACGCGGCGCGGGCATGATGCCCACTGCCAGTTCCGTCGTCGCCGATCTGGCCGACTTGGCACTTGCCCGCGACCGGATTGTGCATCGCACGGGCCAGCTCTGGAATCCAGGAGCCCAGGATCAGGCGGCGTTGATGGCCAGCGGCGATGTGCGAAGCCGCTTTTATCTGCGCCTGCTTGTTTCGGACCGGCCGGGCGTCATGGCCGAGGTCGCCGGGATTCTCGCGACTCACGAGATTAGTATCGCTTCGGTCATCCAGCATGAGTCGAGCGCCGTGCCCGGCAGCGGCGAGGTGCAAATGGTGATCATGACGCACGAGGCCAAGACCTCGAACTTCCAGCAGGCCGTGAAAAAAATCGACGAGCGTGGCGTGGCCGTGGCTGCGACCACGCATTTTCCGGTCGCAGATTGATCCCCAATCGATAGCAGTTTCCAGTGAAGCAAGTAGGCCTCCCCATGAAATATGTCATTGTCATTCCGGATGGTTGCGCGGATGAACCAGTCGAGGCTCTTAAAGGTCTGACGCCACTGGAAGCGGCGAAACTCCCGCACATGGATCAACTGGGCAAAGACGGCGTTGTGGGACTTTCCGACAATGTTCCGCCAGGGCTGACCGCCGCCAGCGATGTCGCCACCTTGAGCTTGCTCGGGTACGACCCGCTTGAGGTTTATACCGGCCGGGCTCCGCTCGAAGCGGCAGCCATGGGCATTCCCCTGGGACCGCACGACTGGGCGATCCGCTGCAATTTGGTCAACACCGCCGGCGAGAAGATGACCGACTTCACCGCCGGCCACATCGAAAGCGCGGAAGGCAAGCCGCTGGTCGAGGCGCTGCAAAAGGCGCTGGGCGGCCCGATCGCGGCCGGACCGGACCACCCCGCCGGCACGCTCGAGTTTCACCCCGGAGTCAGTTACCGCAATTTGCTCGTTTTCCGCGGCCAGCCGGGTTCGGCCCCTTTTTCGGCGAAGACGAAAACGCAACCGCCGCACGACGTGCCGGATCGGCCCATCGCCGATCATCTGCCTATCGGGCCTGGATCGGGACTTTTGCGCTCTTTGATGGAGAAAAGCCGGCCGATCTTTGCCGATCATCCGGTGAATCGCGCGCGCATTGCCGCCGGCAAAAAGCCCGCGACCCAGTGCTGGCTCTGGGGCCAGGGCAGCGCCCCGTCACTGGAAAAATTCGATACCAAGTATGGTTTGAAAGGGGCAATGATCAGCGCGGTCGATCTCGTGCGCGGAGTCGGCTGCCTGATCGGCTGGAAGCGCATCGACGTGGCCGGGGCGACCGGCTATCTCGACACCGACTATGCCGCCAAGGGCCGCGCCGGCATCGAGGCGCTTAAGGAATTCGACATTGTCTGCGTCCATGTCGAGGCGCCCGATGAAGCCTCGCACGAAGGCAAAGCCCTGGCCAAGGTCGAGGCGCTGGAGCGGATCGATACCGACATTGTCGGTCCCATTCGCGAGGCCTTGAAAGCCTATCCGCAGTGGCGCATGCTCATCACGCCCGACCACCGCACCACCTTGAAGACCCGGGCTCACGCGCATGGCCCCGTGCCCTTTGTGGTTTCCGGGCACGGCGTTTCGGCGCATGGCCAAAGCGGCTACACGGAAAAGGTCGCGACGGTCAGCCCGGTGCGACTGGCCAGGGGGCATCAACTGATGAGGCACTTCCTGGCGGCGAAGTTTCCGGAAGCGCTTGCGGAGATTTAGCCAGGTTTGGAGAAGTCTTTCAGGAATGGATTGATGTTGCGTACGAGCCGCAATTTTGCAATGGGGTGGCCTCAATTGGCAGGCCATCCCATTGCAAAGTTGCGGCTCATTTCACGCGACGGCCTCGTTATTTCTGGCCGCTCATTTGCTTCGCCTTGTCGAGATCGGCCTTGCCTTCCTTGACTTGACCCATCTTGACCAATAATTTTCCTCGGCGTTCAATCACTTTATATTTTTTGGGATCCATCTCGATGGATTTATTGTAATCCTCCAGCGCGGAGGAATTTTGCCCAAGTCCCTCATTCACTTCACCGCGCAAAGAATAATCATCCGCATTCAATTTGTCCATTTCTTCAAGTTTTTTTAATTTCCCTTTGGCTTCTTCGTAATTTTTTTGAACGACGCCCATTATCGCACCTAACCTCAACCCTTTAAGCGTTTGCTGCCGCATCTCCTCCTTTTCCTTGAGGTATTTCTCGTCTTTGCAGCCAATCGACAGGCCGATCATCGCCACCAAAAGACAAAAAAGAGAGGCTCGCATGGGGCATTCCTTGAACGAAACGAGGAGGGGGCAAGAATGCGAAAGAAGCAAGGAGCGTCAGACTAGCGCGATCGCTCAGGCTTTTCCGATCGCTCGAAAACCGAACGGAAAAACTCTGGGATTCACCACCCTTTCGCTTCGGCGGTGTTTTAGAAGTGCGATAGGCATTGTCAAGAAATCCATGTTCTTATCCCAAGAAGAACACTGGCCGAACCTGGAAGCGAATGGAAATCCCTGGAAAAAATCAGCGCCTTTTTGCGTTTTGCAAGGACTTGCCCTGAAACCGTCCGCCCAAGTCAATCTCCTTGTGCGACTTCCGTTTTTCCCACAAGTCCGCGGTGGGTCCAACCTATAAATGAGGAAGCCCCGCGCTGCCGCGCGGGCAGCAGCTCAATGAGGAAGCCCCGCGCTGCCGCGCGGGCAGCAGCTCAATGAGGAAGCCCTGCGCTACCGCGCGGGCAGCAACTCAATGAGGAAGCCCTGCGCTACCGCGCGGGCAGCAGCCGGGATGGGCAAATTCCCCCGGATTCGTAATCCAACCCTGAAAGTTCATTGAGGTCAAATTTCCATGGAAGTAAGACGGCTGGGTGGTTCCGGTTTCTATGTGCCCGTGTTGACACTGGGCACCGGAACTTTTGGCGGCGGCAACGAGTTTTTCAAGGCCTGGGGTTCGAGCGATGTTGCCGAAGCGACCAAGCTGGTCGATATTTGCCTCGAAGCCGGCCTCAACATGTTCGACTCGGCCGACATCTATTCGAGCGGCGCGGCCGAATCGATCCTGGGCCAAGCGATCAAGGGCCGTCGCGACAAGGTGCTCATCTCGACCAAGGCCACGTTCCGCTTCGGCCCCGGCGCCAATGAAGTCGGCTCGTCGCGCATCCACCTGACGCAGGCGGTCGACGCCGCGCTAAGCCGTTTGGGTACCGACTACATCGACTTGTTCCAGCTTCATGGCTTCGACGCGATGACCCCCATCGAGGAGGCCTTGAGTACGCTGGACCAATTGGTGAAGGCGGGAAAAATCCGCTACATCGGCTGCTCCAATTTCTCCGGCTGGCACCTGATGAAATCGCTGGCGATTTCCGATCGCTACGGCTGGGCGCGCCATGTCGCGAACCAGACCTACTACTCGTTGATCGGCCGCGACTACGAATGGGAGCTGATGCCCCTTGGCATCGATCAACAAGTCAGCGCGGTGGTCTGGAGCCCGCTCGGTTGGGGCCGCCTGACCGGCAAGATCCGGCGCGGCCAACCCCTGCCCGCCTCGAGCCGTCTGCAAAGCCAGCAGGTGCGCGACATCGGCCCGCAGGTTGATGACGAGTACCTTTACAAGGTGGTCGATGCGCTCGACGAGGTCGCCAAGGAAACCGGCAAAACCGTGCCGCAAATCGCGCTGAACTGGCTATTGAGTCGCCCCACGGTGGCCACCGTCGTCATCGGCGCGCGCAATGAAGAGCAACTGCGCCAAAACCTGGGCGCCACCGGCTGGGCGTTGACCAAGGAACAAATCGCCAAGCTCGATGCCGCCAGCGCCCGACCGTTCGCTTACCCCTACTGGCATCAACAAGGGTTTGCCGAAAGGAATCCGTTTCCTGTGTAAGGCCTTGTAAAGGCGACCAACTTCGTGTGAGAAAATCCAACTGCGACCTTGAGGAGACCTTCCATGAAAAAGTTCATCGCATTCGCGGCGATCGCCCTCATGATCACGGCTTTTGATGTTGGTTCCGCCAAGGCTCAAGGGCGCGGAGGTCGCGGCTTCTCCTCAGGTAGGTCCTTCGCCAATGGCAGTTCCGCGCCTGGAAGATCCGGCCGCGTCTACTACCAGCAGACGAGCCAGAATCGCGGAGCTGCCGTCTCTCGATCCAACGACCGGTTCGGCTACGGGTATCCGTACGGATACCCTCCGACCGGCTACGGTTTCAATCAGCTCAACTTCTCCAACCCCGGCTACGGCTTTTCGAACAGCGGATACAACGGCCCTCCCTACAGCGGCAATTCCCGTGGCAGCTATTTCCGCCGCTAGTCCAGATTGCAGTGATGAACTGACAAAGGCGAACAGCGGCAATTCCGGCGGCACCTACTTCCGCTGTTTGTCCAGACCATAGTCATGAACTGACAAAGGCGAGCCGGGGGCGTCAGTCCCCGGGTTCTACGACCGCGCACCTTTCCGCGAAATGCCCGAACACAACCGCTCACTTGAACCGACTTTTGCCTTTTCGATTTCACGCGGCAGAACGGGTCGCAATTGCCGGTAGCCTTTCAACCATCCACAAGGAAACTTCCCCTACCCCCCCAGCGTCCGCGCTTATTCGACGCCAAGGAGACGACAGGTATCTTCATAACTGCCTTCAAGGTCAAGGGTCACGGCCCGATCGGACGCAAACCAGAGCGGCAGCGATGGCAAGGGTTGCCCCAGCGCCACCGGATAAGCCCAGGCGTCGAAACGGTTGCGATGTTGGTTGCTCCTTGTTCGACAACTTGCGGCATACAACAGTGCCGGTTTCGTATCCAGTGACGGGTCGCTCACACCGAGTTCGCCCAGTCGTTGCGCATAGAGATTCCCGGCGCGATGGGTGACAATGTCCACGATCGCGACGCTGATTCCTTGCTGAAGCAACGTGGAGCACTTCGCCACAAACGCCTGGCGATGTTCCGCCCGATCCTTGTTCCCCGGGCTGACGAACTCGACGGGCGCCACCAGCTTTTTTTCTCTCTCCATGTCGTAGATCAGAACTTCGTACTCGTGTTGATCGCCGATATCGATCTCGGCGGAAACCGTGAGTTCCGTGGTGATTTCAGACGTCGTCGCTGTGCCATCCCCCACGTTGCTGATAGGGGAAGGCAAGTTCTCCCGATGGGATGTTCCGATATCCCGCCCAAAGTAATGCCCCGTCCGCGTACGCGGTTCGGAAAGGTAGCCTGAGCGAAGCAAACCGCGGACTCGTCCCACCAACATGCCCGGCCAAGTGCCATGAAACCCTTCCCATGCGAAGGATCGCGAAATAGGCGGATGAAAATGATCGCGTAATGGCATCAATGGCGCTCCGTGGAGGCGATTTTATCACGGCGAACCCACTCCATGACTAGCGATTTTCGGCGCAATGCTGTTTCGAAGAGCAGTCGGTATGGCGAGCCGGGGGCGTCAGTCCCCGGGTTCTACGATCGCCAAGCACCGGCGAAGTTCCCAATTCAAACGAATCCCTCGAACGTCGCCTTTAGCTCTTCCTTTTTTCACGCCAGACGCTATTGCAATCGTCAGCCATTTCCCCCTGTCCCGAGGTATCAGCCAATGCGCGTGCCAAATTGGCCGCGTAGTCGCGCACCTGCTGATCCTTATCCGCTGCAGCGACCACCGCCAGCGCCTGCAAATCGGAGCGGGCTGTCCCAGGCAATTCGGAGAATCTCGCCAGCCCAGTGGCGCTACGAACCACCTCGGCGCGCACCTTGGCAGACTTGTCCCGTGCAAGCGGCAACACGTCAGGAAGGCTTACTGCCTCGCGGAGTACGACGGCGGCAGCGATCGCCCAATTCCGCGTGAGTTGCTGCGGGCTGCCGAGCAATCGGACCACGGCAGGGTACGCCAGGTCATCCTTGAAATAACGACGGCTGATCTCGCCGATGGCGATGAGCGCGTTCTGCACCACATGGACTTCCTTGTCCTCAAGGGCTTTGATGAGCGCTTCGGTGACGGCCCGGCAGCCCAGCGCCTCTTTCCTGGAGGCGTTGCTCTCCATTCGTGCGGCCCGCTCCAAGACGCGCGAGGCGGCCAGCCGCTTCGATGCGTCTCTTGCCCTCAAGTCTGCCAAAGCCGAAGCCAGTTCTTTCACGCCTTTGCCCTCCTCAGCAGCCGAAACACATCCTATGGTTTTCCACACCTCCCGAGTCCGAGACACTCCCATGACTGACCCCGACCTCTCTGCCCGCTTCCGCGACTTCATCACCTGCCTCAACGATCAATCCTGGCTGCTCCTGGATCCATTCGTCGCGGAGGATCTCATCCACAACGGCAAACCGCTCGGCCTTACCGGCTACCGTCAAATGTTCGAGCAACTCCATCGCGAACCTCCCAATCTTCATTTCGACATCGAACTGCTCATCGCCGAGGCGCCGCTTCTTGCCGCCCGACTGAAATTCGACTGCAGTCCTCAGGTCAGCATTCCGGGACTGCCGGTAAGCACGATCCAAGTTGTGCTCAATGAGAATGCGTTCTACAAGTTCCGCGACGGGAAAATTTGCCAGATCTGGTCAACAGTCGAAGCAGTGCAGGAGAGCCAAGATGAAGCAACCGTCCCCGTCCCTCCGAGACTCCCCCTGATGACCACCTTGGGGGAAGATAGTTTTGGCAGCACCGACCCGAAGTTGATGCCGCCTCACTTCTTTTATGGCGCCCACCAGATTGATTACGCCACGGCGATCCGCGCCGACACGACGTTGCAACATCGCTCCGTCTGCCCCCGGCACTGGTACATCAACGCCCATTTCCGGTGTGCCGAATGCGGCGCGGACATCCTTTGGTCGGCTGAAGAACAAAAAGTCTGGTTCGAGACCTATCGGTTTTGGATCGACTCCAAACCCAAACACTGCCGCAACTGCCGCTCAAAACGCCGCGACCTCATCACTCTGCGCCAAGAATACGATCGCCTCATCGGTGCCGCACGCTCGGGAGGAACTACGGAACAAAAGACAAGGATTGTCGAAATTATTGACGCTCTGGAGGATCAGCTTGGCTCCATCTCCGACAAGCTCAAGGAGACGCGGGACCTGTTTCAAAAGCAGATCGAAAAGAAAAAATTGTAGGAACCATGATCTATGCATAAATTTAATTGGCGCCAATAGCTGCTATAAACGCCAATTTTCGCGCAAGTGTGGACCTGCGCGCACTTGAATGCTGCCTGCTGAGATTCTTTTCAGTCAGCGACTCCAAGGATGTTGCTTGAACCTTGTCCCAAAAGATTAACCCCTGTGCCCGCCTACGCCCGGAGGACTCTTCACAGAATCTTGTCGACATCCACCGATTCTGATTCTCGGGCATAAAAAATGCCTGTAAACCCAGCAGATTCTTTACAACCGTCGCCTGGACCACCACATCGGCTTTGTGGTGGAAAAACAGGCGACGAATCGCTCGCTGGCTCACCGGCGAAGAGGGAGAAAGAAAATGCGAAAGTTCATTGCGGTTTTGGCGTTGGGAATCACCCTTTTGGCAGCCGGCGCGAACTCTGCTTCCGCAGGGTGGCCTTGCGGCCCCGTGGTTTACACGGGCGGCCCCTATTATGTGCGGTCCTACTACACCGGCCCTTATGTCTATAGCTACCCGGCCGTCGCCTACACGACCCCGGTTTACACGAGTTCCGCCTATCCCTATACGTCGTACTACACGGCTCCGGTCGTGAATTCCTATTACCCCCGCGTCACCACCTATTACTCCGGCTACAGCCCCGTCACCTACAGCTCAAGCTACTTCGGCGCTTATCCCGTCGGAGGATACATTTCCACTGGCTATCCGATTTTATACGTTCGCTGAATCGGTTGCCGCAAAGCCCCCGGCACCCTTCCCATGCGAAACGCATGGGATTTTTTTTGCCCGAAATCCATTCGCCTTCTGCGTTCGAATGCCGTGAGCCATCCGGCTCGGGATTACTCCGCGCAAAGCCGATGCCCCGCCTCAAGAAAACCTCCCGAAAATTAACTCAATCCATCGAAAACAGGCCCGTACCCGGTCTCCATTGGGCATAGAATGTGCCAGTAAATTCAGCAGATTCTTTGCAGTCGTCGGCCCATCACCACCTCATCAAGATCGAGGTGGAAAAAACAGGCGACGGGTCCCGCCGGACAGCCGGCCAAGAAGGAGAAAGAAATGCGAAAGTTCATGGTAATTCTGGCTTTGGGGATCACCGTTATGGCGCTCAATGTTAGCAGTGCGTCGGCCGGTCCATGGCGCCGGGGCGGGGTGGTTTACAGCACCCCCGTTTACAACCGCGCCTACTACAGCTATCCCAGTTACCCTGTCTACACCACGCCCGTGTCCTACTCCTATGGCCCCGGGGCCTACTACACCAACTACGCCGCTCCTGCCTATAACGGCTACGCCTATCCTTATAGCGGCTATTATTCCACCCCGGGCGTCTATGCCAATTATGGCAACCGAATTCTCTATTCGACCAGCGGATACAACCCGGTCTACACGACCTACGGCCGCGGATACTATGGATACCCCGTAGGAGGCTACATTTCCACCGGCAACCGCGTTTACTATCGCCGCTAACTTGTGACACGGCCAAACGGCCGACTATTGGCTCCTTTCTCCCATGCTTACGCATGGGTTTTTTTTGCCCATTGCTCCCTTTCACCGCAGAAAATCCCCACGAGATTCTTGGGAATCGAACTGCCCGAGAGGTCGAATGGAGATGCCGATAGAACCGTTTGGGCACATTAGGACGAGTTTGCCGGTTTCGTAATGTTCAGCTGAAAGCTATCTTTTCCAGTGGCCTTGCCTCCCTCAATTCGACCACAAAAGCGCCAGTCAAGCACATCATTGATGTACGCCTCCTTCGCCGCCGAACCCGGTTGCCCCAGAGTGTTTCCATGATCCGTGCCCGGAAGCTGCCATGCCAAGTGCGCCCATCGCGTTCGTGGAAAAGAACCATCACTCACCCCGTCAGGTACCATTGCGCAAACCTTTGGGCATAGAAAATGCCGGTCCTTTCCCACCGTCAGCCTGACGTAGCCCATGGGGGTCACGGGTTACCAACCAGGTGACGGTCTAACGCCGGCTCGATCGGCAAAGAGGAAGACGATGCGAAAATTCATGGCGGTCTTGATTGTGGCAATCACGGTGGTGGCGCTCGACGTGGGCTCGGCATCGGCGTGTAAGCGCAATAAACGCGGCAAGGCGGTCGTCGTCAGTCAGGGTGGCCCCTACTACACACAAACGAACTATGGGTATACCTATGGCGTGAACGATTCCGATACTTATACCACTCCCGTCTACTCTAATTACACATACCCGAATAACGGGAATGATTATGGCCGGGGAGTCTATCGAAACGGGAACTATTACCCCAACTACTCTGGGCAACCGGGGTCCTATGGCCGCGGCTACAATCCCGGCAACGGAGTTTACATTCAGACCGGCAGAGGTTTTCGAGGCCGCTAAGGCGGATTCCAAGCGATTGGAAACACTCCGGCTCGCAAGTACCTCCCTCAATCCCATGCGTTTCGCGTGGGATTTTTTTTGGTCCAAGATCGTTTTGGCGACCGAACCGCACGCCATGGAAACCGTGTCGCGCCCGTGCGGCGCATGTTTGGATTTCCCGCTCACCGATGAAAACTCCCATGAAATATCCGTGCCCCTGAACCTTTGGCCCTCGCCTGTTTAAGTTGAATGAGAGCTTGAGGGCGGGCAATCCTCAAAGGCAGCCCGCAAGTCCAGAAGCGAACGACTTGTTGCCGCATTGACCTTGAGTGGCTCCGGTCGATGCACGCGCAATGCCCTCAGGACTTGCACCCCCAATTCGCTCCCTTCAGGGAATTTCCATGATTTGTCGTAGCCTGTTCGCCTTCGTGGTTTTCCTGTCGTTTGGCACTCCCTTGCTCGCTCAACCTGTTGGCACCCTCCAGGAATCGCTTTCCCGCGAACCGGTCGCGGAGCTTGCGAAAGCCGCGCGCAAGGATGGCGACGCGGCGCGAGGCGCCATGCTCTTTTTCCAGCCGTTTCTTGGCTGCGCCAAATGCCATGATGGGCAAGAGAGCCTCCCTCTTGGGCCCGATCTTTCCCGCGCGGGCAAGGAGGCGACGGCCGAATATCTGATCGAGTCAGTATTGACCCCCTCCAAGGCGATCAAAAAAGGATACGAAACCGTCCTGATTTCCCTTACTAATGGGAGGACTCTGTCCGGACTTGTTGCCGAGGAAAACGCCACCTCCCTCACCCTCATCGATCCCAGCGCGGCGGGCAAACGAATCGTCCTGGGCAAGGAAACGATCGAATCGCGTACGGCTGCAAAGAACTCGTTGATGCCGGACGGTCTTGCCAACCTGCTTTCCGACCGCGCTCAGTTCCTCGATCTGGCCAAATACCTCATCGAGATCGCGGAGATGGGACCCGATCGCGCCCGGGAACTGCGCCCCGCGCAAATGCCCACAACAATCGCCGCCTACGAAAAAGAGATCGACCATGCCGGCATGATCAAAGCGCTCGATGCGAACGCCTATCGCCGCGGCGAAGCGCTCTACACGCGCGTTTGCGCCAATTGCCATGGCACGAAGGATCAGGCCGGATCGCTGCCCAACTCGCTGCGCTTCGCGAGCGGCGCCTTCAAAAACGGCGCCGATCCTTATGCGATCTACCAGACGATCACGCGAGGGTATGGGTTCATGTCGCCTCAAACCTGGATGGTGCCGCAGCAAAAATACGATGTCATTCACTACCTCCGCGAAGCTTATTTGAAGCCTCACAACGCCGGCCAACTCACCCTCATTAACGAAACCTACCTGGCGTCGTTGCCAAAAGGTTCGAGCTTCGGTCCCCCGGCACGCCTGGTCGAACCGTGGGTCGCGATGGACTATGGTCCAAGCTTGATGCACACCTATCAGGTGAGTGCGGATCAACGCGGCGAAACGCCCAACATCGCCTACAAGGGAATCGCCATCCGCCTCGACCCGGGCGCGGGTGGTGTTTCGCGGGGCCGTCACTGGTCGCTGTTCGATCACGATACCTTGCGCCATTCCGCCTCCTGGCAAGGCGAGGGCTTTATCGACTGGAAGGGAATTCAGTTCGACGGCCAGCATCAGATCCATCCAAAATTGGGCCGGCCCACGGTTGTAAGCAACCCTGTGGGACCAGGCTGGGCCAACCCCGACACCGGCACTTTCGAAGATCCGCGCCCGCGCGGCCGCGATCAACGTCCCTACGGACCTCTTCCCAAATCCTGGGCGCAGTACAAGGGGATCTTCGCGTACGGCGATCAGACGATTCTCTCCTACGCGGTCGGTTCCACCAACATCCTCGAATCGCTGGGCGCCGAAGCGGGACCGAATGGATCCACCCTTTACACCAGAACCTTCGAAATCGATGCGCCGCAAAAAGAACTGATTTGCCGCGTCGCGCCGATCCAAGACAAATCGTCACCGGCCGTGGTCGCGCTCGTCCCATCGCCCGGGGTCACGTTGGCACAGAGAGATTCGTTTTACATTTTGAAAATCGCTCCTTCGAGCAAGACCATGCTGATCAAAGTGCTTCTGGGCACCTTGCCCCAATCGGCAATCGAGCAGGCCGCTCGAACAAGCATCGCTCCCAAGCCACTCAAAGGCCTGACACTGGGCGGCCCCAGACGCTGGATGCAGACGCTCTCCACTTCGGCCTCCACCGGGAAAGACGATGGGCCCTTCGCGGTCGACACCTTCGAATTGCCGGAAAAGAACCCCTGGAATGCACAACTGCGGCTTACGGGTTTTGACTTTTTCCCTGATGGCAAACGAATGGCGGTCTGTTCCTGGGATGGCGATGTCTGGGTTGTTGCCGGCATCGACAAACCTTCCCGGGGTCTCACCTGGCAACGGATCGCCTCGGGTCTATTCCAACCGCTTGGTTTGAAATTCCGCGATGGCGCGATCTTTGTCTGCTGCCGCGATCAGATCGTCAAACTGCACGATCTCAACGGCGATGGCGAAACCGATTTCTACGAGTGTTTCAACAACGACCACCAGGTCACCGAGCACTTCCACGAATTCGCCATGGGATTGCAAACAGACCCTGAGGGAAATTTCTACTACGCCAAGAGCGGCCGCCATGCGCTGCCGGCACTGGTGCCGCATCATGGCACCTTGCTCAAGGTCAGCAAGGATGGCGCCACCACCGAAATCCTGGCCACCGGGTTTCGCGCGGCGAACGGGGTTTGCCTCAACCCGGATGGCACCTTCTTCGTGACCGATCAGGAGGGGTTTTGGACCCCGAAAAACCGGATTAACTTGGTCGAAAAAGGAGGTTTTTATGGCAATATGTGGGGGTATACCGATCAGACCGACACCTCCGACACGGCCATGAAGCAGCCGTTGTGCTGGATCACCAATCAGTTCGACCGCTCTCCCGCCGAGCTGGTGCATGTGACATCGAACCAGTGGGGTCCACTGAAAGGCTCGCTGCTCAACATCTCTTATGGTCAGGGCAAGATCTATGTGGTTCCCTACGAGAAGGTGAATGGCCAGGCCCAGGGAGGAATGTGCGCGCTGCCGTTGCCCCTGTTTCCCACGGGCATCATGCGGGGGCGATTTCATCCGACCGACGGCGGGCTTTACACTTGCGGCATGTTTGCCTGGGCGGGTAATCAAAGTCAGCCTGGTGGCTTTTATCGAGTGCGTCCCACAGGAAAGGCCGCGCATCTACCGATCGGCCTCAAGGCCAAAAGCGACGGAGTCGAACTGACCTTCACCGATCCCATTCAGGAAGCCCAACCAAGAGACTTCGAGATCAAGGTCTGGGGATTGAAGCGTAGCCAGAATTACGGATCCAACCATGTCCATGAGCATTCCCTCGCCGTTGCCGGCGCCGATCTCAGTCTCGATGGCAAGACGGTGCGCCTCAAGATCCCCGCCCTCGAACCGACGCGCGGCATGGAGATCAAGTACCGCCTGAAAGGTCGCGACGGCCAGCTCGTCTCGAGAACGATCCACAACACCATTCATGAAATGCCAAACCGGCCCGCGCCGAAACCGGTCAAGGTGTTCCTCCTTGCGGGTCAATCGAACATGGAAGGCCAGGCGGTCGTGGACCTGGCCGGTAAAGACTACAACGACGGCAAAGGAACGCTCCTTTCCCTCTTCAACGATCCGAAAAAGGCCAAATCGGTTGCACATTTGCGAAGCGACAAAGACGAATGGGTCGTTCGCCCCAATGTTTGGGTTCATTATCAACGCGAGGACCAGCCCCTGCTGGCAGGCCCGCTCTCAGTCGGCTTCACCGTCTACGGCGACAAGCACCATTTCGGTCCGGAGTTGCCATTTGGCCACCTGATGGCCGATCGCTTTTCCGAGAAGGTCGTGCTGATTAAAACCGCCTGGGGCGGCAAAAGTCTGTTTACCGACTTTCGACCACCGAGTTCGGGCGGCGAGGTCGGCCCCTATTACAAGCGGATGATCGCCGAGGTGCGCAAAGCCTGCGACACCCTTTCCCATATCCCTGGATACGCGGGCGAAGGTTACGAACTGGCCGGGTTCGTCTGGTACCACGGCTGGAACGATGGATGTGATCCAAAGAAAGCGATTCCCCAATACGAGCAGAACCTGGTCAATCTGATCAAAGATGTGCGCAAGGACTTGAAAGCGCCTCAACTCCCCGTTGTTATCGGCGAACTTACCGGTCCCTGGGTCGAAGCCCCCGACGAATGGGCCCTTCTGCGTAAGGCCCAAGCCAAGGCCGCGGCACGCCCCGAATTCCAGGGCAATGTGCTCTTTGTCGAAACCCACGACTTCGTGCGGCCGCCGGAGCAATCCCCCAATCCCACCCACGGCCACCACGAATTCGGCAACGCCGAAACCTACTTTTTGGTGGGCGACGCCCTGGGCCGCGGCATGCTGAGGTTGTTGCCCAAGAAGTGATGATGAGGAATTCAACGCAAAGGCGCAAAGGGAAGACATAAGACGCAAAGGAGGCTTTTGAGAGAGATTTTGGCTGATAAAGAGCGACGACTGAATGCGAGCGTTAGAAAAGGCATCTTAACGCAGAGGCGCAGAGGTACATAAGGACGCAAAGGAGCCTTTTGAGAGAGGTTTTGGCTGATTGAGGTGGCCGATCGGATGCGAGCGTTAGAAAGGACATTTTAACGCAGAGGCGCAGAGGTACAGAAGGACGCAAAGGAGTCTTTTGAGAGAGGTTTTGGCTGACAAAGAGCGACGACTGAATGCGAGCGTTAGAAAAGGCATCTTAACGCAGAGGCGCAGAGAAACAAAGGACGCAAAGGAGGCGACTGAGCAAGGAATCTGATTGAACAGAATCAACGACCGACTATTGATCGTGATCAATTCTATAACACCTAGAAACCTAGCAAAGCGCTTTCATACGGGGAAAGAAAAATCGCCGAAACCAGTTCGGAGCTGGCCTGACTCAAATCCAAGCACCCGACTTCGGCACGCTTATGGCCAAACTCCGCCGCCTCCTCCACCCCTCCACAGGAGAGAATTCCCTTTTCCCAAGCGATCGCTTGAAAATCCGTAGCAACTCGAGTCCAAGTTTTCTCTGCGCCCTTTGCTCCCCTGCGCCTTTGCGTTGAAAAAAGCCTCTCACCCACGCAACCTCCAGCATTTCAGCCAACACCCCTCTCAAATTTCCCTTTGCGCCCTTTGCTCCTCTGCGCCTTTGCGTTAAAAAAGCCTCTCCCCCACGCCGAATCTCTCACTTCACCCAACATCCCTCTCAAATCTTCCTTTGCGCCTTTGCGTTGAAAAAGATCTCCCCCTCTCGCGGTCCCCTACTCCTTTTCTTCCCAGACAAACTTCATCAATTCATAAATCGCAGGCTCGCTTTGCTTCAATTCGGCGCGGTTAAAGGGAAAAAAATCGTTGGAGCCGAAGTAGGCTTCGGTCATTTCGGCGAAGAACTCTTTTTGATCAGTGAGGCCGTAGTGCTTGACCTTGCGGCCGTCGTAGAGGAGGGCCTGGTCGCCGCGGCCGCTTTTCTTGAAGTTTTTGTAGGCATCCAGGATGCGCGGCTCGTCGAAGCCGAGCACCTGGTCGTGGTAGGCGTGCGCCAGTTCATGGAGGATGACCCAGGGCTGCTCGTTGATGTTGCGCTTGACGGCCACGTCGGCCGCCTTGGGAATGTGCACGGACTTCGCCAATTCAGGGGAGTAGCCGTTGGAGATCAGCCAGCCCTTGCTCGGGTGATACTGCATCGAGCCCAATTTGCCGTGGGACAGATCGAGCACGATTTTGACCGACTGGAGTTTCCTGACTTTGGCGGCGGGAACGACCGCCTTGATTTCGAAAAGCTTCGCTTCAAGGAAGCGCAATGCCTGAGAGCCTAATTCCAGGTTGGGTTCTTTGAATAGGCGATCATCGACGCGAATGGTCCAGCCTTCCACGGTCTTGTCGGTGTGTGAAGCCGGCTTGGAAGCTTCCTCGCCTCGAACGCATTCCGGTAGGAGCAAGCACAGGAACGCAAACACCGCGCAGGTGAGCCAATGCGCCCTGGCATAGGGAAAGTTCAGATGCAACAGGGACGTGATCAGGTGGGAATATCGGGGCAGTGTTGAATGCGCCAAAGAAAACTCCTTTTCATTTGCCTCGATCGCCTGCCCATCTCCAAGAATCGGAAAGGGATCGGATGTCGTTGTTGTCCAGATGTTGCCGCCTCTTTCTTAGGCCGCATTTCTGCTTGAGCAACCGGAGTGGATTGGCGTTCCGTCCTGAGGAGGATCGGCATTCCTCTAGGGCAATAAAAAAACCGCCGGGAATCAACCGGCGGTTTCGAAGGTCGAATCGTCCGATGGCAGACTACTTGCCTTCGCCTTTTTTCGCCCGGGGCGCCCTTTTCAGCTCGGTGACTACTTCCTTGCCATCTTTCTTTTCGGTGATGATGGTGAGTTCGGGAGCTTTGCCTTCCTTGACTTCTGCCTTCAGCATTTTGGTTTTTTGTTCTTCCGACATTTCCTTCTTGCCGTTGAAGAACTTCGAGTCGCTCGTGTAGGTGAGGACCTTTTCGCCATCTTCGGTCTTGATGGTCACGGTGCTCTTGTCCGTGTCAAACTTTACCAGCTTGCCCTTGTACTCAGCAGCCATCAAGCCAACGAAGCCAATGAACGCAACAGCCAAGACGGCCGCGAAACGACGAAACATGGATCTCTCCTGGGTGAGACGATTGATGGTGAGGCTCGTCCTGTCTCGGACGAACCTACGGTTCCATCTTATTGAACCCCGCAAACCGGAAAGAGTTTCGCGTGTGAAGGTTGAGAATCGGTGTTAATAAAATGAAAGGGGTCCACCAGCTGAATCGCAAACCGATCCGTCACGCCCCAAGAAATCTGCCGATCTCCGCTTAACGTCAGCAATTGAGGGAATCACGTGTGAGGAAATTGGCATTCCCGCCAGAGCGTGGCATAATCGCCTTATGCCCCGATGCGGATTGCCGACTTGATGCGGTGAACCGGTCGGGACCGGCTGCAATCTGCGGCCACGGGCGAGCGGGCGGCCGGGACCAACCTCGACAGGCCAAACGCACCCCAGAAATGGGAAACGCCTATCCGGTCCGGAAACGGACCACTCCGGCCAGAAACGGCGCCAAGCGCGCCCTTTTGTATCCCTAAGCGGAGGCAGGAGAAGCGCACCCGAAGCGCACGACGCCAATTCTGGCTTGGCAAAGGGCCGGGAATCCCTTTGCCTAACCTGCGGCGAGGCAATCGGTCGTCCGGTCCAACCGATCCTCTCCAACGGCTTCTTTCTTTACCTCTTCCCCTCTTGTCCAAACTAGCCAATCTTTCAGATTCCCCAGGCGGCCTTGCTTCCATTCTGGGAAGCGGGCATATATGGCCATTCCGCGAGTCCAAGTGGTCCTTGTAGAGGCATGGATGCCGATTCCTTCCCGAATAACCCTGATTCGCTCCGCCCTGGGACTGGCCCTCTTGGTTGGGTTCATTTACGGGGTGTACACCGAATACCGCGTTTTTTGGGAACACAAAAAGCGCTTGCGAGAGGTCACGGCCGGCCGGCTTTACCGTTCTGGCCAGATGACTGCCGCGGGATTTCGCGAAGCGATCCGCGAATATGGAATCAAGTGCATCGTCAACTTGCAGAACGAGGATGAAGGCGGCCGGGACTTGACCAAGTCCTGGATCGATTCGGCACGGCTGCCGGAAGCAGAACTTTGCAAGGAGATGGGCATCCGCTACATCCAGCTTGCACCCGACCTCGTGCCCAGAAGCGTGGCCCCGGGCGTCAGGCCGGCGGTAATCGAAGAAATGCTGAGCGCCTACGACGACCCCAACAATTTTCCCATGCTCATCCACTGCAAGGCCGGACTTCACCGGACGGGAATTCTCGCCGCCATCTTTCGCATGGAGTACGAGGGCTGGACGCCGGATCAGGCCTACCGGGAACTTGCCCAACATGGGTTTGGCAAGGAATGCCACGAGGCCAACGACTATGTCCGGGAATATGTGCTCGAGTACCGGCCGGGCGTACGGCTTCTGCGCAAAAGCGATTCGGCCACCGCCGAAGCCGCCAACCAACGCTCGTCCACCAAGATCAACGCCACGATCGGCGCCGCAACCAAGTGTCGCGGTGACGAATCCGCCCGACCCGAGCAACCCCCAATCGAGGCCTGCCCGTGTTCACCTTGATCGACCGCCAGTTGATCGGCAGCTTCTTTAAGGCCTACGTGGTCTGTCTAACCAGTTTGCTCATGCTCTATGTCGTGGTGGACCTGTTCACCAACCTGGACGACTTCACCGGCAAGGACAAAACCTTTCGCAATGTCCTGGTCGATATCGGCACCTTCTACGGTTACCGCGTCTTGCAGATTTTCGACCGGCTTTGCGAGGCGATTCTTCTGCTGGCGGCCATGTTCACCATCACCTGGATGCAGCGCTGCAACGAGCAAGTTCCGTTGCTGTCTTCGGGGGTTTCCACCCGGCGCATCGTGGCCCCGGTGCTTCTTTCGGCGTTCGCCTTGCTTGGATTGTCGATCCTCAACCAAGAGTTTCTGGTTCCGCTCGTGGCCGACAAACTGATGTGCCAGAAGGAAGACCCCCACGGCCTGGGGCCTATCCCCGTTCGCGGGACCTTTGAGCCCAACGGCATCCATATCGAAGGGGATAAGGCCAGCCGCACCAACCAAGAAGTCACCAATCTGCGAGTAACGATTCCCGAAGCGGTGGCGGGAACCCTGATTCATATCACGGCGCGCCAGGCGATCTATCATCCCAACCAGGAAGGAAGGGGCGGTCGCTGGGAGCTTATGCAAACCATCCCCCTGGAAATCGAAGGCTGGGACCGGGAAAACGCGATTCTCGAGACGGTCGATATCGGCCACTACTACCTGACCGTGCGCGAAGTGGGGTTCGAGACAATTACCCAGGACCCTCAGTGGTACACCCTCGTTTCGACGCAGACTCTCTTTGAGGAATTGCAGCGCCCCGACGCGGGGCGGATGTCGTCCATCGCGGTCTTGTTCCACGCCCGGTTGACGCGCCCCATCCTGGGAATGATCCTCGTCATCATGGGCCTGTCGGTGATTTTGCGCGACCAAAATCGCAATATCTTCATTTCCGCGGGATCATGCCTGGGGCTTTGCGGCCTGTTTTTTGCAGCCATTTATACCTGCCAATTATTGGGCAGCTACAACCTGCTCACCCCGGCGCTTGCCGCATGGGTCCCCATCCTCTTATTTGGCCCCCTGTCCTGGGTGCTTTTCGATGCCGTCCACACCTGATCTTGGGCCGCATCCTTCGGCATCGCCCGCCGAGCACGATTGCGAGCCTCACCGGCTTGCGGAAAGCCCAAGCTGGCAGGGCGAATTTCGGGCGATGGCCGCCATCATCTCGGGCAACGAACCGTTGCCTCGGCCCTCTGCCGCGCAGATTCGCACCATTTGGTATGTGTGCGTGCTCGCGGCCTTGGCGCTGACTTTCAACTACTACGCGGCGCGGCTCTACGGTCCCTGGCTTGCGCTGAATGCGATGCGCTCTCTCGGCGTCCTGAATCCCAATCAGACTCTGGACGACCTGGCCGGACGGGATGGGCATCTCGTCGATATGATCTGGTGGAGTCTCGCCAACGCGAGCGGGTATTTGGTCCCGCCGCTGCTCTGGCTGATCGTTCGCGGTGAAAAGATCATTCCCGGCATGGGCTGGACCACGCACGGTTTACGGCATCACTGGCCCATCTATTTGATGATGGCGGCCGTCATGGTGCCGGCTCTTTACTGGGCCACGCATCAAGAGCGATTTCTGGATCATTACCCCTTTTACAAGATTGCGACCGATGTGCCGCTGTGGCCGCGCCAGCTCATTTGGGAGCTGGCCTATTCCTTTCAATTTTTTGCGCTTGAGAGCTTTTTTCGGGGGTTTTTGATTGGTCAGTTGGGCAAGGCGATCGGCTGCCTGGCCGTGCCGGCCGCGATGATCCCTTATTGCATGATCCATTTCGGCAAGCCGTTGCCCGAAACGATCGCTTCGATCATCGCCGGACTGGGCCTGGGCACGTTGAGCTATCGATCGGGGTGCATCTGGCCCGGGGCGGTTTTGCACATCGCCGTGGCCATCACGATGGATATGGCGTCACTAGCCCATCAGGGCCGATTCTCTTAATAAGCCCATCAGGGCCCATTTACTGAATGGCACACCCGCGCCGAATTGCTCAAGAAGCATTCGGACCGAATCTCGTCGCGGCCATCAGGTCAGAATTGAGTTAGCTGGCAGCAGCGGGGAATCGCCTGATTGAAATCAGACTTCATCTCCCTGAGCTCAAGGGGTGGGCCGCGTGGGACAACCCGACAACCCCTCAAGGCACCTACTCACCTACATACCTACCCACCTGCAAAAGAATCGCTTAGTACGCTTCGGGCAACTCAGCACCCTGACCGCGGCAACCATTCCACTGAGGAACCGTGTACTGGTACAGGTCCGCCCAACTTAGAACATTTCGGCTTTTCTTGGATTTGGCGCGCTTGGATGGAGTAACGACCTTGGCATCCCGTGTTGTACGGTGTGCCGAAGCCTGCCCGCGAGGAACCTTGGCTTGACGTTGCATGGAAGCCTCCCACTCGATTGCAGGGCACAAGCATCCCCGCGGTCGTGAGCTTCCCTACTCAACGATTCCCTTCCTGGGTTGCGACAGCACTCTCGGAATTACCCGCGCAACCGAACACTCAGTTATCAAGCATTTTACGCTGGGGACCGTGGGAAAATTCCATACGGCATTGGACTTTCTTGGAAACTTAATAACTTCCAAGGCGGTTGAAGTGCCTTAAAACGGCAACTTTCCCGTTCGCGGAGAGGTTCAAGAACTACGGCTAAGATCGGGCAAGGCGCTTGTTAGCGGGTCGGCAACGGCAGGAGTCGTCGGGCCCGTGGAAGGTCTGGACGGCCGTGAAGTATCGATCGTTTCAGGTGAGGAAATGCCCACCTCGGAGGTTGACTCAACGGCAGGTGCGGCCGGATGACGGCGAGGCCCCAAATCGCTTGAATGACCTGGATTTTCCGTATCGCCAGCATCACGCAGCCCGGGTTTGGGCCGGTCAAGCGCGGAGAGCATGGGCCAGAAAGCTGTCAACAAAACCACCAGCAGGCCGCTGGCGATTCCGAGTTGTTCCTGGGTCATGATACGGTCCTCCTCCGGCTCCAATTATGCGGCCTGGAAGGAGTGAAACTGAAATCATTCCCTTACGATTTGCAGCGCGGCGGAAGAGGTTTGCGGAAAATTCAGAAAAACCGGAAAGGAAGTTAACTTTCCCCACGCTATTTTGTCAGCTGCAATACGGCTTTCGATTCGCTGACGCGTTCCACCGAGCCGATTTTGGCCCGAGTTTTGACGGTGAGGCGCACTGGCTTACCCGCCGGAAGCGTATCGGAAAGCTCGATCGGCACAAGACCTCGAGTCTGTTCGGCGGGGATCTCGATCGATTGCGACTTGCCCTGGCTGGCTCCGTCGGCAAAGAAAATTTCCACCTGGGCCGGCCCATCAAAGCCGCCGATCCGATTCAAACTGACCGGGATGGTCCCCTTCGCACCTGGCTTGAGGCGCACCCCAGCCGGATTGGCCGTGGCATCGGCCAGGCGCATGGGAACGACCGCCACCGAAATCACCTCGGTGAAATCGACGACCGTGCGGCTTTTCTTGGCTTCCTTCTCACTGGTGGCCACCCGGAAGGCCAGCGAATAGATCCCAGGCGGCGTTTGACCACGCGTCTCGACCGTGAACTTGGCCTGGGAGTCCTTGGCGCCGAGCGTAAAGGGCCGGTTGGCCGGCACCCCCTTTATCGAAAAGAGATTTTGACCGGGGACGCCGGCAATCGTCACATCGCAGGCCTCGGTAAACCTGTCGGATCGGTTGATCTTCAAGGCCACCTCGATCTGCCCGCCCGGCGCGATGGTGCGGCTTGCTGCCGAAGGGGCTTCGACGACCGGACTCAAGGCGGGTTTGTCCCTGACGCTTAACCACTCCCCTTGATCAAGTCGAACGAGCAGGGGAATGGGCTGGTTATTGTTGGGATTGGGATGCGGCCATTCGAGCGCGGCGGTACGGACATCCTTTTCCCTCTCTCCCGCGCTTGAGGTGCCGGTCGCCTTGAAAGCGATCCGTGCCAAACCGGCCTTCGCAGGCTTCGCCGCGTGGATGATGAGCAAGCCCTGCTTTTGCCCAGGAAGCAATGTAACCGGCTGCGCCGAGCACCCTTCCGGCAGGCCGAGGCAGTCGACCTGGATCGGTCCGGCAAACCCGCCGCGCCGGCTGGCGAAAAGAAGCATGGCAACAGAAGCTCCCGGACGGATGTTGAGCGCATCGGGGTGGACGGGATTGGCCGGCACGGCAATCACCGTGAAATCGGGCCGAGACTCCCCCAAACGCAACCGGTAGTGGAGGTTTTGTCCGAGATTCAGGTCGGCCTCCCGGTGGCTGACGCGAACCAGATATTCCCCATCCGCGGGCAAAGTCAGCAGCGCGGGGGCCGGGTCCTCCGAGCGGGAATAAAAGAGCTGCGGATGCAGGATCTCCGGATTGTCGTCGAGCTCGAGAATCGGCGCGCCAAGCTTCTGACCAGGAACGGAGATTCGGTAGACTGCCATCTGCAAATCGAGGTTCGTGCCCAACCGGTCTCCCATCATGTCGATCGCGAGAATCTGCCCCTTGGCTCCCGGAAAGCGATACCAGTCGCGGTCATGACGCTTTTCGAACCAGCCGGCAACCTCGCAAGGTGTTTCGATGGCCTGGGCCTTATCCCATTCCTCGTTCGATCCGTTGTCGCGCACGACTTTTTCGCGAGAAACACCGAGTAGGAACGGTGCCGAAATTCCGCCCGGACCGGCAAGGCGCTCCTCGGTTGCATCGAGGAATGCCATCCGCGGTAAACGCATCGCCCGGGGAAGAAACGTTTCCTCGATCTTGGCCGGCGCGGTGACCTCACAATCCGTTTGTTCGAGGTTGCGGCCCGGTTCCGAACAATCGACTCCGCCGGGTAAGTTCCAGCCAAGGACCTTGATCTTCTCGGTACTGCCCAGGGAAACCACCGAGGGAAACACCGATTGAATCACGGGTTCCGTGGCGTGGCTCAGATGATAAAAACAATCGGCGCCGCCTTGAAGGTAGGCCTGGCTGGTCACGCGCGCAAATATTGGCCCATCCGACCTGGGCAGGATGGCCGCGACCAGGTCATTTTCAAACGATTTGAATGCCTTGCCGATCCGCAGGCCTTTCTCATCAAAAAGATCCATCTGGGGAATCAGGCGGCTATCGATCGAGCTCGACCGTAACACCAGCGTGACTTTGGCCCCCTTGAGCGCCGGGATCTTGTAATAGTCGACATCGGTGGGGGCCTGAATGGCGGCAGTCATCCCCTGCCCCGGTTTCAAAACGGTTGCCTCGGCCAGGTCCCCATTCGGTTCTTTTTCGGGCAACTCTTCCCCGGTGCGGATCAATAACGACCGGGGGTTGCTCACCCCCTGATCGGTCTCCAGACGAACATCCACCAGGCCGGTCTGCACATTCGCCGCAATCTTGATTTTGGCCTGAATCGAGCTTGTGACTGCCGGGGCCGCCATCGCGGGCCGGCGAGGGCCGCCTGGATTGCTGGGGGGAAGCTTTTCCAGTTGCGGGTAGACGATGATCGATTCGATCCCCTCGACCCCAAAAACCAGGCGCCGCACATCGCTCAGGTCCGCGCCTTGAATCGTGAGGACGACCTCCGAACCCGGCTTTGCCGCAACTGGCGAAAGAGAAATCAGTTGTGGCGCCGAGGGACCTTCGCGTTGCGCTAAGGCCGGCCCAACAAACGCCGCGAGCATGGTCCATGTGGCCAGGAAAGCGATTGGACTTTTTCTTGGAAATCCTGAGATCGCCGTGGCAATCCATTCCCCGTTCTGGCGCATTTTGAGGCTCCCTTTGTCAGGGTTAACAGCAAGAGTGGGGGGCAAGGTTCGAAAAAAACAGGAAAAGTCGCAAAACGTCAACTTTTTTGGCAAAAGCCAACTTTTTGGCAAACAGGCAACTTTTTCCCCAGTTTTTCGATCATCATAACAGAGGACGGCCCCGATGGGGTCAGCGCGGCCGCGTTTCGTAGCCGCAATTCCTGGGAGTGGGTGGATGGCCAATATCCAATCGGTAGCGACGAGCAATGGCGGCCTGTCTCTCACGGGATTTTCGTCGAACCCGCTGGATACCTCGAAACTGATCGAGGGGCTGACGGCAATTCAAACCGCCCAGATCAATCGCCTTCAAGCCAAAAAAGATGTCCTGAGCAAAAAACAGGAAGCGCTCGCCACGCTGCAAAGCAAACTGCAGGCGGTTCAAAGCGCCGCCAACAAATTAGGAACGACGTTCAGCAGCGTTTTTGACAACCGCGAAGTGAGTTCAAGCAATAGCTCGATCGCCACGGCCGCGGCGGGATCGGGAGCCAAGCCGGGCAATTTTTCATTTTCCGTGGATCAACTGGCGCTCACCGAACAGCGCGCCTCCCAGGCCTTCGCCGCGACCGATGCCTCGATTGCCACCGGCACGCTTATCCTGCAGCAAGGTTCCGGCGCGGCCACCACGATCACGATCGATTCGACCAACAACACCCTGGCCGGCCTAGCCGAAGCGATCAATGGCTCGCAGTCCGATGTCACCGCTTCGATCGTGCGGACCTCGTCGGGCGCGACCCCCTACCAACTCATCTTGTCGGGCAAGTCCACCGGTGCGGCCAACGCCTTGACAATCACCAATAACCTGAGCGGCGGCTCGGGCACGGTGCCCGACCTGACCACCACGATCCAGTCCGCAGAGGATGCCGAGGTGGTCATCGGCTCCGGCGGCGGCGCGATCACCGTAACCAGCGATTCGAACACGCTGCAAGAACTCGTTCCCGGATTGACAATTCAGTTGCAATCGGCGGCGCCCGGTCAAACCGTCACCATGACCGTGACCAACGACACCGCAGGCGTCAAAGGCGCCATTGGCGATCTGCTTAACGCTTATAATGACGCCGCGCAATTCATCGAAGACAATTCCAAATACAACGCTTCGACCAATCAAGGCGGCGTGCTGTTTGCCGACAGCTCGGTCGATTCGATTCAGAATCGCCTGCGCGCCTTGCTCGGTTCTTCCATCTCGGGCGCGCCCTCGGCGTCAGCGCAACTGGCCTCGATCGGTATTTCGTTCGATTCGTCGGGACAAATCAAAGTCGACGAAACTCGGCTCGACTCCGCACTGGCCGGGAACATTCCAGGAATCGATTTCGCGGGGCTCAGGCGCCTATTTGTCCTCGATGGCAAAAGTAATTCCGCCTCGCTCAATCTCCTTTACGCGCCGGGTGAAATTTCTGCAATCAATAGCCCCGTGACCGTCCATATCACGCAAGCCGCCACGCAAGGGGCCGCTACGGCGGCCAGTGCGCTGGCTGCGTCGACGGTGATCGATGGCACCAACAATGGTTTTTCTCTGTCGGTCGATGGTCAGGGTACCGGCCAGGTCACGCTGGCGGCAGGCACCTATTCGCGCGCTGCGCTGGCCACCGCCATCGAAGCGGCGATCAACGGGAGTAGTCTGCTCGGCGGCTCGCGCGTGCAAGTCAGCGTCGATGGATCCAATCGCCTCGTCATCACCTCACGGCAGTATGGGAGCAGTTCGGGGATCTCTGGATTTTCGGGGATTGGCGCGGCGACTCTCGGCTTCGACGGAAGTGAAAGCGGCGCGGGGCTCGATGTGGCCGGTTCGTTCACCTACCAGGGCGTTACCGAAACGGCGACTGGCGTCGGCCAAATTCTGCGCGCCCCGGCCACCAATGTTTACACGCCCACTCTCGAAGTTTTGGTCACCTTGACGTCCGCCGGCATGTCGGGAACCGACCTGGAACTGCGCCTCACTTCGGGCATCGCCAGTCAGCTTTCTCAGTACCTCTCCACCGCTTCGGACACATTCGGCAGCATCCTGGCCCGCGGTGAAGCGGGAATCGAGGACTCCATAAGTGGCCTGGACGACCGGATCTCTCAACTTCAAACCCGGCTTACCAAACAAAAGGACGACCTGACCAAACGGTTCGCGGCGATGGACGCCCTTTTGTCGCAACTGCAAAGCACTCAGGATCTGATCAAGCAAACCCTGGAATCGCTGACCAACAAAAACAGCTAGCACCAAGTACCCGTCAATCAATACAGCCACGGAGGCCACAACCATGCAAAATGCCCACAACGCCTACCGAAACGCCAAGGTCGAAACGCAAAAACCACCGACACGAGGCGATCTGCTGGCGCTGGCGTACACCGAGCTCGAATCAAGCTTTGGCCAGTGGGCCGGTTTTCCCTTTGGCGACCCCGATCCCTCGCGGCAGATCGTCGAGGCCAAGGTTCGCCTGTTGGTTGTGGGGCTGATCGCCGGAATCGAACCGCAGGAAACGCCGCTTAACCGCAACCTTCGCGGGCTATTGCGCTTTCTCTTGGATACGATCGACATCAACGATCTGGAAAGGCGCAAATCGGCATTGGCGGTGACGGCTCAATTGCGAGAAGCGTTCGATTCCATCCGTGAAGAAGCGGCCCTGGCCGAACGGCTGGGAACCATTCCCTCGTTCAGTCAGAGGGGGAATCTCAGCGTCGTCGCCTGATGGACCAAGGCTATTTCTTTTAAGCTGTGCCAACGGCGAATCCCTATTTCAAGGAATCATGCCGGTCAACGCCCGCGCACCGATCAAGAGTTCGCGCGCTGGTTGATTGCCCGAAGTCCGATCGGCGATGATCGCTCCGGAAAATCCGGCCGCTGCCATTTGCATCATCAACTCGGGCCAATCGAGGTCGCCCTGCCCCGGAATGCATTCGACCGCAAGGTTGCGCAGCCAGTCGCGGCCGGCAACCACCACCGGTCGTTCCACCAGCCTTGCCGGGTCTTGCAGAAATGTCAGCGGCCGCATGCCTGAGGCCAGTTGCGTGGCCGGGTCCCAGTGAAGGCCGCAGCCGGCATGATCGAGCTCTCTGAGCAGGTCGGATAGATCGAGCACCGAATTCCCAGCCGGATCGATCATGGGAACGACGCCGGTTCGTTCAGCAAGTCGGGCCACGAAGTCAAGCGAGTCGAGCAGCGACTGAAAGCGCCTTTGCGGATCGTTTTTGGGCTTGGAAGGAGTCAATATCCCTCCCATGAGCGGCGAGAGCCCAAGCAGTATCGATTTACCCGCAGGGGCGCCGCCTTCCGCATCTTTGGATTCTTCGGCGCCGGGCGGACGATTTGGGTTTCCCGAGTAAAGGACGACAGCCTTGACGTGCAAGTCGACTGCGAGTTTGAAGATCTCGCCAATCCGGTTGAGCCGTTCTTCTTGATGTTCGGGCTCGTCGAGCGTCTGACGCAAACTCGACCCAAGCGCCAGGCCCTCCAAAGCTCGACCGCGCAGCAGAGACGCCACTTCGCGACGCCCGGTGCCGGTAAGGGACTTCGGATCGATCGCGCCACCGACATCGAGCCGGACTCCGGCCAGGCTCAGTTTGGCGGCCATGTCGAGCGCGTCGCGAAAGTCGGTATTCAGCGAGGCGAGGCGAACACCGACCCTGGGTTTTTCAATCAACTGTGGAACTCCCCACCGTTTGTTTCGAAGCTTTATCGGACTCGCGCCAAGGTCCCTGCGAATCGATCGCCAAGGTTAACCATGACCGCAAGATATCCGGTCTGAATGATGACTCAGGCGCCGTTCGCGCTCCCAAGCGCCTTGGCGACGCCGGACGCCAGCGTCTCGGCCGTAAAGGTCTCTTCGGTGCGCGCCGCCAGGTTTTTCAACTTCCAGTCGCCACGGGAAAGTTCATCGGGGCCGGCGATCACTGCCAGCTTAAAGCCGCGCTTTTCGGCATATTGAAGCTGCTGGCCGATCTTTTTGGGTTCGGGATAAACCTCAACGGCGAACCCCGCCTGACGCAAGTTGAAGGCCATGCGGTAGTAATCTGCCAGCCGCGAACCATCGAATTGCGTGACCAGGATTTCCGCCGGGGTTTCCCGGGAGGTCAGCTTTCCCATTTCTTCCAGGGCGGCAAGCAACCGGTCCACTCCGAGCGAGGCACCGACTCCGGGCAGTTTCTGACTTGTGTAAAGTCCCGCGAGGTTGTCGTACCTGCCGCCCGAACAAACGCTGCCAATGCTCGGCATGTCGAGGAGGAAGGTCTCGTAAATCGTACCGGTGTAATAGTCGAGGCCCCGCGCAATCGAGAGATCGAGCCGGAATCTCTCGCTGGGCAAGCCGCAGGCTTCTGCCACCTTGAAGAGCTCGCGAAGCCGGTTGACCCCTTCCATGAGGGTGGCGTTGCCGGGATGGGCTGTGGCAAGTTGATCGAGAATGGCGGCCGAATCGCCTTTGAGCGAGGCCAGTTCCAGAACCTTTTGCCCTCCCTCGCGGGGCACGCCGTAACCGGCCATTTCATCGAGCACGGCTTCCATGCCGATCTTGGGCAGCTTGTCCAGCGCCCGCAAAAGCGCGACCGATTGATCCGCCAGGCCATACTCGGCGAGCAGGCCGTTGAGGACCAGGCGATTGTTGATGCGGATTTCAAACCGGTCTAAACCAAGCGCGGTGAACAACGCATGGATGACCAGGGCGACCTCGATGTCGGCCGCGTTGCTCGTGGTGCCGATCGTGTCGAAATCGCATTGCCAGAATTCGCGATAGCGCCCGTGCGAAGTATTTTCTCCGCGCCAGACCGGTCCCATGGCATAGCGCTTAAATGGCGTTCCGATCTTGGGAACATGAATCGCGGCAAAACGCGCAAACGGCACCGTCAGGTCGAAACGCAGAGCCACCTGGCGATCGCCGTGATCTTTGAACTGATAGATGAGCCGGTCGGACTCTTCGCCCCCCTTGCCCGTGAGGATTTCCGCATATTCCAGTGCCGGAGTGTCGATCGGCGCAAACCCGTGGGCGCGATAGACTTGACGAGCCGTTTCGAGAACTTTCTCCCGGGGAATCATGAGCGCGGGGGGATAGTCGCGAAAGCCCTTGAGAGTACGGGGTTCGATCCGCTTAATCGTTTCTGTCATGGATGAAATCTGGCTAGCTTCCCGGATGCAATCCGAGCCGGGTCAAAAAAAAAAGAGGTCCGCTGGTTTCCCGTCATTCCCTGCGGTTTCGATAGCGGTCGGCCCGCTCCTGAAGAAATCTTAGCTCTTCGGCGGTGAGGGACGATTTTCCCTGAAGGTGGATTTTTTCTAGCAGGCGGTCCTGGCGCTCTTCATCGGCCAGAATTTGCCGGTCCATCGCCTCGATCCGCTTGCGCTCTTTTTCGCGGCGCCATTTTTCCATCCAGGAAACCTGCGGCTCGGGCGTCGCCTCGACTTCGACCGATTCCTCGGACAAGGACCGTTCCTGATAGGGCTGGCCAATGAGCAGCCCCAGCGATCGCTCCAACCCGAGGAGGGCGAGAATCAACAGGACCACCGAGTTGTCCACAATCGAAGCGAAGGCGAATAAAAACCCCAGAAAAATACCGATGCGAGCCGTGGTTTTCTCTGCCTGAGTCCAGCCCGTCACCGGCGCCAGCCAGCAAGCGAGCAACTCGCCGCCGTCGTAAGGAATGCCCGGCAAAAACAAATTCACCAGGCCCAACACCCAGTTGACCCAAAACCAACCCGCCAGGAAGCCGGTGATTGCGTGCGTTTGCCAGTGGCTTTCAAACGGAGGACGAAAGGGGTTCCAGGGCAGACCGAGGGTCGGATCCAGCAGATAAAGGATGACGCCGCTGACCAGCGCTATTTTCCAATGAAATAGCGGTGCCGAAAGCGCGGCCCAGGCCTTTTTGGCGCTACTGGTGGCACCTTCGACTTCAACCCGGCCGCCCAGTGGCTCGAAAATTGCCAAAACCGGCTCGGCGCCCAAGGCGATCCAGGTGAGAGCGTGCACGAGCACATGAAACATCAGCGCCAGGCAGAAAAGCCCAACAAGGCCGGCCCCAACCGCAAGATTCTCGGGATATTGCAATCCCATCCGGATGATCAGTCCGAGGGCGAGAAACGGTACAAAATAGTGGCAACGAAACTCCAATCCGCCCAGGCGCCCCAGATAAAACGTCAAGTGCCGCAAAGGGATCATGGTCGTGCCACCAGAGACCAACTCGGTTCGGGAAGAGGTCGAAATCTTGGCCAAGCCTCAAGCTTCGCGAAGGGCTTTGGGTCGAAAGTTCGGGAGCGATGCGAAAGGCTATTGGTCGAAAGTATTGTAGCGTCGTGGTTAGCGGCCGAAACAGCCTATTTCCCCTTGGAAGTTTCGTTAACTCCCTGAGATCGACTGGGCCGCCGCCGCGGCACCCAAGATTCCCGCATCCTGCCCCAAAGTGCTCGTCTCCAAGCGCAAGTTTTCGATGAACGCGGGTAAGGCGAATTCGGGCAAAAACTCGCGGATCTTCTCCCTGAGCGTCTGCGCCTGCGCCACGCCGCCGGCCAGCACGACCATTCCCGGGTTGAACGCGTGCAGCAAGTTGGCGATTCCGACTGCCAGCGCCATGGCGGTTTCATCCACCAGCCGCGCCATGATTCCATCCCCTTCGTCGGCGGCTTGAAACATATCTTCGACAGCAATGCCGCCGGCGCCGTTCTTTTGACCGGTTTTCGCCTTCTCGTGGAGTAGCGAGATTTCCTGGATGTCGTCGGCCAGCGCCTCATGAATGCGCCGAATCAGGTGCTTGGCCCCGACGTAGGCTTCCAGGCAGCCGTATTTCCCGCAGCCACAGGGCCTCGGACGGCTCATTTCGATGCGCATATGACCCAGTTCGCCAGCAAGACCGCCGCTTCCCTCGATCACCCTGCCGTCCATGACCAGGCCCCCGCCCACGCCCGTGCCCAGCGTCAAAAGGATGAGGTCGGGATAGCCCCTGCCCACGCCATAGAGGACTTCGCCCAGCGCCGCCGCATTGGCGTCGTTCATCACCCGCACCGGCAGTTCGAGCGATTGTGCCAGCTGATCTCGAAGGGGCACATTTTGCCAGCCGGTGAGGTTGGCCGCCTCGCGGACCACTCCCTTTTTGGGATCAAGCACTCCTGGAGTTCCAACCCCTACTGCCTGAACCCTTTGCGGATTGATTCCGCTAGCTCGGATGCACTCTTGAGCGGCGTAAATGATTGCCGAAATGCCGGCTTTGGGGCTGGTGAGCGGTGTCGGAATCGCTTGGCGCCCAAGGACTTCCCCCTCGGATGTCACCACGCCCGCCTTGATTGCCGTTCCCCCCAAATCGATGCCGACCGTCACCCTTTCCGACATGCCCAAACTCCGAAATCCCATGGACCTAAACGATCAGCAAAAAACGGCTTACACCCAAACCACCACTAGTTTGCCATAATTGGCAAAGGTTGGGAAAGTTTTCCCGCCTCGCGGACGATATACTTGGGGAAGGTTACTGGAATGGTTGACGATCGTAGCGATTCCCGGTAACTTTTCTTAACGTAGGGGCTGTGGCGCAGCTGGGAGCGCGTCTGAATGGCATTCAGAAGGTCAGGGGTTCAAATCCCCTCAGCTCCACTTTAAGCGAAAGACCCGCCTGCACTCAGTGCAGGCGGGTCTTTGCTTTTTCTATCGGTGGGATTTTTGACGGAGCCTGGATCGCCTGCGTCGTCTGGCGCGATTGGGCAACATCAAACAGAATGGAAGCTACACAAGAACGCCGGCGATTGGCTGGGCGCCTCCATCCACGATTGAGATCGGCCGACCCGTATTCGACTCGTACTGTTTCGCGGGGTCGATGCCGACAGACCGGCACATCGTCGCGAGCAGGCTGGGAACCGTGATCGGCATCTCCTCCACGGCCTCGCCGCCCGGGCTGGTTCGGCCAATGACCTGTCCGCCGCGCACTCCTCCTCCCGATAAGGCGACCGTCCAGGCGTCGGGGAAATGGTCCCGGCCGTTCGCGGAGTTGATCTTGGGCGTTCGGCCAAATTCCCCAGCCCAGACCACAAGCGTATTTTCGAGCAGGCCGCGATCGGACAGATCTTGAAGGAGTGCCGACCAACCGGCATCAAGGACGCCGCTGAGCCGGCGCACCGACTCGAAGTTATCGATATGAGTGTCCCAGTCGGCACCGCTTTGCCCGCCGAAGGCCACTTCAACGAAAGGCACCCCCCGCTCGATCAGGCGGCGAGCCATCAAACATCCCTGGCCAAAAAGGGTTCGGCCATAGGCATCGCGCACTTTTTCCGGCTCTTCGGCCAGACGAAACGCACGGGAAGCGGCTGGGCTCATCAGCCGGGCCGCCTGATCGTAGGCGGCCAGATGGCTGCCGGGTGCGATCCCCGGTCGATCCACTGCGAATTCGCGCTGCATTTGCTGGGCAAGCTGTAGCCGCGCTTCGGGCCGGTTGGTCGTTAGCCCCACGGCAGCCTTGAGGTTTTCGAACGCAAGCACGCGGTCGACGGCATCGTTACCTTCCGGATTGCCGGGCCGGCCTCCCGCGATCACGAACGGGGCGTAGGCCGGACCGAGGAACCCAGGCAAGTGAGCCGCCGGGGCGAAAGCGCGTGCCGGCGCCACGCTAACGAAACCGGGCAGGTCGTCGGATAGGCGTTGTGCTTCTTTCGCCACGATCGCTCCAATGGCCGGATGCTTGATCGCCCCGCGAGTCGGGTAGCCGGTGTGAGCGAACTCGGTCGCAAGAGTGTGATCGCCTTCGCGACCCGTCATCGACCGAACGAGCGTTATCCGTTTGGCGTGCGCCGCGAGCTTCGGCAAATGCTCGCAGAAGCGCATGCCCGGTGCCGCGGTCGCGATCTCGCGGAAGGGGCCGCCGTTCTTGTGGCCGGGCTTCAAATCGAAGGTGTCCAACTGGCTCGGCGCCCCGGTCATCCAAAGGAGGATGCAACTGCGCCGCCGGGCGGGGTCTTCGGCGGCACCCGAGGCCAGCGCACCGAACCAACTTGAGATCGTCGGCGTGGCGATGGCGGCAGCGCCTTGGTGTAGCCAGGCACGCCGAGACAGACGGGGAACTTCCTGCGTCATGATTGATACTCTTGGATAAGAATTATGCGGACTTTCCGGATGGCTAATAGTTGTGAACGAACTCGGTACAGTTGAGAATCATCCAAAACAGATCCCGGAAGGACGCGTTGCGCTCGCCACCCTCTACGAAACGGACGAATCGTTCTCGCTCCGATGAACCTGGGCGGCGCGACAACGCCGCAAGAAACAACTCCTCGATTCGCCGATCCGTCGTTCGCGCCGGCCCACCGAGCGCCGCGGTTAGTGTCCGCCCCGGTTGCGCCGCCAGCGCCTCCGCAAGCAGATCCCCATTCATCATCAGAAGCGCCTGATGAACCGTGGCCTGGGCCTCGGCCGGCCGGCCACCCGCATCGGCGAAAGTTGCCAGGAACTTGGCTCGCGTGGTGTCGGACTGAAACAGCTCCGTGGCCGCATCGGTGTTGGCTCCAAGTGGGGCCCCCGTCGCCAGGGCGAGGCTGGCAAACAGTTGCTCGGCCGTCATCGCCCGAACCTGCGCGCGGGCAAATCGCCGTGGATTCGTCTGGCCGGAATGGGTCTGACGACTGGATCGCTGATAGGTCTTCGACCGTGCGATGGCTCGCACGAGGAATTTCAGGTCAAAACCGTGAGCGACAAACTGGCGGGTCAGTTCATCGAGGAGTTCGGGATGACTGGGCGGGTTATCTCTTGAGCCGAAACCGTCGAGCGGTTCCACGAGTCCGTTGCCAAGGAAGTGGAACCACATCCGGTTTACGGCCGCGCGGGCGAACCACGGGTTCTCTGGTTTGGCAAGCCAATGAGCCAAATCCGCGGTCGCGGATTGACTGCCCTTGATCGGCCGCACTCCATCGGGGAAACGAGCCTCGGCCCAATCGTCCGTATCGCCGACGCGAATCCGAGGAGCGAGCTTGCCCGCTGCATCGCTTGAGGCAGGTGCCGCAAAGATGGCAGCGAATTCCCAGAACTGGATTCGCTTCCACGATCCGCCGCCCCGGTCGTCATGGCACTGAGCACAGTCCAGTCGGATGCCCAGGAACAGCCGGGCTGCGCGGGCGGCGAGCACTTCCGGCTTGCGATCGGCAGCAACATAAAACCCTTCGGCGGCTCGGTCGGTGAGCAGCCCCGCGGCAAGCCGGTCGTAGGGTGTATTGGCTTCCACCTGGCGCTCAAGCCAACCTTCGAAGGCTCCGACAACGGCCGGTTGGACCTCCGCAGTGCCCAGGATTTCCCTCCGCCACACATTGGTGAAATGGGAGGCATAGAGGCGCGCGTGGTTCGTGCCCCCAATGACTTCATCGATCCAGCGATCTCGCTTGTCGGCGCGAGTATCGTCCAGGAAATCACGCAAATCCGAAACGGTGGGAATCCGTCCGTTCAGATCGAGAGATAAGCGGCGGATGAATTCCTCGTCCGTCGTGACTGGTGCGGCAGGTACCCCGGCCCGCACAAGCTCGGCGTCAATCAGTTCGTCGATGCGGGCGGCCAGTGCCTTAATTTCGCGCTCTTCAGAGTCGTGCTTGCCTGCTGGGCTGGCGGCAGCCACCAATCCACCTGAAATGATCAGGGCAAAAAATAGGAACGAGACCGAATCGGATCGAGACATGAAAAACCTCCTGACTGGCCTTGGGGGTCGCAGTCCCTTAGCGAGGGCGCCTTTGCTCGTGGCAGCGCTCCAAAGCCGCCTTCGCGGCCTGGGTCACACGGGAGGGCGCATCGCCTTGTGACAGCTTCTTGAGCAGCGCCAGGCATTCATCGCCACCGGCCATCTCGAGGAGTTCCACGGCGCGGAGGTCCCGAATCGCCGCGCCGCCATTGCGGCCGGTCGCCGCTTCAAGAATGCGCTCGACGCGCTGGCGAAGGTCGACCGACGGCTCACTCTCCAGAACCTTGCGCAGATCCGGCTCAGCCTGGTCGCCAAGCGCGATCAACTCCGCCTCGGCGCTCTTGCGAGCGGCAAATGCTTCCCCGCCGAGGTCGGTAACTAACCGTTGGACCCGGCCAGGTTGGAGGAGAGTCGCCGGATGGACACGGGCGCCGAAAACTTCCGCCATTTGACCTCGTGCAAGGGCGAATTGGCGGGCCGCCGCGAAGGCCTTGGCGGGATCGGCTGATGCCAGTTCTTCCCAGAGGCGGTCGAGAGCAGCGAGCTGCTGCTTCGCCGTGGCTGCAGTGTTTGGCTCAGGTTGCACGCTGACATCCCAGACGAGGACAGACGTGTCGACACTCCCCGACAACAGTTGCCGCCCGTCGGAAGTGAACTCTAGGCTCGTAATGGCCCCTTGATGGCCTTCGAGGCGCCCGGCCTCCCGGCCAAGGAGCAGGTCCCACAAGACGATCCCACCCGACCTGGTCGACACCGCCAGATGGCGGCCGTTGGGCGCGAAGGCCAGGCAGGCCTTCTGGTAGGCCGGGCGGAACATGGCGAACGACGCTCCCCCCAGGCTGACCGCCATCCGCGGCGGCGCTTCAGAGCCTGCTGTTTCCCCCAGCCGCGTTCGGAGTCGGCCGGTGGCCGTCTCGTAAATGGCCACCATCCCACGCGCATCTCGGGCCGCCAGACAGGAGCCGCTGGCCGAGAAGGCAAATCGTTCGACGCTTTGCCCGGAGGGAAATGCAACATCCCAGGCGATTCGTCCCGATTTCACTTCCCACAGGCACAGTTGCCACTTGGCCCCGGCTCCGGCCAAATGCTGCCCGTCGGGGCTGAAGATGAGATCCAAAGTGATCACGCCGGAGGCGTCGTTCGCCGCCGGGGGCGTGGCGGCCGCCCCGGCGACCACGGCCTGAGAAAGCGTTCGGATCGCTTTTCCCGTGGCCACATCCCCCAACCGGATATCTGGACCTGTGACCGATCGCGTCGCGAGGATCTTCCCTTCCGGCGATAGGGCTAAAGCGGCGACGCCGATTTCCTTGGAGGGCAGCCCCAAATCCTTCGCTTCGAACCGGCGAATCAATTGGCCGTTCGCCGCGTCGAGCACCACAACGGTCGCACCGCTCGCGGCCGCAAGATGCCGCCCGTCGCCTGAGACGGCTACGCGGCTTGCGCCCTCAATGAGGGGAATTCGAGTTTGTATTTTGCGGCTCTCCCGATTCCATACTGAAAGCACTTCACCGCGGGCGAAGGTAAGCACCGACTTGCCATCGCGCGATAACCGGGCCACCGAGACGGGCGTGTGATGGCCCTCTTCTGTGCTCTTGATTTCCGTGCCGGAAGACAAATCGTAAAGTCGCATCGCGGCCGATTCGCCCGTGGCAATGGCCGCCGAACGGCCATCCGGCGAGAAGGCAACGACTCCATCAAGCGATGGCAGCCTGAGTAGGGCGGAAACCAGTCCCAGGCCGGGCAGTTCTGGCGGCTTGGCAACGGGGACATCGAGCAAGCGCTTCTTGGTCTCAATATCCCAGACTTCGGCCGCTCCCGTCGCCCGAATGACCCCCAGACGCTTTCCCTTCGCAGATAGGGTGACTGATTTCGCTGGCGCGGGTGGCACGGAACGGCCGCCGCGGAAGAGATCCTTGCGAGTCGCGAGGTCAACCACTTGCAAGCTTCCATCTGCGGGAGCCGAGATCAGCGCGCGACCGTCTGCCGAGAATGACAGGGCCATCACCGGTCCCGCAGCCACCTCCGCCCCGAACGGTTCCTTGTTCGTTTCCAAGTCGACAACTTTGACGATGTAGCGCTGAAACGGGGGCTTGACCTGTTGCCATGCCAGGTACTTCAAATCCGCAGAGAGCACCGCGATCGAAGAGAATGGGTCATTCGCGATTTTTCCCTCCGCCGCGGCAGGACGAACGCGCTTGATGACCTTGCCCTCGCGGCTTTGCCAGAAGGTCACCGACCGATCGCTTCCGATCCCACAGAGCCAGGCCGAGTCGCTCGAGAAGGCAAGGTCGCTGATATCGACCTCGGCTGCCAGATCGCATTGGAGCTTGCCGGATGCGACCTCCCATATCCATAAAGCTCGATGGCGCGCGGCGGCGACCCACTTGCCGTCTGGCGACAGCGTCACCGGTTCGTTCGGCCGCACGGGCGCAGCAGGTTTGCCCGAGGCTGGTGGCATGATCCCTGGCGTGACCTGGGAAGACATGGGATCGGCGCCCAGCGCGCGCGTTGGCGCGACAAAGCGCTGGATTTCTCGGCCTGAGGGCAATTCCCAAAGTCGGATCGTCCCGTCGCGGCTTGCGCTGAGGAGGCGCTTGCCGTCGGGCAGGTAGGCGGCGAAGGTCACCCCGTCGCCGTGACGCAAAAGCGAAGTGCCCAGGCGGGCGACGGCTCCAGCGGGTAAAGCATCGGCAACCGTAGCTGGTTGCGGGCCTTGTGCGCGGGCCGAAAACCCGGGCACGAAGACGGATGCCAACAGCACCAACATCCCAAGAATGAAACGGTTTTTGTTCATCGGTCGTCTCCCTTTTTGGGTCCGTCCAACCGCTCGGCAAGTTCCGCCAGGGCGAGTTCGATGTCGAGGAGCTTCCTGCGGGTTTCCAGGTGATACCGCCGCACGATCACGAAAACGGCACAAACCACGGCGATCGCCAAGAACAGGACCGACAGACCGATCAGTTCCAGCCGCAAAACCCGGTCATCACTGCGCACACCCATGGCGAAGACGGTCACGGCAACGAGAGTGAGGCCACCGATGTTCATGGCTTCCAGATACGGTTCATCATGAAGCCTGTGAATCGAGCGGCGGCACAACCGATAGGCCGTCATGGCGGCGAAAGCCAGCCCGCCCGCAAGCGCGACGGGCACCAGCGGCCAGGTGTCGGTGAGCACCGTCGCGCCGCTCGCCGCCCGAATCAGGACAACGGCGGTAAGAATCAGAATGGAGGCGATGTAGAACCAACCGCCAAATCGCTGGGCAGGCGAGAGATTGAGCTCGAGCAACGAACTGACCTCTCGTGCGTATCGCTCCTTGAGCGAGGGTGTGGGTCGCTCCAGGTTCGCTAAAAGGTCGCCGAGTCCCCCTTCCTCCGTTTTGTTCCCATTCATGACCGACTCTCCTTCTTTGCCGTAAGCAATTGCCGCAGAGCGCGCTTGGCGTGGTGCACGCGCGATTTCACCGTGCCGATGGGCACGTCCAAAATGCCAGCCATTTCCTCGACCGACATCCCCTCAAGGAAGTGCAGTGTGAGCACCTCGCGAGCGGGAAGCGGAAGAAGGCCCAGGGCGTGGTGAACTTCTTCGGCGTCTTCGGTGCGTACAACCTCGTCGTTCGCCGAGGTGTCTTCTACGTCGCCATCGAATTCCGCAGTGGCTTGCCGGGTGAGCGCGGCACGGTAGTGACTGATGGCCGTATTGCGCACCAGGCGGTAAAGCCAGGGCCTTAGCGCCGCCGGGTCACGCAGCCGCCGAATGTCGCGAACAACCTGCACCCAGCTCTTTTGCAGCACATCCCAGGCGTCGGCCTCCTGAGGGACCAGACGCCGGACATAGTAGAAAAGCCGACCTTCCCATTGCCGGACGAAATCGCCAAGCGCCTGCGCTTCGCCCCGCTGGCAGCGAAGGATCAAGATTTCGTCGCGGACGGACTGTGCGGTGCGGCTCACGAACTCCCCTCAGATGCGCTCTGCTGAACTCCTCTACATTAAGAGTCGCGGCGCGGCGGTGGCAGGTTCATTTATGGGTGAAAGGAATTCTGGGAATCGATGGGGAAATGATGCCAAGGGCATAAAATTCCGATTGCCATCTTTCTCCCCCCCTTTCCCATGGCAGGCCGTGGCCCATGCGCATCCTCGCCGAACTCTTCAATGCACTTGGCCAGGGGCTCGAAAACCGGAATGGACTGCGAAGCGCGGGCTGGGCCTACGCCATGGCGAGCAAGGTCTCGCCGGGATGGTCGGTGCCCTGGTTCAATCGCGGCCTGATGGCCAAATGGGCGCGCCGCTGGCCGCAGTCGCAAAGGTTCAATCTCAAGGCCGTCGAACTCGATCCGCAAAATCAGCCCGCCTGGTGGAATCTCGGCATTGCGGCGACCGCGCTGGAAGATTGGGATCTAGCACGGAAGGCCTGGCGCGGCTTTGGCATCGATCTTCCCGAAGGAGAGGGACCGCTCGACATGAAGCTCGGATCGATTCCGATTCGGACCAATCCTTCCGGCACCGCCGAGGTCGTCTGGTGCGAGCGGTTGGATCCGGCTCGGGCACGAATCATGAGCGTCCCCTTTCCGGAATCGGGCCGTGCCTTTGGCGATCTTTTGTTGACGGACGGTCAACCGGTCGGCAAACGGTATGTCGCAGGAAATCTTGTTTCGGTTTTCAACGAAATCCAGGTACTTAAGCCGGGTGACTGGGACACCTACGGGGTGGAGCTGACCGTACCGACTCCGAGCGACGCGCAAGCTCTGGAGAACCTGGCCAGGTCGAGGGCCGCAGCGGCCGAGGATTGGTCAAGCGTCCGGGTGCTTTGCAAAGCGTGCAGTGAAGGCATTCCGCACGAGCACGATCCACAGGAAGAACAAGAACCCTGGAAGCCTGAGCGTCAGTTCGGCATTGCGGCACATGCGGAGGACGAAGTCGATGGCCTGCTCTCCGCCTGGCAAGCGGGGGGAAACGGAAGGTCGATCGCAAAACGAGAACGTTTGCAAACTCGATCGGCTTCGAAGCCCAATTCTTGAAACAAGCCGGTGCATTCGATGATCCTCATGTTGGCTGGATCGAATACGACGGACGCATCGTCGTCAAGAAACTCCTGAAAAAACAGGGGCATCCATTCACCCGGTGATTTTCTTGAGCGCGTGAGCGGCCGCTCGCTTTTGCGGGGCTTCCACCGGTCAACATGATAAGAAAAGCAAGAAGCCACTCCGTTGAACCCGGACGCATTCTTTTTTCGCTAGCCGGCGCTCTAATAAATCGCGCTTCGCCAGAGGCGAAAGCTGTTTCGGAGGATCATTCATGCGGCGTTTCCTGAGTTTGCTTCTTGGCCTGACAGGCCTTTGCGGCCTGGTCGCGTCATCGGCTGCAGGCGCCGAAGTCACCGCCAAGCGTGTCGAATACAAACAAGGCTCGACGGCGCTCGAAGGCGTTCTATTTGTCGACTCAGGCGTTCAGGGAAAACGGCCAGGCGTACTCCTGGCCCATGAACAGGGGGCAACAAGCGCGATCGCCAGGACCAAGTCCGAACTACTCGCCCGCATGGGCTATTTGGTATTTTCGATCGATCTTTACGGCAAAGGGAACGCGCCGAAGAACGCTCAGGATTCTCTGGCCAAACTGGAGCTGACGGGAACCGATCGCACGCTCGTCCGCGAAAGAGCCGCGGCAGCACGCGAACAACTCGAGAAGTTCTCTCAGCTCGATGCAAAGCGTATCGGCGCCGTGGGATTTGGCGCGGGAGGCACCGCGATTTTGGAATTGGCCCGGGCCAAGGCGGATCTGAAAGGCGCCATTTGCGTTCACGGTGATCTGACCCCGACCGGATCCGACGGAAAAAGCGTGGGCGCGGCCCTCTTGATCGTCATGGGGGCCGACGACCCGAAGATTCCCTTGAGCCAGGTGGCTGCCTTTGAAGAAGAAATGCGACAGGGGGACGTGGACTGGCAACTGATCCGTTTCGGCGGGGTCGGCGGCGATTTTACCAATCCCCAGGCCGGCCGCAATCTGAAGTCGGGCCGAGCCTACGATCCCGATGCCGATCTGCGCACCAACGATGCCATCAAACTCTTCCTTGCCGAAACTTTTCAAGTGGGTTCCAAACCACCCCCCGTCGCCGCGAAACCAATGGCCAACCCCAAACCGGCCGCAACCGCCAGCGGCGTGCCGGAGAAAGCGCTCAAGGTACTCGAATACGTTGACAAAAATGGCGAAGCGATGGCCGGCTACGAGGGAGGCCGCAACTTCGGCAACTTCGAGCGGCGCCTGCCGCAATCGGCCTCCAACGGCCAGCGCATCCGCTACCGGGAATGGGATGTGAACCCGCTGCGTCAAGGCGTGAACCGCGGCGCCGAAAGACTCGTGACTGGTTCCGACGGATCGGCCCACTACACCAACGACCACTACGCCTCGTTCAAGAAAATTCGCTAACGGAGAGTTCCCCGATGTTGATTCGGATCGACGCCCGCCGTCTGGTCGACGCCGCCGGCCTGCACGCCGCCCTGGGCGAAGCCTTCGGTTTTACCAATGGCTACGGCAAAAATCTCGACGCCCTCGTCGACTGTTTGACCAGCCTCGACAACCCCAAAGCGGCGCTATCGCGTATCCAGATTTTTCCTGGCCACATGATCTTGATTGCCCTTGAGAATTACGACCCCAAAGACCCATCGGCCGCGCAGGTGAAAATCCTGACCGATGTCGTCGCCTTCGTCAACTGGCGGCGCCTGGAAAAGGGGCAACCTCCGGTGCTGGCGATGGCTTATGAGGCGGATTGAAGTTTCAGTGGGTACTGGGATGAATCATTGCACTTTGCGTAGCAAAAAGTGAACGTTCATTTCTAAGCCCAGGTCCGCGATCGATCGCTTGGCACGACTTCATCGCAAAAGGATGGCTGCCAGAGACGGAGGGAACGATCTCGCGCGATCAACCATCCCTTCGCGCAGCCAATGATGATTCTTCCAACCGAAATCCCACAAGTCACCCACACAATTTGCGGGGACCTTTTCCCCTCCACGATCACATCTGCAAAGTTGCACTATACCTCCAACATAGTGCAATCGGTCTGGCAGACTAGGCGATAAAACCGAAGCTTCCATGCGCAGAAATGGACCAAATTTCATGCCAGAATCACTTCGATTTACAATCACTCCGAAGGAAGAATTGAAATCGCTGCTTGGAGAGAGCCTCCTTTCCGAGTACCTTGGTCTGATTTGGGAATGCGATATCGAACGAAGGGGCCGAACGGACTGGTGGATGGACGAGTACATCGCCAAGGCCAAGCTAGTGATACTGGGGAAGATTTACGAGGTACGCGATTCCGATCCTGGACTTTTCCACCGCCTTTTTGACTTCCCTGGATCAACTTCTCTGGACCTCTTTGATCGCTGGTGGACCTTGGTTCCTCACCGATATCAGGAATTCGTGTCTGGTGATTTTAATGAACTCGATCCAACTTTTTTCACCTTTGTTCCAAACACTGGCAATCCCAAGGTGGATTACCATCTCGATCAAATGAGAAAAAAAACACACTGAAAAAGGCAAACCCTCATGACCTATATGGACCATTTTTTTTCTTGATTCTTTCCCGCCTAGGAGCCCACTCCATATTCGCCATCCTCAGGGAAAGGCTCCCACCGAGTCGACATAACTTGTCAAGTCTCGGAGAGAAACTACCAGCAAGATGACGGATCCGCGGACATTTCGAAGCAAAGCGTCCGACCCTGATTGATCTCGGCATGCCTAATCCAATCCTACGCTGCTACGATAATGATTTGCCAAACAATCAGTGGGTGATCAAATGTCAATCATACATCCGCTTCATATTGGACACTTCAAGTTCGATGGCAGGTTTGTACTCTGCGAGAAAATGCCTGACAGCCCGATCTTGCGGCCTGTGATTTCGCGCCCGATTGATATGGGTATTGTGAAGCGAGTGTTAGTGGAGGTGAAAGACCAATCCTCTTCCGTACCTGGATTTCCTTCTGATTGATCGATTTGGGTGGAAGACGGATATTTAAGCACATATATCAATTTAGCCAAGAAGGAACTAAAATCCTTTATTATCGATGTCCAAATGGCGACTTCGTGCGATCTAATCGATTTTAAAGTGCGCCTTCCCATAAGTCCGGATGATTTTCTTCATTTTTATAAGCTTTTAAGCAAAAACGATCATGACTTTGGATAAATCTTTCTTTATCTATAAAGCGAATTCATTCTACTTTCCGGAGATTGGCCTGGTAGCGGATTTGATTTCTGAAAGTCGACCGATCTGGACCAGCGCTATTGCCACGATGGAATGAACTGACCGACACCGATTGGAATACCCAATGCCTGCGATCCGGTTCACCGTAGACCGAGTGGACATTGCTCCGAACGGGTTACTCGTCCCCGGCCGACTCGACAAGGGCCCCCTTCGGCTGGGCAGTATTTTTGTCGAGGTCAAGGGAAGGGATGGGAATCGCGAGGCCGTCCATCTGACGGTAGAAAAAATCATGGCGTATCAAAATTCGCTCAAGGAACTATCCGAAGGTTGGACGGCTCAGCTTCTCCTAACAGGAAGCGGCATGAATCGGCTTACGAATGCTCTCTGCCCGGCGACCATGATCGGAGCCAGCCACCTCTTGCAAATGCGCTCTGCCCAGCGACCATTTTAGGGCCGAGCATCACCACGCACACGGCTTGCACAAAGGCTGTCAATGAAATCCAGAAACGGACGGCGCAATTGAGGGAACCAATAAGAGGTACGATTTGGTCCCTGTTGGAATTGCTCGTCCAGATATTTGATTTGGCGGCCCACCTAACGCGGCCTCGGAGATGTGGTTGAACCAACCCGACAATCCCAAATCAGGTAACTTGAATCCTTGAGCGACTTGGAACGAACCATTCCAATGGTTCATCCTGTGAGCAAATGCGTTGGCTTTGAATGCAAAAGAATAATTGGGTGGTTCCTGGAACCTGCTTGCCAATCAGGAAAGAATCGTCGCGGGTCTTCGGACAGGTTTCTGAGATCCTTGCTTCGTGAGCCCGCGACCTCCGGCTTCTTTCACATTCCAACCCAAGGCCAGGTATTTAATGAGCACCTCTCATTCTCTCGGCTGGCACAAAGGCCGCATCGTTCAATGTGGCGAGATCGAAATTGAGCTGAAAAGCACGGGGACAAAAGACCCGGGTCTCATCCTACCGGAGAGATTGGATCCCATGTTGGCCAATGCCATTCAGTTTGGCGCGAATATCTTCACCACAGTCTTCAGGTCGAAAGTCGCCGTGTATTCTCACCTGTCGATCGTCGTCGTCGCCGTCAGGGCTGTGCCATGCGATACGACCGTTTGGGGTATGGCGTACGTGACCTTCCAGGCCATATGTGATGCGTTTCGCATCGATGGAAACTCCGTTTTCTCCTTCGATCGACAATCAGGAAAATTCACCCTATCGCTACCCTGTCTGTAACAAATCGAGGGGCGACCGTAAATCGCGTCGGAGGCCGATTTACGTACGAAGCCGTGGGCGCAAAGAGTAAGTCTGAACTTCACCAATGGGCCTCCTTGATCGATGATTTTGGCGTGAACAGGCTGTAGAATTCCCTGGTCAGTTCCATCAGCAGCGTTCTTGGGCTCGGATACGGGCAATGCGCAGGTCTGGTTTTTCCCATGACGAAGCGTTTCCGCTGGCCGTGCTATGCCTTTGTATATTTTTGATATTTGATTTTTTTAGCATTAAATTTATCAGCATTCCTTTCGGAGTGCTAGGCTTGGCTTTTTGTATCTTTCATTTTTTCTTTCAAGCAGAGATGCACTTTATAAAAAGAAAACGGCAATCAGATATTAATGATTGTCTTAATTTCTTGCAGATCAATCAGCCGCTTCCTTCAACGGAATTGATTTCCAAAGAAATATTAAAACAATTTGAAGATGCTTTAGGACTTCTAAAAGGCCAGCGTGTTGAAGAGAGCATCCCCTTGTTGCTGAACTGCTTCGGGGAGGGAGACGGGCATTGTGCCTATCAGCGTGTCGAAGAAGTGGTTGCAAAGCATGCAAAAGAGGCTGTACTACCGTACCTTGCGCAGGCATTGACCAATCAGAAGGGCTCCGTGAGATATTGGTGCGCGCAAATTGCTCGGCGATTCCCCGACTCCAGCTTATTAATTCCACTGCGGGATCTGGTGCTCAATGGCAGAGCGGAAGAAAGGGCGGCCGCCCTTTTGGCCATTGAAGCAATCAATACACCTGAGGCCACTCGCTTTCTCAACGAAATCGACCAGCCATAGGTTGAGAATCGTTACACAAATTGAGTACGAAGCAAGTTGGTAACGCTTCCATGCCTGCGGTCGATTGCGTTCTGAACCTTTGATGGACCAGTCATGATTGAAGATCTGATTGAGAAAATGCAGTACGAATTGAGCCACCGACGCGAAGGGCACATCCATCGATTCGAGGACCACCTCGCGAAAGTCGCCGACCTAAGAGATCCCGATCACATCGGTCGCCTCTTGCCGCTTTTTGACGATGAGACCGAATTCGATGAAGTGATGTTTTCCATCATTCACACCATGGAAAATTGCACTGGTGCTGCGTATGTTCGGGAGATTCTGAATCATCTCGAATCGTTCTTTGCTCATTCACCGCGATGGACGGTAGTCATTTCGATGCGAATCATGAATTCGCCGGCAGCGATGGCAGCGTTTGCCCATGAAATCGGATCGCTTACAGCAAAACAAAAGCTGGCTGTGCGAAATGTACTTGAATCCGTGCGCAGTAAAAACGCCAAATTCTTTGATCAGTGTGATTCCTTGCTGACGGTCCTTTGATTCGCAACTGACTACCGTTCTGGAAGTGCAGGAGGCGCCCAGCCGCAAGAATTTCCGTAATCTCGCGCGATTCACTCAACGGGCTGGTACGGGTTCTGATCCCATCTCGAACTTGAGTGTTCCGCCTTGGGCGATTTCAGCGTGACGAATCCAGGTGCGATTCAACGGCTGGTCGTTGAGCCATGCTTTCTTGATGTAGGGACGTTCGGGGCCGGCGTTCTCGGCAATGATCGTCAGCGCCTTCTCGCCAATCTTGAACTCGGCTCGATTCCACAAAGGGCCGACCAATTGATAGCGGTCAGTTCCGGCGGTGGGAAACAGCCCCAACGAACTGAGGACGTACCACGCGGAAAGCGTCCCGCCGTCATCGTTGCCGTCCAGACCGTTGGCGCCGTCGCCATACTTCGTGTCAAGAATCCAGCGCACCCACTTCTGGGTCAGATCGGGGCGATCGGCGTCGTTGAACAAGTAAGAGGCATAAATGTCCGGCTGATTGCCGTGCCAGTAGAAGGCATTCGGGTTCAGGCCGACACCGGTTGGCGAACCAGCAAAGAATCGCTCCAGCTCAGCCACGAAGAACTCGCGGCTTTTGAACAGCTTGATCAATTCCGCGCCATCGCCGGGTACGCCCCAGCGCCATTGCCAGGCGCTCCCCTCGACATAGGCGTGGGTGAGCTTGCCGCCGATATCGAGATAGGTCAACAACTCGGGCCGGAAGGTCTCCAAGAATTTCTTCCCCGAGTCGCGCGGCTGAAAGAACTGTGTATCGGGGTTCCACAGATTCTTGTAATAACCGCCGTGGCGGCGAAAGAGTTCGGCGTCTTCGCGGTGGTTTAAGGCTCCCGCCAACCGGGCGATCGATTGATCGGCGTAGCAGTATTCGATCGTGCTCGCGACTGCTTTTTTCATTAGATCGGCCGGGCAGTACTCGTGCTTCAAATAATGTTCGACGCCCACGCGGCCTGAAAAGGGCGAGCCTGAAGGAACAGGACCCAGCGCGGTTTTCTTCATGAACCGAAGTGCCGATTCGGCGTCGAAATCGCGAATGTCTTTCAAGTAGGATTCGGCGATCACCATATCGGCGGGCGAACCAAACATCGAGCCGGTGTAACCGCCTCCCGAAGGCCAGCGGGGTAAATAGCCGCCCTGCTCCGCCATCGTCAGCAGCGAGACGATCATGTCGCGCTGTTCGGCACGGGCAATCAGGTTGTAAAGCGGATGAGTCGTGCGAAAGGTGTCCCATAACGACATGTCGGTGTAATAGTGGAATCCAGCAGCCCGATGGATCTTGCGGTCAAATCCCAGGTAGTCGCCGTTGGCATCTTCAAAGAGGGTCGGCATCTGCAGCGAGCGATAAAGCGCCGTGCGGAAGATTCCGCGCTGCCGATCGGTGCCCCCCGTGATTGCAATTCGGCCCAGCTTTTCCTCCCAGTGTGCCACAGCCTCAGCCAGCACTTGATCGAAGTTCCGCTTTCCCGCTTCCTGTTCCAGGTTCGCGCGCGCGTTGGCAATGCTCACGTACGAGATCGCCAGCTTGAGCTCGATGGCCTGCGGTGCATCTTTCGCCGTGAAGTTGAGCAGCACACCGAGATCATCGCCCGTGGCTGCGGTCAGACTCGGAGTTTCCTTGGCACCCGAGCGGATCGTGAAATCGCGAACGGGCTGGCTTACACGCGCCACGAAATGCGTTTTCAATCCGCCATAGCGCCCGGAAAACGTCCCGAAGGTTTGCACCGAACCTTCGATTTCGCCATTGGGCAGAATGCGCACTTCGCCGGCTTTACTCTTCCCTTTCCCAAGAGCGCTGGTAACGGCAATCAGAATGCGAGGAGTCTGATTTTTGGCAAAGGTGTAGCGATGGATCCCGACACGAGAAGTCGCGGTCAACTCGGCCGTGATGCCAAGGGCAGGCAACACCACTCCGTAGTAACCAGGAAAGGCCCGCTCTTGATCGTGAGAATAAGAGGTGTTCAATCCGGTCCAGAGCAACTTGGTGCTGTCACCAGCGAACGGCATCACCAAGAAATTCCCGCCGTCGGTCGCGCCTGTGCCCACCAGCCGGGTATGGCTGAAGCCGAGGATGCGCGAGTCGTTGTAGTAGTAGCCCGAGGAATTCGTCGCTCGCGCACCGAGCGTGGAAACCGTATCCGGGCTCAGCCGCATCATGCCAAACGGCACGCCGGCTCCCGGGTGATTGTTGCCACAAAGGTAAGAAACCCCTCCGGTGCCGATGAAGGGGTTCACCTCTTTGCCCAACGGCCCTGGCGAAACCGCGGGGTTGGGTTGGCGGAAGTCGTCAGCAATCAGGTTTGGGCTCGGTCCCAAAAGGAGCAAAGCGAAGGCAACTGCCAGAAGGAAGGAAAAAAATGGGCGCCGGGCGCTTCCTCTCGCGTTCGTCTCCCTGCCAATGATTTCAAAACTCGAAGGACCGCTCCTCGCGGCCGCCCGTGATTCGTCGGAGGTGTATTGACAGAATGGGAAAATTGCATTCATGGCTGTCATGTCCGGGTTCATCCGCTCTTGGACCGGATGAGTTCAGCATTGAAGTCGATGGTTGCTTTATACGAGAACCGACTTGTGCAAAACGAACCGGAAAGACCAGGTGAACCAACCGACCTGGGACGGGACCAATGAGAAGTCACGTCCGTTGCCGGATCTTCGATCATTTCGTTTGACTACTTGAACCACGCAAGCCTTTCCCAATGCTCGACATTCTCCATCAAGTCGCCCAGCTTTGCCAAGCTTCCGAAAATCTCGGAAAGCGAGGCCTTGGACACACTTTCCTTCGTCCAGCCCTTGGCACTTGCTGCATCAAACGCCTTGACGGCTTCCTTCGGGGCGGTCATGGCGAGCAGGAAACCCGCTCGACGCTCTCCTCGCCCACCTTGCAGGCCCGCCAACCATTCGTCAGTCAGTTCTTCGATGGTCGAATGTCGCAGCAGGACCTTTCTGGCCAATTGAGGATCGGTGAAAGCCAGGGCGAACGCCGTTTCCTTCCACTTGCTCTTCTGATAGAGGAAATGTCCATCAGGAGGACCTCCCAGGGAAGCGAGCGTACGAGCCATCAGGGAATGGGGATCGGGGTAGCCAGTTTTTCGAATCCTGTAAATGATCTGCGCTTGCAATACCGGACAACGAGAAGTCCCAAGTTGATCCAGAAAATCAAAGGCTTGATCGACAAGGCGGTAGGCGCCTTCGGGATCTTTGGAATGCATTTGCAAGGCGATTTCCACGAGACCTTGCGCATAGGTTTCTTGAAACGCCCCCATCGAAGGAAGGTCCTCAATCACACTGAGCGCGGCTTTGGGATCCTTTGCCGCCACAAGGCGAGCCAAATCCAATCGGCAACCGTTGGGGCTGCCGGAAATCATCCCGTTCAACTCTTTAAAAAGAGACAGTTTTGCCCGGGCAGCGGGCAGATCTTCGCGGGCAATGTTCAATATGCAGGAGGACAAGCCTCTGTTAAATTCTTCTGGATCCTGACATTGGTCCAGGAGTCTTTTGGCCTCGGGCCAATCGCGCGCGGCAAGATGCACCGCAATCGATGTGCAATTGACTCCAAAGGAGGGACTTTTGGGATCCTGCTCGAGAATCTCGATGGCCTCTTGAATCAGCTTCTTTCCCGCCTCCTTGTTTCCCGCATGCCAAACCACTTCACCCGCTGAAGCGAATGCCCAGATTTTTGACCTCCGGTCGTTTGCAGGCAGGGCACGGGTGATGATGACCGCTTCCTCTGCGAAGCGAAGGCTGCCCGCCTTGTTTTGTTCCAGCAATTTCTCCGCGACTCGCAACAGGAGGAAGGGATCCGCCGGCTGTCCACTTTTTGCTGCAGCGATACCATCCTCTAGGTTGCCCAAGGCCAAGCGGACAAGTTCCTCGGTTTTTGCCTTTCCCGACGGATCACTGGTTAAGTGTTTTGTCAGGACCGATGCCCACATTGATTTTTCCGGTTCGGCGCACGGCTCTACCCATTCCTTGGCACGCGCCAGATCCAGGTCGGCCATGTATTCCAGCATGCGCCCACCCCAGCCGTTGACTTCCCGCGTTTTCCAGATTGATTCCAGTACATGCCGCACCATGGCATCGCGGGAAGCCAAGTGGGCCTTGGAAATGACGGACGGCGGTAGAGCCGGTTCGCTTGTCCGTCTCATGGCAATCGTGATGTCGCTGTCACCGGTATGAAACGAAACATAAGTCGCCCGATAGCCGGCGCCCCTGGCTATCAAAAATCCATACCCTTCGATCAAATTGCCGATCTCAAATTGACCAGTTGCATTGGTCTTGGATTCCCGGCCTCCCCGGCCGTCCGCCGCGGCAACCACATGAATTCCCGAGATGGGTTTCCCATCCGTGTCGACGACTTTCCCGCGAACAGGATTGTCGTTTTTGATCACCCGAAGGATGCCGAGGTCGACCGTTTCTCCCGGCCGGCCCGTTTTCATGTCCTCAATATGGAGATTTTCGTTTTTGGGACCGCTGACAAGCGAGTTGTGGACCTCGAGGTCATACTGAAGTTTGCGGTCTCGCGCGGTTGTGGGAAGCCCAGGCCAATAGTAGCCATCCCGTTCGATGGTCAGATGGTACCTCTCGCCTGGCCAGTGGCCGACAAAGGCAAACTTGCCTTGCTCGTCGGTTACGACTTCTTCCATCCGCTTTTTCTGATACCTCCCTGGCCGAAATCCTCCGGGCTGGAAATAGCAGTAGAGGGTGAGCCGAGCGCCAGGCACGGGCGTTCCGGACTGATCCTGAACCGTTCCGGCAAACGTCACTCCATTACGTTCGTCCAGGGCGACACGAAATCCGTTTTTCTTCCATTGTTCGGGAGGGATTGCCGCGGGAATATTTACGGCCTTTCCCGATCGCGCGCGGAAGGTCAAGGTTGCATCGGCTGGAAGGCCGGCAAGCTGGAAGGATCCACCTTCCCTGACCGCAGCCGGTTTCGCCTCGGGCGTGAACCCTTCTGAAACAGGCCGCCACGCTCGTGAGACGGGGCAATAAAGATCGATCGTCCCCTTCCAGGGTCGGTTCTGGTTGTCGACGATATTCCCTTGAAGGTTGAATGTGGGGGACAAACGAAGTTCGGGAAAGGCGAACTTCCCGCGCTGCGGAACATCCGCTTCCACACCAAAGGTGCGACTCGTCCGGTCGAAGCCGGATGGTTGATAGCGATCCCATTCCGAACCGTCACTCAAGAGCGAATAGGTGAATCCATAGCGGCCATTTCCCTGGACATAGGTTTCATAATCTCCTTTTTCATCCGTCTTCCCTTCAGCCCATTCCTGAACGACCTTGACTTTTCCTGCAATCACGGCTTTCGGATCATCCCAATATCCGTGGCTCGAATAGAGCTGGAAGGGGTAATGAGAGATGCCCTTGCCCGTGATCGCATCGACAATCCTCCCTTGTACCAGGACTCGACTTTTCACAGCAATTTTCACTACGGCATGCTTATTGGATTCAATAGCAACCTGCATTTTTTTGTCAAAAAAATAGGCACTTGTATCATGATTTTTTACCACCAGGTTGTATTGACCAGGAGCGATTTGAGAAATCAGATTTGCATTCCGTGGCTTGAATTCCTCGCTGAAAAAATTCGACGTCAAATAGTAATGACTCGTGGGAGTGATTCCTCTGTTTTCGAGGCCTTTCGGTGCCAAAAACCACTGAAACGCCGTCGCAGGCAGGGCTTCGCTCGCTCCCTCAAATTGCAATTCCAAGGTTCCTGGTTCCGCCAGCTCGATGCCATTTTTGCCACCCGGAGTCAGTTGCGTTAAGCTCCAGGCATACCTCTCATCGATAATCTCGCAGCCGATTCCGCAACCAGAAGGAACGTCGGCAAATCGGACCTTGCCCTGCTCGTCAGAACGCGCTAAGCCGGCGGAAAGGAGTTCGGGAAACTTGGTGCTGCTGAGTGGCACACCGATTTTGAACAAATCAACAAGCCGGTCGGTGCCGGTCTTGAATAGGACAAGAGGTTTGCATTTCACTCCCGAAATCGCCTTGCCTTGATGAGTGATGGTCGCTTCGATTTCGTTGGAAGGCTTCAGATTCAAGATCGAGTCGGCTCTTTGCCCAGGCGATGATGTCAACCAGATGAAGTCCAATTGACCCGAATCGCTTTTCCCCAGAGCCAGCCGGGCCTTTTGCTTGGCGACGGCAAAACTCGCTAACCCTTTTTGATCACTCAATACAGGTCCATCCCAGGCAAAACCTTTCATGGAATCTGACCACTGTGCCACCCATACGTTCGCCCCCGCAACGGACTTTCCGTCGGACTGCACAAGAATCTCGGTCGTGCCGGCGGCATCGGGCGCCTCTGGCAAACCAGCGGATGGGTCGCTTCCGGGTAGGACCGCCTCCATCCCGCTATCACTTGCGCCTGCCATAAAGGTCCTTGGCTGAAGCACCGCCAGGAATCCGGTGAGCACCACCGCAACGAAACCGACACAGCCCAACCAGCGGCGGCCAAGCCTGGGTGATACCAGAGATCCCCTCAACAGCCTGCCGACACGGTCTTTGAGCTTGGAGCCGCGAGAGACGGCCGCCAGAGTCAGAGAACCCGTTGAACTCGGAGCCAGATTCACCAGATCCTCGGCGTAGTCCGTTGGCGGACAACCGCAAGCGACCGCCCAGTCATCGCACGCCTCTTCAGAGCGCACCGCCATCGTCCGCTTGGTCCACCAGGTCAGGGGGTGCCAGGGCACAAGGCAAGTGACAACGTCTGCAAGTAGAGCCCAAAGGCAATCATGGCGCGCCAGATGAGCGAGTTCATGCAGATAAACCCCCTCGCTCGTTGCACGGGAAGAAGGTTGATTGGGGATGAGCAGAGTCGCAGGCCAACTCCAGCCCCAGATCACCGGCGATTGAGTATGGGCGCTGACGCAAAGATTCGGCGCGCGCTTCAATCCCATTCGCTGGGCACAGCGCTCCAGATCTTCCCTCGATGTGCGGTCTGTCAATGGTTGGCTGGCGCGAACGAGCCGGTATCCCGAGTAAAAATCGATCAATAACCGCAAGGTCATCGCCAACGATAAGGCGAACCAACTCCAAAGAAAGAGTCCTTGCAAGGTGGGCCATTGCGACTCGGCCTGGGAAGTTCTCGGGATTTCCAGCCCGGCGGAAATGGGCATGCCATTCACCGGGAGAAGCTCAACCTTGGGCACCGGCAACGCCGGTTCGCTTGGTCTCTCTTCCGGCGGCGTGGCAACTATCTCCGATGGCTCAATTGGGGAAACCCCGGCCGCCACCGGAAGTGCTGCCGCCTGTGTTTCCTCGACCGGATCCATTGAAGCGACGTGCGGAATTTCTGTCTGCTGCGGCAGCAGGCCCCAGTTGATCTGCTGAACGGCAAAAAAGAGAAGCGGAGTTGCCAATGATCCCAAGAGCCCTGCCACCAAAATGCCATGAGCCTTGGCAGGTTCGGCGCGAAACCAGTGCGCCAGCAATAATCCCAGAGCCAGCCAGATTGTGATCGACAGGACCAATACCATGGCAACGGACTCAGGCATGGGGCTTCCTCTTTCGCGCTGAGGCGATCATTTCCCGCATTTCTCGAGTGCTGCCTCGCTGTAGATTCGGGCCTCGAGCGGGTGGCGAAACATGCGCAGCGGGTCGCCACTGAAGGCCTTCTTACCCAATCCCCAAAACCCAAAGGGCGTCCAGCGCCCGAGCCTGCAACCGGCCAAGTTCTTCGACGGCTTTGGGAATCATGGATTCATCCCAGAATGGAACTACTGACTCTAGAAGTACTACCAAGTGTAGTCGTCGTCAAGAGAAATGTGGATCCTAGCGTGGTTTCTTGTGCCCTGGTTTCCACCTGGTGAGGAATAAAAACAGGCTGCGTTACGGCTTTTTTCAACGCAAAGGCGCAATGGACGCAAAGTCGCAAAGAGGGACTAAGGAGGGATCGACTGATTGGCTAATTCACTGGATATGCCATTGTCGGGGGCGCTGAACCAGACTGAAACCACAGACAGGGTCATTCACTTAATTGCAGACAGTTTCCCATGGTTCCTTTGCGCCATGTTTTTTCCCTTTGCGCCTTTGCGTTAAAATGCTTCTCACGCAGTCTTTATTTTACTTGCTTATTTCCGCCACAGGTGCAGGTGTGACCGGCACCGCTTTCCAGGCGCGCCGGATTCCGATCACCGCGGGAAACCCAAAGATCAGGATCACGGGAATCCAGGGGATCAGTGCGACCAGGAATAGGGTGAAATTTTCCAGGAAGTGGGTCAATCCGCCAACGGAATCGCCAAAGGTTCGTTGAATGCGGGTGACGAAAGTCGGCGCCGCTTCGGGCTTGTAGTCAACGTGCTCGGCCAGAAGTACCTGGAGGGTGGCAAGACTGGTCAGATTCGCCAGCATATTGAGCCTGCCCTGGGCCTGCTCGATTTCTCCGCGAACGCGAGCAATCTCCTTTTCCACAAGTAGGATCTCTTCGAGCTTCCCGGTCGAATCACGGAGATGCTTAACCAGCCGCTCTTCTTCGACTCGCTTATTCTTCAAGCGCGCTTCCAGATCGAAATACTCTTCGGTCACGTCTTGCGACTTGGAACTTTGGCGGATTGGCTCGCCCAAATTCATGATCGATTTCGCAATGTCGCCTGCCTTATTGCCCGGTATTCGGATCGTCCATCGGCCCTCGCGACGCTGCCCCGGCTGACTGCCTCGATCCGATTGCGAAACGAACCCTCCCGAGGCCTCGATCATACCTCGTAATTCGGTTTCGGCGTCATCCAGGTTCTTGACCGCGACTTGAAGCTGGTAATTCTGGATCAACTTTCTTTGAGTCGCGGCCGTTTCCTGAGAGGCCGCACCAGTCTGCGGAGAGGACTTGGCCTCACCTGATTTAAAGGATTCCGATTTTGCGGAGGCAGACTTTGTGACGGCGGGAAATCCCCCGACTGGCCCGCTTCGAGCTTCCACCATCGAGCGATTCGAGTCGCGATAAAAGTCGGCAGAGGGTACGTCGTACGCAGGACCGTAACTGTCGATAGCCCCCTCTGAGACGTAGAAGTCCGCCGTAGCCGTTTTGTGATCGCTTTTCGTAGCAACGTCAGGAGCGCACCCAATCGCTACGAAAATCACTCCGGCGCAAATGACTGAAAACAAAAACCAGGACCTGATAATGCTTGCGGACATGAGAGATTGTCCTCCGGTTGTTTGCATGATCAACCCGGCCGTGGCACCTCTTGTTGGAGTGGATTCGTGCCGGATTTGCGGCCTACTGGCAAATTAGGTAAGGAATTAGGCCAAAAGATGCCTCGGTAACTCCAATTTACTCCGCTCATGAGACTCAATCCATGCAATTCATGGCACTTTGGTCAAGTGTTCACGATCGCAACGTCGATAACGGGAGTAAGGGTTTTCAGGATTGTGCCACATGCAAGTCGGGAAGTTGGGATCGATTGTTCTCCTATTCGCAATGATTGCAGGCTGCAATCGCCCCTTTCTTTTGGAAGCCCAGGTCGGCACGGCGCAACCGCTTGAAGCCAACATCGACGCCAACCTCAAGGTCGATCTCGACCTAGTCGCCCGCTCCACCAACCGCCCTCTCGAAACAATCGTCCTGTCCGGGCCCGCCGGCGCCCCTCGCGTCGCGATCATTGAACTCGATGGCCTGCTCATCCATGAAAATGCCATCGGCCTGGGCTCCATGGGGGCCAATCCGCTCGTCTTGTTTCACGAAAAACTGATCGCGGCCGAGGCTGATCCCAAGGTGACGGCAGTCGTGCTGCGCATCAACAGCCCCGGCGGCACCGTCACCGGCTCCGAGACGATGGCGCAAGAACTGAAAAACTTCCGTAAGCGGACAGGCAAACCGGTGATTGCCCACATTCTGGAAACCGGCGCCGGAGGCGCCTACCGAGTGGCCATTGAGGCCGACCAGATTTTCGCCTCTCCAGGCGCCCTGATCGGCGGCGTCGGGGTGATCTTCCCGCTCATCAATATGGACAAGACCCTTGAGATCATGATGCTCACCGATCAATCGATCAAGGCGGGCAACCTGATCGACTTAGGCTCCAACAGCCGGAAATTGGAGAACAACGAAAAAGAAATGCTCGACGCGATGGCGCGGGAACATCATGAGCGGTTTCAAAAAGCGGTCTGGACCGCTCGGCCAGAACGGCGCATTCCCGACGCCAGCCTCGACGGCCGGGTGATGACTTCCTCCAAGGCAAAAGGCCTGGGCCTCATCGACGGAATCGGCGCGCTGGAAGAATCGATCGATCTGGCCTATTCCAGTGTGCCGGGAAAATTCGGTGCGGGATCGGGATCAATCGGGAGCTTCCAGGTGGTCATGTACCGGCACAAGGGTGAAACGGCCGTCTCTATTTACGATCTGGCGCCCAACCAACCCCTACAAGGCACCTTCTTCCCCGCGGCGATACCTGGTGTCGATCGGGGCCGCCAGCAGACCTTCTGGTATCTGTGGATGCCCGATCAGACCCTGCCGCGAACCCTTGGCAAGTAGCAGGCGGGCAAGCTCCCCCACGCAAGCGGGATCACGGCCCTCGGCCTACCCCTTTCTCTCTTTATAGACGGTGTCGATGGCCAGCCCCGCGGCCAAAAACAAAAGCGCCAGTTCGGGCGGCGGTTCCTCGTCAATACTGATGGCGTAGTTGTCCGCTGTGGTGAAAAACTCCTTGGCCATTCCGCCCCATTTTTTCGAAATGGTCCCCAATCGATCGCCATCGGTATCCAGGAACTGAAACTCCCACCCGACCCAATTGCCCTTCACCGAGAAGACCTTTTCCCCGCTGGCATGGAACACATCGAAAGCACCGCCAATCGTGAACACCTTGCTTTGAAACCAGCCAACCAATTGCCCCTCGGGATCCCGAATGCTCACTCGCTTGCTGAAGACGGCGAAGTTCTTCTCCATCGAAAACAACAACCGGTCTTCCGCCTCGGGATTTTTGCCAATGTAGACATGGATCGTCGTCGGCAGAAAACTGGCTTCCACAACAAACCGTAGCACATGGATGAACCAGCCCGGCCGCTCGACCGCGATGCCGATTTGTTTCTGCGTGTCCGGATCGAGGATGTCGTAGGTGTTGGCCCACTTGAAGAGACCAACATGCTCGCGAATGAAATAATTCTGCCGGTAAAACATGGGCGATACCTGAGGACCGAGGTGTTTCGGATGATGATATTTTTTTCAACGCAAAGGCGCAGAGGGACGTGAAGTCGCGAAGGGGATTGGGTGGGAGGCACTGATAAGATGACGATTTTTTTTCAACGCAGAGGCGCAAAGGGCGCTAAGAGCATTGGGTTGGAGGCACCGAAGGGTGTGACCGCATTTTTCAACGCAGAGGCGCAAAGGGCGCTAAGACGCAAAGAGGACCAAAAAGGGCCGTCCTGGCCTCGATACTCGTATGCGGTGGTCGAGGCCAGAGTCGTTTCACTCAGGTTTCGTTAGGTCCAGACAAGCGCGAACCCGAACCCGATGCAGCCGTCATAAGACGAACTGCCAATCTCTTACGTCTTTGAAACCGTGCAGGGAATGGCCCAGCTGTGAAAGCACCCGCCACGAAGAACGCAGCCTTCGTCTGTTCCAGAGAATGGCAAACCATTCGTCACAAAAATTTGCAGGCGTTCGAATCATAATATATGAATTAAAAATGAATCCCAAGCCAATACTACTTGACACAATGACTTCAATCTTCTGGCTTGAAACCGGCTTGAGAAATCACGTCACCAGGGTCACTCCATAGCCAGCCTCATCATCTCCTTTGCGCCCCCTTCGTCCTTTTCGCATTTGCGCTAAAATAACCCCTCCCCTCTCAAAATCTCCTACCCACCATCAACCTTGAATGGCTTCTTCGCGCCCCCCTGCGTCCTTTGCGCCTCCGCGTTGAAAATCACCCCTCCCCTCTCAAAATCTCCTACCCACCGTCAACCTTGAATGGCTTCTTCGCGCCCCTGCGTCCTTTGCGACTCCGCGTTGAAAATCACCTCTCCCCATCCAGCACCCCTCACTTTTTCACCGATTTCTTGCACACTTCCCAGGCGGTTTTTTGCAGGAGCGTTTTGGCCTCGGGGCTCAGGTCGGGGATTTCGTCTTGGGTGCCGGTGGGATCCTGCTTGAACAGCATGGCGAAGAAGACGCAGGCGGCCAGGTAGGAACCGGCCAGGGAGGGATGGCTCATGTCCTGGGCGTGCAGATCGGGTTCGGTCTGTTTTTGACGAAACTTCTCCCAGGCCAGGCCCACCGGGATGATCAAGGCACCCAACTCGTTTCCGATTTTGGTGTAGGCATCGCTAATGACTTTCTGGTTGTCTGGCTCGTAAGACCGGGCCCAGGTCATGTAGAGGGCGGTCTTGGAACCGACCCGTTTGATCTGCTCGTCAAAGAGCGCGACATTTTCGCCCATGCGCACCGCGTTTTTCACCGGCAGCGTGCTTTGCTCCTGAAGCACGACATAGTCGGAGTGAACCTCTTCCATCGCGTCGGCCGCTTCTCCTTTGTTCCAGTGCGTGCGAAGCGAAGCCCCGCCGATGGAAAAGAGGCGATGCTCCATTTTCTTGCCATGGACGGCCGCGATCCGCGTGATCATTCCGGGCAGGTCGTGATGCTGGGTGAAGCTATTACCGATGAAAATGATCTTCAATGAGGATATTTCTTGTTTGCTTTTGGCCATGAGATCCTCTGCATCGAGCGGTGGCAACCTACGGGTTCTGGCTCATCTTAAATGTTGATGCTTAACGATCCAGAAGCGCAAATAGCGAAGTCGACGTTCGATGCGCCCAAGGGTAGAGATCAACCTTTGCGTTCCGAAAGCAGCAGCGGGTGCGAATCGTCCATCCGGAAAACGGGGCTTGTTGAGCTTGAGTGGCGTTATTCGGGGCACCCCCTACTGATGCGAAAAACATGGCCGTCCGGGTGGCGCAGGTGCATTTCACGCACATTCCAGGGCATGTTGGTTGGGGGCCAGGTGACATCCAGACCTTGCTCCAGGCAGCGCTGCCAGATTGCGTCGACATCATCGACCCAGATCGACATCCAGACTCCTTTATCTCCCGATTCATCGCCTTGCGGGCCGAAGGTCGCCGCATTCGGTCCCTTGCCCCGGCCTCCCTGCCCATTTTGGCAAAGGAAGACCTCGCAGGCGCCGCTGGCGACGCAGCCAAAACCGACCGGATTGCCCCAATCCCACTTCTTGCTCCAACCAAGCTTGGCAAACCAGGCAAAGCTCTGCTCGATGTTCGAAACATTCAAAATCAGCGTTAAAGCGTGCGCATTCATCGTTTGGCTCTCTTCCAGGCAGCAGAAGGGTCCCCATCGTGGCGGTCATTTCAGGCTACAATTTGCAGAAAATCCGGAAACTCCTGTCCAATTTTGCCGGTGAACCGTGAAGTAAAGGAAGGGAGGGACTGGTCATGCCCACAGCGTCGAACGACTCGGAACGCCACGAGCGGTTCCTGAGGCTTTTCCTGTCCGCGGAACCGGAGCTGTTTCGTTACGTCTCGGTGCTTTGTCCCACCAATGAGGTCGCGAGGGAGATCGTCCAGGAAACGGCGCTGCAGCTCTGGAAGAAATTTGACGAGTTCGATCCGACGCAACCGTTCACTCCCTGGGCTTGCCGATTTGGCCTGTTCGTCGCCCGGCAATGGGTGGCCAAACGGCAGAAATGGGCAGCCATTTTGAATCCGGAAAATGCGGAGCGACTGCTGGCGCGGCGCGCCGAGCTGATGCCGCAGTTCGATCGAGCCTTCGCGCATCTGGAATCTTGCATCGAAAAGCTGCCGCCCCAACAGCGCAGCCTCCTTCATGGCTATTACTGGGCAGGAGCCGAGGTCGCGGCACTGGCAACTCAGTCCCACCAAACGATCGAAGGGATCTACAAAGCGCTGCAGCGGATCAGGCAGAAACTTAGAGCGTGCATCGAATCGACTTTACGACCGGAGGCGAGCCAATGATGAATGATCCTTCGGACGAATTCCAGGATAGCCTGGCGGCAGTCTGCCAGGGCACGATCGCGAAAGACCAATGGGATGCCATCGAGCAGTTGTTGGCAAACGACTCCAAGGCATGCGACGAGTATCTATGGCAAGTCGAATTGCATGCGCGTCTTGCTTCAACGAAGGATTTCCTGTTTGACCCGGCTGCACTTCTTGCATCGACGCCGGCAAGCAACCTCGTCTCAGAGAGTTCATCACGCCGGCCAATTCGTTCCCCAAGCTGGATGATGACGGCGACCTTGATCTGCGTCATAGCTTTTTTTGTCTCATGGTTTTCTGCCGTGCCGCGTGAAAGTATGGAACCAACCACGGAAAAAGGGGCGAGGAGCGATCATCAAGCAAGGAGAACCAGTGAAGATGGCGAGTCCTCGGGATCTTCTTCAAGAGGCATGGGCTCGATGGCTGGGTTGATCCGCTCGAATGTGCGCTTTGCCTGGGCTCAGAATGAATCGGTCATCGCCGGTACGGGACCGGCCGATCCTCTGCCGCTGGGTGCCTTTGTTCCCTACAACACGCCTTGCTCCACCTTGCATGTCTGGGATTGGTCAAAAGGGGAGATGAGCAAGGTGTTTTTGAAAACGCGTCTGCTCGAATCCCAACGCTTCACGGTGACACCCGATGGCAAGGAACTTGTGACTTCCGATGGCAAGATTTTGGAACTCAACACGGGCAAGGTGTCTCAGATCGACCTTGGTCCGGAGTTCTTTCGCAACCAGGGCGATTCCCTGCGGCGCATACAAGACCTGGTATTGAGTCCGGACGGGGGCCGACTGGCACTGCTCACCACGGCAGCCGATTTGGTTGCCACTTCGCATCCACTTCTGCAGCACGATTTACATTTCCGCCCGGAAATCTTGATGCTGCAATATCCCGAAGGAAAACTCCTTTCCCGATTTCCTTCCGGTCACAGTTCCGCCAGGCGCCTTGCTTTTTCTGCAAAGGGGGACCGAATCTTCTCGGCGGCGCCGGCCGATGAGCTGAAGCAGCAAATCACCGAAAGACAAACCGATACGGGAAAGATCGTTCGCACTTACGAACCGGCAATCGAAAAGCATGCTTACGCGCTTGCGGTGTCGCCAAGCGGTGCCCGGCTGGGCGTATTCGATGGCGCCGGTGCTTTGTTCGTGTGGGATACCGTCACCGGCAAGCGGCTCTACCGTATCGAGTCAGTGCGCACGGAGTCCCCGGCCACCGCACTGCGGTTTTCTCAAGATAGCCGGTACCTGGCGGTCAATGCGGTGACGAAATCGTTCGTGGTCGATGTGGAAACCGGGAAACTGCTTGCAACCTTACCTCAGGTCAACGCCGCGCATTTCGTCTGGTCAGACGATGGTGAGTGGCTGACGATCGTAACGGGATACTCCCATTACGAAGGGAGATCCGAGTCGCTTTACAATCATTTTCCCGCCGTCTTCAAATGGAACTGGCGGGCAGCTAGACTCCTGCGGTCTCAACAGACGGCGCCGCCTGAGCACAAAGAGGACTCAGGCTCACTTCGCCGCTAGTTCAGCTTTCATCCAGTGGGGAAAAAGAGATATCGCTCCGTCTTGCTTCCCATCACTTCTCCGGCTTGGCCGCTGGTGCTGCGCCTGGCGGCGGCCCCTTCAAGTAACGATCGGCAAACTTCAGAAAGGTCGGCCAATTCGGCCCGGTGGTGTGGCCGCCTTCATGTTGGCGATAGGCAATTTCCCCATCGATGAGCGCGGTCTCTTGCGGAGGGAATTCCGCGGTGCCCAGCCCCTTTTTGCCAAGCAGTTCGTAGACCGGCGCGGCGGCCGCGCCTGCCATGAACATCCCCTTCGCGTCGATCCATCCCCCTTCAACCTTGAGCGATCCGACACTGATGAAAACCGGCCTGGGCGCGCAGAGCGCCACCAGTTCATGGGCATCCACGGGAAGGTCCTTGGCAGTCAAGGGGCCGGCATATTTGATGTAGTTGCCCGCCATCCAGTGATACTCTCCCGAACCGGCCACATTCTCCACCTTTTCGCCGTAGTCGCGACGATGAAGCTTGGCGCCCCCGGCTCCCGAAGAGCCGATGAAGCCGATAGCAAAGCGCTCATCGAACGCCATCGTCACAATGGCCGCCTTGCCATAGCGCGACAGACCTTCAATGCCCACTTGCTTGGCATCCACTGCCTTATCGGTGTTGAGATAGTCGAGTGCCCGGCTGGCTCCCCAGGCCCAGGCACGCAAGGCGCCCCAATCGTCGGGTTTACGCGGCTGCCCTTTGTTGCAAAGGCCAATGATGCCGCGCGTCAGTCCGCCCCCGTTGTCTTCTTGGATGCTGTTGGGACTGATGATCGCGTAGCCCCAGCCTTTGGCCAAAAGCAACGATTGCCATTCGGGACGTGGCATCGCTCTACCGCCGGGTGGCGCATTGCCTCCAAAGAAAAACCCAAACTCCATGATCACTGGCACGGGTCCCGTTGCGTTCTCGGGCGTCGTGAGCGTCAGGGCAATATTGACATTCACCAGTGGGTAGGACGAATTGTCGACATGGCCGACAAGCGTCTTGGTCACGGCCGGCACTGAGCCGATCGTTTCCTTCTTCGTGGCCTTGACCTCCCATTTCACCCGGGGGGTTTCTTTCGGTACGCGCCCATAAACCTCCCGTTCGAAATCCTCCACGATTTCTGGGCGCCGCTCTTTGGTCCAGACTTCGGCGTTGGTGACTTTCCTCCCGTCTTTGAGCGTCAGCGGGTCAGGAAGTTCGGGATAAGGATTGGCCTTCGATTCATCGAGGTTGGCGGCATTTGCCGACTTGGGGTTACCATCGGCTCCACGGCGGATGCTTTTGATATTCAAAAGATCCATCATGCGCTTGTGATCTTCCTTGGCGGTCAGCTTGACCGGCGGCCGGGGTGGATCTTCCCGCGGCGCCCCGAGAAGAGTGGCGCCGACAGCCAATAGGGAAAGCATCGCGAGAGAGGTCGGAGTGCGCATGAAGCCACCTCGTCGGAAGTAGGAGAGAAAACGACGGGACTTGAGTGCTGTCCAGGGGAGGACGGTCGGGCTCGTAGGGTCATCCTAGCGCCCTGAAGCTTGCTGTCATTTCAGAGACTGCAGGTAGGCGATCAGGTCGGCCAGTTGAGCCGGTGTCAAATTCGCCGCCAATCCTTCGGGCATGGCCGAGGTTTTCTGAATGATGCGCGCTTCGATCTCGCTCTTTTTCAATTCACGCTTCAGGCCATTGGCCTCGCGAATCACCGTGGCATCGGCGCGCTCGCTGGCGACGAACCCCTGAAACACCCGGCCATCGTTCATTTCAAACCGGTAGGACTCGTATCCTTGAGCCAGCTTCACACTTGGTTTCAGAATCGATTCCACGAGTTCGTCGGCTTTGTACCGTTTGCCGATTTCGACGAGATGGGGCCCTTTGGGGGTCTGGCCATCGGCCGTGGTGTGACACGCCACGCACGATTGCGATTTGAAGAGCGCCTCTCCTCTCTTGCTATCTCCTTTCATGGGAAGAACCTGAGCCAGCGCCCTGGCATATTCCATGTTGGCGATCTGATTCGGATTGGCACGATCGACGACGGGAATGACGATCGGAATTTCTTTCTCCTTGGTTTCGGCCTCCGAGGAACTGCCAAGTCCCGCGATCGGAACCTTGTGCCGCGCCAGTTCCCGTTTGAGGAAGCTGCGAGTTTCCTGATCGGCATCAGCGGCCGCGGCCATAAGCACCGCGCTGATTCGTTTGGTCATTTCCCATTCGGCGCGGTCGTAGTAGGGACCCGTGCTGTCGGGTCGAATGCCCCACCAGGAGCCCTTGTAATCGGCTTCGCGGAAATGAAGCCGAATCAGAGTCACGAGAATGCCGCGGCGTAGCTCAGGCGTGAGCACCGTGCCAAGCTTTTTGATAAGCCCTTCCACAACGCGAGAGTCATGCATCGAGCGCATAGCCCAGAGCGCTCCATCGGCGAAAGGACCATCGAGAGCATCCAGGCAGGTGTCGACTGCCGCCAATTCGACCAGCGCGCGCACCGCAAGATGGGGAACGACTCGATCGGGATCGGTTTGATTTTGCAGGGGTTTTCGTGCGGGCATCGAAGAACCGGCAGGACGCGCGGTGAGAGGCAGGATCGCCTTGGCCACCGATCGATCGTTCAAACGGCCCAGGCTGATGAGGGCCTGAGCGCGCACGCGCGGCGATTCATCATTCAAGCACGCGACAATCGCTTTGGTGTCAACGCCTTCGAGCTGACCTTTGCGATCGGTCAAAGCACGCAACGCGAATTCCCGCACGGCACTGTCCGCAAGCAGTTTGACCAACCAACCACGCGATTCGGTTCCAGCGAGTTGCTTCAAGGTCCAGATGGCCGCAACGCGCCCTTCGAGCAAGGCCCCCGAGTCGCTCGCAAGTTGCACAAGCGCCTGCAAAATTTCGGGGCTTTTGCCGCGTGCCAGCAGCTCTCCTTGAGCATGCAAACGGGCGACCGATTGCGGCGCGCCAAGCAGCTTGGTCAATTCGCTAAGCGACGCCGCTTTCAGATAGGGGAACGATTCTGCTGCAAGCCCTTTCGGCACCACGCGGGCCACGAAACCGATATTGGGCCCCACATACACAGCCGACTCGCCGCCATACCAACTCGCCACATAGAGCCGGCCTTGCGCATCGATATCCATTCCCGTGGCCCGGGGAATTTTCATGAATGGTTCCTGGCGCAAATCGAAGGTTGGGCCGTTGGCTTTCAAATCGTGTTGATAGACCTCACTGCGTCCCCAATCGCCTGTGAAAAGCGTGTTCTGAAACTGAGGCGGCCAGCGCGGGTCTTGCAGGAACAGCGCGCCCGAACCACCCCCGTTACCGAATACACCCAGGGTCGGCATGATCTCATCGGTGAAATTGGCAAAGAGCTGCGTGTAGCCATAGAGCGCGGTCTGCTTGAGCAGACTGACTCGCGTGTCCCAGCCGGCGCCATCGTTGGTGTTGTCGCGCGTAAAGATGTTGAGGAAGGGATCGATCGCCAGATCGAACGGGTTGCGCAAACCGGAACAGTAGATTTCCAGATCGCTGCCGTCGGGTCGCACCCGCACCACGCCACCGCCACGCAGCACGATTCGCTTGCCATCGATTCCGCGTGCTGACTTGATCCCATAGTCCCCCACACCAATGTAGAGCCAGCCATCAATGCCCATGCGTACGCCGTTGGTCGTATGGTCCCCGCCGCGATTGGTGATCTGCTCGGTCGTCAGACCGGTGACGAGCACCTCCTGGCGGTCGGCGACGCCATCGCCGTTGTCGTCTTGAAAAACGCTAAGCGTGGGGGGATGCATGACCCACACCTTGCCGTCGCGGAAGGTGACGCCGCGCGGGTGATCGACCTTGGCAAACACCGTGACCTTGTCCACCTTCCCATCGCCATCTGAGTCGGTGCAGCGCAGGATTTTCCCCCCGCCAGGTGTCCGGCCAAGCGATCCCTGTTCATCGACGGCGACATACACTGCGCCCGCCGGCTCGCAGGCAATCGCCACCGGGTAATTCACCTGCGGAGGCACGCCAAAGAGCGTCACGTCGAACTCAGGCGGTACCTGGACCTGTTCGCGAAAGGTACGCTCATTGATCGCCTGGGCGTTGTTTCGATTGCCGGGGCCGCCACCAGCACCTCCAGGAGGCGGGCCAAATCCAAAGGGCTGCGGGATGTATCCTCGCGATTGATCGAGAAGTTGCTTCTCAATCGAGGCGGTGCGTTTTTCGGCAAAGGACTTCAGATCAGGCGGCTGAGGTCCCATCCCCGCTCCCGGGCCACCGGGGCCGCCAAATCCCGGCGGCGGTTCCTTGCGCGCAAGCACCGCCTTCTCTTCTCTCTCTCGCACGGCGCGGGTCGCCTTGGCGATCGCCTCGGCATCACGCAGAAGCCGCTCCTTTGTGAACACTGTTGTGAAGAGCTCTTTCACGATGATTCTGTACCGGCCGTTAATCTCCTTGTTGGCAAGCAACCGGTCGGCAAGCTTGCTCTCTCCCGGATAGGGCTTGACCACACTCAGGTCCATCAACTGATCCGCCGTGCCCATCAGGAGAAAATTGGCGAAGGAGAACTCCAAATCCCCCGGAGCAAAGTGAAATTTCTTGGTTTTGGCATCGAGGTAGAGGTGGTAGTTATGGCCAAGCGCAAAGAAGCTCTCGAGGTTGGCCGTCAGCGCGTTCGCCGCCAGGAATCGCAAGAAACCATCCACGTCGATGAAGGAACCGATCTGTTTCTGGAATTCCTCATCGCTGGCCTGATGGACCAACTTGGCAAACTCGATGACGCGCACGGCTTCCTCGTTGGTCGCCTCGCGCTGCGGCCGGTAACGATCCTTGTAGGCGTTCCAGTCTTCCCCCAGAAAATCGATTCCGCGGATCTGAAATGGCTTCACGGCCAAACCGGAGGAGGCATTCAACCGATCGGCAAAGAAATGCGCATCGACTTCCTCGACCACGGTGAATAGGCCCAGTGGCTCTTTCTTGAACTTGCCAGGAACCGTTAGAAATGCCTCGGCAAAGGCCGTGCGGGGCGCCAACACCTTGGCATCGCGGAAGATCGCCAAAGCGAGCGCCTCGCGCGCCTTGGCGGGGTCCAGCGGCATGGCGTGTAGCTGAAGTGCCGATAGGCCGTGAAATTTCGGTCCGCCGAACTGTTCGAAGGCAATCTTCAGCGGCCGCTTGAGGCCTTGGGCCGACATGAAGTAGGTAATATCTCCCGCATAGCGAATGCCAACCTTTTTGAGCTCCTTCCCTTCGCAAACGACATCAGCCTCGGCCCAGGGGAATTCGGTTCCAAAGAGGTTTTTTTCACTGGGGCGATTATCGTCGGCCTTCATCGGCGGCGGACCAAAACCCGCGGCCAGCGCCGGCTGCATCGCCTCGTATTCCTTGGCGGAAATGGTCAATTCCATCGACCAGACCTTGGTCAGGCCGAAGTTCGCACCAACCTGCCCAGACGCCGCCGGCGGGTCACCTGCATAGGCCGAAACGCACGTCCATCCACTCTGCAACAGCCAGGCCACGACAAGAATTCTCGTGGCGACAACGCCATGACGGAAGAACCGCACGCTCATCGGACTCACTCCTGGCGATGTAGCCATAAAATCACCATTGCTGTAAAACAGAAAAACCAAAACGTTTTATGGAAAAATGGTTTTTATTACCGTTTTAAGAAATGGGTACCGGAGCCCCGAAAGGGATCAGAACGCCCTTCACCGGCTTGCCGACCCGTTCTCGCCACTTGTTCGCTTGTTCCTTGTCCAGCACTTCAAGCAGGCGCTCATTGAGGGAACGTGTTTTCTTAAGTTGCCATTCAGAACTCGCGGCATCCGGCGCTCGTACCGCCTGTCTCATCCAGCCGAAGGCGGCGTCGTCTTCGATCACGCGAATGCGCTCGCGCTGCTCGGGACTTAGACCGATGGCGGTCGCCACCTCCGGGTCTCGAAACGCTGCCGGCCCCTCCGATTGCAGTCCAATTTGCTCGAGGCGGGCAACCTGGCCGCTCGTCAGTAGGGCGAGCAATTCCTTTTCGTTGATGCGCGCCTGAGCCAAGGTGCGCGCCGCCCGTTCCGCCGAACTGGCCAGCCCGATGTCACGTAGCGATTCTTTCCACTGTACGCCCACACGCGTGGTCAAGTCGTTGACTTGCGCACGCTGCGTGGCGCTCAGTTGCAGATCGTCGATCACCACCGGCTGACAAAGCAAATAGAAACGCGTGGTAAAACGGCAGACCGCCAGATCGGCAAGAATCCGCTCGACGCGGCGCGTCGTTTCGACCAACTCGGCCCGACCGGCAGGATCATCGCGCGGCTCGATCAAAAACTCTTGATAAAAGGAAAGAGCGGTGCGCAGCACACGCTTGCGCAAAAGCTCCATGCCTGGTCGATCGGCCAACTCTTCTTCGCTTAGCCGCATCAACTCATCGACTGCCCTGCGCGCCAGAGCCAGACGCACTTCCGCCTCCTCGGCGCGTTTTCGCTCGCCAAGGAAGGCCTCTTCCGCGCGGCGTTGTTCGGTCCGGGTGCGTTCGCGTTCGGCGCCAAGTAAAATCGCGGCGACCACCGACCCGACCGTGATGAGCGTCGTGGCCACGGTGAAGGCGAGCGACATCGCCGGATGACAGCGCGCCCAGGAACGAAACCGCTCCGCGATACCTGGCGGGCGCGCAAGGATCGGCCGGCGATCAAGAAAGCGCTGAAGATCTTCCGCCAGTTCCTGCGCCGTGGCGTAGCGTTCGGACGGTTCCTTGCGTAGCGTTTTGGAAACAATCGTGTCCAGGGCTTCGGGAATCGCACGCTGAACCGACCGCGGCGCCGGAGCCGGATCTTCGGCAATCTGACGAATGAGTTCATTGCGTTCGCGCCCATCGAACGGTGGCACGAGCGTCAGCAGTTCAAACAAGGTCGCGCCGAGAGAATAAATGTCGCTGCGATGATCGACGAGCCCACGGCGGCCCAGCGCCTGTTCGGGACTGGCGTAGCGCAACGTGCCTAATAATTCCCCCGTGACCGTCAGAGCGCTGTCACCGGCGATCTGCGCCAAACCAAAGTCGGTGATCCAAAGTTGCCCGGTGGGATCCAGGAGCAGGTTGCCTGGCTTCACATCGCGGTGAATCACACCGGTCTGATGCGCATGCTCCAGCGCCAACGCTGCCTGCCGACCCAGGCCCGCGATCCAGTCGAAGTGAGCCGCACTGCTCAACGATCTTTCGGTGGACAGGCGTGCTTGAGGAGCGGTGGTATCCGCGGGACGAGTCGGCGAACGCGAGGAATGCGTTGCCGATTTCGCTTCTAATTTCGTTTCTACTTTCGTTTTTGGGAGCTGGCGCAGTTGCGCGATCAAGGCGGCAAGGCTTTGTCCTTCGACAAACTGCATCGCGTAAAAGTGAACGCCCCGGTCCGATCCCACGGCATGCACCGCGACGATGTTCTCATGGCGCAAATGAGCCGCCGCCGCCGCTTCGTTCTTGAACCGCTGAAGCTGGCGAGGATCGAGCGACGATGCGAACGGCAGCACTTTCAAGGCAACGCGGCGCCGAAGCGTTAACTGCTCAGCCTCGTAGACGACCCCCATCCCGCCGCGGCCAATTTCGCGGATGAGACGAAAGTCTCCCAGTTGACCCAGTTCCGATTCGCTAAATGAGGCTTCATTCGGAGAGAAAGAACCAAAACTTAGTCGACCGCGCTCGCGCATCGGCCCCGCCAGCCGCTCGATCTCGTCCCGGGCGGCAAAGAAGGCCACGAGGTCGTCTCGCAAATCGGGGTGTTGCGCTAACAGACTTTCCCGATCCGGATCAAGCCCGACCTCACACGCTTCGACATAGTCGAGCAAAAGGTCGTTGAGCCGCTCCTCGAGGCCAGGCTCATTCAACCGTTCTTCGCCACCAGGATTGTTGAAAGGGGATTTCACGCCTGATCTCCCGCACCGGCTCGCAGGATCTCGCGCAGGCGTTTCAAACCGCGAAAAAGCAAGCCGACCACGGCAGGGCGCGTGCGTCCCAACTGCGCCGCGACCTCTGCAACCGCAAGACCTTGAAGGTGGTGCAATTCAATGACGACCGCCTGATCGTGCGGCAACTGCCCAAGCGCCTCGGCAAGCAGGAGCCGTTCTTCACGGCGCACCGCACCCGCGCTCGGTGAGGACTGATCGGCCACAAGGAGCCGTTCCAGGCGAGCCGACGACTGAGAAAGTTCGGCCTCCAGGGAGCGCTCGCGCAACGTGTCGCGAGCCACCGTGTTGAATTCGCGCGCCATCATGGCCAAAGTGTTGGCCAGGATCGCGCGCAACCAGCCCAGCCATTCGGCCTCGGTCGCCCCACGGAACTGATCGCGGCGGGCATGCGCCTTGAGAATGGTTTGCTGAACGATGTCGGAAGCGTCGACTTTGCCGCGCAGCCGGCTGGGAAAGCGCGATTGAAGGTGCAAACGAGCGAGGATGCGTAGGTAGTTACGGTAATCGCCAAGGGGACGATCCCCCTCAAGCGCATTCTCCTGTTTGGCCAACTCCTTCTCCATCACGGAGCCTCCCCTAGGAGTCTGGATGCGATGGCCTCCAACATGTCGCGGTTTTTTTTATTTTTTTGTTTTTTTTGTTTTTTATTGGATTTTGTTTTTTTCTTACCTTCTGAATTCGTTCTCAACTCTTTGCTTGGCGGTACACCGCAGAAGGCATCGATGACGCGCCACGCCCGCTTCACCTCAGGAGTGTTTATGCCTTCTTGGCAAATGGGTCGCCGAAATGTTGGTTTGGCTTCAAGTAAATGTGGGCGTCTTTAATGTCCAAGACATCCAAGACGATGTTGAATCGTTTGAGGAGGTTCCCTCCCATCACGCTCACTTTTTGCCGGCCAAGCGCGGCGTCGAATAGGCCCACGGTAACGCCTTCCAGGCGCGCATCGCCCAAGCTCACCGACGGCACGAGGACATTCCTGGTCTTGATGGTGTTTCCAAACGAGTCCTTAAGTGTCGTCTCACTCACGGTGACCAACTGTTCTGCCAATTTGTTGGAGCTGACAAAAGCGTCGTCAAGCAGGAGCGTCCCGCCAAAGCCCGAGTGTATCAGGAACTGGTTCTGATAGTCTTTCTCGCCGATCCGCACGGTTCCCTCAACGAACATCAAGTCCTCCTTGACGCTCAGTTTTAGTTTTTGAAAGCCAGCGTCGAGTTTGGGCAGCCGATCGTAAAGCTTGATCGTGCTCGTGTCGAAATCGATCGCCACGATCTTTCCCGCGAACAGGTTGGGGCCAAATTTGCCATCGGTCGCCGGACCCGAATAGTCGCTTTCTCCAAGGCTGACGCCGTCCCAGTTCCGCCCACCCATCTGGATCGAGTGGTTTTCGCCATAGCGAGCCTTGGTTTTGCCGCCCCAACTCCTCACCGTTTCGGTCTTGTCGAGCTTCAGTCCGCTCAGGCGCGCGGTCGCTTCCTTGGTCAAAGAAAGCGATGACACCGCGGTATGAAACATCAGGTTGACTGGGTACTGGCGATCGATCGTCGCCGGGACGGAAAGGTTGTTCGCTTCGGTCAGCACGAATGGAATTACCGATTCCGCCGGCAGCGAATCATGGGAACTTTGGTCCGAAGCCCCCGTCTTGGTTGCCGGGGTAGAGGAAGAACAGCCGGCAACGAACGCCGCGGCCAAAAACAGTGCAATCGATCGAATGAACACTCCTCGCCTCCATGCAACTCGGCCACTTCACTCGGACGGCAGGGATCGCCCCTACCTTTTGGGTCGGCCATCGGACCGCAAGTTCGCGTTTTTCTCGCGGCACTTCGAGTGAAGGTCAGGATAAGAAACCTCGCAATCGCCGCAAGCGTGGCGGCCTGGGGCGGCCGGAAAAGCAATCGATTTGGAGCGCCTCCGTATTGCGGCAGGTTACTTTCTGGTTTCTTTGAACAGTTCCCAGATCGATTCCAACACCGCATTGCTTGGCAAGGTCGAGCCGAAGATGCGCGCAAAGCGATAGGCCGCCTGCGGGACTGTGTGACCGCCTCCCTCAATGGTGACCAAGCGCACATGCCCGCTGGCCGATTGCCAGTCCTGTTGCCGCACCGGCAAACCGGGCAAAAGCTCGCATGTCCCCGACTCTACTCCGCCAAGGCCAAGCTTCTGGGCAAACCACTCGGCGCTCGCTTGCGCGGAGAGCACCTTGCCGCGATTGCCAAAACCGAACAAGGTGACACGGCCTCCTTCATAGGGGTTGATCGGATCTTGCGTGCCTTCCACGAAAACGATGAAGCGCGCCGGCGTGGCGGCTATCTTGCAGTCCAAATTCTCCGGTGCGGGCAAATTGGCGGCAATCGCCGCGACCCCTTTGATGGTCTCGGGAACTTCGAGCGCCAGCCGCAAGGCCATGTGAGCGCCGTTGGAATAACCGATCGCATAAACCTGTTGCGGATTGATTTGCTTGTCGGTCACAAGCTGCTGGATGATACCTTGCGCGAACGCGACATCATCGATATTGAGTTTTCTGGCGCTGTAAGAGGCCGCGCGGCGAGCATCGTTGAAATGACCTTCAAATCCGTCGGGGTAGACGATCACGGCGTTATCTTTTTCCGCAAGGGGCTCCAGCACACCGCCAACAATGCGGCGCATTTCCTCGCCACGACTTTGCGAAGCGTGTAACGCGAAGACAACGCTGGCGCCGGGTTGGAGATTTACGGGAGCAAAGACGGTGTAAGTTCTTGGATAACCACCAATCTCAAGAGTGAAAACCTCCACGGGCTCAGACGGTAACGCCGCCCTGGGTGCGTAGAAGAGGAAGGCCGCCACGGCGCTGAGAAGGACCAGGGTGGTGGCCGAGCCAATCAGAATCGGACGGCGCCACCGTTTCTTTGCCGTGGCGTTGTGGTGAATGACTTGGTTCATGAGGGTTGATTTTAGGAAGATTGCGCGGACGCAATCCTCAATGAATTCCCGGGAAACACCGCGCATGACCGTGCAAACGAATTCGTTGGCATCGAGGCGATCGAGTCGTGAGACCGCGTGATCCCTTACGATTTGCCCGGAAGCGATGGCGCGGCGAGCGAAGACGTTCGCGCAGTCTGGCGATCGCCAAAAAGTTCACGCCGCATGACGACTGCCATGATCGTTCCATAGAGAGCCAGGCCCGCGGCCATCAAATGAAACAGATCGTTGAGTTCGCAGCCAAAAGATTTCATGGCGATCATGCCGCCAACGCCGGCGACCAGGAAACGAGTCGTGCCCGCAAGCAAGGGCTGCACGACGCGCCCGCGCCCCTGGGCCACGAAATAAAGCGCCAGGCCCAAACCAAAGAAGGGGTAAGCGGGACCGACGCGGTGCAAGTAGGCCTGCCCCACATCGATCACGGCGGCGTCGCTGGTGAAAAGTCCCAGCCACACGCGGGGAAAGATCGCCGCGGTGATGCCGATCACCGCACAGATTCCGACAGCAAGGGCCGCGCCCGCACGCGTCGCTTGCCGCACACGTTCCAGATTTCCCGCGCCCGTACTTGCGGCCACCATGGGCACGAGCGCTGAGCCGATGCCGAAAACAATCGGGATCAGCAGGTATTCCAGGCGCCCGCCGGCACCGTAGCCGGCCATCGCCTCCACGCCAAAGGGAGCGATGAGGCCCGTCAACGCAAGGAAGGTCAGGTTGGTCAACAGCGTGTTGCCCGTGCTCGGTATCGCGACCGTAAGAATGACTTGCGCGGGAGCAGCCGAAGGGATGAGTTGCCGAAGTAGCGGCCGCGACGGTGAGTTTTTCGCCCACACGGCCCTTCCCAAAAGCAGGGCGGCCCCCAGGTTGTAACAAGCGACGGCAACCGCTGCCCCCTCCAGTCCGAACGCCGGAAACGGTCCCGCGCCAAAGATCACAAGTGGCGACAGGGCCAGTGTGACGACACCGCCCACGGCGCCGACAAGTGCGGGATACGAGGCATTGCCGCCGCCACGCAGAACGCTCGCTGCCGTTGTAAAGAACCAGAAGGGGATGGCCCCGAGGAACATCACGTTCGAATAACGAACCGCGGCGTCGAGCACATCGCCCTCTGCTCCGAAGGCACTGTAGATCGATCGTCCCAATCCGAGCATGATGACCGTTGTTGCCACACCCAACCCGAGCGCGATGCCGAGAGCAGTACCGGCAATCTCACCAGCCTGATCCGATTTTCCCGCACCCAACGCACGCGCTACCCCCGAGGCCACACCGCCGCCAAAGGCGCCGGCCGCCAGCGTGGTCATGAGCATGATCAAGGGAAAACTAAGCGAAACGCCGGCAAGGGCGCTGGAACCAAGCCGGCCCACAAGAGCCGCCTCCCCCGCCGAGACGATTCCTTGAAAGGCCATCAACGCGACCGTCGGCGCGGCCAGGCCAATGAGCGTTGCAAACACAGGACCTTCGAGCAATCGCTTCGTGCGCGGATTGAGGGAAGCGGAGGGCGCGGATTTCGGAGCCGGTGCTTGAGTCAGGAGCATGGCAAAAATTCACCCTTCTCGAACAAATACCTGTATCTACAGGAATCGGTCAACAAAAACACCTCAGCCCTTGGCGGCGGCCTGAGTCACCACCGGCAGCGTGGTCATGATGGATTGCCATACGCCTTCGGGCAGTGCTTGTTTCACCCGCTCTTGCGCGCGCAACCAGGCCGGGCGAGCTTTCGCCAAGATTTCGTTTCCCGCGGCGGTGGTGCGAATCCATTTCTCGCGCCGATCCTTGCCCGCGCGAACGTCCACCCACCCCGCCGAAATCAGCAGCCGCAAGTTGCGCGTGAGCGTGGTTTCTTCGAGGCAAGTCAATTCGCCCAAATCTCCCTGGCGCACTTCGCCAACCCGGCTGAGCGAGATGAGCAAGGAGTACTGCGTGCTCTTGAGGCCCACTTCGCGAAATTCCTCATCGTAAATGCGACTCACAGCGCGCGAAGCACGCCTGAGGGCGCCGGAAAGGCACAACGACTGCGGTAGCTCTCGTGGGACCATATTAGATGTATATGCAGGTAATTCACGAAAGTCAATTTCGAAACCGTGTACCCAGCAGCGCTTTCAATGAGTCTTTGCTTCACCGGACCACCGCAAGCCGGTCCTATTTCGGCAGATGGGGGCCGGCAGGCGTCTCACCGGGTTTTTCCCCGACCTTCAATTCCGCTTCGATCTGCGCTTCGGTCGGTAGCGTAGACAGATACCCAGCCTTCACCTTCCCGTCCCGCCCGACCAGGAAATAAGTGGGAAGTTGAGAAACGGCGAATGCTTTTTCGGTTTGGCCGTCATCGACGATGGTCGGAAAATGGACCGGTTGCTTGCGAAGAAATTCTTGCAGGCGATCGGCATTCTGAGAAGAATGCACCCCCAAGATCACCAAGCCGCGATCGCCGTACTTCTTCTGAAGGGCGTTGACCTCGGGCAGCTTTTTGATGCACGGCCCACACCAGGTCGCCCAAAAATCAATCAACACCACTTTGCCCTTGAGCTCGTCGGATTTCGGCATCGGTAGGTTGCCCGCCGGCTTGCCAGTCAGCGCGGGCACCGGCAAACCGATCAGCGTTGCCTTCTTTTCAGTCGCCGCCAAGATCGACCGGGCAGCATAGGTCGCGATGCGCGACGCAATGAGCAGATCCCCCTCATCATGGCATCTGGCGTCGCCGGCAAAAACTTCCGCAAATCGACCGTCTGCAAATGACATGGCCCCGGAGTCTTTGTTGAGTTTGATATGCTGAAAGCGAATGAGGGTATCGACCTGCTTGCGCTCGCCCGTAGGTGCGGTGCAAATCCAAAGCCACTGGTCTTTGGGTACCATGAACAGGTGGAGGGCCGAACCAAGCGCCTCTTCCATGGGCGCATCTCCGATCTGTTTCCATCCGTCGTCGCGGGCATCCTTGGGCTGACGGTTGACACGAAGGCGCCCCAACGATTCACGAATGAACCAGGGCCCGTATTGCACCGAAAAGAGCGGCAGCACGGGGTGCACCTTGACCACTGCCTTCGTTTCGGGAGTCAATTTGGCAAGAACGATCTTCCACTCTAGCTCATCCGGGTCCGCCGTTAACGTCGCCACCAGCCAACCGTTCTTGTCGGCTAGATCGATGCGCTGCTTTGGAATCTCAAGGCCATCTCCATTGAGCGCGGGGAGCGTTAGGGTAAAGGGAAGGCTCTTGATCGTTTGCTCTTGAGCGATCGCGGCAAAGGAAGCCACCGAAAAAAAGACGCCAAGCGCCACCGGCAATTTCAGGCAGTTCATGAAAACTTCCCTCTGGGCGAACGGTACCATTTTTACGCAAATCCCCTTCAGGATACCCAATACGCGGCCATGAAGCGAAGGTTTTCTGCACCATGCCGCCCCGTGCAGAGAATTTCCTTCCAAGCTCGATCAATCAGCAGCGAGCCATCGCACAGCTTGAAGGCCTGAACTCGCGTTGCCAGGCGCAGTTCTCCAAAAGAAGGGCCGATCCACTTCTCAGCGTCAACCCTTTGTGATCTCAGTCTTTGAGATAGGCGCTCGTCAGCGATTGCTTCGACTTGAGCAGTTCCTTCGGCGGCCCTTCGAACATGATGGCTCCCCCCTTGCTCCCGCCCTCGGGGCCAATGTCGATGATCCAGTCGGCGTTCTTGATCACATGCAAGTTGTGCTCGATCACAATGACGGTGTTGCCCGAGTCAACCAGTCGGTTCATCACGCCCAGCAGATGCTCGATGTCCGACATGTGCAAGCCGGTCGTCGGTTCGTCCATCACATAGACGCTCCCCTTCTTGTGCAGTTCGCTCGCCAGCTTGATGCGCTGGCACTCGCCGCCGGAAAGCGTGCTGAGGGGCTGGCCCAGGCTCAGATAGTCAAGGCCCACATCGCTCATCGCTTGCAGCTTGCGCACGACCTCCTTGATTTGAAAATACTCAAGCGCCTGTTGCACATTGAGCGCCAGCACATCGCTGATCGATTTGCCGTTCAGCTTGTAGGCAAGGACTTCATCCTTGAACCGTTTGCCACCGCAGACTTCGCAAGGAGTTTTCACATCGCTCAAAAATGCCAGGTCGGTGTAGATCACGCCAAGACCCTGGCAGTTTTCACAAGCCCCCTTGGAATTGAAACTGAAGAGAGAGGCGTTCACCTTGTTGGCCGCCGCGAACGCCTTGCGCACATCGTCGAGGATGCCCGTGTAAGTGGCAGGATTCGATCGGCTCGAAGCGCCCACGGCGGATTGATCGATCACAATCGCATCGGGATGCTGCACGAGGAACACTTCGTTGATCAGCGAGCTTTTCCCCGAACCGGCCACGCCGGTCACGACTGTGAACACTCCGGTGGGAATGTCGACGCTGATGTTCTTCAAGTTGTTGACCTTGGCATTCTTTACCGCCAGCTTGCCCTTCGGCTTGCGATACTCGGTCTTGAGAGGAATGTGCGCCTTGATGTACTTACCCGTCAAGGTATCGGCCCGCTGCAAATCCTGATAAGTCCCCTCAAAAACGATCTCGCCGCCATGGCGGCCGGCGCGAGGACCGACGTCGACGATGTGGTCGGCCACCTTGATCACATCGGGATCGTGCTCGACCACGATCACCGTATTCCCCTTGTCGCGCAATTTTTGCAGAAGCTCGTTCATCCGGTGCACATCGCGCGGATGCATGCCGACGCTGGGCTCGTCGAAAACATAGATCACGTCGGTCAGGCTGCCGCCCAGGTGCTTGACGATCTTGATGCGCTGCGATTCACCACCGGAGAGCGTGTCGGTCTCGCGATTAAGGGTCAGGTATTCCAGGCCGATATCCACCAGGTGCTGAAGCCGCTCCAACAAGGCAGCGACAATGGGCGCCGCAATCGGATCCTTGATGGTCTTGAGAAATGCGATCAGGTCGGTGATTTCCAGGCTCGACAGTTCGGCAATATTGCGCCCTTCGATTTTGCAGTTGAGCACCGGCTGGCTAAGCCTTCCCCCCTTGCACACCGAGCAGGGCCCCATGGTCATGAAGGGAGCGACCGTGTCTTGCGTGCGCTGCGACATCGTCTTGACATCGCGTTTGATGTATTTGTCGGTGAACTTCTCGATGATCCCCTGGAAGGTCAAATTGATATCCTTGTTGCCGATCTTGGTTTTGATCTTGATCGGCTCGCTGTACAACAGTTGATCCATTTCCTCTTGCGTGTATTTGGAGAGTTTTTTCTCCGGATCGAATAGCCCTGACTGAATGAAGAGATTGAGGCCCCAGGTGTCCACGGCATATTCGGGAAACAAAATTGCCCCTTCATGAAGCGACTTCGATTTGTCCAGAAATCGATCGAGGTCGACGTCGAGCTTGCGGCCAAGCCCGTTGCAGTTGGGGCACATGCCTTTCGGATCGTTGAAGCTGAACACATTGACCGGGCCAGCAAACGGCTGGCCGATCCGCCAAAAGAGCCGCCGCAAGATCGTGTAAATGTCAGTGACGGTACCCACCGTTGAATGCGAACCGCCCCCCAGGCGTTTCTGATCAACCACGATCGCCATACTCAGATTTTCAATGGCATCGGCCTCGGGCTGCGGATAGCGCGGCAGGAAGTTGCGCACGAACATGCTGAAGTTTTCGTTCAAGAGCCGCTGGGCTTCATTGGCGATCGTGTCGAAGACGATCGACGATTTCCCCGATCCGGAAACGCCGGTAAAGATCGTGATCTTGCGCTTGGGGATACGCAGCGACACATTTTTGAGGTTGTTTTCGCGCGCGCCGCGAATCTCGATGAATTCTTGATTCGGCGATTTGCGAGACGAAGGATCTTGTTTCATTGCCATGATTCGCAACCTCTTGAAATCAACCGATCGGGCGGAAGGAACGCGACGCGGGAGCCGTCAGCGTCGTTGGCATGCGGATCTGTCGCGGTGCCGATGTTGTCCAGGGATCGATTTGGTGGATGAGTTTGTTTTGTCTTTACGCAATCGTGGGCGTCCGCTTAGCCTTCAAAAGCGGTCGACTCGGCCAGGGCCCGATAGCGTTCCAGTTCTTCCTTCACTTGCGCGAGCTTGGCCGTGATCGCATTGACGCATTCGGCACCTAGCTGAAGTCGTAGCGGTGGGTCGCTCACCTCCGTGATTTTCACCATGGCGGCCACCGCCTTGACGGGATCGCCCGGCTGGCCATTGTGCTTATCGTCAGCCCACTGGCGCGCGCTACCCGCGCTCGCGGCATAGTCGTCAATGACATTGCGCGAGCGCACGAGCGACGACTCGTCAAGAAAATCGGTGCGGAAGGGCCCAGGTTCGACGATCGTCACATGGATGCCCAACGGTTTTAGTTCCGCATGCATTGCTTCGCTAAAACCCTCCACCATGAATTTCGTGGCGCAGTAGATCCCCCAGCCCGGCCAGGAGACGAAACCGCCCACCGAGCTGAGATTGAGAATGCGCCCCGATTTGCGTGCGCGCATCGAAGGAAGCACCGCACGCGAAACATTCAGCGTGCCTTCCACATTGACCGCGAACACGTCGCGTACTTCCTGCGCGGAGACTTCTTCCACGGCGCCGATCAAGCCCCGACCGGCATTGTTGATAAGCACATCGATTTGGCCGAACCGTTTCAAGGCCCAGGCCACCGCCTCCTTGGCCTGCTGCTCGTTGGTGACATCCAGCGGTAAGGTGAGCAAGTTGTCGTTTTGCGTAAAGGCCGCCTCGATGGTTTTCGGGTTGCGCGCCGTCGCCACGACGCCATGCCCCAGGGCCAGCGCCGCCCGGGTCAATTCCATGCCAAACCCCTTGGACGCGCCCGTGATGAACCAGACTTGCGAAGGCACTCGTTTTCTCCCGTGAGCGAAGCTGAAGCAACGGCCGATTTCAAAAGGGATTTTGGGGACCATTGATCCGGGCCAACCTCATCGGCGCCGCGGCGAATCCCAGGGGCCATGATAGAGAGTCCTCATGGCCGCGCCGAGCGGTGGATGAGTCGGGTGAGAACCTCCCCTATTGGTCATCGCCGTGCCGACTGGATGGCTTTCCTTGAGAGGGAGGAACCGGCAAATTACTCTCCTTTTTTCACGTAGCAGTTCGCCAGCCGACGTTCAAGAAACTCACGCTCCGCGCGGGCAGCGGTCAGCCGAAGGGCCTCGCGCCAGGAGTGGGCGGCATCTTCGTGTTCGCCCAGGCGGAAATGAAGTTCGCCCACGACCGCATGCCAGCCGGGATAGTGTGCCGGGATGTTCTGGGGGGGAATGGCAGCCAGGCGATCAAGAGCCGCTTGCGGGCCGTGCAGGTAGGCTTCGGCCACAGCGCGGTTGAGAGCGCCAGGCGCGGAAGGAGCAATCTGTTCAAGCAGGTCGTAAAGGCCGGCGATGCGCTGCCAGTCGGTTTCGGCAAAAGTCGGTGCGCGGCAATGCTCCCAGGCGATGCCGGCCTCCACATGGTAGCGCGTCAACTCGTCACCCGAGGCCGCCCGGGCCAGCCACTCCATCCCTTCGCGCACATCACTCCCCTTCCAGGCGTCGCGATCTTGCTCTTCCAGCAGAACAATGGCGCCGTCGAGCGCCACGCGTGCATCGAACCGCGCCCGATGAAAGCAGATCAGGGCGAGCAGGGCGTAGGTTGCCGGACGATCTCCCACCGGATGACGGACGACCATGGTCGCCAATCGGCGCGCTTCATCGCAAAGGTCGCGGCGAATCGGCACGTCCGCATGGGTCGCATGACACCCCTGGCTAAACAGTAGATAGATGACCGTGAGCACGGCTTCGAGTCGCTCGTCCAATTGACCGATGGCCGGCGAGTCGAATTCGACCTTGAGTTCGCGCAGCCTCTCGCGCGCCCGCTCGATCCGTTTTTGCACATTGGTATTGGTCGTGAGCAAGGCGCGTGCGATCTCCGCCGTGCTGAAACCGCAAAGCGTTTTGAGCGCCATCGCAACGCGCGATTCAGCGGGCACCTCTTCATGGCAACAGACGAAGAGCAGGCGCAGAGTTTCGTCGCCGATTTCCTCCAGGAAATGAGGGTCGATCGGCGACGAATCAGCCTCGGAATTGCCCGCCAAATGAGGCAATGCCTGCGCATGCGTGCGCTCACGCCTGAGCGCATCAATCATGAGGTTGCGTGCGGTGCGCACCAGCCAGCCGGCCGGGTCGTCCGGGACGCCCTTGCGCGACCAGGTTTCCAAAGCCGCCACGAGGGCCGATTGAACGACATCCTCCACCAGTTCAAGCCGGCGCACGCCGAAGGAACGGGTCAGAAGCGCGACGATCCGGCCCGCTTCGTGGCGGAAAAAGTGCTCGGCGAGGGCGCGAGGGTCGCTCATGCGTACCCGGCCAGCTCGCGCAACTCGATCGCATAGTCGCCGGGACATTCCTTCGCGATGGCCAGCGCCGCATCGAGGTTCTCGGCTTGAATCATGCTGAAGCTGGCAATGACCTCCTTCGCCTCGACATAGGGCCCATCCGACACGACTCCCGATTTGATCAGCTTGCCACTTGGCTTCAAGCCATCGCCGCCGACGATGGCGCCGCTGAACTTTTGCATCCAGGCATGCCACTGGCCCGCCAATTGTTGCATTTCCTCGGGCGATGGCCGGGATTGCGGTGCGGTGGAACCACGGAAAATGAGAAGAAACTTGGCCATGAAACGGCACCCCCAACAGGTTTTATTCCTTAAAACGGGGTCTTTACCCCGCCTTCTGGGAAAAGGACGAATCGGCTCCACGCTTTCCGACACCAGGGCAGATATTTTTTTGTTTTTTTATTTTTGTGCAACTGGTGCGCGAGCTCCCCGGAGAGAATCTCGTAGCCAGGTCCAGATCGCAGATAGGCACCAAGGAGTTGAACCAAAAGACGCGGGACTTCGCTGGACGCAACCGGAGTTAGATTTTCGCAAGGGCGCGCCGGGCGATCATCTGCCGACGCTTGGCAAATCGCGTGGAGGAGGAGCGTGCCACAGTGCGTTTGAGCAAGGCGCAAGCGTAGCGGATCTCGTCGGCGGCCGCGGGGATATCGATTTCCGAGAGCGCGAGGATCGTGTACCAGAACGGAAAGGTCTGCCAGCCGCCCTGCTCATCGCGCTTGGAGCGCAGAGATTGGATGCCATCTTGCAGGCGGTCTTCCTGTCGATCCAGTCCTCCCACAATGAGATGGCGCCAGAGCCCCACGGTGCATTTGCCACAGCAATAGATGCCGATGCTCATCTTGCGCGGCCCCGTCGCCGCCCGCTCAAGGCATTGCAACAGCCCTTGGGTCGCGCGCTTGAGCGCTTGCTTGACGCCGAAGTCAGGCGAGTCGAGCTGGCGCAAAACACGGCAAGCTTCCTCGCCAAGAATGTGCCTGGCCGAAGCCGAGGTGACGCGTTCGCCACTAAACAATTGGATGCCGCGCGTCCGCTCCGTTTCGAATCCGGCAAAGGTATCGGCATAGGCCCCCGGCAATCCCTGCCTCGACGCGATCCAACTTGCCACCGCCTTGCGCTCGCCTGGCGAGATTTGCGTTCCATTGGCAATCGCTTCGCTGACCGCGTCAACGGTGCCCGAGAGACTTTCCGCTTGGATGAGCATGGAAGGCGTTTTCCCTGGGTGGGGGCGTCCATGGCGAGGTGGAGCCATTCTACGGAGCTCCAACGCACCGCCAGCGCGGTCACCCGGTGAAGATTGTGAATTCATTGCCTCGTGTCGGATCGAACGGAAGGGCAAGGGAGAGGTATCCCTTGGCAGGGTTGCGCACATACTCGAGGTAGCCTGGTTCGACCGCATTCTCACCAATGATCAAGGCGCTTGACTTCAGGTGAGGCTCCAGGAGCTTTAGTACGGGCAGGTAAAGGTGAAATGCCCCATCGAGATGCACCAGGTCGATCTGATCGCCGATACCGCCTTTTAAGGTTTCCAGGGCATCGCCAACACGAATCACCACGAGATCGGCGATTTGCCCGGTGGTCAGCGATTCCATGATACGAAATTCTCTCCTTCCTGAGTCCGTGTTAATGGCCTTGGTGATCGCCGAGGCCGGTGATGCAGGTTGGAGAATATCGAGAATTCGCTTTGACCGAATGAGGAGATTCTGCCAAATGATGTTGGAATCCGGCCAGTGCCCCTTCAGGGCTTCTTTAGGTTGATGAACATGCCTATTTACGAAGGCCAAGACGATTTCGTCGATCCCGACCTGGTGCCGCGAACGGTGATGGCGGTGGGCGCAAGCATCGTTACGGGCGCTGGCGGTATGGAGCTCGACGCCCACAAGCACCGCAAGGCGCTACTTCTATTTGTGGCGCGTGGCATGTAAAGCTGTGAAGTGCCGCAAGGACTATGGATCGTGCCGCCGCAGTGCGCCGTCTGGATTCCGGGCGGCATGCGCCACAGCGTCAAGGGGGTCGGGGCCATTCAAGCCTGCTGTCTTTTTATCAAACAACCACATCAAATTCGATCTTCTATAATGCCCTAGATTCCGGCATCGCCGTTGGCTCTCTCCCGATCTTGGTCCGGTAATTCGGAGGTTCCCTTGTCACCCACGCTCTCCCCAGTCATGGTGCTTGTTGCATTCGCATTCCCCTCCCTCCTTGTTGCCCAGGAGGATAAGCCTCTGATCACGCGCGAGCGCATCCAGCTCAATCTGGCGGGCGCGGAGACAATCCTGAAAGCGGCCAAGGCAAAAGCAGAATCCATGGGCCTGAAGAGCAACATTGCCGTCGTCGATGATGGCGGCCACTTGCTCGCGTTCGCACGCATGGACGGCGCGCGTCCGGCAAGCGTTACGACTGCGCTTGCGAAAGCGACTTCCGCGGCCACAGTCCGCCAAGAGACGGGCACGCAACCTGTCAACGGCGAACCCAACGTCCTTTTGAGCCTGGCTCTGCAAGGTGCGAGCAACGGCAAATTCACGCCCCTCAAAGGAGGAATTCCTATTGTCATCGACGGCCAAGTTGTCGGCGCGGTGGGAGTCGGCGGCGGAAGCGGGGAGCAGGATGCGGAGGTGGCGAAGGCAGGAGTCAAGGCACTATTGGATGCGCTGGGCAAGAAATAGCCACCTTAAATAGACTTAGCGTTAAATAGCTCCGACAATTCTAATACAAATTAGACATCAAATTTACGAAATTGCACCGTGTGCGAAACCTTGGGCTTGCGCCATTGAGAATGGCGCAATCGGTCCTCATGCACCATTCGCTTTGAAGATGAAATCGACCCATTCGGGAAATCGCTTGTCGAAATCCGCTGGGAACGAGTGCGACGAGACACCAGGATAGGGCTTAAAGATCAGCTTCGCCTGAGCATTGCGCAACCACTTGGCGTCTTGTGTGGCGAGTTGCACATTCCCTGGATGTTCTTGTGCACCGAGAGAAACCACGAATCCGCGCTTGGCGATCAGGGCCGCCGGTTTGATCTTGTCGAGATTCAGGGTCGCTCCAGGAGAAAGGACGATTGCGCCCGCATATTCCTCGGGGTACTGCGCGGCGATCTCAAGCCCCACCTGCGCCCCCTGCGAAAACCCCATCAAGATGACCTTTCCTTTTTCGATCGTGACACGATCGCTTACTTCGGTCATGGCGGTTTGTAGCCGCTTGATATTTCTCTCTCCTTCTTCGGCCCAGACAAAACTGTTCGGTCCCCTCGGCTTGGTGGCACTCACTCCGATCAATGCGACATGGAGTGAATCGGCCCAGTGCTGGGCCGATTCGTTGATGAGATCCTCAGGTTTTGACCCAAATCCATGCATCCAGACCACTGCCGGAATGGCATCCATTTTTTTGTAGTCTTTGGGCAAGATGAGAACGGTTCGGGCAAGGTCGGCCGTTTCAAAATAACGGTTGCAATCCTCCATGAACCGCAGCACTTCACCCCAGCGCCCGTCGGCTCGGAGCGAGGTGAGATCTTCATCTCGCTGGGCATGTTCGGTGTCGACCCCTTCTTCGAGGGCAGCGATTTGCAGCCAGTAGAAAGCCGGTTCGATCATCCTCGTTTGAGCCAGGTAACATGCCAGGTCATATTGGCCCGTGCGTGATTTCTGAACATGCCAGTACTGGGCGATCGCCGCAATTTTGTAGTCTTTTTTGTCTGCGGCAGCGCGGCCCAAAGCGAAGAGATCGTCTGCATCCATTCCTTTGAAATCCGCGTCGTTCAGACGCTCAGGCATCGCCGCAGGAATGGGCAACGACAAAGGCGGAGTTGGTTTTGTTGCCGCCGCGGCGGTGCCTTTCGGCGAAACGGGCGCGTTCTCCCGAGGGCCGCACGAAGCAAGAAATAATGTGGCGCAAAGCAGTGTCCAACGCCAGGCAACATTCGCGATCATCAGCTGGCCCCTCAAAAACATGCGGCCGCGGCTCCGCTTGGAAACGGGAGATCACACGGGGAAAGCGGATGATCCATCAAATTGGGAAAATCGACTTTTGATCAAGATAGATGGCCCTCGATGCGAATCACATGGGAAAATTAGGGCAATCAGAAGACCCACTGCTCGAAATTCATGGATTGCGATTGCACATGATGGCTTCACAGCTTTGCACGGTACAGCGCACTGAGTAGCGACCTGACCTGTCTGCATTCTGCTGAGTACCCTTTATCCGCCAACATTTGCCCAAGAATGGTGAGATAGTCTGTTTCGAGAACCAGCAATTCGTAACCATGCGGCGGCCCCCAACGGCCGTACACTTGGATAAATCCTTCAGGAATGTTGATGCCAGCGACCTCTCGATCATACTCATCGAGGTCGCCCGGATAGGTCAAACCATTCCCGCCGTCCGAGTCACCGAAACCATGCCGATTGACCGCATATTCAGCCAGTTCGTGCAACCAAGGTAAACTGGCAATCGCTCTGCGGATGGCATCCTCGGGAGTTGGAGTATTCAAGGCCGAATTTCCTTATACCAGATAACAACCATTCGTCAGATGGACGAGATGGCCAACACCTTTAGCAGTTCCCTCAAATCGGCAAACGACTACTAGCAGATCGCTTTGCTGGCATACCTCCGGCTTCACGGATCAGGCGCTTCCAATTCCTATCGCTCACATTCGTGTCTTGACCTGCCAGGGAGATCTTGTACTATTGACCTAATACAATAAAGATCCTGGCCTTTAGTCGAGCCTCGTCCGTTTTCCTTTGGTTTCAGCGAGACAATCGCCAAACGAACAACCAGCACTCAAAATTCCTCCAGCTCGTTGCCAACGTCAAGGAATGGATCGAAATGAACATGATGCGACAACTTCTGATGGGCATTCCTCTCTTCTTTGCAGACATGGCGGCGGCCCAAGACCGTCTCGCCTTTGCAGCCGCGAAACCGGAAGAGGTGGGCCTCAAAGCGGAAAACCTTCAGGCCATTGCCGACGAGGTCGCGGGGTATGTGAAAGCCGGCACGATCGTCGGCGCGGAACTACTGATCATCAAGAATCGCAAGACGATCCGGAATGTGTCAACATCTTTGAGACCAATTTTCCTGATTTGTACAGAAGGCGTTCACTGCGTCGATTGATCAAGACCTGGTCCATGCCTGGGCTGTTCTTTTATGCGAGGGTCGCATGAACTGGCACCAAAGGGAGCCCAGCTTCCCGTGAGGCTCCCTTTGGTACCAATTCATGCTTTTGGTTGCACGGCGTTTGGCCGAGCGGTTGGTTTTGCGGCAGGGTTTTCTTTGCCGATTTGCAGGGGTGCTTTGAATCGAAAGTTGGCTTGTTGATCCAGACCTCTTTTGGAAACGCTTTGAAGGCAGGGATCCCCTTCACAAAGCGCTCGGGATGGCGCGCATGAGCTCGATGCATCGTCTCGCGTCGTTCAGCTAAGACCTCATCGGCCCGTCCAGAATGAACCACTCCCGGGGTCAGCATCTGGAGCCCTTCATGATGGTGATGTTGGTTGTACCACTCGAAGAATCCTCGAAGGAAGGTGTTTTGCCTCAGCCGGAACTGGAAGATCGGCCCGATCGGGTTAATTTTAACCTGAGGGTGAATCGCGATGAAAAAGGCACGGCGTCATTTTTCGGGCAGTGAGAAGGTAGCAATCCTCAAGAGGCACCTGATCGACAAGGTCGCGGTGTCGGATTTGTGCGATGAGTACGACATTTACCCGACCCAGTTTTATGCCTGGCTCAAGGAGTTTTTCGAGAACGGCCACACAGCGTTCGATAACGGCCGCAAGTCGAAGGCGGTCGAGGATGCCAAGAACCAGAAGATCGAGCGGCTTGAGGCAAAGCTTCAGCGTAAGGACGCCGTGCTTGCTGAGCTCATGGAAGAGCATGTCCTTTTAAAAAAAGAGCTTGGGGAGACCTGAAAGGCTGCTGGGTTCCTCACGATACCCGTGATATCGTTGTTGATTTCATCAACCTCTGGAATGGCAAGACCGAGATTCCGAAGGCACGTTTTGTCGGCTGGGTCGGCATCGGTTCCAGCAAGTTTCACGATTGGAAGCAGCGCTTCGGCAAGGTGAACGAGCACAATGCGCTGGTGCCGCGCGATCATTGGCTGACCGATGATGAGAAGGAGAAGATCCGCGTATTCAATCGGCTTCATCCACTCGAAGGCTATCGGCGCCTGACGTTCATGATGCTCGATGCCGATGTTGTCGCATGCAGTCCGGCCAGCGTCTATCGCGTGTTGAAACGCGCTGGATTGCTGGCCGGTTCTTCACCTGCGCCTTCAAAGAAGGGTACGGGCTTCGTTCAACCGCTCGTCCCGCATGAGCACTGGCACATTGATGTCAGTTACCTCAACATTGCCGGCACCTTTTACTTCCTCTGTTCAGTCCTCGACGGAGCAAGCCGCTTCATCGTTCATTGGGAAATCCGGGAGAAAATGGAGGAATCCGATGTGGAAACCATCCTACAGCGCGCCCGCGAAAGCCACCCCGATGCAAGGCCGCGGATCATCAGCGACAATGGACCTCAGTTCGTTGCCAAGGACTTCAAGGAATTCATTCGCGTTGCTGGCATGACCCATGTCAAAACATCGCCGTATTACCCCCAATCCAACGGCAAGATCGAGCGCTGGCACAAGACGCTTAAAGGCGAGTGCATCCGGGTGATGGTGCCGCTGTCCCTCGAAGACGCGCGACGCTTGGTTACGGATTTCACCACCCACTACAACACCGTCCGCCTCAACTCCGCGATCGGATATGTCACCCCCCAGGACAGACTCAATGGCAAGGACAAAGAGATCTTCCTCGAACGGGACAGGAAGCTCAATGAAGCACGTGAGCGGCGCCAACAGATGCGTCAGGCTCAACGCCAAGAGCCGCTGCGGCCGTCCGCAGCGCCGGTTCGGCCAGCCATCGACTTCATTGCTGTCAAAGCGGCCGTGAGCCTTGCGGCCGTACTATCGTTGCTTGGATTCCAGCCCACGACCAGCCAAGGTGCACAGCGACGCGGTCCATGCCCACTTCATGGATCTACTTCCGGAATCTCTCGCTGCTTCTCGGCCAACTTGGACAAGAACGCCTTCCACTGCTTCAAATGCGGCCGATCTGGAAACGCCTTGGACTTGTGGACCAAAGCCACGAGTCAATCGCCGTATGACGCGGCAATCGACCTTTGCAAAAGGCTCGCCGTAACTTTGCCCATACTGCCTGACATCCGAAGTAACGAGAAACCCAGGGAGGAACCCGTAGATCCGAAAATCAACAATCCTACAATACCTTGAACCTCAAATTGAGGCCAACTTGTAACTAACTCGTTGAGCCAATTCTTCCAGTTCACGCTGAACCAGCACAAAGGTACGCGCCGCGTCAAAGCTCTCGAAGCGATCGGGAAAGGTTGAGTGATATTTCAGGGTCTTGAACTGGCTTTCCGAATACGGGTTGTCATTGGAAACCTGCGGTCTGCTTTGAGACCTGGTCACTCCCAGGTCTGCCAGCATCTGGCTGACTTCACGGGACACCATTGGTGCACCTCGATCACTGTGAATCGTTAGCTGGCCTTCTGGAACTCCCTCCCTTTTTGCCGTCTCGGCAATCAACATTCGGGCGATGGTACCCGATTCTTTTCCCGCCAACGTCCAACCGACCACATAGCGGCTGAAGATGTCCAAAAGGACATACAGACGATAGTGCTGCCCTTTCACCGGGCCACGAATCATCGTGATATCCCAGGACCAGACCTGATGGATCCCGGTGGCCAGCAATTCCGGCTTTCCATAGCTGGGGTGCCGAAGTTGGTCCCGCCTCTCGCGGCTTGCGCCGTCTCTGGCGAGAATCCGATACATGGTCCTCACCGACGACAGGTGCCTTCTCTCGTCGAGAAGAGTGGCGTGAACTTCCCGCACCGAACTGTCAGCGAATCGCTCGCTGTAAAGGATGGCCCGGACCTCCTCCCGCTCCGGTGCGGTCAAGGCCCGGGGAACATGCTTGGGCAGCCGAGGTCCGCAGAACGGCTCGACTGGTCGTCCATACCGGTAATAGCTGGCACGAGAAACGCCGAGGTCACGGCAGGCTTTGCGAAGACAAATTAATCCACGATTTTCCCGGACCTCTACGATTACTTGGTTTCGGGAGTTCCGTCGCTCTTGAACGGTCTCCCCATTAAACTCGCCACTTTTTTTTGAATCCCAATAATTGTCCGCGCGTGAAGCAGCTCTTTCTCAAGACCTGCTACCTGGCGGCGAAGTTTTTCCATCTCTTTCGCAGGGCCAAGCTTTTTTGACCCCTTGGCTGGTATCTTGTCCGCTCCGAATGCCCCTTGGGCCCGCTTGCGGCGCCAGTCGTCCAGTTGGGAACGATAGATCCCTTCTCGTCTTAATATCTCGACCACCTTCCGGGTTCCTTCCGCACGATCCACCTCTTCAAGAACCCGAATCTTGTATTCCTTGTCGAACCGTCGACGAATGGCCTTCTCTTTAACCTCGCTATCCCCAAGCCCTATAACCCGTTTAATCGGTTCCACTTCCAGCTCGCTTTCTGCCTGTGCTCTTCACTACTTTAGACCACGATTTGGTCTCACGTCATGTTGGCACAGGGGGATCCTCCACGAGGTCTACGGTGACCGAGATCGTGAAGAGAAGCGGCCGATGGAGCGCCACACCCTGTTCAATATCCGGTCGATGACGAAACCGCTCACAGGCGTGGCCGTGCAAATGCTCATTGATGAAGGGAAATTGCAACTCGATGATCCCGTCTCCAAATTCCTGCCCGCGTTCGACACCGACAAGTCGCGAGCGATCACCATCCGCCAGTTGCTCACACACCGAAGCGGCCTGCCCCTGTCGATCCTGAGCACAAAAATCGATCAGTATCCTGACTTGCAAGCCCAGGCCAAAGCCATCGGCGAAAAAGGCCCCCAGTTCAAGCCCGGTGAAAAGTTCTGGTACTCCGACGCCGGCAGCGATACTGCGGCCGCGATCGTCGAGGTCGTCAGCGGCGTGCCCATCGACCGCTTTATTACCGAGCGGATCCTCAAGCCGGTCGAAATGATCGACTCCTACTATCCCACCAAGGCCGAGGACCCACGGCGTGCGCGCATCGCCAGCTTATACCTCGGCAAAGCCACAGCTTGGAATCGACTCTGGGCCGCCGCCGGCCCGCCCATGTATCCGTTTGCCTGGGGATCGCAGACACTTTATTCCACGCCCGGTGATTACGCCAAGTTCCTGGCGATGTGGCTCGACGGCGGCACGGTGAACGGCAAGCGGCTCCTCTCCGCCGACGCGATGAAACGGATCCTGACGCCCACCTCGCGGATGTCGATGCTCGGGTCCGACGCGAAGTATTTGACCGGTTTTCGTGACCTGAACACCTTCTACGGACAGATGGCGATGCTACACGCAAGTGGCGATTCCCCGGACAAGGCCCGGGTAGCGGCGTTTGGCCACAGTGGATCCGACGGCACGGCCGCGTGGGCCTTTCCCGAACACGATCTGATTATTTGTTATTTCACCCAATCGCGAGGGCAATTGACGCCGATTCGCATGGAGGGGCTCATCGACCGAGAACTGCTCCGTGCAGGTCAGCCTCGTCCGCACATCGCAGAATCCTTGAAACCCTTTCTCGGCACCTACTACGCGAACTTCGCCCATTACAAGAATGCGCCGTTCCGCGTGGTCGCTCAAGACGGCCGAATGGCCCTGGACATTCCGGATCAACTCGTATTTGAACTGACCAACCCGGACAAGGACGGCCGCCGGGCGTTTGTCAAAAGCGACAAGGTTTCCATTGGCTTCGAGAAAGATCGTACCGGTAAAGTGACCGCCTTGACCCTGAAGCAAGCGGGGTTGACGTTCAACCTGCCGACCACACCAGCGAAACAGGCGGCGTTGTCGCGAGAAGCCGTCGCCAAGTACTTGGGCAAGTATCGCGGAGAAGAGCCATACGGCACGGTCGAAGTGATCCTCAAAGAGGGAACCTTGCGGGTCGGCGCTCCGGACAAGGGCGTTGAACTGGAACTCGCGCCACGGGCCGATCAGAAATCGTGGGAGATACGCGGCAACCCAGGCGCCGTGTTTACCTTCCAGGAGAGCAAAGAAGGCAAGGTTGAATCCCTCACCGCCGAACTGCCCGGCGGTCTCAAGGTTGTACGCATGAAGATTGAGAACTAACGGCGGCCGCCTACGATCCGGGTCACTCGGCCAGTCTCGGCAAACGCGGGTCGCTGGTCCATACGGCCAGCAACGATTAAGCTGCGCGATAGCGCCAAGCTCTGGCGAGTCCCAAGAATTGCAATGCACCAGCACGCCGTCAGGTCGCGTCACCTGTTTGCTCACCCGATGCTCCATTGCTCGGATAGAACCGTTCGAAGTACGCATCAATCTCACGGTCCGGCGCCTGCCAATTGGCCCCCCGAATTTCGTGAAGGGTTATCAATCCCAGAAGTGTAAGCGGATCTTCTGCAATGAACTCGTCGTCTGAATTCCAAGCCCGCCATAGTTCCTTTCGCTCACCCGCAGGCGAACAGGAAACCTGATAGCCCTTCTCCAGAAGTGCCAGGTAAGCAGGCACCACCGTATTCCCAGCGGCGACAATTCTCACTCGACTCTCCATAATTCCATCTGCTTTTTCTCATACTTTATCGCAACATTTATACGATATTAACCACAATTAATCCATCCTCCATAAACAACCAAGCGATAGTTCCTATTGATTTTAAATACTCTGTTTTTGCCTCGATTACTTCCGTCAGTGCTAGTCCCGAATTTTCTTGACAGCAAAGGGTTTCCAGGAACCTTCAATGATCGAGGGCGCCGTGTCCTTGGGCCAATAGAGCCGCATCATCAGCACGAATTCTCCCTTCGGGGCAGGCAGCCAGTTGGCTTGCCGGTCCTTATCCGGGGCTTCGTTTTGAATGTAGAGGTCAAGCGATCCGTCCGCATTGTATTTCAGTTGGTCGCGAGGGCTGACGGTGTACTTGTTCAGAATGTTGTCAACGAGAAAATAATCGGCATCGTACATGGTGATCGACCAGAAGGCGTTGGCCGGCGGCGTCTGGCCCTTGGGGAAACGCACGACATATTTGTTCGCTCCGCTGTACTTTTTCCCTTCGGAATCCTCCGCCGAGGTCGGGTAGACGGCGTCTTGCGGTCGATTCGCCCCGAGCCCAATGGCTGTGATGAAGGCGCGTTGGAGATAGTCGGTGCCATAAATGCCCGCCCTTGTCGAGAACATCCAACCGTCTTGAATCGTTCCCCCGTCCTTGAATTGAGCCATGATTTTCTGCTGGCTCACGACGGGCACGCCCGCCAATCCCTTGGCAATCGCCCCATCAACCTTGGAGATCTCAAACTCCTGTCGCGCGACGATACCGAGCTTCGCCAACTTCTCGACCATCGCGGCATCTTCCTTAGCGGGGGGATTGTCACGCATCAATTGGGCAAGCAGTTTGAAATAGGTCCCGGCGTCGAGTTTGTGCACCTGCTCCCGCACGGCAGTCTTCATGTCAATGGCAGGATCGACCTTGCCCGCTGGCGCCGTGTAAGGCTTGCCAAAAGCGCTTAAGGGCCGTAGGTCGTATTGGTCCATGATGGAGTGGCAGGCCTTGTAATCCTCGGGTGTGCCGGTGCAGTAGGTGCGGCCGAGAATCCAGACCATGTTCGTGGGTGACTTGAGTTCCTTAACTCCCTCAGGCAAGTTCCCTTTCCATCCTGGACCGGTGATGGCGTAGGCCTGGGCCTTGTTCCCGGTCGTCCGGGTGCCGGGCACCTCGAAGACATTGGTCCAGCCATCGAGCATCGGCATGAGGAAATAGCGATCGCCCATATCCGGCAAGCTCAGGACGTAGGGCTCCTGGGACAGATTTAGCCAGGCTGTGGAGTACAGCGTATCGGCATTGGGCGCGGTGACATCGCGAAACTTGGCGTCGGGGTAAACTCGCGCTTTATAGAACTGGCCCATGGGAGCATGATGGCCGCCGGGCACGGCGGCGTTGGTCATAACCCTTCGGGTGAACTCCATGGTGACGAGCGGATAACCGTAGACGTAGGCCTCGACACCGATCTTGGCGGCTTCCTTTTCGTCGATCTGCGATCTGACGGCCCCGGGTGTTACGACAGCCATGCCCAGCGCAACCAACCACAATGCCAATCGTTTCATGAGTACCTTTTGTCGCGATGCATCAAGAATGTTTCGATAAGACCCCTTCGCGGAGCTTGTGACTCTCTAGATATTGGGAAATTGGGAACTCTCCAGTCCCAGGAATCGAACTCGGGACAGTTACGGCAATTTTGGGCTTCGAACTGATCGGGGAAATGACAGAATAGGGCAATTCCCGGGCAGAAATATCCCTTGGTTCTGGCATCGCAACAACCTTCAACTGACCTTCTCGAATGGGATCCCCTGCTGGCGGACACCCAAAGCCTAGGTCTCCTGCTTGTTCGGTGGCGCTTCAAAAGGAATTGGAGCAGATTCCTTGAGCGAGACGATCGAATGAGGCATGACAAAGGCCCGTCGCTTGTCGGGGTACTCGACCACAAGCCACCGGCCCCGAATGAACAACTTGGAAAACGACTCAGGCTCATCCCGGCCGACATAGCCGACGATCCGAATTCCCTCAATCCGGTCGGCGAATTCGCCGCCAAAGTTCCCGCCGTTGTAAACGATGTCGTATGGCTTGCTGATGTCTAACTCGAGATCGGTCTCGGGAATCGCCGCTCCAAAGGCCTTCGGCAGCGGCGTTTTGTCCGCAAAGTAGGAAACGAATAGGGAAATCGCTTTGCCGCAAAGGAAGACCAGCACGATGGTTGTTGTGATGTAGCCGACTGCTTCCACGTCAAGCTTCCCATGAGGTGTTGGCTGAATTCCCAGTCCCGATTGCCTTGTTGGTATGCGAATGCTGCTGAAACGTCAACAATCACTTGCATTTGAATTTTTGCTTTTTCATCCATTCATATTACATGCAGTTATAAAACACTTAATTATACATTTTTCGCCTGAGCAGTTAAGAGCTCAAACGGGAAGATCACGATAGGAGCATGGGCATCGGGACTTTCATCTCAAAGCCGGCAGGCTGACCACAGCCCCACCGACCATGGGCATCCTGTCGAGGGCAGCCGCAAAATGGTCAAGCGCCGCGGGCTCGATGGGAATGGAGAAATCCGCCGTTTCAAGAACGCCCCCTCTCTGTGAATCAGAACGCAGGAAAACCCCTAGCATGGCATGCCCGGACCGGTTCACGCAGGAGAGCACGAGCTTGACACCGCTCTCCCTCGACACAGGATCAACTGCGCCAAGGATCCATTCGCGACGGTCCTCGGTCGACGACGGAAAACCTCGAACCACCGCGGCCAATCGGGAGATGGCGTCACTTCTCCCGCAGCAATCTGCAACGCCGCCGAATCGCCCATTGTCTGCGTTGATCCGAATCTCAATGAGATCCGAGTCACACCAAAGAACCTCGAAACGAACTCCCGCGTTCATTTGTGCTCCCTATCGACACTACACTGACTCTCACCGTGCGCCAGCAACGAATTGAGCGAAGCCACCGAATCTTAGCAAGATCGGCACAGGCCTCGATCGATTGCATGTTAAGAATCGGACGCATGCATCGGGACGAAGGCTGAAATTCTCAATCGCACCGACTTGTGGGCACAAAAACACCCGATCTCAATCAGGCCGATCTGGTGGAAAGGCCCCGTCGGTTCCAGCGCAGTGTCGACCGCCGGGGTCGTACGCCGATCAGATTGCGAGCAGGTGCCTTGCGAGAGGTCCGAGTCTTGCTCGCGTTTCTGGTTGCATGCGGGCCGCGAAGTCAGTTGCGGCACGGCCGTCGCGCGGAATGAACGCGCCTTGGAGGGATCGGCGCGGCCCGCTCGATTCATTTGCCGTATGGCCATGCCATACAGATCCATTGAAGATCTGAAGTGATCCCGCGGCACCGCATGCCAACACTTGCCGTGTCTGAATGGCTTGAAGATCGGCAATGCTGTCCGCTGGCGTGCCCGGCCATTGGTGCGAGCCCGGTACGAAACGCGTGGCGCCGTTGTCGGGCCGGAACTCATCGATCATCAGGATGAAGCTGAGGAGCGGCCAGTCGGCCGAGTCTCGACGAACATCGACATGGAGTTCCTCGACGGAAGTGTGGGGCCGCAGCGTGCGCGCGTGAAATGAACTCAGTTTGAACGGCCGCCCGATGACCTGGCAGCATGCCTCAAGCAAGGGCGGAAAGATGTAGAGATCGTCAAACGCCTCCCCGCGATTCACGAAATCATTCACCCGTGTCGAAGCGCTTCCAATCTTGATGTCGACGCTTGCCGCCGATGCGATGGCATCGGTGTAGGCATTGACCAACTGTTCCATCCGATCGGATGGCACGGCATCGCGAAGCACGACGAAGCCTCGCTCGCGCAACGCGGAAGCGGCGTCGTTGGGAAACTCGCTCCCGGCAGCCAGCGTATTGAACCAGTCCGACATCTTGAATGAAGGGCTTAACTCTTAATTGTGCAGACCGGCCTGACACGGGCACTCAGTAGGTCCGGCACCTTCTTGAAATTCCCATCCGGAGCCTTATTGGCCGCGTGCATCGGGCTATGTTACGCCGCATCACGGTCTGGAACGATGTATCAAAGGGCGATTTGAAATTTGGGATTAGTCGAAAACATGGCAGGACTCTGGAACAAGCCTGACAGAGGTAGATGATGATTTGACACGCCCAAGAAATCGAAATCACCCGCAAGGAGTGCCTTGCGGAACTGGACAAATAGGCTCAAGGCACCCGCGAGGGAATTACGCTAAATTTGAAATTTGATGCGGTGCGAAACCACTTGGAAGCATGCCCGTTTTGCAATGATTAACGATCACGTTTTTGCTGGCAAACGGCGCCGAGAAGAAAGTAGAAAGTTGAGAGTAGACCGAGGAGAATCGAGAAAGGAGTTCGCACCCTACTTTCTCTCTTCTCCTCTCTATTTTTAATGCATCGCATCAAAAATCGGGGCGATAGGATTCGAACCTACGGCCTCTTGGTCCCGAACCAAGCGCTCTACCAGGCTGAGCTACGCCCCGTGTGGAATTGGCTGCCCGACTTTTCAGGCAGTTAGCAGTTTATGGGCATGTCTTCGACGATTCAACCCTTTTTCCGGGCTGGAATCGCTCACAAAGTCATGGTATGAACGCCTTCCAATCCGGATAACTGGCCTTCTCGGCAGAGTTTCCGCCCAATCCTTAAGAGACATTCACCGATCCGGAAACGGGATTTCCCCGTTGTGTCAAGATTTTCAGATCGCCTCGAATTTCAAGAAACCCAAGGGAATCGCTATGAAATGGCTGGGATTCGCAACCATCGGTATGATCTTGGTTCCGTTTCTCGTTCAATCTCGCGGCACCGCCGTCGGTAGCGTTCCCAACCGAAGCCCCGGCACCCACTACAACCCAAGCGGCCAACCCGCTCCCAAAACCACAGCCCAAAAAGCTCAACTTGAGCAGGCACAACTTCAGCTTTTGCTTTACCAGGCTAGAATGCGCAATCAGATGGTAGCTGCGAGCGGCCAAAGTCAGACCTTGGCCGTCGCCGTTTCGAAGAAATAGGTCCGTTGTGCGGCAGGTCGCCTGTTCGGCCTTGCTGCAAATCGCACGACTTTGGAAAACAACGTCTTCGCGGACGTTGCCCGATGCGTCAGGCTTATTGCTTCTTCTTGCCGGTGGTCGTTTCTTTCGCTTTTTCCACCGGCGCGTTGCTGTCGCCGACCACGACCACCATTTTCACGGTCGCCGTTTTCCCATCGCTCGTCTGATCGACACGAATGATCTGCCCGGCCTTGATCTGATCCAGCCTACCGGAAAAGCCCGGCAAGTTCTTGTTGCTGCCTCGCATCTTCTCGAGCTCTTCCTTGCTCGGCTTCACGATGTTCCCCTTGTCGTCGTAGGGTTCCGGTAAGGGAATGAACCGGATCACGGCATCTTCAGGAACCTGAAACTCGTACTGGTTCCTTGGCTTATTCTTTTGCTCCTTGAACTGCGCCAGCGCCTTTTGCCTGGCCGCCTGCACTGCTTTCCTTTGCGCGGCAGTCAAGCCCTTCGTGCTCGCGGCCGGAGGTGGCGCCGAAGCGGCGACTGGCGGATCGACGAGCAGCAATCGCCCCGACATCGGCGTATCGACGGCCAAACCCAGAAACGTTCCCGCTCCCAGCGTTGAACCCGCGATCAGCGGCGGCAGATCCTTCGTGGCCGCTTTTTTCTTCCCTTCGCCTTTTTGGACGCCGTCTTTTTGTCTTGAGTCCTGTGACCGGACAGGCCTTTCCACAAGAGCCTGTCCGATGAGCAAACTCAAAATCAGGCCAACGCCGCCAAGACGCAGGAAGGGGATCACGGCACATTTCCTTTCACGGCAATGCGGCCCGGCTTGAGCGGCCAGACCGACAGCGATTCCAGTTCCATCGTTTCGTTGCCCGCACGCAGAAGCAAGGGACCGGCGGGTTGCACTGGCCGCCTCGGCAAGGAGACGGCAAAACTACCGTCGGCCGCGAAGACTTCCGCCGAGCCGCGGTCGAGGAGGATGCGCAAAGCGATGGACCCGCTGCCGGCGCGCACGGGCAAGTCGATCTTCCCCACTTTCAGCTTTTCCGCCGCGGGGTCATGAATGATTTCCAGATCGGGCAACACCAACCCGGTTGGCCCATTCCCTGGCTTCCAGGTGATTTCCAAGTCGTGGGCTTCATTCGGCAAGCTCATGACGACCCGATCCCCCGTGATTTTCTCGTTTTCCAGGCGGGTCGCCTTCTGGCGATATTCGGTGATCTCCTTGACTGGCAAAGCGGTCAGTCGGTAACCCGTGGGAATTTTCTCCAACTTCAGATCGACCGGAATGGCCATCTGTTGATTGAACGGCATGCCGGGAAACACGATTCCATTGGCCCAACCGATTTGGATGATGCGGTTGTCCGGCACCTGGGAGAAGGTTTGCGCGGCGTAGAAGTTGCCGTGCCAGAGCCGCTGCTTGGGGCCACGCGCCTTGAACCGCTTCCCATCGAATTCCCCCACCAGGTAAAGGCCGTCCGCGCCATAGAGGATCCAGGTTTCCCCCTTGGGGCTGGCCGGGTCGGCAAAGCGCACCAGGTCGGGGCATTCGAAGAAATCCTTAATCTCACTCTCAAATGTCCATTTTTTCAAATCGGGCGAACTGTGGAAGTGAATGACCCTTCCCTTGGTTTCGTCATAGACCGCCATGATCCACTTCTTGGTGCCTTCATGCCAAAGCAAGCGGGGATCGCGGCCGTTATGCTTCACGACGGGGTTCCCCTCGAATTCGGTCCAGGTAAGGCCGTCGTCAAGCGACCAGGCGATGCATTCGCCCCGTCCCGTCGAGGTGTAAGCGAGCACCATGGGCGCCTTGCCCTCCTTACCCCAGCCCGAAGTGTTTTGCGCATCGATGATAGCGCTACCGGAAAAGGCCATGTCGCCGTAGGTGCGAGGAAAGAGCGCTTCGGGCTTGTCTTCCCAGCGGATCAGGTCGCGGCTTTGGGCATGGCCCCAGTGCATATTGCCCCAGTTCCAGCCGTAGGGATTGTGCTGGTAGAAAAGGTGGAAGTTCTTGCCGTCGAAGACGAGCCCGTTGGGGTCGTTCAGCCAGCCGCGCGGGGCGGTGAAGTGCATGAGCGGCCTTCCCGCCTCCTGAAACCAGTCGGTCCTGGCCGGCCCCTCATCGGTCGCGATGATCTTGGCCAGCGCCTCGTCTTCGCGTTCCAGCCGCGTCACAATGCGCACCGCACCGGCTGGCTTGGCTCCCAGGTCGCAAAATGCCCAGAACGAAGGGGTCTCGGTCGCCGGGCACAATTCAATGTCGAAGGCCCGCAAGACCTTTCCCTGGGGATCGGTGATTTTCATGACCCGGGAAGGAGCGCCCGTCTTGATGGGCAAATGCAAGTACCTTCCCGCGGTCACTTCCCTGACGACATCGACCACTCCCCGCGCCTTGTCGCTCAGTTCGATCTGATCGACATTGATGTGGCCCCAGCCCCCCGTGGCCTGATCGATGATCTCGATCCTGGCGTCTTTGCCGACATGCGCGCCAAGATCGATTGTGTTCCAGGCAAGGCGCTCCGAACCGCCCGGTTGATCGTTGGGGCCACTGGCACTGCCGACTATCTTGCCGTCAACCAGAACCCGCAGCGCCAATTTTTCCGGGTCCCTGCCGCCGCCCAACAGGAAATTGAGATGCGGCCGTTCGATGCGAAAGACCGGCGAGGTCAGCGTGCCGATCGCGCCATCGCCTCCCAGGAACGAATTGACCAGCCCCTTACCCAGGAACCCTTCCACGTGCATCTGACCGGGTAAGGTTCCCGGCGCCGGCCCCTTACCGAAGGCGGTGCCGGTCGTGGTCCAGGTGCCGTAATCGGCCCCCTCGAAATTCTGCAAAACGATCGCGGGCCGTGGCGGGTTCTGAGCACAGAGCAACAATAAGTAGGCCAGCATGGGGAGGCTCCCGGAATCGAGGAGGGGGGAATATGGGACACTATAAGGAAAATGGACGAAGCGAATTGCCGATCGGTTCCTTCCCTTGAGAAGACCTTCCCGTTGTCGTGGCATAAACTGGTTACATGAAAGCATCTTCCTGGTTGCCCCCCACGATCATTCTTGCCGCCGGCCTTGGCGCCTTCGGTGCCCTGGCCTGGCTGATGCAAGAGCCGCCCGAACCGGATATGGTCTGGATTGAAGGTGGTGAATTCGAAATGGGGGAAGGCACGGACTCGGCACAAAGCGGCGGCTGTTCGCCTCCCCATCGTGTGCGCCTGACTGGTTTTTACATGGATGCCACCGAGGTGACCAACGCAGAATATGCCCGCTTCGTTGCGGCAACCGGTTACATGACGATTGCCGAGCGGCCTCTCAATCCACGGGATTTTCCTGGGGTCAACTTGACCAGCCTCGAACCAGGGGCCGGCGTCTTCAAGCCACCGGTAGGTGAAGTCGTCGATTGCAAGGACTGCCTGAAATGGTGGGTCTTTCAGCCTGGCTATAGCTGGCGTCACCCCGAAGGACCGGGATCCGCCTGGCAAGCCAGGGCCAATCATCCGGTCGTGTACATTGCCTGGGACGATGCGGTGGCTTACGCCAAGTGGGCGAACAAACGGTTGCCCACCGAGGCGGAATGGGAGTACGCCGCCCGCGGTGGGCTAAAAAGCAAATCCTACACCTGGGGCGACGATTCCCCTTTCGAGGGGCCACCGAGGGCGAACATCTGGCAGGGGAATTTTCCGAACGAAAACACCGCGACCGACGGCTACACCGGTACGGCGCCGGTCAAGTCGTACCCGCCCAACGGTTACGGCCTCTACGACATGGCGGGGAATGCCTGGGAATGGTGCCGCGACTGGTACCGGCCCGATACCTACAGCACGCGGGTCAAGTCCGCGCCACCGGGTCAGGTTTTCAGCAATCCCGTGGGCCCGGAAGAGCCGCTCGACCCTCATGGCAACCGCACCCCCGTGCGCGTCCAGCGAGGCGGTTCATTTCTGTGTGCGGAAAACTACTGTCAACGATACCGAGTCGCCTGGCGCATGCATGGAGCACCAGACACCGGATTAAGTCATAACGGGTTTCGCTGCGTGCGCGACAAAAGCGACTCGAAAAAGTAAGGAACCAAAAGAAAACCGAATCAGGAGACGCCAAACCCATTTCCAACACGTCTCGACCAACCTACCGTGACTAAATGGGAGGACCGCGGGAAATATCGGTCATAGGAAGAGACTTTTGTAGTGTTTTCGCCCCTTTCTTGGTGACCTTGGTTCCCCTCAAATTTAAAGTGCGCAATTTATGCAAATGAGTCAGACTTTTGAGGCCATCATCGGTGATTTGATCGTTGCACAGACCAAGCCAATCTTCCAGTCCATTCATTTTTGCAAGATATTTTAATCCCTCATCGGTAACCTTGGTTTCATCAAGGATTAATTGCCACATTTTATCCAGATCTTTGATCTGCGCGAGGCCTTGATCGTCGACCTGCGTTTTCCACAAGGCAAGAACGCGCAATTTGGACAGAGGCTTCACATGCACCATGCCGGCGCCGGTGATGGGGGTGTTGGTCAAGTCCAGCATTTCCAGGTGAGGAAGGAGCGGCAAGAATTTGAGATCTTTGTCGGTCAGGTTGGCATCGCGCAAGCTCAAGAAAATGATGGGATGAAAAGCCTTGGGATCCTTGGGGTTGGCCATCGGATCAAAGACATTGATTCGTCGGCTATTGGCAATTCGCTGATAGTCGAAATAGATTTGGCCTCCTAACCGGCGAATCGACACCAGAGCTTCCTCCTGGTCCTTCCTTTCGTCCCGCTCGGGCACCGGGGCGGCGAAGGCGAAACCGATCAGGGAGAATGCAACAGCCGAGCCCAAGATGCGCGACATGGCGTCATTTCCTTTTCCTAGAAATGCGTTCTTTTCTCTGCCCTGATTCCACAATCGAATATCAAGCCGACTTCAATGAACGATTTTTTACCAATCTAACGATCGAAAGTGGCGATTTCAAGTTTTATTGGACGGGTTTTGGAACAAACAGGGCAAAAGAAAGGATCAACGATCGGCTCCTTCAAGCCACTTCATTGCAGCGATTTCCTTGAAGAACAGTTCAAGCATCGCACGTGACGTCGTCCCATTCCTGATTGCCGTCCAGCCATTCGAAGGCGTAACGCCGCTCATAGAGAACATCGAGATTCAAATCGGATGGCAGCGTTCGGGTTTTCTTGGCCTTTTGGGCATGGCACCAGAGGTTGTAGGTCCGGTCATCCTCGGCAAGGAGAACGCCGGGTTCTCTCAATTGAGCCTTCGCAATAAAGTCTCCCAGGTCGGCCCCCAAAGGAGGAATGATTTCCTCGACCAGTTGCCGGGAATCGCAGAGTTTGGTCGGTAATCCCAACGCCTGCACCTTTCCGATCATCCAAAGCAGCATCCACTCGGCCTCCATATGCCAGGCCATGACGTCGCGCAGTTCGGCCGATCGTTTCTTCTTGGCCAGGAACACCCTTTCCTCAGGAGTCGTCTGCTCCCAAATGGATTGATCTCTGAACCAGGCGACAATGGGCTCGGGACCAACTCCCGAAGCGACCGCCACCACACCTTGAAGGATCAATGAACGGACGGCAACCTCCCGTGCGGTGCGCTTGTAGGTCTCGGAACCCCCATCCACTGGCGCCAAGCTTTCATCGCTGGATATCCCCAACGATTTGGCCCAGGCATTGGTCTTCACCATGTTTGAGTCCAATGCAAATTGACAAGAAGGCGATCGCCAGGAGCCTAATTCCCGAACTTCTGCTCAAAGCGATCCAAAACCTGACGAAGGCGATCGTCCAACCGATTCCTTGCTTCCGTACGGATTGTCTCGGGCACTCCGTAATAAGCGCCCGCCACGGCGCCCGCGATGCACGCAAGCGTGTCGGCATCGCCACCGAGCGAGATCGCATTGCGCACCGCATCTTCATAGTCGTCAGCTTCGAGGAAGGCCCGAATCGCCCAGGGCACAGTCCCTTCGCAGGATACATCGAACAGAAAGGTGCGCCTCACGCTTTTGAGGGATTGGTCCAGCCGGTAGCCGAATTCCTTTTCGATGAACTGGGCGATCTCCTCTTTCGCCGGCCGCTGGCGCGCAAGAAATACCGCCGCCGCGGTGGCCTGAGCCCCTTTCACACCCAGCGGATGATTGTGGGTCACCACCGCGGAGCGCTTTGCTTCCGCGAGGGTTGCTTCCATGGTGTCGAAAAAGAATCCCACCGGACTCACGCGCATGGCCGAACCATTGCCCCAACTGTTGTAGGGTTTGGTCCGTCCCAGGTCGCACCAGAGTTTGAACTGTTGGCCATAGCCTTCGTCGGGGTAGGCCGCGTAATACTTTTGAAACGCGCTTCGGTAATCGCCGCCGTCGAGCAGGACTTCCGCGACCGCCACGGTCAACACCGTGTCGTCGGTAAAGGAGGACTCGGGAGTGAACAGGGGAAACCGCTTGGTCTTGGTGGCCATCGTTTCATGGACCGAGCCAGTGATGTCCCCCGCGATGGCGCCGATCACGTTTTTCGACCTCAAATATCTCTTAACGAGTTTTTTTATTTCAGCAACTTCCACCCCGAGGCATCGGCCTGGAGAGCCGTGTGCCCCTTGTTCTGGTCGTAGACCTTGTGCATCTCGTCGATGTTGTCGAAGTAGCCGACGATGTGCGCCGCGCTGAAAGAATCTCCCGCCTTGGTCGGTTTGCCATGAATCTCCTCGATCATGACGATGATGTCGCCAGGGCGTTGGCTGGCCCAGGCTTCGTAAACCACCGAGGGGTCCAATGTCAAACCGGCCAGCCAGGGACCGTCCTTGCCGGTTGCCTTGTCCTTCAGGTGGTAGGCGCGAATGAAGGTCTCGGGAGTCTTGTGCGTGTCGCGGCGGTAGCCGAATTTCAGATCGGGAGGAAATGGCGTGAAGAATTCGCTTGAGGGAATGCGCACGCCTTTGGGGCCGCTCAGGTAGCTCAAGTAGACTTCGCTGAAGGTGTCTCCCTTGATGTGGCGGATGCAGCCGGGGGTGTCGTTGCGAAGGATCATCTCGGGTGAATCGTTGACGCTGTCGATCTTGTCCATGAGCAAGAAGTAGCGCTGGCCCTTCGGGAAGACGATCAATTGCGTCCACCCCGAACCTGTCTTGCGGCCCGGCGCGGCGTATTCGAACTTGTATTGGGTTTTCACCGCGACAAAATCCTTGCCGCGAATCACCTGCGGCTGCACCGGTTTCATCCGGTGGCAAAGCTGGGGACCTTCGATCATCCGCTTGCGATTGTTACTGCCATGCGCCATGAGCGCGTAGGACTGCCGGGCCGCATCCGCGGGGTTGGTATGCCAGGTGTAGCGGCCGACACCATTGCCATCGGCGGCAAACACCTTATCCGCCCAGGCTTCATCGCTGCCGGGTTCCATGAGCCAGTCGATGACCATCAAGCCATCCCCCACCTCGCGAAAGCCGGTCGCCTTATCGACAAACGACTGCTTTTCGATTCCCGTCATCCACTGCTTGGGGTTGTTCTTCGGGATGACCGCTTCGAGTTTGTCCGTTTCGATTTTGATGGCGCGGCTATCCTCAATCACCTTGACCCAATCGGCATCCTGAGGCGGCCGGGCTGCAAGAGTGCCGACGAAAGGTCCCTTGACCGATCCCAGAACAAAGAGGCAAAACGCGGTTACACGGGTGGTGAAAACCAATCTTGTCATAATTCGCCCCAAACAAGAAAGAGGGAGGAAGAAGAGAGGGCAGGAAACTCAAATCGTGGAATTCACTTTCTTACGCAAGCGAGCCCAGGAATTAACCGCGGCTCGGTCTGCCTAAGTCAGCGGTCGGCAAGAATCGAGGCGGCCTGCGCGCTTTCGTGGCCTGTTCAAAGCCGTAGGCGAGCTGCAAGAGTTTGGGCTCGCTCCAGGGCTTACCGATGAAGCAAAGACCAATGGGCAAGCCATAGAAATGCCCGGCCGGGACCGTGATGCTTGGGTAACCGGCGACCGCGGCAATGGAAATGATGTCGCCCCCCGCGCCGCGGTCTCCGAGCAAGAGATCGGTGACACAAGCGGGTCCACAGCCGGGCGCGATGATCGCATCGAGATGATGCTTTTCCATCACCGGGTCGATCCCCTCGGTGCGGCTCAAGCGGCGGCATTTGGCAAGCGCTTCGATGTATTCGTAGCTCTCAAGCGAACCCTTGGCCTGCATGCGAATCAACAACTCCTGGCCAAAATAGGGAAGCTCTTGGGTCGCATGGGTTTTGTTGAAGTCGATGACCTCTTTCAGCGTTTTCACCGGGGCGCGATCGCCTAGTTTGGCTAGGTACGCATTCACCCCGGCCTTCATTTCGTATTCGAACACCGTCAATTCGGCGCTTGAGAATTGATCGGACTTGGGCAACTCCGTCGTCTCGATCAGGATCGCCCCCTGATCTTTCAGCGCCTTGAGCGCATTCTCCATCACGGTCTCGACGCCGGGGTGAAAACCAAAGTAGTTGCGCGCGACGCCGATCCGCGCCCCCCTCAGGCCGTCCTCCTTCAAGAACGTGACATAGTCTTTGGCCCCCTGGCCGCCGCTTGAGGGAGATATCTTGTCTTCCCGGTCAATACCTGCCAGCGCGGTCAAAAGGAGGGCGGCATCCTTCACGGTGCGTGTCATCGGTCCGGCGGTATCTTGGGTGTGAGAGATGGGGATCACGCCGCTGCGGCTAACCAGTCCGATGGTCGGCTTCAGACCGACAAGGCCGTTCGTGGAGGCCGGAGACAAGATCGAACCGTCGGTCTCGGTGCCGATTGCCGCGGCGCATAGGTTGGCCGCCACCGCCACGCCGGAACCGGAGCTTGAACCCGACGGATTTCGATCAAGCGCGTAAGGATTTTTGGTCAGTCCGCCGCGACCGCTCCAGCCGCTTGTGGAACTGGTCGAACGGGCGTTGGCCCATTCACTCAAATTGGTTTTGCCCAGGATCAGCGCTCCCGCGCCACGCAATTGCGTGACCAGAAAGGCATCTTTCTTGGGGCGGGAACCGACCAGGGCAAGCGACCCGGCGGTGGTTGCCATCTTGTCGGCGGTGTCGATGTTGTCCTTGATCAGGATGGGAATTCCATGCAAGGGGCCGCGCGATCCCCTCTCCTTGCGTTCCTTGTCCAACTCGTCGGCCAGGGTGAGCGCATCGGGATTGACCTCGATCACGCTATTGAGGTGCGGCCCTCGGCGATCGATCGCCTCGATGCGTTCGAGGTATTTTTCGGCAAGGCCGCGCGAGGTCCACTTACCCGATTGCATTCCTGCTTGCAGGTCGGTCAGCGTGAGTTCATCGAGTTCGAAAGTTTGTTCGTCGTCAGCGCGCGGCACGGCTGCGGCAGCGTGAAGAAAAGGCGATCCTGAAGCCAGACCAGAAGCCAAAGCGGCAACTAGAAACCCACGCCGGGTAGCGCGCGGAGCAAAGGAGTGACTCGCGGAAGGGAGCATGGGTGTTGGCTCTCTGGGGTTTTTGGGTTTGTAGGGAAACCCCAGAGCAGGCAAACGACGAAAAGAGAAATTCCGCAATCAACGACAGGCAGCTTCAAAGAGGCCGGTTCCCTGCACGGGAACCATCCTTCCTTCATCTGCCTGCGCAAGTTAAGAAAACTGACAAGACCGATTCGAATCGCCCAGGTTCCCGATCAATGATCTTCCTTGACCAGGTTGCGGTTCCATTCGGGGATTTCGACTTCAATGTCCCCCTTGCCGTTGGGCACGCACTGGCAGGCGAGACGCGATTCGATGGTCAGGCCCCGGGCGTCGTCGAGCATGTCCAGCTCGTCGTCGGTGGCTTCGTTGCAAAATTCGAGGCCCTTGCGCACGATCACATGACAAGTCGAGCAGGCGCAAACGCCGCCGCAGGCATGGTCGACGCTCAAATCGTGCGACATGGCGATGTCGAGGATGCTGCCAGGCAATCCGGTGCGGCCGTAGGGAACTTTGGCCGGATCGACTTCAATGACCTTCCTCATCGGTAAAAAGATGATCTGGTATTTTTTTTGAGCCGACTCGAATTTGGTCGGTTGGATATAGGGGTTCACCCCGGCCATAGCAGCGCTTTCCTTGTGCAAACGGATCGTTGAAGCTGTAATTAGTGTAGATGGATCGGCAAGAAAGGGCAAATCGGCACCAATTTGGTGCCAATTCCGTCCTCCCTGCCCTTGTTTTGGTCCATTCCGCTGCCTTTCGTTTCGCTATTGCCTTGAGGCGTTGCATTCGATGGGATGGAATTTCGCCGCGTACAGGATGTCGCCCTTATGGCCAAAGCCCGCAATCGCACCGTTGACTACCTCATCTACCTGATCGTCAGGGTCATGGTCGCCTTGATTCAAGCGGTGCCGCGTGAATGGGCCTTCTCCTTTGCGGGCACGCTCGCCTGGGTCGTGCACGCCGTCGACAAACGGCATCGCAAAGTCGCCGCGGAAAACTTGGTGTTTGCCTTTCCCGAGCTCTACGCCCACCACGAAAAGAATCCTGATCAAGCGGCCAAGCTGAAAGAACATATCCGCGCCGTCTACAACCATTTCTGCCTGCTGCTCGTCGAGATCATTCTCCTTCCCCGGATCCTTCGCCCGCACAACTGGCGCACCTACCTGGAACTGGACCGGCCCGATACGGTCATTCCCATGCTTCTGGAAGACAAGCCGCTCATCCTGGTCACTTCGCATCATGGCAACTGGGAAATCGGCGGTTACTTAATGGGTCTGGTGGGCATCTCCAGCTACGCGATCGCCCGGGTATTGGACAATCCCTATCTGGAAAAGTTCTTGCTCGATTTCCGCGAACGCACGGGTCAAAAGATCCTCGCCAAAAAGGGCGATTTCGAACTGATTGAAGAGGTGCTTTCCAAGGGAGGTAAGCTGGCCACGCTCGCCGACCAGGATGCAGGTCCCAAAGGTGTCTTCGTCGATTTCTTTGGCCGGCCGGCCTCGACGCACAAGGCGGTCGCCTTCCTGGCCCTGGAATACAAGGTGCCGATGCTCGTGGTCGGCACGCCGCGAGTCGGCAAGCCCTTGCATTACCGCATCGAAATCGAAGATATCATCCATCCCGACGAATACCTTGAGCGACCTGATGGCTGCAAGGCGCTCACGGAACGATTCACCCGCGCGCTGGAGCGGATCATTCGCCGCCATCCGGAACAATACCTGTGGCTGCACCGGCGTTGGAAGCATGCCCCGCCCGTCAAGAAGAAGGCCGCCAACAAGCGAGCGAAGACCGACGGAGTGGCAACTGGGAACGAGGTTATAGATTGACAAAACTCTACCTTTAGGATTGGTCAACATGCTCCCCTCTTCCACTGAGATTCACCTCATCGGCTTTGCCAACCTCAAGGGAGCCTTCAAACAGATCCTGGCGCTGGGCATTCTGCTCATGGTTTTCGGCTTGGTGGCCACCACCTATGCCGCGGTGACGACGCTGGTCAGTGTGCTGATCTTTGGCTGGCTCATGATCGTGGGCGGCGGGTTGCAAATCGCTCACGCCTTCAGCATGAGGATCTGGGGCGGATTTTTCATCGATCTACTCGCCGGAGTGCTCACCGCGGTGGGCGGCCTGATCATCATCGCCAATCCCCTTGCGGCGGAAGAGGCGCTGACAATGCTCATTTCGATGTTCTTGATTCTCGGTGGCATGTTTCGCTTCTTGGTGGGATTCACGGCCCCCTTTCAGATCCGGCTCTGGCTGGTGCTGCACGGCCTGATTAATCTGTTCCTTGGCTTCTCGATCTGGCAGCAATGGCCCTATTCGGGCCACTGGGTCATTGGCCTGTTTGTCGGAATCGACATGTTCTTCAATGGGCTCTCGCTCGTGATGCTCGCCTTGGCGGTCAAGAACGGTCCCGATGAACCGGAAAAGCTTTCCAACGCTTCTCGTTAAAATCGCAGCATCGCTGGCTCCACCCACAAGACACGGCCGCGCAGGTTGCCGGCATCGCCCAAAACCATGGCATCGTTCACAATGATGCCGCGGTGAAGATTCCTTGAATTTTCCCCAGGACCGGCGATCTCGCCTGGAAAGCGCCGGTCGCGTTTTATCATGACCTCAATCTCCCTGTGCCCTGTTCGACAGTGAACGATTCCCCCAACCGTACGGGAGTTTCTCCTATGCGCCGAAGCCTTTTATCCCTTGCCGTCGTCTCGCTTGTCGCGGGAGCCCTACTCCTGTCGCGCGGAATCGGCGATCCGGTCAAGGACAACCCGATGGCGGATGGATTCCGCCTGAAAATCGAAGACAAAAATCCCTGGACCCATCTCAAACCGAATGCTTCGCCAGAGCAATTTCAATTCGCCATCGTCTCCGACCGCACCGGCGGCCACCGCGCGGGAATCTTCTCCAAGGCGGTCCAGCAAATCAACCTGATGCAGCCCGAATTCGTCATGTCGGTCGGCGATCTGATCGAAGGCTCGCGCGACCCGCAAACCAGCCGCGCCCAATGGTCGGAATTCAACGCTTATGCCAAGCAGTTCCAGATGCCGTTCTTTTACGTGGCGGGCAATCATGACTCGGCCAACGCCAACCTGACCGATGTCTGGAAGGAACAACTGGGCCGGCGCAATTACTCTTTCATCTACAAAAATTGTCTGTTCGTGACGCTCAATTCCAACGACGACGATGGCGAAGACCCCAAGGTCGATACCAGCTTCAAAAAGCTGCGGATCGGCAAGGCGCAGCGCGAGGAGTTGGCCAAGACGCTGAAGGAAAACCCCCAGGCTCGCTGGACCTTCGTGTTTTTGCATCACCCCGTCTGGGCCGGCAAGGACCTCGATGCCAACGGCTGGAACGAAGTGGAAACGATCCTCGAAGGCCGCCCCTACACGGTGTTCTGCGGCCATGTGCACACCTTCCGCAAGTATGTGCGCAAGGGCCGCAACCTGTACCAACTCGCCACCACCGGCGGCGGCAGCCAGCTTCGGGGAATCGACTATGGCGAATTCGATCAGATCGCCTGGGTGACCATGAAAAACGAAGGGCCGGTCATCTCACAACTCGCGCTTCAAGGGATTCAAAAGGAAGACCTCTCCCCGTTTGAATCGGAGGAAGGGGGAACCAAGCCCGAGTCTTCCAAAGGACTCGTCCGTGTAGGCGGCGCGGTCACCGTGAAGGGGCAGCCCGGTTCAGGACTTGCCGTCACCTTCACGATGGTTCCCGCGATGGCCGGACAAAAGGGTCCAACCGGCTATGCCCGCACCACGAAGGCCGGAACCTTTGAACTTTATGGCGAGAAGGGCACGATGGGCCTCAAACCAGGGAAATACAGGGTCAGCTTCACGCAGGCTCCCCCCCTGGTCATCGACCCGACCGTCAAAAACCCGGTGACGGTCATTGCCGAACGGTTCAAATCGGTCGAGTCGAGCCCCATCGAAGTGGAAGTCAAAGAGGGCGAAGCCAAGCCGTTCCAGTTCGAAATCGAGTAACGGTTAAGCGCCTGCGCCAGGCATCAATCCGGGGCGTTAGTGACGTTGTTCTCAACCAACAACATCACTAACGCCCCGGTATCTTTAACTAACCGAAGCTATCGGACGAAGCGCGAATGGAGAATCCCAAACCGGCCATTCTTATTTCTTGGAAAATCTTGCGAACCAATTTTCCGGGTTTCCCGTATTGACCCTGTGGTTATCGGACTATGCTCCCTATGAGCAGGGATGAGTCCATGCCGCATCATCCTCTGATGCGGCCTGCAACAATTTGCATTCCATCCATAAAGTGCCGAAAGGGCTTGCCCTAAGGGGTCCGGACCACGAGGAGGTTTTCCATGAATCTGTTGCGAAAGGATCGATTGGTACACGTGATGGCATTTGGAAGCGGCGCCTTGGCGATGGCGGTGCTGGGCTGGAACACATCGGCCTGGTTGCCGGCGAGTCAGGCGTCAACCGCAGTGGCGGCGGTTCAGTCCGATTTGCAGGACCCGGTAAGCTACCGCGATGTCGTCAAAAAAGTGCTTCCCTCGGTGGTGAGCATTGAATCGAAAATGAAGGCAGTCAGCCGGACCCGCAGTGGCGGACCGCGCGGCTCCCGGGATCTGCCGCCGGGCATTCCCGATGAACTGCGCAAGTTCTTTGAACGCATGCCCGAAGGTGGCGGTTTCGGCGGACCGATGCCCGATGAAGACATGCCCCAGGGGATGGGCTCTGGTTTCGTCGTCGATCCCAAGGGGGTCATTCTGACCAACGCCCACGTGGTCGACGGAGCCGACGAGCTGACCATTCGCTTTCAGGATGGCCGCAAATTCGTCAGCAAGGATTTCAAGTCCGACCCCAAGACCGACCTGGCCGTGGTCCGCATCAGCGGCGCGAGCAATCTGATTGCCCTGCCCCTGGGCAATAGCGATACGGCTGAAGTCGGCGACCGCGTTTTGGCGGTAGGCGCGCCCCTGGGTTTGGCGGGAACCGTGACTCACGGCATCGTCAGCCACAAGGGCCGCAACATGCGCCTCAACATGTACGAAGATTTCCTGCAAACCGACGCGGCGATCAACCCCGGCAACTCGGGCGGACCGCTCGTCAACATGCGCGGTGAAGTGATCGGCATCAACAGCGCGATCAAGAGCCGCACCGGCGGATTCCAGGGCATTGGCCTGGCCATCGCCTCGAACCTGGCAGGCAAGATCAAGGACCGCCTCATCAAGGATGGCGTGGTCAAGCGGGGTTACCTTGGCGTGCAGATTCGCGACATCGATGATGCCGCGGTCGCCTCGAAGCTGGGACTCGCCGATACCAAGGGCGTGCTCGTCACCCAGGTGTTCGAAGATGGTCCTGCAGGCAAGGCGGGACTGCAACCTGGCGACGTTGTCGTCGCCATCGGCGGCAAGGAAATCAAGGATGGCCGTGAACTGCAATCGGTCGTCGCCGATTCTCAACTCGGCTCGAACCTGGGTATGAAAGTCCTGCGCGATGGTTCCCCGGTGGAACTCAAGGTCGCCATGGTCGAACAACCCAAAGATTATGGCCTGGCACGCGGCGGCCTCGAACCTTCCCAACCCCGTGGACCCGAGGCCACGGCAGTCGAATCGGTCGGAGTCGAACTCACCGACCTGACGGCCGACTTGGCCGAGAAAACCGGCTTCAAGAAGGGCACCAAGGGCGCACTGGTCACCAAGGTGGAACCGGGCAGCGCCGGATACAAGGCAGGACTTCGCAGTGGCGTGGTCGTGCAAAAAGTCGACGGCAAGTTTGTGGCCGACGCCTCCCAGGCTCAAAGCAGACTGGGCGAAGCGAAACTGACCAAGGGGGTTCTGCTTCAGGTGCTCAATCCTGAAGGCGATGTCAACCTCGTCGTCATCAAAAAGCAGTAAGCCAAACGGGCCCTCTGCTAAGAAGAAGAAAGCCCCCGGCCCATGGCCGGGGGCTTTCTTTTATTGAGTTGCGATTTGTCCAAACCAGTCAAGTAGCTCCTTCATGATCCGCGTCTTGTGATCGGTCAGGCGATGGTCCCCATCGGAGAGCAAATCAAGCGACCAAGGTCCCGGACCTAGCTTCTCAAAGAACTCGAGGCTATCGCGCCAGGGAACGATGTCATCTTGTAGCCCGTGATAGATCCGCATCGGTGTCGACCAGCCCTCGACCAACTTTTCCAGCGGAAAGTTGGCCGAATCGACCATCAGGTCCCAGGCCAGTTCCATCTTCATCCAAGGAGTCTGCCAGGTGTAGGTTCCCTGGTTTTTCCACAGCCGTTTCTGCTCCTCGTTCAAGGTGGTCAATCGGGTGTGGGGGAACCGAAACGCCGGCGCGAGCACCGCGATCGCCGGAATGACCCGCGTGCCGTGCCTCTTGGCCAGCCAGCTTGCCGCCCAGCCACCCATGCTGGAACCCACAAGATAAAACCGGGAAAGTCCTTCCTGCCTCAAAAGGTCGAGCGTCGCATCGAGATCTTGCTGCAGCCGGGTGCAGCGCAAATCGGGCAATCCCCCTTCGGACTGGCCGTGGCCATGAAAATCGACCGCGGCAAAGGCCCAGCCACTTTCGTAGGCGGCGGCTGCCAGAGCCCGGGATTTGTCACCACGCCGGTGCGATCCCAGGCCATGGATGTAAAGGAGGGCGGTCTGGGAGCGGGTGCGGACGGTCAAGTCGCCAGTGAGTGAGAAGCCCGAGGGGCTCGGGATCTTCAGAAGTGCGGTCCGCATGGTCATGAATTACCGTTTGTAACGATTGATGAGAGTAGCGAAGGCTTACCTGCCCCGTTTTCCCCGACCCCAGTGTTTGATTTGGGGTTTGGTGTTCCAGGAATTATGCCATAATAACCTAACTTCATTTCCCCTTTTCGGAGGGTTTGCGTGCGGATTGCGCTGATACCCTTGGAAGGTGGCCGACCGATCGAGCTGGGACGGGATCTGACCCTTGTGGGCAGGTCCCAGGAAGCCGACCTGAAACTCGACCACAAGAGCGTTTCCAAGCTCCATTGCATCCTGGTCCGTAAGGGAGATGGCCTCCTTGTTCGGGATCTGGGCAGCACCAACGGCACGCGCATCAATGGCCAGCGGATTCGCCGTGGGGCGCTCGTCACCGACGACATGTTGAACATGGCCCATTACACCTTCCGTATCGAAATCGGCAGTCCAGTAGCCAAGCCCGCGGTAAATCGAGCCGAAGATAACGCCACACTCATTGGCGATATCAGTGTTGTTCATGCTCCCGCCGCGCCGCCAGCCAACGGCTCCGGTCACTATCCCCAGCACGAAAAAGACAAGGGCTCTGGCCCTTACCAGAAACGAGTCAAGGGGAAGCCCGACAGTTCCGTCCGCTTGCCCGAACTGCCTCCTCCTTTGCCGCGTGGGCCTTTGCCTGACAACTACGAAGATTAATCCCGGAACCCCAATCTCTCCTATCGCTGAATCCGGCTCCAATGCCGCAACCGGCTCCTTGTTGAAACCGGCGATTTTGCCGTGCTTTGCCCAATTCCCCCGATTCCGCAACGTAGCAACCCTGAGAGCAGGGCAGCGACCCTAAGATAAACTTTGTGGCCATTACCAGGCTGCAAGATTTCCCAACCAGGCCGGAATGCATCCATGCCGGAACTCGCAACGAATTTGAAAGACCTTTTGGCTTCCGGCTGGCGCTCTCGCACGGTCAAGGAAGAATTGCGCGACAATTTTCTGGCGATGATGGAGGCCGGCAAGGAGCTGTACCCCGGCTTCATCGGCTACGAAAACACCGTCCTGCCCGAAATCAATCTCGCGCTCCTCGCCGGCCACGACATCTTGTTCCTTGGGGAAAAAGGGCAGGCGAAAAGCCGTTTAATGCGCTCCCTGGTGCGCTTCCTTGACGAGGCCATTCCCTACATCGATCATCCCGAGCTTCAGGTGCATGAAGACCCCACCCGGCCGATCACGAGCCTGGGCAAGAAAATCATCGCGACCACGCCCCCGGAAGAGGTGCCGATCGCCTGGTGGCGCCGTGAAGACCGCTACGCCGAGCGGCTGGCGCCGGGGACCAAATTCGCCGACATCATCGGTGAGATCGACCCGGGCAAACTGGCCTCGGGAATTTCGCTGTCGGCCGAGGAGGCGCTGAGCTTTGGGCTCATCCTACGCATGCACCGCGGCATTTTCGGCATGAACGAAATCCCCGAACTCGACGAACTCGTTCAGGTGGGGCTGTTCAACATCCTCGAAGAGCGCGACATCCAGATTCGCGGTTACCCGATCCGATTCGATCTCGATATTTTCCTTTTGTTTTCCGCCAATCCGGCCACCTACAACCGCTCGGGCAAGGTCATTCCGCAGCTCAAGGACCGCATCGGCAGCCTGATTCAAACCCACTACCCGGCCGACCGTACGGCGGGAATCGACATCATGGAGCAAGAAGCGGGCGTTGACCTTGGCGGCGCCTACCCCGTGCTTGTCCCCCCCTTCATGAAGGAAATCATCGAGGAAATCAGCCGGTTGGCGCGCAAATCCAAATACATCGATCAGCAATCGGGCGTCAGCGCGCGCTTCTCGATCGCCAATTACCGCACCATGGTCGCCAGCGCCCGCCACCGGGGCATTCGCCTTGGCGAAAAACCGGCGGTCCCGCGCATCAGCGACATGGCCCATCTGAAAACGTCATCGCTTGGCAAGCTCGAACTCGATCTGATGGGCAGCCATCAGATGACGGAAAAACAGGTCATCGATGCGCTCATCGCCGAGGCGGTTGGCCGTGTTTTCAAGGAATATGTCGACGAAGGCGGGCTCAACGAAATCGGCAAGGTCTTTGGCAAAGGTCTGAAAATTGAAGTGGGGGATCTGCTCCCTTCGAAGACCTATGCCGAAAGAATCAGTCGTGTGCCGGCGGCCTGGGACAAAGCGTTTGAAGTGAACGCTTCGACCAATGAGGCCGTGCGGGCCTCGTGTATAGAATTCGTATTGGCGGGGTTGCATGCCACCGACCGGATTAGCCGGTCGGAACGGCATGGCAGGATCGAATATCAAGTCGACTAACCTGCCGGCCGGTGGGCCCGGCGAGCCGGCCTGCCGACATTTCAAGTTGACTATCGCGCGGCCTGGGCGAAGGATGGCACATGGGAACCAACCGAGACAACCTGGGAGGGATCATCCACGCCTACCAGCGTTTCGATCCCTTGAACTTTCCCCCTCCAACCCAGCCGCCTCCGGATCTGGTATCGCCCGCGTTTGAGCATCTGCTTGCGCACGGCAATACCCGCCGCCTCACCGAAGAGGAACTGGCCCGGGCCGTGACGATCGACCCGTCGCAGATCAAGGGGCTTGGACCGAGCATTGATGCGCTCAAGGCGATCCTCGAAGCGCGCAAGCGCAAAATCCTCGCCACCTATGAAACCGACACGGTGCGCATGGAAACGCGCCAGGCGGTCGATCAGCGGACTCAGCAAACCAAGCCGCCCGATAAACTGGCCAAGGATTTTCACAAGGCCGCCAAAGAGCATGACATCGAAGCCCTGGAAAAGATCTGGTACCGCACCTCCGGCGGCAAGGATCCGTTTTCCATCCAACTGCTCCGGCTGATCGAAAGCATCGGCGAATCGTACCAGGTGGAGGCGCTCGCGGAGACCTACCCCTTCACCGGTTCCCAGGCGCTCGACACGCCCGGCGCCCTGGAGGTCAAGGAAGAGCTCGAGACGATCGACAAACTGCTCAAGCAGCTTGAGGAAGCAGCGAAAACGGCGCAGATCGCCTTGATCGACATGGATGCGCTGTCCCGTTTTACCGAACCGGAAGACATCGACAGCCTGAACGACATTCAAAAAGAAGTTCAAGAACTGCTCAAGCGCATGGCCGAAGAGCAAGGCCTGGAACAGGCGGCCAAGGGTGGCTGGAATTTAAGCCCCAAGGCCCATCGCCTTTTTCAGTCGAAGCTTCTTGGAAAGATCTTTGAAAATCTCATGCCTTCCAAAACCGGGCGGCACGAAAAGGACCTGATCGGCGACGGGGCGGTCGAGCTGCCGGTGACGAGACCCTGGGAATTTGGCGACGGCGTCCACCAACTCGACATTCCGCAGACCTTCGTCAACGCGATGATCCGCGTGGGCGCGGCCGCATCCGGACGCGGCGGTGCAGGCGGGCGCATCCGCATCGATTCGCGCGACCTCGTCGTGCATGAGACGCGCAACAAGCCCAAGTGCGCCACGGCCGTGCTGCTCGACATGAGCGGCTCGATGCGATACGACGGCCAGTATGTGAATGTCAAGCGGATGGGGCTGGCGCTGGAAGGTTTGATCCGGCGCGAATACCCTGGCGATTTCCTCCAGTTCATCGAGATGTACACCGTGGCCAAGGCGGTGCCGCCGGGCGAACTCGCTTCGCTGATGCCTAAACCCGTGACGCTTTTCGATCCGGTCGTGCGCCTCAAGGCGGACATGTCGCGGCCGGAAATCACCGAAATGGATTTGCCGCCCCACTTCACGAACATCCAGCACTCCTTGCAAATGGCCAGGCGCTTCCTTTCGGCCCAGGACACACCCAACCGGCAGATCCTCGTGATCACCGATGGATTGCCCACGGCCCATTTCGAAGGCAAGGATCTTTACCTTCTTTACCCGCCCGATCCGCGCACCGAAACGGCGACTCTCCGCGAGGCGCGACTGTGCGCCCGCGAGGGGATCACGATCAACCTTTTCTTGTTGTCGAGCTGGAACCAGTCGGAAGACGACGTGCGCTTTGCCTTCCGTCTGGCCGAATCGACCAAGGGACGAGTTTTCTTCACGGCAGGCAACGAACTGGACCGTTATGTGGTCTGGGACTACATTGCCCGGAAGCGATCCATCGTCTCCTGAGCCGCATTGGGCGGCTTCCCCTCTTCGTGGAGGCCGCCGAAATGTCCCCCGCTCTTCCTGTTATCTCCTTTTCCCGATTGTCACCGGCCCAAATCAGCGAATACCGCCTGCGCGGTTTCACGCTGGTTTCGGGCATGTTCGCAGCCGACGAAATCGACCTCCTCCGAAAAAGCGCGCGCGAGGACAACGACCTCGACAAGCGCTCCTTTGGCCGCGCCGACGGCGAAGGGGGCAAGGTACGCCTCTCGCTCTGGAACCACCCCGGGGAAGGAATCTACGGCATGTTCGCCCGCTGCGAGCGGGTCGTGCGTTCGATGGAACTGCTCCTCGAAGGCGAGGTTTATCACTACCACTCCAAAATGATCATGAAAGACGCCAAGGTCGGCGGCGCGTGGGCCTGGCATCAGGACTATGGCTACTGGTACCAAAACGCCTGTTTATTTCCGCTCATGTCGAGCCTGTTCATCGCGGTCGATCCTTGCACCCGCGAAAATGGCTGCCTGCAGGTCATTGATGGCTCCCACGAGTGTGGCCGTATCGATCACATTCTGACCGGCGATCAAGCCGGCGCCGATCCGGAGCGGGTCGCCGAAATACTCAAATATCTGCCGCTGACCCACGTCGAAATGAAGCCGGGGGACGGTCTATTCTTCCATGGAAACTTGCTGCACCGCTCCGATCAGAACCGCTCGGAAAACCCGCGCTGGTCGATGATCTGCTGTTACAACGCCGCGCGCAATAATCCTTATCGCGAATCGCATCACCCCAGGTACACACCGCTTGCCGTGGTTGCCGACGCGCGCATCCGCGAGGTGGGCATCAAGCGTTTTGCCGACGATCCCAGCCAGGTCGACTGGCTGGAGGACAAAAAAGACCAAAGCGCCCGCGCTCTGGCCAAACCTTGACCCAAGCCTGAAAGGCGGTTTGACGATGCGAAGATCACACTGGGGGATGCTCGGCGGTTTCATGGCGATGGGCTCCGCGGCCGGATTCTTTTGGACCATGAAGAGCCCGGCATTTCAAACAGCCGATGCCACCTTGCCTCTGGCCGCGCCGGCCGTCGCTCAGGGAAATGCCAAATTACCGATCGGAAAAGTGGCTCTTTTTAGTTCAGGCGTGGGCTATTTCGAACGCGCAGGCACGATCGACAACGATGCCATTGTCGAACTTTCGTTTCCCTCGACCGACATCAATGACCTCTTGAAGTCGATGATGGCGCGCGATTTCGGCGGCGGCCAGGTCGAAACCGTTTCGCTCGATTCGACCGCGCCCCTGGATAAAACGCTTTCTTCCTTCGCGATTGACTTGCAAGGCAAACCGGGACTGGGGCAAATTCTCGATCAGGCTCGCGGCGAAAAAGTGGAGATCGTGCTCAGCGCCGGCCAGGGAAATGCCAATACGCGCGTCAGCGGCACGATCATTGGACTGGAAACCCAGAAGGAGCCGGTGGGGGCCAATCTACCCCCAATCGACAGGGAATACCTGATACTCAACACGGAAGGGGGCATTCGCAATCTGCCTGTGTCGCAGTTTGTCACAACCCGTTTTTCCGATCCCACTCTCGAAGCGGAACTGAAAAAAGCACTCGATGCGCTTGGCCGCGCCCGCGATAGCCGCAAGAAAACGGTCGCGCTGAAATTCACCGGCAAGGGCCAGCGGATGGCCAAGGTCAGCTATGTGACCGAGTCGCCCATCTGGAAGACCTCTTATCGGCTGGTGCTCGACGACAAGGAGAATCCGACGCTTCTGGGCTGGGCCGTGGTGGAAAACCCGACCGATGACGACTGGACCAATGTGAAACTGTCGCTGGTTTCCGGCCGGCCGATGAGTTTTCGGATGGATCTATGGCAATCGCTTTATGTCGACCGGCCGCTTGTGGAACCGGAGTTATTCAAGTCGCTTCGACCGGTGGCCTATGCGGGCGATATGTCCAAAGCCAAGGCTAATCGACCCGAGGCAGGCCTTCCTCCAGGTGGAGGCGCTGGCGGATTCGGTGGAGGTCTGGGCGGACTAGGCGCTGGCCAATTGGGGGGAAATGTCGGTGGCGTCGGCGGTTTGGGCGGCGGTGGCGCCGGCCAACTGGGAGGAGGGATCTCTCCGTCGCCCGGGGCAGCCAGTCCCGGCGGGAATTTTTTCAGTGCCGGCGACCCCGGCCCCATGGAGAAGCCAGAGTCCTTAACCCAGGGAATCAAATCCATAGCGCTTGCCAAGGAATTAGGGCAGGCATTCGAGCATCAGATCAAGAACCCCATCTCGCTTGGCCGCCGCAAATCGGCGATGATTCCGATCATCGCCGCGCCGGTCACAGCCGATAAGGTTTCCATCTATAACGCTGAAGTGCATCCCAAATATCCGCTACTTGGCCTCAAGCTGACCAACAACACCGGCGGCAACCTCGTTCAAGGGCCCATTACCGTTTTCGAAGGCGGTTCCTACAGCGGCGATGGTCGCATCATGGATCTGGAACCCAATGAAAAGCGGATCCTCTCTTATGCGGTCGACCTGGGAGTCGAAGTGAAGACCCAGACTTTGCGAAGCGGCCATCATGCCGCACCCGAGGCGGATCCGGCCTCCGCTGGCCATCGCTGGCAAGACCGCGACCTGGTTTCCTTAAGTATTTCTCGTGGCATGGCGATTTTGAAAGTCCGGGACCGGATCACGACTGAGTACACCATCGTCAACCGTTCCGGCAAACCGCGCAAACTGATTCTGGAAGAAACCATAGTTCAGGATGGCGAGGACAAATGGAGCTTGGTCGATTCTCCCAAGCCTGAAGAAACGACTGCGGAACTCTACCGCTTTGCGACCACGGCAGACGCGGGGAAAACGGCTGAGATAAAAATCATCCAGGAAAAGACCAAAAACGAATCGATCAAGTTGCTCGATATGACGATCGAGCAATTCCAGGAACTCGCCCAGAAAACGACCGTCAACGAAAACCTCAAGGACGTGCTGGCAAAAATCCAGGTTTTGAAAAACGAATGCAAGCAAACGGAGGTCGATCGCGGCGCGGCAGAAGGCAAAGTCGCGGCGATCTTCCAGGATCAGCAACGTCTCCGCGCCAACCTCAAAGACCTGCCCCCAACGTCAGCGGCCTACCAGCGTTACTTGACCAAGTTCGATGCGCAGGAACCTCAGCTTGAGAAATTGCAAATGGAACTGCAGATCCTCAAGCAACGCGAGGCCAAAGACAAGCAGGTCTTCCTGAACTACTTGGCGAAATTGGAAATCAAATAGTCGTGCTTCTACCTCTGCGGGAACGAGCGCGCGGCGCTGCCGGTCTTGGATGAAACGAAAGAAGAGCGAGGTTCCCCTGCGAACCCCGCCCTTCTTCGTTTTTATCAGCGACAACGATTGCCTATTTGCGCTTCTTGTCGCGCAGGATGCGTTCTCTGAGCAGTTCACGCAGGCCCTCGACGCCGCCCGCCAGTTTCATCAGATCGGCCAGTTCCCCAGGCGGATAGATTCCCTTGGGCGGGGTGGCGAGGGCATACGGGTGTTTGGGCAGCTGGATTTCGCCGGTTTTGATCACTTTGCGAATCGATTGGCCGTAGGTGTCGGCCAGCACCACCGGCGCCATGATCAGACGCCGCAGCTGCGCGGGGGTCGCCTGGCCGTCTTCGAGCGGGAATTCCCAGGCATAAACCACCTCGCCCGATTTCTCGTCGAAGTCGAAATGGGCCATTTTCATGCGCCGAGAGATCGCTCCCAAAAGCCTCATGAGCGGCACGGCATGCTTGGGCTTTTTCAACCGGAACATCTTGGGACAGAAAATCCGCAGAAACTCGCCATTCTCGATCAACTGAAGCATCAACAGGAGGTTATTTTCGCCGTCCTGATCGACGTAATGCCGGGTGGCGAAGGAAAGCCCGATCTCATTGGTTTCGGCATGTTCTTGAAATACCAGGTCCAGTTCCCGGAGTTGCCCCCCCATTTCCTCCAGTGTCATTGGCATTCGCTTTTTCTCCCCTCGTGCGCGAACCGGCTTTCGGCTTCGGCGCATACCCATTATAGGATTCCCCGCCGCACTTCACTCATTTCCCATTCGCGGCGGATTTCGGCTTAAGACCGGAGGGCAACTTGGCTTGGAATTCGATTCATTTCATCCATGGGAAGTTTGCGACGCGCCCCCCGATGACGCGCCCCCTGATTAGGGAATCGGCAAGGGAATCGGCTTCAAATCTTCCATATGGTGCTTGCGGCGAGCTTCCTGGCACTGCGCGTCCCCCGCTTCAAGTTCGCGACAAACCTCGGGTCGGGAGTCGTGAATCTCACAACGATCCATCCCGTCCAGAAAGGGGCAGGAATCGAGGAATGGCGCCGGGAACAGGCGCAGCACCCAGGGCCCATCCGCCAGATGGAGCGGCAGGCGCCTCCCTTCGATCGCAATACGCGGCTCGCGCCGGACATCGCGTTCCGAAACGAAGATGGAAAAGGTACGACAACAGGCCCCACAGCCGTCGCATTCCCAGTACCCGGTACCGTCCTCGGTCAGGATCCTATTTGGCTTTGCCATCCCTGAATGATAGGAATCATGGGGGTGTCAGGGAGCGATGGACCGGTGCCAAAAGCGAAACGATGCCCGCATAAACGGCAAGGGTCCAGAAGAAGTCCGGTTCGCCAAGAGAATTTTTCTGACAAGTCATTCCAGTCAGGCTGGATTACGAGAACGTGACGTCGTTGAGACGGAGTGAATCGGTTGAAACGAGACTTCCTCACAAAACAACCGGCCCGCCCTTGGGTGTCCCTGGAAAGCACCTCGTCCCCATGGCACCATCCAAACCCTTGGGCGGACCGGTTCAAGTTGAAATACATTCCTGGAACCCGTTGACCCGTTCCATTTCATTCCGTTTTCTTAAGGCGTCCAGACCCTAAATATCCCGTAATTTAAGCGCGTTTGGCGCTTTTTCTGAATTGCCGAGACCGCGACCTTTGCACCGGAAAACGAGGCATTCCCTTGCATGCTAAATTTCGTTCGAGATAGTACATCCCAGGCGTTGCGTGCGCGACTTCCTCTCCTTCGATGTCGGCCCGTGCGGCACCGCTCATGGCCCCTGTGAGATTTCCCAGCCTGGAAATCCACCGCCGCCAAGCTAACCTGGCAGAAAGTGACCTTATGCTTCCAACCATTACGCCCAAACAGACCCTTTTCCTGTGGCGCTTGCTCGTCGAGCCGAATGGCGTATTCGTCGGCAAGGCCAAACCGGAATTGACGGCAAAGGAACGCGGTCAGTTGGTGGGACTGGGCCTGGTTTCGCTGGAAAAACGCAAAGCCACCCCAAAATCCCGCGCTGTCAATTTCGCGATCCTTTCCGAAAAAGGCTGGAACTGGGCATCGCAGAACCTTGACGCCCCACTTCCCACGCAGGGGACGGCGGCCCTGGGTGTCCTTGCCTTATTGCTAATGGCAATGAAAAACCGGATCGACGCAGGGGAACTGTCGCTGGCCAAACTACTGGCGCCCATCCCTCCCGCGCTCAACGCTCCGCTCACCGGTCTGCCCCCCCGCCCCGATCGCTCGGGAATGGTCGAAGCCGCAGTGCGTCAAGCCGCGGGTGGAATGCTCCAGGGAAAGGGAGAAGGAACGCGCGTTCGTCTTGCTGAATTGCGCTCCCGATTGCCAGACCTGCCGCGTCAGGAAGTTGACCGGCTTTTGCTTGCCTGGGAGCAGGAAGGGAAAGCGGCACTCTACCCACTCGACGATCCGCGTGAAATTCAGCAAGCCGACGAATTGGCCGCCTTGGCCAACATCGCCGGCAAGAATCGGCATGTCCTTTATCTGAAGCCCCAGTAATACACAATCGAAGCTCTTCGCCCGGAATCGACCATGGAGCCCGATCCAACGCTTTCAAATTCAGAAGAGGGCCGCGCACTTGGCGCCCTGAGTGCCATCGATTACGACTGGACCATGCATTTGCGTAGCGTCTGGTCCGATCCCGCATTCGATGCACCCCAAATTCATGCCGAATGGAGAAGGGAGTTCGGATCTCGGTTGGACCGTCTCGAGACCGAAAAAGGGTCCAACTCTCCGCTGGGCTGGCTTATGGTCGGCCAGCCTGGCAGCGGCAAAACCCACTGGTTATCGATTTGCAGAAAACAGGCGTCCGAGCGGGGTTGCGGATTCGTCCTCGTCGACATGACAGACGTGCGCGAATTCTGGAGCACGGTCCTGCAAGGCTATCTCGATTCGCTCCAGCAAGAATGGCAACCTGGCAAACTCCAGCAGCAGGTCCTCCTCGAAAAATTCCTGGGGAGGTTTCGCATCAATGTCTCGGTGAGCGATGCGATCAAATACCTCGCTTCCTACCCGGCGGAGCGCCTGGCGCAGGCCATTTCCCGGCTGGTCGACGTGATCCGCAAGCAGCACCCCCGCCAGGGAACACAGCACCAGGATGTCGTCCGGGCCCTTCTTGCCGTTTCTTCGCAAGATCCTTCGATCCATGCCGCGGGGTTGAGCTGGTTGAACGCCAACCCGGTCGATGGTCCCATGCGGACGCTTCTGGGCTTTTCTCAAACTCCCGAAGAGCCTCATCGCATTGTCCGGGCCCTTTCCTGGATCATGGGGCTTTGCGGCCCGACCGTTCTTGCGTTCGACCAACTCGACCCGATTGTTGCGCAACTTGATCCTTCGGCGCGGGCTCAGGCGTTGGAAACGAATCCGGAGAGCATGCGAGCCTTGTCGATCATCCAGCAGATCGCCAACGGCCTTGGCGCGTTACGAGATGCGACCTGCCGAACGTTGACCGTGGTCTCTTGCCTCGACTCAACGTTGCATGCCATGGCACGCTATTCAATCAGCTCCTGGCTTGATCGATTCGAAGCGCCCCGCGCCTTCGCGTCTCAAATCGGCTCAAGCGGAGCGACCGGCCTGATCGCCCCTCGGGTCGCGGCCGGTTGCGAGGCGATCCCATTTTCACCTCCCTATCCGACCTGGCCGATCACGGAATCGGCACTGAACGAAGGCGTGGGTTTATCGCCACGGGATTGGCTCAAACTATGCGAAGCCCACCGCCGCCGCAGTCTTGCTGCCGGCAGGGTCATCGAACTAGCAACCCTAGGAAGCGAGACTTCCGAGCGCGGTTCGCCCGCGCCTGCCATTGACTTGCAGTGGTGGGATGCGCGTTTCGCCGAACTGCAGCGGGAGGCACCCGTTGCCGAGCTTCGCAAGGAGTCCAACGAAGAGGAACCGATCGAGTCTCTCCTGCTCGCCGGCTGCCGTTGCCTGTTGCGTCAGTTCGATCTGCCAGCCAGATGGCAAACGATCGTCGACGATTTTTCCGGGGGCAAGACGACCAAGCCCTTGCATGCCCGCATTCGCCTGATCGATCATGAGGCCGGCGACCGCGAGGAGCATTTTTGTTTCCGCTCGCTTGAACGCAGCCATGCCATTGCCTTTCAAGCACGGCTGAAGGGAGCCATCAATGGGTCGGGAATCGACCGCCGCCTGCCCTTTCGGCATTGCCTCATCTTGCGCTCGCAAGCCTTCCCGGCAGGCGCCATCACTCAAGAGCTGCTTTCCCAATACGAGAATCTTGGAGGACTTTGGAGCCCGGTTACCGAGGATGAAATCCGCGTGCTTTGTGCCTTGAAGGAACTGGCGCTGGAAAACAAGCCGGGCCTTGAGGACTGGTTGAAACGGCGCCTGCCCACCGGGGCCTTGTCGTTTTTCCAGGCCGCAACCCGGCGACTTTCACAGTTGACGGGTTCGAAAGATCCAAAGAGCCCGCCGGGCATTCCCTCGACCGAATCAACTTTGCCTCCACCTCTCGTCACGGGCGACCCACCCGAGAAATCTTCAACGCCGGCGTTCAACCATCCGCCAACGCCCGAGGCGCCCAAGGCTTTCCCCAAACTGGCCGATGCGACGTCTCCATCACAGCCATCTCCACCGCTGCCCGAGTCGATTCCTCTTGGCCAACGATTGATGGGCACACGCACCGAAACCGTCTCGTTGCCTGTGGCCCTTTTGGAAAAGCATACGATCGTTTTGGCTGGGGCCGGTTCGGGAAAAACGGTGCTCTTGAAGCGAATCGTCGAGGAGGCGGCACTTGCCGGAATCCCCTCGATCGTGATTGACGGCGCCAATGACCTTGCCGCACTTGGTGATATCCGGCCCGACATCCCCGCCGGCTGGGGACCCGATGATCCTGCAAAAGCGCAGCGTTACCATCAAACGACCCAGGTCGTGACCTGGACCCCGGGCAGAGAAAGCGGCAACAACCTCGTTTTTGAACCACTGCCCGATTTCGCGTCGGCGGCAACCGACCCCGACTCCCTGCAACTGGCAATCGACGCCGCCGTGGATGCGATCGGCTCCCTGGTTTTAAGCGGTCGCGGCGCGGCCGTGGAGAACCGTCGCGGCATCCTGTCGAGCGCCCTCAAGTACTTCGCGGAAAAGGGGAGCGGCAACCTCGAGGACTTCATTGAATTGCTTTCCGGGCTGCCGCCCGAAGCGGGACTCGGCATCGCCAAGGAAGGGAAACTGGCCAAGGAGATGGCCGATACACTCAAGGCAAAGATCGAAACCAATCCGATGCTGCGCGGAATCGGTGCAGGCATGGATCCCAGTGTGCTTTTTGGAGATACCGAACCCATGGCCGATCTCAAATCGGAGAGAACGCCAGGATCCGGTCCCTCCAAGGTTCGCATTTCCGTGATCAATCTCATGGGATTGGCCACGCCCGATTTAAGACAACAGTTCATTTATCAGCTTGGAATGACGCTTTTTGGTTGGATCAAACGCCATCCCAATCCCCCAGGGCGGCCCTTAAGGGGATTGCTCGTGGTCGACGAAGCCAAGGATTTCGTCCCTTCGGGCAAATCGATACCCTCCAAGGTGAGCATTCAACTGCTGGCATCGCAAGCGCGCAAATACCACCTGGGCCTGGTCCTCGCCACGCAGATGCCCAAGGAGGTGGAGAACCGGGTTGTCGGCAACTGCGCGACCCACTTTTACGGCCGGGCCAGCTCCCCGGCGGCGATCCAGTCGATTCAGGAACTGTTGCAAAATCGGGGAGGTCAGGCCGAGGATGTGGCCACGCTCAAGGCAGGTCACTTTTTCGCTTATAACGCGGAGGCGGGTATGAGTCAGCCGGTTCGCTTACTCTCCCCCATGTGCCTCTCACACCATCAAACGCTGGAAGAGGCGACCATTCTTGCCAATGCGGCGAAATCGAAGCTGTCCTTGGCGGGGGAAACACGATAGTGCAGACGCTGCTCCGTCCGATGTTAAGCGGAACGCAGCAGCATTTGCCCCCGAGTGCCTTCTTAGTTTTCCAGCCATTTCAAAGCGAACCAGGAAGACGGCGTGTAGTTGCCGTCCTTGCCCAGCATCCACATTCGTCCGAGCCAGAGGCCCGGGCTGATCTCGCGAACCTCATCCCGGGCGCCATCGGCAAACTGGGTCGTCTTCGATTGCATGCCGTGATAATCGAGGACAAGCGCCGTGTCGCCATCGGTGAAGGATTCGTCCAGGTAGATCGCGGCCGGAATGACGGTGAAGGGGCCGACCCGGTTTTTCATGATGCCCGCGGAGCTGTCCAGCTTTTTTCCTTGCCAGAGAAGCTGAAAGATGCGGCCTTGCAGGCGGCTTGTCAGTTTGCCCGGTTCAAAGAACACGAGGCCTCGCGTCTTGCCCGAAGGAATCTCCGTCGGCCGGGGCGCATTCAGAAAAAGCGCTTCCAGTTGGCCCGAATTGAGCCGAGCCAGATCGGTCAGCGATTGCGGCCCATCGCCCGCGCGGGCCATCGAGGCATTGCAGGCAACGAGCAGGGCGATTGAGATGAACATCCGCATGAGGCGATTCCTGTGGAAAAGATGTGAGTTGAAAAATGAGCGAGAAAGAGCTTACGACCAAGCGCGCACCGGCGATTCAGGCGCCGCCCAAAAACGGCAGAACATAGGGGCCCTTGGGAATGACCCCAATCTTGGCGTGGGGTCCGTATTGAACGAGCGACTGCGCCACGGCGGCTTCCACGCTGGGCGCCGCTTCAACATGGCAGTCGCGCAATAACTCATGATCGATGCCGTCGGTGACCACGAGCACCCTGCAACGGGCCAACACCTTGGCAAGCTCTTCGAGCTGCCACTGATCCATCACGAAGTAATCCGTTTCCCGGGTCCTTTTCTTGAACCCTTCAAGCGAGGGATTTTCTCGCATGACCTGAATGAACTCCGGACTGCCGAGCCCCTCGGTCATGCTCGCGGCCAGAATGATCGTGCCCCCTTTCTTGACGATGGGCAACGCGCCTATGAGGCCCTTGATCGATTGATACCAGGTTGTGTCGAGCGGATACCCGGCGGCGCTGGTCACGACGATATCCAGCGGTTCGCTCACCCCCACGCGCACCACTTTTTCCACAAACCGGACGCCTTCCATCCAGGCTTCGATCATGTCGCCGGCACCCAGCCAGGTCACTCGCCTCTGGCCATCAATGCAGACATTGACGATGAAATCGCAACCCGCCTTCTTGGCAATGAGCGTGTTTTCTTCATGGATCGGGTTGCCTTCCAGAATGCCGCAATCGGCCCGCGGATCTTCGATAAACCGCGGTCCATGCCACACCTTGACCGTCTCAAGACCGGCGATGCCCGGGCAGATCACCTTGCGGCCGCCCGAATAGCCGGCCATCAAATGCGGTTCGATCAAGCCCGTCGTGATTTTTAAGTCGGCCTGAAGGTAGCGCGTATCGATCCAGATCGGCACGCCACGCTCGGTCGTGCCTAGATAGGTATGCTCTTCCTGCACCTTGCCGTGATGATTTTCGACACGGTAGTTTTGATAAATGAACGATCCCACGAGTTCTTCGAGTTCGGCCCCCTCATTGGGCCGGTGCATGCCGGTGGCCACCAAAATCAGAATCTTTTCCCGGGCAATACCTGACGATTCCAGACATGCGACCAACTGGGGCAAAATCAGGGAATTAGGCACCGGCCGGGTGATGTCGCAAACAAGGATGCAGGCATCCTTTCGCCCCAGAGCCAGTTGGGCCAGCGGCTTGGTTCCGATCGGACTTTTCAAGGCCATGGCCAGCGCCTGCGCGGGATCGCCCAGAGGCTCTGCCGGTCGGATCGCTAGCGGCCCGACGAGACGCTCGTCGGGAAGCTCCACCTCCAGCCCGGTGCGTCCATAATCGAGTTTGATTTTCATGAAACGACTCGTAGCCGCTCGTGGAACCTTGCCGGCAACGTCCGGCCAGGTCCGAATGTACCGATTGGTCTGCCTGAAATGGATTCGGCGCTCAAGCATACCCCACGAATTCGCGGATTGACTGAAGTCCGCCATCATTTTCGAGGTTTTGTCCTACGAATGAGTAAAATGAATCGAGGAGGAGTGATTCATGGCCAAAAGGCCCCCAAAAACCGAAGTCGTGGCGTTTAAAGTCGAGGCCCAGTTGGCCGACTTGCTTAATAAACTCCCGAACAAAAGCGCCTTCATCCGCAAGGCGATCGAGTCGATGCTCGGCGTTTCCTGCCCGCTATGCCATGGCAAGGGGGTCGTGCCGCAGGGCGTGTACAATCACTTTTCCCCGATCATTGCCAACGCCAAGACGACTCATTGCGAGAGTTGTTCCGCAACGCTTGAACTGCCGATGGAAACGGCCGACCTCGATTTGCTCAGCCGCCAGCGCATGGAGCAGTTCTTTTTGGGCGGGCCGCTATTTTGCGACAATTGCTATGAGAAAAATCCCAGTTGCGACGATTGCGGCTGGCACATCAAGCCCGAGGAAGTGGCGGAACACCAGCGCACCGCGCATGCCCACGACTGATTTCGTTGGGCCGTCGAATCAGCTCCGCGAGAATTTCGTGCCCGGCTTGCGCCGGAGAAATTCCCTACTCAGGCTTGCGGCGGTCATTTTGCCGTGAATTCGTCGTCAGGCCGCTCGTGTAGCAGCGCTCTGATTGAGGCTGCTCATTTGCTCGCTGACCGCTTCGCGGGTTCGCTCTTCGAGCAGACGCAATTCCGTTTCGACAATATTCGCTTCGCGTAGCGCCAGCCCACTGGACCATTTCTTCAGCTTCTTGCCGAGACGGAAAAGGTAATCGCGCAGAGACCCAAGCGACTGCCTTTGACTGGCCGTGCGCTTCTTCCACTGCTCGACCAGCATTTTGATTTCTTGATTCCCGCCGTCCTTTTTCCCCGCGGCCCGATCGCGAGATTCGGCCAACAGCCGGGCGCGGTAACGCTCCAATACGATCGCCTCTTCCGCCAATTTGCGGCCTCGGGCTTCCGTGTCGCTTTTCAAGCGCGCCAAATCGGCTTCTCGTTGAATCAGGTCGGCTTCGCGGCGCGCCAATTGGAGGGATCGCGGACCGAGAGTCAAATCGATCTTCTTGCCGTTCATGGAACCGGTGCGCGCCTGTTTGCGCTTGGACTTTCTTGCCCGGATCACTGACGTGGGCCCGGTGCCGGCTTGCTCAGGCTGCATGGCCTGAGCCGACGGACCTGACTGCTCGGCCGCTTTATTGCGCGATTCGAAATAGGCGACTTCTCGTTGATAGAGGTCGATCGACTGGCCGGACAATTCCTCTTCGCGGCGCAATCGCAGGCCATGGTATTCGGTGGCGATCGAAGCGAGTTCGCGCTCACGATGAGAGCAGAGCATTTCGCGCTCGCCAAGGGCGCCGGCCCATAACTCCAGTCGTTTGGTCCACGAATCGAGCGAGGCCTGCCGCTCGGCGATTTCCACTTCGCGATCCAGTGCTTGCTTGAGAATCGGCTCCCAGTCGAGGGGCGCCGCCGTGGTCCCTGAATTGGCGGCAGCCGAAGCAGCAAAGGTGGGAGCGCCCGATGCCGGGCCCGCGTGCAAGGAATCGGCCGGTCTCGTCTGACCCAGGGGCTTGGCTAACTGAGCGGTGACGGCGGCGCGGAGTTTCAAAAGCAGGCCGGCCTCGGCGCGAATCTGGTTTTCTTTTTGCGTCAGCTCGGCTTGCCGTTGCAGCCACTGGCCCTGCCGCGCAAGCTCCTCGCGCCTCCAGGCGTCCATGCCGCCGCGCATTTCCGCGCGTTCGGCAGTCAGTCGCCGATCCGACTCATTGATCCGGTTTTGCTCCTGGGCCAGGTGATGAACCAAGGGGCCAAGCTGCGCCTGAATTTCGAGATTGCGCCGCTCAAGTTCCAGGACGGCCGCTCGTTTTTGCTCGACCAGGCTCAGCGATTTTTCGATGTGAGCTCGCCAACGGGTGACCGCGCGCGTTCGTAGCGACACCATGCGATCGATCGCCTTGTCGAGCGCGGATTCGCGGATGCGAAGCTGGCTGGCCTGGGATTTGATCTGGACGCTTTTTTCTTCGATGGCGGATCGATCACCCCTGAGCGCTCGCCGTTTCGAGTTGATCTTGCGATGGACCTTCTTGAGCGAGTTCAACCGCTTGTTCCAGGCCCTCGCCAAACCCTTGCGTTGGCGTGCGTGGAGGTCTCGCTCCTTGAGTAGCTGACCTTTGTCTTGTTCCAGCTGCAGGTTTCCCGCGGCAAGAGTGGCCGCCATCTGGAAGAGGCCGGAACGGTCATCGGGCCGGCTGGAATTTTGGTCGGGCTCGGAGATCTGCAAATTCAGTTGCAACGGGCCCCATTGAAGCACCAAGTCGGAATCGAGCAACCAATCAAGCGAAGCGATTCCTTCTTTTTCCGCCGCAAACCCCTGAAGAATTTTGAGCCGCCAGGCATCGGGATTGCGAACGAGGATCGCTTGCACCTGTTGCGCATGGAGGTGAGCCCCCAGGGGACCCAAGACCGCGTTGTTCAAGACAAAAATCGGCTCCGCCAGCGGAATCTCAAGGGCCATTTCAGGGCGTGCGATAACACTAACCCGAAGCAGGGCAAGAGTTTCCAGCGATAGATTCCGGCGGGACATGGTCATGAATTCGGGCCGGGGCAAAGAGTGCCGAGATAGGCTGCACCATTTCCCTTATCGGCAGTCCTCCCCAAAAGCTTGACCCGGTGCGAAAGTCTTGGGAGGTGGGTTTTACCGTTCGGCGCCCAAGCGCACCAGATCAAATAGTTGGCCCGCACTCACCTCCGCCAAGTGCTCGACCACGAGGTCGGCACCGGCTTTTTTCAGGCTTTCGGCCGGGTGATGGCCCACGAAAGTCACGCCAACTGCTTTCATGCCCCCTGCCTTCGCGGCTTCGATGCCGGCCACCGCGTCTTCCATCACAATGCAGCAGGCCGGTTCGACCTGGAGTTTTTGGGCGCCAATGAGGAAAACCTGGGGGTCGGGCTTGCCTCGCTGCGTGTCCTCCTGGCCCACGACCGCCCCTAGTAACGGAGCGATATGAGTCAGTTCGAGGATCAGGTCGAGATTGCCCCGAGGGGCGCTGGAACCGATGGCCTGCGGCACGCCCCATGAATGCAGTTGCGACATCAGTTCCCAGACACCCGGCAAAAGCTGGATGCCCTGTCGCCGGGCCTCGGCGCGATAAAGCAACTCCTTGTCCAGTCCGAGTTTGGCGTTTCTTTGCGCATCTGGCTGATCGGGAAAGAGGTAGTCGTAAATCTCGGGGTTTCTGCGGCCGAAAGTAAGCCGGAAATCCTCGGCTGTGAATTCGCGCCCCAGTTCGCGGCAGGCGAGTACCCAGGCATCGAAGTGCAATTGCGCCGTATCGACCAGGGTTCCATCCATGTCCCACAAAACCGCCCAAGGTTTGTCCCAAACTGGCTTTTCCATCCCTGGCTCGTCCTTCCTGGCCTGTGCCGCGTTTTCGTTTCCTGTGTGGACTCGTATGCACAATTCCTTGCCAAGTTGGGCAGCGGTTGGCTGGCGTGCCCTCACTCGTCCCGCCACCATGACAATTTACGGGTTTTCGTCAAAAACAGCGGGCAAGCGACTTCCTACCCGACATCGAGCTTTCTTCATGCATCCACCGCTATCACGGCTTGTATTTTTTCAGGAGCACAGAGCCCATTTTTTGCGGAATCTGAAGAAAGGGAGGTTTGCTGGAATATTCGATATAATCCGAATTAGACCAATCACCGGGCAATGCGCGTTGGAAGCCATTTTTCTAGCGAAGCGCGGTGCCTGCCCGCACGAGGATCAACCTGATGAAATCTGCCGTCCTTACCAGGGTGCATAGGGGACTCATGTTCCTCGCCACCTCACTGGCCATGCTTGGATTTTGGTCCACTGGCTTGACTGCCGCCGCTCCCACACCGGCATCGGATCTTGGCGCTCTCAAGGCGATCCCCGCCAACGCGGCCGCATTCGTGGCCATCAGGGGAGTGGAAGGAGTCAAGGATCGCCTCTTCGGCATGCTGCAAGTCGCCCTGCCCGACTATGCCTTCCTCGCCAAAACTCTGGTGGATGGCGCGCTGTCCAATGGGCTCGATTCGCGCAAGCTCGATGGCATTGCCAAGAACGGCCCGATCTTCATCGCCTGCCAGGATTTCAAAGAGCTTCAAAACGACAACCCGAATGTCGTCATCATCGTCGCGGTCAGCGACTATGCGAAATTCCTGAAGGGAATTCTGAAGACCGAAGAACGCAATGCGATGAAAAAAGACGGCAAGTTCGATGTCGTGAAAATCGAGGACCACGACCGCACCTACTTTATCGCGGAAAAATCGGGTTATGCCGTGATGGCTCAAAACAAGGAGATCGCCAACTGGGTGCTCGACGCCAAGCAGTCGATCGATGGAAACATCTCCCCCGCCCTGGGCTCCCGCGTCGTGAACTCCGATGTTTCGGTGTTCGTTAACCTCGATCAGGGTCTGAAGTCTTTTGCCGACCAGCTCAAGGAAGCGGAAAGCAACCTGAGCGACTTTTTGAAGAATGCCGCCGAAGCGCTGCCCAAGGACCAAAAGGCTGGCTTTGAAGTCATGCAAAAGTTGATCGGGCCCGGCTTCCAGTCGCTTCGCGATTCCAAGGCCGCCTTGTTCTCCATTGGATTCGCTCCGGAAGGCGCCCTGGTTCGCGTCGAAGCCGAAGCACGCAATGGCACGCAAACCGCCAAGTTCCTAAGCGGCATTGGCACCGCGGCCCTCGATTCCATGGGCAACCAGCCTTCCGGCCAAATGTTTTACTCGGGCTTTGTCGGTGGCGACACCGTGCAGAAGATGACCGACCTTTTCTCGCGCGGCTTGATCGGCGAAGGAAAGGAAGCCGAAGTCAAGAAAATGCTGGCGGCGCTGGAAGCCTTGAGCAAGGCGGGCCCCGGCGAAAACAATAGCTCCGTCGACATGCCCCTCGTCGGCCTGACCATTCAAAGTTACAAGGACCCCAAGGCCGCCCTCGAAGCCACGATCAAGAATCTCGATTTCATGGCGGGCGGCTCGGTGTACGGCAACGGAGCGATCAAGGATAAGGTGAAGATCACCTCTGACGCCGTCACTCACGATGGGATCAAGTTCACCAAGGCCGAATTCACCTGGGACTTCGAGAAGATGTTCAACCAGGGCAATCAGGAACTGCCCGACGAAATCAAAAAGCAGATCCAAAACGCCATGAAGGAACTGATGGGCGAAAAGATGGAGGTTTACCTCGGCGTTTCCAACGGAGAGGTCCTCACCATCACGGCCCCCAACTGGGCCAAAGGCAAGGCTCTGTACGACAACTACAAGGCCGGCAAGAACAAGGTCGGCTCGGTTGAGAACTTCAAAGTCGTGCGCAAGGCCATGGGCGACCGCCAATCGCTCCTGTTCCTCGTCGACCCGGTCCGTTACGCGGGCAAGATCATCGAAGTGTTCAAGGGCGCCTTCGCGGGCATGATCCCCTTGCCTCCCGGCTTCCCGGCCAACCTGGACAAAGCCAAGCCGACCTACATCGGCAGCGGCGTGTCGCTGGATCAAAACACCATGGCCTTCGAACTCTTTGTTTCCAGCGCCTCGGTGCAGGAAATCTACAAGTCGTTCGTAAAACCCTTCCTCGCTCAGTAACGACTCTCACTGCCTGGCTTTTCCTTGGGCGAAAGCCCTGGAAAAAAGCGCGCAGGGAAAATTTCCTCGGGGCGTGGGCGCTTGCGCCCGCGCCCTTTTTCTTTTAAGGGTGTTCTTCCCATGCCAATGCACCGCCACGGCTCCCGAAATACGGCACTCCTTGCCTCGCTGTTTGCCGGCCTCTTGGCCCTGGGGTGCAGTGGCGGCACGAAGGCCGTGCAGACGAAAAATCAGGAGAAGTCCGCCAAGGATGCCGGCGCCGATAAGCACGTGGAGGCGAAGCAGAAAATGGAGTCGATGCAAAAGCAAATGGACCTGCTGAGCACCCCAAAAAGCTCAGAGGGCTCCAACCGTGAAAATCCTTAGAAAGGCACGCGAAATCCCGTCCGCGAGCGCCGCATAAATCTTCACCAAATCCAGCGAAATTGTTGATCGTTTCTTTGCCAAACCAAACGCCCCATGAGGTAAACTCCTAGACATGCAGCCGGGTCAAGGGGAGAGGATTCGGACTGCGGGCCGGGTGGTTGAAAAACCTCCCGGCCCACTTTTTTTCCTTCTTTCTCCTGCTCGTTGAGGCCCGGGAGCGGAGTGTTTCCCGTGCGGAATGCTTCGACTTCAGGCTCTTCTACTTCCGGTTTCCGTAGCCGCCTTCGGCCACCGACGCGTTGGTGGCAAGCCCCAACGCATCGCGCATGGCCCGGCCCGCCGACTTGTACCAGTCGAACAAAATCGACACATCCCAGCCGATGCAAAAGTCCTTAACGCCCGCATCAAGGTAGCGGCGCGCCTGTTCGGGATAGCGGATCTCCGCGCGCGGCGCGATCCCTTTCGCCAGGGCTCTTTTAATGAGAAAACTCTCAGCTTCACGCACCGAAGGATGATCGAACTGCCCCGCGAGCCCCAGGCTCATCGCGTAATCGGCCGGACCAAACTGGACCATGTCCACACCAGGTACGGCAAGAATCGCGTCCAGGTTTTCAATCGCTTCTTTTTTCTCGATCATGATCGCCACGACCGCATCGTCAAGCGCCTTCACAAACGCGGGAGAGCCTGGCTCCACCACAATGCCCACATCGCGGCGCATGCCCACGCCATGAATGCCGCCCGAGCCGGGCGCCTCGGCACGCACCGCGCGCACGCATTGCTTGACATCGTCTACGGTGCGCGGATCGGCAAAAAGGATGTTCTGAATGCCCGAACCCAGCGAGCGGCAGGCCAGGTGCACGCGCGGCTCCTGGTCGACTTTCATCATGCCGCTCATGTGCGGAAACAGCTCGATGGCGCGGCCGATGTTTTCCAGCGAAAACAGATCAAACGGGGCATACTCCCCGAGGAACTCGACGTAGTCAAACATGCCCGAGTGGCCAACGAGCTCCACAATCCCGGGCCAGGCCACATGCAGATGCGTCCCCAGCGTCGCTTCCCCGGCCTTGAGCTTTTCCCTGAGTCGATTCGGTTTCATGCTTTTTTTCCCAAAAACAGGCGCGGAAGGCTTAGAAAGCCAATCGCATGCTATAATTTCCGGCTGACCAGATCCCTTGCTTTAACCTCGATTCCATTGGTTTATGTCCCGCACTCCGGCACCGGTAATTTTTGAAGACAATCACCTGCTTGTCGTCGACAAGCCGTCGGGGCTTGCGACCGCACATGCCGATGGCGATCAAGAGTCGCTTGACCTTCTTTTGAAGGAGTGGCTTCGCCAGCGCGACGCCAAGCCGGGGAATGTGTTTCTGGGCATCGTTCACCGGATCGACCGGCCCGTTTCGGGAGTGGTGCTCTTCGCGAAAACGTCGAAGGCGGCCGCCCGCGTGGGAGAACAGTTTCGCGAAGGCTCGGCACAGAAAACGTACTGGGCGCTGGTGCAGCCGGCACCGGCCGAAGATCAGGGAATCATGGAGGATTATCTCGCCTCGGGTCCCGGAGAACATGGGGGCCGTCGCGCCTGGGTGACCAGCGCGGGCGATCCGGAAGGAAAATTAGCAATCACCGAGTGGTCGGTACGCAAGCGATTAGGTAAGCAAGCCTGGGTGGAGCTTCACCCCAAAACAGGGAGGACGCATCAGCTTCGAGTGCAGTTAGGGACCCGGGGTCATCCGATCCTGGGAGACGACCGTTACGGCGCCTCCAGACGATTCGACTGGGGGATCGCGCTTCATGCCAGGAGTTTGGAAATCACGCACCCAATCGACCGTGGCCCGCGACTGTTTACTTCCGCGACTCCAACCGATTGGCTCCATGCCTTTGGCAAAGGCTGGAATTTCCCCACAAATACCAAAGGCATGACCCGCCAGAACTCATGAGTCATTTCACTTCCGAAGAACGGATCGACCGGATTCGCCAGGTGATTCAGGTCGACCCGGGGAATCGCGGCCTCGCGTTGCCCCCGGAGAACAACGCCTTCACGACCCGCGCCGGCGATCTGGCCAAGGCCGCGTTGAGCCTTGTTTCTCCCCCGGCGGATAACTACAAGACCCGCGTCGGCATCATCACCGGCTTCAACATCCCCACCGAAGAATTCAGCGCCTTCGAAACCGACGGCCCTCCCGGCGCGCTCTTCCTGGCGCGGACCTTGCAGCGCATGGGCATGGAACCGGTGATCTTTGGCGAATCGGGATTGCTCGTTGCCATGGAAGCCGGCCTGATCCAGTCGGGCGCGGCCGGCACGATGCGCCTTGTCGAGTTGCCGCGCGACGCTTTCGAATCGGGCCCTTACGCGCGTCGCTTTCATACTTCCGCCGGGAGGTTGACGCACCTCATCTGGGTCGAACGGCCGGGCCCAAGCCATACGCTCGCGGCGCTACGCAACCGGCCCGATTACAACATCGACTGGGACTTTGATTTCAAAAAGGTCGCTCCGCCCATCACGCGCGATCGCTACCTCACGATGTCCGGCATCGACGTGACGATCAGTCACAGCCAGGCTCACTGGATCATGGAGCATCCCAATCCGAACGGCGCCTGGCACACGATCGGCATCGGCGATGGGGGCAACGAAATGGGCATGGGAGCCTTGCCCTGGGACTTGGTCAACGCCACGATTCCCTTGGGGGGTCGCATACAGTGCCGCATCCCCACCGATAGCGCAATTGTCGCGGGCGTGAGCAACTGGGGCGCTTATGGCTTGGCCGCCGCGGTCCTGGCTCTCCTGGAGCAAGGCCCCATTGAAGATATTTTCGATCCACAACTTGAGTTTTCGATCCTGGAAGCGATGGTTGGCCAGGGCGGGCTGATCGACGGCCGGACGACCGAACCGCAAGCCACGGTCGACGGTCTCGACTGGGATATCCACGCGCAGGTCATTACCGATCTGGCTCAAGCCGTCGCCTGAGCCAGGCTTCAGCCATTCGAAGCGAGAGAATCCTACCCGTTATTCCGCCCCGACCCACTTCATCCCGCCCACGGCGTATTGCTGCGCCAGTTCCAGATAAGAGGCGTTGATACGGCGGATGTGTTTCAGTTCGTCCTCGGTCACTTCGCGCACAATCTTGGCCGGAATGCCGCGCAAGACCATGCGGGCGGGAATGACCCGGTCTTCGGGTACCAAGGTTCCCGCCGCGACCAGGCATTCCTCGCCGATATCGCTGCCGTTTAAAAGCGTCGCCCCCATGCCGATGAGGGAACCCCTGCCGATCCTGCGGCCGTGCAAGGTCGCACGGTGGCCCACCACGACTTCATCCTCGATCTCCATCGTGATGCCGAAGTCGGTGTGCACGATCGTCGCGTCTTGAAGGTTGACCTTTTTGCCCAGGCGGATCGCGCCGATGTCGCCGCGAATGATCACCTGCGGCCAGAGGTTGACCCCCTCGCCCAGGCTGACCTCGCCGGTGAGCAGCGCCGTGTCGGCAATGAACGCCGAGCCCACCTTTTTCATCCAGACTCGTTGCATATGCTTTATCTTCCCTGATGCGATGATTTGGAAATGGGGCTGACCGCGGGGAGATCACTCCACCGTAACGCTTTTGGCCAGGTTGCGCGGCTTGTCCACATCGCAGCCGCGCATGATGGCGATCTGATAAGCGAGTAGTTGCAGCGGAATCGCCGTCACGATCGGTTGCAGGTATTCCGGCACATCGGGAACCATGATCGTCTCATCGGCACACGCGGCGGCCTCCTCATCGCCTTCGGTGACGATGGCGATGACCGGACCTCCACGCGCACGAATTTCGGCGACATTGCTCATGACCTTGTCGAACACCTGCCCGCGCGTCAGCAGAAACACCGAAGGCGTTTCCTTGTCCACGAGCGCGATCGGCCCGTGCTTCATCTCCGCGGCAGGATAACCCTCGGCATGAATGTAGCTGATTTCCTTGAGCTTGAGCGCCCCTTCCAGGGCGACCGGATGGAGGTACTGCCGGCCCAGGTAAAGGAAATTGCCGACATGGCAGTATTTCGTGGCGATCTTCGCCACCTGGTCCTGGCATTTGAGCGTCTGCTTGACCCAGGCGGGAACCGAATTGAGCTCGGCGATCATGCGTGCGCCCTGCATGCTGGAGAGATTACGCATGCGTCCCAGGTAAAGCGCCAGCATGGTCAAGACGAGTACCTGAGAGGTGAAAGCCTTCGTGCTCGCCACTCCAATTTCCGGGCCGGCATGAAGATAAATGCCGCCATCGGCTTCGCGCGCGATGCTGCTGCCGACGACATTGCAGATCGCCAAAGTCGGATGACCCTTGCGCTTCGACTCGCGCAAGGCCGCGAGCGTGTCGGCCGTTTCGCCCGACTGGGTGATGGCGAAGACCAGGCTATTGCGATCCATCGGAGGGTTGCGGTAGCGAAACTCGCTGGCATATTCGACTTCGACGGGGATGCGGGCAAACTCTTCGATGAGGTGCTCGCCCACGAGGGCTGCGTTGTAGCTGGTGCCGCAGCCGGTGAGGATGATCCGGTCGATGCGCCTGAGCTGGCGGGCGCTGAGGTTCAGGCCGCCAAAGTGGGCGGTCGAGTCGGATTCGTCGAGGCGGCCGCGCAGCGCGTTCTTGAGCGATTCGGGCTGCTCGAAGATCTCCTTGAGCATGTAATGCTCGTAGCCACCCAGCGTGTCTTCGCCGAAATCGTGTTCAAGATCTTCGATTTGGGCGTCAATGGCGACCATTTCCCGGTCGAGGATCTTCCAGCCATTGCGTTGGATGACGCAGACCTGCTTGTCTGCAAGCACAATGATGCGGCCGGCCCGGCCCGCCAGCGCCGACTTGTCGCTGGCAAGAAACATCCCCTCATCGCCGATCCCCACCACCAGCGGACTACCCAACCGCGCTCCCACGATGGAATCGGGAAAGCGGGAGCTGACGACCGCGATGCCGTAGGTCCCCTTGAGCAGGGGCAGTACGCGGACGACCGCTTCTTCCAGGGTGGCCGCGTCTTTTTGCTGGGCGATCAGATGGGCAATCGTTTCGGTGTCGGTCTCACTGGCGAAGCGGACCCCTTCTGTTTCAAGCTGTCTGCGCAATATCAGATGATTTTCGATGACGCCGTTATGGACCACGGCCACGGAACCATCGAAGCTCAAGTGGGGATGGGCATTGCCGTCGGAGGGAATGCCGTGCGTGGCCCAGCGGGTGTGGGCAATGCCGGTGGAACCGTCCAGGGGATGTTCGCGAAGCTGTTTGACCAGCCTTTCGATCCGGCCGATTTTCTTGCTGAGGCCCAAGCGGCCCTGTTGGTCCAAAATGGCCACGCCCGAACTGTCGTAGCCGCGATATTCGAGACGCTTCAATCCTTCCAAAAGAAACTCGGTCGCATCTTGTTCGCCGATATAGCCAACAATGCCGCACATAGGCATTCACCCGTGGTTGCAAAAGAAAGGGACCATCCCCAAGGGCAGAATTCGGTTCGATCCCGAGGGATTCGAACCGGCTGGGAGGGGCCACCCGGGTCTTGCTAGTATAATCAACGGCGGTAGTGGATGAAGGAAAGAAGCGTGGTACGGCCTTGCAGCGTAAGCGAAAAGGTCCCCGTCTTACCCCGTTTCTCAAATGCGTGTGCTGGGCTTTTGCAGGAGCAATTTTCTATGCTATTTTCGATCCGTGAGTTACGCGGGCCTGATCTGGCCAACGGTTTTCTGGAAACTCTCAGCGGGCTCTCGGAAGTGAACCTTGATGTGCAGGAGGCCGGCGAAATCTTGCGCGCCAGGCACAAAGCGGGCACGCAGACCTTTGTCGCGGTGCAGGAAAATAAGGTGGTCGGCACCGTTTCCTTACTTGTGGAGCTCAAGTTTTTGCACAAGGGTGGCAAGGTCGGCCATGTCGAAGATGTCGCCGTCCACAAGGATCATCGCCACAAGCGAATCGGCAGCGCCCTGATGGAACACGCGACCAAGATGGCCTGGAAGCTCGGCTGCTACAAAGTAATACTAAACTGTTTTGATCATATTTCTCCGTTTTATTCCCAGCTCGGTTACAAGCCGCAGGACGTGGGCATGCGAGCCAACCGGCCTCCCGAGGCCGTGCTCGCCGCGCTTGAAAAGGAATCGTTAACCCCCGTCTAAACAACGAGTTAGGTCCCTTTAAGCTGCGGCGGAAATGGATCTGTCCGCGCGGGGTATTCGCTTGGAGCGGGATCGTTTCTGGTTTCCCGAAACCGTGCGGCGTCCCTCCCTGGCAGCCTTGTTCGTGGAATTTGAGCACCGGACCGTAGAATAACGAGAGCGGCTGCTTTGGCAGACCGCTTCGATTTTTTGATGGTTTGTTGTCCTTTGTGGGTGTTTTTTTTGTTTTTTTGGCCCCGTCCGCCGGATGGCTTTTCATGAAACCTCGACTTCTTTGTCCCGGACCCACTCCCGTTCCGGAAGAAACCCTCCTCGAGTTGGCGATGCCGGTGACCTTTCATCGCTCCGCCCAGTTTCGCGCGATCCTCGGATCGGTGGTCGCCGACCTGCAGGAAGTATTCTGCACGAAAAATCCGGTCTGCGTGATCACCAGTTCCGGCACGGGCGCGATGGAAGCGGCCCTGACCAATGTCGTTCGGCCCGGCACCAAGGTCATCTGCTGCATCAGCGGCCGCTGGGGCGAACGCTGGCGCAATATCGGCAAGGCGTTCGGCGCCACGATCGTCGAACTCTCCGTTCCCTACGGTGAGGCGGTCACGCCCGAGCAACTGGCGCAGACCCTCAAGGAACACCCCGATGCCAAGGTCGTCACCGCGACCTTGAGCGAAACGAGCACCGGGGTGCGCAACGACATTCAAGGACTGGGCGCCGTCGTCAAGGACACGCAGGCGGTCTTCATCGTCGATGCCATCAGCGGCCTGGGCGTCATGGAATGCCGCACCGACGACTGGCATGTCGATTTCTGTGTTACCGGATCGCAAAAGGCGCTGATGCTGCCCGCCGGCCTCGCCTTCGTCTCGGTCTCCGAAAAAGGCTGGAAGCGGGTCGACGAGACCCTGGGCAATGGCGTGCCTGCATCGTTTTATTTCGACCTGCGCAAATACCGCGAAAACCTCAAGAACAACGACACCCCCTTCACTCCGGCCAACACGCTCATCAAGGCGCTCAAGCACAGCTTGGCGCGTCTGAAAGCCGAAGGAATGGAAAAGGTCTGGCATCGCCATGCCCGCATGGCTGCCGCCGCCCGCGCCGCCGCCGCCGGCCTCAACCTCAAACTCTTTGCCAAGGTCAATCCGACAGAAGGTTTGACGGTCTTCGAAGTGCCGGCGGGAATCGATGGCCAGGCGGCCATGGGCCGGCTGGAAAAAGAACACGGCATCCGCGTCGCCGGTGGCCAGGACACGCTCAAGGGCAAAATCTGGCGCTTGGCCCACATGGGCTATATCGACTATTTCGAGGTGCTCGCGGCGGTCGCCGCCTTCGAACTCGTCCTTTCCGACATGGGCCACAAATTGCAAATCGGCGCCGGCGTGGCCGCGGCGCAAAAGGCCTTCGCCGAATTCGGCGCCTTCCCAGCAAAGCCCGTAGCGGCCGGGAGCGCGAAGTAATGCCACCCCGCGTACTTATATGCGATAAGCTCGAAAAACCGGGCCAGGATCTCCTCGTTGCCGCCGGCATCGAAATCGACAATCGCCCCGGCCTCAAGGGAGCCGAACTGAAGGCCGCCTTGCAGCAAGCCGACGGCTGCATCGTCCGCTCCGGCACCCGGTTAACCGCCGAACTGCTCGATCAGCCCGGCAAGCTGCGCGCAGTCGTGCGCGGCGGCGTCGGCGTCGACAACATCGATGTGTCGGCCGCGACACGCGGCGGCATCATCGTGATGAACACTCCCGATGCCAATACGATTTCCACCGCTGAACACACCCTGAGCATGCTCATGTCGATGGCGCGGCTCATCCCCGCCGCCGACGCCAGCATGAAGCAGGGCAAGTGGGAGAAGGGGAAATTCTTGGGCTCGCAGCTTACCGGCAAGACCCTCGGGGTGATCGGCCTTGGCCGTATCGGCCGCGAAGTCGCGCGCCGGGCGTCGCTTGGCCTGGGAATGAAGGTCGTCGGCTTCGATCCGGTGCTTTCGCCAACCGCACTGGGGCAACTGGGAATCGCCTTCGCGACTCAGGTCGACGATCTCCTGCCTCAATGCGACTTCATCACGGTGCACACGCCGCTAACTCCCGAGACGACCAATCTTCTCGATCAGCGCCGTCTGGCCCTTCTGCCCAAGGGAGCCCGGGTCATCAACTGTGCTCGCGGCGGCATCTACAACGAAGAAGCGGTCGCCGAGGCGCTCAAATCGGGTCATCTCGCCGGCGCCGCTTTCGATGTGTTCGTGGAAGAGCCCGTGCCTGCCGGCCACCCGTTCTTGAGTTGTCCCAACGTCGTCATGACCCCGCACCTGGGCGCCGCGACGGTCGAGGCGCAACTGCTCGTCGCGCAGGAATCGGCGCAACTGCTCGTCGATTACCTCACCCGCGGCCAGATCCGCTACGCGGTCAACATGGTCGCGCTGGATAAGGCCGAACTCGAAGAAGTCGGCCCCTGGATCGATCTCGCTCGCCGCATGGGCATGCTCGCCACCCAGATGGCGCGCGGCACCATCCGCAAGGTGGAGATCCATTTCCGGGGCGAACTGGCGGCCAAGCCGACCCGGCTCATCACTTCGGCCTTCTCGGCCGGCATGCTCGAGAATCACCTCGAATCGGTGAACATCGTCAATGCCCGCGTGCTCGCCGGCGAGCGCGGCATCGAGATCATCGAGCAATCCAACACCCAAAAGGGAGATTTCAAATCCCTGATCAAGGCGGTGATCCACACCGAGCAGAAGTCGTACACGGTTTCCGCGACGACCTTCGGCAATCAGTACCTGCGCATCGTGCAGATCGGCGCCTTCAAGGTCGATGTGCCAATCGATGGCGTGTTGCTCATCTTCTCGCATGAAGATGTTCCCGGCCTCATCGGCCGCGTCGGCAACATCATGGGCGAACATGGGGTCAATATCGCGGGAATGAATGTCGGCCGCAAAGCCCAGGGGGGCGAAGCAATCGGCATCTTGAACCTCGATTCCGTGCCGCCCGAAGCGGCCGTCGCCAAGATGCTCGAGCATCCCAAGATCACGAGCGTCAGCCTTGTGAAACTGCCCGCGATGGGCGTCCGCCCCGCCTGGTTGGGTTAAGCGAACGGATCAGGGATTGACGTGATGCAATCACCTCAATCCCTGATAGAACTTTTTTGCCTCTTCGAATTCAGCCAACGCGTCCTTACTCAGCACTTCTTTGTTGCGCGCGATTTCTCGGTCGATTGTTTTGAGGATGTGGTTGAGCTGCTGGGTGCCCGGCTTGAGCGGTTTGCCCGCGACTTCGACAAACCAGGGCGCGGTGTGCGCAAAGCGGACGCGTGCCTGAGGGTCGGCTTCAAACACCCTCACGGCGTACCAGCCTGAATTTTTAGGCTCCAGCGTGGCCTGAAAGACCGTGTCAAATCCCCCCTTGTCGCGGGGGCAGCCTTCGTGCTTGATTCTTTTTTCCACGCGGCCGTTGTGGATGATTTCGACCCGGTCGATCGGCTGGGTGCTGTGAATGATGCCTCGCAAAGCCAGCGGCTTCAAGAAAGGTCCGGTGAAGGTTTCGCCGCTCGGTTTGACGTCGATCTCAACGCGCAATAGCGGTCCGGTGGTGACAAAACTCTTGCCCACCTTGAGTGCCGCCAACCACGATTCGAGAGTCAACTTCCCCTCGATTTTCGCATACACCCTGCCAAAACCGTGCGGCACGGGATGCACGCCGGATCCCGTGCCAGCGCTCGGCATGATCTTCAGGCCGCAATTGAGCATCGCGTACCAGGTCTGAAAACCGAAATCGATCCAGCCCCACTCGGTCAGCCCTTCGGCGGTCCGTTCAAGATTCATGTAGGGGGCGGTTTCCTCGATCGTCCAGTTTCCAAACGCAAACGGCGTCTGCCAGACATGGTTGTTCGCCAGTTCGATCAGATCGACTTTGTGCGTCGCGGCAATCGCATACGACCAGGGCCACGAGTGCTTCTCGAGGTCAAGCAAGCCGCCTTGTGAGCGCACCGACTGAACAAAGGGAGCCAGGGGCAGCGCGACCGGATCGCCAATGTCCCTCATGCCGATACCCAAAATCGCCCCCAGGGTATGGCCTTTTCCCTTGACGGTGAAGATTTCAAATTCCGCGTTCCAGGGGTGGACAAAATGCCTTTCGTCGACAAAAACGATCTTGCTTGTCGCAGGAAGCGCAGGGCGGATCAGATTGCCCGAATTCAAACCAGCCTCGGCCTTGGTGACCCAGTTCGACAAGGGGAAGGATGCGTGCACATCCTCGGCCATGGCAAGGTTGAGCACGTCCGCAAAGGGACGATGACCATGGACATCGCCTGAGTACCAGCCGAGGGCGGGCATGTCGACCCAGCGTTTCAACTCGAGCACGATGGGCGCGGACTCGCTGCCGATTTCCACCGATTTTTCGGCAATCAGAAATTCCTTGCCCCGCTGCGCCCGAAAGAGGTATTTGCCCGCGGGCAGTTCTGCCGTGAACTCGGTGGCCTCCAAGGTCACATGTTCCTCAAAGCTGCTTTTGGCCGCCTTCTTGCTATAGGCGATGGCGGGGCGCTTGGGATCGGCCGACTTGGCGAAATAAGCCTTTCCGGCTACGGAGCGGATCTCCAAGCGTGCCGGAATCAGCGCCTTGGTTTCGGCATCGACGATGCGACCGGTGATCTTCGTGACCGGTTTGCTTTCGTTCTGATCGAAGAGAACCTGAGTTGGCCCGAGCAGGAAGAGCATGGCGAAGCCGAGGACTGCGCTCGTTGGTTGCAAAGCGGTCATGGTTACCTCGCCTTCGCTGGCTTGTTAAGCGCTTCGCGAATCACCGGTTCAAAGGCATCGGCCTGGCGCATAAAGCCCAGGTCGTTGGGGTGCGAGGCGTCGGTCGCGCCTTCGCTGTCATCGCCAAGGAGACGGTCCCCCGCGATGTAAAAGAGCTTGCTGACGCCATCAGCCTTGAGTTTCTCAAACTCTTTTTTCAGCGCCGCATGATTTTGTTCGTGAAACTTTTTCTTGGCCGGATTGGCCCAGGCGTTCGTGAAAACACGATCTTCCACAAGAATAATCGGCGTATCGGGATGCGCCTTGCGTAGCGCTTTCACCAAAGGCACGGTGCGTTCGGTGACATCCTTGGGGCCCATATTGGGCAAGCAATCGATGACATAGACGGCCGGATCTTCCTTTGCCAACCATTCGCCCACGCCCGGATCCATCCTGCCGTTGCCGCTGAAGCCCAGGTTGATCACCGGCATGTCCAGCCGCCGGCCGAGGATGGCCGTATGCACCATGCCCGGCCGCGAGGCGCAGGCGCCATGCGTGATCGACGTGCCATAAAACAATAGCGCCTTTTCCTTGCGTGGCGGCAGCGGCGTGAATTGCGCACTCGCGGGAAGGGTGACCTGAAGCGTTTCGACACCGTTATAAAGTGGCAAATAGAGCGCGAATTCTCGCACGCCTTGAGGACTGCCCGGCAAATCGGCTTCGACCATCTGTGCTGTCGGCATAGTGACCGCCAACCAGCGCCACTTCCCCGCGTCGTCGCGAGCATAAAGGTCCAAACCGCTCTTGCCCGTCGCCGGCATGTGCGGCATGCTCAAAGCTGCCGACATCAATTTGTATTTCACCTTGATCGTCTTGGCGTCGGTGGAAAAACGCGCCATCATCCCCGCACTGTCTCGGCTCAAATCCCAAACCGCCTTGGGCACCATCTTTTCGGCTTTCGCCGGAAACCGGTCAAAATAACGGGTTCTCTCTGCTTCCTGCCAGCCGCGCCCTTCGACGCCCCATTCCTTCACATCGTAAATCTTCTCGGTCTTCGCCGCAGGCGCCTGACACAAGACCATGAACATGACGGGGCCAGCCAGTAACGAGATCATGATTTCGAATTCCTACGAGAGCTGCGTCAAGAAAGGGTTCAACGAAGGGGAGACATGGGAAACGAACTCAAACGGCCCGCGGGATCAGAGAAGGATCTCCTTGATCACCTTGCCATGGACATCGGTCAGGCGGAAATCGCGGCCTTGAAAGCGGAAAGTCAAGCGCTCGTGATCGATGCCAGCGCGATCCATGATCGTCGCCTGGAAATCGTGGACATGCACCGGATCGCGCACGACATTCATGCCCAATTCGTCCGATTCCCCATAGGAAATGCCCGGCCTGATGCCCCCACCCGCCATCCACGAGGTGAACGCATAAGGGTGATGATCGCGGCCCCAAATCTTGCGGTTGTTGATGTCATTTTGGATGAATGGCGTTCGCCCAAACTCGCCGCCCCAAATGACGAGGGTGTCATCGAGTAGGCCGCGCTGTTTGAGATCCATGACGAGCGCCGCCGAGGCCTGATCGGTGTCCTTGCACTGGGTGTAAAGCTCGGTCGTGATGCTATTGTGCTGATCCCAGCCGGCATGCATCAATTGCACGAAACGCACGCCCCGTTCGATGAGGCGCCTGGCCATGAGGCAGTTGCGCGCAAACGATCCCGGCTCGAGCACATCGGGACCGTACATGTCGAGAACATGCTTGGGCTCGCTGGCCAGGTCGGCCAGCTCCGGCACGCTCGCCTGCATCTTGAACGCCATTTCATACTGACTGATGCGCGTGGCGATCTCCGGGTCTTGCACCGCGTCGTGGCGAATCGAGTTCAGCCGCGCAATATCCGTAAGTTGCGAACGACGAAAGTCGCGGCTCATTCCTGGAGGATCACTGAGATAGAGCACCGGCTCGCTGCCGTTGCGCAACTTCACTCCTTGAAAGCGCGAAGGCAAAAAGCCCGAGGCCCAGTAAAAGTCGTAGAAGATCTGGCCACACGAGGTTCCCTTGCTCACCGAGGTCATCACACAGAACGAGGGCAACTCCTCGGTTTCGTGGCCAAGACCGTAGTTGAGCCAGGCCCCCATCGTGGGTCTGCCGGGAAGCTGACCGCCCGAGAGCATCAACGAAATCGCGGGGGCATGGTTGACCGCGTCGGTGTGCAGGCTTTTGACAAAGCAAAGCTGATCGGCGATGCGCGCCGTATGAGGCAAAAAGTCGCTGACCCAAGCTCCCGATTGGCCGCGACGATGAAACGGCTCGACTGGCCCCAGCATCAATTTCCCTTTGACGCCGGCCGACATCGTGGAAAAGCGCTTGCCCTCAACAAACGACGGCGGGACCGGTTTGCCGTGCAGTTCCTTGAGCTTAGGTTTGAAGTCGAACAGGTCGACATGGGTCGGCCCGCCATTTTGAAACAGGTAAATGATTTTTTTTGCTTTGGGCGCAGTTTGAGGAAAACCGGGCAAGCCGCCCGGAGCCCTCATGGTCGCGTTCTCGGCCCCCCTGACCTGTTCCTTGCCCAATAGCGAAGCCAGTGCCGTCACCCCCAGCCCCAGCGACCCTTTTCCCAACAAGTCGCGGCGGGTGATTGGGTTCAGGCCCTGATTCGACCAGGGTAGCAATCCAGCAGCATTCATGGGTCACTCCTTGGTCAAGGTTTCATCGAGATTGAAAAGCACCATCGCGACCGACGTCCACGCGGCATGCTCCCCAGGAGCGATCGCGCCATCGCGCTTCGATTCGCCCACGGCGAGGAGTTTTTCCGCCTCGGCGATTTGGCCCTGGTATTTGCTTCGGGCCTTATTCAACGACTGACCGAGGATCTCAAGCTCCGCTTTTTCTGGAAAGCGGCCCAGAACGCGGCGATGCATGGCGCCAAGCCGCTCAGGATCGCCCGCGGCGCCCGACTTCAGCACCACCTGCGCCAGATGTCGGGCCGCTTCGATCTGGCCCGGGTCGTTGAGCGTCAGCAAGGCTTGCAGCGGCGTGTTGGTCCGGAACACCTTGACCGTACAAACCTGGCGCGCCGCATTGTCGAAGATCATGGTCGGACCGACAATCCGGCGCCAGAACGTGTAAATCGTCCGGCGATAAAGCGCTTCCTGATGATCCTGCGCATACTTCTTGTTGCCGAAGGTCGCCTCCTCCCAGATGCCTGCAGGCTGATAGGGGTGCACGGGAGGCCCACCCATTTTCTCAACGAGAAGGCCCGACGCCGCCAGCGCCTGATCCCGGAGCATCCAGGAGGGCAAGCGAAAACGCGGGCCGCGGGCCATCAGGCGATTTTCCGGATCTTTTTCGGCGCTATATCGCCCAAAGCGCGAACTTTGCCGGTAGGTGGCACTCAACACGATCGAGCGCACCAGCCGCTTCACATCCCAACCGCTTTCGCGGAAGTCGACCGCCAGCCAGTCGAGCAGTTCCGGATGCACGGGCCGCTCCCCCTGCACCCCAAAGTCCTCGGGCGTCTTCACCAGGCCGATGCCAAAGAACTGCATCCAAAAACGATTGACCGTCACGCGCGCGGTCAACGGGTTGTCCGCGGTGAACAACCATTTGGCCAGACCGAGCCGGTTGGCCTTCTCGTACTTGGACAGGCGCGGCAGCGCCTGAGGCACATCGGCGCTGATTTCCGTGGTCGGCTGGTCATACTGGCCCTTGGCCAGAAAGAAGGTTTTGCGCGGCTTCGGCATATCCTCCATGACCATCACGCGCGGAAGCGAACGATCCCATTCGTCTCGTGCATTGCGGGCGGCCTTGAGCGCTTCGAGTTCCTTGCCGTAGTGCGGTTGATCCTTGGCCAAGGCCTTGATCAGTTCGTCGATCTCGCCAGCACTGCGATTCGCCGGTTTTTTCGCGAACCCCTTGTGCGGCGTTTGCGCGACCTTCTTTTCCACCAGGCTTTTTTCCGTGCGCTCCACCACTTCGGCGGCTTGCTTGAGCGCCTTGTCGCGGTTGGCTTGCTCACCTTTCTGCGCCTGCGTGGCGATTGTCATCACCGGAGGCGTCTGCGGATTGCCGCCGCCTCCATCGACCTGCGTTTGATTGAAAAACGCGAAAAGGCTGTAATAGTCTTTGCTGCTGATCGGGTCGAACTTGTGATCGTGGCAGCGACAGCAATTGAAGGTCAGTCCGAGCCAAACGGTGCCAAGTGTTTCGGCCTGATCGAAGATGTATTCGATCCGATTTTCCTCCGGGATGCGGCCGCCTTCGCCATTGATCATGTGATTGCGGCAAAAGCCGGTCGCGAGGCGTTGCTCTTCGTCGGCTCCGGGCAACTGATCTCCCGCCAGTTGCCAGATGCTGAATTGATCGAACGGCAAATTGCGATTGAACGATTTCACGACCCAATCGCGCCAGGGCCACATCGTCCGTTCCGAATCGCCTTGATAGCCATTGGAGTCGGCGTAGCGGGCCGCGTCGAGCCAGTCCCAGGCCATCCGCTCGCCATAGTGCGGCGAATTCAAATAACGCTCGACGAGGCGTTCGTAGGCGTCCGGTTTTAGATCGTTTAGAAACGCATCGATTTCCGCGGGCGCGGGGGGCAGGCCAAGCAAATCGAGTTTGAGGCGGCGAATGAGGGTCTCGCGGCTGGCCTCGGCGCTTGGAACCATCCCCTCTTTTTCCAGGCGCTGCAAGATGAAGCGGTCGAAAGGCTGACGGATCCACTTCTCCTGTTTGACGGAGGGTAATGCGGATCGGACGGGAGCCTCAAACGACCAGTGCTTCCCCCATTGGGCGCCCGCATCGATCCAGCGTTTGAGCGCATCGATTTGCACGACCGTCGGCTTTTTTCCCAGTTTCTTGGGCGGCATCACCTCATGGTCTTCATGGGTCACCATGCGGCGGATCAGTTCGCTTTCGCTGGCCTTGCCCGGCACGATCACCGGTTGTTCTTTACGCAAGGCGTCGCTCGCCACGTCGAGCCTCAGGTCTCCCTTGCGCGCCTTGGCATCGGGCCCATGGCAGTGAAAGCAAAAGTCGGAAAGCACCGGCAACACTTCCCGGTCGAAGGAAGGGGGATCGGTGTAACCAACACTCAACGCCAGGGCGCAAATCGCGGCGGGGGACATAGACGGACCATCGCTTAAGCGGAAGGAGGGAGGCGGGCAGTAAGCGGTCAAGGATCATTTTATTCGCAATCGCGCTGGACCCAATGGCAGAGCGTTTTCGCTCGCACGGATTTATGAGGCGTGTGGTTTTGCCGCGAGAACAGCCTTTCCAAAGGCGGCATGGATGAGGCCGGATTGGCTAAGATGAATTTCAGATCCGGGACGCATGAGAGCCTCTTCCCTTTTTGCCTCATCGGTCATGTCTTGTTTGTTTGAGTTCTTTTGGGTTCCCGGATTCTCATGAAAATCTCGATCATCGGCATTGGCAAGGTGGGCACCTCGCTTGCCTACACGCTCGTCCTTCAAGGCAATGGCTCGGAAATCGTCCTCGTTGGCCGCAACCGGGAGGTCGCAGAGGCCGAAGCGGCCGATCTGCGCCATTCCAACTCCTTCCACCCTCACCGGCAAACGATTCGGGCGGGAGCACTGGCCGACACGGGAGGATCGCAGGTCATCGTCCTTTGCTCGGCACGGCCGCCGGAAGGTCCGATCACCAGCCGGATGGACTACATCAAAACGAATTCTCCCCTTTTTGGCGAAATCGTGCCGGTCCTGGCCAAAGGGTCGCCCGATGCGTTGTTTCTCGTCATCACCAACCCCGTCGATGTCATGACTTATCTGACGATCAAGCTCGGCAACCTCGACCCGTCGAAGGTGCTGGGCACCGGCACCCTGGTCGACTGCGCCCGCTTTCGCATCCTGCTTTCGGAGCGCCTCGAAGTGCATCCCGACGACATCCGCGCTTACATCCTCGGAGAACATGGCGACAGCCAAGTGCCCGCGGCCATGGCGGCCGTGGCGGGAGGCGGCCGCGTGCTCAATCACCGCGAACTGTGGAAGATCTCGAAACAGGCCGTCGCCGAAGGCCACGGAGTGTTTCGCGGCAAGGGACATACCAACTTCGCGATCGCCCGTGCCGCCGCGCTGATGATTTCCGCCATCGAGGGAGACACCCGCGCAACGACCCCGGCAAGCGTGCTGGTCGATGGCTTTTTAGGGGTGCGCGATGTCTGTTTGTCGCTTCCCGTGGTGTTAGGGCGCCAGGGAATTTCCCGCGTCCTTCACCCTCACTTGAGTCCGGGAGAAAAGACCGCCTTTCGCAAAAGCGCCGCCCTGGTCAAGGAGTACACCCAGCAGGCCCTTGTGGACCTTGGCAAATCGTTTTGAACCGGCTTGCATGAACGGATCCTTTTTGCGAGTTACAAGATACAATTTCCCAGAATGCTGCGAATTTAGGGAACCGCGGATTGGTGGATTCTCTTGATCGTCGAACGCCTCCCATCCAACCAAAGCAGGGGCAACCCATCCAATGATTCGGCGCCGAGCGATCCAACCCAGGATAGAAACCCTCGAAGACCGCAATGTTCCCGCCTTGAACCCGTCGGGCCTCGAACAAGAATTGCTTGAACAGGTCAATCGGATGCGGTTGAACCCCGGCGCCGAGTTGAGTGTCCTGGTCGACAGCACCAATCCGATTCACAGTGCCGATCCGGCGATCAACAGCGCCTTGCAATTCTTCCATGTCAATGGAACCGCACTCCTCAATCAGTGGAAGCAACTGAAACCAGCGCAACCCCTGGCCTGGAACGCCAACATCATGGCGGCGGCGCTTGGCCATTCGCAAAAGATGATCCAGCAGGATATGCAGGAGCATCAGCTTCCCGGCGAACCCGACGTGGGTGTGCGCCTCACCAATGCGGGCTACAACTGGAACACGCTTGCCGAAAGCATTTTTGCCTATGGAGAAACGCCCTTTCAAGCCCATGCGGCCCTGGCGATCGACTGGGGCTTCACAGCCACCGGAATTCAAGACCCTCCCGGCCACCGCCAAAACCTGATGAATCCCGCTTATCGCGAAACGGGAATTTCGATCATCGAGGAAAACAACGCGAAAACCGGCGTCGGCCCCCTTGTCATCACGCAGGACTTCGGCAATCGCGCGAACATCGGCAACCCCTACCTGCTCGGCGTGGTGTATGTCGATCGCGACAAGGATGGCCGCTACGACAATCAGGAAGGGATGGGCAATGTCAACATCACGATCGATGGGGTCAACGACTTCAAAACCGTGAGCATGTCAGCCGGGGGCTACCAGATTCAGGTGCCCGCGGGCGCTTACACGATCACGTTCTCAGGCGGCGGCATTCCCACACCGATCGTGAAAACGGTCACCGTGGGCGGCCAGAATGTCAAAATCGACGCGAAACTGACTCCTAGTGACGGCCCCAACCACGCTCCCGTGCTCAGCACCAAGGTCGCACCGGTATTTCCCTCGATCAATGAAGACACCCTCAACCCCACGGGCACCACGATCGCGGCCCTGCTTGGTTCACTGACCACCGATGCCGATTTCGGAGCCAACAAAGGGGCTGCCATCATCAGCCTGGCCGGCACCGACTCGGGAACCTGGGAATTTTCTCTCGATGCGGGCGCTCACTGGGCCTCCATGGCCGGTGTTTCGGCAAACAATGCGGGGTTGCTGCGCGATATCGACAAGATCCGCTTCCGGCCCAAAGCCAATTTTCAGGGAACGGCCACCTTGCAATTGCGCGCCTGGGATCGCACGACCGGCATGCCCGCTGACACCGTCGACCTGAGCGAACCCACCGCCATCGGCGGCAGTACCGCGTTTAGCGAAGCGCTCGCCACGGCGAGCATTACGGTCTTACCCGTGAACGATCCTCCCCAGGGGAAGGACAAGACCGCGACCATCGGCGAGGACAAGGCGTATGCCTTCATGGCCACCGATTTTGAACTCACCGATCCGATCGATTCGATACCCAACGCCTTGTCTGGAGTGATCGTGACCTCCTTGCCCACGAAGGGAACGCTGACGCTTGCGGGCAAAGCGGTGGTCGTCAACCAGGCGATTAATCTTGGCGACATCACCTTGGGGAAGTTCCTGTTCACACCGGCCGCGAATGCCTTCGGCACGCCTTACGCGACCTTTGGATTCAAAGTGCGTGATGACGGGGGCACGAAGAACGGCGGGATCGATCTGGATCCCACGCCCAATGTCTTCACCTTTGCAGTGCAGGCGCTGAACGATCCACCCGACGGCGCAAACAAGACGATCACGATCAATGAAGATATTTTCTATCCGTTAACGGTTGCCGACTTCGGCTTCAAGGACGCAAAAGATACGCCGGCCAATGGGTTTCTATCCGTGCGAATCGAATCGCTCCCCGCCAAGGGTAGCCTTCTACTCAGTGGCGCGCCGGTGACAATCGGCCAGGAAATCACAACGGGCGACCTGACAAAGGGGCTTTTGAAATTCGTGCCGGCGCTGAACGGCAACGGCGCGATCTACACCAATTTCACCTTCAAAGTGAGAGACACCGGCGGCACGGAAAACGGCGGCATCGATCTGGATCCCACGGCTAATACGATCGCCTTTTCGGTGAAAGCCGTCAATGATGCACCCGATGGCACCGACAAAACAATCACCATGCTTGAAGACGCCTCGCGCGTTTTGACTACCTCCGACTTTGGCTTCAAGGATCTGAATGACACGCCGGCCAACGCGCTGGCTTCCGTCACGGTGACCTCGCTCCCAACCAAGGGAGTGCTTCGCTTCGCGGGGGTAGCCGCCAAGGCCAATCAGGTGATCCAGGCGGCCGATATCGTTGCGGGTAAACTCGTCTATGGGCCGGCGAAAAACGAATCGGGCCTCATATACGGTTCATTTGCTTTCAAGGTTGCCGACAACGGAGGGACCGCTCTGGGGGGAGTCGCCCTGGACCCCTTTGCCAATACGCTCAGTTTCAGCGTGACGGCCGTTAACGATCCGCCTCAGGGGGCAAACAAATCGGTTTCGATTCCCAAGAATACCGCGCTCGTGCTGACGCTCGAGTATTTCTCCTTCACCGACATCAACGACAGCCCGGCCAACCTGTTTTCCGGCGTTCAGATCGTTGCCCTTCCGCTGAAAGGTTCGCTAACTCTCAATGGCATCGCTGTGAAGGCCAACACCTTCATCACGGCGGCCGACATCGCGGCGGGCAAGTTGAAATTCACACTGGCGGTCAATGCCACCGGCAAGCCCTATGCCTCGTTCACCTTCAAGGTGGGAGATGATGGAGACACGGCGAATGGCGGCGCCAACCTCGACCCGGTTGCTAGGTCGTTTGCCATCACCGTCACTTGAGGCCCGGCATCTTGGGTGAAATGCTCCGGCGCCAACTGGGTTATTTGGTTTTCACTCGTTTGAGCACAAAGGTCTGATTGCCACCCGCGGCGCCCGAGTAGAACTGGTCAGGGCGTTTGTCCGGTCCGCCGCCTATCAAGATCCAGGTGTCGCCGTGCAATTCATAAATGCAGCGGTTATCGGGTCCCGCTTCGCCTCGGGATGATTTGACCTCCACCCAATCCAACGCCTTGGCTCCTGCTTGTTCGGGAAAGACCAGTGTCCCGTTCGAAAGTTCGGTCTTGACCTTGGCCTTTTGATGCGACATCGCAAAGGTCTTTCCCTTGACCTCGATGAACACCGACTCATCGGGATTCAGCCACACCTGCCAGGTGCCTTGCAAGAGGGCAAGGTCTCCCTTGGGCTTTTCGTCTTCAGAAGTGGCGAAGCCGACCACAAGCAGACTGGCGGCCAAGAGAACGATCCTGTTCATCTCATTTCTCCAAAAATATCGGGGGGCTTCCTTAAAATGCCTTAGTGAAAAATCTACAGCAAATCAATTCGAATAGGCCGCATGCCCGGTTTGAGTCTGAATTGATTCCCCTATGAAACGACCCGGCCCCGGAGAGGCTCCGGGGCCGCGGGTTGGTCGCGAGACCTTGCGGTCTCTTCTTGACCGGGAGGTTGCCCTCCCGGTCGGGTCAAGGGGGTCGGGTTATTTGCCGCCCTTCAAGAGCGCCTTGGGCGCTGAGGGAGGGGGAGGCAGCACAGTATCCACAGGTTGCAGGATCTGCTCGACTTCGGCGCGGATGCGAGCATCCGGATCGTCGAGGAGGGCCCGGAGCGCGCCCATCGCCTGCGGGCTGCGGGAAAGCTTGGTTCCCAGGGTTCTGATTGCAGAGAGTCGCACGGTCAGTGCCGGATCGCGGAAGGCCGCGGTCAAGAGGGCGGAGGCCCCATCGGCATGGGTTTCGAGGTTGGCCAGGCCGATCTCTTCGATCGCTTTCTCGCGATCCGAAGGGAGCAATCCTTCCTTGAGCTGGCGGATCGGCTGCTCAAGCGAGACCTTGCGCACCTCGGCGTTGACCGTTTGCACCGTGTTGGCCGGTGCGGGCCGCCCCATGAGCGGCGTGTTCAAGGGAACGATGCCCACCGGTTGCGGTGGCGCCACCGGAGCGCCGGTGAAGGCGTTGGTCACGCCGTCGTCGGATTTGCTGTTGGAGCGATTGCGTCCCAAAAGACCGGCTGGGGCCGGTTTCGGCTGAGACAACGATTCGAGCGGGGTCGACATGGCGGGCCCGCCCACGCCATTGGGTTGCATGCCATTGGGCAACATACCGGGCGGCAAGCCGTTGAACGAACCGGGAGCCATTCCGGGGGGAAGCCCCTGGGGATAGCCGGGAGGAACTCCCGCGAATCCTTGAGGCCCGGCCCCGAAGGCCGTGGGCTGAGGGCCCGCGGGCAGCGGCGTGTCGAACGCGTTGGGTACGGTCGGATGGTTGCCGAAATCGGCGGGAATCGGCCGTGCGGTATTGGTGCGGGTGAAGGCGTTGGCATAGCCCGGCGCAACGCCCACATCGGGCCGCGGCACATAGGGGTTGGCTTCGGGGCCGGGGATGTAGGCCATGTAGGGCGGTTTGGGAATATTCGCCTGGGTCGGCACCGGCGTGGGAGGCGTTCCGAGCATCACCGGGAACGGTTGACCCAGCGTAAAGTCGCCCGAAACGCCGGCGGCTTCCATGCTGCCGCGGCCAGCCCGTCGGCCGCCGAATTCGCGAGGTTCGCGAGGTTCACGCTCGGATCGCTCGCGCAATCCCAGTGCCTTGCGGAATTTTTCGAGAGCGGTTTCTCCCGCTTCGCCCTTTTCCTTGACCGTCTTTTGATATTCAAGCGGACTGTTCAAAGGATCAAGCGCATCGGCCACGCTACGGGGCAGTCTTGCGGCATCGGCTGTCTTGCCGCCGGTCGCGCCAGGATCTTGACCTTTCAGTCCGCCACCCTTGGTTCCCGCGCCGGCACCTTTCGTGCCCGCACCCGCGCCCGCACCCTTGGTGCCTGCACCGGCTCCCTTGCCGCCATGACCATCGCCATCGTGGCCGCCAAGTGCCGAGAGGAATCCGCCGCCGTGGCCGGCTCCCTTGGTGCCGTCGCCGCCCTTGGCGCCTGCGTCGGCGGCTTTACCGCCCGCGCCGGCTCCCTTGGTTCCCGCGCCGGCTTCGGCGCCTTTACCGCCCGCACCGGCTCCCTTGGTTCCCGCGCCGGCTTCGGCGCCTTTACCGCCCGCACCGGCTCCGGCTCCCTTGGTTCCCGCGCCGGCCCCCTTGCCGCCATGGCCATCTCCGCCATGACCGCCAAGGCCTGAGAACAATCCACCGCCGTGGCCGGCTCCCTTGGTGCCGTCGCCACCTTTGGTTCCGTCACCGCCCTTGGTGCCTGCGCCCGCACCTTTACCGCCTGCTTGAGCGCCCTTGCCGCCCGCGCCCGCACCGGCGCCTTTGCCACCGGCCTGGCTCTTGCCTGCGGGAACGATTTCCCCACCGGTGGCCGGTCCCATATCGACGACCTTGCCCTTGGGTCCTTCTTCGCCGACCAACACGCTGCTGGCGACGACTGCTTGAGTCGCATTCGCGGGAGCGATCGCGGTGCTGACATTGGCCAGCGTCTTTTTCGCTTGAGGCGTTTGCGCATCGGCGGAGCTGAGATTGGCGGGAACCGGCAGCGGCCTGGGTTCCGAGGCGGCCAGTCCTTCGGCCGCTTTTTCGTCCTGGGCCAACAGGGCCGGCACGCCGGCGGGAGGACGATTGTCTTTTGTCCAGTGATAAAACCGGGTCGAGGGAACGACGCCATCGTTCTTACGCGGCGGTTGCACCACAGTGATTCTGTGGCCATCGTCCACGGCGCTCACCAGGTACACCTTGCTGCCATCGGGCAGAGATCCGGCCTGCAGAATGCGGCAACGGCAGGGATTTTTCCCTTGCTCGGTCACCGTCATGAAACGATCGCGGCTCGCCCCGGCGGTCGCGGACCGCTCGGGAGCACTTTGTGCCCAAACTGTCCCGCCCCCGGCCATTGTGAAAACGAGGGGGCCCAACCACCATGAACGGACCATAACGCACTCCTTGCGGGGGATGCGTCTGGTCTTTTGCCCCGGTATCGCGGGTCCGGTCCCCAGGGTCTTGGGGAGGGGTCGGGCAAAGTCCATTCGCACCTAGCTGCATGTATCGGTCCTGCCGCCCCTGAGCTTCAGTCCGAATATGAGGATCGTGCCGGGATGCGCGATAATCTGGGTAGAATCGGCGGGTGCCACTTAAAGCAATCGCAAGGGCTGGTTGGGGCCGGCCTTGGCGGCTCGAGAACCTCGGGATGATGCCGGTTTTTTCTCAAGTCCGTGATCGGAAGTCCGTGGGGTTATGGCGCTCGTTACCGTGCCCTTTTGGACCAAGTGGAACGCGACGACAGGGCACGATCTTTCGTGGGTTCACGACAAGTGGATTTTCACGCGGAGGCGCGGAGAGAAAAGCGGAGAGCAAATCATCGAGAGCCACTGCACAAGTGATGCAGGAGAGTGGAGAATGAGGCAAAGGAAACAGTGAGCCTAGGGCCTGGCGAAAAGGCCAATCAATTCTCTGGCGCTACGCAGGCCGTCAACGGCCGCCGAAACGATGCCGCCGGCGAACCCTGCCCCTTCGCCAACGGGATAGAGGCCGGTGATCCCGGGTGACTGGCGGTTTTCGGCATCGCGAATGATGCGCACCGGAGCGCTGCCGCGAGCCTCGGGGCCGACGAGCAGGGCGTCGGGCAGATATTTCCCCTTCCATTTGCGATCCATCAGGGGAAGTCCATCGCGGACGACCTCGGCCACGCTCGGGGGAAGGACCTCACGCAGGTCGGCGGAAAAGGTGCGGCGCGGATAGCTGCAACCGGGCAGGTCGCTGGAAGTCTTGCCTGCAATGAAATCGACTGCCCGTTGCGCGGGGCAGCCGTAGTCGCCACCGCCCATTTCGAAGGCACGCTTTTCGAGCGCTTCTTGCAAGAAGATCCCGGCCAGCGGATCGTTGCCGGGAAACTCGGCGGTTTCGACGGTAACGACCAGACCGGTGTTGGCATAAGGGGAATCGTGATTCGACAGGCTCATCCCATTGGTGCAGAAATAGCCTGGGGCACTGACGGAAGGCATGATGTAGCCGCCGGCGCACATGCAAAAGGTGAAAAGGTCTCGTTCGGTGTTCGGCCCTCGCACCGCCATGGTGTAGTCGGCGGGTCCCAGGATCCCTTCCAGAGGTTCGGGACCATACTTGTAGCGGTTGGCGGCCGACTGGGGTCCTTCGATGCGCAGCCCCATCTGAAAGGCTTTTTGCTCCATCGGTACGCCGCGAAGCTTGAGCATCCGGTACGAGTCGCGCGCCGAATGGCCGATCGCGAGGATGACCGCGCTGGCGGCGATCCGTTCGTTTTGCACATGGACGGCCTGGATCGCGCCGTCGCGAATTTCCAGGTCGCTGACGAGGCTATCAAAGCGTATTTCCCCGCCTTTTTCTATGATCGCGCGCCTGAGCGCCTTGACCACGGCAGGGAGGCGGTTGCTGCCCAGGTGAGGACGTTGATCATAAAGGATTGAAGGCTTGCCATTGTGGCTGGCCAGGATCTCCAGAACGCGCTGCACATCGGGACCGGAGGAGCGGCAGGTCAGCTTGCCATCGGAAAAGGTGCCCGCGCCGCCTTCGCCGAACAGGTAGTTGTTTTCGGGGTCGTGCGCTCCGCCGCCATCGAAGAGGCGAGTGGCATGGATCCGGTCGCGCACCGACTTGCCCCGTTCCAGAACAATGGGTCGGTATCCGAGCTCGGCGAGGATAAAGGCGGCAAGCAGGCCGCCAGGCCCCGATCCAATGACCACAGGCGGGTGGTCCAGCGGCCGCGAGCCAGGCACGGGTTCGCGATAGACCTCGCCGATGTAGGGTTCGATGCGCACGCCGCCAGTGTGTGAAGATTTCTTGAAGAGGCGCGATTCGTCGCGCGATTCGAGGCGCACTTCGGTGGAGTAGACATAGCCCAAGCGGGACTTGTCGCGCGCGTCGAGGCTTTTGCGCAAGATGCGCCACTGGGAAAGGTCGGCGGGCAAGATGCCGAGTGCCTTCGCGATCCGGCCGGGAAGTTCCGATTCGGGCTCGTCGAAGCGCAGGCGAAGGTTGGAAATTCGAATGGACATGGAACAAGAAACCGATTCACCGCTCTGAAAAATCAAAACCGCCGCCAACAAACAGGAGCCGCTGCTCTCAGCCGCTCAAGCCAACCAAGAAAACTCAGGTAGGCAACCTGAAGGAAGAGTTGGCGATCGGACAGCGATCGTTCTTTTACAAAGCCGCAGGCGAACTTGCGGCCCGCAAAAGAAAAATCCTGGAACCGGCCATCAAGGCTCGGTTCCAGGTACGCTCCAAAACACATTCTAGTCGGCAATCGGAGCTTTCATCAGCAAGTCGTCTGAAAGCACGCTGCCTTCATCAGCAACCAGTCTGAAAGCACCGCGGCCTTCATCCAGCAACCTGTCTAAAAGCCCCAGGGCCTTGATCAGCAACCGGCCCCGAAAAAATGCCCAGGTTACTTTTTGCCGGCGATTTCGGCGAGGCTGACTTTACGCATGTGGGCGCGCATGAGTTCGGCAGTGTCCTTGGACAGTTTGTCGAGGCGGGAGTTGATGGCGGTGGAGTTACCGGAGTCGTTGGACGATCCTTGGGGGCGGATGGGTCCGTCGACGGCTTCGATGATTTCCAGGACGGTGATTTCCTTGGGCGCCTTCTTGAGCTTGTAGCCGCCGCTGGGTCCCTTGATCGAATCGAGAATGCCGGTGGTGACCAGCGGCTTGAGAACCTTCAAAAGGAAGCGCTCGGGAACACCGCGAGCTTCAGCGATTTTGTGGGAGGGAAGAACCGAGTATTTTCCTTCCTTGTCGGGTTTCTGTTGCGCCATGTGGGCCAGGGCGTGCAAAGCATAACTGGAAGCTCGGGTGATTTTCATCTTGCGAATTGGGGGTTGGCAATTCCTTGCGGAGCGCCCCCATTCTCCTCTCCTTGAGAACCAGGCCTTTCCGGGAAGCGACCGCCACTCGCCGAATCGACCATCTTAAGTCCACACCTTCCGGAAGTTGGCCCGGGGCGGGTAACTCAATCCGGATGGAAACTCGGTCCGGGCAAAAAAAATAGCATCGCCCATCAACCCTCATCTTGATCCAAACCTACAGGGATCGGAATTGATCGACAAGCCCATTTTGGCATTTTAGATTAATTCACTCTTTTTAATGGCTTTCCGAACTTGTGGCGATCTCTCATCTTTTTTGCCACGCTGGCAGCCTTGGCGCGGGTGGGCGCTTCTCAAGCTCCGCGGCCAGATTTCTTGCCTGCCAAAAAAGATAAACATTCAATCCCGCCGAGCATATCGAAAATGAAATCAGGAAGAAAATGAGCAGCGGGCCATAGGGGGAGGGAGCAGGTCTTCGGCCGCGGACCGGTTCCACCAGGGGAATCGCTTCTCCCACCGTTTCGGGCAAGACAGACTGCGGCGCAATCGCCTGAGGAATTTCGAGTGCGGTGGGTGGCGGTTCCGCGCGGAGGCCTGGCTGGTAAACGCCTTCATTTTCAGGGGTTTGGGCAATTGCGTCGGCGCCCGGGCCTATATCAGCACCCGGAATGGGGGAGTTTGGATATCTCAATAATTTTTCAGATTTTTGTGAAAGATCGTCGAAAAGCTCGATGTCGCCATTACTTCCGTCATGAACCGAAAGAGGTTGCAGCTCGGAACCTTCCTGTACCGGCGGCACCGGAGGCGTTTTGTCCGTGGCGTCGGTCATCCGTGGCTCCTTGGGGCCCGCATCCCATCTCTTCTCATAATTACCATGCATCATTTCCGGCGAAAACTAAAAATCCCAATGTGACACGCTGGAATCGAATTTGGTTTTGGTCACTCTTTCGAATGCTTCGATGTAACGATTGCGCGTCTGGGCGATCACGTCGTCGGGCAGCGCTGGAGGCGGCGAATTCTTGTCCCACCCGGTGGTTTCCAGCCAGTCGCGCACAAATTGTTTATCGAACGACGGAGGCGAACTGCCGCGCACCCAGGAAGAACTTTCCCAATAGCGCGAACTATCGGGGGTCAGAACCTCATCCACGAGAATCACGCGGCCGTCGCATAGGCCAAATTCGAGTTTTGTATCAGCGAGTAACAAATTGCGCGATTGCGCCAAATCCGCTCCTTTTTGAAAGATCTCAAGCGTGCGGTCCTTGAGGAGGTTCGCGATCTGAGCTCCAACAAGATCCACAACTTGGGTAAAGGAGATGTTTTCATCATGCCCGGAAGCCGCCTTGGTCGCGGGTGTGAAGACGACTTCGGGAAGCTTGTCCGCTTGGACCAGTCCCGGCGGCAGCGGAACGCCGCAGATCGAGCGGCTCTGGCCATACTCCTTCACTGCCGAGCCGGCCAAATATCCACGTGCGACGCATTCCACCGGCACCACGGGGTATTTGTGCATCAGGCAAATCCGGCCTCGCAAATCTTGATCGATTTGTTGGAAGGCCGTGGGGCAGTCTTCCAGCCGCGTGGAAATCAGGCCATGCTCCACCCCCAACCGGGCCATCCAGAAGGCTGTAAGTCCCGTCAGCACTTTGCCTTTGTCCGGAATCGGATTGGGCAACACCCAGTCAAAGGCGCTGATGCGGTCGGTTGCCACCAACAGGACTCGATCGCCCAGATCGTAAACATCGCGCACTTTGCCGCGGGTCACCGGAAAACCGCTCACCGCCGATTGTGTCAAAACCATCGTGAAACCAGGCTCTTGGTTAAGGAGGACTCAAAGAATCTAGTTTACTCCACCAGCCAGGTAGGAAAAATTGGAAATATCCCGGCGGCGTGCCTGCCGATGAGCCTGCACGATCCCTTTCACCTAAAACCAAGGAGAGGAATTCCCCGGCTCGACTTCTCGTTTGGCACAGGTTCTGGCTAAACCCGGGATAAGGGCTCTGGATTTGCGCGGGTGGGGAGCGGGGGACAGTGGACCAAAGATGTTCAAAGGAAAATACCTGACCCTGGACCGCGATCCCCAGGGAGCGGCCTTGCTAAGAATGGATCCGCCCGGAGCGGGAAAACCTTTCGCGCTTGCGCAATTATGGACCGAATGCGCACAGGCCCTTGGCAAAATCGATCAGTTCAATGCCTTGGGCCACGGCCGCATTCCGCTCCTACTCATTCAAGGTTCCAAGCGCGGGTTTTTGGCCGGCTGGGCGCCGGACTGGCTGGAAGCGAATCTGGGCAGTACCGAATACACCGAAGCGCATGAGCGTTTTCGCGAATGCCTCGTTCACTTGCGCAACCTGACCTGCCCGGTCATCGCCGTCATCCACGGGCCTTGCCTTGGAGAAGGCCTGGAATTGGCCCTCGCCGCCGACTACCGGATTGCCCTGGATCAACCTCGCTTGCAATTTGGCTTTCTAACCGACGAGCGCGGCCTCATTCCCGAAGGCGGAATGATTGGCAGACTGATGGGCTTGGTCGGCTGGGAGAAAGCCTCCTTGCTTGCCGCCGGCGGCCCCTGGATCGGCGGGCCCGCGGCGAAAACCTGGGGGCTCCTTGATGGTCTGGCTCTTGACGAAGCCAGCCTTAAGGGGCTCATCGTTTTGACCATGGGCAAGGCGCTCGCTCAGGGAAAAACCCAGGGGGAAACAAAGACTCCCAAGCTTCCCTTGCGGACCTGGCGCCAGCGCATCTGGGAAAGTACCGGCATGGGGCGGGCCATGCTTGCGCGCGGCATGGACCGGCTGGTCGCCCTTCGTACCAAGGAAGATGCCCACGCCGCCACCCTGGCGGTCACGCTTGCCAAGACGCTGCCCTGGGCATCTGGCGAAGCGCAGTCGGCAGCTCGCGCCAATCTTGAACTGGCAAAATCCACCGCCACGAAATTCCTGGTCGGTTTTCAGGCCGAATTTCAACGCTGGAAGGAATCGGGTACGATCAAGCCCCCGGCAAATCCTGCTTCGATTTCCTTGCAAGGAAACGGCAATGCCGGAATCTGGCTTTTGTCCTTGCATGCGCGCAAGGGAGGCATCGGCTTCATTCAAGAGAGAGACCCCGACACTCTTGGAAAGATCACGCTCGGACTCAAGAAGTCGTTCCCCAAACGATCGAGCCTTGCCCGGTTGGCGATGATCGAAGCCGATCCCGATGGGACCAAGTCGGCCAAAGCCACGCTGACCGTGCTCGATGCCCTTGAGCCACCCGCGGGCGCTACCTCCCGCGGAGAACGGCTCTGCCTCAATCTGCCCCGCCAGAGCGGCATGGCCTCCCCCGGCCAACGGGCGGGTATTGTCGTACTACCCGACCGGCCGTTTCTGGTCCTACTCGAATCCCCCGAAGGGCGCGATTTTTCCCAGGGTCCGGCATGGCTGGCTGGGTTGGGCTCCGTCGTGCGGAACATCAAGCCCGGCTGCGAACTGCTGGCCCCGATGATCCTTTGGGTGATTTGGGATGAAATCATCCACCTGGCCAATCTCGGCCTGACCCTGAAAGCGATCGAAGCCGACTGGTTCAAGATGGGAATGCGTCCAGGCCCTTTGCAATTGCTGGATCTGCAAGGGCTGCCGCTCGCCGCACGGATGGAACTTGCCTGGAAGGCGCGGCAACCCGGTCAGGTTGAGCAACCGTGGGCCGAAGCGGTGTTGGGAGCCGGATTCCCGGGCTGGCCAGAGCGGCGAGGCATCGGCATGACGGTGCTCGGCCGGTGGGTGCCCAATCCGCTCGCGCTCAACGCGATCAAAAAACAATGGAGTTCCTCAGGGGAAACAGAAAGACCCGATCCGCTCTGGCAGGCTCTTGGATCCTCGGCGCGGGTACGGCAGGGGCGCGACCGCGTGCTGATGCGGCTCGCCTCGGTTGTCGCTCAATTTCAGATCGACTCCGGTCTGGACGAAACGACGATCGATCGCTTGCTTGTCGTCGGAATCGGCTGGCCCGCGCACAAGCCGGGTCCGCTGGCCTGGGCCAGGATGAGTGGTTGGAAAACCGTCGTCGAAAATCTGGAGAAATTAACGGCGTCCACGGGCGCGAACCGTTATCGCCCGAGCGAAGCCGCCCTCGCCCAATCCCGCGACTCGTCCAATCCCGCGAATCAATAGAGAATCGATAGAGAATAGAAAGAAAACAAACGGAAAACCACAAACGCCCGCATCCCTAAGGATGCGGGCGTTTGTGATCTCTCAGGCTTGATCTTCCGTTACTTGACGCGCCGATACATATCGAACACGATGCCGTCCTTGTCCACGGCCTTGAGTTCCAGGGTGCGGTTGGCGATCGCCACAAAGGTCGAGTGATAGTCGACCCGGCAAGCAGCCTTGAACCAGGCCGGAGACTGGGTGAAGTTCTCCAGGCCGCCGCCGCCGCCACCGCTTGTCACATAAACCACGCCATTAGCTTCGTCGAGTTTGCCGGCACGCACCGGATGGCTGCGCTCGTACAGGTGAATGTGCCCGTTGAAGACGATGTCGACCTTGTGCTTTTCATAGAGGGGGGCCAGCGGCCGTAAGCGCGGATCGCCCAGGGCCGACTTTTTCCCCGCGAAGGTATCGCCATAGTCGTTGCTGTCGCCGCTGTAGACCGGATGGTGGTGGTAGCAGAACTTCCAGGTCGCCTTGGAAGCGCCCATTTCCCGGTCCAGCCATTCGTACTGTTCCGAACCGGGGCTCATGCTCTTGTTGGAATCAATCACGAAAAACTCGGCGTCGGCCCAGGAATACTTGTAGCGGTATTCGGGCGCGGGCAACGAGAAGTATTTGTAATAATTGGGATGGTTTTTCTCGTGATTACCGATCGAGGGATAAAGGGGCACCGCGCCGAACAGCTCTTGCGAGGGGCGGAATAGATCCTCGATCCACATCCGGTTGTTTTTGCCTTCATCGACCACATCGCCCAAGTGCAAGAGGAAGTTGGGGCGCATGGCCCGCATTTCCGTGGTCACTTTGCCCGTGGCGCGAGGATTGCCCTGGGTGTCTCCGATGACGGCAAACGAAAAAGGAACCGCTTCGGTGGGCGCGGTCTGCCAGGGCAAAATCGGGGTTTCGATTTTCTCGCCGGTGGAGGCGGTGCAGACCACCCGGTAATAGCCTTGTTTTCCAGGGGCCAGACCGCTCACCTTCAGTTCGTGAAAGGTCGCAGGCGCGCTCGACGCAACGTTTTGCTTGAACGGTGCTTCCTCGCCGTATTCGACCACCGCGTCCACTGGAGCCGAGGTTTCCAGACAAACGCGGAAGCTGTTGTTGTCGGGAAACTGCAGATAAGGAGCGACCGCGAAATGGACATTCTCTTTTGGCGCCGTCAGCTTGGCCCAATCGGCATGGGCTTCGAATCGGCGTTTCATTTCGGCGGCGTCGAGGGCTTTTTCGTGAAGCTCCACTTCACGCAGCGCGCCGATCATCGGCACGCGGTCGTCTTCGTCCTGGAAGCGTCCGAATGACCAGCCGCCCGTGCGGAACCAGTTGACCGGCCCACGGCATTCGCGTGATTCATTCGACAGCTCGCCGTTTACGTACAGCCGGGCAACCGCGCCATCGTAGGTGGCCCCCACGAGCGCCCAGGTTCCCTTGGGAAAGGGCTGCGCCGATTTGAGCACCTGAATGCGCCCCTCGCCCACGGACGGTCCGCCGGGAGAAATACCAAACAGATAGTGGGTTTCATCATAGCCCAGGTACGTCCCCTGGGATCCGTAGCGATTGTCTTCCACGCGGCCGACGATGCCCCCCTTGCGATCCCCCGCATCGATGCGCACCCAGGTCAGTATCGAAAAAGCACCCGAGGGAGCCGGAGGCGACGGCTTTCCTTTTTGGCCATGGAGTTCGGCACCGCTGAGGCCGCCACCAAAATAGGCGGCCGATAGCGCGCCTTTTTCTAGTTGGGGAGCGGCCAAAAAGGTCAATTCCCACGGTCCGACTTCGGGCTTGAGTTTATTGCCGGCAATCTGAGCCGGATCGAACACCCAGCGCGCCAATGGGGCCGACGGAGTATCGGTTTGTGTTTCAGGACGGGTCCAATAAACCACGCCGACAAATCCCGCGATCGCGGTGAGGAATAGAGCTTGGCGCATCGATTGGGCCCCGGATGGAAATTTCAAATCGGCTAGAAACTAGGGAGGATCGCTAGTCAGGGTCATCTTCATGCAAACGGGATTGATTTTCCAATGAGTTTTTGGTTAAGCCTGAAAATCGATCCCAAGCCCTTATTTTTCGTGGAGAATCCGGATCATGAGATCCCCAGACCGGTCCCGTTTTCCCTGGTTGTCAGGCCTGGGTCTTAGCTCGTCCGGGTTGAGTTACACTTCCGTAAGCTTGGTGAGTTTTCGGCGAAGGTCATTGGGCGCAGGTATCGGCTTGGCGCTGACCTTGTTGCTAGGATCGCTGGCGATTTCGCAAGACGGCGCTTCGAAGAAGGAAGCCCAGGGCGATGCGGTCATCCTGCAGGAGCAACTGGAAAACGGCACCTCCTTCGAAGTCGATCTGGCCCTGGAGCTCTCCGGCGAACTGCGCATCCAGGCCGACAAGGAGCTGCGCAAAATCGCCATCAAGGCCCAGGGAAAGCACCACTATACCGAACGGCTTCTCTCCGTCGGGGAAACACCGCACTCAACCGGCCCTGCCCGCGTGGCGCGGCAATATGACAAGGCCGAAGCGGTCGTGTTCGAAGGCGCTGAAAAAACGATCCGTTCGCTAAGGCCGAGCCGGCGCCTCTTTTTGGTGCAACGCACCAAGGAACAGCTTTGGACCGTTTGCCCTGAAGGCCCGCTCACTCGTTCCGAACAGGAGCTGACCACCGATCAGTTCGACACGCTTGCCCTTTCGGGAATCGTTCCCGGCACGAAGGTGCGCGCAGGCGAGACCTGGCGGCTGCACAATGCGACCGTGCAATTGCTTTGCCATTTCGAAGGCCTCGTTGAGCAGGACCTTTCCGGAAAACTTCTCGAAATCAAAGGTGAAGAAGCCCATTTCAGCGTGAGCGGCAAGGCCTCCGGCATCGATTTGGGAGCCCAGGTCAAGGCCGCGGTGGAAGCCCGGGGAATTTTCGACACGAAGCAGAACCTGATCGTGAACCTGGAATGGAAACAAACCGAGGAACGCGATCCGGGCCCGGTGAATCCCTCGGGAACACTGGAAAGTTACTTGAAGGTCCAGCGGAAAAAAGTGGAAATTCCCGCTCCCTTGTCGGACAAATCGATCGCAAAGTTCCCCGAGGAAAAAGACGGGGTGCCCGAACAACTGCGAACCCTGGAATTTCGCGACGCCAAGGCGCGCTACGAACTGGTGCACGGACGCGAGTGGCAGCTTGTGGCAGAGACCGACAATCACCTGGTGTTGCGGTTGCTCGACCGTGGCGATTTTATCGCCCAGTGCACCATCACCCCCTGGACCGCCGCGACCAAGGGCAAGCACATGAGCCCAGAGGATTTCCGGGCCGCCATGAACAAGACCCCCGGATGGGAGGTCAACAAGGAGCTCTTGGCCGACGAAATCCCGGGCACCGAAGGCCGGTATATTTTCCGCATCGCGGCACAGGGCCAGATGGATGGGGCCGATGTCGTGCAGCACTTTTTCCTGATTGCAGCCGCCACGGGCGAGCAAGCGATCATGACCTTCAGCATGACCCCGCGCATGGTGGAAAAGCTGGGCGCGCGCGATCTTAGCCTCGTCGGCGGCTTGCTTCTTCCGGCCAACTCGGTCGAGCCGTAGAACCTTCGCCTCTTCCGAAATTCGGTGCATCAACTGGAACGGTTCTCGTCGATTTCGATGAGAACCGTTCAGGCATTTCACCGCCGGAAAGGCGTTTGGTCCTTTCCGGCTTTATCTATCTGGTCTGCCTTGCTTGAAGTTCTTTAAGCGGCCCAATCGGCTGGAGCGCATTTGCCAGCTTTGGCGCAATTCCCACGAGGATTCATGGCATGAAGAGTTTCACGCGGAGACGCGGAGCCGCGGAGAGAAAAGCGGAGACGAGTCCATCAGAGAATTGGACGCGGGGAAGTGAAGCCAGAAATGCCGTCCCTGGGCCCAAAGTTTGAAGTCTTCTTATTCTCCGAACCACTGCGTCTTCGCGAGAAAAATGTACTTGGTGTTTTTGAGACTTGGCAGCGTTTCCATCACCGTTGCTTACATGAACCTGGCGTGGATGTCTTGAAGGTAAACGAATGCCGCATCTCAGGGAAAACCGCCGGGCACCGTATGATCTGCGGGTTCAGGCGGCCTTGCGCTTCCCCATCCAGGGGGCAAGTTGATTGCCGACCTTCTTTTTCGCCCAGCGCAGGTTGAGTTTTACCCACTGACGCAAAAGAAACGATTGAGGAAAACGGTCTTCCACCAGGGACACGGTCATTCCGGTCGCCTGAGGCCGCAGGATCGCTCGCAAGGCCCCCCGGTCCATTTCAACGCGGGTGGCAAACAGCCCCGCCATCAAGAACATCCGTTGATATTCCTGGGCGGTGAAGACCTGCTCGTTGATTCCGCTTTCGAGCTCCTTGAGGAGCTTGGAATTCACCGTTTCGGCCATGTAGGAGCCAACCGGTTCGGTGCCCATCATCACGAAACCGCCCGGCTTCAGCACGCGGCGAAATTCGCGCAGGCAGCCGATCGGATCGGCGAAGTGATGCAGCGTGGCGAACAGGACGACACTGTCGAAACTGCCCGAAGGAAACGGCAGCCTGGCTGCGTCGCAGGCCAAAAATTCCATGTTCTTGCGATGAGCATAACGCAACCGGCCCACTTGCAACGTCTGCGCGTCGATGTCGCAGACGGAAATTTGCCCGTCGAAGCCATCAGTCATCGGGTTGCAACAACCGCCGATTTCCAGCAGTCGCGGCTCGGAAACGCCCGTGAGCTCTTCCTTGAGAAACTCGACGCCCAGCTTGTGATCCTCGGCATAGTCGTAAGTGGCGGGTGCTTTTCCGGTCGAAACCCAGTGTTTTGGCAGTTCGAGCGTCCATCCCGCAAGGCAGCGGATGAGGATGGGGCCGCCATCCGATCCGGTCCAGCGCCCGCGCTCGTCCACCAGACCAATTTCCAGCAGATGAAGCCCCTGCGTACGCGGCGAATGCAGAAGTAAGGGAACAGACAATCCCCGGCCGGCAGCGAGCGCGACCGGTAGCGCCGTGGGACGACCATCCACTTTCAGCGGATTGCCGGCATGATCGAGCCACCGGTAAGAAAGTCTGACCGCGCCTGGACCGTCTGGGCCGAAGGGACGGTTCCCCTCGTTGACAATGCGCACATTCCAGGTCGAAGTGATGTCGGTAGGTAGGCTCTCGGGGATCAGATGACGTTCGACCCGGAATCGCAGCGGCAAGTCGTTTCGAGGAGCCTTGGTCTGCAAATCCGCGGACGCACTGGGCAGGAATTTCTCCAGTCCGGGAACACGCTGAAAATAGTAATTGTTTTCCGCGCCCAGATGAAACTCGGGCAGGTGATAGTTGCGCGCGAAGATCGCTTTCAATCGCTCCAGGTGCGACGATTCGACCGTCAAACCGGTCGCCTGGCACACCTCTTTCCACGAGGAGTCAGAAAGGGACAGGCCGCTCTCGACGGTTTTGAGCCCGGGAAGAAAGAGGGGAACTTCGCCATGAACCGGCCAAAGTTTGCCGCAGGAGGGGCACAGATGGCCGTCGTCGGCCTTTTCCAGTGACTCATGACCGCAATCCAAACACCGGAATTGATCGGATCGCATCGGCTGGTCCAGCACCAAGGAAGAGAAGCGGTGGGCGTCGGGCGATGATCTCTTCGCGAGCCGAAGCATCGCCTCAGAGTTTCGCCAATCGGCATCCTTGGATTTATCGGACCCCAAAACCCCAAAACTCCACAAAAAAAAGGTCAAGTGGGGCACCGATCCGATCGCAATGGCCGATTTCGTTGGATTCAGACCCCTGGACCGATTAAATGCCAGAAAGACATCAGACCTGAGAGTTGAGCCCATTCCGCTGGCCTGCCCCATTCCACTACCGCTCCCTTTCCCGCGCCATCTCGAGAACTCCATGAAAATTACCGCCATCGAGACCCTGGTTTGTCATGCCCGCATGCGCAACTGGGTCTTTGTCAAAGTGATCACCGACCAACCGGGCCTATTCGGCTGGGGTGAGGCGACCCTGGAATGGCACACGCGCGGCGTGGTGGGCGCCATCGAAGATCTAGCCCAGTTGCTCATCGGGGAAGATCCGACCCGCGTCGAGCATCTCTGGCAGATGATGTGGCGCCAGCACTTTTGGCATGGCAACGGCATCGTGCGCGCCACGGCAATCGCCGGCATCGATATCGCGTTGTGGGACATTCTGGGCAAATCGCTCAACACCCCCTGCCACAAGCTCTGGGGCGGCCCGGTGCGCGATTCAGTGAGGCTCTACTGCCACCTGGGCGGCGGCGACATGAAAAGCTTCTACGAAACCCCAGTCGACAATGCCAAGCAGTTTGCCGACCTGGCCCTACAAGCGGTGGCCGACGGATTCACCGCCTTCAAGTCGATGGCGGTTCCCCCCACGCTTCCCTTGGAAGGGCTCAAACCGATCAAGGCCGCCGTGGCTTGCGTCGCCGCGATGCGCGAAGCGGTCAAAGATGAGATCGACATCATGGTCGATTGCCATGCCCGGCCTTCGCCTGCCATGGGATTGCAATTCGCCAAGGCGCTCGAACCCTTTGGCCTCTACTTTTTCGAAGAACCCTGTTGGCCCGAAAGCATCGAGGGGTTGGCCGCGATTGCCCGCGCCGTCACGACGCCGATCGCCACGGGAGAACGGATCACCCACCTGGCCGCGTTTCGCGATCTTTTCGCGGCGCGCGCCTGCGCGGTTTGCCAGCTCGATCTCACCCACTGCGGCGGCTTCACCGAGGCGCGTCGCATCGGCGCCCTGGCCGAGGCCCACCGCATTGCGCTGGCTCCCCATAACCCTCAGGGGCCGGTGAGCACGGCCGCTTCGCTGGAATTTGGCTTCTCGCAGCCCAGCTACGCGATTTGCGAGTCGGTCCATGCCGATGTGCCCTGGCGCGACGACGTCGTCAAGGAGGGATTCACCGTGGATCCCAAGGGCCGCATCGTGCGCCCCAATACGCGGCCGGGGCTCGGAATCGAAATTGATGAAGCCGAAGTGCGCAAACATCCGTTTGAGCAGGAATGCCTGCAGCGGGTGTTTTATGCGGATGGAAGCGTCGGAGATTGGTAAGAAGAACTTGGCCTCACGGCTCTTCTTTTGATGCTTACTTTCTCACTTTCTTCGGAAGTTCCTTCATGCCGCGGCCGCTTGGTGGAGTACTGCCCATCGTTCACACCCCGTTTGACGACCACGACCAGATCGATTCGCAGGCGCTCAAGCGCGAAATCGATTGGGCGTATTCGGTCGGCGCCGATGGGCTGGGCACGGGGATGGTATCGGAAATCCTGCGGCTGACTTCTGAAGAGAGGCGTACGCTCATCGAGCAGATCGTCGAATGCAACGCCGGCCGGGGGGCCTTTTTCGCGGCCGTGGGTGCCGAAAGCGGCAAGCAGGCGCTGGCCTATGCCCTGCATGCCGAAAAGGCGGGATGCGATGCGGTCATGGCGGCCCCACCCTTGAACTCAAGGTTGTCGGTTGACGCGCATATCGACTATTACCGGCAGCTGGCCGAGGGGGTCGATCTGCCGATCATCGTGCAGGATGCCTCGGGATATGTCGGCAGCGCCATTCCGCTGGACGTTTATTTGCAGCTTCTTGAACGCTATGGCGAAAACAAGATCGTCTTCAAACCGGAAGCCTCGCCGATCGGTCCCAACCTTTCGGCCCTGCGCGAGGCCACGGGCGGACGGGCCAAGATCTTTGAAGGATCCGGCGGTATTCTGCTCATCGACAGCTACCGCCGCGGCATTCAGGGCACCATGCCCGGTATGGATCTACTCGATGGTATTGTGGCCATCTGGAAAGCGCTCAAGCAGGAAGATGAACCCGCGGCCTACACGGTTTATTTCCCCATCTGCGCGTTGGTAGCCTTGCAACTGCAGGCCGGTCTTGATGGCTTTTTGGCCATCGAAAAACACCTGCTCGTAAAACGAGGGCTTTGGAAATCGGATCGCAGGCGCATGCCTTATAGTTGGTCTCTCGATCCGGAAACGGCCGAGGAAGTGGACCGATTGTTTGAAATCCTTCAGCAGGTGCTCACCCCAATCTCGTAAGGACCGGCATGGCCCAGGTCGCCGATGATGCCAGAAATCAGCAAGACGGCCGGGTGCCGGTGCTGATTTCCCTCTGCCTATGCGCCGTGATCGCCTATGTGCAGCGCGGCGCCATCAGCGTCCCCGCGCAAGAGATCTCCGAGGATCTTCGTTTTGCCAATCTGGCCCAGGATATGGGCTGGATTCAATCGGGCTGGTACATCGGCTATGGGCTGTTGCAACTTCCAAGCGGCTGGGTGGCCGATCGGATCGGCAGCCGCGTGGCCCTGGCCATTTTCATGTCGTTATGGTCGGCGGCCACCCTGGTCAGCGGCTTCGCCAGCGGATTCTATTCCTTGCTCATCCTTTGGACGATCATGGGGGCCGCTCAAGCGGGAGCGTTTCCCTGCGCCGCCAAGGCGATCGGGCAGATTTTCCCTGAGTCTCAACGCGCGCGAGCCACCGGGTTGCTTGCCAGCGGCATGGCCATCGGCGGCGCGCTGACTCCCTATTTGACCTCCACACTTCTTGGCAGCTTCGATTCCTGGGCTCAATCAAGCGAGATAGAGCGCTGGCGTTTGCTGTTCGCCGCGTACGCACTTCCTGGCTTTCTTTGGACCGCGATTTTTCTCGCCGCTATCCCCGCTTCGATGTTCCCGGCCGGGCCCCAACTGGTACCACTGAAATCGAAAGTCGACTGGACCGCCATGCTGCGAAGCTGGCCGCTTGCCCTACTTTGCGCCCAGCAGTTTTTCCGGGCGGCAGGAATGGTCTTCTTCCTGACCTGGTTCCCCACGTTTTTGCAGAAGTCCCGCGGAGTGACCCTCGATCAATCGGGGCTTTTGACGACGATTGCCGGGGCGGGCGGCGTGATCGGCAGCATGTCGGGCGGTTTCTTTTCCGACTGGCTTTTCAAGCGCACCGGTAGCGCGCGTCTCAGCCGGCAGGGGATCGCTGTCGCGGGAATGGCGGCCTGTTCGGCACTGATGGTGGCGTCGTATTTCGTAAAGGATGTCAACGGCAGCATTGCCTTGATTGCAGTGGGGGTCTTCTGCGCGACGTTTGGTGGAATCAGTGGCTATACGGTCGCCATTAGTTTTGGCGGCCGCCACGTCGCCACGGTTTTTAGCACAATGAATATGTGCGGCAATTTTGGCGCGGCACTTTTTCCTGCCACGGCCGGCTGGCTCGTGACCCAGACGGGCAACTGGAATGTCATTCTCTTTTTTTTCGCCGGCATCATGGCGGTCGATGCGGTGTGCTGGGCACTCTTAAATCCCAAGGGAACGCTGTTTGACGAAGGAGGCCAAAAATCATGAACACGGTGAAAACCCCGCAAACCCGCTGCAAGGGCGCGGTCGCACGCTACGACATCACGCCACCTGTCGGCATCTACCACCGAATGTGGGGAGCGGCATTGCACGATCGAGCCGCCGGAGTCCATCGCCCTCTCGAAGCGACGTTGTTGTGGCTGGAACCGATCGGCGCCGATGCCTCGCAGGCCAGGATCATCCTGTCCCTGGATCATTGCATTCTCGATGGCCAGGAGATGCGCAACATTCGCGAATCGATTCACCGGACAACGGCGATCCCTTACGGGCAGATTCTGATCAGCCTGACCCACACCCATGGATCGGGATGGATGTCGCGCACGCGAAGCCACCTTCCCGGCGGTGATCTGATTGGACCTTATCTCGACGAACTTGCAACCCGTCTGGCGCAACTTGCCGGCGAGGCCCAAGCGGGCATCGAACCCGTACAGATCGTTTATGGTCAAGGTCGCTCGAATCTGGCGGCGCATCGCGACTTCCTCGATGCCAAGCGCGGTCGATTCGTCTGCGGTTTCCATCCGGAAGGCCCGGCGGACGACACGCTATTGCTTGCATCGGTGTTTAACGAGCGCAATGAGCGGCTGGCCACGGTCGTCAACTACGCCTGCCACCCGACGACGCTGGCCTGGGACAATCAGCTCATTAGCCCCGACTGGGTGGGGGCCATGCGCGAAACGATCGAACAAACCGCTGGCGGGCTTTGCCTTTTCCTGCAAGGAGCCTCAGGCGACCTCGGCCCGCGCGAGGGGTTTGTGGGCGACCCGGCCGTGGCCGACCGCAATGGCCGAAAAGTTGCCTACGCCGCGCTGGCCGAAATCGTCGCCACGCCCGAGCCGGCCACCGAATTTCGCTACGCGGGCGCCGTCACGTCGGGAACCGAAATTGGTACCTGGCGCCATGAGCCCGAAGCCGTGGAAGCACGGAAGCGTCAAACCCTGTGGCACTGGGAACAGTTTGATGTGGAATTGCCCTACCGCCACGATTTGCCCACGATCGAGCAAACCACGAAGGAGAAAGAGCACTGGCTCGCCGAAGAAGCGAAGGCTCGTGAGCTTTGCGACGAGATCCGTATCAGGGATTGCCGGGCCCAGGTCGAACAGCGCACCAGGCAATTGACCCGATTGCTTGCCCTGGTCGCGGGCAAATCCTACCCGCTGACGGTGCACCTGGGTCTAGTGGGCGAGGCGATCTGGCTGTTTGTCCCCGGAGAGCTTTACCAGGTCTTTCAAACGCAATTGCGCGCCCGATTCGCGCCGCATCCGGTGTTCGTCGCCACGCTGACCAACGACTGGCAGCCCGGCTACATTCCGCCGGCGAGCACCTATGGTTATGGAATCTATCAGGAGGTGATCGCGGCGACTTCACCGGGATCGATGGAGATTCTGATCGAGGCGATCGCCCGCCGCTACGATCAGATCAGGACGCAAATCGGCGCGTTGAGCGCTTAGCTCACTTCACCACCGGATCGAGAAGTACTGCCCCAGGATTCGAGCTGGTTCCCTGTTTGGATTCCCCCTGAGGCGCGCCGGTGCGAGGCGGCGGAAGCAAACCGGGAGCGCCCTTGTCGTCGGGCAGCACCTTGGTCGGGATGGTGGGCACCGTTTTGGCCGGCCCCTTCGTATCGATTTGCGGCGCGGACTTGTTTTGCATTCCCGCCGCATCGGAGGCCGAGGGAGAGGCCGGTTGATTGCTCAGGGGACCGGAGGTTGCGATCGGTTTGGGTCCGATCGGTTCGATCTTGGCCTGATTGGTATTGTGCGAATCGGTCGATTGCGGCGCACCCGGGATCGATGGACCGGACGGGGCCGATCCCCCAAACGGTTTCGGCAAGGTGCTGGGAAAGGTTCCAGTCGATGGGGGCGGCAAAATCCCGGGCATGCCGCTGGGGATCGCCGGCAACACCTGAATGGGGTTGCTGCGCGTCGCGATCGTACCCGTGGGAATATTCACCTTGAAGTCTTTTTCCACTTCGAAGGCCTGGCCCGACTCGATGCGCAAGAGGGCGCTGACGCGCAGTTTTTCGCGACTGGGGGCGGTTTTCCAGGGAAGAATCAGCACATAGCCGCTTTGCAAAAGGCCTGCTTTATAAGCCTTGCGAAGCTGCTCTGGCCCGACATCCCAACTGCTTAGCGGCGTCTTCATCCCTTCGGGCTGAATTTCGTAAACCTGCAAATGCAAGGTGCCTGGCGCCTTGACCGTGTGGCCGTCGATATCCTTCGGCTCGATGACCACTTGAAGGATTTCGTCGCCGTTGACGCGGTCCTCATCGACGCCGCCGGTGCCCCGGCCAAATTCGATGGCCTTGAGCGGAGCCTTGGCCGGTTCGGAGATCGGAACCACCGGACCACCGCGCAGCGATTGATTTTCCATCGTCAGCGAAGTGGAAATCGCCCGGCTGCGCCCCAGTTCATCGTTCATATCCCGCATGGCGCGCTCTTGCTGGCGCATCTGGGATTCGAGCATGTCGCGCTGGATTTGATTGCGCTGACAACCTGAAGCAGGGAGCAAGAGAAAAAAAGAAACGGCTGCCCAGAGGGCAGCCGATGCAATGACTCGATGGTGATCGAAGAGAATGGACCAAACAAGGAACGACCGCACCGTGGTGCGTGCTTGGACCTTACTTTTTCCCGCCCAGGTGGCCAGCGGGAAGTTTCTCAAGAACATGGTCGATCAATCCGTATTCCTTGGCTTCCTGCGCGGTCATGAAATTATCGCGGTCGGTATCCTTTTCGATCCGCTCAAGAGGTTGACCCGTGAGCTTCTTGAGAAGCTCATTCATGATCTTTTTGGTGCGAAGGAGGTGGTTGGTCCGGATCACGATATCCGTGGCCGGTCCGCGCGCCCCACCCAGCACCTGATGGATCATCACTTCCGCGTGGGGAAGGGCAAATCGTTTGCCTTTCGTTCCCGCCGCCAAAAGCGTCGATCCCATGCTCGCTGCAATTCCCAGGCAGTAAGTCGCCACATCGCAAGTGATGTAGCGCATCACGTCGTAGACGCTCATTCCCGCCGTGACCGAACCACCCGGAGAGTTGATATAAAAATGGATATCAGCCTTCGGGTCTTCGTTCTGCAGGTAAAGCATCTGCGCAACCACGAGGTTCGCGCTTTCGTCATCCACTTCGCCCAAGAGGAAGATAATTCTTTCTTGCAGCAGGCGGCTGTAGATGTCGAACTGGCGTTCTTCCCGGCCGGTTTGGCCAATCACCAGGGGGGGATGCATCGGCATGGCGCACTCTCCAGCACGCCCAACGAGGTCATCGATCCTCGTGGGCGCCGAAAATTAGGAAAAAGAAGGGGGCTAACGCAATCAGGATACTTTGGCGGCAGAGGATTCCGAACTACCGGACTTTCTCACCGGTACGAGCACCTCATCCACCAGGCCATATTCCTTGGCATCGTTCGCGTTGAAATAACGGTTGCGTTCGGTTTCGGCTTCGATCGTGGGCAGATCCTTGCCGGTATGCTTGGCGAGGATCTCGTTAAGAAGCGACTTCATCTTGAGGATTTCGCGCATCTCGATTTCGACATCGCTGGCCTGGCCGCCAATTCCCGAGCTCCAGGGTTGGTGGATCATCACCTTGGCGTGCGGCAGAATGAACCGCCGACCCTTGGTGCCGGCCGCCATGAGGATGGCCGCGCCCGATGCCGCCATGCCCATGCAGTAGGTGGCAATCGGGCATTCCAGGTATTGCATGGTGTCGTAGATCGCCAGCGTCGAGGTCACCGAGCCGCCGGGCGAATTGATATAGAACGAAATCTCTTGCGAACGATTCTCGTGCTGCAAAAAGAGCATTTGCTGAATCACGATGTTCGCGGTGAGGTCATTGATGACCGGTTCGTAGATATTGCTACCGGAAGAACCGAAGAAAATGATCCGGTTTTCCAGAAGGATATCGTTCGTGCCGCGGCTGCGATCACCGTCGCGACCGCGGGCTGCATGCAAGTGGGAACGAGATAAACCTGTCAAAGCCGGATTCATGGAATCCTCCCTGCGTGGTTGCGCGAGTTGATCGTCTGTTTACAGATTGGTCGTGCCGGAGGAAGCGAGATTCGATTCCGCGGCGGGATCGGTTTCCGATCCTTCGACTGCCTGGGCTTCGCTGGTGCCCAGCGCGCCGTCTTCTTCCTTGTCCAATTCCACTTCCGTGAATTCGGCCTGGGAAATGATGTAATCCAACACTTTGCGTTCAAGAAGTTCGGCGGCAAGCGCATCGACCAGGTCTTCGCGTTCCATGCGGGCGCGCACCCGGCGGGGCGATTCGCCTTCCTGGCTGGCAATGCGGCGAATTTCCTCTTCGATCTCCGCATCGGATACTTCCAGCTTCTCGAGTTCCGCAACCTTTTGCAGAACAAAGTGTTCCTTGAGCGCTTCCGCCGTGGAACGGGTGATGTCTTGCGAAAGAAGGCGCTGGCGAGCACGGATCTCATCCTCGGCAATGCCGTCGGATCGCATTTCCATGACCCGGCGAGCCATCGCCGTTCTTGCCTGCTTCATCAATAGGTCCTGGGGCAATTCCCAGTCGACTTTTTTGAGGGCGGTTTCGAGGAATTGCTGGCGAGCCGATTGGCGCTGGCGATGTTCCAGTCGGCGCTTGAGCATGACCTCGACCAGTTCGTGGAATTGGTCGGGAGTATCGACCCCAAACGAAGACAGGAACGCGCCCGTCAGTTCGGGAGCCTTGATCTCTTCGATCGCTTCGACTTTCAGCTCGGCAACCACCGACTTGCCGCGCAGATCGGGCAGGCTGAGCGATTGGGAAAGTTCGATATTTACCTGGCGGGTGTCGCCAACCTTCGCACCTTCGATTTCCTTGGCGAAGTTGTGAGCGATGCCGTCCTTGAAGGCGAGCTTTTCTTCAACGCGGAACTTGGCCGACTTGATGTCGCCAATCGACTTGGCGCCGTCGCCTACTTTGCCGGCCAGGGTCACCTGATCGCCGCGAGCCACCGCGCTGCCTTCGGCTTTCGCGGTCGGACGGCCCATGCGGCGCAAAATCCGGTCGGCTTCCGAGCCGATTTCTTCCTTGGTGAAGGTGTGGACGGGGCGGTTTAATTTCAGTCCCTTGTATTCCGGCGCTTCGACTTGCGGACGGACTTCGACGTGGAATTCGTAAACCAGGTCGCCTTCCTTGGGGAACACGACCGCGCCGGGGTTGAGATCGGGCGGGCTGATCGGGTTGAGATCGTGATCTTCCGCGAGTTGCTCAAGGCTTGCCAGCAGCAGTTCGGTTTTGAGCTGCTCGGAGACTTCTTTATAAAACTTGCGTTCGATCAGTTGCTTGGGGGCCTTGCCGGGGCGGAAACCACGGATGGGGGCTTCGACCGAGACTTCGGCAAACTTTTCGGCCAGCCGCTCATCCAGGTCGGCGCGCGCGATGCTCACCTGAATGTGCTTTTTGCAGGGACCCGAATCCTTGATCTGCACCGCTTGGTTAATGCGACGGGCCTTGTCTGAAGTTTCCGTGGGAGCGGGAGTGATGGCAGTTTCGGTCATTGTGGTTTAGCCGTGGATTTCCAAAAAATGCTCGGGGAAATCGAATCCCATTTGGGATTCTAGGCTTTCCTCCAGGAAAGCGAATAAAAACAAAAAAGCCGGGAAAGCCCAATCTCCCCGGCAAAGGGGGAAATTAGACTTTCTCGGCGCTCAGAGCGGGTGATGGGACTTGAACCCACGACAGCCACGTTGGCAACGTGGCGCTCTACCACTGAGCTACACCCGCGTTAAGGCGCTCAAGCCACCCCCATAGTAAAGGAGATTTCCTTGAGCGGACAAGTGGTAAACCACTGACCCTTTCATCGTCGATTCACCCGTTAGACTTTACTTATATCCTAACTCCAATCAGATGGCGAAGTTCCAATTCGGCGTCATTCCTTTACCAAACCACCCAAGATTGCACCAATGTCCTTAACGAAAAAACCTCTCGGTCGTACCGGGCTCGAAGTTTCTGTTCTCGGTTTCGGAGGCGGTCCCTTCGGCGGCTTTTACGGTTCGTTCGATGAAAGCGAGGGAATTCGCGCCGTCCATCATGCCATCGACCGGGGAATCAATCTCTTCGATACGAGCCCCTACTATGGCGGCGGAAAGAGCGAGGAAATTCTCGGAAAAGCTTTGACAGGAGGATACCGCGAGAAAATTGTTCTGGCGACCAAGGCCGGCCGCATCGCCAAGGATGTCTTCGACTTCTCCTTCGATGGCATGGTCCGCAGCTGTGAAACGTCGCTCAAGTTGTTGCAGACCGACCATGTCGACATTCTTCAGGCCCACGACATCGAGTTCGAGCCCAACCTCGACTGGGTATTTGATGAGACCTTCAGGGCGCTCGATCATCTGAAAAAACAGGGGAAGTGCCGTTTCATCGGCATGACCGGCTTCCCGCTGGGGGCACTGGAAAACGCGATCCAAAACTGCAAACTCGACGTCGTCATCAGTTATTGCCACGCCTCGCTCAACGACTCGACGATGATTTCGCGACTGGTGCCTTTGGCCAAGGCGCGCGGCACGGGAATCATCAATGCGAGCGCCCTGAGCATGGGGCTTTTGACCATGGAAGGGCCGCCCGCCTGGCATCCGGCGCCCGAGGCGGTCAAGGCCGCGGTGCGAAAAGCCGTCGATCACTGCGCCAAAAGAGGGGCCAACCTCGCGAAGCTGGCCCAGCAATACACCATTCACTTGCCCGAGGTCGAAACGACCCTGGTCGGCATGGCCCGTATCGCCGAAGTCGATGCCAATATCGAAGCGGCCATGACCAAGCCCGACCCGTTGCTCTTGGCCGAGGTGCTCGAAATCTTGAAGCCGATCAGCGGAACGGGCTGGCCCAGCGGCACCTGGCCAGCTTAAGGGGCCTGTCCAGGTCAACCCCTGTAACGACTTGCAGAAATCGATTAGCGGACGCGGCGCATGTGAAATTCGCCTGAGTCGCGGCCCGACTGGAATGATGCATGGAACTGATTGCCGTCAATCGCCCCTTGCGTCGAGAAGGTGCCAAAAAGGGGAAGTTTTTGGCTGCCGGCCAGTTGCAAGCGATCGCCCGATTCCGCAACGACTTGCAGCCGTGCCGTGTAGGCAAACGGAATCACCTTGGCGAAGCGGCCGCGAAAGTGAATGAGCACCGTGTCGGATCCCACGCGCTCCATACGCGCGTTCAAAGGGCCTTTGTGACCATTGGCCGAGCTGACCCAGTTGCCGCTCCACGATCCGGCCGCAACAGGGCCCGCTGCCTGAATTTCCAGAACGCCGAAAAGGAATGCAATTGCGGCCAAGGCGAGGCGGAAGGTATTCATAATCGATCTGCTCCTGGTTGCTCTTACCACCAAGGAAAGTTATACGAGCAAGGCCTGAGGCCATTTCCCGGTGCGGGGATTTCCCTATCTAAATCCGGTTGAATGGCCTTTGCGCAGCTGATCAATGCGCGTTGGCCGCTAGGATAACCTTCTTGAAGTGAAAAGGCCGTGACGACTCCCTACATGACAAGCACATTCCTCGTTGTCGATGACGAGCCCGATCTGGAGTTGCTGATCCGGCAGAAATTTCGCGGGGAAATTCGCAAAAACGAGTTCGCCTTCGAATTTGCCCGCAATGGCGCCGATGCTCTCGAAGTCCTCAAAAAAAACCCGGCGATCGACGTCGTCTTGACCGACCTCAACATGCCCGTCATGGATGGCCTGGCCCTGCTTGGAAAACTGGCGGAACGCGACACGTTCATTCAACGCGTCGTGATTTCCTCCTACGGAGATCTGCAAAAAATCCGCCTGGCGATGAACCAGGGAGCCTTTGACTTTCTGACCAAGCCGATCGATTTCACCGACCTCGAAGTCACGATGAAAAAATCGATCCGCCAGGTGCAACTGCTCAAGGCGATGGCCGAAGCGAAGTCGCGCATCGGCGCCGTCGAACGCGAACTGTCGATCGCCCGGGAAATTCAAAAAGCGATACTTCCGGCCAGCTCCCTCGCCGGGCCAGGATTCCGTGTCATGGGAGTGGCCCGGCCGGCGCGCGAAGTCGGCGGCGATTTCTTCGATTACTTCCCCCTTCCGGGCAAACGCTTTGGAATTGTGCTGGGCGATGTTTCGGGCAAGGGGGTGCCCGGCGCCATGATCATGAGCATGGTGCGCACCCTGATCCGCGGCATTGCCCAGCGCGAAAGCGACCCGGCAACCGTCATGGAGATGGTCAACCGCCAACTTCTTGAAGAGAATCGCTCGGGGCTTTTTGTCACCTGCTTTTATGCCACGTATGCGCCGGAACAGGGACTGCTCACCTTTGCCATCGCCGGCCACGAATCCCCCTGGATCATTCCGGAGGGCCATGTCCCGAGGGAACTGATCCAGGACGCCTCATCGTTTCCTCTGGGAATTGAAGAAGAGCCCGGCTACCTGACCGAACAGCACCATATGAAGGCGGGCGAAGTCCTCGCTGTATTCTCCGATGGAGCGATCGACGCTTCCAACGGCCAGGGCGCCATGATCGGCCGCGCCGGTCTTCCTGCTTTGTTTCCTTGCAACGATGGCTCTCAGGGCCCCGAATCGTTTCTTCAGGGCCTGTTGGAAGCGATCGACCGGCATGTCGGAGATCAGCCTCAACACGACGACATCACGCTTCTTGCCTTGAAAAGGACCTAGACCGCGTTTGCCATCGCCCTTAGATTTGCCCTCGGAAGTGGTCCCCTTCATGCACAACCTTGCGGATTTCCGGCTTGAGGACATGCTCCAACTGGGAGCCGCCTTACGCCAGTTGAGTTGCGAGGTGGAAGACGCCCATCAGATCGGCGCCGCGGCGGTCAATCTGCTCTACGAAAGGCTCTGCGATTCGACCGGCGCCCCCGCCTGCGCCCTGGTCCGACTTTACCAGAGTTTTTACCTTGCCGACCTGGACCGCGAAGCAGCGGCAACCATCGACAAAACTTTTTTGAAGCCCAAGTCCCAAATCCTCAAGCTCGTGGGCAGTGCCGGAGACTTGGCGGAGTGGAATTCTCCGCAATCGACTTTCGGCCACCGCGTCGTCCCGTTGATTTCGCCCGCAGCCGTGACCGAGTATCCGATGTTTGCGAGGCTCTTGACCCAGTTTGGGCTCATGCAAGAGCAAGAGGGGAAATTTGACTGGATGCTCGGCAATGAAGCGACGATGGAGCTGGCCCGGCCCGACATCGGCGTTTTTCATGTGATCCAGGCGCTTGGCAGCCCCTACATCCCCGAACAGGATGAATTCGTCCGGCCCCATGGCATTGCCTCGGTGCTCGGTTGCGGCGGAGTGTTGCCTGGTGGACATTTTTTCGCGGTGCTCTTTTTCTCAAAGGTCACGATCGTTCCCGACACGGCCGAGTTGTTTAAAAGCATCGCGCTCAGCTTGCGCACCTCGCTTTTGCGCCAACGCGAACTGGCCAACCCGCGCACCCTCGAGGCTCGCCTCGGAGCGGCCGAAGAACTGCTCAATGTGCTCGAATCGTCGGCGCTCACCCAGACGCGCCGGCTCAAGGAAGCGCACGACATTCTTCGCAGCGACAACGAAAAGCGGCTATTCGAAGCCAATCAGGAACTGCGCGATGCCCAGGCCCGCCTGCTTGCCAAGGAGCGTCTGGCCTCGCTTGGTGCGTTGACCGCGGGCATCGCTCATGAGATTCGCAACCCGCTCAACTTCGTGGTCAATTTTGCCGAACTTTCGGTCGACCTGACCGCGGAAATCTCAGGTGAGGTCGAGATGCTCAAGAATTTGCTCGACCCGGAAAATCGAGCCAACATCCTCGAGCTATTTGGCGATTTGCGACTCAATATGAGCAAAATCCGCCAGCATGCCCACCGTGCCGACAACATCGTCAAGACGATGCTCCTGCATGCGCGCGGCACCAGTGCACGCCCCTCGATTTGCAAACCCAACCGGATCATCGAAGAGAATTTGAATCTGTCGTTTCATGCGATGCGCGGCCAGTTTCCCGGCTTTCAGGCCGATTTTTCCTTTCATGGCGATCCCGAACTCGACGATGCGGAATTGGTCGCCGAGAACTTTGGTCGAGTCGTGCTCAATTTGATTACCAACGCCTTCCAGGCGGTTGCCGAACGGGCCGAAAAAGAGGGGCCAGAATACTCCCCCTCGGTGGTCGTTTCGACACGGGATCTCGGCGAGTCGTTTGAAGTGCGGGTGCGCGACAACGGGGGCGGCATTCCGCCGGAAATTCTCAAGAAAGTATTCGATCCCTTTTTCACGACCAAACCCCCCGGCGTCGGCACGGGTCAGGGGCTATCGATCAGCAACAACATCATCGTTGGGGAACATGGGGGCGAATTACTCGTCGAATCGATCCTTGGCGAGTTCGCCGAATTCATCGTCCGGCTGGGCAAAAAGATGCCCAAGCCGGCGCAGGATCCTCTGAACGAGGCCGGGCTTAACTGATATCGTCCCCATGCGCATCAGGCAAAGCGCAGGGACCTTTCCACCCATTCTTCAAGCGGTTCTTCATTGTCCGGCTTGATCGGCAGCGTCTCCACAAATTCCACGGACAAGGCGACCCATTGTTCCAGTTGATTGGGGCCCGCGAGGGCGCCTCCTTCGATGACCACCCAGCCCTTCATGGCACGACCCGAGGTGGTGGGTTGGAATTCGCTGACTTGCGGTTGAAGCAGGGCCGAGGCCGCCTGCTGGGGCCCTATGCGGGCAATCAGGCCGCCTTTCCAAAGCCCCACCACCAGATTGCCATGCAAGAAGAACGCGATGCCGCCAAACATCCTTTGATGGCGCACATGGCGTTTGACCGCGAGAATCCGCTGGATCTGCAAAAGCAATGGATTCTCGTCGTCCTTCCCCAAACCGCCAAGTTGGCGTGCCGGAGATTTTGCCGGCGAATTCTCGGTTGGCGTTGCCGGCTTTTTCGCGCGCGCCAAGGAATGGTCTCCATCGAACGGAGGAAAGTTCAATTCTCACGAACACTGCAATTTAGTGGGCGATTTCGTTGGCCTGCGCCGAGATTTCCTTGGTGGGGGCAATGCAATAAAGCTTGGTGGTCGTGCGAATAAAGAGCTTGCCATGGGCAATGGCCGGCGTCGCGAGCGCCACTTCCTTCATGTCGTTTTTGGCCAGGATTTCGAACTTGGCGCCTGCTTTCACCACATAGGCGATCCCCTCTTCGCTCAGGCAAACGATCTTGCCGTCGTAAGCGACCGGCGACGCGGTAAACGTGCCGGCAAGTTTTTGCTTTTCATAAACCATTTTGCCGGTCTTCGCTTCGAAGCAAGAGATCGCGCCGCGCGAATAAACCACATAAATGTAGTCGCCAATCAGAATCGGCGTCGGGTGGTAGGCGCCAATCCCGTCGTTGGCCCAGGCCACGAACGGTTGATTGGATTCCCCCTTTTTCACCGAAATATCGCCCGATCCGCCCGGACGCACCGCCACCACGGGACGAGGCGCGCCGAATTCATACCCCGAGGAGATGTAGAGCAATCCCTGGCCGGCAATGGCGCTGGGCACGCAGATCGAGGACATGCCCCCCATTTGCCACAAGAGTTTGCCGTCGAGGTCATAGGAGCGCACCTTGTTGCTGCCAATCGTGATGATTTCGGTGCGCAGCTCGTTTTCCCAGACAAATGGGGTCGCCCAGTTGCTTTTTTCCTCCCGGGGAATCTTCCAAAGTTCCTTGCCGGTTTTCTTGTCGAGCGCGATCAGGAAGGAACTTTTTTCATTGTCGTTGACCAGGTAGACCCGGTCGCCGTGAAGAATGGGCGAAGCGCCGGTGCCCCAGCCAACCCTGGTGGGAAACACGCCCCAGGACTTCGACCAGAGTTCCTTGCCTTCTTGATCGAAGCAATAAAAACCGACATTGCCGAAATAGGCGTAAACGCGCTCGGCGTCAGCAATTGGCGTTTCGGGCGCGTAGCTGCCCTTCACATGAATGGGATGTTCTGGCGGCGCCTTGTGTGCAACTTTCTCCCAGATCGTCTTTCCGGTCGACGCATCGAGGCAATGCACTGTCCAGCGATGTTCGCCCTTGAGGGTTTTGCAATCAAGCGGTGCGTAGTAACCGGTCTTCGGCGCTTCGACTTTTTCCGGGCCGGAACAACTGGTCAGATAGACGCGATTGCCAATGATGACCGGACTCGACCAACCCTGACCGGGAACCTCCACGCTCCAGGCCACATTCTCCTGGGTGGTCCACTTTTCGGGCGGAACCTTGCCTCCCTGAATGACGCCTGCCCCGTGAGGCCCGCGAAATTGCGGCCAATCTTGCGCCGAAACATGAGAAGAAGAAAAAAGAAAAAAAGAGGCGGCTAATAAACCAAGGTTTCGGGTCATGGCGAAATCCATGGGAAATGAGAGTACGAGTTCTCTGGGCAATTTTAAGAAAAGAACGAGCCAACAAGCTACGAATACGCTCTTGGCCGTTTCCAAGTGCCCGATACCAACTTATAGACTTGCCCGGCCTCTTCGCCCACCACTACGCATTAATCGCGCCGCCGGTGCGCCATCTCGGGGCCGATCTTTGGCTTGAATAGAAGGCACCAGGCCAGCCAGGCCAGACTATAGCGTCTGACCTTTCCTTCAGCCGTGCCCACCAGCAGACTCGTTCCCCCAGGCAGCCAGCAGATCGATTTGAGCGGCCTTTTTTCCTGGATCATTAGATAGCCGACAAGCTTTCCCGAGTCTTTTTGCCAGACGCGAAGCGACCCATCGGCACAGCCTGCGGCCAATAATTTTCCCTTGGGCGTGTACTTGAGAACCTGGATCGCCACTTCGGTGTCGATGCGGTGATCCTTCTTTTTGAGCGTATTGGCTTCGTAGAAGAGGATTTTCCAGGCATGCGTCGCCACGGCGACCATCCGGTCGCGAGGATAGACATCCATCGCCGCGATCCCTTCCCCGGGAACATCGGCCTTGGCCAGGGGGCTTAAACCATGAATATCCCAGGTGCGCAACTGCCCATCATCAACGCCCGAGGATACGACCAGATTCGGCAGGATGTAGCAACCGCTGACCTTGCCCCGGTGGGCCTTTTTGACGGTCGTGTCGGTCAGTTCGGGCAATTTGCGCAGAAGCAGCGAGCCGTCGCCGCCGCCGGTAAGCAGATAATCGCCGCGACTGTCGCGGGCGATGCAGGTAACGGAATGCTCATGGGGGAAATGGCGCCAGGGGACTTCTTTTTGCACCCAGTCCCAGGCACAGCACAACCGGTCCATGCCGGCGGTGTAGATCATCTGCCCGTTGGAGGAGAAAACCAAACCGTTGATCTGATGCGGGTGATCTTCGAAACGGCCAAACACCTGCTTGCCGCGTCGATCGAACAGTTGCACCAGCCCGTTTTGATAGCCGACCACCAACCTCCTCCCGTCGGGAGAAAAGTCGATCGCCGTCACCGGAGCCGGTTGCGACTTGTCGGCCGGCTTTTCGGGCAAGGTGGGCGTCTGCGCCTGGCCCGCGACGTCGGACTTGGGTTGGGCCGCCTTCGCGGCTTTGGCCCAGGAAACGGGAATGTCGCAAAGCGCCGCCGTTTCGCGCCAGGGATTGGAAAGAGCCCGGACCAGGTGTTCGGCAAGGATCTTGAGTTCCTTTTCTGGCGAGGCCATCAGTTCGCCCAAAAGCTCGGATCGGCCCGGCTGCAGAAAGTCGGACACGCGAAAAAGCAGGCCCGGGCCTTCTCCTTCGCCAAATCGAGCCCAGATCTTCCCCCCCTTGGACTTGAGCGCCGCGATCGCCGTGGCCATCACCAGAAATGCGAATCGGTCGACTCCCCGGCCTTCGGCCTTTTCCGCCCGCCTCATTGGGTGTTGAAATTCGGCGCGCCCGTACGACTTCGCCAGGGGGAGATCGAGATCGCCCACGCAAAAGGAGTCGTAATCGACCAGTTTGAACTTGACCGCTTCGTCATCCTTGCCGGTGACAAGCATGTTGTCGGGCCGCAGATCGCCGTGGTAGTGCTCTGCCGTTTCCATCGCCAACGAAAGATTGAAGAGCCCCTGAAGCAACCTCTCCATGGCGTGGGGGTCGAGCAATTTTTTGACCAGGTATTCATCCAGCCGCATGCCGCTGAGCCAGTCCATCACGAGCGCGGGGTAGGTCTGGATCAGGCGAATGCCTTCAGGCAGGATGCGCCAGTTGGCCAGGTAGCTCGCCTCGGGCCAGTGGGGTTCAAGCAGCTTGTACCGGTCGATGCGGCCGCGCACCGGTTTGTTCCAAAGCTTGACGGCAAAACGACCTTGAAAGCGGCCCAGCATGCGAAACACCACCGCGCCATCCCCCGGATAGGGAGGATAGATCGGGTGATTTTGAACCTTCTCCTGCTTTTCGAGCGAGCAGCCGGAGAGCTTTTCGTCCAGGATGTGATGTGTCGGTTTGGCCAGGGCTCCCGCCCAGTCCTCGGTTCCAGGCCAAGTTTCGGTCGTTTCCGGCATAGGTAGGCACCTCCATCAAGGAGCCTTATTTTTGGGAGCCTTTTTTGATCGAAGCGATTCTCCCGGTCAGGCGAGAATCTCGTTGACGACGCGGGACGGCTCCACCCCGGTCAATTTCATATCCAGTCCCTGGAATTTTACCCCAAACCGCTCGTGGTCGATCCCCATGAGTTGCAAAATCGTGGCGTGGACATCATGCACGCTGACCCTATTTTCCGCGGCATGGTAACCGAACTCGTCGGTGGCGCCATAAGAAAAGCCTGGTTTCACTCCCGCGCCGGCAAACCACATCGTGAATCCGGCCAGGTGGTGGTCGCGGCCATTGCCCTGGGCCATGGGGGTGCGGCCAAATTCCGACCCAAAGACCACCAAAGTGTCCTCGAGCATACCCCGGCGCTTCAGATCGGTCAAAAGCGCGGCCGCGCCGCGATCGACTTCCCCCGCCGTGCCGGCAATGTGCTCCTTGATCGCGCCATGATGGTCCCAGTCCCGATGATAAAGCTGGATGAAGCGCACACCGCGCTCCGCCAGCCGCCTGGCCAACAGGCAGTTACTCGCGAAGGTACCGTCTCCTCCTTTAGTTCCGTAAAGGTCCAAAATACTCCGCGGCTCTTTCGAAAAATCCATCAGTTCGGGCACGCTCGTCTGCATCCGGAACGCCATTTCATACTGGCTCATCCGGGTCAACACCTCGGGATCGACGTTGCGCTTGGCTTGCAGGCGATTGAGGCCCTGCACGGTACCGAGTAGATCCTCCTGCGAACTGGCATCCACTCCCTGGGGCCGGCTGACATAAAGCACCGGATCGCCGGTCGAACGCAACTCGACTCCCTGAAACCGGCTGGGCAAAAAACCCGAATGCCACTGCCTGGCGGCAATCGGCTGCTTCTGGCCAAACTTGCCGGTGGAAACCATCACGCAAAAGCCGGGCAAATTGTCCGATTCGCTTCCCAGGCCGTAGACCAGCCACGAACCCATGGCGGGCCGGCCCGTGATCATCGAACCGGTGTTCATGAAGGTATGTGCCGGATCGTGGTTGATCGCCTCGGTATGCATCGAGCGCACCAAACACATCATGTCGGCGCAGTTCTTGCCAAGCTCGGGCCAGATCGTCGAGAAGTGCTGCCCCGCCTTGCCCCATTTTTGAAAAGGGTGCTGGGGCGCCAGACAATTGAGCTTGGCTCCTTGAAGTTGAGCGATCTGCTGCCCCTTGGTGATCGATTCGGGCATCCCCTTGCCCGACATCTCGACCAGCTTGGGCTTGTGGTCCCAGGTATCGAGGTGGCTCATTCCGCCAGCCATGTAAAGCCAGATGACCCGCTTCACCTTGGGCGAAAACGCCAGGGGGTTGACCGCTCCCGGCCAGCGATCGGCCGGCGCCATCGGCCCCTGGCCTCGCGCCAAAAGGTCGCCCATCGCCATCGTGCCGAGGCTAAGCCCCGAACGAAACACGAAGCTGCGCCGCGACACCGAAGCGGGAATCGTGCTCGCGGAGCCGCCCGAAGACGAAGCCGCGCCCTTTGGTTCATTTCCGAGCATGGCGGTTACTCCCTGGTAATGGTTTCGTGCAAGTTCAAGAGCGCCCGGGCCACCATGGTCCAGGCGGCATGCGCCGCCGGGTCCAGATCCTTGGCTCTTGGCCATTCTCCGATCGATGCGAGTTCCTTCGCACGATCGCCTTGAGTCTTGAAATGCGCAAGCTGGCGTTCGTAGAGACCCGAAAGCAACTCCCGCTCAGGCAAAGTCGGTTCGCGACCCAGCACCTTTTGGAACAACAAATGAAGCCGCTTGTCGCTGGATCCCTCCACCCGCAAGGCCGACTCCGCGAGCACCCGGGCCGCCTCGACATAAATCGGATCGTTCAAAAGCACCAGGGCTTGCAGCGGGGTGTTGGAACGGGGCCGGTCGGGAGTGCACTCCTCGCGGCAAGGAGCATCGAACGCGAGAAGCGAGGGGTGCAGATATTGCCTTTGCCAGTGGATATACAGGCCGCGGCGATAGAGGTCTTCTCCCTTGCTCGATTGCCATTCGCGCGTGGGGAAGTTGAGATAGGCCCAATATCCTGGTGGCTGGTAGGGCTTCACGCTTGGCCCGCCGACGCGTTCCACGAGCATTCCCGCCGCACTGAGCACCGTGTCGCGCACGGTTTCCGCTTCGAGGCGATAGCGGCCCTGCCGCGACAACCAGCGGTTGGCTGGGTCTTTTTCTCTTCTTTGAGGATCTTCTTCAGAGGATTGGCGGTAGGCGCTGGAAAGCACCAGTTCGCGCAAGAAGGCCTTGATGTCCCATTTCGTTTCCACCAGGCGGCCGGCCAGGTAGTCCAGTAGTTCCGGGTGGCTGGGCCAATCTCCCTGGGCGCCCAGGTCATCGACGTTGCGCGAAAAGCCAGCGCCAAACATCAGCTTCCAGAGCCGATTGGCCAGTACCCGCGAGGTCAGTGGATTTTCCGGCGCGACGATCCAGTTAGCCAGATCCAGGCGCGTGGGCCGCTGCCCGGTCTTGACCCCCTTCATGGGCGGCAGGATGGCCGGAGTTCCCGGGGCAACGGTTTCTCCCTTGTCGTCCATCCAGTTGCCGCGCGCCAGCACCTTGATCATTCTGGGCGCGACCGTTTCGGTGATCAGGGTCGTGGGCGCCTGATTGAGAATTTGCTCTTTCTTGACTTGCAACTGCGCCAGACGAGCCCGAGTCGGATCGTTGACCGCACCCAGATCCCGGCCATATTTGGCGAGCGCCTCGGATTGCGCGGGCGATCTTTTGGCCGCTTCGAGCGCCAGGGCCTGAGCGACCGCGCTTTCCCAGGGCCAAAGCAGACTCTGCGGTTCCTTCTCTGCCAGCATCAGCCGGAAGTAACCGAGGGTATGCGTCGGGTTGTCGAGATTTTGCTTGAGGGTCACGACCAACTGGGCGCCTTCGGGAATTGCGGCGGTTGACTTGGCGAAAAACTCGGCCGCTTGCGGACGCTTTTGATCTCCCGCGATCGCCCAGCCCCATTTGGCCCCCTTGGCATCTTTGTCGATGGCGCCGATCGCCGAGAATTTCTTGTAGGGATTGTCGCCGACCGACTCGGTTTGTTCAAAGGTTGCCCGCGCCGTGGCGAGCTCGATCGGGATCCGTTTTCCGTCGGCGCCGAGGTAGGCAACTTCGATTTCGGTGAGAACAAAATTGCCGTTGGGCGCCCGGCCGGGTCCGCCGCCCTTGAGGGCCTTGTTCGGCCAGGCCTCGACCCGAATGCCTTGCAGCGACCTCGGTGCTTTTTCGAGGGTCAGGGTGTAGGTGTTGGTCGGTGGATTGGCTCCCTTGGCAAGCAAGAAGCCGTCGTCTTGAGGATGCAGTTCGGTTTGATGAAGAGCCTCGGCTTTGACTGCTTTGGCAACTTTCCAGGCCTTCAGATCGTCCTTCCACGGATACTTCGTGACAGAGGCTTCCGCTTCTTTTTTCGCCTGAACGATCTCTTCTTCGACTTGGGCGATCTGTTTTCTCTGCGCCTTGGAGGGAACCCGGATAAAGGACCCCCAATCGGCTCCGCCGTTATACAGGCCGCGCTCCTTGATGTCGGAGAAGAAGGCCTCGAGCTGATAAAACTCCTTGGTTCCGAGGGGATCGTACTTGTGGTCATGGCATTCGGCACAACCGAAGGTCACCCCCATCCAGACGCCGCTGGCATTACGCACGCGTTCGGCCGCGTACTTGGCCAGGTATTCCCTATCTTGCACACCGCCCTCGGCGCTCATCATTCCCAGGCGGTTGTAGCCCGAAGCGATTTTTTCGCGTTCGCCGGCGCTGGCAAAGAGGTCGCCCGCGATCTGTTCCCGGGTGAAACGATCGAAGGGAACATTGTCATTAAAACTTTGAATCACATATTCACGAAACGGATAAACACTGACATCCTGGTCGCCATGGTAGCCGACGCTGTCGGCGTAGCGAACGAGATCAAGCCACCAGATTGCCATGCGCTCACCAAACCTCGGCGAGGCAAGCAAACGGTCGACCTGCTTTTCGTAGGCATCGGGCGAGAGGTCTTTTTCAAAGGCCGCAATCTCATCCGCGGTGGCGGGCAACCCGGTCAGGTCAAAACTCAAGCGGCGCAATAGCGTCCTTCGATCGGCCTCAGGGGATGGTTTCGCAAACCCTTCGCGCTTCATCGCCGCCAGAATCCACGAATCGATTTCACTTCGCGCCCAGGGGTCATTCAGACTGGGAGCCTTGCGCCGGACCACCGGCTGGAAGGACCAGTGACCTTCCCAAACAGCCCCCTCGCGGATCCATTGTTCGAGCAAGCGAACTTGCATTCCCGACAGCGGCTTGCCCCCTTTCTTGGGGGGCATCTTCTTGCCATCGCCTTCCTCCAGGCAAACGCGCGTCAACAGATCGCTCTGGGCTGGCGTTCCCGGCTTCACGATTGGGCCATTGTCCCCCGTTCCCAAAAGCCCTTCCTTGGTATCGAGCCGCAAGTCGGCCTTGCGCCGATTCTTGTCGAATCCATGGCAACTGAAGCAGTGGTCCGAAAGGATCGGGCGGATGTCGCGGTTGAATTCCACTTTTTGCGAAGGAGGAACCGGAGCCGCGGGTTCCGTGCCCTGAATCTGGCCGGATTCGTAGGCCGCCGCACTAAAAATGAAAAGAAAGAGGCGGGAAAAACGCATGAAAAGCCCCGTTTCCGAAAGCATTGGCAAGGAACTTGGAGGAGGGATGCAAGCAGGTGGGAGCCAAACAGTCTCGTATCGATCATTCTACAGGGTTTTTTCGCGATCTGGGCGCGGAAGTTCTTTCGAAATCAAACCCCTTCGACCCGTGCTCGATCCGATGACCTAGACAGGACAATAGAAAGCCAAAGGGCGAGCCTGAGCTCGCCCTTTGGCTTTCTATTTCAATCGTCCGATCGCTTATTTGCGAACGACAATGGTGCGCACAGCGCTTTCCTTGGGCGCGGTGAAGGGCGTGCCCAGGTATTTCGCCATGATCCGGTTCGTGCCCACGCTCAGGCCCGTCACCTGGTAAGTCGCCTCGTAGCGGCCCGTGGCCGCGTTCCAGGTCGGCGTCAGGGTCGTCTTCAACTGGGTGTTGAGGTAAAGCTGAATCTGGCCCGCGGGCAAGGTCGCCGGGATTTCCAGGCCGATCGTGATCGTGATCAGATCCGTCGACTTGTACGCCGCAAGCGCCGTCGTCACCGTAATCTGCGAGTCGGCCAAGAACACGAAGTCCTTCGACACAGATCCGTTTGCTCCCGCAAACGACGAAGACACGAACTCGGCGCGCAGGCGCAACGCTCCCGCAGGCAGGCCGTTCTTCAGCATCAAGGTGGCTATGCCGCCCACCATGTCCGCCGATCCGAGCGGCGCATTCGTCGCGTCGTTGAAGAAGTTCACCTTGCCAGGCAGCGAACGGCCCGTGCCGTCGTCCACCTTCACCGTCAGACTCGTCGCGATTCCCGCGGGCAGATTCGCGCTGCCCACGAAGCTCACCACCGCGGGACCATCCACCACCTTCAGGTTCACTCCCGTTGAACTGCTCGGGGTGAAGTCGCTACCGCTCTGGAACCGCGCCACCACCGAATAGGCACCCGACAGGCCGATGCCATTGGCCAGCGTCAGCTCCGCCGTCGCCTGATTCGTCGACAGCGCTTTCACCGCCACCGTGCCCAGCACCGTTTCCACCCCTCCCTTGATCGCCACGAACGCGATCGAGCCATCTGGATTCTGCGTCGTCGTCAGGTTCTTCACCGTCGCGCTCAACTTGACCTTTTCTCCCGTCAGCACTCCGCTTGCCGCCGTGCCCGACGCATCGGTCACGACCACCGCCGAGGTTTGGGTGGACGCCACCACGCGCGCTCGGGCCAGGAGGTCCGCCCGGCTTGATTCCGCCGCGTCGATGAACGTCGATCCCAGGTACTTCGCCGTCAGCGCATGCGTGCCCACCGTATTCAACGCCACCGAGAACGTCCCCGTGAACTTGTTGCCGCTTGCCGTAAACGGCGACACGATGCTTGGCGTCACTTCCAGGCCGCTGTCATAAAACCGCACCTTCGTTACATCGAAGTCGGCTGACACCGGCACTTCCAGACTCACCACCAACGACACCGCGTCATTCACCCTCACGCTGGTCAAGTTCGGCACCAGCGTAAAGTTCACTGGCTTGTCGAAGATCTTCAGGGTCTGGCTCGCCAATGCATTCTGCGTCCCCGGCTTGCTGCTGGTGAACTCTGCGCGAATATCCACCGAACCCGCCGCGAAGTCGTTCGTAAACGACAGGCTCGCCACCGATCCGTTGATATCCGTCGTCACAGGCGCTTCACCCAGAAGCTTCGAAGTCGCATTTTCATAGAACCGCACAATGCCCACCGGCGCATTGCCCGTACCGTCGTCCACCACGGCCGTCAGGCTGGTTTGTCCCTTCGCCTTGAACCGGCTTTCGCCCACAAGCGACACCGAGGATGTTCCAGGAACGATCGACAACGAGGTCGAACTCGACTCACTTGAGTAGAAGCGCTCCGTCTCGACATAACGCGCCTTGATCTGGTACTGGCCCACAGGCAGCTTCTCGATCGCGAATTCGCCAGACGAGAGGCCCGCTCCCAGCGCCGTCAGGTTCACCTGGCCAAGCACCCTCTCCTTACCATCCACCACCGTGAACAGCGTCACCGAACCCTTCGGCGCCAGATCGTTCGGAATGTTGTCGACCTTCGCCAATACCTTCAATGACGACCCGTACGACACCGCTCCCGTCAGCGGCGCGCCCGCCGAGGTGAGCAACTCGATCGTCGTCAGCGTGCTTGCCTTCACCACGCTGAAGTTCACCGTCGTTCCGTCCGACGAGGCATAATTGCCATCGCCCAGATAACGCGCCGTCACGCTATTGAGACCAATCTGGTATTGATCCGGCGTCAACACGAACGACGCCGCGCCGCCGCTCAGGGTCACGCGCTGGATCTCCTGCGTGCCAAACAGAATGATCACCGTGCCCGTCGGGATGGGAAGACCCACATTCGGGGGACGCACTTCCAGGCTGAACGACAGGTTATCGCCATAGGTCTTCGGCGCGCTCGGAATGCTCGTGAAGGTTACCGACGGACCTCCGCGGCTGACGAGCAAGATCGACGGATCGGTTAGACCGCTGTCCACCACCCCGGTGCCCGTCGTGTTCACGTAGCGGGCCCGAATCTGGTACTGCCGCGCGTCTAGATTGGGCAGTTGCAAGGTCCCCAGGCCGCTGGCATCGATCGGCGCCGTTCCCAAAGACTTCGTCCCATCGAAGAATTCCACATACCCGCCAAGCGTTCCCGCGCTGCCAGGCACCTGACTCACCGTCGCCGTGAATGTCACCTGTTCCCCGATCTTGGCGAACGTGGGGATTGCGATCTTCGTCTTCGTGTTCGTGATCAAGATCGGCACGCTTACCGACGTCGACCCGCTGTAATTGCCCGACGTGTCCGTGAAGGTCGCCGTCAACTGGCGGTTCTTGCCAATTTGGCTCAGCAAGAACGCATTGCGCAACAGCACCGTGCCGTCTTCCGCCACCGTCAAGGGCGAGCCGAGCAAGGCACCATTCAGGCGGAACTGCACCTTACCCTGAATCTTCGCTCCAACATTCGCCGCCACCAGACCCTGGATCGCGAACGTCTCCCCCACCACCGCCGTGTCGCTTTGCGGCGTCAGGATCGTCGCCGTGGTCGCCTTCACCACCGTGAATTTCAGCGACGTGCTCACCGACATCCCATAAATCGGGTCGCCCTTGTAGGTCGCATAGGTCGTGTAACTGCCCAACGGCAAGCCATCCACGTTGATCTGGGCCTGGAGCTGATTGTTGGAGAGCGATACCGAACGCGCCCCATACGACTTGCTGTTGATAAAGAACTCGATCAATCCCGTCGGCAGGTTGCCGCTTGGCGTCGGCGCTCCCAGGTGCGCGAGCAAGGTGATCGACTGGCCAAACGGTATGCTCGATGCCGTCGTATCGCCCACCTTGATGAAGTTCGTCAGGTTCGTCTCGCGACGCACCGTCGTCACGATCATCGGCGCCGACGTCCCGTCGATATAACGCCCATTCGCCGTTGCGGTGTACCTCACCGTGAAGACTCGTTTGCCTTCACTGGAGAGTGTCAATGCAGGGAAACTTGCCTTGCCGTTCTCGTCCAGAGTGGCGCTTGCAAGCACCACGTTATTCTCGACGAGATCGACCTTGCCCGTCGGCACCGGTTCGCTCGGCGTCGGCTTCGCCACCGTCACCGAAAACGACACCTGGTCGCCGATGTAGCCCGAAGTGAGCGATGCGGTCGCCGTAATCACCGCGGGGATCGTCGGCGCCGGCGGCATCGAGTTGAACAGATTCAGCCTGGCGCCTGTCGTCGTCTTTCCGGCCAAGGCCGGGATCTTGTCGGCGCCGCTGTAAAGAAGATTAATGTAATCTTTATAGTTCAAATTGGGATTGTAATCCATCATCACTGCAAGGGCGCCGGTCACCATCGGCGTTGCCATCGACGTCCCTTGCTTGTAGTCGTAACCACCGCCGGGAATCGTACTCAATATTTCAACACCGGGCGCGCCAATATCGACCGAAGTCAAACCGTAGTTGGAAAAGCCAGCGATCCGGTCGTTTCGATCGGTCGCTGCAACCGCAACAATATTATCTGCAGTGTAACTGGATGGGTAATTAGGGATGTTATCATTATCGTCGCCAATGCCGTCATCTCCGCCATTGGCAGCAGCGGCAACGACAATCACTCCTTGTTGACCGGCAGCGCGAACGGCGACGTCAAAAAAATCTCCTGGCGAGCCACCGCCCCCAAGACTCATGTTAGCGATTTTTGCACCCATCTTCACGGCATAGTTCAAGCCTTGAACCGCAGTCAGACTGGTGCCTCCGTTGGTGTCACCAAGGACTTTCACCGCCATAATTTGAGTTTTCCAGGCCACCCCCACGACCCCAACATTGTTGTTTCCCACGGCACCTATGATTCCGGCCACATGGGTACCATGCGAATGGCCATCCATGGGATCGGAATCGCCGTTGACCGTGTCGATGCCATAAACGTCGTCGACAAACCCATTGAGATCATCGTCGATGCCATTGCCAGGAGTTTCTTTTGAGTTTTTCCACAAATTGGCGATCAGGTCAGGGTGGTTGTAGTCGATCCCGGTATCGATATCCGCCACAAGGGTTTTTCCCGTGCCTTTGCCGAGATCCCAGGCTTTTTGCGCATCAATATCTGCCCCTGCCAGACCGCCGCTTTGACCTGAATTGTTCATCCCCCAAAGTTCGCGGTAACTGGGGTCGTTGGGAACAGCGGTGGAAAACATGCGGAAATTCTGGTCGATGCGGAGCACCCGTTGGTCGCTACCCAGAGAGGCAACCGTGCTTGCATAGTCGAGCGCTGGATCAAGGGCGACTTCGTAAATGCCCGGGGTCAAATCGAACGTCTGAACGACATCGATTCCCTTCCCGTAATAATCTGGTTCGAGGTGAACGGCAAAGTCGGTCTTGAAGTGAACCATCACTCGAGACAAATCGACCTTGGCAGGGTCGAGCACCAACTGGCTGCCGCTCGGTACCGTTCGGTCCTCTAGTAATTCCAGATGGGGGGCTTTACGCGGATTCTTTTCGTTCTGGCTCATCAATTCCCCTTTTAGCACGTATAACAAATGATATCGAGCGCTTATGAAGTGGCGGCGGGAACAATGCCCCTGGATCTAAGACGCAGCCAGTTGGTATTTGGCTTTGCCAATTTTTGAGAAATTCAAATCCTTGCACGGCAATTGTGCCGAGAAACAGGTCCGCGACGCAAATCGAAATGCCATGGGATTTAGTTTAAGGCCCTATGTTATTTGCTTATCCGGCATTCTCCAGCCTAAAAGGCAAACTCACCCTACCTTCTCTAGACACAGCATCGGGAAAGATCGGGCATTCGTCCGTTCGCGGCGCCCGTCGATCTCTGGCAAATTCAACTGTCAACGAAATGAGGCAGGCCAAAGCCCGCCTCATTTCGTTGTTGACCCTGGTTTTTCGTCGGTCCGCTTATCTGCGAACGACAATCGTACGGACAGCGCTTTCCTTGGGCGCGGTGAAGGGCGTGCCCAGGTATTTCGCCATGATCCGGTTCGTGCCCACGCTCAGGCCCGTCACCTGGTAAGTCGCCTCGTACCGGCCCGTGGCCGCGTTCCAGGTCGGCGTCAGGGTCGTTTTCAACTGGGTGTTGAGGTAAAGCTGAATCTGGCCCGCGGGCAAGGTCGCCGGAATGTCCAGGCCGATCGTGATCGTGATCAGATCCGTCGACTTGTACGCCGCAAGCGCCGTCGTCACCGTAATCTGCGAGTCGGCCAAGAACACGAAGTCCTTCGACACAGATCCGTTTGCTCCCGCAAACGACGAAGACACGAACTCGGCGCGCAGGCGCAACGCTCCCGCAGGCAGGCCGTTCTTCAGCATCAAGGTGGCTATGCCGCCCACCATGTCCGCCGATCCGAGCGGCGCATTCGTCGCATCGTTGAAGAAGTTCACCTTGCCAGGCAGCGAACGGCCCGTGCCGTCGTCCACCTTCACCGTCAGACTCGTCGCGATTCCCGCGGGCAGATTCGCGCTGCCCACGAAGCTCACCACCGCGGGACCATCCACCACCTTCAGGTTCACTCCCGTTGAACTGCTCGGGGTGAAGTCGCTACCGCTCTGGAACCGCGCCACCACCGAATAGGCACCCGACAGGCCGATGCCATTGGCCAGCGTCAGCTCCGCCGTCGCCTGATTCGTCGACAGCGCTTTCACCGCCACCGTGCCCAGCACCGTTTCCACCCCTCCCTTGATCGCCACGAACGCGATCGAGCCATCTGGGTTCTGCGTCGTCGTCAGGTTCTTCACCGTCGCGCTCAACTTGACCTTTTCTCCCGTCAGCACCCCGCTTGCCGCCGTCCCCGACGCATCGGTCACGACCACCGCCGAGGTTTGGGTGGACGCCACCACGCGCGCTCGGGCCAGGAGGTCCGCCCGGCTTGATTCCGCCGCGTCGATGAAGGTCGATCCCAGGTACTTCGCCGTCAGCGCATGCGTGCCCACCGTATTCAACGCCACCGAGAACGTCCCCGTGAACTTGTTGCCGCTTGCCGTAAACGGCGACACGATGCTTGGCGTCACTTCCAGGCCGCTGTCATAAAACCGCACCTTCGTTACATCGAAGTCGCCTGGCACCGGCACTTCCAGGCTCACCACCAACGACACCGCGTCATTCACCCTCACGCTGGTCAAGTTCGGCACCAGCGTAAAGTTCACTGGCTTGTCGAAGATCTTCAGGGTCTGGCTCGCCGAGGCGTTTTGCGTACCCGGCTTGCTGCTGATGAACTCTGCACGGATTTCCACGGGACCGGCCGCGAAGTCGTTTGTAAAGGAAAGACTCGCTACCGAGCCGCTGATATCGGTCGTCACCGGCACTTCACCCAAAAGCTTGGAGGCTCCAACGTTATAAAATCGCACAATGCCCACCGGCGCATTGCCAGTACCGTCGTCCACCACCGCTGTCAGGCTCGTTTGTCCCTTCGCCTTGAACCGGCTCTCGCCAACCAGCGACACCGAGGATGTTCCCGGCACGATGGTTAACGACACCGAATCCGACTCGCTCGCTTCATACCGATCCGTTGCGCTGTAGCGTGCCTTGATCTGGTACTGCCCCACCGGGAGCTTTTCGACCGTAAACGAACTTGTCGACCAGCCTGGCCCCTGAGTCGAGAGGTTCACCTGGCCAAGCACTCGCTCTTTGCCGTCCACCACGGTAAACAAGGTTACCGACCCGTTTGGCGGAAGATCATTCGGGATGTTAAACACGTCCGTCACGATCTTGAGCAACGATCCGTACGACACCGCTCCCGTCACCGGCGCACCAGCCTGCGTTTGCAGTTCGAGCGCCGTGAATGTGGTTGCCTTCACCACGCTGAAGTTCACCGTCGTTCCGTCCGACGAGGCATAATTGCCATCGCCCAGATAACGCGCCGTCACGCTATTGAGACCAATCTGGTATTGATCCGGCGTCAACACGAACGACGCCGCGCCGCCGCTCAGGGTCACGCGCTGGATCTCCTGCGTGCCAAACAGAATGATCACCGTGCCCGTCGGGATGGGAAGACCCACATTCGGGGGACGCACTTCCAGGCTGAACGACAGGTTATCGCCATAGGTCTTCGGCGCGCTCGGAATGTTCGTGAAGGTCACCGACGGACCTCCGCGGCTGACGAGCAAGATCGACGGATCGGTTAGACCGCTGTCCACCACCCCGGTGCCCGTCGTGTTCACGTAGCGAGCCCGAATCTGGTACTGCCGCGCGTCTAGATTGGGCAGTTGCAAGGTCCCCAGGCCGCTGGCATCGATCGGCGCCGTTCCCAAAGACTTCGTCCCATCGAAGAATTCCACATACCCGCCAAGCGTTCCCGCGCTGCCAGGCACCTGACTCACCGTCGCCGTGAATGTCACCTGTTCCCCGATCTTGGCGAACGTGGGGATTGCGATCTTCGTCTTCGTGTTCGTGATCAAGATCGGCACGCTTACCGACGTCGACCCGCTGTAATTGCCCGACGTGTCCGTGAAGGTCGCCGTCAACTGGCGGTTCTTGCCAATTTGGCTCAGCAAGAACGCATTGCGCAACAGCACCGTGCCGTCTTCCGCCACCGTCAAGGGCGAGCCGAGCAAGGCACCATTCAGGCGGAACTGCACCTTACCCTGAATCTTCGCTCCAACATTCGCCGCCACCAGACCCTGGATCGCGAACGTCTCCCCCACCACCGCCGTGTCGCTTTGCGGCGTCAGGATCGTCGCCGTGGTCGCCTTCACCACCGTGAATTTCAGCGACGTGCTCACCGACATCCCATAAATCGGGTCGCCCTTGTAGGTCGCATAGGTCGTGTAACTGCCCAACGGCAAGCCATCCACGTTGATCTGGGCCTGGAGCTGATTGTTGGAGAGCGATACCGAACGCGCCCCATACGACTTGCTGTTGATAAAGAACTCGATCAATCCCGTCGGCAGGCTCGCTCCCGGCGTCGGCGCTCCCAGGTACGCGAGCAAGGTGATCGACTGGCCAAACGGTATGCTCGATGCCGTCGTATCACCGACCTTGATGAAGTTCGTCAGGTTCGTCTCGCGACGCACCGTCGTCACGATCATTGACGTCGAGGTGCCGTCGACGTAGCGACCACCGGGAGTTGCCGTGTACCTTACCGTGAAGACCCGCTTGCCTTCTGTCGAAAGTGTCAAAGCGGGGAAAGTTGCCTTACCGTTCTCGTCCAGGGTGGCGCTGGCGATAACCGCATTATTCTCGACAAGATCGACCTTGCCCGTCGGCACCGGCTCGCTTGGCGTCGGTTTCGCCACCGTCGCCGAAAACGACACCTGGTCGCCGAGATAACCGGACGTTATGGAGGCGGTCGCCGTGACGATGGCTGGGATGGTCGGCGCCGGGGGCATTGAGTTGAAGAGATTCAATCTCCCTCCGGTCACCATTTTGCCGGCTAACGATGGGAGCTTATCGGCACCGTTATAAAGGAAATTAATGTAGTCCTTGTAGGTGAACTTGGGGTTGTAATCCATCATCACCGAAAGCGCCCCAACCACCATGGGGGCGGCCATGGAGGTTCCATCCTCAAGCTCGTATCCGCCGTTCGGAACGGTACTCAGAATCCTGCTGCCCGGCGCGGCAATGTCGACATTTTTTAGACCATAGTTCGAGAAACTTGACAAATTATCTCGCGCGTCGGTCGCGGCCACCGCAATAATATTGTCTTCTGGATATCCATCAGGATAGGAAATCAGCTGGTCATTGTCATTCATATCATTGCCACAAGCAACGACACAAATAACGCCCTTCTGCCCGACACTTTTAATTGCCAGGTCAAAAGGATCGCCGGCCGAACCACTGTAACTGCCAAAGCTCATATTAATGACTTTGGCGCCATTATTTGCCGCGTAAGTCATTCCGTCAAGGATGGCAACGGTGCTAAACCCGTTTGCACCATCGATCTTGACCGCCATGATCCTGGCTTTTTGGGCGACACCTGTGACGCCCATCGCATTGTTGCCGACTGCGCCAATGATTCCGGCACAATGAGTGCCATGAAGATCCCCATCCATGGGATCGGAATCGTTATCGCCCGGATCGATGCCATAGATATCATCGACATAGCCATTTTTGTCGTCGTCTACGCCATTGCCAGGAATTTCCTTGGTATTCACCCACATATTGGCCTTGAGATCGGGGTGATTGTAATCGACCCCGGTATCCATCACGCAGACAATGGTCTGGCCGGATCCGCGTGAAAGGTCCCAAGCCTTCTGCGCATCGATGTCCGCGCCGGCGATCCCGCCCGTTTGGCCGGTGTTGTTGAAAGCCCACTGCTCGGCATAACGAGTGTCGTTGGGAACGGATCGCGCAAAGCCATAAAGATTTTGGTCAATTCTACCAATGCGAGGATCGCCTAAGAGGGAATTGAGTGTACTGGTATAGTCGACCGATTTGTCGATCTCCACTTCGTAGAAATCAGGGGAAATATCAAACCCTCGGACGACATCGACTCCGTTGCCATAATAATTGGGCTCCGTGTGAACCTCGTATTGGCTTTTGAATTGAATCAGAACTCGAGACAGGTCCACTTTTGTAGGGTCCAAAATCCAGGGGCTTCCGCTGGGAACCGTTCTGTCCTCAAGCGACTCCAAGCCGAGGGTTTGATGGCGTTGAGGATTTTTTTTCTCTTCCCGACTCATGGAATCACCCCAAGAAAACAGAGAATTAATGAAAGATCGATACCATTTAAGTAAGCGTCAAATCGTTGACTAACCTGATAATCCAGGTCAACCAAGTGGAGAGTTTGGCGGACCTCAAAAAAAAGCATGCGCCCCCATCCTAATTGTTTCAGGAAGGATTAGGTTGGCGCAAATCCGTTTGCCATCGATTTTTTATCGAAATCTCGTCTGATTTGTTTAATCAGCGATCTCTAGCCAGAAATCAAGGTCGGCCCAGTCCTTGTAATCTTCCCAAAGATCATCTTCGGGCTCGTCAAGGATGGGAAGCTCTTCGTCGTCGACGGGGGAAGTCTCGGGTTCATCGTCCTTGGGCGTTTTGGTGACCGGCACCGGAGTCAGCACGCCATCGATCAGTTCCGGAACTTCTTCGACCGGAAGCACATCTTTGCCCGGCACCGGAAGCTGGGGATTCGCCGAAGGTGGTGGAACCAAAACGGGTGGAATCGAGGGGAGTACCGGGGTTTCGGTGACGGGAGGCGGAAGTATGACCACCGGAGGAACATCCACCACAGGGGGCAGGGCAACCGGCGGATTGGGAACTGGAGCTACGGGGGGTACTGGGCCCGCGCCCCCCGGATCCGGAAGAATCACCGGAGGAATCAGCACCGTCCCCGGATTGGGGAGAATCACCGGCGGCTTGTTAGGATTGACCGGCGTGACGACCGGCAGCGAGGGACTGACAATGACCGGAGGAGTCAAGATCGGCTTGCCAGGCAAGGAAGGCAGCGGGTTCGACAGATTTCCGGGGCCGGAATCATTGTAATTGTCGGGGACCGAAGGCACCGTGCCGGGAAGGCTTCCACCCGGATTGGAAACCGACCCCGACGACCCGGAACCACCGCTCGCGGGGGGTACGGGCGGTCTTGAATCCACCACTTCTTGGGTCACGCCGCCAATATCGAGCCGGCCCCCTGCCTGAACCACTCCCTTGAGCGAATCAAGCGATTTGGCATGATTCATCAAGGCATCGAGAACTTGACTGGCCGAGGCGTTGGGACTGCGGTCCCAAAGAAGCGACAGCGCGCCGCTGACTAGCGCGGCCGCCATGGAAGTGCCTTGCCTGGTGCCGTAATTGCCACCCGGAAGGGTCGTCAAGAGATTGGTGCCGGGCGCGGCGATATCGACCGAGGCGATGCCGAAATTCGAAAAACGCGCCAGCCGGTCGTTGGCGTCCGTGGCAGCCACCGCGATGACATTTTCCGCGGTGTAGCTCGAAGGGAAATGGGGATTGATGTCGTTGTTTTGGGAATTGTTGCCGGCCGCCGAAACGACAATGATTCCTCGATTGGAAGCGGCATCGAAGGCATCGGACATCGCCCGGCTATAGGCCCCGCCCCCCAGACTCAAATTCCAGATCTTCGCTCCGGCTTTGGCGGCATAGTCCATGGCCTGCAGGAGGTCGCCATCAAGGGCCTGGCCCGCTTGAATCACCTTGAGCGGCAGAATCGTGGCGCTCCAGTTGACTCCCGTAACGCCGACGCCATTGTTGCCCGTCGCACCGATCAAGCCAGCCACCGCCGTGCCATGGCCATCGCCATCCAGCACGTCGCCGGTGACATTTCCCTGATTGAAAGAGGCCCCATGGAAGTCGTCAACAATGCCGTTGCCGTCATTGTCGATCCCGTCTCCGGGGATTTCGGCACCGTTGCCCCAAATGCGATTTTTCAGATCGGGATGGTTCACATCGACGCCGGTATCGAAGATGGCGACGATCGTCACGCCGCTGCCGGTGTAGTTATCCCAGGCGGAAACCGCGCGGATCGAAGGCCCCACCTGCGCCAAATACCACTGACTTGCAAAGCGGGGATCGTTGGGTATCGATTCGGCCTGATTGCGCCCGTTGGGCACGGCATATTCCACGCGCGGATCGGTGCCGAGCGCGGCGATTGCGGAAGAGACCGTGAACAGATCGCCTTCGATCCTGGCACGCCAAAGTCCGGGAACGAGATCGTAAGCGTAATCCAAAATCACGCCAGGAAGGACCGACCCATTGGCGGCAGGCAGTGAATTTGCATAGTTCGGATTGAAGCGGATTAAAAGGGAGTTGGGATCGTAGGCGGAAGTTGGCGTCAGGCGGGATTCGAGGAACTCAAGGTTCAAGTGGGAAGGACGAAAGCGTCGTCTACCGGCTCCAGTGCGGTTTGAGCCTAGAAAAAACGGAAAAGAGGCCATAGATGAAGCCCTTAGACGCTAGCAACATATCTAGGAGTATATATTCTGCCGCACTAGCCAACCGTCTTCCGGTGATACGATTGTACCGGGCTGATTGGCTGAACCTGAAGGGACTTTTCCGGTTTTTTTTAAGTCGGCACCGCCGACTTCCCAAATTTCCCAGTCGCTAGGCTCACCAAATCGGCCTCGATCTTACCGGGCGCCGCCTCGTGGCGCATGCGGGCGGCCGTCAACTGACAGTTTTCCCTTAGTTTTTGCGATTCAAGCAGTTCGGCCATCTGATTGCGCAATTTTCCCTGCCATAGCCAGTGGGCATTATGAAAATCGCCCAGTCCTTTTCGCTTGATTCGCTCGGCATTGTCGGGCTGATCGTGCGCGAACGGAAGAATCAGCTGAGGCACGCCGGACTGCAAAACTTGGGCCAAGGTACCGATCCCGCCATGGTGGATCACCAGGGCCGATCTTTCGAACAAGGGTCCCAAAGGTGCCCATTTTGCCACAAGACCGTGGTCGCCTTCACTCATCTTTTTCACTAAGGGACCGAGCTGCTCGGGATGCTGGGTCAAATAAACGACACGGCGTTTCAACTTCTGGGCCACGCGGCCGACCGCTTCAAAAGCCCTCGTCGCCTGGGCCATGGCCGATCCCAGGGTGACCACGATCGGCGCCGAACCACGTTCCAGAAACTGCGCAATTTCCACTGGCAAAGGTTCCTCATTGCCGCAAAGGAGAAAGGGGTACTGCCTGGTTTGTGGCGGAAGATCGCCCGGCTGCGAGAACCACTCGGGGAACAACGCAATCACCAGATCGGGGGAGTGCAGCCACTGCCCAAACCAGCCGCGAATGGGGGCAATGCCTAGCTGGCGTCTGAGTCCGCCCAGTTGCGATTCGAGCAAGGGATCGATCAGGAATCGATCCACCAAATAACGAAAGGCCTTGGGATAGCGGTGATGCAACCAGCTCATCATTCCCGTGGTGGAAAGCCGGGGAGGTTCCACCACACTACGAAACACCGCGGGAGATAGATGTAGCGATGCCATGGGAAACGGCTGAATTTCGCGCGCGATTCTCGCACCCAAGGCCAGAGACGATCCGATGACGGCAATCGACTTGCCTGACCTCTGCTCGACCCATTCCCTGACCGCTTCAAATTGCATTCCTTGCATCTTGGTGAACTGCGGATCGGCAAGAAGCAGCTTGGTCCCCTTCAAAGGCTTCCACAGGTCCGGATGCTTGGTGAGCCGAAAATACTCTTCCAGCGGACCGTTCGACAAAAAGCTCACCCCGCTCTTTTCGACCTTCTCGCGAAAATAATCGTTGCTCAGGACGGTGGCGCGATGGCCCATGCGCACAAGCTGACTTGCCAGGGTCAGCCCCGGCAACACATCGCCCGCACTGCCAACCAGCACAAATAAAAACTCAAGTCGATCCCTGGTCCGCTGACCATCGCTTGAATGGACTGGGGCGGGTGCTTGCTGCATGGCGATTCCAATCACCTGGTGTCGCATCATCGAACCAACCCACAATCGGCTCCCACCAAAGTGGGGAGCCCACTTCAAAAATTGCCGTAGCGACACGCCTTATCCTAGATAAATTCGGGCTCATAAACGTGGTGCTTGTTGGCGCATGCGTTGGAGGCGAGTTAGTATGGCTCCATTGACCCCATCACGGGGTAAGAATGCCCAAATAAGGGATACCGGCCATGCGCAAAGCGTTTACCCTCATCGAACTCCTCGTGGTGATTGCCATCATTGCCGTACTGATCGGCCTGCTTGTACCCGCCGTGCAAAAAGTCCGTGAAGCGGCCAACCGGATGAAGTGCCAGAACAACCTCAAGCAGATCGGCCTCGCCCTGCACAACCACCTGGGCGCCCAGGGGTTTTTCCCGTGCGTATCGGAAATGCCGCGAGGGCAACTCAGCCAACCCTGGTCGGCCCAGGCACGGATCCTTCCTTACATCGAACAAGAAAACCTGGCCAAGCTGATCGATTGGTCGACCACACGCAACGATTTCCGCACCCGGCCCGATGTCGCGAAAATGCGCATCGCCACCTACATGTGCCCAAGCGACCCCAATGACAAGGAGAGGGTCACCGCCAACATCACCTATTACCCCAACAACTATGGATTTTGCCAGGGGACCTGGTTTGTCTACGATCCCGCCGGCGGTTCCTTTGGCGACGGCGCCTTCGCGCCCAATTTCAAACCCAAATCGGCGGATATGCTCGATGGCTTGAGCAACACGATCGGCGCCAGCGAGAACAAGGCCTACCAGCCCAATGTCTGGGACACGAATCTTCCTGCGGGGCTCAATGTTGCGCCGCCCGCGACACCCGCAGCCGCCCTGGCTTTCGTCGGTTCCGGAACCTTCGACTCTAATGGCCACACCGAGTGGGTCGAAGGGGACATCCACGAAACTGGTATCACGATGACTTTCCCCCCCAATACCCAGGTGCCCTACACGGTGGCTGGCGTGGTCTATGACATCGACATCACGTCGATGCGCGACGGGGAATCGCTTACGGTTCCCACCTACGGCGCCATCACCGCCCGCAGCTTCCACTCCGGTGTCGTCAATTCGCTCTACATGGACGGTTCGGTGCGGACGACGAGCAACTCGATTTCCTTGACGACCTGGCGAGCCTTGGGAACCCGTGCCGGCAACGAACCGATCAGCGAGTGACACCACGATCGGTCATGCCCTTTTCCACCTTGGCCCAACGGCAAGTTTTCTCCCATTTTAGAGATCCAAAAACGATGAGCACCCACGATTCGGATTCGGGATGGCCCTTGGGGCTCGTTGGCGGCGCCGGCCTGGTTTGCCTGCTACTTGGCGGTGCCGGCTACTACTGGTTTGGAGCATCGGGATCAGTAGCTCAACCGGGCGAAGAGGGCAAGGAGATCGCCTCGTCGTTCCTGGATCAGGTGCGCGAGAAAAAATGGACCGCCGCCTGGGACCAAACGGGGCCTGAGTTTCGCTCCTACATGGGACTTGAAACCTTCAAGACCTATGTCGCCAAGCACCCGGCCCTCAAAGAGAAAATCGAATACAAAGGGATGAACAAAAGAAGCGTCAATGGACTCGACCGGGTCGAATTTCACTTCCAGTCGAGCCAATCGGCCAAGAAGATCGACATCGTGCTGGCACCCGATCAGGGCCGCTTCAAGGTCGAGCATTTTGAATCGGAATGACGGTTCACAAAGAACCTGATCATTCCACCACGACTTTGGGTTTGCCCAACACTTCCATGCGCGGCTCGATGCCCAGGCCTGGCTTTGTCGATGCCGACATGCGGCCATGAACACGCTTCGGCGCTCCCTCGGCCGTACTCACCGTGACATAGCTATTGAAGTCGGTCGAGGTGAAAAGAAACTCAGGCGGCGTGCTGTGCGCCAGGTGCGAAATCGCCGCCGTGACGATGTCGCCGCCCCAGCTATCTTCCAGCGTCATCACGACGCCCAGCGACACGCACAGGTCGCGTGCTTGCCGGGCCTTGGTCAGGCCGCCGAACTTGCTGATCTTGATGTTCACCACATCCATCGCCAGATCCTGTTTCCCCTTCATGAGCACATCGACCGAGTCGATCACTTCATCGAGCACAAAGGGATGGTCGGTGTGCCGACGAATCGACAAACAATCTTCATAGCTCGGGCATGGCTGTTCGATGTAAACATCGATCTCCTTGACCGCGCGCACAACCCGCATCGCATCGTGCATGAGCCAGCCGGTATTGGCATCGGCAATCAAGCGATCGCCCGGCAATAACTTGGCCGCGACCGCCTTGATCCGTTCGATGTCGACAGCCGCCTCGCCGCCGACTTTCAATTGAAAGCGCCGGTAGCCCTCGGCGCGGTAGCCGGCCACCTTCGCGGCCATCTCGTCGGGGCTTTCCTGAGAGATCGCGCGATAAAGCCCAAAGTCGTCGCCGTACCTCCCGCCCAAAAGCACGCAAACCGGCTGGCCGGTCGCTTTACCCAGCAGATCCCAGCAAGCCATGTCGATGCCCGACTTGACATAGGGGTGGCCCTTGAGGGCGGCATCCATGCGCCGATTCAAGGCCCCCAGTTGCAAGGGATCCTCACCGATCAGGTGTTGGCCCAGTTCCGCAATTCCGGCACGGCAACCCTCCGCGTAGGCCGCCAGATAGAACGGCCCCAGCGGACAAACCTCGCCGAAACCGACCAGACCGGTATCGGTTTCCACCCGGACGATCGTGCTGTCAAACACCGTGACCGACTTGCCGCCCGACCACTTGTAACTGCCTTCAAAAAGGGGCAGATCGACTTGATACGCACTGATTTTCTTGATCTTCATCGCTCAAAAACTCTTTCAAAAATGCTTGCCGAAATAATAAATATTCCAGCAGGAAAAAAAACGAGAGGATAGAAATCGAGGCCGGCTGCTTACTCGGGATTGTTCTTGAGGAACTCTTCAATGCGAGCGCGATCCGCGGCATTCAAGCGCCACTCGGCGGCGCCGATGAGCCCTTTCATTTGGCCCGGCTTGCGCGCACCGACGATGGCGCCCGTCACTGCGGGATGACCCAGGGTCCAGGCAATCGCCACTTCCCCGGGAGATTTCCCGTGGGCTTGGCCCAGTTCCTTGAGCAGTTCAACCAAGCGCAGATTGCGGGTAAATAACGGTTCTTGGTAGTGGCGGTTCTTCGCGCGGCGCCAGTCGTCTTCGGGCAGCGAGGCAAGCCGCTCTCTCGTCCAGGAACCACTGAGCAATCCCGATTGCATCGGCGAATAGACGAGCACGCCGATCTCGTGCTTCTGGCAATAGGGAAGAATGGCCGGCTCGATATCGCGACGCACGATCGAGTAAGGCGGTTGCAGTGACGTGATCGGCCCCAGCGGCGCAATTTGCGCGAGTTGCGCCTCGTTGAAATTGGACACGCCAATCCAGCGGACCTTCCCCTCTTTCTTGAGCTTGACCATGGTTTCGAAGCCTTCGTCGATATCCTCAGGCGGCTCGGGCCAGTGCATTTGGTAAAGATCGATCACGTCGACGCCCAGCCGCTTCAAACTGGCTTCGCACTCGCGGCGAATGCTCTCTTTTTTCAGCGATTTACCGATTTGTCGGTTTTCGTCCCAGACGCGGGCGCACTTGGTGAACACCAGGGGTTTGCGGCTTAGCCCTTTAAGCGCCCTGGCAACGACTTCTTCGCTATGTCCCAGGCCGTACACGGGCGCGGTGTCGATCCAGTTGATGCCAAGATCCAGCGCTTCGTGAATCGTCGCGACCGAATCGTTATCGTCCTGCGCGCCCCAGGAAAAGGCCCAGCCGGCTCCGCCGATGGCCCAGGCGCCGTAACCGATCGGGGTGATTTCCAAGTCCGATTGACCCAATCGCCTCAATTGCATCGCCACGGATCTCCCTCATGCGCCGGCCAACCGGTCGTGATGACTTCCTTTTTCTAGGTCGAAGGTCGTTACTGGGAACCACCGCCCCCATGAAGAGAATTCATGAGCGAACGGGAATGCCACGCGATTGGGCCCAACTCTCAAGCGGCTGGCGGCTTATGGCCGCCGCCATCAAGTCGGGAAAGAGGTCGGGGGTGCAGGCAAACGCCGGAATTCCCAGGGCCCCAAACTCCCGGGCGACGGCCGGGTCATAACCTGGCGAGCCATCGTCGGACAGCGCAAGCAGGGCGATCGCTTGCGTGCCGGAAGCCGCAATGCTCGCGGCCCGTTTGAGCATCTCCTCGCGGTTGCCCCCTTCGAAGAGATCAGAGATCAACACCAGAATCGTGTCGGCCGGACGGCGGATCAGCCCCTGGCAATAACTGAGCGCCCGGTGAATGTCGGTGCCCCCGCCAAGCTGGGTGCCGAACAAGACCTCGACCGGGTCTTTGAGTTCTTCGGTCAAATCGACCACCGCCGTATCGAAGACGACGAGGTGGGTCTTCACCGCCGCGATCGTGGCGAGCACGGCCGCGAAAATGGAAGAATAAACGACCGACGAGGCCATCGAGCCCGATTGATCGACGCACAGAATGATCTCGCGCAACTGCGATTTTTTCCGCCCGTAGCCGATGCGGGTTTCGGGAATGATCGTCTGGTATGCAGGTTGATAGTGCTTGAGATTGGCGCGAATCGTCCGGTTCCAATCGATCTCGTTGTGCCTGGGCCGGCGATTGCGCACCGAACGGTTCAACGCGCCAGCCACCGCCTGGCGCATCGAATTGGCCAGCCGTTTTTCGAGCTCTTCGGCAACTTTGCGCACCACCATGCGGGCGGTTTGTTTCGTTTTGTTGGGGATCACCGATTTCAGCGAAATCAACGTGCTCACCAGGTGAATGTCGGGCTCGACCGCTTCGAGCAATTCGGGTTCCAGGAGCATTTGCTTGAGGTTGAGCCGCTCCAAGGCATCGGTCTGCATGATTTTGACGACCGAAGTGGGGAAATAGGTGCGGATGTCCCCCAGCCAGCGTGCGACGTTCGGCGAAGAGCCGTCCAGTGTGCCCCTGGATTTCGCTCCTTTCGCGGCGCGGTCATAAAGGGCGGAAAGCGCCAGATCGATTCTGCCATCTTGCGCGTCAAGCGGGCAACCGATCCCATCGGCCGCTTCGCCCCCGAGGATCAGGCGCCAGCGGCGAAGCCGCTCCTCGTGCGTGATCTCCAGTGTCTCACCAAGATCGCTATCAGGAGGCATGCTGATCCTCCTGGGAAGCAGCCATGGCGAGCTGAGAAGGAGCAGCCTTCGGGCCAAGAAGCAGTTCAAGGATCGGTAACACGCGCGCGCCTCGGGTCTCATCGAACTCGACCGGCTGCGGCGAGCGGGAGGACGTCTTCTTGGCCCCTTGCTTGACCCGCTGGCCCATCTGCCGGCGTTCGCCAGTAGCAAAGAGGGCGAAGGTTCGCCTCATCAGGGGCAATGCGCCGGTAAAACCGTCCACGGTCAAACTCGACACCCAGCGATCGACCAGATTCCACAGGTTGGGGTGGTGGAGCAAAACGAGGCCCGAGCCTTTGAGAAATCCTTCGACCCAGCGAGCGCCATGGGCCGGGTCGGCGCCGCGCGAAAGGGCCTGGGCCATTTGCTGTTCCACCACCGCGGGAGAAATCTGCGCTTCGTCCAGGCAGATGCGAGTCAGGCGGCCGGCCAACAGTCCATGAAGGGTTGCCTGCGTCGCCAGCTTTTCCAAGGTTTTCAGCCAGTCCTTCCAGGGAGAATTTTCCCCCTGATCTTCATCGTTTGCCCGCTCGCGCACGGCGGAGCCGACTAATTCAAACGCGGCATGAGTGGGCCCAAGAAGTTGTTCCCATTGCGCCGCCGCCTCGTCGTTCAGCGATTGCAGGGCGAGGGGCAGACCAATGGTGATTCTCGCCGCCAGCGACAAAACGACATGCTCGATCAGTTTCGTATCGGTTTTGCGCACATTGCCATAGCGCAGGATATTGGCAAGCGCGGGCAAGGCGCGAATCATGGCTTCCAGATCGGCCGCGACCGCCGCCAGATTTTCGAGGCGGTGCATGAGGAAGCGAATCGCTTCGGGCAGTTCGGCCAACAGCACCTGGTCAAGAAGCTGGGTAACGGTCGCGAGATCTCTGGTTTTGATGGCGCTCTGCCGGCTTAGATTCGTGGCCGCATCGTAAACCGTATTCCCCCAGACACCCGCTTCAATCAAGGCGATGGCAAATTCGGGCTGCCACTGGAGTTGCCAGGGTTCCTTGAAGGTGCCGGTGCAGCGGCCCGCGAACCCCACGGGAGACTTGCCCCAGGGAATCGACAACAGCGCCATGCGGTGCAAGAGCTGCGATCGCTCTAAATCGATCGTTTTGCGCAGATCCAGTTCGAGCATTTTTTGCGCGGCATCGGCGGGCAATCGCAGGCGTTTTTGTTCTTTTTGAAAATCCAGTTGCAAGGGGGCGATCGGCCCCCCGGAAGGGACCTGGCCCATCGCCTCACCCACATGAAGCCTGGCATGGATGAGAGCCAGGGGTGCGCAATCGCCGAAGGTGAGCACCCCCAGCGTCGCCTCTTCGATTTCCTCAAGGCCGGGAAGGATGCGGCCGCGCACGGCCGCCAAGGTTTGGGCCAGCCGTGTCGCCTCGATAATGTGGGCGCTTGAACAATCGAGGTCTTTCTCTCTCAGACAACGGGCGATTCGCGCAAACCAGGGGATGACCGAGGCGCTCGGGTCGGCACCGGGGAGCGCGCCCTGCATAAAGAGATGATCGTACCAGCCAGGCGAGTCGATGCCGGCGCCATAGCCCGAAGCGCTCGTCAGCCGGCCATGAGTCCAGGGAACCCAGGCCGCGGCGACTTTGGTTTTGGGCATCTCGGCGAGCACCTTGTTGTCGGCACTGGCCGTGGGCATCGACTCGGGGCGAAGTGCCGGCGCATGCCAGGCGCCGCAGACGACCGCGATTTTGGAAAACCCCTCCTTGAGCGCCAGCCGGATCGTTTTGCGCATCCAGGCTTCACGGCGCGCTTCGAGATTGAGGGGGTCCGGCCTCGCCGGCATCTCGGCGCGAAGCAAGATCATCGCTTCCATCACCGCCAAAAACACCTCACGCCGATCGGTGCGCTGTTCGACAAGATGCTCCCAAAAGCGCTCGCCATCGCGATATCCCGCGGCCGCAGCCAGATACTGAAACGGATCCCCGACAAGATCGCCTTCTACTTGCGCGGCCTTGGCGGCGTCGATGGTTTGCGAATCTTCGTCTTCCTTCTCGGCCTCTTGAGTTGAAGCTCGGGCCTCAGCCGGATCGGTGCGGTTCTCTTCTGTCTGGGCAAGCGCTTCGATGGCGAACCGATGAGTGATGGGTAGGTCCATGAAGCGCACCGCAATGCGGTGATTCAAGGCATAGTTGATCGCTTGCCACTCGGGACTGAACCGGGCGAACGGATAAAAGCAGGCATTCTTGGGTTTGGCCGCCTCATAAAGGAGCAAGGCAACCGGCGCAGTCATGTTCGGGTCACTGGCGAGTGGCAAAAGCTCGTCCGCATCAGGCGGGCCTTCGACCAGGATTATATCGGGCTGAAGATCAGCCAATGCCTCCACCAGCGCCCGGGCGCCGCCGGGGCCATGATGCCTGATGCCAAAGATGTGAACGGCCTGGGTCACGAGATTTCTGAGATCCTCATTGGATTAAGAAGAGAGAAAAAGAATTTCAAAACTGTTCCTTGCAGGCTCGGTAAAGGTCTTTCCAGCCGTCCCGTTCCTTGACCACGGTTTCCAGGTATTCCTTCCAGACGACATGGTCCTGGCCGGGATCCTTGATGACGGCCCCCGCCAGGCCCGCGGCCACATCGGCGGCGCGCAAGGTGCCGTCGCCAAAATGAGCCGCCAGGGTTAACCCCGAGGTCACGACCGAGATGGCCTCGGCAGTCGACATCGTTCCCGAGGGGGATTTGATTTTTGCCTTGCCATCGAGCGTCTTGCCGTCGCGCAGTTCGCGAAACACGGTGACGATCCGGCGGATCTGTTCGAGCGCCGGCGTTTCCATCGGGATTTCCAGGGCGCGGCCAAGCGAAGCGACGCGCTGTTCGACGATCGCGATTTCTTCCTCGGCGGTGTCCGGCGTCGGCAAGATCACCGTGTTGAATCGTCTTTTGAGCGCCGAGGAGAGATCGTTGACGCCCCGGTCGCGGTTGTTGGCCGTCGCGATGACATTGAATCCCTTGCGCGCCTGGACTTCCTCGCCCAGTTCAGGAATGGGGAGCGTTTTTTCCGAAAGGATCGTGATGAGCGTGTCCTGAACATCGGCGGGAATGCGCGTCAGTTCCTCGACGCGGGCAATGAGGCCTCCGCTCATGGCCGTCATCATCGGCGAGGCGACCAGGGCCTTCGTCGAGGGCCCTCGCGATAGCAGTTCGGCATAGTTCCAGCCGTAGCGGATCTGCTCTTCACTGGTGCCGGCGGTGCCTTGCACAAGCAGGGTCGAATTGCCGGAGATGGCTGCCGCCAAGTGTTCGGAGACCCAGGTCTTGGCGGTCCCCGGCACGCCGAGCAGAAGCAGGGCGCGATCGGTGGCGAGCGTTGCGACGGCGACTTCGATGATGCGCCGATTGCCGATGTATTTGGGAACGATGGTGAAGCCGTTGTCGAGTTTTCCGCCCAGCAGGTAGGTGGCCACCGACCAGGGGGATAGCTTCCACGACGGGGGTTTTTGTTTCTTGTCGGCCTTGATCAGTTCTTGCAATTCCTGTGCGAATTGAACTTCGGCATGTTGTCGCAATATCGTCGGCTGTTCGCTCACAGGGCGATCTCCTTTAGCATGAGTTCGCGAAATCCCAGGGTCGTATGAAACGGTTCCAGCGCCGGCTTCCAGGTTTCGTCGAGCGCCGAGCATCGTACCAGGGCCGGTCCGTGAAACTCCGGGCAGGCAAAGCGCCCCAGTTCTTTCCAGCGGATGCCATGCAACTGGACTGCGGACTTGGTTGTCGCAGCGCGAACAAAAAACTTGAAAACCTTTTCGGTGAAGCCCAAACTCCAGGCATGGTTCATGGCGTTCAAAAAGAAGGGGAAATAAGAGGAGTTTTCGCTTTCCTGGGCGGTTTGCTGGCGTTCCATCCAATCGATCAAAAAGGCTTCACGAATGTTTGGTGGGAAACTCTCCAACAGTTGTTGAGCCCTGTCACGCCTGGCGGCATATTCGAGGCTTCGGGGCTGCACGGCCCAAAACCGCAAAACCGCCTGACCCCACGCGTGGTTCTGCTGCCTGATGGCCGCGTTCGCCAAGGCGAGCAACAGAGCATCGTGCCAGTCGGTCTGGTAGATCGCGACCACGCACTCTTCTGCAGTCCACGGCGACAGGCTGCTCCAGAACGAAAGCGGAACCGCGCCGGCAATGCAGTAAAGGCGGTAGGCCTTGTCTCCAAGTCCCTGCACCCGCGACTTCGTATCGATTCCGTCTTTCTGCCATTCGGCAGCAATCTGGTCAGGAATTTCGATTTCCAATCGGACCTGACCCTGAGTCGGTTCGGTCAACCTGATGAGATCACTCAACCTCGCTTGCATTCTTTGCGCCAGGGCCGAGGCCGGCAGTCGAGACAACCCTTCCTGAGCGATTTCGCGAACTTCCCGGCGCCTGTCGGTCAGGGCTTGCAGCAAAAACGATTCGTCTTCCATCGAAACGTTGAGCAAGAGGATTTCCAGGAAGGCGGCACGGTCCTCCGGTTTCTCTTCGGCCCAACTGGCCTGCAGCCACCCACGCGCTCGCGCCGGTTCGACGAGTCGAACTTGGCGCAGGCAAGCCAAACGCTCATCCTTGGCTCCCGTTTGAAAGGCCGATTCCTCAATCGGCTTCGCATGGGATATGCTCTGAGAATTCCAGTCGGAATTCTGCGCCGCAAGCCACCGGCCGCGCTCTCCCATGACCTGGATGAGCGTGGGCCAAAGTTCTGGCTCTTTCATGGCCCTGGCAAAAAGCGCCGGCAGAAACCGGGGCGCAACGCGCCTCTTCTGCTTTGCGGCCCGTGCCAAGAACTCGTGCAGAATCTCCGGATGCTGCCCATTCATCATCGCTTGCAAGCGGTCGTGTGCTCCGAGACCAATGAGGGGCAGCGTTTCGGCGGGAGCCGCGGAAGACGCGACGGGCGCCTTGATCGGCTGCCGAGTGGCGCGGTCGTAGAGGAAGGCGGCGGCAGCCAGCGCAAGAAACCGGGCCTCTTTTCCTTGGACGGCGATGCGATCTGCCGAGGCCTCCAGCGCGGGCCAGGGAGGTTTGCCTGGCAGGTCGGAAAGTTCGGTACCGAGCAAGGCGGTGGTTGCCAGTTGCTCGAGGTATTCAGGCCAGGTCATGAAACTCCCCCTCGCTACAGGCACTCAAGGGAGCGAATGACTTGCCATCGAATTCGCCAAAGATCTCAAGCGGATGCCCGCCGCCAAGGGCAAGCAGTTCCCAGGCACGGGAAAATCGCGGCCGGAGGGGCAAGGCGCTTCCCTCTTCGTCGCGCACCAGCCACTTGCCGCCATGATGAAGCACGCTGGCGCGACCGAGGGAAAGGGGAAAGCGGTTGGTCCAGGGCTGTTTGCCCAGAGCTTCGCTGTAGGCATTCAAGGCGGCGGGAATCGACTCGTAACCGCGATAGGTCTTGATCGGGGTCGAATCCGAAGTTCGTTCCTTAATGAGGGCGCGCAAAGGAAAGGCACTGGGATGGAAAACCAGGTCGGCCTCCCATTGCATGCCGGCAACGAGGTTGCTTTTGACCGGCTGATTCATCGGGGCGAAGGTCAAGATCAGTGCCGGCCTTTGCGTCTGGACCCCGCAGAGCCAGGTGCGCTGCACACGCAAGCGGTCTTCATCCACCGACTTTTGACCCAGCACCTGCCAGGTGTCGCGGATGGGAGCGCCTTGCAACACGTCTTCCTCGCGCGTGATGAAGCCCAAAAGCGCGCGGACATCGGCCTGGTTTTCGGGGGGCAGCGAATCGATCCGCCGGAATGCTTCGGTCAAAAGAAAAAGCGAGGAAACCTCTTCCAGGAGGCGGACATGCCACTGCGTTCCGGCATGAGCGATCTCCTCCAGTTCCCCAACCCACCGGGCGACACCGGGCGCCTGGGCATCGACAAGTCTGGCCCGGGGCTGCTCAAAATAGTTCCCTCCTGCCGGGATATTCGCCAGCCCTCCGCGCGTCAGATCAAAAAGCCACGGCATGAACTCGTCGATCCCGGCGGTGACTTTTCGAGTGCGTTCCGCGGCGCGTTTGGCCTGCGCGGCCGGATCGACGATTTCGGCCGGCTTGTCGAGCTTCTCTTTTTTCGCCTGGACCTTTTCCTTGCGGGTGGCGAGCCATTTTTTGACCCAATCGGGCTGTGTGCCGTCCACAGCGGGAATCTTGGGCCCAAGCATGAGGAATAAGCCCAGACCATGCTTGCAAGGAAACTTGCGCGAGGGGCAAGTGCACTTGAAAGCCGGTTCGGACAGATCGATTTGGGTTTGATAGGGGCTGGCGCCCGAGCCCAGGCATTCGCCCCAAAGGGCTTCTTCATCCTGGCCGAGACTGACCCATTTTTGCGGGCTGGAAAGGCCCTGGCCGGCCTTGGCCGAAGCCGGATCGGGAGCGAGCGCAAGGATCCGGTCGGCCTTCCAGGGTTCCATCTTCCGAGTCCAACGATGGGGGCAAGGACTCCGTCAGGCAAGCACCCGACTTGGGGCCGGCGCCTCGAAGAGGAGGCCGGCCTGGAGGAAGATTACAAAAGAAAACCCGCAAAGGCCAACGGAAAAGAAAGAGGTGCGTTGAAACATGCAGCCAGGAAAGGAGCCATGGGAATCGGCAATGATCGAGTACAAAAAATGATTGCCGATCCCGGTTGCGACGGCCTTGAGCCGCGGCCGCTCCAGGCGACGGCGGCATCTCTTGGGATCGCTGCCCTTCTACTTTTTCCGCGATTGGGGATGACCGTCGCGCGCCCGTTTTTCCTGGGGGTCGGTGACTGGAAGGGCCGTTTCCCAAAATGCGCCGGATCGGACGCCGGAAGTGCGATGGGGTCCGAACTCCTTGGCAAACTGGTGAAACTGTGCGAAGCCAGGACGCAGGACCGAAGTCTCGATCTTCGAAGGATCGTCGGTATCCAATTGGGCGAGCACCTCGGCTTTCAGACCGAAGACATCGGGCTGGACCAGGACCACTTTGGGCGAACTTCCTTCGGAAAGGCCGCTCAGGTCCGCCAGGTCAGAATCCGTGGCGCGAGCCATCACAAAGTGCCCCTTGTGCTGGGAATCGAAGAAGAGTCGAGTCAACTCCTTTTCGATTTCCGGACCGGCCTTGGGACCAAGGATCACGAGCGGCAAATTGTCGCAAGCCGCGACATTGGTCGCCAAGCGCACCGAGCTTAGAGCAGGCGAGACCGCCGAACCGGCGGGTTTGTCATTTACGCGATAGGTGTCATGGATCTTGCGCATGGCCGCGGCCATGTTCGTCGCGTTGCCAAACACTTGGGCGGGGCTGCGCGAGATGCCGGAAAGGCGCGTTTTGCCGTCGCTTTTCAAGAGCGCGAAGGTGGTGTTTTCCACTTCGCCGGACCGGCCAACAAACAGCGTTTTGAGAAAGGCGGCCTCCTTCGCGTTTTCATAACTGGTGGGACGGATGGCGACGAATCCGCGAGCTGCCTTGACCACTTCGGGATTGGACAGGAAACTCCTGTCCGTTTGTTGCTTGCCCGGTCACCACATGCCCGGCACGCCGCCGCAACTGGGAGCGGCCGACATGAGGAGGATGGGTTTGCCGGTGCGTTTCGCTTCGGCTATGCCGGAGAACAGGTCGGTGTACCAGGCGATCGTTTCGGGGAGGGTGTTGCCGTTCGCTTCAGTCTGATTGGGTTTCTTTTGAGTCTGGTTTTCCAGAGGCGGCCGAGCGCCGTCCGGCGGTCCCTTACCTTCAGGGCCCCCCTTGCCTTCGGCCCCCCCCCTGCCCTCAGGTCCACCCCTGCCTTCAGGTCCACCCTTCCTGGCGCCTCCCTTCTTTCCGTCCGCTCCCCCCTTGCCGAGGCCGCGCTGTCCACGAGGCATGACCTCGTCCCGGGTGAGTTCTCCATCGCCGTTTTTGTCGAGCGTTTTCAACGACTGCGGGGCCTTCGCGATTTCCTCGGCGGAAATCTTGCCATCCTTGTCCAGATCGAGCGCTTCAAAAAGCGGACTGGGGGGCGGCCCGCCGCCAGGCCCCCCGGCGGGCCCGCCGCCGGGCCCGCCGGGCGGTTGCGCGATCACCCAAGCGCCGGCACCCGCGCCCGCGACCAACATCAAGCCAAGAATTCCCAAGCGGTATGCCATGGATCGACCCCTTCTTTCATCCGGTAAACCGGTTTGCCCTGGGACATCCCACTGGGGATTATCCCGCAATGGGTTACCATTCCCAGTCCATTCCGCCTCCCTTCATCTGGAATTCAGGTTGCGCACGATTCGGACTTTTTTGACCTTGGAGGAACCCGGATCGAAAGTGGACGCGAGGTCGGACCGGTCGCGAAACCGCCTCCCGTTCAACCGCCATTTCAACCATTGCGTTCCCGCGAGGAGGATGGTCTTCTTGGCCGGGGCGCGCACCCTGCCCCAAAGGGTCCACGATCGGCACGCGCGATGATTGAAAAACCGAATGAAAATGGGATCATAAAAAATGAAGGTGGGATTGCCCGAACCAGGCCGCTTTCGGATTCCGTTCAAGGACCGCCCATGAAGACATCTCATTTCCACAAACTGCTCGTCATCGGTGTTTTGTTGCTTTTGGTGGCCGCCTTCGGCCACACCTACATGGACGCGCTATTGCCTCGATCCGTGCGGCCGCTCGTGCACCAACCGGGCCTCATGGCAGAGATGGAAGCCCAATTGAAGGCTGCCGGCTTCCTCATGCTGGAAAAGCCGGACGGGAAATCGCTCCTGGGCGTTCCCTTTTTCAAGGCGCCGCGAGGGGTCACTGGTTCACTGCTCGCTTCCTTGCCTGCCATTCCTTTTTCTTTTGGGGTTTCTTTTGAAGGTGGGCCGATCAGCGAGGAAATGCTCGAAAAGCTTGCGCAGTTGGAAAACCTGGTGGCGTTGAACCTGACCAACAGCACGATTCGCGATGAGGAACTTTCGCTTCTGGGCAAGATCCCTGGACTGGTTTCCCTCGATCTGACCGATACCGACATTACCGACACGGGTCTTTGGCACCTTGCCCAGACCTGCTACCTGCAGGAGCTTTTTCTTTCATACACGCGGGTCGGCGATGCAGGGGTCCAACATCTGGAAAACCAGCTGGGACTGGTGGTGCTCGACCTGGATCAAAGCAGACTCTCCGGCCGGTCGTTGCGCGTGATCGCTTTGTTTAAGAAGCTCAAAAACCTCGGACTTGGCCGCGGGCTATTCAGCCCGGACGACTTGAAGAAGCTCGGCGGGTTGCCCGAACTGACGACACTGAGGCTCAGCGGCGCGCCTCTGGGAGATCCCAGTCTCAAGGAGATTTCCAACCTCAAGACCTTGACCGAGCTGGACGTATCTTCGACGCGGATTTCCCCTTCGGGCGTGTGGATGTTACAGGCCCTTCCTTTGGAAAAGCTCACTCTTTCGGGCAACAGGCTCGAGGCGTCCGGCGCCCGAGGCGCTTCGCAAATCGCCACCCTCACATCGCTGAACCTTTCCGGCTGCCTCATCGATACCGAAGCCTTGAACGATCTTCGCAAGCTCGTCAAATTGCAGACGCTGGACCTGAGCCGAAACCCCATTGTCGATCAATCTCTCAAGGCGCTTGAGGCCTTTCCCGAGCTCAAAAAACTGGACCTGTCGGTCACCGCGATCACCGATGCGGGCATCAAAACCCTGGCCAAGTTGCCGCAACTGGAAGATTTGAACCTGGCGGCAACCCGGATCACCGATGCGGCCTTCAAGGAAATCGCAGCGATCCCCAAACTGAAAACCTTGAGCGTGGGCTACGGTTCCTTGAAAGGCTTACCCTGGCTTGCTGGGCTCGATCGATTCAAGGGATTGGAAGAACTGGAATTCGACGATGCGGAAATCGACCGTTCAGGATTTGAGCATCTTGCAACCCTGGAAAAGGTCGAAAAACTAAAATTCCTTTCGACCCAGTTCGATTCGGCCGCGGCGAAGGATATCGTTAAATTAGAAAATTTAACCACGCTCGATTTAAGCCGAAGCCTGGACGAGAAGGTTTTCTACCCATTTTTCGAAAAAATCAAAAAACTGGAAACTATAAATGTCAAATTAGGCAATATTAATTTCAATATCATCGGAGACCTGGCCAAATTGCCCGATTCCGTCGATTTGAAGCTTGCCATTGCGCGGGCGACCGACCGGGAGATGCAGCAAATGGCGGCGATTCCCGCGCTAGAGTCGCTTGATCTTTCCGGGGGCGTCATCACCGATGCCGGCCTGAGCTTTCTCGCCAAGCACCCACGCCTGACCGAACTGAATCTATCGTACAATGCACCGAGCAATCTCTCGGGCTTGAGAGAATGCAAAAAATTGTCGTCGCTTGATCTATCCTACAGTGGAGTCAACGATGCTTCCGGGATCGAAATCGCGAAGATGAAGTCCCTCAAAAAGCTGATATTGAACGGCGCGAAAATCGGTCCCGACCTGCTCAATCACCTTGGGACCAACAAAAAACTGGAACTGCTCGACATCCGCGGCGTCCACTGGAACGATGTCTCGATTCCTCCGCTACTCAAGCTTGAGAACCTGCGCGAAATCCGCCTGGGATCGAAAAAGCTCACCGACGAGGGGCTGCAAAAACTGGCCCAATTGCCCGCACTCACCAAGATCGAATTGTCTGAGCTCAAATGCAAACCCGATTCCCTCAAAATGTTCGCGGCTTTTCCCAAATTGACTTCGCTGGCCTTTCGCCGCGTCACTTTCACCGAGGAAGCCGCCAAGGCTTGCGCCGACTGGAAGAATGTGACCGTGCTCGACTTGGAAAACTGCCCGGTTTCGGGCGCCGTTCTCAAAGAGATTGCGAAAATCCCAAACTTGACCAAACTATCGATCAGTAACGAAAAATTAAACCCCGGAGATCTGGAATGCCTTTCCTCGATAAAAGGCTTGCGCGATCTGACCATCACCGATGTCGATCACGGCCTGATCGATTTGAGCCCGCTTGCGAAGGTCCCAGCCTTGGCGGTGTTAAGAATCGAAGGAATGGGGAAGAATTTCGAACTGGAAGAAAAGGACCTGCTGGCGATCTCACAAATCAAGGGCCTCAAACGCCTGGTGTTGGAAACGGGATACATCCATGAGGCCGGCTTCAAGCATCTGGCCAAACTGCCGCTGCTTGAGAAGCTTGACGTTTCGTTCAGCCGCAACAACGATGCGGCTGCGATCGAAATCGCTCGCTGTTCTCAGCTAAAGAGCCTGAAAATCGGCGGCAAGAAAATGCGGCAAGCGGGCCTCGATGCCCTGGGTTCGATGAAATCGCTGAAAAGCCTTTCGTTTAGCGACATGCTCTTTGCGAAGGAAGCTCCCAAGTCTGGTTTTGCCGAACTGAAAAATGCCAAGAACCTCAGGACGCTGAAACTGGAACAAATCCCCTTTTCCATCGAGCGGTTCCCGGAAATTGCCGCCTTGACGCAACTCACGGGGCTCGAACTGCACCACTGCGACCTGGAAAACCAGCATTTGGCCGCGCTCAAGCAGCTTCCCCATCTGACTTCGCTGCAATTGAAAGACAACCTCATTACCGATCAGGGATTAAGCGGCCTGATTGCCTTGACCGGTCTTAAAGAGCTGAAACTGGATGAGCCCCAGGTCTCCTCCATTGCGAAGCGCAAGTTGATTCAAGATCTGCCCGCCTGCAAAGTGAACTGGACCCTCTCGGTGCATTATCGCAATCAGGCCCACCGCATTGCGCGCCCTGGCGCGGCCGCTGGCAGCGACGCGCCCGCGGAAGAAGCCGAGGATTTGGATGGCTTCTGAAATTTCAGGCCGAAACCGTGCTACCGTACGGAGAAAAAGGGGCCGGGCTGGGCCGGCCCCTTGCTTATAGCGCTCGTCCCCGATGACTTGCGAAGTGTGGGACGCTTTCAAAACTAGCAAACGAAGCCCAAAAAGTTTGAGCGATCGCCGCCTCAAACGCTGCCGGCGGCTTCGGGGCCTTCCTTGACTCCCTTGAAAAATCGCCGGCCCAGCGAGTTGTCAAACGGGGTCCAGGCGCCGGGATCGGCTTGATGCGTGCGAATCTCGCGCAAGATCTGGTGCATCTTGCTATCCATCATGTCGATGAGGTGCAGCGCCTGCGACTCGGGGGTCATCGGCACCTTGGGCGAGCCGAACTCGAGCGTCCCATGGTGGCTGGCGATCATATGGTGCAGCCTCAGGCGTAGCGGCTCGGGGAACGGTTCGCCGGTAAGCTGAATCGCCTTGGCAATCAGGTCTTCAAGCATCAAGGCGCCGAGGCTGATGTGGCCCACCAACTGGCCTTCGTCGGTGTAGCCAAACGCGCTTTCGTAAGCCAGTTCCTTCGTCTTGCCAATGTCGTGCAAGAGGCAGCCGCACAAAAGCAGGTCGCGATCGAGGCCCGGATAAAGGGGAGCTACCTTGTCCGAAACCTCCATCATGTTGACGACGTGTTCGAGCAACCCGCCCAGGTAAGCATGATGCTGGCGCACGCCGGCAGGAGCTTTACAAAATTGATCGACGAGCGACGACTCAACGAAAAAGGCCTCGCCGAGAGCCTTGAGGTGATGCGATTTCAACGATCGAAGCAGGGTTCGCAGGCGATCGAGCAGTCGCGAAACATCTTTTTCGGTGCGCGGAAGGAAGTCGGCCGGATTGAACGATCCTTCCGGGGCGCGATCGATATCGGTCAGGATGAGCTGCATCGCTCCCTGGAATAGCTGGGCCCGCGCCTTCGCTTTGACGAACTCGCCGTCTTCAAAAGAACGGGCGCGCTTGTCATCGCAATTCCACAACCGGGCGGTCATGGGGCCGCCGCGATCGCATAAGTCGACCTGAAGAAAGGGCTGGCCGTTGCGGTTGTTGCGCAACTGTTTTCCCGAGGCGAGGTAAATTCCTTCGATCGATTCTCCATCGGAAAGTTCGCGAAGCGTCTTGGCAGGCATGAGGAATCCGCAATGGCTAAAAAAAAGGGAAAAAGACGGTCGGGAATGGGAGTCAGCAGACTACTTCGCCATGTTTTTATTGGGAAGCGAACAGACGCCGTCCTTGCAAGGAACCAGACCAAAACGGTTGCGGGCAATCCACATGTAAATGCTCTGCCCCAACCAGGGAATTCCCGGGATATGCAAGAATGGGGCCATCGGCATCAACAAGGGCAACCGCCAGGCCATGTAGCGAAAGGCGCCAAACCCATGGAGAATTCGGTCTGCCGTAGGGGAAATCAGGTGCATTTCCTCTTCGAGCCGAATCGGATCGAGCGGCGGAGTGGTGACCGGAACATTTTCGGGATGACGAAAACTCCGCCAGGCCAACGCACCGAACCAGTCCAACCGCCGGATCGAGTTCATCGACAGGCGGCAAAAAGGGCAAAAGCCATCGAACAAAACCAGAGCCTGTCCCTTCCGAGGCGGTGTGACCACATCTTCGGGCGGCACTTGCGCTTTTTCCATCGACTGTTGAACGACCATGCCCATTCGACCTCCATCGCTATTCTATCCACAAAGAGGCCCTGAATTGCGAATTCCTTGACTGATCTTGGGGCCCGGGCCGTCTTTTATCCCTCCCGTATTCTCAACCGGTGATTTTCGATGAGTTCAACCCGGAATCTGTTGGCATTTGACCTGGGCGCGGAAAGTGGTCGCGGCATTTTGGGAAGCTTTGACGGTCATTCGGTGCGTTTGGAGGTTCTCCACCGGTTTTCCAATCTACCTGTGCGCATTTTGGACCGCTTTCAGTGGGATGTTTTGTCCCTTTTCCGGGAAATGCTGCACACCTTGGGGCTTTGCGGCGCCGGCGGAATTCAGGTCGATTCTCTCGGTGTTGACACCTGGGGGGTCGACTTTGCCTTCATCGGCAAGGATGGCTCGCTTCTGGGCAATCCGCGCCACTACCGCGACACCCACACCGAATCGGTCGTCGAGGAGGTCTTCGCCAAGATCCCTCGAGATAAACTCTACGACCGCACCGGTTTGCAGATCATGCGCTTCAATTCGCTGTTTCAGCTCGCGGCCATGAAGCGCGACCGCTACCCGCTGCTCGATATCGCCGATTCCATGCTCTTCATGCCCGATCTCTTTCACTTCTGGTTCACCGGCATCCGGGCCAACGAATACACCGATGCGAGCACCAGCCAGATGCTCGACCCGTTCAAAAGGCAATGGGACCGCGAGCTGATTCAGTCGCTGGGATTGCCGACCGGCATGCTCGGGACTCTGGTTGCGCCCGGGACCGAGCTGGGTCCCTTGCGCACCGGGCTTTTAAGCGAAGCCGGCCTGTCGCAAACGCGGGTCGTCGCGCCCGCCACGCACGATACCGCGGCGGCGGTGGCCGCCGTGCCGGCCGTGGGCGATTCCTGGGCCTACATCAGTTCGGGCACCTGGTCGCTTATGGGAGTCGAAATTCCTAGCCCGCTGGTCAATGAAGCGACGCGCGAAGCCAACTTCACGAACGAAGGAGGCGTGGGCCAGACGATCCGGCTGCTCAAGAACGTCATGGGGCTCTGGTTGATTCAGGAGATTCGCCGCGATTTTGCCCGCAAAGGCAGCGAATACTCCTACGAAACGCTGGTCCTCCAGGCGCGCGAGGCCGAGCCGTTCCGTTCGATCGTCGATCCCGACGACGCCTCGTTCCTGTTGCCTGCCTCCATGACTCATGCCTTTGCGCAATATTGCCGTAAGTCCGGCCAACCCGTTCCCGAAACTCCAGGCGCCTTCGTCCGCTGCGCCCTCGAATCGCTTGCGCTTCGCTACCGGTGGGTGCTTGAGAAACTCGAGTCGTTGACAGGCAAACGCCTCAACACGATCCACATCGTGGGCGGCGGGTGTCAAAATGCCCTGCTCAACCAGTTCACGGCCGATTGCTGCCAGCGCCAGGTATTGGCTGGCCCGGTCGAAGCGACGGCGCTTGGCAACATCATGACTCAGGCGATGGGGTTGCGACTGGTTACCGGCCTTTCCCAGGCCCGGGAAATCGTGCGCAATTCGTTTGGATTAACCACATTTGATCCGGCGCCGGCCGGCGATTGGGATCAGGCCTGGCAACGGTTTACCGCTCTACTCGCCTGATTTATTTTGGTTTTTTGTTTTTGTTTGTTTTGTTTTGTTTTGTTTTGTTTTGTTGGTTCTTCCTTTTTGAGACGGCGCGGCTCCTTTTTCCCTCTCCAGGAGATCGATTGATGAACAGGCTTTCCCGTCGAGGTTTTGGATCGGTCATGACCGCGGGCGCGGCGATGGCGTTTGGGGCCAACTCCCTGTTGGCCCAGGATCCCCCGCGCGATTTCCGGCCCGGCGCGCAACCGGTTCGCTATCCCGATCCAGACCTGATCACGCTCGACGATTCGTTCAACAAGTACAAGATCGGCAACACGCCGATCAAGCGAATCTACACGGGAGACCTCTGGGCCGAAGGCCCCGCCTGGAACGGCGTCGGCAACTACCTCATCTGGTCGGATATTCCCAACGATCGCCAACATCGCTGGCTCCTGGAAGACGGCCATGTGACCACCTTTCGGAAGCCGGCCGGCAACTCCAACGGCAACACCTTCGACCGCGAGGGCCGGCAAATCTCGTTTGAACATGGCAACCGCCGGGTCGTGCGCTACGAGTACGATGGCACCGTGACCGTGCTCGCCTCGACCTTTGGCGGCAAGCGGTTTAACGCCCCCAACGACGGCGTGGTCGCCGCCGACGGCGCCATCTGGTTCACCGACCCGGGCTATGGTTCGCTTGGAGAATACGAAGGGAATAAAGGACCGCTTGAACTGAAAGAGGCGGTCTACCGCATCGATCCCAAGACCCTGAAAGTGGAAAAAGCGACCGACGAGATCTTCAAACCCAACGGCATCTGCTTTTCCCCCGATTTCAAACGGCTTTATGTCGCCGATACGGGATCGTCGCACTACAAGGAAGCCCCCAAGAACATCAAGGTGTGGGATGTCGTCGATGGCGTCAAGCTGGAGAACGGCCGCGAGTTCACCTCAATGGCCTTCGAAGTCAACGGCAAGCAGGTGGCCGGCCTCGCCGACGGCATCCGCTGCGATGTCGACGGCAATGTCTGGTCGAGCGCCGGCTGGGTCGGCGCCGGTTACGACGGTGTCCACATCTTCAATCCCAAGGGCCTGCGCATCGGCCAGATCCGCCTGCCGGAAATTTGCAGCAATGTCTGCTTCGGCGGCCCCAAGCGCAACATTCTGTTCATGACCGCCAGCCAGTCGGTTTACATGGTCTACACCGAAGCCAGGGGAGCCGGATACGCCTGAGATCGGTCATAAGCGCTAACAAAAGTGGGCTCGCCGGGCGTTGATTCAATCGCCCGGCGAGCCCGCTTGGATGAATGACCACTTCCGAACTACCCAATCAAAGTCTCAGGCTTTCTTTTCACTCATGTTCTGCACATGGGTGTAGCCAAAGCGCCCCTTGATGCACAGGTTTCCCTCGGTGATCGGCTGATCTTCCGGTGAAGTCACCTTCACGATCTGGTTTTCCTGCACATGCAAGGTCAGGGTGCAGCCGACCCCGCAGAACGAACAGATCGTGTCGGTTTTGGTCTGGTTCGTTTCGTCCCAGGTGCCCGCCTGGCGCATGTCATGTTCGCTCTTGAACATCAATGCGCCGGTGGGGCAAACACCGATGCAATTGCCGCAATAGACGCAGGCCGATTTGGGCAGCGGCTCGGCGTGTTCCGTCGAAATGCGCGCATCGAATCCTCTCCCCGCCACGGCAATGGCAAAGGTGTTTTGAGCATCGGTGCCGCACGCTTCGACACATTTGAAACAGAGCACGCACTTGGAATAGTCGCGCACATAGAGGTCGTTGTCGACCTTGACCGGTTGCGCCACCGTTTCCGCCGTGTTCCCTTCTGGTTCTTGGTGATGGCCCGCATGCCGGCCATCGCGTTCTCCCAGGGCAGCAGGCGCCGCCTTCGGCCCATAACGATCAGGATGGGCGCCATACTCTTTGCAAAAACCCTGGATGGCAGGCGCCGTGGAAAGATCGACGGACGAACTTAGAAACTCAAGCACCATCCTCCGGGATAGCTTGACTCGTTCCGAATCGGTCTTGATCACCATTCCCGGTTCGACTTTGCGCGAACAGGAGGGGACCAGCGTGCGCGAGCCTTCCAGTTCGACCACGCAGACGCGGCAAACATTCACCGGCGTCAATGTGTCGTGATAGCAGATCGTCGGCGTGGCAATGTTGCGCGAGCGGCACGCATCGAGGATCGTCGAATCGGGAGGCACGCTCATGGCTTCCCCATCGAGGGTGATGTTGACCAGAGGCAGTGGCACCTTGACCGGGGCCACCGGAATGACCGAAGGCCTGGGAGGAGGACGGAACCACAATTCGCTATTGCTCATGAGTGCTCCGCTTGAGGATCCCTGGGCCAAAGAGTTTGAACGCCGATTGAATGGCGCTCGAGGCGGTATGGCCCAGGCCACAGATCGAGGCATCGCGCATTACCTGGGCGATTTCGCCCAGAAGCGCCACCTCTCCCTCGGGAGTTGTCAACGGTTGATCGTGGCGCAACCGCGCCACCAGCTCTTCCTGCCGCACCGTGCCGACCCGGCAAGGCACGCACTGCCCGCAAGATTCGTCGCGAAAGAACGCGGCGATGCGTGTCAGCGTGTCTCCCAGATCGGTCGAATCGTCAAACACCATGACGACCCCGGAACCAAGCGAAGCGCCGATGGCCCGGGTTCCTTCAAAGGTGAGCGGCACATCGAGCTGGGCCGGCCCAACGAATCCGCCCGCCGCCCCGCCCAGAAGCACTGCCTGAATGGGCCGGCCGTTCGACACGCCGCCGGCCAAATCAATCAGTTGCCTCAACGTGAGACCGAAGATGGTTTCGTAGACGCCCGGCTTGGCGATGTGCCCCGCCACGCAAAACAATTTGCGCCCCTTCGAGTTTGCCGTGCCCAAAGCGGCATAGGCCGCACCGCCTTGCCGGACGATCCAGGGGACATTGACCAGCGTTTCGACATTGTTGATAACCGTCGGCTTGCCGAACAACCCGGCATAAACCGGGAAAGGAGGCTTGTTGCGCGGCTCGCCGCGTTTGCCCTCAATCGAGTTGAACAGCGCGGTCTCTTCGCCGCAAATATAGGCGCCCGCCCCCTTGCGCAGTTCGATATCAAACGACTTACCCGATCCCAGAATGTTCTCTCCCAGCCAGCCGTGCTTGCGCGCCTCCTGGATCGCGTGGCCCATGCGCCTGGCGGCCCGAGGATATTCGCCGCGAATGTAAAGGTAGCCGGTTTTCGCTCCCACCGCCAAGCCGGCAATCGCCATCCCTTCCACAAGCGCGAACGGATCCCCCTCCATGACCAGCCGATCTTTAAAAGTACCCGGCTCCGATTCGTCGGCATTGCAAACGACATAACGGACCGGTGTTGTCGCCTTGGCGACCGCATCCCATTTGCGGCCGGTGGGAAATGCGGCGCCGCCGCGCCCGACCAGGCCGGAGGCCGTTACCTCCTTGATCACTTCCTCCGAACCGATCTCGATCGAACGGGACAGGGCAAGCCCGCCACCCATCGCGCGATAATCTTCGATCTTTTCCGGATCGGCGCGGCCGATTCGCGAAAGGAGCACCAGGTTGGGATCGCCCCATTGTGGCGTCGAGGTCTTGAGCCAGTCGAGCTGTTGGTCGGGATAGGATTCGGTTTCCACCGCCTTGATCGCGGCGGCCGGCGTCGCTTGCCCGATGGCCCCGGCACGGGGCTGGGTGCCCGATTTCAACACAAGCGCGACCGGGGCGCGTTCGCAAATTCCCAAACAAGGACTGGAGCGGATGCCCACTTGATCGCCAGGAGCAAACGACTTCTCAAGGTCTTCTTGCAGTTTCGCCGCCCCCTTGATGCGGCAGCCGACATCATCGCAAACGTGAATTTCGGTGGGCGGCCGCTTCTGGAGCGAGAACATGTGGTAAAAGGTGGCGACGCCATGAGCCTCGGCCGGGGGCACGGTAAGGCGCTTGCAGATGTAGTTGAAGGCCCCCTCAGGGATCCAGCCGAAGCGCTCCTGCACCGCATGAAAGACCGGGATCAGGCGATCGCGCAGGGAGCGAGCGCGCGATCCGCCGAGCAAGGCGATGCGGCCTTCTCTCTCCAGATCGCGCTTGCCGCCAGCCCAGGCCGATGCAGGCGGCCCCAATACCGAGTCGACCGCTTCTCGTTCTTCCGCGGTCGATTCACTGCCCAGAACCTTGATATCCATCTAGCTAGTCAGCCTTTCCACGCGGATTGAACAGGCTTTGAACTCCGCGGTTCCCGCCTTGGGATCGGTGGCATCGATCGTCAGGATGTTGGTGTTCACCTTGTCTTGAAAGTGAAAGGTCATGAACGCCAGTCCCGGACGAAGCGAATCGCTCAAACGCACCGGAGCTTCGATCGCGCCGCGCGGCGAAACCACGCGCACGCGCTCGCCATTCTCGATTCCCAGCGCCAAGGCATCCTCGGGACAAAGATCGAGCGTTTCGCCTTTACGCAAAGGAGACAAGAATCCCGAGGTCTGCACGCCTGTGTTGTAATCGTCCAAACGCCGGCCGGTGGTCAAGCGTAGCGGGAATTCGGGGGTCAGTTTCTCGACCGGAGGATCATGCTCGACCGGCTGAAAGGCGACCCTCGGCCCATTGAGCGGTTTTTCCCAAAGGCGGCTGTGGAGAAACAGTTCGCCCGGATGAGTGTCGTCGTAGCAGGGCCATTGCAGGCCTCCCTCGTTTTCCAGCCGCTCATAACTGAGACCGCTGTGAACGGGGCTCAGGGAACGCAGTTCATCCCAGATGGCCCGGGAATCGGGTTGGCCCCAGTCGTGGCCCATCCGCTTCGCCAGTTCGTACAAGATGTCGATATCGTCGCGAGCCCCCTTGGGCAAATCGATCGCCTTGCGTACCCGCTGGGTGCGCCGTTCGCTGTTGGTGACCGTTCCTTCCGATTCGCACCAGCCCGCGCCGGCGGGAAGAACCACATCGGCCAGTTCGGCGGTGGGAGTCAGGAAAATGTCTTGCACCACCAGGAAATCGAGCTTCTTGAGGAGTTTTTCGGTGTGTTTGCGATCGGCCTCCGATTGGAGGGGATTCTCCCCAATCACATACAGGGTCTTGAACTCGTCATGGTCCATTGCGTGGAGCATGCCGGTGAGGTTCAAGCCGCGCTTGGGCGGAATTTGTGCGTTCCATGCCTTGTTGAATTTCTCGCGATACTCGTCGATTTCGACATGCTGGAAGCCGGGCAACCGGTCGGGCAAGGCCCCCATGTCGCCGCCGCCTTGTACATTGTTTTGGCCGCGCAAGGGGTTCAAGCCGCTGCCGTACTTACCGACATGACCGGTGAGCAGGGCCAGATTGATCAGCGACAGGACATTGTCCACGGCATTGTGGTGTTCGGTGATGCCCAGCGTCCAGCAGATCACCGCCTTGTCGGCCCTGGCGTAGGCGTGAGCCATTTCGCGAATGACCGCCGCGGGTACGCCGCTTTCCTTTTCGGCAAACTCCAAGGTGTAGGGTTCCACCGCCTTGGCGAATTCCTCGAAGCCGCTGGTGGCATGTGCAATGAATTCCTTGTGGTGCAAACCCGCATGAATGATCTCACGGGCCGCGGCGTTGGCGATGGCGATGTCGGTGCCGACATCGAGCCCCAGCCAGGTGTCGGCCCAGCGGGCCGAACTGGTGCGGCGTGGATCGACCGAGAAGAGCCGAGCTCCGTTATGGACCCCTTTGAGCAAATGATGAAAGAAAATCGGATGCGTCTCGCGCGCATTCGATCCCCACAAGAGAATCAAGTCGGCATGTTCGATTTCCTCGTAGGAATTCGTTCCGCCGCCCACTCCAAATACTGTCGCCAGACCGACGACGCTTGGAGCATGTCACGTTCGATTGCAACTATCGATGTTGTTCGAACCGATTACGGTGCGGATGAACTTTTGCGCCGTAAAGTTCATCTCGTTGGTCGTCTTCGAGCAACTGAAGATCCCAAACGATTCGGGCCGGACCTTGGCCGCGGTGAATCCCTGCACCACCCTTGCAAGTGCCTCATCCCAGGAAGCAGGCCTCAGCGCTCCATTTTCACGGATGAGCGGCTGAGTCAAACGCGGACGGGCGCCGCGTGAAGTCAAAGTGGTCATGAGAATACCCCCGAAGGAGATCGGTGGAGGAACGAGGCAGGCACTCTTTCATCTTATTTCGGCAAACCGGCCTATCAAACCTTTTGGCAATCCCACGCTCCTCCCCGAGCATTCCCGGCCAGGCCCCCATAAAAAAGAACCCATGCCAAGTCAGGAAAAGGATTTGCGACAAGCTGCGGTCACGGATCCGGCCTTTCGGGAAATGGAAGTCCGCTTCCTCGGTCCCCGGGCAAACCGGTCTCCCGCTTCCGCCGATCGCGATTGCGTTGCCACCGAAGGGCCGCTGGAACTGCGACTTCATGGCAAGCCGGCGGCCGTGCTCTTGCGCACTCCAGGTCATGATGAAGAACTGGCCCTTGGTTTTCTTTTCCACGAAGGAATCATCACGCGGCGCGATGAAGTCCTCGATTTAGAGCGGCCCGATGACGACGACAGTCGGGCCGGCACGGCACTGTCGATCAAACTCACTTCCTCCTCGCGCGGCAAGAGTATCGAACGCTTTTTCTACAGCACGTCCAGTTGTGGCGCTTGCGGCAAGAACAGTCTCGAATCGCTGGAAGTGCGCGGCACCGGCCCTAAGGGCCATTTCACGGTGCCAGCGTCCTTGCTTGCGCGGATGGTCGAAACCATGCGCGCCGAACAAGCGCTGTTCGCTACTACGGGCGGCACGCATGGCTGTGGCCTGTTCGATATCCACGGGAACATGCTTGCTTTGCGCGAAGATGTCGGCCGGCACAATGCCCTCGACAAATTGACCGGGTATGGTCTGAATCAGGGATGGCTTCCCTTTTCGGATCGCGTGCTCGTTCTATCGGGGCGAGTCGGCTACGAAATGGTGCAAAAAGCGGTGGTTTCGGGAATTCCGATGATCGTGGCGGTGGGTGCGCCCACTTCCCTTGCTGTCGATATCGCCTTGCGCTTTGGCATCACCCTCGTCGGTTTCTTGCGCGGTGCGTCGATGAATGTCTATGCCCATCCCGAGCGGCTCGCTTGATGCCGGCGGATTCGTCGGAATGAACTCCGCTTGAGAAACCATCACTCCTTCATCAGGTGAACGGCAAGGCGATTGATCGAGACGGCCAAGGTTTGGCCATGCGTGATCGCCGCTTTTTGTTCGCGAGGCAAGCGGACTCGAGCGACCAGCGGGAATCCGCAGTCCAGCCCCAGCCGGGTGGTAGGCCCTTCCTGCACGATCGATTTCACCTTGGCGTTCAAGGCATTGTCCGCGGGCAACGGGGAAGCCGCGGGCCCGACCTGGACCTCTTCGGACCAGATTCCCACCACCACCTGCTGATCAAGTTGAACCGCTCCGTCGAAATTCAGAGGCAAGGCCGCGAAAACTTGGATGTCGCCCATCGCCACTTGCAACGGATTGAGGTTGGAAATCCGCGCGGGCAGAAGGTTGTCCATGCCAAGCAGCTTGGCCGAGGTCCGCGATCGCGGCTGGGCAAAAACCTCCGCAAGCGGTCCCTGCTCCAAAATGCTCCCTTCCTTCATGACGACCAGATGATCCCCGAGCGAGAGTGCGTCAAAGCGGTCGTGGGTCACCATGATCACGGGAATGCCGAAATCTTGGAGGATCTTTTTCAGCTCGGGACGCACCCGGGCCCGGGTTTCGTCATCCAGGGCCGAGAGCGGTTCATCAAGGAGCAGAAGTTTTGGTTTGCGGGCGACGGCCCGGGCCAGGGCCACTCGCTGCTGTTCACCTCCGGAAAGCTGAAAGGGCAAGTGCTTTTCCAGACCGTTGAGTTCGAGTCGGTCGATCAGTTCCTGAATGCGCTGCTGTCTTTTCTGCCCGGAGCGGCGGCTCAGGCCAAAGCCGATGTTGTCGACCACATTCAGGTGGGGAAAGAGGGCATAGTCTTGAAACATGAAGCCGATGTCGCGGGCCTGTGGGGTCAGGCAGATCCCGCGCGATCGATCGAACCAGGCGCGGCTTCCCACGGCAATGGTTCCCGCTTCCGGCCGGATGAGGCCGGCCAGGCAGCGCAAGCTCGTTGTCTTGCCGCAACCCGATGGCCCCAGAAGCATGACGAGTCCAAATCGATCGAGCGCCAGTTCGGTCTCGAAGCGGATCGGATCGGATGTCGCAAAGCGCTTTTCGAACTTTGCCGTTAGCGATTCGCCCATGGGCCCTCCGGGCGCTTTTGCAGATAATAGTAAAGTCCCAGTCCCACCACGCAAAGGAAGAAAACGCCGTAGATCATCTCGCCCACCGACCCGATTTCGATCGACTGCGATGCGGCCAGGAACGCGGCAAAATCCTCGGGACCCGTTTTGATCTGAAACACGTTGGTGAGCAATTTTCTGGCAACGGGGCTGCTTTCGCTCATCAGGAGCAGAAACGACCACTGCGCGGCGACGATCAGAAACGTGCCCAGGCCCGCCGCCAAAATCGCCGGTCTGGCGACCGGCAGCACCACCCGGATCCAGGTCTTTAACCGAGACGCCCCCGCACAAAAGGCCGATTCGATGAGCGACCGGTCCACCGATTGGAAGGCCCACAAAAACAACTGGGTGGCTCCGGGGAGATTCACCAAAAGAAAACCCAGAATGATCCCTTCTCGACTGAGAAGGAGATCCTGGATCTTCCGCTCCCCCCAGGAGGCGTCGGGGAAGAACCTAGGACCGACGGCGAAGTCGAAGTAGATCCAAACGACGACGGGGGAAACGAGAAAGGCCATGAGCAAGAGCCAGCCGGCCAAGCCCTTGCCCAGAGATGGTCCCAGCCAGATCAAGGCCGCCATGGCTGGCGCCAGCACGAGCAGCGGCAACATGGTTAAAAGGATCGTGATCATGCGTCGGCCTTTTTTCCACGGGAGCGCTGAGCGCCCAAGAGGGCAAGAGACGAGAGCGCAAGAGAATTGCGCTGAGTCTTCGTGTGGATTCTTGATGGAACGGTATTTTGCACTACCAGGATCTCCCAACTCGTTTTTGCAAGGCAAAAGTCAAAGACAGTGCGGTGAAGGCGATCAAAAGCAAAACGAGGGAGGCATTGCCCGCCGCCTGATAGTCGAGCGCCTGCACATCGTCGTAAATGGCGGTCGATAGCGTGCGGGTCACCCCGGGAATATTGCCTCCCACCATGAAGACGACGCCGAATTCTCCCACGGTGTGAGCAAAGGATAATACCAGGCCGGTCAAGATTCCCGGCCAGGCCAGGGGCAAGACCACCCGGAAAAACGTGCCCAGCCGCGATTCGCCCAGGCACCAGGCCGCCTCGACCAAACGCGAGTCGACGGCATAAAACGCCTGCAAAAACGGCCGGACCGCGAAGGGCAAGTTGAATAGCACCGATCCAAGGACAATCCCGGGGAAACTGAACACCAGGCGGCTTCCGCCGATCCACTGCACCGATTGCCCCAAATATCCGTGAGGCCCCAAGGCGGCCAGAAGGTAAAAGCCCAATACCGTGGGCGGCAGGAACAGGGGCAATGCAATCAACGCCTCGACAAGCGCCTTGCCTCGGAAATGGGTGCGCCACAACCAGTGAGCCAGCGGCAGACCGCCCAGAAACAAAAGGGCGGTTGTCCAACACGCCAGGCGGATCGAGACCCAAAATGCGGAGTGATCCACTCTTATTTCCCAGGCAGCGTGAAGCCGTAACGGGTCAAGACTTCTTGACCTCGTGTTCCCAGGAGATGCTTCTTAAAGCGCTCGGCCGTTTCGGGATCCCTGGCCGATTTCAAAATCACTCCCGATTGCAGGATCGCCGGGTAGGATTTCTCAGGCATCGGCCAGGCCTTGCCCTTTCCCCGGAACGCGGGCGAATGGGTGGTGGCCAGTGAGAGAAAGCCCGCGTCGGTCAAACCGGTCGAAGCATGCTGCGCCGCCATGGCGACATTTTCCGCGATCACCAGTTTGGACTGAATCTTGTCATGCAGCCCCATCGATTTGAGCGCCGCCTCGGCGGCACGGCCGTAAGGCGCATGGCGCGGATTGGCGATCGCGATCGTTTGGAAGGGGTTGCTTTCAAGCAATTTTTGGATGCCCAGCGGTTCCCATTCTGGCTTGGGTTGGGCGACCCACAGCACCAGGTGGCCGACCGCATAGGGGAAGGGCCCCTCGGCAGCGGCCTCCCCCTTTGCCTTGAGCTGCTCGGGATAAAACGAATCGGCCGACAGGTAGAGATCGTAAGGCGCCCCCGCAACGATCTGGGCAAACAGAGTGCCCGAGGCCCCAAACTGCAAGGAAACTTCCGTCCCGGGATGATCTTCCTCGAAACCCTGGGCGATCTCGTCGAGGCAGAATTTCAGATCCGACGCGGCGGCTATGCGCAACTCCTTCTGCGCCGGTTTTTTTGCCTCGCCTCCACAGCCGGCCAACAGCGGCAGAAGCCCAAGCACCATCGCAAAATGTGGAATTCCCACTCCAAGCCCATTCCCACGCATGGCAGCCTTTCCCAACGGATTGCAAGCACCCTCCTTCATCTTCCAACTTCGTCCTGGATTTTCCCTTCGATTCATTCCTTAAGACCGATTGACTGAAGCGAAAGCACCGGTGGGGCCTGGCCCCCACGAATTTGGTGACCGATCAACACAAACCGACAATACCGCACCGCTTTCCGGTTCCTCGATACGGGCATTGGACATGCTCGCAAGAGTTTTCCGATCCGCTAATTTAATCGTTGTCATATCGCGCGCCGCTTCCTGGCAATTCGGAATTCCCTGTCGGAAGTTCCCCCTCGTTCGGAGAAATATTCATGCGAATACCCTCTCGATTTTCCTTGTTCGCAACCCTTGCTCTGGGGGCGGTTTTTGGCTGGATGGCAGGTTCGGGCAAATTCGATGCGATCTTGCGCGCGGGCGATTCCTTCCGGATTGCCAAAAGCCAGCCCTCAAGCGCCGCCCTTGCGCCCCCGCTCGAGATTCGAGCAGGCTCTTGTTGCGAGGGCGCCAACGATAAGAACCTTCTCGTTTCGGCGATTGCCGTGCACAACGCCCGCGTGGTCGCCAAAGGTCAAAATGAAGGCAAGAAACCAAATATCTGCATCATCTGGGGAGACGACGTCGGCCAATCGAACATCAGCGCCTATTCCATGGGCCTGATGGGATACAAAACGCCCAACATCGACCGGATCGCCAGAGAAGGGATGCTCTTCACCGATTACTACGGCGAGCAAAGCTGCACTGCCGGCCGGGCCTCGTTCATCATGGGCCAACACGGCATGCGCACCGGCCTGACCAAGGTGGGCCTTCCCGGCGCCCCCATCGGTATGCACAAAAAAGATCCCACCATTGCCAAGGTGCTCAAGTCGCTTGGTTATGCCACCGCGCAAATCGGCAAGAACCATCTGGGCGACCGCGACGAACACCTTCCCACCATGCATGGATTCGATGAGTTTTACGGCAATCTCTATCACCTAAATGCCGAGGAAGAACCCGAACACCCCGACTACCCCAAGGACCCCGAGTTTCGCAAAAAGTATGGTCCGCGCGGGGTGCTCGATTGCAAGGCCGACGGCAAAGGGGGCCAATCGATCGTCAATACCGGACCTTTGACCAAAAAACGGATGGAGACCATCGATGACGACATTGCCGCCCGCTCCGTCGATTTCATCCAGAGGCAGGCCAAAACAGGTAAACCGTTTTTCCTCTGGGTCAACTTCACCCACATGCACTTCCGCACCCACGCCAAGCCGGAAAGCAAGGGGCAAGCTGGCCGCTGGATGAGTGAATATGCCGATGTCATGATCGATCACGACAAGAATGTCGGCACGGTGCTCAAGGCGCTCGACGATCTGGGTATCACCGACAACACCTTCGTCATGTACAGCACCGACAATGGCCCGCACATGAATAGCTGGCCCGATGCCGCCTCCACTCCCTTTCGCAATGAAAAGAACTCCAACTGGGAAGGGGCTTATCGCGTGCCCTGCATGGTACGCTGGCCTGGTAAGATTGCTGCCGGTACCATTTGCAATCGCATTGTTTCCCATCTCGACTGGCTGCCCACCTTCGCGGCCATCGCGGGAGAAGAAGGCATTACCGAAAGACTGCTCAAGGGGACGAAGCTCGAAGAAACCGAATACAAGGTTCACCTTGATGGAACGAGCCTGTTACCCTTCCTGACGGGCAAGTCCGACAAGGTGGCGCGCGAATCGTTCATCTATTGCAACGACGATCAAGAAATCACCGGGTTGCGCTTCGACAACTGGAAGATTGTCTTCCTCGAACAGCGGGTCCAGGGAACCTTGCGCGTCTGGGCCGAGCCGTTTGTAAAATTGCGGGTGCCCAAAATCCTCAACTTGCGCATTGACCCCTACGAGCGAGCCGACATCACCTCGAATGTCTATTACGACTGGCTGCTTGACCACGCGTTTCTGCTTGTGCCTGCCCAGGAGATCGTCGGGAAGTTCGCCGCCACCTTCAAGGAGTTCCCACCCCGGCAGAAAGCGGCCAGCTTCAGCATCGATCAGTTGATGGAAAAACTAAAGGAACCGGCAGGTCCCTGATCGGTGCCATTCAGAAACGGGAAAACCTCATCGGTCGACTGCTTCCTGATATACTCCCAGAAGTGAAACGCCGGCTTGAAATTCTTGGATTCCAGGAATTCAAGCCGGGAGTTTTTCCGGTCTTCCCTGGGAATTTCCTAACCCATTTGAGTGTTCCCTTGAAACGATCCGGCTCGCGTCCGCTTTTGCCGCCGGGGCAGTATCCGGTGCCTCCCACGCCCACCCCGCACCCGGTTTGGGAGAAATGGGGGGGAACGGGCATTGTCGTCCTCCTGGGATTTTTTGCCTTTGGCATCTCGTACTATCTGACCCGCCTGGGAGAACTGCCCGGGGAAAAACCCAAGGGAATGGTCTGGATGCCGCCGGGTGAATTCCTCATGGGGTCCGGCTTTGCCGACGCCAACCGCAATGAACAGCCGGTGCGCAAGATCCAGCTCGATGGTTTTTGGATGGACGAGCACGAAGTCACCAACGAGGAGTTCGCGCACTTCGTTCAGGAGACCGGTTATCTCACCACGGCCCAAAAAAAGCCGATCTGGGTGGCCTTGTCCCAGTATCTTCCCCCAAACGCCGCCAAACCCTCGGAAGACCAACTGGTCCCCGGTTCCTTGGTTTTTACGCCTCCCCCTGGCCCGGTTCCGCTTGAAGATAGCCGGCAGTGGTGGAAATGGGTTCCCGGTTCCGACTGGCAACACCCCGAAGGACCCGACAGCGATCTGGCCGGCCGCGAGAATCATCCTGTGGTTCATGTCTCATGGGACGATGCCACGGCCTACGCCAAATGGGCGCATAAGCGACTCCCCACGGAGGCGGAATGGGAGTATGCGGCCCGGGGAGGGCAGGCGAGCAAGAAGTTCACCTGGGGGGATTCTCCCGCCAAGGAAAACAAACCGCTCGCCAACATTTGGCAAGGGACCTTTCCCAACCAGAACACGGCAAAAGATGGCTTTGAGAGAACCGCTCCGGTGAAGTTCTACCCACCCAACCGCTATGGCCTTTACGACATGGCGGGGAATGTTTGGGAGTGGTGCGCCGATCTTTATCGCGCCGATGAATATGCCCGCACTTCGCCCGAAGGAGCCGGTATGGTGCTGCTGGTGAACCCCACGGGACCGACCGATTCGTGGGATCCGAATGAACCGTTTGGCAAAAGGTATGTGACCCGGGGCGGGTCGTTTCTGTGTCATGTTTCCTATTGCGAAAGCTACCGCCCCGCGGCCCGCCGCGGCACCCCATCGGATACAGGCATGTCCCACATCGGTTTTCGTTGCGTGCAGGATGCAAAACCGGCCCAAGAGGCCCAACTGGCCGAATCCAAGGACTGAAGCGGCCCACGGGGCCAAACAACCTTCGCTTCACCCGAGTAGAATGGCATAGGGAACCTCGATTCCCGCGCGCTCGTATTACTTTGATTCAATTGACCAGACCAAGCGCAACGGTTACAAAACGAGCGAATCCAAAAGTGCGCTAAAGGGGTTCTTTTGCAACTTCTGCTCAAAATCCTGGCAATTCTCGCACTGGGGCCCAATTTATCCCCCACCAGCTTCTGTCTTTGCCTGGCGTCAACTTCGGGTTGCTTCTCACAAAACGGCTGCGATTGCGCTCTGCACTCCCATCGAGACGATTGCCACCACGGCGAAGGTGACGACGAGCACTGCACTCAAGGCAGCGCTTGCAACCTGGCAGAACCAGGGTCCGCCGCTCAATCGTGCTGCAAAGACTTGGCGGGCACGCAAATCGCTCATCGGACGGCGCCCCTTCCAAACGTAGCGGCCGCAACTTTGGGAAGCGAGGGGTCAGAACAAGGCGAATCTTCAAGCGATTGCCTGATTTGCCGGTGGCTTGAACATATCGATGGCGCGCCGCTTGATGGCGGCGTTTCGATGCATGCCGATTGGACCTTGGGTCCCCTCCTCTTCTTGGCGCCGCCGGGTAACTCCGTCGATCGATCGGTCGATTCTCTGGTCATTGTTTGTTCAAAGGTTCCACTTTTCCTCAGTCAGTGCCGTTTGCTGATTTAGTCGATTTCTCCCCCCTTTCCGCCATCACGCAGGATTTTCGCGCATGCGATCGCAACGATCGTTCGCGCTTCCTTACCGTGCGTCTGTTGGTCCCAAGCCAAAATCAGCCAAAATCGACTCTCCAAGCACGACCGCTGACAGGGAATCACGACCATGAGCGATGCCTCGCTTACCCCCTACGGGAGTTCCGCGCACTCAGCGCATGCCGCACCGGATAAGAGGTTCTCCGCTCCCCAAGAGGGACCGCCCAGGCGGGGAGGGATCGGCCGGGCCCTTTCGGCGATTCCCAACCTCTTGGCTCTGGGTGCTCTGGCCGCCTTTGGTTGGTGGGGCCATAGCCACGACTGGAAATTCCCCAAATTCTCCGACCTGGGCAAGACGGTCGAGGAAGCCGACGATTGGTGCAAGGAACATGGCGTTCCCGAATCGATCTGCGTCGAGTGCGACGACGCCCTTTTGCCCAAACCCAAACCGAAAGGCTGGTGCAAAAAGCATGGCGTCGCCGAGTGCCCATTGTGCCATCCTGACCTGGCCGAGCTGAAAAGCCCCCCGGCGCCCGCGGAAATGGAAAAACGCCTTGCTTCATCACAGGCTTCGCTCGACTTCGCGCCGCGGCTGGAAAACAACCCGATTTGCAAAACCCATCTGCGCCGCATCCAATTTCTCGACGAAGTCGCGGTCAATAAGGCCGGCATCGCCGTCGAGCCGGTCTGGACCGGGCCGGCCGTGGAGTTCATTGGCGCTGCGGGAGAAATCGTCTACGACCAGACCCGCGTCGCCCACCTGTCTTCCCGGCTTCCCGGCAGCGTCTGGCGCGTGATGAAGCATCTGGGCGATCCGGTGCGAAGCGGCGAACTGCTCGCGCTCATCGATTGCGCCGAAGCGGGCAAAGCCAAGGCCGAACTGCTGCAATCGATGGCCATGCTCGATTTGAAAACGCAAACCCTGACTACCTTCCGCGGATCGTCGGGATCGGTCTCCGACCAGAGAATCCGCGAAGCGGAGGCCGCCGTGCGCGAGGCGCAAATCCGCCTCAAATCCGCCCGGCAGGCACTCATCAACATGGGCCTACCTCTGGGCATGAAAGATCTTGAAAATCTCAATTCCGAACAAGCGGAAAACCGCCTGCACTTTCTCGGACTGCCGGCCGATCTCGTCATGACGCTCGACCCTGCGCGTACCACCTCCAACTTGCTGCCCCTCGTTTCCCCGATTGACGGCGTCATCGTCTCGCGCGAAGTGGTGGCGGGCGAAGTGGTCGATCTGTCGCGCATCCTGTTCGAGGTGGTCGATAAACGCAATCTCTGGATCGTCTTCGATGTGAAGATGGAAGAATCGCGCAAGCTGAAATTGGGTTTGCCGGTGCTATTTCATCCCGACGGTTCCCGCGAGGAAATCGCCGCCAAGATCACCTGGATCAGCTCGGAAGCCGATCATGTCACGCGCACCGTCAAGGTTCGCGCCGATTTTCAGGACCGCGAGGGAAGCCAGAAAGCGAACACCTTTGGTTCAGGCAAAATCATTTTGCGCCGCGAGGCCGAGGTCGTGCGCGTTCCCAACGACTGCGTGCAGTGGGATGGCTGTTGCCAGGTCGTATTTGTCCGCGACAAAAACTTCCTCAAGAAAGCTTCCCCCAAGATCTTTCATGTCCGCAAAGTCCGCACTGCGGCGCGAGACGCCACGCACACCGAAATTGCCGCCGGCTTGCTGCCGGGCGAACTCGTCGTCACTACGGGCAGCGGCCTGTTGTTGACCGAACTTCTGCGCGGCAACCTGGGCGAAGGTTGCGCCTGCCATTCCAAGAAGTAACCGGCAAATTGCCGCGGTCCTGCGCCCATTCTCTTAGCACGGTCCGTTTCTTTGGGAGTTTGTCTTGCTCAAGGGAATCATCGAGTTTTCGCTGAACTACCGCTGGCTAGTAATTCTTGGGGCCCTGGGCTTTGCCATCGCCGGGGTCCTCTCGATGCGCCATCTCGATATCGATGCCTTTCCCGACACGACGCCCGTGCAGGTTCAGATCAACACGGTCGCCCCGTCGCTTGGACCGGCCGAGATCGAACAGCAGATCACTTTCCCGATCGAACAAGCCCTGAGCGGTCTGCCAAAAATCGAGCAATTGCGCTCGATCTCCAAATTCGGTCTGTCGCAGGTGGTGCTCATCTTCGCCGACGGCACCGATATCTATTTCGCGCGCCAGCTCGTCAACGAACGGCTTTCCCAGGCCCAGTTGCCGCAGGGGCTTGACCGGCCCAAGATGGGACCCGTTTCCACCGGTTTGGGCGAAGTGTTTCACTACATCCTCACCGGCAAGGGAGACGATGTCACGACCTTGCGCACCGTGCACGACTGGGTCGTCCGCCCGCAGATGCGCCAGGTGAAGGGGGTCGCCGAGATCAATTCCTGGGGCGGATTCGAACGCCAATTTCAGGTGCGCATCGATCCGACCCGGCTGGCGAAGTATGGCTTCACCTTCGATCAGGTCACCCAGGCAATCCGCGAAAACAATCAGAATGTCGGCGGCGGCGCGATCGATCGCGGCAGCAACATGCTCCTGGTGCAGGGGCTTGGGCGCACGACCTCGATCGAGCAGATCAAGAACATTCAAATTGCCGCCAAGGACGGCGTGGGGGTTCTGTTGGGCGATGTCGCCGAAGTGCAGATCGGCCACGAAGTCAGGCGCGGCGCCGTCACCGCCGACGGTCAGGGGGAGGTTGTGCTGGGTCTGGGATTCATGACCATGGGAGAAAATAGCCATGAAGTCACCTGGAATCTGAAGCGCCAACTGGAAGGGCTGCAATCGACCTTGCCGGGCAACGTTCGCGCCGAAGCGGTTTACGACCGCACTGAACTGGTCGACTTCGTCATCGACACGGCGCGCGCCAACCTGTTCGAAGGCGGACTGCTCGTCATCGCGGTGTTGTTTCTTTTCCTTGGCAATTTGCGCGCGGCTTGCATCGTCGCCCTGGCCATTCCCCTTTCCATGCTCTTTGCCTTCACCGGCATGCTGCGCTTCGGCATCGCGGCCAGTTTGCTTTCACTGGGCGCGCTTGATTTCGGCATGGTCGTCGACTCGTCGGTGGTGTTAATCGAAAACTGCGTGCGCCAGTTATCCCACAATCACGATCGGCGCCCGACGCAGGATGTGATCCGCGATGCCGCGATCGAGGTGCGTAAACCGACGCTATTTGGCGAACTGATCATCTTGATCGTTTATTTGCCGATTCTCACGCTTGAAGGGATCGAAGGAAAGTTATTTCGGCCGATGGCGCTGACGGTGATCTTCGCCCTGCTGGGCTCGATGCTCTTTTCGATGACCCTGATGCCCGCGCTGGCCAGTCTTCTGTTGCCGAGCAAGATCTCCGAAACGGAACCGTTGATTTTGCGCCTGATCAAGGCGGTGTACATTCCGGTGCTGCGCCTGACGATGCGCTGCAAGGGTTTGGTTCTGGCATTTGGCATCCTGGTGTTGGCAGTCGCCTTCGGCATGGTGGCGCCGAATTTAGGGAGCGAATTTGTCCCCCGTCTTTCCGAGGGAGCGATTGCCCTGGGCACCGTGCGACTTGCGGGCACGAGTTTGCAAGAATCGGTGCAAACCAATACCCAGGTGGAAAAGGTTTTGCTCGCGGCCTTCCCCGACGAGATTCGCCATGTCTGGAGCCGAAGCGGCGCGGCGGAAGTCGCCACCGACCCGATGGGGGTCGAACTGACCGACATCTTCCTGAGCTTGAAGCCCAGAAAAACCTGGAAGAAGGCGGTCACCCAGGAACAGTTGACACTGCTCATCGAAAAGGAGTTGCGCGCCATTCCCGGTTTGAAATTCGCCTTTTCGCAACCGATTGAGATGCGCATCAACGAGATGCTGGCCGGCACGCGTTCCGACTTGGCGGTGAAACTCTTTGGCGACGACTTGATCGTGCTCAAGAACAAGGCAGCCGAGATTGAAAAGCTGATGAAAGACATTCCCGGGCCGCCGATCTTGCCGTCGAGCAGGTCACCGGACAGCCAGTGCTTCAGGTGAAAATCAAGCAGGACCGGATCGCCCGCTACGGCATCCCGGCGCGCGCGGTGCTCGATCTGATTGAATCGATCGGCACCAAGCCGCTCGGCGAGGTAGTCGATGGCCAGTACCGTTTTCCGCTGGTGGTGCGCTTGCCCGACTCCTGGCGCGAGAGCCCCGAAGCGGTCGGCTCGATTCAGATTCCCACCGCCAAGGGAGAGCGGATTCCGCTGTCGCGCATTGCCGATATCGAAGTCATCGAAGGGCCTTCCACCATCACCCGCGAGTGGGGCCAGCGGCGCATCGTGGTCACGTGCAACATCCGCGGCCGCGACCTGGGCTCGTTTGTCGACGAGGTGAAAACGACGCTGCAATCGCGGCTGGCCTTGCCTCCAGGTCGGTATTACCTCGCCTATGGGGGACAATTCGAGCAACTGGAACGGGCGCGGGAACGGTTGGTCGTGGTGGTGCCCTTGGCGCTCGTCCTCATCTTCATTTTGCTTTATCTCACCTATGGCAATGTCGTCGATTCGGTGCGCGTGTTCACCGGAGTGCCGTTCGCCTGGGTGGGTGGCATTTTTGCTTTGTGGTTGCGCGATATGCCTTTCTCGATTTCGGCGGGAGTCGGCTTCATTGCGCTTTCCGGGGTGGCGGTGCTCGACGACATGATTCTCGTCAGTTATGTGCGCCAGTTGCTTTCGGCTGGGCGTAACCTCGAAGAGGCAGTCGAAGAAGCGGCGATCACCCGGCTGCGGCCGGTGCTCATGACGACGCTCGTCGCCAGCCTGGGCTTTGTTCCGATGGCCTTGTCGACGGGGATGGGCTCGGAGGTTCAGCGGCCGCTGGCGACCGTGGTGATCGGCGGCGTGATCAGCGCCATGGTCATGTCACTGCTCGTGTTGCGCGTGCTTTATGTCGTGTTTCAGTGGCCAAGCCGCAAAACCGCCCCCAAGCAGCCTTGGCCACAATTTCCGGAGCCTGCCGCCGTGAAGGCGGCTTCTTCAAGCACTTCGATCTTGTGATTGACCCTGTCCGGGCGTTCCGGAATGGATCCTTGTTGTTCGGTGGTTTTTTTGAGATGGGGAGTATGGCAATGAATCGTCGACTTTGCGGATCGCTTTTGGTGGCTGCGGCCATTTTTGTCATCGGTTGCGGCGAAGCCGCGGTCAAGACCGAGAAAGGGGGAAAGAAAGGCGCCAAAGCCGAAGACAACAAGACCGTCGCGGAAGCCCCGAACGAAAGCGGCCACACCGGCTGGTGGTGCGATGAGCATGGAGTCAAGGAAGAGGTCTGCAGCATGTGCAGCTCCAAGGTGGCCAAGGCCTTTCAAGACAAGGGAGACTGGTGCAAGGAGCACACCTGCGCGAAGAGCCAGTGCTTCAAGTGCGACCCGAGCCTGCAAAAGAAATTCGCCGCCGAATATGTTGCCAAGTATGGCAAGGAGCCGCCCGAACCGACCGCGCAACTGCCTGAGCCCAAGGAAAAGAAATAACCGGCTCGTCCTGCGGCCCATCGACGTCCACGGCGAGCTTTCCTGGTTGGGCCAACCTCATGGCCCAACCGGCTTGACCGCCTGAAAAATTCCCAGGGTGCCCACCGGCGTGGCGAACCGGGCGGTGCGAGTCCAGTGGGCAAACCCGGCCTGCTCTGCGAGCACGGGGAGTTGGCCATTGCCGTTATCGCGAGTTGTCTCGAATCCGTCGTAAAAGCGCACGACGAAAAAAGCCAGGTACATCAGGGCGTTTTCGGGTACTTCCAGGTCCGCAAGGAAGAACTGGCCGCCCGGCTTGAGCACGCGCAAGGCTTCGCCCAATGCGGCCGCTTTTTCTTCGCGTCTGAGGTGATGAAACACCAGGGTGGTCACCACGCGATCAAAGACGCCGTCGGCGAAAGGCAAGGACGTCGCCAGCGCCTGCCGCAAGTCGATCTTCGCGCCAAGGCGTTCGGTTTTGTTTCTGGCCAGGGCCAGAACTTTCGGATCGCCGTCAATTCCGACGAAGTGGGCATTGGGGCACTGGCCCGCCATCATGGCGAGCAGGGTGCCTGTGCCACATCCCAGGTCCAGAAGTTTGTGGTCTGGCTGCAACCCTAGCTGGCCAACCAACTGCTTTTTGAATGCGGTTTCCCGCATGATCCAGTGGACGCCGGTATCGTAGTACCGGGTCAACCAGTGAAACCCGGCGGCGGGAATCAAAGGTTTGGTGCGGGATAATCTTTGGGGCGGACCCGATTCGTTCACTTCCGGCACGGGCCGCAACTCGTTGGACGGGAAGCACCCCGCCTCGATGGGCTTGGCTTCCATGCATCCATTGTAAAAGCGATTTCAAGCTACGGCAGGGAAAGCGCCATTTTCCCGAAAGGGAAACCGATCGGACCGAATCGCAAGGAGTGAGGTAAAAGCCGCAACGCTCCCGGAACGAGCCTGGGGCATGGGCACAGGTGCGCTAAAACCGGGCCAAGGGCTCGTCGGGCACGCCCCGTTTTTTCATGATCTCGATCTGGTCGGCGTAGACGATGCGGCGGTCGACAAAGAACATGCCGCCCTTGGCGCCGCGCAGCTTGACGCGGAAGTGCGTGCCCCAGGCCAGCGCCTTCTCCGGCCAATAGGCCTTGTCCCGGCCCCGGTTGTAGGGACCTTCCTGAAAATAGGCGGCTGGGGCAATCGGCGGGCGCACGACCTGGTCCGCGCCGCCTGGTTTTTTGAGCGCGTAAACATCGTGCACCCAGGCTCCGGTGATGAGATTGGCGGCGGGAAAGGGGGCGGCATTGCCCCAGAGCACGCGCGCCTTGGGGCCATTGGCATTGCAAAACCAGGGGAAAAGCGTGCGCAAACAGCAGGCAAAATAAGCAAATTCGCGAGGGGAATAGTCTTTATTACGGAAGAGAAACAGCACCTCGCGGTGTTCCTTGCGGATGAAACGGGCCAGTTCGGCACGAAAGCGCGGATCGGTTACATGGCGAAAGCCATCGGCAAAATCGTTGAACAGAAAAATGCCACTGTTGTAATGCGAGGTCCCATGGATGTAGTTGATTCCATGAGGCATGCGCCTTTGCGTGCCCAGCGGAATCTCGGGGGTCATGGCCGAAAGCATCACGCGATCGGCCAGAAATTGCCCGGTTCGGCTGATGATGAAATCGTCGGCGGGCAGATGCGCCTGATCATCGCCTCGCGAAGAGGAATAAATCAGGTTTTCGTGCCAAATCGGTTTTCCGGTTTCAGGGCGGATGCCGGTCGCCCAAGGATGATCGGGTCCAATGAGGCCTGCAGGCAGCGGCCGGAATCGAATGATATCAAGCACGCGGACGATGCCATGGGCGTTGTGGGCCATCTGGTAAGCCCAGCGAAACGGCAGGCCTAGCCAATAGCTCAGCGCGGAACCCAACCGATCTATTTGTGAACGGGATCCACCGTCCGGCCGCCGCCGATCGTGGCCGGCGACGATCAAGCGGTCCAAAGTGCGGCCAGAACCGGTGGGCACCGTTTCGTTACCTCTTGCAGGCGTCTTCGGGAATGGGGCCGGTGGAATCGGCGTCGACTCGCTCTTGTAGATTCTGGCCGGTGGCTTTCTTGCCAAAGGCATTGTTCCATGCCCGGCGAATGATGCCCAAAAGGCCAAAGGCCTTCAGGGGCGCCGAATAAAGTTTCACCTTCTTGTGCTTTTCGCCCCAGTCGGGCACATCGTCATGGAGGACATAGGCCTCCCACAGGGTGAAATCGGGATCGGTAATCCAGAGTTTCGTCTGGCGGGCGTAGCAGCATTTCACATCGTCTTGCTCGCCGATGCGCGCGCCCACGGCCTTGAGGCGTTCGTGGGTTTCATGCAGTTGATCGAGATGGACGAAGCGCAATCCCAGGTGATTGAGCGGCCCCCCCTCGCAAGCCCGCTTGGGCTTGAGCGAAAGGACCAGCGGCGGCTCATCCAGTTCGAACTTCGCGTAATCGGGATAGTGCTTGCAAGGGCCTATCCCGAATAACGCCGTGTAAAACTCGACCGATTTGTCGAGGTTGGAAACATTGAGGGAAGCGTGGAACTTGATCGTTCTCGTGGCCGCTTCCGGGGTTCGGTTCGCCGGTTTAGCAAGGACTGTTGACATCACTTACCTCCTCCTTGGGAGCGCGTTTTCAGGGAGACTCAGGCTCCGCTTCAGTGGCTTTCACTTCCAGTACCTTATCTTTCAGCCCGGCACCGGGTACCTCGACCGTCCACGGCGTTTTCGCGGGATCGGAGTAACTTGGAGCATTGAGGCGGCTGGCAACCGCGGGCGCCAGCGTCACCTTGTAGGTGCCCGGTGGAATGCCATCGCCAAAAGGAAACGTCTTGGCCGTGAACGAACCATCCAGTTGCAGGATGCTGCTGGGATTGTCCTTCTGGTAGCTATTCGAGCTTTCCGGGAAAAAATGGATGCTGCCGGCGGTAACTCCTTTTCCCTGGTGGATGACCTTGCCTGAAAAGTTCACCATTTTTGGTTTTTCAGGCCCGCAGCCACCAAGGAAAAGGGACGCCAAGGCGAACGGCGCAATCAACATCAAGCGTTGCATCGAACGATCTTTCACTTGCGACTAGGGAAGAGTAACAACCTGGCCATCGGCGGGACGGATCAAAAGACGAACCGTCGGCGAGGGAGTGTTGTAGTTGAGCATGCGCACACTGCCGTCGGCAAAGACAAACTGAGGACCGGCGCTGCCGGGGTTGCCCCAGTTGCCGCCGCCGCAGCTTTCGCTGCCCACGGTCCAGCCCGCACCCGAAGCACGATCGGGGAAAGGGATGAGTTGGGCGTCGGAATAAAGTTCATCGCCGCAGCGCCCGGTGCCACCGGTGCCGCCCATGACATAGGGCTCATCCCAGTACCAGGTGCCCGCGCTTACCGCGGTCTGAGTCATCGCCTTTTCGCCCATCAGGATCGTATTGGTTGTTCCATCAAGAATGCCCGCCATCGTGGTGACCTTGCCCCAACCGGCGTAGGTGGTGCAATAAACCTGGTCGTTGGCGGCGTAGTCGGTTCGGGCGCTCGCGCCGAGGCCGGCGTCGTTATAAGACCAACCCGGATAAACCGGGTCCGTGGCGGGAACCGTTTGCGCGGTCCCCGGGCGGCGCTGCGGATTGTAAAAGATTTTGATCGGGGTTTTGAAAGCGATCAGTGGATCGCGAAACACAGCTTCTTGCTCGACATAAGGAAGCAGCGAATAGAATGCGGAACCTAGCTGGTTGGGGCCTGCCTTGGCCGGGTCGCCCCAGCGCGGACGGAACGTGCTGGAGGGAGGAATGACGGTATAGGCGTTGGGGCTCGTGTAGGGGTTGGTGTTGTTCGTGCCGTTGGAATAGTCGTAGCCGCCGCCATTGGGCAGATGACGGTAGGTCGACTCAAATGCCAACGAGGCGATCCCCAGTTGCTTGAGGTTGTTTTGGCTGGTCATGCGGTTGGCAGCGTCGCGGACTTTTTGGACGGCGGGGACAAGCAAGCCGATAAGGACGGCGATGATGGCAATGACCACAAGAAGCTCAATGAGAGTGAAAGCTTTTCTTGAAGGTTGGGACATAATTTCTCCTAAAATTAGGGAGAGGCGGGCACAATAGATCCTAATGACCGCTGCCCAATTGTCAAGGTATCGGGCGTTTCTAATAAGATAGGGTGGGGTCGTCAAAGACCCGGCAGGATTGGCTTGAGTGAAAACGGATTTTTCCGGACGATGCAACCGATGAAAGCCACCGATCAAGATCCCCTGCAACCGCAGCGCTGCGCCGAGGTGTTGTGCGCGCTCGCCAGTCCCGAACGGCTGCGGATTGTGCGCCTGCTCATCGACGGGGAAAAGAACGTCACCGAGATCACCGAAGCGCTCGGCATTCCGCCGCTCAATGTTTCCCACCATCTCACCGCGCTGAAACAAGCGAGACTGATCCAACCGCGCAAGGCGGGCCGGTTTGTCTACTACGGTTTGTGCGAAGGCGTGTTGAGCGAGGCGATGGGCGCGGGCATACCGCGCGAAGCGCTTAACCTGGGCTGCTGCGAACTGGTACTGCCGGTCGCCGCGCAACCTCTTGAATAGCCTGTTTGATTTTCCTCTTCCATCCATTGAAGGCGCGAAACGCTTTCGAGGAAGGCGCGAAACGCTTTCGAGCGAACCTCCGCCGAAACATCACCGTTGCCGGGCCCATTGCCATTCTGGTTCGTTTCTCCCTTGGCCCATATTCCTGACAACCAATTTACTGACAGCAAATGAGGCGGTTTGATGAATCCCAAATACATCATGATCGGCGGGTTTCTCGGCGCAGGCAAAACGACCACCGTCTCTCGACTGGCCAAGCACTATATCGCCCAGGGCAAAAAGGTGGCGATTGTCACCAACGACCAGACGACCGATCTGGTCGATACCCAGAGCTTGCGCTCGCAAGGCTTCGAGGTCGGCGAAGTGGCGGGAGCCTGCTTTTGCTGCAACTTCAACGAACTGACCTCGACGGTCGAAAAGATGAGCGCGGCCGAAATGCCCGATGTCATCCTTGCCGAACCGGTCGGTAGCTGCACCGACCTTGTCGCAACCGTCTTGCGCCCCTTGCAAAAGGTCTATGGCCGACCGCTCGAAATCGCCCCCTACGGTGTCATCCTCAAGCCCTCGCACGGCAAGAAGATCCTTGAAGGCAAACCGGGCGGCGGCTTCTCTCCCAAGGCCGAATACATCTTCAAAAAACAGCTCGAAGAGGCCGACTTCATCCTGGTCAACCGCACCGACGAACTGACGAGCACCCAGGCCGATCACCTCGCCTCCATGCTCGAAAAAGAGTTCCCCGGCCGGCCGGTGCTGCGCATTTCCGCCAAAAGCGGCGCAGGGTTTGATCACTTCATCAAGCACTTGGAAACCAAGGGCGCCCACGGAACGCGGGTCATGGACCTGGATTACGATGTCTACGCCGAAGGCGAGGCCGAACTGGGCTGGCTCAATAGCCAGGTGAATGTCACCTCGGCCAAGCCGTTCGACCTCGATGCCTTCTTGCTCGACCTGATCAAGGGATTGCTCGCGCGCTTTCAAGCCGATCGCGCCGAAGCGGCGCACCTCAAAACGATTGGCCTGTGCGATGCCACCTATGCGGTGGCCAACCTGGTGAGCAATGAGACCGGGCCCGAGCTTTCATTGCCATCAAACGCCAAGGTCACGTCCGCGAATGTGGTGGTCAACGCGCGTGTCGGCACCGATCCAGCGATCCTGGAAGCCCGGGTCCGCGAACAGATCGGCGCCACCTGCAAGGTGTTCGGCGCCAGCGGCGAAATTGCGACAATGCAAAGCTTCCGCCCGGGCCGGCCCGTGCCCACCCACCGGATTGCCGGGCCGGTCACTTGATGCGCCCGGCTCAATCGTTTTAGCGTTCCCACCCGACTGCGGTTCCTGTCCGACCCGGCTCCAATCATTGGACTGGATGAGACCGTCTGTGGCCATAACACAAACAGATAGAAAAGGTAAGCCAGCTACGACCGACACCCGGTTGATCGGCGAGGTCATCGTAACAACATGAACCGCCGCAGACGGCCCTGCCGATGAACCCCAATTTTCAACTTATCTCGCCACTGTGCACTCATGCTCATTCTCACAGCCATCCTCGCCCTCTCGTTCTCTCAAGACGCAATCGCCAAGCCAAATGTCTTTGTGGATCCCGCCTTGCGGACGGAGTTGCTGGCTCGGGCCAAGAAGGACCAGGATGTCCGCGAAAAACTCATTCGGGAACATCGTGCTCGGGGACTGGGTCCCTTGCAAATGCCCGCCGATGTCCTCAAGGAGATGCGGACGATCGACGGTGAAAATATCACGTGGTTAAAGGAAGTCGTCGAAAAGCGGGGATGGCCGGGGAAGATGCTGGTGGGTTCGGATGGAGCCCATGCCGCCTGGCTATTGGTTCAGCACTGCGACCTTATGTATCAGAAAAAGTGCCTGCCGTTGCTTGAGGCGGCCGCCAAAGCCAAAGAGGCCGACTTTGCCGACTTGGCGTATCTGACCGACCGAGTGCGCATCGGCGAGAGTAAGAAGCAACTCTATGGGACCCAACTTCGCGAAGTAGATGGCAAGTTCATCCCTGAACCGCTTGAAGACGAGGGTAACGTCGACAAGCGGCGCAAAGAGGTGGGCCTGCCTCCGCTCGCGGAATCTCTCAAAATCGCCGCCGAAAAATACATGTTGGACGAGGGCAGGTCACAGCCGAAAAAGTGACGTCTCTTGGCTCATGGAATCCACAGCGAACCGTTAAGGCCTTGACCAACACGTCTCAACAAAGTTGCGTCTTCCGTACAACGCTCTGGTTGCAAAGATCATGCTCGTCCGCCTTGCCGGTGCTACGGTAGCACAAAGGCCATAAAAGAGAGCGGGCCGACTTAAGGATAAACAGGCACGTCGGCATACGCGAGAAACTGCCGCGTCCCGCCTTGGATCAGGCCGTCCGGAGTCATCAAAATGGCGTGCCCATCGCTATAAAGCACATTGAACCCGGTCGTATGCCTTTGGTCGGGATAGTGCGACTTGGGGCTGGTGGTATCGGGGAAGGGCCAGGGACCGCGGGGATTGGTCTCGGTCGCGGCATGCGAGGAGTCGGCGCAGCCGGGTGTCTTGCCATGATCCCAGACGATGAGGATATTCGAGGAACCGTTGCCGTTGATCAGGTCGGTCAATTTCTTTCCATTCGGCCCGCCGTTGACATAGTTCATCCCGTAGCTGCACTGAAAATCCTGTCCGGTTACGGTGTCTCGTCCTTTGGGACATTTGAAAATCTTGGGATTGCCCTCGACGAAGGGCCAAAGCAGGCCGCCCGGGTAGCCGCCGTTCGCATAGGTGTTGTCGGGGTTGGGTGATCCCTGAGCCTGGGTCGTCGTCGAAGGCGAGGGCCTGTTGTCGTAGGGCGCCCACCAAACTTCGCCTGTTCCCGTCCAAGTGGTCGCGGAACTCAACGAGTAGCAATGGCCGTCATAGAGCCCGCTTGAGGTGTCGCAGACTCGATACCGGGGCAAGACGCCCTGCGTGTCGTGGTAATTGTGAATGGCGATGCCGATCTGCTTCAAATTGTTGGAGCATTGAAGGCGATTGGCCGCTTCGCGCACTTTCTGCACCGCGGGCACGAGCAATCCGATCAACACCGCAATGATCGCGATGACCACCAGCAGTTCAATCAACGTGAAGCCGCGCCTTAATTGCATAATGAACCCACCCGCTATTCCCGATCGAACATAGCGGGTCTAGCCTAAGGGGGGAATCGATGCTCGTCCAAAGGTCGGTCATTTCCTTGCAGAAATGGAAGCTTTCTCAAGGGCATTGGCCGCATTGCCGAATGTCGCGAGCAGTCGATGGTAAAGCGCAATCGCTTCCTTGCCCCGCACCGTGATCTCGGCTCCGCCGCCGCCGGAACCACCCACGGCGGCTTCGACGAGCGGCTCACCCGCGGCGCGGTTCATATCCTGCACCAGTCCCCAGGCGCGCCGGTACGACATTTTCATTTCCTTGGCCGCCGCCGAAATGCTCCGATGCTTTTCGATCAGGCCGAGCAGTTCGACACGCCCCGGACCCAGGACCTTCTCTCCATCCCGTTCGACCCACACGCGCACTTTCAGCTTCCAGCCCGGCTTATCTCCCAACATGACGCCCCCGCAAGCAAACGGAAATCTCGGACAGAGCTTCTTCTGTCAACTTATTTTCCATCGCCCATGCGCGCCCTGGCCTGGGTGCAATCATAAAATCTTGAACATTGGGCAGATGTCAGCATCTCAATAGCGGCCTCGCCCCTTATCGTCCTCAAGGTTGGCCAGACCGCTTGCAGTAGGGTGTGAATCGCCTGACGCGCATTGGCTTGAACCGCCTCGATCGGTTCTCGTGAAGCAGTCGCTTTGCGCTTGATCGATCCGCTTGGCCCAACAATCCGCAGACTCAATACCTGGGCGGTAGCGGGGGAACCGGCCGCAAGGGAGCCAAGCTCATGCGCGACGCCCCGAAATTGATCGAGGAAGTCTCCGACAACTGGGGTTCCCCAGATCGCGACGGAGTCTGGTTCTTATTCTGCGACGGTCATGTGGCGATGCTTAAGCAGACGACGCCCACCAAGATCGTCGCGGCTTTCATTTCGCCGAACAAGAACGACGCGGGAGATTTACCCTAGAACTGATGCGGTGTGTTCGTCTTTGTCGGCCATCTCGTTGGCGAGGTCGCCGAATTGAGATTTTCGCCCCGTTACTTCTCAAATCGCCTTAGTTGGGCAAGACGGGGCAGGATTTCAGGTTCGCCTTTGATCTCGGCCAGTGGCACCAACTGATTTTCAATCCACTGCCAGTCCAGCCTACCGGCTTGCCGTATGACGATGCCTTCGATATCCACCCAGTCCTTTGGTCGGGATGCAAAGGCCTTCAAAACGACGATGTCCTCAGCGGATGCCGTAAGCAGGGACAATCCAGGGGCAAATTCAAACCGGCTCGCTCTCGAAATCACGGCTTCTTCAAATGGAAGAAAACCTAAGGCAATGTCGAGTCCGACTCCGGCATGGGTTTGTGCCAACACCACTCGATTGGTGACTGCAAATTCGATGGGGTCGGCCACTCGCGACGAGTACTTCGATAGGATTGCACGGACGAAGGGTTCTTCCTGCCCGACTCCCGTCAAAAGGGTCATATCGACATCGATGGTCTCTCGGGGTTCTCCCCATCTTTGGAGGGCGATTCCGCCAATCAAACAATATCGCCAACCATGTGCGTCAAAAAGCGACTGTAAATCGTGAGCGGCACGGTAGATCTCAAGCATTCGCCCGGACTTTCATGAACCAGCGCTGTTGCTCGATTAAGCCAGAAGAAGGCCGCACTTTGCGAGGTTCGGCGTGGTAATCGGCAGGTCCCGTGAGCAAGGCGATGGCCTTTTTCGCGTCCAGTTCTCGCAACTCTTTCAAGCGCACGGCCTCCAACGCCAATCCAGCGGTTTGCCAGGTTTGCACCCAGAGCTTTGCCGCGGCGATTTGTTCTGGTGTCCAACCTGTAAGAGCTGATACCTGTTGAGGCATTGCGTGTTTACCCCGAATGCGACCCGTCCGTTGAAGATCATGGCTCAAGCCATTTAGGGACCACTTGCCCTCCATTCTATCGTTTCCGACCTGCCGGCCGATACCGGCGCTCCGGATCGGCTTGCCACCGCACAGAGTGCAATCCTCTCGACAGACCGCCTCACCCAGACTCAACCAATCTAGCGCCCAACGGGATTGACTCTCAACGATTTTCACCAAGAACCAATGGCCGCAGAAACTCAACAATCTCCCCGAGCGTCAAATCATCCGCCCCCTTTTGCCGTAACCCCGCCAGAAAATTCCCGAAGGGAAATTTCCTCCCATAATGCTCTTCGATTTTCTCGGCGATGATGATGACATCGATCGAGGCCAGTCCCATGTCGGCCAGGATGCGGGTGTCGCTGTCATAGGGTCCTGCAAGGTCCTGATCGGGCAAGGCCTTGCGCATCACGTGCGCCAAGTCTTCAAGAATCTGTTGATCCGAACTCATGAGGGCTCCACCTCGCACTCGGTGGTCGCAAGGATCAAGTCGTTGCGGCGACTGGTTTGCACCCGCAAGGTTTGACCTGAATGAGGGATTTCCAGGCCGCCGGGAACGCTTACCAGGTAGACCCCCTCGACACCGCCGCGAGGCATGACCTGCAATTCCAGGTCGTCTCGCTTTAAAGCGCATTTCACGGCATTGCGCGCGGCGAGTTCTCGTAAAGGTAAATCGTCCGCCTTCTTGGGAATCGCTTCCATGGCAATACCGACATGGGGCCGGTAAGCCGCGAAGGCACAGGCCTTGCCAGGCAGCACAGCGTAGGCCGCCGAGGGCAAGGGCTCATTCGTGCCAATGTCTCTCAAGGTGCAAGTTACGGCGCCTGACGGCGCCGTGCCGGTATCGATGTCGGCGGGAAACAGTCCGGTGCCATGCTTGCGTGTCCAGGCTCCTCGCACCGCATCCTTGAGGGCCAGTTTGCCAAAGAACCAATCATTGAGTTGGGCGTCCGTTCCTTCCCAGGTGTTGTATTGCTCCTGTTCGGCCGGAGTCATCGCCACGCGTGAACCCGAAGTGCGTAGCACCTGCTGCTTGAGATCGGCCGGATGGTCGAGGTAATAGCAGGCGCCCGCGGTCGCGCCATCCTGGCGAACGCCTTCCGCGGCGGGAAACGGCTGACTAAGAACATAGAGGTCCTTGGGCCCGAAGTAATTGACCTCGCCAAAAGGCAGATAAAACCGCCAGTAAGCCGCCCCCTTCATGCGCATCCAGACCCGGCCGTTGTTGTCGAGAATTTCGAGGCCATGGCGCATCTTGCGGGCCGTCTCTTCCTCGTTATGACCGCGAAGGGCCAGTAATTGCCCCACCTCCGGATTGGGCCCAAAAAACTCGACTTGATCGATCCCGATCGGCAACAAAATCCGTCCCGACCAGTCGGGCTGTTCCAGGTGCCATGCCCCGAGAATGTGCATTCCCGCATCGATCAACGCCGGGTCGGTTGCCAGGTGGGGATTCGCATTCGTTTGAAACCAGCCGTCTCGTGGCTGAACTTCAATCGTGCCATCAATCCCTTGCTTACCGAAGCGATCGAGACTACGGATCATCTGAAACAAGGGCCCATGGAACATATTCATCCGGAGCTGTTCCACCGACACCCTGCAGGGCCTCTCATCGGCCAGTGCAAACGGCAGAGGCTCGGCCGGTTCGGGATAAGCATCGGCAAGAATCACCGTGGCCTCGGCCGCCGGTTTCGACGCACCATCGGCAAGGAACGAATTGCCCAGATCCCGGGTATTCGCCCGCACCTCCACAAGGCCGGTTTCCGGATCAGTCTGAACGATTTCCGCACGAATTTCAAAAGTGGTGGCTTGCGCGTCGAAGGGCACCCAGCGGAATAACCTCAAGTTGCGAATCGCCACGACGACCTTGCCCGGACATAGAAGCGAGGCCGCCTGCGACATCGCCTCCATGGTGAAGGTCATGGGTAGAATCGGCAAACCTTTTTGATCCGGATCGGCACGGCTCACTCCCCTGCCGCCAAGCGTGTGGTGCTCGGCATAGAGATCTTCGCTCTTGTCGAGCCGGCGGCGAGCCACCAGCGCCGTACCCGGTTCGGAAAACTCAACCTCATCGATCAGCGCAAAACGCGGCCGCGAGGTGAACGAATCGAGTTCAGGAGCGTCGCTCAAGGGGTCAGGAGATTCTTTCGTCAATCCGAGCGACGGAATATTGAATGCCCCTTTCTTGACCTTGGAAGATCGCAAATAGGCTCCCATCACCTGATCCTGCACGATCAGAAACTGCTCCATCAAGGCGAAATGCTGATCCATGACATCCCCACCAGCGCAAGCGAAAGGATCAAAGGATTGTGGTTCGAAGATCTCCGGCAATTGCGGCTCCGCAGGAACTTGCGGCGGTTCCTCAAGGGAACCTTCTTCCTGGCTCGTCATGTCGCCAAACAGCGCCTGCAAGTCGAGCGGCACATGATGCGCGAAGAGCTGGGCGGCCATCAGGTTGATTTGGGTTGGACCCGACTTGCGCGCCACATTCGCCGGAATCGCCGCGAACGATTGGCCCCGAAGAATATCTTCAATGAACGCAGAGAGATTTCCGCGCGGTCCCACCTCGACAAAAACCCGCACCCCATCGGCATGCATCGTCTTGATCATCGCGGCGAATTCCACCGGCGAAACCCAGTGATTGACCGCCAGGGTTTTGATTTGCTCCGGGTCGCCGGGAAAGAGCTTGCCCGTCGAACAGCAGTAAGTGGGAATCCGCGGCCGCTCAAACGGAACATTGTCAAAGAGCTGGCGAAACTTCTCCATCCACGGCTCAAACAGCGGCGTGTGGTAAGGCCTGCGGAAAGGAAGCCGCTCGCAGATGAAGCCCTTGCCCGTGATCGCTCCTTCGAGTTGCGCCACTTGATCAGGCAAGCCCACCGCCACGCACTGGTGAGGGCAGTTGTCCATGGCGACCATGACCGCATCGCCCACAAGTTCCCGGGCGAGCGATTCGACCACTTCCTTACCCGTCCCCACGGCGAGCAAGGCGGCCTCGGGGCCGCCGGCGGTTTCCTCGATCGACTCCATCAGATTCATGATTTCGCCAAGCTTCGAACCGAGCGCGTCTTCGCCCTGCATCGAGCCCGAGGCGAGCAAGGCGGCGATTTCCCCGGCACTGTGCCCGGCCGTCGCATCGACCGGCACACGCAAAGCCTCGAGCAGCCGGCCAATCGCCAGGTCGGCAATGAGCACGCCGAAGATCGACGGACCCAACTTGCGCAACCGGATCTCCGCCTCGGCAATTCGCTCTGGACTCGGATCGCGCCCCAGGTGAAACAAACTTCGAATCGAGTCTTCGCGATTGCCCGAATCGGCCGCAATCCGCTCGCACTGCCCAAATGCTTCTTCCACCTGCGGGAAGAGAGAGCAAAGATCCTGAAGCATGTTCGGATATTGCGCCCCTTCGCCGGGAAACACCCAGGCGACTTTGCCTTGAAGGCCAAGTGGCGCGTCGAAGAAATAGATACCCGTGTGATCGCGAATGAATTTACAAGACGCTTCGCCCAACCGCTTGCGGGCCTTTTGCAACTTGGCGCCCAGATCCTCGACCGTTGTCGCAACGATTGCGAGTCGGACGCCGCTGGCATCGACAGGCTGCGCCAAACTCGCGGCGAGTACCGCGAAGTCGGTGTCGGGTTGAGCTTCGATGAATGCGCTTACCTCATCGATTTTCGCCAAGAGACTGGGGCGATCGACCGCCCGCAAGGCAAATAGGCGGCAATCCCAACCGGATTCCTTGCCCAGTCCCTCGGGGGACTGGGGAGCATTGGGTTTACTTGCAACAAGGCTCATGAATGACTCGAATGCGTCTTGCGAGAAAATTCCCCCGCTTGCGTCCTCCCTCATCAATGGAGGAAGCAAGCGGCCCTCATCAAACCTTGACCTTGACCGGCGCCATTGGCGCCGCGGACACGGTTGGCGGAGCCTGCGGAATGTGCGCTTCCTGCACCGAGTTCACCGCTTTCTCGTTGCCGCCGGCGATGAGCACTTCGGGCTCTCCCTTGGATCCGAAGACGATTTCATCCACCGCGAATTTCGAACCGACCTCGGTCGAGATCAAGCGCAACCCGCGGGCGACGAGATGCTTTTCCAGATCGGCGACCATTCCCACTTCGGCCCATGGTCCCCAGGCGATCGAGAAGACCCGGCCCGGCCATCTGCGGTCCAGATCGCTCGCCAGTTTGCTCAGGGCTTCGTTGGCCGCGGCGTAGTCCGATTGACCGCGGTTGCCGAATCGGCTGGCAATCGAAGAGAACAGAGAAAAGAACTTGATCGACTTGGGATCGAGTAGTCGGGCCAGGATCAAGGCGCTATCCACCTTGGTGCGAAACACCCGATCGAACGATTCCGGCGTCTTGTCCTTGAGCAACTTATCCTCGATGATCCCGGCGCCATGGATGACTCCGGTAATGGCCCCCTGAGCCGTCAAGGAATCGATCAATGCCCCCATTGCCGCCGCGTCGCGCACATCGATCGCCTGGTATTCGACCTTGCTTCCGGCCACACTGATGGCTTCGAGGTTGCGCCGGATCTCGCGGCTTTTTTGCAGCCGCTTGTATTCGGCTTCGGCCGCGGCCGGCTTGGCCCCGGCGCCCAGCCGAGCCAGCAAGGCCGCCTTGATTTCACCAGGCGCCGTCAGGCCAAAGGTGTCGGGCGATTCTTCCACGGGCAAGGGGGTCGATCCCACGAGCACCAATCGTGGCTTGTAACGGCGCGCCAGTTCCAGAGCGACCTTGGCGGTGATGCCGCGGGCGCCGCCGGTGATCAGGATGGTCGAGTTGCGATCGATGTGAACCTTTTCCTCAGGCCCGGCAGGTAAAGGACCCGATTCGACTTTCCAGGTAACGCGCCGCTTGTCGCGCACGCCGATTTCCGCGGGACCATCCAGCGCTCCCAGTTCCCTGAAGAGCATTTCCGCCTGGGTCATGGCGCCCGCCTGGGGATCGAGGTCGACTACGCGCACGGCAACTTCGGGCCATTCGTGTTTCAGGCACTTGGCAAATCCGGCCACGCCGCCATGACCGACCGAAAATTCCTCGGCAAGATTCGGCCCGAAACCGAGGGTCCCGCCCGTCGAGGTCACCGCCATCAAAAAGGCGGCTCCCGACTTACTCGATCCGCGAAGTTCCTTTTCCAGTCCCTTGGCCAGGAGATAAAGCGATTTGACTTCCCGTTGGGCTTGAATTTCCGGTTGCTCGCCCTGGTTTTTCTCGGCCAACGGCAGGAGATGAATCAGGCCCGCCACGCGACCTCGCTTCGAGCGAATCACGGCGAGCAGGTGTTCCACCGCCTTCGGGTCGGTCAGATCGGCGGCGAAGGCGCCTTCGGGGGCGCCATTTGCCCCGCTCATGCGCACCAGCGTGGTGTCGATGTCGAGCTCACCCAGGCGATTGGCAAGCTCTTGGGCCGTGCCCATCCGGTCGTCGGTGATAAGAATCGTTCCTTCAAGCGGCGAGAACCGCGGCTTGGCCGGGAGCGGAGCATCGGTCAAACGCAGTACAAGCCTTTGAATCTCGCCCGCTCCCGCGGCGGGATGAGGAGCCGGTTGCACCAGCGATTTGGCCGGCGCCGATGGGTTCGGCTTCGCTACCGTTTTCTCCGCCTTGGCTGCGACCTTTTGCGGTTCGGGCATTTTCTCGGGAGCCGCAGGTGTAGGAATTTGCGGCTCGGACTCGCCTTCCGCGGACGGAGACAGCGCTTCGAGCAGGTATTCGGCGATGCCGCGCAGTGTCTTGATCGAAGACAGCTTCTCCATCTCGAGCGCCGGCGGACCGTCTTGAACATTGCCCACGATTTCATCGGCAAGGGTGCCAAGGATTTCCACGCGCTTGATCGAATCGACGCCCAGATCGGCTTCCAGGTCGAGGTCGATGTTGAGCGCTTCCTTGGGGTAACCGGTATGGTCGCTGACCAGGTCGGTCATGCGCGCCAGAAGCGTTTCGCGGTCAAGCTTGGCCGCTCCCGCTTTTTTCGGTTCCGCCGGACTCGCGGCGGCTACCGCTGCCGGGGCCATGTTAGGGACCATGGAGGGTGATGCGACCGCGTTTTCGCGCGGGGCCGCTTCGGGGTGAACGACTTTCGGCGCCACAACCGGTGCCGGATTTACGGCGACCGTCGCTGCAGGCTTCTTGGCCGCGGGCATAACTTGAGACTGAGACACGGCAGCCATGGGCTGAGTGGGTGCCACGGCATGGCGCAAAGCGGGCACGCTTGGCGCGGGAAGGGCGGCCGGCGGCATCATCGGCTGCGAATCGGCGGCCCCCAGATATCCGAGCATGACGCTTCGCTGCGTTTCCAAAAACCGCGACATCACTTCCTGAAACCGGACCATCACTTCCGCGCTACCCTGCGGCAACGAACCAGCCGGCCCTTGATTCATCGAAGAAAACCCATTTTGCGCGTTCTGGTGATTTTTGCTGGGATCGGAATGATTCGACATGGCAGACCGTGGGGATGAGGTTTGAGGGATCGGTGATGTTGGATTTGTGACGACAGGACTGGGAGCGGCAACCGGCCGCGGCGCGGGCGCCGCCGGCAAGGGCTTCGATGCATCGGGTTGATGAGACGCGGAAACCGCCGGCACAGGTTGGGAAACCTTGGCGTCGGGCTTCTGCGCAACAGGAATGGCGATCGGCTCTTTCGTACCCGCCGCCATTGCGCCTGAGGCTTTTATTGCAGGCAAGGCCGTTGCCGCGGATTTGACCCCTTCCGGCAGCCTTTGGCCGAGAAGCCGTGGTTCCGGTCCGTTCAGCGGGCGGCTGCGCACTCCGTTAACGACCCAGGTCGTCGGGGTGTGGACCGGTTTGCCCGTCTGCGGCCCCAATTTGGACAAGTCGAGTGGCTGAATGTCCCGGCCGGCGAATAGCCGATCGAGATTGAGGGAAACGCCGGCGACCGCAAGGCGCCCAAGCAAGTGCGCCAATTGGGTCACACCCGGCCGGGATTTCATATCGCTGGCCAGCGCCAGATGCTCTTGACCGGCCAAAATCTGATCGGTCAGGCCAGTCAGAATGCCTTGCGGCCCCACTTCAATGAATAGCCGCGCGCCGGCAGCATGCATCGCGCCGATTTCCTCGACGAAACGCACCGGAGACAGAAGATGCTCGACCAGTTTGGAACCGACATCGGTCGCGGTCAGGTCATGAGGCTGCGCGCTGGCATTGGAATAGACCGGCTTGTTCATGGGCGAGAATCGAACCTCGCCAAGAGCCCGGCCCAAGGGGGCGGAAGCGTCCGCGACGAGCGGCGAATGAAACGCGCAGGCGACCGGCAACCGCTGAAAACGGATTCCCGAGGTCTGCAAAGCCGCCGCCGCGTCTTTCAAGCCTTTTTCGCTGCCGGCGATAACCGTCTGCAGCGGGGAATTGAGGTTGGCAATCCACACCTCGGCCAGACCGTCGATTGCGGTTTCCACGCGAGAGACGGGAGCCTCGGCGGCGATCATCCCGCCGCTGTTGGCTCCTTCGGCCGCTTCCTTGATCGCCATCCCCCGGCGATGAGAGAGGCGGAAGAATTCGCTTTCACCCATGGCTCCCGACGCGGCCAGGGCCGTGTATTCGCCGTAACTGTGGCCGCCGAGCATATCGGGCTCGATGCCGAAGGCGCCAAGCAGCTTGTACATGGCAAGGCTGGCGGCACCGATCGCCGGCTGAGCCACCTCGGCGCGTTGCAATTGTTTTTTGCTCGCTTGCTCCTGCTCGGAGGTGAATGCCGAAGGGGGATAGATGAAATGCCCCAGGGGGGCATCAAGATCGGCCTGCAGGGCTTGGTCGGCAAGGTCGATGACCTGACGTACCTCGGGAAAGGCGATCGCCAGTTGCGCGAGCATGTCGGGATACTGCGATCCCTGGCCGGGGAATAAAAAGGCAATTTTCCCTTGTTGGACCGGAGATTGCGCGAAATAGAGGCCGCGCGGATCGCTGAATGTCTCTTCGGGTTTTGCCAGAAGTTCAAGCGCGATCGCCAGTTTTTCCTTGAGATCGTCGAGCGAGGTGGCGAGCAGGGCCAGCGTGGCCTGACCGCTTCCTTGTTTGCTCGACTGCCAGATCGCCTGGGCCAGTTGGCGAAGTTCGGGAGTGGCCCCCTCTTGCAGAGCGGTGCCAATTTTCTTGAGCGCCTGAGTGATTTCCTGGCGATCGGGACGGCGGAAGAGGAGCAGTTCGACCGGCCAGCTTCGCATGCCGGAGTTCGTGCGGTCGAGGTAGTCGCCGCGGTACTCTTCCAAAACGGCGTGGAAGTTGGTTCCGCCGAAGCCGAACGCGCTCACCCCCGCGGTGCGCGGATGCTCCGCTCCATGCACCCACGGACGTGTCTGCGAATTGAGGAACAAGGGGCCGTCGGTCCAGTTGGCCCGGGGATTGGGTTTTTCGACCAGCGTGGGGGGCAATACCTTGTGATGCAAGGCCATCGCGGTTTTCACAAGGCCCGCCAACCCGGCGGCGCACTTGCTGTGTCCAATCATCGATTTGACCGAGCCGATCGCACAAGAGCCCGCCTGCCCTCCCGCTTCGGCGAGGAACTGGCCGATCGCTCCCGCTTCGGTCTGATCGCCCACGACGGTGCCCGTTCCGTGGGCCTCGATGAGCCCAAGATGCGCCGGAGAAACCTGGGCCTGAGCATAGGCGCGGCGCAAGGCGCGCACCTGGCCTTCGGCGCGCGGAGCGGTTAAGCCCTTGTCACGGCCGTCGCTCGAGGCGCCGACTCCCTTGATGACCGCATAGATACGATCGCCATCGCGTTCGGCGTCGGCAAGACGCTTGAGAATGGCAACGCCCACCCCTTCGGCCAGGGCAATGCCGTCGGCCTCGGCATCGAACGGCCGGCAACGGCCTTTCGGACTGAGCGCGTGGGTTTTGCTGAAGGCGACATAGGCGAAGGGAGTTTGTACCGCATCGCCTCCCATGACCACGGCGACATCGCTCGAACCGGTGGTCAATTCGCGTACACCGGCGTGCAGCGCGGCCAGCGACGAACCGCAGGCGGCGTCGATCGCCATGTTCGGCCCGCCCAGGTTGAAGCGGTTGGCAACCCGGCCAGCAGCCACATTAAGAAGAATTCCCGGGAAGGAGTCTTCCGTCCATTCGGGAAGAATTCCCTTGCCCAGTCGTACCACCTCCGAAGAGGAGACCGGCATTCCAGGGATCGTGTCCATGAGCGGCATGCAGGCGCGGAAACCGTACGACACGGACAGGGGCATGCCGCCGCCGCCGGTGCCCAGGATGGCGCAGGTGCGCTCGCGATTGAAGGGTCGATTCGCGTAGCCGGCATCGGCCAGGGCCCGGTCCACCGCTTCGAGCAACAACAGTTGCAGCGGCTCGATATTGGGAATGCTTTTGGGGGTGATGCCGTATTTCAGCGGATCAAACGGCACATCGGCCATGAAGCCGCCCCACTTCGAAATGCTCTTGTCCGGCGCGCGCGGATCGGGGTCGTAATACAGGCTCCAGTCCCAGTGGGAGGCGGGAACTTCGGTGACGGCATTCGCCTTGGCGAGAATGTTCTCCCAGTAGCCCCACAGGGTGGTCGCGCCGGGATAAAAGCAAGAAAGGCCGACGATGGCCACATCGCAGGGTTTGTCGAGAGGATCGGACGCGGAATCGGGCGAGGCTTTTGGCAAGACCTGATCGGCGAGCCCCGAAGCGATCCCCTCGTGCAGCTCCAAAATGGAAGTGACGCGATCTCTCAAGGCGGCGACCTGGCCGATCATATACATGCCGCGATGCCATTGGTCGTCTTGCGAGACGGGGTGCAGGCCAGGCCCGACGCCGTTGCGCGAGGTGCGATCGACCCCCTTGCTCGCGACGCGCAAACGCCCAAGGTTCATCCGCTCCAGCGCCAAGCCGACTTCGAGCGGGGTCTTCCCCGAGTTGCGTAGCTTGCGCTTTTCCGATTCAAATTCTTGCGCATAAGGGTTGGGAATGCAGCGGATGGCATGGCCGGGACCGGTTTCGAGCAAAACGGTATCGCCGCAGGCGAGCGCCTCCTTCTGGAAAAGGGAGGTAATCGCTCCGGTTTTGACCGCTTCATGCGTGAAGAGATAAGCGGTGCCGACAAGCACGCCGGCCTTCACCTTTTTCAAGGTCAGCGGCGCGCACATGGCCGCAACCATGGCGGCAGAGAGGCCATCATGAATGCCTCCGGCAAAGACAATACTCAGATCCTCGCCGGGGTTGAGCCGCAGATGATCTTCCAGCACATCGAGCATCCCGTTCCAGAGGGAGAAGCTCGACCGGGGACCAACATGCCCGCCGCATTCATGCCCTTCGAAGATAAAGCGGCGCGCGCCATCCTTGAGGTACATGCGCAGCAGGCCGGGCGATGGCACATGCAGGTAGGTTTTAATGCCCTTCGATTCGAGTTCCTTGGCCTGGTCGGGGCGGCCGCCGGCAATGATCGCGAAGGGCGGGTTGTACTCGAAAATCGCTTCAAGCTGTTCGGCGCGAATTTCGGCCGGAGCGAAGCCAAGCATGCCGACGCCCCAGGGCCGGCCCTTCATCATTTCCTTGGTTTGGCCCATCACCTTGCGTGCTTCTTCGCGCCGGAAAAGCGCCAGGGCCAGGAAGGGAAGGCCGCCGCCATGCGCCACCGCATCGGCAAATTCCGGGATGTCGCTGACCCGCGTCATCGGGCCTTGCAGAATCGGATATTTCGTCCCCTGGGCCAGGGCGAAGGGGGAGTTTTGGGCAAAGGGCTGGACCGTACCGGCAAGTTCTTTTTGCTTTTCGATGCGCGCCGAGATTCCCTGGAGAATGCCCGAGACGGTCGCATAGGTTGAAGCCAGACTCTGAGCGAACCCGATCTCCTGGCCGATCAACCAGGCTCCCTGGGACGGATCGTCGGCAACGGACCTGGCGACCGCCTTGAGCCAGGTTGCTTTTTTGTGTTCGGGCGCCCCTTCCAGCGCGAGGATGCGCTCTTCCTCGCGCGCCAGCTCCTGGGCGGCGGCGCTGTCGGGCCGGCCGTACATGCGGAAAGCCTGGCCCAGTCTAGAACCGATCACGATCGTTTCGCCGCCATCCATTTTGGCGATGCGAGCGCGGGCCGCGCTTGCGACCGGCGATTCGAGCGCGAGCAGGAGTTGTGAATCGAGAACCACGCCCGCGGCTCCCGCGATCACGCAGGCTCCGGCGCTGTGAGCTCCCATGCCCCCCTGCACCCAGAAAGGAATCGTGGCTCCTTTTTCTTTCAGTAGGCGCGCCGTCTTTTGCACCAGGATAAAGGCGGTGTCGCAGCCGATGCGGCCTCCGGCTTCCTGGCCCTTCAGCACGATGCCGTCGACTTCCAGGCGCAAAGCCAGTTCGACTTCCGCCAGGCTGACCGCTTCCACAAAGACCTTGGCCCCGGTTCTTTTGGCAAGGGAGACCGCCTTGGCCGTGTTGGGGTGATCGCCGCCAGCAAGGACGATGGCCAAGCAAGGGGCAAGGGAAGGGAGAATTAGAGGAGCGTTCAGGCCGAGTTTGATTCCAAACTGTTTTTTGCCATGGAGTTGCAGACGGCGAAGCGATTCGTTGACCCGTTCGGGATTGGAGACGAATTCGGCATCGATGATTCCCCAGGCCCCGGCGCGGCATGCGGCAATGGCGATCGAAAGTTGAGTCGGGGCGCTTGCGTCGAGAACCAGATGTTCCATCGTTTTCACGGTCTTCTCCCTCGAATCCCTACCTACACTGCAAATACCGCGCCCAAAAGGCCCAGCTTTACAAAACGAGAGAAACCGTGCCCAAACGGCCCCTCGTGCCCAATTCGCCCGGTCCAAAGGACCGCCCGCAGAGCCCCGTCAATCTAAATAGTTTTGGAAATCTAGGATAGATGGGTTAACCTGGCCGAGCCCGTTTTTCCCGATCATTTGAGGATTTCAGCAGCCTTTCCGATATTGCCTGGCATGCGGCTTAAACCGATCGCAGCAAGTGCGCCGATGAAACCCGGGAGGAACCAGCAACCCTGGCTTCCCCTGGATAGGCCGAGGCTCCCATGAGATATCTTCCATTCCTGCTTCCCTCTGCGCTGCTCATGACGGGGTGCCATCTTCCCATCCGCACCGACAGCCAGATTCGAATGGAAGGACAGCTCAAGACCGATCTACCCCCTGTCCCCGATTGCGGACCGGTCAAACCGGTCGTGGTTCAGGCGGGGACACAACATCATACGGTCGCGATCCTGGATGTAGATGGATTGCTTTTGAATCATCCTTATATCGGACCTGGTTCTTACGGGGAAAACCCGGTCGATCTCTTCCGTGAAAAACTCGACACCATGGAAGCCGGGCCGCTACCGCAAGCGATCGTCCTTCGCATCAATAGTCCCGGAGGCGGGGTTGCGGCGTGCATCGCCATGCGCCGCGACTTACTACGATTCAAGGAGCGCACCGGCGTGCCGGTGGTGGCTTGCCTGCTCGATACCGCGACTGGCGGAGCCTACTATCTGGCCAGTGCGGCCGACTGCATTGTCGCCGGGCCCGCCACCGTCACGGGTGGGATCGGAGTCATTTTGAACCTGTACAACCTCAAGGATCTGATGGCCCAGTTCAACATCATGCCGCAAACGATCAAGGCGGGGAACTTTGTTGACCTGGGAACATCCAACCAGCCGCTCAAACCGGAAGAAAAAGAGCAACTGCAAACGATCGCCGATGAATTCCACGGGATCCTTCAGGAAGATATTCTTCGTTCCCGTTCCCAGATCGACAAAAAGGGGGGCACGACCTTCGATGGGCGGATCTTTACCGGCACGCAGGCGCTCAACCGCCGGCTGGTCGATCAGATCGGCGACCTCGACGACGCCATTGGGGTGGCGGCGCGGCTGGGATGCGCCTCGGGCAACTCGCCCCGGCCACGCGTGCTGCTTTATCGCCGCTCAAGCGATGGCGCCAGAACGCCCTATGCCGTCACCGCCAATGCCCCCCTTCAAGGCAGCGGCCTCTTCCCAAGCATTCCCGGTATCGACCGGTCGAAACTTCCTACGTTCCTGTCGGTATGGGAGTGCGAACCGACTCTGGAAAAACTGGGGGGGAAATGACCCCCTGAATCAAAAGGGGCATTCATGAACCTGCTACTTCTCGTTCTCGCACTCTCAAGGGTAGCCCAGGCGCCTTCAACCGAATCGGACAATCCCCTCTTTCAAGAAATGGTCGGCCAGGGAATCGTTCTTGGCGAAGCGGGCAGGACTACCTTCAGCGCCCCCAGCCTGCCCGATGGCGCCAGCGCGGCTCAGCAAAAAGCGGCGATCCTCGCCGTCATCGGCAATGACTATGCCTGGGAAGAATTCACGCGCAAATCGGTGGTGGCCCCCAACCTGCTGAAGGTCGCCGAGCAAGTTCCCGGCCATGCGAAATCACCGATCCGCAAGGTCGATAGCTGGTTCGTGGTTCACGGCAATTGGAAGCTGGTCCAAGACGAGGCGTTTCGCAATCGCCTGCTCAAAATGGGTTCAGGCCAGGGGCGGGAAAAAGTGATCCGCATCGAAGGGCCTGCCCTGCAAAAGCGCAAGATTGCCCAGGGAGCCAACGAGAAGGATCGCGAAGCCTTCGCTCACATCGAGTTCGACCTGTTCGACCGCGTGCGCATCAGCGCCACGGGGAGGTCGATCTGGAGCAAGACCGCGGAGTCGGCGACGATCGCGGCGATATTCGATCCGAGGTTTGCCGGTGACGCCGAATTTCCCAATCAATGGAGACCGCTCACAAAGACCGGCAGCGAGGTCGAAGCGGGAGCGCCGGTCCCCTACCCCGGCGGCGGCCTCTACATGAAAATCACGAATCTTGCCGAACCGGCCGGAGCCATGTTTGTCGAACAGCACATCCTCTTTGTCGAACCGCACGGCTGGTTTGACGGAGCGAATTTGCTGCGCTCGAAACTTCCGCCGGTCATCCAGGGGAATGTGCGCAACATGCGCCGCGAATGGCAGAGGGGCCCAGATTAGTTTCTCGTCGCGGCCAGTTTCTCGTCGCAGCTTGTTTCTAGTCGCAGCTAGTTCTTCTTCGAGATCGCCGGTGATTCCTGTGAAACCACATGGCCATCGAGCATGCGCACCACGCGGTCGGCACGCTGCGACACCTCGGGACTATGGGTCACCATGAGCAGGGTCAGCCCCCGCTCTTCCCGGATGCGGATAAGCAGATCGAGCACATGATTCGCGTTGGCCGAGTCGAGATTGCCGGTCGGTTCGTCGGCAAGCAACAAGACGGGGTCATTGGCCAGCGACCTGGCCAGGGCGACTCGCTGCCTTTCCCCCACCGATAGGCGCGAGGGCCGATGGCGCGCCCGGTGAGTCATGCCGACAAGGTCGAGCAATTGCGCCGCTTTCTTCACGCGATCCTTGATCGGGCCGATCGGCCCTTCGAACATCGGCACCTGGATGTTTTCGAGGGCCGTCAGCGCGGGCAAAAGAAAAAACGACTGAAATACAAAACCAATCTGCCGGGCGCGAAAGGCATTGAGGCTCGGATGTTGGGCCAGGCTCTTGCCCCGGAAAAAGAGTTCTCCCTGGTCGGGCCGGTCGAGCGCACCCAGGATGTTGAGGAAGGTCGATTTGCCGCAGCCGCTTGGGCCGGTGATCGCCACGAATTCACCCTGGGCGATGGCAAGATCCACCTTGTCGAGCGCGCGCACCTGGCCGTCGGGATAGGTTTTGCAAATTCCCCGGGCTTCAAGCAAGGGCCCCTGCGCCGGTCCACGGAGTGCATCATTCATGGCGAATCGCCTCGGTGGGCAACAGTCGGGCGGCGGCAATCGCCGGATAGACCCCGCCGGCCAACCCAATGAACAAGGAAATGGCCAAACCCAGGCCGATGGCCGAGAGGGGAATGCCCGCCTCAATGAAGCCGTTGACGCGCGGGCTGAAGGTTAAAAGGTAAGTGACGGCGATCGCCCCCAGCGCCCCGACGAGTGCGCCAAGTAGCCCCAGAATGGAAGCTTCGCCGAGCACCATGGCGATGATCCGTCTCTTGGGCCAGCCGATTGCCCGCAAGATGCCGATTTCCCGCGTGCGTTCCATGACTGACATGATCATCGTGTTGAGCATGCTGATGACCCCGATGACAATGGCGATGGAGGACACCATCCAGGCCATGGCCCGCGTGAGTTTCAAGTGCGAGGCATTTTCGATGTATTTGCGCGGCGGTTCCGCCGATAGCCGCACCTGCCTGCCGTCTTTTCCCTTGAGCTCAAGAATCGCCTGACGCACCGCTTCGACCTCCTTCTCCCGATCGGCTCCCTTCTGAAGCGACACGGAGAAGCCGGTGATTTTCCCTTTGGAATCTAGGTCAGCCTGGGCATCGCTCAAAAGCATGAGCACCGAACCGGTTTCAAAGACATTGAAGCTCTTGAATAGGCCGACGATTTCAAACGGCTTGCCCAAAAGGATGACCTTGTCTCCCGGCTTCTTGCCCAGGTTGGCTGCCAGGGTGCTGCCAAGCATGAGCCGGCCTCGGCCGGTATCTTCGGCGTTCAAAACGCGCCCATCGGTGAGGTCGAGATCCTTGGGAGTTTGCGAAACGGCCCGATCGAAATTCGCGGGCGGCCAGGCTTGCATCAAAACCGTCATGACGGGTGCGGTCGATTCGCCGGGTTTGCGATCGCGCTGCTCCATGTCGATGACTTCAAGCAGGGCTGGTTCCACCCAGCTTACCTTGGGAATCTGCCGGACTTGCTCGATGATCGATTCGTCGATTTTGCCCGAAAGCTGATCGACCATGCCGCCAGGCACGACCACCAGATCGAATCCCCTTTTCTCAAAGGTTTCGGTGATCGATGTGTCGAAGTTCTGGCTGATTCCCAGGAGGGCGATCATCGTGCCAATGGCGACCCCCAGACCGAGGATCGTCAAGACCGAGCGGCTGGGTCTAGCGAAGACATTCTTGAAAATTAGCGTCGCAAAATGCATGGATCTTTCGCTATTTTATTTATTCCCATAACTTCTATCAAAGAACCGCCTCAATGAAATCAGCAGCCAACACCGCGGCAATCCAGGCGTTGCTTCGTCGCTCCAAGTCCTTGCGCTACGCCGACACCGGCTCACACTGGCGACCCCGAGAGGGAAGCTTCCGGTTTTGCCATCCTTTTCAGGTGAGAGAGCACCGCCTTGTGAAACCCTTCCGTATTTTCCAGAATCGCCAGGTGTTTCGCGGCGGGAATGATCTCGGTCTGGCAATCGGGCAAGTGCTCACCCAGCCAGCGGCCGGTCGCCTGAAATGGGGAGAACTCGTCATACAGGGCCGCGACCGGCTGGCGAATCGCGATCAACCGTTCCCTGGTGAGTTCTGCCTCGGCAAGCACTTCCTCGCCACAGCGCGTCTCTGCCAAAAGCTTCAACTGGCGAATCCAGCCGCGACCAATCGGTCCAACCAGATCGGCCAGCGACTTCGCCTGGGTCGCATCGAGGTCCCGAGTCGTTTGAAACAAGCGCGTGAAATCGATCGTGTCCCCCAGATCGACGCCGATTTCCAGGTAGCGCTCGCGCAAATCGTTCCAGATCGTCGGTTTGCCAAAGTTCGGTTCGATCGACTTCAAGCAAGGGAAAAAGGAATCCGAAACGATGACACCGGCCACCTTGGCCGGAAAGAGCGAGGCGGCATGGATGGCCGAGACGCCTCCGAAGCTATGCCCCACAAGCAGAGACGGTCCTAGTTCGAGTTGTTCGTGGAGGGATGCAAAATCGCAAGCCATGTCCTTCGAGGTGTAACCGGCCTGAGGCCGCTCGCTTCCGCCGTGGCCGCGTAAATCGTAGGAAGTGACCCGATAGGTCGCCGAGAGGATCTCGAATAAGCCGCTGATCGCCCAGATCGCCTGGTTACTCGTCACGGCATGGATCAGCACCACATCGGGCCCGGCGCCCGCCTGCTGGTAAAAAAGTCGCACACCGTTGGCAAGAATGTCAGGCATGGCTTCCGCTGTTCATGGTTTCCCACAGACCCGGTTCATTCTAGGTAATCTGGGATATGTGTCCAGTTTAAATATTTTGGAGAACATGGGAGGCCTGTTGCGCCAGCTGCTATTGGCCCTCCCATTCCTGGATCAGCTGGCCAGCTCCGTAGAGTTGGGTTAAGGCCTGCTTGATGATGCGCGCGTCGACCATGATATGCCGGGCCGCGACATCGGTGTAAACGAAGTTGCGCACCAGGCCAAAGCGGTTGCGGTCGAAATTGATGCCGATGAACTCCCCCGCCTGATTGACGACCGGGCTGCCCGAGTTGCCGCCGATCGTGTCGGCGGTCGAGACGATGTTGAAGGGGGTGTTCCCCGGGACCGCTCCCTTCCCCTTGGTCCAGCGCGATGGCAGCAGGAACGGCTCCTTGACTCCCAAATGGGCGTGGCGCTCATAGAGCCCGTCGACCGTGGTCCAGGCAGGAGCCTGGCGGCCTTCCGCTTCGTAACCTTTGACGGTGCCAAAGGCCAGCCTCAGAGTGAAGGTGGCGTCAGGCGCAACCGGGTCGTTGCCGGCCAGCTCAAAACGCAAACGAGAGATGGACCCATTAGCCTGGCGTTCCGGTTCTTCAACTTCGAGTTCATGGCGGTTGCGTAGCGCCCGGGCGGTGGCATCGAGCGTGCGCGCCAGTTGGATCATCGGGTCATCGCACTGGGCAATCGCCTCGGGTCCGCCCGCAGCCAGGGATTTGCGAAAAGAGACATCGGCGAGTTTGGTGCCGGCAATCAGAGTGGCGGCCAGTTTGTGGGGCGACTGCCCCCCAAGGGCTTCCTTCACCACGGAGTGATCGCCTCCCAGTTGCTCGGCCAAGAAGGTCAACGAAGTTCCCAACCGCAACGCTTCCAGTTCCGGGTGAATCGGTGCCGGAGAGAATAGCGACAGTTCGAGCGATTCCTTGTTCGAATCGCGGTATTCGCGTAGCCTTTGACCGTTCGGCTTGGCCCTTTCGACACCGAGACGCACCAGTTGGCGAGCGATCACAAAAAGCTCGCAATCGAAGCCATGCCCCGTTTCGACCAGGTGAAATTCCTTGCCAAATCCTTCCAGGGCGGCAACGGCTTCTTGACCTTGGCCCAGGCATCCTGACTGGGCGCCTTGGACCGTAGTGCGCTTTCCTGGGTCGCTTTCTTGGCCAAAAGAGAGGCATCGAGCAACCCCTGCAACTGACCCGACATCGCCTTGCGCGCATTGGCAACACTGTGCAAATAGCGCACGGCGCGGGCGGCTTTTTCGGGGCTCGCCGCCGAAAATTGCAAGAGCGCCGCCTCCATATTGCGCAGCCTTCCGAGGCTGTACGGAAGCAGATGATCGCGGCGGTACTTGAGCTTGTCCAGAGTCTCAAGGCGCTGGGTCGTGCCCGGATGTCCGGACACAAACACCAACTCCCCTTCCTTGGCCCCATCGGCGGCCAGTTTCAAAGAGTGCGGCGGCCGGTAGGGTTTGCCGTTTTCGTAGACGCGAAAGAGGCAGATATCGAGATTGAACCGGGGAAACTCAAAGTTATCGACATCGCCCCCATAGCCGGCGATTTCCGATTCCGGAGCAAACACCAGCCGCACATCGGTAAACCTTCGATAGCGGTACAAGTGATAAAGCCCCCCATGATGGAGGGTGACGACATCGCTACGCAAACCGGTTTTCGTCTTCGATTCGAGTTCGATATCGGCTAGCACCTTACGCCTTGCCGCGGCGGCTTCGGCGGGCGCCAGCGTGGCAGGCACGCCAGCCTCCACGCGCGCGGTCACGTCTTCGATCGATTCCAAAATGTTCAGTTCCAGATCGGGGCACGGCCGCTCTTGAGAAAGATCCCTGGCGAAAAACCCTTCCTTCAGAAGATCTTTTCCAGCCGTGGAGAGTTTTTCCAGCGAGTCGGCGCCGATATGGTGGTTCGTGATGACGAGGCCATGGGAAGATATGAAGCTGCCGGAGCCGCCGTTGTTGAAACGAATCGACGCCTTCTGCAGATGCTCAAGCCAATCTTTTGATAGCTCGACATTATATTGTGATTTCAACCTGCTCGTGGGTGGCTGATTGAAAAGCCACATGCCCTCGTCGGATCTCGCCATGTTTGCCGCCGGTCCTAAATCTTGGGAAATGACCATGATCGCAAGAACGAAGGCCCAAAACTTCCTGCCGTTTTTTGCCATTGTCCCCTCCTCGCAAGCAGAAGCGGCGCAATGCGAGCCGCCGTTATCGTTGACCAAATGGGTAAATCCCAAACAAACCGTCGATTCGCTGCAATCGCCAAGATTTTCTTATTAAAGCAAGTCTCACACGGTCGATTGGATTGCAAGGAGGGAACGGATAAGGCAGGTTGTTGAGAGGTTGTGAAAACAAGCCTTGTCCTGGACTATTGTACAGGTACTATCGCCCAGTCCGATTGTACCGAATGGGCTGAGTTGCTAGGATAAGCAATTCGGTTCAGGCAAACGGCAGCACGCCTTGGGGGGTCGTGGACGCGTGAAATTTCATTTGATCGACCGGATAACCGCTCTCGAGCCAGGAAAGAAACTTGTTGCCTACAAGAATCTTACCATGGCCGAGGAGTATCTGGCCGATCATTTCCCTGGGTTTCCGGTGATGCCTGGCGTTTTCATGCTCGAAACCCTGGTGCAGGCAGGAGCCTGGCTTTTGCGCCTGAGCGAAGACTTCAAACAAAGCACCATTGTGCTGCGCGATGCACGGAATGTGAAATATGGGTCCTTTATGGATCCCGGCCACCGCCTCGAAGTCGAAGTCGAACTGATCGACCGGACCGAGGAAACGGCAACCTTCAAGGGAATTGGCAAGAAAGAAGGAGCCTCCACGATCAATGCCCGCTTCATGGTGGCGACCTACAACCTGGCCACACTGAATCCGGCGAACGGGGCGATCGATCAACAGTTGGTCGCTTCGCAAAGGCAACGATCTCAACTGATTTGGCGCGGTCAATCGGCATTGGCCGGTTAAAACGCAAGCAGGATGGAAGGAAGAACGGAATGCGATTGAAGGATAAGGTCGCGGTCGTTACGGGCGGCGCGCGCGGAATTGGCCGCGGAATCTGCGAGGCTTTTGCCGCCGAAGGCGCCAAGGTCGTGGCCATCTACCGCGGAAGCCAGGCTGCCGCCGAAGAAATGGCCGCCGGCATCGTTGCCAAGGGGGGAGTTGCCAAGACCTACCAGGCCGACGTTTCCGACCTCGCCCAGATCAAAACCCTGTTTGAAACGATCGAAAAAGAAGTCGGCCCGGTCGACATCCTCGTAAACAACGCCGGCATCATCCATGACGACCTCTTTGTGCGCATGGAACCGGCCGACTGGCTCAAAGTCGTTCACACCAACCTGTTTGGCACCTACAACTGCTGCCATCAGATCGCCTTTGCCATGATGCGGCGCCGCGCCGGGCGAATCATCAATGTATCGAGCGTCGCGGCCGACTTCGTCAACATGGGCCAAACCAACTATGCCGCCAGTAAGGGCGCGATCGACAGTTTCACCAAGGCCTTGGCCGTCGAACTGGCTCCCCGCGGCGTGACCGTCAATGCGATTGCTCCGGGCTTCATCGAAACCGACATGAGCTCAGCCGTTTTGAACAAAGCAGGCGACATCGTCACGAAAATGATCCCGATGCGGCGTCTGGGTAAGCCTGAAGATATCGCCAGAGTTGCGGTATTTCTCGCCAGCGCCGAAGGCGGATACATGACAGGACAGGTGCTGACGGTGGATGGGGGCTTGAGCCTCGGACCCACGCCGCCCAAGTAGTCTTCAGGAAACTTCTTCCCGGCTCGGCCGGGGAAGCGGTATGGGCTGGTTCCCGGCAGGGACTGAAAACCGGCCCCACAAGTTCTCGACGAATCTCGGCAAGAGGTTCTCGTGGAACTTCGAAACGGAGTTCTCGTTGGACTCCAAAACCGGAGCCCGTGTTGGGCTCCGCATCTGCAAGTTCTTGTGGAACGATTGCAGAAGGGGTCCGCGTTGGGCTCCGCAATAAGGACGATGGCCTTAGCGCCGTCATGGAACAGGAAAGGAACCGCCACAATGCCTACCCAAGAAGAAATCCTCAAGAAGGTCTCCTCCACGCTGGTGGAAGCGCTGAATGTTGACGAAGACGAAATTCAACCCAGCTCGACCCTCCAGGGCGACCTCGGCGCCGAATCGATCGACTTCCTCGACATCGTGTTCCGTCTCGAACGCGAATTCGGCATCAAGATTCCCCGCAATGAGCTGTTCCCCGAAGCAATCTTCCAGGGCGACCCCGACTTCGTGAAAGACGGCAAGGTCACCGCCAAGGGCCTCCAGGAACTGCGCGACAAGATGCCCTTCGCCGATCTGACCAGCTTCGAGAACAGCCCCGAAGCCACCGATCTGAGCGAACTGTTCACCGTCGACCTGATCGCACGCTACATTGCTGGCAAATTGAAGGCCAAGTAAGCGCTCCTGCGAAAAAAAACAGAAGGCCGGGAATAACCGGCCTTTGTTTGAACCTTGAGGTCCTAAGGCCCATGAGCTTGGGCTTTGTCCCTCAAAACGCTTCGCGTAAGCGACGGCACTAGGAATGTACTGAGCGTCTGGGAATTTGTTCGCGCCTGGCGAAAGGCACGCAATGCGCTGGATTTGGATCGATCGGTTTGTGGAATTCGAATCGGGCAAACGGGCCCGCTCGATCCGGAATTTGAGCCACGCCGAAGACCATTTCGCCGAGCATTTTCCCGGCTGGCCGATCATGCCCGCATCGCTCATGATCGAGGGGCTGGCTCAAACGGGCGGCATCCTCGTGGGCGAAGCGAACGACTTTCGCGAAAAAGTGGTGCTCGCCAAGGTGGTGAAAGCCTCCTTCAAACGCGAAGCGGTGCCCGGCGACACCCTGCATTACGAGGTCGAGATCCTGCGACTGGCGCCCGAAGGGGCCTCCATCGCCGGAAAAGTGCTGGTGGAAAACGAGACGATCGGCGAGGCCGAGATCTTTTTCGCCCATCTCGACCAGTCCCGATCCAAGCAGATGTTTGGGGAACACAATTTTGTGTTCAGCGGTCAATTGAAACATATGCTCGACATGGCCAAGAAGGTGGCGTCACCTTCGCCGGCTGCTCCGAGCGCTTGATAGAGGCGGAGCCGGCCCTTGCGCCGGCGGGAATGGTCATGGCATCAGGGCGTCGATCGGTCATTTCAGGTGTGGGCGCTCTTAGCCCCACGGGCATTCGCCGCAAACCTTTTTGGGACGCGGTGCTTGAAGGCCGCTCCGCGGTCACTCCCATCACCGCGTTTGATCCCTCCGGCTTGCCGGTGCGGATCGCGGCGACCATCCCCTCCTTCGATGCCAAAGAGTACATCGACAAGAAGGACCGCAAGCAGTTGCGCATGATGGCGCGGCCGATCCAGATGGCCGTCTCCGCCGCCGCGCTCGCTCTCGAAGACTGCAAGGTCGACAAAACCAAACTGGAAAAAACGCGCTTTGGCGTGCTCTTCGGCTCCTGCATGATCCCCACCGAGTTGCCCGATCTCGTGGCGCCGGGAAAAATGTGCGTCGGCGCCGAACCGCGCAAAGTGGACATGGTCAAATGGGGCACCGAGGGGATTCCGGCCATTCAGCCGCTCTGGATGCTCAAGTACCTTCCCAACATGCTTGCCTGCCAGGTGTCAATCTTCCACGACGCGCAGGGTCCCAACAACACGATCACCGAAAACGATGTCGCCGGTCTGCTCGCCTTCGGCGAATCGATGCGGTTGCTCGAACGCGACTGGGCCGATTTCTTCTTGGTCGGCGGCGCCGAAGCCAAAATCAATCCCTTGAGCATGACCAGGCAGTGCCTTTTCGAGAACCTCTCCAAGAAGAACGACACTCCTCAAGAGGCGCTGCGTCCCTTCGATCGCGACAGTGACGGAACGGTCATTGGCGAAGGCGCCGGCGTGGTTGTCCTGGAAGAACTGGGCCATGCGCAAAAGCGCGGCGCCGAAATTCTGGCCGAAGTGGCCGGTTTCGGATCGGCCTTCGATCGCGCCAAGGATGGAACCGGCCTCGCCCGGGCGATTGGCAGTGCCCTCAAGGAAGCGGAAGTCGGCCCCGACGCGATCGATTTCATCGCGGCCCATGGCGTTGGCTCGCAAGTGTCGGACCGTTTCGAAGCGGCCGGCTACCGCAAAGCGTTCGGCGAGGGGAAGGTCCCCCCGGTCTTCGCCTTGAAACCGCTGACGGGCAACATCGGCTGCGGTTCGGGCATCCTCGAGTTGGGCGCCGCGGCCCTGGCCCTGGCCAGCGGAATTCGCCCCAGCTCGATCAACTGCCCCCATCCCGATCCCGAATGCGGCCTGCCGGTGCCCATGGGACCGCCGGGACGCATCCAAAAAACTCATGTGTTGAAGGTTTCGATCACGACCCTTGGCCAAACCGCCGCGGTGGTCTTGAAGAAATTCGCCTAAAAGACCTGGGCCTGCGAACCGCCTATAAGTGGTGAGCAGGCTGGTCCAACTGGGAAGCGGCCGGGCGGGCATACTGCCGACGCCGCGTGGCGTTGAGTGAATGAGAAAAACAGAACATGCCCTCGGTGCGCAAGGCGGCGCCCCCGGAAATTGAGAGTCATCGGAGGTTGAAGGTCCTATGGCGCATTCGAAAAAGCGCGTTGTCATTACGGGCATGGGTGCGGTCACCCCGGTCGGCCTCAGCGTCGCGGAAACCTATCGTTCCTGCATCGAAGGCAAAAGCGGCGTGGCCCCGATCACCCGTTTCAAGGCCACTTCGTTTCCCACCAGCTTCGCCGCGGAAGTCAAAGGCTTTGACCTAAGCAAGTTCATTGCCGAACACAAAATGTTCGACTATTGCGGTGTCAATGGCCGCTTTGGCGCCGCCGCCGCCAGTCAGGCGCTCAAAGACGCCAACCTCCTCTCGGGCGACCCCGGGGCCAAAGGCGTCGATCGCACCCGCTTTGGCCTCTATCTGGGATCGGGCGAAGGGATCACCGACTTCGAAGGTTTGATCAGCAATATCGTCCATGCGCTCGACCCGGCCAGCGGCCAGTTCGACCCGGTGCGATTCTGCCAGTTGAGCCTGACCAACTTTCATGGCGAGAACGAGGCCGAACAGGAATTCCACACCGCTCCGGCGCATCTTGCCGACCTGTTCGATTTGCAGGGCCCCAACTACAACTGTCTGACCGCCTGCGCCGCCAGCGCCCAGGCTCTGGGCGAAGCGCTCGAAATGATCCGCCGTGGCGACTCCGACGTCATGCTCGTCGGCGGCAGCCATTCGATGATCCATCCCCTGGGAGTCACCGGTTTCAACCTGTTGACCGCGCTATCGCAGCACAAGGGGACACCGGAAACCGCCTCGCGGCCCTTTGACTTGCACCGCGATGGCTTTGTCCTGGGCGAAGGGGCGGCCATGGTCGTCCTCGAGGATCTGGAACATGCCAAGAAGCGCGGCGCACGCATTTACGGCGAATTGATCGGCTACCGTTCCACCGCGGATGCTTTCCGGGTGACCGACAGCCATCCCGACGGCCGGGGAGCGATCGCCTGCATCGAGGGAGCCTTGAACGACGCCGGCGTCGGCCCCAAGGACATTCAGTACATCAATGCGCACGGCACGAGCACGCAGGTCAACGACCGGGTCGAATCCCTGGCGATCAAGCATGTCTTTGGCGAGCACGCCTACAAGGTTCCCACAAGCAGTACGAAGAGCTGCATGGGCCACATGATCGCCGCCGCGGGCGCGGTCGAACTGATCCTTTGCGTCGAAACGATGCGCAATGGAATCATCCCGCCGACGATCAATTACGAAACGCCCGATCCAGAGTGCGACCTCGATTACGTTCCCAACAAGGCGCGAGCCGCCAAGGTCGATTGCTGCCTGAGCAATAGTTTTGGTTTTGGCGGACAAAACACTTCTTTAGTGGTCAGGCAATTTCAAAACTGACACGCTCGGCGTTCCTATCCATAAGCAGATAGATAGCAGCTAGATCGCGCCCATAACGTGTCTGGTTTCCTGTGGGAGTCGGACAGAACCTTGGGTCAACGGACCGCCGGCAAATGGGGCCTGAATCCGAATTCGGGGTCATTTGTCAGCGGAATCTGAAAAACTGTGGAAGAATGATCTTGGTGTGCATTTAGGGTCCCGGTGGAAATATCGGGTGACAGCGCCGTGACTCTCGTTTGGATCGTTTTGGGAACCGTTTTCATTGCTCCCGTCGCCCTGTCGGTCCGGGTGACTTATAGCATCATTCGGGCCCGGATTCTCTACATTCCGATGGTCGTGCGGATCTTCCTCGAATCTCCGCTGTTCATGGTGCCCAAGGCTCAGCCCGATGCTCAAGCCGAAGACCTGCAAATCACGACCGGCGATGGGTTGAAACTCGCCGCGTGTTGGATTCCGCCGCGCGCACCTTTGAAAGGCGTCATCCTTTTTGGCATCGAATTCGGCTCCAACCGCTGGTCCTGCCTGCACTATTGCCAGAGCCTGCTCGACGCCGGCTATGCGATCTTCGCCTACGAACCGCGCAATCAGGGGGAAAGCGAAGCCCTGCCAAAATACAGTCCCCTGCACTGGGTGACCGGCTACGAAGTGATGGATGCCCGCGCCGCGATGAACTATGTGGCCTCCCGCCCCGAAACGATCAAGATGGGGGGATTCGGGGTTTTCGGAATTTCTCGCGGCGGTTCGGCCCTGCTCTTCCTTTCCGGGGACAATCCCCAGGTCCAATGCATCGTGACCGACGGCATTTATCCGACCTATTCCTTGATGCTGCCGTATATCCGCCAGTGGATCAGCATCTATGTGAAGGAGAATTCCTGGGCGCACGATTACCTTCCCGACTCGGTCTGCGGCTGGTTTGCGCTGGGCGCCTTGAAGCAGGTGGAGAACGAGTACAAGATTCAAATCCCCTACCTGGAAAACGAGATGGGGAAGCTCAAGAAGAAGCCGTTTTTGATGATCCACGGCGCCGAGGACCGCTACATCAAGCCCGAAGTCGCAAAAAAGATGTTCGACATCTCCAATGGCGGCAAAAGGGCGCCGGTTCCGGTCCACCACGAATTCTGGCTCATCGACAAGGCCAAGCATAACGAAGGAATTCAGCGGGAACCGGAGCTTTACCCCACGCGCGTGCGCGGTTTCTTCGATCGTTATCTGGCTCATGCCGAGTCCCAGACGAACCCAGTTTTGGCCTCGCAGGCCATTCAAGCGCCCGCTTCCCAAATTCCTCCCAAGGCAGCGGCCAATCAGGCGGTAACGCCGCAAACCAATCAGGCGCCCACACCTCAAGTGAATCAGGTTGTGGAATCGGTCCAAGGTCCCAAACTCTCAGGCCCGAGGGACAAGCATGCCTTCACCACTCCGTGAAATGAGCCGGGGCGTGGTCGAGGGCCTGATCCGGGGCACACTCGGACGGGTGCTTGGCTGGACGCTCAAACGTAAGCTCAGGCACTTCCTTGCCTCGTGCGAACAAGCCGAAGCCATCCAGAAGCGCTGGCTCTTAAAACTCATCCACAAGAATCGTGACACCGATTACGGGCGCGATCACGGCTTCCGTACGATCCAGTCCCTGGCCGATTTTCGCCGCCACATCCCCATCGGCGGTTACGAGCGCGTCGAACCCTACATGGCCCGCGTCCGCCAGGGGGACATCAAGGCCTTGCTCGCCGATCAGCGTATCCACATGTTCGCGCTGACAAGCGGCACCACGGCGACGCGCAAGACCATTCCGGTCAACGACCAGTATTTGGAAGCCTACCGCTACGGCTGGCACATGTGGGGGATCAACGCCTACACCGATCGGCCCAAGGCCTCGATGCGGCCGATCTTGCAGTTCTCCGGGGACTGGGAGGAAGAGCGCACCAGTTCGGGCATTGCCTGCGGCGCGGTGACCGGCCTGACGGCCACCATGCAAAAGCGGATTGTGCGCCGCCTCTATGTGCTGCCCGCCGAGTCGGGAAAGATCAAGGACACCGCATCGAAATACTACCTCGGTCTGCGCCTGGGCCTGACGCGACCCGTCAGCATGATCCTTGCCGCCAACCCCTCGACCATGATCAACCTGGCGCGCGCTGGCGACGAAGCCAAGGAAGATCTGCTGCGCGACTTGCGTGACGGCACCTTAAACCGGCGTTGCGTGCTTCCCGAATCGCTTCGCGGCCGCCTCAAGTCCCGTCTGGCCGAAAAACATCCCGAACGGGTCAAGCAACTCGAAGAGGTCATCTCCAAAACCGGCACGCTTTACCCCAAGGACTATTGGCCGGAGCATTGCATCCTTGGCAACTGGACCGGCGGCAGCATGGGGGCCTACCTGCGCCAGTATCCACGCTATTTCGGCAGCATGGTGGTGCGCGATGTCGGCCTGATCGCCAGCGAAGGCCGCATGACCATTCCCCTGGCCGACAACACCCCGTCGGGCATCCTCGATATTCACAGCAACTATTTCGAATTCGTCCCCACCGGCGAAGATCCCACCTCGCTGCACGCCACCATCCTGCAAGGCCACGAATTGGTCGAGGGAGAAGAATACCGGATCATTCTCACGACTCCGAGCGGACTGTACCGCTACGACATTCACGATGTCGTGCGCTGCACCGGCTTTATCGGCCGCACTCCCTTGCTTGAGTTTCTCAACAAGGGGGCCTATTTCTCCAACCTCACCGGCGAGAAACTTTCCGAGCATCATGTCACGCGCGGGATGTCGCGCACGCTGCAAGAACTGGGGCTCGAAAGCGGCACCTACAGCGTGGCGCCCATCTGGGACGATCAAAACCCCGGATATGGACTGTTCGTTGAGCCGGGAACCTTCGGGATGCCTGACCGATCAAGCGCCGTCGTGCAACGACTTGAAGAAATCCTTCACCGCACCAACATCGAATATGCATCCAAGCGCGATTCCGGCCGCCTGGCGCCGCTCCGCTTACAGATCCTTCCGGCCGGCTTTTGGGCACAATGGGACAAGGAACGCCTTCTCAAAACCGGCGGCGTGGCAGAGCAGTACAAACATCCCTGCCTCATTACGACGATCGATTTTCGCGAAGACCTCAACCGCAAGGGACTCATTCGCGACCGGGTCTGATCCAGTTTTTTCTTGCGAAACCTTCGGCCGCCAAGCGCCCGCTTTTCTCCCCTATCCTGACCGAATGAGACCCCTATCGGTTTGCAATCTTGATGGGGGCGCACTCCCATGCGAATGGTCCGCGTTTTCACGATATTGACCTGGTTGGTTGCCGCTGGGCCTCTTTCGTCCCAGACGGACCCGAGCGTCCGGCCCAATGTGCTGATGATCGCCGTGGACGATCTCAACGACTGGGTCGGCTTCTTGAAGGGACACCCCCAGGCCTCTACCCCACATATCGACGGCTTGGCCAGCCGGGGGGTCGCCTTCGTCAATGCCCACTGTCAGGCCCCACTGTGTAACCCATCGCGCTCAAGTTTGCTTACAGGCCTGAGGCCTTCCACGACCGGAATTCATGGACTCGTTCCCGGCATTCGCGAAGTGGCCGCGACGCGCGAGCGCCAAACCCTGCCCCAGGCCTTTCTCAAGGCGGGCTACTTCTCCTACACCTGCGGCAAGGTGTTTCACGACGGTTCGGTGTCCAGGACTCAGGCGGAGTTTGGGACCTGGGGACCCGCTCCGGCAACGGCAGGTCCTCCCCAACCCTTTGCGCAATTGCCGATGCCGCGCCACCCCGCCATGGACTGGGGTCCCTGGCCCCAGAGCGCAAGCGACCATGGCGACTACAAGATCGCCTCGGCGGCGATTGAAGCCCTCGGGATGTGCCCAAAAGAAAAGCCCTTCTTCATCGCCTGCGGCTTTCGGCAGCCCCATGTTCCCTGCTTTGCTCCCAGGGAGTGGTTCGATCGCTTTCCCCTGGATTCTCTGAGTATGCCCGAGCTCAAGGATCACGAGCGCGCCCTGCTCCCTGCTTTCTCCTGGAGATTGCACTGGCGCCTGCCCGAACCGCGTCTGGCCACCTTGAAGGACAAGGGGGAATGGAAACCGCTCGTTCGCGCTTATCTGGCTTCGACCGCCTTCATGGATGCCCAGGTGGGGCGCGTGCTCGACGCCTTGAAAGCAAGCGGTCGGGAAGACAACACGGTGATCGTCCTCTGGAGCGACCATGGCTACCATCTGGGGGAAAAAGAAATCACCGGCAAAAACAGCCTGTGGGAACGCTCCACCCATGTGCCGCTCGTTTTTGCAGGGAAGGGAATCCGCGCTCAAAAAGCGTGCGAAGAGCCGGTGGAATTACTCGATCTCTACCCGACGCTGCTCGAATGGTGCGCACTGGATCGGGTAGCCGGGCTCGAAGGCCATTCGCTTGCCGCGCAGTTGCACGATTCCCAATCCGGTCGAGCCTGGCCGGCAATCACGACTCACAACCAGGGCAACCATGCGGTGCGCTCCAAACGGCATCGATACATCCGCTATGCCGATGGCTCCGAGGAGCTTTACGATCTGATCGCCGATCGGCGCGAATGGAACAATCTCATCGGGAGGAAAGAAACCGACTCCATCAAGAACGATCTGGCGCGCTGGCTGCCCAGGGTCGATGTTCCCGCCGCACCCGCCAGCAAGCACCGGGTGCTCCTCTACGACAAGGTTACGGGGATCGCTACCTGGGAAGGGGAAGCGGTCAAGCCGACCGACTCGCCGCCTGGCCCGTGATTCCACCCCGTCCTTCCAACGCGCGATTCCTCAAAATGGTAAAATGGTGAACTGAATGAATTCTGTCGAGCCCTGGCGGCAACCGAGCTGGATCGAGCAAACGCAACGGATTCTCGATTCGTTCGAGAAATACCTGGGACGACCTCTGTTGGATAGAACGGGCTGGCCCGAAGAGGAGGCCCGGCGGCTCTTTGAAGCCCCCTTTGTCGTGGTCTCTCATGGCACTCAGGCCGACCCGATTTTCAACTACGGCAACCGAGCGGCACTCGACCTATGGGAGATGACCCTTGAGGAATGGGTGATCCTCCCCTCCCGGTTGAGCGCCGAACCGATGGTCCGCGAGGATCGCGCCGAACTCCTGGCGCGCGCCCTGGAAAAAGGTTTTGCCGCCGATTATCGCGGGATACGGGTCAGCAAGACAGGCAAGCGATTCTTGATGGAAGATGCCATCATCTGGAACTTGGTCGATGGCAGCGGTGTCCGCCGCGGTCAGGCCGCGACCTTCGCCAAGTGGACCCGGCTTGAGCCGCGCCCAGCCTGAAGGCGGACCTGATGGTCGAATTGGGGTGGCCAGGATCTCTTGGGTTCGCTTCCCCGTTTTCCGGCTTAGACGAATGAAACCAGCAGGATGACCAGGCAGTTGTTGAACGAATGCGCCGCGATCGAGGCGGTCAGGTTGTTACGCGTCTGACGCAAGAAACCAAACAGTGCGCCCAGTCCACCCAGAAGCGGCAAGCCGAGCATGCCTTGAGGGTGCACGATGGCGAACATCAGCGAGGAAAGGCCGACGCTCAAGATCACGGCGGCGCCATGTCCGGCTCCAAACGACGTTTCGTGAAGATGGCGGTAAAGAAACCCGCGAAAAAAGACCTCTTCGACGATCGGCGCCAGGATCACCGCCGTGATGAACGCGAGAATCCAGTCGGCCCGAGATCCGTGCAAAAGCTGGGGGCCGATGGGGTGTGTAGGCTTTTCCACATCGGGAAATCCCTGCATCAAAACCACGGTGACGATCGCCAGGAATAACAAGACAGGCCAGTAAGCGATCACCGCCAAGATGCCAATGACGATTTCCCTGGGCGAGCCCACGTCCCGGTCCAGTCCAATCTGCTCAAGCATCACCCGCAAGGGAACGCCGCGCACAAGCGGCCAAAAGGCGGCGGCCAAACTGAGCACCTGGATCATGATTCCGGCGAGCAATCCGTTCATGCCCACCCGCGGAATGATGACCGCGCCAAACAAGAACGACAGGGCAAAATAACCGACAAACCAGATGGCAAAAGTCTGTATCATCATCGCGGACAGGGCCGGGCCTTCCGCCAGCGACGCCAGGCCCGGCCCAAGCGGCCCCCTCGACGCCAACATGAGGAAATACAGAAACATCCCAATCCCTACCAGAAACGCGCAGAAACCCAAAAGCATAAGCGCACTGGTGCGCAGCGCGTAGCGAACCATGCCGCCATAAAAGTGTCGGGCTGATCCAGCCAGAATTTCGGGTCTTTGACAGGCGCCCGCTCGTTGCCCGGAATCGACGCGAACCAACCCACCCGGCTCGCCAACTCCTCTCTTGGAGCTTCCTCGATCGACGCTTTGGGATCCGTCTTCAATCGGCCGATCCACCCGGAAACCGTGTTGAAGCTCTTTTCAAGCGGCGTGCCCTTCACTTGCTCCGCCATGGAATCGAGCCTTGTTAGCGCTTCTTGCGGACCGATCACAAGCGCTTCGACCAGGGAGATGGCCAGTTTTTGGCGCGAGTCTTTCTCGGACATCGCTTTGGTCAGTTGGTCCATCAAGGCCTTGGGATCGGTATTGGCGACAAGCTGCATGCCCCAATAGAGTTTGACCACCATCGTTTCGGCCGCAAGCGGTTCCGCGGCAGGCGCCGGCTTCTTTTCGTCCTGGCCGTTTTCTGCCTTGGCTGGTTTTGGGAAAAACAGGGACGGGTTAATGATGAACGCAATGACGGCAATCACTGCCAGCCAGGAGAGGATCGGGAAAGGATAGGTTTCAACTTCTTCTTCGAGATCGAATTCCGATTGGCTATCGGTCATTCCGCCGACTCCCACAAACGCTCGCCGCCTTCGAAGGCATTCGTATTGCTGCCGAGTATCGCGTCCGCCGGCAATGCCAGCAATTTTTTGGCGTTGCCGCCCCCCAAAACAACATAGTCGGCGACCAAGACCTTCTTCAGCGTGGAGACGACATCGAAGACCACCCGGGTCCAGCGCTTAAAACCCATCCGTTTAAGCGCCCGCGTTCCCACCCAATCCTCGAAGGTGAGCTTTTTGCGATAGGGTGCATGCCCCATTTCCAACGCCGCGACCACTCCATCGATGATCAACGTCGTACCCAGGCCGGTACCAAGTCCCAGGAAAAGCATGCGGTTACCCTGGTAGCTTCCCAGCGCCTGCATGGCGGCATCGTTGATGAGCATGACGGGTTTGCCAAAGTTCGCCGCAAAGTCGTAACCGACCCAGCCGGGGCCGATATTGACCGGCTCCAGCGCGATTTTCCCACGGGCCACCGGACCAGGGTACCCGATGCTAATGCATTCGAAGTTCCAATCGGCCGTATTGCGCTTCACGCCCTCCACCATTTCGGCGGCATTCAGGGTCGGCCCCGACCGAAATTTCCGTACTTCTTCACTCCCCGAAACGCGGAGTTTGACGTTGGTTCCCCCCACATCGATGACGAGGATTTTTTTTGAATCCTTTTTTCGCCGCTTCGCATTGGGGTTGAATACAGGTTCTTTTGCTGGAACATCGCTCGACATGTTGACCCTGTCCCGAATTCAATCGGTGAGTTGCCCTTCGGAAAGTATCGTCAGATAAGCTCCGTGAGGGCCATCTCCGTTAGTGATTTTCAAAAGAATTGAGTTGGCGCCCGGTTGGAGTTTGACAGGGATGCGGAACATGGCTGGGCTCGCCGAGACACGCCCATTCTGCTCGTGCACCGCTTTTCCATTGACGATGAGCCTGCTGCCATCGTCGGCGCCCAAAAGGATGGCCGCATCCTGGGCCGTTTCACTTTTGACCTCAGTCAACAAGTACGACCAGGAATGATCCTTTTTATCGCCGTGGAACGCCGCCAGGTCCAGGTAACCGTCCGCCGCCGGCCGAATCGTTTGCCACTCGGGCGTCTTGCCATTCTTGGTTTTTAATTCGGGAACGATGTTCGCCTGGAGGTTGGGCCGGCCCTTTTCGAGCGAAGTCTGTTCGCTCAGCGCCGTTTCCCCTACATCGGCCATCGGTCCCAGGATTTTCCATTTGGCCGGAGTGAGCGACCCGGTCTTGAGCGTCAGGAGGTATTCGACCAAATCGACCAGATCGTCCTCGGTCATCCAGGCCACGAGGTCGGCCGGCATGATCGAGACTTTGCTTTTGGTGCGCTCATCGATCTCGGAAAGGAGGATTTTGTAGTCCTTGCCGTTGCCGTCACGGATGAGCAGGTGGTTGGGCGTTTCTTCCACCAACAGGCCGCTGATCGTTTGCCCCTTGTTCGTGGCCACGACGTTAACGATGTACTGATCGGCGATTGCCTTGGAGGGTGTGAGCAGGCTATCGAACAGGTTTTCACGGCTCGCCTTTTTGCCGATGAGCGACAGGTCGGGCCCGATGTCGCCACCCAAGCCCTGGAGGCGATGGCATTTCTGACATTGCAGTTCGTTCTTGGCACTGGCCTCGAAAAGCTTGCGCCCGGCTTCGGCTCGTCCGGTCCGTTTGGCCAGCTCGGCCGCGTTGGGCAGCTTGGCCATGTTCAATCGTCCCGGAGGCGGGAAAGCGAGCATGGCCTTGTTGCGCACGATCTGAAAGGGACTGTTTCGCAGATAACGGCCCGCCTCGGCGGCCAGGTCGGCCGGCAGTTTGTCCTTTTGCGCCAGGAGCCATTCGCTTCCCGGACTCGACTGGGCCAAGACGGCGACCACCTTGCCTGGTTCGGGTCCGGCGAGTGCCGATTTCAATACTTCCAGGGCTCCCTTCCCGGTTTTCGCGCCCCTCGTTCGGGTGAGATTTCCCAATGCGTTCAAGGCGTCGGCACGTGTTGCGCTCGCCGTCACCAGTTTTTTGAGAAGTTCGAGTGCCTCGGGGGTGTCGATGCGTCCAATCGCTTCGGTAGCGGCCCGAACCGTTTCGCCGCCCGCGTCTCCCTGGGCGAGTTGGCCCAGGTCCGCAAGCCCGGATGCTAATTTCGCGGCGCCGGCCAGTTTGGCCCAGGCCGCCTTGTCGGCAATCGCGCTCAGCAATGTGGAAAATTCGGGATCCTTGGTCAGGGCGGCCCACTTGCCTTCCAGAAAGGGTGCAAGCTTTTCCACAGCCCGTTGACGCACCTCAACCGGTTGTTGCGTCGCAAGCAGTTTGAGCAACACCTTGCCGGCATCCGGTTCTTCAGCGGACGCCAGGAGATCGACGAGATCGGCCCGCTGGCTCACCGTGATGGAAGGGTCGGCGATCCGTTTGGCCAGCGTCGCGCGAATGCCCGGTGGACGCAGGTCGAACACCAGTTGCGCCACTCGGTCCGACCAGGAACCAAGCGCCCCATCCAGATCGGCCATGACACGCTCGCGCCGCGCCATGTCGCTGCCCGCGCAAATATTCAGCGCCTTGCGCAGGAAGGTGTCATCCGTCTGGTATCTGGCGATCACTTCGTTGAAAAGAGGCTTGAGCTTGTCCGGATCGGCGCGGCGCCAAAGGAGGAGCAATTCCCGCAAAACCTGCGAGCTGGCCGATTTCACGAGAGCGATTGCTTCACTGCCCCCTTTTTCAGGCAGCGCGGCGATCCTCGAGTCGATCCGCACCGCCAGTTGGCCAAAACGATCATCGCTCGATTTGAGAGCCGTATCGATCTGGGCTTCGACCAGGGCTTGGCCTTTCTCGTCGAGTTTGGGCTTCAGCTCGGCAAGGAGGCCAAGCGCACGCGCACGCAGAAAGGGGCTGGAATTTTCCTGGCGAAGGCAAGTGAAAAGCAACTCGGCCGCACCGGCGCCCTTGGTCCGGATTGCCTCGATCGCCCCGGCCCTTTGGGCCAGGTTCGGCGAGGCCAGTGCCGCAGTGATCCCCTGGTCGCTCGATACATCGTAAGCGACCGCCGCGGGCTTAAACCCCTTGGGGGCCAGCCGGTAGATGCGGCCCCGAGTCGTATCCCCCATGCCGTGACCGCCCACACCGGGGTCGTACCAGTCGGCGACGAACACCGAGCCATCGGGAGCAACCTGAACATCACTCGGACGGAACCAGGGATCGCTGGAGTTGACCACATTCTCCTGTTCGACCTCGTATCCGGCCCCCTGGGGCTTCAGATGGTAGCAGCGCACCTGGCGCGGACCTGCATCGGTGTGAAGCAACATGCCGCGATAGGCAGGGGGCAACAGATCTCCTTCGTAAACACAAATGCCGGTCGGGCTGCCGAATCCGGTACGCAGAATTTTGGGAACAATTCCCGGTTGTTCTTCATGCCAGTGGCTTTGGCCGGGACCTCGCGGGTGGTAGCCATAGTCGCCGTCAGGCATCACAAAACAGATGCGCGTTTGTTGATTGCCATCGTCGTCGTTATCGGAAAGGAAAACACTGCGAAAGCTATCGATGCAGGACATGTAATTGTTGCGAAAATTGTGCGCGTAGCGGATCAGGTCGGTGCCATCGAGCTTGCAGGTCCAGACCGTGCCGGCCCGGCAATCGGTTGCGTTGGAAGTCCAGCTTTTTAATTTGCCGGCCGACGCCTGACCGTCGCTATTGGCCTTCAGGCCTTGAACCCCCGCATCTCCCACCGTGAACCAAAGGCGGCCATCCGGGCCGATATGAATGCCGTGAACGCCGTGGTCATGATCAATTCCCTGGAAACCCTTGAGTAGCGTTTTGGGCGGGCCATCGGCTTTCAGGTCGCCATCGGCATCTTCAAAGGTCCAGATTTGCGGCGACTGGCAAACGAAAACTTTTTGTCCGCCTCCGGGCAGGGGGAGCACGGCGATTCCGAGCGGGCTTTCCACATCGGGCGCCTGATAGAAGGTGGTGACTTTGTCGGCCTTGCCGTCCAGGTTGGTGTCTTCGAGCACCAGGATCCGATCGCCTTCCTTGCGCAAGGGGGGCTGGCCGCGTAAGCGGCGCCGGTAGTTGACCGCCTCGCACACCCAGAAGCGCCCCTTGTGGTCGATCGTCATCGTCGTGGGATTGACGAACAAGGGCTCGCTGGCCCAGAGGCTCATCTCCAACCCGGCCGAGACCGTGAAGGTTTTTTCGGCCTTTTCCGGGGGAAGTTGGGCCTGCAAAGCACCGGCAAGCAATGGCGGCAAAACCAGGGCGAAAACGCACGAGGCATAAAAGGTCATACGCATGGAGAAGCCGCCTGGGGTGGGGAGGGCCGTAGCTGTCTGGGAGAGTGACGGTGTTTTCGCTTCATTTAGCTTACATAGCGCGGGGGGACAGGGCCAATGGCCCTTCCTCGGGAAAATCGAGCCGAATTCGCGTCCTTTTCGCCGAGGATCCCTACGGCTTTTCCGATCCGGCGATCGGTTCGGCGCCCAACACCCTGCTGGGGTTTCAACCGGTCAAATCCCACTTCAGGATGCGGGCGGCATTGGCTCCCAAAATCAATGACTTTTCTTCAGGACCAAGAGGGCCCAACAGATCCAGAAAGCGCTGGACATGCGCCGTCCATTCCTGGGGACTGGCACAAGGATATCCTCCCCCATAAAGGATCCTCTTTATGCCAAATTGGGTTGCCAGATCCTGGACGACCGGGCCGATGTCGCGGTGAGGATACTGATTTCTAAAAGGAAGCAGGCTCAATTTCATGTGCACCTGAGGGAAGCGGGCCCAGCCGCGAATCTCCCGGAATTCCTCGAGTGTTCCCTGAAACGGCCGGCCGCAGTGGTCAATCAAGACCACGACCTCGGGGAACCGCTGCAGAAGCGGCGTGAAAACGGGGGCGTAACGCGGCTCAAGGTGAAGTTGAAGGAAAAGGCCGTTGTCGCGGGCCAGCGTCCAGAAGCGAGTCAGAGATTGTGGCTCGAAGGAGGGCAGCCTTTCAGGGCAATAGGCGTGCAGGCGCATCCCGGCCATTCCCGGAAAACGGGCCAACTCCGCGATTTTCTCAGGCGTTTCGGCCCGATCGGGAAAGAGATGGCACACGCCGCGAAACCGTTTCGGGTCGATCGCAAGCGTGTGCAAGAGCCAGCGATGATCGTCCTGGTAGGTTTCCGGATGAACGAGCACGGCGCCTGCAATGCCCGCCTGATCCATGAAGGACAAAACCTGCCTCGGCAAGGCGGGAACCGCGGCCGCATAGGGGGCGTTCGCATGAATGGGGAAGCGCGCGTCACTTGCCTCGGCAAAGAGATGGACATGGGTATCGACGATCATGTTCGCATTCCGCTAGATTGCCAACCGAGAGCGGGAAACGGCGAACCCGCTTGGCTCCCGGACCCTGGGTGAAAAGATACGGAGCGGGCCAAAGGAGGCCGCGAAGCCAGGCGCCATAACAAGATAACCAATAATATCATAAGTCTGCATGCCGCGCCGGAACTTGCGCATTTTCCCGTTTTTGCCCGCGAAATCGCCGCCATCAATCTCTCCCTGGCTCATCCGTATTGCATCGCTTGGCGACGATCGGATATGGGACAAGGAATGTAGGTTTTTTCATTTTGTTTTCTTTGGTTTAGAGGCCGGTCCATGGCGCCCTCGGCCACCGGTTGGAGTCCAAGATGACTGCCCCCCTTCGGGATGCCTTGGCTGCCCATGTTCGTCGAGTTCGCGACATTCAGGACCATGTTCGCGGCAACGATCAGGCGGTCAAGCAGAGCCTGATTGGTCCGGTTTTCTCGCTTTTGGGCTACGACCTGACCGACCCGCGCGAATGCATTCCCGCCTTTCGCCTTGAGGCCGGGCCAGGCAGAACATCCGCGCCGATCGACTGGGTGTTTGTGGGCGCCGGCAAACCCTGGTTCTTCGTCTCGGCCAAGGATACCGAACAAAAGCTGGTGCCCGTCGATGAACGCTTGACGCACTACTTCGATCAGGCCTCGGAAGTGAAACTTGGCATCGCCACAAACGGACTGCAGTGGCGCTTTTTCACCGATCTGGCGACCGGCGAAACGATGGACCGGGAGCCGTTCCTGGTTTGGGATGTCTTGGCGGATGAGCAGGCGCCGTTCGATGTGCTTAACTTCCTTGCCATTTTGCAAAAGACGCAGTTCCAGCCGGAACTGATCCGCGCCTTCGCACAGACCAACACCTCGCGCAAGAACCTGATGGTGACTGAACTGGAACGCCTGCTCGAACCGTCGCCGGAATTCATCAAGCTGGCGGTCGCCAACCTGGAAACGAGGAAGTTGAGCGAGGGGGTCATCGAATACTGGAAGCCGATCCTGGCCAACGCCATCGCCCAGTGGGCTCGCGTGCGCACGCTGACTTCGGTGATTTCCCAGGCTCATTCCCCCGAAGCGCAAACGCCCAGTCAAACGGCAGCACCGCCGCCGGTCCTCGTTCAGGAAAAAGAATGGGAGCGGATGAAAGCGCTCGCCAGTGTGATCAGCCAGCCCGCAGCGGCCCCCGCTCCCCCGACCGCCGCGCTTGAAGAAACCGCCAGCATTCGGTCCATGTCCACGTCCGCCGAGGAATCGGTCGCGTTTGAAATCTTCCAGGCCATTTGCACCGAAGAGCGGCCGATCGCCTGCGAAAACACCCTTTCCTCTTTCAACATTCACTTCCCCTTTTCCCCCACTTCGGTAATCGCGCGATTTCACCTGCAAGAACGGGAAAAAACGGTTTGGTTTCCGATGGATGCGGCCAAGTGCGCGCACCTTTGTCCCGGCTTCAAGGTCAAGGCCACGCAGTTCCCCTCGTGGACCAGTTGCACGCTCAAAGGCCCGGAAGATCTTCGCAAGATCGAACAGGCGGTGCTTGAAGCCTACGAAACCATCAAGGCGCTGCAGTCGCGTCAATCTACTTTGTCGATCGATTATGTCTTTGAAAAGATCGCCTGAGGCCAATCGTTCCCGCGGATCTCGCCGATTCATGCATCCAAGCGATGCATGAATCGGCGAGATCCGTTTCGAGGAATCGCCAGGCGGCAAATACACTCTGATCCCAATGACCGCTTGACCTGCTACAATCGTTTCCACCTCGCCAGCCTGAACCGATTTGCAACATCACCTCGTGCAAATGACATCCCCGCCATCTGGACGCCATGTCTCGCGGCGTTCGTTGGTTAAGCCTTCATGAGATCCCTTTTTCGCGCCAACGCCGTCCGCCGAGCCTGGGTTAGTCACTTGTAAAAACGACCAACCTGCACCGCTTGGGAACCCTCGGCCATGTTGCCTTTCCATGCCCTCTTTGTCGTCGCCTCAATTCTGGGACAACCGGGCAATCTTCCCTCGTTCATCAAGAAATACTCGCGATCGATGACCTTTTACTATGAATCGACCGACCCGTCCCGGGCCATGGTCATGATGAAGGCATTTCTGGAAAAATCGAACATCGAAGACTCGTGGTACGAAAACAAGGCGCATGTCCAGGCGATCATCGGATCGCAGTTCGCCGACATTGCTCGCGGCAATCCCCAAGTCTTGCGCAGCTATGAAGAAGAGTTTGAGACCGCCACAACCACGGCCGGCCGGAAGTTCCTCTTAAAAGTCCTGGCCCAGTGTGGCGATCAGGCCACGGCGCTCAAAGCCCAGTCCTGGCTCAACCACGACAAATTCACCGCCGTCCGCCCCGGAGTGGAAGCGCTGAAAAAGATCCTCGATGGCCCGCCCCCAAAACATGTGTCCGACCGCGCCGCGAAAACTCCCGACGATCTCGACCTGCTCTGGGCCAACTTCTTCATCACGGGGCAATACCCGGCGGTTTCGCGCATCCTCGATGTGCTCGACTTGCCCGAGGACCGTCAGAACGCCGTGCTCAAACGAGTCGCCCGCTGGTCGCTGGCCTCGAACCTCCAGCAACATCCGAAGTTGACCAAGCTGGTCAACGAACACCTCGAGGAACGGGGCGAGCTGAGCAGAAAAGCCTTCAAGGAAATCACCCTCGAAATGGCGCAGTCGGGAAGATAGCCCCAAGCCAATTCCAATGACTTGCCCAACAAAAGCGAGGCGTTTCCTGATTCAGGAAACGCCTCGCTTTGTCGATTGGACCATTCACAATCAGAACAAGCAAGGCAAGCAGGCGGGAAATCTTGTCATCGGCGGGGAATCGCTTCGATTCCCCGCCGATGACACTCCGCGTCAATACGCTGGAATTTGCACTCTCGTGCCGCCGGCCATGGCTGACTCGTGAGCGCAAATGCCGACAAGTGTCCAGTTGGCGCTGGTCGCCGCATCGGGGAACGCCGGGCGATTGCCGCGGACGGCTTCGATAAAGGCGTTGGCCAGGTGAGGATGGCTGCCGCCGTGGCCGCCCCCCTGAGTGAAGCTCAGGTGTTGTTCCTCGTCGTTGCTGTAAACGCCCTTGGTCGTGAACTTGCCGATTTCCTTGGGCAACTGATGACCATAGTCGGGCACCTTGGTGCGCACCGGAATTTCCGGTTCCGGTTTGCCCTTGGTGTGGATCACCGGCTCTTCGTTTTCGACCTGCTGCCATTCGAAGGTTGCTTTGGATCCATATACGTCGAAGCTCTCGCGGTATTGCCGCGCCGTGTCGAAGAGGCTGCGGGTCACCTCGGCCACCACGTCGGAATCCTTGATTTTGAAGGTCGCCGTTTCGATCGCGAACGGCGAGTTGTATTTACCGATCAATTCCTCGGCGATGCGGCCCGAGCCGTGACAAACGACGCTTTCGGCATGCTTGTTCAAAATCGCCAGGCAGGGGCTGACGCAATGCGTGGCATAGTGCATCGGCGGCAGGCCTGGCCAGTAATTGGGCCAGCCGTCCATGTCTTGTTGATGCGAACCGCGCAGGAACTGGATTCTGCCCAGCACGCCCTTCTCGTAAAGCTCCTTGGCAAACAGGTATTCGCGGGCGTAAACGACCGTTTCCATCATCGTGTAAACCTTGCCGGTGCGCCTTTGCGCTTCGACGATCGCCTTGATTTCTTCCTTGGTAGTCGCCATCGGCACCGTACAGGCAACATGCTTCCCCGCGTTCAGCGCGGCCAGGGTCTGAGGACCATGGTCGGGAATGGGGCTGTTGATGTGAATCGCGTCGATCTCGGGATCCTTGAGCAGCTCTTCATAGCTGGTGTAGCGCTTGGCAATTTTGAACTTGTCGCCGCAAGCATCGAGTTCTTTCTTGTCGCGCCGGCAAATGGCCGCCATTTCCGCATGAGGGTGAGCCTGATAGATCGGGATGAACTCGGCTCCAAAACCCAGGCCAACGATGGCGATGCGGACTTTACGATCGCGAATCATGAAGAGGCGCTCCAGAAAGAGAGGGAGAAATTGGGTCTGAACCATTGGCGGTTCAGATCGGCTTTGTTTTGCCAGAATTTGCCAGATCTTCTTGGTTTATGGCAGGGAAGGACTCAGTCCATCAACCGGTCTTGTTTGCCGTTCCCCCGCGTTCGAGCTTCGTCTATCGCGATTTGCTTCCTCTTCGGATATAATCCCCAAAAGCCACCCAGAATCTGGCACATTCTTGATCTGCGCCGAAGCCCATGCCGGCGAGGTTGCGGCCGGTCTTTCTGGTTCGAGATCCCAGGTCCTTCAGTTTTCTGGGAAGCTTCGCTTCCAAGCTATCGTTTCCGGTATAGGTTCCTTTTCATTTCATTCGGGGGTGAGATCATGAATAAGAGCGCGTTCACGCTGGTGATCGGACTGTGCGTGGTTGGCTTGACGGCCTGGGCCGGCCCAAGTCTGTGGCGTGCCCATCACGCCAGCTCCAGTTGCTGCGGCATGACGGCCATCACTGAAGATAGCTGCTGCCCCGTGAGCACTTGCTGCGAAGCAACCGCCTCCACCACCTGCGAGGCCCAGGAGGGTACTTGCAGCGCGGGCTCGATGATTTGCACGGAAGGGTTAACGGAATCGGGAATCTGTGAGTTTGGCTGCGAATCGGCCATGCCTTGCACGGAACCAGGCGAAAAGTTTGTTCACAAAAAAACCACCAAGGCGGCCCAACCTGCTCGCGAATAAGTAGACGCGCTCGACCTCGGCATCGGCGTTGTGGCCGAGAGTCAAAGCCAGACGCAACTTCCTGTGAACCCGGGCCAAAAGAGGATCTTTTGGCCCGGGTTTTCGGTTTTTTGGCGGCGAAGGAATGCACGTTTCTGGGACATCTTCAGCGCCCTTGCGTCGTCTACGACTAAGGCTTCATCGGCCCGGCCTCGTTCGCCGTCGGAGCATTTTGATTCAACCGATTCACGATCAGACGGCCCTCAGCGGTCGCCAGCGCATCGGGATAGGTCTCTTCAAGCTGCTTCATAGCCGTTTGGGCCTGTGTCAGGATCGATTTCGCCTGTTTGGGTAGGGAGCCGTCGGCACTGCGCATGCGGGCCACTTGCGCGTCATACTTGCGGATCGATTCCAGTACGGACTGCGCCTTGATTTCGTTTTGAACCCTCGGCTCGGACTTCCATGGATCGGCCAGCGCGCGGGCCTTGGCGGCCAGGTCGGTTCCCCGGTAGTTGGCCGCAAAGGCGGTGAGAGCAAGATATCCCTTCACCGGGTCGGCTCCACCTATGGCTTCGTAGTTTTTGAGCGCGTCTTCGAGCGGCTTTTCCAGCACGGCTCGCAACCGGCGCGCCCGATCGGCCAGATCCATGTCCCGGCTTCTGGCGTAAGAACCGAGCTGCCGGAACACCACTGACCAGTCGTCCCCCTTATCGAACAGGGCCCGGATCGCCTTCCATTCCTTCTTCTCGGAAAACGGTTTGGGGGCAGCCGTGGAACCGTCGTTCAGAATTTCATCAAGCCGGGTGTTCATCAGCACCTTGCGGTAGGCCGTTTCGGAAGCGAAATCAGGTCCCCGGAAGATCGCCTTGGCCTGCGAATCGAAAAGGACAACCCCTTTGGGAGGGTGAGCATAGTCGAAGTTTCCTTGCGACCGTGGATCGGCCAGCCGCAACCCAGCACAGGCGCTCACGCTCACGCCCCGCTCCCGAAGGAGCTGATCGAATCCTGCCGGCGGGCTTGCCGGCGCTACCAGAAGAAAATCGATTCCCCATTCGGCAAAGCGGTCTTGAATCTTGTGGAGACGATCGAGATCGCGATGAACCGCGGAAGGCTCGTCGTGCCAAAAGCCAAGGGCGAGCAGTTTTCCCTTCCGGTCGACAAAGGGAGGCATTGCCCCTTGAACGACCTCTCCCGGTTTCCAAATGCCGATCCGGATCCCCGAAAGGTCTTCCTGGATCAGGCCTCGTAAGGCCCCGGTGTTCGACTTGGCGACTTCCGCGGCCGCAGTTTTGCCCCAGAATTTTTCCACGACGCGGAAGGTCTCTGGATCGAGGGATTTCAATTCGGAGCGGTTGTGGGGGAGATAGTCGAGTCGATCGAGATAGGCGCAAGTCATCTCGGCAAAGAACTCCGAAAAATCGGCCCCCGCCGGACTTTTGGGATCGCACAGCCGCCTGCTGATCGCTTGCTTGTAAGCCGCGACGATTTCTTGATTGTTCTGGCCAATCAGTTGATCGTGTACCGCATGGGCGACCTCGTGAAGCAGAACGCATTGCTCCCTGGGCGCTCCAGGCTGATGAATCGTAGTAAGCGACCTGAGGCTGCAAATGGTGATCGTTCTGGCCTGGAGCGGGTGCATGCCGATCAGTTTGCTTGTCGCCTGATTGGAGCTGTTGTAATAAGCGGTGAACCGTTTTCCCTTGGCCAGCGATTTGAGCGGCGTGGCCTCGTCCCATTCCACCCAGATGGGCATGCGCTTGACCGCGGCAAGCGCCTTGGGGTTGAGGATTTTCCCCAGCATGCGCAATTCGAGTTTGAGGACCTCGGAAGGCGGTATTCTGAACTCGTTTTCGTGCTTGAGCGTTTCAGGATGCAGAACCAGGGCAAACCCCTCGACGAGCTTGACTTCAAAGCCGGGAATATCGGGTAGCTTGGGCGCCTGAGAACAGGCAATCGCTGCAAAAAAACAGAGGCAACCGGCCGAGAACAAAACGCTGAAAATCCAGCGGAGGTTCATGTTTCAAGGCCCATTGGGGCGCCGTGCGCCGATTCCGGTGGGAATGCCAAAAGGAAAGAATTTGCGGACAATCAGGCGCGCATCGGCCGTGGCAAACGACTTGGGGTACTTCTCCTCCATTTGTTTCATGGTCGATTGCATTTGATTGAGAATGGGCGTGGCCTGAAGCGGCAGAAAACCGCCCGCCGTTTGCATGCGCGTCAATTGCACATCCGACTTACGCATCGACTCCAGCAGGGTCTGGGCCTTGAGTTCGGACTGGACCTCGGCGTTGGACTTGAGTTTGTCGGCCATCTCCCTGGCCTTGGCGCCCGCGTGCGTGCCCTTGTAGTTGAACGCCAGACGGTTGAAGTGCAAGAAGGAGCGCGCGGGAAAAACCGTGCTTTCTTCGTCCCAGTTTTCCATCAACTTCAAAAGCGGTTTTTCGAGGGACGATTCCACCATTTGCGCCTGGGATACCAGATCTTCATCGGGGTAGCGGGTGTACGCGTTGACCTGTTTCAGCACGGTCGCCAAATCGTCGCCTCGTTTGATCTGGTCGCGAATTTTATCCCATTCGCTTCGTTCGGTGCCGGCTTCCAGAGTTTCGAGACTGTCTTCCAATTTTTGGGTCATGCCCAGGCGTCGATAGAGCGCCTCGGAAGCGAAATCGGGGCCGCGGAAAATCGCTTTCCCGTCAGGGTCGAAGACGATCACGAGGGGTGGTCTTACATTCTCGATTTTGACGTCGCCGGCCAACCCCGCGCAGGCGGGAAGATTGATTCCTTTGTCCTTGAGCGTGCGGGCGGAACGGATGGCGTTGCTATCGGCCGGGGTGACCAACAGCATGTCGATGCCCCATTCGGCAAAGCGGTCCTGGAATTTCTTGACCCTTTCCAGGTCCTGAATCGAGGAAGACACATCGTCGTGCCAAAACGCCATGGCCAAAAGTTTGCCGTTTCGCTTGGAAAACGACGGAGGGTTCTTTTGAACGATCGTGCCAGGTTCCATTTTTTCGAGCACGATTTGCGTAAGGTCTTCCGGCACTTTTTCGCGGCGGGTGCCGGTCATCGATTTCGCGGCCTCCGCCGAGGCGGCCCGGCTCCAAAACTTGTCCATCAGTTTGAACGTGAGCGGGTCGTGCTTCTTGAGATCGCCCCGGTTGCGCGGGAAATACTCGAGCCGATCGAGATAGGCGCAGGTCATCTCGGCAAAGAACTCCTTGGAGCTCGATGCGGCATAAAGACCCGGTTCATACAGCTTGCGCACCATGGCTTGTTGATAGGCGGTCACAATTTCGAGATTGCCATAGCCGATCAATTGATCGTGAACGGCATGGGCGACTTCATGCAAAAGAATGCACTGGCCCTTGTCGACTTCGGGCTGATGCAGCGAGGTCAACGTTTTCAAATTGCAAATGGTGATCGTTTTGGCGCGCAGGGGGTGTTCTCCCAGGCGGCGGGCGCCCATGAGATCGGCGGACAGATAATAGGCGAGCACCGTTCCCCGGGTGTTGCCAATATCCGGGGCCTCGTCCCATTCCACCCAAAAAGGCAGCCGTTTCACGGCCGCGAGGGCCTTGGGGTTCAAGATCCGCGACAGCAGCTTCAGTTCAAGCTGAAGCACTTCGGAGGGGGGTCGCTTGTAATCCCCCTCGTGCTTGGTCGTTTCGGGGTCGACGAAAAGGGTGAACCCTTCGATTTTCTTGGTTTCAAACCCTGGGATATCGGGAAATTTCGTGGGCTGCGAACGAACGGGGGCCACCGAGAACGCGAGCACCCAAGCCACAACCAAAACGATACTCAGGCCGCGACATCGAATCATGCAGCACCCGGCCGGATCGAATCCGGCAATGGCGATCGCCCATGACCCTGGACCAAAAAGCGCCCACTCAGGCGGCTTGCTTGCGGGCCAGGGCCTCAGATTTGTCTTGGAGGCAGACGATGCCTCCAAGCATTATAAACAGAAGCTGCGAGAGCCAAAAGATCATGCAGCCGGTCGCCAGGGTATTGTTGAAACCGTAAGCGTGGAGCCCCACGCCCAGTTGATTCGTGCCAAACCAGCTCCAGGTCGTGATCATATTGCCCATGAGCGTCAGCACGGCCATGCCCGGAGTCTTGACCAGGCCGGCCCAGCGGGCATGCAAAATCAAAGAATTCCAGATCACAATCAAGACGGCGCCATTTTCCTTAGGGTCCCAACCCCAGAACCGGCCCCAGGATTGATCGGCCCAGATCCCGCCCAGCACCGTACCGACGAAGGAGAGGAAGGTGGCAAAGCAGACCACTCCATAGATGATGTTGCCAAACACCTGGGAAGTTGCATTTTGGGTCTTGGCGATATCCGGCTGGAAGATCATGAAGACGCGCATGAGGATGTACAGGAACCCGATGGTCCCGGCCACATAGGTTGCGGCATAGCCAAGCACAATGGTGGTCACGTGGGTGGCCAGCCAAAAATTTGTATCGAGCACGGCTTGCAGCACTTCCATGGTGTCGCCGCCCGCCGACAGGTTCTGCGCGATGACCAGGGTGGCAATGCCAACGACCCCAGGCAGAATATTGCCAAACCCTCTGCGAAAGAGAAATTCAAGGAACAGACCCAGGAAACACACGCCCCAACCGATGAAGATGGCCGAGGAATGCAGGTTGGTCACCGGCGGCCGCTGCATGATGTACATGCGGGAAATGAGCCCCGCCGAATGGATCACAAAGCTGGCGACGGCAAGGGCCCAGGCGGCATGTTGGAAGAGACGCCCGCCATCGGTCGGTTTGTCGCTGGAAAGCGAAATGACGCTGGCAATCCAACCCAAAAAAGTAAAAAGCAAAGTCGCTGCATAAAAATACATCGCCAGATAAAATGGCTGGGCAATGTTGAATTCGTATTCCAGTTTTTCGCGCGCCACCGCCAACGGCGGAATGCGGCTTTCGATCGCTTTATGGTAGACCGCCACCATTTCATTGAACTTTTTTGGATTGTTTTGCGCGTAACTCACCAGGATTTCGGCCAGGGCAAGCTTATCCGGCTCGATTCCGCCTTTTTCACCGTTGGCCATTTTTTTGCCGGCTTCCATAAGAATCTGGCCGACGGGAATCCACGAAGATTGACCATCCCAGTTTTCGGGAGGATACATTTCGGGAACACTGAGGCTTTCAATCTCTATGAACGATCTCAAGTTATTGGCCAGCTCCAGCACG